>NZ_CP170578.1:0-2400000 GCF_042756445.1 Oryzobacter terrae
CGGCCTCGCACCGAGCGCCGGCGCAGGGTCGACGACGGCCCTGCTGCTCGTGGCGCTGGGCCTGGCGTTCGTGCTCCTGCGCCCCGAGATCTTCTCCCTCGCACCGCGGTTCGCCGTCGGGCGCCCCCACGCCGGTCCCGTCGCGGACCTGGGGTCCCGACCTGCCTGATGCCGCTCCGGCGCCCCACGTGAGGCGCCGTCCGAGCAGTGCCCGCACCGTCGCGGGCGACCCACATCAGACAGAAGGGACAGACCATGCATGCATCCATGCGCAGAGGGCTCCAGATCGCCCTCGTCGTCGGCGGAGGGATCTTCTTCTCCGCCCAGGCCCAGGCCGATGACACGACCGGGGTCGAGAGCGTCCTCGGCGGCAACCAGGCCGTCGTCACGGTGGAGGCACCGGTGACCGTGGCGGGCAGCGCCGTCTCGGTCCTCGGGGACTCCTCGAGCTCGGGCTCCTCGTCGAGCAGCCCGTCCCGGAAGGCCGGCTCGTCCTCGACGACGTCGGGCGAGGACTCCGCCGGGGGCGGCAACCAGGCCGTCGTCGCGGTGACCGCCCCGGTCACGGTCTCGGGCACCGCGGTCTCCGTGGTCGGCGACTCCGACAGCGAGGACTCCACCACCGCGGTGGGGGCCGAGGACGCGGCGCCGGTGCAGACCGGTGACACCTCCGGCGAGGACTCCGTCGGCGGGGGGAACCAGGCCGTCGCCGACGTGGTCGCCCCGGTGACCGTGGGCGGCACCGCGGTGTCGGTGGTGGGGGACTCGCACACCGAGGGCGCGCAGACCGCGTCCTCGGGAGGTGCGGGTGCCGACGCGGGTGACGCGTCCACCTCGGGCGAGGAGTCCGTCCTCGGTGGCAACCAGGGGACCGCGCCGGTGACGGCTCCGGTCTCGGTCGGCGGCACCGCCGTCAGCCTGGTCGGTGACGCGACCTCCAGCGGCGCCACGACCTCCGGGGGAGCGCCTTCCCGTGGCTCCACCGGTGGCGGCACGACCGGTGGCGAGGACTCCGTCCTCGGTGGCAACCAGGCGACCGCGCCGGTGACGGCACCGGTCACGGTCGGCGGCAACGCCGTCAGCGTGGTCGGTGACGCCTCGACCGAGGGTGGCACGACCACCCCCGGCGGGACCGGTCCGTCCGTGCCGGTGGACCCCACCGACCCGGGCGTCCCGACGGACCCCGCCGACCCGGTGGACACCTCGGGTCCCGGTGAGGTCGTGGACGACGCGACGCCGGCCGGCTCCTCGAGCGGGTCGGCCTCGACCCGCACGGTGAGCCGGGTCGCGACCGCGGACGGCCTGGCCCGCACCGGTGCGGAGGCGGCCCCCCTGCTCGCCGCCGCACTGGCCCTGGTCCTCCTCGGGGCGCTCCTGCTCGGCGCCTCGCGGCCGAGGGCGGTGGTCGCCGGCTGACCTCCCGGCGACCACCGTGAGCGGGACACTCTCGTCGCCCCGCTCGGCCGGGGTCGGTGCGACCAGACGCCGACCCCGGCTCCGCCCTGCCCGACCGTCCGTGGACCGGACGGCGGCTCGGGGGGACTCAGCCCTTCTCGGCGCCCGCGTTCGCCCCCTGGGTGAAGTACCGCTGGAACACGACGAAGACGATCGCCGTGGGGATGGTCATGAGCAGCGCCGCGGCCATCGAGATCGGGTACTGGTTGCCCGATCCCAACCCGCCGGACGTCAGCTGCCCGACCCCGCGCGTGAGCGTGAAGAGGGAGGGGTCGTTGGTGGCGATGATGAAGTGCGCCAGCTCGTTCCACGATCCCTGGAACGCGAGGATCGTCAGCGTGATGACGGCCGGCTTGGCCATCGGCAGCACGACCGACCAGAAGATCCGGAAGGTCCCGGCCCCGTCGATGCGCGCCGCCTCCTCGACCGAGGGAGGGATCGACTCGAAGAACTGCTTCATGATGAACACGCCCGCGGCGTCGACGAGCAAGGGCACGATGAGTGCCGGATAGGTGTTGTAGATCCCGAGGTAGTTGAGCACGAGGAACTTCGGGATCAGCAGGACGATGCCGGGTACCGCGAGCACGGCGAGCAGCGCGGTGAAGACGGCCTCACGACCGCGGAACTTCAGCCGGGCCAGCGCGTAGCCCGCCAGGGAGTTGAAGAACACCCGGCCCAGCGTGACGAACACCGTCACCACGACGGAGTTGGTGAACCACAGCGGGAAGTCGGTGTCGGCCAACCGCTCGAAGGCAGCGGTCGTGAGCGGGTTGGGAACCACGCCCAGGGGGTTGTCGACGGCGTCCCCGTTGGTCTTCAGCGACGTCGAGACCTGCACCACGAAGGGGTAGATGTAGACGAGCGAGAAGGCCACGAGCGCCGTGTAGACCGCGAGCTTCTTGCCACGTCCGCTGCGGGTCACGGTGGTGCCGTCGTCGCCGGAGCGCCGCCGCGGGGCCCGGGTGGCGGGGACGTCGGCCGTGGCGACGGCCCGGGCGGTGGGCGCGAGCGAGTCGCCACTGGGTGTCTGGGTCATGCCGCCACCTTCCCTCGGGCTGCGCGCTTCTGGGCCCGCTCCGCCTTGCGCCGGGCCGCCTCGTCGCGGTCGCGCAGGACGAACCTCTGGAACGTCGTGAGGACGAAGATGAGGACGAAGAGCAGGAACGCCATCGCCGCGCCCTCACCCCACTGCTGCTGCCGGAACGCGGCGGTGTACGACAGGTACGCCGGCGTCAGGGTCGTCTTCGCGGGACCGCCCTGGGTCATGACGTACATCTGGTCGAAGACCTGCCAGGTGCCGATGATCCCGAGGGTCACGACGAGGAGGATCGTCGGCCGCAGGTGCGGCACGGTGACGGCGCGGAAGCGCTGCCACCGGTTGGCGCCGTCCACCAGCGCCGCCTCCTCGACCTCGCTGGGGAGGTCCTGCAGCGCGGCGAGGAACATGAGCATGAAGGTGCCCGCGGTGGTCCAGATGACCTGGAGCATGATCGCCGACAGGGCGACCGACGGCCCGCTGATCCACTCCCACAGGGGCAGGCTGAGCACGCGCGTGTCGGCCAGGGCCGCCGGCGGCGCCGAGACGCTCCACAGGCCGAGCCCGTCCCCGACGAGGTGGATCAGGCCCCGAGGGTCCGAGAACCAGGTGGGCCCGTCGATCCCGAAGATCGCGAGGAAGCGGTTGACGGCACCCGTGCCCGTGAAGAGGAAGAGGAACACCAGCGAGATGGCGACCGACGACACCACGGACGGGAAGTAGAACGCCGTCCTGAAGAAGGTGCGCCCCTTGAGGAAGCGCTGGTTGACGATGATCGCGAGGACGAGGGCGATCACGGTCTGCAGGGGGACGACGCCGAGCACGTAGTAGAAGGTGTTGCGCAGCGAGATCATGAAGTCCTGCCGCGACAGGCCCTGCTCGGTGAGGAGCGCCCGGTAGTTGTCGCTCCCGACGAAGCCGACCGAGGACGAGAACGGGCTCCCGCGACCGGTCCAGTCGGTGAAGGACACCCACAGCGCCATGACGATCGGGATGACGAGGAACAGCCCGAGGATGACGAGCGTCGGGGTCACGAAGAGCCAGCCGGCGACCGACTGGCGCTGACCGCCGCCGCGGCGCCCCCGCCGTGGGGCCCGGCTGGTGCCGGACCCCACGGCCGAGTCGGCGGTGCTCACTTGCCCAGCGCCGCGCCGGCGTTGGTGTCGAACGTCTTGAGGACGTCCGGCAGGTTGGCGCCGCCGAAGTTCTCCAGCTTGGAGTTGAGGTCGGCGACGACCTGCTCCATGCCGGGGGCGTTGATCGGGCCGTGGCCGTACTCGCCGCCGGCGATGAAGGGGGCGTCCTCGGGGAACTTGGCCTTGTACTGCTCGGCCGCGGACTGGCGGCTCGGCATCACGCCGAACGCGTCGGCGAAGGCCAGCTGCTGCTCCACCGTGCTCATCGCCTTGACGAGCTCGACCGCCTGGGCCTGCGCCTTGGAGTCCGCGGCGACGCCCCAGCACTGGGTGAACTGCAGGGTGCCCTTCCCCTTGGGGCCGGCGGGCAGCTCGACGGTCTTGTACTTGAGGTCGGGGTAGTCGTTCTTGGCGGCGCCCTTGATCCAGTTGCCCTCGATGGTCATCGCGGACTTCTTGGTGCCGAACGCCTCACCGCCCCAGCCGGAGTCGAGCTGGTTCGACATCTGGAAGTTGCCGGCCTTGACGTTCTTCTGGACGTACTCCAGGCCCTGGGTGACCTCCGGGGTGCTCGCCGACGCCGCCGTTCCGTCGTCGTTGAGCCACCAGCCGCCGCTCTGGACGACGAACGCCCCGAGCCGGTCGATGCCGACCCCGATGCCGAGGCCCGCCTGGCCGTCGGTCGTCAGCTTCTTGGACACGGCCTCGAGCTCGTCCCACGTCGTCGGGACGTCGGCGTCGGTGAGCCCGGCCTTGCCCCACGAGTCGGTGTTGATCTGGAGGGCCAGCGTCGAGAAGTCCTTGGGGGAGCAGTACTGCTTCCCCTCGTAGGTGAAGGTCTTGCGCAGCGACTCGTAGAAGTCGTCGTTGTCCTCCAGCTGGTAGGGGAAGAGGCTGCCGTTCTTCGCGTAGTCGGCGAAGCGGGACGCGTCCATGTAGAAGACGTCGGCCGGCTTGCCGCTGGCGAACCCCTGGGCCAGCTGCTGCTGCATGTCGCTGGCCACGGTCACCGTCACGGTGTTCCCCGAGCTCTTCGCCCACGCGTCGGCGGCGGCCTTGACCGCGGCGGTCTCCGCGTCGCCGGACGAGGCGATGAGCATCTGGAGCTGGGCGGGACCGCTCGCGGACGCGGGTGCGCTGGAGGACGGCTCGTCCTCGAAGCCACCACCACCGCCGCAGGCGGCAAGGGTGAGGGCCCCGGTGAGGGCGAGGGCCAGTGCGGCGGAGCGGGTGGTGCGCGTCATGGTGACTCCTTCGTCGGATGGTGCGCTGCTGGACGGTGCTGTGGTCGGTGGGGTCAGGTGGCGGGCGGAGGTGGTGGGCCGGCGGGGCCTCGGTGGAGGACGGTGCTGCGGTCGGGACGCAGGGAGGGCAGGAGCAGAGAGCCAGCCGCGGGGGAGCCCTCACCGCGAAGGGCCCCCCGGACGAGCCGGAGCGACTCCTCGGCGATGGCGTCGAACGGCTGGGCGACGGAGGTGAGGTGGTGCATCTGTGCGGTCTCGGAGCCGTCGAACCCGACCACCCCCACGTCGCGGCCCGGTTCGAGGCCTCGTCGGACCAGCACCTGGTGGACGCCGAGGGCGAGGACGTCGGAGGCGCAGACGACGGCGTCGCCGTGGCCCAGCTGGTCGACGAGCGGCGCCGCGGCGGCGAAGGCGGCGTCGAGGTCCTGCTCGGCCGTGGCCTCCGGTCCGCGGACGGCGGACCCGGACGCCTCGCAGGCGGTGGCCCAGCCGGCGCGTCGGTCGTCGCCGACGACCGAGCCCTCGGGCCAGCCGAGGTAGGCGATGGTGCGGTACCCCGAGTCGAGGCAGTGCTCGACGGCCGCGCGGGTGCCGGCGGACCCGTCGACGTCGACCCAGCGCGTGAAGGTGGGGTCGTCCCAGACCCGGCCGAACGAGGAGTACGGGATCCCGTGCGCCTCGAGCCACGGGGGGCGCGGGTCGCCGTGGTGGGTCTCGGTGACGATGAAGGAGTCGACGAGCCGCCGCGCCCACATCGCCCGGTAGCCCTCCAACATCGGTGAGCCGGAGTCGGACCCGAAGGGGACGACGTGGCAGTCGTGGGAGGCGCTGCGAACGCTGAGTGCCGTCAGGACCGGAGCGGTCGTCGCGTTGTGCGATCCCAGGGTGTGCAGCTCGAGCCCGATCGCGCCGGCCCGGCGGCTGCGCAGGGACTGGGCCGAGCTGGACGCGTGGTACCCGAGCTCGTCGATGGCCGCGAGGACCCGCTCGAGCGTGTCGGGGCTGACCCGCTCGGGGTTGTTGACCGAGTTGCTCACCGTCTGTCGCGACACCCCGGCGGCGCGGGCGACGTCGTGGATCGTGATGCGCGCGCCGTGCGACTGCTGCGACATCCGGTCCTCCTCGACCGTGCCGAGCCGGGCGGGAGCCGACCGACGGTGGGTTGAACGTTCAAACCGGGAAGGGCATTGATTTGAACGATCAAATGGCTAGGGTCGTCACTGTGCATCCGTCCGACGCGCCCTGTCAAGACCCTCGACCGACCCCCCCGCGGTCCCGACAGCCGTGGCTGCACGAGCTCGAGGTGGCGGTCCGCGGGCCGGTGACCTGCCTGTCGCTGAGGGACGGCGACGTCGCGGCCACGGCCACGGGAGGTGAGGCGACGGGACTGTTCGTCGACGACCGCCGGGTCCTGCACACCCTGCGCCTCACCCTCGACGGCCGCGGTCCGAGCGCCGTCGCCGCCGCCAGCACCGGGGGAACCACCGAGACCTACGGGGTGGCGCGGCACCTGGGCGATCCCGGCCCCGACCCGACCGTCGAGATCTCTCGTCGAAGGGTCCTCCACGACCGCGGGCTGCGCGAGACCGTCACGGTCCGCAACCGCTGGAGAGAGCCCGTGCGCGCGCGGGTGGAGGTCCGGGTCGGTGGCGACGGCGCGGAGCTGTACGACGTCAAGCACGGAGCCGCGGAGCCGACGTGGCTACCGGTCACCGCCGGAAGCTCGGGCGCCACCTGGAGCGATGAGCGCCACGTCGTCCTCGCCCGCGGCGAGGGTGCCACCACGACCGCGGACGACGAGGGCGCGCTGCTCCACTGGGAGGTCGAGGTCCCCAGCGCGGGGAGCGTCGAGCTCGTCGTCGACGTCCGCGCCGACCGGACGGCGCCGACCCCGTTCGATGCCGAGCCCGGCACTGCCGCAGCCGGACTCGATGGCGTGCGCGTCGTCGCGCAGGACGCCCGGCTCGGGCGCACCGTCGAGGTCGCGCTCGACGACCTGCGGCACCTGGCGATGCGCGACCCCCTCGCCGAGGGGGACGTCTTCGCCGGCGCGGGGACCCCGTGGTACCTCACGCTCTTCGGGCGCGACTCGCTGTGGGCGGCGCGCCTGGCCCTCCCGTTCGGGACCGACCTCGCCCGCGGCACGCTGCGGGCGCTGGCGCGTCGACAGGGGACCGTCGAGGACGTCGAGACCGCTCAGGAGCCGGGGAAGATCCTCCACGAGGTGCGCCGCACCGCCTTCGGCCCGGAGGGCGGCATGGTCCTGCCGAGCGTGTACTACGGCACCGTCGACGCGACGCCGCTGTGGGTGTGCGTCCTCCACGACGCCTGGCGGTGGGGTCTGTCCGACGACGTCGTCCGTGAGCTCGCGCCGGCGCTGCGGGCCGCCCTCGGCTGGATGGAGCGCGCGGCCGCCGACAGCCCTGACGGCTTCCTCCGCTACCTCGACGAGTCGGGGACGGGCCTGGCGAACCAGGGCTGGAAGGACTCCGGCGACTCGATGCGCGACGCGGCGGGTCGGATCGCCGAGGGGCCGATCGCCCTCGTCGAGACGCAGGCCTACGCCGTCGAGGCCGCGCACGGTGCGGCGGCCCTGCTCGAGGACGTCCTCGGCGAGGACGGCAGTGCGTGGCGGTCGTGGGGCGACGCCCTCGCCGGCCGGGTGCGCGAGCGGTTCTGGGTCCGCGGCGAGGGCCCCGCGCTCCTGGCCATGGCGCTCGACGGCAGGGGGCGCCCGGTCGACGGGCTCGGGAGCAACATCGGCCACACGCTGGCCACCGGGCTGCTCGACGAGGCCGAGAGCCGGCGGGTCGCGCACGCCCTCGCCGGACCCGACCTCCTCGGCCCGCTCGGCATCAGCACGCTCGCCCGCTCGAACCCGGCCTTCAACCCCATCGGCTACCACACGGGGTCGGTGTGGACCCACGACAGCGCGATCGGCGCCCTCGGACTCTCCCGCAGCGGCCACGTCGAGGGTGCTGCCGCCGTGGCACGCGCGCTCGTCGACGTGGCGGCGGCGAGCGGGTACCGGTGGCCCGAGCTCTACGGCGCCGAGCCCGTGCTCGGGAGGCCGGCGCCCTACCCCGCGAGCTGCCGTCCACAGGCGTGGGCCGCTGCCAGCGCCGGGGCCCTCGTGTCGGTGCTGCTCGGGCTGCGCTCCGACGTGCCCGCGGGCCGGATCCACCTGTCCCCGTTGACCGACGCCCCCTTCGGGGCGCTCACGGTCGAGGGGCTGCGGGTCGCGGGTAAGCCGCTGCGCGTCGAGGTCGACGCGCAGGGGGGCGTCGTCGGCGTCATCGCGCCCGACGGCATCGAGGTCGTCATCGGCTGACGGGTCCCGCCGCCACGGGGCAGATGTGACCTATTGGTCGATCTTGCCCCACGGCTCCCGGGGCGGATTCGACCAAGAGGGCGATCTTGTCCCAGGGACTCTGGGGCAGATGTGATTTATTGGTCGATTCCGTCCCGCGGGGGCCGGGGCGGCTCAGGGTCGTCGTGCGTGGCGGCCCACGCGGGGCTGAGGCGGACGACGTCGCCGACGACGACGACTGCGGGGTTCTCGACCCCGACGGCCGCGGCGGTGGCGACGAGGTCACCCAGCGTCGCGACGGTGACCCGCTGGTCGGGCAGGAGGCCGCGCTCGATGACGGCGACCGGACAGCCCGCCGGGCGGCCGGCGGCGAGGAGGGCGGTGACCGAGCGCGCGAGGCGTCCGACCCCCATGAGGAGGACCACCGTGTGGTCGGTCCCCGCCGGCACCTCGGGCAGCTCGTCGTGCCCGGTGACGACCGTGAAGCCGCGGGCCACGCCGCGGTGGGTCACCGGGATGCCGGCGGCCGCGGGCACGGCGACGGCGCTCGTGACGCCGGGGACGACCTCGACCTCGATGCCGCGCGCCTCGCACGCCAGCCGCTCCTCCCCGCCACGGCCGAGGACGTAGGGGTCGCCGCCCTTGAGGCGGACCACCCCCCGGCCGGCCAGCGCCTCGGTGACGAGGAGGTCGTTGATGGCGTCCTGGGCGAGGACGTGCCGGCCCGGGGCCTTGCCGACGTCGACGACCCGCACCGAGGCGGGGAGCGACTCGAGGACGGCGCGGGGCGCGAGGCGGTCGGCGACGACGACGTCGGCCGTGGCGAGCAGCTGGCGGCCGCGGGTGGTGAGCAGCCCGTCGGCTCCGGGGCCACCGCCGACGAGGGCGACCCACCCGATGCCGGTGCGGGGCGCCCGACGGCGCAGGTCGACCGCACCCCCCTCGAGGACCGAGGCCACGACGCGCGTGACGTCCCCGGCGAGCAGGTCGTCGCCACCGGCGTGCGTCGAGACCGTCACGGTGCCGTGGGGCAGCGCCACCGCCGCGGATCGCGGGAGGTGGGCAGAGCCGGCACCGGAGTCCGCGCCGACCCCGATGCACCAGGTGGCGGCATCCTCGGCATCGGCGCGCACCCGGGCGTCGACGGCGACGTCGCCCGAGCCGGCGACGACGAGCCACGCGCCGAACAGGTCGGGTGGGCCGCCGTACTCCGCTGTCCGCCAGGCGACCTCACCCGTCTCGGCGAGCGCGGCGAGGTCCTCGCACACCCACGTGGCGACGACCTCGACGAGGCCACCGGCGGCGACGACGTCACGGACGGCCGCGACGACCTTCGGTCCACCTCCCACGGCGACGACCCGGCGACCGCGGAGGTCGAGGCCGACGGGCAGGGTCACGGCAGCTGCTCGCCCGGGGCCGACGCGTCGGCCATGACCGCGGCGAGGGTGCGACCGTCGTCGGGGTCGACGAGGAGGAAGGCGCCACCGGTGCGCGACCGGCTGTAGGGCTCGACCGGCAGCGGCGAGGCGAGCCGGACGGTGACCCGACCGATGTCGTTGAGCGCGAGCCGGTCCGCGGGCACGAGGCGCAGGGTGTCGAGGTCGAGGCGACCGTCGATCGAACGCACCATCGCGAGAACGGACTTCGAGCCGTGCTTGACGAGGAGGCGGGCTCCGGGGTGCAGCGGCTGGTCGCCGAGCCAGCACGCGAGCGCCGGCACCTCCGACCGCAGCTCGACCGGGTCGGTGGCCGAGGCGATGAGGTCGCCACGGCTGACGTCGACGTCGTCGGCGAGGCGGAGGGTCACCGACTGCGGCGCCACGGCGACCTCGAGCGACTGCTCGCCGAGGTCGATCCCGGACACCGTCGTGCGCCGGCCCGACGGGAGGACGACGACCTCGTCGCCGACCCGGACCGACCCGGAGGCGAGCTGGCCCGCGTAGCCGCGGTACTCCACGTGCGCGGGCGAGCGCGCCGCGCCCTGGGGGCGGATGACGAGCTGGACCGGCATCCGGAACGGCTCGTGGGCGGGGTCGGCTGCCGGGGCGAGGTCCTCGAGCAGCTCGAGGAGCGCCGGGCCGTCGTACCACGGGGTGTTCTCGGAGCGGTCGACGACGTTGTCGCCCACGAGGGCCGACACCGGGATCGCGTGCGCGTCGGGGATGCCGAGCTCGGTGGCGATCGCCCGCACGTCACGCGCGACGGTGCGGAAGACCTCCTCGCTGTGGTCGACGAGGTCGATCTTGTTGACGGCGATGACGACGTGCGGCACCCGCATCAGCGCGGCGACGGCGAGGTGGCGCCGGGTCTGCTCGAGGACGCCCTTGCGCGCGTCGACGAGCAGGACGAGGGCATCGGCCGTGGACGAGCCGGTGACGGTGTTGCGGGTGTACTGGACGTGGCCGGGGCAGTCGGCGAGGACGAACGAGCGCCTGGCCGTGGCGAAGTAGCGGTAGGCGACGTCGATGGTGATGCCCTGCTCGCGCTCGGCCCGCAGGCCGTCGGTGAGGAGGGCGAGGTCGGTGCTCGTGAGGCCGCGGTCGCGGCTCACCCGCTCGACGGCGTCGAGCTGGTCGGTGAGGACGGACTTGGAGTCGTGGAGGAGGCGGCCGACGAGGGTCGACTTCCCGTCGTCGACCGAGCCGGCGGTGGCCAGGCGCAGGAGCGTCGACATCAGAAATAGCCTTCCTTCTTGCGGTCCTCCATGGCGGCCTCGGAGAGGCGGTCGTCGGCGCGGGTGGCGCCCCGCTCGGTGAGGGTGGAGGCGGCGACCTCGGCGACGACGTCGGCGACGCTCACGGCCTCGCTGGCGACGGCGCCGGTGCACGACATGTCGCCGACGGTGCGGTACCGCACCCGCCGGCGCTCGACGACCTCGTCCTCGCGCGGCTGCGAGTACGGGCCGGCGGCGAGGAGCATCCCGTCGCGGGCGAACACGTCGCGCTCGTGCGTGTAGTAGAGGCCGGGCAGGTCGATGCCCTCGCGCTCGATGTAGCGCCACACGTCGAGCTCGGTCCAGTTCGACAGCGGGAAGACCCGCACGTGCTCCCCGGGTCGGTGCCGCGGGTTGAACAGGTTCCACAGCTCGGGGCGCTGGTTCTTGGGGTCCCACTGGCCGAAGTCGTCGCGCAGGCTGACGACGCGCTCCTTGGCGCGGGCCTTCTCCTCGTCGCGGCGGCCGCCGCCGAACACCCCGTCGAAGCGGTGGCGGGCGATGGCGTCGAGGAGCGGCTGGGTCTGCAGGGGGTTGCGGGTGCCGTCGGCCCGCTCGCGCAGGCGGCCGTCGTCGATCCAGTCCTGGACCGAGGCGACCTCGAGGCGCAGGCCGAGCCGCTCGACGGTGGCATCGCGGTACGCCAGCACCTCGGGGAAGTTGTGCCCGGTGTCGACGTGGAGGACGGGGAAGGGGATCGGGGCCGGCCAGAACGCCTTGGCCGCGACGTGCAGCATGACGACCGAGTCCTTGCCGCCGCTGAACAGCAGGACGGGGCGCTCGAGCTCGGCGGTGATCTCGCGGATGACGAGCATCGCCTCGCTCTCGAGGACGTCGAGCTGGCTGAGGACGGGCAGGTCGGTGGACGCGGCGGGGGTCACGTCGATGGTCACGGTGGGCACCTCGGCCAGGGTCGGGGACGTCATGAGGGGTGGAGGCCGCACTCGGTCTTGGCGAACCCGGACCAGCGGCCGGACCGGGGGTCCTCGCCGGGCTCGACGCGCTGGGTGCACGGCTCGCAGCCGATCGAGGGGTAGCCGTCGGAGAGGAGCAGGTTCACCGGCACCCGGTGCTCGACGGCGTGGTCGACGACCTCGTCGAAGGTCCACGCGGCGAGGGGGTTGACCTTGACGAGCCCGAACTGCTCGTCGAACGTCACGAGCGGGGTGTCGGCGCGGGTGGGCCCCTCGTCGCGGCGCACTCCGGTGACCCAGGCCTCGTAGCCCTCGAGGGCGGCCCGGAGCGGCTCGACCTTGCGCATCCGGCAGCACGCGGCGGGGTCGCGGTCGTGCAGGCGCGGGCCGTACTGCGCGTCCTGCTCGGCGACGGTGAGCTTGGGCAGGACGTCGACGATCGTGACGTCGAGCTCGTGGGCGACCTGGTCGCGGGTGCCGTAGGTCTCGGCGAAGTGGTAGCCGGTGTCGAGGAAGAGCACGTCCACGCCGGGGGCGTGCTCGGCGACGACCGCGGGGAGCACCGCGTCCTGCATGCTGCACGCCACGGCGAGGGTCCCGGGGAACGTGCGCGCGGCCCAGGCCGACACCTCGGAGGCGGTGGCGTCCGGCCCCAGCTCGCGGGCGCCCTCCTCGGCCAGGGCGCGCAGCTCGTCGACGCTGCGGTGCCGGGCGGTCCCGGTGGTGGTGGCGGTCGTCATCGGAGCTCCTCCTCGTCGACGCGGTGGGCCCAGCTCGAGAACGTCTCGCCCGTGGCCCGCTGGGCGAGCCAGCGGCGGACGAGGCGCTCGACGAGGTCGGGCAGGTCGGCGGCGGTGACCTTGAGGCCGCGCACCGTGCGACCGAGGCCGGCCTCGTCGCGGTCGGAAGAGGCCAGCCCGCCGCCGAGGTGGACCTGGAAGCCGGCGCCCTGCTCGCCGTCGGCGCCGGCCACGACCATGCCCTTGAGGCCGATGTCGGCGACCTGGATGCGGGCGCACGAGTTGGGGCAGCCGTTGACGTTGAGGGTCACGGGGGTGTCGAGCCGGTCGGTGACGTCGGCGAGGCGCCGCTCGAGCTCGGCGATGGCCGTGGCCGCCGTGGCCTTGGTCTCGACGATGGCGAGCTTGCAGAACTCGATGCCGGTGCACGCCATGGTGTGGCGGCGGAACGGGCTGGGGGACACCGAGAGCCCGAGCTCCTCGAGGCCGGAGACGAGGTCGTCGAGCGCGTCGGGCGCGACGTCGAGGACGACGAGCTTCTGGTGCGGGGTGAGGCGGACGCGGTCGGTGCCCGCGGCCTCCATCAGGTCGGCGAGCCCGGTGAGGACGTCGCCGCTGATCCGGCCGACGACCGGTGCGGCGCCGACGTAGTGGTTGCCGTCCTTCTGGAGGTGGACGCCGACGTGGTCGCCGGGGCCGGACGCCTTGGCCGGCGGGGGGCCGTCGGGCAGGGCCCGCCCGAGGTACTCGGTCTCGAGGACCTCCCGGAAGCGCTGCGGGCCCCACTCGGCGAGGAGGAACTTCAGGCGCGCCTTGGTGCGCATCCGCCGGTAGCCGTAGTCGCGGAAGATCGAGATGACGCCGAGCCAGACCTCGGCGGCCTCGTCGGGGGCGACGAAGACGCCGACCCGCTCGGCGAGGCGCGGCGCGGTGGACAGGCCACCACCGACCCAGAGGTCGTAGCCCGCCCCGAGCTCGGGGTGCACGACGCCGACGAGCGAGATGTCGTTGATCTCGTGGACGACGTCGAGGCTCGGGTGCCCGGTGATCGCGGACTTGAACTTGCGGGGGAGGTTGGCGAGCTCGGGGTCACCGACGAAGCGCCGGGTGATCTCGTCGATGACCGGCGTGGGGTCGAGGATCTCGTCGGCGGCGATCCCGGCGAGCGGGCTGCCGAGGATGACGCGCGGGGTGTCGCCGCAGGCCTCGGTGGTCTGGAGCCCGACGGCCTCGAGGCGGCGCCAGATCTCGGGGACGTCCTCGACCCGGATCCAGTGGTACTGGATGTTCTGCCGGTCGCTGATGTCGGCGGTGCCGCGGGCGAACTCGGTGGAGAGGTCGGCGAGGACGCGCAGCTGCGCCAGGGTGAGCGCGCCGCCGTCGAGCCGGACGCGGAGCATGAAGTACTCGTCGGACAGCTCGGTGTCGTCGAGCTGGGCGGTCTTCCCGCCGTCGATGCCCGGCTTGCGCTGGGTGTACAGGCCCCACCAGCGGAAGCGGCCGCTGAGGTCCTGCGGGGGGATCGAGGCGAAGCCCTCGACGGCGTAGACCTGCTCGATCCGCTCGCGCACGTTGAGGCCGCCGTCCTCCTGCTTCCACACCTCGTTGGCGTTGAGCGGCTCGCGGCCGTCGACGGCCCACTGGCCGTTGGACCGGCCGGCCCGCGGCGGGCGCAGGGCCCGTCCGGTCGGCGTCTCGGTTGGCGTCGTCATGGTCCTTCGGGTGGGTCGCGGGGGCGGCAGGACTGGAAAGCGTCAGTGATGAAATGTATAACGCTGCCTTATCGCTTGGTGCGGGGTCCACGATGCGGTCGAACTCCTACCGGGCCGGTAGGAGGTCTCCGATGGCGCCTCCCGTCGGAGGGAAACCGGCGTAGGATCGAACACGTGTTCGATCCCGTGACTCCGGCCGCGCCTCCGCTGCGCGCCGGGAGCCCGGGATCGCCCGCGCGGCAGCGCTCGGCGTCGGGTGCCGAGCGCACCGGAGGTCCGCCGGGCTGGCCCCCGGGGGTCCCGCCGCCGGGGGAGCGTGGCTGGGACCACCGGGCGAGCGCCTGGCTGCTCGACCACTGCCCCCCCGACTACCGGCTCTACCCCGCGTGGCGGCGCCACCCGGTCGCGCTCGGCTGGCTCACCGTGCGCCACCTCGACGCCCAGCTCGACGCGATGCGCTCGGCCTACCGCGAGGTGCGCGTCGACCTCGTCGACGACATCGGGCCCGAGGGGGTCGCGCAGGTCCTCGCCGACCTCGAGGTCGAGGGCGTGCGGCTGCTCTCGGCCCGCCGCGCCGCCGGCCTCCTCCTCGACGCCCTGCGCGGCCTCGAGTTCGTCCCGAGGCTCTGACCGCCTGCCGCGTCGGCCGCGGTGGTGCCGCCTGCATCGAGCGGACCTGCCGACGGGCGCTCGTGCCCGCGGATCACCGCGTCATCACGGTGACGGCGCAGAAATCCCAGGATGACGCAGGTGTACGTGCGCCACCCGCGGATCACCGCGTCATCACGGTGACGGCGCAGAACATCCGGACGTCCGCGCGACGGGCTCGGACGGTGACGTGCGTCCGGCGGGTCCGAGGACGGGTCTGGAGGCGCGGTGGAGGTCCGGTGTGGGAGTGGTGGAGGGCACCCCGCGGGGTGCCGGCGGGCCGCGCCGCTGCGCCTAGACTCGTGGGATTCGCCCGCACGACGCCACACATCCAGGAGGTAGGCACCGGTGAGCCTGCTCGCGCGCATCGAGGGTCCTGCCGACCTCAGGGCCCTGCGCCCCGACCAGCTGCCCGCCCTCGCCGAGGAGATCCGCGCCTTCCTCGTCGACGAGGTGGCACGCACCGGCGGGCACCTGGGGCCGAACCTCGGGGTGGTCGAGCTGACGATGGCCATCCACCGGGTCTTCGACTCCCCGCGCGACGCGGTGGTCTTCGACACGGGCCACCAGTCCTACGTGCACAAGCTCCTCACGGGGCGCCACGACTTCACCGGGCTGCGCAAGCAGGGAGGCCTGTCGGGCTACCCGAGCCGCGCGGAGTCGCCCCACGACGTCGTCGAGAACTCGCACGCCTCGACCTCGCTGTCGTGGGCCCACGGCATCGCCGCCGGGCGCGTCGTCCGCGGCGAGCGCGACCGCCACACCGTCGCCGTCATCGGTGACGGCGCGCTGACCGGCGGGATGGCCTGGGAGGCGCTGAACAACATCGCCGCCGAGAGCGACCTCCCGCTGGTCCTCGTCGTCAACGACAACGAGCGCTCCTACGCGCCGACCCGTGGCGGCCTCGCCGACCACCTCGCGACGCTGCGCACGACCCGCGGCTACGAGCGCTTCCTCGACTGGGGCAAGAACACCCTCTCGCGCACGCCCGTCGTCGGCGGCGCGGTCTACGAGACGCTCCACGGCGTCAAGAAGGGCATCAAGGACATCGTCGCCCCGCAGGGGATGTTCGAGGACCTCGGCCTCAAGTACGTCGGACCCGTCGACGGCCACGACGAGCCCGCCATCGAGAACGCCCTGCGCAAGGCCCGGGCCTACCGCGGACCGGTGCTCGTCCACGTCATCACCCAGAAGGGCCGCGGCTACGACCACGCCGTCAACCACGAGGGCGACCAGTTCCACGCGGTCGGGGTCATCAACCCCGAGACCGGGCTGCCGCTCGAGATCGCCGGACGCTCGTGGACCGACGAGTTCAGCGACGCGATGGTCGAGATCGGGCGCGAGCGCGACGACGTCGTCGCCATCACGGCGGCGATGATGATCCCCGTCGGGCTCCAGGACTTCTGCGACGCCTACCCCGAGCGCACCTTCGACGTCGGCATCGCCGAGCAGCACGCGCTGACGATGGCGGCCGGCCTCGCGTTCTCCGGCCTGCACCCCGTCGTCGCCGTCTACGCGACCTTCCTCAACCGCGCCTTCGACCAGCTCCTCATGGACTGCGCCCTCCACAAGGCCGGCGTCACGGTCGTCCTCGACCGCTCCGGCGTCACCGGCCCCGACGGCGCCTCCCACCACGGCATGTGGGACATGACGATCAGCGGCGTCGTCCCGGGCTTGCACCTCGCGGCCCCGCGTGACGGCCAGCAGGTCGCCCGGGCCGTGCACGCCGCCGTCGACATCGCCGACGCGCCTTCGGTCGTCCGCTTCCCCAAGGGCACCGTCGCCGACCCGATCGAGGCCGTGCGCACCGTCGGCACGCTCGACGTGCTGTCCGAGCCCGACGAGGGCGAGGTCGACGTCGTCCTCGTCGGCATCGGGTCGATGGCCGTCACCGCCCTGGCGGCCGCCGAGAAGCTCGCGGTCGAGGGCACCCGCGTGCGGGTCGTCGACCCCGTGTGGGCCCTGCCCGTCAGCGACGACCTCGTCGCCCTCGCGGCCGGGGCGCGGCGGGTGGCCGTCATCGAGGACAACGTCGTCGTCGGCGGGGTCGGGTCGCAGGTGGCCCTGGCGGTGCGCGCGGCCGGGTCCGACATGCCCGTCGACGTCTTCGGTTTGCCGAAGGAGTTCCTCGACCACGGCTCGCGCGGCCAGGTCCTCGACGCCGTGGCGCTGACGCCGGAGGGTGTCGCCGCGACGCTGCGCTCGCGCCTGGGCTGAGGGACGCCCGGGTGGAGGGGAGCGCGGAGGAGGTCCGCCGGGCCTACGACGCCATCTCGGCCGACTACGCCGCGGCCTTCCCGACCACCGAGCCCGAGGCGGCGGTCGACCTCGCGATGGTCGAGCACCTCGTCGTCCTCCTGGAGGCGTCCGGCGGGACCCACGTCCTCGATGCCGGCTGCGGGACGGGCCGGATGGCGCGCCACCTCAGCGACCGCGGCTGCACCGTCACCGGGGTCGACCTCTCGCCCGGCATGCTCGCGATGGCGCGGCGCGACCACCCCGACCTCGACGTCCGCGAGGCCAGCCTGCTCGCGCTGCCCTTCGGGGACGACGCGTTCGACGGTGTCCTGCTCTGGTACTCCCTCATCCACCTCACCGGCGACGAGCTGCCCGTGGCCCTCACCGAGGTGACGAGGGTCGTGCGTCCCGGCGGCCTGGTCCTCACCGGCTTCCAGGTGGGCGACGGGCCCTCCGACGTCGGCGCACGGCTGCGGACGCGCGGGCACGACGTCACCCTGGTCCGCCACGAGCGCCGCACCGAGACCGTGGGCGACGCCCTGACCGCGGCCGGGCTGGTCGAGCAGGCTCGGCTGGTCCGCGGACCGGTCGGCGCCGAGCAGCAGCCCCAGGCCTTCATCCTCGCCCGCCGTCCCGCCTGAGCCCTGAGTCCCCCCGACCCGCGTCGGGGCGTGGCGGAACATCGTCGGGCCGCGGCGGGTTGCGACCTCCATGTCTCCCACTGCCGACGCGACCGTCTCCGCCCTCCGTTCGACCTACGACGCGCTGGCCGCCGTCGTGCGCGGCCTCTCCGACGAGGAGCTGTTGGCCCCGTCGGCTGCGTCCGAGTGGCCGGTGGCACAGGTCCTCTCGCACCTCGGCAGCGGCGCCGAGATCGGGTCCGAGACGCTGCGGACGGCCCTGGCCGGCGGATCCGTCCCGGACGGCTTCAACCAGGGCGTCTGGGACCGCTGGAACGCGCTGACCCCGCGCGAGCAGGCCGACGGCTACCTCGTCGCCGACGCGGCCCTCGTCGAGGCGGTCGAGGCGCTGACCCCGGAGCAGCTCACGACGACACAGGTCGACCTCGGGTTCACGCCCGCGCCGCTGCCCCTCGCCTCCTACCTCGGCATGCGACTGAACGAGGCCGCGCAGCACTCGTGGGACGTGCGCGTCGCGTCCGACGAGCACGCCGCCATCGACGATGCGACCGCGTTGCTGCTCCTCGACCACCTCGCCGACGGGCTCGGCTTCATGCTCGGGTTCACCGCCAGGGCCGACGAGGTCGCGCAGCCGGCGCTGGTCGACCTCGCGGCCCTCGACCACGACCTGTCGATCGACGGGTCCGTGTCGCTGGTGCCGGGCGGTGCGACGACGACGGCACGGTTCGAGGGATCACCGGATGCCGTCGCCCGGCTCGTCTCGGGCCGGCTCACCCCGGCGCACACCCCCACCGACGTCACGGTGTCGGGCAACCTCGACCTCGACGACCTGCGGCGCGTCTTCCCCGGGTACTGAGCGGTCCGGCCCGGGACCCGGGATCGGCTGAGCGCGAACACGCTGGACCGCGCGCTCCGCGCGAGGTTGGCTGGGGCACATGCGGATCCTCGTGCTCGGTGGGACGGCGTGGCTCGGACGGACGGTCGCGCAGGAGGCCCTGACGCGCGGGCACGAGGTCACCTGCCTCGCCCGCGGCACCGCCCCCGTGCCCGAGGGCGCGGTGTTCGTCGCCGCCGACCGCGACGCCGACGACGGCCTCGCGCCCGTGGGTGACATCCACTGGGACGCCGTCCTCGACGTCTCGCGCCAGCCGGGGCAGGTCCGCCGCTCGGTCCGCGACCTGCGGACCGCGCACCACGTCCTCGTCTCCACCGGCAATGTCTACGCCGCGTTCAGTGCCGTCGAACAGG
The DNA here is from genome assembly GCF_042756445.1 of Oryzobacter terrae. Classification (GTDB taxonomy): domain Bacteria; phylum Actinomycetota; class Actinomycetes; order Actinomycetales; family Dermatophilaceae; genus Oryzobacter; species Oryzobacter terrae. Next base: position 19,036 of record NZ_CP170578.1, read on the forward strand.
GCGAGGACGCGCCGCTGCGCGACCCGCTCGACGGTGACGTCATGGCGGACATGGAGACCTACGGCGAGGCCAAGGTCGCCTGCGAGCAGGCCGTCCTGGCGTCCGGCACCCTCGCCACCGTCGTGCGCTCCGGCCTCATCGGGAGACCGGGGGACGCGTCGGGACGCACCGGCTACTGGCCGTGGCGCTTCGCCCACCCCGTGGGTGAGGAGGTCGTCGTCCCCGACGACCCGCGGTTCCCGACGGCGATGGTCGACGTCCGTGACCTCGCGTCGTGGATGGTCACCCTCGTCGAGGAGCGCACGGGTGGGGTCTTCAACGCCACCGGTCCCACGACGACCCTGCGGGAGGTGCTCGCGACGGCGGCCGAGGTCGCCGGGTCGTCGGCGCGCCCGCGGCCGGTGCCTGCCGACGTGCTCACCGGGCTCGGCGTCGACAGCTGGATGGGGCCGGCCTCGCTGCCGCTGTGGATCGCCGACCCCGACTGGCGTGGCTTCGCAACGATGGACACGTCGCGGGCGCGCGCCGCCGGCCTGGTGACCCGCCCGCTGCGCGACACCCTGGCGGCGGCCCTCGCCTCCGAGGAGTCGCCCCCGAGGGCGAGGAGCGGCGGGCCGGCCTCACCGACGACGACGAGCGACGCGTGCTCGCGGCGACCGGTGCAGGCTCCGGGGCCCGGGCCCGGCCCGGCGCCTAGGAGGGCGTGCCGAGGAACGACGGGTGCACCGTCATCCGGCGTCGGCGTGCCCCACGTGCGGCTCGCCCGGCCCGGTGCCCGCGGCCCCCGCGGCCCCCGCGTACCCCTGCCCGAGCCCGGCCACGAGGACCTCGACGAGGGCGGGGACGTCCTCGGCGGCGACCCGTGTCGTCGCCACGCACGTCGGGCCGCGCCACGCCGAGAGGACGACGAGCCCTTCCTCGTGGTGCCACGAGACCCGCAGCGCGCGTCCGCCGCCCCGGGCGTCGGGGACGACGCCGGTGCGCGGGAAGGGCACGAGGTCCGCCATGACGAGAGTCTGCGCCACGGCGGCGGCGACGCGCCAGCCCTCAGATGTCCCGGAAGGTCTCGATCGTCGCGCCGAGCGCGTTGAGCCGCTCGGCGAGGTCCTCGTAGCCGCGGTTGATGACGTAGACGTTGCGCAGCACCGAGGTGCCGGGCGCCGCGAGCATGGCGAGGAGGACGACGACGCCCGGGCGCAGCGCCGGCGGGCACATGACCTCGGCGGCGCGCCACTTCGGGGTGGGGCCGGTGATCATGACGCGGTGGGGGTCGAGGAGCTGGACCTGGCCGCCGATCTTCGTCAGCTCGGTGAGGTAGATCGCGCGGTTCTCGTAGACCCAGTCGTGGATCATCGTCGTGCCCTCGGCGCACGCGGCGATGAGCGCGAAGAACGGCAGGTTGTCGATGTTGAGGCCGGGGAACGGCATCGGCGCGATCTTGTCGACCGGGGCCTTGAGCGGGCCGGGGTGGATCGTGAGGTCGACGAGACGGGTGTGCCCGTTCATCGCGAGGTACTCCTCGGTGAGGTCGAAGCGCAGGCCCATCTCGCCGAGGGTCGCGAGCTCGATCTCGAGGAACTCGATCGGCACCCGCTCGATGGTGATCGTCGACTCGGTGACGACGGCGGCGGCGATGAGGGACATCGCCTCGATCGGGTCCTCGGAGGGGTAGTACTCGATGTCGACGTCGACGTGCTCGACGCCGGTGACGGTGAGGATCGTCGTGCCGATGCCCTCGATCTGCACCCCGAGGCCCTGGAGGAAGAAGCAGAGGTCCTGGACCATGTAGTTGGGGGAGGCGTTGCGGATGACCGTGGTGCCGGGGTGGCGCGCGGCGGCCATGAGGACGTTCTCGGTGACGGTGTCGCCGCGCTCGGTGAGGACGATGGCGCGGGTCGGGCCGCGCTCGGCGTCGACGGTCGCCTCGTAGAAGCCGTGGGTCGCGGCGACGTCGAGGCCGAAGGGGCGCAGGGCGGACAGGTGCGGCTCGATGGTGCGGGTGCCGAGGTCGCAGCCGCCGGCGTAGGGCAGCTGGAAGCTCCCCAGCTCGTGGAGCAGCGGGCCGAAGAACATGATGACGGTGCGGGTGCGGCGGGCGGCGTCGACGTCGATGCTCGCGAGGTCGAGCTGCGCGGGCGGGATGATCTCGAGGTCGTTGCTGTCGGGGAGCCAGCGGACCCGGACGCCGATCGAGGTGAGCACCTCGATGATCCGGTTGACCTCCTCGATGCGCGCCAGGCTGCGCAGCGTCGTCCGGCCCTTGTTGAGCAGGCTGGCGCACAGGAGGGCGACGGCGGCGTTCTTGCTCGTTTTCACCGGGATCGAGCCCGAGAGCTTCTTGCCGCCGACGATCCGCAGGTGCTGCGGGCCGCTGTGGCCGAGGGAGACGAACTCGCTGTCGAGCTTCTCGCCGACGCGGGCGAGCATCTCCAGCGAGAGGTTCTGCTTGCCCTGCTCGATGCGCGCCACGGCGCTCTGGCTGGTGCCGAGGAGGTCGGCCAGCTCGCTCTGGGTGAGGCCCTGGTGGCGCCGGGCGTCACGGATGAGCGTGCCGATGCGGGTCAGGTACGTGTCGGAGGTCGTCGTCACCCGTCCAGCGTATATCACCTGTGAGATATCGGCCCTTGAGGCGTCTCGGGATGTTCGGTCGCTGAGAACCCGCAGGTGAGGGCGGGCGACTCGGGGTGCACATCCCCGCGGCGCCGGCGCACGGCCGGTGGGATGCGCCCTCCAGTACGGCAACACGCCGAGGATCGGGAGGGATCCTCGGCGTGTTGCCGTACTGAAGTGGAACTGGCGTGGAGGCCGGGCGTGGTGGGGGGTCGGGTCAGGCGGGGACGCTCGCCACGCCGTGAGGGAGCAGGCGGCGGCCGAGGACCCGCTCGGAGTGGCCCTCGCGGTCGAGGAGCGGGGTGAGCCCGCCGTTCCAGAACTGGAAGCCGGCGCCGGTGATCATCGCGAGGTCGATGTCCATCGGGGCCGCGACGACGCCCTCGGAGAGCATCAGCCCCACCTCCTCGGCGAGGACGCCGAGGATGCGCTCGCGTGCCTGCTCGACGGTCAGCTCGACCGGGTGCTCGGGCTTCTCGGCGAGCGCCTCGACCTCCGGGTCGGGGACGGAGCGGCCGTCCTCCATCCGGTAGTACCCGCGCTTGCCGGCCTCGACGAGCCGTCGCAGCGCGGGGGAGACGTGGAACCGGTCGCCGAACGCGCGGTGCAGGGTCTCGCTGTTGTGCAGCGCGATCGCGGGGCCGACGAGCCCGACGAGGACGAAGGGCGGCATCGGGGCGATGCCGGCGACGGCACGGTCGGCCGTGGCGACCGGCGTGCCCTCGTCGACGATGCGCGAGAACTCGCCCATGAAGCGACCGAGCAGCCGGTTGACGATGAACGACGCCGAGTCCTTGGAGCGGATCGCCGTCTTGCGCAGCGTCTTCGCCGTGGCGAAGGCCGTGGCGAGCGTGGCGTCGTCGGTGTGCTCCCCGGGGATGACCTCGACGAGCGGCATGACCGCCACGGGGTTGAAGAAGTGGAAGCCGACGACCCGCTCGGGGTGCGCGAGGCCGCTCGCCATCTCGGTGATCGACAGCGACGAGGTGTTCGTCATGAGGACGCACTCGGGCGACACGACGGCCTCGACCTCGGCGAAGACCCGCTGCTTGACGGCCATCTCCTCGAAGACCGCCTCGATGACGACGTCGGCGTCGGCGAAGCCGTCCTTGCTCGTCGAGCCGGTGACGGCTCGCTTGAGGAAGGACGCCTGGTCGGGCGAGACCCGGCGCTTGGCGAGCAGGCCGTCGACCTGCTCGTGCACCCACGCGACCCCTTGGGCGACGCGCTCCTCGTCGAGGTCGGTGAGGACGACAGGGACGCCGAGGCGCTGGACGAACAGGAGGGCCAGCTGGCTGGCCATGAGGCCGGCGCCGACGATGCCGACCTTGGTGACCGGGCGGGCCAGAGCCTTGTCCGGGGCGCCCGCGGGCCGCTTGGCCCGCTTCTGCACGAGGTCGAAGGCGTAGAGGCCCGCGCGCAGCTCGTCGGTCATGATGAGGTCGCCGAGGGCCTCGTCCTCCGCGGCGAAGGCCTCGTCGCGACCGGCCGTGCGGGCCGCGCGGACCAGCTCGACCGCCCGAAGCGCACCCGGGGCGCGCCCGGCGGTCTTGGCGAGGACGACCTTGCGGCCGGCGTCGCACGCCGCCTCCCAGGCGGACTCGTCGCGGTCGACCTCGGCGCGCTGCACCGTGACGGCGCCGCTGACGACGCCGGCGGCCCAGCGCAGCGAGTCCTCGAGGAAGTCGGCCGGCTCGAGCAGGACGTCGCCGATGCCGAGGCCGACGACCTCCTTGGCCTTGAGCATCCGGTTCTGCGACAGCGGGTTCTCGATGACGACCTTCATCGCGGTGGCCGGGCCGACGAGGTTCGGGAGCAACCAGCAGCCGCCCCAGCCGGGGAGCAGCCCGAGGAAGGTCTCGGGGAGCGCGAACGCGGGGACGCCCGCCGAGACCGTGCGGTAGTCGGCCGACAGCGCGAGCTCGACCCCGCCGCCCATCGCCGCGCCGTTGACGAACGCGAAGGTGGGGACGGGCAGGTCCATCAGCGTGGCGAAGGCGCGGTGGCCGGCGCGGGCGATCTCGAGGGCCTGCTCGCGGTGGGTGACGTACGGGACGCCCGAGAGGTCGGCGCCCACGGCGAAGATGAACGGCTTCCCCGTGACCGCGACGGCGACGATGTCCCCGGCCTCGGCGCGCGCCCTCAGGGTGTCGAGGGTGGCCTGGAGGCCGGCGATGCCCTCAGGTCCGAAGGTGTTGGGGCGGGTGTGGTCCTTGCCGTTGTCGAGGGTGACGAGCGCGAGGGTGCCGACGCCGCCGGGGAGGGCGACGTCCTGCACCGGGGTGCGGGTGACGACCTCGGCGGGCAGCTCGGGGGCGGTGGTCTCGGGGGTGGCGGTGGTCGTCATGGCTCAGGCCTCCGTGCCGTCGGTGCCGTAGTCGGCGTGGTGCGGGTTCTCCCAGATGACGGCGCCGCCCATGCCGATGCCGATGCACATCGCGGTCAGGCCGTAGCGGACCTCGGGGTGCTCCTCGAAGTGGCGGGCGAGCTGGGTCATGAGGCGCACGCCCGAGGACGCGAGCGGGTGGCCGGTCGCGATGGCGCCGCCCCACGGGTTGACGCGGGCGTCGTCATCGGCGATGCCGAAGTGGTCGAGGAAGGCGAGGACCTGGACGGCGAAGGCCTCGTTGAGCTCGAAGAGGCCGATGTCCTCGATGGTCAGGCCCGCCTTGGCCAGGGCCTTCTCGGTCGCGGGGACGGGGCCGATGCCCATGACCTCCGGCTCGACACCGACGAAGGCGAAGGAGGCCAGGCGCATCCGGACGGGGAGACCCAGCTCGGTGGCCGCCTGCTCGCTGGCGAGGATGCACGCCGTGGCGCCGTCGTTGAGCCCGGCGGCGTTGCCCGCGGTGACGTTGCCGTGGGGACGGAAGGGGGTCTTGAGGGCGCCGAGCTCCTCCATCGTCGTGCCGGGGCGCGGCGGCTCGTCGACGGTCGCGAGGCCCCAGCCCTTCTCGGCGTGGCGGGTCGCGACGGGGACGAGGTCGGGCTGGACCCTTCCGGCGTCGTAGGCCGCGGCGAGCTTGCGCTGGCTCTGGACCGCGAAGGCGTCGCAGCGCTCCTTGGTCAGCTCGGGGAAGCGGTCGTGGAGGTTCTCGGCGGTCTTGCCCATGACGAGGGCCGACTCGTCGACGAGGCGCTCGGCGACGATCCGCGGGTTGGGGTCGACGCCCTCGCCCATCGGGTGGCGGCCCATGTGCTCGACCCCGCCGGCGACGGCGATGTCGATGGCGCCCACGCCGATCGAGGAGGCGACGTTGGTCACGGCGGTCATCGCGCCGGCGCACATCCGGTCGACGGAGTAGCCGGGGGTGGACTTCGGGAGGCCGGAGAGGAGGGCGGCGAGGCGGCCGAGGGTCAGGCCCTGGTCGCCGATCTGGGTCGTCGCGGCGACGGCGACCTCCTCCACCCGCTCCTTGGGCAGGCCCGGGTTGCGCCGCATCAGCTCGCGGATGCACTTGATGACGAGGTCGTCGGCGCGGGTCTGGGCGTAGACGCCCTTCTCGCCGGCCTTGCCGAAGGGGGTGCGGACGCCGTCGACGAAGACGACCTCCTGGAGCGCGCGTGGCACGGGTGGGCCTCCCTGGTTGGGGTGCTGGGGTCGGCCCGGTGGCCCGGGCCCTGCGGCCGATGCTACTAAGCAAGCGCTTAGTCGTCGATGCCGCCCGGGGTGACGACCATCACCGCGGAGGCATCCGGTGTTCGGGGTGACCCCGAGCTCCGGAGCTTCACCCCGGATGTGCGCCCTTCACCCCGGTTGCTTCCTCGGGTGAAGCGCGCAATTTCGGGGTGACCCCGAATTTGGGCCGAGGGGCCGAGGGGCCGACGGGGCCGAGGCGCCGAGGGCGGGGGAGGGCGAGGCCGGGCCGGGAGGGGTCAGGCGTCGGGGAACTCGGTGAAGGCGGCGACGAGCATCGGCGCGAGCACCTCGGCCTGCCACGGGCGCACCCCCTGGTCGAGGAGCGCCCGGGTGAAGGCGGCCTCGTCGTGCTCGGACGGCGGCTGCCACACGACCCGGCGCAGCGGGTCGGGGGAGCAGACGTTCTCGACCGGGATGACGTGCTCCTCGGCGAACGCGGTGAGCGCCGCCCGGGTGGCCCCGAGCCGGTCGGCGGCGACGGGGTTCTTCTCGGCCCACACGCGCGGCGGTGGCGGCCCGTCGGAGGGCAGCGTGCGCGGCGGCAGGTCGTCCTCGGGGATCTCCTGCGCGCGGGCGACGGCGTCGACCCACTGGCGCCCGTACCGGGCGATGGCGCGGTGGCCGCGCGGCAGGTCGGCGGTGGTGCGCGGCGCGGCCTTGGCGATCTCGACGACGGCGGCGTCGGGGAGCACGCGCCCGACCGAGGTGTCGCGCTCGCGGGCGATGTCGTCGCGGACGTACCAGAGCTCGCGGACGATGGCGACGGCCCGCCGCGAGCGCAGGGTGTTGATGCCCGAGGTGCGCCGCCACGGGTCGACGCGCTCGGTCGGCGACCAGGTGAGCAGCGCCGCGAACTCCTGGCGGGCCCACTCGGACTTGCCCTGCTTGGCGAGGTCGACGCCCATGAGGTTGCGCAGCTCGTCGAGCACCTCGACGTCGAGGGCCGCGTACCGCAGCCACGGCTCGGGCAGCGGTCGGGTCGACCAGTCGACGGCGGAGTGCTCCTTGGCCAGTGACAGCCCGAGGTAGTGCTCGACGACCGCCGAGAGGCCGACGCGCGGCAGCCCGAGGATGCGGGCGCCGAGCTCGGTGTCGAACAGCTGGCGGGGGCGCAGGCCGACCTCGGCGAGGCAGGCGAGGTCCTGGGTGGCCGCGTGGAGCAGCCACTCGGCGGCACCGATCGCGTCGTCGAGCGGCGAGAGGTCGGGGCAGGCGATGGGGTCGATGAGCCAGGTGCCGGCACCCTCGCGGCGGACCTGCACGAGGTAGGCGCGCTGGCCGTAGCGGTACCCGGAGGCGCGCTCGGCGTCGATGGCGACCGGTCCCGACCCCGCGGCGATGGCGGCGGCGGCCCGGCTCAGCTCGCGCTCGTCCTCGACGACGTGCGGGACGCCGTCGGCGGGCTCCACGAGGAGCACGGGCTGCGGGCCCGTCGGCTCCTCGGGGGCGGTGGCGGTGGTGTCAGGGCTCATTCAGCGTCGGGGTCCGGGCAGGGCGACGACGCCCTCGGGAAGTGGTGGCAACCCGGCGATCGTACAGAGCAGGTCCGACCACGCGAGCAGGTGCTCGCCGACCTCGGGGCCGAGCGGGGTCCACGAGGCGCGGACCTCCATCTCGACGCTCGCGGGACGGTCGGCGAGTCCGGCGAAGCTCTGGGACACCACGCGGGTCACGGTGCCGGCCTCCGCGACGTACTCGACGCCACGGGTGGCGAGGGCGTCGGTGAGCCAGCTCCAGCCGACCTCGCCGAGCATCGGGTCGGTGGCGAGCTCGGGCTCGAGCTCGGCGCGGGCGAAGGTGACCGCGCGCCACTGACCGCCCCAGGGCTCGGGCGCCGAGGGGTCGTGGAGGAGGACGAACCGTCCCGACGCGAGGTCGGAGTCGGTGTCGCGGGGGTCGACGACGTCGGCGGTGAGCGCGACGGCGTACGGGGCGATGCGCTGCGGTGCCGGGACCTCGGTGAGGCGGATCTCGGGACGCAGGCGGGCGCGGTGGAGGTCCTCGAGCGCCCGAGCGAACTCGGGGGACTCGCGACCGGTCACGGTGCGGCTGGACACCCCAGCAATGTAGGCGGTGGCGGCGGTCCGGGCGCGGTGCCGCGCCGCGTGGCGCGCCCGCGCCCGTGCGGTGCTCGACGCCGGGCCGGGCGTCGGTCGGGAGCCCGAGCCCCGGGAGCGACCGGCCCGCGACGGACTGCGTCGTTACGCTGCGCCGGTGGTCAGCCTCCTCGCGCTCGCGTCCTCGCTCGTGTGGGGGACCTCCGACTTCTTCGCCGGGCTGGCCTCGCGCCGCCACCCCGCGGTCGTCGTCGTGGGCTGGACCCAGGGTCTGGCCCTGGTCGTCGTCTCGGCCATCGTCCTGTTCCGGTGGCAGCACTTCACCCTCGACACCTGGCCGCTGTGGTCCGTGGCGGCGGGGCTCGCGGGGATGACCGGCCTCGTCTGCTTCTACTCGGCCCTGTCGACGGGGACGATGGGCGTCGTCGCGCCGATCGCCTCCCTCGGGGTCGTCGTCCCGGTCGTCCTCGGCGTCGCGAGCGGCGACACGCCCTCGGCGTGGGCCTGGGTCGGGATGCTCGTCGCCGTCGTCGGGGTGACGCTGGCGAGCGGTCCGGAGCTGTCGGGGGAGGTGGGGGCCCGACCGGTGGTCCTCGCGTCGGTCGCGGCGGTCGGCTTCGGGCTCGCCCTGTTCTTCCTCGACCGCGGGGCCCGCGAGTCGGCGCTGCTCACCCTGTGGGGCATGCGGCTCACCTCGGTCACGGTGCTCGTCGTCGCGGCGCTCGTCGTGCGCAGCGTGGGCTCGGTGCGGCCGCGGGAGATCCCCGGCCTGCTCGCCATCGGCTGCGGCGACCTCGCCGCCAACTTCCTCTTCGGCATCGCGTCGTCCCGAGGGCAGGTGAGCGTCGCCTCGGTGCTCGGCTCGCTCTACCCCGTCGCGACGATCGTCCTGGCGCGCCTCGTCATCGGGGAGCGGCTGCGGCGGATCCAGCAGGTCGGGGTGCTGCTCGCCCTCGGCGGGGCCGCCGTCATCGCCCTCTGACGCCGTCCGTCGAGCGGTGCGGAGGACGCCGCCGCCGGATGGGAGGATGGGTCACCGTGACGACCCCCTCCGCCGCCGCTGCCCCCGCGACGACCTCGGCGACCGCGAGCGCCTCACCGGCCGACTCCGCGCTCGTGCGTGCCGCCCGGGGCCTCGACGTCCCGCACACCCCGGTGTGGTTCATGCGCCAGGCCGGCCGGTCGCTGCCGGAGTACCGTGCGGTCCGTGAGGGCGTCGGGATGCTCGAGTCGTGCCGCCGCCCCGACCTCGTCACCGAGATCACCCTCCAGCCCGTGCGCCGCCACGGCGTCGACGCCGCGATCTTCTTCAGCGACATCGTCGTCCCGCTCGCCGCGGTGGGCATCGACCTCGACATCGTCCCGGGGGTCGGGCCCGTCGTCGCCGACCCGGTCCGCACCCGCGCCGACCTCGACCGCCTGCGCGACCTCGCCCCCGAGGACGTCCCCGACATCGCCGAATCGGTGCGGCTCCTCGTCGCCGAGCTCGGTCCCACCCCGCTCATCGGCTTCGCGGGCGCGCCGTTCACCCTCGCGAGCTACCTCGTCGAGGGCGGGCCGTCGAAGAACCACGAGCACACCAAGGCGCTCATGCACGGCGACCCGCAGCTGTGGCACGACCTGTGCGCCCGGCTCGCCCGGATCTCCGGCGCGTTCCTGCGGGTGCAGGGCGAGAACGGCGCCTCGGCGCTCCAGCTCTTCGACTCGTGGGCGGGGTTCCTCAGCCGCGCCGACTACGTCCGCCACGTGCAGGAGCACTCGGCCGCGGCGCTCGCGATGGTCGCCGACCTCGACGTCCCGCGCATCCACTTCGGCGTGGGCACCGGTGAGCTGCTGACCCTCATGGGCGAGGCCGGGGCCGACGTCGTCGGCGTCGACTACCGCGTCTCCCTCACCGACGCCCTCGAGCGGACCGGTGGGCGCTGGCCGCTGCAGGGCAACCTCGACCCCGCGCTGCTCTTCGCGCCGTGGGAGGCGCTCGAGCGCCGCGTCCGCGAGATCGTCGAGGAGGGCCGTGCCGCCCCCGGGCACGTGTTCAACCTCGGCCACGGCGTCCTCCCCGACACCGACCCCGACGTCCTCACCCGCGTCGTCGAGCTCGTCCACGAGGTCTCGGCCCGCCAGGTCTCGGCCCGCTAGGCCTCGGGCCGACCCGCGGTGTCGGCCGCGAGGAGTCCGGCCAGTCAGGTCGAGGCGCGCCGCTCGTGGCGGGCCCGGGCGGCGCCGTGGGCCGCGGTGAGGAGGTCGCGCACGTCGCCCTCCGTCGCCGGCCCGGGGTCGACGACCGCGAGCCAGCCGTACGCCCCGTACACGGGGTGGGCGAGGACGACGTCGCGGGTGTGCGGAGCCGGTCCGCCCACCACCTCCTCCTTCGGAGGGTGGCCGGTGCGACGCTCGAACTCCTCCGTCCCGGCGTGGACGTTGACGCGGAACGAGCCCGGCGCGTCGAGTCCCGAGGACGGCTCTCCCGGGTAGTCCTTCGTCACCACGGTCGCGAACGGCTGGGCCGCCGGGATGCCGCCGTCGGGGGAGTAGTACGCGAAGACGTCGCCCCAGGCGACCTCCGGGGTGCCGTCGCCCGGGCCGGGGCGCTGCACCACGACCCCACCGAGGGTCTCCAGGTGCTCGATGACCGCGTCGACGTCCATGGCGACCAGCATCGCGGAGGCGGCGGCGCCGTGGATCCGTCCTCGGGGGGAGGTGGTGTCCGTCGGCCGACGGACGGGGCCCGACGGGCGGCTAGCGTTCCGGCATGACGACGCCACCGAGCATGCGCCCCGACGTCCTCACCGCGCGCGAGCGGGTCCTCCTCGAGGCGTTCGTCGACGAGCACCGCGAGAACCTGCGGGCGAGCCTCGACGGCCTCACCGAGGAGCAGGCCCGGCGCTCTCTCGTGCCCTCGCGCACGACCCTGCTCGGGCTCCTCAAGCACGCGACCTTCGTCGAGCAGGTGTGGTTCGACGAGGCCGTCACCCGTCGCTCGCGGGCGGAGATCGGGATCCCCGCGACGCCCGACGACTCCTTCGTCCTCGCCCACGACGACACCGTCGCGTCGGTGGTGGCCGCCCACGAGGCCGCCTGCACCGCCTCGCGTGCCGCCGTCGCCGACCTCGGGGCCGACGACCTCCTCCTCGGCAACCGCCGCGGCCCGCTGCCGCTGCGGTGGGTGCTGGCCCACGTGCTGCGCGAGCTGGCGCAGCACTGCGGCCACGCCGACATCCTCCGGGAGCAGGTGCTCCGCGACGACGCCGGCGTGACCTCACCAGGGCCGGAGCCGGGGGTCAGCCCGACGTCGTCGGGGCCATCGGCGGGGTGACCGTCGACGGGCGCGGGCCGCGGCGGCGCAGCCAGATCGCGAGCGGGCCGAGGAGGACGGCGAGGGCGACACCGAACGGCAGGACCGCCCCGAGGACGGTGAGCAGCACGGTGACCGACCCGGTGAAGGCGTCCCACCCGGCGACGAGCCCGGCGAGGAAGCCGGTGTCGGGCTCCTCCTCCTCGAGGACCTTCTCGTCGGTGCTGAGCCGCACCTCGACCGGGGCCGTCGCGACCTGGCCGTCCAGCGCGGCGAGCTGGGTCTGCATCGCCTCGAGGTCGGCCTGACGGCGGGACAGCTCGGCCTCGAGGCTGACGATGTCGGCGAGCCGGGTGGCCTTCGACATCAGGGCGCGGACCCGCTCGACGCTGGCCTCCATCGTCTCGACGCGGGAGGCCGTGTCGACGTACTGCGTCGTGACGTCGTCGGTGGAGGTGTTGCGGGAGTGGACCTTCCCGATCTTCGCGACGGCGTCGAGGGTGGCGTCGAGGCGGGTGGTCGGCACGGAGATCGTGATGGTGCTGAAGCCGCCGGTGGTCACGCCGTCGGGTTCGCTCGAGATCGACTCGGCCACGACCATGCCCTTCTCGGACGCGGCGACCGAGCGCACCTTGGCCGCGGCGACGTCGACGTCGTCGACGGTCAGGGCGATGGTGGCGCGGCGGGCGAGCTTCTGCGTCGTGGCGGCCAGGTCGACGGTGGTCGTCGTCCCGGTCCCCACCGCCGGGGCCTCCTTCGAGGCGTCGCCGGAGAACCCCCCGACCGCCGAGGCGTCGCCACCGGCGGGGACCCCCCGGTCGGGCGCGGCCTGCTCGGCGACCGAGCCGGACGCGGCGCCCGAGTCGCTGGACCCGGCGCTGCAGCCGGCGAGCGTCAGGCCCGCGACGAGGAGGAGGCCCGCGGCGGCGGTGGTGGGACGGCGGGCGGGACGGGCCAGCGTGGACATGGTGACTCCTTCGTCGTTCCGGGTGGCGTGCTGTGCCTCGGGCGCCCGAGGACGCCGGATGGTTCCCGGTCGCCGGTCTCGATGTGGTCACGGCGAGCGCCGGGGGTCGCGTCCGGTCGGGCGGGCCGGCCCTGAGAGACTGGGCGCATGCCGCTCCCGGCCGTCTCCACCGGCCCCCACGTCGCCGTCGTCGGGGGTGGCGTCGCCGGACTCGTCGCCGCGCTCGACGTCCTCGACGCCGTGCCGTCGGCCACCGTCACGGTGCTCGAGGGCAGCGACCGGGTCGGCGGCACGCTGCGCCGCGAGGACGTCGGCGGTCACGCCGTCGACGTCGGCGCCGAGTCCCTCCTCGCCGTGCGCCCCGAGGCGGTGGCTCTCGTCGAGCGGCTCGGGGCGGGGGACCTCCTCACCTCGCCGGACACCACGTCGGCCTCGATCTGGTCGCGCGGCGCCCTCCACCCCCTCCCGCGCGCGACCCTCATGGGCGTCCCCACTGACCCCGACGGCGCCCGCGGCGTCCTCACCGACGACGAGGTCGAGCGGGTCCGCGACGAACAGCCCTGGCCGACAGGGGTCCTCGAGGACGACGTGTCGGTCGGCGAGTACGTCGCAACGCGCCTCGGCGGTGCGGTCGTCGACCGGCTCGTGGAGCCGCTGCTCGGTGGCGTCTACGCCGGGCACGCGGCTCGGCTGTCGCTGCGGGCCACCATGCCCACCCTCTGGGATCGCGCCACGCGCGGCCAGAGCCTCCTGACGCCGGCGGGTGCGGCCACGGCGGCGCCGGGTCGCCCTCCCTTCGCCGGGCTCACCGGGGGAGTCGGGCGCCTCCCGGACCTCCTCGCCGCCGCGCTCGCCGGTCGAGGTGCGGTGCTGCGGACCCGGTCGGTCGTGCGCCTGCTCGAGAGGACGGCGGACGGGTGGCGCCTCGTCATCGGGTCGGCGGCCTCGCCCGACGTCCTCGTCGCCGACGCCGTCGTCCTCGCCGTCCCTCCCGCTCCGGCCGCACGGCTGCTCGCGGCCCACGCACCGGCGGCGGCGGAGGTCCTCGCCGACGTCGAGACCGCCTCGACCGCCGTCGTCACGCTCGCGGTCCCGCGCGCCGAGCTCGAGGACGTCGGGGGCTCCGGCTTCCTCGTCCCGCCGGTGGAGGGCCGTGCCATCAAGGCGGCGACCTTCAGCTTCCGCAAGTGGGGGTGGACCGGCGCCCTCGACCCCGACGTCGTCCACCTGCGCGCCTCGCTCGGCCGGGCCCGCGAGGAGGCCGTCCTCCAGCGCGAGGACGCCGACCTCGTCGCGCTCGCCGTCGCCGACGTCTGCGCCGCCCTCCGCCGCACCCCGTTCCGCGTCGTCGACGCCCACGTCCAGCGTTGGGGTGGCGGCCTGCCGCAGTACGCCGTGGGGCACGTCGACGCCGTCGCCACGGTCAAGGCCGACGTCGAGCGCGTCCCCGGCCTCGAGGTCGCCGGCGCCACCTACGACGGCGTCGGCGTCCCTGCCGTCATCGGCTCCGCCGCCCGAGCCGCGGCGGCGACCACCCAGTTCCTCAGCACCCTCGCACCCCGCCCAGGAGACCAGCCCGCATGACCGAGCCGACCCGACCCGCCCCCGCCAAGCCCGGCGCCGCCCGTATCCGGGAGGTCAACGACACGATCCGCTACGCCATGTGGTCGGTCTTCGCCGTCGCCGAGCCGCTCGCCGACGAGGACCGCGCCGCCCTCGCCACCGAGGTCGAGGAGCTGTTCACCGACCTCGCCGAGAAGGACGTCGTCGTCCGCGGCACCTACGACGTCGCGGGCCTGCGCGCCGACGCCGACGTCATGATCTGGTGGCACGCCGAGACCATCGAGGCGCTCCAGGAGGCGTACCACGCGTTCCTGCGCACCGCCTACGGCGACCGCCTCGACCCGGTGTGGTCGGTGGCGGCGCTGCACCGTCCGGCGGAGTTCAACAAGAGCCACATCCCGGCCTTCATGAACGGCGAGGACCCGCTCGACTACATCTGCGTCTACCCGTTCGTCCGCTCCTACGAGTGGTACCTCCTCGACGACAAGGAGCGCCGCGACCTCCTCGTCGAGCACGGGAGGATGGCGCGCGACTACCCCGACGTGCGGGCCAACACCATCGCCTCGTTCGCGCTCAACGACTACGAGTGGATCCTCGCGTTCGAGGCCGACGAGCTGCACCGCATCGTCGACCTCATGCGCGAGCTGAGGGCCTCCGGCGCGCGACGCCACGTGCGCGAGGAGGTGCCGTTCTACACCGGTCCGCGCGTGCCGATCCGCACCCTGGTGCACCGCCAGCGCTGACCCGGCCTCGCTAGCGTGGCGGGGTGTTCACCCGGCCCGAGGACCTCACCGACGCCGAGGTCGCCGCCGCCCTCATCTGGGGGTGGGACCTCGACGTCGAGGCGGTCGAGCACGCCCCCGTCGGCTTCGGCAGCCACCACTGGTGGGTGCGCACGGCCGACGGGCGCCGCTGGTTCGCCACCGCCGACGACCTGAGGACGCGCCGCCACCACCACGACGAGCCGCTCGACGCCCCGTTCGCCCGGCTGCGGGCGGCGCTCGCCACGGCGGCGTCCCTCGGTGACGCCGGGCTCGGCTGGGTCGTCCCCCCGGTCCGCGCCGACGACGGCTCGGTCCTCGTCCGGCTCCACGACTCGTTCGCCCTGGCGCTCCACCCGCGGGTCGAGGGGCACGCCTTCGGGTGGGGCCCCTACGAGGACGGCACCCACCGCACGGCCGTCGTCGACCGGCTCGTCGAGCTCCACCGCGTCACCGGCTGCCGCGACGACGTCCTCGAGGACGACCTCGCCGTCCCGCTCGCCGACGAGCTCCGCGCCCGCCTCGACGACCCCGGCCCGCGGTGGGTCGCCGGCCCCTTCGCCGAGGAGGCGTGGCACCTGGTCCGCGACCACGGGGCCGCGGTGCTGGATCTCCTCGACGCGCACAACGCCCTCGTCGGGGGCGCCGACCGGTCGCGCTTCGTCCTGACCCACGGCGAGCCGCACCGGGCCAACACGCTCGTGACGCGCGACCGCGGGGTCGTCCTCGTCGACTGGGACACCGTGCTCCTCGCGCCACCGGAACGGGACCTGTGGCGGATCGTGGGGGAGGACCCGGGGGCCGCCGAGCGGTACGCGTCCGGCACCGGAACCGTCCTCGACGCCGAGCTGCTCCGGGCCCACGCCCTGCGGTGGGACCTGGCCGACGTCGCGCTCGCCGTCCGCGACCTCCACGCGCCGCACGTCGACGACGAGGACTCTCGCACGACCTGGGCCGCCCTCCGGTCGGCGGTGACGTCGGCGCACCGTCCTCAACCAGAGGGTTGACAACGGGGGAGGCGGCGCCCTAGGTTCTGTTCAACCACCCGGTTGAACAGGAGAGTGCCATGGCCGACGAGCTGTCGAAGGTCTTCGCGGCCCTCGCGGACCCGACCCGGCGCGACATCGTCTCGCGGCTGTCGGTCGGCGACGCGACGGTCAACGCGCTGGCCGAGCCGTACGACGTGTCGCTCCAGGCGGTGTCCAAGCACCTCAAGGTGCTCGAGGACGCCGGCCTGGTGAGCCGCAGCCGCGAGGCCCAGCGCCGCCCGGTGCACCTCGAGGCCGAGGTCTTCGACCTCATGACGAAGTGGATCGAGCGCTACCGGCGCCAGGCGGAGGAGCGCTACCAGCGGCTCGACGCCGTCCTCGCCGGGCTCGACGAGCACGGGAACCCGCTGCCCCAGCACGAGGAGAAGGAAGGACACGCATCATGACGACGACGACCGAGGCCCGCATCGAGGCGGACGAGAACGTCCCGATGATCCACATCTACCGCGAGTTCGCCGCCACGCCGGCGCAGCTGTTCCGGGCACACACCGACCCCGAGGTCTTCTCGCGCTGGGTCGGTCCGGCCGACATCGGCGCCGACATCGACTACTGGGACGCCCGCGACGGCGGCTCGTGGCGCTACACCGCCGGACGCGACGACTTCTCGACGGGCTTCCGCGGCTGCTTCCACACCGTGACCGAGGGCCGGATCGTCCAGACCTTCACCTGGGAGGGCATGCCCGAGGGCGTGGCCCTGGAGACGCTGACCTTCGAGGACCTCGGCAACGGGCGCACCCTCCTGCACGCGCAGAGCCTCTGCGACTCCTTCGAGGCCCGCGACGGCTGGCTCGCCAGCGGGATGGAGACCGGGGTCAGGGACGGGTACGCGGCCATCGACCGCATGCTCGAGGCAGGGGAGCTGTGAGCCCGCTGCCGAGCGAGCCGGCCGAGCGCCACCGTGCCGTCTCGCGGCGGTTCTCCGAGGCCGTCCACGGCGCGACCGACTGGGACACCCCCGCCCCCGTCGACGGCTGGGCCGCGCGCGACGTCGTCCGCCACCTCGTCGAGTGGTTCCCGGGCTTCCTCGAGGGCGGCACGGGGCTGCGACTGCCCCCCGGTCCGTCGGTCGACGACGACCCGGTCGGCGCGTGGGACGCGCACGCCGCGGCCGTGCAGGGCGTCCTCGACGACCCCGAGACCGCCGGGCGCACCTTCTCCAACCCCCACACCGGCGACCATCCGCTGGCCCGGGCGATCGACCAGTTCTACACGTCCGACGTCTTCATGCACACGTGGGACCTCGCCCGCTCGACCGGGCAGGACGACACCCTCGACGCCGACACGTGCGCGCAGATGCTCGAGGGCATGGCGCCCATCGACGAGCTGCTCCGGTCGTCGGGGCAGTACGGCCCACGGGTCCCCGTCGCCGACGACGCCCCGGTCCAGGACCGGCTCATGGGCTTCATCGGCCGCGACCCCGCCTGGCGCCCCTGAGCCGCCCGGACACGGCGACGCCCCCGCCGACGGGTCGGCAGGCGCGTCGCGTGCTGCGGGTCAGGCCTGGTCGGCCGGGCGCAGCGTCATGCTGATCGAGTTGATGCAGAAGCGCTGGTCGGTGGGGGTGTCGTACCCCTCGCCCTCGAAGACGTGCCCGAGGTGGCTGCCGCACGAGGCGCAGCGGACCTCGACGCGCGGGCGGCCAGGGAGCGAGCGGTCCTCGATGTACTCGACGCTCTCGCCGGCCAGCGGGGAGTAGAAGGAGGGCCAGCCGCAGTGGCTCTCGAACTTGGTGTCGGAGGCGAACAGCTCGGCCCCGCACGCCCGGCAGGCGTAGACGCCCCGGGTCTTGGTGTCGGTGTACTCACCGACGAAGGGGCGCTCGGTGCCGGCCTGGCGGAGGACCTGGTACTCCTCGGGGGAGAGGGTGGCCCTCCACTCGTCCTCGGTGCGCTCGACGGTGTACTCGCGGTCGGTGGGCTTCATCGTCATGGTGCGGTCAACAGTACGGCGGCGCCGTTGGTTCCCGAGGGAGCGGGTCTGGCCCGCGTCCCGGCCCGCGCCGTCGGTCGGGCTGGTTAGAGTCGCGGCATGGCGGACGCCCAGGTGATGGAGGTCGAGGGACCCGACGGCCCCCGTCAGGTGCGGCTGAGCAGTCCCGACCGCGTCATGTGGCCCGACGCCGGCATCACCAAGGGCGACCTCGCGGCCTACGTCGTCGCGGTCGGCGACCCGCTCCTCCACCACATCGGCGACCGGCCGGTCACCCTGCAGCGGTTCCCCGAGGGGATCGAGGGCGAGGAGTTCTACCAGAAGAACCCGCCCAAGGGGATGCCCGACTGGGTGCGCACCGTCTCGTGCCGGTACCCCAGCGGCCGGCGGCACGCGCAGCTCGTGGTCGACGAGGTCGGGGCCGCCGTGTGGGCGATCCAGATGAACACCGTGACCTTCCACCCGTGGCCGGTGCGCACCGCCGACAACGACGACCCCGACGAGCTGCGGATCGACCTCGACCCGCAACCGGGCCGCACCTTCTCCGACGCCGTCGAGGCCGCGCACGCCCTCAACGAGCTGCTCACCGAGATCGGCCTCACCGGCTGGGCCAAGACGAGCGGCAACCGCGGGGTCCACGTCTACGCCCGCGTCGCCCCCACCCACGAGTTCCTCGACGTCCGGCACGGCGTCATCGGCATCGCCCGCGAGCTCGAGCGCCGCCTCCCCGACCTCGTCACGACGTCGTGGTGGAAGGAGGAGCGCGGCGAGCGGGTCTTCGTCGACTTCAACCAGGCCTGCCGCGACCGCACCATCGCCTCGGCGTACAGCCCTCGCCCGCTGCCCGGCGCCCCGGTCTCGATGCCGGTGTCCTGGTCCGAGCTGTCCACGGTGAGCCCCGGCGACTTCACCGTCCTCACCGTGCCCGACGTCCTCGAGGACCGCGGTGACGCGTGGGCCGACATCGACGGGGCCGTGGGTGACGTCGCGGCCGCCATCGCGCTGTGGGACCGCGACGTCGCCGAGCGCGGCCTCGGCGAGCTGAACTTCCCGCCCGACTACCCGAAGATGCCGGGAGAGCCCCCGCGGGTGCAGCCGAGCAAACGGCGCACCGACAAGGCCGACGACGAGTACATGGCACCCAAGGCCGAGCGCGACGCCGCCCTGCGCGAGGAGTGGGGGATGCCCGTCGTCCCGCCGGTCTCGCCGATGCTGGCCAAACCGGTCAAGGGCCTCGACGCCGCCGCGCTGAAGTCCACCGAGGTCGTCTACGAGCCGAAGTGGGACGGCTTCCGGTCGATCATCTTCCGCTCCGGTGACCGCGTCGAGATCGGCAGCCGCAACGAGAAGCCGATGACGCGCTACTTCCCCGAGGTCGTCGAGGCCGCCCTCGCGAACCTCCCCCAGAGGTGCGTCGTCGACGGCGAGATCATCGTCGTCCGGCCGGGGGAGGACCTCCTCGACTTCGACCTGCTGAGCCAGCGGATCCACCCGGCGGCCAGCAGGGTCAAGAAGCTCTCGGTCGAGACCCCGGCGCGCTTCGTCGCCTTCGACCTCCTCGCCCTCGGCGACGACGACCTCATGGGCCGGCCCTTCGCCGAGCGCCGCGCCCTGCTCGAGCAGGCTCTCACCGACGCGCAGGCGCCCATCCACCTCACCCCGGCCACCGCCGACCGCGACGTCGCCGCGCGCTGGTTCACCGAGTTCGAGGGCGCCGGCCTCGACGGACTCGTGGCGAAGCCGGTCGACGGGCCCTACGAGCCCGAGAAGCGCACGATGCTCAAGATCAAGCACGAGCGCACCGCCGACTGCGTCGTCGCGGGGTACCGCACGCACAAGTCGGGCGACGACGTCATCGGCTCGCTCCTCCTCGGCATCCACGACCCCCAGGGCACGCTCGTGTCGGTCGGCGTCATCGGGGCGTTCCCGATGGCGCGGCGGCACGAGCTCTTCGAGGAGCTCCAGCCGCTCGTCACCGACTTCGACGAGCACCCCTGGGCGTGGGCGAGGCAGGAGGAGGGCAACCGCACCCCGCAGAACGCCGCCGGCAGCCGCTGGGCCGCCGGCAAGGACCTGTCGTTCACGCCGCTGCGCCCGGAGCGCGTCGTCGAGGTGCGCTACGACCACATGGAGGGCGTGCGCTTCCGGCACACCGCCCAGTTCGTCCGGTGGCGCCCCGACAAGGACCCGGCCGACTGCACCTACGAGCAGCTCGACGAGCCGGTCTCCTACGACCTGTCCGCCGTGCTGTCCGGTGGTGGTGCGTGACCCCCGAGTCGCCGGCGCCGGGGTCGCCGCCGCGCAGCCGCACGCGCCGGGCCGCCACCGCCGGGGCCGCGGTCGGGGTGACGACGGCCGTCGCGAGCGGTGCGGGGTCCCTGGCCGCGGCGGCGTACTTCGCGCGCCGTGTCCTCACCCCCGACCGGCAGCGACCCGACGACGTCGTCGTCCGGGCGGCGGGCTCGCGCACGGTCACCCTCGGCATCACCCCCGAGACCGTCGTGCCGGGACGGTACGGCCTGTGGATCGAGGACGGCTGGGGCCACGTGCGCGTCGGTGACGTCGTGGGTGTCGACGCCGCCGCCGGGACCGTCGAGCGCGAGCTCGTCGCGGTCGACCGGGGGTACCTCGCGCCGGGCAGCGCCCGGTGGAACCCCTACTTCCACGGCGGGCCGCCCGACGTCAGCATCGGCGTCCCCACCGAGCACGTCACCTACGAGGGCGAGCTCGGCGACATGCCGGCGTGGGTCGTCCGGCCACCCGGCGGTGGCGACCCCGGCCGCTGGGCCGTCCTCGTCCACGGGCGCGGTGCCCGCCGCGAGGAGACGATCCGGATGATGACCCCCCTCCTCGACGAGGGGTGGACCTGCCTCGTCCCCACCTACCGCAACGACGAGGGGGTGCCCGAGGGCGCCGACGGCCGCTACGCCCTCGGGCTCTCGGAGTGGCGCGACGTCGAGGCGGCCGTCGTCGACGCCGTCGCGCGCGGGGCCACCGAGGTGCTCCTCGGCGGCTGGTCGATGGGCGGCGCCATCGTGCTGCAGATGCTCGACCGCTCACCGCTGGCGCGGCTCGTCTCGCGGGTCGTCCTCGACGGCCCGGTCATCGACTGGGGCGACGTCCTCGCCCACCACGCCCGTCAGCACCGGCTGCCCCGCCACGTCGGCTCCCTGGCCCGCTCGATGATGCGCCAGCGGTGGGGACACCGACTCGTCGGCGTGCACGAGGGCGTCGACCTCGCGCAGACCGACTGGGTCCACCGGGCCGACGAGCTGCGCCATCCCGTCCTGCTCGTCCACTCCGCCGACGACGAGTTCGTCCCCGCCGGGCCATCGCGTGCCCTGGCCGCCGCCCGGCCCGACCTCGTCCGGTTCGAGGAGTGGCACGTCGCACGGCACTGCAAGGAGTGGAACACCGAGCCCGAGCGCTGGGAGTCGCTCGTGCGCGAGTTCGCCTCCGGCTGACGGGTCACCCTCACCTCGCGTGGCCGCGCCCGCGCACGCCCCCTCACCCCGCCCTCGCCCGGCCTCCACGTGGCCTGCCGCCGCTCACCCTCGCCCCCGGTTCGAGATCGCGCGACATGCCGAAGGTCGAGGCCGGTCGTGGGCATGTCGCGCGACCTCGACCGGCGCGCGGGGGCGGGCGGCCGCCGGTCAGGGCTCGCCGGTGAGGCGCTCCGCGTGCTCGAGCTCGTCCGCGAGCACGACGCCGGGGCCGTGGCGCCGCAGGTCCCAGCGGGTCGAGGCGCCGTCGGGTCCGACGAGCTCGCCGGTGCCGAGGGCCTCGACGACCCGGCGGCGCACCGCGTCCTCGCCCGCCGGGTCGCAGGCGAACAGGACGCGCACGCGGAGGTCGCCCGCGGCGCCCTCACGGTGGACGGCGGTGTGGTGCGGGGCCACCGGGCACGGGCCGGGGTGGTCCCACGACCCGCACAGCTCGAGGGTGACCGCGCCGCCGGGCGCCCGCTCGTCTCCCGCGGTGTCGAGGGAGAGCAGCGCCTCGTGGACGAAGGTGGTCCGCACCCCTCCGACGATAGGCCGCCGCGACTCAGTGCCGGGTGACCCGCCAGAGGCCGAGGACGGTTCCGGCCTCCTCGACGAGCAGCCGGGGGTTCAGCGCCACACCCTCGGGTGCCTCGAGCGGCGGACCCGCGGTGATCTGGCGGGCCCGTCCGCCCACGAGGGTCGGCGCGAGGGTGAGGGCCAGCTCGTCGACGACGCCGGCCGCCAGGGCCGAGGAGAACAGGGTCGGCCCGCCCTCGCACAGGAGGTGGCGCAGGCCGCGGTCGGCGAGGACCCCGACCGCCTCGGCGAGGTCGACCTCGCGGTCCCCGGCGACGACGACCGCGTCGGTCCCGAGCGCCGAGCGGGCCCGGGCGATGCGTCGGTCACCGGCGGCGGCGCACGTGACGAAGAGCCCTGCCCCTCGTCCCTCGACGGGGGAGCGCAGACCCTCCGGGACCCGTCCCGACGCGCTGACGACGACGAGCGCCGGCGGCACGCGGCGCCGGCGCGACGGCCGCACCCGCTGGTAGCCCTCGGCCCGCACCGTCCCCGCCCCGACGAGCACGGCGTCGGCGAGGTCGCGCTGCAGCGCGAAGACCCGCTTGTCGGGCGGGGTGTTGATGGTCCCGCTGCGCCCGTCGGCCCCGACCGCCGAGCCGTCGAGCGTGGAGACGAAGTTGGCTCGCACCCAGCGACGCCCGCCCGGGAAGGCGTAGAGGTCGGCGAGCTCGGAGGCCGTCACGCGCGCCCCCGGCGACCCGGGCCGACGCGGGTCGAGGAGGACGCGCATGTCGGGGAGTCTCTCAGGTGCGCTCCGGCCGTCGCGCAGCGCGGCCCCGCCGGGGGCCGGGCTCTGACAGGATGCGGCGATGGGCTCCGGAGCGAAGACGTCGAAGAAGACCAAGACGTCGAAGAAGGCCAAGACGTCGAAGGGCAAGGGCGGCGACGCCACCGCGACGGCCGGCGGGAAGGACGCGCTGCCGGCCCAGGGGGTCACGCCCGACGCCGCGCTGTCGGGCAAGGCGGCCAGGAAGGCCGAGAAGAAGCGCAAGAAGGCCGCCAAGGCGCGCGACGACGACGCGGTAAAGCCCGTGACGTGGAGCGAGGTGCTGCGCGTCGGCCCGACCTTCTCGCTCGCCGACCTCGACGCGGGCTCCACCCCCGGTTTCACCGGTGACAAGGCCGACGGCGAGGCGGTCATGGCCGACCTCCAGAAGCGCGTCGGCGACCTCCAGGAGCGCCTGTACGCCGAGTCCAAGGGCGGGGGCACCCGGTCGGTGCTGCTCGTCATCCAGGGGATGGACACCTCGGGCAAGGGCGGGATCATGCGGCACGTCGTCGGCGCCGTCGACCCGCAGGGCGTCTCGATCACCTCGTTCAAGGCCCCGAGTGCCGAGGAGAAGCGCCACCCGTTCCTCTGGCGCATCCGGCGCGCGCTCCCCGGTCCCGGCGACCTCGGCGTCTTCGACCGCAGCCACTACGAGGACGTCCTCATCGTCCGCGTCCACGACCTCGTGCCGCGCACGACGTGGTCGCGCCGCTACGGGCAGATCAACGCCTTCGAGCAGGGCGTCGTCGACGACGGCACGGTCATCGTCAAGGTGATGATGCACATCTCCAGCGAGGAGCAGAAGGCACGGCTCACCGAGCGCCTCTCGCGCGAGGACAAGTACTGGAAGTACAACCCCGGCGACCTCGACGAGCGCGGCCACTGGGCCGACTACATGGAGGCCTACCAGGCGGTGCTCGAGAAGTGCTCGACCGACGCCGCGCCGTGGTTCGTCGTCCCGGCCGACCACAAGTGGTACGCCCGGCTGGCCGTGACGAACCTGCTCCTCGAGCACCTCGAGGCGATGGACCCGAAGTGGCCCGCGGCCGACTTCGACGTCGAGGCCGAGCGGGCCCGCCTCGCCCTCACGCCCTGAGGGCGCGCTCGAGCAGGAGGTCGACCGCGGCGCCACCCACCGTGGGCGGCAGGGTGCCGAACGTCGTGCCGTGGGCGCCCCCGAGGCGGCTGGTGACGAACGCGTCGGCGACGGGCCCCGGCGCGTGGCGCACCATCAGGGTCGCCTGCAGGGTGACCGCGAGGTGCTCGACGAGGCGCCGCGCCTCCCAGGCGCCGTCGGGCCCCAGGGCGCGCGCGGCCACCGTGTCGCACTCGTCGATCGCGGCGTCGAGGACACCGCCATGGCCACGGCCGAGCGCCAGCTCGGTGCCGAGGGCCGCGACCGCGGCCGGCTCGCGGGTGAGGGCGCGCACGACGTCGAGGGCGTTGACGTTGCCCGAGCCCTCCCAGATGGAGTTGAGCGGCGCCTCGCGGTAGAGCCGGGCCAGCCCGTTCTCCTCGACGTACCCGTTCCCGCCGAGGCACTCGAGCGCCTCGGCGACCATCGGGGCGGTCCGCTTGCACACCCAGAACTTGCCCAGCGCCACCGCGAGCCGGCCCAGCTCGCCCTCACCGGCGTCGACGGCGTGGGCGAGGCGCAGCGCCAGCAGCGTCGCGGCCTCCGACTCCAGGGCGAGGTCGGCGAGGACGTTGCGCATGAGCGGCTGGTCGACGAGGAGCGCCCCGAAGGCCGAGCGGTGGCGGGCGTGGTGCACCGCGCGCACCAGGGCGGCACGCATCGTGGCCGCCGACCCCACGACGCAGTCGAGCCGGGTCGAGGCGACCATGTCGATGATGGTGCGGATGCCGCGGCCCTCGTCACCGACCCGCACGCCCCAGGTCCCGTCGAGCTCGATCTCGGAGGAGGCGTTCGAGCGGTTGCCCAGCTTGTCCTTGAGCCGCTGCACCCGGATGTCGTTGCGCGGCCCGTCGTCGAGGGCGCGGGGCACGAGGAAGCACCCGACCCCCGCGTCGGTCCGGGCGAGGACGAGGAAGCCGTCGCTCATCGGGGCCGAGCAGAACCACTTGTGGCCGGTGAGCCGGTAGGTGTCGCCGACGAGCGGCCCGCCCGGCGCGGCGACCGCCCGGGTCGTGTTGGCCCGCACGTCGCTGCCGCCCTGCTTCTCGGTCATCCCCATCCCGACCGTGAGCCCGGCCTTCGTCGCGGCCGGGCGCAGCCCCGGGTCGTAGGCGCGGGCGGCGAGGCCGGGGACCCACTGCTCGGCGACGGCCGGCTCGGTCCGCAGGGCGGGGACCGCGGCGTAGGTCATCGAGACGGGGCACAGGTGCCCGGCGTCGACCTGCGACCACACGAGGAATCCGGCCGCCCGGCGCGCGTGGGCCCCCGACCCCTGCGGCCGGGTCCAGGGCTCGGCGGTGAGGCCGGCGCCCACCGCCACCTCGAGCAGGCGATGGTAGCCCGGGTGGTAGGTCACCTCGTCGAGCCGCTCGCCGGTGGGGGAGTGCGTCCGCAGGACCGGCGGCACCCGCTCGGCGTCCTCGCCCCACGCCCGGGCGTCGTCGCTGCCGGCGAGGGCGCCGAGGTCGTCGAGGGCGGCCGCCCCGTCGGCGTCGTGGGGGGTCACCCAGCGCTCGACGGCCTCGGACAGCGCGGCGTCGGCGCGCAGGACGTGCAGGTCGCGGGGGGCCGCGACGACGTTGGTGACGACGTGGGTCCGCATGAGCCGAGCGTACGGCGGTTACCGTGGGCGCATGACCGACGCCAAGCGGCGCCTCCGGCGGGCGCTCGCCCGCGTCCCGGGACTGCTCACGCTGGCCCGGCTCGTCATCGCGACGGTGCGGGTCTGCCTCCGCTACCGCGTCACCGGCCTCGCCTCCGAGGCCGGGTTCTTCGCCCTGCTGTCGCTGCCGCCGCTCGTCCTCGGGCTCTTCGGCGGCCTGGGCTACGTCGGCGACTGGCTCGGCAGCGCCGCCGTCGAGCAGGTGCGCACCGCCATCAACAAGTACGCGGCGCAGTTCCTCACGGCCGACGTCATCGACGGCACCCTCGGGCCCACGGTGGACGACGTCTTCCGCGACGGCCGCTTCGACCTCATCTCCCTCGGCTTCCTCCTCTCGCTGTGGTCGGGCTCTCGCGCCCTCAACGTCTTCGTCGACACGATCTCGATCATGTACGGGCAGTCCGGGGTGCGGGGGATCGTGCAGACCCGCGCCCTGTCCTTCTCGCTCTACGTCCTCGCGCTCGTCCTCGGCATCGTGACGATCCCGCTCGTGCTCCTCGGGCCGACGGCCATCAGCGGCTTCCTCCCGGACGCGTGGGACCCCCTGGTCAACCTCTACTGGCCGCTCGTCACCCTGCTGACCGTCGGTGGCCTCACGAGCCTGTACCACGTGTCGACCCCGCGCCGCTCGCCCTGGCTGCGCGACGTCCCCGGCGCCGCCCTCACGCTCGTCATCTGGCTCCTCGCCTCCTACGTCGTGCGCGGGACGATCGCCGCCTCCCTCGGCGGCACCTCGATCTACGGGCCGCTCTCGGCCCCGATCGTCCTGCTCATCTGGCTCTACGCCCTCGCGATCGCCGTCCTCATCGGGGCGGCGCTCAACGCGGCGATCCGTGAGCTGTGGCCCGCGGAGGAGGAGCGCAGCCTCCACGAGCGCTTCGGCGCCTGGGTCCGCGACCGGCACCACCGGCGGGTGTCGGGGAGGCGCTGGGGCGACCCGTTCGACGACTACGGCGACCCCGACGAGGAGACGACACTCGGCCTCACGAGCCTGCGCGAGGCCGCCAAGGGACCGCTCACGCCCATCGCCCGGGAGTCCCGCACGGCCGACCGGGACAGCGTCGACGTCGAGCGCTGAGCCGGTTTGGAGAACGTCGCGGCCATCGGATACTGTCTCCGAGCACGCAAGCGAGTCCCGCGAGGGAGTCGTGAGGTGGGTGCGCGGATGTAGCTCAGTTGGTAGAGCGCAACCTTGCCAAGGTTGAGGTCGCCGGTTCGAACCCGGTCATCCGCTCGGAGGGTGTAGCCGCCCCCACGGTGGAGTGGCCGAGAGGCGAGGCAGCGGCCTGCAAAGCCGCGTACACGGGTTCAAATCCCGTCTCCACCTCGAGCAGGACCCGCACGAGAAGTACATGAGACAGCAGCACCCACGGACGCGTAGCGCAGATGGTTAGCGCACCACCTTGACACGGTGGGGGTCGGAGGTTCGAGTCCTCTCGCGTCCACGGACGAAGCCCGTCAGGCAGCACGCCTGGCGGGCTTCTTCGTGCTCCCGGCGACCCGGTGCTACCGGCGCATCGCCGTGGCGAACCACGGGTGGTGCAGGTCGAGGTAGCGCATGTCCGTGACCTGCTCCATCTCGCGGTCGAACTGCGCCGCCATCTCGTCGGGCATCTCCATCTGCTCGCCCTTGCGGGCCTCGTCCTCGCTGCGGAAGGACATCGTCTCGGTGAAGAAGCCGTCGGCGTCGATGGCGATGGTGCCGCCGATGATCTCCGGGCGGGCCTGCTGCAGCATGTCCATCGGCTGCGACATGAACGCGCGGAAGCGGTCGGCGTCCTCGACCCGGCCCTGGATGACCTGGACGAAGCCGGCGTCGTCGGAGCCGCCGTCGAGCATGAGGATGGCGTCGTCGCAGTCGTGGAAGGTGACCTCGCCGTCGAAGCAGCGGCTGGCCTCCTCCCACCACGCCCCCTGCTCGGGCCGCAGCGAGCTGCGCGCCGCGGCCTCGCGGGACTCGAAGCGCACGACGCCGACGAACTGGCCGTCGTCGGTCATGCCGTAGGTCCCGCCGAGCCAGCCGTCGGCGCCGGGGGCGAGGTCCTCCTTCCAGCGGTCCAGGTGGCCGCGCAGTGTCGGCTCGTCCGAGCACATCCCCTGGATGACCTGAATGAACATCCCGACCTCCGATCGATCTCGTGGGCCTCCTCGGCGTTGAGTGGTCCACCGACCGACGGTACGCCGGGTCGGCGCCGGTGTCTCTGGCCCGGATGGGCGGTGTCCCCCGGTGGTACCGGCGGGCTCCGGCACCCCAACCGGGAGGCCAAGCGCTCCGAACCACCGGGGTGCCAGACCTCACCTACCGCGTCGTCATCCGGGCCTGCCGGGTGCTCTTCCGGCTGCTCGGGCTGCGGGTCGAGGTCTCCGGTGCGGAGCACCTCCCGGTCGCGGGTCCCGCCGTGGTGGCGGCCAACCACGCGAGCTTCGCCGACTTCGCGGTCGTCGGGCTGCCGGGCGTGCAGCGGGGCCGTCTCGTGCGCTTCATGGCCAAGGAGTCGGTCTTCCGGGCGCCCGTGGCCGGACCGTTGATGCGCGCCATGGGTCACGTCCCGGTGGACCGCCGCAGCGGCGCCGTCGCCGCCCGGAGGGCCCGGCGACTGCTGCGGGACGGCGAGGTCGTGGGCGTCTACCCCGAGGCGACGATCGGCCACGCCTTCCACCTCAAGGAGCGCGACGACCTCCGCCTCGGGGCCGCGCACCTCGCCCTCGCGTCCGGTGCGCCGCTCGTCCCCGTCGCCCACTGGGGCCTGCACCGCGTCCTCACCGTCGGGCCGAGGGTGTCGCTGCGGCGCGGGCGGTGGGTCGGGGTCGCCGTGGGGGAGCCGCTGCACCCGGGGCCGGGCGAGGACGCCGCAGACCTCACCGACCGCTGGCACGCCGCCGTGACCGACCTCCTGGCCGACCTGCTGGCCCGCTACCCCGACCCGCCGGTCTCGCCGCGGGCCGCCTGGTGGTGGCCGGCCGTCCTCGGGGGCGGCGCCCCGGACGCCCGGCACGCGCGCCGGCTCGACCACGAGGCGGTGCAGCGGGCCGACGGCCTGCTGCACCGGGCCCGACGTGACCGACGAGACAGCGGCGCCGGGACCGAACGGGCATAGCGTGGTGGTGGGGCCTGGTGCCCGACCGGGGACCGCCCCCTCGGAGGTCGAGATGGCACGAGCACTGGTGGTCTACGAGTCCCACTGGGGCAACACCGAGCAGGTCGCGCGGGAGGTCGCCGCGGGCGTCGCCGACGTGATGCCCGTCGACGTCGCCGCGGTGGGCGCCGCGCCGCCCGACCTCCACGGCGTCGACCTCCTCGTCGCCGGGGGCCCGACGCACGCCTTCTCGATGACCCGCGAGTCGACCCGTCGTGACGCGCGGGGACAGGGAGGCACGAGCGGCACCCTCGAGCGCGGGCTGCGCGAGTGGTTCTCCGAGCTGCCGCGGTCGTCCGCGGCCGTGGCGACGTTCGACACGCGCGTCTCGGCGGTCCGGCACCTGCCGGGCTCGGCCGCCCGCAGCGCGGGGCGCGAGGCCAGGCGACACGGCCTGCGCCGCGCGGCACCCCCGGAGAGCTTCTGGGTCGAGGGCACCGAGGGGCCGCTGCTCGACGGCGAGCTCGCCCGGGCGCGCGCCTGGGGTCGTGCGGTGGCGGAGGCGGTCGGGTCCCACGGGTAGCGTCGAGGGTGACCGCCGACCCCGAGCCGCACCGCCAGGAGAGCCGATGATCTTCATCACCGCCGTCTTCCCGATCAAGCCCGAGCACGCCGACGACTGGCCCGAGATCTCCCGCGCGTTCACCGAGGCGACCCGCGCCGAGGACGGCTGCCTGTGGTTCGACTGGTCGCGACGGCTCGACGACCCCACGGAGTACGTCCTCGTCGAGGCGTTCCGCGACGACGAGGCCGGTGGGGCGCACGTGGCGAGCGCGCACTTCCGCACCGCCACGAGCGAGCTCCCCGCCTACCTGGCGGCGACTCCGCGGATCGTCAACACCACCGTGCCCGGGACCGACTGGTCCGAGCTCGGGGAGATGGCCGTCCGCGACTGAACCGGACCGGTCAGGGGCGACCGAGAGGAGGGCCGGTGGGCGACCTGCCGTGGGTCTGGGGCGCGACACCCGACGAGGTGGCGCACCGCTGGCCATGCGACGTCCTCCAACCCGACCCCGCCGTTCGCCTGCTGCGCGCCGTCGACGTCGCCGCCCCACCCGAGCTCGTCGACGCCTGGCTCGGCAACCTGCGCCTCGCGCCGTACAGCTACGACCTGCTCGACAACCTCGGCCGCCGGAGCCCCCGGCGGCTCGCGACCCACCTGCCGCCCCTGGGCGTCGGCGACCGGGTCGCCGGGGTCTTCGACGTCGTCGAGGTCGCGCCGGGTCGCGGCCTCACCGCGGCGACCCCGCCCGGCAGCGGCGCGGAGCGCGCCTTCGGGCGCGTGACGATGACCTACGCCGTCGAGCCCGGCCGCACCGCGACCCGGCTGCTCGGTGTCGTGCGCCAGGGCGGTCGCCACGGAGGAGGGCGGGGCGGCGGCCCCGGGGTCGTCGAGCGGTCGCGGTCGCTGGCGCTGGCCTGGGGAGACCTCGTGATGATGCGCCGCCAGCTGCACACCCTGCGCGACCTCGCCGAACGCGACGCCCGGGACCCACGGGCCCGCGACGGCGGCGACGCCCGCGACGCCGGCGCCGGGGGCTGAGCCGGACGCATACGATGCGGGGCGTGTCGGAGGCGAGGTTCGGGACGGTCGTGGCCCGCGGGGTCACGGCCACCACCCACGACCCGGCCGACCTGACCGAGGGCTTCTGGGTCGTCGTCCTGACCTTCGAGGGGGACCTGACCGCCGTGCGGATGGCCGAGGTCGACCGCTCGCCGGCGGCGGCCGAGCCGGGGGAGTGGGCCGCCCTCGACGGGCCGTGGCGCACGAGCCTGGACCGTGACGCGTACGTCGCCGGGGTCGACGAGATCCGCGACCGGATCGCCGCGGGCACGGTGTACCAGGTGAACCTCTGCCGCGTCCTCGAGCACGACCTCCCCGAGGACGCCTCGGTCGCCGCGCTCGGCGCCCTCCTCGCCGCGGGCAACCCGGCCCCGTACGCGGCGACGATCGACCTGCCCGAGGCGGGGCTCGAGGTCGCGTGCGCCTCACCGGAGGCGTTCCTCGTGCGCCGCGGCGACCGGCTGACCTCACGGCCCATCAAGGGCACCGCACCCACGGCGGAGGGCCTGCTCGCCAAGGACCACGCCGAGAACGTCATGATCGTCGACCTCGTGCGCCATGACCTCGCCCCGGTCAGCCGCCCCGGGACCGTCGAGGTCGACCACCTCTGCCGGGCCGAGCAGCACCCCGGGCTGGTCCACCTCGTCTCCGACGTCAGCGGCCGGCTGCGCGAGGGCGTCGGGTGGGCCGAGATCCTCCGCGCGACCTTCCCGCCGGGCTCGGTGAGCGGCGCGCCGAAGCACACCGCCCTCCTCGCCATCGCCGACCTCGAGCCGACACCGCGGGGCCCGTACTGCGGCGCGGTGGGGTGGGTCGACGCCGACCGCCACGAGGCCGAGCTCGCCGTCGGCATCCGCACGTTCTGGGCCGACCGCACCGCCGAGGGCCGTCGCGTCCTCAGGTTCGGGACCGGTGCCGGGATCACCTGGGGCAGCGTGGCCGTTCACGAGTGGGACGAGACCGAGCTGAAGGCGGCGCGTCTGGTCGGGATCGCCTCGGGTGCCGACGTCGTGTCTGGGAGGGTGTAGCGCATGAGTGGGATCAGGGTCTGGGTCGACGGCGCCCTCGTCGACGCCGCCGCGCCGGCGGTCAGCGCGGTCGACCACGGGGTCACCGTGGGTGACGGCGCGTTCGAGACGGCGAAGATCGACGGCGGCGTCCCGTTCGCGATGACGCGCCACCTGCGCCGCCTCGACCGCACGATGGCGGGCCTCGGCCTCCCGCCGGCCGACCACGACCTCGTGCGCGAGGGGGTCGAGGCCGTCCTCACGGGCGAGCCCATCGACTTCGGTCGGCTGCGCGTCACGGTCACCGGCGGTCGCGGGCCGCTCGGCTCCGACCGGCTCGACTCCGCCCTGACCACCATCGTCACGGCGGTCCCGCACCCCCGCCCGGAGCCCGGGGGGGCCGTCGTCACGGTCCCGTGGGTGCGCAACGAGCGCGCGGCGACCGCCGGCCTGAAGACCACCTCCTACGCCGACAACGTCATCGCGCTCGCCCGCGCCAAGGAGCAGGGCGCCGTCGAGGCCCTGTTCGCGAACACCCGCGGCGAGCTGTGCGAGGCGACCGGAAGCAACGTCTTCGTCGTCACCGACGGCGTCGTGCGCACCCCGCCGCTCGACAGCGGCTGCCTCGCCGGGATCACCCGCGAGCTCGTCCTCGAGTGGTGCGCCCGCGAGGACCTCGAGGTCCGCGAGGAGGCGCTGCCGCTCGACGTCCTCGGGCGGGCCGACGAGGTCTTCCTCACCTCGTCGATCAAGGACGTGCACCCCGTCTCGGCCGTCGACGGCCGGGCCCTCCCGCTCCCGGGACCGGTGTCGACCCGGGTGCGCGAGGTCTGGGACCGGTACGTCGAGAAGGGGATGGACCCGTGAGCGAGCGGACGTCCCCGAACCCGGTGCTGCGCGACCCCAGCGACGACGACAAGGACTGGGAGTGGCGCCGCCGGATCCGGGCGAACCCGCACTCGCTGCGCGTCTGGCGGGGCCTGGTGTTCACGGCCGGCCTCGTCCTCGTCGTCGGCGGCCTCGCGCTCGTCCCGCTGCCCGGGCCGGGATGGCTCATCGTCATCCTCGGCATCGCGGTGTGGGCGTCGGAGTTCGAGCTCGCCGCACGGCTGCTCACCTTCGTCAAGGAGAAGGTCCGGGCCTGGGAGTCGTGGGCCAAGGTCCAGCCGTGGTGGGTCAAGGGACTGCTCGGGCTGGGGTGCGCCCTCGTCGTCGGTGGGGCGGTCTGGCTCGTGCTCCGGTTCTCCGGCGTCCCGGGGTTCGTCCCCGAGTCGGTCACCGGCTGGCTGCACGTCAACGCCGGCCTCTGAGGTCGCCGCACCGCGCGTCGCAGCGGCAGCCCGGCTCCGATTTCCGGAGCCCGCGCGGGTCCGTATATCCTCGGCAGGCCGCACCGGCACCCGGATGTGTAGCTCAGCTGGTTAGAGCGTTCGCTTCACACGCGAGAGGTCGGGGGTTCGAGTCCCTCCACATCCACCATATTGCACGGCCCCTGACCTGCGAAAACGCAGATTCAGGGGCCGTGTCGCTTCCAAACGTGTCGGATACGTGTCGGATCAGATGTCCTGAACGGTCACTTTCGGTCACTTTTGTGCCACCGATGGTTCGGCACGTGGACGCCGGGGTGGAAGCGTTTCCGCGCGTCATTGGGCGGGTCGTCATCGATCGGTCTGGCGAGAAGTTCGGGATTCTGCTCCCGTCACCGCGGCCGGCCGGGGCCGGGCAGCCGGGCGCGCCGATCCGCGACGGCCCGTTCGCCCTCCTCGACGGCGCGGCGAAGCCTTCCGTGCCCGTTCCCATCGGGGTGGGGTGCGGCGGCCCCCGGGGCCGGGGTCTGGTCGACCCCGTCCGTGCCCGCTTGCGGCAGGTGGCGGGTGATGCGCCACCAGAGGGCGGCGGTGGCGTGGTCGTCCGGGAGGGGCGCGGCGGCAGCCCTGTGGAGCAGGGCGTACGCGTCGGTGCCCGTGTCGGCGATTGTCGCGAGCCGTTCGGCGACCTGCGGAGTGAGGTCGTCGCCGCGGGTGCCGGGGACCAGGGCGTGCAGGAGGGCTGTCCATTGGGGGGTGCCGACCTGGGTGTCGCCCAGTCGGGCGTCGAGGTCGTGCTGCCACAGGGCCGCGGCCCTGGTGACCTGTCTGGGCCCGGTGGGGCGTGGGTCACCGTCGGCGACCTCGCTTGCGGCTCGCCACACGGCGAGGTCGCCGAGCACGTCGGGGGCGGGGAGTGCACGCCCAGGACGCCACCAGGGCGGCATGGTGGCCGCCTCGGTGATGTGCCGACCGACGTCGGCTGAGAGCTGCCGGACCAGGCCTGCTCGTGCGGTGAGGTAGGCGCCCCACTGTGGGTCCTCGAGCAAGGCGGTGGGGACATCCGGCAGCCAGGGGAGGGGCGACGAGGGGCCGGTGCCCGCACGGAGGGCGTCGAGGCGCCAGTGCAGGACGGCGGCGCGGTCATCGGCGCTGTCGAGCTCACGGGAGCCGACGGCCGCACGCAGTGCGGCGAGGGGGTCGGCCCCGGTGGCGGCGAGCAGGACCAGCTGGGCGCGCAGCGTGGGCCAGGCCGCGTCGTCGCCGATACCGGGCACGAGCCGGTGGGCGCCTGCGTCGACGCGGGCGGTGACGGCGGGGCCGAGATGGTGTTCGGCGGCGACGTGGAGGGCGTCGAGGTAGCGGGCGGTTGCCGAGCCGAGCCGGACCGTGGCGGAGGCCTCGTGCTCGGCGGTCGTGGTCGCTGATAGGGGCGCTTCGTCGCGGGCGAGGATGTCCTCGAGGATGTCGGTCGCGGTGGGCGGAAGCAGGTTCTGGGGGAGCGTCACGTCCTCCGGGTCCCCGTTTCCGACGACCTTGACGTAGAGGTGGTTGGCGTCCGCGCCGCGGGTGAGCATCGTGTACAGCTGCTGGCGGGTCTCCTCGCCGGTGAGCAGGCCATGGGCGGTGTCCACCGAGAGTCCCTGGGCGCCGTGGATGGTCGTGGCGTACCCGAGCTCGGTGGCGGCCGTGACGTACTCGCGGGGGAGGGTGACGAGCCGACCGCCACGGAGGTGCTGGACCGCAAGCGTTCCGTCCCTTTGGACCTGGCGGACGGTCCAGCGGTCGCCGTTCTTGACCCAGTCGCTCGCGGACACCCGCAGGCGGCGGTCGTTGCTGCGGGTGACGACGGTGTCCCCGACGTGGGCGGTGTTGCCATCGGCGAGTCGCGCCCCACGCCCCGGGTCGCTGCCGCGCAGGCGGTGGGCCTGGGCTTGCTGGTTCAGCTGGGCGACGAGGTCGCGGGTGGGGGCCAGCATCAGGGCGTCGCGTCCTTGCAGTCGGTCGGCGGCCCAGGCGGTGAACGCGTCGGTGGTGATGGTGGCGAGGTCGCCGACGTGGACCCGGTCGTGGTCGAGGTAGAACCCGAGGGCGGTCGCGTTGCCGTCGCGCAGGGACAGCGAGGCGGCGCCCTCGACGGGGTCGGTGAACCTCATCAGCTCGCTCAGGCGGTCGGCGCCGTGGGTGGCGGCGATGTCGCGCAGGACGCCGCCGGCACCGATGGCGGCGAGCTGCTGGTCGTCGCCGATCAGGCGGACCTGCCCGCCGCGTGAGGTGACGAACGTGACGGCGGTGTCGAGGGTGAGGGTGTCGGCCATCCCGGCCTCGTCGATGACCACCAGGGTGCGGTGGTCGATGTCCTGAGCCCAGGCGGGCAGGTCGTCGTGCGTGATGGACCAGGTCAGCTTGGCGAGGGTGTCTGTGGGTGCGCCGGTGTGCTCGCGCAGCACGGCCGCTGCGGCGGCCGAGGGGGCGAGACCAAGGACGGTGCCGCCGTCCTCGAGCCATGCGGCCGTGAGGGCGCACAGGGCGGTGGTCTTGCCGGCGCCTGCGGGGGCGATGGCGAGCTGCAGCCGGGCGCCGGAGGTCGCCAGCGAGCTCACCAGGGCGGCCTGGCCCGGGTTGAGGGTGCGGCCGTTGGCGGCCTGCGCGAGCAGGGCGAGGGCGACCGCGTCCTCGCTGGCGCGGTGCCCGTCCCTGGCGCCGGCGACGTCGACCAGTCGCCGTTCTGCGGCGAGGATCTCCGAGCTCGTGTAGACCGCGGCGCCGGCGACCTCGTAGACGCTGGAGCCGTCGACACGGCGCAGCTGTGGGGGCTCCTCGACGCCGTCGGTGGTGGCCGTCAGCCGGACGGAGCCGGCGAGGGAGTGGTGGGTTACCAGGTCGACGACCGTGGCGACCTGGTCGGCGGGCAGGTTTGCCGCCCTCACCTGACGGGCGGCCTCGGCGCGCACGTGCCAGATCTGCCACGTTGCGCGTCGCGCCTGGACCTCCTCCCGCACGCGTCGGGCTACGTCCTGGACCCACCTCGCATCGACACCGAGCACGGGTGCCCTGGAACCTCGAGGGGCGGCGGACAGGGCGGCAGCCACCATGGCCGACACCCCCCGGGACCCGCCGAGGACCTCTTCGGCCTGGTCTCGCCACGCGCCGCGCTGCTCGGCGAGAGAGCGCGGTTCGTGCTTGGCGTCGCGGGTCTCCAGGGTGGCCTGCTGGGCGAGCAGGATCGCCTCCACGACCCCGGGCGGCCGGCCGTGGTCGCCTTGGAACGCGGTGACCAGCTCGCCGCGGCGGGCTTCGATGCTGGCTCGGCGGGTCGACCAGCGGTGGTTCAGGGCCGCGTCGACCCCGACGATCTCGCGGACCGCTCGCTTGCCTCGCTCCGCGTCCGGACGTTCGGCGAAGACCAGTCCGAGCCGCGTGCGCAGGTGGTTCTCCAGCGCAGTGTTGTAGGTCTCGGACGCGGTGACCTTGGCCTTGAACAGGATGCGCCCGTCAATGGACAGCCACTTCCCGGACAGGGTCTGGACCTTGTTGGCGACGGCCACGTGGGTGTGCAGGTCCGGGTCCCCGGCGCGCGAGTCGCGATGGGTGAACGCGGCTGCGACCAGCCCCGTCACGTCGACCTGGCGGACCCCGTTGGTGCCCTCCCGGGTGTACAGGGCGTGCTTCTCGATGAACCCCAGGGCGTCGGCCACGGCGTCGTGGTGGGCGAGCTCGATCTGCTCTGCGACCTGCCGTGGGGCGAGAGCCCACAGGGTGCTGACCGACTTCACGGGGGAGAAGGTCAGGTCGTACCCGCCCACGGCGCTGGTCCTGGGGCGGGAGAGTTTCGCGATCGCGCCGGACAGCTCACGCGGGTCCCGGGGGTCACGACCGTGCTGGGCGCGGAACAGCTCCGCGGCCACCTGGGAGCGGATCCGGGCCCGGTCCGGCACCGCCACCGGGCGCCCCGGCGGCTGCCCCAGGGACGCCGCGTGGTCCGCGACTCGTTGGGCGACCTCGACCTGGAAGGGCGTCGGCCCGTCCGCGTAGACCTTGTACGGCACCCCCAGCCGACTCACCGCGCCACGGTCACTCGGGCGCAGCCGGGGCGCTTCCAAGCGCTGTTCTTCGTCGCCCGCGAGCGGGTGCAGCCCGAACCCGAACAGGGCCCGCATCTGATCGGCGGTCACCTCGTCCCCGGACGTGAGCCCGTCGATGCCGGCGACGCCCGAGCCCACCCACCGTCCCGGGCTCTCGCCCCGCTCGGAGTAGTACGACGCCAACGAGGTGGGCGGCCCGCCGGTGCGGTCGTGCGCGGCGACCTGCCGGGTCAGGTAGGTGTACCCCGACCCGGCCGTGAGCTTGTGCAGGCTCATCGCCACGCCCTCCCTATGCCGCGAAACAGGCCCTCGGGGTCAGGTCCTCGACGACTAGACGACCGACAATGCACCGGGTGTGTGGTCGCTTAGTTGGTGCGTGAATCGAGTGGTGCGACTGAAACGGCGTCGGGCTTCGGGTCATGCCGGCGCTGGGATGTTTGGGGACTTTGAGGGGTTGACTGGGCCTTCAGTAAGTGGAAACTTACCGTTCGTGGCGACGAACGGAAGCGACGCGTTAGCGGTCCTCGGCGACGCGACGCGCCGGGCGATCGTCGAGCGGCTGGCTGAGCAGCCGGCGTCAGTGGGTGAGCTGGCGTCGGTGGTGCCGGTGAGCCGGCCGGCGGTGAGCCAACACCTGAAGGTCCTGCGCGAGGCCGGGCTGGTGTCGGAACGCGCTGTGGGAACCCGACGGGTGTACCGGCTCGAGCCGCTGGCTCTGGCGGCGCTGCGCGACCAGATCGACACGTTCTGGAGACGGGCCCTGGAGTCGTACGACGAGGCCGCGGCGGCGGCCGCTGGTGCAGGTGCGGGCGATGCCCGCGACGAGCGCGACGTGGAGGAGATCAGATGAGTGGACAGGTCATCCCGAAGGCTGCGGGTGACGCTGGGGAGGTGCGTCGAGTCGTCACGGTGCCGCTGCCGGTGGCGGAGGCCTTCGAGGTCTTCGTCGGACGGTTCGACGACTTCAAGCCCAAGGAGCACAACCTCCTGGCCTCACCGATCGTCGAGACGTCCATGGACCGCCACGTCGGCGGGACGATCCACGACGTTGCGCAGGACGGCAGTCGCTGTGACTGGGCGCGCGTCCTGGCCTACGACCCGCCCCGACGCGTGGTGTTCTCTTGGGACATCGGCCCCACCTGGCAGCTCGAGACCGACCCGAGCAGGGCCAGCGAGGTCGAGGTCACCTTCACCGCCACCGACGACTCGGCCACCCGCGTGGAGCTGGTCCACCGTCACCTCGAACGGCACGGCGCGGGCTGGGGGTCGACGCGCGCCGGCGTCGACGACCCGGCTGGCTGGACCCTCTACCTCGCCCGCTACGCCAACCTGACGGAGGCAACGGCATGACGTCCGCGCACGACTACCCAGCGACCGGTCCGCTGCCCGCCCGTGAGAGCAGAACCGACCGCATGGCGATGGCCACCGCAGAGCGAGCCGAGCTGTCCGAGCTGTTGTCCACCCTCGCACCAGACGGGTGGGAGACCGGCTCGTTGTGCCGCGGCTGGTCGGTCAAGGACGTGGCCAACCACGTCGTCAGCTACGACGACCTCACCGTCGCTGGGGTCGCCTCGCGGATGGTGCGCGGCCGCCTCGGTGTCCACGGGGCCAACGCCGTCGGTGTCGCCGAGGGCGCCAGCGTCACCGCCGAGCGGGTCCTCGAGGCCTACCGCCGGAACCCGCGCCCCCGCGGGTTGACCGCCGTCGCAGGCGGGCGCATCGCCTTCCTCGACGGACTCATCCACCACCAGGACATCCGCAGGGCCCTGGGCCGGCCTCGGCCCATCCCCGCCGAGCGGCTCGTCCAAGGGCTCGAGGACGCGCCGGCTGCGTTCGTCCTCCCGGCCAGGAAGCTGTCCGCGGGCCTGTCGTTCGTGGCCACCGACGTCGACTGGTCCCACGGGTCAGGACCAGAGGTTCGCGGCCCTGCGGAAGCGATCCTCATGGCGATCGCCGGCCGGGTGCCAGCGCTGCGCGACCTGAGCGGGCCCGGGGTCACGCCGCTGTCGGAGCGGGCCTGGTCGCTTCAACCTGCGTAGACGACGCCGTCGCACGGCCGCTACTCAAGCTCCTCCCGAGACTTGACCTCCTCGCCACCATCCATAATCATCGCCATATGACGATGACAATCCCGAATGAAATCGGTTCGATGGTGGAGGCGTCGGAGGCCGTGGATGGCCGCACCGCGGCGGCGTGCCTGTTCCATGGGTTCAGCGACCCGAACCGGATCGCGATCCTCCAGCACCTGGCCCTGGGCGAGCACCGGGTCGTGGACATGACGTCCCACCTCGGGCTCGCGCAGTCCACCGTGTCCAAGCACCTCGCCTGCCTGCGCGACTGCGGGCTGGTCACCGGGCGCGCGGAGGGGCGGGCCACGGTCTACTCGCTCAACCACGCCGCCGAGCTGATGGACCTGTGGGGAGCCGCGGAGCGGCTCCTCGCCCTCACCGGCGACCGGGTGGTGCTGTGCGACACCTACGGCGCCGGCATCCTGGACCAGGACGCCGCCCCGTGACCGCGGCCACCCGGCCGGCGCCGCTGTCGGTCTCCGAGCGGCAGCGTCTGGGCAGGCGCGCGCAGCTGCTTGCCGGTGCCTCGGTGACCTACAACGTCGTCGAGGCCGTCATCGCCATCACCGCCGGGGTCGTCGCCGGCTCGGTGGCGCTCATCGGGTTCGGCCTCGACTCCATCGTCGAGGTCTCCTCCGGCCTGATCATCCTCTGGCAGTTCCGCCACCGGATGCCCGAGTCCCGCGAGCGAACCGCCTTGCGGCTCATGGCGAT
Organism: Oryzobacter terrae; assembly: GCF_042756445.1. Classification (GTDB taxonomy): domain Bacteria; phylum Actinomycetota; class Actinomycetes; order Actinomycetales; family Dermatophilaceae; genus Oryzobacter; species Oryzobacter terrae. The sequence continues at coordinate 58,421 of NZ_CP170578.1, forward strand.
CTCGTTCTTCGCCCTCGCCGCCTACGTCGGCGTCGAGTCCGTCCGCGCTCTCGTCAGCGGGCACGAGCCCGACTCCTCGACCGTCGGCATCGTGCTCGCGTCGCTGTCCCTGGTGATCATGCCTTTCCTGTCCTGGGCGCAGCGCCGCACCGGTCGGGCGCTGGGCTCCAACGCCGTTGTCGCAGACGGCACCCAGACCCTGCTGTGCACCTACCTGTCCGCGGTGCTACTCCTCGGGCTGGTCCTCAACGCCACCCTCGGCTGGTCCTGGGCCGACCCCATTGCCGGCCTCGTCATCGCCGCCGTCGCCATCCGCGAAGGCCGCGACGCCTGGCGAGGGGAAGGATGCTGCAGCCCTGTCGGCACCGCCCACGACCCCCGTGGCGACGCCGGGTGCGCCTGCACCGACGACCCGGTGGACCCCATCGACGGCTGCTGCAGCAACCCCTCGCCGGCAGCCGGTGCCCCCAAGCCGGGAGCGCGCACCACCCTGCCCCTCTCCACCGCGCCGCCCGAGCGCTGACCCGGCGCTGCGATCATCCACCCATGGACACCCTGAGGTCGGTCGTGCTCTTCGTCGCTGCGGCCGTCGCGGAGATCGGCGGTGCCTGGCTGGTCTGGCAGGGGGTCCGGGAGCACCGGGGCTGGCTCTGGATCGGCGCCGGGGTCGTCGCGCTCGGCCTCTACGGCTTCGTCGCCACCCTCCAGCCCGACGCCAACTTCGGCCGGATCCTCGCCGCCTACGGTGGCGTCTTCGTCGCCGGGTCGCTGCTGTGGGGAATGGCCGTCGACGGCTTCCGGCCCGACCGCTACGACGTCACCGGCGCCCTGCTGTGCCTGGTGGGCGTTGCCGTCATCATGTACGCACCGCGAACCACCTGAGCGCCTCAAGGCGTGCGCGGAGCCCGAATGGTGATCTGTCTGCGCAAACCCGCGGCATGGCCACCGCGGGCAGGGTCGTGTCCGTGGGCCCTACGGCGCTGACGGTCCACGGGGTCGTCGGCCACGCAGCTCGGGCCTCGGTCGGCTCGGCTGAAGTGCGCTCAGGACCACTTCGGTGATGAAGTCGCCGGCCGTTTCCGGGGTCAGCGTTCCGGCGCGGACGTCGGCCGCGGCACCGTTGATGACGACGTGGATCATCGTCACGAGGGGCTCCAGGGGCAGGTCGTCGCGGAACGATCCGCTGTCGCGTCCTCGGCGGAGCAGGTCGGTGACCCGGGCTGCGGGGGCCTGGTGCAGCTCTCGGATGCGGTCCGGTGGCAGGGCCGTCGAGGCCGCCGCGAGGAGCTTGTTGGCCTCGCTGACCAGCTGCCAGGAGGACGTCAGGACGAGGGCGAGCGCGTCGGCGGGGTCCTCGGGCAGGGCGAGTCCGTCGAGCATCGTCTCGCCGTTGGCGATCGCGCGCTCGAGGACGGCGTCGATGAGGGTCTCGCGGTTGTCGAAGTGGGCGTAGACGGTGACCCGGCCGAGCCCGGCCTCGGCGGCGATGTCGGCCATGCTGGCCGCGGGGTTCGCCGTCAGGGCGCGGGTCGCCGCGTCGAGGATCGCGTGGCCGTTGCGCTCGGCATCAGCGCGGCGTTCGCGCGCCCGGGAGGGTTGGGGTGAGCGGACCACGGCAACCTCCATAAACCGAACGGGAATGTTCGGGTTACCCTACCTCTTGTAACCCGTACAACATTGTTCAACTTTGGAGGGATCATGAACGAGACGACCTCTCGCGGCGCGATCGACGCGCCGCAGACCAAGGACCCGCGCCGGTGGCGCATCCTGTGGATGTTGGGGGTTGCCCAGCTGATGCTCATCCTCGACGTGACGGTCGTGGCGATCGCGTTGCCCCACATGGGCGATGACCTCGGGCTGTCCCGCGAGGCTCTGACGTGGGTGGTGTCGGGCTACACGTTGGCGTTCGGTGGGCTGCTGCTCCTTGGTGGCCGGCTCGCCGACGTCCACGGCTCGCGGCGCATCGTGCAGGTCGGGCTGACCCTGTTCGGGGCGTCGTCGTTGGCCGCCGGGCTGGCGACCTCGGGGCCGCTGCTGCTCGGCGGTCGGGTCGGTCAGGGGCTCGCCGCGGCGCTGCTGTCGCCGGCGGCCCTGTCCCTGGTCGTGACCACCTTCGAGGGGGAGGAGCGCAACCGCGCCCTGGGCATCTGGTCCGCCCTCGGTGGCGGGGGAGCCGCGCTCGGTGTCCTCGTCGGCGGGCTGCTCACCGCCGGTCCGGGGTGGCCCTGGGTGTTCTTCGTCAACGTCCCCATCGCCGTGGTCCTGCTCGTCGGGCTGCGAGTCTCCTTGCCCACTGCCACCCGTCAGCGGTCCCGGGGCGCGGTGGACGTCCTGGGGGCGGTGCTGGTGACGTCCGCGACCGCAGTCCTCATCGTCGGGCTGATCCGCGCCGGAGAGACAGGGTGGCTGACGACCACGACGGCGCTCTCCGTCGCCGTCGCTGCGGCGCTGTACGCCGGGTTCGTCTGGCGTCAGCGCATGGCCACCGTTCCCCTGATGGACCTGCACCTGCTGATCCGTCGCCCGGTGGCGACCGGTGCGGTCCTCATCGCCGTCGCGACGGCCCTGATGATCACCGTCTTCTTCCTCGGGTCGTTCTACCTGCAGCAGCACCAAGGGTTCGGCGCGCTGACCACCGGGCTGCTGTTCCTCCCGGTGGCAGTGGCGACGATGGCCGGCGCCAACCTCACCGGCCGGCTGCTGGGCACCGCCGGGGCGCGAACCATGGGTGTCGTCGGCCTCGTCGTCGCTGCACTCGGGATGCTCGTCCCCTCCATGGTCGAGGGGGTCCCGGCCCTCGTCGTCGGCATCAGCGTCGCCGCGGCCGGGACCGGCGCCGTCTTCGTCGTCGCGTCGGCGACCGCCCTGGGGCAGGTCGCCCCCGAGGAGGCTGGTGTCGCCGCCGGGATCGTCAGCACCTTCCACGAGTTCGGTGCATCCATCGGCGCCGCCGTGATGTCGTCGATCGCAGCCGCCAGCCTCCTGGGCGGAGAGCTCGACGGCTTCGCCCGCGGCTTCGGTGCCGCCGCCGCCGTCGCCCTCGGCGCGGCCGCCCTCACCGCCGTCCTCGCTCGCCCGCGCCCAGCCTGACGCCCCGCCGCCGGTGTCGTCCCTCCCTCGTCCTCGCCGTTCAGGCGCCATCCGCGCTCCGGAGGGGACGAGGGCGGGACGAGAGGCGGACCCGGAGCGCCTAGCTGGTCGAGTGGTGGGACGGGTCGGGGAGGGTGACGGTGAAGCGGGAGCCGGCGCCTCGGCCGATGCTGGTGGCACGGATCTGACCCCCGTGGGCCTCGACGATGGATCGGCTGATCGTCAAACCGATCCCGGAACCACCCTCATGGCGTTCGCGGGCGTGGTCCGAGCGAAAGAACCGTTCGAAGACGAGGGGAAGGTGCTCGGCGTCGATGCCCTCACCGTCGTCGAGCACCTCGATGACACAGGCGCCGTCGACGTGCTCGACGGAGACGCTGACGGTTCCACCGCTAGGGGTGTGCCTCAAGGCATTGGACAACAGGTTCGACAGGACCTGCGACATCCGCTGGGGATCCACGCGAGCCTGCACCGGCCCACGGTGATCGACACCCACCCTGACCTGCTTCCCCTCGAACGCCCCGGCTCCGTCGGCCACGACCCGTGCGGCGAGCTCGGCGAGGTCACAGGACACGAGCCGCAGCTCGAGCCGCTGTTCCTGGGCGCGGCTCACCGCAGCGATGTCGTCGGCGAGCCGGCGCAGCCGTGCAGTGCTGGACCTCAGCACGTCCACCGTCGACCCGTCCAGCGGGCGGATGCCGTCCTCGACGGCGTCGAGCTGCATCTCGACGGTGGCGAGGGGGGTGCGCAGCTCGTGACCGAGGTCGCTGAGCAACCGCCGACGCGTGGCCTCGGTGTCCTGAAGCCGTCCCGCGAGCTCGTTGATGGTGGACCCCATCCGGTCGAACTCGGTCCCGAGGCCGCTGGCGTCGATGCGGGCGTCGTACTGGCCCGACGCGATGTCGGCGGCGGTCGTGACGACGGCTCCGGTCGACTGCTGCACACGGCGGGTGAACCACGCGGTGACGAGCCACGCTGTGAGCACCGACGTGAACAGCGCCACGCCCATGGCGATCAGCAGGGAGTCACGGAAGGCCAGCTCGACATGGTCGAGCTGGGTGGAGTCATGGGCCGAGCCGGCCTCGAGCAGGTGGTCGTGGAAGATGCTGGGACCGACGAACGAGGCCACGATCCACGTGGTCACGGCTCCCGCAAGGAGCAGCACGGCCTGGGCCACCAGCAGGCGGCTGGACAGGCCCGACGGGCGCTGCCGCGGAAGCCTTTTCACTCTCCCGCACCCATCCGGTACCCCACCCCACGCATCGTGCGGATGAAGCGCGGAGCCGCGGCGTCGTCGCCGAGCTTGCGGCGCAGGTGTCCGATGTGGACGTCGACGAGGTGCTCGTCCCCCACCCAGTCACCGCCCCACACTGCGTCGATCAGCTGACGCCTGGAGAAGGCGACGTTGGGCTCTCGGGCCAGGGCGGCGAGGACGTCGAACTCGGTGCGCGTGAGGTTGACCGACTCGCCGCCGACCCACACTTCGCGGCCCGTGGGGTCGACCTTGAGCTCGCCGAAGGTCCAGGCCTCGCCGGCGGGCGATTCCCCCACGCGCCGAGGGCGCCGCAGCATCGCGCGCAGGCGGGCGACGAGCTCTCGCGGGCTGAACGGTTTGGTCAGGTAGTCGTCAGCCCCGACCGAGAGGCCGATGAGCTTGTCCACCTCGTCGTCGCGGGCCGTGACGATGACGACGTAGGCGTCGGAGAACGTCCGCAACGAGCGGCAGACCTCGACTCCGTCAACGCCCGGGAGCCCGAGGTCGAGGATCACGACGTCGGGGTCGAGGGCCCGCGCGGCGTGGATCCCGGCCGTTCCGTCGTGGGCGATCTCGACCTCGAAGTCCGCTCGCTCGAGGTAGGAGGCGATGAGGCCGGCCATGTGGACCTCGTCCTCGATGACGAGGGCTCGCAGCGCGTGAGCGGCGTCAGTGGGCACCGGGAGCACCGGTCCCATCCATCGCGCTCATGTCCCGATGGTCGCAGACCGTTGTACGGCCTCGGTCCTCGGTGGGACCCGTGGAGACGATCTTCATCGTTCCTTCATGGCTCCACCACACCAGTACCGCAGGGCAGGTCCAGGGTCGAGGCACGAAGAGAGGTGGTGGTTCCCGATGATGTGGGGATCTGGGATGGGTTGGTGGGGGTGGCTGGTGATGGCGGGCTTCACGGCCCTGCTGTGGTGTCTGGTCGTCCTGGTGATCGTCGTGCTGCTCGACGTCCGGTCGACGAGGCGGTGACGGGCTTCATCGAACCTTCATGGCTTCTTGGCCGAATGCAGGGGTCGGTGGGGAGACGGTGAGGACGACGTCCCCTCACTGAACGGAGACCGCTGTGCCCCGCATCATGCGTCCTCGCGCTCGACGCCTCACCCTCGCCGTCGTCGCCCTCGTCACCGTGAGCGCCCTCAGCGCCTGCGGGTCCTCCGCAGACCATGGGTCGATGCCCGGGATGGGCGCGTCCGGCTCCAGCAGCGCCGGTTCGGGTGCGTCCAGTGCGGCGATGACGGACGTGATGTTCGCGCAGATGATGATCCCGCACCACCAGCAGGCGATCGACATGGCCGACCTCGCGTTGGAGGATTCCTCAGGTGCCCGACCGGAGGTCCGTGCACTGGCCGAGCAGATCTCCAAGGCACAGGGTCCGGAGATCGCGCAGATGCAGGACTGGCTCAAGTCCTGGGGGGCTGAGGCGGGAATGTCCATGGACCATGACATGGGCGGGATGATGAGTGACGCGGAGATGGGTGAGCTGGAGCAGGCCGCTGGCGCCGAGTTCGACCGTCAGTGGCTGACGATGATGATCGAGCACCACGAGGGCGCGATCACCATGGCCGAGAACGTCCTGGAGCAGACGCGGAACCCCGACGTCGAGAAGCTGGCCACGGCGATCGTGGAGGGTCAGCGGCGCGAGATCGATACGATGAAGGGCTTGTTGGCGTGAGCCGCACCTCGGCGCGGGCTCTCGTCGCCGCTGTCGCCGCAACGGCGTTGGCAGCCACTGCGGCCTGCTCGGCCAGCGCGCCGTCGGACGACGCTTCGGCCGCGCAGGCGCCGGACGCGACCGCGCGGTCCATGCTGATGCCCGTCGGCGCCGGCCACGTCCACGCCGTGGCGAAGGATCCGGCGTCGGGACGGCTGCTGCTGGCCACCCACGCGGGGCTGTTCGCCGAAGGGAAGGAGGAGTTCGAGCGTGTCGGTCCGGCGATCGACCTCATGGGCTTCACCGTTGCCGGGCCGAACCACTATTACGCCTCGGGGCATCCGCAGCCAGGATCGGACCTGCCGAACCCCGTGGGGCTGATCGAGAGCCGGGATGGTGGGCAGACGTGGCAGGTGCTCTCCCGTGGCGGGACCTCCGACTTCCACGCCATGGCGGCCGCGGGATCGGGCATCGCCGGATTCGACGGCACGCTGAGGTTCACCGAGGACGGCAAGGCCTGGGACGACCTGCCGAGCGGATTCGAGCCGATCTCCATCACCGGTCGCGTCGACGACCGGCGCCTCGTCGCGTCGACGAACGAGGCGGTCATGACGTCGGGCGACTCCGGCAGGACGTGGGCGTCAGTGCCGGACTCGCCCGCCCCCGCGCTCGTGTCGCGAGCCGACAACGCGGTCATCGCGTTGACCGCGGATGGGCGGGTGCACCTCGCCGATGCCAGCGGCAGGGCGTGGATGCAGACCGAGCTCACCGCGAAGGCACCACAGGCTCTTCTGGCGTCGGGCAGCACCGCGCAGCTGGAGATCATCGTCCTCACCGAGGACGGCCTGATGGTCTCGCGCAACGGACGGGCCTTCGTGCCCTGGACGCCCCAGGGCTAGAGGCTGCCCGGTGGGGTGGCGGCCCTGCCGCCACCCCACCGTCGTCAGGACTGGAGGGCGGCGGCCGCGCTGGCCTCCGGTCGCAGGTCCAGACGGCGCAGCAGCTGCGCGTTGAGGGCGACGACCACGGTGGACACCGACATGAGGACCGCCCCGACCGACATCGGCAGGACGAACCCGACCGGGGCGAGCACGCCTGCGGCCAGCGGCACCGACAGCAGGTTGTACCCCGCGGCCCACCACAGGTTCTGCTTCATCTTGCGGTACGAGGCCCGGGACAGCTCGATCACGGACAGCACGGACCGGGGGTCGTCGCTGGCGAGGATGACGCCGGCTGAGGCGATGGCGACGTCGGTCCCGGCGCCGATGGCGATGCCGACGTCGGCCTGGGCGAGGGCAGGTGCGTCGTTGACGCCGTCGCCGACCATCGCGACCTTGCGACCCTCGTCCTGGAGCTGCTTGACCTTGGCCGCCTTGTCCTCGGGGCGGACCCCGGCGAAGTAGCGGTCGATTCCCAGGTCGGTGGCGACGGACGCGGCGACCGCCTCGGCGTCCCCGGTGATCATGACGACCTGGACGTCGCGGTGGTGCAGGGCGTCGACCGCCTGACGGGACTCCGGCCGGATCTCGTCGGCCAGCTTGAGGCCACCGACGAGAACGCCGTCGCGGACGACGTGGAGGATGATCGCGCCCTCGCCGCGCCATCCGTCGGCCTCGGGGACCTCGGCGATGCCGAGCTCCTCGAGCAGCCGTGGCCCCCCGACACGGATCTCGTGGCCGTCGACGGTCGCGCTCACCCCGACGGCCGGTGACGAGGAGAACCCGGTCGCGGCAGAGGTCGGCGCACCTTCGTCGGACGCGTAGCGCACGATCGCCTTGGCCAGGGGGTGCTCGCTGTCGGCCTCGGCGGAGGCGGCGAGCGTGAGGAGGGTCCGGGGGTCGAGGCCATCGACCGGCGCCAGAGCCGTCACCGTGGGCTCGCCCTTGGTCAGGGTGCCGGTCTTGTCGAACAGGACGGTGTCGACGGTGCGCATGCTCTCCAGCGCCAGCCGGTCCTTGACGAGCACCCCGCCGCGGGCGGCGCGCTCGGTCGCGATGGACACCACGAGGGGGATGGCCAGGCCGAGGGCGTGGGGGCAGGCGATGACCAGGACGGTGATGGTGCGCACGATGCCGGAGTCGGGAAGGCCGACGAGGGTCCAGACGACGATGGTGACCGCCGCCGAGGCGAGGGCGAACCAGAACAGCCAGCCGGCCGCGGTGTCGGCGATCCGCTGGGCGCGCGAGGAGGACGCCTGGGCGTCGGCGACGAGGCGCTGGATGCCGGCCAGGGCGGTGTCGTCGCCGGTCGCCGTGACCTCGACCCGCAGCCCGGAGTCGGTGGCCACGGTGCCGGCGGTGACCGGCTCGCCCACGGTGCGCGCGACAGTGCGTGACTCACCGGTGACCATCGACTCGTCCATCTCGGCGCGACCGTCGACGATGCGGCCGTCGGCGGGGACGGACCCGCCGGGTCGGACGACGACGACGTCACCGACCCGCAGCTCGGAGGGGCTGACCGTGACGGTCCGGCCGTCCTCCACGCGTTCGGCCTCGTCGGGCAGCAGCGCCGCCAGGGAGTCCAAGGCGGAGGTGGTCTGGGCGAGGGAACGCATCTCGATCCAGTGGCCGAGCAGCATGATGACGATGAGCAGGGCCAGCTCCCACCAGAAGTCGAGCTCGTGGTGCAGCACACCGGTGCTGGCGCCCCACGACGCGACGAAGGCGACGGTGATGGCCAGCGCGATGAGCAGCATCATCCCGGGGGCGCGGGAGCGCACCTCGGAGACGGCGCCGGTGAGGAAGGGACGCCCACCCCACAGGTACATGACGGTGCCCAGCACCGGGGAGACCCAGGCGACCCAGCCGCCGTGGGGCAGGTCGTAGCCGACGAGCATCGCGAACATCTCGGACAGGCCGACGACCGGGACGGCCAGGACGAGCATGATCCAGAAGAGGCGACGGAACTGCCCGACGTGGTCGCCGTGCCCTCCGTGACCCGAGTGCCCTGAGTGCCCGTCACCGCTGCTCTGGGTGCTGGAGGTGTGCTCCGTCGTGCCGGTGTGGTGGGCGTGCTCCAGCGGTTGGGGGTGGCCACCGTGCTCGTGGTGGTTGGCGTGCGTGGTGTTGTCGGGGCTCATGTCAGGCCCTCCCGGAGGTGTCGGCGGACGGGGTGGAGGTTCGAAAACCCCTCAGGCGCAGGCTGTTCCCGACGACGAAGACCGACGAGAACGCCATGGCGGCGCCGGCGAGCATCGGGTTGAGCAGCCCGGCGGCAGCGAGGGGGAGGGCGGCGACGTTGTAGCCGAACGCCCAGAACAGGTTGCCCTTGATGGTGGCGAGGGTGCGTCGCGACAGCCGGATGGCGTCGGCGGCGACGCGCAGGTCGCCGCGCACGAGCGTGAGGTCACTGGCCTCGATGGCGACGTCGGTCCCGGTTCCCATTGCCAGGCCGAGGTCGGCCTGGGCGAGGGCTGCGGCGTCGTTGACGCCGTCGCCGACCATGGCGACGACGCGCCCTTCGTGCTGGAGACGTGTGACGACGTCGACCTTGTCGGCCGGCATGACGTCGGCGATGACGTCGGCCGCGTGGATGCCCACGACGGCGGCGACGCTGCGGGCGACGGCGGCGTTGTCGCCGGTGAGCAGGATCGGTCGCAGCCCGAGGGCGCGTAGCTCGGCGATGGCCTGGGCCGAGGTGGGTTTGACCTCATCGGCGACCGTGAGGATGCCTCGGGCCCTGCCGTCCCACCCGACCGCGACGGCGGTGGACCCGGCGCTCTGCGCGTCGGCGAGGGCCTGCTGGAGGTCCTCACCCAGGTGCTGCGACCAGTCGGCGAGCAGCTGCGGTCGACCGACGAGGACGGCCCGGCCCTCGACGACGCCCTGCACTCCGAGACCTTCCACGTTGCTGAAGCCGTCGACCGACGGCAGGGAGCCGGAACGAGCCTTCGCGGCCGTCGCGACGGCCCTGGCGATGGGGTGCTCGGAGGCGTCCTCGAGGGCACCGGCCAGCCGGAGGACCTCGGCGGGGTCCTCGCCGTCGGTGACGATGACGTCCTGCAGGGTCATCGTGCCGGTGGTGACGGTGCCGGTCTTGTCGAGGACGATGGTGTCGACCCGTCGGGTCTGCTCGAGGACCTCGGGCCCCTTGATGAGGATGCCGAGCTGGGCGCCGCGCCCGGTGCCGACCATGAGCGCCATGGGCGTGGCCAGGCCCAGGGCGCAGGGGCAGGCGATGATGAGGACGGCGACGGCCGCGGTGAACGCGACGGAGGCGCCAGCCCCCGAGCCGAGCCAGAAGCCGAGGGTGCCCACCGCGAGGGCGATGACGACGGGGACGAACACGCCAGAGACGCGGTCGGCGAGCCGCTGCGCGGCGGACTTCCCGTTCTGGGCGTCCTCGACCAGCCGGGCCATCTGTGCGAGCTGGGTGTCGGCGCCGACACGGGTGGCCTTGACCGTGATCCGGCCGCCGGCGTTGACGGTGGCGCCGATGACGGTGTCGCCGGGGGCGACCTCTACGGGCACCGACTCGCCCGTGACCATCGAGGCGTCGACGGCGGAGGTCCCGGACTCGATGACGCCGTCCGTGGCGATCTTCTCCCCGGGGCGCACGACGAACACGTCACCGACGACGAGCCGGTCGACGGGGACCCTCTCCTCGACACCGTCACGCAGCACCGCGACCTCCTTGGCGCCGAGGTCGAGCAGTGCCCGGAGAGCGGCTCCGGCCTGACGCTTCGACCTCGCCTCGAAGTAGCGTCCGGCGAGGATGAAGGTTGTGACGCCGGCGGCGACCTCGAGGTAGATGTTCGCCATCCCGTCGCTGCGGTCGACGGTGAGCTCGAAGGGGTGGGTCTTGCCGGGCACACCGGCGTCGCCGAGGAACAGCGCGTACAGGGACCAGCCGAGGGCCGCGAGTGTGCCCATCGAGATCAGGGTGTCCATCGTGGCTGCGCCGTGGCGCAGGTTGGTCCACGCGGCCCGGTGGAAGGGCAGTGCGCCCCACACCACGACGGGGGCGGCCAGCGTCAGGGACAGCCACTGCCAGAAGGTGAACTGCAGGGCCGGGACCATCGCCATGATGATGACGGGGACGGACAGCACAGCAGAGACCAGCAGGCGGCCGCGCAGCGACGCGACCGCCGGGTCTTCTGCGTCAGCAGCGTCCCGGGACGAATCCGGGGACGTCTCGACGGCTGGCACGGCCGCGCCGTAGCCGGCCGCCTCGACGGCGGCGACGAGGTCCGCATCCGTGACATCAGGAGCGTCGACGACGACGCGGGCCTTCTCGGTGGCGAAGTTGACCTGCGCGCGCACGCCGTCCACCTTGTTGAGCTTGCGCTCGATGCGGTTGGCGCAGGACGCGCACGTCATCCCGGTGAGGACGAGCTCGACGTCGCGCGCGCTGGCGGCGCGGGTGGTGGTGTGCTCGGCGGTCGAGCTCATGACGGTCCTTCCGATGTGAAGTGTGCGAACGCGCGGTCCCGGGTCAGTGGTCATGCCCGCCCGTGGCGGCGGGGTCAGGGGTCGTGGCCGCGGGCGGTGCGGACGCGTCGAGGACGAGGTGCGCGCTCCGCACGACTCCGCCCTGCTTGAAGTCCAGGTACAGGTGGTACCTCCCGGCGGTGGGGACCTCGACGGTGAAGTCCACGGCGGGACCGGCGGTCGTGCGGCCGTCCCCGGGCGTGCCGTTGGGGTGGACGTGGAGGTAGGCGAGGTCACCCTCCCGCAGGGCCACGAGGTGGCCGTACGCGCCGAGGTAGGGCTCGAGGTCGGTGACGGGGCGCCCGTCACGGCTCACCTGCAGACGAAGGGTCGAGTCCTGACCGCCGCGCAGGTCGCCGGCCACGGTGACCGCGAAGCCGTCGTCCACCTGCGTGGTACGCGTCGGCGCGGACGCTGAGGGCGGTGCGGTCGTCCCGGGCACGGCGAGGTCGGTGCCGAGGGTGAGGGCCGAACCACCGGTCGGGGTGAAGTCGGCGAAGACCCGCCAGCTGCCCGGCGTGAGGTCGACCGCGGTCCGCCAGGTTCCGTGCTCGTCCATCACGGGGTGCACGTGCTGGAACCCGGTCTGGTCCCGGCGCACCATGATGAGGTGGAGCCGCTTCTCGTGCTCGACGTCGAACGAGGTCACTGGCGCACCGCCGCTGTCACGGATGGTGAACGCGAGCTCGCGAGTTCCTGCCTCGAGGGCGTCGTCGCCGAGCTCGAGGGTGTAGCCGGCGCGGGAGGCCGCGAGGCCCGCGGGGAGGTGGTCGGTCGGCATGCGGTCCTGCGTCGTCGGCTCGGTCGCGTGCTCGGCGCCGTGGGCGGCGGCCGGGGCGACGGGTCCGAAAGAGGACCCGGCCGCCCAGGCGCCGCCGAACGTCAGCGCCAGCGCCGCGGCGAAGCCGGTGAGCGCGGCGGCGGTGCTCATGCGAGCTGGTAGCCGGCCTCCTCGACCGCGGCCTGGACGGCGTCGCGCTCGAGGGGCTGGCTGCTGGTCACCGTGACGGCTCCGGTCGGGACGTCGACGGAGACGTCGGTGACGCCGGAGATCGTGCGGACCTCCTCGGACACGGAGGCGGCGCAGTGGCCACACGTCATTCCGGTGACGGCGTAGGTGGCGACGGTGTCGGGCTGCTGGGTCATGGTGGGTCTCCAAGAGGATGTCGGGATCGGTCCGATGAACCATACCCCTGTAGGGTACCCATGTAAACCCGGAGGGGGTATGGTTGATTCCAGCAGCACACCGGCGGAACGGTGTGCGATGACGATGTGAGGGGTCAGACATGACCGCACCGACGACCTCGACACCGACCGCGGGCGCGCCCGCCGGGCACGAGCACGGCTACGTCCACTACGCGCACCGCGAGGACTACCTCAAGCGGTTGCGGCGGATCGAGGGACAGGCACGTGGCCTGCAGCGCATGGTGGAGGAGGAGAAGTACTGCATCGACATCCTCACGCAGGTCAGCGCGATGACGAAGGCGCTGCAGTCAGTCGCCCTCGGCCTGCTTGACGAGCACCTCTCGCACTGTGTCGTGGAGGCCGCTCGGGCCGGGGGCCCCGAGGCCGACGCCAAGGTCAAGGAGGCGGCGGAAGCCATCGCGCGCCTCGTGCGCTCCTGACGACGGCTCGGGTCAGATCTCGGCCCGACCGACGTGGAGGACCGACAGTGAGCACGCAGCCCCAACGAGCATGACAGCGACCAGGACGAACAACGCGACCCATCGGCCAGGGCGCGACACGATGAGTCCCGAGAGCGTTCCTGCCGAGGCGACCAAGACGACACAGCCGAGCGTGCCGGCACCGGCCCCCAGCACGCGCGGCGCGTCCCACCCCAGGACTGCGATCAGCACAGTGAGGCCGAGGGCTCCGGCGGCACGGCGGCGCAGGCCGTCCTCGCCGGGGTCCCCTGTGGCAGTCACGTCGCGATGATCCCAAACGGTGGGCAGGCGCTGGGATTGTACTGGCACGCTCTCAGGGCATTCTCAGCGGATTCCAGTAGTTTCGCTGCGTTCGTTTGAAGACGCACTCGTGGTCGACGAGTGATGGATCGGAGGCGATGCGTCCTTCAACGGTTGATTGGAGCAGCAGGCCTTGACGTCAGCGCGCCCGGAAATCATGGCGAGCAGCAGCAGCACGAACGGTGCGACGGCCACAGCTGCGACCAGGTAGCGCATCATGCCGATCCTCTTTGTGGACGTTGGAGGCGTTCTAGGACGGGTTTCGCCCCCGTTCGGTCCTCAGTGTCGCTGATGTCGTCGCGCTCGAGGAGCGCGTCAAGTCTCATAAATCCTGTGGCGTCCCCATCGCCGTCCTTAAGCTGCCGTGACAGACGGCGCAGGACGACCACGGCGAGCAGCCACAGGCCAGTGACGCAAAGAATGATGAGCGCGACGACCAAGGGAGTTCCGATCCCACCGAAAGAGGACATAAGGGTCAGGCTGGCCGTGAGGCATGTATGTAAGGTCCATGAAACCCTGAAGGTTCGGTAAAGATCGGCTGCAATCCTCGCGCGGGTCTAGGTCGACGTCAACGACAGGGGATGGTCCGCCGCTCGTGGCAGGCCATCCCCTGTCGTGGCTGTCGTGTTCAGCGAAGGACGCCGCAGACTGCGGGGTCGGTCGCCTCGGCCGGCAGGTTGGGGTCGAGCTCGCTGGCGCCTTCGGGGCTGCTGAAGTTGTAGGTGCCGTTGCCGTCGTAGTCCAGGCCGTGGATTACCAGGACGCCCTCTCCGTCGCGGATGGAGTCGGCGATCTGCTTGGCGGTACCGCCGCCGCCGGCGTAGCCGGTACCGGCGACGTCGGTGAACTCGATGTTGTCCCGGCTGTAGGAGTACGAGCCGTTGCTGGAGACGGGGAAGCGGCTGACGTCCAGGAAGCTTGCCGGGGTGGTGTCCCCGGTGGTGTTGAGCGAGACGACGACGGGGCCGTAGGCGGGGATGCCCTCGACGGTGTTGACGCGGCCGTCGTTGTTGCTGTCCAAAGCCAGGGTGGGGCACTCGTTGAGGGCCTGCTGGCCGTAGTGGATGTGCTGCGCGTGCGGGGCGTCAGGAGTCAGGCCCTGCGCGTGGACCTCGATGTGCTGGATCTTCTGGTTGCGCACCGTGGCTGTGGCCGTGCCCGAGGCACCGGAGTTGTTGAGCTCGGTGAGGGTGGCGTTGAGGGTGACGGTCTTGTCGGCGCCCTTGGTGCTGTGCGAGTGCCCGGCGGCGGTGGCGCTGCCGGCGCCCACGGATGCCGCGGCGAGCAGCGCCAGGACGGAGGTGCCGAGAATTGCTGAGGTGGATCGCTTCATGGGGTGACTCCTGCGTGTCGGTGACCGGTGAGGGGGTCTCGGTGGTCGGCAGGGGTTCGCCCCGTTGGGCGGGGGCGGATGCTTCCAGCGGTTGGTAGTTCTCAGCGACTTCTTCGGAACCCAGTGAGAACTCGGTGCAGCCCTGGGTGAGGAGCAGTCAGCTGACGTGAAGCCTGGTTTGGCTGTAGGAGCGTGATCGTGAGGGTGCGCCGTAGTTCAAGGATCGCGACTCTGGGGATTAAGCCCCCGTTTCCACCTACCGCAATGAGTGGCTCTACGCGGCAGTTCCGGACGTTTCGCAACCGTGTGATGGCTCGGTGGGAGGCACGAGCTCTGCGCACGACGATTCGAGAACCCCTCAGACAACCGAGTGTCGGCACCGGGCTCGCTCACGGGATCTGCCTGCAGTGACCGAAGACTCCGGGATCGAGGTGAACTAGCGTGACGGCGTGACCTTGAACCACGTTCGACGCGGATCCGGTAGCCCACTGTTGCTCGTGCATGGTCTGGGCGCCGGGTGGCGATCGTGGGCCCCGATCATCGATGAGCTGGCCGAGCGCCGTGAGGTTATCGCCGTCGACCTGCCGGGGTTCGGCGAGACGCCACCACTGACCGGCGAGGTCTCCATCGCCACCCTGACCGACTCCGTCGCCGACTTTGTTCGTGAACAGGGCTTGGACGGAGTCGCCACCGCCGGCCAGTCGATGGGCGGGCGGATCGTGCTCGAGCTCGCGCGGCGAGGGCTGGGCGGCGACACCGTGGCGTTGGATCCAGGCGGCTTTTGGAGCGACCGCGAGCTGCTCGTCTTTGGCGCGACGCTGCGGCCATCCATCGCTCTGGTTGGGGCGCTGCGCCGAAGGTTGCCCTTACTGCTTGGCAGCCGCGTGGGCAGGACCTTGCTCTTGGCGCAGCTCTCAGCGCGACCCTGGGCGCTCTCGCCTCAGACCGTGTTGCCGGACGTGAGCGGATTGGCCGATGCTGCGGCTACCGGCGCGGCGATGGATGCTCTGACCAAAGGGCCAAAGCAACAGGGCGCCCCCGCGGGCACGGTTCCAGGCCGGGTCACGCTCGGTTGGGGACGGCGCGACTTGGTGACCGTGCCAAGTCAGGCAGCTCGTGCCTTGGAGCTGTTCCCCGATGCGGAGTTGCATTGGTTCGAGCGATGCGGTCATTTTCCACAATGGGATGCGCCGCGCGAAGCGGCCCAGCTCATCCTGGACCGCACAGATTGAGGCCAGCCACTTTCGCCTAGCCAACTCAAGCACCGGTCCTCGTGGGCCATTGTGTGGAACGGGTCGCCGCAGGCGCATCCTCTCCACCATCAGAGTCGGCTCCTGCTCGAGCGCCAGTGCCGCGGCCAACTCCTAGGCGGTGGTGCGACGCGGCACGCGGCCACCGCGAAGCGCGCAATGAGCGGCATGAGCGGAAGGGCGACCGGACTGGGCTCGTCTGTGAGATGGTCCAGCCATGCGAGTGCTCACCGAGTCCGAGGTGCGAGTCGGGGCGCGCGTGTTGTACGGCGGGGAAGCTTCAGAACGCGATGTCAGCGCGGCCGCTGCGGAGCACGGACACATTCTGATCAGCGGGCATCCCGGTGTGATCGCGCATATTCACGGACCTGGCAACTGCCACGTCGTGGTCGAGTTCATCGGGCTCGAGGCAGAAGGTATAAGCGTCGGGGTTGGGTGGGACCCGATCGCTGATGGGACCTACCCCCAACTGTTCGTTCCCGAGAACGCCGAGTGGGAGCGCGCGCTCACGGCCGGCTGGTGGGCCGCCCAATAGGCGCACGCCTAGGAACGCACGGAGCGCGGCATGTGAGGTGATCAGTCTCCGCCCACTCGGAGACCCCAGCCTGCGCATCGCCCCGTAGATAAGTGTCGAAGGGGCTTTCGCGCGAGCGGCTGGATGTCCGGTTGAATGCCTCGTCGGTGCAATTAGCCAGTGCTGTCAAGCCCAGGCGACTCACGCTCAGGCGCCTACGCGGCATGGGCGGCGATAGTACGCAGGCGATCAAGTGTCTGATCCGAGCTGCTCACCTTCGTCGGGTGTCGGTGTCGGCTCGGCGTCTGCGGTCTCCGTCTCTTTGCGCCGCCGTGCCCGCACGCGCTCCAAGCCGATGAGGGCGTACTCGATTCTCGCACCGAGATCGTCGTCGTCCACTCGCCGATCGAAGTAGTCATTCGGGTCGTGGCGCTCGAGCAGGTCCGGCTGTTCGGGGATCCGGGCCAGCACTGCGTCAACGCCGAGCAGGTCCTCGATCGTGCTCTCGGAGAAGTCGCCCATAGAGGTCCAGGTGGCTTCGCCGTTGCTGGCCTGTCCGAGGGGGATCATCAGTCCGAGCACCTCGCGTAGTTCCCACGCGCCGGAGTCGATGGCTTCCCAGAGCAGCTCGCGGGTGTTTGCCGGCTCGGCGAGGTGAAGGTGGTCGTAAAGGTAGGACAACAGGCGAGGGTGGGATCTGGCCGGCTGACTAGCGAACGCCCTGATCCCATCATCGAGTGCTGCTGCGACTGGTGTTTTCGCGCCTGCTGCCCACGGGCGTGGTGTGTCCGAGTCCTTGAACGCCATGCGCACGCAGTCCGCTGCCAGGGCGAGCCCGGCCGCGTCCGAGCGAGCCATCTGCTCGACCAGAGTGGTCGCGGTCGCGGTTTCGGTCTTATCGAGCACGTCCATGGCGAGACCGATGATGCTGAAGTTCGGCGAGAGCCCGAGTGGACCGCTCTTCTGGTCCATCGCGGGCAGGTAGAGGCTGTTGAGCAGGGGGAGGGTCGTCGATGCAGGCAGCGGCGACGAAAGGTGCTCTCGGCGCAGCTTGCGTAAGCCGGGAGCGGCGTCTTGGCCCATTCGACGAACGAGCTCGGCCAACGCGTCGCCATACTCGCCCGCCCGCAACTCGTCAGCTGCTGCTCTAACGGTCGACTCGGGCAGGTCCGACTCTGGAACGCCGACTTGGACGTACCGGTCGAAGTGCTCGGAGGTACCGACACCCATCCTCTGAGTGACGTCGTCTTGGTAGGAGGAGCCGGCGTAGGTCTGGCCCTCACGGGCGCCGCGGATAGAGATGAAGAGGTGCGCTAATAGGGCCTCGATCGCACCGGGGTGCCGCGGCCCAGCGTCGGCGATCCGTTGCTTCCACCGTGCCCATCGGTCTTGCGGCGACTCCTGTCGGATTCCAAAGCTGAAGGCGGAGGCCTGCTGCAGGATCTCAGCGCGATGGTCGACGACCAGGTCAAGCGTCGGACGCTCAAAGACACGCAGGAATGTGATAGCGACGAAGTCGGAGAAGTCGACCTCTCCGGCGACGTCTGGCCACGTAGCGTCGACTTGGGTGAACAGGCGCTTCACTGAGCGTGGTTGGTCTAGGTAGGTCGACAGGCAGTCCTGCCAGATCTGCTGTATTCGACGGTTAGTGCCGGCCGACAGCGTTATTCCCCGCCGCGCACAAATCTCGTCAATCGCGGCGTTCGCCAGCGCTGCCTGCTGCTCCGGCAGCATGGGTGGAATCTCAAGGCGAACCTGAATGATCTTCTCGAGGTACTGCTGCGCACGACCTGTTCCCTCGCCCACCAGGTCGGTCGATTCGAGAAGATCCGTGAGGGTCGCCTCGTCGTATGCGAGCAGGTAGTAGACGTTTGGCAGCCGGCCGAGGAGCCGAACGAGCTTGAACGTGTAGAGCAACTCGTCGGGCGCTAGTCGGTCGAGGTCGTCGAGGACCATGAGGACTGGGTGATCGATTTTGGTCAGGCCTTCTGCTGCTGTCTCGCGGAGACGTGCCGGGCTGCGGTCGCCGGTGATGACAGCACCGACCGCGCCGATCGCGCCGGACCCGTCGACGCCCGCGACGCCGCCTGCCGCGCCGAGCGGTGCTGCCTTGGAGACCCACTCGCCCACGACCGCGCGCCATTCCTTTCCGAGGACATCCTCAGGAACGGCGTCGCGGAGAGAGGCGAAGAAGCCAGCGGCAGAGCCTGCCAAATCTGAGTAGGCCCAAGGGTTGTGCCGTCCGATGTACCAGTCATGCTCGGCTAGGTCCTTCTCGATCTGGCCGAGCAAGCTCGACTTGCCGGCCCCCCACGGGCCGACCAGGCCAACAACTGCGCTCTCGGTCTCCTCCGCAAGGTCCCTGACGGCTCGCCCCAGTTGCGTTGCCAGCCTCTTTCGATTGAGGACGTCGCGGTCAAGACCGTCAGCGTCGTCGGCATAGAGCGACTTCGTGTTTCGGGCGAGTGTCCTTGGCGTGCGTGGGGTGACCGGATCCTTCCGGCCGAAATTCACGCGACCTCCTCAGGTAGGGCCTTGCGCTTGATGCCGTTCAACGTCTCGACGATGACCTCGACGTCTGCGTCCGGGAAGAAGTAGTCGGGGCCGGTGGGGGCGTGGTCGGTGTAGGGCGACTCGAAGAGGCGTGCGGGCCCCATGACACCGTTCTTGGTCAGCTCGTCGATGATGAGGTTCACGAAGCGGACCTGATCGGCGGAGAACTTCGTGCCGTCGAGGTAGTTTTCGAACGCCTCCGTCGCTGCCGAGCGGTCGAGGCCGACGAGGCTGCGGACGAAGATGCCGAGACCGCCGGTTTGCTCTCTCGCCCAGATGATGTCGACCTGCTGGCCGCCGGAGGCGACAAGCATCTGCTCCAGCTCGCTGAGGTCGTTCGCGGTGAGCTGCTTGTTGCGGCGGAGGCGCTGGAGGGCGAGGTTGTCGAGGTGCTCGCGGAGGTACGCCTCGGCCTTGGCGCGGAAGCGCTCGAAGTTGGTGCCGGGGGTGACGCGGGGCAGCACCACCTCGACGCCTTCACCGATCGTGTCCTCGAAGTCTGTGTAGATCGGGTTGCGTGCATGCTTCTCGATGAACCGCGCGAGGCCTCGGATGCGGAGTCGGGCGAGTTCCAGCATCGGCAGCGTCACGTCGATCCACCACTCGTCGCCGGCCACCGACTCCAGCAGCACGGCCTGCTCGGCGACGCTCGGGATCGTGGTCTTGCCGAGCAGCGCGACTGCGATGTGCTGGACGGACTCGCGCAGCCTCTCGGCCAGCACGGCATCGCCGTCGAGCTGGGCGAGTTGGCGACGCAGGATGAGGAGGTCGAAGCGCTTGGCGTCCTCGTCGTCGTCACGGACCGAGGACGGCAGTCCGGCGAGCGTGAGCAACGCCTCCGAGTCCTCGGGCACGATCTGGTTCCAGGCGTCTGCGGACGCGTACTTCTCTACGGCTCGGCGGTGCGGGCGGACGACGAAGTTCTCCAGGTTAATCCCGGCGACGACCTCGTGCAGTGTCTTCAGGGTGGACCAGCGCAGATCGGGTTCGTTGTCGCCGATCGCGGTGACCAGTCCGAGTCGCGCCTCGAAAAGACGTTGGGAGAGTGACTTCTGGGTCTGCCCCTGGGATCCGGGAAGGTCCTGGCTGAAGTACTCGAGGTTGCCGCAGAAGTCGAAGACCAGGAAGTCCTGCTTGTCCTCTCCGGGGCGGAAGAGGTCGGGGCACAGACGAGTGCCGCGGCCGATCATCTGCCAGAACTTCGACTTCGAGCGCACCATCTTGAAGAAGACCAGGTTGACGACCTCGGGGACGTCGATGCCGGTGTCGAGCATGTCGACGCTGATCGCGATGTGCGGCGCCTTGTCTTTGATCGAGAAGTCGTCGATCAGCGACTGGGCGTACGGCGTGCCATGGGTGATCACGCGAGCGAAGTGACCGGCGAGCTCGGGGTAGGCGAGGTTGAAGCGCTTCTCGATGAACTCGGCGTGCTTCTGGGACTTGGCGAAGATGATCGTCTTGCCCATACGGTCCCCGCCGGCCACCTTATAGCCCTGCACCATCAGGGTTCCGAGGACCTTGTCGACGGTGTCCTCGTTGAATAGGAACCGGTTGATCTCCTCGGCACCAACCTCGTCGGGCGGACCGTCCTCGCCCCAGTCGAGCGCGTCCCACTGGTCCTTCTCCTCCTCGGTGAGGTCGTCGTACTTGATACCGGAGCGCAGGAACTGGGTTCCGACGCTGACGCCCTTTGGGGGCACGAGGTAGCCGGAGTCGACTGCTTCGTCCAAGGAGTAGTTGTCGGTGGGGACGCCGTCTTCGAGGTGGAACAGCCGGTAGGTGTTGTGGTCGACCTCGTCCTTGGGCGTCGCGGTGAGGCCGATGAGTAGTGAGTCGAAGAAGTCGAAGATCGCGCCGTACTTGGCGTAGACGGAGCGGTGGGCCTCGTCGATCACAATGAGGTCGAAGTAGCCCGGCCCGAAGCGGCGAGTGCCGTCGTCAATCTCGTTGATGAGGTTCATCATCGTGGGGTACGTCGAGACGTAGACCCGTCCCTCAATTGCCCTCTCGTTCACGAGGTTGACCGTCGTCGAGCTAGGCAAATGCTGCTTGAACGCGTTGGCGGCTTGGTTGATCAGGGCGGTGCGGTCAGCGAGGAAGAGCACGCGCTTGACCCAGTTCGCCTTCTGCAACAGGTCGACGAGGGCGATGGTGGTGCGGGTCTTACCCGAGCCGGTTGCCATCACGAGGAGGGCCTCGCGTTGCTTGCGGTCGAACGCATCGCCCACTGCCTTGATGGCCCGCACCTGGTACGGGCGGCCAGCGATGTCAGTGTTCGCCTGCGCGGATGACAATGGGAGCTTGGTCTGGCGGCGCTGGATGAGCAGCTCCAGCTCGTCGCGTGTGTAGAAGCCCTGGGTCTCGCGCGGTGGGTAACCGCCGGCGTCGTCCCAGATCCGGTGCTCGTAGCCGTTGGTGTAGAAGATCACTGGTCGTCGGCCGAACTTCTTCTCCAGGCAGTCGGCGTAGAGCTTGGCCTGCTGCTGGCCAACCTCCGGTGACTTGGCGGTGCGCTTGGCTTCCACCACCGCCAGCGGCAGACCATTGGCGCCCCACAGGACGTAGTCGACGAAGCCGCTCCCCTCGGCGTTGGGCATCCCCGTGACGGGGTACTCGCGGTTACGCTCCTCATCCAGCGTCCACCCGGCCTCGTGCAGCAGGACGTCGATGAAGAGGTCGCGGGCGGCGGCCTCGTCGTAGTCGCGCGTGTCGGGCGCGGCTGCTGCCTGGGCGGCTGCGATCTGAGCCTTCAGCTCGGCGATCTCCGCCTCGTGGGCGGCCAGCCGCTCGTCCTTCTCGGCGAGCTCGAGGGTGTGGGCCTCGTCCTGCTCCTTGAACTTTACGGCGAGGCGGGCGACTTCCTCGTGTGACAGCGGTGCGGCCTTGGCTGCCAAGGCCGGGTCGAACTGGGCCTGCAGCGGCACCACTGTCGGCGCCGGGGAGTGGTGGTAGGACGTCCACACGATGACGTTGAACAGCTCGCGCAGCACCGCCAGCGACACGTCCGGGCGGATCGGCCGGCTTTCGTGCACTGCAGTATTGGCGATGCGACGAATCGCGGTCAGCTTCTGCGTGATGCCTTGCGGCACTTCGGCCTTCAACGCAGCGTCGTTGATCTTCGCCGCCAGGTCGTCGCGGTACGGCAGGGGCAGCGAGAGGACGTCATACAAATAGCCGACGAGCTCCTCGACCACCCGGCGGCTGTAGAAGCAGGCCGATCGCGGGTCGGACGACAGGTACGACTCAGCCCGAGCGCAGTCGTCATGCAGTGACGGCAGCGTCTGGCGGACGAAGTCGAAGTTCCCCATCGCAGTCGGCTACTCGCCGTCGTCGGTGTTGAAGTGGGCGGCCAAGCGCCCGAGGGTGAACTCCTGGCGCAGCTTGCAGGCGCTGTGCTGGCTGGCGAACATGCCCCTCTCCCAGAACCCCGCCTCGAGAGGCCGCGCATCGATCCACTCGACCGGCACGACCCACTCAGCGATGTCGTCCGGCGTCGCAGGGTCATCAGGGTAAGTGCCGTGCAGCGCTTGGGCGCTCAGTTGCACCCAGTTGCCGCCGACAAGGACTTGGGCGTGCTCGAAACGTGCCGCCGGTGCCAGGACTCGCCCCACCGCCACGTAGCGCATGGGCGGGACGTTGACCCAGATCCGAGCGTCCTTGGGCAATGTCCGCATGTCTTGCGAGAACATCTTGCCGCCGCCACCCGAGACGAAGCCGTTTTGGCGGGCGTCTTCCCACATGCGGTCGCCACCTGCAAAGGAGATATACCAGTCCTTCCCGTTCCATGCTGCGCGCTTGCTCTTCTTGTTACCCGTGGTTGCCTTCGGGGTCTCGTCGTCCGAGGCCGTGAGCCATGAGCGGGCGAGGTAGCGGCGCCCGTCGTCCTCGAGATAGGAGAAGAAGACCGCGTTGACGGGGACTCCGAAATCTCGCAGATAGTTGACGATGCGCTCCGAGCTGGCGTCGAGTTCGGCAGCCACGATCGTGAGGCTGAGGGCGCCGTTCAACTCGTCGGGCGGAGCGCTGCCGAAGACGTCCTCGAACGCGGCCTCGAACGGCTGGTCAAGGTGCTTGGTGGCGATGTCAATGATGTCGTCGCGGGACAGCGTCGACGCCCAGGAGCCGTAGTCGAGAACCTGGGCGACAACCTCGCGTGGCGTCTTGTCGCGCTTTAGCTCCAACAAGTTGAGATTGCCGTCGGCGTCGATCGCAAGCAGGTCGAGCCGCGGACCGTACGGCGTGATCACCTCGCTACCGATGACCATCAGGCGCTCGCCGAGCAGCGATGGGTCGCGCTTAAGGAACTCGTGTAGTTCCTTCTCGGCAGGCAGGACAGAAGCGGTCAGCGGCTTCGGCTCGTCGCCGTCGATGCGCCACATCCTCATCTCAACCGGCATCGGTCACAGCTCCCCTCGGAAGGCGCGGACTTGAAGGGAGGCGAACAGAGTTTCATCTGCAACAAGGGCCCGCCTTATGAGGTCCCCCTGCGAATCGATCAGGGCAACTCTTGCAGCGAAGACGCGCTGAACATCCAGCGATGGCAGGGGGACTTGGATCGAACGGACGTCCGTCTGATTGATGCTGGACTGGTTGACAGCGTCCTTGGTCATCGGCTTGACCTGTGCACGAACGTCCTTCGTCTGCATAAACTCAGCGACGAACACTGGAAGCACGAGGTCTCTGTCAACTCGAATACGCATCATGTTGGACTCAAAGACAGTCGCTTCTTGCAATGGGCCGACAAGCGCCGTCTTGCCCACATGCTCACGGCTGTTGACCCGGTTCACTAAGAGGTCGCCAACCTGCAAGCCGAACTCTTGGACCTGCGCTGGCGAGGCACGCAGGCGACGAAGCGAATCGACGTGAATGACGCTTGATCCGAACTTGAACGAGTCGATTCGGACGATCGGCGTGCCTGAGCCATAGTCGGATGCCGGGCGATAGAGGCCGTTCTTGGGGCCGTCGGCCATCAGAGTTCCGAAGTCTACCCGAGATTCGCTCCCGAACGTGTGGTGGAACATCGACTGCGTCAGAGAATTGAGTTGGGCGAGCACTCGGCGGCGCTTGGCGCGGAGTGCGTCGGCGTGGTCGAGGATCGCAGCGATACGCCGCTGCTCAGGGAGGGGCGGTAGGGGAATATCGAGATTGTTCAGATGCTCGTTCTTCAGGTTGTTGATGTTCGCTCCAGCTGCCTGAGAGGAGATGATTCGGCGGTATGACGGAGTTTGGAAATAGTGCGCGAAGTACCTTGGGTCGACCTCTGGGCCAGGCCGAAGTACCTTAAGGAAAGCCCCGAATCCACCGCTGAATGAACCGTCGCTACGTGCTGCTTTGCCGACTACGCCAAGACTTCCACTCGATGTGCAAATCACGACGTCGTTCTCGCGCACTAACTGCTTGGCTCCGACTTTGCTGGACGGCACGTAGGTCAGGGTTGACGTGATGAGTCGACCATCCTGGATGTTCCCAGCCGTAAGCACGGGGACGTAGCCGGCGCGTGGGCTCGGAGCTGCGTCGAACTTCGAGAAGGTCACTCCTCGCAGTTGCTCAGCGAGGTCACCCACGCGGGCGGTCTTCACGACAGCAGTTCCTTCAGGTCGGCGAGGCCTTTGGTGATCTCGTCTTCGAGGGTTTCGATCTCGGCGATGACTTCAAGCGGTGCGCGGTGCTCGATATCGTCGTGGACGATTTCTTTGTAGCGGTTGAGCGACAGGTCGTAGCCCTGGGATGCGATGTCGGCCTTGGGCACAAAGAAGGACTGCTCGGTGCGGGCGCGATCCTTCTCAGAGCCGCGGTTCTGCCAGCGGGCGAGAGCGTCAGGGAGGTCGGTCGCCTCGACGGGGCTGCGCTTGTCATCAAGGCTGAATCCGTCGGCGCGGACGTCGTAGAACCAGACGTCGTCGGTGCCGCCGGAGTTGGTCTTGGTGAAGAACAGGATCGCGGTGGAGACGCCGGCGTACGGGCGAAAGACACCTGACGGCAGCTTTACGACGGCGTCGAGTTTCTGCTCTTCGACCAGCATCTTGCGCAGCGCCTTGTGTGCTGTGCTCGAACCGAAGAGGACACCGTCGGGAACGATGACAGCCGCTCGTCCACCAGACTTGAGAAGCTTGAGGAACAGCGCGAGGAAGAGCAGTTCGGTCTTCTTGGTCTTCACGATCCGCTGGAGGTCCTTCGCCGTCGACTCGTAGTCGAGCGACCCGGCGAAGGGAGGGTTGGCCAGAATCAGCGTGTACTTGTCGGCATATGCGGCCGCGCCTTCGGACAGGGAGTCGCGGTAGCGGATGTCAGGGGACTCGATGCCGTGCAGCAACATGTTCATACTGCCGATGCGCAGCATGGTGGAGTCGAAGTCGTAGCCGTGGAACATCGAGGCGTGGAAGTGCTTGCGCTGCATCTGGTCGAGGAGCGCGTCGGCGTGTGTGTCGCGGACGTACTCGCTGGCGGCCACGAGGAAGCCAGCCGTGCCACAGGCCGGGTCGCAGACCTCGTCGCCCGGCTGAGGCGCGGTCATCCTCACCATCAGGTCGATGATGTGGCGTGGCGTACGGAACTGGCCGTTGACCCCGGCTGAGGCGATCTTGGAGAGCAGGTACTCGTAGAGGTCGCCGTTGGTGTCGCGGTCCGCCATCGGGATGTCGTCGAGCATGTCGACGACCTTGGACAGCAGCGCTGCGGTCGGGATGGTGAAGCGGGCATCCTTCATGTGCTCGCTGTACGTGGTGCCGTCGCCCATCCCGCGAAGGAATGGGAAGACCTCGTCGGCGATCGTCTTGTGCATCACTTCGGGGGAGGTGTTCTTGAACTGACTCCACCTCAGGTGAGCCTGGCCGGGCAGGAAAGCGGGGCTCTCGACAGCGCCGCCGGTCACGCGCGCCTTCTTCTCGGCCAGCGTCTGGATGTCGTCGAGGCGGCGGATGAACAGCAGGTAGGTGATCTGCTCAATGACCTCGAGCGGGTTGCTGATACCCCCTGACCAGAAGGCGTCCCAGACGCGGTCGATCTTGCTCTTCAGCTCACCCGTGATCACAGGCGCAACCCTAGTAAGAGCCGGGCCGTTGGACTTGGACATGGGCGACCTCCTGCTGCCCGGTCCCTCGGGGCAGCCTTTCAGGCTGCCGGGGCGCCCGACCCAACCTGGCCCTCATCGGTGCACAGGCCCGGTGGGGCAACTTGCGCCATGGATGGTTGCGTTGCTCCACGCCCTGGACCGGGCGGCCTTTGTGACGTGGCACCCACGAGCGGAGCCACCCTCGCCGAGGGCGTGAACGGCTTCCCCTACTGGGCGGAGTGACGCACCTAGCTAGACGCGACCATCGGCAGATGAGGACGTTTCGGCATCGCCATCAAAGGGGCCTGTATGCGGATAGCCTGTCACCCCGCGGTCGTCCTCCTCCTTTGGTACTCCGCGGCAAGATCGGGCTGCTGAGACCGCGACGGCGTCAGGCTCGTTTCGGTGTAAGGGTGGTGACGGAACTGGGGTTCAGCGCGTCGACCGTTTCCTGCAGTCGATCGGCAATGGCTCGGTCCCGGTCAGCGGTGGCCTGTTGGTAGTACAGGGCCATGGTGGGGGTGGCGTGGCCGAGGCGGCTTTGCATCTCGCGGACGGTGGCGCCGGCCTGCGCGCCGAGGGTCGCGGCGGTGCGGCGCAGGTCGTGCCAGTGCAGGCCGGGCTTGCCGATCTCCTCTCGAGCCCGCGTAAATCCGAAGGCCTCTTTGCCGTACTCGCGTCCGTCACGGCGCTCGACGCGAGCCGGGAGCCCGTAGAGCGAGCTCTGGGCGAGGAGTTCGCCGTCGCGTCCGGGAAAGATGAGGGCGTCCCGGCCCGTGACGGGGAAGTGGGACAGGTGCTCCCTCAGGCTGTCGACAACGAGCCGGGGCATGGCGACCGTGCGCTTGCCGGCCTCGGTCTTGGGTGGGCCGACGCTCTTGCGGCCCTGTGCTCTTGTCGCGGTTCTCGAGACAGATACCGTGCCGCCGTCGAGGTCGAGGTCACGGCGGCGCAGCGCCACCGCCTCCCCGAATCGCAGTCCGCATAGGCCGCAGAGCAGAGTCAGGGCCCGATGCTGCGCGGGCATGGCCTCGGCGAGGGCGAGGAGCTCGCGAAGGGTCAGCACCTCGGGCTCGCGCCTGACCTTGGCGCGGCTCCCGCGCTTGATCCGGCACGGCGTCCGGACGAGGACCTCGTCGTCGACCGCTTGGTTCATGATGGCGGCGAGCACGGAGTAGGCGTGGGCCCTAGCAGTCGGTGTTCTCTCGCCGTAGGAGGCGAACCACGCTCGGACGTCCTCCAACCCGATCTCGTCGACAGGCCTGGGGCCGAACCACGGGACGAGGTGGCGCCTCAGCGCGATCTCGTAGCTCATCCGAGTGGTGGGGCGCAGGTCGTGACGACCGGCCAGCCACGCGTACGCGTAGCTGGCGAAGGTGCGGGCACGACGCGCCTCCTCCGTGCGGCGGGCGGCTGCTCGACGCGCGGTCGGCGATGTCCAGTCACCTGAAGAGACCAGGCGGCGCTCGTCGGTCAGCCAGGCCTCGGCATCGAGGCGGCTCTCGAAGGTGGTGGCTGCACTGTGCAGGGCCATGTCGGGTCCGGTGTAACGGGCCCGGTAGCGCTTGCTGGGGAGCCGGGTGATCTGTCCGAAGGCTCGTCTGCCAGATGCCATGAAAGCCCCGCGTGTCGGATACGTGTCGGATGAAGCAACATCTTCTGTCCCTTCACGTCCACACCATACTCCAGTGACGTTGGGCATCAGTGCAGTTCAGGGCCCTTATGGGCACGTGTGGACGTGAAGGGACCCTTCTGGCCACGACCCGCCATTTTCCCTTCGAGTCCCTCCACATCCACGAGACGTCCCCTCCGCTCCGGCGGAGCGGGACGTTCGTCGTCCAGGGGGGTCCCCGGCTCCGGCCCCTCGTCCGTCGCCGAGCGCCGCGCCCCGCCGAGCCCGCGCCACGCCCTCGCGACGAGCACGACCCTCGCGACCCCGAGGAGCCAGGGGACGGGGAGGGCGAACCCCACCCAGAAGACCGCCTCCACCGGGAGCAGGGCCAGGTTCAGCACGGCACCGGACCGGCGCCCCCTCCACAGCAGGAGGCCCGACAGGCCGGCCGCCGCGACCACGCCCGCGAACCCGACGAGCAGGGCGACCATCCGGTCGTCGGCGACGCTCGAGGACCAGGGGCCGCCGTACAGGTCGAACAGTCCCCACAGTGACGGGAGCCTGCCCTCGCGGACGAGGAAGACCGCGACGGGGACGGCCGGGACACCGAACATGCCGGCGTAGGCCCACGTGACCAGCGCCGTGGCCCGGGCGCGGCCGGTCCGGGTGGCCCGCGCGGCGCCGGTCACGGCCTCGCCCGCGGCGTCGAGCGCGTCATCGCCATGATCGTCTCCTCATCCGTGCTCCGTGCCGGGATCGACGCTAGCCGTCCCGCCCGCGGGAGCACAGGCGGGGAACCACTCAACCGGGGCGTTCGGCCCGCGATCCACAGCGAAATGACAGCGACGGGTGTCGGGGGCCGGGTGTATTGATGACAGACATGGGCGTCATCCGGGTGCGTGCCATCCACACCTTCCCCACGCGCGGCGAGCCGGGCGTCGAGGTCCGGGCCGTGCGCGTCACGAACGCCGGCCTCGAGGGCGACCGGAGGAAGAGGGCAGCGGTCTCGCTCGTCGGCGACGACTCGCCGACGACCCGCGCCAACCTCGTCCTCGACGTCCCCACGGCCGAGGTCGAGGCCCTCGCCGGCAACGTCCTGCGCGTCGGCGGGACGCTCCTGGCCGTCGAGGCGACCGGCAACGCGTGCGCCGGTCTCCACGCCGCGGTCGGCGAGGAGGGCTGGGTGCGCGTCGGGGACCCGGTGGAGGCCACGTGACCGCGACCGTCGTCGGCACGAGCCACGACAGCGGCGTCGAGCGCCTGCTGCGCAGCCACCGCGCCATCCCGTCGGGCAGCCCGGTGCGCCTCGCGAAGAGGACGTCCAACCTCTTCCGGGGCCGCACGTCCACGTCGGTGCCGGGGCTGGACACCACGGGCCTCACCGGCGTCGTGGCCGTCGACCCCGACGCCCGGACCGCCGACGTCCAGGGGATGTGCACGTACGAGGACCTCGTCGACGTCACGCTGCCGCACGGCCTCACGCCGCTCGTCGTCCCCCAGCTGCGCACCATCACCCTCGGCGGGGCCGTCACGGGGCTGGGCATCGAGTCGGCCTCGTGGCGCAACGGGCTGCCCCACGAGTCGGTCCTCGAGATGGACGTCCTCACCGGTTCCGGTGAGCTCGTGACGGTGGCCCCCGACCGCCACCCCGACCTGTTCCGCGGGTTCCCCAACAGCTACGGGACGCTGGGCTACGCCACCCGGCTGCGGATCGAGCTGGAGCCCGTGGGCCGCACCGTCTCCCTGCGGCACGTGCGCCTCCACGACGTCGACACCCTCGTCGCCGCCCTGGGCACCGTCGTCGCCGAGGGGGAGTGGGACGGAGCGGAGGTCGACTACGTCGACGGCGTCGTCTTCTCGGCCACCGAGTCCTACCTCGTCCTCGGCACCCGCACCGACGACCCCGGCCCGACGAGCGACCGCACGAAGGCATCGGTCTACTACCGCTCCCTCCAGCACGACGACCCGGAACCGCGGCGCGACCTCCTCACCACCCACGACTACCTGTGGCGCTGGGACACCGACTGGTTCTGGTGCTCCCGGGCCTTCGGGGCCCAGCACCCCGCGGTCCGTCGGCTCTGGCCGCGGCGGCTCCTGCGCAGCAGCGTCTACTGGAGGCTCATCGCCCTCGACCGCCGCTTCGACGTCGCCGACCGCCTCGAGGCGCGGCACGGCCGGCCACCGCGCGAGCGCGTCGTCCAGGACGTCGAGATCCCCCTGGCGGCCACGGCCGGCTTCCTCCGCTGGTTCCTGCGCGAGGTTCCCATCGAGCCGATCTGGCTGTGCCCGTTGCGTCTTCGCAGTGACAGGCCGTGGACCCTCTACCCGCTCCGCCCGGACGAGACCTACGTCAACATCGGGTTCTGGTCCTCGGTCCCCACCACGCCTGGTGGTGTCCCGGGGGCCACCAACCGCCGGATCGAGGCGGAGGTGTCCGCCCTCGGTGGCCACAAGTCGCTGTACTCCGAGTCCTTCTACGACCCCGACGAGTTCGCCCGTCTCTACGGCGGCGACGCCTACCGCGTGCTCAAGGAGCGGTGGGACCCCGGGAGCCGCCTGCCCGACCTCTACGCCAAGGCGGTCAGGGGCGCCTGAGCCCGACCGCCGTCCACGAGTACCCACCCGGAGGGAGCACCGCCCGATGTCCATCGCCGAGATCGTCGACTCCGTCGTCGACGGCCCGCTACCCGTCGCCCTGCGCGCCTACGACGGCTCCTCGCTGGGCCCGCCCGACGCCGCCCGCACGCTCGAGCTGCGCACGCCACGGGCCCTCGCGTACCTCGCGACCGCCCCCGGCGACCTCGGGCTCGCCCGGGCGTACGTCTCGGGCGACCTCGCCATCCACGGGATCCACCCCGGTGACCCCTACGACGTCCTCGTCGACCTCGCCGACGTCCGCTTCCACCGGCCCTCGGCCGCGGCGGCGCTCGAGGCCGCCCGCGAGCTCGGCGTCAAGGGCCTGACGCCACCTCCGCCGCCGCCGCAGGAGAACCTGCCCCGGTGGCGCCGGGTCGCCGAGGGCCTGCGCCACTCGGTGACCCGTGACGCCGAGGCCATCCACCACCACTACGACGTCTCGAACCGGTTCTACGAGCTCGTCCTCGGCCCGTCGATGACCTACACGTGCGCCTGCTACCCGCACGACGACGCGTCGCTCGAGGAGGCCCAGGAGAACAAGTACCGGCTCGTCCTCGACAAGCTCGGCCTCGAGGCCGGCGACCGGCTGCTCGACCTCGGCTGCGGCTGGGGTGGCATGGTGCGCCACGCCGCCCGGCGGGGCGTGCGCGTCACCGGGGTCACGCTCTCGCGCCAGCAGGCGCTGTGGGCCCAGAAGGCCATCGCCGAGGAGGGACTGGCCGGGCTGGCCGACGTGCGGCACAGCGACTACCGCGACGTCACCGAGACGGGTTTCGACGCCGTCTCCTCGATCGGGCTCACCGAGCACGTCGGGGTGCGCCGGTACGGCTCCTACTTCCGGTTCATCCACGACCGACTCCGGCCCGGCGGCACGCTGCTCAACCACTGCATCACCCGCCCGCACAACCGCCGCCAGGAGACCGGCGCGTTCATCGACCGCTACGTCTTCCCCGACGGCGAGCTCACCGGCTCGGGGCGGATCATCTCCGCCGCGCAGGACCGCGGGCTCGAGGTCGTCCACGAGGAGAACCTCCGGCCCCACTACGCCCGCACGCTGCAGCAGTGGTGCGGGAACCTCGTCGAGCACTGGGACGAGTGCGTCGCGGAGGTCGGCGAGGGCACCGCGCGGGTCTGGGGACTGTACATGGCGGGCTCGCGGCTCGGCTTCGAGCGCAACGAGGTCCAGCTCCACCAGGTCCTCGCGGTCAAGCCGTACGCCGACGGTCGCACCGGGCTGCCGCTGCGTCCCTGGTGGCAGGCCTGAGGACGTCGCGGGCCGGGGGTGCGACGCTGGCCGGGCTCAGCCCTCGGCGGGGGCCGCGGCGAGCGAGCCGAGACCGTCCCAGACGAGCCGGGTGAGGTCGTCGGCGAGCTCGTCGCTGCTCTGGCCACCGGCGGCGCCACCTCCGGCGAGCCAGGCGTCGGCCGTCGCCCGCACCATCCCGACGACCGCCACGCCCCACAGGCGCGGCGTGGGGGAGGAGCCGTCCAGCGAGCCGCCGAGGCCGGCCCCCACGAGGTCGGCGACGTGGCGGGCGATGCGGTCGGTCATCCCGGCGGCGACGTCGCCGCTCGGCCGCTCGCCGGGTGGCACGAGCGGGGCGGTGACGATGAAGCGGTAGACCTCGGGGTCGGTCTCGACGAGGTGGAGGTAGGCCGCGATGACGGCGCGGACGCGACCGCGGGCCGGGGCCGCGGACCCGGGCGACCCGCCGGTGCGTCCCGTCGGGCCGTCGGGGGTGTCGGCGGGGGTGTCGGCGGCCCGGGTGAGCCCGCGGACGATCGTCGCGTCGACCCGCTCGGCGACCGCGGTCCACAGCCCGGCGCGGTCGGTGAAGTGGCGGTAGAAGACCGTCTTCGAGGTCCCGGCGACGGCGGCGACCTCGTCCATCCCGACCCCGGCCCCGTGCTCGCGGACCGCCCGGAGGGTCGCCTCGACGAGCTCGGCCCGGCGGGTGAGGCGGTGCTCGTCCCACCGCGAGCTGCGCCCGTCGGGGGAGGTCCGCGTCCCGGTCATGCCCCGGACGGTAGCAGGAACCAGCGGTACCTGTTACCGTCCGTACCGGATACCTCGCGCGGCCGGACCCGGCCCTGCTCGAGCCCTGCTCGACCTCCCGACCCAAGGAGCCCTGACCGGTGACCACCACCCGCCGCGCCGCCGTCCTCGGCGGCAACCGCATCCCCTTCGCCCGCCAGTTCGGTGCCTACGCCGAGGCCTCGAACCAGGACATGCTGACCGCCGCCCTCGAGGGGCTCGTCGCCCGCCACGGGCTCGCGGGGGAGCGGCTCGGCGAGGTCGTCGCCGGGGCCGTCATCAAGCACAGCCGCGACTTCAACCTCACGCGCGAGGCGGTCCTCGGCTCGAGCCTGGCGCCCACGACGCCCGCCTACGACATCACCCAGGCGTGCGGAACCGGCCTCGAGGCCGCGATCCTCGTCGCGAACAAGATCGCCCTCGGACAGGCCGACTCGGGCATCGCCGGCGGGGTCGACTCCGCCTCCGACGCCCCGATCGTCGTCCCCGAGCGGCTGCGCCGGAAGATCCTCAGGCTCAACCGGGCCAAGACGCCGGCCGACCGCGCGAAGGCCGCCCTGACCCTGCGCCCGACCGACCTCGGCATCCAGGTGCCGGGCAACTCCGAGCCGCGCACCGGGATGTCGATGGGCGACCACATGGCCATCACGGCCGAGCGGTGGGGGATCACCCGCGAGGCCCAGGACGAGCTCGCCCTGGCGAGCCACCAGAACCTCGCGGCGGCCTACGACCGCGGCTTCTTCGACGACCTCCTGACCCCCTACCTCGGGCTGACCCGGGACCAGAACCTGCGCGCCGACTCGACGATCGAGAAGCTCGGCTCGCTCCGGACGGTGTTCGGCAGCGGCGACGGGGCGACGATGACGGCGGGCAACTCGACGCCGCTCACCGACGGCGCCTCCGCCGTGCTGCTCGGCTCCGAGGAGTGGGCGGCCGCCCACGGACTGGCGCCGCTCGCGTGGTTCGTCGACGGCGAGACCGCCGCGGTCGACTACGTCTCGGGCGACGAGGGCCTGCTGATGGCGCCCGCGTACGCCGTCCCGCGGATGCTCGAGCGCCAGGGCCTGAGCCTGCAGGACTTCGACCTCTACGAGATCCACGAGGCGTTCGCCTCGACGGTCCTGTCGACCCTCGCCGCCTGGGAGAGCGAGACGTTCTGCCGTGACCGGCTCGGTCGCGAGGGCGCCCTCGGCCCCGTCGACCGCTCGAGGCTCAACGTCGCCGGCTCCTCGCTCGCGGCGGGTCACCCCTTCGCGGCCACCGGCGGCCGGATCGTCGCGACCCTGGCCAAGCTCCTCCACGAGCGCGGTCCCGGCTCGCGCGGGCTCGTCTCGATCTGCGCGGCCGGCGGCCAGGGCGTCGTCGCGATCCTCGAGGCGGCCTGACATGGCGCACCGCGACGGCTACACCGCGTTCGTCTCCTCCACCGCGGGACGCCGGATCGCCTCGACGATCGGCCTGCCCCAGCCGGTCGCCCTGCGTCGGCACGTACCCGGACGCCCGCTCGTCGACGGACCCCTCCTCGTCGGCGGACACGGCGACACCCCGGCCCTGACCGCCCTGTGCGCCGGTCTCGAGGGGGCGGGCGCCGCCGTCGTCACCGAGGTCCCCGAGGAGGCTCGCCTCGGCGGGGTCGTCGTCGACCTCACCGCCGCCGAGACCCCCGCCGACCTCGAGTCGCTGCGTTCCACGCTCGCCCCGGCGCTCAAGCGGCTCGGCCGCTGCGCCCGGGTCGTCGTCGTCGGCCGCGACCCCGCGCTGGCGGGCACGGCAGCCCGACGGGCCGCCCGGCGCGCCCTCGAGGGCATCACCCGCTCGGTGGCCAAGGAGCTGCGCTCGGGCGCGACCGCGAACCTCGTCCTCGTCGCCGACGGGTCGGAGGGCGCCGCCCTCGGCACCGTGACCTTCCTCCTGTCCGCCCGGTCGGCGTACGTCGACGGGCAGGTGTTCCGCGGCGGGCCCGGCGCGGCCGGTCTCGTGCCCGACGACGTCGACCGCCCGCTCGCCGGGAAGGTCGCCGTCGTCACCGGCGCCGCGCGCGGCATCGGCGCCGACATCGCCCGCACGCTCGGGCGCGACGGCGCGACCGTCGTCTGCGTCGACGTCCCCGCGTCCGGCGCCCAGCTCGCCGCCGTGGCCAACGAGGTCGGGGGCACCGCCCTGCAGGTCGACGTCACCGCCGAGGACGCGGGCCGCCGGATCGTCGACCACGCCGTGGGCCGCCACGGGGGCGTCGACATCGTCGTCCACAACGCCGGGATCACCCGCGACAAGCTCCTCGCCAACACCGACGCCGAGCGGTGGGCCGGCGTCCTCGAGGTCAACCTCCTGTCGATCCTGCGGATGAACGAGGCGCTCCTCGCACCGGACGGCCTGCGCGACGGGGGCCGCGTCGTCCTCGTCAGCTCCATCGCCGGCATCGCGGGCAACCGCGGGCAGTCGAGCTACGCGGCGTCCAAGGCCGGCGTCATCGGGCTCGTCGACGCCTATGCGGCGGACGAGGCCCTGCGGTCGCGCGGGATCACGACCAACGCCGTGGCCCCGGGCTTCATCGAGACCGAGATGACGGCGCGGATCCCGCTCGCCACCCGCGAGATCGGGCGCCGGCTCAACAGCCTGAACCAGGGCGGCCTCCCGGTCGACGTCGCCGAGACGATCGCGTTCTTCGCGGCACCCGAGCAGGCCGCGCTGAGCGGGAACGTCGTCCGGGTCTGCGGGCAGAGCCTGCTGGGTGCCTGAGGTGGCGGTCGAGACGCTCGCCGGGATCCCCTCCACCGCACCGCTGCTCGCGAGGGCCGCGGTGACGGCCCGGGGGCGGCGCGGGGACACCGTCCCCGACCGGACGCTGCGCGTCGTGGGCGTGCCCGTCGACCGTGAGCGGCTCGTCGCCTACCAGCGGCTGTGCGGCTACGCGGTCGGCGACACCCTGCCGCAGCCGTACCCGTGGGTGCTCGCCTTCCCCGTCCAGACCGCGCTGATGGCGCGCGCCGACTTCCCGATGCCCCTGCCGGGCATGGTCCACCTCGCCAACGACGTGACGTCCCACCGGGCCCTCGACGCCCGGGAGCCGCTCACCCTCTCGGTGACCGCCGGCGCCATCGCACCGCACCGCCGCGGGCGGACCCTCGACGTCCGGCTGGAGGCCCACGTCGACGACGAGTTGGTCTGGGAGTGCGACTCGGTGTACCTCAGCCGGGGTCGTGGGACCGAGGACGCCCCGCGGGACGACGTCCCGCCCGACGCCCCCGACGGGCCCGCCGTGGCGCGCTGGCGCCTGCCCGACGACCTCGGGCGCGCCTACGCCGCCGTCTCGGGCGACGTCAACCCCATCCACCTGCACCCGCTCGGGGCGAGGGCGCTCGGCTTCCCCCGCCACCTCGCCCACGGGATGTGGACCTGGTCGCGCAGCCTGGCGGTCCTCGGGCGTGGCTCGCTCGGACCGTCGCGCAGCCGGGTGTGGTTCACCAGGCCGGTCTTCCTCCCGTCCACCGTCGAGCTGGTGCGCAGCCACGGCGCCGGGCCGGTGACCGCGGCCCTGCGCTCCGCGACGGACCCCGCCACGACCCACCTCGTCCTCACCCTCGACGTCGGTGAACCTGCTGAGGGCGGGCCGGCGGCGTAGTCATTCCGGGCCATGGTCGGCCCGACCGCCGCGCTCCTCCGGTGGCCCGCGTGGTCCGGCACACGCCGGAACTGCAGGGGAACCACGAGGAGAAGCCCATGACACTCGCCACCCGTCTCTCGTCAGCCACGGCCCTCGCCGCGCTGGCCCTCGTCGCCGGGGCCGCCTCGGCCTCCGCCGGCGTCGACCCGACCCTCAACAACCCCGACAACTGGGAAAACGGCGGCCAGTACGTGTGCTCGAAGGTCGAGTACGCCGACGGCCTCAAGTCGTTCACCAAGGCCTCCGGTGTCGCCTTCTACGTCGTCAAGGCCGGACGCGAGGTCACCGTGACCGGCGGCGGCGCCGGCTCGGGCTACGACACGTACACGAGCCCCAAGGACATCAGCTTCATCATCACCTGCGTGCCGAGCGGCGGTGGCTACCCGCCGTCCTGACGGACGCTCCGACGGTGGGCCCCCGGCGAGGACGTCGGGGGCCCTCGCCGTCACCGCGGCGACGCGCGCCAGGCGCGCTGAGACCAGCCTGAGGCGTCCGGCTGAGCCCCGGGTCGAACGGCTAGCGTCCGAGGGATGCGCCCGCCGACGACGACCGACCAGTCGCGGGCCGGCCTGCTGGAACGCCTCGACGAGCGCGTCTCGATCGCGCGGGACCGGCTCCGGCTGCGCCTCGAGGGCCCGGGCACCGAGCCCGGCGGTGGCCTGCTCATGCTCAAGGCGGCCGTGGCCACCGTCATCGCGTGGCAGCTCGCGGTCCACGTCCTCGACAGCGACACCCCCTTCTACGCGCCGATGTCGGCCCTCCTCGTCGTCGACCGGACGATGGTGCGCTCGGTCGGCGCCAGCACGAAGCGGGTCATCGGCGTCGTGCTCGGCATGGGCGTCGCGTGGCTGGTCGGCTCGCAGGTCGGCGTGACCTGGTGGTCGATGGTGCCGGTGATGCTCGTCGCGACCTTCATCGGGCGGTGGAAGGCGCTGGGGGAGCACGGCATCCAGGTCCCGACGATGGTCCTCCTGTCGCTGCTGACGGTGCACGGGACCGACACCGAGTTCACCGCCCTGACCATCGTCGAGACGGCGCTCGGTGGCGTCGTGGGGGTCGCCGTCAACGCCCTCGTCCTCGCGCCGATGCACCTGACCTGGCCGCGCCGCGAGCTGAGCAGCCTGACCGAGCGGCTGCGGGCCCTGCTCGCCGACATGGCCGACGGGCTGCGCACCGGCTACGAGGCCGAGCGCGCCCACGGGTGGTACGACGAGGCCGGGCTCATCGGCCGCCGGGCGCCCGAGGTCCTCGAGGTCGTCGAGACCGGGCGCGAGAGCACCCGGTGGAACCTGCGGCACCGGCTGCGCCCGGCCCGGATCGACTGGGACGGCTACCGCCTCACCGCCGAGACCGTGGAGCGGGCCGAGTGGCAGGTGGCGGGGATCGCCCGCACCCTCGTCGACGCGGCCGAGGGCGCCGCCTGGACCCCGCGCCCGTCGGCGGGCTGGCTCGCGCGCTACGCCGACGTGCTCGACGAGGTGGGTGCGGCCATCGAGGACTTCGGCGTCGGCACCGGTGACGACACCCGCGACGTCGACGAGCACGTCGAGCGGGCCCTGGCGATGCTGCGCGGTCTGAGCGACGAGGTGCGCGACACCCACCTCGACGACCCCGCCGCCTGGCCCGCGTACGGCGCGCTCGTCCTCGACGCCGAGCGCCTGGCCCACGACCTGCGCGACCGTCATCCGCGGGCCGCGGTGCCCACCGACAGCGGGCCGCTGCGGGCGCCGATCGCCGACGCGCTGCCGCCGGCCGTCAGGCCCGAGGCGCCTCCCAGCCCATGACCCGGGCGTAGAACGCGAGCTCGCGCTCGAGGGCGTCGATGATCGTCGTGCCCTGCCGGAAGCCGTGTCCCTCACCGGGGTAGACGACGAGCTCGACCTCGCGGCCGGCCTCGTGCATCGCCGACGCCATCGACTCGGCCTGCGCCAGCGGCACGACGAGGTCGTCCTCACCCTGGAGGAGGAGCAGCTCGCCGTGCAGCCGGTCGGCGTGGTGGAGCGGGGACCGGTCGCGGTAGACCGCGGCGCCCTCGGGCCAGGGGGCCACGAGGCTGTCGAGGTAGCGGGACTCGAACTTGTGGGTGTGCTCGGCGAGCGCGGTGAGGTCGGCGACGCCGAACAGGCTCGTGCCCGCCGCGAACGCCTCGCTCGTCGTCATCGAGCGCAGCACGGAGTAGCCGCCGGCGCTCCCCCCACGGATGGCGATCCGGTCGCGGTCGACGATCCCGGCGTCGGCCAGCGACAGCGCGCCGGTGACGGTGTCGTCGATGTCGAGCACGCCCCACGCGCCGCGGAGCCGGTCGCGGTAGGCGCGGCCGAAGCCCGTGCTGCCCGAGTGGTTGACGTCGAGGACGGCCCACCCGCGGGTCGTCCACAGGTGGGTGCCCGTGGCGAACGTCGGCTCGGCCCGCGCCGTCGGCCCGCCGTGGACCATGACGAGCAGGGGCGGTCGCTCGCCCTCGGGTCCCGTGGTCCCCGACAGGCGGGGCTCGTAGAGCAGGCCGTGCACCTCGAGGCCCGCGCTGTTCGTCCACGTCCACGGCCGCGCGACCGAGACGTCCTCCGGGCGCACCGGGGGGTCCCCGGCCGTCGTGAGGACGGTGAGGTCGCCGCCGAGCGGACCGCGCACGACCTCGGGCAGGCGGTCGGCGAGCCCGCGCCGGGCGACGAGCTCGCCGTCGACGACGTGGAGGTGGTCGAAGGTCGCGCCCTCGACGTCGAGCGGCTCGACCTCCCCGGTCGTCGCCTCGAGGACGCCGAGCCGTGACCGGTCGGCCTCCCACCAGCGCACGACGGCGCGCTCGGTGTCGAGGACGGCGAGCTCGACCATGCCGAGGGTCCACTGCGGCGTCGCGTGGTCGGCCTCGACGTCGTGCACCGCGACCGGACCGTCACCGCGGTCACGGTGCACCGTCCACCAGCCCGAGGCGTCGGAGAGGAACCACAGCGCGCCGTCGGGGCCGAAGTGCGGCTGGGCGACCGAGACGCCGTCGTCGCCGACGACGAGCCGGACGTCCACGAGGGCACCGTCCACGAGCCGGGCGCGCAGCAGCCGGGTCGAGTCCCACGCCATGTTCGGGTGGTCCCAGGCGACCCACGCGACGTGCGTGCCGTCGGGCGACACGGCCGGGCGGGAGACGAAGTCCGAGCCCGACCACAGCACCGTGCCGGCGTGCTCGCCCGTGCCGTGGAGGTCGACCCGCACGAGCTCGTTGGCGGGCTCCGGCTCCCGGGAGTGGTCCTCGCGCACGGCGAACACGTCCTCACCGTGCAGGACCAGCCCGCCGTAGCGCCACGGACCCTCGGGGGTCAGCGCCACGGGCTCCTCGGCGCCGGGGTCGAGGCGGTGCAGCCGGCCGTCGTCGAGGCGGGAGAGGACGACCACCCCGTCGGCGACGGCGTACGACCCCCCGCCGTACTCGTGGACCCGGGTGCGCACCGACCACGGCGCGGGGAGGACGTCGTGCGCGCTCGTCCCGTCGTGCCGCACGAGGGCGACCCGCCCGCCCTCGGCCGGACGGGACTCGAGCCACCAGGTGCTCGCGCCGTCGGGACGGACCTCGTCGAGCCCGACCTGACCGGCCACGAGGTGCTCGGGCGCGATCGGGGAGGGCCAGGTGCCGTGGGGGAGGACGCTCATGGGCCGACCCTACGGTCGCGACACGGGGCGGCGCGGGGAACGTGCGGGCGACCGGACGGGCCCCGTGGTTGGCTGGCCCGGTGAGCAGCGCACCGACGGCCTACGAGGACCTCTGGGAGGAGGAGCAGGTCGAGGTGCTGCGACCCGTCGCCCTCGAGGCGGCGGCCGCCTTCGGCCTCGAGGTCGAGCGGATGGAGGTCGTCCTCCACGCCTTCAACACGACCTTCGCCGTCGACACCCCCGACGGGCGCCGGGTGGCCCTGCGGGTCGGGACGAACTCCAAGAGCATCCCCGCCCACGTCGTCGCCCAGCAGTCGTGGCAGCGCGCCATCACCGAGCAGACCGACGTCGTCGTCCCCGACCCGCTGCGCACGTCCCGCGGCGAGTGGTTCGTCGCCGTCCCGTCGGCGGAGGTCGGCCGCGACCTCCTCGTCACGGGGGCGTCGTGGCTCGAGGGCGAGGACGCGCGCGAGGGGTCCTCGGAGTGGGCGCACTCCCTCGGCCGGGCGATGGCGACGCTGCACCGGCAGTCCGCCGCGTGGACCCTGCCCACCGGGGCCGAGCTGCCGCTGTTCGACACCCCGCTCTTCGGTGACGAGGACGCCCTCACGCCGGCCGCCGCGTCGGTCCCCGGCGCCGCCGCGGTCGTGGCCGAGGCGAGCGAGCGCTCCGCCGCGGCGTTCGCGGCCCTGCACGCCCGGGTGGCGCCGATCCCGCTGCACGCCGACCTCCACGGCGGCAACCTCAAGTGGCACGAGGGCGCCCTCGCGGTCTTCGACTTCGACGACAGCGGCCTCGGGGTCCCCCTGCTCGATCTCGCGATCTCGACCTTCTACCTCCGGCGCGCCGGGACCGACGGCGAGCCCGCCCTGCGCGCGGGCTACGCCGAGGTCGCGCCGCTGCCCGAGGGGCTCGACGAGCACCTCGAGCCCCTCGTCGCGGCCCGCCAGCTGCTCCTCGCCAACAGCCTGCTCGACTCCTCGACCGCCGCCCTGCGGGCCCAGGCCGAGGACTACGTCCACGTCACCCTGGGCCGGCTGCGGCACTGGCTCGACACGGGGCGCTTCGTCCTCGACCCGGCCTGACCACCGGGGCCGAAACCCGCGCGCCCGTGCCGTGGGGCGGTCAGTAGGCTTGACCCTCGGTGCGCCACCCCGGCGACCGGACACCCACCGCCAGGAGAACCCTCGCCATGTCAGCCCAGATCACCGTCCACGTCGCCGGAAGCGAGCGATCGGTGGAGCAGGGCACGACGGCCGGAGAGCTCTTCGAGGGCGACCGGTCGGTCCTCGTGGCCCGCGTCGGCGGTGAGCTGCGCGACCTCGCCCACGTCCTCGCCGACGGCGACGTCGTCGAGCCGGTGACCGCGGCCGAGCAGGACGGCCTCGACGTGCTGCGCCACTCGGCCGCGCACGTCCTCGCCCAGGCCGTCCAGGAGCTGCACCCCTCGGCACGTCTGGGGATCGGCCCGCCCATCCGCGACGGCTTCTACTACGACTTCGACGTCGAGACCCCCTTCACCCCCGAGGACCTCAAGTCCCTCGAGAAGGTGATGCAGCGGATCATCAACGAGGGCCAGACCTTCCACCGTCGCGAGATCAGCGACGACGACGCCCTCGTCGAGCTGGCCGACGAGCCGTACAAGTGCGAGCTCATCGGCCTCAAGGGCGGTGCGTCCGACGAGGTCGCGGAGGGGGCCTCGGTGGAGGTGGGTGGCGCGCAGCTGACGATCTACGACAACCTGCGCCGCGACGGCAGCCGCGCCTGGGGCGACCTGTGCCGCGGCCCGCACGTGCCCTCGACCAAGGTCCTCGGCAACGCGTTCAAGCTGATGCGCAGCGCCGCGGCGTACTGGCGCGGGTCCGAGAGGAACCCGCAGCTCCAGCGCGTCTACGGCACGGCGTGGCCGACCAAGGACGAGCTCAAGGCCCACCTCGACCGCCTCGCGGAGGCCGAGAAGCGCGACCACCGCAAGCTCGGCGCCGAGCTCGACCTCTTCAGCTTCCCCGACGAGCTCGGCTCGGGGCTCGCGGTGTTCCACCCCAAGGGCGGCGTCATCAAGCGCGAGATGGAGGACTACGTCCGCCGCCGGCACATCGAGGAGGGGTTCCAGTACGTCGGGACCCCCCACATCAGCAAGGACGGGCTGTTCCACACCTCGGGGCACCTGCCGTACTACGCCGACACGATGTTCCCGCCGATGGAGTTCGAGGGCAGCGACTACCGCCTCAAGGCGATGAACTGCCCGATGCACAACCTCATCTTCCGCTCGCGCGGGCGCTCCTACCGCGAGCTACCGCTGCGGCTGTTCGAGTTCGGCTCGGTGTACCGCTACGAGAAGTCCGGCGTCGTCCACGGCCTGACCCGCGTGCGGGGGATGACCCAGGACGACTCGCACTCCTACGTCACCGCGGCCCAGGCCCCGGACGAGATCAAGCACCTGCTCGACTTCGTCCTGTCCCTGCTGCGCGACTTCGGGATGGACGACTACTACCTCGAGCTGTCGACCCGGGCGACCGAGGGCGAGAAGAAGGACAAGTTCATCGGGTCCGACGAGCAGTGGGAGGTCGCGACCGACGTCCTGCGCGACGTCGCGACCGCATCCGGGCTCGAGCTCGTCCTCGACCCCGGCGGCGCCGCGTACTACGGCCCGAAGATCTCGGTCCAGGCGCGCGACGCCATCGGCCGGACCTGGCAGATGTCGACGATCCAGTACGACTTCAACCAGCCCGAGCGCTTCGGCCTCGAGTACCAGGCGGCCGACGGCACCCGGCAGCAGCCGGTGATGATCCACTCGGCCAAGTTCGGGTCGATCGAGCGGTTCTTCGGCGTGCTCGTCGAGCACTACGCCGGGGCCTTCCCCGTGTGGCTCTCGCCGGTGCAGGCGCTCGGCGTCCCCGTCGCCGAGGAGTTCGACGAGTACCTCGGCGACGTGCTGGCAAGGATGCGCGCGGCGGGCATCCGCACCGAGCTCGACGCCAGCGACGACCGCTTCCCCAAGAAGATCCGCAACGCGAGCAAGGCCAAGGTCCCCTACGTGCTCATCGCCGGGGAGGACGACCGCTCCGCCGGGGCGGTGTCCTTCCGGTACCGCGACGGGTCGCAGAAGAACGGGGTGCCGGTCGACGAGGCGATCGCCGAGATCACGGCCGCGATCGCCGACCGTCGCCAGGTCTGACCTTGCCGCTCCGCGCCGGCTGACCAGGCCGCACCCCCGCGGCCCGGGTCCGTCCGTCTCACGCGGTCCCACCTGTCGGGACCGCGCGGGGCGGGGGTGGCCGGCGTGGTCCCGGGCGTCACACGACACGCCGACGACACGCCGGTCGCGCAAACTCGTCCGAGGTTTCTGCGCCAAACCCCTTGCGGCGCACCGCCGGGGGGATTAGAAATATCCCACTCCACCACCTCGGTGGCGGAGGGATCGAGAGAAGGCCGAGCACCACGCCGAGCGGGCAACCGCACGGAGCCACCCGGTGATGAGGGTGGTGGGTGAACGGAGTCCATCTCGTGAGACGCGGAACATCACGCCGAGTCGACCGTGGGGCCCCGGAGACTCATACTCCCCGGGGCCCCACACCTTTGTGCCCGCAGGGGCGGCCGCCACCGGTGCGGTGCGGCCGACCGGCCCCGCGCGCAGGCGCCCGTGGGCCATGCTGGGGCCATGGCTGAGGACGACGGCGTTCGGGTGCGCGAGGCCGTGCCCTCCGACGCGTTCTCGGTGGGGGCGCTGCACATCCAGGACGAGCGCGAGCGCGGCGGCACCGTGCCCGCCGGCTTCCTCGACGCCTTCGCCGACGCCTGGCTGCGCGACCGGGCCCGCCGCACCTGGCTCGCCGAGGACGTCCGCGGACGCCCGCTCGGCGTCGTCCACGGCACCCGGGTCCAGAAGCTGCCGAGCACCCACCGGCCGGCCGACGCGTGGTTCCACGTCAGCCTGCTCTACGTCGCCGAGGACGTCCGCGGCCACGGGGTGGGCGAGCGGCTGCTGCGCGCCCTGCTCGACTGGGCGCCGACCGACGGGGTGACCCGGGTCCAGCTCAACGCCGTCCCGGAGGCGCGCACCCTCTACGAGCGGATGGGCTTCGGCGCGCCGTCGGACCGCCTCATGGAGCTGCGCCTCGACCCCCGCGCCCCCGACTGATTGCCCAGAGCCCACCCGACCGGGCCGTCCCGGCGTGGGTTCTCGGCAATCAGTCGGGGTGGGGCGGGTCCTAGGGTGGCGCGCATGAGCGAGGTCGAGCAGGAACCCCAGCCCGAGCACGAGCCCTGGCGCCGTGGCGTCCTCGTCACGGGGGCGTCCCGCGGCCTGGGCGCCGCGATCGCCCGGACCTTCGCCGCGATGGGCGACCGGGTCGTGGTCCACCACCGGGGCGCGTCGAGCCGGGAGCGCGCCGAGGAGGTCCTCTCCGGTCTCGAGGGGGACGGCCACGCCCGGGTCGCGGCCGACCTCGCCGACCCCGAGGCCGTCCGCCGCCTCGCCGACGACGCCGTCGCCGTGCTGGGGCGCGTCGACGTCCTCGTCAACAACGCCGCGCTCATCGCGACACCCGGGTCGGGCTCGGTGAGCCGCCGCGGGGACCACGCCCTCGAGGAGACGTCGTACGAGGACTGGGTGCAGGTGTGGCAGGACACCCTGGCCACGAACCTCCTCGGGCCGGCCGCCCTCACGTGGTGCGTCGCCCGCCACATGATCGACGTCCCGCCCGCCGAGGGCGTCGCCGTGGGCCGGATCGTCAACGTCGGGTCGCGGGGGGCCTTCCGGGGCGAGCCCGACATCCCGGCGTACGGCGCGAGCAAGGCCGGCCTGCACGCGTTCGGCCAGTCGATGGCGCAGCGGCTGGGTCGCCACGGCATCGCGGTCGCGAGCATCGCGCCCGGCTTCATCGCCACCGAGATGGCCGGCGACGCCCTCGACGGGCCGGGCGGCGACGCCGTGCGGGCCCAGAGCCCCTTCGGGCGGGTCGCCACGCCCGAGGAGGTGGCCGCGGCCGTGTGCGCCCTCGCCTCGCCCGGGGCCGAGTGGGCCTCGGGTGCCGTCCTCGACTTCAACGGGGCCAGCCACCTGCGCTGAGCCCGGTCATCCTCGGGGCCGCGGTCGGCGACGGCCGGGATGACCCTCCTAGGATCGGGTCATGGAGCCGACCCCCGACCCTGCCGGCGCGCCGGCCGGTCCCGACGCCGAGTCCGCCGCCGGCTTCGCGGGGGAGGGCGACGGCTTCGAGCGGCTCTGGACCCCGCACCGCATGGTCT
The DNA here is from genome assembly GCF_042756445.1 of Oryzobacter terrae. Classification (GTDB taxonomy): domain Bacteria; phylum Actinomycetota; class Actinomycetes; order Actinomycetales; family Dermatophilaceae; genus Oryzobacter; species Oryzobacter terrae. The sequence continues at coordinate 103,363 of NZ_CP170578.1, forward strand.
ACATCGCCGGCGACCGTCCCGACCCCGGTCCCGGTGACGGCTGCCCGTTCTGCGCCGCTCCGGGCAAGGACGACGCCGAGGCCCTCGTCGTGCACCGCGGGGAGCACGCCTACGTCGTGATGAACCTCTTCCCGTACAACCCCGGCCACGTCCTCGTCTGCCCCTACCGCCACGTCGCGCTCTACGTCGACCTCACCGACGAGGAGACCGCCGAGTTCACCGCGCTGACCAAGGCGGCGATCCGGGCCCTGGAGTCCGCGTCGGCGCCGATGGGCTTCAACCTCGGGATGAACCAGGGAGCCGTGGCCGGGGCGGGGGTGGCGGCGCACCTGCACCAGCACGTCGTGCCGCGCTGGGGCGGCGACGCGAACTTCCTGCCCATCATCGCGCGCACCAAGGCGCTGCCGATGCTCCTCGAGGACGTGCGCTCGCGGCTCGTCGAGCACTGGCCGGTCTGAGCGGCCGACCGCCCGACGGGTCAGGCGTGCGAGGGGAGGTGCTCGCGGACCAGGCGCTCGGGCAGCGGCTCGTAGCCCCGCAGCTCGCGGTGGAAGGTCCCCGTGCCGTGGGCGAGGGAGCGCAGCGCGACGGCGTAGTCGATGAGCTCGAGCTGCGGGACCGCGGCCTCGAGGACCGACCGGCCCGGCTCGTCCTCGCACGGCGCCGAGCCGACGATCTGGCCGCGCCGGGTGCCGATGTCGGTCATGACGGCCCCGAGGTGGTCGTCGTCGACGGTGACGACCACCGTGTCGACCGGCTCGAGGAGCGAGACCGTCGAGGGCGACGCGAGCTCGCGCAGCGCGAGGCCCGCGGCGGTCTGGAAGGCGATGTCCGAGGAGTCGACGGAGTGCGCCTTGCCGTCGGTGAGGGTGACCCGGACGTCGACGACCGGCCAGCCCGCGAGCAGGCCCTTGGCCAGCTGGGCGTGCACGCCCTTCTCGACGCTGCCGATGAACTGGCGGGGGACGGCCCCGCCGACGACCTTCTCGGCGAACTCGACGCCGCTGCCGCGCGGGAGCGGCTCCATGACGAGGTGGCAGACGGCGAACTGGCCGTGCCCGCCCGACTGCTTGACGTGGCGGCCCTGGGCCTCGGCGCGCTCGGTGGCCGTCTCGCGCATCGCGACCTTCACCGGGACCTGCTCGACGCCGACGTTGAACCGCGACCGCAGCCGCGACAGGACGAGCTCGAGGTGCGCCGGGCCGGTGGTCCACAGGACGACCTGGCCGGTGCCGGCGTCGTGCTCGATCCGCAGGGAGGGGTCCTCGGCCGCGAGCTCGCGGAACGCGACGGGCATCCGGTCCTCGTCGGCCCGTGAGGTCGCGGCCACCGCGGCGGGCAGCAGCGCCTCCGGCAGGGCCCACGGCGTCACGAGGAGCGGGGCGTCGGGGGAGGAGAGCGTGTCGGAGGTCTGGGCGGTCGCGAGCTTGGTGACGACGACGACCTCGCCGGCGATCGCCTCGGACTTCGTCAGCAGCTCGCCGTCGAGGGGGGCCGCGACGGCGCCGGGCCGCACGTCCTCGTCGTGCGCGGCGTGGCCCTCGCCCGTCGGGACGCCGAGGAGCTCGAGGTGGCCCGAGACGTGGACGGCCCGGTCGGTGCGCAGGCGACCCGAGAAGACGCGCACGAGGGAGAGGTGGCCGACGTACGCGTCGGACTCGGTGTGGACGACCTCGGCGACCAGCGGCCCGTCGGGGTCGGCCGTGATCGACACCGGCGCGCCTCCGCCCGGGCCCGTGACCGTGGGCAGGGCGTGCATCCCCGGGTGCGGGAACCCGGCCTCGACGAGGTGGAGCAGCACCCCCACACCCGCGCCGGTCTCGGCCGAGACGGGCAGCACGGGGTGGAACGTGCCGTGGGCGACCGCGGTCAGCAGGTCGCGCTCGAGGGTCTGGAAGTCGAGCTCCTCGCCCTCGAGGTAGCGGTCCATGAGGGCGCCGTCCTCGGACTCCTCGATGATCCCCTCGATGAGGCCCGGGCGGTGGGTGTCGAAGGCGTCGGCGTGCTCCGGCCCGGCGGCGCGCACCGTGCGCCTCCCCCCGGCGTAGTCGTGGACCTCGCCGAGGAGGAGGTCGGCGATCGAGGTCACGGCGCCCTCGGACCCGGCGACGGGCACGCCGAGCGGCTGCACGCCGGCGCCGAAGTGGGCCCGGCAGTCGGCGAGGGTGGCCTCGAAGTCGGCCTCACGGGCATCGAGCTGGGTGACGACGACGGCCCGCGGCATCCCGACGAGCGCGCACTCGTGCCACAGCGAGCGGCTCTGGGCGTCGGCGCCGTCGGCGGCCGAGACGACGAAGAGGGCGGCATCCGCCGCCCTCAGCCCCGCCCGCACCTCCCCGACGAAGTCGGGGTGACCCGGGGCGTCGAGGAGGGTGAGCACCACCCCGCCGGTCGCGACCGTCGCGGCCCGCAGCCCCGTCGTCGGCTCGGTGCGACCGCGCGACGGCCGGCCGGCGCCGCACTGGTCGACGACATGGTCGAACAGGCGCGACTTCCCCGAGCCGCTCGGTCCGACGAGGACGACGTTGCGGATGCCGGTCGTGCCGCTGACGGAGGGGGCCGCTGTGCCGCTCATGGGGCCACCTTTCTCCTCCGCGGCGCGTCGCACAAGCGGTCGGGCGCGGGTCGGTGGCGCGGGACCTCCGGCCTCCCGCACTACGCTGGGCGCACCATGCTCAACCGATACGCGCGCGCCTTCTTCACCACGGTGCTCACCCCCGTCGCCCGGCTGCTCGTCCGGCTGGGCGTCAGCCCCGACGTCGTCACGGTCATCGGGACGCTCGGCGTGTGCTTCGGTGCCCTGGCCTTCTACCCGCGCGGCGAGTTCCTCGTCGGGACCCTCGTCATCACCGCGTTCGTCTTCTCCGACACCGTCGACGGCATCATGGCGCGGATGACCGGGCGCTCGGGCAAGTGGGGCGCCTACCTCGACTCCACGCTCGACCGGGTCGGCGACGCCGCGATCTTCGGCGGTCTCGTCCTCTGGTACGCCGGTGACGGCGCCGAGGCCACGATGGCCACCCTCGCCCTCGCGTGCCTCATCCTCGGCAGCGTCGTCTCCTACGCCAAGGCCCGCGCCGAGGGGCTCGGCATGACGGCCGACGTCGGGATCGCCGAACGCGCCGACCGCCTCGTCGTCGTCCTCGTCGCCACCGGGTTCACCGGGCTGTTCGACCTGCCCACCCTCTTCCTCGGCACCGTGCTCGGCCTGCTGGCCGTCGCGAGCCTCGTCACCGTCGTCCAGCGGATGCTGGCCGTGCGCCGGCAGGCGCTGGGCGCGGCGTGAGCCCGGTCCGCCACACCGTCGGCGACGCCGTGGCCCTGGCCGGGCACCGCATCGGCTGGGGGGTCGTGCGCCGGCTGCCCGAGCGGGCGGCCTACGCCCTCTTCGACGCCGCGGCCGACCTCACCGTCGCCCGGGGCGGGGCGGCGCGGATGCGGTCGAACTACGCCCGGGTCCGCCCCGACCTCGACGACGCCGCCCTCGACGCCCTCGTCAAGGACGGCATGCGCCGCTACCTGCGCTACTACTGCGAGGCCTTCCGGCTCCCCGACCTGGGCCCCGACGACATCGTGGCCCGGGTGCGCGCCGAGGGAGACGACGTCATCCGCGAGGTCATCGACGGCGGTGGCTCGGTCGTGGCGTTCCTCGGCCACCTCGGCAACTGGGACCTCGCCGGCGCGTGGGGCACCACGCACCTCGGACCGGTGACGACGGTCGCCGAACGGCTCGAGCCCGAGGAGGTCTTCGAGGAGTTCCTCGCCTTCCGCGAGGGCCTGGGGATGACGATCATCCCGCTCACCGGCGGGGTCAACCCGTTCCCCGCCCTACGAGAGGCGGCCCGCCGGCCCGGCATCATCCCGCTGCTCGCCGACCGCGACCTCACCGCCAAGGGCGTCGTCGTCGACTTCTGCGGCGAGCCCGCCCGGATGGCGCCCGGCCCGGCCCTCCTCGCCCTCACCGAGGGACGGCCGCTGCACCCCGTGTCGATCCGGCACGAGCGCCGGGGCCGCGGGTGGGGGATCGTCATCACCTTCCACCCGGCCGTCGACGTCCCGGCCGCGGGCACGACCCGCGAGAAGGTGACGTCGATGACCCAGCAGTGCGCCGACGTCCTCGGCGCCGCCGTGCGCGAGGACCCCGCCGACTGGCACATGCTCCAGCGCGTGTTCCTCGCCGACCTCGACCCCGAGCGCCTGGCCGCCACCGAGGCCGCGCGGTGAGGATCGGGATCGTCTGCCCCTACGCGTGGGACGTCCCCGGAGGGGTGCAGTTCCACGTCCGCGACCTCGCCGAGCACTTCCTCGCGCAGGGCCACGAGGTGCAGGTGCTCGCACCCGCCGACGAGGACGCCGAGCTGCCGCCGTACCTCACCTCGTGCGGCCGGCCGGTCCCGGTGCGCTACAACGGCTCGGTCGCCCGGCTCACCTTCGGCCCGGTGACCTCGGCGCGGGTGACCCGCTGGCTCGAGGCGGGCGACTTCGACGTCCTCCACCTCCACGAGCCGGTGACGCCCTCGGCCTCGCTCATGGCCCTGTGGGCCTCGACCGAGCCGGTCGTCGCGACCTTCCACACCTCGACCCCGCGCTCGCGGGCGATGCACTCGGCACACCCGCTGCTGCGCCCCTCGCTCGAGAAGATCCGCGGACGGATCGCCGTGTCCGAGGAGGCCCGGGCCACCGTGCGCCGCCACCTGCGCGGCGAGGCGTTCGTCATCCCCAACGGGGTCGACGTCGCGCGCTTCGCGCAGGCCCCCGTCGCGCCGCGGTGGGCCGGGACGCCCGAGCGGCCGACCCTGGCCTTCCTCGGCCGCGTCGACGAGCCGCGCAAGGGCCTGGCGGTCGCCCTGCGCGCGCTGCCGGCCGTCCTCGACCGGTACCCGGGGGCGCGCCTGCTCGTCGCGGGTCCCGGTGACGCCTCCGACCTCCTCGAGGACGCCGACCCGCGCGCCGCGGCCGCCACCGAGGTCCTCGGGTCGGTCTCCGAGCCCGACAAGGCCGCGCTGCTGCGCTCGGTCGACGCCTACGTCGCCCCGCACCTCGGGGGCGAGAGCTTCGGCATCGTCCTCGTCGAGGCGATGGCGGCGGGTGCCCCCGTCGTCGCGTCCGACCTCGCGGCCTTCGCCGCCGTCCTCGACGGCGGGCGCACCGGGGCGCTCTTCGCCACCGGCTCCGAGGCCGCGCTCGCCCGGTCGGTCGTCGACCTCCTCGGTGACCCGGCCCGTCGCGAGGACCTCGCGGCGGTGGGTCGCGCCCGCGCCCGGGTCTTCGACTGGGACGTCGTGGCCGACCGCGTCATGGCCGTCTACGAGACGGTCATCGAGGGCGCCGTCTCCGAGCCCGACGGTTCCGCGCCCCGCGGGCTGTGGGGCCGGCTCGTGCGGGGCGGACCCGGGGGAGGCGGCTGATGGTCGACGTCCTGCAGGTGGCGACCTTCCTCGTCATCCTCGTCATCGGGGTCGCGTGGTACCTCTCGTACTCGGCGGCCCGGCTCGACCGGCTGCACGCCAAGGTCGAGGGCGCGATGTCCGCCCTCGACGCCCAGCTGGTGCGCCGGGCCGAGGCCGCCCTCGAGCTCGCGAACAGCGGTGCCCTCGACCCCGCGAGCGCGCTCCTCGTCGCCGACGCCGCCACCGAGTCGCTCGAGCGGACCACCGAGCAGCCCGTCGACGACGACCTCCTCGACGGGCAGCACTTCGGCGGGCGCGAGCACGTCGAGAGCGACCTCAGCGCGGCCCTGCGCGCCGCCCTCGGCGACGACGCCGTCGCGGCCGTGCGGGCCCACGAGGACGAGCTCGGCGCCGACGCCCTCGACCGCCTCGCGGCGAGCGGGCTGCGCGTCCAGCTGGCCCGCCGGTTCCACAGCGACGCGACCCGCGAGGTGCGCCGGGTGCGCGAGAAGGCGGTCGTGCGGATGTTCCGCCTCGCCGGCCACGCGGCCCTGCCCGAGCCCGTCGAGTTCGACGACGACGTGCCCCCCGCGCTGTCGCGCTGAGCCCCCTGCGCGAGCGGCGTCGCACCGGGCCCGGACCCGGGTCCGAGGGGGTCGCGGGCGGACCTACACTGGGCGCCATGAGCGAGCAGCAGAACCCCCAGGGCACCGGCACCACCCGCGTCAAGCGCGGCATGGCCGAGATGCTCAAGGGCGGGGTCATCATGGACGTCGTCAACGCCGAGCAGGCGAAGATCGCCGAGGACGCCGGCGCCGTCGCGGTCATGGCCCTCGAGCGGGTCCCCGCCGACATCCGGGCCCAGGGCGGCGTGTCGCGGATGAGCGACCCCGACATGATCGACGGCATCGTCGCGGCGGTCTCCATCCCCGTCATGGCCAAGGCCCGGATCGGCCACTTCGTCGAGGCCCAGGTCCTCCAGGCCCTCGGGGTCGACTACATCGACGAGTCCGAGGTCCTCACCCCGGCCGACTACGCCAACCACATCGACAAGTGGGCCTTCACCGTCCCCTTCGTCTGCGGGGCGACCAACCTCGGCGAGGCCCTGCGCCGGATCACCGAGGGCGCGGCGATGATCCGCTCCAAGGGCGAGGCCGGCACGGGTGACGTCTCGAACGCCACGACCCACATGCGGCAGATCCGCCAGGAGATCCGCCGCCTCCAGAACCTTCCCGAGGACGAGCTGTACGTCGCGGCCAAGGAGCTGCAGGCGCCCTTCGAGCTCGTCAAGGAGGTCGCGGCCGCGGGCAAGCTGCCGGTCGTCCTGTTCACCGCCGGTGGCATCGCGACCCCGGCCGACGCCGCGATGATGATGCAGCTCGGTGCCGAGGGCGTGTTCGTCGGCTCGGGCATCTTCAAGTCGGGCAACCCGGCCCAGCGGGCCGAGGCGATCGTCCAGGCGACGACCTTCCACGACGACCCCGACGTCATCGCCAAGGTCTCGCGCGGCCTCGGCGAGGCGATGGTCGGCATCAACGTCGACGAGATCCCGCAGCCGCACCGCCTGGCCGAGCGCGGCTGGTGACGCCCGGCGCGGCGGGGTCAGGGGTCCGGCTCGTCGAGCTCGGTCCCGACAACCACCGCGCCTACGGTGCCCTCGAGACGACGCCCGAGCAGCGCCGCTTCGTCGCGCCGATGATCGCCAACTACGGCGACGCCCTGTACCCGAACCTCGAGCAGGGCGTCGCCCTCGTCCCGGTCCTGTTCGGGATCGAGGCCGACGGCGAGCCGGCCGGCTTTCTCATGTACGCCGCGACGACCGAGACGGTGCCCGAGCCCTACCTGTGGCGCTTCCTCGTCGACCACCGCTTCCAGGGCCGCGGCATCGGGCGGGCCGCGCTCACGCTGCTGCTGGACAGGCTGCGCGCCGAGGGGGAGGAGCGGGTGAGGCTCAGCTACGTCGACGAGCCCGGCGGACCGCGCGGGTTCTACGAGCGGTTCGGGTTCGTCCCCACGGGCGAGGTCGACGACGGTGAGGTCGTGGCGGTGCTCGCCCTCGGGTGACCGCGAGCGAGGGCCCTCGGCGGGTGCTCGCCCGGGGTCGTGGCGTCAGGTGACCGTGGCGCGGGCGCGGAACTCCTCGCGCTCGAACTCGCGGCCGTCGAGGACGGCGCGCAGGTGCTCGGTGGCGCGCAGGACGTCGGCGTGGGTCAGGTAGAGGGGGGCGAAACCGAGGCGCACGATGTCGGGCTCGCGGAAGTCGCCGACGACCCCACGGGCGATGAGCGCCTGGACGACGCCGTAGGCCTCGGGGTGGTGCACGCTGACCTGCGACCCGCGCCGCTCCGGCTCGCGCGGTGTCGCGACCTCGAGCCCGGGGGCCAGGGTGTCGAGGCACTCGAGGAAGAACCCGGTGAGCGAGAGCGACCGTGCGCGCGCGTCGGCCACGGGCATGCCGTCGTAGGCGCCCAGCGCCGCCTCGAGGGCGAGGACGCCGAGGACGGGCGGGGTGCCGACCCGGCCGCGCGCGATGCCGGGCGCCGGGACGTACTCGGGCGCCATGGCGAAGGGCGTCGCGTGGCCGTTCCACCCGGCGAGCGGCTGGTCGAAGTCGTCCTGGTGCCGGTGGGCGACGTAGAGGTAGGCGGGCGCGCCCGGGCCGCCGTTGAGGTACTTGTAGCCGCACCCGACGGCGAGGTCGGCCTCGTGGAGGTCGAGCCCGACGTCGATGACCCCGGCCGAGTGGCACAGGTCCCAGCAGGCGAGCGCCCCGACGGCGTGCGCGGCGCGGGTGATGGCGGGCAGGTCCCACAGCTCGCCGGTGCGGTAGTCGACCGAGGAGTAGGACACGAGGGCGAGGTCGTCGCCGAGCTCGGCGATGCGCGCGACGGCCTCGTCGGGGGCGACCCGCTCGACGACGACACCGGCGTCGCGGGCCGCGGCGTCGGTGACGTAGAGGTCGGTGGGGAACGAGCCCGGGTCGGTGAGGACGACCCGGCGCCCCGGCCGCAGCCGGACGCCTCCGACGACGGCCTTGTAGAGGTTGACCGACGTCGAGTCGGTGACGACGACCTGCCCCGGGGCCGCCCCGACGAGGCGTCCGACCCGGTCGCCGACGCGCGTGGGGGCCTCCCACCAGCCGGCCTCGTTCCAGCTCGCGATGAGGCGGCTGCCCCACTGGCGGTGGACGACGTCGGCGACCGCCTCGGCGACCCCGGCCGGCAGCGCGCCGAGCGAGTTGCCGTCGAGGTAGACGACCCCCGGCGGGAGGCGGAAGCGGCCGCGCAGGTCGGTCCCGGCGTGGGTGGCGTCGAGCTCTCGGGCCCGGTCGGTCAGCGGAGTCGACATGCCCCGACGGTAGCGCCCGCCGGTCCTCGCGCCGCCGGGCGCTACCGGCGTCACCGCCCCCGCAGTACCCTCGGCGCAGGAGGCGCCGATGGGCTCGGACGGGGTCGTGGCGGCCCGCGAGGCCTACGCCGCAGGAGACTGGCGGACCGCGCGGGCCCTGCTGCAGCGCGAGCACGCCGTCGCCCCGCTGCCCACCGACGACCTCGAGCTCCTCGGCCGGGCCTCCTGGTGGCTGGGTGACACTTCCACGTCCCGCGAGGTGGCCGAGGACGTCTACCGCGCCCGGGTGGCCGAGGGCGAGCCGGTCGCGGCCGCGGCGCTCGCCCTCGAGCTGGCGCTGTCGTGGTCGACCGAGGGCGACGTCGTCATCGGGCAGGCCTGGCTCAACCGGGCCCGGCGGCTGCTGCGCGAGGTCGAGCCCACACCGGTGCACGGCTACCTCGTCTACGTCGACGCCGGCCTCGCGTGGGAGGTCGACCAGGACGCGGCACCCGCGGTCCGCGGGGCCGAGGTCCTCCACGAGCTGTCGACGCGGTTCGGTGACGACGCCCTCGAGGCGCTGGCCCTCGTCCTGTCCGGCCTGTCGGCGGTGTGGTCCGGGCGCACGGCGCAGGGGTTCGGCGACCTCGACGAGGCGATGCTCGCGGTCCTGTCGGGGACCCTGCCCGCGCTGTGGGCCGGCGACGTCCACTGCACCGTCATCCACCAGTGCCACGAGCTCGGGGACCTGGCCCGGATGAGGGCGTGGACCGACGCGCTCCAGCGGTGGTCGGCCCCGCTGTCCGAGACCTTCCTCTTCGCCGGGGTCACCCGCGTCCACCAGCTCCAGCTCCTCGCCGCCGAGGGGCAGTGGGACCTCGTCGAGCGGGAGGTGGCCGACCGCAGCCGGGCGCTCGTCGGCTCCCACGGCTGGGTCGCGGGGGAGGGGTACCGTGAGCTCGGGGACGTCCGGCGGCTGCGCGCCGACGCCGGTGGCGCGCGGTCGGCGTACGAGCGGGCGCGCGACCTGTCGGTGACCCCGCAGCCCGGTCTGGCCCTCCTCGACGAGGCCGAGGGCCGCCCGGCCGCGGCCCTCGCCGACCTGCGGGCCGCCGTCGCCGAGACGGGCCGGATCGGCCGCGCCCGACTCCTCCTGCCGACCGTCGAGGTCGCCCTGCGCGCCGGCGACCTCGTCCTCGCCGAGGCCGCGTGCGCCGACCTCGCCGAGACCGCGGAGCTCCACGACACCCCCGGACTGCGGGCGTGGTCCGACCACGCCGCCGCCTGCCTGCTGCTCCACCGTGGTGGGTTCGACGAGGCGCTGCCCCACCTCGAGGCGGCCGCCGCGGTGTACCGCGCCCAGCGCAGCCGGCACGCCACGGCGCGCGTCCACGAGCTCCTCGCCCGTGTCCGCGACGGCCGGGGCGAGGCGGCCCTCGCCGAGGCCGAGCGCGCGACCGCCAGCGCCATCTACGAGCGGCTCGGCGCCGAGGCCGACCTCCGGCGGCTGGCCCCGCACCGCCCTCCCGGTGGCCTCACCGAGCGCGAGCTCGAGGTGCTGCGCTGCGTCCTCACGGGGGCGAGCAACCGCGAGGTGGCGCGGGACCTCGTCATCAGCGAGAAGACCGTGAGCCGCCACCTCGCCAACGTCTACGCCAAGGCCGGGGTCTCGAGCCGGACGGCCGCCGCGGCGTGGGCGCGTGAGCACGGCATCGAGGCCGTCGCCGCCGCACCTGCACGAAACGCCCCATGAGGCCGCGCCACAAGTACACCATCCGCCCGACGCGGCGCCCCGACCCGCGCTCCTAGCGTCGGTGGACGGGTGGCAGCACCGCCGCCCGCGCCGAGAGGAGCCAGCCATGACCACCACCGACACGACCACCGCACCGACCACCACCGACGCCCCCACCGACGCCACCGCCGAGGGAGGCGTCCTCGACCGCCTCGTCCGGGTCCTCGAGGACGGCTCCACCGCCGTCCTGCTCGGGATCGGGTACGACACCGGGCTGTTCGAGGCCCTCGCCGACCTCCCGCCAGCCACGAGCCGCCAGGTCGCCGACGCCGCCGGGCTCGACGAGCGCTACGTGCGCGAGTGGCTCGGCGGGATGGCCTGCGCCGAGGTCGTCGAGTACGACCCCGTCGCCGCGACCTACGCCCTGTGCCCCGAGGTGCGGCCGTTCGTCACCGGCCCGGGCCCCGACAACCTCGCCCGCACGATGCGGGTCGTCGCGATGATGGGCGCCGCGGCCCCGAAGGTGGTCGACTGCTTCCGCCACGGCGGCGGCCTGTCGTACGACGACTACCCCGGGTTCCACGACGTCCAGGCCGACGACAGCGGCGCCGTCAACGACGCGTCCCTCATCGACACCATCGTGCCGCTCACCGGTCTCGTCGACCGGCTCGGCGCCGGCATCGACGTCCTCGACGTCGGCTGCGGCGAGGGGCACGCCGTCAACCTCCTCGGGCGCAGCTTCCCGCGCAGCCGGTTCACCGGCTACGACTTCAGCCCCGACGCGCTCGTCGCCGCCCGCGCGGAGGCCGCGGCCTGGGGGCTGACGAACGTCACCTTCGAGGAGCACGACGTCGCCACGCTGCCCGAGGGCGCCTTCGACCTCGTGACGGCCTTCGACGCCATCCACGACCAGGCCCACCCGGCGACGGTGCTGGCGGCGATCCACCGGGCGCTGCGCCCCGACGGCACCTTCCTCATGGTCGACATCAACGCCTCGAGCCGCCTCGAGGACAACGTCGCGCTCCCGTGGGGGACCTTCCTCTACGCCGTCTCGACGCTGCACTGCATGTCGGTGTCCCTCGGCCAGGGCGGCGACGGGCTCGGCACCGTGTGGGGCGTCCAGCTCGCGGAGCAGATGGTCCGCGAGGCCGGGTTCGCCTACGTCGTGCGGCACGAGCTCGAGGAGGACCCGTTCAACGCCTACGTCGTCGCGCGCCCCTGACCCTCGGGCAGGGCCATGAGGAGGAGGGGCAGCCGCCCGTCGGGGAGCCACGGCGGGCGGGCCTGCCCGATCTCCTGCCACCCGTGGCGGCGGTACAGCTCGACCGCGCGCGACGTCTCCTGCACGACGTCGAGGACGGGGAGCCGGCCCAGCGACCGCGCGTGGTCCACCGCGGCGGTCAGGAGCCGGCTCCCGATGCCGAGACCGGCCCGCGCGGGGTCGACGAAGAGGACGCCGACCGCCGCCATCGCCGAGGGCTCGGCGCCGGTCGCCGCGACCCACGCGTCGGTGTCCCAGCCGGGGCCGAGGGCGAGGAGGGAGACGTGCCCGACAACCTGCCCGTCGACGACCGCGACCCAGGCGGCCAGCTCGGTGGGCCGGACGACGAAGTCCTCGGCGGGGAACGGGAGCGGCCACCGCACCGGGTACCCGGAGCCGGCCTGCTGCTCACCGAGGAGGCGCGCGAGCCCGGGGACGTCCTGCGCCTCGCGGGGCCGGACGGAGACGGCGGCGGCGGGGGACACCCGCGCAGTCTAGGCAGCGTGCCGCGCCGCCCTGCCGCCCCGCCCTTCCGCACCGCCCCCGCGGGACCGCCTCCCGCCGACCCGGGCCCATGACCTGCGGCGACGGCCGGTCGACCTCCGCATCGGCCGTTCAGGCGACATGTCGGCAACCTCCGGACGGACGGCCCGTGCGCACCGCACACTGGATGCCATGAGCACGGGGGCCGCCACCGCCACGAGGACCGGCTCTCGCGCGCGCTCGGCCGACCACCACGCGGCCTTCGAGCTGGCCCGCTCCCAGATCCGGACCTCCCAGACCCCGGAGTACGACCCCGACGTCGTGACGCGCCTGCAGGAGACGGCCACCGAGCACGGGTGGGCGGACGTGCTCCTCGTCGCCGACTACGTCCGGCTCCTCGCGAACGAGAGCGACCCCGACGAGGCGCCGGCCCTGCACGCCGCGCTGCTCGAGCGGGCGCGGGCCTCCGGCGACCCCGTCTTCGAGGCGCTGGCGCTCGGCCAGGGCGCCACGGCGGTGATGTGGGGAGCGAGGGCACGCCTCGACGCCGACCGCGACCTCGCCCGCGCCACCGTGCTGCTGCGCGACGCGGCCCCCGGACACAAGATGCTCGGGTCGGCCCACGTCGAGTGCGCGACGGCCTACCTCGACCGCGACATGTGGGACCTCGCCCTCGAGCACACCTCGGCCGCGGCGGCCCAGTGGGAGACCGACGAGCACGACGTCGAGCGGATGGGCACCCTGCTCTACAACCGGGCCGAGATCAACCTCCGGCGCCTGTGCGTGCTGCGCCAGGCGGGCCCGGCCCCGGAGCTCGCCGAGTACGGCGAGCGCGCCCGGTACGCGGCCCAGCACGTCCCCGTCGAGCGGATCCCCGAGAGCTGGCGGATCGACGTCCACATCTTCGAGAACCTCGTCGACGCGATCGCCCCGCCCGAGGCGGCCGCGCCCCGCGAGATGGCCGACGGCGCCGGAACCGACTTCGCCACCTACGTCGCGCTGGCCCGCTCCTTCGTCGAGCCCGACCCCGGGGAAGCGCGCCGGTTCCTCGCCGAGGCCATCGACGCGTGGGACCGGGTCCGCCACCCCGAGCTCTTCCTCCTGGCCCTGACCCGCGACGCCGAGCTCGAGTCGACGCAGCTCGGCTTCGAGACCGCCGGGCTGCGCGTCGCCCGCGAGCTGGCCCTGCGCCGCCACGAGGCGCGGGTCGCGGCCGTCGAGGCGATGGCGTCCCTGATCCGCGAGGAGACGATGGTCTCCGAGCACGCCCGGCTGCGGGTCGAGGCCGAGCTCGACGTCCTCACGGGTGTCGCGAACCGGCGTGGCCTCGCCGGCCACGTCGCCGCCCTCACCGACGTCGTGCGCGGCGTGGGTCGCGACCGCGAGATGGCGCTCGTCCTCGTCGACGTCGACCACTTCAAGGGCGTCAACGACACGTACGGCCACGATGTCGGGGACGAGGTCCTCGTCCGGGTCGCCGGCGCCCTGCGGGCCGTGGTGCGCGACTCCGACCTCGTCGTGCGGTGGGGTGGGGACGAGTTCATCCTCCTCCTCGACACCGACAACCCCGCCGTGGCGACCAAGCGCTGCCGCGCCGTCGTCCGCGGCATCCGCGCCGAGCACTGGGACGACCTCGCGCCTGGTCTCGCCGTCACGGTGAGCATCGGCTTCGCCGTCGGGAAGGTCAGCGCCCTCGACGACCTGCGCGAGGCCGCGGACCGTGCGCTGTACCGCGCCAAGGACGGCGGTCGCGACGGCGTCGCGTCCTGAGCCACGGTCGCCCGGGTGCCCGCCGCAGCGTCGGGTGGGCCTCGCGCCGTAGCATCCTCGCTCGTGGACCAGCAGCCCCTCGTCGGCGTCCTCGCCGTGCAGGGCGACGTGCGCGAGCACCTCGCCGCCCTCGAGGCCTCCGGCGCGCGCACGTGCACCGTGCGCCGCCCCGCCGAGGTCGACGCGGTCGACGGGCTCGTCCTCCCCGGTGGGGAGTCGACGACGATCGACAAGCTGGTCCGGGCCTGCGGACTCCAGCAGCCGCTGCGCGACCGGATCGCCGCCGGGATGCCGGTCTACGGCTCGTGCGCCGGGATGATCCTGCTCGCCGACCGGATCGCCGACGGACGGCCCGACCAGCAGACCCTCGGTGGGCTCGACATGACGGTGCGGCGCAACGCCTTCGGGCGCCAGGTCGACTCCTTCGAGGAGGACCTCCACATCCGCGAGCTCGGTGGCGAGCCGGTCCGGGCGGTCTTCATCCGGGCCCCCTGGGTCGAGGAGGCCGGTGCGGCCGTGCAGGTCCTGGCGCGTGTCGAGCACGGACCCGCCGCCGGTAGGATCGTCGCCGCGCGACAGGGGAACCTGCTGGTCACGTCCTTCCACCCGGAGGTGACGGGCGACCACCGGTTCCACCGACTGTTCGTCGACATCGTGAGGCAGAACCAGAGGGAGCGTTCATGAGCGGCCACTCCAAGTGGGCGACCACCAAGCACAAGAAGGCGGCGATCGACGCCAAGCGCGGCAAGCTGTTCGCCAAGCTCATCAAGAACATCGAGGTCGCGGCCCGCTCCGGCGGCGGCGACCCCACGGGCAACCCCACCCTCTACGACGCCATCCAGAAGGCGAAGAAGTCGTCGGTCCCGAACAGCAACATCGACAACGCGGTCAAGCGCGGGTCGGGGGCCACCGCGGGCGGCGCCGACTGGGAGACCATCACCTACGAGGGCTACGCCCCGGGCGGGGTCGCGATCCTCATCGAGTGCCTCACCGACAACCGCAACCGCGCCGCCGCCGAGGTCCGCACGGCGCTGACCCGCAACGGCGGCCAGCTCGCCGACCCGGGCTCGGTGTCGTACGTCTTCGACCGCCGCGGCGTCGTCATCGTGCCGAAGACCGAGAAGTCCGAGGACGAGCTGCTCGAGGTCGTCCTCGAGGCCGGCGCCGAGGAGGTCAACGACAACGGCGACACGTGGGAGATCGTGTCCGAGGCCACCGACTTCGTCGCGGTGCGCACCGCCCTCCAGGACGCCGGCGTCGACTACGACTCCGCCGAGGCCTCCTGGGTCCCCAACCTCCAGATCCCGCTCGACCTCGACGGCGCGAAGAAGATGATCCGCGTCATCGAGGCCCTCGAGGACAGCGACGACGTCCAGGACGTCTACGCCAACGGCGACATCCCCGACGACGTCCTCGCGCAGCTCGAGGAGGAGTGAGCGACGCCGACGGCGTCGCCCTCTGGGACGCCGAGGCCGCGGCGTTCGACGAGGCGCCCGACCACGGGCTGCTCGACCCCGCGGTCCGCGACGCCTGGCGCACCCTGCTGACCGGGGTGCTCCCGGCGCCCCCGGCCCACGTCGTCGACCTCGGGTGCGGGACGGGCACCCTGGCGCTGCTCCTCGCGCAGGAGGGGCACACCGTCGACGCGCTCGACTTCTCGCCCGCCATGGTCGAACGGGCCGCCGAGAAGCTCGCGGGGTCGCGGGCCACCGTCCGGCTGGGGGACGCTGCCGACCCGGCCCTGGCGCCGGCCTCGGCCGACGTCGTGCTGTGCCGCCACGTGCTGTGGGCCCTGCCCGACCCCGTCGCCGTCGTGCGCCGCTGGGTCGAGGCGCTGCGGCCGGACGGCCGCCTCGTCCTCGTCGAGGGGAACTGGGTGACCGGGGCCGGCCTGACCGCCGAGCGCTGTGCCGCCGTCGTGGCAGCGGTGTGCTCGCGCGTCGAGGTGCGCCCCCTGCCCGACCCCGCCCTCTGGGGTCGCCCGGTCACCGACGAGCGCTACCTCGTCGTCGCCCGCCCCTGAGCCCGGGTCCCGCGCCGACCGCGTGTTGCTGCGCCGCCGGTCGGCGGGGGATGTGTAGCGTTACCACCGAACAGGTGTTCTAACGCCCGGCCCGCCGGACGTGCCCCGACGGAAGGCTGCTCGTGCGCGTGCTCGGTGTCGACCCCGGCCTCACCCGGTGCGGCCTCGGCGTCGTCGACGGCCGGTTCGGCAAGGCGACGATGGTCGCCGTCGGTGTCGTGCGCACCCCGAGCGACGGCGACCCGGGGGAGCGCCTCGTCTTCCTCGAGAAGGAGGTCGACGGCTGGCTGGCGCGGTACACCCCCGACGTCGTCGCCGTCGAGCGGGTCTTCGCCGACTCCAACGTCACCAACGTCATGAGCACCGCGCACGCCACCGCCGTCGCGCTCCTCACCGCGACCAAGCGGGGTATCCCCGTCGTCTTCCACACCCCCACCGAGGTCAAGGCCGCGGTCACCGGCTCCGGCCGCGCCGACAAGGCGCAGGTGACCGCGATGGTGACCCGCATCCTGGGCCTCGCGGCGGCCCCGAAGCCGGCCGACGCCGCCGACGCCCTCGCCCTCGCGATCTGCCACGCCTGGCGGGGGGCGCAGACCGCCCGCCTCGAGGCCCTGGCGAAGCAGGCCCGCGGATGATCGCCTCCCTGCGCGGCACGGTGACCCACGTGGGCCTCGACCACGTCGTCCTCGAGGTCGGGGGCGTCGGGATGCTCGTCCACACCACGCCCGCCACCGCCTCGTCGTGCCACCGGGGGAGCGAGGCCGCCCTGTCGACGAGCCTCGTCGTGCGCGAGGACTCGCTCACCCTCTACGGCTTCGGGGCCCCGGCCGACCGCGACATGTTCGAGACCGTGCAGACGGTCTCGGGGGTCGGGCCGCGCCTCGCCCTGGCGATGCTCTCGGTCATGGGTCCCGACCAGCTCGCCGCGGCCCTGTCGTCCGGTGACGCCAAGGCGCTGACCACCATCCCGGGCATCGGCGCCAAGTCGGCCCAGCGCCTCGTCCTCGAGCTGCGCGACAAGGTCGGCGCCGTCCGCGGTGGCGGCGCCGTGCCGGCCGGTGGCACCCCGCCCGCCGTCCCCGGCCGGGAGCCGTGGCGCGGGCAGGTCGCCGAGGCCCTCGTCGGGCTCGGCTGGTCGGCCAAGCAGGCGGGCGACGCCGTCGAGCGGGTCGCCGAGCACGCCCCGGCCGACGCCGAGATCGCCGCCCTGCTGCGCCTGGCCCTGCGGGAGCTGCGGCCGTGAGCGCCTCGAAGAGCTGGGGGAGCGAGGTCCACGAGGCCGACCGCGAGGACGACGGCTCGTTCGAGGTCACCGCGCGGGTCGTCGACGCCGGCGGGAGCGACGACGAGCGGGTCGTCGAGGCCGCCCTGCGTCCGCGCCGGCTCGCCGAGTTCCCCGGCCAGCCGCGCGTGCGCGACCAGCTCGGCCTCGTCCTCGAGGCCGCCCGCCGCCGGGGGAGCCCGCCCGACCACGTCCTGCTCTCGGGACCGCCGGGCCTCGGGAAGACGACCCTGGCGATGATCGTCGCGGCCGAGCTCGAACGGCCCATCAGGGTCACGAGCGGCCCGGCGATCCAGCACGCCGGCGACCTCGCGGCCGTGCTGTCCTCGCTCGACGAGGGCGAGGTCCTCTTCCTCGACGAGATCCACCGGATGAGCCGCTCGGCCGAGGAGATGCTCTACCTGGCGATGGAGGACTTCCGGGTCGACGTCATCGTCGGCAAGGGCCCCGGCGCCACCGCGATCCCGCTCGAGCTGCCCCCCTTCACCGTCGTCGGTGCGACCACGCGCGCCGGGCTGCTCCCCGCGCCGCTGCGCGACCGCTTCGGGTTCACCGGGCACCTCGACTACTACGACACCACCGACCTCGTGACGATCCTCCACCGGTCGGCGGGGCTGCTCGGGGTCGAGGCCGACGAGCCCGGCATCTCCGAGATCGCCGGCCGCTCGCGCGGCACGCCGCGCATCGCCAACCGGCTCCTGCGCCGGGTCCGCGACTGGGCCCAGGTCCACGGCGACGGCCACGTCGACCACCGCGCCGCGCTGGCCGCCCTCGCCCTCTTCGACGTCGACGACGCCGGCCTCGACCGTCTCGACCGTGCCGTCCTCGAGGCCCTGTGCCGCCGCTTCGGCGGCGGCCCGGTCGGCCTGTCGACCCTCGCGGTCGCCGTCGGGGAGGAGTCCGACACCGTCGAGACCGTCGCCGAGCCCTACCTCGTGCGCGAGGGCTTCATCGTCCGCACCCCCCGAGGACGCGCCGCGGCGCCGCGCGCGTGGCGCCACCTGGGCCTCCAGCCGCCCCGCAGCGCCCCCCTCCAGGACGCCCTCCCGCTCAGCGGGACCGCGGACGAGCCCGACGACCTCTCGGGGAGCCCGCGCTTCGGCTGACGGGGATCGGGCACGCCGCGCCCGCCCGCTTCGTTGGTCACCCCGGAACGACTCGCCTAGACTGCACTCTCGGCCCGGCTCGTCCGGGCCGCACCACTGCCTGCCGAGAGCGGGCGACCTGACCCAAAAGGACCTGATTCACCCATGTTCTCCGGCAGCGGCTCCGGCCTCGGCTACCTGCTCATCCTGGCGCTCCCGTTCCTGCTCCTCATCTTCATGATGGTCACGCAGCGACGGCGCGCCCAGCAGATCCAGGCCATGCAGGCCTCGCTCGCGGTGGGGGAGGAGGTCGTGACGACGTCCGGCCTCTACGGGACGATCGTCGCGATCGACGACGCCACCGTGACCCTCGACGCCGGGAACGGGGTCCAGCTGCGCTGGGACCGCCGCGCCATCGGCATGCGCGCGACCGAGGTGGCCTGAGCATGGCCGGCACCGCGCCGAAGACGGCTGCGCGCCGCGGCCTGCTCGCGACCCTCGTCCTCGTCCTCGGGCTCGGCGGCCTCCTCGCCGGGGCGAACATCTGGTCCGACGGCGGGGGCGCGCCCAAGCTCGGCCTCGACCTCAAGGGCGGGACCCAGATCATCCTCGAGCCCAAGACGTCGGCAGGTCAGGTCGTCTCGGCCGAGCAGCTGAACCAGGCCCGCGACATCATCGTCCAGCGCGTCGACGCCGGCGGCGTCTCGGGCGCCGAGGTCACGACCCAGGGCGACCGCAACATCGTCGTCAGCATCCCCGAGATCCCGACGCAGGAGGTGCGCGACGCGATCAGCCGCAGCTCGCAGCTGCAGTTCCGCCCGGTCCTCGCCGTCGCCTCCGCGGTGCCGCAGCCGACCGCCAGCCCGAGCCCGTCCGGCTCGACGAGCCCGGCGCCCTCGGGCAGCCCCTCGGCATCGACGACGCCGACCACCGCGAGCAGCGCGTCGCCGACGAGCAACAGCGCCGTCCCCAACGCCCTCGCGACGACGCCGACCCCCACCGGGACCGCGAGCCCGTCGGCCAGCTCGTCGCCCTCGCCCTCCGCGTCGCCGAGCGCCTCGGCCCCGGGTGGCTCGGCCGCGCCGCGGGACCCCACCGACCTCGCGTGGATCACCCCCGAGCTCACCGCGCAGTTCGAGACCTTCACCTGCGACCAGGAGCAGCTCGACGCGATCGTCGACGACGCCGCCAAGCCGCTCATCACCTGCGACGTCGACGGCACGGCCAAGTTCATCCTCGGCCCGGTCGCCGTCTCCGGCGACAAGATCAGCGACGCGACGTCGGGCTACCGCGCCAACCAGCAGGGCGCCCTGACGAGCGAGGTCGAGATCGCGCTCAGCCTCAACGGCGAGGGCGCGCGGCAGTACGCCGACATCAGCCGGAAGATGGTCAGCCTCCCCGAGCCGCAGAACCAGCTCGCGGCCACCCTCGACTCGCGCGTCATCGTGGCGCCGCGCTTCAACGAGGCCATCCTCGACGGCCGCGCCAGCATCACCGGCGGGTTCACCATCGCCGAGGCCCGCAGCCTGTCCGACCAGCTGAAGTTCGGTGCGCTGCCCCTGTCGTTCGTCGAGCAGACGAGCATCGACATCAGCCCGACCCTGGGCAGCGAGCAGCTGCGCTACGGCCTCGTCGCCGGGATCATCGGCCTCGTCCTCGTCGTCGTGTACTCGATGTTCCAGTACCGGATGCTCGGCCTGGTCACCGTCGCCTCGATCGTCGTCGCCGGCCTGATGACCTACCTCGTGCTGACGATCCTCGGGTGGTCGCACAACTACCGCCTCGACATGGCGGGCGTCACGGGTGTCATCGTCTCGATCGGCTTCACCGCCGACTCGTTCATCGTCTACTTCGAACGCGTGCGTGACGAGCTGCGCGACGGCCGCTCGCTCGAGGCCGCCGTCCAGACCGGCTGGGACCGTGCGAAGCGCACCATCCTCATCGCCGACGGCGTCAACTTCCTCGCGGCGATCGTCCTGTACGTCCTCGCGAGCTCGAGCGTGCGCGGCTTCGCCTTCACCCTCGGCCTCACGACGCTCATCGACCTCCTCCTCGTCTTCTGGTTCACGCACCCGCTGCTGACCCTCCTGGCCCGCCTGCGGTTCTTCCGCGACGGCCACCCGTGGTCGGGCCTGGACCCGCGGCGCCTCGGCGTCCCGCAGGCCACCCGCTACCAGGGGCGTGGACGCTTCACGACGGCGCCGACCGCGACCGTCACCCGGCAGGCCGCCACGGCCGCGAAGGGAGGTGCGGCATGAGCTTCTCCTTCGCCGCACTCGGCAACGACCTCTACACCGGCGCCCGCTCGGTCCCCGTCGTCCAGAAGCGCAACCGCTTCTACCTCGTCTCGGGCCTCCTCGTCGCGATCGCCGTCATCGGCCTCGTCGTCCAGGGCCTGAACCTGGGCCTGGAGTTCCGGGGTGGCTCGGAGTTCCGGGTCTCCGGCACCCAGACCACCGGCGACTACGAGCAGACCGCCCGCGACGCCGTCGGCGCCGCCGAGGACCAGCGCGGCGTCAACGTGACGCGGGTCGGCAACGACACCGTGCGCGTGCAGACCGAGCGCCTCTCCCAGGCCGACAGCCAGGAGGTCCGCGGCGCCCTGGCCGACGCCTTCGGGGTCCCCGACGCCAACGTCAGTGGCACCTTCATCGGCCCGTCGTGGGGCGCGTCGGTGAGCCAGCAGGCCCTGCGCGCGCTCGTCATCTTCATCCTCGCCGTGGCGCTCACCCTGAGCATCTACTTCCGCAACTGGCGGATGGCGGCGGCCGCCCTCATCGCGACCGTGCACGACATGGTCATCACCGTCGGCATCTACGCCCTCAGCGGCTTCGAGGTGTCGCCGGCGACGATGATCGGCTTCCTCACCGTCCTCGGCTACAGCCTCTACGACACCGTCGTCGTCTTCGACAAGGTGCGCGAGAACACGACCGAGGCCTTCGCCAACGGGCGGATGAGCTTCGCCCAGGCGGCCAACCTCGCGGTCAACCAGACGATGGTCCGCTCGATCAACACCACGGTCATCGGCGTGCTGCCGATCGTCGCGGTCCTCGTCGTCGGGGCGCTCTTCCTCGGCCCGGGCGTGCTCCTCGACCTCTCGCTCGTCCTCGTCGTCGGCATCGTCATCGGCGCGTACTCCTCGATCTTCATCGCGACGCCGGTCCTCGTCTCGCTGCGGCGCAACGACCCGAAGGTCGTCGAGCTCGGCAAGCGCGCCGAGCGCCACCAGGCCCGCAAGGCCAAGGACGTCGGGGCCGCGACGGGCGCCGCCCACCGCGGCGAGCCCGCCGAGGTGGTCGAGACCGGCGAGGACGACGCCGTGGTCGTCGGCGGGCGCCCGGCCGAGAGCGGCGACTCCGCGACGCTCACCGGTCGCGCGGTCCACAAGTACGCCCAGTCGGGCCCGCGCAACCAGCCCCGCCGTCCCCCGAAGTCCAAGCGCTGAGCGCGGTGCCCGACGCCGCGACCGGTCCCGTGGCCGGGCTCACCGCCGACGCGGTCTCCGACCTCGTCGCGGGGAGCCTGCGCGACGTCGCCGACTTCCCGACGCCCGGGGTCGTCTTCAAGGACATCACCCCGCTGCTCGCCGACCCGCACGCGTTCGCCGTCGTCATCGAGGCGCTGGCGGCGCGGCACCGCGGCGCCGTCGACCTCGTCGCCGGCATCGAGGCGCGCGGCTTCGTCGTGGGGGCGGCGCTGGCCCACGCGATGGGCGTCGGCTTCGTCCCGGTCCGCAAGGTCGGCAAGCTCCCCGGCGAGACGGTGTCGGTCTCCTACGACCTCGAGTACGGCTCGGCCGAGATCGAGGTGCACGCCGACGCCTTCGTCGAGGGCGAGCGGGTCCTCCTCGTCGACGACGTGCTCGCCACGGGCGGCACGGCGGCCGCGGCGTGGGACCTCGTCGAGCAGGTCGGGGGCGAGGTCGTCGCCTTCGAGTGCGTCGTCGAGCTCGCCTTCCTCGACGGACGCGAGCGGCTCGCGGGCCGCACGGTGGGCTCGCTCCACGTCGTCTCCTGACCCACGACTAGACTCCCGCCATGGCGGAGGACACCACGACGGCCCAGCCCGGGACCCCCGGTCCCGGGGTGTCGTCGCGGGCGCGTGCCCGGGCCGCGCTGGCCCTCGTCGGGCGCAACCGCCCGCCCGAGAACCCCGCCCTCGAGCCGCTGCTGCAGGTCGTGCGCGGCACCCACCCCAAGGCCGACGTCACGATCGTCGAGCGCGCCTACGCGGTCGCCGAGCGCGCCCACGAGGGGCAGAAGCGCCGCTCCGGCGACGACTACATCACCCACCCGCTCGCGGTGACGACGATCCTCGCCGAGCTCGGCATGACCCCCACGACCCTGGCGGCCGCGCTCCTCCACGACACCGTCGAGGACACCTCGTACAGCCTCGAGGCGCTGCGCCGCGACTTCGGCGACGAGATCGCGATGCTCGTCGACGGCGTGACCAAGCTCGACAAGGTCACCTACGGCCAGGCCGCCCAGGCCGAGACCGTGCGCAAGATGGTCGTCGCCATGGCGCGCGACATCCGGGTGCTCGTCATCAAGCTCGCCGACCGGCTGCACAACGCCCGCACCTGGCGCTACGTCTCGCTCGAGAGCGCGCAGCGCAAGGCCAAGGAGACCCTCGAGATCTACGCGCCGCTGGCTCACCGCCTCGGCATGAACACCATCAAGTGGGAGCTCGAGGACCTGTCGTTCCAGGCCCTGTACCCCAAGGTCTACGACGAGATCGTCCGCCTCGTCGCCGAGCGCGCCCCGGCCCGCGAGGAGTACCTCGGCGAGGTCCGCAAGGAGGTCGAGACCGACCTGCGCTCGGCGAAGATCAAGGCCACGGTCACCGGGCGGCCGAAGCACTACTACTCCGTGTACCAGAAGATGATCGTCGGGGGCCGCGACTTCGAGCAGATCTACGACCTCGTCGCCGTGCGCGTCCTCGTCGAGACCGTCCGCGACTGCTACGCCGCGCTGGGGGCGCTGCACGCGCGCTGGAACCCGGTGCCGGGGCGGTTCAAGGACTACATCGCGATGCCGAAGTTCAACATGTACCAGTCGCTGCACACGACGGTCATCGGGCCCAGCGGCAAGCCGGTCGAGATCCAGATCCGCACCCACACGATGCACCGCCGCGCCGAGTACGGCGTCGCCGCGCACTGGAAGTACAAGGAGGACCCCCGCGCCAAGGGCCAGGGGTCCGGGTCGGCCGGGGTCCAGGCGCGCGACGGGCAGACCGGGCCCGTCAACGACATGGCGTGGCTGCGCCAGCTCCTCGACTGGCAGAAGGAGACCGCCGACCCCGGGGAGTTCCTCGAGTCGCTGCGCTTCGAGATCACCGCGAGCGAGGTCTACGTCTTCACGCCGAAGGGCCAGCTCGTCGGGCTGCCCGCGGGCTCGACCCCCGTCGACTTCGCCTACGCCGTCCACACCGAGGTCGGCCACCACTGCATCGGCGCGCGGGTCAACGGCCGGCTCGTGCCGCTCGAGAGCCGGCTCGACAACGGCGACGTCGTCGAGGTCCTCACCTCGAAGGCCGACTCCGCCGGCCCCTCGCGCGACTGGCTGTCCTTCGTGCGCTCGGCGCGGGCCAAGAACAAGATCCGGCACTGGTTCTCCAAGGAGCGCCGCGAGGAGATGGTCGAGGCGGGCAAGGACTCGCTCGCCAAGGTCATGCGCAAGCAGGGCCTGCCGCTGCAGCGGCTCACCTCCGTCGAGTCGCTCACCGGCATCGCCGAGGAGCTGCGGCTCAACGGGATCGACTCGCTCTACGCCTCCATCGGCGAGGGCCACGTCTCGGCCCAGCACGTCGTGTCGCGGCTCGTCGCGTCGGTCGGCGGCGAGGACGGCGCGAGCGAGGACATCGCCGAGGCCGCCAGCCCCGTCGCCACCCGCCCGCCGTCCCGGCGCTCCGGCGACCCCGGTGTCGTCGTCAAGGGGATGGCCGACGTCTGGGTCAAGCTGGCCCGCTGCTGCACCCCGGTGCCCGGCGACGACATCCTCGGCTTCGTCACCCGCGGCAACGGGGTCTCGGTGCACCGGCGCGACTGCTCCAACGCCGACTCGCTGCTCTCCCAGCCCGAGAAGATCATCGAGGTCGAGTGGGCGCCCACCTCGGGCAGCCTGTTCCTCGTCCAGCTCCAGGTCGAGGCGCTCGACCGCTCCCGGCTGCTCTCCGACGTCACCCGGGTCATCTCCGACCACGGGGTCAACATCCTCTCGGCGGCGGTGACGACCTCGCGCGACCGCGTGGCCAAGCTGCACTTCACCTTCGAGATGGGCGACCCCGGGCACCTCGGCCACGTCGTGCGCGCCGTGCAGCGGGTCGACGGCGTCTTCGACGCCGAGCGGGTCACCGGCGGCGGCCGCAAGGGCTGAGGCCGCAGCGGCTCAGCCCTGCTGGGGCACCCGGCGCAGCAACATCGTGACGTAGACGTCGGCGATGTCCTCGGGCTTCTCGACGGTGAAGACGGCCGCGCCGCCGCCACCCCCGGTGGGCACGGCCCGGGCCACCGGCGCCAGCGCCCTGGCGTCGACGCCGCCCATCCCGACGAGGAGCACCGTGACGGGCGTGTCGGC
The DNA here is from genome assembly GCF_042756445.1 of Oryzobacter terrae. Classification (GTDB taxonomy): domain Bacteria; phylum Actinomycetota; class Actinomycetes; order Actinomycetales; family Dermatophilaceae; genus Oryzobacter; species Oryzobacter terrae. The sequence continues at coordinate 128,291 of NZ_CP170578.1, forward strand.
GGAGCCGACCTCGCGCAGGCGGGTCGTCAGCTGCGCGAGGGTGAGGCCGCCGGCGGGGTCGTCGTTGACGCCGTCGGTGAAGAGGGCGACGAGGTTGGCCGCCGTCGGGTCGTGGTCCTCGACGGCGCGCCGGTACGCGGCGTCGAGGGTGTCGTAGAGGCCGGTGTCGCCGCCGAGCCGGGTGGCGAGCGACCCGAGCGAGAAGGCGAGCCTGGCCCGCTGGTCCTCGCGGCCGAGCTCGCCGACCGCCTGCAGCTGGGTCCAGTCGCGGTCACCCTGCTGGCGGGTCGAGAACGTCCACAGGCCGACGCTGTTGTGGTCGGCGAGGAGCTGGATCGCTCCCGTCGCCGCGCGGCTCGCGACCTCGATGCGCGAGCCGCCCGACGCGGCCGACTGGGCCATCGACCCCGACGTGTCGATGACGGTGAGCAGGCGGGTCGGGGTGGCGACCGCGGCCCACATCCGCTGGGCGGCGGCGGCCTGCTCGGGAGAGGGCTCGACGTCGAGCGCCGCGGCCGCCGGGCCGCCCTCGACCACGGGGGAGCGGTCCCGGGGAGTGCGGAAGCCGGCCGCGCGGAGGGCGTCGCTCCCGGCGGCCGAGGTCAGCGCGGCGGTCAGCGCCGCGACGGCCTCGGCCGGGGCGCTGCGCGAGGTGACGACGGGGTACTCGAGCGCGGGGGTCGCCGAGGCGGGGACGACGACGGACAGGCCGGGCGGCGCGGCCTCGTGGACGGCCTGCTCGGTCGTGGGGAAGACCGCGGGGTCGGTGCCGCCGGCGTGGGCCGACAGCAGGCTCGCCTCGGGCACGACCCGGCTCAGCATCCCGCCGATGCCGGAGAGGGAGGTCGAGCGGGCGGCCGCCGGCAGGGCGTCGATCTCGGCGAGCCCGACCATGAGGGCGATGCGACCGACCGTCGACTGCGTGGGCTCGGGCAGCCGGGTGGTCGGGGCGACGATGGTCGTCCCCCAGGACGCCGGGGCGGGCGCCTCGAGACCGCTCGGGACGGCGATGAGGACGGGGGTCGCCGCGACGGGCCCCCCGACCGACACGGTCGTGCGGTCTCCCTCGGCGACCTCCTCGGCGAGGAGGGAGGAGTCGGGGAGCCACACGTCCGGCGCCCCCTCGCCGTCGCCGGCATAGCGCTGGACCGTGACGTCGGGGGCCTCCGCGGTGACGGTGAAGCGGGCGCACACGTCGTCGAGGTCGGCGGCGACGTCCTTGACCACCGGGGCCATCGCGGCCGTCGTGACGACCGAGACGTCAGGCGTCCGCTCGCAGCCCGCCCACGGGAGGAACGGGCCCGTGCCGGTCGTGGCGACCCAGCCGCGCCAGGCCACGGCGCCCGCCAGGAGCGCGACGAGCAGGGCGACGACGACCACGGTGCCGGTGCCCGGCCCGGCTCCGCGGCCCCGGCGCGTCGGTGCACCGTGGCGTCCCATCTCCTGCGTCCTTTCCCGCGTCGGGGTGGCCGGCGACCACCACGACCCCCTGCGTGCCGGCGGGTGCCGTCAGCCTCCGAACTCGTCGAGCCCGGCGCGGGCCTGGTCGAGCCAGACCTGCTGCGCCTCGAGCCGGCCGCGGGCCGCCTCGGCCTTCTTCGGGTCGCCCTTCGCCTCGGCGGCGGCGACCTCGGCCTCGAGGGACGAGACCGACGCCTCGAGCTGCTCGACCATCGAGCGGGCGCGGGCGGCGACCTCGGGGTTGCTCTTCTGCCACTTGGTGTCCTCGGCCTCGCGCACCGCGGCCTCGACACGGCGGATCCGCTTCTCGACCCGCTCGAGGTCGCCGCGCGGCACCTTGCCGGCCGCCTCCCAGCGGTCCTGGACCGAGCGCAGCGCGGCCTTGGCGGCCTCGAGGTCGGTCACCGGGAGGATGGCCTCGGCCTCGGTGAGCAGGCCCTCCTTGACGACGAGGTTCCCGCGGAACTCCTCGTCCTCGGCGGCGGCGACCTCGTCCTTGGCCGAGAAGAAGGCGTCCTGGGCGGCGCGGAACCGCTCCCACAGGGCGTCGTCGTCGGCGCGGGCGGCCCGGCCGGCGGTGCGCCAGCGGTCCATCAGCTGCTTGTACGCCCGGGCGGTGTTGGCCCAGTCGGTGCTCGTGGCGAGCGCCTCGGCCTCGGCGACGAGCGACTCCTTGGCGCCCTTGGCCTCGGTGCGCGTGGTCTCGAGGTCGGCGAACCAGGCCCGGCGCGCCTTGTCGAAGGTGTTGCGGGCGTGGCTGAAGCGGGTCCACAGCCCGGACTCGGTCGTCTTGTCGAGCTTGGCACCCGAGCGCTGGTGCTGCTTCCACTCGTCGAGCAGGGCCCGCATCCGCTCGCCGCTCGTCTTCCACTGGGTGGAGCCCGGCGGCTGGGCGGCGATCTTCTCGGCCTCCGCGACGATGGCCTCGCGCTGCTCGGCGGCCTCGGCGCGTGCGGCGGCGCGGTGCTCGGCCTCGTGCGCGCGCTTGGCCTCGAGGCCGGTGCCGACCCGCTCGATGGTGGCCTGGAGGGCGGCGAGGTCGCCGACGACGTGGGCCTCGGCGACGTGCTTCTGGAGGGTCTTCAGGCCGTCGGCGACCTCCTTGGCGGAGACGTCGGGGTTGGCGAGCCGGGCCTCGAGGAGGTCGGCCGAGGCGGCGAGCTCGTCGAACTTGCGGGCGAAGTACTGGAGCGCCTCGTCAGGGGTGGCGCCGGGGTAGGAGCCGACCTCCTTCTCCTCGCCGTCGACGGTGACGAACACGTGACCCTCGTCGTCGACCCGTCCGAAGCGCGCCGACTCCGAGTGGCTCACCGGCGCCGGTGCCGCGGCCGCCGGGCGCGGATGGACGCGCGCGGCGATGGCGGCCGGCGAGGGGATCGTCGGGCGGGGCGTGGGCTGGTCGTCAGACACGGTCAGGCCTTCTTCTCGGTGACAGCAACCCGGAGGATGCTGATCGGTGCGGCGGGAGCGCCGTCAGTGGGGCTGGAGCCGCCGGGGGCGATCCCGGCAGCGGCGATGCGATCGACGATATCCAACCCGGCGGTCACGGTGCCGACGACGGTGTAGCCGTCGGGGTCGGGCAGGCTGGAGTCGCCGTAGACGATGAAGAACTGGCCGCCGGTGCCCGCCTTCGCGTCCTGGGTGCGGGCCATCGCGATGGTGCCGCGCGGGTAGGCCCCGTCCTTCGGGGCGTTCTCGACGCCGTAGCCGAAGCCCGGGTCGCCCTGCCCGGAGCCGGTGGGGTCGCCGCACTGGAGGACCTTGAGGCCCTCGCTCGCCGTGAGGCGGTGGCAGGGCGAGTCCTGCCAGTAGTTCTGGCGGGCCAGCTCGAGGAAGACGGCGGCCGCCTGCGGTGCCTTGGTGCCGTCGAGGGTCAGCTCGATGTCGCCGCAGTTCGTCGTGAGGGTGGCGAGGAAGGTCTTGCCCTCGGCCGCCTTCTTGTCGGGCAGCTCGAGCTCGGCACCGGTGCCCAGCGCCGCCGGGGGCGCGGGGCAGCCGGCCGCGGTCGTCGAGGACGCCGCGGGCGTCCCCTCGTCGTCTCCGCCGAACCTCGTGCCGAGGAAGGCCAGCAGGCCGACGACGACGAGGACGGTGCCCGCCGCCGCGGCGACCCGCACGTTCCTCGCCCGGTCGGCCTGACGCTTCGCCTGCTTCGCCTGCACCTTCGCGTAGCGCCGGCGAGCCCGCGCGCGCTCCTGCTCCTTGGTCACCCGTGGTCCTCCTCTGGGCCGTGACGCCGGTCAGTCTAGGCAGGCGTGCCCGGGCTACGCTCACAGGCGTGCTCGCCGTCGCCTTCCCCGCCGCCGCCTTCGCGACCAACTGCTACGTCCTCGCGGCGGGCCCGGGGGAGCAGTGCCTCGTCGTCGACCCGGGCATCGGCGTCGAGGACACGCTGCGCGAGGTGCTCCTCGAGCACCGGCTGCGCCCCGCGGCGGTCCTGCTCACCCACGGCCACCTCGACCACGTCTACTCGGTGGCCCCGGTCTGCGGGGGCGACACCGCGGCCTACGTCCACGCCGACGACCGTTACCGGCTGGAGGACCCGCTCGCCCTCGTCGACCCCGGCACGCTGGCGATGATGGAGGCGCAGTTCGGCCGGCGCGCCACGTGGCGCGAGCCCGACCGGGTCGTCGAGGTCACCGACCGCGAGGTCCTGTCGCTCGCCGGGCTCGAGGTCGAGGTGCTCCACGCCCCCGGCCACACCGAGGGCTCGGTGATGTTCGGGCTGCCGACCGTCCCCGACGGCCTGCCCGCCGAGGAGCAGCTCGACCGCACGATGGTGAGCGGCGACGTCCTCTTCGCGGGCTCCATCGGCCGCACCGACCTCGCCGGCGGCAGCGACGCCGCGATGCAGCGCTCGCTGCGCGACGTCGTCCTCCCGCTGCCCGACTCCACGCTCGTCCTCACCGGCCACGGCCCGGCGACGACGATGCGCCGCGAGCGGGCCACCAACCCGTACCTGCGAGGATTGAGCGCGTGACCAGTGACGCCCGACCCGACCGCGCCGTCGCGCGGAAGGTGACGCCCATCTCGGGCTTCCCCGAGCTCCTGCCCGCCGAGCGGCTCCTCGAGCTGCACTTCCTCGACGTCGTGCGGGAGGTCTTCGAGCTGCACGGCTTCACGCCGCTGGAGACGCGTGCGGTCGAGCCGGTCGAGCGGCTCCTCGGCAAGGGCGGCGACGCCGACAAGGAGATCTACGCGGTCAGCCGGCTCGCCGACGACCAGGCGTCGGGCCGCGATGCCGAGCTCGGGCTGCACTTCGACCTCACGGTGCCGTTCGCGCGCTACGTCCTCGAGAACGCGGGGCGGCTGTCGTTCCCCTTCCGCCGCTACCAGGTGCAGAAGGTCTGGCGCGGCGAGCGCCCCCAGGAGGGACGCTTCCGCGAGTTCACCCAGGCCGACATCGACGTCGTCGACGTCGGCGAGCTCGCGCCGCACTTCGAGGCCGAGATGCCGCTCGTCATCGCCGAGGCCTTCCGCCGGCTCCCGGTGGGGGAGTTCCGGATCCAGGTGAACAACCGGCTCGTGCCCGAGGGGTTCTACCTCGGCATCGGGCTCGAGGACGTCGCGGGCACGTTGCGCATCGTCGACAAGCTCGCACGGTTCGGCCCCGAGAAGGTGACGGCGCTGCTCGTCGAGGCGGGGGCGACCGCCGAGCAGGCGCGGCTGTGCCTGGCGCTGGCCGACATCCGGTCCGACGACCTCGGGTTCGTCTCGCAGGTGCGCGCCCTCGGGGTGTCGCACCCGACGCTCGACGCCGGGCTGGACTCCCTGTCCGCCGTCATCGCCGCCGGGATGGAGCAGGCGCCGGGCACGCTCGTCGCCGACCTGTCGGTCGCCCGCGGGCTCGACTACTACACGGGCACCGTCTACGAGACCCAGCTCGTCGGGTCCGAGGAGTGGGGCTCGGTGTGCTCCGGCGGCCGGTACGACTCGCTCGCGACCGACGGGAGGACGACGTACCCGGGGGTCGGCATCTCCATCGGGCTGACCCGCCTCGTCCACCTCCTCGTGTCCAAGCGCGGCCTCACGGCGTCGCGCTCGACGCCGGCGGCGGTCCTCGTCGCCGTGGTCGACGAGGAGACGCGCGGCCGGTCGCGCGCGGTTGCCACGGCGCTGCGGGCGCGGGGGATCGCGTGCGAGGTGGCCCCGAGCGCAGCGAAATTCGGCAAGCAGATCCGCTACGCCGACCGCCGCGGCATCCCGTTCGTCTGGTTCCCCGGGGCGGGCGAGGACGGGGCCGACCAGGTCAAGGACATCCGCTCCGGCGACCAGGTCGACGCCGACCCCGCCACCTGGCGCTGCCCCGAGGCCGACCTCCGCCCGGGCATCCTCACCCCCTGACGGCGGCGCCCCACCCGCGGCCGCGCAAGTTCGGGGTGGCCCCGAAAAGGTGTCCTTCACCCCGGTTCTAGACCCGGGTGAAGGACACGAGTTCGGGGTGACCCCGAACTTGTGCGACGGGCGGGCCAGCCGGCGGGTCAGGCGGTGGGGGTGACGACCCTCGGGGGGCGGATGCCGCAGTCCTTGAGCTCGAGGACGGCCAGGGCGCGCACCACCTTGGGGTCGCCCCGTCGCCAGGCGCCGGCCGGGTCGTGAGAGACCTTGGCCAGGCGCGGCATCGGCTGGTTGGCGATGGCGCGTAGGGCGAAGAGGTCGAGGTCGGGGGCGCCGTCGACGAACCGCTGCGCCGCCCCGGCCCGCCGGGCGAAGCGGAGCCGGACGACGAGCCAGGCCAGCACGACGAGGAGGACCGGCACGAGCGTCGTCACCACCCCGAGGACGACCGCGGTCGTCTCGACCCCGTCGGCGAACGACGTCCCCGCCGACTCGATCCCCGCGCCGGCACCGGCCGCCGTACGGAACGGCTCGGCGATCCGGTCGTCGAGGAGGGGCAGGTCGTCGACCGACTCGCCCGCCGAGGTCATCGTCCCCCGGAAGCTGCTGCCCGCCTCGGCGAGTTCGCGACCCGGCGCCGCCAGGGCCGCCACGGCGTCGTGGACGACCCGGCCGACCCACACCCAGAGGACCACCCAGAGGACGACGGACAGGTCGGCCAGGACCTGTCGGGTGCGTCGGACGGGCAGGTCGCTGTACGGCTTCATCGGGGGTCCTCCCGTGGGTGGGGATGCTGTCGGGCCGGGTCTAGACTCGCATCGCCCTCGACCCGGGGGCGGCAGCCGGGCAACGGAGCCCGGTGCACCGACGAGTCAGACAGGGCTTGGTAATCGTGAAGGTCGGCATCCCCAGCGAGGTCAAGAACAACGAGTTCCGCGTCGGCATCACCCCCGTGGGTGTCCACGAGCTCGTGCGCCGCGGCCACGACGTGCTCGTGCAGAAGGGCGCCGGCCTCGGCTCCTCGATCACCGACGAGGAGTACGTCTCCCAGGGCGCGCGGATCATCGACGCCGCCGACGACCTGTGGGCCGAGTCCGACATGGTGATGAAGGTCAAGGAGCCCGTCGCCGAGGAGTACCACCGCCTCCGCGAGGGCCTCACCCTCTTCACCTACCTCCACCTCGCCGCCGACGAGCCGCTCACCCGCGAGCTCGTCGACAAGAAGGTCACCTCCATCGCGTACGAGACGGTCCAGCTCCCCTCGGGCCTGCTGCCCCTGCTCTACCCGATGTCCGAGGTCGCCGGCTGCCTGGCGCCCCAGGTCGGGGCGCACTCGATGATGAAGGCGCAGGGCGGGCGCGGCGTCCTCATGGGCGGCATCGGCGGTGTCGCCAACTCCAAGGTCGTCGTCATCGGCGCGGGCGTCGCCGGCCAGAACGCCGCGAACATCGCGCTCGGCATGGGCGCCGACGTCACGCTCCTCGACACCGACCTCGACAAGCTCCGGATGAGCTTCTGGCGCTACGACAACCGGGTCGCGCAGATCGCGTCGTCGGCGATGTCGGTGCGCGAGCAGGTCCTCCAGGCCGACCTCGTCATCGGCACGGTGCTCATCCCCGGCGCCAAGGCCCCCAAGCTCGTCACCGACGACATGGTCGCCCAGATGAAGCCCGGCTCGGTCCTCGTCGACGTCGCCATCGACCAGGGCGGCTGCTTCGAGCACAGCCGTCCCACGACCCACGCCGAGCCGACCTTCCAGGTCCACGACTCGATCTACTACTGCGTCGCGAACATGCCGGGCGCCGTGCCGCACACCTCCACCTGGGCCCTGACGAACGCGACGATGTCGTACGCCATCAAGCTCGCCGACAAGGGCTGGAAGGACGCCTCGGTGGCCGACGACGCCCTCGCGCTCGGCCTGAACACCCACGCCGGTCACATCACCTACGGCGCCGTGGCCGAGGCCTTCGGCATGGAGAGCATCACCCTCGCCGAGGCCCTGTCCTGACCGACACGACCCCGCCGCCGACGGCCCGACCCACGCCCGTGGGCCGGGCCGTCGACGCGTGGCTGACCCACCTCGACGTCGAGAGGGGGGCCTCCCGGCACACCCTCTCCGCCTACCGGCGCGACCTCGCCCGGTGGACGGCCTACCTCGCCACGGTCGGCGTCGACCGGCCCGAGGACGTCCGCGAGAGCCACGTCAGCGAGTTCCTCGCCCGGCTGCGCGAGGGCGACGCCGACCACCAGCCACTGGCCGCGTCGTCCGCGGGTCGCACCCTCGTGGCCGTCCGCGGGCTGCACCGCTTCCTCGCCCTCGAGGGCGTCCTCGACGCCGACCCGGCGCGTCGGGTCAGCCCACCCACCCCGCCGTCCCGGCTGCCGAAGGCGATCGGCGTCGCCGAGGTCGAGCGCCTCCTCGAGGCCGCCTCGGTCGGCGACACCCCGGCGTCGCTGCGCGACCGCGCCCTCCTCGAGGTCCTCTACGGGACGGGCGCGCGCATCTCCGAGGCCATCGGCCTCGACGTCGACGACGTGCTGGGGGAGGACGGCGTGGTCCGGCTGCGGGGCAAGGGTGGCAAGGAGCGGATCGTGCCGCTCGGGTCGTACGCGGCGGAGGCGGTCTCGGCGTGGCTCGTGCGGGGGAGACCCGCCGTCGCGAGCGCCGGCCGCGGCACCCCGGCCCTCTTCCTCAACACCCGGGGCGGGCGCCTCTCGCGCCAGAGCGCCTGGGCGGTGCTGCGCGCCTGCGCCGAGCGGGCCCACCTCGACGGGCACCTCTCGCCGCACACGCTGCGGCACAGCTTCGCCACGCACCTGCTCGAGGGCGGCGCCGACGTCCGCGTCGTTCAGGAGCTGCTGGGCCACGCCTCGGTGACGACGACGCAGATCTACACGCTCGTCACCGTGCAGCGGCTGCGCGAGGTGTACGCGAACAGCCACCCCCGGGCCCGGTGATCCCCGAGCCCGCGCGTCGCCGCTGATAGGGTCGTGCCCGATCAGCGAGAGGCTGACCGTACGCACCACGGCACCGGGGAGAAGTGAATTGGACACCGAGGCGGCCTTCCAGATCCGCACGGCGGGCCAGGTCGGCCCCACCGGGCGCCCCCTCCCCGACTTCCCGGCGCCGCAGCCGCTCACGGCGCACGGCCCGGCGCGCATCATCGCCATGTGCAACCAGAAGGGCGGCGTCGGCAAGACGACGACGACCATCAACCTCGGGGCGGCCCTGGCCGAGGTGGGGCGTCGCGTCCTCCTCGTCGACTTCGACCCCCAGGGCGCCCTGTCGGTCGGCCTCGGCATCAACGTCAACGAGCTCGACATCACGGTCTACAACCTGCTCGTCGAGCGCGGCCACGACGTGCGCGACGTCATCCAGAAGACCAAGGTCGCCGACCTCGACGTCCTGCCCGCCAACATCGACCTGTCGGCCGCCGAGGTCCAGCTCGTCGGCGAGGTCGCCCGCGAGCAGATCCTGGCCCGGGTGCTGCGGCCGGTCATGGACGACTACGACGTCATCATGATCGACTGCCAGCCCTCCCTCGGGCTGCTCACCGTCAACGCCCTCACCGCGGCGCACGGCGTCATCATCCCGCTCGAGTGCGAGTTCTTCGCGATGCGCGGGGTCGCCCTCCTCGTCGAGACGATCGAGAAGATCACCGACCGGCTCAACCCGCGCCTGAAGGTCGACGGCATCCTCGCGACGATGTACGACGGCCGCACCCTGCACTCGCGCGAGGTCGTGGCCAGCGTCGTCGACCACTTCGGCGACGACGTCCTGCACACCGTCATCTCCCGCAGCGTGAAGTTCCCCGACGCCACGCTCGCCGCCGAGCCCATCACCACGTACGACGGCTCGCACAAGGGCGCTGATGCCTACCGGCAGCTCGCCCGCGAGCTGATCGCGCGCGGCGGGGCGGCCTGAGCCGATGACGAGCACCCCCGCTGATCCCGGGGGCGACGAGCCGCCGGTCGTCGGGCACGACGTCACGCCGGGCGGCGTCCTCACCCGCCGGCCCCCCGCCACGGCCTTCGAGGTCAGCCTCGACAACTTCAGCGGCCCCTTCGACCTCCTCCTCGGGCTCATCAGCAAGCACAAGCTCGACATCACCGAGATCTCGCTGGCGACCGTCACCGACGACTTCATCGCGCACATCCGCACCGAGCGGGCCAAGCCCGACGGCTGGGACCTCTCGCAGGCCTCGGAGTTCCTCCTCGTCGCCGCGACGCTGCTCGACCTCAAGGCCGCCCGGCTGCTGCCGCAGTCGGGGCCGGAGGACGAGGAGGACCTCGCGCTCATCGAGGCGCGCGACATCCTCTTCGCGCGGCTTCTCCAGTACCGCGCGTTCAAGGACATCGCCCACACCTTCGCCGAGCGGATCGCCACCGCGGGCCGGCGCTACCCCCGCACGGCCTCGCTCGAGCCGCACGTCGCGGCCCTGCTGCCCGAGCTCGTCATGACCGTCACCCCGGAGCAGCTCGCGATGGTCGCCGCCCGGGCCCTGGTGCCCAAGCCGGTGCCGACCGTGGGCCTCGGCCACCTCCACGCCCCGCAGGTCAGCGTGCGCGAGCAGGCCGTCGTCATCGGCGACCGGCTGCGCCGCGAGCGGGTCGCCTCGTTCCGCAGCCTCGTCGCCGACGCCGACTCCACGCTCGTCGTCGTCGCACGCTTCCTCGCCCTGCTCGAGCTCTTCCGCGACGCGTCGATCTCCTTCGAGCAGGCCGAGGCCCTCGGCGAGCTCACGGTCCGCTGGACCGGGCCCGAGGAGGGCGACATCGAGGTCACCGACGAGTTCGACGAGCCCCTGCCCGATGACGACGCGCCACCGTCCGACGACGACGCGCCACCGTCCGACGATGACGCGCAGACCGCACCCGAGGAGAACGCCGATGAGTGAGCACGAGCCCCCGCCCGGCGACGAGGCGGTCGAGCCGACGCCCGCGGCCGCGGAGGAGCAGCTCGCCTTCGACGTCGCCGACTTCCCCGGCGGCATCCACGGCGCCCTGGAGGCCGTCCTCATGGTCGTCGACGAGCCGGTGACCACGGTGTCCCTGGCCTCGGCCCTCGAGCAGCCCGTCGCCGACGTCGAGGCGGCCCTGGGCGACCTCGAGGACGGCTACACGGCCCAGAACCGCGGCTTCACCCTGCGCCAGGTCGGGGGCGGCTGGCGGATGTACAGCCGCCACGAGTACGCCCCCGTCGTCGAGCGCTTCGTCCTCGACGGCCAGCAGGCCCGGCTCACCCAGGCGTCGCTGGAGACCCTCGCCGTCATCGCCTACCGCCAGCCGGTGTCCCGGCAGCGGGTCGCGGCGGTGCGCGGCGTCAACGTCGACGGCGTCATCCGCACCCTGCTGACCCGCGGCCTCATCGAGGAGCTCGGGCACGACCCCGAGTCCACCGCGACCCTGTACGGCACGACGTCGTCCTTCCTCGAGCGCCTGGGGCTGCAGAGCCTCGACGACCTGCCGGCGCTCGCCCCGTACCTGCCCGAAGTCGACGTGCTCGACGAGATCGCCGAAGGAGGCCGAGGATGACACCCCCGACCAGTCGTGGAGGAGCACCGTCCGGCAAGGACGGTGGACGCGGTCGCAAGCCCGCGCGGGGCGACAGGCCCTCGAAGGGCGCCAAGCCGGGCCGGCCCGCCACGGGAGCCCGGCCGGCCGGCGGTGCCGGCAAGGGCACCCGTGACCACCGCTTCGGCGTCGGCTCGACCCGGCCGAGCCAGCCGACGCAGCCGAAGAAGCCGCCGACCCGGCCGGTCGTCGACGTGCACGACCCCGACGGCGTGCGCCTGCAGAAGCTCCTCGCGGCGGCGGGAGTCGGGTCGCGCCGCGTCTGCGAGGACCTCATCACCCAGGGCCGGGTCGACGTCGACGGCCAGGTCGTCACCGAGCTCGGCGTCCGAATCCGCACGAACCAGACCGTCCACGTCGACGGCGTGCGCGTCCAGCTCGACGAGTCGCGGGTGTACCTCGCCTTCAACAAGCCGCTCGGGGTCGTGACCTCGATGAGCGACGAGCTCGGCCGCGTCGACATCGGCGACTTCGTCTCCAACCGCAAGGAGCGGCTCTTCCACGTCGGCCGCCTCGACGCCGACACCGAGGGCCTGCTGCTCCTCACCAACGACGGCGAGCTCGCGCACCGCCTCCAGCACCCGCGCTACGGCGTCCTGAAGACCTACCTCGCCCAGATCCCCGGGCCGGTGCCGCGCGACATCGGCCGCCGGCTGCGCGAGGGCATCGAGCTCGAGGACGGGCCGGTGGCCGTCGACTCCTTCAAGATCGTCGACTCCGCCCCGGGGAAGGCGCTCGTCGAGGTCGTCCTCCACGAGGGGCGCAAGCACATCGTGCGCCGGATGCTCGCCGAGGTGGGCCACCCGGTCATCACCCTCGTCCGCACCCAGGTCGGGCCGATCCACCTGGGCGAGACGAAGACCGGCAAGTGGCGCAACCTCACGACGGCCGAGGTGGCGGCGCTCTACGCGGCGGCCGACCTGTGACCTCGGTCCACGTCGTCGGCACGGGTCTGGTCGGGACGAGCCTCGGACTGGCCCTGTCGCGCCGCGGCGACGACGTGACCCTCGAGGACGCCAGCCCCACGCACGCGGCCCTGGCCCGAGACCTCGGTGCCGGCCGGCTGCCCGACGGCCCGGTCGAGCCCGACCTCGTCGTCGTGGCGACCCCGCCCGACGTCACCGCGGCGGTGGTCGCCGACGTGCTCACCCGCTTCCCGCGGGCGGCGGTCACCGACGTCGCCTCGGTCAAGGGCACCGTCCTCGCCGAGCTGCGCGAGCGCGGCACCGACCTGTCGCGGTACTGCGGCTCGCACCCGATGGCCGGGCGCGAGCGCTCCGGCGCGGTGTCGGGGCGCCACGACCTGTTCGACGGGCGCGCCTGGGTCCTCACCCCCACCGACGAGACCGACCCCGCGGTCACCGAGGCCGTCGCGGCCGTCGCGCGCGCCGCCGGCGCCGCCGTCAGCGTCCTCGACGCCGAGCGCCACGACGCCGCCGTCGCGGCCGTCTCCCACGTGCCGCAGCTGGCGGCGAGCCTCGTCGCCGCGCGGCTCGAGGGCCTCGACGAGCGGGCCGTGGCCCTGGCCGGCCAGGGCCTGCGCGACGTCACCCGGATCGCGGCGAGCGACCCGCACCTGTGGACCCAGATCCTCGCCGGCAACGCCGTGGCCGTCCGCTCGGTGCTGGCCGACCTCGCGGCCGACCTCGAACGGGTCGTCGGCGCCCTCGACGAGCTGAGCTCCTCGACCGACGCCCCCGGGGCCCGCGGGACGCTGGCCCGCGCCATCGCCGCGGGCAACGCCGGCCACGCGCGCATCCCGGGCAAGCACGGCGCCGCACCGACCTCGTACGAGACGGTGCGCGTCATCATCCCCGACGAGCCCGGCCAGCTCGGCCGGCTCTTCGCCGACATCGGCGCCATCGGGACCAACATCGAGGAGTTCCACCTCGACCACGGGCTCGGCCAGCCCTTCGGCCTCGCCGAGGTCGACGTCGTCCCCGCGGCCGCGGCCGGCCTCGCGAGCGCCCTCGAGGGGCGGGGCTGGCGCCTGCACGGCTGAGGCCCCCACTAGGCTGACGCCCCATGACCGCCACCCTGACGATCGCGATCGACGGCCCGTCGGGCTCCGGCAAGAGCAGCGTGTCCAGGGCCGTGGCCCGGCGCCTCGGCGTCGGCTACCTCGACACGGGGGCGATGTACCGCGCCCTCACCTGGTGGTGCCTCGAGCGCGACCTCGACCTCACCGACGCGCAGGCCGTGGCGGCCGCCGCGCGCGAGCTGCCGCTCGACATCGGCACCGACCCCGACGACCCGACCGTGTCCGTGGGCGGGACCGACGTCAGCGAGGCGATCCGCTCGACCCGGGTCAGCACGGCCGTGTCGGCGGTCGCGACCAACCTCGAGGTGCGCTCGGTGCTCCGCACGCTCCAGCGCGACCTCATGGCCCGCGCCGCCGAGCAGACCGGGGGCGTCGTCGCCGAGGGGCGCGACATCACCACCGTCGTCGCCCCCGACGCCCGCGTGCGGGTCCTCCTCACCGCCTCGGAGGAGGCGCGCCTGCGCCGCCGCTCGGCCGAGCTGCACGGCACGGCCGACGCGGCGGCCGTCGAGGCCACGCGCGACCAGGTGGTCCGCCGCGACCGCGACGACTCCACCGTCTCGACGTTCACCGAGGCCGCCGAGGGCGTCGTCCTCGTCGACACCTCCGAGCTCGACCTCGACGAGAGCGTCGAGGCCGTCCTCGACGTCGTCGCCGCCCACACGGCCGAGCCCGCCGAGTGAGGAGCGCCCGCCCGGAGCCGGGCCGGTGAACGACGTCCCCGCGCCCGCCGCCTGGCGGGCCCGTGCCGGTCGGGTCGTCGGCCGCGTCCTCGTCCTCGTGCTCTACCGGGCCCGGGTCGTGGGGTCGGGACACGTGCCGCGCCACGGACCGGTGGTGCTGGCGGCCAACCACACCGGCTACCTCGACGGCGCCGTCGTCCTCGCGATGGCCCCGCGTCCGAGCCACTTCCTCGTCCTCGCCCGCACCTTCGAGGGTGCTGTCGGGCACCTGCTGCGCTGGAGCGGTCAGATCCCCATCGAGCAGGGGCGCGGCGACCGCCGGGCCCTCGGCCAGGCCCTCGAGGTGCTCGGGCGCGGGGGAGTGGTCGGCATCTTCCCCGAGGGCGGCCGGGGTCGCGGCGACCTCGCCTCGGCCGGCAAGGGGGTGGCCTGGCTCGCGTTGCAGTCCGGCGCGACCGTCGTCCCGACCGCGTGCCTGGGCACCCGGGCGACCGGCGACCTCGCCGCCTCGTGGCCCCGGTTCCGGTCCCGGCTCGTCGTCGACCTCGGGGCGCCGGTCGTCCTCGACCTGCCGGCCGGCCTGCCGGGTCGGGCGCGCCTCGAGCTCGCGACCGAGCAGATCCGGGCCGCGCTCGTCGAGCACGTGCACGCCGCCGCCGAGCGCCACGGCATCCCGCTGCCGACCGACGTGCCGCCCGACCTCCTCGACTGACGGCCCCCGTGCGTGGTCCGGGGCACCCCCGGCCGTGGGGGAGAATGGAGGGATGAGCACCGAGGACCCCACGACGCAGACCGAGGACCCTGCCGCCGTCGAGCGCGCGCTGCGGGTCGGGCTCGAGGACTTCGAGCTCAGCGAGGAGGACCGCGTCCTCCTCGAGCGCGGCGACGACGCGCTCGACGCCGAGCTCGCGGCCGGACCGCTGCCGGTCGTGGCCGTCGTCGGGCGTCCCAACGTCGGCAAGTCGACCCTCGTCAACCGCATCATCGGGCGCCGTGAGGCCGTCGTCGAGGACGTCCCGGGCGTCACCCGCGACCGCGTCGCCTACGACGCCGAGTGGACCGGCCACCCGTTCACCCTCGTCGACACCGGCGGCTGGGCCATCGACGCCAAGGGCATCCACCTGCGCGTCGCCGAGCAGGCCGAGATCGCCGTCGACCTCGCCGACGTCGTCCTCTTCGTCGTCGACGCCACGGTCGGCGCCACCGACGACGACGAGAACTGCGTCCGGCTGCTCCGCCGCGCGGGCAAGCCCGTCGTCCTCATCGCCAACAAGGTCGACGACCAGCGCACCGAGGCCGACGCCGCGGCGCTGTGGAACCTCGGCCTCGGTCAGCCCTGGCCGGTCTCCGCCCTCCACGGCCGCGGCAGCGGCGACGCCCTCGACGCCCTCCTCGAGGTGCTCCCCGAGGTCTCGGCGATGGGCGGCGCCTACGAGCGCGGTGGCCCCCGCCGCGTCGCCCTGCTCGGTCGGCCCAACGTCGGCAAGTCCTCGATGCTCAACAAGCTCGTCGGCCACGAGCGGGTCGTCGTCGACAACGTCGCCGGCACCACGCGCGACCCCGTCGACGAGATGGTCGAGCTCGGGGGGAGGACGTGGCGCTTCGTCGACACGGCCGGCATCCGCCGCCGGGTGCACCAGACCCGCGGCTCCGACTTCTACGCCTCGCTGCGCACCCAGACCGCGCTGGAGAAGGCCGAGGTCGCGGTCGTGCTCGTCGACGCGTCCGAGACGATCTCCGAGCAGGACGTCCGCGTCATCCAGCAGGTCATCGACGCCGGTCGGTCGCTCGTCATCGCCTACAACAAGTGGGACCTCACCGACGAGGAGCGCCGCCACTTCCTCGAGCGCGAGATCGAGCGCGACCTCGTCCAGATCCCGTGGGCGCCCCGGGTCAACGTCTCGGCCCGCACCGGCCGGCACATGGAGAAGCTCGTCCCGGCGCTCGAGACCGCCCTCGAGTCGTGGGACACCCGCATCTCCACCGGCCGCCTCAACGCCTTCCTCGGCGAGGTCGTCGCCGGGCACCCCCACCCGGTGCGCGGGGGCAAGCAGCCACGCATCCTCTTCGCGACCCAGGCGGGCACCCGTCCGCCGCGGTTCGTCCTCTTCGCGTCGGGCTTCATCGAGGCCGGGTACCGCCGGTTCGTCGAGCGCCGCCTGCGCGAGGAGTTCGGCTTCGAGGGCACCCCGATCGAGATCTCGGTCCGGGTGCGCGAGAAGCGCTCCCGCCGCTGACCCCACCCGCCTCACCTTTCCCGCCTGATGCCGGGACCTGGCGCGGGGCACCCCGACCTTCAGGGTGTCCCACACCGGGTTCGGGTGCCTCGCCGGGAGGGTCGTCCACGGGGCCGGGGCGATTGGGTCGGCGCGGCGGGTGTGGGATAAGGTTTCGACGCTCCCGCGAGGGGGCAGCCACGGGCTGTGGCGCAGCTTGGTAGCGCACTTGACTGGGGGTCAAGGGGTCGCAGGTTCAAATCCTGTCAGCCCGACGGAAGCAGAGGGCCCGGCGATCGACGAGTCGACGCCGGGCCCTCTTCTCGTGCCCGCCCCGAGCCGATGCCGGGGAGCCGCCATCCCCACCGCCGGCGGCGTCACGGCCGCCCGACGGCGCACCCTCGCCGCTAGCGTGGAGGCATGACGGACCGCGCGTGGGAGAAGGCCGCAGACCGCCTCGGGCAGGCGGCCGCCGCCGACGGGCAGCCGACCCGCTGGTTCGAGGAGCTGTGGTCCGCCGCGGCGCGCGACGAGGTCGACACCCCCTGGAGCCGCGACGAGCCGTACCCGCCCGTCGCCGCCCTCGTCGCGGAGCAGGGGCCGGGTGGGGGTCGCCGTGCCGTCGTGGTCGGGGCCGGACTCGGAGCCGATGCCGAGCACCTCGCCGCGGCCGGCTGGGACACCACCGCCTTCGACGTGGCCGCGAGCGCCGTGGACCTGGCTCGAGGGCGCCACCCCGGCAGTGAGGTCGCCTACCGCGTCGCCGACCTGCTCGACCTGCCCGCCGACCTGCGGCACGCCTTCGACCTCGTCCTCGAGGTCTTCACCGTCCAGGCCCTGCCGCCCGCGGTCCGCCGCGAGGCCGTCGCGGGCGTGCGCGAGCTGCTCGCGCCGGGCGGGACGCTGCTGGCGGTGCAGGTGGCCCGCGAGCCCGACGAGTCGGGCGACGACGGCCCGCCGTGGCTCCTCGACGACGCCGAGATGCACGTCTTCGCCAGTCCCGAGGTCGTCCTCGAGCGGCTCGACCGGGCCCCGGTGCCCAACGGTCGCGCCCTCCACCTCGCGGTGCTGCGATGCCCGCACCGCTAGCTGCCGGCGGGCCACTGCGGGCAGGTGACCTCGTACGGCCGACCGGGGACGAACTGCCTCCACTCGGCGAGCGTCAGGTTGCGACCCGCGAGGCGGCAGGCGCGCTCCACCCAGTGCGCCGCCCGGGTGTCCACCGTCCACGTCCGGCCGTCCACGGCGGAGACGACGAGGCCGGCGCCGTCGGGGAGGTAGGCCACCGTGGCCCCCGGGACCGGGCCGGGGAGCGGGACTCCCGACTGGTACGCCCCGGTCCGCCCGTCCCAGAGCCTGACCCAGTCCGCGTCCACGGACGCGAACTGCCGACCGTCCGGGGCGTAGGCGACGTTGCGTCCCCACCCGACCGGTGACGCCTGGCCGACCCAGGTCCACGTGGTGGTGTCGAGCAGGCGCACGCCCCCGCCCGGGTGCTGGGCCACGACGACCGCCCCGTCGGGGGAGATGGCGCCCTGGTAGTAGCCGTCGTCGTGGTCGCCCGGGCCCACGAGCCCCGCGGGGGAGGTCGCCAGCACCCCTCCGCCGGTGGAGTCGACGCGCAGGACCGACCCGTCGTCCCTGAACGCGAGGACCGTGCCGCCCCGCGGGTCGGGAACCAGGACCCGGACCTGCCCGACGGTGACCGGGTCGCCGACCGGGCGCAGGGTCGCGCGGTCCAGCGTCTCGATCCGGCCGGCCCGGTCGTGGACGAGGAGCCGGTCGCCCCGCGGGCTGAAGGTGGCCAGGACGCCGACGTTGCCGGCGTAGTCGCGCTCGGCGACCATCCGCCCCGTGCCGGCGTCCCACACGGTCAGCACCCCGGGACCCACCGTCAGGAACCAGCGCGAGTCGGGAGACCAGGCGTGGAACCACACCGTGCGACCGGTCCTCGCCCTGCTCGTCTCCCGGCCGGTGCCGGAGTCGACGAACCACAGCCGGGATCCCACGGCCCGCGCGATCGTGCGGCCGTCGGGAGCCGGGAGGGAGATCTGCAGCCGGCCCGCCACCGGCGCGGTCGCGCCCGCGGGGGAGAGGAGGGCGTCCGCACCGGACACGTCCCACGCCATGACGTCGACGCCGGCCGTGTAGACGGTGCGGTCGTCGGGGGAGAACACCGCGTTCCCGTTCACGCCGTCCCAGCCCACGACTCGACGCACCTCCGCTCCGGTCCGGGCGTCCCACACGACGACCCTGCCGTCGGCCGAGGTGGACAGCAGCATCGTGCCGTCGTGCGAGAACGTGACGCCCACGTCACCGGCGTGGCCTCCCAGGGCCGGTCCGCGAGGCTCCAGGGTCGTGGCGTCCAGGAGGAGGACCCGGTCCCCGGCTCCCACCGCCAGCGTGGAGCCGTCCGGACTCACGTCCAGGGCGGAGACCCCCGCGCTGTCACCGAGGAGGGCCCCGGACGTCCGGAGCAGGCGCCCGGAGTCGACGGCGTGGACCCGGAGGGGGGTGGGCTCGTCCGTCTGTGCGACGTAGACGCGGCGACCGTCGGGGCTCAGCGCGACCAGGGACTCGTCCGGCGCCGCGATCCGCAGGAGGGGCACCGACGGCGTGCGGACGTCCCACACCATCACGGCGCCGGTCTCCCGCCAGTGGCGGGCGTCGGCGTCCCAGCGGTTCACGGCCGCCGCGAGCCGACGTCCGTCGCGGCTGAAGTCCATGGAGTACTCGACGCTGCTGCCCTCGGGCCAGCCACCGGGCTGACGCGCGGCCAGGTCACCGCCGGGCAGGTCGTACAACCGGACGGGCCGCTCGTCGATCCGTTCGCTGCCGTCCTGGGTCCAGTGGTTGACCGCGGTGGCGAGCACGCGGCCGTCGGGCGAGAACCGCACCGCACTGGTCGGGACGTCGTCACCGAAGGCGATGGGCGACATGGTCCGGGTGTCGTAGAGGCGGACGCCCTCGGTGGGGTGGCTCGAGGCGAGCACCGCTCCGTCGCTGCTCACGTCGAGAGCGACACCGCCGGCCCCGGTGAGGGTGCGCTCCAGCGACCCGGCGCGCACCAGCGTGCTGGCAAGGTCCTGCCAGCCCTGCGCAGACGCCCCGTCGAGCTCCAGGGCCACGAGCCCCAGCAGCAGCGAGGTGGCGAGGTCCTCGTGGTCCTGGGCCTGCGCGCTGACCCGTCGAGCCTCCGCGAGGGTGGCCGCGCGTTCGGCGCGGGTCCGTTCGCCGCGGGCCTGGTCCGCGCTGCGCACGGCCGCCGTGCCGACCCCGAGTGCGACGGTCAGCAGGACGGCGACGCCCGCCAGCGACACCCGCAGCCGGCGCCGCACCCGACGGTCACGGGCTGCCGCAGCCTCGGCGGCGCGGACCTCCTCCTCGGCCAGCGTGACCGAGGCCGCGAGGAAGTCCGTCTCGGCCTCGTCGAGGTCGGTGCTCGAGCGGTCCCGCCACTCGAGGGTGCGGCTGAGCCGGGTGCCCCGGTAGAGCTCGCTGTCGGGACGGCCCATCGACTCCCACGCCTCGGCGGCCCCGGCGAGGTGCCGGAAGAGCCGCTGCCCCTCGACGTCGTCGTCGAGCCAGCCGCGCAGCCGGGGCCAGACCCGGACCAGCGCCTCGTGCGCGATCTGGAGCGTGTCACCGTCGATGCACAGCAGCCGGGCCCCGACCAGCTGCTCCACGAGCCACCGGTGCGCCTCGTCGGTGGTGACCTTGTCCCGCGGCACCTTGGCGCGGACCGGCTCACCGTCGGTCGGCATCACCAGCCGCAGGAGCAGGCTCCGCAACCGGGCCCGGTCGGCCTCGTCCATCGCCGAGTACAGGGACTCGGCCGACTGCGACACGGCGTGCTGGATGCCTCCCGTCGCCTTGTAGCCGTCGATGGTCAGCGTCGGGCCCTCGCGACGCTCCCAGGTCTCGCGCAGCACGTGCGAGAGCATCGGGAGCCCGGCCGCCTCGCCATCGAGCTCGTTGAGCATGAGGTCGACGAGCCCCGGCTCGAGCCGGAGCCCGGCCCGGCGTGCCGGTCCCTCGACGGCCTGCCGCAGCTCCGGCTCGCGCATGGGCCCGAGGAGGTACAGGCCCGCCTCGAGGATGCGGGCGATGTCGGGGTAGGGCGCGAGGTCCCCGAGGTGGTCGGCGCGCAGGGACAGGACGAGCCCACCGCCCGCACCCACGTGGGTCGCGAGCGCGGTGAGGAAGCGCTCCCGCTGCTCGGGGTCGTCGCACAGCGTGACGACCTCCTCGGCCTGGTCCACCACCAGGGTCTGGCGACCCCGCGGCTTCAGCCCGGCGAGCGAGTCGAGCGGTCGGGCTCCCGGCGTGCAGAGGAGCACCGGGGTCCGTCCGCGGGTCAGGGAGGCGACGAGGCCGGCGCAGACGAGGGAGGACTTCCCGATCCCGGACGGTCCGATGACCACGAGGACTCCCACGTCGCGCAGGCGCCGGAGGCACGCCGCGATGTCGTCCTCGCGGCCGAAGAACAGGTCGGCGTCCTGGGCGTCGTACGCGAGCAGCCCCCGGTAGGGACACGGGGCGCTGGACTCGCCGACGCCCCCCGGCGCCAACGACGGGTCCTGTCGCAACAGCTGCTGCTCGAGCTCGACGAGGGCGTGCCCCGGGTCCAGGCCGAACTCGTCGACGAGCATGGTGCGAGCCCGGTGGAGCGCACCGAGGGCCTCGCCCTGGCGACCGGACTGGTAGAGCGCCAGGGCCAGCAGCGCCCAGCGCCGCTCCCGGAAGGGCGCCCGCGCGACGAGCGCGCGTGCCTGCTCCAGCACGGCCGGGGCGTGACCGACGCGCACCTCGGCCTCGACGCGCAGCTCCTCGGCGTCCATGCGCAGGCCCTCGAGCCGCGCGGCCTCGACCCGTCCCGGCGCCCACTCGTCGACGTCGGCCAGGGCCGTGCCCCGCCACAGGCCGAGTCCCTCGCCCACGAGGAAGGACGCCCGCGCCGGGTCGTCGCCCGCCAGCGCCTCCCGCCCCCGCTCCACGAGCCGCTCGAACAGGCGGTGGTCGAGCTCCTGGTCACCCAGGGTCAGGCGGTACCCGGCCGGCCCGCGCTCGATGGCCGTGGTGCCGAGCAGCGTGCGCAGCCGCCAGACGCAGCCGTAGACCACCTTGGCCCACGAGGCGGGCAGCGCCCCGCCCCACAGCGCATCGGCGAGGGCGTCGGTGCTCATCGGCGTGCCGGCGTTCACGACGAGCGCCGAGAGGACCACGCGGTCCCTCGGGCTCAGGTCGTTCGCCCGGCCGTCGACCTCGATCGGGCCGAGGACGGAGATGCCCATGCCCCGACTGTCGACCTCTTCCTCACCGGGGTCAACGGCCCTGATATCCCGCTGATACCTCCCCGGCACCTCCCCGATAGCCCGCACCTCCATACCGGAGGGCGAGGCCGCACACCGCGGCCGCAGAGGAGCCCACCATGAACGGACGTCTCTCGACACCGGGCCCGGCCGCCGCGCTCGTTGCCGTGCTCGCCCTCACGCTCACCGCGTGCACGCAGGACCCCGACTCCCGCCCGTCGGCAGCGGCCACCTCGTCGTCCACGGCGACCTCGCCGACGCCGTCCCCGTCCGGGACCGTCGTGGACGCCACCAGGCTCACGAAGGTGGCCTCGGACGACGCACCGCTCGCCCCCGGAAGGTACGCGCTGGGGTTCTCCAGCGAGCGGGCCGACCCCCCGATGGTCGTCCTCGAGGTGCCCGCCGGCTACCTGGGTCGTGGCGACGGCTACGAGATCTCGGCCGAGGAGGGTGGCTTCCGCCACCTCGACACCTGGACCGTCGCCGAGGTGGCCGCCCGGCCCTGTGGGGGCGCCACCTGGTTCGACCCGGGGCCCACGGTGCGCGACCTCGCCAACGCCCTGGCGGCGCTGCCGGTCTGGGAGTCCACCCCGCCGACGCCGACGACCATCGGCGGACACGAGGGGGTCGTCATGGAGCTCAACCTGCCGGCCGTCCTTCCTGCTGCCTGTGGGGAGGAGCCGAGCAGCTGGCGCGACCACCACGGCAGCACCCAAGGGGTCGCCGCGGGCAAGACCCAGCGCCTGTGGATCGTCGACGTCGACGGGCAGCGCCTCATGATGGTCGTCGGGTACTTCCCCGGCCCTGAGGGTCCGAGCGCCTCGACCATCGAGGAGCTGAACCGGATGGTCGAGGGCGCCGTCTTCGTCGACGCCGACCTCGTCGCGCCCTGACGACGCCCCGGTGCGCGACGCACCCTTCCTCCGTCCGGCGCCCGCCGGGCCGACCTCCTAGGCTGGGCGGCATGGGGGAGCAGCCACCGTCCGGACCCGTCCTCGCCACCGCACCGCGATCCCGCGGGGCCCTGGTCGCGGCGTTCGTCGGCGTCGCCCTCGTCGTCGTCGGGGCGCTGATGCTCGCCCTGCGCGGGCCGACCGCGGAGTTCGGCTGGTTCGCCTACTCCTCGACCCCTGACGCGTCACCCGTGTTCTGGGTCCTCGACCTCCGGCAGGTCCTGGGCTCGGCGGTCCTCGCCGGCGGGCTCGCCGTCGCCGCGGCCGCCCTCGGCTACCGCTCGGGCCTGCGTCGCCGCCCCTGACCCGGCCCGACCCGGCCTGACCGGGCCCGTGGGCGTCAGGCGCCGCCCGCACCGTCCTCGCGGTGCAGCCACGGGGTGTGGTGGGGTGCGGTGTGCTCGGGTCCCGGGGTCCCGCTCTGTCCGGCCCGGATGGGGGCGGGCGACGGTGGCCGCGAGCCGTCGAGCAGGACGAGGACGAGGACGGTCCCGAGGGCGAGCAGGACACCCATCACGACGACGAGCGCGACGACGACGGACACGAGGACCCCTCTCCGCGGGACGACCTGCGGCCCACCGTACGGGTGCGACGGTCGCCGGGCCAGCACCCCGAGCGGGTCAGAGTGACGAGGCCATCCGGCGCACGGCGTCCTCGAGCACCTCGGGCGAGGTCGCGAAGTTGAGCCGCGCGAAGCCACGCCCCGCGTCGCGCCCGTAGGCCGGCCCCGACGACAGGGCCACGCGGCCCCGGGCCCGGAACGCGGCGGCCGGGTCGTCGCCGAGCCCGAGGTCGCGGCAGTCGAGCCAGGCGAGGTAGGTGGCCTCGGGCGGTGTCCAGCGGACCGCCGGCAGGTGCTCGGCGAGCAGCCGGCCGAGGAGCGTGCGGTTCGCGTCGAGCTCGCCGACGAGCCGGGCCAGCCAGTCGCGGCCGTCGTCGAGGACGGCGACGTGCGCCATCGTCGCGAGGTGCGAGGAGCCGTGGGTGTGCACCTCGTGGAGCCGCGCCAGGTCGGCCCGGGCCCCGGTCCCCGCGATGACGAGCGCCGACTTCAGCCCGGCGAGGTTCCATCCCTTCGAGGGCGAGAACACCGCGAAGCCCGGTTCGCTCCCCGGCACGCTCAGGTACGGCGTGAACGTGCTGCCGGGGTGGACGAGGGGGGCGTGGATCTCGTCGGACACCACCCGGACCCCGTACCGCGCGGCCAGCGAGGCCACCGACGCGAGCTCGTCGGGGGAGTGGACCGCCCCCGTGGGGTTGTGCGGGTTGCACAGCAGGTAGGCGGCCCGCTCGCCGGAGGCCGTCGCCGCCGCGAACGCGCGCTCGAGCGACCCGGGGTCGAGGCGGCCCCCGGGGGTGAGCGGGGCGTCGACCCGACGGCGACCGATCGCGTCGACGAAGCCGAAGAAGGAGTCGTACACCGGGGGCGAGACGACGACGGGACCGCCCTCGTCGGTGAGCAGGCGGAGCAGCTCGGAGGCGCCGATCATCACGTCGGCGACGACCTGGGTGAGGGAGGGGTCGAGCTCCCAGCCCCACGAGTCGGCCGCGTAGCGGGCCACGGCGGCGCTGTAGCGCGGGGCCCACCCGTAGCCGGTGTCGCCCCGGCGGAGCGCGGCCGTCACGACCTCCGCGACCACCGGACAGGGGGCCACGTCCATCTCGGCGACCCACACCGGCAGGACGTCGGGAGGGTACGCCGACCACTTGACGCTCGTGCGGTCGCGGCGCAGCTCGGCCTCGCCGGCGGAGAGGAGTGCAGCAGCCATGCCGACACCCTAGGACGGCTGCCGGCGGGCGCCGCACCACGGCATACAGTGGCCGTCATGTCGACGGGGGCGCCCGAGGAGACCGTGAGCAGCCGGGTGCTCACGGTCCCGAACGTGCTGTCCGCGCTCCGCCTGCTGGGGGTGCCCGTCTTCCTCTGGGCGATCCTCGCCGAGCGCGACGGGCTGGCGATCGTCCTCCTCGTCGTCTCGGGTGTCACCGACTACCTCGACGGCAAGATCGCCCGCCACTACGGCCTCGTCTCGCGGGTGGGCCAGGTCCTCGACCCCGTCGCCGACCGCCTCTACATCGTCTCCACGCTGCTCGGCCTGGCCTGGCGCGACATCATCCCGTGGTGGCTCGTGCTCGTCCTGTTCGCCCGCGAGGCGTTCATGGGCGTCGTCGTGCTCATCGCCCATCGCAACGGATGGGTCGGCCTGCCCGTCCACTTCGCCGGCAAGGCCGCCACCTTCAACCTGCTGTACGCGTTCCCCCTGCTCCTCCTCGCCGACGGCGACTCCACGGCGGCCCGCATCGCCGAGCCGGTCGGCTGGGGCTTCGTGTGGTGGGGGACGGTCCTGTACTGGGTGGCCGGCGTCCTCTACGCCCTCCAGCTGCGCCAGCTGCTCGCCGCTCGGAGGGCGGTCGCCGCGTGAGCCACGCCGACCGCACCCCCACGGGCCGCCGGCCGGACGCGTCGATGACGCTGCTCACCACGATGCTCGAGCGTCCGCTCGACCCCGGGTACGCGGCCGCCGCCGACCGGCGCGAGGCCGCCGGCCTGCCCCGGTCCACCCCGCTCCGCTCCCCGCGGCTCGTCGTCGCGACCGTCGCCATCGGGCTCGTCGTCGGGATCGCGTCCTTCAACCTCACCGCGGCCAACGAGCCGCGCACCCAGGCACGCGCCGACCTCATCAGCGAGATCGAGGGCCGCCGCACCGAGGTCGACGCGCTGACCGCTCGGGCCTCCGCCCTCCAGGCCGAGGTCACCGCGCTCGAGACCGAGCAGCTCGGGGGAGACCCCGCCACCCTCGTGCGGGGCCGCGAGCTCGCGGCCGTCGTCGGCTCGGTCCCCCTCACGGGTCCCGGCTTCGTGCTCACCCTCGACGACGCGCCCGGCGAGGGCGCCGACGAGGCCGAGGACGACGCCGCCTCCGAGGGGCGGGTGAACTCGCGCGACCTCCAGTACGTCACCAACGCGATGTGGCAGGCGGGCGCCGAGGCGATCAGCATCAACGGCAAGCGGCTCACCTCGACCTCGACGATCCGCTTCGCGGGGTCGGCGATCATCGTCGACTACCGCCCGCTGGCGCGTCCCTACGTCCTCACCGCGATCGGGGACCCGCGTGCCTTCCCCGCCGAGTTCGCCGACGGCCCCGGCGGGACCTACCTGTCGACCCTGCGCAGCACCTTCGGGGTGCGCGTCGACACCGAGGTGAGGTCCGACCTCACCGTGCCCGCGGCGGTCGGCCTGACGACCCGCTACGCCACCACCGGTGATACTGGTGCCGCTGACCCGGGGGCGTCCTCGCCCTCACCCATCCCGTCACGCACGCCCACGCCCGAAGGGAGCTCGTCGTGATCCCGGCCATCGGGCTGGCGCTCGGCATCGTCATCGGCCTCATCCTCCAGCCGACGGTGCCCGTCTGGCTGCAGCCCTACCTGCCGATCGCGGTCATCGCCGCCCTCGACGCGGTCTTCGGGGCGGTGCGCGCCATCCTCGACGGCATCTTCGACGACAAGGTCTTCGTCGTGTCCTTCCTGTCCAACGTCGTCGTCGCGGCCTTCATCGTCTTCCTCGGCGACAAGCTCGGTGTCGGCAGCCAGCTGTCGACCGGGGTCGTGGTCGTCCTCGGGGTGCGGATCTTCTCCAACGTCGCCGCCATCCGGCGCCACCTGTTCAACGCATGACCGAGGCCGGACCGCCCCCCCGGGCCCCGCGCGCGACGCAGGGGGCCTGGCGCCGCCTGCTGCGGGCCGGCTCCCCGAGGGCGACGCGGGCGAACCTCCTCGCGATGCTCCTCGCGGGCGCGCTCGGCTTCGCGATCATCACCCAGGTCCGGCAGACCTCGATCCAGGGCCTGGAGAACCTGCGCGAGGACGAGCTGGTCCGGGTGTTCGCCGGCGTCGACCAGGAGGGCGAGCGCCTGGCGAACGAGATCCGCGGCCTCGAGTCCTCCCTCGAGCTCCTGCAGAGCCAGTCGACGAACGAGGCCGAGGCCCAGCGCGCCGCCAAGGAGCGCCTCGACACCCTCGGCATCCTCGCCGGCACCGCCCCCGCCTCCGGGACGGGGATCGTCCTCACGATCGGCGACCCCGACGGCACCGTCACCGGGCCGCTGGTCCTCGACACGATCCAGGAGCTGCGCGGCGCGGGGGCCGAGGCGATCCAGATCGGCGACGTGCGGGTGGTCTCCAACACGTGGTTCAGCGAGGTCGACGGCGGGCTGTCGGTCTCGGGCACGACGGTCCGCCCGCCCTACGTCATCCGGGCGATCGGCGACGGCAGCACCCTCGCCGGCGCGATGGAGATCCCCGGCGGGGTCACCGCCAGCGTCCGCCGGGTCGGCGGCACCACTGACGTGCAGGTTCGCGAGGAGGTCGAGGTCGACGCGTTGCTGACCCTCGCCCCGCCTCAGTACGCTCGGCCCGTACCCACCACCACCCCCTGACGGGTCCCGCGACCCCGACGAAGGAGAGACATGAGCGACCTCGAGTACCCCGCCGGCCTGCGCTACACCGCCGAGCACGAGTGGGTGCGCACCGAGGGGGACGTCGTGCGGATCGGCATCACGTCGTTCGCGCAGGAGGCCCTCGGCGACGTCGTCTACGTCAGCCTCCCCGGGGTGGGTGACGCGGTGACGGCGGGCGACACGTGCGGCGAGGTCGAGTCGACGAAGTCGGTCAGCGACCTCTACGCGCCGGTCACCGGCGAGGTCACGAGCGTCAACCCGGCGCTCGACGCCACGCCCGAGCTCGTCAACACCGACCCGTACGGCGAGGGCTGGATGTACGAGCTGCGCCCCTCCGACGCCGCCGACGTCGAGGCGCTCATGGACGTCGACGGGTACACCGCACAGCTCTCCTGAGGCCGACGCCTCCGCCCCCACCTCCCCGCTCCCCGGTCTGGGGTGGGCAACGCCCGTGGGGTGATCTAGGGTGTGACACTCCCGGGGAGACCCGACAACCGAAGGCTGAGGTCGACACATGAGTGACGAGCGCGAGGACCCTCAGGTCCCCGAGCCGACGACGATGCGCCTGCAGGCAGTGCAGGGCGCCGAGCCCGTCGAGCAGGTCGCCGAGACCGACCACGTCCTCACCAAGGCCGACCTCGCGACCGTCGAGGCCCTGCGGGCCGGGACGGCCCTCCTCGTCGTCCTCCGCGGACCGAACACGGGAGCGCGCTTCCTCCTCGACGACGACGAGGTGATGTCGGGCCGCCACCCCGACAGCGACATCTTCCTCGACGACGTCACCGTCTCGCGCAAGCACGCGGTCTTCACCCGCACCGGCGGCGGCTTCGTCGTGCGCGACGTCGGCTCGCTCAACGGCACCTACGTCAACCGCGAGCTCGTCGACGAGGCCGTGCTCCGGACCGGCGACGAGGTCCAGATCGGCAAGTTCCGCCTCGTGTTCTACGCGAGCCAGGCCTGACCGCAGCCGTGCCGGACGAGGCGGGCGGTCGGCCGCTCACCGTCGGTGCGGTGGTCCGCGCCCTGCGCGGGGAGTTCCCCGACGTCTCGATCAGCAAGGTGCGCTTCCTCGAGACCGAGGGCCTGGTGACCCCGGCCCGCACCGACTCGGGGTACCGGCAGTACGCGCAGGCCGACGTCGAGCGGGTGCGCTACGTCCTGCGCGCCCAGCGCGACCTCTTCTGGCCGCTGCGCGTCATCCGCGACAACCTCGACGCCCTCGACCGCGGCCTGGCGCCCGGCGAGGGAGGGGACCTGCGGGCCCGACCCCCCGAGCCGGCGGCCGACCCCGCGGTGCCGAGCGTCGGCGAGCTCGCGACGACGAAGGCGCTGCGGCTCACCGCTGCCGAGCTCGCCGAGGCGAGCGGCCTGGAGGTCTCGGTCGTCGCCGACCTCGTCTCGCACGGGCTGCTCCGTCCTCGTGCCGACGGGCTCCACGGCGAGGCCGACCTCCGCGTCGCGCGCGCCACCGGCGCCCTCGCCGAGTACGGGATCCAGCCCCGGCACCTGCGGGCCTTCCGGACCGCCGCCGACCGCGAGGTCGGGCTCGTCGAGCAGGTCGTCGGGGCGCGGCGGGGGAGCGACGCCACCCGGCACGCGGCCGAGGTCGCCCACCTCTGCCTCACCCTGCACGCCGCCCTCGTCCGCGGCGGGCTGGCCCCGCCCGGCTGACCCTCGCGCTCCGTCGGCGACCGTCGTCGCCGGCGCCGACGAGCCCGCTCACGGGGACCCGCGGCCGCGGTCAGGGTCGCGGGGTACGGTGAGCCAATGAAGGTCCTGGACGTGCTCGGGGTGCGGGTCGAGATGCCGACCAACCAGCCGATCGTGCTCCTGAGGGAGCGTGACGGCGAGCGCTACCTGCCGATCTGGATCGGGGCCGCCGAGGCGACCGCCATCGCCTACGCCCAGCAGGGGGTCGTCCCCCCGCGCCCGCTCACCCACGACCTCCTGCGCAACGTCATCGACGAGCTCGGCCACGAGCTGACCCGGGTGCGGATCGTCGCGCTCAAGGACGGCGTCTTCCACGCGGTGCTCGACCTCGACGGTGGGGCCGAGGCGGGCGGCACCGACATCGAGTCGCGCTCCTCCGACGCCATCGCCCTCGCCCTGCGCGCCGGCGCCGAGATCGTCGCCGAGGACGACCTGCTCGACGAGGCCGGGGTCGAGATGAACGAGACCGAGGACGACGAGGTCGAGAAGTTCAAGGAGTTCCTCGACCAGGTCTCCGCCGACGACTTCGACACCGAGACCGAGACCGGTCCCTGACCCCGCGGCGGGCCGCACGGTCCCGCTGGGGACCGTCGCCGGACCCGGCGTCTCTGGCGGGGGTCCCGTGCCGCGACACGCCGGTGAGCGCGGCGGGCCGCGGTCGTTGACCCTCGTCACACCAGCCCCTACCGTCACACACGTCACAGCAGTGACGATCAAGTCACGTCGGTGTCATTCACGGCGTACAGTCGTCTGGTCAGGCGAGTCGAGGAGGTAGGCGTGGTCTCCAGCGGAGAAGCGCGGCAGCAGGGGTCCGGCCCCGTCCCCGCCCAGGGGGTGCTGTTCGCCAGCGACCTGCCCGAGCTCGACGACGAGGTCGGCTACCGCGGTCCCACCGCCTGCAAGGCGGCCGGCATCACCTACCGCCAGCTCGACTACTGGGCACGGACCGGGCTCGTCGAGCCGTCGGTCCGCCCGGCCGGCGGCTCGGGCACCCAGCGCCTCTACGGCTTCCGCGACATCCTCGTGCTCAAGGTGGTCAAGCGCCTGCTCGACACCGGGGTCTCGCTCCAGCAGATCCGTGTCGCCATCAGCGTGCTGCGCTCGCGCGGCGTCGACGACCTCGCCGGGATCACCCTCATGAGCGACGGCGCCTCGGTCTACGAGTGCACCTCGAACGACGAGGTCATCGACCTGCTCCAGGGCGGCCAGGGCGTCTTCGGCATCGCCGTGGGCAAGGTCTGGCGCGAGGTCGAGGGCGAGCTCGCGGCCCTGCCGAGCGAGCGGGCCGAGCACGAGGGCGGCGCCCTGCCGATCCAGGCCGGCGACGAGCTCGGCGCCCGCCGCGCCGCCCGCCTCGCCTGAGGCCCGCGCCCACCACTGCGCCGCCCTGCCGCCACGCCGGTCCGTTGGTCGGCGTGCACGGGGGCGGCCGGCGGCCGCTCCGGTGGTAGATTCGGCCCTGCCGCTCACACCGTGCGGGAGAGTCCTCGGCATCGACCGGGGCGCCGAAGGGGCAAACCTCCCCGGAACCTCTCAGGCGCAAGGGACTGCACGGACCAGGCACCTGTGGAGCACCGGATCCCGGTGTGACAGAGGGGGAGACGTTCGCATCGTCGTCCCCGAGGAGCCTCGTGAGCACGCCCACCACCGCCCTTCCCGCCTTCGCGGGCCGCCACATCGGTCCCCGTGAGGACGACGTCGAGCAGATGCTCGCGGTCGTCGGGCGCACCTCGCTCGACGACCTTATCGACACCGCCGTCCCCGGTGGCATCCGCGGCGTCGAGGCCCTCGACATCGAGCCGGCCGAGTCGGAGGCCGCCGTCCTCGCCGAGCTGCGCGAGGTCGCCGCGCGCAACCGCCGGGTGACCTCGATGATCGGCCTCGGCTACTACGGCACGCTCGTGCCGGCCGTGGTCCAGCGCAACGTCCTCGAGAACCCGGCCTGGTACACGGCGTACACGCCCTACCAGCCCGAGATCTCGCAGGGCCGCCTCGAGGCCCTGCTCAACTTCCAGACCGTCGTCTCCGACCTCACCGGCCTCGCGATCTCCGGGGCCTCGCTCCTCGACGAGGCCACCGCCGCGGCCGAGGCGATGACCCTGATGCGCCGCTCCTCGAAGGCACCCGCCGACGCCGTCCTCGTCGTCGACCCCGAGGTCTTCCCGCAGACGCTCGCCGTCGTGCGCACCCGCGCCCTCCCGCTCGGCATCCCCGTCGTCGAGGCCGACCTCACCGGCGTCGACTCCGCCGCGGCGCTGCGGGAGGCGGCCGGGGGCGCCGAGGTGTTCGGCGTCCTCGTCCAGTACCCGGCGATGGACGGGCGGCTCCACGACTGGCGCGCCCTGACCGCCGCCGCCCACGAGGCCGGCGCGCTCGTCACGGCAGCCGCCGACCTCCTCGCGCTCACCCTCGCGACCCCGCCGGGGGAGTGGGGCGCCGACGTCGCCATCGGGACGACCCAGCGCCTCGGCGTGCCCGTCGGCTTCGGCGGCCCGCACGCGGGCTACATGAGCGTGCGCCAGGGCCTCGAGCGCACCATGCCCGGCCGCCTCGTCGGGGTGTCGGTCGACGCCGTCGGCGCCCCGGCCTACCGGCTCGCCCTCCAGACCCGCGAGCAGCACATCCGCCGCGAGAAGGCGACCTCCAACATCTGCACCGCCCAGGTGCTCCTCGCCGTCATGGCGAGCATGTACGCCGTCTACCACGGCCCGGCCGGGCTCACCGCGATCGCCCTGCGGATCCACGCCCACACGACGGCCCTCGCCGAGGCGCTGCGCGCGGGCGGCGTCGAGCTCGTCGACGGTCCGTTCTTCGACACCCTGCGGGCGCGCGTCCCCGGCCGTGCCGACGACGTCCTCGCACAGGCCCTCGCGACCGGGCTCAACCTCTGGAAGGTCGACGCCGACACCGTCCAGCTCAGCGTCGACGAGACGACCGGGGACCTCGCCCTCCAGCGGGTCTGCAAGGCCTTCGGCGTCGCCGTCACCGGTGACGTCGAGATCGCCCGGCCCGACTGGCCCGAGGCGGTCGTGCGCACGTCGGACTTCCTCACCCACCCGGTCTTCGCGACGCACCACTCCGAGACCTCGATGCTGCGCTACCTGCGCCGGCTCGCCGACCGCGACTTCGCCCTCGACCGCGGGATGATCCCGCTCGGCTCGTGCACGATGAAGCTCAACGCGACGACCGAGATGGCCTCGATCACCTGGCCGGAGTTCTCGGAGGTCCACCCCTTCGCCCCGCTCGACCAGACCGAGGGCATCCGCGGCCTCGTCGAGGAGCTGAGCGGCTGGCTGTGCGAGATCACCGGCTACGACGCCGTCTCGCTCCAGCCGAACGCGGGGTCGCAGGGCGAGCTGGCCGGCCTGCTCGCCATCGCCGCGTACCACCGCTCGCGCGGTGACGCCGAGCGGCGCGTCTGCCTCATCCCCGCGAGCGCCCACGGCACGAACGCGGCGAGCGCGGTCATGGCCGGGCTCAAGGTCGTCGTCGTCAAGACCGACCCCATCACCGGCAACGTCGACATGGACGACCTCAAGGCCAAGGTCGAGGCGCACCGCGACGACCTCGCGGCGATCATGGTGACCTACCCGTCGACCCACGGGGTCTTCGAGGACACGATCACCGACCTGTGCGCGATGGTCCACGACGCCGGCGGCCAGGTGTACGTCGACGGCGCCAACCTCAACGCGCTCGTCGGGGTCGCCCGGCCCGGCAAGTTCGGCGCCGACGTCTCGCACCTGAACCTCCACAAGACCTTCTGCATCCCGCACGGCGGAGGCGGCCCCGGCGTCGGCCCGGTCGGCGTGCGCGAGCACCTCGCACCGTTCCTGCCCAACCACCCGCTCGACCCCGCCGCCGGGCCCGAGACCGGGGTCGGCCCGGTGTCGGCGGCGCCCTACGGCTCGGCGAGCATCCTGCCGATCTCGTGGGCGTACGTCCGGCTCATGGGGGGCGCCGGCCTGCGTCGCGCCACCGAGATCGCGGTCCTCAACGCCAACTACGTCGCGGCCCGGCTGCGCGAGCACTACCCGGTGCTGTACTCCGGCCACGACGGGCTCGTCGCGCACGAGTGCATCCTCGACCTGCGCCCGATCACCAAGGAGACCGGCGTCAGCGTCGACGACGTCGCGAAGCGGCTCATCGACTACGGCTTCCACGCCCCGACGATGTCCTTCCCGGTCGCCGGCACGCTCATGGTCGAGCCCACCGAGAGCGAGGACAAGGAGGAGCTCGACCGCTTCTGCGACGCGATGATCGCCATCCGCCGCGAGATCGACGAGGTCGGCTCCGGCGCGGTGTCGGCGGCCGACTCGGTGCTGCGCGGTGCCCCCCACACGGCCGAGGCCCTCGCCGGTGACTGGGACGTCGCCTACGACCGGAGGACCGCAGCCTTCCCCGACGGCGTGCAGCCGACCGCGAAGTACTGGCCGCCGGTCCGCCGGATCGACGGCGCGTACGGCGACCGCCACCTCGTGTGCTCGTGCCCCCCGCCGGAGGCGTTCGAGGACTGACCCGCCGACCCACCGGCCGGGCCCGCCGGCCGCTCAGGCGGCGGGCTCGGTGGCGGTGGCGGTGGCTCCCGTGCGCACCTCGACGGTGCTGCCGTCGGTGCCCTTGCGCACGACGACCTGGTGCGTGACCCGGGCCCGCAGGTCGGCGACGTGGCTGACGACGCCGACCGCGCGCCCTCCCTCGCGCAGGCCGTCGAGGACGGTGAGGACCTCCTCGAGGCTGTCGTCGTCGAGGCTGCCGAAGCCCTCGTCGACGAAGAGCGTCGCGAGGTCGTGCCCCCCGGCCTCCTCCTTGACCGCGTCGGCGAGGCCGAGGGCCAGGGCGAGCGAGGCCATGAACGACTCGCCGCCCGACAGGGTGGTCGTCTCACGACTCCGGCCGGTCCACTGGTCGAGGACCCGCAGCCCGAGGCCCGACCGCGCGCCACCCGCGGCGCGCTCGTCGGTGTGCTCGAGGACGTAGCGGCCGCCGCCCATGACCCGCAGCCGCTCGTTGGCGAGCTCGGCGACCTTCTCGAGCCGGGCGGCGAGGACGAAGGAGGTCAGGCGCATCTTCAGGGTGTTGTCGGGGCCGAGCCCGCCCGCGGTGTCGGCGAGCTCGCGCACGCGTGCGTGCCGTTCCTCGAGCGCCGCGACGTGGGCGCAGGTGGCCTCGAGGGTCGGCCTGAGGGTCGCCAGGACCCGCACCGCGCGGGTGAGCACCTCACGCTCGGTGGCGGTCGACACGGCGGCCTGGCGGGCCGTGCGGGCCGCGTCGTGCGCGGCGGCGACGTCGGGCGGCTCGAGCGACCGGGCCTTTGACACCTCGGGGTCGTCGAGGACGGCGCCGGCCGCGACCCGCGCCTCGTCGTGCTCGGCCACCCGGCGGCGGAGGGCCTCGAGCTCGGCCGCGGGCAGCGTGGCGTCGAGGGCGGCGGTCGCGTCGGCGAAGCCCGCCGCGGCGAGGGACTCGTCGAGGTCGGAGGCAGCCACCTCGCGGCGCCGCGTGGCCGCGGCGTGCTCGTCGGCGGCCCGGGCGAGGGCGTCGAGCGCCGTCGCGACGGCGGTGTGGTGGGTCGGGTCGGCGCTCCCGCAGGGACAGTCGGCGTGGTCGAGGACCGCCCGCTCGGCGGCGGCGGCCACGCCGGCGGCCTCGTCGGCCAGCTCGGCGAGCTGCTCGGTGAGGGCGGCCGAGGTCGCGCGGGCGCCGTCGCGGGCCGTGGCGAGGGCGTCGGTGCGGGTGCGCAGGTCCTCGAGGCGGGTCGCGGCCTCCCGGGCACGGTCCTGCTCGGCCCCGGCGGCAGCCAGGGCGAGGACCGCCGCGGCGAGGTCGGCCTCGACCTGTTCGCGGGTCTGGTCGCCGAGGCCCTCGCGACGCGTCTCGGCGGCGGCCTCGAGAGCCGTCGCTCGGGCCTCGACGACGGCGAGCCGGGCCCGGGCGGCGTCGAGGACGACCTCGGCGTCGGTCACCTGCGCGGGGGTGACCACGCCGCCGGTGGGCGTGGCCGGGTGGGGGTGGTCGACGGCTCCGCACACCGGGCACGGGGCGTCGTCGGGCAGGGCGGCCGCGAGCTCGGCGGCCATGCCGTCGAGGCGCCGCTGGCGCAGGTCGAGGAGGACGTCCTGGTGGCCGAGGACGGCGTCGCGGGCGGCGAGCAGGGCGGGTCGGTGTGCCTCGAGGGCCACGAGATCGGCGTCGAGGGCGTCGTGGGCCCGGCGGCGCTCCTCGTGCGTCGCGAGTGCCGCCTCGAGCCCGGGCACGCGCTCCGTGGCGCTCGCGAGGCGCTGCACCTCGGCGGCCAGCGTCGCGAGCTCGGGCTCGGCGGCATCGAGGGCGGACGTCGCGGTGGCCACGGTCGCGTCGGCCCGGTCGCGCTGGGCGAGCGCCTTCGTCAGCCGCTGGTCGAGGTCGGCGGCGGTGCGGGCCGCGGCCGACAGCGCCGTGACGGCAGGGTCGAGGGCGTGGACCCGGGCGGCGAGGTCGGCCGCGGTCGCCGCCTCGGCCTCGACCTCCGGCGCGGTGGACGCGAGGGCGCTCAGCCGGGACCGGAGCGCCCCGGCCGCGCGCTCGACGTCGGTCGTGGCGCGGTGCACGGCCGAGAGGTGCCCCGAGAGGGAGGTCGCGCGGGTCGCGGCGTCGAGCGTCGCGACGTGCTCGAGGTGGCGCGGCTCGGAGGCATCGAGCTCGTCGAGGAGGGCCGCCGCCCGGTCGCCGCGTCGTCGCAGGTCGGCGACCCGGGTGGCCTCGAGGAGGGCCTCCTGGGCGAGCCGGTCGGCGCCCTCGGCGGCGTCCACCTCGGCCAGGGCCGCGGTGAGGCGGGTCCCGAGGTCGGTGGCGACCTCGGCGAGGCGCGCGGGGACGGCGGCGACCGGCGTCTCGGACAGCGCCGGGGCGTCGTCGGACGCCTCGGGTCCGTCGAGGTCGGGATCGACCCCGGCGGCCGGTCCGGACGCCGCGACCCCGGTGAGGGCGTCCTCGAGCCGCGCCAGCTCGGACGTCAGCTCGCGCCGGGCGGCCTCGAGGGCCGAGCCGCTGGTGCGCCGGGTCTCGGCGAGCCACGCCTCGACGTCGGAGAAGACGGTGATGTCGAAGAGCCGCTCGAGGACCTCGCGCCGCTCCTCGGGGGTGGCGCGCAGGAACGTCGCGAAGTCGCCCTGGGGGAGGAGCACGACGCGGGAGAACTGCGCGAGCCCGAGACCGACGACGTCCTTGACGAGGTCGGCGACCTCGTCGTTGCGCGTGCTCAGCGCCACCCAGGTGCCGGCGCGCCGCTCCTCGAGGACGACGCGGGCCTGCACCCGCAGCGAGCCCTCACCGCGCTTCTTGGGCCGCAGGAACTCGGGGGAGCGCTCGATGCGCAGCCGCCGGCCCCCGACGGTGAGCTCGAGGCGCACCGTCGGGACGGCGCCCGGCGCCGCGTGGTCGCTGCGCAGCCCCCGCTTGCTCCGCGCCCCGGGGACGTCGGCGTACAGGGCGAAGCACACCGCGTCGAGCAGGCTCGTCTTGCCGGCGCCCGTGGGTCCGTGGACGAGGAAGAGCCCGGCGGAGGACAGCGTGTCGAGGTCGAGCGAGACGCGGCCGGCGAACGGTCCGAAGGCCTCGACCTCGAGGCGGTGCAGCCTCACGCCGCCCCCTCGGACCGGGCGACGCCCTCGTCGTCGGTGCGGCCGCGCGCCAGGCGGGTGGCCTCGACGGCCTCGGCGAGGAGCGCCTGCTCGTCGTCGGTGGCCGGGCGCCCCCCGCGGACGTGGGCGAGGAAGTCGCAGCACACCTCGACCTCGGAGCGGGACTCGACGCGGCGGGCGTAGGGGCGCAGCGGCAGGCCCACCCCCTCGGGCTCGAAGCGCAGCTCGAGGGTGTGGGGGAAGCGGGATCGGACGCGGTCCATCGCGCCGAGCGGGCGGACGGGGTCGGTGAGGGTGACCTGGCACCACGCGGTCTCGGCGGACCGGTGGTCGGGCGAGGCGAGCAGCGCGTCGAGCGACCCGCGCAGCACGGCCAGCGGCCGGGCGACCGGGGCGTCGACGTGCTCGACGACCGGCTCGGTGCCGGAGAGGTCGACGAGCAGGCTGCCCTTGCGGTGCCGCCACTCGCTGAACGACATGGCCACGGGTGACCCGCTGTAGCGCACGCCCTCGGCCACCTTCTGGCGCCCGTGGAGGTGGCCCAGCGCCGCGTAGTCGACCCCGCGGAACACCGACGGCGGCACGGCCGACACGCCGCCGACCGAGATGTCGCGCTCGGACTCGCTCGTCGCTCCACCCGTGACGAAGGCGTGCGCCATGACGACCGACCGCCCACCCCGGGCCCCGACGTCGGTGCGGACCCGCTCCATCGCCGCCCGCAGCACCCCCGCGTGGGTGCGCTCGGACGCGCCGAGGGCGTCGGCGACGAGGGCCGGCTCGAGGTAGGGGAGGGGGTGGACCGCGACGTCACCGACGACGACGGGGCGCCCGACGTCGGCGACGGACGTGCGGATGTGCACCCCGGCCCGCTCGAG
Source organism: Oryzobacter terrae (assembly GCF_042756445.1). GTDB lineage: Bacteria > Actinomycetota > Actinomycetes > Actinomycetales > Dermatophilaceae > Oryzobacter > Oryzobacter terrae. The sequence continues at coordinate 165,533 of NZ_CP170578.1, forward strand.
GAGGCCGGCGGCGAAGCCGAGCCGGATGGCGGAGTCGTGGTTCCCGCTGGAGAGGACGACCTGCGCGCCGGCGTCGACGAGCCGCTGGAGCGTCTCGGAGAGCAGGTCGACGGTGTCGGGGGCCGGCATCGCGCGGTCGTAGACGTCACCGCTGACGAGGACGGCGTCGACGGACTCGGCGCTCACGACCTCGACGAGGTGGTCGAGGTAGGCGGCCTGGGCGTCGAGCAGCCCCACCTGGTGGAACGCGCGCCCCAGGTGCCAGTCGGAGGTGTGGATCAGCCGCACGTGGACCACGCTAGGAGAGCGCGCCGACACCCCTCGTGACCGAAACACCTCCCCGACCCCCCAACTGGGCCGGGGGCCGGTGCGGCAGCGGTTCCGCAGAACTCGGGCCCCGGGTTCCGTCGCCGGTCGGGATGTGGTTGGGTCCAACCATGGGAGCCGAGGTCAGCGCGCAGAGCTACACCCGCGAGCAGCGCCAGCGCTACCGCGAGAAGGTGCGGCAGAACCTCGACGTCTTCGAGCGGATGCTGACCCAGAGCAGCTTCGAGTTCGACAAGCCGATGACCGGCCTGGAGATCGAGCTCAACCTCGTCGACGCCGACCAGCAGCCGCACTTCCACAACGCCGAGGTGCTCGCCGCGATCGCCGACGAGGACTACCAGACCGAGCTCGCGCAGTACAACATCGAGCTCAACGTCCCGCCGCGCCCTCTTCCGGGCGACTCCGCCATCGAGCTCGAGGCCGAGCTGCGCGCCAGCCTGAACAAGGCCGACGCCGCGGCCAGGGAGGTCGGCAGCAAGATCGTGGCCATCGGCATCCTCCCGACGATCATGCCGGAGCACTACGAGCGCGAGTGGATCAGCCGGAACAACCGCTACACCGCCCTCAACGACTCGATCTTCGTCGCCCGCGGCGAGGACATCTACCTCGACATCGAGGGCCCCACCGGCGAGCGCGTCGCGACGTACTGCGACTCCATCGCCCCCGAGTCGGCGTGCACGAGCGTCCAGCTGCACCTGCAGGTCGCCCCCTCGGAGTTCGCGGCCCACTGGAACGCCGCCCAGGCCCTGTCGGCCCCGCAGGTGGCGCTGGCCGCCAACTCCCCGTTCTTCTTCGGCAAGCGGCTGCACGCCGAGACGCGCATCGAGCTGTTCAAGCAGGCGACCGACACCCGGCCGGTCGAGCTGAAGAACCAGGGCGTGCGGCCCCGGGTGTTCTTCGGCGAGCGGTGGATCACCTCGATCTTCGACCTCTTCGAGGAGAACGTCCGCTACTTCCCGACCCTCCTCGCCGAGACGACCGACGAGGACCCGATGGCCAAGCTCCAGGCCGGTGTCGCGCCCGACCTCGCCGAGCTCCGCCTCCACAACGGCACCGTGTACCGGTGGAACCGCCCGATCTACGACATCGTCGGCGGCACCCCGCACCTGCGCGTCGAGAACCGGGTCCTGCCGGCCGGCCCGACCATCGTCGACGTCCTCGCCAACGCCGCGTTCTACTACGGCGCGATGCGCATGCTCGCCCACGAGGAGCGCCCGGTCTGGACCAAGATGAGCTTCGCCGCGTGCGAGGAGAACTTCCGCCGGGCGGCCCGCGACGGCATCGACGCCCGCCTCTACTGGCCGGGGTTCGGCGAGCTGTCCGCCGACGAGCTGACCCTGCGCCACCTCCTGCCCCTGGCTCACGAGGGCCTGCGGCTCTGGGGGGTCTCCGACGCCGTGCGCGAGCGCTACCTCGGCGTGATCGAGGGACGCTGCACGAGCGGGGTCAACGGCGCGGAGTGGTCGACCCGGACCGTCGCCGCCTTCGAGGCGCAGGGCCACGACCGGCGCGAGGCGCTGCGGCTCATGCTCGAGCAGTACGCGATCCACATGGACGGCAACGAGCCGGTCCACACCTGGCCGCTGCCCTAGCGGCCGGCGACCACCACGGGAGGCAGCAGTGCTCAAGGAGTCCACGGCGTTCAGCGGCTTCGCGGTCAAGGACCTCCAGGAGGCCCGCCGGTTCTACGGCGAGGTGCTCGGCGTGACCGTCGAGGACGGCGCGATGGGGATGCTCGTCCTGCGCCTCGGCGGCGGCCGCCCGGTCCTCGTCTACCCCAAGCCCGACCACGAGCCGGCGGGGTTCACGATCCTCAACTTCCCGGTGGCCGACGTCGAGGCGGCCGTCGTGGCGCTGCGCGACCAGGGCGTGGTGTTCGAGCACTACGAGGGCACGCCCGTCGAGACCGACGAGCTCGGCGTCTTCCGCGGCGGCGGGCCGCTCATCGCGTGGTTCACCGACCCCTCGGGCAACATCCTGTCGGTCATCGAGGACGAGGGCCCCGCCTAGCCGGCGCTCACGCCTCGGGGGTGGTCCGCGCGTTCCAGGCGAGGAGGGCCGGCTGCTCGCGCTCGCGCCCGAGGACGCACAGCGACCCGGCGTCGAGGACGAGGTGCGCCCCGAACCGGGGCTCCTGCCGCAGGTAGGTCGCGGTGAGGACGCGCAGGCAGTGCCCGTGCCCGACGAGGACGACGTCGCGCCCGGCGAGGACGGGCGCGACCCGGACGAGGACGCGCGAGGCTCGGGCGGCGACCTCCTCGACGGTCTCACCGGGGCTGTCGCCGGGGACGACGCCGTCGGCGAACACGGTCCACGGATGGCCGAGGGTCTCGCGGATCTCGGCCGTCGTGCGGCCCTCGTAGCCGCCGTAGTCCCACTCGAGGAGGTCCTCGTCGACCTCCGCACCGGTGAGGCCGGCGAGCTCCGCGGTCCGGCGCGCCCGGGCCAGGGGCGAGGTGAGGACGAGCCCGACGTCGAACGCGGCGAGGGGGCCGGCGAGCGCCGCGGCGTCGCGCTCGCCCTCCTCGGTGAGCTCGACGTCGGTGCGTCCGGTGTGCCGTCCGGTGCGCGACCACTCGGTCTGTCCGTGGCGGACGAGGACGAGCCGGCCGGCCTGTTCGGTGCGTGGCGCCATGGGCCCCACTGTCGCAGAGCGGTGACAGGATGGGCGTCATGCCGGTCCACGTCGCCTTCCTGCGCGCCGTGAACGTCGGCCGGCGGCAGGTGCGGATGGCCGACCTGCGGGTCGCCCTCGAGGACGCCGGCTTCGCCGAGGTCGAGACCTACATCCAGACCGGCAACGTCCGGGTGCGCACCCCGGTGCGGTCGACCGTCAGGGTCGGGGCCGAGCTGACGCGGGTCATCTCCGCGTGGACGGGCTTCGACGTGCCCTGCATCGTCCGGACCCCGGCCCAGCTGGGTGCCACGGTCGCCGCCGTCGACAGGGTCGAGGCCCTCCTGGAGCCGCCGGGCCGCCGCTACGTCGCCCTCGCCGACGGCCGGGTCCCGACGGGCGCGGCCGAGCTCCTCGACGCCTGGGACGAGCCGGGGGAGCGGGTGCGCGTCCTCGGCTCCGAGGTGCTCGCCGAGCTCGGCAACGGCTTCCGGACCACGAGGCTGACGAACACCCGGATCGAGAAGATGACCGGGCTGACCACCACGTGGCGCGACCTCACGGTGGTTCGCGCCCTTGCCGAGAGATGGGGTGCCTGATGGCCGAGGAGACCGGCGGGACCGGGACGGGACACCGCAGCGTGTCGATGACGCGCGTCGAGAAGGGGCTGTACGAGGTCACCAACGTCCGCGGCGGCACCATGCTCGTCGGGGGAGGCGGCGACTCGGCCGACTTCACCCCCGTCGAGCTCCTGCTCGTCGCGATGGCCGCGTGCAGCGCCACCGACGTCGACTACATCACGAGCCGGCTCGCCGAGCCCGTGGCCTTCGACGTCGTGTCGGAGGGCGTGAAGACCAAGGTGGGCGGCGAGAACGTCCTCGAGGACATCGACATCACCTTCCGGGTCCGCTACCCCGACGGCGACGACGGCGACAAGGCCCGCGAGCGGCTGCCCCGCGCCATCGCGCAGAGCCACGACCGGCTGTGCACGGTGTCGCGCACCGTGCAGCGCGGGACGCCGATCCGGATGCGCGAGGACTGACGGCGCGCCACGCTGGTATCGCGCGGCGCCGGCCGTGCTCCTCGTCGGTGAAGGGAGTGGTGCCCGTGGAACCGGACCCCGCACTGGCTGCCGTCCGCACGTACGGCTACCTCCGCCTGGCGCTCGCCGGGCTCGTCCTGCTGCTGTTCGCCTCGGTCGTCCTCGAGTGGGGGGCCACCGGCTTCTCGTGCCTCCAGACGTCGATCAGCGCGTACTGGCACACCCCGGCCCGCGCCGTGTTCGTCGGCGTCCTCGTGACGATGGGGGTGTGCCTCGTCGCGCTCAAGGGCAACACCCCGGGCGAGGACATCGCCCTCAACTTCGCCGGCATGCTCGCGCCGGGCGTCGCCTTCATCCCCACGGGCGACACCGGGACGTGCTCGTCGGTGCCGATCCAGGGGTCCGACGTCGCGCCCGCCGTCTCGAACAACATGCAGTCGCTCTTCGTCCTCGGCGCGGTCGCGCTCGGCATCGCCGTGTGGTCGGCGCGACGCAGCGCCGGGACGACGGGAACCCGGCGCTCCGACCTCATCGGCCTCGTCGTCGCCGGCCTCGTCATGGGCGGGGGAGTCGTGTGGTTCTTCCTCTCTCCCACGACGTTTCGGGCGCACGGCCACGACGCCGCGGCGATCCCCATGTTCCTCGCCATCGTCGTCGCCGTCTGGCTCAACGGCCGCGACGTCGACCGGGCCGTGGCCCAGGGCACGATGGCGCCGGGTGACGGCCGGTACGTGCCGGTCTACCGCTCCATCGCGACGGCGATGCTCGTGACGCTCGGCGTCACCGTCGCCGCGACCCTGTTCTCCCCCTGGGAGCACCTCGTCCTGTGGGTCGAGGTCGTCCTCATCCTGCTCTTCGCGGCCTTCTGGCTGGTGCAGACGCGCGAGCTCTGGAACCGGGGGCTGCGCCCCTCGTGACGCGTCGGGGACGGGCCTAGGGTGAGGCCATGGCCCGCTACCTCGACGTCCACCCGGTCGACCCGCAGCCGCGCGCGATCGCGCAGACGGTGGCGGCCCTGCGCGACGGCGGGCTCATCGCGTACCCGACCGACTCGGGGTACGCGCTGGGGGCGCTCATGGGCAACCAGGAGGCCAAGGACCGCATCCGCGACATCCGGCGCCTCGACGACAAGCACCACTACACGCTCGTCTGCCGCGACTTCGCGCAGCTCGGCCAGCTCGTGCACGTCGACAACGCGGTCTTCCGGGCCGTCAAGGCCGCGACGCCCGGCTCGTACACGTTCATCCTCCCGGCGACCCACGAGGTCCCGCGCCGCCTGCTCCACCCGAAGAAGAGGACGGTGGGCGTGCGGATCCCCGACCACCCGGTCGTGCGGGCGCTCCTCGCCGAGCTGGGCGAGCCGCTGCTGTCCTCGACGCTGATCCTGCCGGGGGAGAGCGAGCCGCTCACCGACGGCTGGGACGTCAAGGAACGGCTCGACCACGTCGTGGACGTCGTCATCGACTCGGGGGAGTGCGGCACCGAGCCCACGACGGTCGTCGACCTGTCCGGCGGCGAGGCCGACGTCGTCAGGGTCGGTGCGGGCGACCCCTCCCGCTTCGAGTGACGGACGGCGGACCGCCCCCCGGGGACAAGGCCGGGGAGCGGTCCGCGTCGGTCCCGGGTCAGCTGCCGTAGAGGGCGCGCACGCCGGCGCGGTCCTGGTCGGTCATGCTGAGGTCGTCGGACGAGCCGTTGCACTGGGGGTAGTGCATGATCGACGCCGAGTCGTACGGCGTCAGCGGCCGCCAGTTGGTGTCCTCGAAGCAGGTGCCGGCCTCGGGGCGGGTGTGCTCGTGGCGGAACCCGAGGGTGTGGCCCAGCTCGTGGGCGAGGATGTTGCTCGGGGTCCACGAGCCCGAGCTGTACAGGCTCGCGGCGTTGACGAGCACGTTGCGCGACGACGTGGCGCTGCTGGGGAAGAACGCCCGCGCGATGTACTGGGTGGTCTTCGTCGGCTCCACCGAGAAGACGACGCCGGAGTTGCGCGTCGTGCAGCTGGTGTCCTGCGCGGGGACGTGGGTGAAGTTGACCCGGCTCGTCGCCGCCTCCCACTGCCCGGCGCCGGCGGCCATCGCCGAGACGACGCGCGAGTAGTCGCTGCCGAACTTGGTGCTGACGCAGTAGGTGAGGTTGAGCGCCTGGCTCGCCGACCACCTGTCGTCGCGGCCGCTGACGGTGTTGACGATGAGGCCGTCGACCTCGGTGTCGGGCTGCGCGACCATCGCGTCGTAGAACTGCCGCAGGGAGCCCTTCGAGGTCACCGGCTCGTCGCCGTTGACGACGAAGCCACCGTCGAGGTCCTGGAAGGTGGAGGCCGCGAACTCCTGGTACGTCGGCGCCGCACCGTCAGTGGTCGGCGCGGCCGCGGCGGTGGCCGCGAAGGCGGAGCTGACGGCCAGGGTGGTCCCTGCCACCGCAGCAGCGGTGCGTGCGAGGGATCGACTCATGAGGGGGTACTCCTTCTCGTCGGGCCTACCGCGGTCGGTGGTGGGCAACACCCGGTGAACCTAGGCCGGGCCGGGCAAAGCCCACGTCTGGAGTGCGTCAGGAGTCGGTACCCACTTCGTCAGGGGTTGGTCAGCCCACGCGTGGATCGCAGCTCGGAGAGAACGCGAGCGTCGATCCCGTTGGGGGAGAACCGGTTCTCCAGGTTCTCCGTCGACATCCACGCCTCGAGTGACTCCTCGAGACCCTCACCACCGCGCCGATCGCGGTGCCCGAGGGCGGCGAGGAGGTCCGCCACCTCCGCGCGCAGGTCGCCCTCGAGCGGCTCCACGTCCTCGGGTCCGCCGAAGACGAGCGTGGCCAGGGCGTGCAGCCGCGCGAGCTCCGCCGGGGCGTCGGGGTGGTCGTCGACCCGCAGGTCGGCGAGGACGCCGCACCCGTCGTAACCGGCTCCGGGGGAGTGGACGAGGAGCGCGGCGCTCTGTCGTCCGCGGGAGTCCCCTCCGGCGGCGTCACCGGCGAGCACCGCGGCGAGGAGCCGCTCGTCGAGCGGCCGGCCGTCGGCGGCGAGGAAGGCCTCCTCCATCGCCTCGACGACCTCGGGCCCGGTGAGGATGTTGCCCTGGACCGCGTAGGCCGTCGTGGCGTCGCCGGTCGCCCGCCCGCCGGCCCACGGGAAGCACTCGTCGCCCGTGAAGGTCGCCGCGCCCGACCTCCCCACGGCACCGACCTGGCGCAGGGCGCGGCCGTCGTCGCCCGTGGTCGCGGCGGCCAGGGCGTCCTCGACGCTCGCGCCGCCCGAGAGGGCGTCGAGGACCTCGTCGCGGTAGGCCCACCGGGCGAGGGACTGCGTCGCCACCGCCCCGACCCCGACGCGCACGGCGGGCACGATCGAGCCCACGGCGACGAACTTGCTGGCGACCGCGACGCCCCAGGCGTCCCGGTCGTGGGCGGCGATCGAGAAGGTCATGGGGGCACTGTAGGGAGCGCCGGGGAGCGGGTCGGTCCTCAGCGACGTTCGAGGAGGACGGCTGTCTCGAGATGCGTGGTCTGCGGGAACATGTCGAAGACCCGGGCCTCCACCGGGCGCCACGACGGCATCGCCCCGAGGTCGCGGGCGAGGCTGCCGAGGTGGCAGCTCGAGTAGACGAGATGGCGCGAGTCCCCGGCATCGAGCCATGCGGTGAGGTCGGCTCCGAGCCCACGGCGCGGAGGGTTGACGACGACGAGCTCAGGGGCGGCACCGGGCAGGTCTTGCGTCGCGTCACCGGTGGTGAACTCGACCTCGGGAGAACCGAGTCCGTTGAGCTGGGCGCCGGCGGTCGCGGCCCCGACGGCCTCCGCCGACGTCTCCACGCCGACCACGCGCCTCCCGGGGGCGGCGAGGTGGAGCGCGAACCCGCCGACCCCGCAGTAGAGGTCGAGGACGGTGGTGGGGGAGAGGTGGTCGGCCCACGCGGCTGCCTGCGCGTAGAGGGCCGTCGCCACCCGGGTGTTGGTCTGGAAGAACGAGCGCGGGCCGAGGAGGAGCGTGGCGCCGGGCAGGCGCATCGTGAGGTGCGTGTCGTCGGTGAGGACCACCTCGGTGTCACCCTCGAGGACGGCCTTGTGCTCGGGCAGGACGTTGACCGTGACGACCCGGGCCGACGGCAGGGCCGCGGTGACCTCGGGCAGGGCGGCGCGCAGGAGGGCGACCGCCTCGGGGGAGCGGACGACGAAGCGCACGAGGTGCTCGCCGTCGGGGGAGTGGGTGACGATGAGGTGCTTGAGCTCGCCGCGCCGCGCGGGGACGTCGTAGGGCTCGATGCCGAGCGCCGAGACGACGCGGTGCAGGGGGTCGAAGGTGACGGCGAGCCCCGGCTCGTAGAGGCCGCACCGGCGCAGGTCGACCCCTCGTCCGCCGGGGTCGAGGATGCCGAACGTCGGGGCGCCCGCCCGTCCCGCGACGACGAGCTTGGCCTTGTTGCGGAAGTGCGCCTCGGGTCCGGTGACGGGGTCGAGCCAGCGGAGGCCGGGTCCGGCTCCCGCGAGGGCCGCTGCGGCCCGGGTGGCCTTGTCGGCGACCTGGTCCCGGTACGGCGAGCCCATGAGGGTGCACGACCGGCAGCGTCCGGCGTCGAAGTAGTCGCACTGCATGGTCGGACCAGCGTAGGGCGGCGCGCGGGGTGGGCGTGGTCGGGCGGCTCGTCGGGGCCGGCCGGGCTGTCGGTGGCCGCTCGTAGCGTGGACCCGTCCGCACAGGCCATCCGAGGAGGACCCATGACCACGCTCGCCGACCGCGACAGCACCGCCCTCGTCGTCATCGACGTCCAGAACCAGGTCGTCACCGGTTCGCACGACCGCGACGGCGTCGTCGGCCGGATCGCCGGCCTCGTCGAGCGCGCCCGCGGCGAGGGCGTGCCCGTCGTGTGGGTGCAGCACAACTCCGACGAGGTCCAGACCGGCTCGGAGGGCTGGCAGATCGTGCCCGAGCTCGTGCCGTCCGAGGGCGAACCGGTCGTCCAGAAGCGCTGGGGCGACTCCTTCGAGGAGACCGACCTCGAGGACCGGCTCGCCCGGCTCCGGGTCGGCCGCCTCGTCGTCACCGGAGCGCAGACCGACGCCTGCGTGCGCTCGACCATCCACGGCGCGTTCACCCGCGGGTACGACGCCACGCTCGTCGGCGACGCGCACACCACCGAGGACCTCTCGCAGTGGGGCGCCCCGAAGCCCGCCGACGTCATCGCGCACACCAACCTCTACTGGCAGTACCAGACCGCTCCCGGTCGCGAGGCGGGTGTCGCCGAGGCCGCCGACGTCGACTTCGCGCCCCCCGCGTGAGTTGCCCGTTCAACCGGATGCAGTGCCTCGTCGCGGAAATTGAGGCGGGATCCGTAGCCCGCTATGGTGTCGGGTGACTCGATCCGTAGCACCGGCGACATCGCCGGTCCGGGTCGCACCACGACCGACACCCCGACGCGTGCGGGGGAGGAGAGCCCATGAGCGACGACGTGATGACCACGACCGCGCCGGCCGTCCCGGCCCACGACCCCGGTACCTACCGACGCCTGCCCGAGCGGCACCGCCCCGTCGACCCCGCTCTCGTCGAGCGGCTGCTCGCGGCCGAGTGGGAGCGGTTCACGGCCTGGTCCGGGGGCTCGGGGGAGGAGAACCTGCGCGCCGCCAAGACGCTGCCGCTGGGGGTCACCAGCTCGTTCCAGCACTGGGACCCGTACCCGATCTCGGTCGCCTCGGCCCGGGGCGCCTACCTCACCGACGTCGACGGCAACCGGCTGCTCGACCTGTCGATGGGCTTCGGCGCCATGCTCGTCGGCCACCTGCACCCCACGGTCGTCGCGCACGTCACCGAGGCGCTGACCTCCACCGGCACCCTGTTCGTCACCCCGTCGCCGCAGGCCACCGAGATGAGCGAGCGGTTCTGTGAGCGGTTCCAGCTCGACATGGTGCGCTTCACCAACTCGGGCACCGAGTCGCTCATGTACGCCATCCGCGCCGCGCGGGCCTTCACCGAGCGCAAGGCGATCATCAAGATCGAGGGCGGCTACCACGGCGGCTACGACGCCCTCCAGGTGTCGGTGAAGCCCGGGCTCGACGAGATCGGTCCGGCCGACGCGCCGACCCCGCAGGTGCCCTTCGACGTCGAGGCGGGCACCGTCCACGTCGTCGCCTACAACGACCTGGGCCAGCTGGCCCGCGTCCTCGAGCAGCACGGGCGCGACATCGCCGCCCTCGTCGTCGAGCCGGTCATCGAGAACCTGTCGATCGTCGTCCCCGACGAGGGATACCTCGCCGGGGTGCGGGCGCTGTGCGACGCGCACGGCGTCGTCCTCGTCTTCGACGAGGTCAAGACGGGCCTCACCGCGGGCTACGCGGGTGCGGCACAGCGCCTCGGCGTCACGCCCGACCTCATCACCCTGGCCAAGTCGATCGGCGGGGGCCTGCCGCTCGCGGCCTTCGGTGGCCGCCGCGACGTCATGGAGGTCGTCGTCGACGGCCGGATGGCCCACTTCGGCACCTACAACGGCAACCCGCTCGTCATGGCCGCAGCGAAGGCGGTCGACGAGCTCTGCACCAGGGAGGCCCTCGACGGCGCCGAGGCGGTCAACGTGCGCGCGATGGACGCCATCAACGCGATCGTCGACGAGTACGAGCTCCCGGCCCACACCGTCGGCCTGGGGGTCAAGGGCTGCGTCACGTGGTCGACGACGCCAGTGCGCAACTACCGCGACTACAAGGCCACCGACTTCGGTCTCGCCGAGCTGTCCTGGCTGTGGGGCGTCAACCGCGGCATCCTCACGCCGCCCGGCCTCGACGAGCAGTGGCTCGTCTCGCTGGCGCACACCGACGACGACATGGCCACCCTCGTCGACGACTTCCGCACGCTGGCGGAGGCACTGCGCGCCTGACACGGCGCTCGGCGTTGCTCCGACGTCCCGGTCCGGGCGGTCCCTACGATCGCGTCATGGCCGACCTCACCGAGCCCTGTCCTGCCTGCGGCACGCTGATGCGCTGGGAGACCTCGCACGAGCGGTGCGACGGGTGCGGCTACATCCGTCCGTGCTGCGAGGGCGCTCCCTGCCCCGTCCCCGGATCCTGACCGGCGGTCACGGGCCGGGGGAGACGCGGCCGAGCACCCGCAGCACGTGCGGCTGGAAGGCGCGGGCGATCTCGGTGTACCCGGCGTCGTTGGGGTGGAACCAGTCGGCTGCCAGCCGGCCCCGCCAGGAGGTCGGCCCCTCGCTGCGCATGTCGAGGAGCTCGAGGTCGCCGGTGGACGCCGCCGCCTCGACGTGGGCGTTGGCCCGGCGGGCGGCGGTCCGCGGCTGGGGGAGGGTCGCGACGACCGCCGACCGGGGGAGTCGCGCCACGAGGCGCGCGTAGTCGTCGGGGAGGCGCCGGCGAGCCGCTCCTCCCGCGAACAGGTCGTTGGACCCGACGAGCACGGTCACGAGGTCGGGCTCGCTCGTCCCGGTCGCCGGGGGAAGCGCCTCGAGGACGGGCAGCTGCTGGTCGACGACGTCGGCGGTGCGGGCGCCGGTGGCCGAGAGGTTGACGACGACGAGGGGGTGCCCGGCGGCCGCGAGCCACGCGGCGAGCTGGTCGACCCAGCCGGCGTCCCACGACGAGGCACCGACGGCCTGCGACATCGAGTCGCCGAGGACGACCCAGCGCCGTCCCGGTGCCGACAGGGCCCGGCGGTTGTGGTCGTGCCACGCCGCGGCATGGGGGTCGGCCTGGGCCTGGACGGCGCGCACGCCCGGGACGACGGCGCGCAGGACACGGACACCGGCGCCGGGTCGGCGCCCGGTGCGGTTGGCGTAGTCGAGCGGCGCGAGCGGCTGGTCGGTCACGCCGGGCCAACGGAGGGGTGCGGGGGGATCATTCCCGTCGTTCGACGCCGACCCGGTGATGGATGGGCGGTCGCGGCAGCCCTGACGGGGAGGGGCCGGACCTCGCCCTCCGCACTGGAATGACATAATGTCGATTATCGGCGTTTGACGTGGAGACGCGTCGACCCCGATCCGCCGCCGGGAACCGCCCCCGGCACAGCAGTGCGCGGACGCCACGAGCCGGCCCGTGACCGGCCGCGCATTACGGCATCGGACGTCGGCGCACCCGGACCAGCGGCGCGAGGCGCCGCGTCGGCTCGACGACCTGCTGCGGGCTCGTCAGGGACGCCACCGGCAGGACGAACCGGTGCCGGTCGATGCACCGGACGGTCGCGTGCTCGACGGGTCCGTCGGTGCCCTCCCACACGTCGCGGTCCACCACCTCGGCCACCAGGCCGCACTCGGGACAGGTCGTCAGCTCCATGGTCGCCACCTCCAGCGGGGCGCTCGGGTCGTGGTCGAACGGGTGTCCGAACCATCACGTCCACAGGAGCGCCCACGGCGGTCCCCTGATACGAGCGCGGCGCCCGGTGGGTGACAATGTGAGCGCGCCGTGGAACGCGGAGCACGCCTCACACGCTGTGGTGAGAGCGGGCCGCCCCTCGGCGCACGCCATGACGACGACGTAGTGAGGAGCACGACGGTGGGCAAGTCGACCAGGCCAGCGGGCGGTGCCCGGGCCGGCCGGGACAAGCTCGAGGCCCTGCGCAAGGAGCAGCAGGCCAAGGAGCGCAGGACCCGTCTCGTGCTCATCACCTCGGTGCTGACGGTCATCCTCCTCATCGCCGGGATCGTGGGGTTCACGATCTACCGCGACGTGGCCACGCGGCCCACCCTCGACGCCGTCGAGAAGTTCACCGTGACGCGCGACCACACGACCGAGCCGGTGACCTACGAGCAGACTCCCCCGGTCGGCGGCAACCACAACCCGACGTGGCTGAACTGTGGGGTCTACCCGCAGGCCGTGCCGAACGAGCTCGCCGTCCACGCCCTCGAGCACGGTGCCGTGTGGGTGACGTACCGCCCCGACCTGCCGGCCGACCAGGTCGACCAGCTCGTCTCCGAGGTTCCCGACACCTACATGGTCGTCTCCCCCTTCGAGGGCATCGGCGCTCCCGTCGTCGCGAGCGCCTGGGGCGTGCAGCTCAAGCTCACCGGCGTCGACGACCCGCGCCTCGCGGAGTTCATCCAGGAGTACCGCCAGGGCCCGCAGACGCCGGAGCCCGGTGCCAGCTGCACCGGCGGCAGCGACGGGACCGACGTCTCCAGCGGCCAGACCGACGCGCCGGCCCCGACGATGACGCCCAGCCCCAGCGCCACCCAGTGACACCTGACGTCGACCGAGCCGCCGGAGCGGTCGGCGACGGGCCCGAGGGTGTCGCCGACCACGACGACGCCACGGGCGACGACGACCTCGTGCCCCCGGCGTCGGGCCGGACCTGGCCGGTGGCGGTCGCCCTCGCCCTCGTGGCCCTCCTCGTCGGGGTGCTCGGGACCCTGTGGGTCACCGGTGACCGGTCGTCGGCGCCGTCGGACTGGGGCGCCGACGCCGGTTTCGCCCGCGACATGCAGACCCACCACTACCAGGCCGTCGAGATGTCCTTCCTCGTCTACGACCGGACCCGGGACCCCGCGGTGCGCACCCTGGCGTACGACATCATCACGAGCCAGCAGCAGCAGGCCGGCCAGATGTACGGGTGGCTGCGGCAGTGGGGACTGTCCCAGACCGGGAGCCGGCCGCCGATGGCCTGGGTCGGCAGCGGGCACGCGTCGGCCCATGCCGGCGCGGACGGCACGATGCCCGGCATGGCGACCACGGCCCAGCTCGACGAGCTGAGGGCCGCCACCGGCGTCGAGGCCGAGCGGCTCTTCCTGCGGCTCATGATCGCCCACCACACCGGCGGCGTCGCCATGGCCGACGCCGCGGTCGCGCAGGCCCGCACCGACGAGGTGCGCTCGCTGGCGTCGGCCATCGCCTCGGCGCAGACCTCCGAGATCGCCCTCCTGAGGTCGATGCTCGCCGAGCGCTCCTGAGCCACTCGGCCCCTCCCCCGTGCGCGAGCCTCCCCGTCGTCTGACCTACCCAGCCCGGGAGTCCCCCGGGCGGACGGCGCGCAGCGTGTGGGCCTCGACCTCGTAGCGGCTGGCCACCCCGCCGCCCGCGCGGAAGAACCGGCGCCGCAGCGCGCCTTTGACCTCGACGTGGTCGTCGGGGGCGAGCCGCCCGGCCGTGCGCCGGCTCGCAGCGCTCCAGCACGCGACGTCGATGGTGTCGACGGACGCCGCGGCCCGCGACTCGCTCGCGGGCCTCGCCCGGCGGCGCGGTGGCTCGCGCGGGACGACGACCCGCAGCACCTGCACCGCGTCCCCGCTCGGCAGCTCGCGCACCTCCCCCACGGCGGCGACCCGGCCGACGAGGTGCACCGAGTTGACGTGGTCCATACCTCTCCCCTCCCGGCCGGCGGCGGAGGCGACCCCCTCGGGCCCTCGCGCCGACCTGTGACCACGGTGCCGCCCCCGAGCACCCGCGACCACCGGCGGCCGCGTCCTGTGGACGAGCGCACCGGCCGGCGGAGCCTGTGGACATTCACAGCCCCACGCGCCGCTCGGACCCCTGCGCATGGCCCGAAAGGATGGTCTTTGCGTATCAGGGGCCGTCTCGGCGCCTCCACCCCATATCGTGAACAACGGATCGCGCAAGCAGGGGCGTGCTCCTGGTGTCCTCGGACGCCGTGATGTCGATAGGAAGAGACCGTCGTGCGCAGGGCCACACTCTCGCGCGCGGCGACCCCGTGGGTCGTCGCGCTCTCCGTGGCGGCTGTCCTCGTCTCACCGTCCGCTCTCGCGGAGGAGCCGGGACCGAGCCCCACCCCCACCCCCACGTCGACGCCCACGCCGGCGCCGTCCGCCACTCGCAGTGCGACGAGCACGCCGAAGCCGACCGCGCCCACCACCTCGCCGTCCGGGCCGTCGACCCACGTCGAGCCCGACCACGAGGCGATCGACGCCAACGTCCTGCGGTCCCAGATCGCCGAGGCCGCCCGGATCACCGCGGCCCTGAACTCGAGCAACTCCCGGGTCGCCGCGGCCACCCAGGAGATGGACCGCCTCGCCGACCGCTCGAACGCGCTGCTCGAGTCGCTCGCCCTGGCCAAGGACGTCGAGGCCGCCGCGACGCAGGAGGCCACGACCGCCCGCGCCGACCTCGTCCTCCTCGAGACGCGCCTCGAGCGGGCCCGCGCCATCGTGCGCGACTGGGTCTTCTCGGTGTACTCCGGCGGCGGCGGCGAGTCCGACATCGCCGGGATGCTCGACGCGATGATGGCCGAGCCCGACGACATCGGCGACCCGCTCGGCGACCTGTCCTACCTCACCGAGCAGCGCACGCGCGCCCTCCAGGACGTCCGCGTCCTCACCGCCGAGCAGGTCCGCCTCAGCGCGGCCGCCGACGCGGCGGAGAAGCGCGCCTCCGACGCCCGGGCGAGGATCGAGAAGGACAAGGTCGCGCTCGACAAGGCCCTGGTCGACCAGCGCGAGAAGGTCACCGGCCTGCGCCAGCTGCAGGTCAGCGAGGTGCAGAAGGCCGGTCCCATCGCCGGGATGCTCGTCGGCGCCCGCAGCGCCGAGGCCCGCGCCGCGGCCGCCCGGCTGCGCGCCGCCCTGTCCGCCGCGACCTTCGACGTCACGAGCATCGGCAAGCCGTGCACCGACGACTCCACCGTCTACCCGAACGGGATGATCCCCGCCAGCGGGCTCTGCCCGGTCTGGGGCGCCCCCGGTGAGCGCCTCGCCCCCGACGCCGCCGCCGCGTTCAGCGCGCTGAGCAAGGTCTACGCCGCCCAGACGGGCACCCCGTTGTGCATCACCGACTCCTACCGCTCGTACTCCGAGCAGGTCTCGGTCAAGGCCACCCGCGGCCGCTTCGCCGCCACGCCCGGCACGAGCCGGCACGGCCTGGGCCGCGCGCTCGACCTCTGTGGCGGCGTGCAGCGCTTCGACTCGGCGGCCCACCGGTGGATGACCGCCAACGGGCCGCTCTACGGCTGGTTCCACCCCTCGTGGGCGGCCGCCGGGGGCTCGCTGCCCGAGCCGTGGCACTTCGAGTTCGCCGGCTGAGGCCTGCCCCCGGGGTCAGGACACCCGGTGCTCGCCGTGCTCCTTGACCGGGAGCATGACGGCGAACCCGGCGGCGAGGATGAGGACGATCCCGAGGATCCCCCAGTACTGCGTGTTCTCCTGACCGGTGACGGCGGCGCCGATGGCGATGAACACGCCGAACAGGGCGGGCGACAGGAAGGACACGACCCGGCCCGTCGTGGCGTAGAGGCCGAAGATCTCCCCGTTCTTGCCCTCGGGGATGAGCCGGGCGAGGAAGCTGCGCGAGGCCGCCTGCGCGGGCCCGACGAACACCGTCATGAGCAGGCCGAGCACCCAGAACACGCTCTTGCCGCCGTCGTGGAGGACGAAGATGAGGATGCCCAGCGTCACGAGGGACGCGAGCGAGATGAGGATGACCTTCTTGGGCCCGATCCGGTCGTCGAGCAGCCCGAAGCCCATCGTCGCCAGGCCCGCGACGATGTTGGCGGCCGCGCCGAAGATGATGACGTCGCCGGCCGACAGGCCGAACGTCCCGGCGGCGAGGATGGCGCCGAAGGCGAACACCCCGGCGAGGCCGTCGCGGAACAGGGCCGAGGCCAGGAGGAAGTACACGGTGTGCCGCGACACGGCCCACAGGCCCTTGATCGAGCGCCACACCAGCCGGTACGACTGCACGACCCCGACGCCCGGCGTCCGCTCGCGCGGCCGGTCCTTGAGGACGAGGAAGGCCGGGATGGTGAACAGCAGCGTCCACACCCCGCACAGGATCATCGAGACGCGGATGTCCATCGCGCCCTCGTCGGTGACCCCGAAGAGGCCGACGTCGGGCTGGATGAGGAGGAAGTACAGGGCGAGCAGCACGATGATGCCGCCGAGGTAACCCATGCCCCAGCCGAAGCCGGAGACCCGCCCGACGGTCCGCGTCGTCGCGACCTGGTCGATCGTCGCGTTGTAGTTGACGCCGGCGATCTCGGAGACGACCGAGCCCAGGCCGAGCAGGACCAGCCCCACCCAGAGGAACGCGGGCTCGGGCGCGACGACGTACAGCGAGGCCGAGAGCCCCGCGAGGAGCCAGGTCTGCAGGCGCAGGTTGCGCACGGTGCGCCCGGAGCGGTCGGAGTTCTGGCCGAGCACCGGTGCGAGGAGGGCGACGAACAGGCCGGCGATCGCCGTCGAGATGGCCAGCGCGGTGGACGTCGCGTTCGTCGCGCCGAAGCTCTCGCTCGTGAGGTAGACCGAGAAGACGAAGGTCGTGATGACCGTGTTGAACGGCTGCGACCCCCAGTCCCACATCCCCCACGCGATGACCCGCCGGCGGGAGCTGGGGCCCGCGACGTCGAGGGCGGTGGGACCGAGGACGGCCTCGGCGTCGGCCGGGAGCGATGATGTCGTCACGCGGCAGACGGTAGACCCGCGGGGGCCTGCTGGGAACGCGCAACGCGGGAATTGAGGACGCGTACTCACCGGCGCGCGCACCCTCCGCGACACGCCCGGAGCGTCCGTCGCGAGCCGTCCGCGCGCCCGACCCATCTGTGAGGGCTCTCACACCGAACCACTCCCACGCCACCGCTCCGGTGGAACAACCGGTGTGCACTGGTCGTTGAACGCCTCAGACCCGGACGAGGCGACCTGTCGGCCGGGACACCACGATTCTTCGGGAGTTGACCCCACATGGCAGAACGCAGCCTCCGCGGCAGCCGACTCGGCGCCCTGAGCATGGAGACCGACGAGAACGTCGTCCCCAGCGAGCGCCGCATCACGACCTACCTGTGCCCCAACGGGCACACCATCGAGCTCCCGTTCTCCGTCGAGGCCGACGTCCCGCACACCTGGGAGTGCCGCTGCGGTGCCGAGGCCAAGCTCCAGGGCGGTGGCCCGGAGCCCGAGGCCAAGCCCGTCAAGCACGTCCGCACCCACTGGGACATGCTGCTCGAGCGTCGCTCGATCCCCGAGCTCGAGGAGCTCCTCGAGGAGCGGCTGACGCTCCTTCGGGCCTCCCGCGGCGAGAAGGTCAAGCGCAAGAGCGCCTGAGCCCCTCCCCCACGAACGCGCCGGTCACCCTCGGGTGGCTGGCGCGTCGTCGTGCCCGCACCGGGGCGCCCGGACCGTGGGACGGAACGACACCGCTCAGCGTCCGCCGGCGCCGTCCTCGGGGGTCGGGTCGACGACCTCTCCGCTGACGACGTCGCCGCGCACCGGCCGGGGCGGGACCGTGGGCGACGACGGGGAGCCCCCGGGCCACTCCCCCACCGTGCGCACGACCCGGCGCGCGATGACGGCCTCGAGCCAGATCCGTGCGACCGGCCGGGTGAACGGCAGGATGAAGAGGAGCCCGACGACGTCGGTGACGAACCCGGGCAGCACGAGCAGGACCCCCCCGACGAGGACGAGGACCGCGTCGGCGATCTCGCGGCTCGGCATCCGGCCGCTGCGGAAGGCCTCGCGCAGCGCCCGCCAGGCGCGGCTCCCCTCGTGGCGCACGACCCAGGCGCCGACGGCGGCCTCCACGAGGAGCACGAGGAGGGTCTGCCAGCCGCCGATGGTGCGGGCCACCGTGACGAGGACGACGAGCTCGGTGACGGCGAGGAGCGCCAGCACGAGCAGGACCCAGCGCAGCCTCCTCGGCCGTCGCGCGCGCGCGGCGTAGGGGGTGGCGCCGGGACGGGTCACAGCGAGTGCCAGCGCGGCTCGCGCGACCCGACGAGGTCGCGGACCTGGTGGGCGCGGTGCCGCACGCCCCAGGCGGTGATGAGGCGCAACGACTCGGTCATGATGTCGCGGCTCATCTTCGACTGGCCGACCTCGCGCTCGACGAAGGTGATGGGCACCTCCACGACGGTGAGGCCGGCCTTGACCGCCCGCCAGGTGAGGTCGGTCTGGAAGCAGTAGCCCTGCGAGGCGACGTCGTCGAGCCCCATGGTGCGCAGCGCCTCGGCCCGGTAGACCCGGTAGCCGGCGGTCGCGTCGTGGACCGGCATGCCGAGGAGGAGCCTGACGTAGAGGTTGCCCCCCACCGAGAGCGCCTTGCGGTGCAGTGGCCAGTTGACGACCGAGCCCCCGCGGATCCACCGCGAGCCGATGACGGCGTCAGCGTCCTCCGCGGCGGCGAGGAGGGTCGGGAGGTGCTCGGGCCGGTGCGAGCCGTCGGCGTCCATCTCGACGACCGCGTCGTACCCGGCGTCCAGGGCCCACCGGAAGCCGGCGAGGTAGGCGGCCCCGAGGCCCTCCTTGCCGGCCCGGTGCAGGACGTGGACCTGGGCGTCCTCCGCCGCGAGGGCGTCGGCCACCGCTCCGGTGCCGTCGGGCGAGTTGTCGTCGAGGACGACGACGTCGACCTCCGGCACGAGCTGGCGGACCCGGCGCACGACGACGGGCAGCGTGTCGCGCTCGTTGTACGTCGGGATGAGGACGGCGACGCGCCGCAGCGGCGGTCGGGCGGTCTCAGTCAACGGGGGTGTCCTCGCGGGGTCGGTCGGGTGCTCCGGAAACCCTAACGTCCCGCGAGGCGGCCGTGCTCCCGGCGACGACGAGCAGCAGGAGGAGCCCCGCGACGCGCTCGGGCCAGGGACCAAACCGGTCCGACGGCGTCCGCTCGGTGCGCACGACCGGGCGGCCCAGCCCCTGCTCGGCGCTGAACAGCCCCGTCTCGCTGCTCACCGACCCGTCGGGGGCGATGAAGCCGGACACCCCGACCGTCGACACGTGGACCACCGAGCGCCCGTGCTCGACCGCGCGCAGCCGCGAGATCGCGAACTGCTGCTCGGACTCGGCGGAGTACCCGAAGGTCGCGTTGTTCGTCTGGACCAGGACCACGCTCGGCACCCGGCCGGCCGCGGCGACGCTGTCGCGCATCAGCTGGTCGTAGGCGACCTCGAAGCAGATCGTCGGGAGGGCGACGTAGCCGCCACCGGGCGCCCCGACGGGGAAGACGCCGATCTCGGTGCCGGCGACGAAGTTGCCCGCGAGGTCCGCCATGGGCGTGAACCTGCGGAAGAAGTCGCGGTGCGGGATGTACTCGGCGAAGGGCACCGGATGGAGCTTGGTGTACCGCTGCGGCGTCGCCCCGCTGCCGTCGTAGAGGAGGGAGACGTTCGAGCTCGCCCCCACGGGCTCGGCGAGGACCGCCCCGACGACGAGCGGGACGCCGGCCGCCTCGCGGGCCCGGGCGATCTGGGCCGCGGCGTCGGCGTTGCGGAAGGGGTCGATGTCGGAGGAGTTCTCGGGCCAGACGACGAGGCTGAGGTCGTCGGGCGCACGCGCGGCGAGCTGCTCGGTCCCGGCCACGTGGTTGTCGAGGACGGCCCGGCGCTCGGCGTTGAAGTCTAGGCCCGCGGTCGGCACGTTCCCCTGGACGAAACCCACCGTGACCTCACGGCCGTCGGTCGGCAGGGCGATGAGGGCGCCGGCCCACGGGACCGCGGCCGCGACCACCCCGGCGACGAGGACCCGGCCGGACCGGCGCGCGAGCCCGAGCCCGAGCGCGAGCAGGCCGCTGCCGACGACGGCGACGGCGAGGGTGACCCCGGGGGCGCCGAGCCACCGCGCGAGCGGGAGGAGCGGGCCGTCGGCCTGGCTGAAGGCGAGCCGGGCCCACGGGAAGCCGCCGTACGGCGTCGCCCCCCGGGCCCACTCCTGGACGACCCAGCCGAGCGGCACGAGCGCCAGGGCGGCCACCGGGCGACCCGACGCCACGAGCCGTCGGCCGGCGAACCCGACGACGGCGCCCATCACGGCGACGTAGAGCGCCTCGAGGGTCGCGAGGGCGAACCACGGCAGCTTCCCGACGTAGATGCCCGACCACGACAGGACCGGGACGAAGAAGGCGAGGCCGCCGACGAGGCCGACGAGCAGGCCGCGACCGGCCCCGGCCGTCAGGCTGGCCGCGCCGAGGAGGGCGACACCGACGGGCGCGAGCCACCACAGCCCGGCGTCGGGGAAGGCCAGCCACAGGCACAGCCCACCGGCCACCGCTGCCAGCAGGCGCGCGGGCAACCGGAGCAGCGTGGGCACGGGCCCACGGTAGGTCACCCCGCTGGGGGCACCACGACGACCCCCCGGGCCGTCGTCGCGACGACCGGGGGGTCGAGGACGTCGGCCGCGGACTCGCCGCGGTCGGGGGCGCCGCGCCCGACGACGCGGACCTCGAAGGCCATCTCGCGCGACCGGGTCCCGACCCGCACGAGCATCGCCGAGATCTCGATGACGTCGCCGGCCCGCACGGGGGCGAGGAACTGGACGTCGGAGTACGACGCGAACAGGCCCTCGTCGCCGTCGGTGAGGATGCACATCTCGGTGGCGACGTCGCCGAAGGCCGCGAGGCTGTAGGCGCCGTCGACGAGGTTCCCGGCGTAGTGCGCGTGGCTGTAGGGCACGTAGCGGCGGTGGGTGACGGTGCGGCCGACCTCGGCGGTCATCGCTGCTGTCCTCTCGGCTCGGGGGTGGTGCGGGGGGTGACGAGCTGGTGGACGAGGTAGGAGGCGACCTCGCCGGGGGTGGTGCCGCGGCCGAAGATCCGGTCGACGCCCAGGCTCGCGGCCGAGCCCTCCTCGAAGCGAGGGCCACCGACGACGAGCAGCGGGACCTGCCCGGCCGGGAACGCCTCGCGGAAGGCCGCCGACATCGCCGTGGTGTTGTGGATGTGGGCGTCGCGCTGGGTGACGACCTGCGAGACGAGCACCGCGTCGGCCCGGACCTCGCGGGCGGTGTTGACGAGCTCGGGGACGAGGACCTGGGCGCCGAGGTTCACCACGGTCATCTCGCGGTAGTACTCCAGCCCCTTCTCGCCGGCGAAGCCCTTGATGTTGAGGATCGCGTCGATGCCGACGGTGTGGGCGTCGGTGCCGATGCACGCGCCGACGACGACGAGCTTGCGGCGCAGTTTCTTCTTGATCTCGCCGTTGACCTCCTTGGAGGTCAGGAGCGGGAACTCGCGCTCGACGACCTCGACCTCCCGGACGTCGACGAGGTGGGTGACCGAGCCGTAGACGACGAAGAAGGTGAAGCCGTCGCCGATCGGCTTGGCGTGGACGAGGAGGGCCGGCTCCATCCCCATCTTCGCGGCGAGCTGGAGCGCGGCTCCCTCCGCCCGCTTGTCGTGCGGGAGCGGGAGGGTGAAGGAGACCTGGACCATGCCGTCACCGGTGGCGTCGCCGTAGGGACGCACGATCGGGCCGGGGGTGTCGCTCATCGGGTGGCCCCTTCCTCGAGCATCGTCGTCGCCGGGTTGTCGTAGCCCTCGGCCTTGCGCACGACGCCGTCGAGGCCCTTGCCCTTGCTCGCGGGGCGCTTCATCGAGCCGAAGGTGCCGTCGGCGATGGCGGCGAGGAGCGGCGGGTCGCCGGCGGTGTCGGAGTCGGAGACGATGGCCTCGAGGAGGTCGACGGCCTCGCCGAGGACCTGGCGGGCGCGGGTCTGGATGAGCCCGTCGCGCGGCGGGTGGAAGTCCTCGGTGAGCCCGCCGGCGGCGTCCAGGACGTAGCGGACGTTCTGCAGCGCGAGGTCGCGGTCGGAGAGCCACGGGGTCACGACGGCCTCGGTCATCATCCCGACGAGGAGGATCCCCTGGCCGGTCATCGCGCCGACGAGGTTGAAGAACCCGTCGAGGAGGTAGCCGCGGAAGACGTCACCGGTCATGTGCTTCGTCGGCGGCATCCACTTCAGCGGCGCGTCGGGGAAGAGCTGACGGGCCAGGAGCGCGTGGGCCAGCTCGAGGCGGAAGCTGTCGGGGACCTCCGGGTTGATCTCGAACGCGTGCCCGAGGCCGAGCTGCCAGTCCTCGAGCCCGGCCTCCTTGGCGAAGTACTCGTTGAGCAGCTGGCTCACCGTGACGGTGTGCGCGGCCTCGATGGCGTCGGCGGTCGTGAGGTAGTTGTCCTCGCCGGTGTTGATGATGATGCCGGCGCGCGCGTGGACCTGTCGGCTGAAGCGCTGGTCGACGAAGGTGCGGATCGGGTTGATGTCGCGGAAGAGGATCCCGTACATCGAGTCGTTGAGCATCATGTCGAGCCGCTCGAGCCCGGCGAGCGCCGCGATCTCGGGCATGCACAGGCCGCTCGCGTAGTTCGTGAGCCGGACGTAGCGGCCGAGCTCCCTGCTCGTCTCGTCGAGGGCCGCCCGCATGAGGCGGAAGTTCTCCTGGGTGGCGTAGGTGCCGGCGTAGCCCTCACGGGTGGCGCCCTCGGGGACGAAGTCGAGCAGGCTCTGGCCGGTGGAGCGGATGACGGCGATGACGTCGGCGCCCTCGCGGGCGGCGGCCTGGGCCTGCGGGATGTCCTCGTGGATGTCGCCCGTCGCGACGATGAGGTAGATCCACGGGGTGCGCTTCGGGTCGCCGTGCTTGTTGATGAGGCGGTCGCGGGCGGCTCGCTGGCGGTCGACGGTGCGCAGGCCCTTCGCGACGGCGGTGCGGGCGGCCCGGCGGGTCCCGGTGAGGTCACGGCCCTCGGGGAGGCGGAAGGTGACCGACCCGCTGGAGGCCTTCTGGGCCAGGGTCAGCAGGTCGGGGGCCTCCCCGCGGCGCAGGGCGTCCCAGACGGGGGTGGTGACTCCGTGCTCGAGGCCGACGCTCCCCCGGACCGCGTCGACGAGGTGGTTGACCCACGGGACGTTCTCGTGGTCGGCGCCGGCCAGGCCGGCGAGGCGCAGCGTGGCGCGCTCGACGGAGACGGTCGTGTGGCTCCTCGCGAGGTCGACGACCGGCTTGCCGGCCTTGCGGGCGAGGGTGCGGGCCCGGCGCACGACGGCGGGGTCGAGCTCGAGGAGGGCGGGGCGGCGTGGAGACACGGCGTCAATCTACCAACGTCGGCGGGAGTATTTGCGGCACCACGGGCCCACCACGACAGGATCTCCAGCGCGGCGCGGTCGGCTCACGGCCCGGTCCGCTCCTCGGGGACGGCTCGCAGGGCCCGGTGGGCCATGTCGAACGTCGAGAGCACCTCGAGGAGGAACGCGCTCGCCGCCTGCGTCACCGCCGTGGGCCCGGTGTCCCGCCGCTCCTCGAGGACCTCGGCGAGCACGACGTGGTGCACCTCGACGAGGTCGAGGATGCTGATGCCGTCCGCGACGGCCCGGCGTCCCAGGTCGTACCCCAGGGTCAGGGCGGCCTCGTTGTGGCGCGGAAGGGACCGCAGGAACGCGGCCCGGTAGTCGCGCACGACGGCATCGAGGTCAGCGCCCGGCACGCGGCCTCCCCGTCGGCAGGTGCCGCACGCGCGCGAGGTGGGCCAGCCCTTCCTCGAGGTCGAGGGCCGTGGCGATGCTCCCCATGTCCATGCCGAGGCGCACCATGGCGTAGGCGACGTCGGGCTGGATGCCGACGACGACGGTGGTGGCGCCCCGCAGGCGCGCCATCTCCGCGATCGCGCGCAGCGTGCGGGAACCGAAGCTGTCGAGGACGTCGAGCGCGGCGACGTCGATGATGACCCCTCGGGCCCGGTGCTCGCCGATCTGGCGCACGAGGTCGGCCTGGAATCGCAGCATCTCGGAGTCGTCGAGGGCAGTGTTGACCGACGCGACGAGGGTGTCCCCCTGTCGCAGGATCGAGACGAGCGCCGGTCCGGTGTTCACGAGTCCTCGGCGACCTCCGTCCGGGTCGTGCGGTAGCCGAGGAGCCGCTCGGCCTCCTCGAGGCCACCCTGCAGGTCACCGATCGTGTTCATCTTGCTGAGGTCGACCCCGATGGTGACGAGTGTCTGGGCGATGGTCGGGGACAGCCCGGTGATGATGACGCTCGCCCCCATGAGGCGCGACGCGTCCACGGTCTGCACGAGGTGGTTCGCCACCGTCTCGTCGACGTCCGGGGCGCCGGTGATGTCCATGACGACGACCTTGGCCCGGTGGGTGCGGATGCCCCGCAGCAGCTGCACGGTCAGCTGCTTGGCGCGCTCGCTGTCGAGCACCCCGATGATCGGGAGGATGAGCAGCCGCTCGCGCACGGGCAGAACGGGGGTCGACAGCTCGCGGATGGCGTCCTGCTGCTGGCGGATGACGCGTTCGCGCTCGTCGACGAAGCTGACGGCCACCGTGTTGGCGATCCGGTTGGCGGCCGGCTCGTACGCGTCGAGGACCTCGTTGAGCAGGCCGAAGTCGTCCTGGTACTTCTCGAACAGGGAGCGGGCCAGCACGTCGCGCAGCAGCAGCACGATGCCGACGACCTCGTGCGTCTCGACCCCTCGGGGGATGATCCGCTCGGAGAGGTCGCGCGCGTAGTGCTGGAGCGCCTCGACGCTGCCGGTCTCCAGCACCTCGACGTAGTTGTCGTAGACCGACGTGGTCTCGTTGGTCATCTCCTGCGGGGTCATCGCCTCGAGGAGGTGGGCCTCGCGGATGCGTGCCGACCACTCGTCGCGCAGCCGGGCCCGGTGCTCGCGCAGGTGGGCGACGAGCTGGGGCAGCAGCTGCGCGCCGGCGAGCGTCAGCTCGGGGTGGGACGTCTCGTCCGTGACGTGGTCGCTCATGATGGTGCCTTCCGGTCGAACCATTTGGTCATCGTGATGGTGGTGCCGCGCCCCACCTCGGAGGAGATGTCGAACTCGTCCATGAGCCTCCTCGAGCCGGGCAGGCCGAGCCCGAGCCCGTCGGAGGTGCTGTGGCCGTCGGTGAGCGCGGAGGTGACGTCGTCGATGCCCGGGCCGGCGTCTCGGGCGACGACGCGCACGCCCCGGCGCGGCGCGAGGAGCTCGAGGACGACCTCCCCCGACCCCGCGAACCGCACGATGTTTCGCGCCACCTCCGAGACGGCGGTGGCGAGCATCGTGAGGTCGGCGCCCGTGAAGCCGGCCCGCACCGCGAGCTCCCGCGCGCTCCGTCGGGCCGTGACGATGTCCGGGTCCGAGGCGATCGGGACCGAGACGACGTCGTCGCGCACCGGGCCGCGCCCGAGGAGGGGCTCGCTCAGCCGGGAGCACAGCGGGCACTCGAGGAGGTGCTGGGCGGCGCCGACCTCCGCCTGGCGACGGCGGTCGGCGCTGGACAGGGACAGCAGGACCGGACGGCAGCGCTCGCTCGGCACCTCGGCGTCCTCGAGGGCGAGGAGGTACTCCACCCGAAGGCGGGCGCGCGTGCGCTTGAGGGACGCCGCCACCGCCCCCGCCGTGCTGCCGACGTCCTCGGCCAGCGACCGGGTGTCGCGGCCGTCGACCTCGTGGGCCAGCAGGGCCCGGCGCTCCTGGTCGGTCAGGGTCTCGATCGCCCGGGCCATCGCGGCCTGCTCCTCGGACGCCACGACGAGGTCCTCCGCCCGCTCGGGCTCGCTCGGGTCGTGGGCCCGGTGCCGGTTGCGGGCGGAGCGGTCCTGCTGGCGCCACAGCGTCGCGACGACGTTGCGGACCGTGGCGATGGCGTAGGGCTCGAGCATCCCGGGCTCGATCCGGTCGCGGGCGGCGAGCACCCGCACGAGGGTCTCCTGCACGACGTCCTCGGCGGCGGGGTGCGAACCGACTCGGGCGGCGACGATCCGGCGCAGCATCGGGATGAGGTCGGCGACGTCGTCGCCGGGAGCACCTGCTCCCGGCCCCTCGTCGGCGACCACGCGCTCGCTCACGGGGCGACCCTACGCGCCGTCCGTGCAGGTCGGGGGCCTGCGCTCAGGCCGATCCCGCGCCCTCGTCCCCTAGGCCGACCTCGCCCCGCGACGGGTCGACGAGGTCCTCGAGGACCGGGCTGTCCTCGAGCGGGTCACGGTAGCCGGGAGGCGGCGGCGGGTCGCGAGGCAGCGGTCCGGGGACGAGCTCGGGGTCGGCGGGCGGGGTGGTAGCGGTCATCCGGGTCCTGACGGTGGTCCTGGGTCGGGGGGTCCTGGCCCGCGGGCGGGTGCGCTCCCCCACGCTCCACGCCTCCATCCGGCCGAGGACCGGGAGCAGCCCGAGGACGAGCAGCGGGGTCACGAGGGCGACGGCTCTCACGGCGCCAGACCGAGGTGCGAGGGGTGCCGCACGGGATGGGGCGCGGGTGTCGCGGGGCGTCGGCGCGGAAGCGCCAGGGCCGGCTCCACGGGGAAGGCGGCGACGTCGACCGCGATCCCCATGAGGTCGAGCTCGAAGGGGCGCACCCAGGGGCGGAACGCGCCGTCGTCGCGCACCAGGTCCGCGCGCACGGTGGCCCGCCGGCTCTCCACCCCGATCAGGGTGCCGTCGTCCTCGCGCATCGCCCCGGTGACGACGCCGGTGACGAAGGCGCCGTGCGGCCCGAGGACGAGCCGCAGCACGCGCATCGACCCCGTGAGGCGGCCGGTGCCACCGGTCGGGGAGCGGAAGGTGCCGAACACGGCGGGATGGGCGGCCTCGGCGTCCGGGACGCCATGGCGCGGTGAACGGGGACGAAAGGCGATGACGCTCATGACGACCTCCAGGTCGTGCGCTCCTGCGGGGTGGCCGGGCCCTTCCGGGGACCCTTCTCGGCCGGGGCGGGGTGACGGCCCTCGCGCGCTGCGCGGACGGACCGTCACCCCTGGTCGGTCGGAGCCTCAGGCCCCGAGACCGTTGAGGATCGCGAGGATCTGGTTCAGCAGACCGGCGATCTGGCCGAGGGCACCGACGCCGTCGAGGAGACCGGCGACCGCGCACAGCAGGTTGCCCAGCAGGTTGCCGGCCCCGGTGGCGCCGACGATGTCGAGGACGACCTGGTCGAGGTGGACCTCCAGCCCGAGGAGGTTGAGGTCCAGCGGGCCGAGCACGAGGTTGAGGATGTCGCACGAGGCGGCGCTCACGGCGCTCGGCGCCGCCGCGGAGGTGACGTCCTTGACCTCGAGGTCCATCGTCCTCGTGTGCGGCACCGAGCCGCGGGCACCCTCCGTCGTGGTCGTGACGGCCGAGCGCATCATCAGCGTGCCACCGTCGTCCCAGAACTTCTGGGGCACGATCTTCACGACGGCGTCGCCGGTGCGGCCCTTCTTGTCGGTCCAGGTGCCGGTGTAGCTCCAGGCCTGGCCCTGCATCGTCGCCGACGAGGCGGCGGCGACCGGTGCGTGGGTGGGAGCCGCGGACGCGGCCGAGACGAGTCCGGGGCCGAAACCGACGGCTCCGACCAGGACGAGGGCTGCGGTTCCGGTGCGGACGGTGGTGGACGTGAGCATCATGTCTCCTTCATCGGGGTGGACCCTGGGCGGGTCCTCTGCTTGGGCGCGGCACGCTGTCCCGTGCCCGGCCTCCACCGATGAGGTCGCCGCCCCGTCCCCGGCATGACGCGGACCGGGACGGCGGGAGCCGCTGCGGCCCCCGAACCCGTGGGGTGCCCGGGCACGACCCGGACGTGAGTCGGTCGAGAGCCCGCGTCACGTCATGGGGGTCACGGCGTCCTGACCGGCGGAGGCGTCGGAGTGGCCCGGGAACCGGGGCCTCAGGCCCTCGAGTCGTGGAGGACGACGCCGTGGCGCACCGTGAGGCGGCACAGCGGGAGGGGCGTCCCTCCCCCGAGCACGGGCAGCCCGTCGGCGTCGGTGGCCGTCACCACCCACGCCGCGAAGGTCGCGAGCGTGCCGACCTGCAGGAGGCCGCCCACCTCCCCCGCAGCGGCCCAACCGCCCCGGGTGTGGGCGTCGAGCGCCGTGGGCGTGCCGACCCGTTGGTCGGGGTCGCGGTGGTCGACCGCGGCGCGCACGGCGGCCCAGGGCGCGAACGGGGTGACCGGTGCGTCCGAGCCGAAGGCCAGCGCGACGCCCTCTCGCGCCATGGACGCGAAGGGGTTGATGCCGGGGACGCGCTCGGGCCCGAGCCGCTGGGCGTACAGGCCCTCGGGACCGCCCCACGCCGCGTCGAACGCGGGCTGGACGCTGGCCGCGATGCCGAGTCGCGCCATCCGTCGCACACCGGCGGCGTCGACCATCTCGGCGTGCTCGAGCCGCGGTCG
The DNA here is from genome assembly GCF_042756445.1 of Oryzobacter terrae. Classification (GTDB taxonomy): domain Bacteria; phylum Actinomycetota; class Actinomycetes; order Actinomycetales; family Dermatophilaceae; genus Oryzobacter; species Oryzobacter terrae. Next base: position 194,295 of record NZ_CP170578.1, read on the forward strand.
GGACGCGCGCACGACCCCCTCGCCGACGAGGGCGGCGGCCTGCTCGTAGCCGTCGAGGACGAGGTCGAGCCCGGCGTCCCCGATGACGTGGAACCCGTTCTGCACCCCGGCCAGCGCGCACGCGGCGACGTGGTCGCGCACGGCGGCGACGTCGCGGTACGCGGTGCCGCGACAGCCGGGCTCGTCGGCGTAGTCGGCCCGCAGCAGCGCGGTGTGCGACCCGACCGACCCGTCGATGTTGAGGTCCCCCGCGAGGCCGCGCGCGCCGTGGAGGGTGAGGAGGGCCCGGGCCTGCTCGGGCTCGGTGACGGCCTCGGCCCAGTAGCCGACGGTCGCCGGCAGGTCGGCACGGCGGCCGGCCTCGAGGACGTCGGCGAAGTCGTCGGCCGAGGTGAGCAGCGGGCCGCCGCACTCGTGGACGGCGACGACACCGGCAGCCGCCGCGCCCCGGAGGGCCAGGTCGATGTCGTCCCGCCGCTGCGCGCGGGATCGGGACCCGTCGAACGCGGCCCGGGCGGCGTTCTTCGCGTCGCGGACGAGGAAGCCCTCCGCGCTCCACCCGTCGAGCCGGTCGGCGCCCGATGCCGCGACGAGCGCACTGGACACCACGGCCGAGTGGCCGTCGACGCGCGACGCGTAGACCACTCCCCCGGCACTGGCGCGGTCGAGCTCGCGGCGGGTCATCGGTCGCCCACCGGTCCAGTCCTGCTCCTGCCAGCCGTGGGCGAACACCGGGCGCCCGCGGCCGGCGCGGGCCGCGGCCGCGACGAGGTCGAGCGCCTCGGTGACGGTGCGGGTCCCCGCGAGGTCGACCCCGCGCAGGCCGAGGCCGGTGTGCGAGACGTGCGCGTGCGCGTCGACGAAGCCGGGGAGGACGAGGGCGTCCTCGAGGTCGACGACCGCGTCGACGACGGCGGCGTGCGTGTCGGCTCCCGTCTCGTCGCCGAGCCAGACGATGGTGCCGTCGTCGCCGACGACGAGGGCGGTCGCCGACGGGTGGTCGGGGGTCCGGACCCGCCCGCGGCGGTAGAGCGTCGTCGGCATGGCGGCCACTCTAGGATCGGGCGCCGGCCACCTCGAGGGCCGCCCGGGCGATCTCGGCCTCCTCGTCGGTGGGGACGACCCAGACCCCGGCCGCGCTCGCGTCGGCCGAGACCCTGCGCGCCGCGGTGCCGTCGGCGTTGGCGCCCTCGTCGAGCACGAGCCCGAGGACTCCCAGGCGTCCCACGACCGCGGCCCGCAGGACGGGGCTGTGCTCGCCGATGCCGCCGGTGAAGACGAGGGCGTCGAGCCGGCCGAGGACGGCGGCGTAGGCGCCGACGTACTTGACGAGCCGGTGGACCGTGACGTCGAAGGCGAGCCGGGCGTCCTCGTCGCCGGCCTCCAGCCCCTCCTCGAGGGTGCGGAAGTCGGAGGCGCCGGCGAGGGCGAGCAGCCCGCTGCGCCGGTTGAGGGCGGTCTCGTAGTCCTCGACCGACGTGCCGGCGACCCGGGCGAGGTAGGCGCCGAGCGCGGGGTCGACGTCACCCGAGCGGGTGCCCATGACGAGCCCCTCCGTCGGCGACAGGCCCATCGAGGTGTCGACGCTCCGCCCGCCCAGCACGGCACAGGCGCTGGCGCCGTTGCCCAGGTGCAGGACCACGAGCGCGAGGTCCTCGACGGGTCGCCCGAGGAGCGCGGCCGTGCGCCGGGACACGGACGCGAACGAGGTCCCGTGGAACCCGTAGCGGCGCACCGCGTGCTCCTCGCGCCAGGCCCGGGGCACGGCGTACGTGTGGGCGGCGGGCGCGAGGGTGCGGTGGAAGGCCGTGTCGAAGACCGCGACGTGCGGCACGCCGGGAAAGGCCTCCCGCGCGCGCACGATGCCCTCGACGTTGGCCGGGTTGTGCAGGGGGGCCAGCGGGGCGAGCTCGCGCAGTGCGGCGAGGACGTCGTCGGAGACCTCGACCGCCTCGGTGAACCGCTCGCCGCCGTGGACGACGCGGTGCCCCACGGCCACGAGCCCGGCCCCGAGGTCGGGACCGTGCTCGTCGAGGGACTCCCGGGCCAGGGTGAACGCCTCGGCGTGGGTCGGGCAGGCGACCGATCGCTCGGCCCGGTGGCCACCGGCCTCGTGACGCAGCCGCGCGTCGCCGCCGATCTCGGAGACGGTCCCGTCGGCGACGGTCTCTCCCGTCGCCGCGGCGACGACCCGGTACTTCAGCGACGACGACCCCGCGTTGACGACGAGGACGTGGCGCGCTCCGGCGGCGGACGTCACCGGGAGCCCGCCTGGACGGCGGTGATGGCGACGGTGTTGACGATGTCGCGCACGAGGGCGCCGCGCGACAGGTCGTTGACCGGCCGGTTGAGCCCCTGCAGCACCGGACCGATGGCGACCGCGTCGGCGCTGCGCTGGACCGCCTTGTACGTGTTGTTGCCCGTGTTGAGGTCGGGGAAGACGAGGACCGTCGCGCGCCCGGCGACCGGGCTGTTCGGCAGCTTGGTGGCGGCGACACCCGGGTCGACGGCGGCGTCGTACTGGATCGGGCCGTCGACGAGGAGGTGGGGGGCCCGCTCGCGCACGATCGCCGTGGCCGCACGGACCTTGTCGACGTCGGCGCCCGTCCCCGACTCCCCCGTCGAGTACGACAGCATCGCGACCCGCGGCGCCACGCCGAACTGCTCGGCGGTCCGGGCTGACGACATCGCGATGTCGGCGAGCTGCTCGGCCGTGGGGTCGGGGTTGACCGCGCAGTCGCCGTAGACGAGGACCCGGTCGGCGAGGCACATGAGGAACACGCTCGACACGACGGAGACGCCCGGTGACGTCCGCACGATCTCCAGCGCGGGACGGATCGTGTGGGCGGTCGTCGTGATGCAGCCCGACACCATCCCGTCGACGAGCCCCGCGTGGACCATCATCGTCCCGAAGTACGACGGGTCGACGACCCGGTCGTTGGCGGTCTCGACGGTCATCCCCTTGTGGGCGCGCAGCCGCGCGTACTCCTGTGCGAACTGCTCCCTCAGGGCGCTCGTCGCCGGGTCGATGACCATGGCCGCGGAGATGTCGACACCGAGCTGCTGCGCCGTGCCGCGGACCTCCTCCTCGTCCCCGAGCAGCGTCAGCCGGGCGATCCCCCGCGCCAGCACCTGGTCGGCGGCGAGGAGGATCCGCTCCTCGGCGCCCTCGGGGAGGACGAGGTGCGCGCCGGCCTCGCGGGCGCGCTCGACGAGGTCGTGCTCGAACATCAGCGGGGTGACCGTGCCCTCCTCGGTCGCGGTCCCGGCGCCCACGACGGTGCCGAGGTCGCCGGCCTCCTCGACCATGGCGACAGCCGCGCGGATCTTGCGCTCGGACGCGGGGGTGAGACGGCCCTCCACCGACCCGAGCGCGGTCGCGGTCGCCATCGTGCCGCCGTCGCTCGCGACGACGGGGAGCCGGATGCCGAGCCCGCTGACGAGGCGGTCGACCTGCGGCGAGAGGGCGAACCCGCCGTTGAGGACGACGCCCGAGAGGCTGGGCAGGGTGCGCGACTGGTGCGCCAGCAGGACGCCGAGGAGCACGTCGTCACGGTCGCCGGGGACGATGACGACGCCGCCCTCGACGAGCCGGTCGATGACGTGCGGCATCGACATCGCGGCGACGACCAGCCCGAGGCACTCGCGGTCGAGGAGGTCGGGGTCGCCGTGCACCAGCCGACCGTCGCAGGCGGAGACGAGCTCGCGGACCGTGGGGGCGCGCAGCAGGGCCGACTCGGGCAGCGCCCAGGCGGGCAGGATGCCGAGGCGCTCCCGCAGGGCGGCGGTGACGTCGACGTCCGCGCCCTCGGGCACCTGGTTGGCGATGACCCCGGTGACGTGGGCGTGCTCGTGGCGGGCGGCCGCGACCGACACCGCGGCGCTGGCCGCCACGTCGGCCGGGCTGCGGTTGCGGGCCGGGACGACGAGCACCATCGGCGTGCCGATGTTGGCGGCGACGGTCGCGTTGGTCGTGAACTCCGTCGGCGCCGGGACGCCGGTGAAGTCGGTCCCGACGACGAGGACGGTGTCGTGGAGCCGGGCGACGTCGTGGTACCGGTCGACGATGGTGCCGAGCGCGCGCTCGGGGTCGCGGTGGAGCGCCTCGTCGGTGACGCCCCACGAGCGCTGCGCGGGCAGCTCGGTCGGCGCCTCCTGGACGAGCAGCCGGAGCAGCTCGTCGAGCTCGGTCCCGGCGCGCACGACGGGTCGGAAGACGCCGACCCGCCGGTGCCGCCGGGCGAGCTGGTGGACCAGGCCGACCGCGACCGCGGACTTCCCCGACCGCGCCTCGGTGCCGGCGAGGTACAGCCCGCTCACCCCGGCAGCCCTCGCCACGTCCAGTTCGTGATGTCGGGCAGGTCGGCGAGGTTCGCCCTGATGTAGGTCTCGTGCTCCTCGAGCCGGCTGTCGCAGAGCTCGACGAGCTCGCGCCATCCGGCAGGCCGCGTCGCGGCGCGGCGCAGCACCTCCTTGGCGAGGTGGAAGCGGCTCATCCGGTTGAGGACGACCATGTCGAAGGGCGTCGTCGTCGTTCCCTGCTCGTTGAACCCGCGCACGTGGAAGCGCCCGGGGTTGGAGCGCCCGTGGACGAGCTGGTGCACCGCCCGGGGGTAGCCGTGGAAGGCCATGACGACGTGCCGGTCGGCGGTGAAGAGGTCGTCGAACTGGCTGTCGGTGTACCCGTGCGGGTGGTCGGCCTCGGGGACGAGCGCCATGAGGTCGACGACGTTGACGAAGCGGAACCGGAGGTCGGGCACGTGCTCGGCGAGGAGCTCCGCCGCGGCGAGGGCCTCCTGCGTGGGCACGTCGCCGGCGCAGGCGATGACGACGTCGGGCGTCTCCTCGGGCGCCGCCGTGCTCGCCCAGTCCCAGACACCGGCCCCCCGGGCGCAGTGCCGGTGGGCCTCCTCGAGCGAGAGGTACTGGAGGTGCTTCTGCTTGTCGACGACGATGAGGTTGACGTGGTCGGTGCTGCGCAGGCAGTGGTCGGTGATCGACAGGGTGGTGTTCGCGTCCGGCGGCAGCCACACCCGCACGACGTCGGGCGCCAGGGGGATGAGGCAGTCGATGAGCCCGGGACCCTGGTGCGAGAACCCGTTGTGGTCGTTGCGCCAGCACGTCGAGGTGAGCAGCACGTTGAGCGAGGACACCGAGGCGCGCCACGGCAGGGTCAGCGCGTGCTGGAGCCACTTGACGTGCTGGATCGCCATCGAGGCCGACACCATCGCGAACGCCTCGTAGGTGGCGAAGACGCCGTGCCGCCCGGTGAGGAGGTACCCCTCGAGCCAGCCCTCGCACAGGTGCTCGCTCAGCACCTCCATGACGCGGCCGTCGGGCCCGATCTGGTGGTCGGTGTCGAGCAGCGGCCCCATGAAGCACCGGTCGGTCACCTCGAAGACCGGCTGGAGGCGGTTGCTCGCGGTCTCGTCGGGACAGAAGAGGCGGAAGGTGCCCCCGCCGTCCTCGCGCGCCGTCGCGGCGTAGAGGTCGCGCATGAGGCGGCCCGCCGTGATGGTGTTCTCGAGCATCGTCACGCCGCGCCCGTCGATGTCGACCGCGTACGCGTCGAGGTCGGGCATCGGCAGGTCCTCGCGCAGCCGACCCCCGTTGGCGTACGGGGTCGCCGACATCCGGCGGTCGCCCTCGGGTGCCAGGGCACGCAGCTCGGGGACGAGGCGGCCGTCGTCGTCGAAGAGCTCCTCGGGGCGGTAGCCGCGCAGCCACTCCTCGAGCATCCGCAGGTGCTCGGGGTCGTCGGCCAGCCCCGAGAGCGGGACCTGGTGGCTGAGGTTGGTCCCCTCGACCTGGACGCCGTCGACGACCGCCGGACCGGTCCAGCCCTTGGGGGTCCGCAGGACGATCGCCGGCCACGAGTGCCGGACCTGCTCGCTCGCGCCCGCCCTCGAGCGGGCGGCGGACTGGATCTCCCGGATCCGCGCGTGCGAGTCGCGCAGGGCGGCCAGCAGCGCCGGGAACACCTCGCGCGGGTCGTCGCCGGAGACCGTCACCGGGTCCCAGCCCTGGCTGCGCAGGTAGGCCTCGACGTCCTCGTCGCTCGTGCGCCCGAGCACCGTCGGGCCGGCGATCTTGTACCCGTTGAGGTGGACGACGGGCAGCACCGCGCCGTCGCGCCGGGGGTTGAGGAAGTTCGGGAGCCGCCACGAGGCCGCCAGCGGACCGGTCTCGGCCTCGCCGTCACCGACGACGCACGCGACAACGAGCTCGGGGTGGTCGAAGGCGGCGCCGGCCGCGTGGGCGAGGGCGTAGCCGAGCTCGCCGCCCTCGTGCACGCTGCCCGGCGTCTGGACGCTGACGTGGCTGGGCACGCCTCCGGGAGAGGAGAACTGGCGGAACAGGGCGCGGACGCCCTCGGCGTCGTCGCCGATGTCGGGGTAGACCTCGCTGTACGTCCCCTCGAGCCACCCGGTGGCGACGAGGGCCGGGCCGCCGTGCCCGGGGCCGGTGACGTAGAGCCAGTCGCTGTCGGTCTCGCGGATGACGCGGTTGAGCAGCGTGTAGAGCATCGACAGCCCGGGGCTGGTCCCCCAGTGGCCCAGCAGCCGCGGCTTGACGTGCTCGAGGGTCAGGGGCTCGCGCAGCAGCGCGTTCTCCATGAGGTAGATCTGGCCGACGGTGAGGTAGTTGGCCGCAGCCCACCACCGCAGGTCCAGGTCGAGGTCGTCGGTGCCGTAGGGGGAGGTGGTGCCGCTCAGGCTCATGGGCCCACCCTAGGGGCGGCCCTCCGAACGGTCACGCGTGCTCGAGCCGGCTCTCGAAGAGCGTGCGGACCGCCGGGGTGGAGCGGAGGAGGTCGAGGGCGAGGTCGGCGTGGCCGGGGACGTACCCGTTGCCGACGAGCATCGTCACGTCGGCGGCGAGCCCCTCGGCACCGAGCGCCGCCGCGGAGAAGCTCGTCGCCATCGAGAAGTAGACGACGGTGCCGCCCTGGGCGGTGGCCAGGATCGCGGGCTGCTCGCACCCGGGGACGTCGACGCACACGACGGTGACGTCGGCCGGCCCGCCGGCGGCGGCGACGGCCTCGGCGAGCCCGAGCGGTGAGCGCGCGTCGGCGATGACGACCTCGTCGGCGAGGCCGGTGGGCCGCAGCAGCGCCGCCTCGGCCTCGAACGGGACGACGCCGATGCAGTGGCCGGCGCCGGCGGCGCGGGCGGCCGCGAGCGAGAGGGACCCCGACTTCCCGGCCGCACCCAGCACCGCGACGGTGGGTGCGCTCCCCCGCGCCAGGTGCTCGGCGACGACCCGGGTCACGAGGGCGGGGGCGCCGCAGACGTCCATGACCATGAGGGCGAGGTCGGGCGAGAGGTCCTCGGGCAGCCGGGCCGCGATGGAGCGGCCGAACAGCACCGCGGTACCGGCGGCGGGGACGCGCTCGGAGCGGCCGTCCCAGCGCTCGAGGGCGTCGGTGACCGTCAGGGGCGTCAGCGAGAGGGAGACGAGGGTCGCGACCCGGTCGCCGACCGTGAGCCCGAGGGGGGACTCGGGACCGACCTCGGCGACGGTGCCGATGAGCATCCCGCCCGAGCCGGTGACCGGGTTCTGCATCTTGCCGCGCTCGGCGACGATGGCGAGGACCTCCTGGCGGACCGCTCCCCCGTCGCCCTCGTGCTTCTCGCTGAGCTGGCGGAAGGACGCGGCGTCGAGGTTGAGCGTCTCGACGTCGATGCGGACCTCGTCGGCCCACAGCTCGGGACCGGCGTCGAGGACGCGGGCCGCCTGCGGCAGCGCGGCCCCCGCCGGGTCGAGCACCCGGTGCAGGCCGACGGGCGAGGACGGGGTCGTGCGCACAAGAATCTCCTCGTCATCCGACACGCGGCCGCAGCATTTGCGGCCAGAGCGTGACGTGGGCGTCATCCGTTGCGTATCCTGCCACGCATGACGACGATGATCGACCAGCCGTACGCCTACCGGCGTCGTGAGCTGATTGAGCCCGACTGGACCCGACTTCCCGGGTGGCGCGACGTCACCGCGGCCCAGTGGGCGGACGCGCAGTGGCAGCGCGCCCACTGCGTGAAGAACGTCGGGCAGCTGCGCGCCGTGATGGGCGACCTCCTCGAGGACCGCTTCTACGCCGACCTCGAGCGCGACCAGGCCGAGCGGGCCACGATGTCGATGCTCGTCCCGCCGCAGATGGTCAACACGATGGTTCCCTCGACGGAGGGCGCGATGCCGTCGGCGGGCGCGGCGTTCACCGAGGCCTTCTACGCCGACCCGGTGCGGCGCTACATGTTCCCCGTCTTCTCCGACCGGCGCACCGACTGGCCCAGCCACCCCTTCGCCACGCGCGACTCCCTCCACGAGCACGACATGTGGGCGGTCGAGGGGCTGACCCACCGGTACCCCACGAAGGTGCTCGCGGAGATGCTCCCGACGTGCCCGCAGTACTGCGGCCACTGCACGCGGATGGACCTCGTCGGCAACTCGACCCCGCAGGTCGCCAAGCTCAAGCTCGCCGGCAAGCCCGTCGACCGCTACGCCGCGATGCTCGACTACCTCCACCGGACGCCGGGCGTGCGCGACGTCGTCGTCTCCGGCGGTGACGTCGCGAACATGCCGTGGAAGAACCTCGAGGCCTTCCTCGACCGGCTGCTCGAGGTCCCGACGATCCGTGACGTCCGCCTCGCGACGAAGGCGCTCATGGGGCTGCCGCAGCACTGGCTCCAGCCGGACGTCGTCGAGGGCGTCGCCCGGGTGTCGGCCACGGCCCGCTCGCGCGGGGTGTCGCTCGCCATCCACACGCACGTCAACGCGGCGCAGTCGGTGACCCCGCTCGTCGCCAGGGCCGCGACGACGATGCTCGAGGCGGGCGTGCGCGACGTGCGCAACCAAGGGGTCCTCATGCGGGGGGTCAACGACTCGCCCGAGGCGCTGCTCGACCTCTGCTTCGCCCTCCAGGACGAGGCGATGATCACGCCGTACTACTTCTACATGTGCGACATGATCCCGTTCTCCGAGCACTGGCGGGTGTCGCTGCGCGAGGCGCAGGAGCTCCAGCACGCGATCATGGGCTACCTGCCCGGGTTCGCCACGCCGCGCATCGTCTGCGACGTCCCGTTCGTCGGGAAGCGCTGGGTGCACCAGGTCGAGACCTACGACACCGTGCGCGGGATGTCGTTCTGGCGCAAGCACTACCGCACCTCGATCGAGGCCGGCGACGACCAGGCGCTCTCGCGCGAGTACGTCTACCACGACCCGATCCACACCCTCCCCGCCGAGGGCCAGCAGTGGTGGCGCGAGCAGCACGACGCGTCCGAGGTCCACGAGGCCGCCCTCGTGGGGGCCGGCGCGAGCCGTGCGGCCTCGGCCGCCGACCTCGCCGGCTGACCGACTGGGTCCCGTTCCCGCGACCTCACGTGAGGGAGCGACACAGGGTCCGTTCCAGTCGGCTGCTGAGCAGTGGCCGCTTCGGTGGCCGGCTGCCGCGAGGGTGCCGTCGTGGAGGGCTGGTCCCGGCGCCCGCCGGTGCCGGGTCACGGTGGACGGTCGGTCGTACCCCCACGACGTCGGTTCCCCAGCCGAGCAGAGGCGGTGGGGAGGAGACGTAGCGGCGGCCGGACGGGGTGGCGACGACAACCTCACGACGTGGTCGGGAGAGGCCGTCCTCGACCCGCGCCTCCGGTGAGGTGAGCGGGTCGTGGACCGAGGCCGACCAGCCGGGCGCCTCCTTGACCTGGTTGCAGCGGGCGCAGGCCCCGCTGCCGTTGACGAAGCTCGTCGGCCCTCCGTCGCGCGCGGGCTCGAGGTGGTCGGCGTGCACGATCGGAGCGCCGCACCAGGGCGTGACGCAGACGTCGTCGCGCAGCACGAGCATCCGTCGCAGGAGGCCCGTGAACAGCCGCCGGCGCGCGTCCATCGCCACGAGGTCACGGCCGTCGGGGCTGGTGTGGAGCCGCCGCAGCCAGACCGAGGCGTCGGAGTCGGCCCGATCCGGCACCCCGCTGGTGGTGGGCGTCGACGAGTCGCGCGGGCGGGCATCGGCGAACGGTCGCCGCAGGACGGAGCGGATCACCGACGCGGGGACGCTGCCGTGGCCCGGCACCCGCGCCGGCTCCATGACGGACCGCTGCGGGTCGCCGATGCCGAGCAGGGCACGGTCGGTCATGACGACGTGCACCTCGACTGGCTGGACGGCGCCCGGCGAGCCCCGTCCGGACAGGGCCCGCAGGGCGGTGTCGGCCGCGACGGCCCCGACGCCCCGGCCCCCGGGGAGCTCGTCGGCGCACTGGCCGCCCACCACCGACCTCGCCCTCGCCAGGAGTGCGGCGTGGGTGCCGACGACGTCGACCATTTGGCCGAGGACGCTGAGGTACGCCATCCCGTCGGGCGCCGGTCGGACGGTGACCCGTCGCGACCGCACGGCCTCCTCCATCCGGCGGACGACGGCCGCGGCATCGAGCTCTGCGGCGACCCGGTGGGCCGCCCGCTCGGCCGCCGTGACCCCGAGCCGACCGAGCAGCGGCCCGACCCGCCGGTCGACCTCCGCCCGTGCCTCGACCGGCAGCACCGCCGTCGCCCGGGCGACCACCACGGCGTGTCGTTCGGAGCAGGCGCCCGAGGACAGGGCCGACATCGTCGCGGGCATCTCGTCGACGAGGGCGCGCGCGAGACCCACGAACCGGTCGCCCAGGCTCGGCGAGCACCGTCGCGCCAGGGCGACCTCGGAGCCCACCGACCTCGCGACGTCGCGAAGGTCGAGCTCCTCCCGGGACCGCCGCAGCGCGTGGGTGAGGCGGGCCTGCGCAGCGGCGACCGCTCCCTTGACCCGTTCGAGCTCGGCGACGAGGTCGAGCCGTTCGCGGTCGGTGAGCTGGGCGGCGGGTGACCCTGGCCCAGCGAGCAGCGCCACGTCCTCCCGGAACGACACGACGTCCGCGCGGTCCACCCCGACCACCCCCTTCCCCACTGCGACAACCGTATCGGCCACCACCGACAGGGCACCTCGCTCGAGGACCCGACCTGTGGACGGCCACGACCCGAGGACGCCGACGGGTGCCACGTACCCTCGAGGCGTGGCCCGGAGAGAGACGTCAGGCACCCCGGCGACCGTCGCCCTGGCCGCCGCGGGCATCGCCTTCACCCAGCACGCCTACGACCACGACCCCACCGCTCGGTCGTTCGGCCTCGAGGCCGCGGAGGTCCTGGGACTCCCGCCGGAGCAGGTGTTCAAGACCCTCGTCGTCGACACCGGGACGGGTCTGGCCGTCGCCGTCGTCCCCGTCGCGGGCACCCTCGACCTCAAGGCGATGGCGACCGCCCTGCGAGCCAAGCGGGCGTCGATGGCGGATCCGGCTGCGGCTCAGCGGTCCTCGGGCTACGTCCTCGGCGGTATCTCCCCGATCGGCCAGAAGCGTCCGCTCCCCACCGTCGTCGACGAGAGCGCCGAGCTCTTCGACGTCGTCTACGTCTCGGGAGGGCGCCGCGGCCTCGACCTCGGACTCTCCCCCACCGACCTCGTGGCCGTCACCGACGCCACCGTCGCCGACATCGGCCGCTGACCCCTAGCGGAAGGTGTCGGCCGCCGCCTGGATCCGCCCGACGTAGGTGTCCCACCACGCCGCGTCGCCCAGGTCGTCGTGGTCCCGGCCGCCTCGGCCGTCGACGGTCTCACGCAGGATGTCGGCGTGCCCGGCGTGCTGCGCGGTCTCGGCGACGACCCGGACGACGAGGTGCCCGAAGGTCGTGGTGCGTGACGTCTCCGGCCACCACGCCACGGATGCCGGTGTGTCGAGGGGCAGCTCGGCCAGGGCGGCGTCGACAAGCGACCACGCCTGCCGGTAGAGCCCGACGAGATGGTCGCGGCTCTCGGTGGGCAGCGCCCACATGTCACCGTTCTCCCAGACGGACCCGTCCTCGTTCCAGGCCAGCACGGGCGCCTCGCGGCCGACGGACTCCACGAGGTAGCCGAGCTCGACGCCGACGAGGTGCTTGACGAGCCCGAGGACGTTGGTGCCGCTCGCCACGAGTGGCCGCCGCGCGTCGTGCTCGGACAGCCCGTCGAGCGCCCGCAGCACGGCGTCGCGGCCCTGCTGGAGGTACCGCTGGAGGTCGGCCGACAGGGCGTCCGGCACGCTCACTCCCAGGGAGTGGACAGGACGACGGTCGTGCGGGTGCTGACGTGCGCGGCACCGCGGACCTGCGCGATGAGGTCCTCGAGCTCGATCGGGTTGGCGACGCGCACCTTGAGGATGTAGTTCTCGTCGCCGGCGACCGAGTGGCACTCCTCGATGGCGGTGATGTCGCGCAGCCGCTCCGGGATGTCGTCGGGGGCGGCGGGGTCGATCGGCGTGATGGAGATGAACGCCGTGATCTGCTGCCCGAGGGCCTGGTGGTCGAGCTTGGCCGTGTAGCCCTTGACGACCCCGCGCTGCTCGAGCCGGCGCACCCGCTGGTGCACGGCGGAGGTCGACATGCCGAGCGCCTTGCCGAGGTCGGTGTAGCTGATCCGGCCGTCCTTGGCGAGGAGGTCGACGATCCGTCGGTCGAGGTCTTCCACGTGCACAGGGTAGTGGCCAGTGCCCGAGGGCCCGGGAACGGCTCGCCCCTCGGCCGGGCGGCTACCCTCGGGCCATGCCGGACCGCCTCCTGCTCCTCGACTCCGCCTCGCTGTACTTCCGGGCCTTCTTCGGGGTGCCCGACCAGCGCACGTCGGAGCACGAGCCGCCGACGAACGCGCTGCGCGGCTTCCTCGACATGATCGCGACCCTCGTCACGGCGCACCGGCCGACGCACCTCGTCGCGTGCTGGGACGACGACTGGCGGCCGCAGTGGCGCGTCGACCTCGTCCCGACGTACAAGACGCACCGTCTCACCGAGGGGTCCGACGTCGTCGAGGAGAGCCCCGACGGGCTGACGCCGCAGGTGCCGCTCATCCGTGAGGCGCTGGCGGCCGTCGGCATCCCCCGGCTCGGCGCCGCGGGGTTCGAGGCCGACGACGTCATCGGCACCCTGACGGCGCGGCACAAGGGGTCGATGGCGGTCGACGTCGTCACCGGCGACCGCGACCTCCTCCAGCTCGTCGACGACGCGAACCGGGTCCGCGTCCTCTACACCGGTCGCGGCGGCGTGCGCGAGCCTGACGTCGCCACCCAGGACCTGCTGCGCGAGAAGTACGGCGTCGACACCGGCGAGGCCTACCTCGAGATGTCGGTGCTGCGCGGCGACACGAGTGACGGGCTGCCCGGCGTCAAGGGCATCGGCGACAAGACCGCGGCCGCGCTCATCGCGCAGTACGGCTCGCTCGCCGGGCTGCGCGAGGCCGTCGACAACGGCGACCCCGCCATCAAGGGCGCCCGACGCGCCAACCTCGAGGCCGCGTCGGCCTACCTCGACGTCGCCCCCACGGTCGTGCGCGTCGCGCCCGACGCGCCGGTGGCCTCGGTCGACCTCGCACTCCCCCGCGCCGTCGCCGACCCGGCGGCCCTCCAGCGGCTCGCGAGCGACTACGCCATCGAGAACCCGGTCAAGCGCCTCCTCACGGCACTGGGCCTGGACTGACGTCGCCGCCCTCGTCCGCCGGCGCTCCTCCGCGGGGACCTGCCGGCCGGGTCCACCGCATCCGCCACGCGGTCGGCACGAACCCGGTCGCCGGGTCGACGCCGGTCCGGAACACGCTGGGCGACACCCCGACGACGTCGGTGAAGGTGCGGCTGAACGTGCCGAGGCTGGAGAAGCCGACAGCCATGCAGACGTCGGTGACGGGGGTGTCCGTGGTGCGCAGCAGGGTCATCGCCCGCTCGAGGCGGCGGCGCTGGAGGTAGCGGTGCGGCGTCTCGCCGAAGGTGCGCCGGAACTCCGAGATGAAGTGCGAGCGGGCCATGTGGGCGACCGCGGCGAGGGCCTCGACATCGAGCGGCTCGGTCGAGCGCCGGTCGATGACGTCACGCGCGCGCAGCAGCCGGCGGTTGCGGTCCTCCTCGGCAGCGCCCACGACGGACACCGTACGGCGACGGCCGGGAAGAACCGGACTTTCGGAGAAGCAGGAGGTCCGGGCCACGCCCAGCGTCGTCCGGGACGGACCACGACCCGGAACCATCCCGCGACAAGGAAGCCCGACATGCTCAAGCGCAACAACATCTCCTCGATCTTCGTCCTCGACCAGGACCAGGCCCTGACCTTCTACACCGAGGTGCTCGGCCTCGAGGTCGACACCGACGTGGACTTCGGTCCGATGCGGTGGCTCACCGTCCGCGTGCCCGGCGACGAGAAGGCCATCCTCCTCGAGAGGCCCGGCTCGCCCGCGCACGACGAGGCCACCGCCGAGCAGATCCGCTCCCTCGTGACCAAGGGGGCCGGTGGTGGCTGGCTGGCCTTCACCACCGACGACGTCGACGGGGCGTTCGAGCGGGTCGCCGCGTCGGGCGCCGAGATCACCCAGGAGATCGTCGACCAGCCGTACGGGCGCGACTTCGCCCTCCGGGACCCGTTCGGCAACCCCATCCGGATCGGCTCGGTCCACGGCGGCTGAGCCGTCGGCGCCGGACGTGCCGCCCCGGGTCGGTGACCCGGGGGCGGCGCGTCAGTCGAGGCGGTCGGCGGCGACGACCCCGCGCAGGACGGCGTCGACGGCCTGGCGGGCGGTGCGGCGCAGCACCTCGTCGGTCGAGGCCTTGCCGACCTGGTCGAGGAGGTCGACGAGCTGCTTGCACCGTCGAACGAAGTCGCCGGCCGCGATGTCCTGGCCACGCAGCACGGCATCGAGCCGCTCTCCCGACGCCCAGCGGTGCACCATCCACGCCATCCCGCCGTCGGGCATCGACGTCGAGGGCAGGTCGTGCTCGCTCTCGAGGTCCTCGATCTCGCCCCAGAGCCGCTCCATCGCCGTGACGGCCGCGGCCACCTCGTCGTTCGGCATCCGCGGTGCGACCTCGGCCTCCTCGTGCCGCGGCTCGTGGACGAGCGCCGACACGGCCGCGGCGAGGCCCGGCGCGTCGAGGCGCTTCCAGACGTCGTGGCGCAGGCACTCGGCGGCCAGGAGGTCCTTCTCGGTGTAGAGCCGTCGCAGCCGCTCGCCGCGCTCGGTGACGACGGTGCCGCCGTCCTGGAGGTAGCCCCGTGACTCGAGGGCGTCGCAGATCCGGTCGAAGGTGCGGGCCACGGTGTTCGTGCGCCCCTCGACCTTGCGCTGGAGGCCGACGGTCTCGCGCTTGAGGCGCCACCACCGCTCGGCCCACCGGGCGTGGGTCTCGCGCTCGGGACACTGGTGGCACGGGTGGGCCTTGAGCTCGGCGCGCAGGGCGGAGACCCGCTCGCTCTCGCCGGCCGCCGCGGCGGCGTCACGGGCGGCCCGGCGCCGAGGGGTGTCCTCGGAGCCGTGCGGCACCGCGATGCGCAGCGAGGTCGCGAGGTCGCGCCGGCTCTTGGGGGACTTCGGGTTGAAGTTCGGGGGCACCTTGACCTGCGCGACGGCCTCGACGGCCTCGGGCACGTCGACGAGGGTGAGCCGGCGGAACTGCTTGTCCTCGGTGACGACGGCGGGCCCCGTGGGGGCGCCCTTGGCAGCACGCGCGGGCTGGACGACGACGGCCCACCCCGCACGGCGCCCGGCCGGGATCCGGATGACGTCGCCGATCCTCAGGTTCTCCATCGCGACGGCCGCCTCGGCCCGGCGCGACGCCGACCTCGACTTCGCCCCGTCCTTCTCGGCGTCGGCGAGCCGTCGGCGGAGCTCGGCGTACTGGCGGAAGTCCCCGAGGTGGCAGTGCATCGCCTCCGCGTAGCCGTCGAGCCCTTCCTCGTTGCGCCGCACGGCCGTGGCGATGCCGACGACCGCCCGGTCGGCCTGGAACTGGGCGAAGGACGTCTCGAGGATGTCGCGCGCCACCTCGCGCCCGACCTGGGAGACGAGGTTGACCGCCATGTTGTACGTCGGCCGGAAGCTCGAGCGCAGCGGGTAGGTGCGGGTCGACGCGAGACCGCCGACGGCGAGCGGGTCGACCCCGCGGCCCCACTGGACGACCGCGTGCCCCTCGATGTCGATGCCGCGCCGACCCGCCCGACCCGTGAGCTGGGTGTACTCGGCCGGGGTGACGTCGACGTGGGCCTCGCCGTTGAACTTCACGAGCTTCTCGAGGACGACCGTGCGCGCCGGCATGTTGATGCCCAGCGCCAGCGTCTCGGTGGCGAACACCGCCCGGATCCTGGCCGCGGTGAAGAGCTCCTCGACGATCTCGCGGAACAGCGGGAGCATCCCGGCGTGGTGCGCCGCGAAGCCACGGGACAGCCCTTCGACGAAGTCCCAGTACCCGAGGACGCCGAGGTCCTCCTCCGCCAGCGACTCGACCCGCTCCTCGACGTGACGTCGGATCCGCAGTCCCTCGCGCTCGGGGATGAGGCGGGTCCCGGCGGCGAGGAGCTGGCCGACCGCGGCCTCGCAGCCGACCCGGCTGAAGATGAAGGTGATGGCCGGGAGCAGGCCGTCGCGGTCGAGCTCCTCGATGACCTCCGCGCGGGTCGCTCCCCCACCCGGGCGGCCGCCGCGGGCGAACCCGCGCCCACCGTCACCGCCGCCGGGCCCGCGTCCGCCGCCCCCTCGTGACCCCGACGACCCCGACGACCGCGACCCCCCGCCGACGCCGCCGCGACCGCGGCCGCCGCGCTGCTGCATCCGCGCGGGGGTACCGCGCCCCGAGCCGCGGTGGGCGGTGTCCTCGACCCGGCCGCGCTGCTCGGCGTTGCGGATCGCGTGGAGCAGGTCGGGGTTGACCCGGTTCCCCGCGAAGAGGTCGAACATCGTCGTGCCGACGAGCATGTGCTGCGAGAGCGGGACCGGCCGGTGCTCGGAGACGACGACCTCGTGGTTGCCGCGGACCTCCGCGAGCCAGTCGCCGAACTCCTCGGCGTTGCTCACCGTGGCCGACAGCGACACCACCTGCACCGACTCGGGAAGGTGGATGATGACCTCCTCCCACACCGCCCCGCGGAACCGGTCGGCGAGGTAGTGGACCTCGTCCATGACGACGTAGCCCAGGCCGTGCAGGGTCCTCGAGCCGCCGTACATCATGTTGCGCAGCACCTCGGTCGTCATGACGACGACGGGGGCCTCGCCGTTGACCGAGGAGTCACCGGTGAGCAGGCCGACGTTCTCGGCCCCGTGGCGGCGCACGAGGTCGTGGTACTTCTGGTTCGACAGCGCCTTGATCGGCGTCGTGTAGAACGCCTTGCGCCCGGTCGCCAGGGCCAGGTGCACGGCGAACTCGCCGACGATCGTCTTGCCGGCGCCGGTGGGGGCCGCGACGAGGACGCCCTTGCCCTCTTCGACCGCCTCGCAGGCCGTCAGCTGGAACTCGTCGAGGGGGAAGTCGAGGCCGTCGGCGAACCGGCGGAGCTCCGATCCTTCCCGGCGCGCACGGGTGCGGGCCGCGGCGTACCGCTCAGCGGGGCTGGGCATGCGCTCAGGCTACGTCAGGCGTCACGCGAGGACGGTGAGCGCGCCCGGCACGGCCTCGACCGTCATCGGCAGCGCGCCGAACCGCTCGCCGTCGGCGTAGGCGACGATGCCCGTCGCCTCGAGCCGCACCGAGCGGGCCCGCAGGATCTCGACGGCGGGGTGGCTCGTGTGACGGCCCGAGAAGACCCGGGGGAAGACGCGCAGGAACTCGGGGGTGCTGATCCGGTGGAGGACGAGCACGTCGAGCAGGCCGTCGTCGAGGACGGCGTCGGGGGTCACCTTCATGCCGCCGCCGTACGACGGGCCGTTGCCGACGGCGACGAGCATCGCCTCGGTGTCCACCTCGCGCCCGTCGAGGACGAGGCGGTACGGGATCGCGCGGAACAGCGGCAGCTCGCGCAGGATCGCCAGGTTGTAGCGCATCTGCCCCTTGGGCCAGCGCCACGTGTTGGCGCGCTCGTTGACGACGGCGTCGAACCCCGCGGCCAGCACCCCGACGAACCACTTCTCCTCCCCCGTCGGCGTGGTGTGCCGCGCGGCGTCGATGCGGCGGGTCCCGCCGCCGAGGAGGCGTTCGACGGCCTTGGCCGCGTCGCGCACGGGAAGCCCGAGGACGCGCGCCACGTCGTTGCCCGTGCCTGCGGCGATGATGCCGAGGGACACCTCCGTGCCCGCGCAGAGGTTCGCCCCCAGGTGGACCATCCCGTCGCCACCGACGACGACGAGGGCGTCGACCGCCCGGTCGGCGATGGCCGCCCGGCCCTTGGCCAGGGCTCCACGGGCGTCAGCGGCACTGAGGTCGAGGAGCTCGACCCCGGCCGCGCGCAGGAGCGTCAGCGCCTCGTGGCCGACCCGCGCCCCCGTGTTCTTGCCCGAGGTCGGGTTGACGACGATCCCCAGGCGCTGCGGCATGGCGCGAGGCTAGTGCAGCCGGGACGTCAGAGGGAGGAGGCCTCGGTGTCGTCGACGTCGAGCCAGTCGGGGCGGTTGGCGGCCTTGCGCTTGTCGAGCAGCCGGCAGACGAGCCAGGCCCCGAAGTAGAGGAGGGTCAGCGGGGCGGCGAAGACGAACATCGTGAACGGGTCGGCCGTCGGGGTGGCCACCGCGGCGAAGACGAAGATGAGGACGATCGCGACCCGCCAGCCCTTGATGAGGCGCGTCGCCGGCATCGCGCCGATGGCGTTGAGCCCCACGAGGACGACGGGGAAGAGGAAGCCGATCCCGAAGACGAGGATGAACCGGGTGACGAACGAGAAGTACATCGACACCTGCTGGATGTTCGACGTCCCGCTCGGGCTGAGGCCGTAGAGGATCGACAGCGACTGCGGCAGGATCGCGTAGGCGAGCGCGCAGCCGAGGAGGAAGAGCGGCACGGTGGCCCCGAGGAAGGCCAGCGAGATCCGCTTCTCCTTGCGGGTCAGGCCCGGGACGATGAACGCCCAGATCTGGTAGAGCCACACCGGGCTCGCGACGACGACGCCGACGAAGATCGACAGGCTGATGAGGTTGGACAGCGCGCTCGTCGCCTCACCGAAGTTCAGGCTGATGTCGTTCTGCGGGTTCGCGAGCTTGTACTCGTTGAACGGCTCGGACAGGAAGGCGAACACCCGGTCGTAGAAGACACCCGCGACGATCGAGGTGACGAGGACGGCAGCGGCCGCGATGAAGAGCCGGCGCCGGAACTCCTTGAAGTGCTCGCCGAGCGTCATCCGCCCTTCGGGCTCGCGAGGGCGTCGGCGCAGTCGGGCCATGGAGTGGTGGGCGGCGAAGGGAGGGTCAGGCCACCGGGCCGGACTGGTTGTCGGTGCGCGGGGCGTTCTCCTTGACGGCGTTGCCGTCGGCGGTGGGAACGGCGCGGTCGACGGTCGAGGTCGGCTCGATGGACTCGCTGGCGACGGTCTGCCCGGACGCGTCGGACTTCTTCTCGTTGTCCTTCTTCATCTCGTCGACCTCGGACTTGAACACCCGGGCCGAGCGGCCGAGGCTGCGGGCGGCGTCCGGGAGCTTCTTCCAGCCGAAGATCAGAATGATCAGCACCGCGATGATGATGATCTCGGTCGGTCCGATCCTGCCCATGGGGTTCAACTCCTGAAGAGGTGGTCTGGCGTCCGATTCAGTCTACGCGTGCCCAGCGAGGCATCCGCGCGGCCCGACGGGAGCGTCTCGCGGCGGCCTGCTCGGCACGCTGCGCCCGATACTCCTCCCGGAGCCTGGCTGGGTCCTGTGTCACCGCTGTGGGGGCGGGTTCCGCCTCGCGCAGCTCGTCGACCCGCGCCTCCAGCTCGGCCAGGAGACCGCTCGCCCGGGACAGCTCGCGGGTGAGCACCCTCGCCCTCCCCCAGACCCGCCGGCCCAGGACGAACAGCCACAGCGCGCTCGCGACGACGAGGACGACCCACAGGAGCACCCAGCCCCACCACGGCAGCACCGTTCAGCCCTCGACGGCACCCGGGTAGGCGGCCAGGGCCGCGGCGGCGCCCTCGGCGACCTCGGCGACGACCTCGGGGGGGTCGAGGACCACGGCCCGACCCCCCATCCGCCACACGAGCCGGCGCAGCCAGGCGGTGTCGGCGGTGCGGACCCGGACGAGGAGGCCGCCGCCGTCGGCCGCGGGCACCTCCTGCGAGGTCTCGACGGGGTAGTAGTCGGCGATCCAGGTGGCGCCCGGCAGCAGCCGGAGGGTGACGACGAGGTCGTCGGGTCCGGGGCGGAAGGTGCCGTCGGCGAGGTCGCGCTCACGGGCGCCCTCGGGCGGGGTGCCGTCGACGTCGAGGACGGTGAGCTCCTCGACCCGGTCCATCCGGAACAGGCGGGTGTCCTCGGCGCGGTGGCACCAGCCCTCGAGGTACCAGCGGCCGTCGTAGCCGACGACGCGCATCGGGTCGACGTCGCGCTCGGTCGCCTCGTCACGGGCGGGCACGAGGTAGCGCAGGTGGACCCGGCGGCGGGCGGCGATGGCCTGGCGGGCGCGGGCGAGCAGCTCGGCGGAGGTGCCGTCGTCGACCTCGGCCCTGACCCGGCTGGCGGGGGCGGCGGCGCCGCCGGCGGCGTCCTCGAGCTTGGCCAGCGCCCGGTCGACGGCGTCGCGCTCGTCGAGGCCCGGGACCTCGCGCAGGGTCCGCAGGCCGACCATGAGGGTGACCGCCTCGTCGACGCCGAGGCGCAGGGGGCGGGCGATGGTGTCGGCGTTGCCGACGAACACCTTGCCGCCCTCCCAGTCCGCCTCGATGAGCTCGTCGGGCATCTGGCCGTAGCCGCACAGGAAGAGCAGCCTGAGGTCGGCCTCGAGCTGGTCGACGCTGACGCCGAGGTCGTCGGCCGCCTGCTGGACGTCGATGCCCTGGCGGTTGACGAGCCACGGGACCATCGTCAGCAGCCGGGCCAGGCGCGCGGTCGCCGTCTCCTGGGTCGCACCGGCCATCAGGTGCCCCCTCCCCCGTGGGCGACGAGCGCCCCGCGCAGCCGGCGGGCGACGGCCTCGACGAGCTCGGTCGGCTGCTCGGCGACGACGTCGGCGCCGTAGCCGGCGACCTGCTCGGCGAAGTCCTCGAGGTCGTGGTAGTCGAGGTCGACGAGGTCCCAGGTGTCGTCGACCTCGCCGACGGTCCGGGCGTGCCGGCGCAGGCTGTGCCCCGTGCCGCGCCGGACCCGGACGACGGCCGGGCTCGGCCGGGTCGCCGGAGTGGTCACCCGGGCGACCATCAGCTCGGGCTCGTGGTCGGCGGGGACCTCGAACGAGCCCGCCCGGCCGGTGGTGCGCACGGCGCCGGTGATCCGCGACAGGCGGAAGACGCGGGCGCCCTCACGCTCCTCGTCGTAGGCGTTGAGGTACCAGCGGCCGTGCCACGAGATGAGCGACCACGGCTGCACCCGGCGCTCGGTCGCCTCCTCGGCGTCGGGGCGGCGGTAGGAGAACGCGAGCGGCACGCGGCGGACCACGCCGTCCTTGACGGCGTCGAACGCCGGCTCGGTGGTCCGCAGCCGCGGCTCGATGCCGATGAGGGCGTCGCCGTCGCGCTCGACGCCCGCGGCCTTGAGCTTGCGCAGCGCCTGGGCCGCCGGACCGGCGAGCGAGGCCTGCGCCCAGACCCGGCTGGCGAGGCCGAGGACGGCCAGCTCGTCGGGCTCGAAGGCGATGTCCTTGAGGGCGTACTCGCGCTGGTGGATGCGGTAGCCGGGCTCGTCCTCGTGGAGCGGGTCGATGTCCTCGGTGACGAGGGGGATGCCCAGCTCGCGCAGCTCGTCCTTGTCGCGCTCGAACATCCGCTCGAAGGCCTCGGTCGACGCGGAGCTGCCGTACTGCGGCACGAGCTGGCGGATCTGCGCCTTGCTCATCGGCCGACGCGTGTAGAGCAGCACGAGGACGAGGTTGAGCAGGCGCTCGGTCTTGACCTGGGCCGCGCTCGGCGCACCGGCCCCGGGATCGCTGCTCACCCGCCAGACGCTACCCGACGGATACGCTGCCGACCGTGATGCAGTGGCGAGCCGGGACCGTCGTCGGCGAGGTCCGTCGGTGGCCGGGTGCCGTCGAGCTCACGGTGGCGCTCGACGGGTCCGACGAGCCCGCCGGTGGTGCCGCGGAGCCGGTGCGCGCGCTGGCCTACACCGCGATGGTGGGCGTCCCCGAGGTCGGCGAGCGCGTCCTCCTCAACGCCTCGGCCCTGCTGCGCGGGCTGGGGACCGGGGGGCTGGCCTTCGTCGTCGCCCGCACGGACACCCTGCCCGCGGACCCGGAGGGCGGACCCGGCCACATCGTCAAGGCCCGCTACACGCCCCTGCAGCAGATGCTCCTCGCGGTCGACGAGCAGGACAGCCCGCACCACGACGACCTCGCCGAGGCCGACGACCTCGAGGGACTGCCCGTCGTCGTCGCCGACCTCCACTCGGCCCTGCCCGCCGTCGTCGCCGGGGTCCGGCACGTGCGGCCCGACGCCCGGGTCGCGTACGTCATGACCGACGGCGGCGCCCTCCCCGCGGCGTTCTCGCGCGCGGTCGCCGGGCTCACCGAGGCCGGCTGGCTCGCCGCGACCCTCACCGTCGGGCAGGCGTTCGGTGGCGACCACGAGGCCGTGACCACCCACACGGGGCTGCTCGCCGCGCGGCACGTCGTCGCGGCCGACGTCGCCGTCGTGGTGCAGGGGCCGGGGAACGTCGGTACCGGCACCCGGTGGGGCTACTCGGGTGTCGCCTGTGCCGACGCCCTCCACGCGGCCGACGTCCTCGGCGGGCGCGGCATCGCCTCGCTGCGGGTCAGCGGGAGCGACCGGCGCGAGCGGCACCGCGGCATCAGCCACCACAGCCGCACCGCCTACGGGCGCGCGCTCCTCACCCCGGCCGACGTCCCGGTCACGACCCTGCCCGACGCTGCCCTCGACGCGCTCGTCCGCCGCCAGGTGGGCGAGCTCGTGGCCGGCGCCCGTGCCGCCCTCACCGCGGTCGAGGTCCCGTCCGACGGCCTCCTCGAGGCCCTCGGCACGTCACCCGTGGCCCTGACGACGATGGGGCGGGGTCCTGGTCAAGACCCCGCCCCGTTCCTCACGGCGGCCGCCGCGGGTGCCCACGCGGCAGCGCTCAGCGCACGCCGGTGAGCGCCGTGCTCAGCGCACGTCCACGAGGTCGACGACGAAGATCAGCGTCTCGCCGCCCTTGATGGCGCCGCCGGCGCCGCGGTCGCCGTAGCCGAGGTGCGGCGGGATCGTCAGCTTGCGACGTCCGCCGACCTTCATGCCCTCGATGCCGCGGTCCCAGCCGGCGATGACCATGCCGACACCGAGGCGGAACTCCAGCGGGGCGCCACGGTTCCACGAGGCGTCGAACTCCTCGCCGGTCGAGTGGGCGACGCCCACGTAGTGCGCCGACACCGTGCTGCCGGAGGTGGCCTCGGCGCCGTCACCGACGGTGACGTCCTCGATGAGGAGGTCGGCCGGCGGGGCGTCGCCGGGGAAGTCGATCTCGGGGCGGGTGGGCTCGGTGCTCACGTCGGACCTTTCGTCGATGGGTGCTGCTCGGAAGAAGGGCCGCTCAGTACGCGGCGAGGACGTCGACGACGAAGACGAGGGTGTCGGTGCCCTTGATCTTCTCGCCCGAGCCGGCGGCGCCGTAGCCGTCGGCCGGCGGGATGACGAGCAGCACGCGGCTGCCGATCTTCTGGCCCTTGAGACCGGTGTCCCACCCCTTGATGACGCCACCCTGACCGAGCTGGAACTCGAAGTACGGCTGCTCGGGACGGCTCGCGCTGGAGTCGAAGACCTCGCCGTTGCGGTAGAGCGCGCCGGTGTAGGCCACGCGGACGGTCTGGCCGTCCTCGACCGCCGCGCCGTCGCCCTCGATGAGCGGCTGGACGACGGTCTTCGTCGGGGCCTTGACGCCCTTGGGCACGGTGATCGTGGCCGGCTTGCCCTCGTTCATCGTCACCGTCGGGAGGTCCTTCTTCGGCGCGACGGCGGTGCCCTTCGCCTCAGCCAGGACCTTGGTGGCGGAGACGAGGTCGACGACGAAGACGACGGGGTCCTCGGCGTTGATGCTCAGCTGGGGGTTGCCCTGGTCGCCGAAGGCGTCCTTGGGCGTCGAGGCGATGAGGACGCGGCTGCCGATCTTCTTCCCCGGGAGCTGGCTCTTGAAGGAGGCGAAGAGGGCGGCGTCGCCGAGGTTCAGGCCGACCGCGCCGCTGTCCCACGTGCTGTGGGCGACCTTGCCGTCGCGGCCGTTGACGATCATCGCCTGGACCGACACGAGGTCGTCCTCGGCCACCGCGGCGCCGTCGCCGTCGCTGACGACCTTGGACTCGGTGCGGGTGACCTTGAGGGGCCCGTCGACCGCCACGGTCGGCGCCTTCGCGGGGTCCGAACCGGTCACGGTGACGGCGGCGAGAGAGGCGGAGCCCCCGCTCGCGGACTCCTCACCGCAGCCGGTGAGGACCAGGACGCCGGCGAGGACGGAGGCGGAGAGGAGGGCGGGGAAACGTCGGGGCACGAGTGCGAACCTTCGGTCGGGGGGGCTGCCGGGCAGCGGACAACAGCCATCCACGATAACGGCGGAGTCCGGGAGAACCCGCATCGCGTGCTGTGAGCAGGCTGGACGTCGAGGGTCCCCAGGCCCCGAGTCAGCGCACGCGGACGGCGCTGCTCAGACCGACATGCCCTCGATGAGGCGGTCGACGCGGGGGTCGGAGGCGAGGAACGGGTCCTTGCACAGGACCGTCCGCTGAGCCTGGTCGTTGAGCTTGAGGTGGACCCAGTCGACGGTGAAGTCGCGCCGGTGCTGCTGGGCGGCCCGGATGAAGTCCCCGCGGAGCTTGGCGCGGGTGGTGTCGGGAGGGCGCACCTTGGCCCGGAAGACCTCGGCGTCGGAGACGACCCGGGCGACCCTCCCCCGGCGCTGGAGGAGGTAGAACAACCCCCGGCCGCGGTCGATGTCGTGGTACGCGAGGTCGATCTGGGCCAGCCGTGGGTGGTCGAGGTCGAGCCCGTGCCGGGTGGCGTAGTCCTCGATGAGCCGGTACTTGATGACCCAGTCGATCTCGGTCCCCACCGAGGCGAGGTCCCCGGTCTCGACGGCGGTGAGGGTGCGGTCCCACAGGTCGAGGACACGGTGGTGGAGCGGGTCGCTCGTGCCCTCGCGGGCGACGAACTCCACGGCCTTGGTCAGGTACTCGCGCTGGAGGTCGAGGGCGCTCAGCTGGCGACCGTTGGCGAGCCGGACGGTGCGCCGCCCGGTGAGGTCGTGGGAGATCTCGCGGATGGCCCGGATCGGGTTCTCGAGGGTGAGGTCGCGCATGACGACGCCGGCCTCGATCATCCGCAGCACGAGGTCGCACGAGCCGACCTTGAGCATCGTCGTCGTCTCGCTCATGTTCGAGTCCCCGACGATGACGTGCAGCCGTCGGTAGTGCTCGGCGTCGGCGTGCGGCTCGTCGCGGGTGTTGATGATGGGGCGGCTGCGGGTCGTCGCCGACGAGACGCCCTCCCAGATGTGGTCGGCCCGCTGGCTGACGGCGTACGTCGCGCCCTTCGACGTCGCCACGAGCTTGCCTGCGCCGCAGGTGATCTGGCGGCTGATGAGGAACGGCAGCAACGTGTCGGAGATCGTCTGGAACTCCCCCGCCCGGGTGACGAGGTAGTTCTCGTGGCAGCCGTAGGAGTTGCCGGCCGAGTCGGTGTTGTTCTTGAAGACGTAGATGTCCCCGGCGACGCCGTCCTCGCGCAGCCGCTGCTGGGCGTCGACGACGAGCCCCTCGATGATCCGCTCCCCCGCCCGGTCGTGCGCGACGACCTGGCGCACCGAGTCGCACTCGGCGGTCGCGTACTCGGGGTGGCTGCCGACGTCGAGGTAGAGGCGCGAGCCGTTGGTGAGGAAGACGTTGCTCGAGCGGCCCCAGGCGACGACCTTGCGGAACAGGTACCGGGCGACCTCGTCGGGGGTGAGCGTGCGCTGGCCACCGGTGGAGCACGTGATGCCGTACTCGTTCTCGATCCCGAAGATCCGGCGCCCCCCGGGGGTGTTCACGCCTGGTGACCGTCCTGCTCGGGCCGCTGGGTCTGCGGGTTCGTCGTCGAGTCGCGGGCGGAGTCGCCGACGTCGTCGGCGGGCGGGGCGTCGCGGGTGGGGTCCTCGGAGCTGAGCAGGCGCTCGAGCAGGCCACCCGTGATGCGGCGGAAGGTGCGCCGCGGCCGGTGCCGGTCGAGGACGGCGACCTCGAGCTGCTCGGGGGCCAGCTCGCGGGCCGGTCCGCCGGCCGGGTCGGTGCCGAGGAGCTCGACGGCCAGGGCCAGCGCCTCCGAGAGGTGCAGGCCCTCCTGCCAGCGATCGGTGAGGCCCTCCTCGATCTGCTCGGCCCCGCCGCCCATCGCGACGAAGCCGTGCTCGTCGGCGACCGAGCCGTCGTAGGTGAGCCGGTAGACCTGGTCGCTCGCGGGGGTGGAGCCGACCTCGGCGACGACGATCTCGACCTCGTAGGGCTTGGACTCCTGGGTGAACACGGTCCCGAGGGTCTGGGCGTAGGCGTTGGCCAGGCCCCGGGCGGTGACGTCGGAGCGGTCGTAGGAGTAGCCGCGCAGGTCGGCGTAGCGGACCCCGGCGACCCGAAGGTTCTCGAACTCGTTGTACTTGCCGACGGCGGCGAAGGCGATCCGGTCGTAGATCTCGGAGACCTTGTGCAGCGCGCGGCTGGGGTTCTCGGCGACGAAGAGGATCCCGTTGTCGTAGGCGAGGACGACGACCGAGCGGCCACGGGCGATGCCCTTGCGCGCGAAGTCGGCCCGGTCCTTCATCAGCTGCTCGGGCGAGACGTAGAAGGGCATCCCCGCGCTCATCGGGCACCTCCCGGGTTGTCGGCGCGCGCGGCGACGATGGCCTCGACGACGGGCTGGAGGTCCTCGTCGGGCAGGAAGCGGGCCCCCGACTCGTCGACGATGCCGACCGTGGGCCAGATCCGCCGGCCGAGGTCGGGCCCGCCGGTGGCGGAGTCGTCGTCGGCCGCGTCGTAGAGCGCCTCGACGGCGATCCGGACCGCGTCGTCGGCCGTGCCGCCGCGCCGGTAGAGCTTCTTGAGGGCGCCGCGCGCGAAGAGCGAGCCGGAGCCGACGCTGTGGTGGTCGTGCTCCTCGTAGCACCCGCCCGTGACGTCGTAGGAGAAGATCCGGCCGCGACCGTCCTCGACGTCGAACCCGGCGAAGAGCGGCACGACCGACAGCCCCTGCATGGCCATCCCGAGGTTGCCGCGGATCATCGAGGCGAGCCGGTTGGCCTTGCCCTCGAGGGACATCAGCGTGCCCTCGATCTTCTCGTAGTGCTCGAGCTCGACCTGGAAGAGGCGGACCAGCTCGATGGCGAGCCCGGCCGTCCCCGCGATCCCGACGAGGCTGTACTCGTCGGTGGCGAAGACCTTCTCCATGTCGCGGTTGGCGATGAGGTTGCCCATCGTCGCGCGACGGTCGCCGGCCATGACGACACCGCCGTCCCACGTGAGGGTGACGATCGTCGTCCCGTGGGGCGCGTCGAGCGCGGCACCCGGGGGCAGCGAGCGGCCCGAGGGCAGCATCGTCGGCGCCTGGGCGGCGAGGAACTCGGTGAAGGAGGACGACCCCGGGACGAGGTAGGCCGCGGGCAGGCGTCCGCCGTCGGCTCCGGGGGTCACTGGCCGCCCTTCTGGACGAACCCGCGGACGAACTCCTCGGCGTTGGACTCGAGGACGCCGTCGATCTCGTCGAGGATGTCGTCGATCTCGCTCGCCTGCACCTGGGGGGCCGCGGCTGCGGGCTCGGGGGCGTCCTCGGGACCGCCGTCGTCGCGGCGCTGCGGCCTCACCTGCTCCTGACCGGCCATGCTGAGCCCTCCTTGGTGGGTTCGACTGCCTCCGAGCCTAGTCCGACAGCGCCCCGGCCGGTCCGAGGGGCCCGGCGTGGCCCACGGACCGGGACGAGCCCTCAGACCTCGGAGGCGTCGCGCCGCGGGTCCTCGGACCCGGCGGCGGCCAGGGCGCGCAGCAGCGAGGCGGCGTCGGGGGCGCCCCGGACGAGGTCGCCGATCCCGGCCTCGGTGCCCTTGAGGGGCTCGAGCATCGGCACCCGCTGGAGGGTCCGCTGGCCGGCGACGTCGAAGATGACCGAGTCCCAGGAGGCCGCGACGACGTCGTCGGCGAACCGGCGCAGGCACTCGCCGCGGAACCACGCGCGCGTGTCGGTGGGCGCGTGGTCGACCGCGTGGCGCACGTCGGCCTCGTCGACGAGGACCTCGACCCGGCCGGTGGCCGCGAGCCGGTGGGCCAGGCCACGGTCGGCGCGCACGTCGGACCACTGGAGGTCGACGGCCTTGAGCCGCGGGTCGCCCCACCCGAGGGAGTCGCGCTCGCGGTAGCCCTCGAGGACGGCCAGCTTGGCGACCCAGTCGACAAGGCGGCGCGCGTCCATCGGGTCGCGGGTCAGCGTGTCGAGGACGGTCCCCCACCAGTGGAGGACCTCGACGGTGTCGGCGTCGGGAGCGCCGTCGGCCACGGCGTGGGCCCAGGCGTGGGCGCGGTCGAAGTACTCGGTCAGCAGCTCGAGGGCCGTCATCCGCCGGCCGTCGACGAGCTCGAGCTTGGCCTGGAGGGTGAGGTCGTGCGAGACGTCGTGGAGCGTGGCGACGGGGCGACGCACCGACAGGTCGTCCTTGAGGACGTCGGCCTCGATCATCCCGAGGACGAGCGAGGTCGAGCCCATCTTCAGCAGGTTGGCGACGTCGCAGTGGTTGGCGTCGCCGAGGATGACGTGGAGGCGGCGGTAGCGGTCGGCCACCGCGTGCGGCTCGTCGCGGGTGTTGATGATCGGGCGCTTCAGGGTCGTCTCCAGGCCGACCTCGACCTCGAAGAAGTCGCTGCGCTGGGCGATCTGGTACCCGGGGGTGCGCGAGTCGACGCCGATGCCGACGCGGCCCGAGCCGCACATCACCTGGCGGACGACGAAGAACGGGGTGAGGTGCTTGACGATGTTCGCGAACGGCGTCGAGCGCGCCATGAGGTAGTTCTCGTGCGTGCCGTAGGAGACGCCCTTGCCGTCGGCGTTGTTCTTGTAGAGGTTGACGCCCGGGGGGACGGTCGCGAGGCGGGCCACGGCCTCGCGCATCACGAGCTCGCCGGCCCGGTCCCAGACGACGGCGTCGCGCGGGTTGGTCACCTCCGGCGAGCTGTACTCGGGGTGGGCGTGGTCGACGTACAGGCGGGCCCCGTTGGTGAGGACGACGTTGGCCAGGGTGGGGTCCTCGACGTCGGTCAGCTGGCTCGGGTGCGCCATCCCCCGGCCCATGTCGAAGCCGCGGGCGTCGCGCAGGGGGGCCTCGTCGGCGTAGTCCCAGCTCGCGCGGGCGGGCCGGATGCCGCGGGAGGCGGCGTAGGCGGTGACGACGTCACCGGAGGCGACCATCGGGTTGGCGCCGGGGTCGCCGGGGATGACGATCCCGTACTCGGTCTCGATCCCCATCACGCGGCGCACGGTCATGCCTCGACGATACTGACCGCGTGCGCACCTACCGCCGCCTGTCCGCCCTGACGGCCGCCGTCAGCGTCGTCGCCGACCGGATCCGCCCGCCGGTCCACGCGCTCGACATCGACGGCATCCACCGGGCGAGGGCGTCGGTGCGCCCGACCACCGGCGTCGTCGGGTGGGTCGTCGGGCGGCCCGACCGGTCGGTCGGCATCACCTACGGCACGGCGCCGGCCCGTGACGACCACGAGATCCCCCTGCGGATCTACCGTCCGCGCTCGCTCCCCGACGCCCGCGACGACGTCCCCGTCGTCATGTGGTTCCACGGCGGGGGCTGGGTCCTCGGCAACGTCGTGGACTACGACGGGCTGTGCACGCTCATCGCCCGCGAGGTCGGCTGCGTCGTCGTCTCGGTCGACTACCGGATGGCGCCCGAGCACCGCGCCCCGACCGCCGCGCACGACTGCGTCGACGCCACGACCTGGGTGCAGGTCAACGGCGACGTCCTGCGGGCCGACACGTCCCGGATGGCCGTGGCGGGCGACTCCGCCGGGGGCAACCTCGCCGCCGTCGTCGCCCAGGTCCTGCGCGACCACGGCATCACGGCGCTGCGCCACCAGGCCCTGCTCTACCCGGCGACCGACCTCACGATGTCCTCGCCGTCGGTGCGCGAGCACGGCAACGCCCCCATCCTCGACAAGCGGGGCATGAACGCGTTCCGTGACCACTACGTCGCCCCGGGACACGACCTGCGCGACCCGCTCCTCTCGCCCCTCTTCGGCTCCCTCGAGGGACTGCCGCCGGCACTGGTCCAGGTGGCCGACGTCGACCCCGTCCGCGACGACGGCATCCGCTACGCCGCCGCCCTGCAGGCCGCCGGCACCCCCGCCCGGCTCACGAACTACCTGAGGATGCCGCACGGCTTCGCCTCGATGCCGGGCGCCGCGGGACTCCAGGCCCGCCAGCAGCGCTGGGAGCTCGTGACCGAGCTCTCCGCCGCCCTCTCGGCCCGTTGACCGGCAGTTAGGCTGCGGCCATGCGCGAGGTCGTCGTCTTCTCCGG
Organism: Oryzobacter terrae; assembly: GCF_042756445.1. Taxonomy (GTDB): domain Bacteria; phylum Actinomycetota; class Actinomycetes; order Actinomycetales; family Dermatophilaceae; genus Oryzobacter; species Oryzobacter terrae. The sequence goes on from NZ_CP170578.1 coordinate 224,721, forward strand.
CTCGGCCCACCGACGTCTCGCCCACGCCATCTGCGACGAGCTCGACGTGCCGCTGTCGGAGTCGGTCGTCACCCGGTTCAGCAACGACTGCCTCCAGGCGCAGCTGCTCGCGAACTGCCGGCAGCGCGACGTCTACATCGTCCAGCCGCTCGTCCCGCCGACGCAGGACTCGCTCATGGAGCTGCTCCTCATGGTCGACGCGGCGCGGGGGGCGTCGGCCGGCATGGTCACGGCCGTCATCCCGCACTACGCCTACGCGCGCTCGGACAAGAAGGACGCCTCCCGGATCTCGCTCGGGGGGCGTCTCGTCGCCGACCTCATCGCCACCGCGGGCGCCGACCGGGTCATGACGATGAACCTCCACGCGCCCCAGGTCCACGGCTTCTTCTCGGTGCCCGTCGACCACCTCACGGCGCTCGGTGTCCTCGCCGACCACTTCCGTGAGCAGGACCTCACCGACGGCGTCGTCGTCTCCCCCGACCTCGGCAACGCCAAGGACGCGACCCAGTTCTCGCGCCTCCTCGGGCTGCCGGTGGCGGCGGGCTCGAAGAAGCGGCTCGGCGACGACAGCGTCGTCATCGACTCGATCGTCGGCGACGTGCGCGGCAAGCGCGCCATCGTCCTCGACGACGAGATCGCGACGGGCGGCAGCATCGTCGAGCTCCTCGACCGGCTCGCCGAGTTCGGGGTCACCGAGGCCGCGGTCGCGTGCACCCACGGCCTGTTCGCGGGCAAGGCGGTCGAGCGCCTGCGGTCGCACCCGATGATCAGCGAGGTCGTGACGACCGACACCGTGCCGGCGCCCGAGGGCTGGCCGCAGCTGCGGGTCCGCACGGTGGCGCCGCTGTTCGCCGAGGCGATCAAGCGCATCCATGCCGGCGAGTCGGTGTCGAGCCTGTTCGACGGGGTCGACCCGATGCACGCTCCCCCGCGCCAGAGCTCGTTGTTCGACCGGGTGCGCCCGTGAGCCGGATCGTCCCCGGCCTGCTCGACGTGCTCCTCGTCGTCGTGTTCGCGGCCCTCGGCCGTCGCTCGCACGCCGACGGGCTCGACGTCGCGGGGGTCCTGCGCACCGCCGGCCCGTTCGTCGTCGGGACCGCGGCCGGGTGGCTGCTCGCGTCGGTGACGATCGACGCCGGGCCGCGCTCCCTGTCGTTCGGAGCGGTCGTGCTGGCCGGCACGCTCGTCGTGGGGATGGTGCTGCGCCGGGTCGCCGCCCAGGGGACGGCGCCCTCCTTCGTCGTCGTCGCGACGGTCGTCCTCGCCGTGCTCCTGCTGGGATGGCGCCTCGTGGCCCGCCTCCTCCCCGCCTGACCCCACCCACCCTCGCCGCCCGACCCCGCCTGACCCCACCCACCCTCGCCGCCTGACCCCACCCCCGCGCACTCGCACCTTCAGTACGGCAACACGCCGACCGGTCCGGCCACCCGTCGGCGTGTTGCCGTACTGGAGTCGGGGCGCTGGGGCTGGAGGGGTGGGTGCGGTCGCGGGGCGGGACTTTCCTCCGTAGCGTCGAGTCGGTTGGGACCTTTCGTCCATCGACCCACAGGAGTCACGTACCGATGTGTGAGCACCACGACCTGACCACCCCCCTCGGCGCCGTCGCCGACCCCGCCGCCCGAGCCCGGTCGCCCCTGGGCCGGCGGGCCCTGCTGCGCGGCGCCGGTGGCGTCCTGCTGACCGGCGGCGTCATCACGGCGGGGGCGCAGTCCGCCTCGGCGGCGACCTCACAGAACGGCTGGACGGCGGGGACCTCGAGCCAGATCCCGCTCTCGAGCCTGGCCGTGGGTGCGGCCACGTTCCCCTCGGGCGTGCGGGCCGGTGACGTCTACACCGTGCTGCGCTACGTCGCCGTGCAGTTCAACGCGACGGTCGAGGCGCTGTACTCCCCCGGCTGCTGGGGCCACAACTACCGCGAGATCTCGGGCAGCACGAGCCTGTCGAACCACGCGAGCGGCACCGCCATCGACTGCAACGCCCCCGACCACCCGCTCGGCGCCGCGGGCACCTTCTCCTCGGCCCAGGTGTCGGCCATCCGCACGATCCTCACCCGGTGCAACGGCGTCGTGCGCTGGGGCGGCGACTACTCCTCGCGCAAGGACGAGATGCACTTCGAGATCAACGTCCCGCCGGGCGACTCGCGCCTGCCCACCCTCGCGGCCTCCCTCGGGGGTGGCGGTGGCACGCCGACCCCGCCCTCCGGCTGGACGCTCGTGCGCCAGGGCGACACCGGCTTCCGGGTGAGCGCCGTGCAGCACCTGCTCCGCCAGCGCGGCTACTCCGTGGGCGCCGACGGCATCTTCGGGTCCGGGACCGACGGCGCGGTGCGCTCGTTCCAGTCCTCGCGCGGCCTGAGCGCCGACGGCATCGTGGGGCAGCACACCTGGACGGCGCTCATCGTCAATGTCCAGAGCGGGTCGCAGGGCGAGGCCGTCATCGGCGTGCAGAAGTGCCTGACCGCCAAGGGCTACTCGACCGGGGCCGACGGCATCTTCGGCTCGGGCACCGACGCCCAGGTGCGGGCGTTCCAGCGTTCGCGCGGGCTGCCCGACGACGGCATCGTCGGCTCGAACACCTGGCAGGCCCTGACGGCCTGACCGCTGCCGCGGTGGCCGCCGGCTCCGGCCGACGCCGCTTCACCCCGGAAACCCTCCCTCCACCCCGAAAACAACCTCGGGTGGAGGGAGGGTTTTCGGGGTCACCCCGAAACCGGACGCGCAATCAGGGGAGCTGGCGGACGACCTCGGCGACCGCGTCGTGGGCCCTGGGGTCGATGATGTTGGCCATGCTGAGGATGACGTGGTCGATGCCGGCGGCGCCGAGCCGGCCGAGGCGCTCCACCGCCTCGTCCACCGAGTGCCCGACGACGCCCTCGGGCAGAGGGGCCCCGGCGTCGAGGGTCAGCGAGGCGAGGCACGTCTTCGAGATCTCGTCGTACTCGCGGCCCACGTCCTCGCAGTGCCGACGCAGCACGTCCAGCTTGTGCGGGATGCCCTCGGGGCCGAGCCCGGTGTCGAAGAGGTTGCACGCGTCGGCGTACTGCGCGACGAGCCGCAGCGTCCTCCTCTCCCCGCCGCCCCCGACCATGATCGGAGGACGGCGCACCGGCTGCGGACGGTTGAGCGGGCGCTCCAGCGACACGGCGTCGCCCTCGAAGGGGCGGTCGTCGTCGGCGAACATCCGGTGCGCGAGCCTCAGCGTGTCCTCGAGGAGGGCGAACCGCTCGCGGGTCGACGGGTAGGGCACACCGAGTCCGCGGTGCTCCTCCTCGTTCCACGCCGCCCCGATGCCGAGCCACGCCCGCCCCCCGGACAGGACGTCGAGCGTCGTCACGGTCTTGAGCAGCAGGCCGGGATGCCGGTACGTCACGCCCGTGACGAGGGTGCCGAGCTCGATCCGCTCGGTCACGGCGGCCGCGTGGGCCAGCGTCGTGTAGCCCTCGAGCATGTCCATCTCGGGCGGCCCGACCATCGAGATCTGGAAGAAGTGGTCCATGACCCACAGCGAGGAGAACCCCGCTCCCTCGGCGTTGCGGGCGACGTCGCGCCACGTGGCCCCCATGGAGGCGGGCGCGTCGGGCCAGGAGAACCGGGAGACCTGCAGTCCGAGCTTCATCAGGTCATCCTGTGCAGGCGGTGGTCGCCTGTGCAAAACCTGTCGAGCCTCGGCGTTCGAGGGTCGAGGCTCAGGCCACCGGCCCCGAGGGCGCGACGCGGGTCACGACGCCGGCGTCGGGGTCCCACCGCCGCAGCTCGACGAGGCGCAGCCCCGGGTCGTCCCACCCGAGGACGTCGACCGCGTCCTGCACCCGGTCGCGGGGCAGCCGGCGGGCCAGGGTCACGTGCGGCAGCCACCCCGGGTGCCGGCGACCGGGCACCGTCGACCGCACGTCGAGCACCGCCCGCAGGGTGTCGTCGTCGACGTCGACCGCCCGGGCGAGGGTGACGCGCGACCCGCCGAGCAGGAGCAGCCCCGACACCCGGACGGTCAGCGGGAGCAGGGGGCCCAGTCGTCGGGACGCGGCCTCGACCACCTCGTCGGCCAGGACCGGTGCGGCCACCACGGTGACGTGGACCGCGTTGGTCGCACCCCGGTGGTCGAGCTGCGAGGGCAGGCCGGCCTCGTGCAGGGCCTCCCACGAGCGCCGGACCGCCGTCGCCCCCGCCTCGTCGGGCAGGAGCTCGAGCGCGTGCAGGCGGGTGCTCAGCGGCTCAGAGGTACTGGCCGGTGTTGGCGACCGTGTTGATCGACTTGCCGGGCTCGGTGCCCTCCTTGGTCTTGATGAGGGTGCGGATGTAGACGATCCGCTCCCCCTTCTTGCCGGAGATGCGGGCCCAGTCGTCGGGGTTCGTCGTGTTCGGCAGGTCCTCGTTCTCGCGGAACTCGTCGGTGCACGACTGGAGGAGGTGCTCGACGCGCAGGCCGCGCTGGCCGGTGTCGAGGAGGTCCTTGATCGCCATCTTCTTGGCGCGGTCGACGATGTTCTGGATCATCGCGCCGGAGTTGAAGTCCTTGAAGTACAGGATCTCCTTGTCGCCCCCGGCGTAGGTGACCTCGAGGAAGCGGTTCTCCTCCTCCTCGGTGTACATCCGCAGCACGACGGCGTCGGTCATCGCCTGGAGGGTGGCGTCCTCGGAGCCGCCGTTCTGCTCGACGTCGTCGGGGTGCAGCGGGAGGCCGGGGATGAGGTACTTGCCGAAGATGTCGCGGGCGGCCTCGGCGTCGGGGCGCTCGATCTTGATCTTCACGTCGAGGCGGCCCGGGCGCAGGATCGCGGGGTCGATCATGTCCTCGCGGTTGGAGGCGCCGATGACGATGACGTTCTCGAGGCCCTCGACGCCGTCGATCTCGGCGAGGAGCTGCGGGACGATCGTGGTCTCGACGTCGCTGGACACACCCGACCCGCGGGTGCGGAACAGCGACTCCATCTCGTCGAAGAACACGACGACGGGGTAGCCCTCGCTCGACTTCTCGCGGGCCCGCTGGAAGATGAGCCGGATGTGCCGCTCGGTCTCGCCGACGTACTTGTTGAGCAGCTCGGGGCCCTTGATGTTGAGGAAGTACGACTTCCCGGGCTCGCGGCCCTCCTTCTCGGCGACCTTGCGGGCCAGCGACGCGGCGACCGCCTTGGCGATCATCGTCTTGCCGCAGCCGGGCGGGCCGTAGAGGAGGACGCCCTTCGGCGGCTTGAGCTGGTGCTCGACGTAGAGGTCGGCGTGGAGGTAGGGCAGCTCGACGGCGTCGCGGATGGCCTCGATCTGGCCGGTGAGCCCGCCGATGTCGGAGTAGTCGATGTCGGGGACCTCCTCGAGGACGAGGTCGGCGACCTCGGCCTTGGGGATCCGCTCGAAGACGAAGCCGGAGCGCGACTCGAGCAGGAGGGCGTCACCGGCCCGGATCTTCTGGCCGTCGAGGGAGGCCGCCACCCGGCAGACCCGCTCCTCGTCGGCCTGGGCGACGACGAGCACCCGGCCGTCGTCGAGGAGCTCCTTGCACAGGACGACCTCGCCGACGGTCTCGAAGCCGTGGGCCGCGACGACGTTCATCGCCTCGTTGAGCATGACCTCGCGACCGGGCACCATGTCGCCGGGGTCGAGGGACGGGCTGACCGCCACGTGCATCTTGCGGCCGCTCGTGAGGATGTCGGCGGTGCCGTCCTCGAAGGTCTCGATGACGATGCCGTAGGCGGCCGGCGGCTGGGCCAGCCGGTCGACCTCGGACTTGAGCGTGACGATCTGCTCGCGGGCGTCGCGCAGGGTGCGCACCAGCCGCTCGTTCTGCGCCGACAGGGTCGCGGCCTGCGAGCGGACGTTCGCGAGGTCGCGCTCCATCGCCCGCAGCTGGGCCGGGGAGGCCTGGCCCTTCGAGCGGAGCGCGGCGATCTCGGCCTCGAGCGACTCGCGCTCGGCCTCGAGGCGCTCGCGGGCGCCCGGCTGGTCGGCCTGGGGCTGCTCGTCGGTGCTCATGCTCGACGATAACCCGCGGAGGTCAGCCGGGGGGCGAGGTATCGGTCACCGAGCCGGAGGTGTCGGGCGACGGCTCCGCGGCGTCGGCCACGGGGCCGGAGCCCTCGGTCACCGAGCGGCGGACCTTGCGCACCCGCTTCTCCGACGGGACCCGCTCGCCGATGGCCTCGGGGGTCCAGTCCTCCTCGTGGGCGTCCTCGCCGGTCACGTACCCGCGCCCCGGCCGGCGCTTGCGCAGCGGCGGGGTCGTGCCGGGCGCCAGGCGCCGGGTCGTGATGAGGAACCCGGTGTGGCCGTGCATCCGGTGCTGCGGGCGCACGGCGAGGCCCTCGAGGTGCCAGCCACGCACGAGGGACTCCCACGCCTGCGGCTCGGTGAAGGTGCCGGAGTCGCGCATCGCCTCGGCGACCTTCGACAGCTGGGTCGCGGTGGCGACGTAGCAGATGAGGACGCCGCCGGGGGCGAGCGCCGCGGCCACGACGTCGAGGCACTCCCACGGCGCGAGCATGTCGAGGACGACCCGGTCGACGGTGCCGTCCTTCACCGTCGTCGGCAGCACCTCGACGAGGTCGCCGACGGTGACGGTCCACGACGGGTGGTCGGTGCCGAAGTAGTCGCGCGCGTTGGCGCGGGCGATGTCGGCGAAGTCCTCGCGGCGCTCGAAGGAGTGCACCGCGCCGGTCTCGCCCACGGCCCGCAGCAGCGACATCGAGAGCGCCCCCGACCCGACGCCCGCCTCGACGACGACGGCCCCCGGGAAGATGTCGGCCATCATGACGATCTGGCCGGCGTCCTTGGGGTAGACGACGGCGGCGCCGCGCGGCATCGACATCACGTAGTCGGACAGCAGCGGACGCAGCGCGAGGTACTCGACGCCGGCGGTGTTCGTGATCGTCGACCCGTCGGGCGCGCCGATGAGGGCGTCGTGCTCGAGGTGGCCGCGGTGGGTGTGGAACTGCTTGCCGGGGCTGAGCGCGATGGTGTGCATCCGGCCCTTGGGATCGGTGAGCTGCACGCGCTCACCGGCGCTGAAGGGCCCGCGCCGGAGCCCGGCGCCCGTCGCTGAGGTCATGGGCGGGGAGTCTAGTTGCGCCGCTGGGTGCCCTCGGCCACGGCGTTGACCCGACGGGCGGTGACGACGCCGCGGACCACTCCGCCGTCGGTGAGGACGACGAGCGGCTGGCGGCTGAGGGCCAGGGCGCGGATGACGCCCTCGGTCGTCGGCTGCGGCCCGACGTCGACGACTGCCGCGTCGGGGAGGCGGAGGACGAGCGAGGAGAGCGGCGTCCGCGGGTCGAGGGCGCCCAGGTCGGTGACTCCCTCGGGCGTCGTGAGCACGAGGGTCGGCAGGCCGTGGTCGTCGAGGGCGAGGACCTGGCGGCCGTCGCGGGGCAGCTCGCCGAGCGGCGTCGCGAGGGGGACGACGGAGGCGGGCTCGACGACGTCCTCGAGGCGCACGTTCGACACCAGGCGCTCGAACGGCGCCCGGTTGATCGCCGCGGTGGCGCCGGTCCACAGGATCCAGGCCATGACGAGTCCGAGGACGAGCGAGAGGATGTCGGGGCTGTCGCCGAAGCGGAGGAAGAGGGGGCGGGCGACGAACCAGAGGACGAGGCCGACGGCGAGCAGGCGCCCGCACCAGCCGGCGACGACGAGGCCGCGGTCGCGCCGGCCCGTCACCTGCCACACGAGGGACTCGACGAGCTGGCCCCCGTCGAGCGGGAGGCCGGGCAGGAGGTTGAACCCGGCGAGCAGGACGTTGAGGACGACGAAGGACCAGGCGAACTCCGAGCCGGGGAACGGCAGGGCCAGGTACGCCGCGTAGCCGAGCATCGCGAGGGCGACGTTGGCGAGCGGCCCGGCGACGGCCACCCCGGCGGCGCGACCCGGGGTGATGCCGGTGCCGTCGTAGGACGTGTGCCCACCCCACAGCGTCGCCATGATCCGGTGCACGCGGAAGCCGAGGAGGCGGCCCGCCAGGGCGTGGGCGACCTCGTGGCCGAGGACGGCGACGAGGATCCCGACGACGAGCGAGCCCGCGTACGCGACGGCCGTCCCGGTGCCGAGGCCGCTGCCCGCCTGCCAGCCGCTCCATGCGATGAAGGCGGCGAGGACGAGCCAGGTCCGGTCGAGGTACACCGGCACGCCGGCCACCCGCGCGAGCCGGAAGGCCCCCGCCGGAGGCGTCTCGTCGGACATGCCACGGACCCTACGGGAGCCAACAGGCATACTCTTCCCCCGTCCCCTGCTGCCGACCCGAAGCGATCCTCCGTGACCCCGCAGCACCGCCCTGACGCCACCGCCGACCTCACCGCTGCCCTGCGCGAGCGGGTCCTCGTCCTCGACGGGGCCATGGGCACGATGATCCAGGGACACGGGCTGTCCGAGGAGGACTACCGGGGCGCGCGCTTCGCCGAGCACCCGAGCGACGTCATGGGGAACAACGACCTCCTGTCGATGACCCAGCCCGAGATCATCGGGGGCATCCACCGCGCGTACCTCGAGGCCGGGGCCGACCTCGTCGAGACCAACACCTTCAACGCCCAGCGGATCTCCCTGGCCGACTACGGCATGGAGGACCTCGCCTACGAGATGAACGTGGCCGCGGCCGCCATCGCCCGGGCCGAGGCCGACGCGATGACCGCGAGGACGCCCGACCGACCCCGTTGGGTCCTCGGCGCGATCGGGCCGACCAACCGCACGGCCTCGATCTCCCCCGACGTCAACGACCCCGGCGCGCGCAACGTCACCTTCGACGAGCTCGTCGAGGCCTACACCGAGCAGGCGCGCGGCCTCGTCGACGGCGGCGCCGACGTCCTCCTCGTCGAGACGATCTTCGACACCCTCAACGCCAAGGCCGCGATCTTCGCCCTCGAGACCCTCTTCGAGGAGCACGACCGCCGCTGGCCGGTGATGATCTCGGGCACCATCACCGACGCCTCCGGGCGCACCCTGTCGGGCCAGGTCACCGAGGCGTTCTGGTACTCGGTGCGGCACGCGCGGCCCCTGTCGATCGGGCTCAACTGCGCCCTCGGTGCCGGAGAGCTGCGCCCGTACGTCGCCGAGCTGTCGCGCCTCGCCGACTGCTTCGTCTCGGCGCACCCCAACGCGGGCCTGCCCAACGCCTTCGGCGAGTACGACGAGACGCCCGACCAGATGTCGCGGGTCGTCGGCGAGTTCGCCTCGGCCGGGCTGGTCAACATCGTCGGCGGCTGCTGCGGCACCACGCCCGAGCACATCGCCGCCATCGCCGCGGCGGCCTCCGGTGGCGTCCCACGGGAACCGGCCGAGGTGCCCACCGCACTGCGCCTCTCGGGGCTCGAGCCGGTCGTCATCGACGAGGACAGCCTGTTCGTCAACGTCGGCGAGCGGACAAACATCACCGGGTCGGCCCGCTTCCGTCGCCTCATCCAGGAGGACGACTACAACACCGCTCTCGGGGTGGCCCGCCAGCAGGTGGAGGCCGGCGCCCAGGTCATCGACGTCAACATGGACGAGGGGATGATCGACGGCGTCGCGGCCATGGACCGCTTCCTCAAGCTCGTCGCCACCGAGCCCGACATCTGCCGCGTGCCGCTGATGATCGACTCCTCCAAGTGGGAGGTCATCGAGGCCGGCCTCAAGGTCACCCAGGGCAAGCCGATCATCAACTCGATCTCGATGAAGGAGGGCGAGGAGGCGTTCCGCGACCACGCCCGTCTCGCCCGCAAGTACGGGGCGGCCGTCGTCGTCATGGCCTTCGACGAGGAGGGCCAGGCCGACTCGCTCGAGCGCCGCAAGGTCATCACCGAGCGGGCCTACCGGATCCTCGTCGACGAGGTCGGCTTCCCACCGCAGGACATCATCATCGACCCCAACATCTTCGCGGTGGCCACGGGCATCGAGGAGCACGCGGCGTACGGCACCGACTTCATCGAGGCCACCCGCTGGATCAAGGGCAACCTCCCCCACGTCCTCGTCTCCGGCGGCGTCTCGAACGTCTCGTTCAGCTTCCGCGGCAACAACGCCGTCCGCGAGGCGATCCACGCCGTGTTCCTCTTCCACGCCATCAAGGCCGGGATGGACATGGGCATCGTCAACGCCGGTGCCCTGCAGGTGTACGACACCGTCGACACCGAGCTGCGCGACGCCATCGAGGACGTCGTGCTCAACCGCCGTGAGGACGCCACCGAGCGCCTGCTCGCCATCGCCGAGGACTACCGCCAGGCCGGGAACGAGGAGGACCCCGCGGCCGCGGAGTGGCGCTCCCTCCCGGTGCGCGAGCGGATCACCCACGCGCTGGTCAAGGGCATCGACGACCACGTCGTCGACGACACCGAGGAGCTGCGGGTCGAGATCGACGAGGCCGGCGGACGCCCGCTCGAGGTCATCGAGGGCCCGCTCATGGACGGGATGAACGTCGTCGGCGACCTCTTCGGCGACGGCAAGATGTTCCTCCCCCAGGTCGTGAAGTCGGCGCGCGTCATGAAGAAGGCCGTCGCCCACCTCATCCCGTACATCGAGGCCGAGAAGGACCCCGCCGCCCGCAAGAAGAGCAAGGGCCTGGTCGTCATGGCGACGGTCAAGGGCGACGTCCACGACATCGGCAAGAACATCGTCGGGGTCGTCCTCCAGTGCAACGGCTACGACGTCGTCGACCTCGGCGTCATGGTGCCGGCGCAGAAGATCCTCGACACCGCGAAGGAGGTCGACGCCGACATCATCGGGCTGTCCGGCCTCATCACGCCGAGCCTGGACGAGATGGTGCGGGTGGCCGCCGAGATGGCGCGCCAGGGCTTCGAGATCCCGCTGATGATCGGGGGCGCCACGACGTCACGGGCGCACACGGCGGTCAAGGTCGACCAGCAGTACGAGCACCCGGTCGTGTGGGTCAAGGACGCCTCGCGGTCCGTGCCGGTCGTGAGCCAGCTGATGTCCGAGAAGCACCGCGAGTCCTTCCTCGAGGGCATCGTCAAGGACTACGACTCCATCCGGGCGCGGCACGCCGCCAAGACCGGCGAGCGGCCGCTGTCGTCGTACGCGGACGCGAAGGCCAACGCGCCCGTCATCGACTGGGCCTCGTACCGGCCGATGCGACCGCACCTGCTCGCGCAGCAGGCCGGCGACCAGTGGTCCGGCAGGCGTGACGACCACTGGCACCGCGCGGCCACCCAGTTCACCCGGGTGTGGGAGGACTTCCCCCTCGGTGAGCTGCGCCGCTACATCGACTGGACGCCGTTCTTCCTCGCCTGGGAGATGAAGGGACGCTACCCCGACATCCTCAACAACCCGGCGACGGCGGAGGAGGCGCGCAAGCTCCTCGACGACGCGAACCGGATGCTCGACCGGATCGAGCGCGAGAAGTGGCTCACCGCCCGCGGCGTCGCGGGGTTCTTCCCCGCCGCGTCGGTCGGGGACGACATCGAGGTCTACGCCGACGAGGACCGCACGACCGTGCTCACGACGCTGCACGGCCTGCGCCAGCAGGGCCAGCACCGCGAGGGCGTCGCCAACAAGTGCCTCTCCGACTTCGTCGCGCCCAAGGAGACGGGGCTGCGCGACCACGTCGGGGCGTTCTCCGTCACCGCCGGCATCGGCATCGAGGAGCGGCTCACGGCCTTCAAGGACGACAACGACGACTACTCGGCGATCCTCCTCGAGGCCCTCGCCGACCGGCTCGCCGAGGCCTTCGCCGAGCGCCTGCACGAGAAGGTCCGCCGCGAGCTGTGGGGCTACGCGCCCGACGAGCGGCTCGACGTCGACGGCCTCATCCACGAGAAGTACGACGGCATCCGCCCGGCGCCCGGCTACCCGGCCTGCCCCGAGCACACCGAGAAGGAGACCCTCATGGCCCTCCTCGGCGGCGAGGAGCGCACCGGCGTCACGCTCACCGAGTCGATGGCGATGTGGCCCGGCGCCTCGGTGTCGGGGTGGTACTTCGCCCACCCGCAGAGCCAGTACTTCGTCGTGGGCCGCCTCGGGCGCGACCAGGTCGAGTCGTACGCCGAGCGCAAGGGCTGGGACCTGCGGACGGCCGAGCGGTGGCTCGGCCCGAACCTCGGCTACCACCCCGAGGACTGAGCCCGGTCCCGGGACGCCTCAGGGCGTGACCGCCTCGGGGTCGGGAGACGGGGCCGACGGCTCGGGCGGCTCGACGACCGGGCCCACCCCGAACAGCAGGACGACGAGCCAGAGCCGCAGGGCCACCCCGACGACGAGGACCCCGAGGAAGACCAGCCCGGCGCCCGCTGCCTCGTAGGACGACATCGAGCCGTCGAGGCCGGCGACGGCTCCCCAGGCGAGCAGCGGTGCCATGACGACCGTGAGGGCGACGTCACCGGCCCGGATGAGCCGCGCCGACGCCGACCTCCGGTCGCCCGCGGCGTCGAGCAGGGCCGCGAGAGCCGTGCACAGGCCCACGACGACCGCGAGGTCCAGGAGGGTCACGACGACGGAGAGCCACGCTCCGGCCCCGGGCGAGCCGAGGACGAGGACGGCCTCCACGGCCGAGGTGACCGCGGCCGCGACCGCCGCGTACCTCGCGAGGTCGAACCCCGCGGGGTGACGCTCGCGCAGGCGCGACGCCCCGGCGGCGACCAGCCCCCAGCCCACCGGGTCGGCGATGAGGTCGAACCCCTCGATCCTCAGGTCGAGGAAGACGACGAGGAGCCCCACCCCCACGAGCGACAGCGCACGCATGGCAGGCACCGTAGCGCCCCTGGGGATGTCGGCGCGGGGATGTCGGCCCGGACGCCTACGGTGTCGCCATGACCCCTGCCCTGTCGCCGAGCCGCGCCGCGGACTTCAAGCAGTGCCCGCTGCTGTTCCGGTTCCGGACGATCGACAAGCTCGAGGGTCCGCCTTCGCAGGCTGCCGCGCGGGGGACCCTCGTCCACGCCGTCCTCGAGCACCTCTTCGACCTCCCGGCCGCCGACCGCACGACCACCGCCGCGGTGGCCCTGCTCGAGCCGCGCTGGCGGGCCCTGGTCGAGGAGCGCCCCGAGCTCGGCACGATGATCGACGGCGACGAGCAGCTCACCGAGGAGGCCTGGTTCTCCGGCGCCCGCACCCTCGTCGAGCAGTGGTTCGACCTCGAGGACCCCACCCGGCTCGAGCCGGCGGCGCGCGAGCTGTACGTCGAGACCGAGATCGACGGGCTCACCCTGCGCGGCTACGTCGACCGGCTCGACATCGCCCCCGACGGCGCGATGCGGGTCGTCGACTACAAGACGGGCCGGTCCCCCAGCGAGCTGTTCGAGGCCAAGGCGCTGTTCCAGATGAAGTTCTACGCGCTCGTCCTCTGGCGCATCCACGGCGAGGTCCCCCGGCAGCTCCAGCTCGTGTACCTCGGCAACAGCGAGGTCGTCCGCTACACCCCCGACGAGCACGACCTGCTCGCCATCGAGCGCAACGTCCGGGCCATCTGGGAGGCCGTCGTCCGCGCCGCGCAGACCGGCGACTGGCGCCCTCGCACGTCGCGACTGTGCGACTGGTGCGACTTCCGCGACCTCTGCCCCGCCTGGGGCGGCACCCCTCCCCCGCTGCCCGAGGGAGCCTCGTCGATCGCCCTCGACCCCGCGAACAGCGGTGAGGCACAGCCGAACGACGAGTGAGGTCAGGCCGTCCCGCGGGCGGTGGCGGCGTGCTGGGCCAGCAGCTCGGGCGTCACCCCGGCGAGGGTGTCGAGGTGCACCGCCCCGGCCTGTTCGGGCACGACGACGACGTGGGGCACCGCGATGGTGGGCACCCCGGCGGCCACGGCCGAACGCACCCCGGTCGGCGAGTCCTCGATGGCGACGCAGTCCGAGGGCTCGACCCCGAGCAGCCGGGCCGCGGCCCGGTAGGGCTCGGGGTGCGGCTTGCCGTGCGCCACCTCGTCACCGGTGACGACGGCGTCGAAGGCACCCTCGGGCAGGGCGGACACCACGGCGTCGGCGAGGCTGCGCCACGACATCGTCACGAGCGCGTTCGCGACACCCGCGTCCCGCAGCGCGAAGAGGAGCTCTCGGGCGCCCGGCCGCCACGGCACGTGCTCGCGCACCCGCGCGACGACCCGCAGGAGCAGCTCGTCGATGATCCGCTCCGGCTCCCAGGGGACGTCGCCGTGCTCCTTGATGAAGACCGCCGAGACCATGAGGTCGTTGCCGACGAGCTGGTGGGCGTACTCGTCGCTCCACGTCCCGCCGTGCTCCTCGACGATCTCGTGCTCGGCGGCGATCCAGTAGGGCTCGGTGTCGACGAGGGTTCCGTCCATGTCCCAGAGGACGGCTGCGGGGAGGCTCACGGGAGAGCAGTCTAGGGAGCCGTAGGGTGGGTCCTGACGAGAGGAGGCTCGGTGATCGAGCTGGAGGACCTGCCCGAGCTCCACGACGCGGTGATGATCGCGGCCTTCGAGGGCTGGAACGACGCCGGTGAGGCCGCGAGCGCCGTCATCGAGCACCTCGCCGAGGTCCTCGACGCCGAGGTCGTCGCGGCGCTCGACCCCGAGGACTACTACGACTTCCAGGTGAACCGGCCGCGCGTCGTCCTCGAGAACGGGCGCCGCCGGATCAGCTGGCGCACCACCCGGGTCCTCGTCGCGACGAACACGCCGTTCGGGCGCGACGTCGTCCTCGTCCAGGGCGTCGAGCCGTCGTTCCGCTGGCGGGCCTTCGCCATCGAGCTGATGGAGCTCGCCCAGGCCGCCGACGTCTCGATGGTCATCACCCTCGGCGCCCTCATGGCCGACGTCGCCCACAGCCGCCCGATCCCCGTCACCGCGACCTCCGACAACGACGACACCCGGCACCGCCACGACCTCGAGATGAGCACCTACGAGGGCCCCACCGGCATCGTCGGCGTCCTCGCCGACGCCGCCACGCAGGTGGGCGTCCCCTCGGTGTCGTGCTGGGCCGCGGTCCCCCACTACGCCGGCCACAGCCCGTCGCCCAAGGCCACCGTCGCCCTCGTCAGCCGCATCGAGGAGCTCCTCGACGCGCCCATCGAGCACGGCGAGCTCGACGACGACGCCCACGCGTGGCAGATCGGGATCGACGAGCTCGCGGCGTCCGACAGCGAGGTCGCCGAGTACGTCGAGTCGCTCGAGGAGGCGCAGGACACCGCCGACCTCCCCGAGGCGAGCGGCGACGCCATCGCCAAGGAGTTCGAGAAGTACCTGCGCCGCCGCGGCACCGACGACCCGCAGTAGCGGTCCCGGCGCTCCGTTGCGCCTCCTACAGGCGGATGCCGAGGACGGCGTCGACGGTGCGGGACACCAGGCCGGGCGCCCCCGGCTCGTCCCAGGCGCCGCCGAGCGTCTTCTCGGCCCACGCGTCGACCACGGCGAGGGCTCGAGGGGTGTCGAGGTCGTCGGCGACGGCGGCCCGGACCTGCGCGATGGTCTCGGTGGCGTCGGCCCCGAGGTTCACCGACAGGGCTTCGCGCCACCGCTCGAGCCGGGCCTGCGCGTCGACGAGGAGGTCGGGCGTGTACTCCCAGTCGGTGCGGTAGTGCCGGGCGAGGAGGACGAGCCGGATCGCCATCGGGTCGACCCCGCCGGCGCGCAGCCTCGACACGAGGACGATGTTGCCCTTGGACTTGCTCATCTTCGCGCCCTCGAAACCCACCATCGCCTGGTGGACGTAGTGCCGGGCGAAGACGTCGTCGCCGGTGAGCGCGGTCGCCTGGACGGCGCTCATCTCGTGGTGCGGGAAGACGAGGTCGCTCCCGCCGCCCTGGACGTCGATCTCGGCCCCGAGGCGGGTCAGCGCGATGGCCGTGCACTCCACGTGCCACCCCGGGCGGCCGGCGCCGAGGACCTCGTCGTCCCACGACGGCTCCCCGGGACGGGCGGCCCGCCAGAGGAGCGGGTCGAACGGGTCGCGCTTGCCCTCGCGGTCGGGGTCGCCGCCGCGCTCGACGAACACCGCGCCCATCTGCTCGCGCGTCCATCCGGACACGGAGCCGAAGTCGGGCGTCGTCGCGAGGTCGAGGTAGACGTCCTCCCCCTCGCCGTCGGGCACCGGGAGCCGGTACGCGGCGCCGCGCTCGAGGAGGCCACGCACCGCGGCCGCGATCTCGGCCATCGACTCGACCACCCCGACGTAGTGGTCGGGCGGGAGGACGGCCAGGGCGGTCATGTCCTCGCGGAAGAGGTCGATCTCGGCCGTGGCGAGCTCGCGCCAGTCGCGCCCGTCGCGGGCCGCGCGCTCGAGCAGCGGGTCGTCGACGTCGGTGACGTTCTGGACGTAGGTGACCTCGTGGCCGGCGTCGCGCAGGGCCCGGGCGACGACGTCGAAGGTGACGTAGGTGGCGGCGTGCCCGAGGTGCGTGGCGTCGTAGGGCGTGATGCCGCAGACGTACAGACGTGCCGAGGGCCCGGCGTCGACGGGGCGCACTGATCCGCTCTGGGTGTCGAAGAGACGGAGGGGTTCGCCGTGGCCGGGCACGGCCGGGACGAAGGGGGCGGGCCACGACTTCACCGGGCAAGCCTACGGTGCGGCCGCAGGGCCTCCGCCGCCGGGCGACCTACATCGCGGGCCACGGGATGGCGGGCCAGCCGGGGGTCGGCAGGGGGTGCCGCCGGGTGCGCAGGAGGTGGGCCGTGCGGCCGCCCAGCGCCTCGACCTCGTCGACGGTGAGCAGCTCGTGGAGCTCCTCGGCGAGCTCGCCCTCCAGGGCCTGCCGCAGCGCCTCGACCCGCTCGAGGTCGGCCTCGGGCACCTCCTCGCCGGCCCAGCCCCACAGCACGGTGCGCAGCTTCGGCTCCACGCCGAGGCTCACCCCGTGGTCGCAGCCGCGGACCCCGTCGCCGTCGCGCAGGAGGTGGCCGCCCTTGCGGTCGGAGTTGTTGAGGACGGCGTCGAGGACGGCGACCGTGCGCAGCGCCGGGTGCGGGGCGTGGGCGACGACGACGGGCCTGCCCTCCGGGGTCTCGCCCGAGAGGACGACGACCCATCCCTCGGGCACCTCGTGCACCGGGGTGACGCCGACGAGGGGGTCGGGCTCGCCCTCGACCGGTCCCACCCACAGCTGGACCGACCCGCGGCCGTGCGGGCCCTGCCGCAGGACGGTGGGGGGGACGACGTCGAAGCCGCCCGCGGCGCTGATGAGGTAGGCCGCGCGCTCCCTCGCCACGAGGGTCCCGTCGGGGTAGTCCCACAGGCGCCGCTCGGCGACCTCGGGCTTGTGGATGACGAGCAGCCCGTCGGCGCCGTCGTCGACGGTGCACAGCAGGGCGCCGTTCGAGCTGTCGGAGAGCCGGCCGACGGGCGTCAGCTCCCCCTGCGCGAGGAGGCGCTCGAGCTCAGCGTCGGTAGCCGTTGGCACGAGGGCAGATGTGGCCGGTGGGGTCGAGCGGCTGGCCGCAGAAGGGGCAGGCGGGACGCCCGGCGGAGACGACCGCGCCGCAGCGCCGGGCGAAGGCCCGGGCGGCCTGCGGGGTGAGGACGACGCGCAGCGTCTGCAGCGACTCCTCGGGCGCCTCCTCCGGGTCGGCGTCGTGGCACTCGATGACGACCGACGCGCGCTCGGTGTCCCACGTCAGGGCGAGGGTGTCGACGCGGAACTCGTCCTCGATGGGCGTCGCGAGGGGCTCGGTGTCGCCCGTGCCGAGCGGTTCGGTGCCGGTGCCCTCGGCGTGCGCGTCGAGCAGGTCGTTGACCCGGTCGGCGAGCACCGAGACCTGGACCTTCTCGAGGGAGACCGAGACGAGCCGGCCCTCGCCGCTGGCCTGGAGGAAGAAGGTGCGTCCCCCGGGCGGTCCGACGGTGCCGGCGACGAAGCGCTCCGGCGGGTCGAAGACGGTTGCAGCCATGGACGACACCCTAGATCGAGAACCCCACGGGGAGTTCCAGGCGGTGGCGTGCCATGAGACCGGAGTCGCCGAGGACCTCCCGGGTCACCCCGTCGGCGACGACGGCTCCCTCCGACAGGACGACCGACCGTTCGCACAGCTCGAGGGCGTACGGGAGGTCGTGGGTGACCATGAGGAGCGTCACGGGCAGCCCCCTCAGGATGTCGGCGAGCTCACGGCGGGACGCGGGGTCGAGGTTCGACGACGGCTCGTCGAGGACGAGGATCTCGGGGCGCATCGCGAGCACCGTGGCGATGGCGACCCGGCGGCGCTGCCCGAACGAGAGGTGGTGCGGCGCCCGGTCGGCGAGGTCGGCGACGCCCACGGCGTCGAGGGCCTCGTGCACCCGGGCGTCGAGGTCGGCCCCGCGGACCCCGAGGTTCGCCGGGCCGAAGGCGACGTCGTCACGCACGGTCGGCATGAAGAGCTGGTCGTCGGGGTCCTGGAAGACGAGGCCGACGCGACGGCGCACCTCGAGCAGGTTCGCGTCGGTGACCGGCAGACCCGACACCGTGACGCTGCCGTGGCCGGGCCGCAGGACCCCGTTGAGGTGGAGGACGAGGGTCGTCTTGCCGGCGCCGTTGGGCCCGAGGAGGGCGACCCGCTCGCCGGGGTGGACGTGGAGGTCGACGCCGAAGAGCGCCTGGTGCCCGCCCGGGTAGGCGTACGCCACCGCGCGCAGGTCGAGGACGGGGACGCTCATCCGGCCCGCACCGCCACGCTCACGGCGGCCGCGACGGCGGCAGGGGCGAGGGCGAGGGCCCACTGGGCCGGCGAGGCGGCGAGGACGCCGGTGACCGGGAGCCGCCCGTTCCATCCCCGGCTGACCATCGCGAGGTGGACCCGCTCCCCGCGCTCGTAGCTGCGGATGAAGAGGGCGCCCGTGCTCGACGCCAGCGCCGGCCAGGCGCGCACCGAGCGCGGGGTGAACCCCCGCGACTCCCGCGCGACCTTCATCCGGCGCATCTGGTCGGCGACGACGTCGACGTAGCGGACCATGAACGAGACGATGAGGACGAGCTGGTCGGGCACCCGAAGGTGCTGGAGGGCGCGGACGAGGTCGCGCGGGCGGGTCGTCACCGCGAACGTCACGGCAGCGACGACGCCACAGGTTCCCTTGAGCAGCAGCGCGATCGCGGCCTCGAGACCGGGCTCGGAGACGCGGAACGGGCCGAGGTCGACGTCGGGCCCGACGGCGACGAAGGGCAGCACGAGCGCGAAGACCGCGAACGGCGTCTCGACGGCCAGCCGTGGGAGGAGGTGGCGCGCCGGGACCCGGGTGCTCGCGAGGACGGCGAGGGCGACCGCGAGCAGTCCGACGAGGGCGCCGTGCGCCCCGCGCGGCACCGACACGACGAGCAGGACGAAGGCGAGCAGCCCGAGGAGCTTGGCGTGCGGCGGCATCCGGTGGACGGCGGTGTCGCCCTCGACGTGCAGGTGGCTGCCGTGCCCCGATCCCACGTCAGTCGCGCCGGCGGCGCGAACGGCCGAGCCGCCGGAGGAGCAGGACGAGCCCGAGCATGACGATCCCGGTCGCGACGACACCGACGAGGCCGGCGAGCCCGCCGGACAGCCGTGCGTCCTCCACCCCGCTGACCCCGTAGTCGGCGAGGGGCGACGAGGCCGTCGCGGAGTCGCGGGCGCTGTCGAGGAAGCCGAGCCGCTCGGAGACGAACTCGAGGCCGTCGGGGTGGCCGGACGCGTAGAAGGACACGACGACGGCGAGCAGGAGGCTCACGACGAGGCCGGTGGCGACGACGGCGCGCGTCGACGGGCGGCCACGAGGGGCCTCAGGGGCCGGCGGGGTCCGTGGGGTCGTCGACGTGCTCACGCGACGACCTCGGGGGTGTGCAGGGCCAGCGCGGGCAGGTGGCCGCGCGCCCCCCGGACGAGGTCGGGGCGGGCGGCGACGATGCTCGACACCGCGAGGAGGCTGATGGCCGCCTCGCCGAGCCCGATGAGGACGTGCCAGCCGCCCATCGTCGCGGCCAGGGTGCCGAGCGGGATGGGCGCGGCGCCACCGACCGCGTAGAGCCCGACGAACGCCATGGCCGCAGCGGGGACGCTGGCGAAGGCGCCGAGGCCGGCGGCGACCGGGACCGACGCGAGGCGGCGCGGCAGGAGGGCCAGGCTCCCGCGGAACACCCCGTGACCGACCCACACGGCGACGACCCCCATGAGCAGGACGTTGGTGCCGAGCGCGGTGACGCCGCCGTCGGCGAAGAGGAAGGCCTGGACCGCGAGGACGACCGTGAGGCAGAGCGTCGCGGTCGCGGGGCCGACGAGGACGGCCGCCAGGGCCGCGCCGACCAGGTGACCGGAGGTCCCGGCCCCGACGGGGAAGTTGAGCATCTGGGCGGCGAACACGAACACCGCCACGAGTCCGGCCAGTGGCGCCGAGCGGTCGTCGAGCTCACGCCGGGCCGCCCGACCCAGCGACAGGGCCACGACGCCGGTCGCGACCGCGGCGGTGCCGAGCGACGTCGTCGCGTCGAGGAAACCGTCGGGGACGTGCATGCATCGCTCCTGGCTCGGGAGGTCGCGGGGGCGCCCGCGTCCTTGTTGCACATTATTCGCAACAACGGGGACGATCAACACCGGCCCCGTCCTGCGGAACGTGTCAGCCGGCTCCCCCGCCGACCTCGGAGTCCCCGGTCGGCGCGTGCCGTGGACGGGCGACGAGGGGCCCGAGGTCACCGAGAACGGTGTTGCTCGCGAGGAGCACCATCCGGTGCGCCGTGAGGTGCACCGCCGTGATGCTGCCGGGGTCGACCCGGACCCGCTGCAGACCGGCGATCCCGGCCCCGACGGCCTCGGCGACGACCGACTTGATGGGGTCGCCGTGGCTCACCGCGAGCCACACGGCGTCGGTCCCGTGCTCGGCCTCGACCTCGGCGTCGAGGGCGCGGACCCCACCGATGACGCGGGCCGCCATCTCCCCCAGCGACTCCGACGCGTAGTCGTCGTGCGGTGGGAACGTCGCCGACACCGGGTCGTCCTGGACGACCCGCCACAGCGGGTCCTTGGCGGCGTCGGCGAGCGCGCGGCCGGTCCAGCCGCCGTAGTGGCACTCCCCCAGCCGGTCGTCGGTCGCGACCTCGTGGTCGGGCAGCGCGAGGCCGACCGTCTCGAGGCAGCGCTGGAGGGGGCTCGACACGACGCGGGCGACGGTGAGCGGCGCGAGGCGCTCGCCCACCCGCGACGCCTGCTCGCGGCCGGTGTCGGTGAGGCCGACGCCCTCCGACCAGCCCGCGAGGACCCCCGCGGCGTTGGCGGTCGAGTGCCCGTGACGCAGGAGCAGGACGGTGGCCACGAGGGACCACTGTAGGCGGCTGGCACCCCGGGTCGCGGCGCGTCGCCTCCTCGTGGCCCGCGGGCGACGCGTCCCCGACACAATGGCGGGGTGATCGTCGACAGCGCCCTGTACCTCGACGGACGTCGGGCCCCGTGCGGAGACCTCAGCGACGAGCTGGCCGCCATCCGCGCCGGGGGCGCTCCCGGCGACTTCCTGTGGATCGGCCTCAAGGACCCCACGACGGCCGAGTTCGACGAGGTCGACGACGAGCTCCAGCTCCACCCGCTGGCCGTCGAGGACGCCGTCAAGGGCCGGCAGCGCGCGAAGATCGAGCTCTACGACTCCACGGTGTTCGTCGTCCTCAAGCCGCTGCGCTACCTCGAGGAGACCTCCGACATCGAGACGGGCGAGCTCATGGTCTTCGTCGGCGACCGGTTCGTCGTCACGGTGCGACGCGGCGAGCCCGGCCCGCTGGTGGGCCTGCGCCAGACGCTCGAGGCCGACCCCGAGCGCCTCCGGCTCGGCCCGATGTCGGTCCTGCACGCGATCGTCGACAGCGTCGTCGACACCTACCAGGCGATCGACGCCGAGATCGGCACCGACCTCGAGGAGATCGAGACCCGGGTGTTCTCGGGCGAGCAGATGGACTCCGCGTCGATCTACCGGCTCAAGCGCGAGGTCCTGGAGTTCCGCCGTGCCGCCGCCCCCCTGACCGTGCCGCTGCAGCTGCTCCACCGCTCCGACCGCAGCCCCGTCCCCGAGGGCGAGCTGCGCCTGCTCCTGCGCGACGTCTCGGACCACCTCCACGGCGTCATCGACCACGTCGAGTCCTACGACCGCCTGCTCACCGACATCCTCGGCGCGCACCTGGCCCAGATCTCGGTGCAGCAGAACGCCGACATGCGGCGCATCTCGGCGTGGGTCGCCATCGCCGCCGTGCCCACGATGATCGCCGGGATCTACGGGATGAACTTCGACCACATGCCCGAGCTGCGCTGGCAGTACGGCTACTTCATCGTGCTCGGCGTCATGGCCGTCGTCTGCGGCGGCCTCTACCGCGCGTTCCGCAGGTCCGGCTGGCTCTGAGCCCCGAGGTCAGGGCTCGCAGCGGCCGAGGATGTCGCGGACAACGGCGGACTTCGCGTCGGCGTAGTGCTGGACGTGGCGCCACCGGCGGGCAGCGAGGGTGCGCTTGGTGCGGGCGTACAGCTCGCGGTCGGCGGCGTCGGTCCGCAGGCGGTCGCGGAACCGGAGCATCTGCTCTTCGCCACGAGGTCGGGCACCGAGGTGGAGCCGGCGTGCTCGAGGAGGACGACCCGGGCGCCGAGCGCCGCGCGGATGCGGGCGGCCTCTCGCTCGAACAGGGCGGGCCAGGCCGGGTCCGGCTCCACGAGGGTCACGGTGCCCTCGAGGATCGTCAGCGGGTCGAGCCGGACCCGTTGGAGCTGCTCGTCGCTCGCCGGCTCCTCGCTGGTCGGCTCGCCGGCCGACGGCTCATGGCCCATCAGGTCGCGGAGACCCACCCCGCCCAGAGGGCGACGAGGACGACGAGGCCGAGCGCGACGCGGTACCAGATGAAGGGTCGCAGCGAGTTGGACGCGACGAACCTCAGCAGCCAGGCGATCGACGCGTAGGCGGTGCCGAACGCGACGACGACGCCGACGAGCATCTGGCCCACCCCGAGCGCGACGATGTCGTCGAAGCCGCGGGCGAGCTCGAAGACGCCGGCGGCGGTGAGGGCCGGGATCGCCATGAAGAAGGAGAGCTCGGTGGCCGTGACGCGGTCGATGCCGCGCATCAGCCCGGCCGAGATCGTCGCGCCCGACCGCGAGACGCCGGGGATGAGCGAGAAGCACTGGACCAGCCCGATGACGAGACCGTCCCGGACGGTGATGGCGTGCTCGTCGCGCTGGACGCCCTGCTTCTCGAGGACGTCGTGCCGCTGCTCGGCCACCCAGATGACGACGCTCCACAGGATGAGCGCCCCCGCGACGACCCACAGGCTGCGCAGCGCCCCCGAGATGAGGTCCCGCGCGAGGAAGCCGACGACCCCGACGGGCAGCGAGCCCACGATGACGGCCCACGCGAGCGTGTAGTCGCGGTCCTCGCGCGCCTCGGCGGACATCAGCCCGTTGACCCACGCCATGAACAGGCGGGCGATCTTCCGCGCGAAGTAGAGGAACGTCGCGGCGATGGCCCCGATCTGGATGATCGCCGTGTAGGCGGTCACCGCGCGGGCGTCGACCGGCAGGCCGAGCAGCTGTTCGGCGATCGTCAGGTGGCCGGTCGAGGAGATCGGCAGGAACTCGGTGAGTCCCTCGACGATCCCGAGGACGACGGCCTGGAGGTAGCTGAGTTCGACGGGCACGGGACAGCACCCTAGGCGGCGCGGTCGCCACGGGGAGCCACGGCACCCCGGGTAGCGGTGAGCGCGCGGTCAGCCGAGGGCGCGCGCGGCGTCCGCGACGACCTCGAGGACGGCCGCCTGCTCCTGCGGGGTCCGGGCGTAGGGGGCGACCGACACCGTGGTCACGCCGGCCTCGGCGTACCGCCCCAGCCGCTCGGCGATCCGCCCGGGTGGCCCGACGAGGGCGGTGGCGTCGACGAGCTCGAACGGCACGGCCGCGGCGGCGTCACGCGGGCGGCCGTCGAGGTAGAGGTCCTGGATCCGGTCGGCGGCGTCGTCGAAGCCCATCCGCCGCGCGAGCCGGTTGTAGAAGTTCTGCTCGCGGCTGCCCATCCCCCCGATGTAGAGGGCCGTGTAGTCGGCGACGGCCGCCCGACCGGCCTCGAGGTCGTCGGTGACGACGACGGGGACGGTCGCGACGACGTCGAACCCGGCCATCGGGTCGTCCGCCTCCCCGGCGCCGACGGCCTCACGCCCCGCCCGGACCGCCTCCATCTGCTCTCCGCAGTGCTCGGGCGAGAGGAAGACCGCGAGCCAGCCGTCGGCGACCTCCCCGGCGAGCCGCAGGTTCCTCGGGCCCACCGCCGCCAGGTAGATCGGCAGGTCGGCCCGGGGCGGTCGGATCGTCAGCTTGAGGGCCTTGCCCGGACCGTCGGGCAGGGGGAGGGTGAGGTGTCTGCCGTGGTACTCGACCGGCTCGCGGCGCAGCGCCATCCGCACGACGTCGACGTACTCGCGGGTGCGGCCCAGCGGGTCGGCGAACGCCACCCCGTGCAGGCCCTCGCTGACCTGCGGTCCGGAGACGCCCAGCCCGAGGAGGAAGCGCCCCCCGGTGAGGGTGTCGATCGTCGCGGCGGTCATCGCGGTCATCGCCGCGGTCCGGGCGGGGATCTGCATGATCCCCGCGCCGAGGGCGATCCGCTCGGTCTGGCCGCCGAGCCAGGCGAGCACGCTCGGGGAGTCGGACCCGTAGGCCTCGGCGACCCAGGCCTGGTCGTAGCCCAGGCGCTCGGCCGCCCTGACCAGCTCGAGGGTGCCGGGGCCGAGCCCCATTCCCGCGTATCCGCACATGATCGCCAGCCGCATGGCGCCCACGGTATCGACGTGGCCCCCGATAGGGTCGCCGCCATGCTGACCCGCCGCCTCGGGGCCACCGGCCTCACCGTGTCCCGGCTGGCGATCGGCACCATGGCCTGGGGCACCCGCACCTCCGCCGAGGACGCCGCCGACCTGCTCACCGCCTTCCGCGCCGCCGGCGGGACGCTCGTCGACACCGCCCACGGGTACGCCGGCGGGGCGAGCGAGGAGATCCTCGGCGACCTGCTCCACGGGTCCCGCGACGAGGTCGTCCTCGTGACGAAGTCGGGGATCAGCCGGGCCTCGGGCTCTCGCGTCGTCGACTGCTCGCGCCGGGCGATGCTCGCCCAGCTCGACACCTCGCTGCGGCGGATGCGCACCGACCACGTCGACGTGTGGCTGGCCCACACCTGGGACGAGCACACCCCGCTCGAGGAGACCGTCGGCGCTCTCGTCCACGCCCACACGTCGGGCCGGGCCCGCTACGTCGGCGTCTCCAACCACGTCGGCTGGCAGGCGGCGCGCACCATGTCGCTCCTGGCCGAGGCGAAGGTGCCGTTGGCCGTCGACTCGGTCGAGTACAGCCTCGTCGCGCGCGCGCCCGAGCGCGAGCTCGTCGACGCCGCCGCCCACCTCGGGTTCGGGCTGATGCCCTGGTCACCGCTCGGGCGGGGCGTCCTCGCCGGCCGGTACCGGACCACGGTCGCCGCCGACTCCCGGCTGGCGTCGGAGGAGTTCTCCCGCTTCGCCGGACGGCACGTCGGGGACCACACCCGCGGCGTCGTCGAGGCGGTCCACACCGCGGCCACGGGCCTCGGGGTCTCCCCTGCCGTCGTCGCCCTCGCCTGGGTCCGCGACCGGCCGGGCGTCGTCGCCCCGATCATCGGACCGCGCACGCCGACTCAGCTGTCGGCACTGCTCGAGTCCGAGGACGTCGAGCTCCCCGACGAGATCGTCCTCGCGCTCGACGAGGTGTCGGTGGAGCACGCCTGAGGTGCCCGGAAGCCCTGCGGCTCAGCGGGTCCGGTCGTCCTCGTACTCGATGTCGTCGTCGAGCCCGGTGAACAGGCGGGTGTCGTCGCCGTCCTCGTCGTCGTGGTCGTCGAGCTCGTCGTCACCCCCGTCGTCGGGGTCCTCGTCGGACTCCTCGTCGTCCTCGCCGTCGCCGTCGGTGGCGTCGTCGCCCGAGTAGATGTCGAGGGGCGTCATCTCCCCGTAGGCGTCGTAGAGGGCTCCGTCGTACTCCTCGAAGGCGTCAGCGAGGTCCTCGTACGCGGCGACGACTCCGGGGTCGTCCTCCCCGTGCCGGGTGCTGCTGGCCTCGAGGTGACGCTCGAAGGCGGCAACGAGCTGGGTCAGTGCGGCACGCGGGTCGGCGCTCATGGTTCCGACGGTACCGGTCCCTGACGCACAATGTGTCGGTGGTCGAGTACGAGTACCTCGTCCTGTCGTTCGGACGGGACACGGAGAGGTCCACCATCCGCCGTCTGCTGACCGACCACGCCGAGTACGGCCGGTGGGAGCTGGAACGCACGCGCACCTACGTGGGCGGTCGCACGCGGACCTGGTTGCGGCGACGCATCATCCGACCCCGTCGCTCCTCGGTCACCGTCTCCTGACGCGACGACACCCTGACGGCCCGGCCCGGCGCCGGCCCGGCGCCGCGCCTCAGCAGGTCTCGAGCAGCCGGAGCAGCACCCGCGCGCCGAAGTGCAGCGACTCGACGGGGACGCGCTCGTCGATGCCGTGGAACATGGGCGCGAAGTCGAGGTCGGCCGGCAGGCGCAGCGGCGCGAAACCGTAGCCGGTGATCCCGAGCAGCGAGAGCGCCTTGTTGTCGGTGCCGCCCGAGAGGCAGTAGGGCAGGACGTCGGCGTCGGGGTCCTCGGAGCGCAGCGCCGCGACCATCGCGTCGACGAGGTCGCCCTCGAACGGCGCGTCGAGCGCGATGTCGCGGTGCAGGACCTCGACGTCGACGTGCTCGCCGGCCAGCTCGCGGATCGTGGCCATGAGGTCGTCCTCGTGGCCGGGCAGGAAACGGCAGTCGACGTTCGCCGACGCGTGCTGCGGGATGACGTTGTGCTTGTAGCCGGCGTCGAGCATCGTGACGTTGCTCGTGTCCTGCAGGGTGCCGCGCACGAACCCCTGGGCGCCGCCGAGGTGGTCGAGGAGCTCCTCGAGGTCCTCGTCGGACCAGCCGGTCCCGGTGAGCTCGGACAGGCCGTCGAGGAGGGTGCGCACCGAGGGGATGTACTCGCGGGGCCACTTGTGGGCGGCGATGCGCGAGATCGCCTCGGCGAGACGGACGATCGCGTTCTCCGGGTTCGGGACCGAGCCGTGGCCGGCCCGCCCGTTGGCGGTCAGTCGCAGCCAGGCGATGCCCTTCTCCGCGGTCTGGAGCAGGTAGGTCCGTCGCTCCTCGCCGTCCTTGTCGGTGAGGGTGACGCTGTACCCGCCGACCTCGCTGATCGCCTCGGTGACGCCCTCGAAGACGTCGGGGTGGTGCTCGACGAGGAAGTGCGAGCCCTTGGTGCCCCCGGCCTCCTCGTCGGCGAAGAAGACGACGACGAGGTCGCGGGGCGGCACGGTGCCGGTGCGGGCGAGGTGGCGCACGACCGACAGGATCATCGCGTCCATGTCCTTCATGTCGACCGCGCCGCGGCCCCAGATGCAGCCGTCCCGCTCCTCGGCGGCGAACGGGTCGACCGACCAGTCCGCGGCGTTCGCCGGGACGACGTCGAGGTGCCCGTGGACGCACAGCGCGCCGCGCTCGCGGTCGGCGCCGGGGATCCGCACGGCCACGCTGACCCGGCCGGGGTCGCTCTCGAAGGTCCGCGGCTCGAGGCCGACCTCCCGCAGCTGCTCGACGACGTACGCCGCGGCCTCGGCCTCCCCCGGGCCGGACCCGTCGCCGTAGTTGCTCGTGTCGATCCGGATGAGGTCCCGGCAGATCCGGACGACCTCGTCCTCGGGGCGGACGGTGCTGGCCTCGGATGCGCTCATGGGACCACCCTAGGACGGCGACGTCGCGAACCACCCGGCCGGAGGCCCGTGCTGCCGGACCGGGTCGGTCCCCTCTCCCTGCTTCGCCGCCCACCGGCCGAAGAGCGCCGACCCGACGGCGCCCGGCTCGTCGAGGTCGACGACCCGCATCCGCTCGAGCAGGCCACGTCGGCTCTCGAGCACGGTGCCGAGGTGGGCCCACCCACCCGTGACGTACAGCTCCTCGAGGGGGTGCCCGGCCGCCTGCACCGCCCGGACCCGGCTCTCGACACCGGCGCGCAGCCGCTCGAGGACCCCGGTCCACACGGCCTCGCGGGGGGTGCCCTCGGGCCACGACGCGCTCACGGTCAGGTCGTCGTCGAGCGCCAGGCCGGTGAGGACGATGCCGTCGGCCGGGGGCGTGCCCCGGGCGGCGTCGTCGAGTGCGCGGCGGTCCTCGCGGCTGTGGGCCCCGAGGAGGGTGAGGACGTGGTCGAGGACGAGGCCCGAGCGCAGCCCTCCGATGACGCACGTCGCCCCGTCGATGACGTGGGCGTGCACCGAGGTCCCCCGGGCGACGAGGTCGGCGACCGCGGGGGGTGCCGGCGGGTGGGCGAGGGTCACCGTGAGCGCCTCGCCGGTCCCCATCGAGTCGCACATGCTGCCGATGCCGCCCGCGCCGACGGCGACGGCTGCCACGAGGTGGTCCATCCCGGCGAGGGTGATGACCGCGCCCCGGGCGGCCTCCACGGGGTGGTCCGCGCGCACCCGCCCCAGCGCCGCACCGGCGGTGACGGCCGGCGGCAGCAGCTCGGGCCCGACGCCGAGCAGGTCGAGGGCGGGTTGCCACGGCGCTTCCTCGTGGACGTCGTGGAGCCCGGTGCGGCCGAGGAGCGAGCGCTCCGAGTGGGGCTCGGCGCCGAGGTGGCGCACGACGACGTCGGCGACCCCGAGCCACCTCGTCCCCCGCAGGTCGACACCCGCCTCGTCGCGCAGCCACAGCAGCTTGAACAGCGAGGGGACGGGGCTGACGGACAGGCCGGTCCGGGCCGGCAGGGCCGCGGCCACCTCGGGGGCGAGGGCCTTGGCCTGGTCGCCGCCGCGGGGGTCGTGCCACGCCATCATCGGGTGGCGGAAGGCACCGTCGTCCCCGACGAGGACGCCCGTCTCGGCGATCGAGCAGACGCCGACCGAGCGGATCCGGGCATCGGGGACGGCGGCCGCCACCTCGGCGAGGAGCGCGTCGACCGCCTCGCCCAGCCCGCCGGCCGACCGTTCGCTCCATCCCGGGGCCGGCGTCTCCCACCGGGTCGGCCGGGAGGCGTGCGCGAGCAGCCTGCCGTCGTCGCCGAGGAGGACCGCCTTCGTGACGGTCGTTCCGCAATCGATTCCACAATCCACCCAGATCGCCATGGTGATGGGTACCGTATGGACCCATGACACCTCAGTCAATCGTTTCCAACCTGGGCCAGCTCCGGCGCGTCGCGCGGATCTCCGACAGCGACGGGTGGATCCGCGTCGCCGCGATCGACCACCCCGAGCCCTACAAGCTGCTCTTCGACTCCGACCTGTCGGCCGTCGGCCACGACGAGGTCGTCGAGTCCAAGCTCGAGCTCATCGAGGCCATGGCGCCGCACTCCACCGCCGTGCTCCTCGACCCGGCCACCTCGCTCGCCCAGGCGATCGCCGGTGGGGCGCTGCCCGGCGACGTCGGCCTCATCTCGGGGATCGAGGAGCTCTACCACGCCCCCGACACCAGCCCCACGGGCTTCGACCTCGAGCTGACCCTCAAGCCCGGCTGGGGGCCGGCCAAGCTCGCGGCCGTCGGCTGCGACGCCGTCAAGCTCGTGATCTTCCACCGCCACGACGACCCCGACGACGTGCAGGAGCGCAACCACGGCATCGTCTCCGAGGTCGCCGCCGAGTGCACCACCCTCCAGCTGCCGCTCGTCCTCGAGCCGCTCTGGTACCCCCGGGAGGGCGAGTCGCTCGACGACCCGGCCGTCCAGGACGTCCGTACCGCGAGCGTCATCTCGTCGGCCGGCTCCTACCGGCGCGCCGGCGGCGACATCATGAAGATGGAGTTCCCCACCGTCATCGGCACCGAGCACGGGCAGGCCGGCGCGGCCGCGGCGTGCGAGGCCATGGACGCCGAGGTCGACGGGCCGTGGGTGCTCCTGTCCGCCGGCGTCACCTTCGACGGCTTCGCCCGCCAGCTCGAGATCGGCGCGAAGGCCGGGGCGATCGGCTTCATGGCGGGCCGGGCCATCTGGGGCGACGCCGTCGGACGCCACCCCGCGGAGGTCCGCGAGAAGGGCTGCCGCCAGGCCACCGAGCGGCTCGACCGGCTCGCCGAGATCATGGCCGAGCACGGCACCCAGCGACGCACGATCCGCCCGTCCGCCGAGGCGGCCCGCGGCATCGGGCCCGACTGGTACGAGGGCGTCCTCAACGGGTGACCGGAGGGTCCCTCGGGGTGTGCGACCCGTGGGGCGCGCGGGGCTGAACCGATTTCGGATCGTGGCGGAACCCGTGTAATGTTCCGGTCCGCAGGCAGGCCTCCCCGGCCCGGCTGCGGCACTCGTCCGGGTGGCGGAATTGGCAGACGCGCTAGCTTGAGGTGCTAGTGCCCTTTATCGGGCATGGGGGTTCAAGTCCCCCCTCGGACACCAGACGGCAGGGCCCCGAACCACTGGTTCGGGGCCTTGCGCGTGTCCGGGGGCCGCTCAGCCCTGGTCGTCGTCGGCGTACGCACCGGCCGCGGTGCGCAGGTCCTCGACGAGCGGCTGCAGCTGCTGGGCCGCCTCCGGGCTGATCGTCCCGTCGTCGACACCCTTCTGGAGCTCGTCGGCCACCTTGTCGGCGTTCTCGGTGACCTTCTGCGGGTCGTCGCCGCTGCGCAGCGCCTGGCGGACGTCGCGGACGGCGTCGCGCAGCTTCTTGGCACTGTCCCCGTCGAGCGACCCTGCGCTGTCGAGGTCGTCGATGCCATCGCTGAGCGCACCGATGGCGTCCTCGACGTCGCCCTCGAGGTCGGCGGTGTCGGACGGGCTGGGCGTCGGGGTCGCGGTGGGCGTGTCGGTGGGAGTGGGCTCCGCCGTGGTGGGCGGGGCCTCCGAGGTCGAGGGGGCGGCGCTCGACGCGCTCGGCGTCGCCGACGGGGTGCCGCCGGGGTCCTCGTCGCGACCGAGGAGCTGCCACAGCAGGAGGGCGACGGCGACGAGGGCGACGAGCGCGAGCAGCCAGGTCAGGCCCGACCCGCCGCGGCTGTCGTCCCGGCGGTCGTCCCAGCGGTCGTCGGGACGGGTCGGGGGCGGGGCGACCGGCGGAGGAGGCACCGGGTCGAGACGCTGGGTCGTGGCTCCGGAGGCCGCGGCTGCCCCGGCCGCCGCGGCACCGGCCGCGGGCAGGACCGTCGTGGCGACACCGGCCACCGGCTCGTGCCGCACGAGGGCGTCGGCGACGGCGGCCGCCCCGCTCGGTCGCTCGTCGGGGTTCTTGGCGAGCAGGCCGGTGACGACCTCGGCCAGCCAGTCGGGGGTGTCCGGTCGCAGGTCGCGCACGTCGGGGACCGGGTCGTTGGCGTGCATCATCATCGTCGCGACCGGCGTCGCGCCGCGGAACGGCGCGTGTCCCACGAGCAGGGCGTACAGGACGCAGCCGAGGGCGTACAGGTCGGCCCGGCCGTCGACGCGGCCGCCCATCGCCTGCTCGGGCGCGAGGTACTCGGCGGTGCCCATGACGGTGTGGGTGGCGGTGAGCGCCTGCGAGCCTGCGGTGTCGCCGAGCTGGGTGATCCCGAAGTCGAGCACCCGGATCCGGCCGTCGTCGGCATAGGCGATGTTCCCGGGCTTGACGTCGCGGTGGACCAGGCCGCGGGCGTGCGCGGCGTCGAGGGCCTTGGCCACCTGCTCCCCGACCGAGACGACCTCGGCGACGGGCAGCGGGCCCTCGCGCAGCCGCTCGGCGAGCGACGGGCCGGAGAGCAGCTCCATGACGAGGAAGGCGGTGTCGTCCTCGACGCCGCTGTCGTGGACCGTGACGATGCCCGGGTGGTTGAGCCCCGCCGTCGCGCGGGCTTCGCGCTCGAAGCGGGCGGCCCCCGACTCGTCGTGGACGGCACGCAGGTCGATCGTCTTGACCGCCACCTGGCGGCCGAGGACCGTGTCAGTCCCCCGCCAGACCTCGCCCATGCCGCCGCGACCGATGGGCGACTCGAGGACGTACCGACCGGCGAGAC
Source organism: Oryzobacter terrae (assembly GCF_042756445.1). Lineage (GTDB taxonomy): Bacteria > Actinomycetota > Actinomycetes > Actinomycetales > Dermatophilaceae > Oryzobacter > Oryzobacter terrae. The sequence continues at coordinate 256,500 of NZ_CP170578.1, forward strand.
GACGCTGCTCGTTGCTCACCCCCGCAACCCTACTGGCCACCGACCGGGGCGACGCCGCGCCCACCGGCCGCGCCGAGGCACCGGGTGGCTAGCCTGAGGGCGTGCTCGAGTCCGTGACCGCGACCCGCTACGTCGTGCCCCTGCGTGAGGGCGGCTCCCTCCCGGGGGTCGTCGAGGCCGACGACCTCGGGACCTACGTTGTGAAGTTCTCGGGGGCCGGGCAGGGGCGCAAGGTGCTCGTCGCCGAGGTCCTCGTCGGCGAGGTCGCCCGGCGGCTCGGCATCCCGACGCCGCGGCTGGTCGTCGTCGACCTGCCCACCGCGATCGCCCGCTACGAGGCCGACGAGGAGGTCCAGGACCTCCTCAACGCCAGTCCGGGACGCAACCTCGGCGTCGACTTCCTCCCGGGGTCGTTCGGCTACGACGGGTCACGGCCGCCGACGGCACAGGAGGCGGGCGCCATCCTCTGGCTCGACGCCTGGACCGCGAACGTCGACCGGACCTGGGCCAACCCGAACCTCCTCGTCTGGCACGGGCGGACCTGGGCGATCGACCACGGGGCCTCCCTGTGGTTCCACCACTCGTGGCCGAGCCGCCCGCCCGACGTCCGCCGCTTCGTCGGGCAGCCGTTCGACCCCACCGGGCACGTCCTCGCCGCGGTGGCCGAGCCGGTGGCGGCGACGCACGAGCGGCTCGGGCCCCTCGTGACCCCGGCCGTCATCGAGGAGGTCGTCGCCCTCGTGCCCGACGAGTGGCTCGAGACGACGGCGAGCCTGCCCGACGTCACGGCGGTGCGCTCGGCCTACGTCGAGCACCTGACGCTGCGGCTCGCCGACCCCACCGCCTGGATCGGGGCGTCGTCGTGAGCCACCCGTACCAGTACGTCGTCCTGCGCTTCGTGCCCCGCGTCGACCGGGGCGAGTGCCTCAACGTCGGCGTCGTCGTCCACTCGCAGTCGGCCGGCGTCCTCCGGTGTGCGTGGCACGTCGAGGAGGCGCGCATCCTCGCCGTCGCCCCCGAGGCCGACCTCGAGTCGCTGCGCGCCGCCCTCGAGGCGATCGGGCGGATGTGCGAGCGGCCGCCCTCGGAGGTCGACGCGTCGCTCTCGACGCCGGGCAAGCGGTTCGGGTGGATCACCGCGCCGCGCTCGACCGTGCTCCAGCCGGGGCCGGTGCACGGCGGTTCGGTGGCCGACCCGGTGGCCGAGCTCGACCGCCTCCTCGACCGGCTGGTCCGCTGACGCTCCCGGCCTCCCGAGCGTCCGACCCCCGTACCCCAGTCGCCCGATAGGTCACGTCGGGTACGCGTTCATCGCCTCGGTGACGCGGGCCAGGCGCTCCGCCTCCGAGCCGGTGACCTCGAGGACGCGGGCTCGCCCGACGAGGTCGGCGTCCGCGAGCAGGTCGAGGAGGGCGTCGTCCATCGCGTCGCGCACGGCGGGGTCCTCGTCGTCGGGGACGTGGATCCCGGCGGCGTCGTCGGCGGGCAGGACGACGAGGAGGTCCACGTGCTCCATCGCAGCGGCCGTGACGCCCTCCAGCCGGGCCATCGTCCCGGCGCCCACACCGGGACGGCCGAGGGCGTCGAGCGCGCGGAGGTAGGCGAGGAGGTCGAGCGGACCGCGCTCGGCGATGACGTCGGACCCGGGAGCCCACTCCCCCAGCCGCTCCGCGGCGACGTGGAGCTGCCGGACGAACGACGTCGCCGACGCCGGGTCGTCCTCGTCGACGAGCTCGAACGGGTCGGGCAGCACGGCGTGGCCGGGGTGCGCCATCGCGAGGTCGGACACGAGGGTGCTCTTCCCCGTGGCGTGGGAGCCCGACACGACGATGCGCACGTCGCCGAGGCTAGCCGCGGCCGGCGGATCGGGGGGAGGGTCAGCGGGGGCGGAGGGCCCAGGCCGCGACGGCTCCGGCCGCGGCGACGTTCAGCGAGTCGACGCCGCCGGCCATCGGGATCTTGACGGTGAGGTCGACCCCGGCCAGCGTGCGCCGGGCCAGCCCGTCGCCCTCCGTCCCGAGGACGAGCGCGAGCCGCTCGGGCGGCGAGGCGGCGAGCTCGTCGAGGCCCACCGACTCGTCGGTGAGGGCCAGCGCCGCCGTCGTGAACCCCAGCGCCCGCAACCGGTGGAGGCCACCGGGCCACGGCTCGATCCGGGTCCACGGCACCTGGAACACCGTGCCCATCGAGACGCGGATCGACCGCCGGTACAGCGGGTCGGCGCACCGCGGCGTCACGAGGACCGCGTCGACACCGAGCGCCGCGGCCGAGCGGAACACCGCGCCGACGTTCGTGTGGTCGACGACGTCCTCGAGGACGAGGACCCGCCGCGCCCCGTCGAGGACGGCCTCGAGGGCGGGCAGCTCGGGCCGCTGCATCGACGCCAGCGCGCCGCGGTGGAGGTGGAAGCCGGTGAGCTCCTCGATGACGTCGGCCTCGCCCACGTACACCGGGACGCCGTCGGCCTCCGCAGCGGCGACGACGTCGGCGAGGTCGGTGAGCCACCGCTCCCCCATGAGGAAGGACCGCGGCCGGTGCCCGACGCCCAGGGCACGCCGGATCACCTTCTCGGACTCCGCGACGTACAGCCCCCGCTCGGGCTCGCTCCGCCGCCGCAGGGCCACGTCGGTGAGGCCGACGTAGTCCTCGAGGCGAGGGTCCTGCGCCGAGGTGACCCGCTCGACGCTCATCCCGCCACGACCATCCGGGTCACGGCCACGAGCCCGATGACGACGATCGCGGCGCGCAGGACGTTCTGCGGCAGGCGGCGACCGACCGTCGAGCCGAGGACGCCACCGACCGTCGACCCCACCGCGATGAGGAGGACGACAAGCCAGTCGATCCGGTCGACGGCGACGAGGAGGAAGACGACGGCGGCGACCGCGTTGACGATCGTCGCGAGGACGTTCTTGTAGCCGTTGAGCCGCTGGAGCGGCTGCTGCGAGAGCGCGCCGAGGATCCCCATGAGGATGATCCCCTGTGCCGCACCGAAGTACCCGCCGTAGACCCCCGACCCGAAGGCACCCACCTGCATCGCGACGCGGTGGTCGCCCTCGCCCTCGCGCCCGGCAGCCTCCCGGCGCCTGGCCGTCCAGTCGTTGATCCGTGGTCCGGCGACGACCAGCGCGATGCCGAGGAGGATGAGGACGGGGACGACGGCCTTGAAGAGCCTGGGGTCGAGGACGAGCAGGAGGACGGCTCCGACGGCGCCGCCGAGGAAGGACATCGGCGCCAGCCGCCGGAGGTCGGGACCCGCGCCCTCGAGCTCCTTGCGGTAGCCGATGCTGCCGGTGAGCGACCCGGGCACCAGGCCGATGTTGTTCGAGATGTTCGCCGTGACGGGCGGGATCCCCAGCAGGAGGAGCGTCGGGAAGGTGATGAGCGTGCCGGAGCCGACGATCGTGTTGATCGTCCCGGCGCCGACCCCCGCCAGGAGGACGAGGACGACGTCGGACCAGGGCACCCGGACACCCTATGCGGGTGCCCGGGTGCGAGGTCGGGCCGTCCGATCGGCGACCGGAGGCGTGGGTCAGCGGCTCGGCGGGGGCGGCGGCTCGTCGTCGCCGGCCGTGGTGCCGGGGACCGGCGGCGGGGGCGGGGCGTCCTCGGTGGGCGGGGCCGGCGGGGCGGGCGGCGGGGTCGCCGGGCGCGGGGGCACGGCGTCGGCCGACGGCTGGATCGGCGGCTGGACCCGCGACGCCGGGGCCGCGTGCTCCTCGGCCTCACGGCTGGCGAGCCCGGCCTGGCCGCGGGCGGCCGCGAGGGCCTGCGCGGGGTCCTCGAGCGTCGTCTCCTCGAACGCGTTGCCGGGGCCCTCGCCCGGGTCGACCCACGCCTCGTCGTCGCCGCCGTCGAAGCCGCCCTGGCCACGGCCGAGCATCCCCCCGATGCCCTTGAGGGCGTCGGTGAGCTCGCTCGGGATGATCCACATCTTGTTGCTGTCGCCGCGGGCGATCTGCGGGAGCACCTGGAGGTACTGGTAGGCGAGCAGCTTCTGGGTGGGCTTGCCCCGGTGGATGGCGTCGAAGACCTGCTGAATGGCGCGGGCCTGGCCCTGGGCCTCGAGGATGCGGGCCTGGGCCGACCCCTCGGCGCGCAGGATCTGGCTCTGCTTCTCGCCCTCGGCGGTGAGGATCTGGCTGGCCTTCTGGCCCTCGGCCTGGAGGATGATGGCGCGCCGCTCGCGCTCGGCCTTCATCTGCTTCTCCATCGACTCCTGGATCGACTGGGGCGGGTCGATGGCCTTGAGCTCGACGCGGTTGACGCGGATGCCCCACTTGCCGGTGGCCTCGTCGAGGACGCCGCGCAGCTGGCCGTTGATCTGGTCGCGGCTGGTCAGGGTCTGCTCGAGGTCGAGCGAGCCGATGACGTTGCGCAGCGTGGTGACCGTGAGCTGCTCGATGCCCTGGATGAAGTTGGCGATCTCGTAGACGGCCGACTTCGGCTCGATCACCTGGTAGTAGATGACGGTGTCGATGCTGACGACGAGGTTGTCGCTCGTGATGACCGGCTGCGGCGGGAACGAGACGACCTGCTCGCGCAGGTCGATGTTGGCGCGCACGAGGTCGACGAACGGCACGAGGATGTGCAGCCCGCCCTCGAGGGTGCGCGAGTAGCGGCCCAGCCGCTCGATGATGAGGGCGGTCTGCTGCGGGACGATCCGGACCGTGCGGACGAGCACGAGGATCGCGAACGCCGCGAGCAGCAGCAGGACGATGATGGCGAACGTGCCTTCTGGCATGGTTCCGGCCTTTCAGGGGGCGCCGGGTGGCGCGGTCAGCTGGACAGGTCGTGGTGGACGGGCTCGACGAGGGCGGTCGCGCCGTGGATGGAGATGACGCGGACCTCCTCACCGGGGGCGACGGGCGAGCTGCCCTGCGCGAGACGGGCCGACCAGGTCTCCCCCGCGAGCTTGATGCGGCCGTCGGTGTCGGTGACGGCCTGGATGACGCGGGCGTCACGCCCGACGAGCCCCGACGGCCCGATCCGGTGGTCGACCTCGCCGTCGGTGAACTGGCGCTTGATCATCGGGCGCACGACGACGAGGAGCAGCAGCGCCACCGACACCGCGACGACGACCTGCAGCGGTACGGGCGCGCCGAGGGCGGCCGCGACCGCACCCGCGACGGCGCCGCCGGAGAACATGAGGAAGACGAAGTCGACCGTCGCGACCTCGATCGCCCCCAGCACCAGGGCGAGCCCCAGCCAGAACAACCACCAGTTGTCCGTCAGCCACTCCATCGGCCAGTCCCCTTCCCGTGGTGCGTGGTCACCTGTTCGACGCCCGGGCCTCGCTGGGAGTTCCCTGTGAGCTCAGCGGGCGCGAGCGGCATAGCGGTCCCCCCGGACCTCGAGCTCGAGCGGGAGGCCGAAGGTGGCCTCGAGGTTCTCGGCGGTCAGGGTGATCTCGATCGGCCCCTGGGCGACGACCCGCCCCTCGCGCATGAGCAGGACGTCGGTGAAGTGCGGCGGGACCTCCTCGACGTGGTGGGTCACGAGCACCATCGCGGGAGCGGCGAGGTCGGCGGCGAGGGCGCCGAGCCGGCGGACGAGGTCCTCGCGCCCGCCGAGGTCGAGCCCCGCGGCGGGCTCGTCGAGGAGCATGAGCTCGGGGTCGGTCATCAGGGCGCGGGCGATCTGGACGCGCTTGCGCTCGCCCTCCGACAGGGTGCCGAAGCGGCGGCCGGCGAGGTGGCTGGCCCCGAGCGCCTCGAGGAGCTCGACGGCGCGGCCCTCGTCCAGCCGGTCGTAGGCCTCGCGCCACCGGCCGACGACGCCGTAGGAGGCCGTGACGACGACGTCCCGGACGACCTCGTGCGGCGGGATGCGGTCGGCGAGGGCGGCGGAGGCGAGGCCGATCCGCGGACGGAGCTCGAAGACGTCGACGGCGCCGAGCACCTCGCCGAGGACGCCGGCGACACCGGTGGTCGGGTGGATGCGTGCGGCCGCGAGCTGGAGGAGGGTCGTCTTGCCGGCACCGTTGGGGCCCAGGACGACCCAGCGCTGCCCCTCCTCGACCTCCCACGAGACGTCGTCGAGGATGCGCGTCTCCCCACGCACGACGCTCACACCGGCCAGTGCGAGGACGTCACTCATGCCCTGACCCTAACGGAGTCAGGAGGAGAGCAGCCGGCGCCTCAGGACATCGAGGTACACCTGGTTGGTCTGCTCCCCGATCGAGGCCCACGAGAACGACTCCACGGCCCTGCGGCGGCCCGCGAGACCCATCCGGTCGGCTCGTGCCGGGTCGCTCACGGCCTCGTTGAGGGCGGCCGCGAGGTCGGCGACGAAGCGGTCGGGGTCGACCGGCGTGCCGGTGCCGTCCTGGACCTGCTCGATGGGCACGAGCCAGCCCGTCTCGCCGTCGACGACGACCTCGGGGATGCCGCCGGTGGCGGTCGCGACGACGGGCAGCTCGCAGGCCATCGCCTCGAGGTTGACGATGCCGAGGGGCTCGTAGACCGACGGGCAGACGAAGACGGTGGCGCTGCTGAGGAGGGCGACGACCTCGTTGCGCGGCAGCATCGTCGGCACCCACACGACCCCGTCGCGCGTCTCGCGCAGGGTCGCGATGAGGTGCTCGACCTCCGCCATGATCTCGGGCGTGTCGGGCGCCCCGGCGAGGAAGACGAGCTGGACCTCGGGTGGCAGCTCGGCGACGGCGCGCAGGAGGTAGGGCAGCCCCTTCTGCCGGGTGATGCGGCCGACGAAGATGACGCTCGGCCGGTCGGGGTCGACCCCGTGGCCGCGCACGACGTCCTCGTCGCGCTCGCGCTGCCACAGCTGCGAGTCGATGCCGTTGTGGACGACCCTGACCTTGTCGGGGTCGACGTCGGGGTAGCAGCGCAGGATGTCGGCGCGCATCCCCGCGCTGACGGCGATGACGGCGTCGGCGGCCTCGTACGCGGTCTTCTCGACCCAGGAGGATAGGCGGTAGCCGCCGGCGAGCTGCTCGGCCTTCCAGGGGCGCATGGGCTCGAGGCTGTGCGCCGAGAGCACGTGCGGGATGTCGCCCATGAGGGCGGCCACGTGCCCGGCGAAGTTGGCGTACCAGGTGTGCGAGTGGACGAGGTCGGCTCCCTCGCACGCGGCCGCGATCGACAGGTCGACGCCGAGGGTCGTGAGGGCCGCGTTCGCCCCGGCCAGCTCGGCGAGGTCGGCGTGGCCGGTCGTGCCGTCCTCGTCGCGCGGCTCGCCGAAGGCGTGGACCCGGACGTCGATGTCACCCCGCTGCCGCAGGGCCCGCACCAGCTCCGCGACGTGGACACCGGCTCCCCCGTAGATCGCCGGCGGGTACTCCTTGCTGAGGATGTCGATGCGCACGGAAATCACCCTAGTGAGGGCGCGCCCTCCCGGCGAGGGCGAGAACCCAATAGCGTGGGGCCATGGCGTACCGCAGCGGAGGTCCGAAGGTCCTGGCAATCGTCCTCGCGGGCGGTGAGGGGAAGCGCCTCATGCCACTGACGGCCGACCGCGCCAAGCCCGCTGTCCCCTTCGGGGGCATCTACCGCCTCGTCGACTTCGCGCTGTCGAACGTCGTGAACTCGGGCTACCTCAAGGTCGTCGTCCTCACCCAGTACAAGTCGCACAGCCTCGACCGGCACGTGACCAAGACGTGGCGGATGTCGACGATGCTCGGCAACTACGTCGCGCCGATCCCGGCCCAGCAGCGCATCGACAAGTCCTGGTACCAGGGCAGCGCCGACGCGATCTTCCAGAGCCTCAACACGATCACCGACGAGAAGCCCGACATCGTCGTCGTCGTGGGCGCCGACCACGTGTACCGGATGGACTTCTCGCAGATGGTCGAGCAGCACATCGAGTCCGGCGCCGGGGTGACCGTGGCCGCGATCCGCCAGCCGAAGTCCACCTCCGACCAGTTCGGCGTCATCGAGGTGCAGGCCGACGACCACACCCGCATCAAGGCGTTCCGCGAGAAGCCGACCGACCCCGACGGCCTGCCCGACTCCCCCGACGAGGTCCTCGCGAGCATGGGCAACTACGTGTTCTCCGCCGACGCGCTCGTCGAGGCGGTGACCAAGGACTCGACCCTCGAGGGCAGCAAGCACGACATGGGCGGCGACATCGTCCCGGCCCTCGTCGAGCAGGACGCCGCCTACACCTACGACTTCAAGAAGAACGTCATCCCCGGGGGCACCGAGCGCGACATGGGCTACTGGCGCGACGTCGGGACGATGGACTCCTACTTCGACGCACACATGGACCTCGTGTCGATCCACCCGATCTTCAACCTCTACAACTACGACTGGCCGATCTACACCTCGCACGGCCCGTACCCGCCGGCGAAGTTCGTCCACGGGTCGCACGGCCGGTTCGGCGAGGCGCTCAACTCGGCCGTCTCGCCCGGCGTCGTCATCTCCGGTGCCCGGGTCAACGGCTCGGTCATCTCCCCCGACGTCAAGGTCCACAGCTACACCGAGGTCGACAGCAGCGTCATCCTCGACGGCGTCGAGATCGGGCGGCACTGCAGCATCCAGCGGGCCGTCATCGACAAGAACGTCGTCGTCCCCGACGGCGCCAAGATCGGCTTCGACCGCGAGCACGACCTCGCGCGCGGCTTCTCGGTGACCGAGTCCGGCATCACGGTGGTCGGCAAGGGCCAGACGGTGGTGGCGTGACGGCCGAGCGGCCCGTCCGGATCGGGGCCCAGGTCCAGCCCCAGCACGCGTCGTACGCCGACATCCGGCGCGCCTGCGCCGAGCTCGAGGAGATCGGGGTCGACGTCATCTTCACGTGGGACCACTTCTACCCGCTCTACGGCGACCCCGACGGCGAGCACTTCGAGTGCTGGACGACGCTCGCCGCGTGGGCGGAGGCCACCGAGCGCGTCGAGCTCGGGGCGCTCGTGACGTGCAACAGCTATCGCAACCCGCAGCTCCTCGCCGACATGGCGCGCACCGTCGACCACATCAGCGCCCGCGACGGCGGTGAGGGGCGGCTCATCCTCGGCATCGGCTCGGGGTGGTTCGAGCGCGACTACGACGAGTACGGCTACGAGTTCGGCACCGCCGGAGGGCGGCTCGACGCCCTCGACCGCGACCTGCCGCTCATCAAGGAGCGCTGGGGGAAGCTCAACCCCGCGCCCACGAGGTCGATCCCGGTCCTCATCGGAGGCGGCGGCGAGAAGAAGACGCTGCGCATCGTCGCCGAGCAGGCCGACATCTGGCACGGCTTCGGTGGCCCCGACACCATCGCCCACAAGCACGCGGTGCTCGACGAGTGGTGCGCCCGGATCGGCCGCGACACGGGAGAGATCGAGCGCTCCGCGGGGGTGTCGCCGAGGCCGGAACGCCTCCCCGAGGACGTCGCCGACTACGCCGCCGGTGCCGAGGCGCTCCACGCGGTCGGGACCCGCCTGTTCACCGTCGGCCTCAACGGGCCCCGGTACGACCTCGGTCCGATCCGCGACCTCGTCGCGTGGCGGGACTCCCGGGCTCGATAGCCTGCTGGGGTGCCCGAGCCCTCGAGCGACCCGTCCCTGCCCCCGCTGCCGGACCCGGAGCAGCGCACCCTCCTCGTCACCCTCGACGGGCCCGACCGGCCCGGCGTGACGAAGGCGGTCTTCGAGGCCGCCTCCACGGTCGGCGCCGAGGTGCTCGACCTCGAGCAGGTCGTCGTCCGCGGTCACCTCGCGCTGTCGGTCCTGCTCGGCCCGACCCAGGACGAGAACGTCCTCACCGACCGGCTGACCAGGGCCGGCGAGGCGATGGGCATGCGCGTCGGCCTCGTCGGCGGCCACGGCGACAACGCCCCCCGCCGCACCGGACGGGCCGCGGTCGTCGTCATGGGCTCGCCGCTGGAGACGCAGCACGTCGCCGCGGTGGCGGGCGCGATCGCGGAGCACGGGGCGAACATCGACCGCATCCGGCGCCTGTCGCGCTGGCCGGTGACGACCGTCGAGCTCGACGTGTCGGGAGCCGACCTCAGGGCCCTGCGCGCCGCCCTCGCCCACGTCTCCGCCGAGACGGGCGCCGACATCGCCGTCGCCCCGGCCGGGCTCGCCCGCCGGGGCGGCCGGCTCGTCGTCATGGACGTCGACTCCACGCTCATCCAGGACGAGGTCATCGAGCTCCTCGCGGCCCACGCCGGCCGAGAGCCGGAGGTCGCCGCCGTCACCGAGAGGGCGATGCGCGGCGAGCTCGACTTCGCGGCGAGCCTGCACGCGCGGGTCGCCACCCTCGCCGGGCTGCCCGTGTCGGTCCTCGACGACGTCCGGGCCGCCGTCCGGCTCACCCCCGGCGCACGGACGCTCGTGCGCACCCTCAAACGCCTCGGCTTCACCGTGGCCCTCGTCAGCGGCGGCTTCATCGAGGTCGTCGAGGCCATCGGGGCCGACCTCGGGGTCGACCACGTGCGCGCCAACCGCCTCGAGGTGCAGGACGGGCTGCTCACCGGCCGCGTCGTCGGCGACGTCGTCGACCGCGCCGGGAAGGCGGCGGCGCTGCGCGAGTTCGCCGCGCTCGAAGGGCTGCCGCTCACCCGCACCGTCGCCATCGGTGACGGGGCCAACGACCTCGACATGCTCGCCGTCGCCGGGCTCGGGGTCGCGTTCAACGCCAAGCCCCTCGTCCGCCGCCAGGCCGACACCGCGCTCAACGTCCCCTACCTCGACGCGGTCCTCTTCCTCCTGGGGATCTCGCGCGAGGAGGTCGAGGACGCGGATGACGCGGGCGAGGCCCCACTAGGCTGACCCGGTGCCGCGCTACCCCTCGACCACTCCCACCCTCTTCGTCATCGGCGGGGCGGAGGACCGCGTGGGCAAGGCCTCGCTCCTGCGCCACTTCCTCAAGCTCAGCGGAGGCCGTCGGGCGAGCATCGTCGTCATCCCCACCGCCTCCTCGTTCCAGGACGAGGTGGGCGCGTCGTACACCGAGGTGTTCACCCGGCTGGGCGCCCGCGAGGTGACGATCGTCAACCCGGCGACCCGGGAGGACTCGCACGACCCGGCGGTCGTCGCGGCGCTCGACGGTGCGACCGGGGTGTTCATGAGCGGGGGCAGCCAGCTGCGCCTGTCGCAGCTGATCCCCGGCACCCCGCTCGGCGACGCGATCCACCGCGCGCACGAGCGCGGCAGCGTCATCGCCGGAACGTCGGCCGGCGCGTCGGTCGTCTCCGACTTCATGATCTCGATGGGGGACGAGGGCGTCACCCCGCGCCAGCGGGCCAGCCAGATCAGCGCCGGACTGGGCCTGCTCCAGGGGGTCGTCGTCGACCAGCACTTCGACCAGCGCGCCCGCTACGGTCGCCTGATGTCGGTCATCGCCCCGTCGCCGCACCTGCTCGGCGTCGGCATCGACGAGGACACCGCGATGGTCGTCACCGACGGCCGCACGGTCGAGGTCCGCGGCTCGGGGTCGGTGTTCGTCCTCGACTGCAGCCGCGCCCGCACCGACGCCGCCGACGCCCGCGCCGGGGCCCCTGTCCTGGTGTCGGGCGCCATCGTGCACACCCTGCCCGCCGGCTCGACCTTCGACCTCGTCGAGCGGCGGCTGACCGACTTCGTGGAGCAGCACCCCGACCTGCTCGTGTCCGTCGCCGCCGCCAAGGCCTGAGCCCCCGTCCCACCCGTTCCTCGCCCGTCCGACCCACCCCCTCCGCCAGACCCCGAGGAGAAGCGCCGATGGACCGTCCGACCCCGACCGGCCCCCTTGCACCCGAGCTGACGATCGTCGAGTCCCGGGTCTACCGCGGCGGCAACATCTGGTCGTACGACCCCTCGATCCACCTCGTCGTCGACCTCGGCGTCCTCGAGGGCTACCCGAGCGACACGATCCCGGGCTTCACCGACCGCCTCGTCGAGCTGCTCCCCCGGATCGAGAACCACACGTGCTCCAAGGGGGTCAAGGGCGGCTTCGTCGAGCGGCTGCGCGAGGGCACCTGGCTCGGCCACGTCGCCGAGCACGTGGCGCTGCAGCTCCAGCAGGAGGCCGGGCACGACCAGCGCCGGGGCAAGACCCGCATGGTCAAGGGCCGCACCGGCGTCTACAACGTCATCTACGGCTACACCAACGAGGAGGTCGGCCTCGCCGCCGGCCACCTCGCCGTCCGCCTCGTCAACCACCTCGTGCAGGCCGAGGAGGGCTTCGACTTCGCCGAGGAGCTCGAGCGCTTCCTCACCCGCGCCGAGCGCACCGCCTTCGGCCCCTCGACGGCCGCGATCCTCGAGGAGGCCGTCAGCCGCGACATCCCGTTCATCCGGCTCAACACCGGCAGCCTGGTCCAGCTCGGCCAGGGCGTCCACCAGCAGCGGATCCGCGCGACGATGACCTCGAAGACCGGCGCCCTCGCGGTGGACATCGCCGGCGACAAGGACATGACGACCCGGCTCCTGGGCTCGGCCGGCCTGCCCGTCCCCAAGCAGGAGACGGTGCGCTCCGCCGACGGCGCGGTCGCCGCGGCCCGCCGGATCGGCTTCCCCGTCGTCGTCAAGCCGCTCGACGGCAACCACGGTCGGGGCGTGTGCCTCAACCTCCTGTCCGACGACGACGTCCGCGAGGCCTTCGTCGTCGCCGAGGAGCAGTCGCGGCGCGGCTACGTCATCGTCGAGTCGATGGTGACCGGTCGCGACTACCGCTGCCTCATCGTCGGCGGCCGGATGCAGGCGATCGCCGAGCGCGTCCCCGCCCACGTCACCGGCGACGGGACCCACACGGTCCGCGAGCTCGTCGACATCACCAACAGCGACCCGCGTCGTGGGGTCGGCCACGAGAAGGTGCTGACGAAGATCAAGGTCGACGACGCCGCGGTCGAGCTCGTGCGCGAGCAGGGCTTCGGGCTCGACGACGTGCCGCCGGCCGAGACGATGGTCAAGCTCGCCCTCACCGGCAACATGTCGACCGGTGGCATCTCCATCGACCGCACGTTCGACGCCCACCCCGACAACGTCGAGATCGCCGAGGAGGCCGCGCGCCTCATCGGGCTCGACGTCGCCGGCATCGACTTCATCTGCCCCGACATCGCCTCGCCGGTGCGCGAGGCCGGCGGCGCCATCTGCGAGGTCAACGCCGCGCCCGGGTTCCGGATGCACACCCACCCGACCATCGGCGAGCCGCAGTTCATCGCCAAGCCCGTCGTCGACCTGCTCTTCCCGCCCGGCACGCCGGCGCGCGTGCCGATCGTCGCGGTGACCGGGACCAACGGCAAGACGACGACCTCGCGGATGATCGCGCACATCATGAAAGGCCTCGGCCGCCAGGTCGGGATGACCTCGACCGACGGCATCGTCATCGACGAGCGGCTCGTCGTGCGCAGCGACGCCTCGGGGCCGAGGTCGGCCCGGATGGTCCTGCAGAACCCGCGCGTCGACTTCGCCGTCATGGAGGTCGCCCGCGGCGGCATCCTGCGCGAGGGGCTCGGGTACGACCGCAACGACGTCGCGGTCGTCACCAACGTCGCCCCGGACCACCTCGGCATGCGCGGCATCGACACCCTCGAGCAGCTCGCCGACGTCAAGGCCGTCATCGTCGAGGCGGTGCCGCGCGACGGGTTCGCCGTCCTCAACGCCGACGACCCGCTCGTGCGCCGGATGCGCCGGCGCTGCTCGGGCTCGGTCATCTGGTTCTCCCTCGCCGAGGCCGGCACCCCGGTGCGCGACCTCATCGACGACCACTGCCGTCGCGGTGGCCGCGCCGTCGTCCTCGACCGCACCGAGCGCGGCGACATGATCGTCATCCGCCACGGGCGACGCTCGATGCAGCTCGCGTGGACCCACCTGCTCCCCTCGTCCTTCGGCGGCACCGCGCTGTTCAACGTCGCCAACGCGATGGCCGCCGCGGGCGCCGCGTTCGCCACGGGCGCCGGCCTGCACGAGATCCGCCAGGGCCTGCGGACCTTCACGACGTCGTACTATTTGTCCCCCGGCCGGATGAACCAGGTCAACGTCCACAACGTCGACGTCATCGTCGACTACTGCCACAACGCCCCCGGCATGCGGGTCCTCGGCGAGTTCCTCGAGCGCTACGCAGCCGTCAAGGCGGGCCAGACCGACCTCGGCAAGATCTCGCGGATCGGCGTCGTCGCGACCGCGGGCGACCGCCGCGAGGAGGACATGCGCGAGCTCGGCGCCATCGCCGCCGACCACTTCGACGTCGTCGTCGTCCGCGAGGACGAGCGGCTGCGCGGGCGCGAGCGGGGCTTCACGGCCGAGCGCGTGGCCGAGGGCGTCCGCTCACGGATGGGTGAGCCCGGCGTCCGGTGCCGCCAGGTCGAGGTCGTCCTCGGCGAGACCGCGGCCGTGCGCCACGTCATGGCCCGGGCGAACCCCGGTGACATCGTGGTGCTCTCCGTCGACCAGCACGCCGCGGTCATGACCGAGCTCGAGTCGATGACGAAGCAGGCCCAGCCGGGCAGCCACTCCCGCGACACCGTCGGCGACCCGGACCTCGACCCCGACGCCCTCGCGGTGGAGGCCGCCGAGACCGGTGACGAGGCCGCGCGTGAGGTCGACCCGGCGGGTGGCGGCGGGGGCGCCTGAGAGCGGCCCGCTCAGCGACCGAGCTGCTCGCTGTACGCCGTGAGCGCGCGGCGGTAGCGCTCCACGTCGGGGTCGGTGCTCGTCGCCACGAGGGTCGCGAGCAGCTCGCGCAGCGCCCGGGACGGCTCACCGGCGTCGTGCCGCACGAGCGCGCGGAAGGCCGCGACCCCGAGGCTGTCGGGGTGGGTGTTTGCGGCCTCCTCGATGACCTCCGCGGCGTCCGCGTGCCGGCCCAGGACGCGCAGGCTCGAGGCGAGCTGGACCTGGGCCCGGTGGCGCAGCGGCTCCCTCAGGCCACCGGCGAGGGCCTCCTCGTACAGCGGCACGGCCGCCGCCTCGTCGCCGGCGGCGTCGAGGCACCCGGCGTACTCGAAGGCGATCCGGGCGTCGCCGGGGTGCGCTGCGTGCAGGGCGGCCCCTCGGGCGATGCGCTCGGCGTCGTCGTCGACCTCCCACAGCGCCGCGATCTCGCCCTCGGACTCGTGCTCGCCGCGGGCCCTGACGACCTTGCGCCGGATGGCGTCGGGGTCGTCGGACACCGCGCCCACCTCCGCCAGCCAGGCGGCGATCGCCTCCCGTTCGGCGTGGCACATCACGGCACAGACGTCGCCGTCGTCGGCGGCCTCGACGAGAGCCCGGAGCCCGGACAGCTCGGTCGGGTACGAGGCGATGTCGGCGACGCCCGCGCGCGCCAGCCCGACCCGCAGGTGCGCCTCGAGGTCCTCCATCGAGCGGCCGCGCAGGTAGTGCTCCTTGTGCGCCGCGACGACGTGGTCGGCGCGCAGGCCCGCCATCTCCCCGAGGGTCTCGAGGATGTCGTCGGTGCGGTCCCCGCCCGTCCCGAGGGCGAGGTGGACCCGACCCCACGGCGCGACGAGGCCGCGGCAGACGTCGAGCAGGGCCTCGAGCCCTGCCTCGTTGTGCGCGAGGTCGACGATGACGGTCGCCGAACCGCCCTCCACCGGAACGCTGTAGGTGTTCATCCGGCCGGGGTTCTGGACGTCGTCGGGGCGGAAGGTCCGTAGCCCCTCCACGACGCTGGCACGGTCGAGTCCGAGACCGAGGGCGGCGGACGCCCCCGCGAGGGCGTTGAGGACGTTGTGGTGGGAGAGGCCGGAGAGCGCCATCGGGAGGTCGACGACGCGCAGCAGGCGGTCGGGCGCTCCGTGGGCGGCGAGGACCGTGACGTGGTCGTCGAGGATCGTCGTGGCCCGCCCGCCGGCTCCGAGCGCCTCGCGCACCGCCGGGGCGTTGGGGTCGGCGGCGAACACCCACGGGCGGCCCCGGGCGCCGCCGCGCATGGCCCACACCCGTGGGTCCTCCCCGTTGAGGACGACCCACCCGGTCGGCTTCGTCACGCGGGTGACGATCGCCTTGACCTCGGCGAGCTGGTCGACGGTGTCGATGCCCTGGAGGCCGAGGTGGTCGGCCGACACGTTGGTCACGACCGAGACGTCGTTGTGGGTGACGCCCATCCCGCGCAGGAGCATGCCGCCGCGCGCCGTCTCGAGGATCCCGACCTGCACGCCCGGCGCTTCGAGGACGGCGCGGGCGCCGGCCGGTCCGGAGTAGTCGCCGGTCTCGACGACCTCGCCCTGGACGAGCACCCCGTCGGTCGAGCTCCAGCCGGTGCGCAGGCCGGCCGTCATCGCGATGTGCGCGAGCAGCCGGGTGGTCGTCGTCTTGCCGTTGGTGCCGGTGACGGACACGACGGGCACGTGCGGGGTGAGGATGCGCGGCGCGTCGCCCTTGGGCGCCGCCGCGACGGTCGCCGCGGCGGCGGACACCGCGTCGGCCCAGTCCCGGCCCTCGTGGACCTCGGCGAGCACCTGCCCGATGGCGTCGCCGAGGGCCTCGGCGCGGCCGCGGTGGCGCCACACGAAGGCGCACACGACCACGTCGGTCTCGGCCGCGGCGCGCGTGCGCACCCCGAGGCGGCGCGTCCCGGCCTCGACGGCGACGGCGCGGGCGGTCCGCTCGACGACCCGCAGCAGGGCCCGCTGGCGCTGCTCGCTCCCGGGGGCGCCGGGCTGTCCACGCCGCAGCCCGGCGGCGGCGGCGAGGTCGCGCACGACGTCGGGGGTGGCCCGGAGCAGGCCCGGCAGCTCGAGGGTCACCTTCACCGCGGGGCGTGGGAAGTAGAGGTTGGGGCCCTCGAGGAGACGGACCTCGCGGGTCCGCACCCCGGCGCCGGTCGCGGCGTGGTCGCTGGTCACGAACGGGGAGCCTAGCCGGGCGTCGGGGTCGTCCCGGCGCTCAGACCCCCATGGCGTGGAAGCCGCCGTCGACGTGCACCATCTCGCCCGTCGTCGCGGGGAACCAGTCGGACAGCAGGGCGCAACAGGCCCGCGCCGCAGGGACCGCGTCGTTGACGTCCCAGCCGAGCGGCGCCCGGGTGCCCCACTCCTCCTCGAAGCGCTCGAAGCCGGGGATCGACTTGGCGGCGGTCGTGCGGATGGGCCCGGCCGCGACGATGTTGCAGCGGATCCCCTTCGGGCCGAGGTCGCGCGCGAGGTAGCGGCTCGTCGACTCGAAGGCGGCCTTGGCGACGCCCATCCAGTCGTAGACCGGCCACGCGAAGCGGGCGTCGAAGGTCAGCCCGACGACGCTGCCGCCCTCGGACATCAGGGGCAGGGCCGCCTTGGTGAGCGAGGCGAGCGAGTAGGCCGAGACCTGGACGGCGGTCGAGACGTCGTCCCAGCCGGCCTCCATGAAGGTGAAGGCGCCCTGGGGGGCGAAGCCGATGGAGTGGACGACGCCGTCGAGGTGCGGCACGTGCTCCCTGACCCGGTCGGCCAGGCCCGCGAGGTCGTCGTCGCTCGTGACGTCGAGCTCGACGACGGGGGGCGTCTGCGGCAGCCGCCGGGCGATGGCGGTGGTGATCTTCATCGTCCGGCCGAAGGAGGTGAGGACGACCTCGGCCCCCTGCTCCTGGGCGAGCTTGGCGATCTGGAAGGCGATCGAGGAGTCCATGAGGACGCCGGTCACCAGGAGCTTCTTGCCCTCGAGCAACATGACGGGCCCTTTCGCTGGGGTCGGTGGTCGGTCGGGCGGGACGGTCGGGTGGCCGGGGTGGACCGCGCGGGTCAGTGACCCATGCCGAGGCCGCCGTCGACGGGGATGACGGCGCCGGAGATGTAGGCGGCGTCGGGGCCGGCGAGGAAGCGGACGGCGGCGGCGACCTCCTCGGGGCTGGCGAACCGCCCCGCGGGGATGGCGGCCTTGTAGGACTTCTGCGTCTCCTCGGGCAGGGCGGCGGTCATGTCGGTCTCGATGAACCCCGGCGCGACGACGTTGGCGGTGATGCCGCGCCCTCCGAGCTCGCGGGTGATGGACCGGGCGAGGCCGACGAGGCCCGCCTTGCTGGCCGAGTAGTTGGCCTGTCCGGGACCGCCGTAGAGCCCGACGACGCTGGAGATGAGGATGATCCGGCCGCGGCGCAGCCGGATCATGCCCTTGCTCGCGCGCCGGGCGCAGCGGAACGCCCCGGCGAGGTTGGTGTCGATGACCGAGTCCCAGTCGTCGTCGGACATCCGCATGAGCAGGCCGTCCTTGGTGATGCCCGCGTTGGCGACGAGGACCTCGACCGGCCCACCGAGCTTCTCCTCGGCCTCGGTGAACGCGGCGTCGACCGAGGCGCTGTCGGTGACGTCGCAGCGCACGCCGTCGAGCCCCTCGGGAGCCTCGCCCGAGCGGTGGGTGACGACGACCCGGTCGCCGGCCTCGGCGAAGGACCGGGCGATGGAGAGGCCGATCCCGCGGTTGCCACCGGTGACGAGGACGGTGCGTGGCTCGCTCATGTCGTCGAACCTAGTGGACTACCGCTGGGTAGTCGGAAGCGGGCGACATACAGTGGAACGGTGCCCCTGACCCGCCACCGCGACGACTCCCCGCAGTCGGTGACGAGCGCTCCGGAGTCCCGGACCGAGGACCAGGCCCGCCGGCTCAAGCACTACCTCGTGACGATGGGGATCCGCACCGCGTGCTTCGTCCTCCTCGTCGTCATCGACCACCCGGTCCGCTGGGTCTTCGCGTTCCTCGCGGTGTTCCTGCCGTTCATCGCCGTCGTCGCGGCCAACGCCGTCGCGCCCCGGGTGGCCGGCCGGGTCCGCCCGGTCGTGCCGACCGTCGACCACACCCGACGGATCGGCCCGTCCCCGCACGACGACGGGGTGCCGCCGAGCCACTGACCGCCGATCCGGTGGTCAGCCGCCGATGGCGGACATCGGGCGCTCGGGCTGCTCGAAGTCGGGCCGGTCGATGCCGTGGCCGGCCGCCTTGGCCCACATCTCGCCGATGACGAGGTCGGCGAGCTCAGCGTCGGTCGCCCCCGCGCGCAGCGGCCCCCGCAGGTCGATCTCGCGGCGCGAGAAGAGGCAGTTGCGCAGCTGCCCGTCGGCGGTGAGCCGGACCCGGTCGCACGCCGCACAGAACGGGGCGGTGACGCTGGCGATGACGCCGACCGTCTCGGGACCGCCGTCGACGAGGAAGAGCTCGGCCGGGGCGCTCCCCCGCTCCTCGACCGGGGTCAGGCGGAACCGTTCCCCCAGGCGCTCGAGGATCTCGGCCTGCGACACCATCATCGAGCGGTCCCACGCGTGCTGGGCGTCGAGCGGCATCTGCTCGATGAAGCGCAGCTCGTAGCCGCGGTCGAGGCACCAGCGCAGGAGGTCGGCGACGCCCTCGTCGTTGACCCCGCGCATGGCGACGGCGTTGACCTTGACCGGGGTGAGCCCGGCGTCGGCAGCGGCCTTGAGCCCGGCCTCGACGTCGCCGAAGCGGTCGCGGCGGGTGAGGTCCTGGAAGCGGACGCGGTCGATGGTGTCGAGGCTGACGTTGACGCGGTCGAGTCCCGCCGCGGCGAGCGGAGCGGCGAGCCGGTCGAGGCCGATGCCGTTGGTCGTCATCGCGATCCGGGGCCGCGGCTCGAGGGCGGCGATCCGTCCCACGACGTCGACGAGGCTGCGCCGCAGCAGCGGCTCACCCCCGGTGAGGCGGACGTTGGTGACCCCGAGACCGACCATGACCCGCACGAGCCGGACGAGCTCGTCGTCGGTGAGCATCTCGGGCTTGTCGAGCCAGTCGAGGCCCTCGGCGGGCATGCAGTAGGTGCAGCGCAGGTTGCAGCGGTCGGTGACCGAGACGCGCAGGTCGCGGCCCACGCGACCGAAGCGGTCGTGCAGCCGGGGCGTCGGGAGGGTGGTCACAGACCCCAATGTACGACGGGTAGCGTGACGGCGTGCTCAGGCGGCTGCTCACCCCCAGGTGGCTGGGCGCCCTCCTCCTCGCCGCGCTCCTCTCCGTGGCCTGCTACCACCTCGGCTGGTGGCAGTACCACCGCCACGAGGTGAAGGCCGACCGCAACGCCCGGCTCGACGCCCACTACCGGGCGGACCCCGTCCCGCTGGGCTCGGTCCTGACCCCGGCGGGCCTGTCGCTCGAGGACGACTGGACCCGCGTCACCGTGTCGGGGACCTACGCGGCCGGCCCGGTGTACGTGCGCAACCGGACCAACGACAAGCAGGCCGGGTACGAGGTCCTGTGGTCGCTGCGTGACGAGGGCGGCGGGCCCGAGGTCGTCGTCGACCGTGGGTGGGTCGCCGTCTCCGACCGGGGCGCGAGCACCCTGCCCCGCGTGGCGCCCGCTCCCTCGGGGCAGGTGACGGTCACGGGGTGGGTCCGCCGGGGGGAGGCCTCCCGGGGGCGCGACGAGGCCGCCGACCAGCTCGCGAGCCTCAACCTCCGCGAGGCGGGCGAGGCGCTCGGGTCGGCGTCGGTCCTGCCGGGCTACGTGCTCCTGGAGTCCGAGCGGCTGCCCGACGGGACGACGCCGGAGCGGCCGGTCCCGCTGGGCTCCCCCGACCGGAGCCTCGGGCCGCACCTGGCCTACGCGTACCAGTGGTGGCTCACCACCGTCCTCGGCTTCGTCCTCGTCTGGTTCGGCATCCGGCGCGAGCTGCGCGCCGAGGACCCGGTGCGCTACCCGCCGAAGCCGAGGAGGACGCGCATCTGGGACGAGGAGGACGAGTAGCCCCACCCGCCGCCGAGCCCGGGCGCACGACGGCGGGGAGGCGCCTCAGGCGGGGCTGTCGGCGGTGTCGAGGACCTCGTCGAGCTCCTCGGAGAACTGGGTGCGGTAGAGCTCGGCGTACAGGCCGCCCCGGTCGACGAGCTGGGCGTGGGTGCCCCGCTCGACAATGCGCCCGTCGTCGACGACGAGGATGAGGTCGGCGTGCCGGACGGTGGACAGCCGGTGCGCGATGACGAGGGCCGACCGGTCGCGCAGCGCGTGGTCGAGGGCCCGCTGGAGCGCCTGCTCGGACTCGCTGTCGAGGTGGGCCGTCGCCTCGTCGAGGACGATGAGGCCGGGGCCCTTGAGCAGGAGGCGGGCGATGGCCAGCCGCTGCTTCTCGCCGCCGGACAGGCGGTGCCCGCGGTCGCCGACGACCGTGTCGAGGCCGGCGGGCAGCGAGTCGACGAGGGTCCAGACCTGGGCGGCGCGCAGGGCGGCGACCATCTGCTCCTCGGAGGCCCCGGGGGCGGCGTACTCGAGGTTGGCCCTGATGGTGTCGTGGAAGAGGTGGGCGTCCTGGGTGACGACCCCGACGGCCTCGTGCAGCGACTCGAGGGTGGCGTCGCGCACGTCGAGGCCGTTGATCCGCACCGTGCCGGAGGTCGGGTCGTAGAGCCGGGCGACGAGCGAGGTGATCGTCGTCTTGCCGGCGCCGCTCGGCCCGACGAGGGCCACGAGGCTGCCGGGCTCGACGGTGAACGACACGTCCCGCAGCACCGGTCCGCTCCCCCGGCGGTCGCCGGTGGCGGTGCTCTCGAGGGAGGCGAGCGAGACCTCGTCGGCGGAGGGGTAGGAGAAGGCGACGTCCTCGACCTCGACGCGGACCGGGCCGGCCGGCACCGCACGGGCGTCGGGCGCCTCGGCGACGAGCGGTTCGAGGTCGAGCACCTCGAAGACGCGCTCGAAGGAGACCAGCGCCGTCATGATGTCGACGCGCACGTTGGAGATCGCGGTGAGCGGGCCGTAGAGGCGCGCGAGCAGCGCGGTGAGGGCGATGAGCGTCCCGACGGTGAGGGTGCCGCCGACGGCCATGAGGCCACCGGCGCCGTAGACCATCGCCGTGGCGAGGGAGGCGACGAGGGTGAGCGCCACGAAGAACACCGACCGGTTGACGGCGATGGTCACGCCGATGTCGCGCACCCGGGCCGCCCGCACGGCGTACTCGTCATCCTCGGTGGTGGGACGCCCGAAGAGCTTGACGAGGAGGGCGCCCGCGACGTTGAACCGCTCGGTCATCCGGGTGCCGAGGTCGGCGTTCTGCACCATCTGCTCGTGCGCCAGGCTCGCGAGGCGCCGGCCCATGAGGCGCGCCGGGACGAGGAAGAACGGGACGAGGACGAGCGCCGCGAGGGTGAGCTGCCACGACAGCGAGGCCATCGCGCCGACGATGAGCACGAGGGTGATCGCGTTGCTCACGACGCTGGACAGCACCGAGGTGAAGGCCTGCTGGGCCCCGATGACGTCGTTCCCGAGCCGGGTGACGAGGGCGCCCGTCTGCGCGCGGGTGAAGAAGGCGACGGGCTGGCGCAGCACGTGGGAGAAGACCTCGGTGCGCAGGTCGTAGATGAGCCCCTCGCCGATGCGGGCGGAGAACCACCGCTCGACGAGGGTCAGGGCCCCGCTGACGACGGCCAGGCCCGCGACGACGAGCGACAGGCGCACGACGACGTCGGAGTCCTTGGGGACGATCCCGTCGTCGATGAGCGACTTCAGCAGCAGGGGCGTGGCGACGACGAGGACGGACTCGACGACGACGAGCCCGAGGAACCAGGCGATCGCGACCTTGTAGGGGCGCGCGTAGCCGAGCACCCTCCGGGTCGTGCCGGGGGTCAGGCGACGCTCCTTGACGCTCGCGTCCCTGCTCAGGCTGTGCAGCGCCTGCCACCCTTGCATGCTCACCGGTGTTGCTCCTCGTCCTCGGGGTACCGGTGAGTCAACCACCGCGCGCCGACACCTGTTCCGCGTCCGGGGCCCTCGAGCCGCGCATCGTGGGCAGGCCCTTGTGGTCGACCTCGCCGCGTCGGGAGGATGGCGGTTCCCCGCCGACGTGGGTGGGCCGAGACGGAGGAACGCCCGTGACCGCACCGCTGCGCCACAAGGTCCTGCTCGACGAGGACGAGATGCCGACGCGCTGGTACAACATCCTCCACGACCTCCCGACGCCTCCCCCGCCGGCGCTGCACCCCGGCACGGGCCAGCCGGTGGGCCCCGACGACCTCGCCGCGATCTTCCCGATGGACCTCATCGCGCAGGAGGTGACGACCGAGCAGTACGTCGACATCCCCCAGGAGGTGCAGGACGTCTACCGGCTGTGGCGGCCCTCCCCGCTGTACCGTGCGCACCGCCTCGAGAAGGCGCTCGGGACGCCCGCGCGCATCTACTACAAGTACGAGGGCGTCTCACCCGCCGGCTCGCACAAGCCGAACACCGCGGTGCCGCAGGCGTACTACAACGCCAGGGCGGGCATCCGTCGGCTCACGACCGAGACCGGTGCGGGCCAGTGGGGCACGGCTCTGGCCTTCGCGTGCGCGCAGTTCGACCTCGAGTGCGAGATCTGGCAGGTGCGCGCCTCCTTCGACGCCAAGCCCTACCGCAAGATCATGATGGAGACCTTCGGCGGCACGGTGCACCCGAGCCCGTCGGACCTCACCGAGGCGGGGCGCGCCATCCTCGCCGCCGACCCGTCGTCACCGGGGAGCCTCGGCGTCGCCATCAGCGAGGCCGTCGAGATGGCCGCACAGGACCCCACGGCGAACTACGCGCTCGGCTCGGTCCTCAACCACGTCCTGCTCCACCAGACGATCATCGGCGAGGAGGCCCTGCTCCAGCTGGCGAAGGTCGGCGAGGCCGTCGACCTCATCGTCGGGTGCACCGGCGGCGGCTCGAACTTCGGCGGGCTGACCTTCCCGTTCATCCGCGAGAGGCTCGCGGCCGGCGGCGCCGGGCCGGTCATCCGGGCCGTCGAGCCGGCGTCGTGCCCCTCGTTGACCCAGGGCACCTACGCCTACGACTTCGGCGACGTCGCCGGCCTCACCCCCCTGCTGAAGATGCACACGCTCGGCCACGACTTCATCCCGGACCCGATCCACGCCGGCGGCCTGCGCTACCACGGCATGAGCCCGCTCATCAGCCACCTCTACGACCAGGGCCACATCGAGGCGGTCGCCAAGACGCAGAAGGACTGCTTCGCCGCCGGCGTGCTGTTCGCGCGCACCGAGGGCATCGTCCCGGCGCCGGAGCCGACCCACGCGCTGGCCGCGGCGGTCGACGAGGCGATCCGCTGCATCGACACCGGCGAGGAGAAGGTCATCCTCACGGCGCTCTGCGGACACGGGCACCTCGACCTCCCGGCGTACGACGCCTACCTGCGCGGCGACCTCGTCGACCACACGTGGGAGGACACCGAGCTGCAGGAGGCCGTGGCGCAGGCGCTCACCCGCCTGCCGGCGATCCCGGGCTGACCCTCTCGGCTCCGCCGAGGTCCGCGAACAGGTCCGCGTAGTACCCGAGCATGCCCTCGTACTCCGGCCACGCGACCGATGCGACGTCGCCGCCGGACTCGGCGGCGACGAGCCGGTCGAGGTAGTACTCCCAGCCCGGGCCGACGTCTCGCCCGGTGGCGAGGTCCGGGATGCGCTGGGCGAAGGTCAGGGTCGTCGCGCCCGACGCCTCGGCGAGGTCGAGCTCGAGGTGCCAGACGCCACCGCCACCGCTGCCCGCGTCCCAGCTGAGGACGAGGCGGCGCGGCGGGTCGCACTCGTGGATGGTCGTGCGCGCTGGGTCGACCTCGTCGCCCTCGGCCGTCATGAGGAACTCGACCTGCCCCGTGGCGGGGTCGCCCGACCAGGTCCCGATCCAGCGCTGGAGTCGCTCCGGCTCGGTCACCGCGGCCCAGACGTCGCTCGCGGGGGCCCGGAAGGTCCGCTCGAGGACGACGAAGGGGCTCCCGTCCCGGTCCTCACGCCGTCCTGCGGGCTCGTGGGTCGTCGTGGCGGTGGTGTCGGTGGTGTCGATCCGGTCGTCGGTGCTCATGCGGTCTCCTCGGTGGGGGTGGTCGTGGTGGTCGTGGTGGTCGTCGCCTCGGTGGACGGCCCGTCGCGTCGGTCGCGCCCGACCCGGCGCACCTCGAGGTCGAGGGCGTCGAGCGCCTCCGGGGTCACCGGCGGGCGCCGGGTGCTCGACGCGAGGGCGTCGAGGAAGGTGCGGACGTCGTCGAGCGGCTCGGGCCGCAGCCGGTAGTGCCGCTCCCGCCCGACGGCGTCGACGGTGACGAGGCCGGCCTCGGTGAGGACGCGCAGGTGCCTGCTGACGGCCGGTCGGCTGATGGGGTGCGCCGCGGCGAGGTCGACGACCCGCGCGCTCCCCTGCGACACCGTCGTCAGCAGGGCGCGGCGGACCGGGTCGGCGATGGCATCGAAGGCGTCCACGACAGATAGGTAACCACACGGTTACCTATCTGTCGACCCGGTCGAGGACGAGGCGGTCGCCGAACCTGCCGCGCCCCACCGCCCGGAACGTCGCCGTGAGGCGGTCCGCCGTCACGACGACGTCGAGGGACCCGTGCGAGGGGTCGGCGTTCGCGCCGCTCATTGCGGCGAAGTACCGGCGCTCGTCGTCCGACCGGTCCACGGCGCGCAGCCGGGTGCCACCGGTCCCCACGGTGACGAACGTCGTCCCACCCGAGGACGCGACGCAGTCCCGGTCGTAACGCCCCGGGCGCACGGTGGCGCAGCCGGACCCGAGCGAGAGCGGCACGGTGCGCTGGTACAGGTGCTCGTGGCCGGTGAGGACGAGGTCGACCCCGGTCTCCAGGAGCAGGTCGACGACGTCCCGCCCGGGGTCGCAGGCGTAGGCCCCGAGGCTGAGGCAGGGCTTGTGCATCCCGACGACCACCCACGGGATGCCGGCTCGGCGGGCACCGGTGACCGCGTCCCGCAGCCAGTCGTGGTGGGGGGTGCCCTCGTCGTACGACCACGGCCCCCGCCCGAAGTCCAGCGACGGGGAGATCATGACGACCCGGACGAGCGGCGTCCCCGTCGGCCGGTCGACGTACCACTGCCTCCCGTAGTCGCCGACGAGGCCGGGCAGGCGGTTCGGGAGGCAGCGGACGAAACGGTCGATGTCGCCGTCGGGGCCGTCCGACTCGTGGTTGCCGGAGACGAGCTGGAACGGGTGGGCGGCACCGACCCGACGGGTGACGAAGCGGCACCACGCGTCCTCCTCCCCGTCCTCGCCGTAGGACAGGTCGCCGAGGGCGAGGGTGAAGTCGTCGTCCCGGGCGGCGATCGAGCGCAGGACCGCGGAGGCCGCCTCCGTCGACCCGATGTCCCCCAGCGCCGAGAAGCGCACCGACGCCGCGGCCGTCGGCTGGACGGTCGGCGCCGGCGACGGCGGCACCGGGCTGGGCGTGGAGCGGGAGGGGTCCGGGCTCGCGCGAACCGCCGGGTCGGGCGCGGTGCAGGCACCGACGGCGAGCAGCACTCCGACGGCGGCGACCACGACGGTCCTCGCTCGCCCACGGGTCATCCCCGCAGTATGACCGGGGGCGCTGCGCCGGGGACGGCGTCAGGCGAGGGTGACGAGGTCGCGGTAGTCGGCGCTGAAGAGATCCTCGACCCCGTCGGGGAGCAGGAGGATGCGCTCGGGCTCGAGGGCGTCGACCGCGCCCTCGTCGTGCGTCACGAGGACGACGGCGCCCTCGTAGGTCCGCAGGGCCCCGAGGATCTCCTCGCGCGACGCGGGGTCGAGGTTGTTCGTCGGCTCGTCGAGGAGGAGCACGTTGGCCGACGACACGACGAGGAGCGCCAGCGACAGCCGGGTCTTCTCGCCGCCAGAGAGGACCCCGGCCGGCTTGTCGACGTCGTCACCGGTGAAGAGGAAGGACCCGAGGACCTTGCGGACGTCGGTCTCGCCGAGGTCGGGGGCCGCGCTCTTCATGTTCTGCAGGACGGTGCGTCCGACGTCGAGGTTCTCGTGCTCCTGGGCGTAGTAGCCGATCTTGAGGCCGTGCCCGGGCTCGACCTGGCCCGTGTCGGGGTCGTCGACGCCGGCGAGCATCCGCAGCAGCGTGGTCTTCCCGGCACCGTTGAGGCCGAGGACGACGACGCGCGACCCGCGGTCGATGGCGAGGTCGACGTCGGTGAAGACCTCCTGCGAGCCGTAGGAGCGCGACAGGCCACTCGCCCGCAGCGGGGTCTTGCCGCACGACGCGGGCTTGGGGAAGCGCAGCCGGGCCACGCGGTCGTGGGCGCGCTCGGCCTCGAGGCCGGAGAGCAGCCGCTCGGCCCGACGGGCCATGTTCTGCGCCGCCACGGTCTTGGTCGCCTTGGCGCGCATCTTGTCGGCCTGGGCCATGAGGACCGAGGCCTTCTTCTCGGCGTTGGCCCGCTCGCGCTTGCGGCGCCGCTCGTCGGTCTCGCGCTGCTGGAGGTAGGCCTTCCAGCCCAGCGAGTACTGGTCGAGCTCGCCCCGGTTCGCGTCG
Organism: Oryzobacter terrae; assembly: GCF_042756445.1. GTDB lineage: Bacteria > Actinomycetota > Actinomycetes > Actinomycetales > Dermatophilaceae > Oryzobacter > Oryzobacter terrae. The sequence continues at coordinate 283,548 of NZ_CP170578.1, forward strand.
AGGTGGAAGACCTTGTTGACGACGGCGTCGAGGAGGTCGACGTCGTGCGAGATGACGACGAGGCCGCCGCGGTAGCCCTTGAGGTGGTCACGCAGCCACGCGATGGAGTCGGCGTCGAGGTGGTTGGTCGGCTCGTCGAGGAGGAGGGTCTGGGCCCCCGAGAAGAGGATCCGGGCGAGCTCGATCCTTCGACGCTGGCCACCCGAGAGGGTGCCGAGCGTCTGTCCGAGCACCCGCTCGTCGAGGCCGAGCGCGGCGGCGATCGAGGCCGCCTCCGACTCGGCGGCGTAGCCCCCGGCGGCGGTGAACTCGGCGTCGAGCCGCGCGTAGCGGCGCATCGCCCGCTCCTGCTTCTCGCCGGTCTCCTCCCCCATCGCGTGGGTGGAGGCGCGCAGGTCGCGCACGATCGTGTCGAGCCCGCGCGCCGACAGGACGCGGTCGCGGGCCAGCAGGTCGAGGTCGACGCCGCGCGGGTCCTGCGGGAGGTAGCCGACCTCACCCGAGCGGGTGATCGTGCCCGCCGCGGGGATCGTCTCGCCTGCGAGCGTCTTCGTCAGGGTCGTCTTGCCCGCGCCGTTGCGCCCCACGAGCCCGATCCGGTCACCGGGCGCCACGCGGAACGACGCGCCGTCGAGGAGCAGGCGGGAGCCCGCGCGCAGCTCGACGGAGGCAGCGGTGATCACGACAGGGCCCTTCGGTGGGTGGTTCGGACACGCTCGGCGCCGGTGCTACGGGAGCACCCGGCGGGCGGTGGCGCCCCCTAGTCTAGGTGGCGCCGCACTGTCCGCGGTCCACCCACCTCGGCGACGGAGGCCCGCATGAGCTTCAACGACAACGTCACCCTCGACACCGGTCAGGTGCGTTCGGGTGGCGGCGGGGGCGGTCCGGGAGGCATCGCCGTCGGCGGCGGCATCGGCGGCATCATCATGCTCGTCCTCGCCCTCATCTTCGGCATCAACCCGAGTGACCTGCCCACGGGCGGCGGGCAGCCCGACCAGGGACAGGTCCAGCCCGGGGGCGAGACCGACTCCGGCGCCTTCGACGACTGCAAGACCGGCGCCGACGCCAACCGCAGCGTCGAGTGCCGGATGGTGGCCACGGTCAACTCCGTGCAGGCCTTCTGGAGCGGCGAGCTCCCGCGCTTCGGCAAGGAGTGGCAGGAGACCCAGACCGTGCTCTACACGGGGAGCACCCAGTCGGCCTGCGGGACGGCGAGCAACCAGGTCGGCCCCTTCTACTGCCCGCTCGACAAGAGCGTCTACATCGACGCGAGCTTCTTCGACATCCTCGAGAGCCAGTTCGGCTCCAGCGGCGGCCCGCTCGCCCAGGAGTACGTCGTCGCGCACGAGTACGGCCACGCCCTCCAGGACCAGTTCGGGCTCCTCGGACGCGCCCAGCAGGACCCGCAGGGACCCGAGTCCGGCGGCGTGCGCATCGAGCTGATGGCCGACTGCTTCGCCGGCGTCTGGGCCCACCACGCCGCCACCGTCAAGGACGAGGACACGGGCACCCCATTCCTCAAGCCGCTCACCGACCAGGACGTCCAGGACGCCCTGTCGGCCGCGGCGTCGGTCGGCGACGACCGGATCCAGGAGAAGACCCAGGGCCGGGTGTCACCCGAGAACTGGACCCACGGCTCGGCCGAGGCCCGGCAGCGCTGGTTCCTCCAGGGCTACAAGGGCGGCGACCTCAACACGTGCGACACCTTCGCCGTCGAGTCGGTGAACTAGGCACGGGAGCGCGGGCCTACCCACGGGAGCGGGTTCGAAACCCCCTGACCTGCGGCGACGATGGTCTGCACGCAACCCCCGCCGCGGGGCGCGGGAGCCCTATCGTCAGGATCCGGGCCACCCGCCCGTGACCCCTACCGAGAGGCGGACCGTCATGCGAAACCAAGGTCTCATCTGGACGATCGTGGGCGTGCTGCTCATCATCGCCCTGCTCATCTACATCTTCTGACGCACCGCGGAGGGGTCGCGACCGACGGTGACGGTCGCGGCCCCTCCTGCGTGCCCCCGAGGGGCCGCGGGGGCGGGGTCAGGCCTCGGTCACGCAGGTGTCGTACGAGACGACGAGCAGCTCGAGGAGACCGACGGACCCCGGGAGGGTCGACCCGGTGACCTCGAGGCGCCGGGGCCAGGCCCCCACGAGGCGGTAGCCCCGCACCGGCGAGCCGGCCCGGTCGAAGAAGCGGATGCGGACCTCGCGCGTGGCGACCACCGCCCCCTCGGGACCCGGTCCGCGGATCCAGGACTCGAAGGTCTGGTCGGTCGTCAGCGGCCGGGACAGGGTGACGTCCCCGCCGAGGAGCCGGCCCGGCAGCCGCCGCACCCCGCCGGTGGGGTCGTTCCCCTCACGGAACTCGACGGCGTCGCGCGCGACCCCGAGGCCGGAGACCCCGACGACGCCCGGGACGGCGACGGCACCGAAGGAGACGGTGAGGGAGCGCGCGAGCCCCGCGTCGTGTCGTGTCGCCGTCGCCATCGGGGCACCCTTCGGGCCGGAGGTCGGATGGACGTGTCGCAGCCAGCGTCCCAACGCCCGCCGACGCGGTCAATGCCCGGGTGTCAGCCGGCTCCGGGCCCCCGGCGGCCGCCGACGACCGCGAGCAGCAGGCCGAGCAGCGCCACGACCGGTCCGACGACGGCCCAGAGGGTGACGCCCGACATCGGGCTCCCCCCGACGACCCCGAGGCCCTGGAGCGTCCACAGGACCCCGACGAGCAGAAGGACGACACCGAGGACGAGGGCCACCGTGCGGTTCATCCTCGAAGGCTAGCCCGCCCTCACTCGTCGATGGTGACCCGCACCGCGCGCCCCCGCTCGACCGCGGTGCGCAGCACGTCGGCCCGCGGGTCGGGCAGGTCGAAGAGCTCCCGACGGGGCAGGTCGACCAACGACGCGAGCCGCTCGTCCTCGAGGACCGCCACGACGAGCGCCCGGTCGCCGCCGACGACGAGCCCCTGCGCCCGCGACCCGGCGAGGAGCCGCACGGCGTGCTCGGTGACCGCGCCGACGAGGGCGTCGGCCTGGTTGGCGCGGCGGCGGGCGAACCGCTGCTGGCTCCAGCCGCCGGCGGCCGTGCGCGACTGGACGTGGCGGGTCCCGACCTTGCGGGCGGTGAGGTCACCGGCGGTGGCCACCCCCACGGCGTAGCCGCCGCGCCGGACGAGGAGGACGGCGAGCGGGTCGTGGTCGAAACGCGAGACCCCGACGACCCGCTGGGGGCCGTCGGGGTTGTTCTCCGCGAAGCGGGCGAGCCAGCCGTCGAGCCGCGCGGGCGCGACCTCGACGAGGCGGGTGCTCACCTCAGATGTTGAAACCGAGGGCGCGCAGCTGCTCGCGGCCGTCGTCGGTGATCTTGTCGGGACCCCACGGCGGCATCCAGACCCAGTTGACCCGGTACGAGGCGACGAGGCCCTCGAGGGACTGCTGCGTCTGGTCCTCGATGACGTCGGTGAGGGGGCACGCGGCCGAGGTGAGCGTCATGTCGATGACGGCGTGGTTCTGGCCATCGACGGTGATCCCGTAGACGAGACCGAGGTCGACGACGTTGATCCCGAGCTCGGGGTCGACGACGTCACGCAGGGCCTCCTCGACGTCGGCGACGTTGGCCTGGCTGCTGGTCTGGGTCATCGGTTCTTCGCTCCTTGCGCCTGGTGCAGGGCATCGGTGAAGGCCATCCACGACAGGAGGGCGCACTTGACTCGGGCGGGGTACTTCGCGACGCCGGAGAGGGCGACGCCGTCGCCGATCTGCTCCTCGTCGCCGGGGTCCTGCCCCTTGCTCGTGAGCATCGAGCGCATCGCCTCGACGGTCTCGCGGGCGTGCGAGACCGACTCGCCCGTCAGCTCCTCGGCGAGGATGGAGGCGGCGGCGACGCTGATCGAGCAGCCCATCGCGTCGTACGAGACGTCCTCGACGACGGCCTCGTCGCCGGTCCCGGTGAGGTGGACCCGCAGGGTCACCTCGTCGCCGCACGTGGGGTTGACGTGGTGGACCTCGGCCTCGAACGGGTCGCGCAGACCCGCGCGGACCGGCCGCTTGTAGTGCTCGAGGATGAGCTCTTGGTAGAGGTCCATCTACACCGCCACCTCGAGCCCGAACATCGCCGGGACGCGGTCGAGCGCCTCGAGGAGGGCGTCGACCTCGGCCGGCGTCGTGTACGCCGCGAACGACGCGCGCGAGCTGGCCTGGACGCCGAGCGCCCGGTGCAGCGGCCACGCGCAGTGGTGCCCGACACGCACGGCCACGCCGCGGTCGTCGAGGACCTGGCCGACGTCGTGGGCGTGGACGCCGTCGACGACGAACGCCACCGCTCCCCCGCGCTCGGAGAGGTCCTCGGGGCCGAGGACCGTGACCCACGACCGGGCGCGCAGGCCCTCGACGAGACGGCGGGTCAGCGCCTGCTCGTGGGCGTGGACCCGGTCGAGGCCGAGCTCGCTCAGGACGTCGCACGCGGCGGCCAGCCCGACCGCCTGGGCCGCGACCGGCACGCCGGCCTCGAACTTCTGCGGCGCCGGCGCGTAGGTGGACCCCTCCATGGTGACGGTCTCGATCATCGAGCCGCCGGTGAGGAAGACGGGCATCTCGTCGAGGAGCCCGGCGCGGCCCCAGAGGACCCCGATCCCGAGCGGCGCGAACATCTTGTGCCCCGAGAAGGCGAGGAAGTCGACGTCGAGGTCGGTGACGTCGACCGGCAGGTGCGGCACCGACTGGCACGCGTCGAGGACGACGAGCGCCCCCACCGCGTGGGCGCGCGCGACGAGCTCGTGCACCGGGTTGAGCGTCCCGAGGACGTTGGACACGTGGGTGAACGCGAAGACCTTGGTCCGCTCGGTGAGCAGCGAGTCGAGGTCGGTGAGGTCGAGCCGGCCGTCGCCGGTCAGCGGCACCCAGCGCAGGGTGGCACCGGTCCGGCGGCACGCCTCCTGCCACGGGACGAGGTTGGCGTGGTGCTCCATCTCGGTGACGAGGACCTCGTCACCGGGCCCGAGCGTGAACCGGTCGCCGCGCCCGCCGCCGCCACCGGCCGTGCCGTTGGTGAAGGCGTAGGCGACGAGGTTGATCGCCTCGGTCGCGTTGCGGGTGAAGACGACCTCGTCGGCCGCCGCACCGATGAAGCGCGCGATCGTGTCGCGGGCCGCCTCGTAGGCGTCGGTGCCCTCCTCGGAGAGCTGGTGCGCGCCGCGGTGGACCGCCGCGTTGGTGCGCTCGTAGAAGTCACGCTCGGCGTCGAGGACGCGAACGGGCTTGTGCGAGGTCGCACCCGAGTCGAGGTAGACGAGCGGGTGCCCCCCGCGCACCGTGCGCGCCAGGATGGGGAACTGGGACCGCAGGGCGGTCAGCTCCTCGTCGGTGAAGGGGGCGGCGGACATCTCAGGCCTCGACGGCAGCCGTCGCCGGCTCGGGGAGGAAGCGGTCGTAGCCCTCGGCCTCGAGGCGGTCGGCCAGCTCGGGGCCGCCCTCCTCGGCGATCCGGCCGTCGACGAAGACGTGGACGAAGTCGGGCTTGATGTAGCGCAGGATCCGCGTGTAGTGCGTGATGAGGAGGACGCCGGCGCCGGTGTTCTCCTTGGCGCGGTTGACGCCCTCGGAGACCACGCGCAGCGCGTCGACGTCGAGGCCGGAGTCGGTCTCGTCGAGGATCGCGATCTTCGGGCGGAGCAGCTCCATCTGGAGGATCTCGTGGCGCTTCTTCTCGCCGCCCGAGAAGCCCTCGTTGACGTTGCGCTCGGCGAAGGAGGGGTCCATGCGCAGGTTGGTCATGGCGCCCTTCATGTCCTTGACCCAGGTGCGCAGCTTGGGGGCCTCGCCGTCGACCGCGGTCTTCGCGGTGCGCAGGAAGTTCGACACCGAGACACCGGGGACCTCGACGGGGTACTGCATCGCGAGGAAGAGGCCGGCGCGGGCGCGCTCGTCGACCTTCATCGCCAGGACGTCCTCGCCGTCGAGCGTGACGGTGCCCGAGGTGATCGTGTACTTGGGGTGGCCGGCGACCGAGTAGGCCAGGGTCGACTTGCCGGACCCGTTGGGGCCCATGATCGCGTGGGTCTGGCCCGACTCGATGGTGAGGGTGACGCCGCGGAGGATCTCCTTGGCGCCCTCCTCGGTGTCGACGCTGACGTGCAGGTCCTTGATCTCAAGGGTGGACATGGTTCAGATCTCCTCGGACAGGGCGACGTAGACGTCGTCGCCCTCGATGCGGACGGTGTGGACGGCGATGGGGACGATGGCCGGCGGGCCCGTGGGCTCGCCGGTGCGGAGGTCGAAACGCGACCCGTGGAGCCAGCACTCGAGCGTGCAGCCGTCGAGCTCGCCCTCGGAGAGCGAGACGTTGGCGTGGCTGCACGTGTCGTCGACGCAGTGCACGGCGCCGTCGTCGGTGCGGACGACGGAGACGCGCCGGCCCTCGACCTCGGCGAGGGCGGCCCCGACGGCGGGGAGCTCGTCGAGGCGGCAGACCCGCACGAAGCCGGTGTCGGTCAGCTGCTCGCTCATCTGGGGTCCTCGCGAAGTATCTGGAGGAGCGAAGCGGGGGAAGAACTTCGTGGGGACTTCATGCGGCGCCCCCGGTGAGCTCGAGCTCGATGGCCTCCATGAGGCGGTCCTGCACCTCGGGGACGCCGATGCGGGCGACGACGCCGGCGAAGAACCCGCGGACGACGAGGCGGCGCGCCTCGTCCTCGGGGATGCCGCGCGCCATGAGGTAGAAGAGCTGCTGGTCGTCGAACCGCCCTGTCGCGGAGGCGTGCCCGGCCCCGACGATCTCGCCGGTCTCGATCTCGAGGTTCGGCACCGAGTCGGCGCGGGCGCCCTCGGTGAGGACGAGGTTGCGGTTGAGCTCGTAGGTGTCGGTGCCCTCGGCCGCCGCGCGGATGAGGACGTCGCCGACCCAGACCGTGTGCGCGGTCTCGCCCTGCAGGGCGCCCTTGTACTCGACGTTGCTCGTGCAGCGCGGGGCCTCGTGGTCGACGAAGAGCCGGTGCTCGAGGTGCTGGCCGGCGTCGGCGAAGTAGACGCCGAGGCCCTCGAAGGAGCCACCGGGGCCGGCGTACGAGGCGTTGGTGTTCATCCGCACGATGCCGCCGCCGATGGTCACGGCGATGTGCCGCACCGAGGCGTCGCGGCCGACGACGACGTCGTGCTGCGCGAGGTGGTGGCTGGCGTCGTCCCACTCCTGGACGGAGACGAGCGTGACCTCGCTCCCGTCCCCCGCGAGGACGGTGAGCAGCTCGCCGTACTCGGCGGTGCCGGCGTGCTCGAGGACGACGGTGGCCCGGGCGAAGCGACCGACCCGCACGAGGAGGTGGCCGTGGGCCGCCAGCCCCTCGCCGGTGAGCCGGAGGCGCACGGGGGCGTCGAGCTCGGCGTCGGCCGGGACGTCGACGACGAGGACGCCGTCGCTGTGGGCCGCGGTGACCGCGGCGGCGCGGTCACCGGGGGCGGGGATGCCCGCGGCGCGCGCCTCGGCGAGGCTGAGCGTCGAGGTGGTGACGCCCTCGGGCAGCTCCTCGGCGTGCCGCAGCCGGTGGCCGGTGGGCTCGTCGCGGAACAGCACCCCGAGGCGGTCGACGGGCGTGAACCGCCACTCCTCCTCGCGCCCGTGGGGCGTCGGGAAGTCGGCGACGGTGAACGACGTCGTCCGCTCGGCGCGCGACTGGTCGGGGACCATCGTCGCGGCGCTGTCGGTGTAGGCACCCGCGGAGGGGCGCTGGGGGGTCAGCAGCGACATCAGCCGACTGCTCCTTCCATCTGCAGCTCGATGAGCCGGTTGAGCTCGAGGGCGTACTCCATCGGGAGCTCCTTGGCGATCGGCTCGACGAAGCCGCGGACGATCATCGCCATGGCCTCCTCCTCCGACATGCCTCGGGACATGAGGTAGAACATCTGGTCCTCGGACACCTTGGAGACCGTGGCCTCGTGGCCCATCTGGACGTCGTCCTCGCGGATGTCGACGTAGGGGTAGGTGTCGGAGCGGGAGATCGTGTCGACGAGGAGCGCGTCGCAGACGACCGAGCTCTTCGAGCCGTGGGCGCCCTCGAGGATCTGGACGAGGCCGCGGTAGGACGTGCGGCCACCGCCACGCGCGACCGACTTGCTGACGATCGAGCTGCTCGTGTTCGGGGCGGCGTGGACCATCTTCGAGCCGGCGTCCTGGTGCTGGCCCTCGCCCGCGAAGGCGATCGACAGGGTCTCGCCGCGGGCGTGCTCGCCGAGGAGGAAGACGGCGGGGTACTTCATCGTCACCTTGGAGCCGATGTTGCCGTCGATCCACTCCATCGTCGCGCCCTCGGCGCACGTGGCGCGCTTGGTGACGAGGTTGTAGACGTTGTTCGACCAGTTCTGGATCGTCGTGTACCGGACGCGGGCGTTCTTCTTCACGACGATCTCGACGACCGCGGAGTGCAGCGAGTCGGACTTGTAGATCGGCGCGGTGCAGCCCTCGACGTAGTGCACGTACGAGCCCTCGTCGGCGATGATGAGGGTCCGCTCGAACTGCCCCATGTTCTCGGTGTTGATCCGGAAGTAGGCCTGGAGCGGGATGTCGACGTGGACGCCCGGCGGGACGTAGATGAACGAGCCGCCCGACCACACGGCGGTGTTGAGCGAGGCGAACTTGTTGTCGCCGGCGGGGATCACCGAGGTGAAGTACTCGCGGAACAGGTCCTCGTGCTCGCGCAGGCCCGTGTCGGTGTCGACGAAGATGACGCCCTTCTCCTCCAGGTCCTCGCGGATCTGGTGGTAGACGACCTCCGACTCGTACTGGGCGGCGACGCCGGCGACGAGGCGCTGCTTCTCGGCCTCGGGGATGCCGAGGCGGTCGTAGGTGTTCTTGATGTCCTCGGGCAGGTCCTCCCAGGAGGTCGCCTGCTTCTCGGTGGACTTCACGAAGTACTTGATGTTCTGGAAGTCGATGCCCGACAGGTCCGAGCCCCACGTCGGCATCGGCTTCTTGCCGAACAGGCGCAGCGACTTCAGGCGCAGGTCGAGCATCCACTGCGGCTCGTTCTTGCGCGCCGAGATGTCGCGGACGACCTCGTCGTTGAGCCCACGGCGCGCGGTCTCGCCGGCCGTGTCGCTGTCGGCCCAGCCGAAGGCGTAGGTGCCGAGGTCCTTCAGACCGGGGTTGAGCTCTTCGATGTGGCTCGTCATGACGTGGGCCTCTCGGGGGTCGTGGTCGGGGACGTGGTCGAGGTGGGGACGAAGGTCGTGCAGACGTGGTCGCCGTGGGCGAGGGTGGCGAGGCGCTGGACGTGCACCCCGAGCAGGCGGGAGAAGGCCTCGGTCTCGGCCTCGCAGAGCTCGGGGAACTCGGTGGCGACGTGCTGGACGGGGCAGTGCCCCTGACAGAGCTGAACCCCGGCGCCGGGACCGCTGTTCCCCGGCAGGCCCACGGGGCGGGCGGAGGCCGCGAAGCCGTCGGCGTTGAGGGCCTCGACGAGGGCGTCGGCCCGCTCGGCGGTGGAGTCGCCGGCGGCGTCGAGCCGGTCGGCGTAGCGCTCCTCGAGGGCCGCGACGCGCTGCTCGGCGAACGCCTTGACCGCGCTCTCGCCGACGGTGGAGCGCATGAAGCGCAGCGCCTCCCCGGCGAGGTGGTCGTAGTCGCTGACGAGGGCGCGGTGGCCGTGCTCGGTGAGGACCCACGAGCGGGCGGGGCGGCCACGACGGCGGGGGCCGGACGCCTCGCGCGCCTCGACGAGCCCGTCGGCGGCCAGGCCGTCGACGTGGCGCCGGACGGCCGTCTCGGTGAGCCCGAGCCGCTCGACGAGGCCGGCGATGCTCACCGGCCCCTCCTGGCTCACGACGCGAAGCACCCGGTCGCGGGTTCGCGACTCGAGGACGTGGACGTCGGCATTAACCACACACCCATGTTAGGTAATTGCCTGCGGACGTCAAAGGAAGGGTGACCTAACCCTCGGCACGCTCCCTCGCCGGTAGGTCAGGTCGCGGCGGGGGGCGGAGTGGAGGGCGTCGCCGGCGGGACGCCGGCGACGTCCTCGGGCGGGCAGTAGCCGTCGTCCTCGAGCTCATCGTCCTCCTCGGCGTCCTCGTCGATGGGCAGGAACACCGACGGCATCCGCGTGCGGGGGGGCGCGACGGACCCCGTCCCGAAGAGCCGCTCGCGCACCGGCGCGGACAGCACCCCGAGCGGCGCCGTGAGGACGTACCCGTAGGCGACGACGAGCGCGGTGAGCCCGGGGGCGAGGACCAGCCCCACGACGATGGCCACGGCCACCGCCGCGGTCGCCGCCCTGCTCCCCGGCGTCGTCGGCTGGAGAAGGTTGCGGAAGGAGCGGAACCGCACCGTCATCACCATGAGCAGGGCCGGGACCACGGAGACGAGCAGCGGGAACCACGCCCGCCACGGGCCCGTGCCCGGTCCCCAGTGCGGGGAGTCGAGGGCGAGGATCGTCGCCATGACGACGGCCGCCGCCCCGGGCGAGGGCAGGCCGACGAAGTAGCGCTTGTCGGCCGTCGGGTCGATCGTCACGTTGAACCGGGCCAGCCGGAACGCCGCGCACGACAGCCAGAGGAAGGCCGCGAGCCAGGCGAGGACCGGCCACTCGTCGAGGGCCCAGGTGTGGATGAGGACGGCCGGGGCGAGGCCGAAGGAGATGAGGTCGGCCAGGGAGTCGAGCTGGAGCCCGAACGGCGAGGTCGCCCCGATGAGCCGGGCGACGAAGCCGTCGGCGATGTCGAGGACGATCGAGACGGCGATGAGGGCGGCCGCGAGGGTGAAGTGCCCGCGGAACGCCAGGAGGACCGAGGACAGGCCGCTCATCATGTTGAGCGTCGTGAAGGCGCTGGGGGCCAGCAGCCTCGCCCGCTCGCGCTTGGGGAGCTGGCGCAGCGAGACGACCTTGGCGCCGGTCGGGGAGACGAGGCGCCAGCGGCCGAGGAGGCGACGACGGCCGGGTGCCGCCGGCGTGCTCACGCCCCCACCCGGACCGGGCGCGTCCAGCGGGCGATGACGGTCTCCCCCGCGACGACGCGCTGGCCCTCGCGGACGAGGAGGTCGCACTCGGGCGGGACGAAGACGTCCATCCGCGAGCCGAACTTCATCAGCCCGACGCGCTCACCGGTGGCGAGCTCGTCACCGACGGACACGCGGGTCACGACCCGGCGGGCCATGAGGCCGACGATCTGCCGGAAGTGGACCCGGCGCACCTCGTCGCCGACGACCCGCTCGACCGTGATGTCGCTGCGCTCGTTGAGGTGGGCGCTCTCGTGCTTGTACGCGGCCAGCCACTTGCCGGGCCGCTCGACGACCTCGACGACCCGGCCGCCGTAGGGCGCGCGGTTGATGTGGACGTCGAAGGCCGACAGGAAGATGCTCACCTGCTGCCACTCCCCCGCCGGGGCCACGCCGTCCTGGCCGCCGCCCGCGTACATGACCTTGCCGTCGGCCGGCGACAGGACGTCGTCGACGGGGACGGTGCGGGAGTCGGGCGTGCGGTCGGGGTCGCGGAAGAACGCCGCCACCGCGGCCGGGAGCAGCGCCAGGACCGCCGCCGTCCGGGGTCGTCCGGCGAGCAGGGCGAGGGCGGCGGGTGCGGCGGCCACCGCCGTGGCGGGGGCGGCCTCCCGGTCGATGCGTGGCATGGGCGCCAGCCTAGGATGTCCGACCATGGCCGGTGCAGTGGACGTGCGCGAGCTGCGTCGCGCGTTCGGTCCGGTCACCGCCGTCGACGGGGCCTCGTGGGGCGCGGCCGCGGGCGAGGTCACCGCCCTCCTCGGGCCCAACGGCGCCGGCAAGACGACGACGATCGAGTGCCTCGAGGGCCTGGGCCGTCCCGACTCCGGAGAGGTGCGGGTCCTCGGCGCCGACCCGTGGCGGGCCGCTGCCGACCACCGGGCCCGCGTCGGCGTCATGCTCCAGGACGGAGGGCTCCCGACGACGGTGCGCCCGCTCCGACTGCTCGAGCACCTCGCCGACCTCTATGCCGGGCCCCGCCGCGTCGACGAGCTCGTGGGCCGCCTCGGCATCGACGGCTTCGCCGGCACGACGGTGCGCCGGATGTCGGGGGGCCAGCGCCAGCGGGTGTCCCTGGCGGCCGCCCTCCTCGCCCGGCCCGACGTCGTCTTCCTCGACGAGCCGACCGCCGGGCTCGACCCGCACGCCCGGCTCGACGTGTGGGCGCTGCTGCGCGAGGAGGCCGCGCGGGGAGCGGCCGTCGTCGTCACGACCCACTCCTTCGAGGAGGCCGAGCGGATCGCCGACCGCGTCGTCATCATGGCCGCGGGCCGGGTCGTCGCCAACGGCACGCTCGCGGCCGTCCGCGGGGACCGGTCGCTGGAGGACGTCTACTTCTCCCTGACGACGGGGGTCGCGCGGTGACCGCCGCCGCGGCGCCCCGGCGCCGGGTCATGTCCCGGGCGGTGTTCGAGACGCGGACCCTGCTCGCCAACGGGGAGCAGCTGCTCGTCTCGCTCCTCCTGCCGGCGCTGGCCCTGCTCGGCCTCGCCCTCGCATCGGTCCCCGACCTCGGGCCCGGCCCCCGGGTCGACGTCGCCCTCGCCGGCACGCTCGCCCTCGCCGTCGTGTCCACGGCGTTCACCGGGCAGGCCATCGCCACCGGTTTCGACCGCCGCTCGGGCGTGCTCCGCCAGCTCGGCTCCACCCCGCTCGGCCGCGGAGGCCTCCTGGCCGGGAAGCTCCTCGCCGTCCTCGCGGTCCTCGCCGTCCAGGTGCTCGTCCTCGGCGCGCTCGCCCTGGTCCTCGGCGCCCGACCGGCCGTGGCCGGACTGCTGCCCGCGCTCGTCTCCCTCCTCGTCGGTGCCGTGGCGTTCGTGGCGCTGGGACTGCTGCTCGCGGGGGTGCTGCGGGCCGAGGCCGTCCTCGCCGTGGCCAACCTCGTCTGGGTCGTCCTCCTCGGGCTGGGGACGCTCGTCCCGACCTCCTCGCTGCCGGCCCCGCTCGACACCGTGGCGCGCCTGCTGCCGTCCGGCGCGCTCGGTGACGCGCTGCGCGCCGCCCTCGTCGACGGCGGGTGGGCGTGGGGCCCGTGGGGCGTGCTGGTCCTGTGGGGCCTGGGAGCGACCGCCGTGGCCACGCGGTCCTTCCGCTGGTCGGGCTGAGGGTCGACCGAACGGTCAGCTTTGGCGACGGAGACGGCGATCCGGTTGCGCGGCAGGAGTGGAGCACCGACTCTTGGGGGGCGCCATCGAGCCGCCCGGGGGGCGGTCGGCGCACGACACCACCGGGGCAGGGGGCTGACCCACGGAGGCACCACGTGCTCGCTCACCTCGCTCGACCGCGGCCTCGCGCTGCCGTCGTCGCCGGGTGCCTCGCCGTGCTCGCCGCCGTCCTGGGGACCGAGGCCCACCGTGCCCCGACCGCCACCGCCGCCCCCGTCCGTGGCGGGACCGCTCCCGTGATCGCCCCGGGCACCCCGCTGTGGACCAACCCGGCGAGCACCACCGCCTCCGCGGCGGCCGGCCTCACCGGACAGGCCCGGCAGGACGCCCTCGCCCTCGCCGCGTTCCCGGGGGCCACGTGGTTCACCGGCGGGACGCCGAACGAGGTCCGCTCGGAGGTCGCGTCCGTCGTGTCCCGCGCCAGGGCGGCCGGGGAGGTCCCGGTCCTCGTGGCCTACAACCTCCCCCACCGTGACTGCGGGGCCTACTCCGCCGGAGGGGCCCGGACGGCCGCCGAGTACCTCGCCTGGGTGTCGGCGTTCGCCAAGGGCATCGGGCGCGACCCGGCGGTCGTCGTCCTCGAGCCCGACGGCCTCGGCATCGTCCCGTGGTTCACCTCCGTCACCGGCGAGGAGGGCTGGTGCCGTCCCGAGGGCGCCGACCCCGCGAGGGCTGCCACCGATCGCTTCTCGGCGCTGAGCCGCGCCGTCTCCCTGCTCGACCTCCAGCGGACGTCGGTCTACCTCGACGGCACCCACTCGGGGTGGCTCTCGGTCGGTGACGTCGCCGACCGTCTGATCCGGGCGAACATCGGGGCGGCCGACGGGTTCTTCCTCAACGTGTCGAACTTCGAGACCACGGGCCGCCAGCTGCGGTTCGGGCGGTGGGTCTCGCAGTGCGTCGACCTCGTGCGGCGCGGCGGTCTCGACCCGGCGGCCTGCCCGAGCCAGTACGGTCCCGCGTCCCCCGACGACGAGTCGACGTGGGAGCGCACCGACCGCGCGTTCGCCGACCTCTACGCCGCGGCCCGGTTGACGCCGGACCCCTCGCGGATGCCCCACTTCGTCGTCGACACGAGCCGCAACGGGCGGGGCCCCTGGGTCCCGGACCCGTCGCTGTCCGATCCGGAGACCTGGTGCAACCCCGTCGGACGAGGGCTGGGGGCCCGCCCGACGACCATCACGGGCGACCCCCTCGCCGACGCGTTCCTCTGGGTGAAGGTGCCCGGGGAGTCCGACGGGCAGTGCCACCGCGGCACCGCGGGGCCGACCGACCCGGTCCGCGGGGTCGTCGACCCCGCGGCCGGGACCTGGTTCCCCGACCTGGCCCGCGAGCTCGTCGCGAACGCCTCCCCCACCCTGTGACCCGCGGTCGCGGCGGGACGTGGGGCCGCGGCGGCACGGTGCACGACGCGCCGTAGTCTTGACGCCGTGACGAGCACCCGCACCACCGTCGACGCCCCGACGGGGACTGCACCGGCCCCGCTGTGGCTCGGTCCCGTCCTCCTCGCCAACCTCGTCGCCGAGGTCGGGATCGTCGTGACCGGCGGGCTCGTGCGGGTGACCGGCAGCGGTCTGGGCTGCCCCACGTGGCCCGAGTGCGTCGAGGGGTCGATCACGCCGACCGTCGAGCAGGCGGAGGGGATCCACAAGTACATCGAGTTCGGCAACCGGACCCTCACGGGGGTCCTCGGCCTCCTCGCGCTCGCGACCGTCGTCGTCGTCTTCCTCTGGGCCGCGCGGCGGCCGATGAAGGTCGCCGCGGTGGGGGTCCTCGTCGGGGTCCTCGTCCAGGCGGTCCTCGGCGGCATCACCGTCCTCGCGGGCCTGAACCCCGCCACGGTCGCGGCGCACTTCCTCGTCTCGATGCTCCTCGTCGCGGCGTCGGCCTACCTGTGGTTCGCCCGCGCCGAGTCCGACGCCCCCCGGCGCCCGCTCGTCCCGGCCCTCGTCGGGCGGCTGGCCTGGGTGACGAGCGCGGTCGGCGGCGTCGTCCTCCTGCTCGGCACCCTCGTCACCGGCTCCGGCCCGCACTCGGGCGACGCCGAGGAGCCGGCCCGCCTCGGTCTCGACGCCCGCACCATCTCGTGGGTCCACGCCGACGTCGTCATGCTCTTCCTCGGTCTCGTCGTCGCCACCTGGCTCGCGGCCCGGCTCACGAGCACCGACCACCCGGGTCCCGGGCGCGCGTGGCTCGTCGTCCTCGGGGTCACCCTCGCGCAGGGCGCCGTCGGCTACGTCCAGTACTTCACCGGACTGCCCGAGGCCCTCGTCGTCGCGCACATGCTCGGCGCGACCCTCCTCGTCGTCGCCCTCACCCGGGGGCAGCTGGCCCTGCGGGAGCGCTGATCCGGGTGCCCGGGCCCACCGGCTTCGAGTTCACCCGCCGGGGCGACGACGTCGTCATCACCCACCACGGCGGACGGGCGACCGTGCTCCGGGGGGCGAGGGCGGCGGCCTTCCTCGAGGACGTCGAGCGTGGCGACCCGCAGGAGCTGATGGCCCGGGTCACCGGCAACTACCGGCGCGGCAACGAGCGCCGGGCCCGCAACCACCCGCGCAACGCCGGGCGCTAGCCCTCGAGCAGCCCGTCGGCACGGGCGACCGCCACGGCCTCGCCACGGGAGGCGACGCCGAGCTTGGCGAGGATGTTCGACACGTGGACGCTGGCCGTCTTCGTGCTGATGAAGAGGGCCCGCCCGATCTCGCCGTTCGACCGCCCCTCGGCGAGGAGCGCGAGCACCTCCGCCTCGCGGGCGGTGAGGCCGGTGGCCGCCGCGGGACGGTCGACGCGGTCGAGCGCGTCGAGGAGCGGACGCGCTCGGAGGGCGCGCGCCGCGTCGCGGGCGAGGTCGAGGACCTCGGTGGCGCCCCGGTCGCCGCAGGCCGCGAGCACCTCGGCCAGCCGCTGCCGCGAGCGCGCGACCTCGTAGGGCTCGGCCCGCTCCTCGAACAGGGCCACGGCCTCTCGCCAGGCGCCGACGAGGTCCTCGGGCGGGATGTCGTCGCCGCCGGCCCAGCGCACCCGCAGCCACTCGGCCCGGGCCCGCGCCTCCCACGCCCGGCCCTCGAGCGTCGGCGTCGGCAGGGTGGACCCGGGTCCCCAGACGGCCTCGGCGGCCTCGCGCAGGCCGTCGGCCCGTGCCAGCCCGGCCTCGCGCCGTGCCGGGGACGCGCCGCGGACCGCACCGGCGAGGTGGCCGAGGGCGACGGCGGCCAGCCGGACCTCGACCGCCACCCGGCCGATGCCCCAGAGCTCGCGGAGGAAGCCGACGACCTCGTCGTGGAGCGCGAGCATACCGTCGACGTCGCCGTCACGGCCCAGGGCCTCGACGGCCGCCGACCCCGACTGGACCGCGATCCGCCCGTCCTCGCCCCACCACGGGCGAGAGGCGGCGAGCAGCTCGTCGGCGGTGGCCGTCCCGCGGGCGGCGCGCACGCAGGCGGCAGCGGCCTCGACACCGGCGAGGGCCGAGGAGGACAGGCCGCTGGTCGCGGCGTCGTCGGCGAGCTCGAGCGCGCGGTCCCAGTCGCCCATCTCGTAGGCGGTCGTCACGGCGAACGACCGGGCGTCGCTCCCCCACACCGACGAAGCGAGCCCGACCCGGCGGGCCTCGGCCACGGTGCGCTCGAACCCGGCGAGGGCGGCGTCGAACTGGCCCTGCCGGTAGTGGACCCCGGCGAGGACGTGCATGGCCCGCAGGAGCGCGAGGTCGGGGACGTCGCGCCACTCGGCGACGACGCCCTCGAGCCGGCGGATCGACTCGACGGGGTCGCCGGCGACCTCGCTGAGGCGGGCGAGGATGGAGGACAGGTCGGTGCGGTCGACGCTGAGGTCGTGCTCGACGGCCAGGGCCATCGCCTCGTCGGCGACCTCGAGCGCCTCGGTCGTGGCGTCGGAGTCCATGAGGGCCTCGGCGCGGCGGGTCAGCACCCCGACCCGCAGGCCGACGGGGGCGTCGTCGTCGATCAGCTCGAGGGCCTCGGCCGTGAGGGCCAGCCGGTCGACGCGCTCCTCGGTCATCCGTGACGCGAACGCGATCCCACCGAGGAGGGCGGCGCGCTCGTACGGCGTGGGCTCGCCGGTGGCGAGCCGGGCGCGGAGCAGGGCCGCGGCCCGCATCGGGCGCCCTGCGGCGTTGGCGGCGGCGGCGGCCCTGAGGGTCAGCTCGTGGCCCTCGCGCGGGTCGGTGGGGCCGGGTCCGAGGAGGCCGAGGGCGGCCTCGTAGTGGGCGAGGGCCTCGGCCGGACCGCCCATCCGGCGGGCGCTGTCGCCGGCCCGCACGGCCGCGGTGAGGGCGAGCTCGCGGTCACCGGAGGCGAGGGCGTGGCGCGCGAGGTCGGCCTCGCTGCCGAGGGACGGGTCGTCGAGGAGGGCGTCGGCGCAGGCCCGGTGGAGCTGGAGGCGCTCGTGCGGCAGGAGGTCGTCGAGGACGGCCTCGGCGAGCAGGGCGTGCCGGAACTCGTAGCCGCGGTCGCCCCACGGCTCGAGGACGTGGTGCTCGACCGCCGCGCGCAGGGCGTCGCGCAGGACGGCGGGCTCCACCGCGGCGACGCGTTCGAGGAGGACGTGTGGCACCCGGCGCCCGACGACGGCAGCCACCCGCACCACGCCCTGGGCCGCGTCGGTGAGCTGGTCGACGCGGGCGAGGAGGAGGCGCTGGAGGTCCTCGGCGTCGCGGGCCCCGGAGCGGACCGCCGCGGCGAGCTCCTCGGCGAAGAAGGCGTTGCCCTCGGCCCGGCGGACGAGGTCGTCGACGACGCGCGGGGACAGGGCCTCACCCCCGCGCCGGACGATGCGCCCCACGGCGGCGTCGGGCAGCGGGCCCAGGTCGACGCGGGTGAGGCCGGGCAGGCGCGACCACACGGCGAGGGCCGCCGACAGCGGGTGGCGGCGGTGGACGTCGTCGCTCCGGTAGGTGGCGAGGAGGCCGACGCCGTCGGGCCCGCCGCGGGTGAAGAGGAGGGTCAGCAGCTCGCGGGTCGACTCGTCGGCCCAGTGGACGTCCTCGACGACGAGGAGGACGGGACCGCGCCGGCCGAGGTCGGTGAGGGCGCCGTGGACGGCCTCGACGAGGTCGGCCCGGACGGCGTCGCCCCGGGCGCCGGCGGCGAGCCGGGGCACGAGCGGCACCAGGCCCGGGTGGGCCTCGACGAGGTCGTCGACGAGCGCGCGCTCGCGGGCGTCGAGCCCGGCGAACACCTCGACGAAGGGCAGGTACGGCAGGCTCGTGCCGACCTCGCCGACGCAGTGGCCGACGAGGACGCGGCGGTCGGCGGCCCGGGCGACGAGCCGCCCGACGAGGGCGGTCTTCCCGATGCCGGCGTCGCCGCCGACGAGGACCGCGCCGCCCTCGCCGTCGGTGCCGAGCGCGGCCGAGACGCGCTCGACCTCCTCGTCGCGACCGACGAGCTCGATGACGGGACGGGGCGGCACGGCCCCGATCATGGCACCAGCCACCGTCGCGACGGCGCTCACGGGTGCCGGGGGCGGCGGGTCGCCGCCGCGGTCGCCGTCCTCGTGGAGGTCGGGCGCGGTCCGCGGGAGCGGACGAGCCGGGCCACGACCGCGGCGAACGGGTGGACCCCGAGGCCGACGGGGGCCGGCTCGTGGTGGCGGCCGTCGCGGTGGACGCCGGCGAGCTCGAGGCGGCGCTCGACCTCGGCGGTGATGAACAGCGGGTCTGCGTGGATGCTCATGGTCTTCTCCTTGGTCGTCCCGGGCCTGTCCCGGCGACTGCATCCACCGTCGTCCTCTGAGGTGGCCCCCCACATCGGGCGCCTGCCGTATCTCTCGTCCGACCGCGTCCTCTGAGGTACCTCACTCCGGGCGCCGCCGCCCCGCCCGGCCGTGTCGCCGCCCGCACCTCGCCGAGCACCCACGAACCGCCGAATGTCACCGAACCTCCGCCGCGGCCCCCGATATCGGGCGACACGGCGGAGGTTCGGTGACCATTGCGACCCACAATGACTCTTGTGCAAGCAGCGTTGTGCATCTACCGTGGAGCCATGACGAAGCCCGAGGTGCGCACCCTGCGCGACGCCCGCTCCCTCACCGCCCTGGCCCACCCGTTCCGGGCCCGGATGATGGACGCCCTCAAGGTCGACGGCCCCTCCACGGCCTCGATGCTCGCGGCCCGCACGGGCCAGGCGGTGGGGAACGCCAGCCACCACCTCAAGGTCCTCGCCGAGGCGGGCCTGGTCGAGGAGGCGCCCGAGCTGGCCCGCGACCGGAGGGAACGCTGGTGGCGCCTCGTGAGCGCCGGCACCCGGTGGAGCAGCCTCGAGCTCGAGGACGACCCCGCCGCCGGGGCCGCCGCCCGCGAGGCCGAGGCCCTCGGGCTGCGCCGCCAGGTCGAGCGCGTCCAGGCCTGGATGGCCAACGCCGACTCCGACCCCCAGTGGGAGGACGCCGCCTTCGCCACCCAGCACTGGATGCGCGTCACCCCCGAGGAACTGCGCGAGGTCGCCGAGGAGGTCGTGGCCGTCCTCATGCGCTGGTCGCAGCGCGAGGTGCCCGACGACGGCGCCGAGCGCGAGCCGGTCCACGTCTTCGCCCGGGGGTTCCCGTGCCAGCCGTGACCCCCTCGACCCGATCGACCGAGCCCGCGCACCCGACCGCGTCGGCCTCGCCAGCCACGTCGTCCGGCTCGCCCGCCACCTCCGGGACCCCCTCCCCTCCCCCGCAACACCGGGTTCCGGCTGCTCTGGGCCGGCGAGGGCGTCAGCGTCCTCGGGGCGATGACGACCACCGTCGTGGTGCCCCTCCTCGCGGTGACGACGTTCGACGCCGGCCCGGCCTGGATGGGCGTGCTGTCGGCCGCGGCCTGGCTGCCCTGGCTGCTCGTCGGCCTCCCGGCCGGTGCCTGGGTCGACCGCCTCGACCACCGGCGGGTCATGATCGCGGCCGACCTCGCCGCCGCGGCGAGCACGGCCTCGGTCCCCGTCGCATGGGCCCTCGGCGCCCTCACCCTCCCCCACCTCGTCGTCGCGGCCCTGCTCACCGGGACCTGCGCGGTGTTCTTCCGCACCGCCTACGGGGCGATCGTCCCGCGGATCGTGCGCGACGACGACCTCGACGCCGCCAACGGGCGCCTCTACGGCACCGAGTCGGCGATGCAGGTGGCCGGGCCCGGTCTCGGCGGCCTCCTCGTCCAGCTCGTCGGCGGCGCGATGTCGCTGCTCGCCGACACCGTGAGCTTCCTCGTCTCGGCGATCTGCCTCTGGCGCATCCCGGCCCGCGGACTGCGCACCATCGAGCGGCCTCCGGCCCGGAGCCTGCGCCGCGACGTCGCCGAGGGCGTGCGCGTCGTCGCGCACGACCGGTACCTGCGCTTCTTCACCGTCCAGGGCGCCCTGTCGAACTTCGCCCTCACCGGCTACGGCGCCCTCCTCGTGCTGCACCTCGTGCGCGACCTCGACGCCTCCCCCGGCACCGTCGGCGCCGTCATGGCGCTCGGCAGCGTCGGCGGCCTCCTCGGCGCGCTGGCCGCGACCCGGGTGGCGGCCCGCACGGGATCGGCCCGCGCCATGCGCTGGTTCCAGGTCCTCGGCGGGCCCACGGCGCTCCTCGTCGCCGCCGGGTCACCGGGCGTCGGCATCGCCCTGGTCCCGCTCGGCGTGGCCCTCGTCGGCGTCGGCGTCGTCGGCGCCAACGTCATCCGCTCGGCGTTCCGCCAGCGCTGGGTGCCCGCGCACCTGCTCGGCCGCACGATGTCGGCGAGCTCGGTCGTCAACTTCGGGACGATGCCGTTCGCGGGTCTCGCCGCGGGCTGGCTCGGGGAGCACCTCGGCATCCGCGCGACGATCCTCGCGATGGCGGTGCTCCACTCCCTCGTGTCGTTGTCGGTGTTCCTCGGCCCCTACGCCCGCGGTCGCGACCTGCCCACGGGGCGGATGCCGCTCGAGGACGGCGCCGTCAGCTGACCGGCAGGTGGAGCAGCGGGTCGACGGCGACGGCGAGGAAGACGACCGTCACGTAGGTGATCGAGTAGTGGAACAGCCGCATCGGCTTGAGCGCCTGGCCCGTGACCCCGCGGCCGGCTGCCCGCAGGAGGCGGTGCGCCTCGGCGAGGAAGACCGCACCGGCGAGCACCGACGTCGCGGTGTAGACCCAGCCCATCGTCGCGACCGGGACGAGGACGAGGGACACCGCGACCATGAGCCACGAGTAGAGGACGATCTGCCGGCCGACGGCGACCGGCCCCTTCTCGACGGGGAGCATCGGGACGCCCGCGGCGGAGTAGTCGTCGCGGAAGGCCATCGAGAGCGGCCAGTAGTGCGGCGGGGTCCAGAAGAAGATGACGAGGAAGAGGACGACGGCCGCCCATCCCACGGTGCCCGTGACGGCCGACCACCCGATGAGCGTCGGCATGCACCCGGCGATGCCGCCCCACACGATGTTCTGCGACGTGCGGCGTTTGAGCAGGACCGTGTACCCGACGGCGTAGAGGGCGATCGCGACGAGCGAGAGCACGGCCGACAGGACGTTGACGACGAGGGCGAACCACACCGTCGACACCATCGTCAGGACCGCCCCGAAGAGCAGTCCGTTGCGCGGGGAGACCTCGCCGGTGACCATCGGCCGGTTGCTCGTGCGGTGCATGAGGCGGTCGATGTCGCGGTCGTAGACGGAGTTGAAGGTGTTGGCCGCACCGGCGCTCAGCGTCCCGCCGACGAGGGTGGCGAGAACGAGCCAGAGAGAAGGGACTCCGCGCTCGGCGAGGAACATCACCGGGACCGTCGTCACGAGCAGCAGCTCGATGATGCGCGGCTTGGTGAGAGCGAGGTACGCCGCCGCCTTGCCCCGTCGTCGAGGCCCGGAGACCGTGCTCGGGTCGGTCGCGATCGGGGTGGTGGCCACGTCGTCCTTCGGGTCGGCCGGGAGGGTGCGCGGCGATTCTATCCTCCGCCCCCCGAGCACCCCGAACCGCCGGGTCGCACCAGACACTAGGGTGGTCAGCGGACCGTTCCATGGCGTGCACCACCCCTGTGAGAGAGGCACCAGTGAGCACGAAGACCACCACCAGCCGCACCGCGAAGAAGGCCCCGGGACGGAGCACCGCGATCGCTCGTCCGAAGGCCCGCAGGGCGGGCTGGACCGAGCACGACGTGCGCGCGGTCGACACCGTGCGCGTCCTCGCCGCCGACGCCGTACAGAAGGCCGGCAACGGCCACCCCGGCACCGCGATGAGCCTGGCGCCCGCGGCCTACCTCCTCTTCCAGAACGTCATGACGCACGACCCGTCCGACCCCGCCTGGCTCGGTCGCGACCGCTTCGTCCTGTCGTGCGGGCACTCCTCGCTCACCCAGTACATCCAGCTGTACCTCAGCGGCTACGGGCTCGAGCTCGACGACCTCAGGTCGCTGCGCACGTGGGGCTCCCTGACCCCCGGCCACCCCGAGGTCCACCACACCAAGGGTGTCGAGATCACCACCGGCCCGCTCGGGTCCGGCCTCGCCTCGGCCGTCGGCATGGCGATGGCGCAGCGCCGCCAGCGCGGCCTCCTCGACCCCGACGCCAAGCCCGGCACCTCGCCGTTCGACCACCACGTGTGGGTCCTCGCCTCCGACGGCGACCTCATGGAGGGCGTGGCCTCCGAGGCCTCCTCGCTCGCCGGCCACCAGGAGCTCGGGAACCTCACCGTCGTCTACGACGCGAACCAGATCTCCATCGAGGACGACACCGACATCTCCTTCAGCGAGGACGTCGCGATGCGCTACGAGGCCTACGGCTGGGAGGTCATCGACGTCGACTGGCGCCAGTCCGACGACCCCGCCGGGACACCGGGCTACGTCGAGGACGTCGACGCCCTCCTCGCCGCCCTCGAGAAGAGCCGGAAGTCGCGCACCAGGCCCACCCTCGTCCGCCTCCACACCGTCATCGCCTGGCCCGCCCCCAACGCCCGCGGCACCGGCAAGTCGCACGGCTCGGCGCTCGGCGAGGCCGAGATCGCGGCCACCAAGGAGCTGCTCGGCTTCGACCCGAAGAAGACCTTCGAGGTCGACAAGGACGCCCTCAAGCGCGCCCGCGAGGTGAGGACCCGGGGCAAGGCCGCCCACAAGGCGTGGGACAAGACGTACGCCGCGTGGCGCAAGGCCAACCCCGACCGCGCCACCCTCCTCGACCGCCTCGTCGACGGCACGCTCCCCGACGGCTTCGAGAAGTCCCTGCCGGTGTTCGAGACCGACGCCAAGGGCATCGCCACGCGCGCGGCCTCCGGCAAGGTGCTGGGCGCCCTGGCCCCCGTGCTGCCCGAGCTGTGGGGTGGCTCCGCCGACCTCGCCGAGTCGAACAACACGACGATGGGCGGCGAGCCCTCGTTCATCCCCAAGGGCAAGCAGACCCACGAGTGGAAGGGCGGCCCCTACGGACGCACCCTGCACTTCGGGATCCGCGAGAACGCGATGGGCATGATCCTCAACGGGATCGCCCTCGAGGGGCTCACCCGCCCCTACGGCGGCACCTTCCTCGTCTTCTCCGACTACATGCGACCGGCCGTGCGGCTCGCGGCGATCCAGCAGGTGCCCGTCACCTTCGTGTGGACCCACGACTCCATCGGCCTCGGCGAGGACGGCCCCACCCACCAGCCGGTCGAGCACCTCGCCGCGCTGCGCGCCATGCCGGGCCTCGACGTCGTCCGCCCGGCCGACGCCAACGAGACCGCCCAGGCGTGGGCCGAGGTCCTGCGCCGCGGCCGCCCCGCCGGCCTGGCCCTGTCGCGCCAGCCGCTGCCCACCGTCGACCGCACCGAGCACGGCAAGGCCTCCGGTGTCGCGAAGGGCGCCTACGTCCTCATCGACTCGGGCACGGCCGGCGACCCCGACGTCGTCCTCATCGCGACCGGGTCCGAGGTGCCCCTGGCCCTCGAGGCACGGTTGCGCCTCGAGAAGTCGGGTATCGGGACCCGTGTGGTGTCCATGCCGTGCCGGGAATGGTTCGAGGAGCAGCCGCGCTCCTACCAGAACAAGGTCCTGCCGCCCTCCGTGCGTGCTCGCGTCAGCGTCGAGGCGGGCGTCGCGATGGGGTGGCACGACCTCGTCGGTGACTCGGGACGGTGCATCAGCATCGAGCACTTCGGTGCCTCGGCCGATGCGGCAACCCTGTTCCGCGAGTTCGGGTTCACGCCCGAGGCGGTCGTCAAGGCGGCCAAGGACTCCCTCGGCGCCGCCAGGAAGGCCGGTCAGGTCCCCTCGGTGAACGAGACCGCGCCGCGGGCTCGCAAGGACACCGGTACCGACGTCCGGACGACGAAGGCGCCGAGCCGCAAGAGCGCGGCCTCGGCCGGGAAGTAGGACTCGCATGACCAGTACCGCCCTCAAGGACCTCGCCGACAACGGCGTCTCCATCTGGCTCGACGACCTCTCGCGCGAGCGGCTGCGCTCGGGCAACCTCCAGGAGGTCATCGACACCAAGGGTGTCGTCGGCGTCACGACCAACCCGTCGATCTTCCAGGCGGCCCTCTCCGAGGGCAACGCCTACGACGAGCAGGTCCGCGAGCTCGCCGCGGCGGGGAAGACGGTCGAGGAGACCGTCTTCACCCTCACGACCCGCGACGTGCGCGACGCCTGCGACATCTTCATGCCCGTGTTCGAGGCCACCGACGGGCTCGACGGGCGCGTCTCCATCGAGGTCGACCCGCGCCTCGCGAAGGACACGGCCCGCACCGTCGCGGAGGCCAAGGAGCTCTCCGCAGCGGTCGACCGTCCCAACGTCCTCATCAAGATCCCCGCGACGGTCGAGGGCCTGCCCGCCATCAGCCAGGTCCTCGCCGAGGGCATCTCGGTCAACGTCACGCTGATCTTCAGCCTCGACCGGTACCGCGCCGTGATGAACGCCTTCCTCACCGGCCTCGAGCAGGCCCGCGAGAACGGCAGGGACCTCTCCCTCATCCGCTCCGTCGCGTCGTTCTTCGTCTCGCGCGTCGACAGCGAGATCGACAAGCGGCTCGACGCCATCGGCACCGACGAGGCCAGGGCGCTGCGCGGCCAGGCGGCCGTCGCGAACGCCCGCCTCGCCTACCAGGCGTACGAGGAGGTCTTCTCCACCCCGCGCTGGCAGTCGCTCGCCGATGCCGGCGCGCACCCCCAGCGCCCGCTGTGGGCGTCGACCGGGGTCAAGGACCCGGCCTACTCCGACACCCTCTACGTCACCGAGCTCGTCGCCCCGGGCACCGTCAACACGATGCCCGAGAAGACCCTCGACGCGACCGCCGACCACGGGGAGGTCACGGGCGACACCGTGACGCCGTACTACGCCGAGGCCGCCGAGGTCCTCGACAGCCTCGAGCGGCTCGGCATCTCGTACGCCGACGTCACCGCCCAGCTCGAGAGGGAGGGCGTCGACAAGTTCGAGAAGTCGTGGGAGGAGCTGCTCGACGGCGTGACCCGCGAGCTCGAGAAGGCCTCCGCATGAGCACACTCGACGTCGCGGCCACCGGTGCCGCGGCCGACGCCATCGCGGCCCACGTGCCCACGCTGGTCGCCGACCGCGTCGCCAGCCGGCTCTTCGCCCAGGACGCGACCCTCTGGGGCGACGCCGCCGTCGAGGAGTCGGCCAAGCGACTGTCGTGGACCGGGCTCGCCCGCTCCTCGCGCCACCTCGTCGGCGAGATCGCGGCGCTCAAGGGCGAGCTCGACGAGGCCGGCTACGACCGCGTCGTCCTCTGCGGGATGGGCGGCTCGTCGCTCGCCCCCGAGGTGATCTGCGCGACCGCGGGCGCCGACATCGTCGTCCTCGACTCCTCCGACCCCGACGTCGTGCGCCGCACCCTCACCGACCTCGACCGCACGGTCGTCGTCGTGTCGAGCAAGTCGGGCTCCACCGTCGAGACCGACAGCCAGCGCCGCGCCTTCGAGGCGGCCTTCACCGAGGCCGGCATCGACCCGACGACCCGGCTCGTCGTCGTCACCGACCCGGGCTCACCCCTCGACGCCGACGCCCGCTCCCGCGGGTTCCGCGTCGTCAACGCCGACCCCGACGTCGGCGGTCGCTACTCCGCCCTCACCGCCTTCGGTCTCGTGCCGAGCGGTCTCGCCGGAGTCGACGTCGAAGCGCTCCTCGACGACGCCGAGGCCGTCGCCGACGTCCTCGCGGCCGACGACGACGCCAACCCCGCACTGCGCCTCGGCGCCGCGATGGGCGGCACCTCCCCGCTGCGCGACAAGCTCGTCCTCGTCGACGACGGCACCGAGAACGTCGGGTTCGGCGCGTGGGCCGAGCAGCTCATCGCCGAGTCGACGGGCAAGGACGGCACCGGCATCCTGCCCGTCGTCGCCATCGGCTCAGAGCCGGCCCACCTCTACGCCGACGGCACCGTCGTGCGCCTCGTCTCCTCCGACGACGAGGGCCCGGAGGCAGCGGCCGACGGGGCCTCCGCCGCGACGGCCTCCTCGCTCGTCACCGTCGCCGGCCCGCTCGGTGCCCAGCTGCTGCTGTGGGAGGCCGCCACCGCGGTCGCCGGTCGACTGCTCGGGATCAACCCGTTCGACCAGCCCGACGTCGAGAGCGCCAAGTCCGCCGCCCGCGAGCTGCTCGACGCCGGCATCGGTGCCGGTGACGCCGCCGCGTTCACCGACGACGCCGTCGAGGTGCGCGCCCTCGGGGGCGACTGGCTCGGCGACGCGTCCACCGTCGCCGGCGCCGTCGACGCCCTCCTCGCCTCCCTCGACCACGAGCACGGCTACGTCGCGGTCATGGCCTACCTCGACCGCGAGGGCGACGCCGACCTCGAGCACGTGGCCCGCGACCTCTTCGACCGCACGGGCCGCCCGGCGACCTTTGGCTGGGGACCGCGCTTCCTCCACTCGACCGGGCAGTACCACAAGGGTGGGCCCCCGACGGGCGTGTACGTCCAGGTGACGACCGCACCGGCCGAGGACCTCGCGGTACCGGGGCGCGACTTCACCTTCGGCCAGTTCATCGCGGCCCAGGCCGCCGGCGACGCCACGGTGCTCGCCGACCACGGACGGCCGGTCCTCCGCCTCCACCTCACCGACCACGACCGGGGGTTGGCGCAGGTCCGGGAGGCGCTCGGACGGACGTCCGGGTGAGCCCGGCGCGCGTCGGCGCGGGCCAGAACCCGCTGCGCGACCCCCGGGACAAGCGGCTCCCGCGGATCGCCGGCCCCTGCTCGATGGTGATGTTCGGCGTCACGGGTGACCTCGCCCGCAAGAAGCTGATGCCCGCGATCTACGACCTCGCCAACCGCGGGCTGCTCCCGCCGGGCTTCTCGCTCATCGGGTTCGCCCGCCGCGACTGGGCCGACCAGGACTTCGGCAAGATCGTCCACGAGTCCGTCAAGGAGCGGGCCCGCACCCCGTTCCGCGAGGAGGTGTGGCGCACCCTCGCCGAGGGCATCCGGTTCGTCCCGGGGACCTTCGACGACGACAACGCCTTCGACCTCCTCGCCGAGACGGTCCAGCAGCTCGACGAGCAGCGGGGGACGGCGGGCAACCACGCCTTCTACCTGTCGATCCCCCCGTCGTCGTTCGCCACGGTCTGCCAGCAGCTCGAGCGCTCCGGCCTGTCGACCCCCCAGGCGGGCTCCTGGCGCCGTGTCGTCATCGAGAAGCCGTTCGGCCACGACCTCACGTCGGCCCGCGAGCTCAACTCGATCGTCGAGAACGTCTTCCCGGCCGACTCGGTCTTCCGGATCGACCACTACCTGGGCAAGGAGACGGTCCAGAACCTGCTGGCACTGCGCTTCGCCAACCAGATGTTCGAGCCGGTCTGGAACGCCAACTACGTCGACCACGTGCAGATCACGATGGCCGAGGACATCGGCATCGGCGGCCGGGCCGGGTACTACGACGGCATCGGCGCGGCGCGCGACGTCATCCAGAACCACCTCCTCCAGCTCCTCGCCCTCACCGCGATGGAGGAGCCGGTCTCGTTCGACGCCCAGGGCCTGCGGCTCGAGAAGGAGAAGGTCCTCTCGGCGGTGCGGATCCCGTCCGACCTCGCGCACGGCACCGCCCGCGGCCAGTACGCGGCCGGGTGGCAGGGCGGCGAGGAGGTCGTCGGCTACCTCGAGGAGGAGGGCGTCGGCAAGGGCAGCCGGACCGAGACCTACGCGGCCGTGCGCCTCGACGTCGACACCCGCCGCTGGGCCGGCGTGCCGTTCTACCTGCGGACCGGCAAGCGGCTCGGCAAGCGCGTCACCGAGATCGCCGTCGTCTTCAAGAAGGCACCGCACCTGCCGTTCTCGAACACCGCGACCGAGGAGCTCGGCCAGAACGCCGTCGTCATCCGGGTGCAGCCCGACGAGGGCGTCACCCTGCGGTTCGGCGCCAAGGTGCCGGGCGCCCAGATGGAGGTCCGCGACGTGACGATGGACTTCGGCTACGGGCGCGCCTTCACCGAGTCGTCGCCGGAGGCGTACGAACGACTCATCCTCGACGTCCTCCTCGGCGAGCCACCCCTGTTCCCGCGGCACGAGGAGGTCGAGCTCTCCTGGCAGATCCTCGACCCCATCGAGAAGTTCTGGGAGGCCAAGGGCGCTGCGCCACAGCAGTACCCGTCCGGTGGCTGGGGACCCGCCGGCGCCGACGACATGATGCGCCGTGACGGCCGCGAGTGGAGGCTTCCATGATCGTCGACCTCCCCGCGACCTCGACGGCCGCGATCTCCAAGAAGCTGGTCCGGCTGCGCTCCGACACCGGCTCGATGGCGCTCTCGCGCGTCCTCACCCTGCTCGTCGTCGTCGACGAGGACGAGGCCGAGGAGGCCATCGCCACGGCGAACGACGCGAGCCGTCAGCACCCGTGCCGCATCATCGTCGTCGTCCTGGGCAACAAGCGAGGGACGGCCCGCCTCGACGGCCAGATCCGCATCGGCGGCGACGCCGGCGCGTCGGAGGTCGTCGTCCTGCGCCTGTACGGCACGCTCGCCGCCCACGGCCGGGCGGTCGTCACGCCCCTGCTCCTCGCCGACTCCCCCATCGTCGCGTGGTGGCCCACCGTCGCGCCCAAGGACCCCTCCAAGGACCCGATCGGCATCATGGCCCAGCGACGCATCACCGACGCCGCCCGCTGCTCGGGCACGCCCCGGCAGGTCCTGCGCCGCTTCGCCGCCGCCTACGCCAGCGGTGACAGCGACCTCGCCTGGTCGCGGATCACGCTGTGGCGCGGGCTCCTCGCGGCCGCGCTCGACCAACCGCCCTACGAGCAGGTCACGGCGGTGACCGTCGTCGCCGGGGCGGACTCCCCGTCCGGCGAGCTCCTCGCCGGGTGGCTCGCCGTGCGCCTGAAGTGCCCTGTCTCACTGGCCCGTTCGCGCAACCGCAGCGGCATCATCTCGGTACGGCTCGAGCGCGCCAGCGGCACCGTCGACCTGGTCCGACCCCTCGACGGCAACACGGCCACGCTCTCCCAGCCGGCGCAGCCCGACCGCACCATCGCGCTCCCCCACCGCGGCGACGCCGAGTGCCTCGCCGACGAGCTGCGCCGCCTCGACCCCGACGAGGTCTACGCCGACGCGCTGACCAAGGGCCTGCCCAAGGTCACCCTGTCGCGCCAGACGGCGAGCGAGGCCGTCAAGGCGGGCCGCGCGCCCTCGGTCGCCGAGGCCGAGCGCAAGGCCGAGCGGATCCGCCGCGCGGCGCGCGCCGGAGGGAGCAGCACGATGGTCGACCGCCCGATGCCCGAGAAGGTCGACGACCCGGCGACGGTCAAGGCCGCCGCGTCGAAGAAGCTCGTCAAGGTCAAGAAGGAACGGGAGGACGGGTCCTCATGAGCAGCACCGTCGTCGTCCACCCCACCCGCCAGTCCCTCGCGGACGCGGCGGCCGCCCGGCTCGTCGTGGCGGTCGTCGACGCCCAGGCCGCCCGTGGGGTCGCGCACGTCTCGATGACCGGCGGCTCGATGGGCTCCGAGATCGTCCGCTCGCTCGCGGCCTCCCCGGCGCGGGCGGCCGTCGACTGGTCCCGCGTCCACGTGTTCTGGGGTGACGAGCGGTGGCTCCCCGCCGGCGACCCCGACCGCAACGACACGCAGAACGACGAGGCCGGCCTGGCCTCGCTCGGGCTCGACCCCGACCACGTGCACCGCGTGCCCGGACCCGACGCCACTGCCTCTGCCGAGGAGAGCGCCGAGGCGTACTCGGCGACGATCCGCGCCGTCGACGGCGGCGCCTTCGACGTCATGGTCCTCGGGGTCGGTCCCGACGGGCACATCGCGTCCCTCTTCCCCGGGCACCCGGCGTCGGGGACCACCGACGCCATCGCCATCGCCGTCCACGACTCCCCCAAGCCCCCGCCGACACGGGTGTCGCTGACCCTCGAGTGCCTCGAGCGCTCCCGTGAGGTCTGGTTCCTCGTCAGCGGCGCCGACAAGGCCGACGCCGTGCGCCGCGGGGTCGAGGGGGCGCCGTTCGAGACGACCCCGGCCGCCCACGTCCACGGCGAGGAGCGCACCCTCTGGCTCCTCGACGCCGACGCCGCCGGCGAGCTCGGGGGCTGACGCCGTGGGCTTCCTCGACCGGCTTCGCGGGCGTGACGACGAGGGTGCCGTCCCGTCCGCCCGACCGTCCGCGCCCCCGCCCGACGACGAGCACGGCGACGCGCTCGACGACCTCGAGCCGGTCGAGGAGATCGGCACCCGCCGGCTCACCGCGGAGGAGGAGGCGGGCCTGGAGTCCGTGCGCGCCCGGTACGCCGACCACGGGATCGACCCGGCCGACCTCAGCACGATCGCCGCCGCCTGGGACCGCGCGGTCGCCGGCGCCGACGCGGACGACGACTCCGCCACCGAGGTCGTCGACGTCATCGGCACGGCCGTCGGCGACCACCTCGTCACCGCCGGCTACCGCTGGGTCGTCAGCAGCGACCCGTTCGGGACCGACCTGGCCGTCGAGCCCCCGCGCAAGGGGGTGCCGGTCGTCACCCGGATGCTCGTCGCCGTGCGCTGGATGGCCCGCGAGTCGGGCTGGGTCACCGGCGTCGTCGAGCACCTCGCCCGATCCGGCCGCCGCTGACCCGCCTCCCGGAGGAGGTGGCCTACTGGATGAGGCCGCGGTCGCGCAGCGTCTGCAGCGCCTCCTCGAGGATGGCGGCGCCGTCCTCGTCGGAGCGACGCTCCTTCACGTAGGCGAGGTGCGTCTTGTACGGCTCCACCTTGGGGGCCGCGGGAGGGTTGTCGCGGTCCTGGCCGGCGGGCAGCCCGCAGCGCGGGCAGTCCCACTGCTCGGGGATCGCCAGGCCGGGCTCCTCGGCGAAGCTCGGACGGGTCTCGTGCCCGTTGGAGCACCAGAAGGAGATGTGGACGCGCGGGGCGACCTCACCCCGCTCGGCCTCGCCCATGGGGCCCGCGCCGACGCGCGAGCCACGAATGGCATTGCCTCCAGCCATGGTCGTCCTTCCCTTATGCGAATCGCTCGAGGACGCCGAGACCGACGACGCAGGTGAACCACACGACGGCCACCGCGACGGTGATCCGGTCGAGGTTCCGCTCGGCCACCGAGGAGCCGCCGAGCGAGCTCGACATCCCCCCACCGAACATGTCGGACATTCCGCCGCCCTTGCCCTTGTGGAGCAGGATGAGGAGGGTCAGGAACAGGCCACCGAGGACCAGGAGGACCTGGAGGCCGATGCGAACCGCGTCCACGGGCAATCCTTCGTAGGGGTCAGGGGGACAACCGGTACAGGATAACCGCTCGTCGCGGCGGCACCGGACACCTCGGGACAGGCGGGTGTCGGCACGCGTCAGGACGTCGCGACGTGGTCGCGGAAGCGGCAGATCGCTGCGAACTCCGCCGGGTCGATCGACGCGCCGCCGACGAGGGCGCCGTCGACGTCCTCCTTGGCCATGATCGCCGCGACGTTGCCCGACTTGACCGAGCCGCCGTAGAGGACGCGGATGCCGTCGGCGACGTCGCCGGAGTACAGCTCGGCCAGCTTGGTGCGGATCGCCGCGCACACCTCCTGCGCGTCCTCGGGGGTCGCGACCTCGCCGGTGCCGATGGCCCAGATGGGCTCGTACGCGACGACGACCGTCCTCGCCTGCTCGACGGGGACGTCCTTGAGGCCGGCCTCGACCTGGGCCAGCACGTGCTCGACGTGGGTGCCGGCCTGGCGGACCTCGAGGCCCTCGCCGCAGCAGAAGATCGGCGTGATGCCGTGGCGGAAGGCGGCCTGCACCTTGGCGTTGACGACGTCGTCGCCCTCGTGGTGGTACTCGCGCCGCTCGCTGTGGCCGACGGTGACGTAGGCGCAGCCGAGCTTGGCGAGGAAGGCCCCGCTGATCTCGCCCGTGTAGGCGCCGGCGTCGTGGACCGAGAGGTCCTGCGCGCCGTGCTTGAGCTCGAGGCGGTCACCGTCGATGAGCGTCTGGACGCTGCGGATGTCGGTGAACGGCGGGAGCACCGCGACCTCGACCTTGCCGTGGTCGTGGCGGCCGTCCTTGAGGGTCCAGTCGAGCTTCTGCACGAGGTGCGTCGCCTGGAGGTGGTCGAGGTTCATCTTCCAGTTGCCCGCCATGAGCGGGGTGCGGCCGGAGGCCATGGGTCAGTGCTCCTTCGTGAGGATCGCGATACCGGGGAGCTCCTTGCCCTCGAGGTACTCGAGGGAGGCGCCACCCCCGGTGGAGATGTGGCCGAACTGGTCGTCGGAGAAGCCGAGCTGGCGCACGGCCGCGGCGGAGTCGCCGCCGCCGACGACGGTCAGCGCGCCGTTCGAGGTGGCCTCGACGAGGGCCTCGGCGAGGCGTCGGGTGCCGGCGGCGAAGGGCTCCATCTCGAACGCGCCCATCGGCCCGTTCCAGAACACCGTGCGGGTGTCGGCCAGCTTCTCGGCGTAGAGCTCGGCGGAGCGCGGGCCGATGTCCAGGCCCATGGCGTCGGCCGGGATGGCGTCGGCCGCGACCGTCTCGACCTCGGTGTCGGCCGAGAACTCCTTGCCGACGACGACGTCGACGGGCAGGACGATCTCGACGCCGCTCTGCTGCGCCGTCGCGAGGTAGCCCTTGCAGGCCTCGAGGCTCTCGGCGTCGAACAGGCTCTTCCCGATCTCGTGACCCTGGGCCGCGAGGAAGGTGAAGAGCATGCCGCCCCCGATGAGGAGGCGGTCGGCGGTCTGCAGGAGGTTGTCGATGACGGCGAGCTTGTCGGCGACCTTGGCGCCGCCGAGGACGACGGCGTAGGGCCGCTCGGGGTCCTGGGTGAGGCGCTTGAGGACGTCGACCTCGGTGGCGACGAGGCCGCCCATCGCCGACGGCAGCCGGGTCGCCACGTCGTAGACCGAGGCCTGCTTGCGGTGGACGACGCCGAACCCGTCGGAGACGAAGGCGTCGGCGAGCCCGGCGAGGGCATCGGCGAACTCGGCGCGCTCCTCGTCGGTCTTGGCCGTCTCCCCCGCGTTGAAGCGCAGGTTCTCGAGCAGGAGCACGTCGCCGTCCTCGAGCCCCGCGACCGCGGCCCGGGCGCTCTCCCCCACCGTGTCGGTGGCGAAGGCGACGGGGCGGCCGAGGAGCTCGGCGAGCCGGTCGACGACCGGCTTGAGCGAGTACTTCTCCTCGGGCGCCCCCTTGGGACGCCCGAGGTGGGCGCACACGATGACGCGTGCGCCCGCCTCGGACAGCTGCTGGATCGTCGGGACCGACGCCCGGATGCGGCCGTCGTCGGTGATCGTCGTGCCGTCGAGCGGCACGTTGAGGTCGGACCGGACGAGGACCCGCTTGCCGCGCAGGTCGCCCAGCGAGGCGATGTCACCCATGATCAGGTTCGGTCCCGTCCGCTTCAGAGGCTCTTGCCGACGAGGACCGTGAGGTCGATGAGGCGGTTGGAGTAGCCCCACTCGTTGTCGTACCAGCCGACGACCTTGACCTGGTTGCCGATGACCTTGGTCAGGCCCGAGTCGAAGATGCACGACGCCGGGTCGGTGACGATGTCGGAGGAGACGATCGGGTCGTCGGTGTACTTGAGGAAGCCCTTGAGCGGGCCCTCGGCGGCCGCCTTGACGATCGCGTTGACCTCCTCGACGGAGGTCTCGCGGCCGGCCTCGAAGGTGAGGTCGGTGGCCGAGCCGGTGGGGACCGGGACGCGCAGGGCGTAGCCGTCGAGCTTGCCCTTGAGGTCGGGCAGGACGAGGCCGATGGCCTTCGCGGCGCCGGTGCTCGTCGGGATGATGTTGAGGGCGGCGGCGCGGGCGCGGCGCAGGTCCTTGTGCGGGCCGTCGAGCAGGTTCTGGTCCTGCGTGTAGGCGTGGATGGTCGTCATCAGGCCCTTGACGATGGTCAGCTCGTCGTGGAGCGGCTTGGCCATCGGGGCGAGGCAGTTCGTCGTGCACGACGCGTTCGAGATGACGTGGTGCTTCTCGGGGTCGTAGCTGTCGTGGTTGACGCCCATGACGAAGGTGGCGTCCTCGTTGGAGGCCGGGGCCGAGATGATGACCTTCTTGGCGCCGCCGTCGATGTGGGCGTG
Source organism: Oryzobacter terrae (assembly GCF_042756445.1). Lineage (GTDB taxonomy): Bacteria > Actinomycetota > Actinomycetes > Actinomycetales > Dermatophilaceae > Oryzobacter > Oryzobacter terrae. The sequence continues at coordinate 318,104 of NZ_CP170578.1, forward strand.
CGCCTTCTGGCCGTCGGTGAAGATGCCCGTCGACTCGATGACGATGTCGGCACCGGCGTCGCCCCAGGCGATGGCCGCGGGGTCGCGCTCGGCGAACACCTTGATGGTCCGGCCACCCACGGTGATCGAGTCCTCGGTCGCGCTGACGTCGTCCTCGAGGACACCGAGCACGGAGTCGTACTTGAGGAGGTGGGCGATGCTCTTGTTGTCCATCAGGTCGTTGGCGGCGACGATCTCGATGTCGGCACCGGACGCCTGGACGGCCCGGAAGAAGTTGCGGCCGATCCGGCCGAAGCCGTTGATCCCTACGCGAACGGTCACGGGGGTGCTGCCTTCCACTCATACGGGAGTGCCACGGGGTCGGGGCACCTGGGTTCGTCGTCCACCCTAGACCCCGTCGTTGCGAGGGGACACCGCGTCCGGGGTACGGGCGAGTAACCGCTTACGCACCCCCGGCCGAGCACGGTTCGGCTCCCCGGCGGGCCGGCGGACGGGCTCGTCAGCTGTCGAGCATGTCCGGGGTGAGGACGGCCTCGGTGTTGGGGATGCCCTCGTCGGAGGCCCGCTTGTCGGCCATCGCGAGGAGCCGGCGGATCCGGCCCGCGACGGCGTCCTTGGTCATCGGCGGGTCGGCCAGCTGACCGAGCTCCTCGAGACTGGCCTGCTTGTGCTCCAGCCGGAGGCTGCCGGCCTCGCGCAGGTGGTCGGGGATCTCCTCGCCGAGGATCTCCATCGCGCGCTCGACGCGGGCGCCGGCGGCGACGGCCGCGCGGGCCGAGCGGCGGAGGTTGGCGTCGTCGAAGTTCGCCAGGCGGTTCGCGGTGGCGCGGACCTCGCGCCGGATGCGGCGCTCCTCCCACGCGAGGACGGCGTCGTGCGCGCCGAGGCGCGTCAGCATCGCCCCGATGGCGTCGCCGTCACGGATGACGACGCGGTCGACCCCGCGGACCTCGCGGGCCTTGGCCGAGATGCCCATCCGGCGGGCGGCGCCGACGAGGGCGAGGGCGGCCTCCGGACCGGGGCAGGTGACCTCGAGGGCGCTCGAGCGGCCCGGCTCGGTGAGCGAGCCGTGGGCGAGGAAGGCGCCGCGCCAGGCGGCCTCGGCGTCGCACACCGACCCACTGACGACCTTGGGCGGCAGACCGCGGACCGGTCGGCCGCGGCTGTCGATGAGGCCGGTCTGGCGGGCGAGTGCCTCGCCGTCCTGGACGACGCGCACGACGTACCGGCTGCCCTTGCGCAGCCCGCCGGCCGCGAGCACGAGGACCTCGGGGGTGTGGCCGTAGACCTCGGCGAGCTCGCGTCGCAGCCGTCGGGCCGCGTTCGCGGTGTCGAGCTCGGCCTCGACGACGATGCGCCCCCCGATGATGTGCAGCCCCCCGGCGAACCGCAGCGTCGCCGCGACCTCCGCCTTGCGGCAGCAGGGTTTCGTCACGGCGAACCTGCTCAGCTCGTCCTTCACCTTCGCCGTCATCGCCATGCCGGTCATCCTGCCACGCGTCATGGACGCCCTCCTGCGGTGGTGACGACGTCCCGGAGCGCGGCCGCGAAGCGCAGCGGGTCGTGCTCGCCCGGACGGTCGCGGTGCGAGACGGGAGTCACGAGCAGGCTCGCGCCGAGCCGGGCACAGTGCTCCGCGAGCGAGGTCGCGTCCTCGACGACGGCGGGGTCGGCGAGGACCACGTCGAGGCGCAGCCGGGGCGCGAGCTCGGCGAAGGTCTCGAGGTGCCGCTCGGCGCTGAAGCCCGCGGTCTCCCCCGAGCCCGGGTCGAGGTTGAGGACGAGCATCCGGCGGGCCCGGGTGACCTCGAGGGCCTCGCGGACCTCGGGGACGAGCAGGTGGGTCATGACCGAGGTGAACCACGACCCGGGGCCGAGGACGACCCAGTCGGCGCTGCGGATCGCGGCGACCGACTCCGGGTAGGCCGGCGGGTCGGCGGGGACGAGGCGCACGGCCTCGACCGTCCCGGGCGTCACGGCGACCTGGGCCTGTCCGCTGACGAGCCGGCGTGCGGTGGGGTCGTCGGGGTCGAGCCCGCTGACGTCGGCCTCGATGGCCAGCGGTACGGCCGCCATCGGCAGGACCCGGCCCTTGGCGCCGAGGAGTCGGGCGACGAGGTCGAGCCCGGCGACGGGGTCGTCGTGCAGCTCCCACAGCGCCACGATGAGCAGGTTGCCGAGGGCATGGCCGCCGAGCGGGCCGTCGCCCTCGAAGCGGTGCTGGAGGACGTCGCGCCACGTGTGGCCCCACTCGCTCTCGCCGCAGAGGGCGGCCAGCGCCATCCGCAGGTCGCCGGGCGGCAGGACGCCGAACTCGTCGCGCAGCCGGCCGCTCGAGCCGCCGTCGTCGGCGACCGTGACGATCGCGGTGATCTCGTCGGTGACGTAGCGCAGCGCCGTCAGGGTGGCCGCCAGGCCGTGGCCCCCGCCGAGGGCCGCGACGACCGGCCCGCTCACTCGCGCCCCAGGTCGCGGTGGACGACGAACGTCGCGACCCGGTCGGTGGTGAGGCGGGCCGCGAGGGCCTGGGTCATCGCGACCGACCGGTGCTTGCCGCCAGTGCAGCCGACGGCGACCGTGGCGTACCGGCGTCCCTCGCGCCGGTAGCCGTCGACGACCGGCTCGAGCATGGCGACGGCGCGGTCGAGGAAGTCGGTGGCGCCCTCCTGCCCCATGACCCAGTCGGCCACCGGCTGGTCGGCGCCGGTGAGCGCCTTGAGCTCGGGGACCCAGAACGGGTTGGGCAGGAAGCGCATGTCGAGGACGAAGTCGGCGTCGAGCGGGACGCCGTACTTGAAGCCGAAGGACATGAGGGCGAGCCGGACGCTGGGTCCGCCCTCGGCGCCGAGCAGCGGGGCGATCTTCCGCCCGAGCTGGTGGACGTTGAGGCCCGAGGTGTCGATGACGACCTGGGCCTCGGCCCGCAGGTCGCGCAGCAGCTCGCGCTCGGCCTGGATGCCGTCGAGGAGGCGGCCGTCGCCCTGGAGCGGGTGCGGTCGGCGGACGCTCTCGAACCGGCGCACGAGGGCCTCGTCGGTGGCGTCGAGGAAGATGAGGTGGGGCCGCCAGCCCGCCTCGCGCAGCGCGGCCAGACCCTGACGCAGCTCGGAGCGGAAGGCACGGGCGCGGACGTCGACGACCGCGGCGATCCTCAGCTCGGAGACCCCCGAGTCGCGCACCCGGTTGGCCAGCTCGGCCATCGGCGAGAGCAGCTGCGGCGGGAGGTTGTCGACGACGTACCAACCGCGGTCCTCGATGACGTTGGCCGCGGTCGAGCGTCCGGCGCCGCTGAGGCCCGTGACGATGACGAAGTCGGTGTCTGAGGGGACGGGCGGCGGTGGGGGCGTGACGGCAGGGCTCGACGCGCTCCCGGTGCTCGCCTCGATGGGCGTGGTCGTCTCGGCCGGCGGGTCGGGGGTCGGGTCAGGCGTCGGCCCGCTGCCGTCCGGCATCGGGGTCGTCCCCGGCTCCACTGACACCTGCTGCTCCTTCGTCGTCGACGACCTCGCCGGTGGCGAGGTTGACCGCGGGGGTGAGGTCGGCGGTCGACCCCAACTCTGCCGCAACCACCGCTGCCAGCGCAGGCCCGATGCCCGGGACGTCGGCGAGCTCGTCGACGGAGGCGGCGCGGATCCGCTTCACCGAGCCGAACCGCTTGAGCAGCGCCTTGCGCCGCTTCTCCCCCAGGCCGGGGATCCCGTCGAGCTGGCTGGCCGTCATCGCCTTCGAGCGGCGCTGCCGGTGGAAGGTGATGGCGAAGCGGTGGGCCTCGTCGCGCAGGCGCTGGAGGAGGTAGAGGCCCTCGCTCGTGCGGGGCAGGACCACCGGGTGCTCGACCCCCGGCAGCCAGACCTCCTCGAGGCGCTTGGCGAGGCCGACGACCGCGACGTCGACGATGCCGACGTCCTCGAGGGCCCGGGCCGCCGCGTTGACCTGGGGCAGGCCACCGTCGACGACGACGAGGTTCGGCCGGTACGCGAAGCGCGCGGGACGGGCGCCCTCCTCGGGGGTGACCGCGCCGTCGTCGAGGGCGTGCTGCTCGCGGTCGCGGATCTCGGCCTCCTCCGCCCGGCCGCGCCGGAAGCGTCGGGTGAGGACCTCGTGCATCGCGGCGGTGTCGTCGGTGGCGCCGGTCTCGTCGCCGCGCACGATGAAGCGGCGGTACTCGGACTTGCGCGGCAGGCCGTCCTCGAAGACGACCATCGACCCGACGACCTGGGTGCCCTGGACGTGGCTGATGTCGAAGCACTCGACACGCAGCGGGGCGTCCTCGAGCTCGAGGAACTCCTGGAGCTGCTGGAGGGCCTGGCTGCGGGTCGTGAGGTCGCCGGCGCGGGCGACCTTGTGCCGGGCGAGGCTCTGGGTGGCGTTGCGGGCCACCGTCTCCATCAGGGTGCGCTTGTCGCCGCGCTGGGGGACGCGCAGGTCGACCCGGCTGCCGCGCAGCCCGGAGAGCCAGTCGGCGAGGGCGTCGGCGTCGTCGGGGAGGACCGGGACGAGCACCTCGCGCGGCACGGCCTCGCCCGTCTCGCCGCCGTAGACCTGCTGGACGAGGTGCTCGACGATCTCGGGGGTCGTCTCGGCGTCGCGCTCGGCCACCCAGCCGCGCTGGCCACGCACCCGCCCGCCCCGGACGTGGAAGAGCTGGACGGCCACCTCGAGCTCGTCCTCGGCGAGGGCGAAGACGTCGGCGTCGGTGGCGTCGGGGAGGACGACGGCCGACTTCTCGAGGACCTTCTCGAGGGCGCCGATGTCGTCGCGCAGCCGGGCGGCGCGCTCGAAGTCGAGCTCGGCGGCGGCCTCCTTCATCTCCTTGGTCAGCCGACCGAGGAAGCGCCCGGTCTCGCCGGCCATGAAGTCGCAGAAGTCCTCGGCGATCCGCCGGTGGGTGTCGGCGTCGACGCGGCCGACGCACGGGGCGCTGCACTTGTCGATGTAGCCGAGGAGGCAGGGGCGGCCCACCTGGCTCGCACGCGTGAAGACGCCCGACGAGCAGGTGCGCACCGGGAAGACGCGCAGCGCGAGGTCGAGGGTCTCGCGGATGGCCCACGCGTGGGCGTAGGGGCCGAAGTACCGGGTGCCCTTGCGCTTGGCGCCGCGCATCACCTGGGCGCGCGGGAAGTCCTCGCCGAGGGTGACCGCGAGGTAGGGGTAGGACTTGTCGTCGCGGTAGCGGACGTTGAAGCGGGGGTCGAACTCCTTGATCCAGCTGTACTCGAGCTGGAGGGCCTCGACCTCGGTCGACACGACGGTCCACTCGACGCTGGCCCCGGTGCGCACCATCGTCGCGGTGCGGTGGTGCAGGGCGGAGAGGTCCTGGAAGTACGACGACAGCCGTGGCCGCAGGCTCTTGGCCTTGCCGACGTAGATGACGCGGCCGTCCTTGTCGCGGAACCGGTACACCCCCGGCTCGGTCGGGATCTCCCCCGGCCGAGGACGGTACGTCGACGGGTCAGCCACGCCCACAACCCTACGACCGCCCCCCGACACGCCCCCGCCCGCCGTCCCCCCGCCCGCCTTCCCCCGCCCGCCGTCCCCCCGCCCCCCGCGCCGGCCGCCCCTCCTGTCGCACAATTTCGGGGTAACCCCGAAGTTGTGCGCTCCACCCCGGTTGTCAACACGGGGATAGCGCGCACAACCCGGGGGCAGCGCGTCGGTAGAGGACGTCTCAGCGGGCGACGTGTCGATCGGCGAGGTCGCGGGCCACCGCCGCGCGGACGACGGCCAGGACCCGAGCCGGTGACTCGAGGTCGTGCCACGTGAACCGGAGGACGACGTAGCCGAGGGCGCGCAGCCGGTCCTCGCGCAGCTTCTCGCGAACCACCGCCTCGGGCCCACCGTCGGAGTACTTGACGAAGCCGTCGAACTCGATGAGCACGCGGGTCCCGTCGATGCCGAGGTCGGCTCGCGCGACGACGGTCGAACCGTCCGTGACCACGATTTGGCTGGTGACGGCGAACCCGTGCGATGCCAAGGTCACACGCAGCCGGGTCTCACCCGGGCTCTCCGAGAGCGGGTCGAGGAACGAGAGCATCGCGGCGGCGCGCTGCGATCGCGGCTCACCCCGACGACGCACCGCCACCTCGGTGAGCTCGTCGACCGACACGACGCGTCGCGCCACGGCGGCATCGGCGGACACGACGGCGGCGACGGTCCCGTGGTCGAAGGCGACCTGGACCAGGGCAGCGGCCGGGGACTGGGCGGGTCCGGTCGCGGTGCTGCTCACGACATCGGTGGCGTCGAGCGGTCGGATGACGGCTCCGGACCGGTTGACCTGACGGTGGACCGGCCGGTGGAGGAGCGCCTTCGAGAGCCGAAGACCCCAGGTCGGGAGTCCGAGCGCCACGACCGACGATCGACCGGCCAGCACGGCATCCGGGTACATGAGGAGGAGGCCGGCGCACAGCTCGCGATGTCGGTCCTCGGCGAACGGCGGCCGAGGGGTGGCGGCGTACAGACCGTGGGCGAGTCTGCGGATCACGCCCGTGGCGACCCCTCGGGTGAGCTCGCGCGTCCCGATCCCCAGTGCCGCTGCCTCCGCCCGCGTGAACAGGTCGCCGGGCCAGTGCATCTCGTCGTACATCCGCACAGCGTCGGCAACGACCACCCCGGCATCCAGCGCGCCCGCGGAGCTGTGGACGAGCGCTTCCCTCCACCGGGCCTGTGGACGGAGCGGACTCCCACACGAACGCGACCTCGGCCAACGGCGGCCGCACCCGAGAAAGAGGCGCTCTCCCCCGGTTGCCAACCGGGGGAGAGCGCACAAGTTCGGGGTCACCCCGAACTTGCGCAGCCCGGGGTGTTGGGGGTCAGGTGACGGTGATGCCGTCGGCGCCGACGGTCACGGACTTGGCCTCGAGGCCTCGGGTGGCGGGGCCCTGCTTGACCTCGCCCGTGGCGGCGTCGAACTGGCTGCCGTGGCAGGGGCAGGTGATGACGTTGTCCTTAACGCTGCCGACGGAGCAGCCCTGGTGGGGGCACGTCGCCGAGAACGCCTTGTACTCACCGGCGGTCGGCTGCGTCACGACCACCTTCGTCGACTCGAACACCTTGCCGCCGCCCACGGGGATCTCGGCGGCCTTGATGAGGTCGCCGGCGGCGGAGGACGCGACGGATCCCGCAGCCGAGGCGGCCGACGAGGCCGCCCCACGCGCCGCGTCCTCGGCGGCACCGCACGCGGTCAGCCCCGCGGTGCCCACGACGGCGGCACCCGCGACGACGAGGGACTGCCGGCGCGACACGCACCCGCACGCGCCGGACGGGCCCTCCGCTCCGGTGTCGGGGGTCGTGCCGGACCCGGTGGTGGGGGTCATCTGGTCGCTGCTCATCGTCGTCCTCTCGGGGTCGTCGGTGCCGGCGGAGCGGCGTGTCGCGGCGAGGTCGCCGTGAACCCGTTCAGCGAACGGGCTGCCGACCATGGTTCCCGAGGCGCTCGTTCGCACAGCCCGAGCACAGGTCACCGTGAGGTAACAACTCGGCCGCGTTCTGCCCGGGATGCTGGGCTGCCTGTGGCGGCTGTGGTTACAGTGCGCTTGCTCGCCACACCCGCGGGCTCGAGCACACCTGCTCACTTTTCTGTAACAACTCAGGAGGAAACGTGCCTCAGCGTTCCGTGGTTGCCGCTGGCGCCTCGCTGCTCGTCGCCTCGCTGGCCCTCTCCGCGTGCGGTACGCGCGGCGGCAGCGAGGACGACGCCACCGGCGGTGCCAGTGAGAACAAGGTCGCCAAGATCGGCGTCATCGCGCCTCTGTCCGGCGACCTCGCCGCCCTCGGCAAGGGCATCGAGCACTCGGTCGACCTGGCCATCAAGCAGGCCAACGAGTCCAAGGCGATCCCGGGCTGGACCCTCGAGCTCGCCGCCGAGGACGACCAGGCCACCCCCGATGTCGGCAAGAACGCCGCCACCAAGCTCGCGTCCGACAAGGACGTCATCGGTGTCGTCGGCACGCTGAACTCCAGCGTCGCGCAGAGCGTCCAGCCGGTCCTCGCGGCCGCGAACATCACCCAGGTCTCGCCGGCCAACACCAACCCGGCGCTCACCCAGGGTGCGGACTTCCTCACCGCGCCGAAGCGGACCTACCCCACGTACTTCCGCACCTGCACCACCGACTCGATCCAGGGCCCCTTCGCGGCGCGCTACCTGTTCGAGAAGGCGGGCATCAAGGAGATCGCGACGGTCCACGACAAGAAGACCTACGGTCAGGGCCTCGTCGACGCGTTCACCACCGAGTACAAGAAGCTCGGCGGCAAGGTCGTGGCGGCCGAGACGATCAACCCCGACGACGACAAGTACGACGCCGTCATCTCCAAGATCAAGCCCTCGAACCCGAAGGCCGTGTACTACGGCGGCGAGTTCCCGCAGGCCGGTCCGTTCTCGCAGCAGATGAAGGCCGCCGGCCTCAACGTCCCGCTCATGGGTGGCGACGGCATCTACTCGGGCGAGTTCATCAAGCTCGCCGGTGCGACCGCCGACGGCGACCTCGCCACCTCGGTCGGCGCCCCGACCGACACCCTCGAGTCGGCGAAGTCCTTCGTCGAGGCGTACAACGCCGGTGGCTACGCCGAGCCGTACGAGGCCTACGGTGCCTACGCGTACGACGCGGCCAACTCCATCATCGCGGCGCTCAAGACGTCCCTCAAGGACGCCGCCTCGGCCGACGCGGCCCGCCAGGCCACCGTCACCGCGATGAGCTCGGTCTCGTTCGACGGCGTCACCGGCAAGGTGGCCTTCGACGAGTACGGCGACACGACCTCCCGCGTCCTCACCGTCTACGGTGTCAAGGGCGGCAAGTGGGAGGCCGTGAACACGGAGGAGTTCAAGTAAACCCTTCCGTGACGGCCCAGCCGTGACGCACTGACGCGACGGCGGGGGTGGACCCAGGTGGCCCACCCCCGCCGTTCACGTCCCGGCACGCGACGCCGCACCCGACGCCGCACGCGGCGCCGCTGTCGAGCGTTGCGAGGCTCGCCCCCGCGTGGTGGGAGACACGACTCCCCCTGCGCCACTACGCTCCCCCCAGCCTGTTCACGACACCTAGGAGATCGTGGTGGACCAATTCGCCCAGCAGCTCATCAACGGGCTGACCCTGGGATCGCTCTACGCCCTGATCGCCGTCGGTTACACGGTCGTCTACGGCATCGTCCAGCTGATCAACTTCGCCCACGGCGAGATCTTCATGATCGGCGCGTTCGGTGCCCTCTCGACCTGGCTCCTCTTCTTCGAGGGTGAGACCGCGGTCTGGACGTTGCCGATCATGCTCATCGGGGCCATCGCCGCCTCGACCGGCACGGCGGTCCTCATGGAGCGCATCGCCTATCGACCGCTGCGCAACGCGCCGCGGCTCGCCCCGCTCATCACGGCCATCGGCATCTCGGTCTTCCTCCAGGAGCTCGTCCGGCTCTTCTACGGCCGCGTCCCCTTCGCCGACTTCCCCGACGCCAAGCAGCGGGTGCCGTTCCCCCAGATCGAGGTCGTCACCGGGCCGGCGTTCAACGTCGCCGGCGTGACCATCCAGCGCTCGGCCCTGTTCACCATCGGCGCGCTCGTCATGTGCGCCGCGGGCCTCTGGTACTTCGTCAACCGCACCAAGACCGGTCGCGGCATGCAGGCCGTCTCGCAGGACCCCGACACCGCGCGCCTCATGGGCATCAACGTCGACCGGATCATCGTCGTCGCGTTCGCCGTCGGCGCCACGCTCGCCGCGATCGCCGGTGTGGCCCAGGGCCTGCAGGTCACGAACATCAACTTCAAGATGGGCTTCCTCGCCGGCCTCAAGGCGTTCACCGCCGCGGTCCTCGGCGGCATCGGCAACGTCTGGGGTGCCGTCGTCGGCGGCCTCACCCTCGGCATCGTCGAGTCGATGGCGGTCCAGTTCATCCCGGGCACCTTCGGTGGCTCGCCCTGGAAGGACGTCTGGGCGTTCGCCCTCCTCATCCTGGTCCTGGTCTTCCGACCACAGGGCCTCCTCGGCGCGAAGGTGGTGGACCGGGCATGAGCAAGCTCGCCCTCCCGGACGAGATCCGGACCCGGCACGGCGCCAAGGCGCCCCTCCTCGCCATCGCGGGCGGTGTCCTCCTCGTCGTCAGCGGCCTGCTGTCGTGGTCGTACGACGAGCGCATCCTCGACGACATCTCGGTGCGCTTCTTCCCGCTCGGCATCCAGATCTTCGCGATGGCCCTCGGCATCACCGCGATCGTCCTCGGCGTCCTGCTCCTGCGCCGCCCGCCGTGGCTCAGCCCGGCCCGCGGCCTGCGGGTCATGGGCGTCACGTCGGTCATCTTCGTCGTGTGGGTCCTCGCCTCGATCGCCTACCTCGCCGACGGCCTCGTCAACGCGAACGAGGGGGTCTGGGTCGCCCTCGTCGGTGCGCTCCTCATGGCCGCCGCCGGGTTCCTCTCCCCCGAGGTCGACCTCGACGTGCGCACCTGGCCGCGGCTGAGCAGCACGCTCGAGATCGTCGTCATCATCGTGCTCATGTCGGTCGTCCTCTTCGTGACGGCCTACACGCTGGGCATCGAGGACGGCGTCGTCTTCGCGGCGTTCCTCATGGCCCTCATCGGCGTCGCCGGCGGCCTCCTCGGCTCCGGCTTCGGCGGCTACCTCGGCTTCGTCGGGGCGAACAACCGACGGGTGCTGCTCCTCGCGGCCTTCGTCGTCGCGTTCCTCTTCCCGTTCACCCAGGACGGCTCCGACGCGAACATGTCGATCGCCACGCAGATCCTCATCTTCGCGGCGACCGCCCTCGGCCTGAACATCGTCGTCGGCCTCGCCGGCCTGCTCGACCTCGGCTACATCGCGTTCCTCGGCACCGGTGCCTACGTCGGCGCGATGCTCTCGCAGTCGGCGTTCGCCACGATCGACGTCAAGCCGCCGTTCTTCGTCGTCATGCTCATCGGCATGGTGGTGGCGTCGATCTTCGGCCTCATCATCGGCACGCCGACGCTGCGGGTGTCGGGCGACTACCTCGCCATCGTCACCCTCGGCTTCGGTGAGATCTTCCGCCTCGCGATGTTCAACCTCGACGGCAACAACGGCCCCGAGCTGACCAACGGGCCCAACGGCATCCCCGCCATCCCGGACCTCAACTTCTTCGGGTACGACTTCGGCCAGGTGCACACCCTGTTCGGCATCCCACTGGGGCGCTTCAGCAACTACTACTTCCTGCTGCTGCTCCTCATCGCGTTCGTCATCCTCATCTTCGTCCGGCTCAACGACAGCCGCATCGGCCGTGGCTGGGTCGCGATCCGTGAGGACGAGCGCGCGGCGGAGGCCATGGGCGTCAACGTGTTCGGCCTCAAGCTCCTCGCGTTCGCCGTCGGCGCCTCGCTCGCCGGTCTCGCCGGGACGATCAAGGCGCACCAGGACACCTCGGTCAGCCCGGACCAGTACATCTTCCTCGAGTCGGCGTTCCTCCTCGCGGCGGTCGTCCTCGGCGGCATGGGCACCGTCGTCGGTGTCCTCGTCGGCGCGACGATCCTCAAGCTCCTCCCCGAGAAGCTGCGCGAGGTCAACGACTACCGGCTCCTCGTGTTCGGCCTCCTCCTCGTCGTCATGATGCGCTTCCGGCCCGAGGGCCTCATCGCGTCCAAGCGGCGGCAGTTGGAGTTCCACGAGGACGACGAAGAGCTCAGCGAGATCGTCCAGTCCCAGCACCTGCAGGAGGCGAAGTGACCACCGTCACCGACAGCCCGGCCGCGGAGCACCGCGTCGGCGACAAGATCGTCCTCGAGGCGTCGGGCGTGACGATGCGCTTCGGTGGCCTCACCGCCGTCGACAACGTCTCGATGCAGGTCCACGAGGGCGAGATCGTCGGCCTCATCGGCCCGAACGGGGCCGGCAAGACGACGTTCTTCAACTGCCTCACCGGGATGTACATCCCGACCGAGGGACGGGTCACCCTCAACGGCGAGACGCTCCCGCCGAAGCCGTTGAAGGTGGTGCGGGCCGGTATGGCGCGCACGTTCCAGAACATCCGGCTCTTCGGCAACATGACCGCGCTCGAGAACGTCATGGTGGGGCGCTACTGCCGCACCTCCTCGATGGCGCTGACCTCCATCCTGCGCGGGCCCAAGTTCCGCAGGGAGGAGGCGGCGACGCGCGAGCGGGCGCAGGAGCTCCTCGACTACGTGGGGCTCGGCAAGTCCACCGAGCTCCTCGCGAGGAACCTGCCGTACGGCGACCAGCGACGGCTCGAGATCGCCCGCGCGCTGGCCACCGACCCGCAGCTGCTCCTCCTCGACGAGCCCACCGCGGGGATGAACCCCAAGGAGACCGAGGACACGATGCACCTGATCAAGAAGATCAGGGGCAGCGGCCTGGCCGTCGTCGTCATCGAGCACGACATGCGGTTCATCTTCAACCTCTGCGACCGGGTGCTGTGCCTCGTGCGCGGTGCCCTCCTCGTCGAGGGGACGCCGGGCGAGGTCCAGTCCGACCACCGGGTCATCGAGGCCTACATCGGTGGCGACGACGCGGACGAGGAGGAGGGCGCGTGAGCGCGATGCTGGAGGTCAAGAACCTCGAGGTGGCCTACGGGAAGATCAAGGCCGTCAAGGGGATCAGCTTCGACGTCAACGAGGGCGAGGTCGTCACCCTCATCGGGACCAACGGGGCCGGCAAGACGACGACGCTGCGGACCATCTCGGGCCTGCTGCGCCCGAACTCCGGGACGATCACCTTCCAGGGCAGGGACCTCACGAGCGTCGCCGCCCACGACATCGTCCCCCTCGGGCTCGCCCACTCCCCCGAGGGCCGGCGGATCTTCCCGCGCCTCACGGTCGAGGACAACCTCAACCTCGGGGCCTTCGCCCGCAAGGACAAGCAGATCGCCAACGACCTCGAGGCGGCGTTCGACCTCTTCCCGATCCTGCGGGAGCGGCGTGCGCAGCCGGCGGGCACGTTCTCCGGTGGTGAGCAGCAGATGCTCGCGATGGGCCGGGCGATGATGAGCCGTCCCAAGCTGCTCATGCTCGACGAGCCGTCGATGGGCCTGTCCCCGCTCATGATGAAGAAGATCATGACGACGGTGACGACCCTCCAGGAGCAGGGCACGACGATCCTCCTCGTCGAGCAGAACGCCCAGGCCGCCCTGAAGCGCGCGACGAAGGGCTACGTCCTCGAGGTCGGCAAGATCGTCCTCTCGGGCTCGGGCCAGGAGCTCCTCGCGAGCGACGACGTCCGCAAGGCCTACCTGGGCGAGGACTGAGGCACGACGCACGACGGGCCGGGTGACCGCGAGGTCACCCGGCCCGTCGTCGCTCTCCGGCTCAGGACGCCCGGCGGGTGGGCGACTTCTTCGCCGTGGTCCTCGTCGCGGTGCCGGAGCCCGCGCGCTTCGACGTGGCCTTCTTCGCCGCCGGCGCCGCCGTCGTGGCAGCGGCACCCTTCGCCGGGGTCGCCTTGGCCGCGGTCTTCGCCGCCGCCCTCTTCCGCGGGGAGGCCGGCTGCCGGTCCACGGTGCGGGCCGTGCGGGCGAGGATCGGTGCGAGGAAGCGGCCGGTGTGCGACTGCTCCATCGCGGCGACCTGCTCGGGGGTGCCCTCGGCGATGACGAGGCCACCGCCGCTGCCCCCTTCGGGACCGAGGTCGACGACCCAGTCGGCGCTCTTGATGACGTCGAGGTTGTGCTCGATGACGATGACGGTGTTGCCCTTGTCGACGAGCCCCTGGAGCACCTTGAGCAGCTTGCGGATGTCCTCGAAGTGCAGCCCGGTCGTCGGCTCGTCGAGGACGTAGATGGTCCGGCCGGTGCTGCGCTTCTGCAGCTCGGAGGCGAGCTTGACGCGCTGGGCCTCGCCGCCGGACAGCGTCGGCGCCGGCTGGCCGAGCCGGACGTAGCCGAGGCCGACCTCGTTGAGCGTCTTCATGTGGCGCGAGATCGCCGGGACCGCGGCGAAGAAGTCGGCGGCCTCCTCGATCGGCATGTCGAGGACGTCGGCGACCGTCTTGCCCTTGAAGTGCACCTCGAGGGTCTCGCGGTTGTACCGCGCGCCGTGGCAGACCTCGCACGGGACGTAGACGTCGGGGAGGAAGTTCATCTCGATCTTGATCGTGCCGTCGCCCGAGCAGGCCTCGCAGCGGCCGCCCTTGACGTTGAAGGAGAACCGGCCCGGCTGGTAACCGCGGACCTTCGCCTCGGTCGTCGTGGCGAAGAGCTTGCGGACGTGGTCGAAGACGCCGGTGTACGTGGCGGCGTTCGAGCGCGGGGTGCGGCCGATCGGGCTCTGGTCGACGTGGACGACCTTGTCGAGGTGCTCGAGGCCGGTCACCGTCTTGTGCCGGCCGGGCACGTGGCGGGCGCCGTTGAGCTTGTTGGCCAGGACGTTGTAGAGGATGTCGTTGACGAGGGTCGACTTGCCCGACCCGGACACCCCCGTGACGGCGACGAGGTTGCCGAGGGGGAACGAGACCGAGACCTTGTCGAGGTTGTGCTCGTTGGCCCCGACGACGGTGACCTGGCGCCCCTTCTCCTGCGGGCGGCGGACCTCCGGCACGGCGATCTCGCGGCGGCCTGAGAGGTACTTGCCGGTGAGCGAGTCGGGGTGCTCGAGCAGGCCCTGGACCGTGCCAGAGTGGACGACCTGCCCGCCGTGCTCCCCCGCGCCCGGGCCGATGTCGACGACCCAGTCGGCGGTGGCGATGGTGTCCTCGTCGTGCTCGACGACGATGAGGGTGTTGCCGAGGTCGCGCAGCCGGGTGAGGGTCTCGATGAGGCGGTGGTTGTCGCGCTGGTGCAGGCCGATGCTCGGCTCGTCGAGGACGTAGAGGACCCCCACGAGGCCCGAGCCGATCTGCGTCGCGAGCCGGATCCGCTGCGCCTCGCCACCGGACAGGGTGCCCGCGGGGCGGGACAGGCTGAGGTAGTCGAGGCCGACGTCGAGGAGGAACCCGAGGCGGGCGTTGATCTCCTTGATGACCCGCGCGGCGATCTGGCGCTCGCGCTCGGTGAAGTCGACGGTGTCGAGGAAGTGCGCGGCCTCCCCGATCGCCAGGCGGCTGACGTCGGCGATGGAGCGACCGCCGATGTGGACGGCCAGCGACTCGGGCTTGAGACGAGCCCCCTGGCACACGGGGCACGGCACCTCGCGCATGTAGCCCTCGTAGCGCTCGCGGCTCCAGTCGGAGTCGGTCTCGCCGTGGCGGCGCTTGACGAACGGCACCGCACCCTCGAACCCGGTGGAGTACGAGCGCTCGCGCCCGAACCGGTTCTTGTAGCGGACGTGGACCTTGTGGTTCTTGCCGTGGAGGAGGGCGTCGCGGGCCCGCTGCGGCAGGGCCCGCCACGGGACGTCCATCGAGAACTTCAGGTCGTCGGCAAGGGCGGCCATGACGCGCTGGAAGTAGTCGGCCGCGCCCGATGCGGTCGCCCAGGGGGCGATGGCGCCCTCGGCGAGGGTGAGGTCGTCGTCGGGGACGATGAGCTCGGGGTCGACCTCGAGCTCGGTGCCGATGCCGGTGCACTCGGGGCACGCGCCGAAGGGGCTGTTGAACGAGAACGACCGCGGCTCGATCTCGTCCATCGACAGCGGGTGGTCGTTGGGGCAGGCCATCTTCTCGGAGAAGCGCCGCTCGCGCTCGGGGTCGCCCTCGTCGAGGTCGACGAACTCGACGACGAGGACGCCGCCGGCCAGCCCCAGCGCGGTCTCGACCGAGTCGGTGAGCCGCTGCTTGGCCGTGGAGTCGGCGCCCTTGGCGACGAGGCGGTCGACGACGACGTCGATGGTGTGCTTGACCTGCTTCTCGAGCTTCGGCGGGTCGGTGAGGGTGACGACCTCGCCGTCGACCCGGGCGCGCGCGAAGCCCTTGGACTGGAGCTCGGTGAAGAGGTCGACGTACTCGCCCTTGCGCGCGCGCACGACGGGGGCGAGGACCTGGAAACGGGTCTTCTCGGGGAGCTCGAGCAGCCGGTCGACGATCTGCTGCGGCGTCTGCCGGCCGACGGGCTCGCCGCAGACCGGGCAGTGCGGGCGCCCGGCGCGCGCGAAGAGGAGGCGGAGGTAGTCGTAGACCTCGGTGATGGTGCCGACGGTGGACCGCGGGTTGCGGTTGGTCGACTTCTGGTCGATGGAGACCGCCGGCGACAGGCCCTCGATGAAGTCGACGTCGGGCTTGTCCATCTGCCCGAGGAACTGCCGGGCATAGGCCGAGAGGGACTCGACGTAGCGCCGTTGCCCCTCGGCGAAGATGGTGTCGAAGGCCAGGCTGGACTTGCCCGAACCGCTCAGACCGGTGAAGACGACGAGGGCATCGCGGGGGATCTCGATGCTGATGTCCTTGAGGTTGTGCTCGCGGGCACCACGGACGACGAGGTGGTCATGACTCACACTCGCCATGCTAGGTGGAGCCACCGACAGACCCCTCATCGAGCACCGGCGGCCGTCGAGGGTGCGGGGTAGCGTCGGGGCATGGACCCCCGTTCCCCCGAGATCCCGGCCCTCGTGGACCGCCACACCACCCTCCTGCTGTCGACGGCACGCGACCTCGAGGACGTCTCCGAGCCCTCCCTGTGCGAGGGCTGGACCCGCGCCCACGTGCTGTCCCACGTCGCCCGCAACGCCGACGGTCTCGTCCGGCTCGTCCGCTCTGTCGTCGACGGCTCCGGCGAGACGATGTACGCCAGCCGGCCGGCGCGCGACGCCGACATCGAGGCCGGGTCCCGCCGGTCCCTCGACGCGCTCGTCGCCGACGTCGAGACCTCGGCGCGGGCCCTCGCCCCCGAGCTCGACCGCCTCGGCCCCGAGCACGACGGGCACCCGCTCGAGCGCACCCCCGGCGAGCTGCGCGGGACCGGTGCCGACATCGTCCTCATGCGGCTGCGCGAGCTGACCTGGCACCACGTCGACCTCGACGCCGGGTTCGGCTTCGCCGACCTCGAGCCCGAGCTCGTCGCACTGTTCGTCGAGGAGGAGGTCGAGCGGCTCCGCGGGGTCGAGGACGCTCCCGACGTCACCCTCCGCTCCACCGAGGGCGACGAGTGGACCGTGGGCGTCGGGACCGCCCAGGTCTCCGGCGACCGCGCCGCCCTCCTCGGCTGGCTGGCCCGTGGCCTCACCGAGGGCGTGACGGGCGACCCCCTCCCCCGTCTCCCGGCCGGGAGGTGACCACGGTGGTCTACACGGGACAGGTGACCCCCGGCGGACGAAGCGAGGTCCGCGAGCTCGGCCGGGCGACCATCCGCAAGATGTCCGTCTCCTCGATGCACAACAACGTCTACCTCCTGACCTGCACCGCGACCGGCGAGCAGCTCCTCGTCGACGCGGCCGACGACCCCGGCCGGTGCCTCGCCCTCGTCGCCGAGGGCACGGGACGCCTCGACCACCTCGTCACGACGCACCAGCACTGGGACCACGTCCGCGCCCTCGCGGCCGTCGCCGAGGCCACCGGCGCGACGACCTACGCCGGTGCCGACGACGCCGATGCCCTGCCCCTGCCTCCTGACGTCCGGCTGGCGCACGGCGACGTCGTGACCGTCGGCGAGCTCGAGCTCGACGTCATCCACCTCCGGGGCCACACCCCGGGCTCGGTGGCCCTGTCGTGGCGCGACCCCGACGGCGGCGCGCACCTCTTCACCGGCGACAGCCTGTTCCCCGGTGGCGTCGGGAACACCAAGAACGAGGGCCAGAGCTTCGCGTCGCTCTACCGCGACGTCACCGAGCGGGTGTTCGCCACGCACGACGACGCGACGTGGTTCTACCCCGGCCACGGCGACGACTCGACGATCGGGGCCGAGCGCCCCCACCTCGAGGAGTGGCGCGCTCGCGGCTGGTGAGCCGCCGGCGGCCGGGAGCCGCTCAGCCCGGGTAGTGGGAGGGCCAGGCCTCGACGGTCCGGAAGCCCAGGTGCTCGTAGACGGGCCGGCCCAGCTCGCTCGCCTGGAGGTAGGCCGTGTGCGCACCGGCCGCGACGCCCTCCGCGACGACCCGGGCGGTGACCGCGTGGCCGAGGCCCCGCCGCCGGTGGGCCGGGGGTGTCGCGATGTTGAAGACGCCGAGGTACCCGTCGCGCAGGGCGCCCAGGCCGACGGTGCAGGGCTCGTCGTCGGTGCGGCCGACCCACGCGACCGTCCCGGGTGTCGAGAGGACCTCCCGGCCCATGAGCGGGGCGAGCAGGTCGACGGGTGCCTCGAAGCCGTCGGCGAAGAGCTGCTGCGCCTGCCGGACCGCTGCGGGGTCGGACGGGTCGACCCGCTCCAGCACCGGCCGCTCCGGCACCTCCACGCTCGCAGGGTCGCGATGGAGCATGAACGGCTCGTGCTGCACGGTCGTCAGGTCGTGGGCCGCTGCGAGGTCGGCCGCCCAGCCCGGAGCCGCGGCCCTGGTGAGGACGCAGTGGGGAAGGTCGCGACGGGCGAGGTCGTCGAGCCAGGCCGCGGCGTCGTCGGCCGAGGCACTGCCGTCGAGCACGACGACCCCGTTGAAGCGCGGCGTCCCGAGGCCGGTCGAGTAGCGGATGAGCCCGGGCAACTCCTCCCAGCGGGAGCCGGCGACCGCACCGATGACGTCACGGTTCACGGCGACGAACGCCGCCACGGCACCCTCGGTCACGGCGTCGGCGGTCGCCGACCCCGCAGCCTCTCGGTCCATGGCCATCGTCGGCGCCCTCCTCCCGGCACCCCGTGCGGGGTCGGCCCGACGCTAGCGTCGAGCAGTCCCGTCGCGCCATGGTCCGACCGGGTCACGGGCGACCGGGTCACGGGCGACCGGGTCACCCGGCCGCGTCCCCGGCGGACGCACGGTGGCCCCGTCGGGAGGGCTGGCTAGCCTGACCCGGTGACGAACGCCGCCGACCGGGTCCCCGCTCCCGTCCTCGTCCTCGCCGGCATCGTCTCGGTCCAGTTCGGCGGTGCCCTGGCGGCGACCCTCGTGCCCGTCATCGGCGCGGGTGGGTCGGTCGCCGTGCGGCTGCTCTTCGCCACGCTCCTCCTGCTCGCCCTCGTCCGCCCCCGCTGGCGCGGCCACTCGCGCCGCGCGTGGCTCACCGTCATCGCCTTCGGGGTGGCGCTCGGCCTCATGAACTTCACGTTCTACGGCTCGCTCGCGCACCTGCCCATCGGGGTGGCCGTGACGATCGAGTTCATCGGGCCGCTCGCGCTCGCGGCGGCATTGTCGCGGCGCGTCCTCGACGTCGTCGCCGTCGTCGCGGCCGCGGGCGGCGTCGTCCTCATCTCGGAGGCGCTCCACGTGCCGTTCGCCGACCTGCCGTGGACGGGCATCGGCCTCGCCCTGGCCGCTGGCGCCTTCTGGGCCGCGTACATCGTCCTCTCGGGGCGGACCGGGGCCGAGTTCCCGCAGCTCGAGGGGCTCGCGCTCGCGATGGTCGTCGCCACGGTCGTCACGCTCCCCATGGGCCTCGGGAGCGTCCCGCAGTGGACGGGCGAGACCCTGCTCAAGGGCCTCGGGATCGCGGTGCTGTCGTCGGTGCTGCCCTACAGCCTCGAGCTGCTCGCCCTGCGCCGCCTGACCGCCCGGGTGTTCGGGATCCTGCTCAGCCTCGAGCCGGCCGCCGCCGCGCTGGCGGGGCTGATCGTGCTCGGGCAGGTGCTGCGCCCGTCGCAGCTCGCCGGGATGGCGCTCGTCGTGGCGGCGTCGGCGCTCGTCCTCGGGCTCGGTGCCCGCAGGGACCCGGCGGAGGCGGCCTCCACCTGACGCCGCTGCCTCCGGTCAGGAGTCGTGGTGGTCGTGTCCCGTGATGTCGGGCAGGTTCTTGGCGGCTTCGGGGTCTCGCTTGGTCTTCCACAGCGAGGCGAGGGTCGTGACGCCCAGGATGACGACGATCGCGCCGAGCGACACGACGATCGGGATGTCCGGCACCGGCACCTTGTCGCCGCCGTTGATGAAGGGCAGCTCGTTCTCGTGGAGCGCGTGGAGCAGCAGCTTGACGCCGATGAACGCGAGCAGCACGGCGAGGCCGATGCTGAGGTAGACGAGCTTCTGGAGCAGGCCACCGAGGAGGAAGTACAGCTGCCGCAGGCCCATGAGCGCGAACAGGTTCGCGACGAGGACGATGTAGGGCTCACGGGTCAGGCCGTAGATCGCCGGGATCGAGTCGAGCGCGAAGAGCAGGTCGGTGGTGCCCAGCGCGACGATGACGAAGAAGAGCGGGGTCGCGAGGCGCTTGCCGTTCTCCTTGGTGAACAGCTTGGTGCCGACGTAGTCCTTCGTCGCGGGGAAGCGGGCCTCGACCGCCTTCATGAAGCGGTTCTCCTCGTACTCGTCGTCGTCGCTCTCCCCCTCACGGGCGAGCTTGACGGCGGTGTAGATGAGGAACGCGCCGAAGATGTAGAAGACCCAGCTGAAGTTGTTGATGGCCGTGGCGCCGAGCCAGATGAAGATGCCGCGCAGCACGATCGCGATGATGATGCCGACCATGAGGGCGAACTGCTGGAGCTTCTCGGGGACGGCGAACTTCGCCATGATGAGCAGGAAGATGAACAGGTTGTCGACCGACAGCGAGTACTCGGTGAGCCACCCGGCGAAGTACTCCCCCGCGAGCTGTCCGCCGGCGAAGGCCCACATGCCGAGGCCGAAGAGGATCGCCGCGCCGACGTAGACGCCGAGAGCGAGACCGGTCTCCCGGTTCGAGGGGCGGTGCGGGTTGCGGGCGATCCAGACGACGTCGAACGCGAGGACCGCGACGGCCACACCGATGGTGGCCCACCACACCCACGACGGGAGGTCGAGGGACGGAGTCGCGGCGGGGAGCATCGTCGGGATCACCGCGTCAGCCTACCGACGGCCCTCTCGCACCCGCGCGACGAGGTCAGCCGGCGGACCCCCCGGCCGGGCGCCGACTCCTGGGCAGGCCAGCGACGACCAGGTCGTAGGAGGTGTCGATCGCCTCGCGGAGGGTCCCCTCGGGAATCGCCCCGCCGACCCGGAGCGTGTTCCAGCCGTTGCGCCCGATGTAGGCCATGACCGACGCGTCGTCGGGGTACTCGGCGAGCCACTCGTCGGCCTCGGTGCGGCCCTTGCCGCACTTGACGCCGACCCCACCCTCGCCGAGGAACGCGAAGATCTTCTCGCCGACCTTCGCGACGTGGTCGCCCTCCCAGGGCTGGTCGGCCCGGGCGCCCGGCTTGCCGAGGGCGTGGGCGGCGAGCCGCTGGGCGGCGTCGCCGTCGGCGAGCGCCTCCGGGCTCACCGGGTGGCCTCGCTCATCTGCCGCAGCTCCTTCTTGAGGTCGCCGATCTCGTCGCGCAGGCGGGCCGCCAGCTCGAAGTGGAGGTCGCCGGCGGCGTGGTGCATCTGGGTGCTCAGCTCCTGGATGAGGTTCGCCAGGTCGGCGGCCGCCACGGGCTCGTTGCGCCGGGCCGCCAGGGCGACGTCGGCCGAGGCGGCGCCGCGTCCTCCGCGCCCGCCGTCGCTCTTGCCCCGCGAGCGGGCCCGTCCGGAGCCGAGGAGCTCCTCGGTGTCGGCGTCCTCGCGGTTGAGCATGTCGGTGATGTCGTTGATCCGCTTGCGCAGCGGCTGCGGGTCGATGCCGCGCTCGGTGTTGTACGCGATCTGCTTCTCGCGCCGGCGGGTGGTCTCCTCGACGGCCTCGGCCATCGACGGGGTGACCTTGTCGGCGTACATGTGCACCTGCCCGGAGACGTTGCGCGCCGCGCGGCCGATCGTCTGGATGAGGCTGCGCGCGGAGCGGAGGAAGCCCTCCTTGTCGGCGTCGAGGATCGCGACGAGCGAGACCTCGGGGAGGTCGAGGCCCTCACGGAGCAGGTTGATGCCGACGAGGACGTCGTACTCGCCCAGGCGCAGCTCGCGCAGCAGCTCGACGCGGCGGAGGGTGTCGATGTCGGAGTGGAGGTAGCGGACCCGGATCCCCTTGTCGAGGAGGTAGTCGGTGAGGTCCTCGGCCATCTTCTTCGTCAGCGTCGTGACGAGGACGCGCTCGTCGCGGCCGGCGCGGGTGCGGATCTCGTGGAGCAGGTCGTCGATCTGGCCCTTCGTCGGCTTGAGGATGATCTCGGGGTCGATGAGCCCGGTGGGCCGGATGATCTGCTCGACGACCCCCGACGCCTTGGCGAGCTCGTAGGGACCGGGGGTCGCCGACAGGTAGACGGTCTGCCCGATCCGCTCGAGGAACTCCTCCCACTTCAGCGGACGGTTGTCCATCGCCGACGGCAGGCGGAACCCGTGGTCGACGAGGGTGCGCTTGCGCGAGGCGTCGCCCTCGTACATCGCCCCGATCTGGGGGACGGTGACGTGCGACTCGTCGATGACGAGGAGGAAGTCCTCGGGGAAGTAGTCGATGAGGCAGTTGGGGGCGGTGCCGGGCAGACGACCGTCGATGTGCATCGAGTAGTTCTCGATGCCCGAGCACGAGCCGACCTGGCGCATCATCTCGATGTCGTAGGTGGTGCGCATCCGCAGCCGCTGGGCCTCGAGGAGCTTGCCCTGCTTCTCGAAGAGCCCGAGCTGGTCCTCGAGCTCGGTCTCGATGCCCGCGATCGCGCGCTCCATCCGGGACGGGCCCGCGACGTAGTGCGAGGCGGGGAAGACGTACATCTCCTGCTCCTCGCGCACGACCTCGCCCGTGACGGGGTGGAGCGTGTAGAGAGCCTCGATCTCGTCGCCGAAGAACTCGATCCGCAGCGCGAGCTCCTCGTACATGGGGATGATCTCGACGGTGTCGCCGCGCACCCGGAAGGTGCCCCGGGTGAACGCGAGGTCGTTGCGGGTGTACTGCATCTGGACGAAGCGGCGCAGGAGGTCGTCACGCGGGACCTCCTCGCCGACCTTGAGGCGGGCCATGCGGTCGACGTACTCCTGCGGGGTGCCGAGGCCGTAGATGCACGACACCGAGGCCACGACGATGACGTCGCGCCGGGTGAGCAGGCTGTTGGTGGCGCTGTGCCGCAGCCGCTCGACCTCGTCGTTGATCGAGGAGTCCTTCTCGATGTAGGTGTCGGTCTGCGGGACGTAGGCCTCGGGCTGGAAGTAGTCGTAGTAGCTGACGAAGTACTCGACGGCGTTGTTGGGGAGCAGCTCACGGAACTCGTTGGCGAGCTGGGCCGCGAGGGTCTTGTTGGGCGCCATGACGAGCGTGGGGCGCTGGACCTGCTCGACGAGCCACGCCGTCGTGGCGGACTTGCCGGTCCCCGTGGCGCCGAGGAGCACGGTGTTCTGCTCGCCCGCGCGGACCCGCCTGGCGAGGTCGGCGATGGCCGTGGGCTGGTCGCCGGCGGGCTCGAAGTCGGAGACGACCTGGAAGGGCGCCACGCGGCGCTGGAGGTCGGTGATCGGACGCATGTCCCTACGGTATGCCGCGCCACCGACAAGGGGCCCCGGGGACTGGTCGCCCGTCCGCCCCGGTGGGAGGATCCGGCCATGGCACCGCCCGACGAGCGTGCGCTCCCCGCCCCCGACGGCAGCACCGGCCTCGACCCCGAGGACTGGGACTCGTTCCGCTCCCTCGCGCACCGGGCCGTCGACGACCTCGTCGACCACCTGGCCGGCCGCCGCGACCAGCCGGTCTGGCGGCCGATGCCCGACGAGGTCCGCCACTCGTTCGACGGCCCGCTCCCCCGCGCCGCCGCGGGCGCCGACGCGGCGTACCGCGAGGTCCTCGCCCGGGTCGTCCCGTACTCGATGGGCAACGACCACCCCCGTTTCTGGGGCTGGTACATGGGGGCCGGGCACCCCGTCGGCAACCTCGCCGACCTCGTCGCCAGCGTCATCAACCCCAACCTCGGCGGGGCCGACCACTCCCCCGTCCTCGTGGAGCAGCAGGTGGTCCGCTGGTGCGCCGAGGCCGCCGGCTACCCGACGAGCGCCAGCGGGCTCCTCGTCGGTGGCGCGTCCGAGGCGAACATGGTCGGGCTGGCCGTCGCACGCTCGGCCCGACTCGGCCGGTCGCTGCGCGAGGAGGGGATGCCGTCCGGTCGCCGCCTCACCGTCTACGCCTCGACCGAGGTGCACAGCTGCCACCGCAAGTCCTGCGAGCTGCTCGGCCTCGGTGCGGCAGCCCTGCGCCACGTCGCGGTCCACGACGACTTCACCCTCGACGTCGGCGCCCTGGCCGCCGCGATCGCCGCCGACCGCGAGGCAGGACTCGAGCCGCTCGCGGTCGTGGCGTCCGCCGGGACGGTCAACACCGGGGCCGTCGACGACCTCGAGGCCGTCGCCGACCTCTGCGAGCGGGAGGGCCTGTGGTTCCACGTCGACGGCGCGATCGGCGGCTTCCTCGGCCTCAGCGGCTCGGCGGCGTCCGTCCGGGGCATCGAGCGCGCCGACTCGCTCGCCCTCGACCTCCACAAGTGGATGCAGGCGCCGATCGACGTCGGGCTGGTCCTCGTGCGCGACGAGCCCGCCCACCGGTCGACCTTCTCGGTCATCCCGACCTACCTCGCCCACACCGACCGAGGGATCGCCGCCAGCGAGGTGTGGTTCAGCGAGTACGGCCTGGCCCTCTCGCGCGGGTTCCGGGCCCTGCGGGTCTGGATGGGCTTCCTCGCGTACGGGGCCGACGCGTTCGGCGGGGTCATCGACCGGACCACGGCGCTCGCCCGGCGGCTCGCCGAGACGGTCGACGCCCACCCCGAGGTCCAGCGCATGGCGCCGGTGGGGTGCGACATCGTCTGCCTGCGCTACGCCCCGCCCGCAACGGCGGCCGCGGACCTGGACGCGGTCAACCGCGAGGTGGTCCTCCGGGTCCAGGAGGGTGGGGTGGCGGTCGTCACCGACACCGTGCTGCGCGGGTCGGTGGCCGTTCGTGTTGCCATCTCGAACCATCGCACCCGTGCGGCCGACCTCGACCTCTTCCTCGAGGAGTTCGTCCGCCACGGCCGCGAGGTCGTCGCCGAGCGGGGACGGGGCTAGCCGGCGGGGGGGACGTCGGAGTCCGGTGCCCGCCACCCGTTCTCTTCGGCCCAGGCCCGCGCACGGACGTCGGCGGCCTCGAACCACGGCTCCTTCGCCTCGGCGTAGGAGCCCGTCGTCGCGACCCGTCCGGCCAGCTCGGTCTTCATCTCGGCGTAGGCGACCCGCTCGTCGCCGTCGGCCCGGAGCCAGTCGCGGAACACCAGGGCCCACTCCCAGCCGGGCGACCCGGCCTCGCGCACGTGGACGTGCGCCACGCGCCCCGGGTCGCACGACCCGAGGAAGCGCTTCGGCCACGTCCGGCCGTCCTTGGCGTTGTCGTGCCACTCGCCCGGGAGCCGGACGAACCCCGCGGCCGCCATCGCGTCGACGAACGCCGGGGCGTCGGCGTCGTCGAGGGCGCGCACCCCCACCTGGAGGTCGACGACGTCCTTGGCGACGAGCCCCGGAACGGCGGTCGAGCCGATGTGGTGCAACGTCACCGCGGCCGGGCCGACGGCCTGGCGGACCCGGCCGAGGAGCCGCGCGGCCTGCGCCGGCCACGTCGGGTCCGGCGCCGCGAGGGTCGGGTGGGACAGGCGTGAGCGGATGCCGTGCCGCACGTTGAGCTCGAATGGCTCGAGCCGCTCGTGCCACAGGCGCAGGACGGACGCCCGCAGCGAGTCGGTGGTGCCCTCGTTGTCGAGCCACACGTCGGCGGCCGCCCGCCGGGCCTCGTCGTCCGCCTGCGCCGCCATCCGCGCCCGGGCGTCGTCCTCGGTCATGCCGCGGAGGTCGACGAGGCGCCGCAGGCGCGTCTCCTCGGTCGAGCCCACGACGACGACGAGGTGGTACTGCGACCCCATCGACTTCTCGACGAGCAGGGGCATGTCGTGGACGACCACGGCGTCGGGCCGCGCGGCGGCGACGCGTTCGGCGGTGCGGGCCCAGATCGCCGGGTGGGTGATCGCCTCGAGGTCGCGGAGGGCCTCGGGGTCACCGAAGACGACGCGGCCGAGCCCCGGGCGGTCGAGGGTCCCGTCGGGGCCGAGGACGTCGGCACCGAAGCGCTCGACGATCGCGGCCAGACCGGGGGTGCCGGGCCCGACGACCTCGCGAGCGACGACGTCGGCGTCGACGACGACCGCGCCGAGGGCTGCCAGCTGGGCCGACACCGTCGACTTGCCCGACCCGATCCCGCCGGTGAGGCCCACGCGCAGCATGCGCCGACCCTAGTGCTCGGGCCGGCCGTCCCCGCGCACGTCCGCCCACAGGTCGGCCAGGGCCGCGTCGAAGGCACCCGTCCCGAACGACCCGTCGAGCCCGCGGTTCGTGAGGAGGACGACGGTGCGCCCCGCCGCGGGGTCGGCGACGCCCAGGGTCCCGGTGCCCCCGCTCCATCCGGCGGAGCCCGCTCGCGGTCCCTGTGGGTCGTCGTCGGTCGCGACGGACACCTGGTGGCCGTACGAGTAGCCGTCAGGGACGATCGGCCGCGCCGCGGCGAGCTGGTCCGGGCCGAGGCCGGCCGTGCGCACGCGGGTGGCGGCGTCGTCGGGGACCACCGTCGGGTCGACGAGCTCGCCGAGGACGCGGGCCGTGTCCTCGGCCGTCCCCCACAGCCCGCACGAGAGCGTGAGCATCTGCGGGTCGGCCGGCCCCTCGGGCTCGAGGCGTGCCCACGTCCCGCCCTCGACGAGCCAGGCGTCGGCGCGGTTGCCCTCGTCGGGGGTCGCGAAGGTCAGCGACGGGGTGTCGAGGGGCCCGGTGAGCCGGTCGGCGAGGAGCCGGTCGAGCGGGACGCCGGAGGCCCGGGCGAGGACGACGGACAGCACGTCGGTCGAGGTGTGGTACGCCCAACCGGACCCGGGCTGGAAGGCCAGCGGCAGGCTCCCCAGGCGCGCGAGGAAGGTGGCGTCGTCCATCGCGGGCCCCACGGGTCCGGGGTGGACCCCGGCATCCGCCATGGCGGTCGTCAGCGGGGTCTCGACGAACCGGGTCCCGAGCCCGCTCGTCATCGTGAGGAGGTCGCGGACGGTGACGGGGCGCGCGAGGGCCTCGGTGTCGTCGAGGGGGCCGTCGGGACGGCGGAGCACCCGCAGGCCGTCGAGCTCGGGTACCCACCGGCGGATCTCGTCGTCGGGCGCGAGGACGCCCTCGGTCGTCAGGATGCCCGCGAGGAGGCCGGCGACCGGCTTGGAGAGGGACGCGAGGCGGTAGGAGGTCGAGGCCTCGACGGGCCGACCGCCGTCGGGCGCGGTGACCCCGCGGGTCCGGACGTGCACCGTCCCGTCAGCGGCCCGGACGGCCACGGACCACCCGGGCAGCGTGCCGTCGTCGACGAGCCGGTCCAGGGTCGGGGTGGGCGGGGTCGCCGTCGTGCCGGCCGGGTCGGGCACGGCTCAGGCCCCGGCGAGGCGGGCCGGGAAGCCCCCGGTGGCCAGGGGACCCCACCGGGTCGGCGTCACCCGGAGCAGCGACTTGCCCTGGGTCACCATCGCGGCGCGGTACTCGTCCCAGTCGGGGTGCTCGCCGGAGATGGCGCGGAAGTACTCGACGAAGGGCTCGACGTCGTCGACCGCGTCGACGACCTCGACCGTCCCGTCGACCTGGACCCACGGGCCGCCGAAGTCGTCGGAGAGCACGACGACGCTGACCCGCGGGTCGCGCCGCGCGTTGACCGTCTTGGCCCGCTCCGGATAGCTCGTGACGACGAGCCGGCCGGCGTCGTCGACCCCGCCCGTCACGGGCGACGCCTGCGGGGTGCCGTCGGACCGCGTCGTCAGGAGGACGAAGTGGTGCCGTGGTCGGACGAACTCGAGGAGGCCCTCGAGGTCGACGGACGTGGTCGTCGCGATGGTGCGTGCCATGTCTCCCACCCTGCCACGGGCGGGCGGCCGCGCCGGTCGGAGGAGTGAGCGCCATCCCTCGGTGTCGCCCACCCCCGACGGTGACCGACGGGTAACCTCCCATCCGTGACGACCCCCACCGAGAGCGCGCCCGGCGCGCGCGTCGCCGCGCTCGACGGCCTTCGCGGGGTGACGATCGTACTCGTCGTCCTCGGGCACGCGGGCAACCTCGTCTGGCCCACCGACACCCTCGACCGGATCCCTGTCGTGCGCAGCTTCGTCCACGGCGGGGCGGTCGGCATCTTCTTCGTCGTGGGCGGGTACATCGTCACCCGCGGGCTGCTGCGCGAGTACGACCGCGGGACCTTCGACGCCGTCCGGTTCTACCTGCGGCGCCTCGTGCGCCTCGGCGTCCAGGTCGTGCCCCTCGCGGCGGCGGTCCTCCTGGTCCACGCCGTCGACGAGACGGACGTGGCGAGCACACGGGCCACCCTCGGCTCGGCCGTCAACGTCGTGACCCACACATCGAACCTCCACGCGACCACCGACCTGCTCAGCACCCGGGCGGACCTCGGACACATGTGGTACCTGGCGGTGCAGCAGCAGGTCTACCTCGTGCTCCCCCTGGCCGTGCTCCTCCTGGCCGGCCGGCGCTGGGTGCTCGCCGCCCTGTTCGTCGAGGGCATCGTCGCCAGCGTCCTCTGGCGCCACCACGTCCTCGAGACGTCCGGCTGGATCGAGGCCACGGTGTCGACGCTCGCGCGGGCCGACGCCGTCCTCGCCGGCGCGCTCGTCGCACTCGTCGTCGAGGCCGCGCGGCGGCACCGGGCCCTGGCACCCGCGCTCCTCACCGTCGGCGGGCTGGCGCTCGTCGCCACGATGGCGACCCTGCGGGAGATCGGCGAGCCGTACCTGTACCTGCGATGGTGGGGCGTCCTGTTCACGGCGTTCACGGCCGTGACCGTCCTCGGCATCGCCCTGCTCGACCGGCCCACCCCGGCGTCGCGCCTCCTCTCGCTGCCCCCGCTGACCTGGCTCGGCCGGGCATCCCTCGCGATCTTCGTGTGGCACCTGCCGCTGTTCTTCTTCGTCCAGCGCCACACGACCCAGTGGACGTGGCAGCCACGGGCCATCACGACGTTCGCCCTCCTCGCCGGCATCGTGTGGCTGACCCACCGGTTCCTCGACGAACCCGCCCGCGTCTGGCTCCGCCACCACCTGCGACCGCCGAGTCCGTCACCCGTGGACACCCCGCTGGGGACGGCACCCGGAGGCGGACCCGCGCGAGGTCCTCAGCTCGACGAGCCCGCCACGGCCGCGGGAGGTCGGTCATGACGGTGGACGCGGTCGAGGAGCACCGTCGCGCTCGCCGACGCGTCGGGACGAGGTCGGCCGTGCTGGACGGCGTCCGCGGCCTGGCGATCCTCCTCGTCGTCCTCTCGCACTCGTGGAAGGTGTGGCCCGCCGAGGAGCGCGGCACGCTCGGCTCCCTCGAGGCGCTGTTCTCCAGCGGGAGCGTCGCGGTCAGCATCTTCTTCGTCATCACCGGCTTCCTCGTGACGCGCACCCTGGTGCGACGACTCGACGAGGTCGGGCCCGTCGGCCCCCTCGCGTGGTTCACCGGGCGCGTCCTGCGGATCACCGTCCAGGTGTGGGTCCTCCTGGGTGCCGTGTACCTCGCGTCGCGGGTCGACGGCACGGACGTCACTCCGCCCGCCGTGACCCGCGAGTCACTGCTCAGCGCGGCCGGCTACACGTGGAACACGTACGTGCGTGAGAACGCGCTGTCGGCCCGCTCCGACATCGGGGCGCTGTACTTCCTCTGCATCG
Organism: Oryzobacter terrae; assembly: GCF_042756445.1. Lineage (GTDB taxonomy): Bacteria > Actinomycetota > Actinomycetes > Actinomycetales > Dermatophilaceae > Oryzobacter > Oryzobacter terrae. Next base: position 347,575 of record NZ_CP170578.1, read on the forward strand.
ACATCCAGGTCCTCAGCGCCCTCCTCCTCGCGATCCTCGTGCTGGCCCGGGCACGCACGGTGCTCACGCTCGGCGTCCTCGTCCTCCTCGTCGGATCGTCGGTCTGGCGTGCGCTGGCCTACGAGCAGGACGGGTGGTTCTCCGCGACCCTCACGACGACCACCCGGATGGACTCGATCCTCTGGGGGGTGGCCGCGGCCCTGCTCGTCGACCGCCTCACCGCCCTGCGGCGCCACGGTGACGGCCTGCTCGGCGCTGCGACCCTGGTCATCGGTGGCTGCGTGGTGAGCACGGCGTTCTGGGGACTCGAGGCGTACTTCACGGTCGTGGGACCGGTGATCGGTGCCGCCACCGCCCTCCTCGTCATCGCGGACACCGCGCCGAGACCTCGAGCCGGGTACGCCGACCGCCTCTGGGACTGGCCGCCCCTTGTCGTGCTGGGCCGTGCGTCCCTCACGGTGTTCCTCTGGCACATCCCGGTCTTCGAGGCCGTCGCTCGCCACACGCCCGAGTGGCACCCTCTCCCACGGACCCTCGTGGCGGTCGCTCTCCTCGCGGTCGTCGTCGTGGTCGTCGAGCGCCTCGTCGCTCGACCGGTCACGAGTTGGGTGGGTCGGCTGTCCGAGAAGAGCGCGCGACGGCCCGCCCGCGACACCGCCCAGCTCCCCACGCCGGAGGCCGTGCGCGCGTGAAGCCCGAACGCCCACGGGGTTCGAGGTGGTCGACGGGGGCGCGGGACCGGCGGATCACCTCGAACCGGTCACCCGGCCCAGTGCGGCGTCGCCCGTCCGCGTCCCGCACCGGCGGCGGCGCAGGAGGTGCCACCCGACGGCGGCGAGGACGACGAGGACGGACGAGAGCGCCACGGCCCGGGTGAAGCCGACGAAGAGGGCGTTGACGAGGTAGGTGAAGTCCCAGGCGACCGCTGCCGTGATGGAGGCGCACAGCGCCACCGGTACGACGACGACGAGGACGCGGGCCACCCACCGCTCGGCCTGCGTGAGCACCGGGGCGTCCTCGACCACGGCCGGGGCCTCGCGCAGGCGCACGGCGGCCCACGCCGCGAGGGCGACGAGGCCGACGACGCCGGAGCCGTCCTGGAGCACCGAGGTCGCGGGCTGGCCGGCCCAGACCGCGTCCCGCAGCCCGGGGACGTGCGCTGCACCCCAGCCGTCACGGTGCGTGAACGAGTCCCAGACGACGTGGGTCACCGACCCGCCGAGGAGCCCGAGCACGACCCGACCCCAGCGGCCGCGGGGCACCACGGGCCAGGACACCCGACGTCGGGCGTCCTCGGGGAGCAGGTCACGCGCAGCCGCGCCGACGACCGTCCACCAGGCGGCGAGCACGAGACCCCCGAGGACGAGGTCGACGGTCAGCAGGCCGACGAGCGAGTGGGAGTACGCCCGGGCGTTCCCGACCGGGGCGAAGTAGACGAGGTCGGGCGACATCGACCCGACCACCCACGCCGCGGGAACGACCCACGAGCGGCGCCGACCCAGCACCGGCAGGACGGCCGCCACGTGCGCGGGGGTGATGGGCATGCGCGGCACCCTAGCCGGGGCCTCGTTCACCGGGACGCGGCGAGGCCCGGCCACCCTGACGGGTGACCGGGCCTCGGAGCGAACCGGTGCGCCTGGCGGCGCAGCGGCTCAGTTGCCGGTGAGCTTCTCGCGCAGGGCGGCAAGGGCCTCGTCGGAGGCCAGCGTGCCCTCGTTCGTGGCGGCCGGCGGGCGCGGGGCGCTGCCGGTGTCGTCCTGCTCGTCGTCGGACGACGAGGAGGACGAGGCACCCGACTCCGAGGAGTACGAGGTGGACTCGCTGCTGCCGGCGGCCTCGGCGTCGGCCTTGGCGAAGGCCTCGACCTGGGCGCGGTGCGCCTCCCAGCGCGAGTGCGCCTCGGCGTACTGCTTCTCCCAGGTCTCGCGCTGGGACTCGAAGCCCTCGAGCCACTCGTTGGTCTCCGGGTCGAAGCCCTCGGGGTACTTGTAGTCACCCTTGTCGTCGTACTCGGCGGCCATGCCGTAGAGGGTCGGGTCGAACTCGACCTGGTTGGCGCCGTCCTCGTTCGCCTGCTTCAGCGACAGCGAGATGCGGCGACGCTCGAGGTCGATGTCGATGACCTTGACGAAGATGTCGGTCCCGACCGTGACGACCTGCTCCGGCAGCTCCACGTGGCGCTCGGCCAGCTCGGAGATGTGGACCAGGCCCTCGATGCCGTCGTCGACGCGCACGAACGCTCCGAACGGGACGAGCTTGGTGACCTTGCCCGGGACGACCTGACCGATCGCGTGGGTCCGGGCGAAGTGCTGCCACGGGTCCTCCTGCGTCGCCTTGAGCGACAGGGAGACGCGCTCGCGGTCCATGTCGACGTCGAGCACCTCGACGGTGACCTCGTCGCCGACCTCGACGACCTCGGACGGGTGGTCGATGTGCTTCCAGGACAGCTCGGAGACGTGGACGAGACCGTCGACGCCGCCGAGGTCGACGAACGCACCGAAGTTGACGATCGAGGACACGACACCCGTGCGGACCTGGCCCTTGCCGAGCTCCTTGAGGAAGGTCGTGCGGACCTCGGACTGCGTCTGCTCGAGCCAGGCACGGCGCGACAGGACCACGTTGTTGCGGTTCTTGTCGAGCTCGATGATCTTGGCCTCGATCTCCTTGCCGACGTACGGCTGGAGGTCGCGGACGCGACGCATCTCGACGAGGGAGGCGGGGAGGAAGCCACGCAGGCCGATGTCGAGGATGAGCCCACCCTTGACGACCTCGATGACGGAGCCGGTGACGACGCCGTCCTCCTCCTTGATCTTCTCGATCGTGCCCCAGGCGCGCTCGTACTGGGCGCGCTTCTTGGACAGGATCAGACGACCCTCCTTGTCCTCCTTCTGGAGGACCAGGGCCTCGACCTCGTCGCCGACCTTGACGACCTCGTTGGGGTCGACGTCGTGCTTGATGGACAGCTCGCGCGAGGGGATGACGCCCTCGGTCTTGTAGCCGATGTCGAGCAGGACCTCGTCCCGGTCGACCTTGACGATGCGACCTTCGACGATGTCGCCGTCGTTGAAGTGCTTGATCGTCGCGTCGATCGCGGCGAGGAGGTCTTCCTCAGAGCCGATGTCGTTGATGGCGATCTGAGGGGCGGTCTTGTCGACCGTGCTGGCAGTCATGTAGTAGGAACTCCGATGTGGACAGATGGCTTCGATGGGATGGTACGAGCGCAGGCGTGACCCACAGAGGTCACACGAGTGCTCGCCCAGCCTACCGGCCCGTGCGTGCCGGGGCCAAAAGGGGTGCTCCCGCGGTGCCCGTCGCCCGGGCGGGCCGATGAGCGAGGCCGCCCGCCGACCCGTCGGCGACGCCGAGACCCGGGCCGCCAACCGCTCGTGGTGGGACGGCGAGGCCGAGGACTACTACGCCGAGCACGGCGGCTTCCTCGGTGACTCCTCCTTCGTCTGGGGCCCCGAGGGCTGGACCGAGGACGAGCTGGACCTCCTCGAGGTCCGCGACGGGATGACGGTGCTCGAGATCGGCGCCGGCGCCGCCCAGTGCTCCCGCTGGCTCGCACGCCACCGCGACGTGCGGGTCGTCGCGAGCGACCTCTCGATGGGGATGCTGCGCCGCGGCCGCGCCATCGACGCCGGCTCCCCCGCCGCTCCCCTCCCCCTCCTCCAGGTCGACGGGACCGTGCTGCCCTTCGCCGACGGCAGCCTCGACCGGGTCTTCACGGCGTACGGCGTCATCCCCTTCGTGGCCGACAGCGGGGCGGTGCTCGCCGAGGCCGCCCGGGTGCTGCGCCCCGGCGGGCGGTTCGTGTTCTCGACGTCGCACCCCGTGCGCTGGGCCTTCCTCGACGACCCGGGCCAGCGGGGGCTGACCGCGCAGACGTCGTACTTCGACCGCACGCCGTACGTCGAGAGCGAGGCCGGCGTCGTCACGTACGCCGAGCACCACCGCACGATCGGCGACCTCGTCCGCCAGGTCCACGCCGCGGGCCTGGTCCTCGTCGACCTCGTCGAACCGCAGTGGCCCGAGCGCAACGAGACCACGTGGGGCGGGTGGTCACCCCTGCGCGGTGCCCTGCTCCCGGGGACGGCCATCCTCGTGTGCGACCGACCCGCCTGACGGCTCCGCGACCGGTCGCGAAGTCGCCCGCACGACTCCCCCCACGGGCCCGACCTGCAGGAATAGGTTGACCGGCGGTGTCGACGCCCGTCGGCCCGCCCCTGCTCCCCGAGGAGGCCGACGATGGCGTCGGACGTCGAGACCGGACGCATCACCACCGACATCCCCGCGCGCATGGACCGGTTGCCCTGGTCGCGCTGGCACTGGCTCGTCGTCATCGGGCTGGGGACGGTCTGGATCCTCGACGGTCTCGAGGTGACGATCGTCGGCTCGATGTCGGAGGCCCTCAAGCCCGACGACACCGGCCTCGGCCTCACCAGCTCGGACATCGGGCTGGCGGGGGCGGTCTACGTCGCCGGCGCCTGCCTCGGCGCCCTGTTCTTCGGGCAGCTGACCGACAGGTTCGGGCGCAAGAAGCTCTTCCTCGTCACGCTGGGCGTCTACACGGTCGCCACGGTCGCGACGGCGTTCGCCCCGAACCCGCTGTGGTACTTCATCGCCCGGTTCTTCACCGGCGCGGGCATCGGAGGCGAGTACGCGGCCATCAACTCGGCCATCGACGAGCTGATCCCCAAGAAGTACCGCGGACGCGTCGACGTCGCGATCAACGGGTCGTTCTGGGTCGGCGCCGCGCTCGGCTCGCTGCTCACCATCCCGCTCCTGGACCCGCAGCTCCTCGACCCGGGCATCGGCTGGCGGCTCGCCTTCGGCCTCGGTGGCATCCTCGCCATCGGCATCCTCATCGTCCGCCGGCACGTCCCCGAGAGCCCCCGCTGGCTCTTCATCCACGGCCAGGAGGACGAGGGCGAGCGGATCGTGCGCTCCATCGAGGACACCGTGGCGAAGGAGAGCTCTGGTTCGCTGCCCGACGTCGAGGACGACTCGATCACCATCCGGCAGCGCCGCACCATCGGGATCGCGGAGATCGCCCGCACCGTCGTCACGCTCTACCCGAAGCGCACGATCCTGTGCTTCTCGCTGTTCGTCGGGCAGGCCTTCCTCTACAACGCGTTCTTCTTCACCTACGGCGACTCGCTGACGACGTTCTTCGACGTCAAGCAGACCGGGTGGTTCCTCGCGGTCTTCGCCGTGAGCAACTTCCTCGGCGCCCTGCTGCTCAGCCCGCTGTTCGACACGGTGGGCCGGGTCCGGATGATCACGGGCACCTACGTCCTGTCGGGCGTGCTGCTCGCGATCGCCGGGTTCTCGCTCGGCTCGCTCTCCGCGGTGACGCTGACGATGTTCGGCGTGGCGATCTTCTTCTTCGCCTCGGCCGGGGCCAGTGCCGCCTACCTCACGGCGAGCGAGGTGTTCCCGCTCGAGACGCGGGCCCTGTGCATCGCGTTCTTCTACGCCATCGGCACGGCGGCGGGCGGCATCAGCGGACCCCTGCTGTTCGGCAAGCTCATCGAGGACGCGAGCGAGTCCAAGGACATCACCGGTCTCGCGCTCGGCTACTTCCTCGGTGCCGCCCTCATGGTCGCGGCGGGCCTGGTCGCCGCCTTCCTGGGGGTCCACGCCGAGGGCCAGTCGCTCGAGAGCATCGCCCAGCCGCTCACCGTCGAGGACGCCGACGACACCGGGAGGGGCTCGGACAGCGACGGCTCGAACGCCGACGGCCCGCGCTCCCCGGCGCCGTCCACGGCCTGAGGACCGGCGCCGCGGACTGCTCCGCGGACCGCGCGAAGGCCCCTCCCGACGACGGTGTCGGGAGGGGCCTTCGCGATGGGGTGGGACGCCGTGCGGTCAGCGACGGCGGGAGCCGGTGAGCTCCCCGACCGAGGAGTTCGGGGCGTCGTCACGACCGCCGCGGTTGCGGCCGAGCCCGAGGAGGATGCCGCCGACGAGGGCGACGACCCCGAGGACACCACCGACGAGCGGCACCGTCGAGGTCAGCAGGGAGAGCCTCGAACCGTTGTCCTTGGCCGACTGGACGTTGGCGGCGACCGTCTCGTCGGTGAAGCCGAAGTCGAGGTCGAGCAGGGTCTGGCCGTTGTCGGCCTGGGTGCGGGTCTGCTGCTCGGTCTGGTCGATGATCGAGCCGGTGACCGGGTCGATCCACATCGTCTTCTCGGAGGAGTACTTGCCGAGGACGCCCGAGGTGATCTCGATGTCGGCGTCGGTGATCGAGACGAGGAACTTGTAGGTCTCGAGGCCGTCGATCTCCTCGGTGCCCTGGAAGGTCGCGTCGACCGCCGTCCCGGTGAGGCCGTCCCAGATCGGGTAGGTCTTCTGCTCGACGTCGAAGGGGAACTTGTTGACCAGGCCCTCCCGCGGCTCGGCGTCGGCCGGGAGGTTCTCGAAGTCGGAGACCGACAGGCCGGTGCGGCGGTCGGTGGCGAACACCGAGGTGCCGGCCGAGACGAGGCGCTTCTCGGGGTCGTCGGCGGACACGCAGTCGGGGGCGTTGCCGTCGGGGTCCTTGACGAGGCAGCTCGAGGACTGGAAGAGCACGACGTCGTCGGTGCTCAGCTCGGAGTCGGCGTGGGTGACGCTCGTCGCCCGGACGGGGGTCGGCTGGAGCGCCGTGCCGTCGAACAGCTGGGCATCACCGCTGAGGCGGGTGACCGAGTCGACGTCGAGGGGGGTCTTCTTCACCTGCCCCGGGGCGTAGAACGCCGCCAGGCCGGCGACGACGACGAGGAACGCGCCGAGAAAGACGAGCAGCTTGGTCACGACACCGCGCACAGGAACCCTCCGTTGGCTTGAAGTGCTGCCGAACTGTAGCAGTGAGGAAACTCGTCAGTAACCACCTCGTAACGGTGTGGCGCGCGCCCGTGACCGGACCGTTGTCGAGGGTCCGGAGGGAACCCGTTGCGACCCTCGACGGCGCCGGTGTGGACGCGCTCCTCGGCTACAGTCCTCGCCCATGGAGACCGCGAGCCCCGAGCAGCCACGGGTCCGGTCGGCGGCCCTGGACTGGCTGCGCGGCATCGCGATGCTCCTCGTCCTCCTCTCGCACGGGTGGGCCCTGTGGTCCACGACCGCGCTCGAGGGCGTGCCTCCCCTCCTCAACGTCATCCAGAGCGGCAACCTCGCGGTGTCGGTCTTCCTCGTCGTCGCCGGCTTCCTCCTCACCCGCTCGCTCGTCGGCACGGGGGTGCGCGAGGACGACGCGGGACGCGTCGGCCGGATCGAGGCGGCGCGACCGGTCGCGGCCGTGCTGTCGCGCCTCGTCCGGGTCAGCGCGCAGGTCTACGTGCTGCTGGCCGTCGTCGTGCTCGTCGCGCTCGTCGACCCCAAGGAGCTCCTGACGTTCGGCCAGACCATGGGCACGGTCGCGGCGGTCGCCTCGTACACGTGGAACTGGTACCTGCAGACGAGCTCCCCGATCGCCCGACCCGACCTCGGTCACCTCTGGTACACCGCCGTCTACGTCCAGGTGACCGTCGTCCTCGTCGTGCTCGTGCGCTCCCTGCGACACCGCCGGACCGTCCTCACGCTCGTCGTCGCCGGCCTGCTCCTCGCCTGCAGCGTCTGGCGCGGCCACGTCGGCGGCTCCGAGGGCGCCTACCTCTCGCTCCTGCGGACGACGACGCGGATGGACGGCATGCTCTGGGGCGCGCTCGTCGCCCTCGCCTGGCCGTGGCTGGTCCGGGCCCGGGCACACGCGACGACGATCGCCGGGTGGTCGCTCCTCGGCCTCCTCGCCCTCGTCCTCACCCTCGGCAACTCCATGTCCTACATGGGCTGGGGCGGGGTCGGCGTCAACCTGTGCGTCGCCGCCTTCGTCGCCGCGACCCCGGGGCTGCTGGACCACCCGCGGTGGGTCCGGGCCACGTCGTGGCGCCCGCTCGTCGCCCTCGGGCGCGCGTCGCTCGCGGTGTACGTCTGGCACTACCCCGTGTTCTTCATGGTCGCCCGGCACGGCGGCTCGTGGCCCGACGTCGCCAAGGTCGCCCTGTCGGCGAGCGTCATCAGCGTCGCCGTCGTCGTGACGACCCGGTGGGTCGAGCGTCCGGTCGCCCGCGTCACGGAGCGGCTGCTGCGACGCCTGTCCTCGCGGTCGGAGCGCACGCCCGAGCGTGACCCCGTCGTCACCGGCTGACGCCGGCCCGCGGGCGGGGACGCCCTGCGGTCAGCCCCGGCGCCGCAGCCGGCTGGCGCGGGCCAGCAGGGACTGCACCGCGGTGTCGGAGATGCCGAACCGTCGCTTGAGCCGGTCGTAGAGGTCGAGGGCGTTGCGGTCGGCCCAGATGGCCACCCGCTTCGCGCCGTCGCCCGGACGGGCCCGGTAGTTGGTCGAGCGGCGGACGGGCTCGGCCTCCTGGGTGAAGTAGTAGAGGGCGAGGGACCGACGGGCCTGGCCCTCGGGGCAGGTCAACGGGTCGGGGTGGCCGTGGAAGCTGTCGAGCGAGGTCGTGAAGACGAGCATCCGGTTGCCGGCGGGGGTGACCTTGGCCGCGCACGCGGTCATGTCGCGATCCCACAGCTCGAGCTGGCCGCCCCACTCGGCGGGCCACTCCTCGTTGAGGTACAGCAGGATGTTGACCCGCCGGGCCCACGTCTCGTGGACGTGGTGGGTCGAGAAGTCGGCGTGGATGTTGAGGTGGCCCCCGCGCAGCGTCTGGTGCAGGCCGCCGCCGTCCATCGACCAGTCCGGGATGAGCCCGTCGATGCCCGTCAGCTGCTCGAGGTAGGCGACGAACTCGGGGCCGCACAGCTCCTTCGCCACGGCCGAGAGCGTGGCGCCCCAGGTGTCCGGCGACGTGTTGCTGTACTTCGTCTCGTTGACGTGGAGGTAGCCGCGCCAGAACGGGTCGCCGACCGGCGGGAACTGCGCGACGGCCGCGGCGAAGGCCTCCGGCGTCAGCACGCCGTCGACCACCGTGTGGGGGAAGGGGTCGGCCTCGGCGTACGCGGCGGACCGCTCCGGGAGCTCGGCGCGCAGGCGGTGGAGGTCGACGAGGGTGCCCGACATGGCGCCTACTATGACACGACGCGTCTGCGGGTTACCGGTGAGTCACCTACACTCCAGACGTTTCCGTCTCCACCACCTGGTCGGCACCGCCGCCGAGAGGACCGCACCATGAACGTCGAGCCGAGCGACGTCATCTCGTCCCCGCGCGTGGGCGTCCTCGTCGTCGCCTACAACGCCGCGACGACGCTCGTGAAGACCCTCGACCGGCTCCCCCGGTCGTTCCGGGCCACGGTCGACCACGTGCTCCTCTCCGACGACGCGAGCCAGGACGACACGTACGCGGTCGGCCTCGCGTACCGGACGACGACCGACCTGCCGCTGACCGTCGTGCGGCACGAGAAGAACCTCGGGTACGGCGGCAACCAGAAGGCCGGCTACGCCTGGGCGATGAGCCACGGCCTCGACGTCGTCGTCCTCCTCCACGGCGACGGCCAGTACGCGCCGGAGGTCATCGAGGAGGTCGTCGCCCCGATCCTCGACGGCCGCGCCGACGCGGTGTTCGGCTCGCGGATGATGGTGCGCGGCGGGGCTCTCAAGGGCGGCATGCCGCTCTACAAGTTCGTCGGCAACCGGATCCTGTCGACCTTCCAGAACGCGATGACGGGCGCCCGGCTCAGCGAGTGGCACAGCGGCTACCGGGCCTACCGGGTCGAGGCGCTGCGCGACCTGGACCTCGACTCCTACACCGACGACTTCGACTTCGACACCGAGATCATCCTCGGCCTCATCGCCGCCGAGAAGCGCATCGTCGAGGTCCCGATCCCGACGTACTACGGCGACGAGATCTGCTACGTCAACGGCATGGGGTACGCCCGCGACGTCGCCAAGGACGTCATCCGCTACCGCGCCGCCCGGATGGGCTTCGGGCACGGCAGCACGGCCGTCGACCCCAGCGCGTACGAGCTCAAGCCCTCGGCGCACTCCAGCCACGGCCGGCTCCTCGAGTGGCTGCGGGCCGCGCGTCCCGGAGAGGTCCTCGACGTCGGCTGTTCCGACGGCCGCTTCGGCGCGCTCGTGCGCGCCCAGGGCCACCGGGTCCACGGCGTCGACCTCGTCAAGCACGACCACGTCGGCGAGCGGCTCGACTCCTTCGTCGAGGCCGACCTCAACGCCGGCCTGCCCCCCGAGGTCGGGACCGGCTACGACCGGATCGTCGCCGGCGACGTCCTCGAGCACGTCATCGACCCCGCCGCCCTCCTCACCGACCTCGCGACCCGCCTCACCCCGGACGGCGAGGTGCTCGTCTCGATCCCGAACTTCGGCCACTGGTACCCGCGCGGGCGGACCACCCTGGGCCTCTTCGACTACGACACCCGCGGTCCCCTCGACCAGGGGCACGTCCGGTTCTTCACCCGGCGCAGCTTCGAGCGACTCGTGCGCTCGTGCGGGATGCGGGTCGTGGAGCGCGACGTCGTCGGCGTGCCCGTCGACGTCCTCGAGCGCGGCGGACCCGGCGGCCGGGTGGCCGACGTCGTCCGCGTCGCCAGCCGGGCCGAGCGGGGTGCGGCCCGCGCCTGGCCCACGCTCTTCGGCTACCAGCTCCTCTACCGGCTCGCCCCGGCGTGACGGCTGCCCCCACGAGCGTCCGGCGCGTGCGGGTCGCCTCGGTCGCGGGCTGCCTGGGCGGTGCGCTGGCGTTCTTCGCGGTCCTGCTCGACCTGCGCTGGGCTCCGGCTCGCACGGCCATCGAGCTGCGCTACGCCTCGAACTTCTTCGACCTCCAGGCCGACGCCCTCCTCCAGGGCCGGCTCGACGTCCCCGAGGGGAGCCTCGGCATCGAGGGCTTCGTCGTCGGCGACCGCACCTTCATGTACTTCCCGCCGTTCCCCGCGCTCGTCCGCATCCCGGTGATGCTCGTGACGCGCGAGTTCGACGGCCGCCTCACCGTGCTCTCGATGGCCGTCGCGTGGCTCGTCCTCGCGGTCATGGCCACCCGCCTGCTGTGGCTCGTGCGCGCGGTGGTGCACGGGCGCGACAGCCCGGTGGGTCGCCTCGAGGCCGTCGTCGCCGCCGTCCTCCTCGTCGCGATGACGGGAGGCACGGTCCTCACCTTCGACGCGTCGCTGCCGTGGGTCTACCACGAGGTCTACGTGTGGGCGGTCGCGACGGTCGTCGGGGCGCTCTACTGGCTGGTGCGGGTCCTCGACGCGCCGTCGCGTCCGGCACTGGGCTGGCTGCTCGCCTTCGCGGCGGCGGCGGCGCTCACCCGCACGACCGGCGGCTTCGCGGTGTGCGGGGCCATCGGCCTCGCCGCGGCCTGGCAGTGGCTGGCCACCCGCCGCCGGCGGCCGACGCCGCAGGTGATCGTGCTCCTCGTCGCGGCCGTCGTCCCCGTCCTCGCCTCGGTGACGCTCAACCTCGCGAAGTTCGACCACCCGTACCTCTTCCCGCTGCAGGACCAGGTGTGGACGACGGTCAACGAGCAGCGGCGCGCGGCGCTGACCGCCAACGGGGGCACCATCACCGGGCCCCAGTTCCTCTCGACGACGGTCCCGACGTACTTCGCCCTCGACGGCATCCGGTTCACCCCGTACTACCCGTGGGTGTCGATGCCCGCGGAGCCGCCGCCGGTGCGGGACGACGCCGTGTTCGACCAGACCTACCGGACGGCGAGCGTCACGGCGACCACGCCCCTGCTCCTCGCCCTCGCGGTCGCGGCCGTCCCGCTGGCCCTGACCCGGAGGCGGCGCGACATCCTCGTGCCGCCGCTCGCCGGCGCGGCGGCCGTGGGGGCGGGCGTCCTCATGTACGGGTACATCGCCAACCGCTACACGAGCGAGTTCGTGCCCTTCCTCGTCGTGGGGTCGGCCGTGACCTTCGGGGTCGTCGGGCCGTCGCTCCGGCGGTTCGGGCGCGTGGGTGGGGGCGTGCTCGTGTCGGCCGTCGCGGTCCTCACGGCCTACTCGGTCGGCGTCCACACCCTCACCGGGCTCACGACGAGCGCCGTCACCGCCGGGGGCGACCACCTCGTCCGCCAGCTCGAGTGGCAGCGCACGTTCTCGGGTGGCCCGGGCTCCGCGCAGTCACGTCTCCTCACGGTGGTCGACGGGATCCCCGGGCGCCCGAGCCCGCCCGACACCCTCGCCGCGACACCCGGCTGCGCGGCCCTCTACCTCGCCACCGGTGACCGGTACGAGCCCTGGGTCCTCGTCGCCGAGCGCCCCACCGTGCTCGAGGTGGGACTGGACCGCGAGATCGAGCCGGGGACCGTGCGGCTGGCGAGCATCCTCGCGACGACGGTCCGCGACGTCGAGCTCGAGGTGCGGTCCGACCACCACGTCCGGATCGTCGTGCGTGACCAGTACGCGAGCGTCGAGGGGCCGTGGTTCGGGGTCTACCCCACGACGACCTTCCGGCTCGGCATCGCCCCGCGGCCCGAGACCCAGCTCGCGACGGTGACGACCACCCCGGGTGGCTTCGTCGCCAACGTCCCCTACACGCGGCGCGACCTCGACTGGAACACCCGCCCGGGCCAGGTGGTGGTCGACGCCGGAGCGGCCGCCCGGGCACGCGCCCTCGGGGCCACCGTCACCCCCCGGGAGGGACGGCGACCTGCGCTGTGCGACGAGCTGACCCGCGACGCCGGCGCTCCGGTGGGCGCCGCCGCACCGGGTCCGTCGCGATGACCGGCTCCACCGCTGCCGGACGCCCGCTGCGGATCGCGGTCCTCGCCTGGCGGGACCTCGACCATCCCGAGGCCGGCGGGTCCGAGGTCTACGTCCACGAGGTCACGACGCGCTGGGCCCGCGACGGGCACGACGTCACACTCGTCACCGCGCGCCCTCCCGGCCTGCCGGCGCACGAGGTGCTCGAGGGCGTCAGGCACGTGCGGGCCGGTGGTCGGCTGTCCGTCTACCCGCGGGCCCTCGCCTGGGTCGCCCGCCACCGGGGCCGGCTCGACGTCGTCGTCGACGTCGTCAACGGCATCCCGTTCGGGACGCCGCTGGCCCGTCCTCGCGCCACGGTGGCCCTCGTCCACCACGTGCACCGCCAGCAGTGGCGCCTCATCTACCCCGACTGGCGTGGTCGGGCCGGCTGGCTCGTCGAGTCACGGCTCGTGCCGGTGCTGTACCGGCGCGTCCCCTTCGTCACCGTCTCGAGCGCCACTCGTGACGACCTGTCCCGGGTCAGGGTGCGTCCCGCCGCGGTGACCGTCGTGCGCAACGGGCTCACGGCCCGGGCCCGCTCCGAGGAGGGGCGCGCCGTCGAGCCGCACGTCGTCGTCCTCAGCCGCCTCGTCCCGCACAAGCAGGTCGAGCACGTCCTCGAGGCGGCCGCCCGCCTGCGCCACCGGCACCCGGACCTGCGCGTGGACGTCGTCGGTGACGGGTGGTGGCGCGACCGCCTCCAGGCACGCACGGCCGAGCTGGGGGTCGGGGACCTCGTCACCTTCCACGGCCACGTCGACGACGAGGCCCGGGACCGGCTCCTCGCCCGCGCCTGGGTCATGGTCCTGCCGTCGGTGACGGAGGGCTGGGGCATCGCGGTCACCGAGGCAGCCGCCCAGGGGACCCCGACCATCGGCTACCGCTCGAGCGGTGGGCTCACCGAGTCGGTGACCGACGGGGTCACGGGCTGGCTCGCCGACGACCTCGACGGGCTCGTCGACGCCGTCGACGACGTCCTCACCGGGCGGGTCGACCTCGACCGGGCCTCGGCGCGGGCGCGCGAGAACGCCCTGACCCTGGACTGGGAGGCCACGGCCGCGACGTTCCTGGACGTCGTGCGACGGGCGGGTGCGGGCGATCCCGCGGGAGGAGACCTCAGCGGTCGCCGTAGACGATGATCTCCTGGCTGGCAGGGTTCTTGTCGGGCGCAGCGGTCTGGGACGAGACGAGACCGAAGAGCGCCACCGTGGCGATCACGACCCCGGCGACCGCCGGGGCGACGATGTTGCTGATCATGACGTCCTTCCTCGATTGGGCTACGCCACAGTAACAGAGCGGCGGACCGACCTGCCGCGCCTTGGGGCCAGCGACACGACGGCGAGTCCGAGCGCCACCGTGAGGTCGACCACGGCCACGAACCACACCGTCGCCGTGCTCACGCGGGCCGCCGCGGCGCCGTCGGGCGAGGGGCCCGGGAGGCCGAACAGGACGTAGGCCGACCCCGCGACGGGGCGCTCGACACCCGGTGTGGCGCCGAGGGCGTCGAGGAGCGGCGGGGCGGCGGGGTCGTCGACGGCGACGAGCACCCACCGCACGCCCCGCGAGGCGAGCTCGCCCGCCGTCGCGGTCCCCGGCCGTGCCACGACGTCACCGACGGCCGACGCGAGCGGGTCCTCCCCACGCACGACGCGGTCGCCGAGGACGAGGTCGTCGGAGGCGACGACGCGGGCGTCGAGCCATCGCGAGGCAGGGTCGTAGGTCGCGTACGGCCCCGCCCAGCCGTACTCGCGGTAGAGCCGCCACGGCAGCGACACCACGGGCCGCGGGTCGGCCACCACCACCCGAGCGGCTGCCGCCAGCTCGGCCGGGTAGGTCACCGGGGTCAGCACCCGGTGCACGACGACCGCAGCGTCCGGGAGGAGCACGAACGGTGCGAGGACGGCGAGAGCGAGCGCGGTCGGGGCGAGGACGGGCAGCCGGCGGCGGACGGCCGCGAGACCCAGCTGCGCGGCGAGCGCGGCGGCGACCACGGTGAGGACGACGAACGGCGCCAGCCACTTCTGGCCGTCGCGCAGCAGGCCGAGCCCCGGGACGACCTCGGTGAGGTCGGCGACGACGACGCCGACCGGGCCGATCGACGTGAGGGCGGCCACGACGAGGGCGCCGAGTCCCCACGCCCAGACGGCCCGCCCGGGAACCGACGGCCCGAGCCCACGCCGCGCGGCGACGAGGAGGACGAGCACGACGAGCACGGTCGTGAGGTGGCCGAGCCATCCCGTCCGGCTGCCCGGGACGCTCTGACCGTCCCAGATGCCCCCGAGCCCGACCAGCGAGAGCACCGCCGGCCCGGTCCGCTCGGGGCGGGCGGCGAAGGCGGTCACCGCTGCCGGGTCGGACACCGCACCGGCACCACCGAGCAGCGCGGGGAGCAGCCACGGCAGCTGCACCGCGGCCGCGAGCGCGAGCAGTCCGGTGTCACGGCGCGAGCGCACCCCGAGGACCACGGTGGAGACGCCGACGAGGACGGCGCCCGTGGGGGTGAGCGCCCCCAGCGCGAGCCACGGTGCGAGCCGTGCCGTGCGCCCTCGCCGCGGCCGGTCGAGCGACCCCTGCCCGCCCGGGGTCACCGGGCGGAGGGCGGCGACGACCCCGTAGAGCGCGGCGTACCCGGCGAGCAGGGCCCACTGGCCGAGCCCGAGGCGTTCGACGACGAAGGGGTTCCACACGGCCAGGGCCCCCGCGAGGGCGCGGGCCGGGACCCCGAGCGGGCGCACGAGCCGGTGCGCGGCCCACCCGGCGGCCGCGAGCACGAGGACGACCGCGACCCTGCCGAGCACCGCCCCGTCGACGGCGAGGCCGAGGACGCCGACGACGGCGTCGAGGGGGGCCGCCCGCGGGGACCCGGTCCCGAGCCCGAGCGCCTCCGGCCGCAACGGCAGCCGCGGCGTGACCACGAGGTCGCGCGAGAAGAGGTGGCCCCCACGGGTCAGCAGCGGCCAGCAGAGGACGGCGACGGGGACGAGCACCCAGAGGTCGAGGAGGACGTCGACGCGCCGCTGGGGACGCACCTCCCGGTCGTCGGTCACGACGCTGATCTCCCTATGCTGGCGCGGTCGAGCACACCCTAGACCGGAGGAGGTCAGCCACCGTGGAGGCCGACCCCCGCCCCACGCCCTCTCCGCTGACGCTCGGCGAGCTGTGGCCGCGCGTCGACACCGTGCCCGGCTGGCTGACCCGCGACCAGGCGCAGGACCTGTGGGACGCGGTCGCCTCGGCGCCGGCCGACCCGGTCGTCGTCGAGGTGGGCAGCCACCACGGCCGCTCGACGGTGGTCCTCGCGTCGGCCCGGGCGGACGTGCGGGTGACCGCGGTCGACCCCTTCGTCACGGCCCGGCTCTTCGCGGGCCCGTCCGTCCGAGGCGCCTTCGAGGAGACGGTGCGACGGCTCGGCGTGGCCGACCGGGTCGACCTCCGGCCCGTCCCGAGCCGCGTGGCCCGCCTGGCGTGGCGCGACGGATCCGTCGACGTCCTCTACGTCGACGGCAAGCACGACGTGCGCTCACTGGGCGACGACCTCCGGTGGGTCGACCACGTACGGCCCGGCGGTGCGGTCCTGGTCCACGACGCGTTCTCGTCCGTCGGCGTCACCCTCGGCCTCCTCCTCCTCGTCCTCCCCCGCCGCCGGCTGCGGTACACCGGCCGGACGGGATCGCTCGCCTCGTTCGTCGTCGGGCGACCCTCCGCGGCCGACCGCGCCCGCCTGCTGCGCGAGCTGCCGTGGTGGCTGCGCAACGTCGGGATCAAGGTGCTGCTGCGCCTGCGGCTGAGGGGGGTCGCCCGCGCCCTGGGCCACGACGACCCGTACGACCCGTACTGACCCGAGCGTCCACGCCACCTCCCTACCAGGTGGTAACTTTCGCCGGTGGGCAGGACGGACCGGACGGGCGCGGGGTCCGGTGTCGTCGGCGGGGCCGTCGTCGCCGGGGCGATCGCCGTCATGAACGTCACGACGTACGGGCTGACGCTCGCCAGCGCCCGAGTCCTCGGGCCCGACCAGTTCGGCCAGTTCTCGTCGGTCCTCGGCGCCCTCATCGTCGTCAACGTCGTCTCGCTGGCCCTCCAGGCCACCGGCGCGCGCCGGGTCTCGACGACCCCTGGAGACCGCCACCGGATCGAGCGCACCATCCTGCGCGCCACCGCCGTGTGCGCCCTCGGCGTCACGGCCGTGACGCTCCTCGCGACCCCGCTCGTGACGTCAGGGCTCCGGCTCGACTCCCCCACCGGCGCCGTCGCGATGGCGGTGGCGGCGGGCTTCCTCACCCTGATGGGCGGCCAGGCCGGGATCCTCCAGGGCGAGCAGCGGTGGCTGCACCTCGCCGCGGTCTACGCCGCGATGGGCATCGCGCGACTCGCGGCGGGTGGCCTCGCCCTCCTCGTCGACCGGTCGGCCGCCGCCGCCCTCGTCGGCGTCGCCGTCGGTGCGGCCGTGCCGGTGGTCGTCGCCGGGCTCGTGCTGCGCCACCCCGCGCGCACTCGGACCCGCCCGCCGGTGGGAGCCGAGCCGGCGGAGTCCTGGCGGACGTGGGAGCGCGGCGGGATCGCCCGCGAGGTCGTCCACAGCGCCCACGCGCTCCTCGCGTTCTTCGCCGTCTCGAACATCGACGTCCTCCTCGCGCGCGGGCTGCTCGAGGCCGTGCCGGCCGGGCACTACGCGGCCGGCCTCGTCCTCACCAAGGCGATGCTCTTCCTCCCGCAGTTCGTCGTCATCGTGCTGTTCCCGGCGATGGCGCGGTCCCGGGGAGGGCGGCGCACCCACCTGCTCGGGCTCGGCGCGATCCTCGGGCTCGGGGTCGTCGCCGCGCTGGCGGTGGCCCTGCTCTCGGGGCTGGCCCTGGCGTTCGTCGGCGGCGCGGCCTACGAGCCGGTCGAGTCGTCACTGCCGCTGTTCGCCGCCCTCGGCACGGTCCTGGCGATGGTGCAGCTGCTCGTCTACAGCGCCCTCGCGCAGCGCCACCCGCGCGCCGTCGTCTCCCTGTGGGTCGCCCTCGCCGTCACGGCCGCGCTCTCCCCGCTCGCCGACTCCGCCCGCGAGCTGCTCGTCATCAAGCTCGGGGTCGACGCCGCACTCCTCGTCGTCCTCGCCGTCCACCTGCTCGTCGTGACCCCGCGCGAGGCGGAGACGCCGGTGCCGCCCGTCGTCGAGCCGGCCATCGCCGAGGACACCTCGTCGCCGGAGCAGCCGGCCGTCCGCTGACGACGGGCCCGGCCCGGGCCGCGGAGGTCGAGGGGCGCGGGTCGACGGTCAGTGGGCGGCGTCGTGCCAGGAGCGACCCACGCCCACGCTGACGTCGAGGGGGACCTCGCCGAGGTCGAGGGCCGCGCCCATCTCGCGGCGGACGAGCGCCTCGACCGCCTCGCGCTCCCCGGGGGCGACCTCGAGGACGAGCTCGTCGTGGACCTGGAGGAGCATCCGCGACCGGAGGTCGTCGGCCCGCAGGGCGGCGTCGACGCCCTTCATGGCCAGCTTGATGATGTCGGCGGCGGAGCCCTGGATCGGCGCGTTGAGCGCCATCCGCTCGGCGCCCTCGCGGCGCTGGCGGTTGTCGCTCATGAGGTCGGGGAGGTAGCGGCGCCGGCCGAGCATCGTCGCGGTGTACCCGGTGGCGCGGGCCTCGGCCACGACCTCGCGCAGGTAGTCGCGGACCCCGCCGAAGCGGGCGAAGTACTCGTCCATGAGACCCTGCGCCTCGCCGGTGCCGATCGTCAGCTGCTTGGACAGCCCGAACGCCGACAGGCCGTACGCGAGGCCGTAGCTCATCGCCTTGACCTTGCTGCGCATCTCGGCGGTGACGTCCTCGGGGGCGACGCCGAACACCCGGGCGCCGACGAAGCGGTGGAGGTCCTCGCCGGTGCGGAACGCCTCGATGAGGCCCTCGTCGCCGGACAGGTGCGCCATGATCCGCATCTCGATCTGGCTGTAGTCGGCCGACATCAGCGACTCGTAGCCCTCGCCGACGACGAAGACCTCGCGGATGCGCCGGCCCTCCTCGGTGCGGATGGGGACGTTCTGAAGGTTGGGGTCGGTGGACGACAGCCGCCCGGTGGCCGCGATCGTCTGGATGTACGTCGTGTGGATCCGCCGGTCCGGGGCGACCGACTTGATGAGCCCCTCGACGGTGACCCGCAGGCGCGAGGTGTCGCGGTGTCGCAGCAGGGCCTCGAGGAAGGGGTGCTCGGTCTTGACGAAGAGGTCGGCGAGGGCGTCGGCGTCGGTGGTGTAGCCCGTCTTCGTCCGCTTGGTCTTGGGCATGCCGAGCTGGTCGAAGAGGACCTCCTGCAGCTGCTTCGGGCTGCCGAGGTTGACGTCGCGTCGGTCGATGGCGTCCCAGGCGTCGTCCTGCGCCTGGCGCATCTTGGCCCCGAAGTCGGCCTCGAGCGCGGTGAGCGCGTCCTCGTCGACGGCGATGCCGGTGCGCTCCATCGTCGCGAGGATGTCGACGAGCGGGAGCTCGAGGTCGGCGAGCAGGCCGGAGCCGCCCGTCTCCTCGAGCTTCTCGGCGAGGACGGCCGACAGCTCGAGGACGGCGCGCGCCCGCACCATCGCGTCGCGCTCGGCGGTGTCGTCGTCGGTGGCGAAGTCGAGCATGCCCTGATCGGTCTGCTCGGCCTCGGCCTTGAGCTCGCGGCCCAGGTGCCGCACGACGAGGTCCTCGAGGTCGTAGGAGCGCTGGTCGGGACGCACGAGGTAGGCCGCCAGCGCCGTGTCGCTGGTGACGCCACGGACCTCGAGCCCCCGGGTGGCGAGGGCCTGGAGCTGCTCCTTGGCGTCGTGCAGGACCTTGGGGGCGGCGGGGTCGGCGAGCCAGGAGCCGAGGACGGCGTCCTGCTCGGGCGTCAGGGCCGTGAGGTCGAGGTGGCCGGTGGCGCCGTCCTCGCCCGCGAGCGTGACGGCGGTGGCGTCGCCGGAACCGCCGCGGTAGTGGCCGGCGACGACGACGCCGTGCGGGACGGTGCGCCCGACCGCGCCGTCGCCGAAGCGCACGGCGAGGTCGTCGGCGGTGAAGACCTCACCGTCGAGCTCGAAGCCGCCCTCGACCTCGTCGGACTCGACGTCGAAGGTCTGGAACAGCCGGTCGCGCAGGACGCGGAACTCGAGGCCGTCGAAGACGCGGTGGACCTCCTCGCGGTCCCAGGAGTGCCGCTCGAGGTCGGCGACGCGCAGCGGCAACTCGACGTCGTCGACGAGGCGGTTGAGGCGGCGGTTGCGCAGCACCCCGTCGAGGTGCTCGCGCAGGTTCTCGCCGGCCTTGCCCTTGATCTCGTCGGCGTGCGCGACGACGCCGGTGAGGTCGCCGTACTGGGTGATCCACTTCGCAGCCGTCTTCGGCCCGACGCCGGGCACGCCCGGCAGGTTGTCGCTGGACTCGCCGACGAGGGCCGCGAGGTCGCTGTAGCGGTTCGGCGGGACGAGGTACTTCTCCTCGACGGCGGCCGGGTCCATCCGCCAGACCTCGGAGACGCCCCGCACGGGGTAGATCAGGCTGACCTGGTCGGAGACGAGCTGGAACGCGTCGCGGTCGCCGGTGCAGATGACGACCTCGGCCCCCTCGGTGACCGCCTCCTTGGTGAGGGTGGCGATGACGTCGTCGGCCTCGAAGCCCTCGATCCCGACGTGCCGGATGCGCAGCGCGTCGAGGACCTCGCGCAGGAGGGGGAGCTGACCGGTGAACTCGGTGGGGGTCTTGTTGCGCCCCGCCTTGTAGTCGGCGTACTCCTCGAGCCGGAAGGTCTGGCGCGAGACGTCGAAGGCGACGCACACGTGGGTGGGCGCCTCGTCGCGCAGGACGTTGATGAGCATCGAGGTGAAGCCGTAGACGGCATTGGTGTGCTGCCCGGTGCTGGTGGAGAAGTTCTCGACCGGGAGGGCGAAGAAGGCCCGGTAGGCGAGCGAGTGTCCGTCGAGGAGGAGGAGCTTCACGCGTGGCAGCCTATCCACCATGACCGACAGCGACTCCGCCCCGGACCCCACCCCGCAGCCCTCCCCGGACCTCCTGGCCGGGGTGGCCGCGCTGCGGGCGATGAACCCGGACTCCCTGATGCACCGGATGGGCATCGAGGTGCTCGAGGCCAGCACCGAGCGGCTCGTCGCGACGATGCCGGTCGAGGGCAACACCCAGCCCTACGGCCTGCTCCACGGGGGCGCCTCGGTCGTCCTCGCCGAGACCCTCGGCTCGATCGGCGCCGCCCTGCACGCCGGCCCGGGCAAGGCCGTCGTCGGCCTCGACATCAACGCCACCCACCACCGGGCCGCGCGCTCCGGACTCGTGACGGGCACGGCCACGCCGCTCAGCGTGGGCCGGACCCTCGTGTCGTACGAGGTCGTCGTCACCGACGACGAGGGCCGGCGGATCTGCACCTCGCGGATCACCTGCCTGGTGCGCGACGCGGCCCCCGGAGCCTGACGGCGCGGTCCGCCCTCACCGGGGCCCGGAACGGCTCGTTCTCCGGCCCCGGCCAACGTTTCCCCATGGCTTCACCATGGGTGGGTCAAGGGATGGTCAAGAACGGCCCCTCCCGGCCCGATGGGCCGACCCGGGACTGGCTGAACGGTTGACGCCGGGCCCCTGACCTGCGGGGACCATCGAACGCGTGTCCCCTGCCGCACTCCCCCGCCGGTCCGCCACGAGCGCCATCCTGGCGTCCGCCGTGCAGGCCGTGACGCCCGATCCGTCCGTCGCCGCGCGCACCGCCCAGGCCGCCGCGGTCGCCTCCGTGCCCGACCCCACGCCACCGCGCGTCGTCGCCGGCACCTACCCCGAGCCCGTCCCGGAGTCGGCCCCCAGCGCCGCGGCCGTCGACGGCGCGTACACCCCGCGCCTCGCCGTCGGCACCCCGCAGCCGGTCCGCACCGCGTTCGGCCGGGCTCCCATCGCGAGCCGGACCGCGGCGGCGACGACGACCACGACGACGACCCCCGCCGTGGACCCGGCCCACCTCGCCCGCCGCGCGACGTGGGGCGCCACGCCCGCCCTCGTCGCGGAGATCAGGGCCGTCGGGACCACGGCGTGGATCGACGCCCAGCTCAACCCCACGGCCGTGGCCGACACGATGACGGACTCGCTCGTCGCCGCGCAGTGGCCCCGCCTCAAGCTCGCCACGTGGGAGGTCCACGACACCTACTACCCGGACTCCACCGGGGACCTCGGCTACGACATCACCGAGTCCTACGTCGCCCGCGCCATCTGGTCCAAGCGCCAGCTGCTCGAGGTGATGGTCGACTTCTGGACCAACCACCTCGTCGTCACCGCCCCGTGGGGCGAGGCGTGGGACAGCGCCCACCGCTTCCACATCGACGTCATCCGCACGTTCGCCCTCGGCCGCTACGCCGACATGCTCGTCGCCGCGGCCAAGCACCCGGCGATGCTCAACCAGCTCGACAACGCCTCCTCGACCAAGCGCGCCCCGAACGAGAACTTCGGCCGCGAGGTCCTCGAGCTGCACACCGTCGGCGTCGACGGCGGCTACCTCGAGTCCGACATCCGGCGGTCGGCCCTCGCCCTCACGGGGATGTCGACCGACCGCGAGGACGGCGAGTACCAGTACCGCCACATCCGCCACCACCGCGGCGCCCTCGCGGTCCTGGGCTGGTCGAACGCCAACGCCTCGGCGTACGGCGAGGCGGTCGGCGTCCAGTACCTCACCCACCTCGCGCGCCACCCGAAGACGGCCCGCCGGATCGCGACCAAGCTCGCGATCCGGTTCGTCGCCGACGCGCCGCCCGCCGCCCTCGTCGACCGGCTCGCGCAGGTCTACCTCGCCAACGACACCCGGATCGCCCCCGTCGTGCGGGCGCTGCTCACCTCCGCCGAGTTCGCGGCGGCCAAGGGCCAGAAGACCAAGCGACCGCTCGAGGACATCGTCTCGACGGCCCGCGTCCTCGGGGCGGCTCCGGGCACCAACACCAAGGGGTGGCTCAGCGACCTCCTGTGGCACTCGCGGGTCGCCGGACAGGCCCCGATGGGCTGGCCGGCACCCAACGGCTACCCCGACGTCGCGGGCGCCTGGTCCGGGTCGGGCGCGACGCTGGCCCGCTGGAACTGGCACATGGCCCAGGGCTGGCACGCCGTCGACGCCGCGCCCAAGGTCGCCTACCCGGCGCTGCGCTCGCTCCTGCCGGCGACCCTGCCGACGACCTACGGCGGCTACGTCGACGCCCTCGCGAACCGCCTGCTCCTGGCGCCGCTCCCCGCCGCGAAGCGCGACGCGGTCTGCGCCTTCCTCGACAGGACCGCCGCCTCCCCCCTCAAGTCGACCGACGCCGCCGTCGGCTGGCGCCTGCCCTACGTCGTCGCGCTCGTGCTCGACACTCCCGAGTTCGCGACCCGCTGAGGATCCTGATGACCGACTCCGACCCCACGACGCCGACCCCCGACCCCGCGGCCGCCGTCGCCCCCGAGCCGTGCGGCTGCCCGGACGACGACCGGGCCGCCGCGGGCGTCTCGCGCCGGGGCGTCCTCGCGGGGGCCTCGGGCCTCGGTGGGCTCGCCGCCTCGTTCGCGTTCGCCTCCCCCGCGGAGGCGACGACCCGGCTCACCTTCGCCGACGCCGGGTACACCGGCGACACCGTCGTCGTGCTGTCCTTCCGCGGCGGCTTCGACGGGCTGTCGGCCGTCGCCCCCGTGGCCGACCCGGCGTACGTCGCCGCGCGCCCCAACATCGCCGTGCCGCAGTCGCGCGGCGTCGCCATCACCTCGCGGTTCGCCCTCCACCCGGCGCTCGCCCCGCTCAAGCCCCTCTTCACGAGCGGGAAGCTCGCCATCGTCCACGCCCTCGGGCAGCCCAACGCCACCCGTTCGCACTTCACCGACATGGACGAGATGGAGCGGGCCGCGCCCGGGTCGTCGCTGCGCACCGGCTGGCTCGACCGGATGGTCGGCGCGACGACGACGCCGGGCCCCTTCGCCGCGACGACGATCGGCGGCACCATCGCGCCGCGGTCCCTCCTCGGCCCGACGCCGGACCTGGCGCTGCGCACCATCGACTCCTTCAGCCTCAGCGGCACCTGGGACGCCACCGAGACGAACCGGTGGACGACGGCCCTGCGTGCCGTGCACGCCGGCGCGGTCGACACCCTCGCGACGCCCGCCCGGACCACGCTCGACGCCCTCGGCACCGCCGCCACCGTCCGCGCCGCGGGCTACACCCCCGCCGCTGGCGCGGCGTACCCGAGCGGCTCGCTCGGGGAGTCGCTGCGCGACACGGCCCGCCTCGTCAAGGCGGGCATCGGCCTGCGGGCCGTCACCATCGACTCCGGCAACTGGGACATGCACGCCGACCTCGGACGCAGCGACGGTGGCTGGATGTACCGCCAGCTGCTCGAGGTCGGGTCGGCCCTCGCCGCCTTCATGACCGACCTCGGGACCGCGGCCGACCGGGTCACCCTCGTCACGCTGTCCGAGTTCGGCCGCCGGGTGGCCGAGAACGGCTCCGGCGGCCTCGACCACGGCTCGGGGAACGTCTCGTTCGTCCTCGGCGGCGGCGTCAACGGGGGCTCGGTCTACGGCACCTGGCCGGGACTGGCGCCCGCCGACCTCCAGGCGGGCGACCTCAAGGTGACGACCGACTACCGGGTCGTCCTCGGCGAGATCCTCGAGAAGCGGTGCGGCATCACGGCGAGCACGGTCTTCCCGGGCATCCCGTCGACCCGGCTGGGCGTCGTCCGGGCCCGCTCCTGAGCGGGGACCGCTCGTGAGCGGGGACCGCTCGTCCGGTCCCCCTAGAGGGTGCGGGTGGCCGCGAAGGCGCGGCTGCGCAGCGACCGGCGGCGACGCATCAGCTCGTTGCCGGTCTCGCACGTCTCGGGCGCCAGCTTGCGGCGCAGCGTGCTCGTGGGGACGACCCGGCGCACGATCGTCGAGGTGAAGCCGAGCCGGGCGAAGAAGCGGTTCGCGTCGCGGCTCGTCGTCGGGACGTTCGAGACGACGATCTCGCAGCCGGCCCGCTCCGCCGAGGTCAGCACGGCGCCGATGAGCGACTTGGCCACCCCGTGGCGGCGCACGTCGGGGCCGACCCAGAGCTGCTCGATGGCGAGCTCGGCGCCGGGGCTGAGGCCGAACGGGTTCTCGGTGGCGATGGCGTAGCCGACGGCCTCGCCCTCGACGCGGGCGACGAAGGCCAGCACGCCCGGCCGGCGCAGCGCCGTCGTCAGGCGGCCCTCGGTGACGGCGCGGGCCGCCGCCTCCTTGCTCGAGCCGGAGTCGATCCGCGCGGCGAGCCACAGCCCCGTGATGTCGCGGAGGTCATCGGGATCCACCACAGACACGTCCACCGCCCGCCTGGCCACGGCATCCTCCGTCATCGTTGTCAGGACCTCGCGGACCCGGGGCGTGGGAGCACTCCCAAGCACCCGACACTAGCCCCGCGGGGGCCCGGGCGGAAGCCCGAATGGATGATTGTTGAACCACTTCGGTAGGTTGCCACGGTGACGAGCCTCTTCCCCGGTGCGGGCACCGTCCTCAACGTCCTCACCGTCGTCGTCGGGGCGGGCCTCGGGATGGCCGTGGGCCACCGGCTGCGCGCCCACACCCGCGACGTCGTCACCGACTGCCTCGGCCTCGTGACGCTCCTCGTCGCCGGCCTGTCGGCCTTCGCCGTGACCGACGCCTCCCTCGCCGCGGCGGTGGGCTCGGGGGCGCCCGTCCTCGTCGTCCTCGGCTCCCTCGTCATCGGCTCGGTCACGGGGTCCCTGCTGCGCATCGAGGAGCGGCTCGAGGGCCTCGCCGGCACCGTGCAGGGCTGGGTGTCGCGCCGCTCGCGCGCCGAGGGGGGCACCGACCACGCGGCCCGCGAACGCTTCATCGAGGGGTGGCTCACCGCGTCGCTGCTCTTCTGCGTCGGTCCGCTGACCATCCTCGGCTCGCTCAACGACGGCCTCGGGCGCGGCATCGACCAGCTCGCGCTCAAGTCGGTGCTCGACGGGTTCGCCGCCCTCGCCTTCGCCGCGAGCTTCGGGGTGGGCGTCCTGATGTCAGCGGTGTCGGTGGCCGTCGTCCAGGGCCTGCTGACGCTCGTGGGCGTCGTCCTGGGCTCCGTCGTCCCCGACGCCCACATCGCGGCCCTCACGGCCACGGGAGGGCTCATGCTCGTCGGCATCGCGCTTCGGCTGCTGCGGGTCCGCGAGGTCCCCGTGGGCGACATGCTGCCCGCCCTGCTCGTCGCTCCCCTGCTCACCCAGCTCGTCGTCTGGCTGCGCTGAGCGGTCAGGCCTTCTCCATCCCCGCGACGACCGCGTCCGCGACCTCCTTCATGCCCATCCGGCGGTCCATGGCCGTCTTCTGGATCCAGCGGAACGCGTCGGCCTCGGTGATCTTCAGCTTCGCCATGAGGACGCCCTTGGCGCGGTCGACGGCCTTGCGCGTCTCGAGCCGCTCGCCGAGGTCGGCGACCTCGGCCTCGAGGGCCTTGACCTCGGACCAGCGCGAGAGCGCGATGTCGATGGCCGGGGTGACGTCACCGGCCGTGAACGGCTTGACGATGTAGGCCATGACGCCGGCGTCGCGGGCGCGCTCGACGAGCTCGGTCTGGCTGAACGCCGTGAGCATGACGACCGGGCAGATCCGCTCCTTGCCGATCTGCTCGGCGGCGGTGATGCCGTCCATCACCGGCATCTTCACGTCCATGATGACGATGTCGGGCTTGAGCTCGAGGGCCATCGCGACGGCCTGCTCGCCGTCACCGGCCTGACCGACGACGTCGTAGCCGGCCTCGCCGAGCATCTCGGCGAGGTCGAGCCTGATGATGGCCTCGTCCTCGGCGACGAGGACGCGACGGGCGGTACCGGGGGCTTGGGCAGCGGTGGTCTCACTCATGTGCCGGGAGCGGGACTTGAACCCGCACGCCCTCGCGGGCAGAGGATTTTGAGTCCTCCGTGTCTGCCATTCCACCACCCCGGCCGGGGCGCGTCGTCAGCATACCGACGCGTCCGGGCCGGTCCGGCGGGCGCTCAGGTGGCGAGCTCGCTGTAGGCGGGGGCCACCCGGTTGCGCGCGTCACCGATGCGGTGGACGCGCAGCGCGTTCGTCGAGCCGGGAATCCCGGGGGGCGACCCGGCGACGATGACGACGAGGTCGCCCTCGACGACCCGCCCGGCCGCGAGGAGGACCTCGTCGACCTGCATCGCCATCTCGTCGGTGTGCTTGGCGTCCTGGACGAGGAAGGTCTCGACGCCCCACGTGAGGGCGAGCTGGCTGCGGGTCCACTGGCTCGGGGTGAAGGCGAGCATGGGGATGCGGGGGCGCACGCGCGACAGGCGTCGCGAGGAGTCGCCGCTCATCGTGAAGGTGATGAGGTAGGTGCAGCCGAGGAGCTCACCGATCTCGGCGGCGGCCGCGGTGACGGCGCCGCCCTTGGTGTGCGGCCGGCTGCCGAGCGGCGGGATGCGGTGCAGCCCGTGGTCCTCGGTGTTCTCGATGATCCGGGCCATCGTGCGCACGGCGGCGAACGGGTGCTTCCCGACGCTCGTCTCGCCCGAGAGCATGAGGGCGTCGGCGCCGTCGAGGACGGCGTTGGCGGCGTCGGAGGCCTCGGCGCGGGTGGGGCGGCTGTTCTCGATCATCGACTCGAGGACCTGGGTCGCGACGATGACCGGCTTCGCCTGGCGGCGGGCGAGCTCGCAGGCGCGCTTCTGGACGAGCGGGACCTCCTCGAGCGGCATCTCGACGCCGAGGTCGCCACGGGCCACCATGAGGCCGTCGAAGGCCCGGACGATGTCCTCGAGGTTGTCGACGGCCTGCGGCTTCTCGATCTTGGCGATGACGGGCAGGCGGATGCCCTCCTCGTCCATGATCGCGTGGACGTCGACGATGTCCTCGGCGGAGCGCACGAACGACAGGGCGATCATGTCGACGCGCATCCGCAGCGCCCAGCGCAGGTCGTCCTTGTCCTTCTCGGACAGGGCCGGGACGGAGACGGCGACGCCCGGCAGGTTGATGCCCTTGTTGTTCGACAGGGTGCCGCCCTCGACGACGTCGCACACGACGTCGGTCTCGGTGACCTCGGTGGCCACGAGGGCGAGCTTGCCGTCGTCGATGAGGATGCGGTCGCCGGCGGTGACGTCGCCGGGGAGGCCCGAGTAGGTGGTGCCGACCTCCTTCTCGTCGCCGGGCACGTCGCGGGTGGTGATGGTGAAGCTCGTGCCCTTGACGAGCTCGACGGGCCCGTTCTCGAAGCGGGCGGTGCGGATCTTCGGGCCCTGGAGGTCGACGAGGACCCCCACGGCGCGGCCGGTCTCGTCGCTGGCCTTGCGGACGTCGAGGTAGACGCGCTCGTGGTCGGCGTGGTCGCCGTGGCTGAGGTTGAGGCGGGCGACGTCCATCCCGGACCGGACGAGCTCGCGGAGGTTCTCCGAGGAGGTCGTGGCGGGGCCCAGGGTGCAGACGATCTTGGCGCGGCGCATGACTGGAACCCTAGCGGTGGAACCGTTTGCACAGGTGACCGGGGCCACATCCCGGACCACCGGATGTGAGCGCAACCATCCTTGGCGCAATTTCGGGGTTACCCCGAAATTGCGCGCCTCACCCGAGTTCTAAACCGGGGTGAAGCGCACCTTTTCGGGGTCACCCCGAACTTGGGCCCGGGGGGGTCAGACGGAGAGGGGGCGGTCGGTGGGGTTGACCGGGCGCGGCAGGCGCGAGGGCTTGCCCATGAGCCAGGCGTCGACCTCGTGCGCCGCGGAGCGCCCCTCGGCGATGGCCCAGACGATGAGCGACTGCCCGCGTCCGGCGTCCCCGGCGACGAAGACCCCCGGCACGGTGGACATGAAGCGACCGTCGCGGGCGACGTTGGTGCGCGGGTCCTTCTCGACGCCGAGCTGCTCGAGCAGCCCCTCCTGCTGCGGGCCGAGGAAGCCCATGGCCAGGAGGACGAGCTGCGCCGGGATCTCGCGGTCGGAGCCCTCGACCTTCTCGAAGCCGCTCTCGCCCATGACCACCTCGTGGAGGCGCAGCCCGCGGACCCGGCCCTCCTCGTCACCGAGGATCTCGGAGGTCGACACCGCGTAGACGCGGTCGCCGCCCTCCTCGTGGGCCGAGGCGACGCGGAAGAGCATCGGGTACGTGGGCCACGGGTGCGCGGCGGCGCGCTCGAGCCCGGGCTGCGGCATGATCTCCAGGCTCGTCACCGAGCGGGCGCCCTGGCGGTGGGAGGTGCCGATGCAGTCGGCCCCGGTGTCGCCGCCGCCGATGACGACGACGTCCTTGCCCTCGGCCGTCACCTGGCCCTCGACGCTCTGGCCGAGCGCGACCCGGTTGGCCGGCGGGAGGAAGTCCATCGCCTGGAGGACGCCGTCGAGCTCGCGGCCCGGGACCGGGAGGTCACGGGGCACCGTGGCGCCGATGGCGACGACGACGGCGTCGAAGCGCTTGCGGAGGTCGGCGCCGGTGAGGTCGCGGCCGACCTCGACGCCGGTGCGGAAGCGGGTGCCCTCGGACTTCATCTGGGCGATCCGGCGGTCGACGACGGACTTCTCCATCTTGAACTCGGGGATGCCGTAGCGCAGGAGGCCACCGGGCTGGTCCGCCCGCTCGTAGACGGCGACGGTGTGACCGGCGCGGGTCAGCTGCTGGGCGGCCGCGAGGCCCGCGGGGCCGGACCCCACCACGGCGACGGTCTTGCCGGACAGCCGCTCGGGCGCCTCGGGGTCGACCGTGCCGTTGGCGAAGGCGCGGTCGATGATCGACACCTCGACCTGCTTGATGGTCACCGCCGGCTGGTTGATGCCGAGGACGCACGAGGACTCGCACGGCGCGGGGCACAGCCGCCCGGTGAACTCGGGGAAGTTGTTCGTCGCGTGGAGCCGGTCGATCGCCTGGCGCCACTCGCCGCGCCACGCGAGGTCGTTCCACTCGGGGATGAGGTTGCCGAGCGGACACCCGCTGTGGCAGAACGGGATCCCGCAGTCCATGCAGCGCCCGGCCTGGCGCTGGAGCTCGGTGACCGGCTGCTCCTCGTAGACCTCCTTCCAGTCCTTGATCCGGACCGGGACGGGTCGACGACGCGGCAGCTCGCGCTCTCGCGTCCTCAGAAAGCCCTGGGGGTCAGCCACGGGACGCCTCCATGATCCGCTCCCACACCTGGGTGCCGTCGGGGTCGAGCCCTTCCGCCGCAGCCTTGGCCCGCACGTCGAGGACGCGCTGGTAGGCCCGCGGGAGGACGAGGGTGAAGGCCGAGCGGGCGGTGTCCCAGTCGGCCAGGAGCCGCGCCGCGACCGCGGAGTCGGTCCACCGGACGTGGCGCTCGAGCAGGTCGTGGACGACGAGCTCGTCCTCGGGGCGCAGCGGCCGCAGGTCGACGAGCTCGGGGTTGACGTGCGAGCGGTCGAGGTCGAGGACGTACCCGACGCCACCGCTCATGCCCGCCGCGACGTTGCGCCCGGTGGGCCCGAGGATCAGGGCCGTGCCGCCGGTCATGTACTCGAGGCCGTGGTCGCCCACGCCCTCGACGACCGCGGTGGCGCCGGAGTTGCGCACGCAGAACCGCTCGCCGACGCGGCCGCGCAGGAACAGCTCGCCGGAGGTCGCGCCGTAGCCGATGACGTTGCCGGCGATGACGTTGTCCTCGGCGACGAGGGCCGACCCGGGAGCCGGGCGGACCGTGACGCGCCCACCGGACAGGCCCTTGCCGACGTAGTCGTTCGCGTCGCCCTCGAGGCGCAGCGTCACGCCGGCGGGGAGGAAGGCGCCGAAGCTCTGTCCCGCCGAGCCGGTGAGGGTGAGGTCGATGGTGCCGTCGGGCAGCCCCTGGGAGTGCCGCTTGGTGACCTCGTGGCCGAGCATCGTGCCGACCGTGCGGTTGACGTTGCGGACCGCGAAGCGTGCCGTGACGCGCTCACCGGTGTCGATGGCGTCGCGGGCCGCCGCGATGAGCTGGTGGTCGAGGGCCTTCTCGAGGCCGTGGTCCTGCGCGATGGCGTGGCGCACGCCGGACCCGTCGGGGCTCTCGACCTTGGTGAGGATCGGGGCGAGGTCGAGCCCGCTGGCCTTCCAGTGCCGCACGGCCTTGGAGGTGTCGAGGTGCTCGATCTGGCCGACGGCCTCGGCGATGCTGCGGAAGCCGAGCGCGGCGAGGTGCTCGCGGACCTCCTCGGCGATGTACTCGAAGAAGGTCTCGACGAACTCGGGGGCGCCGGAGAAGCGGGCCCGCAGCTCGGGGTTCTGCGTCGCGATGCCGACCGGACAGGTGTCCAGGTGGCAGACCCGCATGAGGATGCAGCCCGAGACGACGAGCGGGGCGGTGGCGAAGCCGAACTCCTCGGCGCCGAGCAGCGCGGCGATGACGACGTCGCGCCCGGTCTTGATCTGCCCGTCGACCTGGACGACGATCCGGTCGCGCAGGCCGTTGAGGACGAGGGTCTGCTGGGTCTCGGCGAGGCCGAGCTCCCACGGACCGCCCGCGTGCTTGAGGGAGGTGAGCGGCGAGGCGCCGGTGCCGCCGTCGTGCCCCGAGATGAGGACGACGTCGGCGTGCGCCTTGCTGACGCCCGCGGCGACCGTGCCGACCCCGACCTCGGAGACCAGCTTGACGTGGACCCGCGCCTGCGGGTTCGCGTTCTTGAGGTCGTGGATCAGCTGGGCGAGGTCCTCGATGGAGTAGATGTCGTGGTGCGGCGGCGGGCTGATGAGGCCGACCCCGGGCGTGGAGTGCCGGGTCCGCGCCACCCACGGGTAGACCTTCGGGCCGGGCAGCTGGCCGCCCTCGCCGGGCTTGGCCCCCTGCGCCATCTTGATCTGGATGTCGTCGGCGTGGGTGAGGTACATCGAGGTGACGCCGAAGCGCCCGGAGGCGACCTGCTTGATCGCCGAGCGGCGCTCGGGGTCGAGGAGCCGGTCGACGTCCTCGCCGCCCTCGCCGGTGTTCGAGCGCGCCTTGAGGCGGTTCATCGCGATGGCGAGGGTCTCGTGCGCCTCCTGGCTGATCGAGCCGTAGCTCATCGCGCCGGTGTTGAACCGCCGGACGATGTCGGCGACCGGCTCGACCTCCTCGATCGGCACGGGCGGGCGCTCGTGGGCGCCGCCGAGCTCGAAGAGGCCGCGCAGGGTCATCAGGCGCCCGGCCTGCTCGTCGATGCGCGAGGTGTACTGCTTGAAGACGTCGTAGCGCTTCGCCCGCGTCGCGTGCTGGAGGCGGAACACGGTGTCGGGGTCGAAGAGGTGCGGCTCGCCCTCACGGCGCCACTGGTACTCGCCGCCGACCGTGAGCTTGCGGTGCGCCTGGCGGATGCCGTCGGGCGGGTAGGCCATCGCGTGGCGGGCCGAGGTCTCGGCGGCGAGGACGCCCAGGCCCACCCCGCCGAGCTGGCTCACCGTGCCGGTGAAGAACTCGTCGACGAGGTCCTGCGAGAGGCCGATCGCCTCGAAGACCTGCGCGCCTCGGTAGGAGGCGACGGTCGAGATGCCCATCTTCGACATCACCTTGAGCACGCCCTTGCCGAGCGCCTTGATGAGGTTGGCGACCGCCTTCTCCTCGGTGACGTCGGTGATGGCGCCGCTGCGCACCATGTCCTCGACGGTCTCCATCGCGAGGTAGGGGTTGATCGCGGCCGCGCCGTACCCGACGAGGAGGGCGACGTGGTGGACCTCGCGGACGTCGCCGGCCTCGACGAGGAGGCCGACCTGGGTGCGGGTCTTCTCGCGGATGAGGTGGTGGTGCACGGCCGAGGTGAGCAGCAGCGAGGGGATGGGCGCCGCGTCGCGGTCGGAGTCGCGGTCGGAGAGCACGACGAACCGGGCGCCGCCCTCGATCGCGGCCGAGACCTCGTCGAAGATCTCGTGGAGGCGGGCCCGCAGCGCGGCCTCGCCACCGGTGACGTCGTAGGTGCCGCGGACGACGACCGTGCTGTAGCCGGGGAGGTCGCCGTCGGCGTTGATGTGGACGATCTTCGCGAGCTCGTCGTTGTCGATGACCGGGAACGGCAGGAGCACCTGGCGGGCGTGGGCGGGCGAGGCGTCGAGGACGTTGCCCTCGGGGCCGATGCTCGAGCCGAGCGAGGTGACGAGCTCCTCGCGGATGGCGTCGAGCGGCGGGTTGGTGACCTGGGCGAAGAGCTGGGTGAAGTAGTCGAAGACGAGCCGCGGGCGCTCGGAGAGCACGGCGATCGGGGTGTCGGTGCCCATCGACCCGAGCGCCTCGAGGCCGCCGCTCGCCATCGGCGCGAGGAGGATCTTCAGCTCCTCCTCGGTGTAGCCGAAGGTCCGCTGGCGCCGTGCGACCGAGGCCGCGGTGTGGATGATGTGCTCGCGCTCGGGCAGGTCCTTGAGCTCGATGAGCCCGGCGTGCAGCCACTCCTCGTAGGGGTGCTCACCGGCGAGCGAGGTCTTGACCTCCTCGTCGCTGACGATCCGGCCGGCGGCGGTGTCGACGAGGAACATCCGGCCCGGCTGGAGCCGGCCGCGGCGCACGACGTTCTCGGGCTCGAGGTCGAGGACGCCGGCCTCCGAGGCGAGGACGACGAGGCCGTCGTCGGTGACCCAGTAGCGCCCGGGGCGCAGGCCGTTGCGGTCCAGGACCGCGCCGATGAGGGTGCCGTCGGTGAAGGTGACGCAGGCCGGGCCGTCCCAGGGCTCCATGAAGGTGGAGTGGAACTCGTAGAACGCCTTGCGGGCCGGGTCCATCGACTCGTGGTTCTCCCAGGCCTCCGGGATCATCATGAGGACGGAGTGCGGCAGCGAGCGCCCGCCGAGGTGGAGCAGCTCGAGGACCTCGTCGAAGGTCGCGGAGTCGGAGGCGCCCGGGGTGCAGATCGGGAAGAGGCGGTCGAGGTCGCCGGGGATGACGTCGGAGCTGACCTGGGACTCGCGGGCCATCATCCAGTTGCGGTTGCCCTTGACGGTGTTGATCTCGCCGTTGTGCGCGATGAGCCGGTACGGGTGGGCCAGCGGCCAGCTCGGGAAGGTGTTGGTGGAGAAGCGCGAGTGGACGAGGGCCAGCTCGGTGGCGAAGCGCTCGTCGGACAGGTCGGGGAAGAACGGCTCGAGCTGGCCGGTCGTGAGCATGCCCTTGTAGACCACGGTCCGACACGACAGCGAGGGGAAGTAGACCTCGACCTCGCGCTCGGCCCGCTTGCGCAGGCAGAAGGCGAGCCGGTCGAGGGCGACGCCCGTGGTGCCGGCCTCGGCGGCGACGAAGAGCTGCCGGAAGACGGGCATGCACTCGCGGGCGGCGCGGCCCACGAGGTCGGGGGTCACGGGGACGTCGCGCCACGCGAGGACGCGCAGGCCCTCCTCGACGGCGATCTCGCCGATGCGCCGCTCGGCCTCGGTGCGCTCGGTGTCGTCGGTGGGCAGGTAGGCCATGCCGACGGCGTACGCGCCGGCCTCGGGCAGCTCGACGTCGAGGACGGCCCGCAGGAAGGCGTCGGGGACCTGGGTGAGGATGCCCGCCCCGTCGCCGACGAGCGGGTCGGCGCCGGTGGCACCGCGGTGGTCGAGGTTGCGCAGCGCGTCGAGGGCGTGGGCGACGATGTCGTGCCCGGCGCTCCCCCGCATCGTCGCCACCAGGGCCACACCGCAGGCGTCGTGCTCGTGCTCGCGGCGGTAGAGGCCGGTGTCGGCGGGCTGGGCGGAGAAGCGGGCGACGGTCACGTCGCATCACCGTCCTCAGGGGTCGTCGATCCATGGGGACCGGGCACGGCAAGGTCAGGCGCGGACGGCGTCGGCCACGTCACGGAATCGTAGCCCCGGCCTCCGTCGTCTTGCATTTCGAGCGGCGCTATCCCACATCCTGGGACTCGGGGCCCTGCTGCGAGCGGGCACCGGCCGGGGCGCCGTCGTCCGGCGCCGTCGGGTCGTCGGTGCCCTCGCGACCGGCCCGACGCCGGGTGAACCACACGATCCAGACGCCGAGGAGGAAGACCAGGATGCTCGTCCAGACGTTGAGCCGCTGGCCCCAGACGAGCTCGGCCTCGTCGGTGCGCATCTTCTCGATGACGATCCGCCCGACGGGGTAACCGGCGACGTAGAGGCCGAACACGGCCCCGGGGTGCAGCCGGCGTCGGCGGTCCAGGACCAGGAGCCCCACCGCGAGGACGACGAGGAAGAGCGACTCGTAGAGGAAGGTCGGGTGGAAGGTCCCGAGGACGACCGGGTCGCCGGCGCCGTCGACGACGGCGCGGCCCGTGCCGTTGTCCCACTCGTGGACCGTCAGGCCCCACGGCAGGTCGGTGGGCCCGCCGTACAGCTCGTTGTTGAACCAGTTGCCCCACCGGCCGACGGCCTGCGCGAGCGCGACCCCCGGTGCCGCGGCATCGGCGAACGCGAGGAAGGGGATGGAGTTGCGGCGGCAGCCGATCCAGGCGCCGAGGGCTCCGAGGGCGATCGCGCCCCAGATGCCGAGGCCGCCCTCCCAGATCTTCAGCGCGTCGAGGGGGCGGCCGTTCTCGCCCCAGTACGGCTCGGGTGTGGTGACGACGTGGTAGAGCCGGCCGCCGACGATCCCGAAGAGGACGGCCCACGCCGCGACGTCGAGCGCCTGCTCCTTCTCGAACCCGCGCGGCACGAGGCGCCGCCCGGTGAGCCAGACCGCGAGGACGATGCCGAGGAGGATGCACATCGCGTACATCCGCAGCGGGAGGGGCCCGAGGTGGAGGACGCCGACCGTCGGGCTGGGGATGGTCGCGGGCAGCAGGGCCGAGGCGAGGGTGGTCACGGGGTCGCCGCCTCGACGGCCGCGGTGAACCCCTCGGGCGACGCGATGGCGCCGAGCTCCTGGTCCTTGCCGTCGATGCGCACCGTCGGGGTGCCGCGCACGCCGTCGGCGAAGCTCTGCTTCTCGACCGAGTCGACGTAGGCGTCGTAGCGGCCGCCCTCGACGCAGTCCTGCCACGTGGCGAGGGCGTCACCGGTGATGCCGGCGGCCTGCGCGAAGCCGGAGAGCTGGGCGTCGGTGAAGCCCGCGCCCTCGGTGGCGGGCTGGCCGGGGAAGACCTGGTCGTGGAACTCCTGGAACCGGCCGGCGTCGGCGGCGCAGAACGCGGCGTTGCCCGCGCGCGTCGAGCTGTCGTTGCGCAGGTTGTCGTCGAGGAAGTTCTTCACGTGGTAGACGAGGACGATCCGCCCCTCCTTCGCGAGCCCGGTCACCGTCGCGCCGGTGAGCTCCTCGAACTGCTTGCAGGCCGGGCACTGGAAGTCCTCGTAGACGTCGACCGTCGGCGCCCCCGGGCGGGCCGTGACGTCGGCGAACGCGCGGTAGCCCTCCCCCATCGCGGCGACGCCCTTCGGGAGCGCGGTGCCGCCGGTGGGGGCGTCGTCAGCGGACCGCTGCGACCAGATGACCCCTCCGACGACGGCGATGATCGCGACGACGAGGACGACCGCGCCGACGACGATCCGGTTGGCCCCGCCGCCCGCGTTCGTGCTCGCGGCGCGGATCTTGGCCTGCCGGTCGGTGGACGGGGTGGACTTCGAGCTGCCCATGGGTGGCGCGGTTCCTCTCGGGGGTGAGGTGGTCAGTGGCCGAAGAGCCGCTGGTCGAGCGAGGCGAGGGTGCGGGGCCGGACGGCCAGCCACGCGCCCGCGGCCGCGAAGGCGAGGTCGCGGGCGATCTCCTGCGGGTAGCGCGTCTCGTCGGCGCCGATCTGGCCGCCGCCGCCGAAGCAGCCGCAGTCGATGGTCAGGCCGCGCGCCCACGCCTGCGCGATGCCGGCGACGAAGGCGAGCATGAGGACGGTCGAGACGACGGCGACGGGACGGGTGAACAGGCCGAGGAGCAGGAGGACCCCGAGGACGACCTCGACGAAGGGCAGCGCGAGGCCGATGGCGCCGGCGAGGTCCATCGGGAAGATCTCGTAGGCCTGCACGGCCCGCTGCGCGGTGAGCGGCGAGCCGACCTTCGCGGCACCGGCGTAGACGAGGACGACCCCGAGGACGAGGCGCGCCAGGAGCCCGACGAGGTCGCGGACCCGGGTGCGGCGGTCGGCCGGCCCGACCACCGTGGTGGCCTCCGTGTCCGGCTGCGTCCCCGCGCTCACCTGCGCCCGTTCCTCACTCCCTCGGCCAGCTCGGCCGTCAGGTCGCGCAACGCGTCGAGGCGGTCGCCGAGTTCCCCGTCGCCACCGAGGGTGCGCACGAGGGCGGACCCCACGATGACGCCGTCGACGTACTCGGCCAGCTCGGCGGCCTGGGCGCCGGTGGAGACGCCGAGTCCCACGCACACGGGGAGGTCGGTGACCTCGCGGAGCCGCTCGACGAGCCCGCGGGCGTCGGTGTCGACGCTCGTGCGCGCACCGGTGACGCCCATCGTCGAGGCCGCGTAGACGAACCCGCGGCACGCCGAGGTGACCCGCTCGAGCCGCTCCGGGGTCGACGACGGCGCCACGAGGAAGATGCGGTCGAGGCCGTGCCGGTCGCTCGCCGCGAGCCAGTCGTCGGCCTCGTCGGGGATGAGGTCGGGGGTGATGAGGCCCGCTCCCCCGGCCGCGGCGAGGTCGGCGGCGAACTGCTCGACACCCCGGCGCAGGACGAGGTTCCAGTACGTCATGACGACCGGCACCGCGCCGGCGTCGCGGACGGCCGCGACGGCCGTGAAGACGTCGTCGACCGTGGCCCCGCCGGCCAGCGCGGTGGCCATCGCCTCCTGGTTCACGGGGCCGTCGATGACCGGGTCGCTGTAGGGGATCCCGACCTCGACGACGTCGCAGCCGGCCTCGACGAGGACGCGCATCGCCTCGATCGAGCCCTCGACGCTCGGGTAGCCGACGGGGAGGTAGCCGACGAGCGCGGCGCGACCCTCGGCACGGCACCGGCGCAGGACGTCCTCGAGGCTGCTGACCGCGGTCGTCACGAGCCGGCTCCCTCGACGAGGCCGAACCACTCGGCGGCGGTGTGCATGTCCTTGTCGCCCCGGCCCGACAGGTTGACGAGGACCAGGGACTCGGGGCCGAGCTCGCGCCCCACCTCCATCGCGCCCCAGAGGGCGTGGGCCGACTCGAGGGCCGGGATGATCCCCTCGGTGCGGCACAGGAGCGAGAACGCCTCCATCACCTGGTCGTCGGTGGCGTACCGGTACTCGGCCCGGCCGCTGTCGCGCAGCCACGCGTGCTCGGGAC
The DNA here is from genome assembly GCF_042756445.1 of Oryzobacter terrae. Lineage (GTDB taxonomy): Bacteria > Actinomycetota > Actinomycetes > Actinomycetales > Dermatophilaceae > Oryzobacter > Oryzobacter terrae. The sequence continues at coordinate 385,325 of NZ_CP170578.1, forward strand.
CGACGCTCGGGTAGTCCAGCCCGGCGGAGATCGAGTGCGACTCGACCGTCTGGCCGTCGTGGTCCTGCATGAGGTAGCTCATCGCCCCGTGGAGCACGCCCGGTCGGGTCGTCGTCTCGGCGAAGCGGGCGGCGTGCTTCCCGGTCTCGATGCCCGACCCGCCGGCCTCGATGCCGATGAGCCGCACACCGTCGTCGGGGACGAACTTGTGGAAGATCCCCATCGCGTTGGATCCGCCTCCGACACAGGCGATCACGGCGTCGGGGAGCCTGCCGGCGAGCTCGAGCACCTGGGCCCGGGCCTCCTCGCCGATGACCGCGTGGAAGTCGCGGACCATCTCGGGGAACGGGTGCGGGCCCGTGACGGTGCCGATGAGGTAGTGGGTCGTCCCGACGTTGGTGACCCAGTCGCGCAGGGCCTCGTTGATCGCGTCCTTGAGCGTCGCGCTGCCGTGGTCGACGGGGACGACCTCGGCGCCGAGGATCTTCATCCGGGCGACGTTGAGCGCCTGGCGCTCGGTGTCGACGCGGCCCATGTAGACCCGGCACTCCAGGCCCATGAGCGCCGCGGCCGTGGCGGTGGCGACGCCGTGCTGGCCCGCACCGGTCTCGGCGATGACACGGGTCTTGCCCATCCGCTTGGTGAGCAGCGCCTGGGCGAGGACGTTGTTGATCTTGTGCGAGCCGGTGTGGTTGAGGTCCTCGCGCTTGAGGACGACGCGCGCGCCACCGCAGTGGGCGGCGAAGCGCGGCACCTCGGTGATGATGCTCGGGCGGCCGGTGTAGGTGCGGTGCAGGCGGGCCAGCTCGTCGAGGAAGTCGGGGTCGAGCATCGCCTTCTGGCGGGCCTCGTCGAGCTGCTCGAGGGCCGGGATGAGCGCCTCGGGCACGTACCGGCCGCCGAACGGCCCGAACCGCCCGGGTCGCGGCAGCTCCTCGGGGACGAGGTCGGAGATCGAGGGGGCGTCGTCGGGCACGGTCAGTCCTTCGGGGTGGGTGCGCCGGCCGCGATGATCGCCTCGGCGCCGGCGCGCGGGTCGCCGTCGCGCACGAGGGCCTCGCCGACGAGCACGGCGTCGGCCCCCTGCGCGGCGTAGGCGGCGGCGTCCTCGGGTCCGGAGATCCCGGACTCGGCGACGGTGACGACGCCCTCGGGGATGAGGGGCCGCAGCCGGGAGAACGTGTCGGGGTGGATCTCGAGGGTCTTGAGGTTGCGGGCGTTGACGCCGACGACCGTGGCGCCGGCGTCGACCGCCCGCTGCGTCTCGACCTCGTCGTGGACCTCGACGAGCGCGGTCATCCCGAGCTCACCGGCCCGCGTGAGCATCGAGCCGAGCTCGTCGTCGGAGAGCGCGGCGACGATGAGGAGGACGATGTCGGCGCCGTGGGCACGGGCCTCCCACAGCTGGTAGTCGGTGACCATGAAGTCCTTGCGCAGGACCGGGATGTCGACCGCGGCCCGGACGGCGTCGAGGTCGCCGAGGCTGCCGCCGAACCGGCGCTGCTCGGTGAGCACCGACACGGCGCTCGCTCCCCCGGCGGCGTAGTGCACCGCGAGGGCGGCGGGGTCGGGGATCTCGGAGAGCGCGCCCTTGCTCGGGCTCGCGCGCTTGACCTCGGCGATGAGCGACAGGCCCGGCCGGCGCAGGACGCTCTCGGCGTCGACGGCGGGGCGCGCGGCGGCCACGGCCGACTCGACCTCGGCGCGCGAGGTGAGCCGCTGTCGCGCCGCGAGGTCCTCACGGACCCCGGCGACGATGGAGTCCAGGACGGTGGTCACGGCCCCGCCCGTCAGTGGATGGAGGGGGCCTCGTCGCGGGGGCGTCCGGCCGCGCCGTACCCGGCCATCGACAACACCTTCCCCGCGACGACCCCGACGAGGGCCAGGACCACGCCGCCGACGAAGAGCCAGAGGTTCGGGAAGAGGACCGCGAGGGCCATGATCGCCGACGCCACGAGGAGGATGCCCACCGCCGCCCAGGCGGCGACGCTGTGCCCGTGGTCCTCGTGCTCCTCGTGCTGGCTCATGGCGTCACTCCTCGGGGATGGGGTCGGGCGACCCTCGACGTGTCTCGTGCCGATTCTGTCAGGTCTGGCGGTCGGGGCCGACATCGGTCGGGTCCCGACCTGCGGAGAGCTCGTCCCAGGCGCTGCCGACCCGTTCGCCCCGCGGACCGGCGACGTCAGCGCCCTCGGTCCCGGGGACCTCGTAGCGGCTGCTCGGTCCCGCCCAGCGGCGCATCCCCAGGATGGCGCCCGCCAGCCCGACGAGCGAGAGGACGAGGGCGACGAGCGCCGCGACGGGCCACACGGTGGGGTCGGCCAGCGTCTCGACCGACCCCGTGCGCCCGACGCGTGCGGCGGCGACGGGCCCGAGGACGCCGTCGGGGTCGAGCAGGACCCGCACCGCGAGCAGGCCCGCGACGACGAGGAGGAGCGCCCAGCCCCCGAGCGCGACGACGCGGGTCACCCGCCCGGAGGCGACGGTCGCGACGGCGGCCGCCGCGAGGGCGAGGGCGACCGCCGTGAGACCGGGGGCGACCTCGACGCCGGTGGCGCTGATCCGGGTCGCCCCGAGGACGGCGTCGTCGACCGCACCGGTCACCCACGGCCGGAACGTCACCGCGAGCAGGGCGAAGGCCCCGACGAGCCCGAGGAGGGCGACGGGGCCCCGGCGCCCGAGGCGGCTCACGTGACCGTCCGCATCGCCCCGGCCGTGGCGACGGCCCGCAGCGCGGCGGTGGCCTTGTGCACGCACTCCTCGTGCTCGCGGGTGGGGTGCGAGTCGGCGACGATGCCCGCACCGGCCTGCACGTGGGCGACGCCGTCCTTGACGACGGCGGTGCGGATGGCGATGGCCATGTCGAGGTCGCCGTGGAAGTCGAGGTAGCCGACGACCCCGCCGTAGACGCCGCGCCGTGACGGCTCGTAGTGCTCGATGAGGGCGAGGGCGCGCGGCTTCGGGGCGCCGGACAGGGTGCCCGCGGGGAAGGTGGCCACGAGGACGTCGTAGGCGCTGGCCCCGGGCCGGGTCTCCCCCACCACGGTCGACTCGATGTGCATGACGTGGCTGTAGCGGCGGACGTCCATGAACTCGACGACGTCGACGGTGCCGGGTCGGCAGACGCGCTGGAGGTCGTTGCGCCCGAGGTCGACGAGCATGACGTGCTCGGAGCGCTCCTTCGGGTCGACGATGAGCTCCTCGGCGAGGCGGACGTCGTCCTCCGGCGTCTTGCCGCGGGGCCGGCTCCCGGCGATGGGGTGCGTGATGGCGCGGTCCCCGGTGACGCGGACCAGGGCCTCGGGGCTGCTGCCCACGACGGCGTAGTCGGAGCCGTCGGGAGCCGGGAACCGGAAGAGGTACATGTACGGGCTGGGGTTGCCGGCCCGCAGCGCGCGGTAGACGTCGAGCGGGTCGGCGGGGCACTCCATCGAGAAGCGCTGCGACAGGACGACCTGGAACACCTCGCCGGCGCGGATGTCCTCCTTGGCGAGCTCGACGACCTCCTCGTAGCGCTCCTGCGTCGTGTTCGAGGTGACGCCCGCCATCGCGAGGTCGACGGCCTCGGTGTCGACGACCGCGACGGTGCTGTCGGCCGGTGCGGCGAGGGCTCGCGTCATCGCGTCGAGCCGGTCGACGGCGTCGGCCCACGCCTGCTCCACCCGGTCGTCGGTGTCGTCGTAGTTGATCGCGTTGGCGACGAGGAGGATCGAGCCGTCGGTGTGGTCGAGGACCGCGAGGTCGGTGGCGAGCATGAGGGCGACCTCGGGGAGCCCGAGGACGTCGGGGGCTGTGCTGGGCACCTTCTCCCAGCGGCGCACGGCGTCGTAGGTGATGGCGCCGACCATGCCGCCGGTGAGCGGCGGGAGCCCGGCCACGGGCTCGGTCGCCAGCGCCTCCATCGTGGCGCGCAGGGCGTCGGTGGCCGGCCCGGTGGTGGGGACGCCGACGGGCGGCTCGCCGACCCAGTGGACCTCGCCCTCCCTCTCGGTGAGGGTGGCCCGGCTCGCGGCGCCGACGATCGACCAGCGCGACCAGACGCCGCCGTGCTCGGCCGACTCGAGGAGGAAGGTGCCGGGCCGGTCGCCGGCGAGCTTGCGGTAGACGCCCACCGGCGTCTCGGCGTCGCCCATGAGGCGGCGGACGACGGGGATGACCCGGCGGTCCCGGGCCAGGACGCCGAAGACGTCGAGGCTCGGCCACGTCTGCCCGTAGGCGAGGGTGGGCGCCTCGGCCGAGGGGGCGGCGCCGGTGGTCGTCACGCGGCTCCCCCCGACACGGCCCCGAGGTCGCCGGCGTCGAAGCAGGTCCGGTCGCCGGTGTGGCAGGCCGCGCCGACCTGGTCGACCCGCACGAGGAGCGCGTCGCCGTCGCAGTCGAGGGCCACCGAGCGCACGTGCTGGACGTGGCCGCTCGTGTCGCCCTTGCGCCAGTACTCGGCCCGGCTGCGGGACCAGAAGGTGACGCGACCCTCGGTGAGGGTGCGGCGCAGCGCCTCGTCGTCCATCCAGCCGAGCATGAGGACGTCACCGGTGTCGTGCTGCTGGACGATCGCGGCGACGAGACCCTGCTCGTCGCGCTTCAGGCGGGCGGCGACACCGGGGTCGAGGGACGGCTGCGGGCTGGAGGGCACCCGGTCATTGTGCCGCGCGTGACGTTCCGTCCGGCGTCCGGCCCGTGCGCCGGACACCGCGATCCCCCGACCCTCGCCATCCACTGCCCACCTCGCCGGCCACGTGCGGTATCGCACCCGTGGCCGGCGAGATGGGGTGTGGACGGTGGCGGCGACGCTCTCAGCCGACCGTCCCCCCGCGGAAGTCGTCCATGACGGCGTTGGCCGCGTTCGAGGTCCACACGCCGATCGACCCGCCCTTGGCGTTGAAGAACGTCCTGTCGCCGCTGCTGAGGGTGACCGTCGCGACCTGCGTCCCGTTCCGGAGGACCTCCACGACGCCGCTTGCCAGCACGCGGCCGGTCAGCTGGTCGCCGTCGGCGAAGGCCGCGGCCTTGGCCGGGTAGGCGGTCCAGCTGAGCTGCCCGAGCCTCAGCGTCGAGACCCTGACCGCCTTGGCCGCCCCGTCGTAGGTGACGGAGATCCCGCCCAAGGACTGCAGGGTGCCGGTCTGCACCTTGAGGAGGACGCCCTGCGACACGCTCTTGCGGTCGATGGACCTCAGCGTGATGGTGGCCTGTTGGGCGGTCCCGAACGCGGATGGCTTCCAGACCAGGGCACCACCGGTACCCACGTCCAGGGCGTTGCCGGTGATCTTGTACATGCTGCTGGAGGTGGCGCCGAGCCACGTGGCCCCGACGGCCCCGTTGGGACGGGTGAAGGTGTCCAGCACCGCCGCCGCGACCGGGAAGGACCGGGCGACCGGGATCGCCGCGCCGTAGACGGCGTTGCCCCCCTGGCTCGCGGTGACCGTGCAGGTGCCGATCGCCGTCGGCCGCACGGCACCGCCGACGATGGTGCACGGCCCGGTGGCGGTCCAGGCGACGGCCAGGCCGGACGACGCGGTGGCGGAGAGCGGCACGTCGGGTCCTCCGGCGGTCGCAGCCGGCAGTGGGGCGAAGGTGATGGTCTGCCCGAACGTCGTCGAGGACCCACCGGGCGCGACCTGCTGCGTCGCGCCGGCCGCTGTCGACAGGGTCACCGTGGTGCTGCCGAGGTTCTGCGCCGACCCGGTGTCCTGCAACCGCCCGGCTCCGCCGCTCGGCACGGTCAGGGTGACCGCACCGTCGGGGGTCGTCGCCTCGGCCGAGCCGGAGGTCACCCGCACGATGACGCTGCCGCACGAGACGACGACGTCGGCTCCGGCGGGAAGCCGGACGGTGAAGCCGCTGCACACGGTGACCGTCACCCGCCCGGTGCCGGTCCCGGTCACCTGGAGCCGCATCCCCGCCGGGTCGGACCCGACGGCCAGCGACAGCCCGCTCGGGACGTCGACGACGGAACCCGGCACCCCGAGCCCGGCCGCGAAGGTGGTGCTCACCGTGTAGCCCACCGAGGCCGTGTCGGTCACTCCGCCGACGCTCGCGCTGGCGGTGAAGGTCCTGCTGCCCGGCGACGCCGTGTCGAGCGGGGATCCGGAGGGCACCGTGCCGGAGCAGTCGGCGCCTGCGGGTTGGCACGAGTAGTCGGCCGTGACGCTCTCGCCGAGCTGGTAGGTGGCCCCGTCGACCGGAGCGCTGACGCTCACGCCCGGCGCGGGCACGTCCGCCGTGCTGATCCTCGTCAGCGACGAGAGTCGGGTGGGGTCCTCGTTGGTGTACGAGCTGGCGCCCAGCACGAGGGTGCCCGGCCCTGCCACGGCGGAGGCGGCCCCGTAGTCCCATCCGCGTCGGGGCATCTCGAGCAGCGACAGCTGGGTGCCGTCGGTGTCCACGCGCGCGAGGAAGCGGTTGGAGCCCGTCCCGGCCTCGGTGGTGCCGAAGACCGCCAGCTCGCCCTGGTCTGCGGTGATGTTCGAGGGATAGCGAGCCATCGTGGAGTACGGCGTGAGGACCCGTGCCCACCGGTCGCTGCCGTCCGGCGCGAAGGCGGCCACGTAGGTCTCCTGGCGCAGGCGCACCTCGTCGCGGAAGTTGGATCGTCCCGTGACGTACACCCCGCCGGTCGCATCCGTCGTCACGGCACCGGCGCCGTCGCCACCACCCGCGACCGGATCGAAGATCCGGGTCCACTGGACGTCACCGTCCGGCGAGTAGGAGCGCACGAAGGAGTCCTCCGGCCACAGCACGGCGGGATTCTCGAAGCCTTCCTCGACGGCAAAGGCGGTTCCCACGATGACGGGGTCCCCGTTCGGGGCGATGGTGACATCCGAGACGGCCTCGGTGTAGATGATGTCGCCGGGGAAGGTCGGTAGGACGGTCACCGACCGCGACCAGAGCACGGTGAAGGACGCATCGAGCTTCACCAGCGTGGAGGCACCCCGGGGCTGTCCCGTGTTGACGTAGCCCGTCAGGTAGATGTTGCCGTCGGCGTCGGACTCGGCCGGACCCGGGATGAAGGACGGGAGGGTCTCGCTCACGAGGATGTTCCCCTGTGCATCCAGCCGCCGAAGGACCGCGGTGTAGGCGCCCTCTCCGGTCACCACGGCGACAGAGCCGTCCTCGTCGGCCATCAGTGTGCTGACCGTCCCCATGCCGCTCGGGGCGAACTGGCGACCCCAGAGCAGGGTGCCCGCGGGGTCGTACTTGCGCACCCACGTCTGCGGCCCGGGCGTGGGCGGGTTGGCGTCGTGCAGCTGGCCGCGGGTGTCGCCGGCGACGTAGACGGACCCGTCCGGCGCGACCTCGACCGCCGTGATGCCGACGGACTCCTCGTCGTCGATGACCCGTTCCCAGACGACCGTCTCCGCCTGCGCCGACAGCGGCAGCACGGGGACCAGACCGAGGGTCAGGACGACGGCGAGGAGCACACGGAGGCGAAGCGACAGCGCAGACATGGCAGGCCTTTCAGGCGGCGGTGGCCGAAAGGGCGAGCAGGTCCCCGGACGCACCGTAGCAGCCGTCCGGGTCGTCCGACATGGCCCGTTCGAGCCCCCTCGGCCGCAGCGTCGGGACCTACGCGACGGACCCTTCGTGCGCTCTCCGGCGCTGCTCGTGGCCCCCGCCAGACGGGGCGGGGGCCAGGCGGCGGTCGAGCTCCCGGACCGCCGCGAAGAGGGCGAGGAAGAGCAGGGTGATCCCGATGCACGCCACGACCACGGTCCCCACCCCGTCCTTGCGGCTGTCGAGGAACGGGTAGGGGTACCAGCCGCTGAGGCCACCGACGACCAGCGTCCACAGCAGCCAGACGACGGGCCAGGCGAGTGCGCGCGCCACCGTCGCCCACGCGACGCGCGGCCGCGGGCCGACGAGGGCCCAGCCGACGACGGCGAGCAGGGGCACGACCATGTGGAGCAGCTTGTCGGCGACCCAGTTGGCGCCGTCGAGGTCGAGCAGCGGGCGGAGCAGGACGAAGTGCACCAGTCCGGTCACGGTGATCCCGACGAGGGCCGCCAGGCGCACGACCCGCCACCAGGACCCGTCTCGCGCCGGGTCGCGCCACAGCTGCCACGAGGTCACGGCCACGAGGACGTTGCTCTGGATCGTGAAGTAGGAGGCGAGCCGTCCCATCCGGGTCAGGAGCGGCGGGACCTCGTCGTTCAGCACCGCCTCACCGCTGATCGAGAGCACGGTCTGGAGCACGAGGGCTCCGGTCGCGACGAGGGCGACGACGAGGTGCAGGAGGCGGGCGCGGGATGCCGTCACGCCCGGCAGCCTAGGGCCGCTCCGCCGCCGACCCTAGGACCTTCGACGCCGGGCACCCATGATGGTCCCCATGACGACCGACCGGACTCCCGTCGCCCGGCTCGAGCGCCTGGCCCTGTGCGACACCTTCCTCGCCGTCGGACCGGACGCCCCGACGCTGTGCGACCCGTGGCGCACCCGCGACCTCGCCGCCCACCTCGTCGTCCGCGAGCGCCGACCCGACGCCGCGGCCGGCATCTGGCTGTCGCCGCTGGCCCGGTGGACCGCGCACGAGCAGGACCGCATCGCCGCCGGCGACTGGGACGAGCTCGTCGACACGATCCGCACCGGCCCGCCGTGGTGGTCCCCTGCCCGGGCGGACCGCGTCGACGCGGTCTTCAACACCCTCGAGCTCGTCATCCACCACGAGGACGTCCTGCGCGGCGACGGCGCCGTGGGGCCGCGGCGGGAGGTGCCCGAGCGCACGGCGCGGGCCGTCCTCAACGCCCTGCGGACGTCGGCCCGCCTGGCGTTCCGCCGGTCACCCGTCGGCGTGCGCCTCGTGGCCCCGGGTCACGACGCCGTCGTCGCCGGACCGGAGGAGCGCGTGGTCACCGTGACGGGCGAGCCGGTCGAGCTCCTGCTCCTCGCGTCCGGGCGCGCTCGGGTCGCAGCCGTCGAGATGGACGGCTCCCCCGAGGACGTCGCCACCCTGCGGACCGCCGAGCTCGGCCTGTCCTGACGGCGACGCCGCCGCGACCCGACCAAGCCCCGACCCGACCCGACCTCAGCGGACGGGGTGGCCGTCGGCGCGCAGGGCGTCCTTGACCTCGCCGATCGTCAGCTCGCCGAAGTGGAAGACGCTCGCCGCGAGCACGGCGTCGGCGCCCGCGCGCACGGCCGGTGCGAAGTGGCCGACGGCGCCGGCCCCACCGCTCGCGATGACGGGGACGTCGACCTCGGCCCGGACGAGGGCGATGAGCTCGAGGTCGAATCCGTCCTTGGTGCCGTCGGCGTCCATCGAGTTGAGCAGGATCTCGCCGGCCCCGAACGAGGCGGCCCGCGCGCACCACTCGACGGCGTCCATGCCGGTGCGGGTGCGCCCCCCGTGCGTCGTGACCTCGAACCCGCCCACGGGAGAACCGGACTCGTCACGGCGCCGCCGGACGTCGGCGGACAGCACGAGCACCTGCGCGCCGAACCGGTCGGCCGTCTCGGCGATGAGCGCGGGTCGGGCGATGGCGGCCGTGTTCACCCCGACCTTGTCGGCACCGGCTCGCAGCAGGCGGTCGACGTCGTCCACCGTGCGCACTCCCCCGCCGACGGTCAGCGGGATGAAGACCTCCTCGGCCGTGCGCGCGACGACCTCGTACATCGTCTCGCGGGCCCCGCTGCTCGCCGTGACGTCGAGGAAGGTCAGCTCGTCGGCTCCCTGCTCGCCGTAGCGGCGGGCCAGCTCGACCGGGTCGCCGGCGTCGCGGAGGTTCTCGAAGTTGACCCCCTTGACGACGCGCCCGGCGTCGACGTCGAGGCACGGGATGACGCGCACCGCCACGGACATGCGCCCACCGTACCCAGCACTAGGCTCGCGACCATGGCCGCCCCGTCCCTCGAGCACGAGCGCACCGACCGGGCCGACCCGGCCCACGTCGCGGCCGTCGTCGCGGCCGCTGCCGCCGCCCGGGCCGACGACGACAGGCCGCCCGGGGCGACCGTCGTGGTCGCCGTCGACGGGCGCAGCGGCTCGGGCAAGACCCTCCTCGGCACCGCCGTCGCCGCGGTGCTCGACTGCCCCGTGGTCCACCTCGACCACGTCTACCCCGGGTGGGACGGGCTCGCCGACGGCGTCGGCCTGCTCACGACCGACCTCCTCGAGCCGGTGGCCCGGGGAGAGGTCGGCAGCTACCGCCGGTGGGACTGGATGCGCTCGCGCCCAGGTCGCGTCGTGCCCGTGCCGCCCGCCGGCGTCCTCGTCGTCGAGGGGTGCGGCGTCCTCACCCCGCCCGCCGTCGACCACGCCACGGTCCGGGTGTGGGTCGACGCCCCCGACGACCTGCGCCGGCGCCGGGCCCTGTCGCGGGACGGCGAGACGTACGCCCCCCACTGGGACCGCTGGGCGGCCCAGGAGGACGTCGCCTACGCGTCGAGACCGTGGGAGGACGCCGACCTCGTCCTGCGCACGGACGCGCCGTGACCACGGCCGCGCTCCGCCCGGGGCTCGAGCGCGGCCTGCGACGCCTGCGCGACCGGTGGCCGGTCCTGCTCCAGATCGGCGTGGCCGTCCTCGTCGCCTGGCTCGTCGCCACGCGCGTCCTCGGCCACGCCGTCCCGTTCTTCGCACCGGTCACCGCCATCCTCTGCCTCGGCCTCACCTACGGCCAGCGCCTGCGACGGATCGTCGAGGTGACCGTCGGCGTCGCCATCGGCGTCCTCGTCGGCGACGTCATCGTCCTCGGGCTCGGCAACGGCGCGTGGCAGATGTCGGTCGTCGTCGTCCTCGCCATGGGGATCGCCGTCGTGCTGTCCAGCGGCCAGCTCCTCGTCATCCAGGCGGGGGTCCAGTCGGTCTTCATCGTCGCCCTCGTCGCGAACCAGAGCGGCGCGGTGTCGCGCTGGCTCGACGCCCTCGTCGGCGGGCTCGTCGCGCTCGTCATCGGTGCCGTGGCCCCGACCTCCCCCATCCGCCGGCCTCGCGCCGAGGCCGCGCGCACCGTGCGTGACGTCGCCATGACCCTGCGGGACGTCGTGGCCGCGCTGCGGCGAGGCGACCGCGCCCTCGCGACGGCCGCGCTCGAGGAGGCCCGCGCCCTCGAGGGCCAGCTCAGCGAGCTGCGCACCGCCGCGGCCGAGGGCGTCGCCATCGTCCGGCAGTCACCCTTCCAGCGGCACCACGCCCCGTCGGCACACGCCGCCCAGGGCCTCGTCGTGCCGCTCGACCGCTGCGTGCGCAACCTGCGGGTCCTCGCTCGTCGGGCCTCCGTCGCGGTCGCGCGCCCCGAGCACGTCCCGGAGCACTACGTCGACCTCGTCGCGGCGCTGGCCGAGGCGGCCGAGGACCTCGCCCGGGTCCTCGACGAGCACTCCACGCCGTCGGCCGCCCGCACCGTCCTCGGGCGGGTGGCCGGCCTGTCGGCACGGGTCGACCCGTCGGCGGGCCTGTCGGCCGAGATGATCCGCGGCCAGGTCCGCTCGATGGTCGTCGACCTCCTCGTCGTCGCGGGGCTCGACGACGACGAGGCGCTCCAGCTGGTCCCCGAGTCGCACCTGCCCTGACGTCGAGGGGGCGGCCTCAGCCGTCGACGGTGAGCGCCGACGCGGCCACCACGTCGGGCCCGGACACGGTGCCGTGCACCGTGGCCCACGACCCCTCGGGCGGGACGGCCGACACCCCGGTCACGCCCACCGTGGCGAGGCCGGCACCGCACCACTCGTCGGGCGCGCACATCGGGCCCGTGAGCCCGAACCCGGCGGCGTCCCCGCCCGTCCAGCCGCTGACGACGACCCCGAGGCCGAGCGGCAGGGTCCGCCGACCGAAGTCGTGGACGTGGACGCGGCACCAGGAGGCGCCGAACGCCTGCTCCCACGCGGGGCAGCTCCACGGCGTCGCGGTCGGGCCGGGGCTCGGCGTGGGGGTGGTCGTCGGGGTCGGCGTCACCGTCGGGGTCGGCGTCACCGTCGGTGTCGGCGTGGCGGTGGCCGTGACGGTCGGCGTCGGGGTGCGGGTCGGCTGCGGCTTGCCCTTGGCCGTCGCGACCCCGGCGGCCAGCGAGCTCCCCACCGCCACGGCCACCACGGCGCCGAGCACCCCCGACACGATCCCCGTCGTGCGTCCCATGGCGACCTCCTCCGGCCTCGGCCCGTGAAGGCCACGTCCACGCTAGGGAGCGAGGGCCCGCCCCACCAGAGGGTGGTGATCGGACTGCCTGATCAGCCCGGCACCCCGGGGCGGAGCGCGCGCGCCTCCATGGCAGCATCGGGCCGGTGACCTCAGCCAGCCACCGCGTCGCACCCGCGCCCCGCTGGGTCCTCGTCGCCGCGATCGTCCTCATGGCCGCCAACCTGCGCACCCTGATGGCGAGCCTGCCTCCCCTCGCCGAGAGCGTGCGCGACGACCTCGGGCTGTCGAGCCTGGCGATGGGCGTCCTCACGACGCTGCCGGTCCTGTGCATGGGGCTCCTCGCGCCCGGCGCGGTCCAGGTCGCCCGGCGGGTCGGCCCGTGGGCCGCCGTGGCCAGCGGGGTGGCCTGCGTCCTCGTCGGCCTCGTCCTGCGCGGCTTCGCGGGGAGCTCGGTCCCCGCCCTGTACGCGGGGACGTTCGTCGCCGGAGCCGGCATCGCGCTCACGGGCACGCTGCTGCCGGGGGTCGTCAAGGCGGTCTTCCCGGCCCACCGCTCCGGGCTCGGCACCGGGCTGACGATGGGCTCGATGATGGGCGCCGCGGCCCTCGCCTCGGCCGGCGCGGTCCCGCTCGCCGACGCCCTCGGCGGGTGGAGCGCCTCGATGCTGTCGTGGGCGCCGCTCGCCGGGGTGGGCCTGCTCGCCTGGTTCGCGGTGCGCCGCGGCATCCGGGCGAGCACGACCGCCGACACGGCGTCCGACGGCGGGTCGCACGCGCTGCCGTGGCGCAGCGCCACCGCCTGGCTCCTCGCGGGCTACCTCACCGTGCAGTCCTGGCAGTTCTACTCCTCGCTCGCCTGGCTCGCCCCCACCTACGAGTCCCACGGCTGGACCGCGCGCGACGCCGGCCTCCTCATGGCCGTGTTCACCGGCGCCCAGCTCGTCTCCGGGCTCGTCGCGCCGGCACTGCTCGACAAGGTGCCCGATGCCCGCGTCCTCCTCGTCGTCGCCGGACTGCTCGGCGGGTCGGGCGAGGTCGGGGTCTGGCTGGCGCCCGACGCCGCCCCGTGGGTGTGGGCCCTGCTCCTCGGCGCGGGGCAGGGTGCCGCGTTCGCCCTCGGCCTCGGGCTCCTCGTCCGCTACGCCGTGACGTCACGCGACAGCGCCCGGCTCACCGCCATGTGCTTCCTCGTCAGCTACTCGGTCGCGGCGTTCGGTCCGGCGGCCTCCGGCGCCGTCGAGGACCTCGCGGGTGGGTTCGGGCCGGTCTGGGCCCTCCTCGCGCTCGTCATGGTGCCGCAGCTCCTCGCGGCGCTCCGGCTGGGTCCGTCCCTGGCCCGGGTCGGGTCCGACGGCGGCTGACGTCGTCGTCAGCGCTGCCCCACCACCGGGCGGGTGACGCCGGCCCGGCTCGTGGAGAGCACCGCCGACGCCGCGGCCGCCACGAGCTCCTTCGCCAGGGCGAGGGTGGGCCGGTGGAGCACCTGCAAGGGCGCCCAGCGGTCCTCGACGAGCGGGCGGAACACCGCGCCGGAGTCCTCGGGCACGGTCACGTCCGAGGGCCAGAGCCCGACGAGACCGATGAGCGCCGCCGTCCTCGCCATCGACGGGGAGTCCTCCTCGAGGTGCAGGTCCCTGGGCGCGGGTGCGGCCGGGTGGTCCCGCGCGAGCCAGAAGTGGGCGAAGGCCGGTCCCGCGCCGTCCGGCGGCGCCGCCCGCAGCAGCGGCACGACGTCGTCGAGGTGGAGGGCGCCGCCGGCGGCGAGCGGGTGCGAGCGAGGGAGCATCACCCCCGCCCGGACCTCGCCGACGGTGACGACGACCCGCCCGGCGGCCGGGTCGACCGGCCCGTGGAGCAGGACCGCGTCGACGACCCCGTCGTCGACGACGCTGAGCATCGTGCTGAACCCCACGGGGCGGATCGACACCTCCACGTCGGGCACGGCGGCCTCGAACCCGCGGAAGGCCGACCACGTGCCCGGACCGATCCCGTCCGGCGCGACGCCGACCTGCACGACGGTGGCCGCCGCCCCGTGCCGCGCCCCGGTCTCCAGCGCCGCCAGCGAGCTCAGGGCACGCCGGGCGAGCGGGAGGAGGGCGAGCCCGTCGGGCGTCAGGCGGGTCCCGTCGCGTCCGCGCTCGAAGAGCTCGACCCCCAGGTCGCGCTCGAGGCCGTGGATCTGCGCGGTGAGCGTCGACTGGCTGAGGAACAGCCGGCGGGCGGCCCTGCGGAAGTTCAGCTCCTCGGCGAGCACCGTGAAGGCCTTGACGTGCTCGAGCCGCACCGGCACCACCACCCACCCGGCCACCCGGCCGGCGGCGCACCGGCCCTGACGCCATGGTGCCCCCCGATGTCGCTGACCTGCACCTCGAGCGGCTGAGGAGTCCTCAGGTCGGCCCGGGCGTCACGCGGAGGCAGCGCCCCCGGCACGCTGACGGGCCACGAGGGAGCCGAGGCGGCGTGCCTCGGCCCGTCCGGACTCTCCGTCGGCCCGCTGGATCGCCATGACCGCGAGCTCGTCGTCGTCGACGAGGTCGAGGGTGACCCAGGGGGCGCCGTCGTCGAAGCGGACGTCGGCGACCTCGGCCCACGAGACCCGTCGGGTGACGACGAGGTTGCGCACCGTGAGGCCGTCGGCGTCGGGGACGGCGCGGATGGTCGCGTAGCGCAGGAGGAAGGCGGCGATCGCGGCACCGAAGCCGACGAGGGCGACCTGGTCGGCCGGGCCCCACTCCCGACCACGCCCGAGGAGCACGGCCGACACGACGCACACGGTGAGCGCGACGACCGCCATGACGAGCGGCATGACCCGGCCGCGCCGCGGCCGGAACGGGGCGTCCGGGGCGTGCGGGGCGACCCGGTCGGTCGTCACAGCCGGCAGGCGGCGATGTCGGTGACGAGGATGGCGCGGGCCCCGAGGTCGTAGAGCTCGTCCATCACCGTGTTCGTCCCGGACCGCGGCACCATGGCGCGCACGGCGACCCACTCCGGGTTCTGCAGGGGCGAGACGGTGGGCGACTCGAGGCCCGGCGTGATCGCGCAGGCGCGGTCGACGAGGGACACCGGGACGTCGTAGTCGAGCATGACGTAGTGGCGCGCGGTGATGACGCCGAGGAGGCGCCGGCGCAGCACCTCGACGCCCGCCTTCTCCTCGCTGCCCTCGCGGCGGACGAGCACGGCCTCGCTGCGCAGGATCGGCTCTCCGAAGACCTCGAGGCCCTGCGAGCGCAGCGTCCCGCCGGTCTCGACGACGTCGGCGATGACGTCGGCGACGCCCAGGGTGATCGCCGTCTCGACGGCGCCGTCGAGGCGGGTCACCGAGGCAACGACGCCGTGGTCGGCGAGGTGCTTCTCGACCAGTCCCGGGTAGCTCGTCGCGACGCGGTGGCCGCCGATGTCGGCGAGGGCCGAGGCCGTCCCGGGGCGGGCGGCGTAGCGGAAGGTGGAGGCGCCGAAGCCGAGCCCCATGAGCTCGACGGCGGCCGACCCGGAGTCGAGGAGCAGGTCACGGCCGGTGATCCCGCAGTCGACGGTGCCGGAGCCGACGTAGACGGCGATGTCGCGGGGGCGCAGGTAGAACAGCTCGACGCCGTTGTCGGCGTCGGAGACGACGAGCTCCTTGGGGTCGCGACGGGTGCGGTACCCGGCCTCGCGGAGCATGGCGGCGGCGGGCTCGGACAGCGAGCCCTTGTTGGGGACGGCGATGCGCAGCATGGGTGGATCCTCCGGTCAGAGGTGGCGGTAGACGTCGTCAGGGGTGAGGTCGGCGGCGAGCATCAGCACCTGCAGGTGGTACAGCAGCTGGCTGACCTCCTCGGCGGTGCGCTCGCGCCCCTCGTGCTCGGCCGCCATCCAGACCTCCGCGGCCTCCTCCACGATCTTCTTGCCGATCGCATGGACGCCGGCGTCGAGCGCGGCGACGGTCCCCGAGCCCTCGGGGCGGGTCCGCGCCTTCTCGGCGAGCTCGGCGAACAGGGAGTCGAAGGTCTTCACGTCGGCCAAGTCTAGGAGGCGGTCACCGGGCTCCCGTCGGCCGTCCATGGCCACGGTCGACGAGAGGCCGACAGGATGGCCGACCGGGCGGGCCGCCGGAGGGGTGGCGGGCCCGCCCGGACGGGATCAGGGGGTGCGGACCGGTTCGTCCGCACCGGACTCCACGACCTCGTCGGGCTGCTCCGCGCGGGAGGCGCGGACCCACACGGTGAAGCCGTAGAGCACGAGGCCGCCGTACACCGCGTAGAGGACGGCGGTCGGGTAGTACTGGCTGTGCCAGAGCAGCGGGACGCCGACGAGGTCGACGGCGACCCACATGAGCCAGAAGTCGTTCCAGCCGCGCGCCATCGCGTACGTCGCCATCATCGAGCCGACGAGGATCCACGCGTCGCACCAGAAGTACCAGCGGGGCGCGGGCCACGCGGCGCCGATCCCGGCGAGCGCCCACTGCGCCACGAGGACGAGCCCCACCCACGCGAGGACGTAGCCGATCCGCTCGTGGGCCGTGGCCCACCTCGGGGTGATGGCCGGGGTGTCGTCGGCGGCTCCCGCGGCGAGGCGGGCCTTGCGGTGCTGGTCCCAGCGGTACCAGCCGTAGAGGCTCGTCATGATGAAGAAGACCTGGCGACCGGCCTGCCCGAACAGCGGCGTGCGGGCGGCCTCGTCGAACGTCGCGGAGACGAAGATGAGGAAGAGCAGGAAGTTCCCGACGATGCCGACCGGCCACGCCCAGACGCGCCGCCGCATCCCGAGGATCGCGGAGGCGAAGCCGAAGGCGTTGCCGACGACCTCGATCCACGGCAGCCGGTGGCCACCGATGGTGATGGCCTCGTGCTGCACCCAGGCGAGGAGCTCGCGCAGCGCGTTCACGCCGGCACCACCGTCGCGCCGAGCGGGGCGAGGGGGCGCGGGGCGACGGCGCGCAGCGTGGCGGCGGTCGCGACGGCGGCGGTGGCCGCCTCGTGGCCCTTGTCCTCGCGGGAGCCGGGCAAGCCCGAGCGATCACGGGCCTGGGCGTCGTCGTCGCAGGTGAGGACGCCGAAGCCGACCGGCACCCCGGTGCGCACGGCGACCTCGGTGAGGCCGGCGGTCGCGCTCTGGCACACGTAGTCGAAGTGCGGGGTCCCGCCGCGGACGACGACGCCGAGCGCGACGAGCGCGTCGTGCGTCGGGGCGAGGCGGGCGCAGGCGACCGACAGCTCGACGGTGCCGGGCACCCGGACGACGAGGGGGTCCTCGACGCCGGCCTCGGTGAGGGCGCGCAGCGCGCCGTCGAGCAGGCCGGTCATGACCTCCTCGTGCCACGAGGCGGCGACGACCGCCACGCGCAGGTCGTGGCCCTCGGCCGTGACGGCCGGGGCTCCGTGTCCACTCATCTGGGGTACCTCTCGGAACGGGCTGTGCGAGCTGTGGTCTCGGGGTGGGTCCGCCGCAGGACCGCGTGGGGTGTCATGCGGTGGTGCCGGTGTCGACCGGGTCGAGGACCAGGTCGTGGCCGAGCCGGTCGCGCTTGGTCCGCAGGTAGCCGGCGTTCGTCGACAGCGGCGCGGTGCGCAGCCGCTCGACGGCGACCACCTCGACCCCGAACGAGCGCAGGCCCTCGACCTTGGCGGGGTTGTTCGTCAGGAGCCGGATCCCGTCGACGTCGAGGTCGGCGAGGATGCCGGCAGCGGCGACGTACTCGCGGGCGTCGACCGGCAGCCCGAGCTCGGTCTGGGCGTCGACGGTGTCGAACCCGCGGTCCTGGAGCGCGTAGGCGCGCAGCTTCCCGGCGAGGCCGACACCACGTCCCTCCTGCCCGCGCAGGTAGAGGACGAGGCCGCCCTCGGCCGCGACCCGCTCGAGGGACCGCTCGAGCTGCGGACCGCAGTCGCAGCGCTGGGACCCGAACACGTCGCCCGTGAGGCACTCGCTGTGGACCCGGACGAGCGGAGCCGACCCGGGCACCCCGAGCGGGCTGACGAGGGCGAGGTGCTCGTCGCCGGTGACGGAGTCGAGGTAGCCGAGCGCGCGGAACTCCCCGTGGCGCGTCGGCACGACGGTGTCGGCGACCCGCCGCACGCGGTCGTGGCGCTGCCGCCACGCGACGAGCGCGGCGATGGTGAGGACCGGCAGCCCCTCCCGGGCGCCGAGGGCGAGGACGCCGGGCAGGCGCGTCATCGAGCCGTCGTCCTCGACGAGCTCACCGATGAGCCCGACCGGGGCGAGCCCCGCGAGCCGGCAGAGGTCGACGGCGGCCTCGGTGTGCCCGGGGCGGGTGATGACACCTCCCGCGCGGGCCCGCAGCGGGACGACGTGACCGGGGCGGCGCAGGTCGGCCGCGGTCGCGGTCGGGTCGGCGAGGACGCGCGCGGTGAGGGTGCGGTCGGCGGCCGAGATTCCCGTGGTCACGCCGACGGCGGCGTCGACGGTCACGGTGTACGCCGTGCGCAGCGGGTCATGGTTTTCGGGGACCATGAGCGGCAGCCCGAGCCGGTCGGCGACCTCCTCGGTCACCGGCGCGCAGAGGTAGCCCGAGGAGTGGCGCACGGCCCAGGCGGTCCACCGCTCGGTCAGCGTCTCGGCGGCGAGGACGACGTCGCCCTCGTTCTCGCGGTCCTCGTCGTCGACGACGAGGACGGGGCGGCCCTCGCGCAGGGCGTCGAGCGCCTCCTCGACGGTGGCGAGACGGGTGGTGTCGTTCATGCCGTGGCCTCCTTGGGGGCGAGCGGGGCCGCGAGCCGGGTCGCGAGCAGCCGTTCGACGTACTTGGCCAGGACGTCGACCTCGAGGTTGACGGGGTCGCCGACCGCCTTCGTGCCGAGGGTCGTGAGGTCGAGGGTCGTCGGGATGAGCGAGACGGAGAACGCGTCGTCGGTGACGTCGACGACGGTGAGCGAGACGCCGTCGACCGTGATCGAGCCCTTCTCGACGAGGTAGGGCGCGAGGTCGGCCGGGAGCGTGAAGCGGACGACCTCCCAGCGCTCGCCCGGCTCGCGGGCGGTGATCGTCCCCGTGCCGTCGACGTGGCCCTGGACGACGTGCCCGCCGAAGCGCGAGGACGCGGCCATCGCCCGCTCGAGGTTGACCCGGTCCCCGGGGCGCAGGACGCCGAGGCTCGTGCGGTGCAGCGTCTCGGCCATGACGTCGACGGTGAACTCGCCCGCGCCGTGCTCGGTGACGGTGAGGCAGACGCCGTTGACGGCGATGGAGGCCCCGTGCTCGGCGTCGGAGGTGACGAGCGGGCCGTGCACGGTGAGGCGGGCGCTGTCGGACCCGAGCTCGAGCGCGGTGACGGTGCCGAGCTCCTCGACGATTCCGGTGAACATGGCTCAGGTCCTCACTGGTCGGGCGGTGATCCGGACGTCGCCGCCGAGCACGGTGACGTCGGTGGTCTCGAGGCGGACGGCGTCGCCGATCGTCGTGATGCCGAGGTCGCCGACGGCACCGGGGCCCGCACCGAGCAGGGTCGGCGCGAGGTAGGCGACGACCTCGTCGACGAGTCCCGCGCGCAGGAACGCCGCGGCGAGGGTGGCGCCACCCTCGAGGAGGACGTGGTGGACCCCGCGCGCCGTGAGCGCCGCCAGGACCTCGGCGGGGTCGTGGCTCGCGACGACGAGGGTCTCGGCACCGCCGTCGAGGAGGCGGGCGTCATCAGGGAGGGCACGGGTGCCGGCGACGACGCGCAGCGGCTGGCGCGCCGCGGGGGCGCCGTCGGCGTCGCGGACGGTGAGGGCGGGGTCGTCGGCGAGGGCGGTCCCCGTGCCCACGAGGACGGCGCCGACGCGCGCCCGCAGCGCGTGGACGTCGGCGCGGGCGGCCTCGCCGGTGATCCAGCGGCTCGAGCCGTCGGCGGCGGCGGTCCGACCGTCGAGGGTCGTCGCGGTCTTCCAGGTGACCCACGGGCGGCCGGTGCGGCGGGCGTGCAGCCAGGTCGCGTTGAGGTCCTCCGCGGCGGCGCGCAGGGCGGGGTCGTCCTCGAGGG
The DNA here is from genome assembly GCF_042756445.1 of Oryzobacter terrae. GTDB lineage: Bacteria > Actinomycetota > Actinomycetes > Actinomycetales > Dermatophilaceae > Oryzobacter > Oryzobacter terrae. The sequence continues at coordinate 405,355 of NZ_CP170578.1, forward strand.
CGACGTCGACCCCGGCGGCCGCGAGGTGGGCCGCTCCCCCGGCGGCGGCGACGTCGGGGTCGGCGAGCGCGTAGCGGACGCGGGCCACGCCGGCGTCGAGCAGCGCCCGGGTGCAGGGCCCGGTACGGCCGGTGTGGTCGCACGGCTCGAGGGTGACGAGCGCGGTGCCACCGCGCGCGAGGCCGCCGGTGCGGGCCAGCGCGTCGACCTCGGCGTGGGCGGTCCCGGCGCCCCGGTGGTGGCCGGTGCCCACGACGCGGCCGTCGCGGTCGATGACGACGCAGCCGACACGGGGGTTGGGGTCGGCCTCCGGGCCGAGGCGCGCGGCATCGAGCGCCCGCTGCATCAGCGCGGTGTGCTCGTCCATGGGTCCTGCCCTCGTGCCTCGAACCGGTCAGTGCGGTCGGGCTCCGGGCGGAGGGTCGACGTGGGACGGGTACCCCGAGGGGCACGCCGTCGCATCGGCCGCCGACGACGGCCCGAGGGCCTTCGTCGACACGTGCTGCCTCCCATCCGGACTCTCACCGTCGGTCCCGGAGTTTCACCGGGTCAACCGGCCGCTGGCTGCGGTCGGGTCGTGGACTGTCACCACCGGTTCGGAATTGCACCGACCCCGGAGCACGTACCCGGCCAGTATGCACCCGGGCCCCCGGGTCGGACCATGCTCGTCCGGCGTGCGATCGCCCACACCGGGTCCGGAAACTGCGTGGCGCCATCGGCCGGTGGGTGCTCCCATTGCTGCCGTGCCCGTCGTCACCGAGAGCTCCTGGCGCGCGCTGGCCCGGTCCAGCCCGTGGCGCTGGCGCACGCTCTCCTTCGACCTGCACCGGCGGCCGCTCCACGGACCCGACCACTCGGTGCGGGCGACCGTCGCGCGACCGGGACGGCTCGTCGTCGTGTCGCCGTCGGGCGAGGTCGACGACCGGTTCGAGGCTCGGCCGGAGGCGCAGGTGGTCGGTGGGCCGGGCGGCGGGGCGGCCGTCCCGCTGCCCTACGCGTGGGAGCGGCGCCCCGTCCTCGACGGCCTCGGCCTCGTCGCCGTCCGTGACCGCTGGTCCACCGCCGACGACCCGATGTGGCAGGACTACCAGTTCGTCGCGATGCTCGACCCCGTCGAGCTCGCCGACGCGTCGCCGCCGGACGACGTCGAGTGGCTGCCCGACGACCCGCGCCCGCCGGCGCTCGAGGTCCACCACCTCGAGGAGTCGAGGCGCCACGGTCGGGGGACGTGGTGGGCGGAGGTGTCCCCGCTGCGGGGGTACGACCCGCGGTGCTCGTGCTGCCCGCTGCTGTTCGGCCGGGTCAGCGAGGCCCTCGACGCGGCGATCCGCGGCGCGGCGGAGCCGGAGGAGTCCTCGGCGTTCGCGTCGCGCTACCTCGTCGCCCTCGACGTCGGGACCGGGGTGTGCGTGCACGTCGAGCACCTCGACGGCGACTTCGCCGGTCGCGGGTTCTCCCTCGACGTCCTCGGCGTCGACGACGAGGTCGTCCTCCCCGACCGCTGAGCCGTCGGCGCGGGCACCCGGGCGGCCGGGCCGCCTGCTCGAGGTGACAGGCGCCCCGGATCCCGTCGGGTCTCACCTCGGACGAGCCGCCCTCCGGCTGGTTCGAGGTATCGCGGCGGCATCAAGGACGGCTGGATCACCTCGAACGGAGAACGAGCGGACGAGGGCCGCCGCCCCGCCGCGGTCGGACACCACCTCCGACCAGCCGCCCTCAGGCTGGTTCGAGGTATTGCAGCGGCATGAAGCACGGCTGCATTACCTCGAACGGAGGACGAGCGGACGAGGGCCGCCCCCCCTCGTCGCGGTCGGACACCACCTCGAACCAGCTGCCCTCCGGCCGGTTCGAGGTATCGCGGCGGCATGAAGGACGGCTGCATTACCTCGAACGGAGGACGAGCGGACGAGGGCCGCCGCCCTCGCCGCGGTCGGACACCACCTCGAACCTGCCCCCTCCGGCTGCTTCGAAGTATTGCAGCGGCATCAAGGGCGGCTGCATTACCTCCAACGGAGGACGAGCGGACGAGGGCCGCCGCCTCGCTCGTCGCTCGACCCCGGTTCCGTGCGCTCCACCCGGGTTCTAAACCGGGGTGGAGTGCACCAGTTCGGGGTAACCCCGAAATGGTGCAGCGGCGGCGGGGCCCTGGGGCAGGGGCGGCAGGTGGCCCTAGGGCAGGGGCGGCGGAGGGCGGCGGCGGGCGGGCGGATCAGGGGTCGACGACGAGGCCGATGGCGCGCAGGATGCCTCCGGCGCCGGGGGCGTCGACGCGCAGGCCGCGGACCCGGTTGTCGGCGGGGTCGAACGCGTACCCGAGTGAGCCAACGAGGGACGCCTCGCGCAGGTCGGTGCCCACGAGGGTCGCGCCGGTGAGGTCACAGCGGAGCAGCTCGGCGCGCTGGAGGTCGGCACCACCGAGGTCGACCTCGCGCATCGAGCAGTCGAGGAAGCGCGCCCCCGGCAGCTCGGTGTCGCGGAACGAGCCGAGGTCGAGGCGGCACCGCTCCATGTCCCACGGGCGCTGGGAGAGCGGGGCCGCGTCGGCCCGGCTCCACGCGACGGCGAGCGCCTTGCACTCGACGAACCGGCAGTCGGTGAAGCGCGACCCGGCCAGGTCGACCATCGACAGGTTGCAGCCGGTGAAGGTGACCTCGGTGAACCGGCAGCCGCGCAGGACGGCCTTCTCGAGGACGGACCCGTCGAGCCGGCACCCCTCGAGCTCGGCGTTCGCGAGGACGGCGCCGGGCTCGAGCCCCTCGGTGAGGTCGAGGTCGACGGCCCACCCGTCGACCTCCGCGAGCCGGTCGGCGAGGGAGGGCATCAGGCGGGGTGGCGGTGCCGCTCGGCGAGGGCACGCAGCTCGTCGACGGCGGACGCGGCGGACTCCTGCCCGTAGACGGCCGAGCCGGCGACGAAGACGTCGGCGCCGGCCTCGGCGCACTGCTCGATGGTCGCCGCGCTGACGCCGCCGTCGACCTGGATCCACACCTCGCCGCCGTGCCGCCCGACGGCCTCGCGCACCTGGCGCACCTTGGCCATCTGGTCGGCCATGAACGACTGGCCGCCGAAGCCCGGCTCCACGGTCATGACGAGGACCATGTCGACCTCGGGGAGCAGGTCCTCGTAGGGCGCGAAGGCCGTCCCCGGCTTGACGGCGAACGCGGCGCGAGCCCCGGCGGAGCGGATGGCCCGCGCCGTGGCGACGGGGTCGGCGGCGGCCTCGACGTGGAAGGTCACCGACCTCGCGCCGGCCTCGGCGTAGCCCGGCGCCCAGCGGTCGGGGTCGTCGATCATGAGATGGCAGTCGACCGGGACCGGTGAGACGCGCAGCAGGGCCTCGACCACGGGCAGGCCGAGGGTGAGGTTGGGGACGAAGTGGTTGTCCATGACGTCGACGTGCGCCCAGTCGGCGTTGGCGATGGCCTTCAGCTCGCGCTCGAGGTTGGCGAAGTCGGCGGAGAGGATCGACGGGGAGATCTGCACGGGTCGACCCTAGCGAGCGCCGCCGGGGCGGCCGGTCAGGCCCTCTTGCGCAGCAGCGCGAGGAACATCGCGTCGGTGCCGTGGACGTGCGGCCACAGCTGGACGTACGGGCCGTCGCCGAGGTCGGGCACGGGGCTGCCGTCGGGGCGGACGAAGAGTGGCCGGGCGTCGACGACCTCGATGTCGGAGCGCTTCTTGAGGACGTCGCCGACGACGAAGCGGGTCTCGGCGAGGTGCGGGCTGCACGTCGCGTAGCCGACGACCCCACCCGGCGCCACGGCGTCGAGGGCCGAGGCGAGGAGGTCGCGCTGCAGCGGGGCGAGGCCGGTGACGTCCGAGGGCTGGCGGCGCCACCGGGCCTCGGGCCGGCGGCGCAGCGCCCCGAGCCCGGTGCACGGGGCGTCGACGAGCACCCGGGCGAAGGCCTCGGGCTCGTCCTCGCCGACCTCGCGGCCGTCCGTGGTGACGACGTCGACCCGGCGCCCGAGCTCGTCGGCGCGGCGGCCGAGCGCCGCGAGCGTGGTGCGCACGAGGTCGGCGCGGTGCGGGCTGACCTCGACCGCGGTGAGGTCGGCGCCGGCCTCGACGGCGAGCGCGCCGAGGACGCCGGCCTTGCCCCCGGGTCCGGCGCAGAGGTCGAGCCAGCGGGCGGGGACGTCGGGGCCGACCTCGGCGGCGGCCACCGCGAGGGCGAGGAGCTGCGAGCCCTCGTCCTGGACCGACGCCCTCCCCTGGCGAACGGCGGCGACGCCCCCCGGGTCGCCCGCGTGGAGCACGACCCCGAGGGGCGACAGGGCGCTCGGCTCGGAGTCCGAGGCGTCGAGGAGCTCGTCGACGGTGCTCAGCCCGGGGCGGGCGACAAGGTGCACGCGCGGGGGCACGTTGTCGGCCTCGAGGAGCGCCTCGAGCTCGGCGTCGACGGTCTCGCCCGTCGCGCGGCCGTGGGCGAGGAGCGCGCCGCGCAGGGCGGTCACGACCCACTCGGGATGGCTGTACCGGACCGCGAGCGCCGGGACGCCGCCGCCCTCGGGGACGACCGCGTCCTGCCACTCCTCGATCGTCCGCTCGCTGATCCGGCGCATCACGGCGTTGACGAAGCCCCCGGCGCCGGCGCCCGCGACGACCTTGGACAGGCCGACGGTCTGGTCGGCCGCGGCGTGGGTGGACACCCGCATCCCGAGGAGCTGGTGCGCCCCGAGCCGCAGGACGTCGAGGACCTGCGGGTCGATGCGCGCCGTGGGGCGTCCGGCCGCGTCCGCGATGACGGCGTCGTAGAAGCCCTGCCAGCGGATCGTCCCGAACGCGAGCTCGGTGGCGAACGCGGCGTCGCGCCCGTCGAGGCGGTGCCGGCGCAGGATGTCGGGGAGCTCGAGGTTGGCGTAGCCGCCGTCGGCGACCGACCGCAGGAGGGTGAACGCGGCGAACCGGGTCGGCTCGGCGCGACGCGTGCGCTCGGAGGGCGCGGTGACACTGCGCCGGCGGGGGCCGCGGCGCTCGCCCCGCTGGTCGCCCCGACCGTGCCGGTCCGACCCTCCCGGTCCGCGGTCGTGTCCCTCAGCCATCGAGCCGGTCTCCTGTCGTGGGGCGGACGCCGCGCGCCCAGTCGGCGGCCGGCATCGGGCGCTTGCCGAGCGGGCCGACCTCGCGCAGCTCCACGGGCCCGGACGCGGTGCCGACGTGGACCGCGCGCTTGGACACGTGCAGCTCGCCGGGCGCGAGGGTGGCACCGTCCTCGGGACCGGGGCCCCGGACCCCGACCGGTCCGACCTTGAGCCGCTCGCCCCGGAACGTCGTCCAGGCACCGGGAGCGGGTGTGCACCCGCGGACGTGGCGGTCGACGACGTGGGCCGGGAGATCCCAGCGGACCCGCGCCTCGTCGGTCGTCAGCTTCGGCGCCAGGCTCACCCCGTCCTCGGGCTGCGGGACACCGTGCAGCGCTCCGTCCTCGAGGCCGTCGAGGGTCGCCACGAGCAGGCCGGCGCCGGCGTGGGCCAGGCGGTCGAGCAGGGTGCCCGCGGTGTCGTCGGGGCGCACGGTCTCGGTGAGGGTGCCGAGGACCGGCCCGGTGTCGAGGCCCTCCTCGAGGAGGAAGGTGCTCGCGCCCGTGACGTCGTCGCCGGCCATGATGGCGCGCTGCACGGGAGCGGCACCGCGCCAGGCGGGCAGCAGCGAGAAGTGGAGGTTGACCCACCCGTGGCGCGGGACGTCGAGGACCGCCCGGGGCACGAGGGCGCCGTACGCGACGACGGGGCAGCAGTCGGGCTCGAGGGAGCGCAGGGTGTCGAGGAATCCGGGGTCGCGGGGGGACCCCGGTGCGAGGACCTCGACCCCGGCCGCCGTCGCGACCTCCTTGACCGGCGACGGCGCGAGGGTGCGACCCCGGCCGGAGCGGGCGTCGGGGCGGGTGACGACGGCGACGACCTCGTGGTGAGAGGCGAGCAGGGCCTGCAGCGACGGGACGGCCGTCTCGGGGGTGCCGGCGACGACGAGGCGCACTCACGGCCTCCCGAGGGCGCCGGCGTGCGGGCTGACCCGCACGACCGGGCGGGTGGCGCCCCAGTCGGCCTCGCGGACCAGGCGCATGGCCTCCTTGCGCTGCTCGGTGTCGAGCCGGTCGACGAAGAGGATGCCGTCGAGGTGGTCGGTCTCGTGCTGGACGGCCCGCGCGAGGAGGTGGGTGCCCTCGACGGTCACCGGCTCGCCGTGCATCGACCAGCCGCGGGCGACGACCTCGACCGAGCGCGGGGTCTCGAAGCGCAGCCCGGGGAACGACAGGCAGCCCTCCGGACCGAGCTCCTCCTCGTCGCCGAGGGTGAGGTCGGGGTTGACGAGGTGCCCGATGACGCCGTCGACGTGGTAGGTGAAGACCCGCAGGCCGACGCCGAGCTGGGGCGCGGCGAGCCCGGCGCCCCCGGCGTCGAGCATCGTGTCGGTGAGGTCGCCGACGAGGCGGCGCAGCTCGGCGTCGAAGTCGACGACCGGCGTGGCGGCGGTCCGCAGCACGGGGTCGCCGAAGAGGCGGATCGGGGTGACGCTCACCCTCGGGAGTCTAGGTGCCGGTGACATCCGAGCCGTTCGCAGCGATAATCGGCGCATGTCCGCACGACCGCGGCCCCCGACGTCTCCCGCGTCCGCCGCGATCGCTGTGACGGCCGTGGCGGTCACCGCCGGCACCCTCGCCACCCGTGCCGTCGTCGGGGTCACGCCGCAGACCTCCCTGGTCGTCCTTGCCACCTCCCTCGCCTGCGGCGCCCTGCTGGTCCGGACCCGGGCGTCCGTCGGCCTCGCGTGGGCCTCGTGGTCGCGTGCGCTCGCCGTCCTCGCCTTCCTCGTCCTCGCCTACCCCGGCCTCTGGGCGCTCGCGTCGACGACGTCGCACCTCGCCCCCGGCTCCGTGGCGGCATGGGCCACGGCCGTCGTCGCAACCACAGGGCACCTGCCCCTCGTCGGGTCCTTCTCGCTGCTCCCGCTGCTCGCGGCGAGGTACCTCGGCCGGGGCGCGGGCTGGGCGCCGATCGCGGTCGTCGTGGGGACGGGGACGACGGCAGCGGTGATGTTCGCGCTCTTCTACGGTGACTTCGCGCCGTTCGCGGCCCGGGCCCTCGTCCCTTGGCCGCCGGGCGAGGCCCTCGGCGCGGGGGTCAACGTCGCCTTCCTCACCACCGTCGTCCTCGGCGTCTGGGTTCCGGCGCGCAGGGCCGCTCAAGAGGACGGCGATGCCGCCCGACGCCTCGCCCTCGTCGCCGCGACCTCGCTCAGCGGGACCGTCCTCGTCATGGTGTGCGGGGCCGCGGGATCCGTCGGCGGGACCGGCGTCGTCCTCGTCCTCCTGGCGATGATGGCGGCGGTGAGCGTCCTGGCCGTCGGGTGCACTCGCGCCCTCACCGTGGCGTTTCCGGCCCAGCCGGCGTCCGACGGGTCGGGTGCCGCCGCGGTCGCTCCAGCTCCTCGGTCCGGCCGGCTCACCCGGCGAGAGGACGAGGTCCTCGCCCTCCTCGCTGAGGGCCTGTCCAATGCCGGCATCGCGGCACGGCTCGTCGTGTCCGAGAGAACCGTGGACGCCCACCTCCGCTCCGTCTTCGCCAAGCTCGACCTTCCTGAGGGACCGGAACAGAACCGGAGGGTCCACGCCGCGCTGGTCCACCGCGAAGCGCGGTCGGCGGCGAACGGGGCGGGTTTAGGCGAAAGGGCCGATGCCCCCGGGGGCACGCGCTCCTAGCGTTCCGGGGACCCCGTCAGCACCGTCAAGGAGCATCCTCGATGAAGCGCGTCCTGCTGCTCGCGGCCCTCGTGTGGGCCCCCTTCCTGTCCGTCTTCCTCTTCGCCGCGCTCGGCGACACCAGCGCCCTGCACGTCACGTCCCATGTGTTCGCGCTCGCGCTACTCGTCCCGGCGGTCCGCGTGGCGCTGCTGCTCCGGCGCGAAGGCCCGTCCGGCGTCGGCCTGCTCCTCGTCAGGGTCCTGCTCGTCGCGGTTCCCCTTGCCATCCTCGGGCACGTCCTCGAGCTCGGCACCGCCGTCGTGCGCCTCGCGGAGGACGGCTGGGTCAACCGCGACACGGCCGACATCTGGGTCGAGGGCCCCCACGTGTGGGCGGCCAACATCACCGTGCCGTCGATGATGGTGAGCATGCTCGTCGTGGTGGCCCTGGCGGTGGTGACATCCGTCTCACGCCGACGCAGGCTCGAAACCGCCTGAGCCGAACCGTCAGGCGCCTCAGCTCGTCGGGTCGGGCGGGTCCATCCGCACCGTGACCGGGTCGGGGTCCTTGCGGGCGGAGGCCCGGGCCCGCAGGGCGGCCAGCTCGCGAGCGAGGTCGAGGGCGTCGGTGGGCGCCACGGTGAGCAGGACGCGCCACCGCTCCTCGTGGCCGGTCCCCCCGGGCGATGCGTGCGGCAGCGGCCCGAGGACCGAGGCGGACCCCGGCAGCGGCACCTCGGCGAGGGCGGCCTCGAGCGCCGCCCGGGACCCGGTGAGGGCCGCCATCCGGGCGGTCGGCGGCAGCGAGAGCTCGCGCCGCTCGGTCAGCTCGCGCGCCGCGAACCACGCCGGGTCCCAGCGGACGAGGGCCTCGACGGCGGGGATCGAGACGTCGGTGGGGGCCCCGGCGAGGACGACCCGCCCGCCGTCGGACGCCGGGCGGACGAGGGCCGCCGCGGTCGTCCAGCGGCGCAGGGCCTCCTCCCCCGCCGCGAGGCTCGGCCGCTCGAGGAGCGCCCAGGCGTCGAGGAGCAGGGCCGCGGCGTAGCCCTCGGCGGCGACCGGCTCGGCGCCGGGGGTCGACACGACGAGGCGCGGACCGGGCGCGACGGCATCGAGGACGACGCCGGCACCCGACCGCTCGACGGGGACGCCGGGGAACGCCCGGCCGAGCTCCTCGGCGGTGCGCCGGGCCCCGACGACGGAGGAGCGCAGCCGGGTCCCGCCGCACGAGGGACACGCGAACGAGGTCTCGACCCGCCCGCACCAGCGGCACGCGGGTGGGCCCTGCGGCCCCGCGAGCCCGAGCGGTCCGGCGCAGGCCCGGCAGCGAGCCGGGCGGCGGCACATCTGGCAGGACAGCGCCGGGAGGTAGCCGCGGCGTGGCACCTGGACGAGGACGGGGCCGTGCGCGAGCGCCTCCTTGGCCGTGCGCCACGCGACCGAGGGCAGGTGGGCGGCCGCGACGGCGGGGTCGCGGTCGGCGTCGTGCCCCTCGCCCGCCACCCGGACCGACGGCACCGCGGCCCGCACGACCGCCCGGGTCGCCTCGACCGGGGCGAGCACCCCGGCCTCGACGAGCTCGGCCACCGCGACCGAGCGGGTGTGTCCCGCCGCGAGCACGGCGGCGCCCTCGACCGCCGCTCGGACCAGGAGGACCTCCCGCACGTGGGGGTACGGGGCCCGGGGCTCGTCGAGGAGGTCGTCCCCGTCGTCCCACCACGCGACGAGGCCGAGGTCGTGGACCGGCGCGAAGGCCGCCGCCCGGGTGCCGACGACGACGTCGACGTGGCCGCGGAGCGCCTTGAGGAAGGCGGTGTACCGCGCCTGCGGGCCCTGGTCGGCGGTGAGCCGCGTCATCCGGTCCCTGCCGACCGCGGCGACGACCGCGGCCTCGAGCCGGACGACGTCGCGGTGGTCGGGCACGACGAGAACGACCCCGCGCCCCGCGTCGACCGCCACCCGGGCCGCCGCGGCGAGGAGGGCGGGCCAGTCGGCGCCGGCGGGCCCGGGCAGGGCCAGCACCGAGGCCCGCGGGCTGCCGCCCTCGCCCACGTGGGCGAGGAAGGCCTCGCCGGCCGCGAACGCCGACCACGTCGGGGACGGTGGCTCACCGACGGGCACCGCGTCGCGCTCGGGGCGCTCGACCGCCAGGGCCTTCTCGGCGGTGGCGTGCCGAGGGGGCACCGCGAGCCGCAGCACGTCTCCCAGGGTCCCGGCGTACCGCTGCGCGACGGCCCGCGCCGCCTCCAGCACCGGCGCCGAGAGCACGGCCTCCGGCGAGACGACCCTCCGGATCGGGGCCAGCCGACCGGTGTGCTCGGCCGTCCCGCGACGGGAGAGGACGAAGCCGTCGAGGTCCTGCCCGGCGAAGCGCACCTTGACGCGGACACCCGGGAGCGCCGTGGCGTCCATCGACTCGGGGACGAGGTACTCGAAGGGACGGTCGAGGTGGGCCAGGCCGGTGTCGACCTGGACGAGGGCCACGGGCAGGTGCGCGGAGACGGGGTCGTCGCCGGCGAGCCTGCGCGGGCCACGGCTCGCGGACCGGGGCGTGAGGAGGGTGAGCTGCTCGCCCCCGTCGCCCCCGTCCACCTCCGTCACGGCCCCGAACCTAGCGGAGCCCACCGACCCGGCAAGGGTCGGTGGGCTCCACCTGTGGACGAGGGGTCGTCAGCCGTTGACGGCCTTCTGCAGGGCCTCGACGCGGTCGGTGCGCTCCCACGTGAAGGGGTTGTCGACGCCCTCGACGCTCGTGCGGCCGAAGTGCCCGTACGCCGCGGTCGGCTTGTAGATCGGGCGCAGGAGGTCGAGCTCCTCGAGGATCGCGGCGGGGCGCAGGTCGAACGTCGAGAGGATCGCGGCCTGGATCTTCTCGGCCGGGGCCGTCTCGGTGCCGAAGGTCTCGACGTAGAGGCCGACCGGCTTGGACACGCCGATGGCGTAGGCGACCTGGACCTCGCAGCGGCGGGCCAGGCCCGCGGCGACGACGTTCTTGGCGACCCAGCGCGTGGCGTACGCGGCGGAGCGGTCGACCTTCGAGGGGTCCTTGCCCGAGAAGGCGCCGCCGCCGTGGCGGGCCATGCCGCCGTAGGTGTCGACGATGATCTTGCGGCCGGTGAGGCCGGCGTCGCCCATCGGGCCCCCGATGACGAACTTGCCGGTGGGGTTGATGTAGGCGCGGTAGCTGCTCGTGTCGAGCTCGGTGCCGGCGTCGGCCAGGCCGGCGAGGACCGGCTCGATGACGTGGGTGCGGACGTCGGGCTCGAGCATCCCGTCGAGGGAGATGTCCTCGGCGTGCTGGCTGGACAGGACGACGGCGTCGAGGGAGACGGCGCGGTCGCCCTCGTAGGCGATGGTGACCTGGGTCTTGCCGTCGGGGCGCAGGTAGGACAGCTCGCCGGTCTTGCGGACCTCGGTGAGGCGCTCGGCGAGACGGTGCGCGAGGAAGATCGGCAGCGGCATCAGCTCGGGGGTGTCGTCGCAGGCGTAGCCGAACATCAGGCCCTGGTCGCCGGCGCCCTGCTTGTCGCGGGGGTCGACGCCGCCGCTGCGGTTCTCGAACGCCGTGTCGACGCCCTGGGCGATGTCGGGGCTCTGCTGGCCGATCGACACCTCGACGCCGCACGAGGCGCCGTCGAAGCCCTTGGTCGAGCTGTCGTAGCCGATGCCGAGCACGGTGTCGCGCACGATCTTCGGGATCTCGACGTAGGCCTCGGTCGTGACCTCGCCGGCCACGTGGACCAGCCCGGTGGTCACCATCGTCTCGACGGCGACACGGCTGCGGGGGTCCTGCGCGAGCATCGCGTCGAGGATCGAGTCCGAGATCTGGTCACAGATCTTGTCGGGGTGACCCTCGGTGACCGACTCGGACGTGAACAGGCGTGCGGACACGCGGATCTCCTTCGGTGAACGGGACGACCGCGCCTTCCCGGCCGCGGTCCGCGCGACAATCTACCGGCACCTCCGTCCACCGGTGGACTCCCGTCCAGCGGTGCTCGCGAGCGTCTGCGATCATGGGCCGCGTGTCTGAAGGGTCCACGCGCGAGGCGACGGACGACGTGACGGCCGAGCTGGGCGCCGGCACGTCCCTGCCGCCCGCCCATGCCACGGTGAGTCCGGTCGACGAGGCGCTGGGTCTGCTGACCCGCGCCCAGACGCTGGCCGACCAGCTCCGTGCCGATGCCAACCGCGAGGTCACCGAGGCCCGCGCCGAGGCGGCCCGGCTGCGCGGCGAGTCCCAGGCGGCCAGCCACGAGCTCGAGGATCTGCGCACGAGGCTGTCCACCCACCGGGAGGACGCGCAGCGCCGGCTCGAGGAGACCCGGTCCGAGGTCGAGCACATGCTCGCCGACGCCGCCGACCAGGCCTCCCTCCTGCGCGCGCGCGCCACCAAGGCCAGTGACGAGGCCGTCGCCCTCGCCGAGGAGCAGGCCGGGCAGCGGCTCGCCGACGCCCAGGCCCGCGCCGACGAGGTCCTCGAGCGCGCCCGGCTCGAGCACGAGTCGACGATGGCCCGCCTCGCCGAGGAGGAGCGCACCCACCAGGAGCGCTGGACCCGGGAGCACGAGGCCCACGCCGCAGAGCTGTCGGGCCTGCGCGAGACCACCCTCGCCGACCTCGCCCGGCTCCGCCGCGAGACCGAGGAGTACGCCGAGGAGCACCGGGGCACCGCCGAGCGCGACGTCGCGAGCCGCCTCGGCGAGCTGACGGCGCACGAGGACCGGACCCGCTCCGCGGCGGACGCGCTCCTCCAGGCCGCTCGCGACGACGCAGCGGCCGTCCTCGCCGCCGCCACGGCGGAGTCCGAGTCGGTCATCGCCGCCGCTCAGGCCCACCTGGCGTGGGCCCAGGGCACGGTGCGCGAGATCCTCGAGCGGGCCGAGGCCGAGACGACCGCCCGGGCCCGGGGCCACCACCAGGAGCTCGTCGAGCGCTCGCGCGTGCACCGCCACCGCGCGCAGGCCGTCCTCGGCAGCGCCCGCGCCCGCAGCCACGACCGGCTGGCCGAGGCCGAGTCCGAGTCGACCCGCCTGCGCGAGCAGGCCGAGTCGGTCCTCGCCGAGGCCCTCGCCGACGCCGAGCGCACCCGCGACGCCTCGCAGCGGGAGGCCGAGCGCGTCCTCGCCGACGCCCGCGCCCGCGAGGCCGAGGCCACCGAGCGCGCCGAGCGCCGCCTCGCCGAGGCCGAGCAGGGGGCCCGCCTCGTGCGCGAGCGCACGGCCGAGGACGTCGAGCGGATGCAGCGCGAGGCCCACGAGGCGCACCGGGCGGCCCGCGCCGAGATCGTCCGCCAGTCCGAGCAGGCCCGCGACCGCGCCGACGCCGCCCGCGCGGAGGCCCACGCCGCGGTCGAGCGGGCCCGTGCCGAGGTGCATACACTCGCGGCGCGCCGCGACGCCATCACCGCACAGCTCGGCAACCTGTCCGGCGTCATCGACGCCCTCTCCGTCCCCGAGTCCCCCACCCCCTCCCCCACCCCTGCCCAGGAGTCCTGATGAACCAGCCGGAGTTCCCCACCGTCTTCCGCGGCTACGACCCCGTCCAGGTCGACCAGCACCTCGCCGCGCTCCAGCAGGCCGCCGAGTCGGCCCGCCAGGAGTCGGCGTCGGGGAGCGTCGAGCTGACCAAGCTGCGCCAGTCGCACGACGCCCTCGCCCGCCAGCTCGAGGCCGAGCGCGCCCGCGCCACGGACCTCGAGGAGCAGGCCCGCAAGGTCTCCAGCCCGACCTTCGCCGACCTCGGCGAGCGGATCGGCACGATGCTCGGGCTCGCCGACGAGGAGGCCGCCGCCATCCGGCAGTCCGCGACCGACGAGGTGGGCGAGCACCGCCGCCTCGCCGAGGAGGCCTCCGCCCAGGTCCGCGCCGACGCCGACCGCTACGCCGAGGACGTCCGCTCGCGCGCCGACGTCCAGGCCACCGAGACGGTGACCAAGGCCAAGCAGGAGGCCGACTCCATCATCGACGACGCCGCCCGCGAGGCCGCAGCGCGCCGGGAGGAGGCCGAGGCGTACTTCGAGAAGCAGCGCGCCACCGCCGCCGCCCAGGCCGCCGACTTCGAGCGCACCCTCGGGGAGCGCCGCGAGAGGTCGGCCGCCGAGTTCACGGCCCAGATGGCCAAGCAGGACCAGGCCCTCGCGGCCGTGCAGGAGCGCGCCGACCTCCTCGCCCGTGAGGCCGACGCCGAGCGCGCCTCGCGCTCCGAGGAGGCCACCCGGCTGCTCGAGAATGCGAAGGCCGAGGCGGCCCAGCTCGTCGGGTCCGCCAAGGAGCAGGCCGAGCGGATCCGCCGCGACTCCGAGCGCGAGCTCGCCGCCGCGACGGCCCGCCGCGACAGCATCACCGCCCAGCTGTCCAACGTCCGCAACATGCTCGGCACCCTCGGTGGCGGGGCCGCCCTCGGCGCCCTCGCCGACGCCCCGGTCGAGCACGAGGAGCAGGTGACCGAGGAGGTCGTCGAGGCACCCGCCGACGAGGCGGTCGACACCGACAACACCGACGACGTCGCGGACGACGCCGAGACCCCTGAGGACCCCGAGACTCCTGAGGACGCCCCTGACGAGGCGCCCGAGGCCGAGCAGCCCTCCCCCCGGGGCAAGGGCGGCAAGGGCGAGAAGGCCGGCGCCCGCCGCTGACCCGACGGGTCGGGCTCCTCAGCCGAAGCCGCCGCCGATCCCGGCGATGAGGTCGGCGGGGTTGATGCCGAGGTCGTGCAGCAGCCCGGCGTCGTCGTCGGTGTCGACCTCCTCGGGCAGCTGCGCCTCGGCGCGGTCGGCGAGCTCGTGCTCGTCCCGGCCGCGCAGGGCCTCGATGATCTCCTGCCTGCTCACCTCCACGGTGACCTCCGCTCCTTCGAGGGTGCGGGCCACGGGACGGTGACCCGACGACTGGCCGTCAGAGCAGCGCGATGACCGCGTCCCAGACGGCGTCGGCCACGACCGACTTCGGCGCCGGCCCGACGTCGGTCACGCCGGACGAGCCCCGGCGCAGGATGTGCACGGTGCTCGAGTCCTGGCCGAAGGTCACCCCCGTGCCGACCTCGTTGACGACGAGGAGGTCACAGCCCTTGCGGGCGAGCTTCGCGCGACCGTGGTCGAGGACCGACCCGGACTCGTCGCCGGTCTCGGCGGCGAACCCGACGATGACGGGCGACCTCGCGTCGCCACGGGCGGCGACGAGGCCCGCGAGGACGTCGGGGTTGCGGACCAGCTCGACGACCGGCGCGGAGTCGTCCTCGGCGCCGTCGGGCCCCGTCCCGTGCGACTTCTTGATCTTGTGCCCCGCGTAGACCGCCGGCCGGAAGTCGGCGACGGCGGCGGCCATGACGACGACGTCGGCGTCGCGCGCGGCCGCGGTGACGGCGTCCCCGAGCTCGAGGGCGGTCTCGACGGGCACGACCTCGACCCCGGCCGGCGCCGGGAGCGAGGACGAGGACACGAGGACGACCGAGGCACCGCGGCGCGCGGCGGCCTCGGCGAGGGCGTGGCCCTGCTTGCCCGACGAGCGGTTGCCGAGGAAGCGCACGGGGTCGAGCGGCTCGCGCGTGCCGCCGGCCGACACGACGACGCGGCGACCGGTGAGGTCGCCGCGAGGGGCCTGACGGGGCGTGGCCGAGCCCGCGACCGAGGCGAGCTCGCGCTCGCACACGGCGTACAGCTCCTCGGGCTCCGGGAGGCGGCCCGGTCCGGTGTCGCTGCCGGTGAGCCGTCCGGACGCCGGGGGCACGACGTGGACGCCCCGCTCGCTGAGCGTGGCGACGTTGGCCTGGGTGGCCGGGTGGTCCCACATCTCGGTGTGCATCGCCGGGGCCATGACGACCGGGCAGCGGGCCGTCAGCAGGACCGTGGTGAGGAGGTCGTCGGCCTGCCCCGTCGCGGCGCGCGCGAGGAGGTCGGCCGTCGCGGGGGCGACGACGACGAGGTCGGCCTGCTGGCCGATCCGCACGTGCGGCACCTCGGTGATGTCGGACCACACGTCGGTGTGGACCTTCTTGCCCGACAGCGCCGACCACGTGGCCTCGCCGACGAAGTGGAGCGCCGAGGCGGTGGGGACGACGGTGACGTCGTGGCCGCCCTCGGTGAGCAGGCGCAGGAGCGTGCAGGCCTTGTAGGCCGCGATGCCCCCGGCCACGCCGAGGACGACCCTCACGGGGTCACTCCTCCGTGGGCGTCGAGGTGAGCAGGCCCTCGTTGATCTCGCGGAGGGCGATCGACATCGGCTTCTCGTGGACCTCGGAGTCGACGAGCGGCCCGACGTACTCGAGGAGGCCCTCCTGCAGCTGCGCGTAGTACGCGTTGATCTGGCGGGCCCGCTTCGCGGAGTAGAGCACGAGCGCGTACTTGCTGTCGGCGCGCTCGAGGAGCTCGTCGATCGGGGGGTTGGTGATGCCGATGGGATCGGCCACGGTTCCGGACACGCTGGGACTCACTTCAGCTCGGTGACGGGGGTTGCCATCAATGATACGAGTTCCTCGGCCGCACGACGAACGTCGTCGTTCGTCACCGTGGCGTCGAACTCCTGCGCGGAGGCCAGCTCGGTGCGCGCGGTGGCCAGCCGGACCTCGCGCTCCTCGGCGTCCTCGGTCCCCCGGCCGACCAGCCGGCGGACCAGCTCGTCCCAGCTCGGGGGTGCGAGGAAGACGAAGAAGGCGTCGGGCATCGACGCGCGGACCTGACGCGCGCCCTGGAGGTCGATCTCGAGCAGGGCCGGCCGGCCGGCCGCGAGCGCGTCCTCGACGGGACGGCGGGGCGTGCCGTAGCGGGCCCGGCCGTGGACGACCGCCCACTCGAGCAGCTCGTCCTCGCGGGCCATCCGCTCGAACTCGGCGTCGTCGACGAAGTGGTAGTGCACGCCGTCGACCTCGCCGGGTCGGGGCCGGCGGGTGGTCGCGGAGACCGAGAGCCACACCTCGGGGTGGTGCTCACGGACGTACGCCGCGAGGGTCCCCTTGCCGACGGCGGTCGGCCCGGCGAGGACGGTGAGACGGGACCGTGCTGTCACGACCGCCCGAAGCGGTCGAGGAGGGCGGACACCTGGTTCTGCCCGAGCCCACGGACGCGGCGGCTCTCGGAGATGCCGACCTCCTCCATGATCTGGCGGGCGCGGACCCGGCCGACGCCGGGCATCGACTCGAGCAGGGCCGAGACGCGCATCTTGCCGATGACGTCGTTCGATTTGCCGGTCTCGATGACCTGGGAGAGGGAGGCTCCCGAGTGCTTGAGGCGGTGCTTGACCTCAGCGCGCTCGCGGCGGGAGGCCGCGGCCTTCTCGAGGGCTGCGGCGCGCTGTTCGGGGGTGAGCGGCGGAAGGGCCACGGGTCGTTCCTTCAGGGACGTGCAGGTGCTGGCTGCTCAACACCCGGCGGGACGAATCGACCATATCGCGCAGGTCCAGTGCCGCGCCCCACCCCGGGGCCCGCGGAGCCGTCGTGTCAGAGCGCGGCGCGGACCGCCTCGGCCTCGCGGGTCGCGGCGTCGGCCAGGGCGGCGGCCGTGGGCCCGGCCGTGAGGACCGAGCGCGAGGCGTTGGGGACGACCTGCCCGACCGCGTCGCCGAAGACGGCCCGCAGGTCGTCGGGGCCGGCGCCCTGGGCGCCGAGACCGGGGGCGAGCACGGGCGCAGCGGACCCGGCGAGGTCGAGCCCGAGCCGCGACACGGCGTCCCCGACGGTGGCCCCGATGACGAGCCCGACGTGTCCGAGCTCACCCCGCGACGCGGCGCGGGCGTTGTCGGCGGCCGCTCCGGCGACGACGGCCTCCGCCACGGTGACCCCGTCGCGCACGGCGTGCTGGACGGTGGGCCCCTCGGGATTCGAGGTCAGCGCGAGGACGAAGACGCCGCGGCCGGTCCCGGCGGCGAGGTCGATGGCCGGGCGCAGCGAGCCGTAGCCGAGGAAGGGGCTGACGGTGAGGGCGTCGGCCGGCGCCACCGCGTCGGTGCCGAGGAAGGCCTCGGCGTAGGCGCTCATCGTCGAGCCGATGTCGCCGCGCTTGGCGTCGAGGATCGTCAGGGTCCCGGCCTGGCGCAGCCCGTCGACGGTGCGCTCGAGGACCGCGACCCCGCGCGAGCCGAAGACCTCGAAGAACGCCGACTGCGGCTTGACGACCGCCACCCGGCCGCCGAAGGCCTCGACGCAGGTCATCGCGAAGCGCTCGAGGCCGTCGAGGTCGTAGGCCAGGCCCCACGACTCGACGAGCGCCCGGTGGGGGTCGATCCCGACGCACAGCGGTCCGTGGGCGTCCATGGCGGCCCGCAGCCGCGTGCCGAACGCAGGGGTGGTCATGGCGCAGGGGTCCTCTCGTGGGCGATGCCGACGACGTCGGCGAAGCGGCCGAAGCCGTGGCGGGCGATCTCGGCCTCGAGCTCGTCGACGACGCGCCGGGGCCGGGAGGGGTCGTTGAACGTGGCGGTGCCGACCTGGACGGCCGAGGCGCCCGCGGCGACGAGCTCGAGGGCGTCGCGGCCGGTGCGCACTCCCCCGACCCCGATGAGCGGCGCCCAGGGCAGTCGTCCGGCGCGCATCGCCGCGGTGACCTGCCAGAGGGCGCGCACGGCGACGGGGCGCACGGCGGGGCCGGACAGGCCGCCCGTGACGCCCGCGAGCTGCGGGCGCAGCAGGTCGGTGTCGATGACCATCCCGAGGAGGGTGTTGATCATCGTCAGGCCGTCGGCGCCGGCCTTCAGCGACGCCTCGGCGATCGAGACGATGTCGGTGACGTCGGGTGTCAGCTTCGCGAAGACGGTCGTCCCCGGCGGGAGCTTCTCGCGCACGATCCGCACGACCCGCTCGGAGGACACCGGGTCGCACGCGAAGACGAGGCCGCGGTTCGCCACGTTCGGGCAGGAGATGTTGACCTCGACCCCGACGGCCGCCGCGAAGGCCGGGTGGGCCGCCAGGCGCTCGGCGACGTGGCCGAACTCCTCGGCGGTGTTCCCGGCGATCGACACGAGGACGCGCGCCCCGACCTCGTGCAGCCAGCCGAGGTCCTGGTCGAGGAACACGTCGATGCCCGGGCCCTGCAGGCCGATGGAGTTGAGCATCCCCGACGACGTCTCGGCCATCCGCGGGGTGCCGCGGCCCGCCCGGGGGTCGGCCATGACGGTCTTGGTGACGAACGCCCCGAGCTCGGAGACCGGGAAGAACCGGTGCAGCTCCCTGCCGTTCGCGGCGCAGCCGGAGGCCGTCATCACGGGGTTGGGCAGCGACATCCCGGCGAGGTCGGCGTGCATGTCGACCATCAGTGGCCCCCTGCCCTGGGAGCGCCGAGGGCGTCGTCCGGGACGCGGCAGATGCCGTCGGCGAACGCGTCCCAGCGCACCCGGTCCCCCCGGAACACCGGCCCCTCGACGCAGGAGCGGACCATCCGGGTCACCCCGTCGTTGCCGGTGACCGGCATGACGCAGGTCATGCAGACGCCGACCCCGCAGGCCATCGACTCCTCGACCGCCACCTGCGCGACGGCGCCGTGCGCGGTCGCGATGTCCGACACCGACCTGAGCATCCCCATCGGGCCGCAGGCGTAGACCACGCCGGCCTTCGTGCGGTCGATGACGTCGCCGAGGACGTCGCTGACCCAGCCGCGCCGCCCGGCGGAGCCGTCGTCGGTGGTGACGGTGACGCCGTCGGCGGTGCGCCGCGCCTCGACGACCCCGAACAGCCGGTCCTCGGAGGCGGCACCGAGGACCATCTCGACGTGGCAGCCGCGCTCGCGCAGCGACTCGGCGAGCCAGAACAGCGGTGCCGACCCGTAGCCGCCGCCGACGAGGACGCACGCCACCGGCTCCGCGGGCAGCGGGAAGGGCCGCCCGAGGGGCCCGACGACGTCGACGGGGTCGTGCGGGCGCAGCGTCGTCAGCCACTGGGTGCCCGGGCCGTGCGCCGCGATGACGACGTCGACGGTGCCGCCGAACGTGCCCGAGGGCTTGACCCGGTGGATCGAGAAGCAGCGCCGCAGGAGGTTGGCCGACGTCTCGCCCCCGACGGCGAGCGCCACGAACTGACCGGGCTTCGCGAGCTCGGCCAGGCCGGGCGCGACGACGGTGAGGTGGTGGTAGGCGCCGACCCTGCGGGTGGCGACGAGCTCGCCGGTGACCTGGACGACCCCGCTCACGCCGGGGCCTCCACGCCGTAGAGGTCGAGGGCGGCCGCGTGGTCCTGGAGCGAGGTCACCTCGAGCTCGCCCGTCATCTGCGACTCGATGGCCTGCACGGCCGCGGCGAGCTGCTGCACGGTCGTGATGATCGGGGTGTCGGTGGCCGCTGCGGCCGCCCGGATCGCGTACCCGTCGGCACGGGCGGAGGCGCTCGGCCCGCTCGGGCTGTTGACGACCATGTCGATCTCGCCGGCGTTGATCCAGTCGACGATGCTGCGGCCGTCGTCACCGCGCTCGGCGTGCTTGAGGACGACCTCGGCCTCGATCCCGTTGCGCCGCAGCACGTCCGCGGTTCCCGAGGTCGACACGATCCGGAACCCGAGGTCGAGCAGGCGCTTGACCGGGAAGATGATCGCCCGCTTGTCGCGGTTGGCGACCGAGACGAACACCGAACCCTGGGTGGGCAGCCCGCTGATGGCGCCGAGCTGGGCCTTGGCGAAGGCGCGCCCGAAGTCCTTGTCGATGCCCATGACCTCACCCGTCGAGCGCATCTCGGGACCGAGGAGGCTGTCGACGACGAGCCCCTCCTTGGTGCGGAACCGCTTGAAGGGCAGGACCGCCTCCTTGACCGACATCGGGGCGTGCGCCGGCATCCGGCCGCCGTCGGTGTGCGCCGGGAGGACGCCCTCGGCGCGCAGCTCGGCGATCGAGGTGCCGAGCATGATCCGCGCGGCGGCGTTGGCCAGCGGGACCCCCGTCGCCTTCGCGACGAACGGCACGGTGCGCGAGGCCCGCGGGTTCGCCTCGAGGACGTAGAGGATGTCCTGCGCGAGGGCGAACTGGACGTTCATCAGGCCGCGCACCCCGATGCCCTGCGCCAGCTTGAGCGTGGACTCGCGGACCCGCTCGAGCTCGCCGGCGCCGAGGGTGACCGGCGGCAGGGTGCACGAGGAGTCGCCGGAGTGGATGCCGGCCTCCTCGATGTGCTCCATGATCCCGCCGAGGTACATCTCCTCGCCGTCGTAGAGGACGTCGACGTCGATCTCGATCGCGTCGTCGAGGAAGCGGTCGACGAGCACCGGGTGCTCGGGGCTGGCGACGGTCGCGCGCTCGACGTAGCCCGAGAGGGTCTCGTCGTCGAAGACGATCTCCATCCCGCGCCCGCCGAGGACGTAGGACGGGCGGACGAGCACGGGGTAGCCGATCTCGCGGGCGATCTCGACGGCCTCGGCCGCGCTGTACGCGGTGCCGTGCTTCGGGGCGGGCAGCCCGGCCTCGGCGAGGACGCGGCCGAACGCACCGCGGTCCTCGGCGAGGTCGATGGCCTCGGGTGAGGTGCCGACGATCGGCACGCCCTCGGCCTTGAGCGCCTTGGCCAGGCCGAGTGGCGTCTGCCCGCCGAGCTGGACGATGACGCCCGCGATCGGTCCGGCCTTGCTCTCGGCGTGGACGACCTCGAGGACGTCCTCGAGGGTGAGCGGCTCGAAGTACAGGCGGCTGCTCGTGTCGTAGTCGGTGGAGACCGTCTCGGGGTTGCAGTTGACCATCACGGTGTCGTAGCCGGCGTCGCGCAGGGCGAAGCTGGCGTGGACGCAGGAGTAGTCGAACTCGACGCCCTGTCCGATCCGGTTGGGTCCCGAGCCGAGGATGATGACGGCCGGCCGCTCGCGCGGGGCCACCTCGTCCTCCTCGTCGTAGGCGCTGTAGTGGTACGGCGTGCTCGCGGCGAACTCGGCCGCACAGGTGTCGACCGTCTTGTACACCGGCCGCACCCCGAGGGCGTGGCGCACCCCGCGCACGACCGCCTCGGGCATCGAGCGCAGCGACGCGAGCTGGGCGTCGCTGAAGCCGTGCCGCTTGGCGAGGCGGAGCAGGTCGGGCGTCAGCTCGGGTGCCTCGACGACGTGGTCGGCGACGTCCTCGACGAGGCGCATCTGGTCGAGGAACCACGGGTCGATCCCCGTGGCCTCGTGGACCTCCTCGACCGACAGGCCGCCGCGCAGCGCCTGCTGCACCTGGACGATCCGGCCGTCGGTGGGACGGCGGGCGAGGTCGAGGAGGGCGCGCGCCTCCTCCGTCGTGGGCCGCGGGCCGTCCCAGTGGAAGCTGCTGCCCTTCTTCTCGAGCGAGCGGAGGGCCTTCTGCAGCGCCTCGGTGAAGGAGCGGCCGATCGCCATCGACTCGCCGACCGACTTCATCGTCGTCGTCAGGGTGTCGTCGGCGGCCGGGAACTTCTCGAACGCGAACCGCGGCACCTTGACGACGACGTAGTCGAGCGAGGGCTCGAACGAGGCCGGGGTCTCGCGCGTGATGTCGTTGGGCACCTCGTCGAGGGTGTAGCCGATGGCCATCTTCGCGGCGATCTTGGCGATGGGGAACCCGGTGGCCTTGGACGCCAGGGCCGACGAGCGCGAGACGCGCGGGTTCATCTCGATGACGATGATCCGGCCGTCGGCGGGGTTGACGGCGAACTGGATGTTGCAGCCGCCGGTGTCGACGCCGACCTCGCGGATGACCGCGATGCCGATGTCGCGCAGCCGCTGGTACTCGCGGTCGGTGAGGGTGAGCGCCGGGGCGACGGTGATGGAGTCACCGGTGTGCACGCCCATCGGGTCGAGGTTCTCGATGGAGCAGACGACGACGACGTTGTCGGCGTGGTCGCGCATCACCTCGAGCTCGTACTCCTTCCAGCCCAGGATCGACTCCTCGAGGAGGACCTCGGTGACCGGCGAGTACTGCAGCCCGGCGCCCCCGATCCGGCGCAGCTCGTCGGGGGTGTAGGCGAAGCCCGAGCCGAGGCCGCCCATCGTGAACGACGGGCGGACGACGACGGGGTAGCCGAGGTCGTCGGCGGCGGCGAGCACCTCGTCCATCGTGTGGCAGATGAACGAGCGGGCCGACTCGGCGCCGCAGCGCTGGACGACGCCCTTGAACTTCTCGCGGTCCTCGCCGAGCTGGATCGCCTCGACGTTGGCGCCGATGAGCGGGCAGTCGTACTTCTCGAGGACGCCGCGGTCGTGGAGCTCGATCGCGCAGTTGAGCGCGGTCTGGCCGCCGAGGGTCGCGAGCACGGCGTCGGGCCGCTCCTTAGCGATGATCGCCTCGACGACCTCGGGGGTGATCGGCTCGACGTAGGTGGCGTCGGCGAACTCGGGGTCGGTCATGATCGTCGCCGGGTTGGAGTTCACCAGGACGACCCGGATGCCCTCCTCGCGCAGCACCCGGCACGCCTGGGTGCCGGAGTAGTCGAACTCGCAGGCCTGGCCGATGACGATCGGCCCCGACCCGATGACGAGGACGCTCTTGATGTCGTCGCGCTTGGGCATCTCAGGCACCCCGTCCTTCCATGAGCGTGGTGAACCGGTCGAAGAGGTACGAGGCGTCGTGCGGGCCCGCCGCGGCCTCCGGGTGGTACTGCACCGAGAAGGCCGGGACGTCGAGGCACTCGAGGCCCTCGACGACGTCGTCGTTGAGGCAGACGTGGCTGACCCGGACCCGTCCGAAAGCGGTGTCGCTGTCGCGGTCGAGCGGCGCGTCGACGGCGAAGCCGTGGTTGTGCGCCGTGACCTCGACCTTGCCCGTCGTGCGGTCCATGACCGGCTGGTTGATGCCGCGGTGGCCGTACTTCAGCTTGTAGGTGCCGAACCCGAGCGCCCGCCCGAGGATCTGGTTGCCGAAGCAGATGCCGAAGTACGGGGTGCGGTCGGCGAGGACGCCCCGCACCAGCTCGGCCTGCCGCTCGGCGGTGCTCGGGTCGCCGGGACCGTTGGAGAGAAAGACGCCGTCGGGAGCGAGGGCGCGGACGTCCTCGATGGTCGTCGTCGCCGGAAGGACGTGGACCTCGATGCCGCGCTCGGCCATCATCCGGGGCGTCATCGACTTGATGCCGAGGTCGACGGCGGCGACGGTGAACCGCCGCTCCCCCACCGCGGGCACGACGTAGGCCTCGCTCGTGGCGACCTCCTCGGCGAGCGAGGCGCCCGCCATCGCGGGGGCGGCCGTGACCTGCGCGAGGAGCTCGGGCAGCGGTGCCGTGGCGCCCTCGCCCGAGAAGATCCCGACCTTCATCGCCCCGCGCTCGCGCAGGTGACGGGTCAGGGCCCGGGTGTCGAGCTCGCAGATGCCGACGACGCCCTGGGTGTCGAGCTCGTCCTCGAGGGAGCGCCGCGAGCGCCAGCTCGACGGACGGATCGCGGGGTCGCGCACGACGTAGCCGGCGACCCAGATGCGGCCGGACTCGTCGTCCTCGTCGTTCCAGCCGGTGTTGCCGACGTGCGGCGAGGTCATGACGACGACCTGCCGGTGGTAGCTGGGGTCGGTGAGGGTCTCCTGGTAGCCGGTCATCCCGGTGGAGAAGACGGCCTCGCCGACGGTGGTGCCGCGGTGCCCGTAGGCGCGGCCGGTGAAGGTGCGGCCGTCCTCGAGGACGAGGACGGCGGGCTCCCGGGTGGTCAGCATGTGGTGGGCTCCCCTTCGCGCGCGGTGACGCGTCCGCGCAGGATCGTCGTGTGGACGGCACCGGACAGCGACCGGCCGTGCCACGGGGTGTTGCGGGACAGGGACTGCGAGGCCGCGCGGTCGACGGTGACCGACGCGGCGGGGTCGACGAGGACGAGGTTCGCGGGCTCGCCCTCGGCCACGGGCCGGCCGTGGTCGACGAGGCCGGCGATGCGGGCCGGACCGATCGACATGACCCGGGCGAGGTCGCCCCAGCCGAGCCGCCCGTCGGCGACGAGGAGGTCGTGGACGACGGAGAACGCCGTCTCGAGGCCGAGCATCCCGAAGGCGGCGTCGACGAAGGCGTGCTCCTTGTCGTGGCGGGCGTGCGGCGCGTGGTCGGTGGCGACGGCGTCGATGGTCCCGTCGATGAGCGCCTCGCGCAGCGCCTCCTGGTCCTCGGTCGGGCGCAGCGGCGGGTTGACCTTGAAGACCGGGTCGTAGCCGGTGAGGAGGTCGGTGCCCAGCGCCAGGTGGTGGGGGGTGACCTCCGCCGTGACGCGGATGCCGCGGGCCTTGGCCCAGCGGATGACGTCGAGCCCCTCGGCGGTGCTGACGTGGGCGACGTGGACGCGGCTGTTCGTGTGCTCGGCTAGCATCGCGTCGCGGGCGATGATGCTCGACTCCGCGACGCTCGGCCACCCGGGCAGGCCGAGGCGTCCGGAGACCTCGCCCTCGTGGCAGCAGGCCTGCGGGCCGGCGAGGGCGGGGTCCTGGCTGTGCTGGCTGACGACCCCACCGAAGGCCCGCACGTACTCGAGCGCCCGGCGCATGAGGCGGCCGTCGGCGACGCAGTGGCCGTCGTCGGAGAAGACGTTGACCCCGGCGCGGCTGCGGTGCATGAGGCCGAGCTCGGCGAGCTCGGCACCCTCCAGGCCCTTGCTCACCGCCCCGACCGGCACGACGTCGGCCCAGCCGGCCGCACGCCCGAGGTCGAGGACACGCTCGGCGGCCTCGGCGGTGTCGGTGACGGGGTTGGTGTTGGCCATGGCGAGCACGGCGGTGTAGCCACCGACGGCCGCGGCCCGTGAGCCGGTGGCGATCGTCTCGGCGTCCTCGCGGCCCGGCTCGCGCAGGTGGGTGTGGAGGTCGACGAGGCCCGGCAGGAGGACCAGGCCGTCGGCGTCGAGCCGCTCGGCGTCCGTGGGGGCGTCGACGCGGCCGGTGGCGGCGACGGCGCCGTCGAGGAGGAGGACGTCGCCGGTGCTGGCGGTGCCGTCCTCGGCGTACCAGGTGGCGCCGGTGAGGAGGAGGGGCCGCTGCTCGCTCATGCCGCGACCCCCTCGCCCGCGAGGAGGTGGTAGAGGACGGACATCCGCACCGCCACCCCCGCCGAGACCTGGTCGAGGACGAGGCTGCGGGCGGCGTCGGCGGCGTCGGCGCTGATCTCCAGGCCGCGGTTCATCGGTCCCGGGTGGCAGATGACGGCCTCCTCGTTGGCGTCGGACAGGGCCCGCAGGCGGTCGCGGGTGAGGCCGAAGCCCACCGTGTACTCGCGGGCGGTGGGGAAGAACCCGCCGCTCATCCGCTCCCGCTGGACGCGCAGCATCATCACGGCGTCGGGGCCCGAGGCGAGGACGGCGTCGAGGTCGTCGGTCGTCTCGAGACCCTCGGCGGCCGCCCACGGGCCGATGCCGCTCGGCATCAGCGTCGGCGGTGCGACGAGGGTGACGTGGGCGCCGAGCGTGCGCAGCGTGATCGCGTTGGAGCGGAAGACCCGGCTGTGGGTGAGGTCGCCGACGATGGCGACGCGGGCGCCCTCGAGGTCGCCCAGCCGCTGCTCCATCGTGTAGGCGTCGAGCAGGGCCTGGGTCGGGTGCTCGTGGGTGCCGTCGCCGGCGTTGACGACGCTCGCGTCGACCCACTGCGCGACCTGGTGGGCGGCGCCGCTGGCCATGTGCCGGATGACGAGGGCGTCGACCGCCATCGCGTCGATGGTGCGGACCGTGTCGCGCAGGGACTCGCCCTTGCTCGCGCTGCTGCCCTTGCCGGTGATGTTGATGGTGTCGGCCGACATCCACTTCCCGGCGATCTCGAAGCTGCTGCGGGTGCGGGTGGAGTCCTCGAAGAAGAGGTTGATGATCGTGCGCCCGCGCAGCGTCGGGAGCTTCTTGACGTGGCGGCGCTGCACCTCGTGCATCTCGGTGGCCGTGGCGAGGAGCATGCGCACGTCGTCGCGGGTGAGGTCGGCGCTGGAGAGCAGGTGGCGGTTCACCTCGCGTCCCCTCCGGCGATGCGGACGACGTCGGCGATGCCGTCGTGGCCGGACAGGCGCACCTGCACCTTCTCGGTGTGGCTCGTCGGCAGGTTCTTGCCGACGTGGTCGGCGCGGATCGGCAGCTCGCGGTGGCCGCGGTCGACGAGGACGGCCAGGCGCACCGCGCGGGGCCGGCCCAGGTCGGACAGGGCGTCGAGCGCGGCGCGGATCGTGCGGCCCGAGTACAGGACGTCGTCGACGAGGACGACGACCTTGTCGTCGATGCCCCCGGTGGGGATGCGGGTGGCCATCGGCGCCCGGGTGGGCTGCGAGCGCAGGTCGTCGCGGTGCATGGTGATGTCGAGCGACCCGACCGGGACCTCGGCACCCTCGACCTCGCGGACGAGGTCGACGAGGCGGTGGGCCAGCTCGACGCCGCGGCTCGGGATGCCGAGGAGGACGAGCTGGTCGGCGCCCTTGTTGTGCTCGAGGATCTCGTGCGCGATGCGGCGCAGGGCTCGGGCGACGTCGGCGGAGCTGAGGACGTCGCGACCGCTGGGGTCGAGGGGGTGCCCCGGGGGCACGCTGCTGTCGGCGCGCGTCATCGACGCGGACCTCCTTCCCTGCCTCACGGGACAGGTCGTTAAAGGATGTCTGGCGGGCGCCACTCTAACCGGTGGCGGCGTCGTCCTCCGCGTCGGCCCGCCGGGTGGGACGCGTGGTGCGGGTGGGCCGGAAGCCCGAGCACATGATGCGCAGGTGGGCGATGCGTCCGTCCTCGTCACCGCGGTAGTAGGCCTGCTGCTCGGCCGTGCGCCCGCCGGTCGGGGTGCGCAGCGCCAGGCGGTAGGCGACCCGCTCGGTGTCCTCGACGGGCTCACCCACCTCGACGCCGAGGAGCGCCTCGACCTCGTCGTGGTCCTCGAACCAGTGGCCGAAGAGGGTGGCGACGACGACGTCGGGGCCGGTCCCCTCCCAGGCGCGGCCCGGCGTCAGGGCGCGGAAGTCGACGTCCGGGGCGAGGACGGCGCGCACGGCGTCGTGGTCCTTGGCGGCGACGGCGTGGGCGAGGCGTTCCCCGAGGGTCGGCATGGCTCCGATTCCACCACCGCCGGCCCCGTCGTGTCGATGGTCCGGGCGAGCCCGCGGGTATCAGTGCGGCGTCGTGGGGCTCCTCCCCTGCAGCTTGCCCGGTGGCGGTGTCCACGGAGCGACACGCACATAACGTTTCCCTATGCCAGACCCAACATCATGTGATGGAATGGCGCCACCAACCCGCCGCGTGCCCGTGAGGAGGCCACCGTGCAGACCACCGTCCCGCCCGTCCCCCACCGTGACGCCTCCTGTGCCGACGTGGCCACCGCACCCTCGGCCGCCGGCCACCACGCCGCGCTGTTCCCGCCCCGGGACGCCGACGCCGAGACCTACCGCGCCTGGATCGCCGCCTCGCCCTGGCCCGAGGTCGTCTTCGCGGCCGCCGGCCACCGCTGAGCGACCGTCCCGCCGGTGGTCACCGGGGCCGTCCCCGAGGATGATCGGCGGGGAAGCGGGTGACCGGTCCGGGTCGCCCCCGGACGGAGGGTCGGCCATGGCACACACCTACGGCATCAGCGAGGTCGTCGGCACGTCGACGACCTCGGTCGACGACGCGATCACGACGGCGGTCTCGCGGGCCTCGACGACGGTGCGCGGCCTCGACTGGTTCGAGGTCACCGAGATCCGGGGCCACATCGAGGAGGGCGCGGTCGCGCACTACCAGGTCGGGCTCAAGATCGGTTTCCGCCTCGAGGAGTAGGAGCGCGAGGGCGCCCGCGCCTCAGCGGAAGCGCATGCCCGCCGTCGACGTCGTGTACGCCGGGTAGCTCGTGTTGACCTCGGGGGCGTAGACCCGCGAGGTCACCGTGCCGGCCGCCGTGTTGATCTCGACGAGCCGCACGGGGTTGGTCGTGCTGTGGAACGCCTGGAGGAACGAGACGACCCTGTTGCCGGCGTCGCCGGTGTCGGTGCGCACCGCGGCCTGCCCGACGTGGCCCGAGGCGACCATGACGACGTTGGGGTAGCGCCGCACGAGGTTGTCGTAGAGGAAGCGCGGCGACGTGGACCCGTAGCCCCCGTTGCTCGTGCTGATCGTGCCGTCGCTGTTGAGGTAGGCGTGCGTGTTGACGATGACGTTGTGGTCGGGGTGGCTCGCGACGACCCCCTGGGCCCAGGTCACGACGGCGGGCCGCGCCCACAGCTCGAGGGTGAGGACGAGCCACTTCCGACCGCCCGCGGAGAAGGTCGACCACGAGTTCTCCGAGTGGCCGGCCTCGTAGGTGCCGCCGAGGGCGGGGAACCGGCTCGGGGGGAAGTACCGGTTGAACGTCGAGACGTCGCGGACGGTGACCGAGGTGTTGGCGCCGGGGCAGGCCGAGCCTCCCGCGCAGACGGCGGCGGTGTCGTGGTTGCCGGCCGCCACGCTCCACGGGACGACGGCCTCCAGCGGCCTGATCTCGGTGCTCGCCTTCTGGAACTGCGCCGGGGCGACGTGGCCCCAGCTGCTGAGGTCGCCGATCTGGATGGCGTACCGCAGGTCGAGGCCGGCCTTGTTCGCGACGAGCCAGCTGACCCGGTTGGCGAAGCGGGTCGAGGCCGACGAGCTCGTCTCGTTCTGGGTGTCGGGGATGAGCGCGATCGAGAACGTCGTGTCCGTGCCGGGGGCCGGCGGGAGCGGCGCGGCCGCGGGCGCCGGGCCCGGGGCGATGTAGAACTTGCTCCCGTCGCCCACCCAGCCGTCGGCGGACAGCCCCAGCGTCTGGGCCCGCGTCGCGACCCGGTGGACGCCCCCGCGGGTCAGGCGGTAGACGGCGGTGAGGCAGGACTGCGCGGTGGTCCCGGCGTAGAAGTCGACCCGCTGGCGGGCGTACCCGGAGGCGGCGAAGCGGTCGGCGTCGGCACCGTCGAGGGCCCAGACGAAGTCGCCACCGCGGAACAGGCGCCACACGGGCACGAGGCCGACCCCGGACTGCGTCGCGACCCGTCCGATGACGCCGCGGTCGTCGGTGAAGCCGTACACGTCCATGGCGCTGCGGGCCTCGGTCGCCGACCGGGTCAGCAGGCTCGCCGCGTCGGTCGGGCGCACGAGGTGCCGCGCCTCGGACTGGAAGGCCTTGCAGTCGGCCGTGGCCGCGCTGGCGGTGGACGCGCCGAGCAGCGCCGTCCCGGTGAGGACGACCACCGTCGTCAGGGCGGTCAGGAGGCGGTTCGGGATCGGCGCCATCTCAGCCTCGTCGGTCTCGCGCCGTGGACACGGTCCGGTCACGGCACCGGGACGGGCCCTGCGCCCGTCACCAGCGACGATACCCGGCGCGGGCGCCGAGGAGGCGGAGCCGCGAGGTTTCACCCGGCTCGGCCCACCCTGCGGCTCATGGCGACCCGTCGGCCGTGGCGGCCCATGTCCATCCGCTCCTCCGCCGCGGCGAAGGGTGCCAGGTGGTCCGGCCACGGGTCGAGCTCGACCCAGCCGTGGCGGGCGTAGAACGGCGCGTTCCACGGGACGTCGGCGTACGTCGTCAGGGTCACCTCGGCACCGCCGCGGGTCGCGACCTCGCGGCACAGGGCGGCGAGCAGCGCCGAGCCGTGACCCCGGCGGCCGCGCTCCGGCAGCACCGCGACCTGGTCGAGGTGCCAGCGCCCGTCGAGCTCGAGGACGTGCGCGAAGCCGACGACCCGCTCCGTGCCGGGCGGGTCGTCATCGGGCTCGACCGCCACGAGGAGGAAGCCCGGCTCGGCCGCTCGGTCCTCCCCCGAGTCGGCGGCCGGCCAGTCGACCCCGCCGAACCGTTCGGCGAACAGGCCGTCGGCCGCGTCCTCGACGGCGGCGAGGTACGGGAGGTCCTGGGACGTGGCGGGGCGCACGGTGCTCACCGTCGGAGCGTGACGTGCCGACGGCCGCCCGGCAACCGGGTTTCCGGTCCGGGCGGCCGTCGTGCGGGCCGGTCGGCTCAGGCCAGGGTCGGCTTGACCTCGACGAGGCGGCCGAGGAGGCCGTTGACGAAGCGCGGGCTGTCGTCGGTGCTCAGCTCGGTGGCCAGGCCCACCCACTCGCTGACGGCGACCGGCTCGGGCACGTCGGCCGAGAAGAGGATCTCGTAGGCCCCGAGGCGCAGGATGGCGCGGTCGACCGCGGGCATCCGCTGCAGGGTCCAGCCCTGCGAGTACGTCGTGAGGAGCTCGTCGATCTGGGTCCAGCGCTCGACCACCCCGGTGACGAGGACGGCCGTCAGCTCGGGCAGGGGGGCCTCGGTGACCGGGGCCGCGAGCCGCTCGCGGAGCAGGTCGCCGACGTTGACCCCACGCTGGTCGGCCTCGAAGAGGAGGTCGAGCGCGCGCTTGCGGGCCTTGGTGCGGGCAGCCACGGGGTCAGCTGACCCGACCGAGGTAGGAGCCGTCGCGGGTGTCGACCTTGATCCTGGTGCCCGTCTCGAGGAAGAGCGGGACCGCGATCTCGGCACCGGTCTCGAGCGTCGCGGGCTTGGTGCCGCCGGTGGAGCGGTCGCCCTGCAGGCCCGGCTCGGTGTAGCTGATCTCGAGGACGACCGAGGCGGGGAGCTCGATGAACAGGACGGTGCCGTCGTGACGGGCGACGATCGCGTCCTGGTTCTCGAGCATGTACTTGGCGGCGTCGCCGACGACCTCGGGGCTGACCTCGACCTGGTCGAAGGTGTCACCGTCCATGAAGATGTAGGACGAGCCGTCGTTGTACAGGTACTGCATGTTGCGCTTGTCGACGTTCGCGGTCTCGACCTTGACGCCGGCGTTGAAGGTCTTGTCGACGACCTTGCCGCTGAGGACGTTCTTCAGCTTGGTGCGCACGAAGGCCGGGCCCTTGCCGGGCTTGACGTGCTGGAACTCGATCACGGTCCACAGCTGGCCCTCGAGGTTGAGGACGAGGCCGTTCTTGAGGTCGTTGGTCGATGCCACGGGTGGTCTTCGCTTTCGTCTGCTCTGGAGGTCCGCGGGTCGGCCGCGGGCGCGCGTCACCCCCGTGAGGGGGCTGGGGATCGCGTCAGATCCTATCGCGCCCGCGGCCGCGTCCCGTCCGGGCGGCGGTGGTCGCGGCACCGCCGGAGGGGTCAGACGCCGATCGTCAGGTTGGCGACGTAGCCGCTGCTCGCGTCACCGGTGACGGTGGCCAGCTGGTGGATGCCGCCGTCGTCGCCGAAGACGTTGTCGCCGGTCAGCGAGGTGCGGGCCAGGTTGGCCGTGCTCTGCGGGTAGGTGGAGGTGTCGGCGTAGACCGCCTCGCAGGCGGCCTGCGGCAGGGCGATCTGGCTCGTCTTGACGATCTGCCCCGTGCTCGTCGCCTCGGCGGTGCTCCGGTAGACCTCGAAGTGCAGGTGCGGCCAGCGGCCGTCGTAGCAGCCGGGGAAGACCGTGGTGAAGGTCGCGGTGCCGTCCGCACCGGTGGGCTGCACGCCGCGCAGGTAGTTCTCGTCCTCCACCCCCTGGCTGTACATCGAGTACCGGCCCTGCGCGTCGGCGTGCCACAGGTACACGGCGGCGCCCTCCATCGCGGCGTAGCCGTTCGCGCCGTCGGTCACGGTGAGGTTGACCGTGAGCGGGACGCCGGCGGCGCTCGTCGTGGAGGAGCCGAACGAGGAGGAGATGTCCTGCCGGACGATGCCGGAGTCGTCGAGGACGTTGGGCCCGTTCGAGCCGTCCCCCGGGTAGGGGCCGCCGGTCTCGTCCGGGACCTCGGCGTCGACCGTCGCGGCGGCGGAGGCGGACGCCGACGCGGTCGCCGAGGAGCTCGACGTGGTGGCGGACGGGCTCGTCGAGGCCGCGGCGCCGCTCGTGCCGTCCGCGGCGCAGCCGACGAGGGCGAACAGGCCGGCGCCGCCGATGAGCCCGAGGGCCGAGCGACGGGCGAGGAGGGTGCGGACGTCGAACTCGAGGCCGCGGTCGTGGTCGGGGTGGACGCCCGGCTCGGGGCGGTCCGCGGGCTGGGGCGGGGTGGGGGCGCTCATGACGAGGACTCTCCGGGGTGCGGCGGTGTGCCCTCGGTGAGCCCGCTGTGCCCTTCCTGTGAGCGCGGCGGCGACGGTGGCCGGGCTCAGCTCGTCGTCAGGGCCGTGAAGGCCTCGGTGAGCCAGGCGTCCTCGGGAGCCTCGAGGCGCACGGGGCGGCCGACGTCCTCGAGGACGACGAAGCGCAGCCGCGCTCCCCGGGCCTTCTTGTCGCGGCGCATCACGGTGAGGAGGTCCTCCCACGCGGCGCCCGCGTACGACGTGGGGAGCCCGACCGACGCGAGGACGTCACGGTGGCGGCGGACGACCTCCTCGGACAGGTGCCCGGACCGCAGCGCGAGCTCGGCGGCGAAGACCATGCCGATGGCCACGGCCTCGCCGTGGCGCCGGCGGTACGACTCGACCTGCTCGACCGCGTGCCCGAAGGTGTGCCCGTAGTTGAGGATCTCGCGCAGCCACGACTCCTTGAGGTCGGCGGCGACGACGTCGGCCTTGACCCGGATCGCGCGCTCGACGAGCTCGCGGGTGTGCGGGCCGTCCCAGCGGGTCGCCCCGGCGGGGTCGGCCTCGACGAGCTCGAGGATCCGCGGGTCGACGATGAAGCCGGCCTTGACGACCTCGGCCAGCCCGGCGACGAGGTCGGGGGCCGGGAGCGTCGCCAGGACGTCGAGGTCGCACAGCACCCCGGCCGGCTCGTGGAACGACCCGACGAGGTTCTTGCCCTCGGCCGTGTTGATCCCCGTCTTCCCCCCGACCGCGGCGTCGACCATCGCGAGGAGCGTCGTCGGCACCTGGACGACCGGCACCCCGCGCAGCCACGTCGCCGCGACGAACCCGGCGAGGTCGGTGACGGTGCCGCCACCGACGGCGACGACGGCGTCGGTGCGGGTGAAGGCCCGCTCGCCCATGAGGGCCCAGAGCCGGGCCGCGACCGCGACGTCCTTGGCCGACTCGTTGTCGGGCACCGCGGCCGGGTGGACGGCGATGCCCGAGGACGCCAGCGCGTCGGCCACGGCCGCGGCGTAGGTGGCGAACCCCTCGGGGTGGACGAGGAGCACCTGCTCCACACCGGGGGCGAGCAGGTCCCGCACCCGGTCGGAGACGCCGTGCCCGACGACGACCTCGTACGCGGACCCGACGGGGATGACGGTGGCGTCGGACCCCGCCGCACCGCTCACGACGCCTCCAGCAGCGCGACGACGTCGGCGGCGACGTCCTCGGGGGGGCGCCCGGCCGTGTCGACGCGGTGGGTGGCGACGGCCTCGTACACCGGACGTCGCTCCCCCATCAGCCGCACCCAGGAGGCACGCGGGTTGACGGCGAGCAGCGGCCTGCTGACGTCGAAGCCGACCCGCTTGGCGGCGTCGGCGATCCCGACGTCGAGGAAGACCACGGTCTGGCCCGCGAGCACCTGCTGGGTCCCGGGGTCGATCGGGGCTCCCCCACCCAGGGCGACGACACCCGGTTCCTCCACGACCGCGCGCGCCACCTCGGCCCGCTCGAGCGCGCGGAAGGCGGGCTCGCCGTCCTCGACGAAGATGTCGGCGATGGTGCGTCCCGACGCGGTCTCGACCGCGGCGTCGGTGTCGTGGAACGGGACGCCGAGCAGCGCGGCCACGAGCGCCCCGACGGTGGTCTTGCCCGACCCCGGCGGACCGATGACGACGACGCGCGGCATCAGGCGTCGTCCCACGTGCGCATCGACGCGGGGATCGCCGCGAGGTACGCCGCGTGGTTGCGCGCGGTCTCGGCGACCGAGTCGCCGCCGAACTTCTCGAGGCAGAGGTCGGCGAGGACCAGCGCGACCATCGCCTCGGCGATGACGCCCGCCGCGGGGACGGCGCACACGTCGGAGCGCTGGTGGATGGCCGTGGCGGGCTCGTCGGAGGCGACGTCGACGGTCGCGAGGGAGCGCGGCACGGTGGAGATCGGCTTCATCGCGGCGCGCACGCGCAGCAGCCCGCCCACCGACATCCCGCCCTCGGTGCCGCCGGCCCGGCCGGTGCGGCGGCGGATGACGCCGTCGGCGCCGCGCTCCATCTCGTCGTGGGCGGCCGAGCCGCGACGGGCGGCGGTGCGGAAGCCGTCGCCGACCTCGACGCCCTTGATCGCCTGGATGCCCATGAGTGCACCGGCGAGACGCGAGTCGAGCCGCCGGTCCCAGTGGACGTGCGAGCCGAGGCCCGGGGGAAGGCCGGTCGCGACGACCTCGACGACCCCGCCGAGGGTGTCGCCGTCGCGGTGGGCGGCGTCGACCTCGGCGACCATCGCGGCCGAGCCCTCGGGGTCGAAGGCGCGCACCGGGTCGGCGTCGAGGGCCGCGACGTCGTCGGCCGTGGGCAGCGGCGCGTCCTCCCGGACGCGCGCCGCCCCGATGGCGACGGTGTGCGAGACGAGGCGGATGCCGTAGGCCTGCTCGAGGAAGCGCGCCGCCACGGCACCGAGCGCCACCCGGGCCGCGGTCTCGCGCGCGGAGGCCCGCTCGAGGACGGGGCGGGCGTCGTCGAAGCCGTACTTCTGCATCCCGACGAGGTCGGCGTGCCCGGGCCGCGGCCGGGTGAGCGGGCGGTTGCGGGCGACCTCCTTCTCGGCGTTGACGTCGTCGGAGGCCTCGTACTCGGACACAGGCACGGGGTCGGGGCTCATGACGGTGCGCCACTTGGGCCACTCGCTGTTCCCGATCCGCAGGGCGATGGGCGAGCCCAGGGTGCGGCCCAGCCGGACCCCGCCGAGGATCTCGAGCTCGTCCTGCTCGAACTTCTGGCGCGCCCCGCGGCCGTACCCGAGGCGGCGGCGGGCCAGCGCGGCGGCGATGTCGGAGGTCGCCACCTCGACACCCGCGGGCACCCCCTCGATGGTCGCGACGAGGGCGGGCCCGTGCGACTCCCCGGCCGTCAGCCAACGCAGCATGTCGCCGATCCTTCCACGGCCGTCTCAGCCGTCGAGCAGCGCGGTCAGGATCCGGGACGTCCAGAGCACCGCGACCCAGACCCCGAGGCACATGGCCGGCCCGTACGCGATCGAGGACTTGAGGCCGACCCGGCCGCCGACGAGCAGGGCGATCGCCGCGACGCCGCCGACGAGGAAGCCCGCCGCGAGCCCCACGACGAGGTGCCCGAGCGACAGCCACCCGAGGAGGGCGCCGAGCACCGGGGCGAGCCGGACGTCGCCGCCGCCGACCCCGCCGCCCGGGAGGAACGCGAGGAGCAGGTAGGTGGCCCCCATGACCGCGGCGCCGATGACCGCGGACAGCCACGCCCGGCCGCCCTCCGCCACGGAGGCGATGGCGAGGAGGACCGCGATGGCCGCGCCCCCCGGGACGACGAGCCCCACCGGGAGGCGGTGGACGTCGAGGTCGATCCAGATGAGGGCGACGGTGAGCCACGCGAGGAGGAGGAAGGCGGGCAGCGCGGCCCAGCGGGCCTCGCCACCGACGGCGTGGGCGGCGACACCCGCGAGGAGCGCGGTGGCCGGGCCCGTCCACCACGGGTTGCCCGGGGCGTGGGTCGCCTCGTCCTCGGGGATGCGGTAGCCGCCGGTGGCGAGCCGGCGCCCGGTGAGGTGCCCCGCGACGCCGAGGGCCAGCGCGCAGGCGGCGACGACCCACCAGGGCGTCATCGGGGCCCCAGCGCGGCCCGACCCGCGGCGGCCATCGCCTCGAGCGGGGCCGGGTGTCCCGTGAAGAGGGCGAACTGCTCGCCGGCCTGGTGGACGAGCATGTCGAGGCCGGACACCACGGTCATCCCGGCGGCGGCGGCGGACCGCGCGAGCGGGGTCGGCCAGCCCGCGTAGACGACGTCGAGGAGGGTTCCCGCGTGCGTCGCGGGGACGGTGGCCGCCACCGTCTCGCCGGCCCCGGCCGGGACGGTGGAGACGACGACGTCGTCCTTCGTCGTGACCCACGGGCCGATCTCGGCGACCGAGCCGTTGACGACCCCGATCCCGAGGTCGAGCGCCCAGGCGAGGAGGTCGGCCGCCTTCGCGGTGTCCCGGGCCCGCACGGTGAGGGTGGTGACGCCGAGCTCGGCGAGCGCGAGGACGGCCGAGCGCGCCGTGGCTCCCGCGCCGATGACGAGGGCGCGCCGCGCGCCGTCGGCTCCCACGTGCGGCTGCAGCGCCCGCACGAGCCCGACGACGTCGGTGTTCGTCGCGGCCCAGGTCCCGTCGGGACGCCGGACGAGGGTGTTGGCCGCACCGGCGCGGGTCGCGACCTGCGAGACGGTCGCCGCGACCTCGAGGGCCGCCTCCTTGAGGGGCATCGTCAGCGACAGCCCGCGCCACGACTCGTCGAGGCCGTCGACGAAGCCGGCGAGACCCGGGGCGGCGACCTCGTGGGCGTCGTACTCCCAGTCGGTGAGGCCGGCCGCGGCGTAGCCGGCCCGGTGCAGGACCGGCGAGAGGCTGTGCGCGATGGGCGAGCCGAGGACCGCAGCCCTCAGCACTTGCCCGCGTTCGCCCGGCACCACGCCTGGAACTCCTGGACGTTGCGGTCGTGCTCGTCCTGGGTCTCGGCGAACTTCGTCTCGCCCGTGCTCGGGTCGACGGTGACGAAGAAGAACCAGTTGCCGTCCTCGGGGTTGGCCGCCGCCTCGATCGACGCGGTACCGGGGCTGTCGATGGGACCCGGCGGCAGGCCCTGCACCTTGTAGGTGTTGTACGGGCTGTCGCTGTCGCGCTGGGCGTCGGTCGTCCCCGCCTTGCCGCGCTCCTGCGCGACGAAGTGGACCGTGGAGTCCATCTGGAGCAGGCCGTAGCTGGGCGGACCGCCCTCGAGCCGGTTGAGGATGACGCGCGCGACCTTGGCGCGGTCGGCGTCGCCGTTGACCTCGCCCTCGATGATCGAGGCGATGGTCAGGGTGCGCAGCCAGTCGGACCGCTTGACCCCGGACTCCTCGAGCGCCTTGACGGTCTCGCCGACGAGCACCTTCAGCTGCTGCTCGGCGGTCGACTTGTCGGGGAACTCGTAGGTGAGCGGGTGCAGCCAGCCCTCGATGCGGCCGTCGGCCTCCTTGGGCAGGCCGATCGCCTCGGTGTCCTTTGCCGCCTTCTCGTACTCCTTGACCGGGATGCCGGTCGACTTCGACAGGGTCGCGAACACCTCGCTGACCCACAGTCCCTCGCGGATCGTCGTGCGTGCCACGACCCGGTTGGCGGGGTCGCTGATGTGCTCGAACGCGTCGGAGGCGCGCATCTCCTTGAGGAGGGAGTAGCTGCCGGGCTGGATCGCGGCCGCGGCCTTGGGGTCGCCGGCGGCGGCGGCGAGGTAGGCCGAGCGGGTCTTGACGACGCCGGCGTCGCGCAGCGTCGTGGCGATGTCCTCGCCGGTCTGGCCGGCCTTGATCGTCACCGTGACCTCGCCCTCGCCGGGTCCGGCGAAGTCCTCGGCCTGGTCGGAGCCGCCGAGGATCCCCGAGACGACGGGGGCGAGGGCGCCCACGGCGGCCCAGGCCGCTCCGCCGACGACGACGAGCGCGACGAGGAGGATGATCCAGCGGCGGGGGCCCCGGCGGCCGGGGCGCTGGTGCCGCTCGCTGCGGCTGCGGCCCCGACGGCTCTCGGGCTCCGAACCACCGAAGATGGTGTCGGTGAAGTCGTGCTGCTGCGTCACGCCCTCGTGTCCTTCGTCCGTGGCTTGCGCCGTCCTGGTCCGACCCGCTCCCCGGGAGGGGAGCCGGTGCTGCGGCCGGTGTCGAGGGCCGTCTGGAGGATGATGACGGCCGCGGCCTGGTCGACCACGGCGCGCTGACGCCTTCCTGCGACCCCGCTGTCCCGGAGTGCGCGGTGCGCATCGACGCTGCTGAGCCGCTCGTCGACGAGACGGACCCAGACGGGTGCGATGCGTTCCGCAACCACCGCAGCATACTTGCGGGCCCGCTCCGCGGCGGGACCTTCGTCCCCGCGCAGTGAGCGTGGCAGGCCGACGACGACCCCCACCGCCCCGTGCTCCTCGACGAGGGCGGCGACCGCCTCGACGTCGGCGTCGCCGACGGCCGGCGGGGTCCGGGCCGTGCGGGCGACGGTCTCGACCGGGGTGGCGAGCACGCCGCGCGGGTCGCTGACGGCGACGCCGACGCGGACCGACCCGACGTCGACCCCGAGCCACACGCCGGGGTCCGGCATCAGCCGGCGAGCTCCCCGACGCGCCACTCGACGGCCGCGAGGGCCTCCCCGACCTTCGACGCGTCCGCTCCGCCGCCCTGGGCGATGTCGTCCTTGCCGCCGCCACCGCCGCCGAGGGCGCCGGCCGCGACGCGGACGAGCTCACCGGCCTTGATGCCGCGGCCGCGCGCCGCGTCGTTCGTCGCGACGACGACGACGGGTCGCCCCTTGGCCGCGCCGGTGATGGCGACGACCGCCGGACGCTCGTTGCCGAGCCGTCCGCGCAGGTCGAGGACCATGGTGCGGACGTCGTCGGCGCCGGCGTCACCGGCGTCGTGGCCGAGGAAGCTGACGCCGTTGACGTCGCGGACCCGCTCGGTGAGGGTGCCCGCGGCCGCCTGCACCTGCTCCTTGCGGGCGCGGTCGATCTCGCGCTCGGCGTCCTTGAGGCGCTGGACCATGGCACCGACGCGGTCGGCGAGCTCCTCGGGCCGGGCCCCGACGAGGCTGCTCAGCTCGGCGACGATGGCGCGCTCGCGCGCGAGGTGGCGCAGCGCGTCGATGCCGACGAAGGCCTCGACGCGGCGCACGCC
This sequence comes from Oryzobacter terrae, assembly GCF_042756445.1. Lineage (GTDB taxonomy): Bacteria > Actinomycetota > Actinomycetes > Actinomycetales > Dermatophilaceae > Oryzobacter > Oryzobacter terrae. Next base: position 444,526 of record NZ_CP170578.1, read on the forward strand.
CGACCCGACCGACGACTCGCCGGTGAGGGTGAGGGCGCCCACCTGGCTCGAGTGCTGGACGTGGGTGCCACCGCACAGCTCGCGGCTCCACGGACCACCGATCTCGACGACGCGCACGTCGTCGCCATAGGTCTCGCCGAAGAGCGCGAGCGCGCCGAGCTCGCGGGCGCGCGGCAGCGGCATGTACGTCGCCGACACCGGGAGGTCCTTGCGGACCGCGAGGTTGGCGACCTCCTCGATCTCGCTGCGGGTGGCCGGCGAGAGCGCCTGTCCCCACGCGAAGTCGAGCCGCAGGTAGCCGGGCTTGTTGTACGAGCCGGACTGCAGGGCCGTGGGGCCGAGCACCTCGCGCAGCGCCGCGTGGACGACGTGGGTGCCCGAGTGGGCCTGGCACGCCGAGAGCCGCCACTCGGGGTCGACCTTCGCGAGGACGCCGGCGCCCTCGCCGAGCGAGCCCGAGACGACCTCGACGGTGTGGGCGATGAGCCCCTTCACCGGTCGCTGGACGTCGTGCACCTTCAGGACGACGCCGTCGGCGGTGATGACGCCCTCGTCGGCGACCTGGCCGCCGGACTCGGCGTAGAACGGGGTGCGGTCGAGGACGACCTGGGCGCGCTGGCCCTCCTCGACCTCGGGGACGCGGTCGCCGTCGACGACGAGGCCGATGACGCTCGCCTCGCTCGTCAGCTCGTCGTACGCGCGGAAGTCGGTGGCCCCGGCCGCGCGCAGGTCGCGCCAGACCTCGGTGTTCGCGTGCCCGGACCTCTTGGAGCGCGCGTCGGCCTTGGCCCGCTCGCGCTGCTCCTGCATGAGCCGGGTGAAGCCCTCGCGGTCGACCTCGAGGCCCTGCTCCTGGGCCATCTCGAGGGTGAGGTCGATGGGGAAGCCGTAGGTGTCGTGGAGCTGGAACGCCTCGGGACCCGCGAGGGTGCTCCCGCCGGCCTCCTTGGTGCGCGACACCGCGGTGTCGAGGATGGTCGTGCCCGCCGCGAGCGTGCGGCGGAACGCATCCTCCTCGGCGTAGGCGATCTGGCTGATCCGGTCGAAGCCGGCCTCGAGCTCGGGGTAGGACTGCTTCATCCGCTCCACCGAGACGGGGAGCAGCTCGGGCAGGCAGGGGTCCTCGTAGCCGAGGAGGCGCATCGAGCGGACGGCGCGGCGCAGCATCCGGCGCAGGACGTACCCACGCCCCTCGTTGCCGGGGGTCACTCCGTCGCCGATGAGCATGAGCGAGGAGCGCACGTGGTCGGCGACGACCCGCAGGCGCACGTCGTCGGGGTGCGACTCGCTGACCATGTGGCCGGAGTTGACGCCGTAGCGGGTGCCCGTGAGCTCGGCGGCGTGCTCGAGGACCGGGTACACCTCGTCGATCTCGTAGAGGTTGTCGACGCCCTGGAGCAGGGTCGCCATCCGCTCGAGGCCCATACCGGTGTCGATGTTGCGCTTGGGCAGCGGGCCCGCGATGTCGAAGTCGTCCTTGGCGCGCACCGCCGAGAGCTCCTCCTGCATGAACACGAGGTTCCAGAACTCGAGGTAGCGGTCCTCGTCGACAGCGGGGCCGCCCTCGCGGCCGTACTCGGGGCCGCGGTCGAGGTAGATCTCGCTGCACGGTCCACCGGGTCCGGGGACCCCCATGTGCCAGTAGTTGTCGAGCTTGCCGCGGCGGGTGATCCGCTGCGCCGGGACGCCGATGGTGTCGCGCCAGATGCCGAAGGCCTCGTCGTCGTCCTCGTAGACCGTGGGCCAGATGAGGTCGGGGTCGAGGCCGTAGCCACCCTGCGCCTGCGGCGTGGTGACGAGCTCCCAGGCGAGGCTGATGGCCCCCTCCTTGAAGTAGTCGCCGAAGGAGAAGTTGCCGTTCATCTGGAAGAACGTGCCGTGCCGCGAGGTCTTGCCGACCTCCTCGATGTCCTGGGTGCGCACGCACTTCTGGACGCTCGTCGCGCGGTCCCACTGCGGGCTCTGCTGCCCGAGGAAGTAGGGCTTGAAGGGCACCATGCCGGCGTTGACGAACAACAGGTTCGGGTCGTCGTGGATGAGCGGCGCGGAGGGGACGACGGTGTGGCCGTTCTTCTCGAAGAACGCCAGCCAGCGTCGCCGGATCTCAGCGGTTTCCATGGGGAATCAGTCCTTGGTCGTTCAGGGTGCCACCGGGCACGGGCACGCGACATCGTATGCCCGCCCGCAGGGGTGGCCGGTCGGGTGGAGGGTGGGAGTCGGGGGCGCGGGGCCCCTACGGAGCTCGCTCGCCGCTCGGGTCGAGGAGGAGGGCGCGCGCCTCCTCGGGGGTGAGGGAGCGACCGGGGTCGCCCTCCCCCAGGGCCACGGCCGAGCGGGCACGCCCCGACCGGCGGTCCCAGCCCGCCTCGACGTCGAGGTCGGGGACCTCCGCACCGGCCGCGTGGCGCGGCGCCCGCGTGGTGGCGTCGGTGCGCACGGCGACCTCGACGGCCTCGCGCAGCTCTGCCTCGCGCTCGGCGGACGCCTCGCGCACGGTGGCCACGAAGCGCTTCGTGGCGGGCAGGCGCCACACGGCGTAGCCGACGCCGACCGCCGCCGCGGTGAGGAGCACGGTGCGCAGCCTCACGACGTGACCTTGCGCAGTCCCTTGACCGCCGTGCGCACACCGTAGCCGTACGCCGCGACCTTGATGAGGGGCGACCCGACCGTCGCCGCGGCGACGGAGGTCAGCGCCGACGCGTTCGTCGTCATCGTCGAGACCGAGCTCGTGATGGCGTCGACGCGGGTCAGCTGGTCGTTGGTGAGGCCGACGGTGTCGGTGAGCGACCTCAGCGTCGGCTGGATGTTGTCGCTCGTCTCGCGCACGCTCGCGGCGGTCTCGTCGAGGATCCGGCCGGCCTTGCCGACGAGCGAGGCCAGGCGCACGACGAGAAAGGCGAACGCGAGCGCCGCCACCAGTCCTGCGATCCCACCGAGCGTCACCGTCATGTCGTCGACCCTACCCGGGGGCCGCGGCTGCGGCGCACCCCGTTTCGGCGTGCCGCTCAGCCCCGGCCGAGCCGCTCGCGCAGCCAGCGCCACCGCTCCTGGAGCCGGGCCTCGAAGCCGCGGTCGGTGGGGCGGTAGTAGTCGGTGGACCCGTGGAGGTCGTCGGGCAGGTACTGCTGGCGGGCGACGCCGTCGGGCTCGTCGTGGGCGTAGACGTAGCTGGGGGCCTTGCCCTTCCCCGAGGCCTTGGCCACCGACTCGGCGATGCGGCTCGAGCCGCCGTAGCCGCTGCCGCGCAGGTGGATCGGCACCGGGCCGCCCTTGCCGGCGCGCACGTCGGCGATCGCCTCGTTGATGCCCGTGTAGGCGGCGTTCGACTTCGGGGCGAGGGCGTTGTGGACGACGGCCTGGGCGAGGATGATCCGCGCCTCGGGCATGCCGATCTGGGCCACGGCGTGCATCGCCGCGACGGCCGTCTGCAGGGCGGTGGGGTCGCCGAGGCCGACGTCCTCCGAGGCGGCGATGACGATCCGCCGGGCGATGAAGCGCGGGTCCTCGCCGGCCTCGAGCATCCGCGCGAGGTAGTGCAGGGATGCGTCGACGTCGGAGCCGCGCATCGACTTGATGAGCGCTGACGCGACGTCGTAGTGCTGGTCGCCCGTCCGGTCGTAGCGCACCGCGGCGTGGGCGGCCGCCTGCTCGGCCTGGGCGAGCGTGATCGGCAGGACGTCGGGACGCTCGGCCCCGGGCGCGAGGGCGTCCTCGGTGACCCCGGCGGCGGCCTCGAGGAAGGTGAGGGCGCGGCGGGCGTCACCCCCGGCGAGCCGGACCAGGTGCTCGCGGGCCTCCTCGGCGAGGTCGTAGGCGCCGGCGAGCCCGCGCTCGTCGGTGGTCGCGGAGACGAGGACGTCGGCGACCTCGTCGTCGGTGAGCGGGACGAGCGTGACGAGGACCGAGCGCGAGAGCAGGGGCGCGATGACCGAGAACGACGGGTTCTCGGTCGTCGCCGCGACGAGGACGACCATGCGGTTCTCGACCCCGGGAAGCAGGGCGTCCTGCTGGGCCTTGGTGAAGCGGTGGATCTCGTCGAGGAAGAGCACGGTCTGGCGGTCGTAGAGGTCGCGGGAGCGTCGGGCGCCCTCCATGACCGCGCGCACGTCCTTGACGCCCGCGGTCACGGCCGACAGCTCGACGAACTCGCGGTCGGCCGCACTGGCGACGAGGTGGGCGAGCGTGGTCTTGCCCGTGCCCGGCGGGCCCCAGAGGATCGCCGAGAGGGGGCCGGCTGCTCCTCCGCTGCCCTCGATGAGCCGCCGGAGCGGGCTCCCGGGCCGCAGCACCTCGGACTGGCCGCGCACCTCGTCGAGCGAGCGCGGGCGCATGCGCACCGCGAGCGGCGGGATCGTCGCCATCGACGCGCCGCCGGCCTCGGCGCCGGCTGCACCGAAGAGGTCGGTCCCGTCGTGGCTCACCCGACCGAGGCTAGTCGTCACCCCGGACGTCGCCGTCGCGGACCGTCCCCACCGGTCACCCCGGTGGACGGCCGGGCCGGCACCGCCATGCTCAGAAGTAGCCGGTCTCGCCGTCGAGCTGTTCGCGCAGGAGGTCGAGGTGGCCCGCGTGCCGCGCGGTCTCCTCGAGCATGTGCAGGACCATCCAGCGCAGCGTGGCGTCCCCCACCGAGTGGATCGCCGGGTTCCCGGTGGCGTCGAGGTCGTGGGCCGCGAGGACGGCGTCGGTGCGCGCGCACGCGGCGTCGTAGTCGGCGAGCACCCGGGCGAGCGGGACGCCCTCGACCCGGAAGTCGTCGTCGTCCTCCGCCCCGGGACCGAACCCCCGGCCGGCGGCCCGCTCACCGAGGAAGCACTCGCGGAACCACAGGTCCTCGCAGTGGGCGAGGTGGGAGACGATCCCGGCGACGGTCATGAGCGGCGAGGTCGGCAGGAGCGCGCGGTGCGCGTCGGCATCGGACAGCCCGTCGCACTTGAGCCGGACGATGCCGCGCTGGAGGTCGTACCAGCCGAGGAGGGCGGTGCGCTCGTCGGCGTCCTTCGGTGGTCGGGTGCGGGTGGCGGGCATGGGGTCACGCTCCCACAGCGCGCCCGTGGCAGGCTTGGCGACGTGCTGACGGCAGGGGTGCGCGCGCTCGACGACGTGTCGGAGGCGGCCGCGGCGACGGGTGACCACCCGGTCGTGGTGCTCGATGTGGGCACGGGTTTCGTCGCGCCGGGCTGGGCCGTCGGCTCACTGCCCGAGGGCGCGGTCGCCCTCCACCGCCGCTCCGACCACGGCGTCCCGGGATCGGCCGTCCTCGGGTCGCGCGAGGGGCTGGCCACGCTGCTCGACGACGCCCGCGTGCGCGACTGGGTCCGGGGCGACGGCAACCGGCACCTCAGCGTCCCGCGCGGGCTCGTCGACGTCGCCCTCGACCGCCTCGACCTCGGCGACCGGGGCGGCGAGTGGGACTGGCTGTGGACGCGCACGACGCCCCCTCCGGTGCCCGGGGAGGACCGGGTCGTCGACCTCGCGCCGACCGACCGTGCCGAGGCCGAGGCCTTCCTCGGCGCGCACAGCCCCGGCACGCACGGCCAGCCCTTCGCCCGACCGGGCCAGCGCTGGGTGGCGGTGCGCGACGACGACGGGTCCCTCGTGGCCGTCGGCGGCAGCGAGCCCTGCCAGGCGGGCACCCCGACGCTCGCCGGGATCGCCGTCGCGAGCCACCGGCGGGGCGAGGGATGGGGGGCCGCGGTCACCGCCCACCTGACCCGCGAGGCCGTGGCGTCGACCGGGACCTGTGCCCTGGGGATGTTCGCCGACAACGTCGTGGCACGCCGGCTCTACGAGCGCCTGGGCTTCGTCACGGGGATGGAGTGGACGAGCCGCTGGTTCGCCTGATCCTCCGCCGCCACCGCACCCCCGGACGTGCCTACGGTGGCGTCGACAGCCCCCCACGAAAGGTGAACGATGAGCACCATCAGCAACGGCTCGGTCGACCTCCACGTCGAGGACACCGGCGGTGACGGCCGACCCGTCGTCCTCATCCACGGCTGGCCCCTGAGCGGTGCCTCCTGGGCCGCGACCGTCCCCGCCCTCACCGGGGCCGGCCACCGGGTCGTCACCTACGACCGTCGGGGGTTCGGGCAGTCGTCGAAGCCCGGCGAGGACGCCTCCTACGACTACGACACCCTCACGGGGGACCTCGACGCCGTCCTCACCGGGCTCGACCTGCGCGACGTCAGCCTCGTGGGCTTCTCGATGGGTGGCGGCGAGGTCGCCCGCTACCTCGGCACCCGCGGCGACGAGCGCGTCCACAGCGCCGTCTTCGCGGCCGCCATCCCGCCGAACCTCAAGAAGGACCAGGCACACCCCGACGGTGCGCTCGACGACGCCACCGTCGAGGGCATGCAGCAGGACCTCGCCGCTGACCCGTCGGGCTTCCTCGACGGGTTCCTCACCACCTTCTTCTCCGCGAACGGCGAGCTGAAGGTCACCGAGGACCAGCGCCGGGAGGCCCTCGCCCTCGCGGCCCAGGCCGACGTCCACGCCGCGGTGCAGTGCATCCGTTCCTGGGTCGAGGACTTCACCGGCGACCTCGACACGGTCACCGTGCCGACCCTCGTCATCCACGGCGACGCCGACGCCATCGTGCCGCTCGAGGTCTCCGGTCAGCGCACGGCCGAGCGGGTTCCCGGAGCGCAGCTGCACGTCATCGGCGACGGCCCGCACGGCATCAACGACTCGCACACCGAGGAGTTCAACCGCGTGCTCGTCGAGTTCCTCGCCCGCTGAGGGGCGCCGCCCTCAGCCCTCGGTGTCGGACCCCGCCACCGGGGGCTCGGGCGTGCTGTCGATGCCGGCCTCCTTGCGCTGCTGCGGCGTGATGGGGGCCGGCGCGTCGGTGAGCGGGTCGTAGCCCCCGCCCGACTTCGGGAACGCGATGACGTCGCGGATGCTCTCGAACCCGCCGAGGAGCATGACGATGCGGTCCCAGCCGAAGGCGATCCCGCCGTGCGGCGGGGCGCCGTACGCGAAGGCGTCGAGGAGGAAGCCGAACTTCTCCTGCGCCTCCTCGGGCGACAGGCCCATGACCGCGAACACGCGCTCCTGCACGTCGCGACGGTGGATACGGATGGAGCCGCCGCCGACCTCGTTGCCGTTGCACACCATGTCGTAGGCGTAGGCGAGGGCCGGTCCGGGGTCGGTGTCGAAGGTGTCGAGGAACTCCTCCTTCGGGGAGGTGAACGCGTGGTGCACGGCCGTCCACGCGCCCGCGCCGACGGCGACGTCACCCGCGGCGACGGCCTCGGAGGCCGGCTCGAAGAGCGGGGCGTCGACGACCCAGAGGAAGCTCCACGCCGACTCGTCGATGAGGCCGCCGCGCTTGCCGATCTCGAGGCGGGCGGCCCCGAGCAGGGAGCGCGACGCCTTCGTGGCGCCGGCGGCGAAGAAGACGCAGTCGCCGGGCTCGGCGCCCACGTGCGCGGCGAGCCCCGCGACCTCGGCCTCCGACAGGTTCTTGGCGACGGGCCCGCCGAGGGTGCCGTCCTCCTGGACGAGCACGTAGGCCAGGCCGCGGGCGCCGCGCTGCTTGGCCCACTCCTGCCACGCGTCGAGCTGCTTGCGCGGCTGGCTCGCACCGCCGGGCATGACGACGGCCCCGACGTACTCGGACTGGAAGACCCGGAAGGGGGTGTCCTTGAAGTAGTCGGTGCACTCGACGAGCTCGACGCCGAAGCGCAGGTCGGGCTTGTCGGACCCGAACCGGCGCATCGCCTCGGCGTAGGTCATCTGCTGGAAGGGCGTGTGGAGCTCGACACCGATGAGCTGCCAGATCTCGCGGACCACGGCCTCGCCGAGCTCGAGGACGTCGGACTGCTCGACGAAGCTCATCTCGATGTCGAGTTGCGTGAACTCGGGCTGACGGTCGGCGCGGAAGTCCTCGTCGCGGTAGCAGCGGGCGATCTGGTAGTACCGCTCCATCCCCGAGACCATGAGCAGCTGCTTGAACAGCTGCGGGCTCTGCGGGAGGGCGTACCAGGACCCCGGCGCGAGCCGGGCCGGCACGAGGAAGTCGCGCGCACCCTCGGGGGTCGAGCGGGTGAGCGTCGGGGTCTCGATCTCGATGAAGTCGCGGGCCCCGAGCACGGCCCGCGCGGCGGCGCTGACCTTCGAGCGCAGCCGGATGGCGTGGCCGGCCGACTGGGTGCCCGGGCGGCGCAGGTCGAGGTAGCGGTGCTTCAGGCGCGCCTCCTCGCCGACGGTGACCCGCTCGTCGAGCTGGAAGGGCAGCGGGGCCGAGGCGTTGAGGACCTCGATGCCCGACGCCACGACCTCGACCTCGCCGGTGGGCAGGTCGGGGTTGACGTTGCGCTCCTCGCGGGCGGTGACCTCGCCGACGACCTTGACGACGAACTCGCTGCGCAGGTCGTGCGCGGCACCGGTGAGGACCTCGTCACGCGCCACGACCTGGACGACCCCGCTGCCGTCGCGCAGGTCGATGAAGGCCACGCCGCCGTGATCGCGCCGCTTGGCCACCCAGCCGGTGAGCGTGACGGTCTGGCCGGTGTGGGCGGCACGCAGGGTGCCGGCCTCGTGGGTGCGGAGCACGGGGGGTCCTTCGGGTTCGGGTGCGGGGTGCGGGGCCCGGACCGACCGCGCGTGGGGCGCCCGGGCACTCGGGACAGTCTACGGAGGCGGAGACGTCGTCCTCGACCGCGTTCCCGTCACCCCCGGCGTGCGGGGAGGAGGCAGACCTCGTTGCCCGAGGGGTCGCGGAAGACCCGCCACGGCAGGTCGCCCCAGTCGTGGAGGAACTCGCTGCCCCCGAGGGCGAGGATCCGCTCGACCGCCGCGTCAGCGTCGTCGGAGGCCTCGAGCCGGAGGTCGAGGTGCACCCGGTTCTTCGCCTCGGCGGCCTTGGGCGCCGGCTCGGGGCACAGCTCGAGCAGCGGGCCGCGCCCGCTCGGGTGGCGCAGGGCGCTCGGCATCGCGCTGTCGGCCGCGACCCAGCCCGAGAGCTCGCTCCAGAACCGGGTGTCCCGCTCGACGTCGGCGCTGTCGAGGGGCAGCGACGACAGGGGGCCCGACACCGCGTACTCGGGGCGGGCCTCCATGACGCAGAACGGGTTGCCCTCGGGGTCGGCCATGACCACCCAGGGCACGTCGCGCTGCCCGATGTCGAGGTGGCTGCCACCGAGGGAGAGCACCCGGGCGACGACCTCGTCCTGGCGGTCGCCCCCGCTCACCTCGAGGTGGAGGCGCGGGCTGGGGGTCGGCGGGTGGGTCACCCGCTCGAAGCAGAGGTCGAGGACCGGGCCGTCGGGGACGGTGAGGCGGGTCTCGTAGGTCGCGGGCTCGTCGGTGAGGGTCTCGCAGCCGAGGAGGGCCTCCCAGAAGCGACCGAGCCGCTGCGGGTCCAGGGCGTCGACGACGACGTTCTCGAGGTACATGGGTCCTGCCTACCAGTTCGCACCGACGGAACGGGTCGGGCCTCGGGACCGGCAGCCGTGACAGGCTGGTCGGATGCCGTCCGCTCCCCCGCCCGCCCGCACCCCGGTGCCGACACCGGTGCCGCGCCGCGCGCTGCTGCGGTCCGGGGCGGTGCTCGCCGTGGGGGTGGGTGCGGCGGCGACGGCCTCCTGCACCGATGGCGGCGGGCGGCGCCCGGCGACGGCGTCGTCGCCGGGTTCGCACGAGGTGCTCGCCCGCACCGACGGCGGAGCCGGCGTGGTCGACCCGGCCTCGCTGCGCGACGCCCTCGGCCTGGCCGCCGCATCCCTCACCGCCACCCGCGCGCTCGTGCAGCGGTCGACGGCGGTCGTCGTCAGCGCCGCGGACGGGCCGGGCCTCACCGAGGGGATCCGCACGGCCACCCGGCTCGGGCTCCCCCTCCTCGTCACCGGGTCCGGCGGCTCCGCGGACTCCGCCGGTCTCGAGGCCGAGCTCGCGCGGCTCGGGACGCGCACCGTCGTCCGCGCCACCACGACGTCGGGGGCGTCCCGCGCGGTGCCCGAGCGCTTCGGCGCCCGCGAGGTGCTCGACGCGTCCGCGTCGGGATCCGCCCTCCCGGGGCTGCCCCGCCGACCCGAGGGTCGCGGCGCCACCGTCCTGGTGCGGCGCGGGGCCACCGTGCCCGAGGCGCTCGAGCCGACCCTCTCGGCGGTCGGCGCCCGACGCGTCACCGTCTCCCACCCCGACCCCCGGGTGGACGAGGAGGCGCGTGCCGCCCTCAAGGAGCACGCCGACGCCGCCGTCCTCGCCGTCGGGGCCGGCGTCGGCGACGCCGCGCGCCTGGCCCAGCGGGTCCGCACCGCCCGGAAGGCACCCGAGCTGCCCGGCGGCGGGCTGCTGCCCTTCCCCGGACGGCTCATGGTGGCGCTCTACGGCCACCCGGGGACCGCGGCCCTGGGGATGCTCGGCGAGCAGTCGGCGGAGGCCGCCGCCCTTCGGGCCCGCTCGGTCGCCGACGAGTACGCGGCGCTGACGGAGACCCGGGTCGTTCCGGCGTTCGAGCTCATCGCCACCGTCGCCTCGGGCTCGAAGGGGCGCGACGGGGACTACTCCTCCCCCACGCCCGTGCGCCGGCTGCTGCCGTGGGTGCAGCACGCCGAGCGCGCCGGCGCCTACGTCGTGCTCGACCTCCAGCCGGGGCGCGCCCACTTCCTCGACCAGGCCAAGGCCTACGAGGAGCTCCTCCGTCGCCCGTGGGTCGGACTCGCGCTCGACCCCGAGTGGCGCCTGCTGCCCGACGAGAAGCACCTCGACCAGATCGGCTCGGTCTCGGTCGAGGAGGTCAACGAGGTCGGCGCCTGGCTGGCCGGGCTCGTCCGCGACCGCGACCTTCCCCCGAAGGTCCTCACCCTGCACCAGTTCCGCCCGTCGATGGTGCGGGGTCGCGAGCGGCTCGACACCTCGCTCGACGAGATCCAGTGGCTCGTCCACGCCGACGGCCAGGGTGGCCAGGGGGCCAAGCAGGACACCTGGCGCGCGCTCCGGCGCGACCTCCCCGAGAACGTGTGGCTCGGCTGGAAGAACTTCGAGCACGAGGACACCCCGATGCTCACCCCGGCCCAGACGCTCGAACAGGTCCGTCCCACCCCGCAGCTCGTCTCCTACCAGTGAAACGGAGCCGTCCCCTGTGGCCGAGGGCCACAGGGGACGGAGTCCGTGCTGTGAGGACGGGGATGCAGGGAGCTCCCGTGCTCTCGTCCGGTCGGTGCAGGGGGGTCCTCCCGGGGCGATGACGGAACAGTGGCACAGGTGGGTGCGCACTTTCCCCGAGTCGGGTGGAGGATCCACCGTTCGTCCGAGGGAGGTCGGGCCGTTGGTCCATCGGGCCCGGTTCGCCTGTGCCCGCGTCGGGAGGGTGTCAGAGCGCCTCGAGGTAGACCCACCGGCCCGCGCGCCGGGTGAACCGGCTGCGCTCGTGGACCTCCCCGCGGCGGACCGGCCCGTCGTCGTCGCTGACCCACTGCGCCCGGAACTCGACGACGCCCTCGGTGTCGTCGGGGCCACCGTCGACGACGTCCACGACGTCGAGGCCGACCCACCGCACCCGCTCGTCGGGATCGACGTCCTCGGGACGGGTCCGCGCGTGCCAGCTGCGGAACAGGTGGTCCCCGGCGTGGACGGCGTAGGCCGTGTACCGCGATCGCATCAGCGCCTCGGCGGAGGGTGCCAGGGCCTCTCCGGAGACGACGGGTCCGCAGCAGTCGGAGAACGAGCTGCCCTGCGGCACACCGCCGCACGGGCAGACAGCATCCCCGGCCGGCACCAGGCCACCGAGGCCGCTCGCACCGCTCACGACCGGCGGCGGGTCCGCGACATCGTCGGCCAGGGCTCGTCGACGTGGCGCAGGCCCTCCCACCCCCGGTCGCGCAGCCGGGCGGCGGTCAGCGCCGCGATCATCAGGGTGCCGTTGTGGACGTCTCCGGCCAGCACCGACTCGACGAGGTCGTCGAGCGGGACCCGGCGCACCGGCATCCCCAGCTCCTCGCCGTCGCGCTCGTGGCGCTCGTCGGGCGGGACGTCGGCCAGGTCGCGGGCGAGGAAGACGCGCAGCGCCTCGCTCGAGCCGCCGGGCGAGGCGTAGTGGTCGAGGAGGAGGTGCCACTGCCCCGCGGTGAGGTCGGCCTCCTCGGCGAGCTCGCGCGCGGCCGTGAGGTGCGGCGGCTCCCCGTCGACGTCCTGGAGCCCGGCGGGCAGCTCCCACTCGAACGCGCCCACCGGGTGCCGGTACTGCTGGACGAGGACCACGCGGTCGTCCTCGTCGAGGGCGAGCACCGCGACGGCTCCGGTGTGGTCGACGAAGTCACGCACGACGACCCCGGCCTCCCCGAGGTCGACGTGCTCGCTGCGCACGTCCCAGACGCGGCCCGCGAAGGACACGACGGAGTCGAGGACGGGCCGCGGCGACAGCTCGTCGCGCAGCGGCGCCGCGTCAGGCATTCGCCTCGGCGGGCTCGTGGTGGCGGTGCCGCTCGACCTCGACGAGGCGCGAGGCCCGCTGCTCCTCGATGGCCGCACCGATGAGGCCCGCGAACAGCGGGTGGGCGCGGGTCGGGCGCGACTTGAACTCGGGGTGCGCCTGCGTCGAGACGTAGTACGGGTGCACCTCGCGCGGCAGCTCGACGAACTCGACGAGGCCGAGCTCGGGGTGCGTCCCGCTGATGACGAGGCCCGCGTCCTCGAGCTGCGTGCGGTACGACTCGTTGACCTCGTAGCGGTGGCGGTGCCGCTCGTCGGCGAAGGTGGCGCCGTACGCGCCCGCGACGACGGACCCCTCGACCAGGGCCGCCCGCTGGCTCCCGAGGCGCATCGTCCCGCCGAGGTCGCCGGCGCCCTCGACGAAGGCCTTCTGCTCCTCCATCGTCGCGATGACGGGTGCGGGGGTGTCGGGGTCGAACTCGGTGGAGCTGGCGCCCTCGATGCCGGCGACGGTGCGCGCGTACTCGATGACCATGCACTGCAGGCCCAGGCAGATCCCCAGGGTCGGGACGCCCCGCTCGCGCGCCCAGCGCAGCGCGCCGACCTTGCCCTCGATGCCGCGCACGCCGAAGCCCCCCGGGACGAGGACGGCGTCGGCGCCGCCGAGGGCCTTCGTGGCGCCGGCCTCGGTCTCGCACGAGTCGGACGCGACCCAGCGGATGCGGACCTTCGCGTCGTGGTGGAAGCCACCGGCGCGCAGGGCCTCGGTGACCGAGAGGTAGGCGTCGGGGAGGTCGATGTACTTGCCGACGAGCGCGACCTCGACCTCGTGCTCGGGCTCGTGGACCCGGTCGAGGAGGAGGTCCCAGTCGGTCCAGTCGACGTCGCGGAAGGTCAGGCCCAGGCGACGGATGACGTAGGCGTCGAGGCCCTCGCGGTGCAGGACCTTGGGGATGTCGTAGATGCTCGGGGCGTCGACCGCGGCCGCGACGGCCTCGGTGTCGACGTCGCACATGAGCGAGATCTTGCGCTTGATCGACTCGGGGATCTCGCGGTCGGCGCGCAGCACGAGCGCGTCGGGCTGGATGCCGACCTGGCGCAGCGCGGCGACGGAGTGCTGGGTCGGCTTGGTCTTCAGCTCACCGCTCGGCGCGAGGTAGGGCACGAGCGAGACGTGGAGGAAGAAGACGCTGTCGCGGCCGAGGTCGTGGCGGACCTGGCGCGCGGCCTCGAGGAAGGGCAGCGACTCGATGTCGCCGACCGTGCCGCCGATCTCGGTGATGATGATGTCGGGGGCGTCGGCGTCGGAGACCCCGGGCGATCCGGCGGCCTGGGCCCGCATCCGCTCCTTGAGCTCGTTGGTGATGTGCGGGATGACCTGGACGGTGTCGCCGAGGTACTCGCCGCGCCGCTCGCGCTGGATGACCCGGTTGTAGACCTGGCCGGTCGTGACGTTGGCGCTGCCCTTGAGGGCGACGTCGAGGAAGCGCTCGTAGTGGCCGATGTCGAGGTCGGTCTCGGCCCCGTCGTCGGTGACGAACACCTCGCCGTGCTGGAACGGGTTCATCGTCCCGGGGTCGACGTTGAGGTAGGGGTCGAGCTTCTGCATCGTCACCCGCAGGCCACGGGCCCGGAGCAGGTGCCCGAGCGACGAGGCGGTGAGCCCCTTGCCGAGCGAGGAGGCGACGCCTCCGGTCACGAAGATCTGTTTCGTCGTCTGGAGCACCACGGGGTTCAACTCTAGGTGATGAGCGGGCCCCCCACCGACCGACACCCCAGATCGGCCACAGGAATCCACGGCTCGGACACCCGTCAGGCCCCGAGCAGCCCCCGCGGCAGGACCGACCGATAACCGGCGAGGGCCGCGGTGACGGCGTCGTCCTCGGTGGGGAGCTGCCCGGCCCGCTCGACCGCCCGCGAGCGCAGGTCGTCGCGGACCGCCCCGTGGACGACGACGTCGCGCACGGCCCGGGCGAGGGCGGCGGCCTCGTTGGCCGGGACGAGGAGGGCGGCGTCGCCGACGACCGCGCCCGTGCCCCCGACGTCGGTGGCGACGATGGCGGCCCCGGCGTGCAGGGCCTCCTGGAGGCCGACCGGCTGGCCCTCCCACACCGCGCTCGAGATGACGACGTCGGCGGCGGCGAGCAGGTCGGGGACGTCGTCGCGCCGCCCGAGCAGGCGCACCGGCAGGCGCTCGTCGCGGATCCGGTCGGCGAGCCCGTCGCGCAGGGGTCCGTCGCCGGCGACGACGGTGACGAGGTCGACCTCGGGGTCGTCGCGCAGCTCGCGGTGCGCGTCGAGGAGGACGTCGAGGCCCTTCTGCGGCGCGAGCCGGGCCACGACGACACCGAGCGCGGCCGACGCTGCGACGCCGAGGTCGGCGCGCACCTCGTGCCGCTCGCGCGCCGCCGTGCGCGGCGGTGGGGCGGGGACGACGGCGAGCCCGGTGCGGCGCGCGCCGAGCGAACGCATCCGCTCGACGAGGTCGGCCGAGACCCCGAGGACGAGGGCGCTCCCCCGGGCGACGACGCGCTCGAGGACGGCGTACACGGCACCCGTCAGGGCGCCGGAGGGAGCGGCGTTGTGCAGCGTGGCGACGACCGGCGGGCCGCTGCGCGCGGTCGCGAGGACGGCGAGCGCGGCGGCGCGCAGGCCGTGGGCGTGGACGACGTCGGCGCCGGCGACGACGCCCGAGAGGACCCGCAGGGCGCGCGCGTCACGAGCCGGGTGCGGGCGGTCGGTGACGTCGAGGGTGACGAGGGCCGCCGCGACCTCACCGAGGCCGAAGTGGGCGAGCACGTCGGAGGGTCCGGCGACGACGACGACGTGCCCCGCCCCGGCGAGCCCGCGGACCAGCCCCCGGACGTGCTGCCCCACCCCACCCGTGCTCGTCCCGAGCACGACGAGCACCTTCACGTCAGCCGCCTCCGCGTCGTC
Source organism: Oryzobacter terrae (assembly GCF_042756445.1). Lineage (GTDB taxonomy): Bacteria > Actinomycetota > Actinomycetes > Actinomycetales > Dermatophilaceae > Oryzobacter > Oryzobacter terrae. Next base: position 459,838 of record NZ_CP170578.1, read on the forward strand.
GCGTCCTGCCACGTCGCAGGACCTCACCCATCATGGCGCGGTCGCCGACGACGAGCGTCACCACCCCCGCCATGAGCGCGGCGAGCCCCGCGGCCGTCCCCCAGAGGGCCGCCGTGAGGAGCGTGTCCATCGCGCGCCCGTGGGTGACGAGGTCGCCGACGAGGAGGGCCACGGCGAGCGCGACGACGAGGACGCCCGCGGTGCGCCCCACGCCCTCGGTCGCCTCGCGGCCCCATGCGTGGCGGACGAGGACGACGAGGCCGATGGCCGTCGCCGTCATGCCCACGGTCGAGGCGAAGCCGAGCCACCGCAGGGTGAGGGAGGGCCCCTGCCCCGACCCGACGACGACGAGCGGCACGACGGCGGCCAGGCCCCACCCGAACGCGGTGGTGAGGGCGGCGTCCATCGGGCGTCCTCTCACGTAGAGCGCACGGGTGAGCAGCGCCGTGACGCCGAACCCGACGAGACCAGGGGCGTAGGCGATGAGCGCACCGGGCAGGGCGGCCAGTGCGGTGGTGCTGGCCCCGTCGCTCCCCCGGTTGGCGTCGAGGACGGCGAAGAAGGACCCGACCGCGGGTGCCGCCGCGACGAGGACGCCGGCGGCCAGCCCGCAGAGCACGAGCACCGCCCGCAGGGCCTGGGCGAGCGTCGAGGTGGTGTCCTCCCCCGCTCCGGTGCGCGCCGCGAGGGCCGGGAAGGCGCTCGTCGCGATCGGCACGGCGATGACGGCGTACGGCAGCAGGTACACGGCCTGGACGTACTGGTAGACGGGGAAGGCACCCCGGTCGCTCGAGTGGTTCGCGAGCCACATCGTCACGAGCACGGCACCCTGCTGGGCGGCGAGGGCGAGCACGCCCGCGCCGGCGAGCGAGCCGACCCGGGTGGCGTCCTCCCGGTCGAGCCGCAGCGCGGGCCGCCAGCGCCAGCCGGTGGCGAGGGCGGGGACGACGAGGGGCAGCGAGAGGACGACGACCCCGAGCGTCGTGCCCCAACCGAGGACCCGGATCGCGTCGTCGCCGACGAGGGACGGCGCGGTCTCGCCGCCGGTGAGCGAGCCGTACCAGAGGTAGGACGCGAGGACGACGACCGACGACACGAGCGGGGCCAGGGCCGCCGCGAGGAAGCGGCGGTGGGCCTGGAGCAGCCCGGCGAGGATGATCCCGATCCCGTAGAGCGGGACCTGCACGGCGAAGATCCGCAGCAGGGTCGTGGCGACCTCGTGGGCGCGGGGGTCGAAGTCGTCGACGAGCCACGACGCGAGTCCCGGTGCCGCGAGGGCGAGGAGGGCCGCCAGCGGGCCGAGGACGACGACGGCCCAGGTGAGGAGCACCGAGGCGAGGTGGTCGGCCCGGTCGCGCTCCCCCGCCCCGAGCCGGTGGGCGATGAGCGGGACCGCGACGGCGGCGAGGACCCCGCCGGCCGCGACCTCGAACAGGACGTTGGGCAGGGCGTTGACGCTCTGGTAGACCTCCCCGACCCCACCGGCGCGCACGGCGTCGGCGAAGACGAGGATGCGGGCGAACCCGGCGGCGCGGGCGAGCAGCGTCGTCAGCGCGATGAGCCCGGCGGCTCCCGCGATCCCCGTGGCGAGGCGGCGTCCGGTCATCGGGCGGGGCGACCCCACGCGTCGAGCTCGCGCAGCACCGGGGTCGACTCGATGACGCGCGTGAAGCTGACCTTCTCGGACGCCAGGGTCAGGGCGGTCAGGACGGCGAGCGCGACGAGCCGGCCCCGCCGGCCCGTGGCACCGAGCAGGGCGGTGCCGACGAGGGCGCCCGCGGCGTTCGCCCCGGTGTCGCCGAGCATCGAGCGGCCGGCGAGGTCGGGAGCCGCGACACCGAGGGCGGCACCGGTGGCCGCGGCCGCCCCGAGGGCGGCGGAGCGGGACGAGCCGAGGAGGAGGGGCAGGCTCGCCAGCGCGGTGGCCTTAAGCGCGCGCCCCGGACGGAGGTCGAGGAGGTTGGCGAGGTTGGCGGCCCCGGCGACGACGGCACCCCCGACGAGCGTGTCGAGCCCGCCGACGTCGTCGCGGGGCCGGTCCGCGAGCGCGGCGGAGACGAGGCCGGTGGCGCCGATGCCGACGACCTTGACGAACCCCGTCGTCACCTCGCCCCGGGCCGCGGCGCCGAGGTGCCCTTTGAGGCCCTTGCTCGCGCCGTCCCCCGCGAGGTCGTCGAGCGCACCGAAGGCCCCCGAGCCGAGGACGGCGACGACGCCCGCCGGTCCGGCGGCCACGGCTCCCACGGCCGCCCCCGCGACGTACGACGGGCCCTCGAGGAGGGTGACCGGCTCGCCGGCGTGGTTCGTCCGCTCCCACCGCGGGGAGCGGACGGTGGAGGTGAGGGCGCGCTGGGCGCCGAACGCCGCGGCCGCGGCGAGGGCTCCCGCCGCGGCGACCCGCAGCGGGCTCACGGGGCCGGCAGCGGCGCGTAGGGCGCGTCCGCTCCGCCGGCGAAGCCGTACTGACCGACGTCCCCGGCCGCCTGCTGGACCAGCCCGTGGACCACGCTGGCCTGGCCGAGCGCCGAGCCCGCGTTGTCGACGGTGCTGACGCCCCGCGTGGCGGTCGCGTCGTTGCGCAGGGCGACGAGGACCTGCGCGCCGGCCGAGGCGGTCGTCGTCTCGGCCGCGACGACGGTGCCCGCGCTGCGGTCGTCGAGCGCGATGGACAGGTCGACCCACCGCTCCGCCGCCGTGGCTCGCGCCTCGGTCTCCCCGGAGGTCACGACTCCGGACACGACGACGACGAGGTCGGCGGTCTGGAAGCCCTCGGTGTCGATCTCGACGAGGTCGGCGTCGGCGAGCGAGCGCAGGGCCTGCACGGCCGTCGCCGCGTCCACCGGCTCCACACCGGCCTGCGGGGGCGCCGCGAGGAGGGCGGCGAGGAGGACGTCGCGCGGCGACACGGCGCCCGTCTCGCTGACGTCGACGTCGGCGGCCCGGGCGGCCTCGGTGACGGCGGTGTCGCGGGCCGCGGCCGTGGACTCGTCGGTCGACACCCACGCATCGCCGACCGACGTCGTCGAGACGACCGTCGCCCCCGCCGAGCGCAGCGCCGCGCCGGTCGACTCGGCGACGGCGGCGTCGGAGCCCGGGAGGACGACGATGCCGACGCGGCGGTCCTGGAGGGCCCCGCGCAGCACGTCGGCGTTCGTCTCGCCGATGTAGGCGTCGAGGCCGTCGCGGGCCGCGGTCGACTGCTGGAGCTGGGTGTTCAGCTGCGCCTTGTCCTCGCGCAGCCCCGCCACCTCGCGACCGAGGGTGTCGCCGATCTCGCCCTGGAGCGGCCCGGCGCCGAGGACGATGCCGACGGCCAGGGCGAGGAAGATCGAGACGATCGAGACGAGGTGGTACCGGAAGTCGATCACCCGAACACTCCTTGGATGGACGACCAGAGGTCGTCGATGCGGGCGCCGAGCACCTGGAGCAGGGCTCGTCCGCCGTCGGTGGACCAGAGGGCCGCGAAGAGCGCGAGCAGCCCGACGAGCAGCATGATGACCAGGCTCATCCCGGAAATCCGGGCACGGTAGAGCCGGTTGACCCCCTTGGCGTCGACGAGCTTGCCGCCGACCCGCAGGCGGGTGAGGAAGGTGCTGGCCATCCCCGACCGGCCCTTGTCGAGGAACTCGACGAGGGTGACGTGGGTGCCGACCGCCACGATGAGCGTGGCGCCCTTGTCGTCGGCCAGGAGCATCGCGACGTCCTCGCTCGTCCCCGTCGCGGGGAAGACGACCGGCTCGACGCCGAGCGCCCGGACCCGCTCGAGGCCGGGCGCGCGCCCGTCGCGGTAGGCGTGCACGACGATCTCCGCACCACAGCGCAGGGCGTCGTCGGAGACGCTGTCCATGTCGCCGACGATGAGGTGGGGCTTGTGCCGGGCCTGGATGAGGGCGTCGGCGCCGCCATCGACGCCGATGAGGATCGGCTTGTACTCGCGGATGTAGTGGCGGAGGGTCTCGAGGTCCTCCTTGTAGTGGTAGCCGCGCACGACGATGAGGACGTGGCGGCCGTCGAGGTCGGTCGTGATGTCGGGCACGCCGACCCCGTCGAAGAGCAGCTCGCGCTCACGGCGCAGGTAGTCCATCGTGTTCGCCGCGAACGCCTCGAGCTGGTCGGAGAGCCCGGCGCGCGCGGCCGTCATCGCGGCCTGGACCTGGTCGTTGTCGAGCACCGTCCCGGTCGCGACGGTGCGGCCACCGGAGACGACGGCCCCGTGCTCGAGCGAGAGGACCGCCCCGTCCTTCAAGGCCATGACCTCGGGCCCGGCGTGGTCGACGAGCGGGATGCCGGCGGCGACGAGGATCTCGGGGCCGAGGTTCGGGTAGCGCCCGGAGATCGACGGCGAGGCGTTGACGACGGCCGCGGGGCGGCACGCGACGAGGGCCTCGGCGCTGACCCGGTCGATGTCCTCGTGGTCGATGACCGCGACGTCACCGGGGCGCAGGCGCTTGGTCAGGTCCTTGGTCCGGCGGTCGACGCGCGCGGGACCGCTCAGCCCGTCGACGGGGCCACGGTCTCTACGGGCGGGGAGGCGGATGGACATCCGGACCATCGTGCCACGTCGGGTCAGGGCCGGGCGCGCGCCATCAGGTCGCGGGCGTGCTCGAGCGCGGCGTCGGTGCCGGTGCCGCCGAGCATGCGGGCGAGCTCGGCGACGCGGTCGTCGCCCTCGACGGCGTGGACGCCGCTGCGGGTGACGTGGCCGTCGTCGGAGCGCTCGACGACGAGGTGCCGGTCGGCGTGGGCCGCGACCTGCGCGAGGTGGGTGACGACGACGACCTGGGCGTGCCGGGCGAGGGCCGCGAGCCGGGCCCCGACGTCGAGGGCGGCCCGGCCGCCGACCCCGGCGTCGACCTCGTCGAAGACGAACGTCGGGACGGCGGTGGTGTCGGTGGCCGTGGCGACCTCGATGGCGAGCATGACGCGCGAGAGCTCACCGCCAGAGGCCGCTCGGGTGACGGTGCGCGGCGGGGTGCCGGGACCGGAGGCGAGGCGCAGCTCGACGTCGTCGCGGCCGTCGGCGCCGAAGCGGCCGGCGTCGTCGACGGCGACGGTCACGGTGGCCGAGCCCATCGCGAGGTGCGCGAGCTCCTCGGTGATGCGCTCGCCGAGGGTGGCGGCGGTCGTGGTGCGCGCGGCGGTCAGGGCGGCCGCAGCGGCGGCCCGCCCGGTCGTGAGGGTGGCGACGTGCTCCTCGAGCTCGCCGATGCGGTCGCCGGTGCCCTCGAGCTCGTCGACGCGCCGGGCCGCCTCCTTCGCCCAGAGCAGGACGTCGTCGACGCCCGGGCCGTAGAGGCGGGTGACCTCGCCGAGGGCGGCCCGTCGCTGCTCGACGTGCTCGAGCCGCGCCGGGTCGACGTCGACGTCGCCGAGGTAGGAGCCGAGGTCGGCCGCGACGTCGGCCGCGAGGTAGCGCAGCTCGTCGACGCGGGTGCCGATCTCGGCCAGCGCCGGATCGGCGTCGCTCACGGCCGAGAGCCGGGCCGACGCCGTGGCGAGGGCGTCGAGGACGCCCGGGGCGGCGGTCGAGTCGTCGTCGTCACCGGCGAGCGCGGCGTGGGCCTCGCCGGCACCGACGCGGAGCTCCTCGGCGTGGCCGAGCCGCTGCGACTCGACGCGCAGGGCCTCGTCCTCCCCCGGCTGGGGGTCGAGCGCCTCGATGCGCTCGAGGCCCACGCGCAGCCCGTCGGCCTCGCGGGCCCGTTCGGCCGCGGCCCCGCGCAGGTGCTCGAGCTCGGCCTCGGCCTCGGTGAGCCGGGAGTGCACGTCGCGGTAGCCGGCGAGGGCCTTCGCCACGGGCGCGCCCCCGAAGGCGTCGAGGACCTCGCGGTGCTGGTCGGCGCGCTTGAGGCGCCACTGGTCGGCCTGGCCGTGGACGGCGACGAGGTGCTCGGCGAGCTCGGCGAGCAGGCCCACCGGTGCCGCGCGGCCGCCGACGTGCGCCCGGGAGCGGCCGTCGGCGGACACCGAGCGGACGAGGACCAGACCGTCGGTCGTGTCGCCGCCGGCGTCGGCGGCCCGGACGAGCGCGGGGTGGTCGGCCGGGAGGTCGAGGACCCCCTCGACGACGGCTCGGTCGGCACCGGTGCGCACGAGGGCGCTGTCAGCGCGCCCGCCGAGCAGCAGCCCGAGAGCGGTGACGACCATCGTCTTGCCGGCCCCGGTCTCGCCGGTGAGCACGGTGAGCCCGCGGTGGAGCGGCAGCACGGCCTCGTCGATGACCCCGAGGTCGCGGATGCGGATCTCCTCGATCACGGGGCGGCGTCCTCCTCGGCCTGCTGCCGCCGGGCCGCGCCGCGCCACCCCTGCACGGGGAGGGCGAACTTCTCGACGAGCCGGTCGGTGAAGCCCCCGGGGGACAGGCGGGCGAGCCGGACCGGCCGGTCGCTGCGCTGGACCTCGATGCGGGCGCCGGGAGGCAGGCCGACGGCGCGACGCCCGTCGCACCAGACGACGCCGCTGCCGGCGGTCCCGGGGACGACCTCGACGGCGATCCGCGAGCGGGGACCGACGAGGACGGGTCGGGAGAAGAGGGCGTGCGCGCTGATGGGGACGACGAGCAGGGCCTCGACGTCGGGCCACACGACGGGGCCGCCCGCGGAGAACGCGTAGGCGGTGGAGCCCGTGGGGGTGGCCATGACGACGCCGTCGCAGCCCCACGTCGACAGGGGGCGGCCGTCGATCTCGACGGTCAGCTCGAGCATCCGCTCGCGGGAGGCCTTCTCGACGGTGACCTCGTTGAGCGCCCACGACCCGAAGACGACGCGGCCGTCCTCGTGGGCGGTGACCTCGAGGGTGGTGCGGTCCTCGACGGTGTAGTCCTGGGCGCAGATCCGCTCGACCGTGGCGTCGATGTCGTCGCGCTCGGCCTCGGCGAGGAAGCCGACGTGGCCGAGGTTGACGCCGAGGAGGGGCGCCCCGGAGCCGCGGGACAGCTCGGCGCCGCGCAGGATCGTGCCGTCGCCCCCGAGGACGACGACGAGCTCGCAGCCCGCGGCGGCCGAGGTCGTGGGCTCGGTGTCGGCGGCGTCGTGGGGAACCGCCGTCACGCCGTCGACGGCGCCGAGGGCGGTCCCCGCCATCTCGTCGGCCGGGGCGACGACCTCGATGCCGGAGGCGAGGAGGCGGGTCGCGACCTCCGCGGCGAGGTGCTGCGCCTCGGGGCGGCCGACGTGGGTGACGAGCAGGACGCGGCGCGACGGCGTCGTCATCGGCGTCCTCCCGTGGTCTCGGTCGTGAGGGCGCGCGCGAGGGCACGCACCTGCTGACCGCTCATTGTGTCCGACGGGACCGACCGCGCCCACAACAGGTACTCCGTGTTGCCCGTCGTGCCGCTGATCGGGCTGGCCCGCAGCCCGTGGACGTGCAGGTCCTGCTCCCCCACCGCGTCGAGGACGCGCGCGAGGGCGGCCTCGCGGTCGCGGGCCGCGGTGACGACGCCCTGCCGGTTGAGGCGGCCGCGCCCGACCTCGAACTGCGGCTTGACGAGGACGACGAGGTCTCCGTCGTCGGCGAGGAGGCCGGCGAGGTCGCCCATGACGAGGGTGAGGGAGATGAAGGACAGGTCGGCGACGACGAGGTCGGCCGGTCCCCCGAGGTCGTCGGCGCCCAGGCCGCGGACCGTCGTGCCGCTGCGCTCCTCGACGCGGGGGTCGTCGGCGACCTCGCGGACCAGCTGGTCGTGGCCGACGTCGACCGCCACGACGCTCGCGGCACCGGCGGCGAGGAGGACCTGGGTGAAGCCCCCCGTCGACGCGCCGACGTCGACGCAGCGACGTCCCTGCGCACGGAGGCCCTGCGGTCCCCAGGTCTCGAGGGCGGCCGCGAGCTTGTGCGCCGCCCGGCCCACCCAGCGAGGGCCCTCGTCGGTGACGGCGAGGGTGTCGCCGTCGTCGACGGGGTGCGAGGGCTTGCGGGCCTGCTGCCCTCCGACGCTGACCAGTCCCGCGGTCACGAGGTCGCGGGCCTCCCCGCGGGAGCGGGCCAACCCTCGTCGGACGAGCTCGGCGTCGAGACGGGCGATCTCAGCCGCCGAGGTCGGACAGCCGGGACTGCAGGGTCCGGTGCACCGCCTCGCCGGTCGCGAGCTGGGCGTCGAGGTCGTCGGGGTCGGCCTGGGCGAGGTCGCGCAGGGCCGCGTCGATGACGATGTCGCCGGTCTCCGGGGGCGCCGGGACGTCGGTGGGCGAAGGGGTGGGCTCGGCCCCGAGGTCGTCGACGGGGTCGGGGGCGACCTCGTCGACGACCTCGGGGTCGGTGTCCGGGTGCTGCTCGGTCACGCGGTGCCCGCCGTCGTCGAGGGCGTCGAGGGAGTCGTCGTCGCGGCCGGAGCCTTCTTCGCGGCGGACGTCTTCCTGGCCGGAGCCTTCTTCGCCGGGGCCTTCCTCGCGGCCGTCGTGGTCGCCTTCTTGGCGGGCGCCTTCTTCGCGGCCGTCGTGGTCGCCTTCTTGGCCGGCGCCTTCTTGGCCGGCGCCTTCTTCGTCGTCGCCTTCTTGGGTGTGGCCTTCGTCGCGGGCGACTTCCTCGCGGCAGCCTTCCTCGCCGGGGCCTTCTTCGCGGGGGACGGCGTCGCGGCCGGCGCGCTCGAGGCGCTCGTCGACGACGCCTTCTTCGCGGGGCGCTTCCTCGCCGGAGCCGGCCGCGGTGCGACACGGGCCGGCTCGGGCTCGACGTCGACGACCCGGGCGGGGGCGCTCGGTGCGGGACGGCCGGCGGCCGCGCGGGCCAGGTCGTCGACCTGGGCGGCCAGGGCGGCGACGGTGGCCCCGAGGCCCTGGACCTCACCGACGAGGCGTCCGACGTCGATGCGGCCGATGGCGGCCTCGACCTCGCTGCGCACGAGACGGACGACCTGCTTGCGGTTGGACTCCGCTGCGACGAGCAGGTCGTCGGCGAGCTTGCCCGCCTGCTTGGCGACCTTCTTGCTCGAGCCCTCGACGCCGGTCAGCGTCAACAGCTCGGTCGCCGCCTCCTTCGCGCGGCTGCGCGTCAGCTCTCCGAGCCCGGACGCGAGCTCGACGAAGCCCTGGATGGATCGCTTGGCCATGGGTCCTCCTCGGTCGGGTGGCCCGATCGGCCCCCACTGCGAGGCCACGCTACCGGTGGGCCACCCGGGCGAGCACACCTTCGGCGGCCGAGGTGAGGTCGGCGACCGTCGCGGTGTCGGCCCCGCGGTCCCGGGCGGCGTGGACGGCGGCCACGGCGGCGGCGAGGTCGACCAGGCCCGCGCCCCCCGGCGCGGCCGACCCGGGGTCCGTGTGGAGCGCGGCGAGGTCGTGGGCGACCCAGGTCGGGCGACGGTGCCGCGGGGCCTCGAGGACGGCCCCGAGGTCGTCGACCCCGGTGAGGACGAGCAGCGACTCGGCACCGGCGGCGACGGCGCCCTCGATGTCGGTGTCGAGCCGGTCGCCGACGGCCAGCACCGACGACACCGGGACGCGCAGCCGGCGCGCGCACAGCAGGTACAGGGGTGCCTCCGGCTTGCCGGCGACGAGGTCGGGACCACGGCCGACGGCGTTGCCGACGGCCGCGACGAGCGAGCCGTTGCCCGGGGCGACCCCCCGCTCGGTGGGCAGCGTGGCATCGGTGTTCGTGGCGACCCACAGGGCGCCGTCCTGCACCGCGTACGCCGCCTCCGAGAGGTCGGCTGCGGTGACGTCGGGACCGTACCCCTGGAGGACGGCGACCGGTGCGGCGGCACCGGACCGGCGCTGGTGGGGTGTCACGGGCACGAGGCCGGCCTCCGCGAGGGCCATGCCGACCCCGATGCCGCCGACGACGAGCACCTCGGACCCGGGGTCGACCCGGTCGGCGAGGAGCCAGGCTCCCGCTTCCGAGCTCGTCGCCACCATGCCGGACGTGCACGCGAGCCCGAGCTCGCGCAGGTGCTCGGCGACGACCTCCGGCGGGCGCGAGGCGTTGTTCGTCGCGTAGAGGACGGGCACGCCGACCGTCGAGAGCGCCTCGACCGCCCCCTCGACCGCGGCCGGTCCGCGGTAGACCACGCCGTCGAGGTCGCAGACGACGCCCTCGTAGCGCGCGATGAGGGGATGCCCCTCGGCGGCGCCGCTCACCCGGCGGAGCGGGGGCCGTCGGTGGACGCGTCGTCGTCCGCCGGGGTGGCGCCCTCGACCTCGTCGACGTCGTCGAGCTCGTCGTCGCCGGTGTCGATGATCGAGATGCCGTCGAGCTCCTCGAGCCGCTCGACCGCGTCGGTCTCGCCCTCGACGTCGCCCTCGACCGCCTTGAGGAACCACTCGCGCGCCTCGTCGGTGCGGCCGAGGCCGGCGAGGGTGTCGGCGTACGCGTAGTGGAGGCGGAACACCCCAGCCTGCGGGCCGCGCTTGAGAGCAGGGACCTGGAGGGCCAGCAGCGCGGCGTCGTCCTGTCCGAGGTCGCGGCGGATGCCCGAGACGACGATGGCGAGCTCGAGCCGCTCCGACTCCGAGAGCGTCCTCGCCTCGGGCGTCACGGCGAGGTCGAGGGCGCGGCCGTGGCGGCCCAGTCCCCGCTCGCAGTCGACCATGAGCGGCAGCAGGTGGGACGAGCCGCTGAGCCGGCGCACCGTGCGGAACTCGGTGAGCGCGCGCGCGAAGTCCCCGCTGCGGTAGGCCACCATCCCGAGGGCCTCGCGGGCCGCGGGGACCCGCCCGGCACGACGGACGGCGGTCTCGGCGTGGGCCAGGGCGGCGTCGATGTCGTCGGCCTCGAGGTGGGCCGACACCATGACGAGGTGCTGGGCGACGCCCTCGGCGTTCTCCTTCGACAGCGTGCGCAGCTGCTGGTGGATGGAGCGGTCGAGCTCCTTGCCCGTCACGCCCTCCGGGATCGAGGGCTCGGGGAGCTTCGGACCCTTGGGGGCGAGGCGGCTGGCGCCCCGCTCGCGGTCGTCGCGCCCGTCCCTGCCGTCGCGGGGACCGCCCTGGCGGTCGCCGTCCCGGCCTCTCCCTGCCGGACGCGGACCCGCACCACGGCGCGGAACGTCACGGCGGTCGCTCCCGCTCGACGGCCCGCGGCCGGGCCCGCGCGGAGGACGACCCGAGCCGCTGCCAAGGGAGCCGTCGCGGCCTCCACCTGGGCGTCCGTCGTTCTCGGGCACGTCATCGTCTCCTTCGTCGTGGCGTGGCCACGGGGGTCGGGGTCAGCATACGGATGCGGGCGCCTCGCGTCGCCGCCGGGACGGCGGCCGATGGCACCGGAGAAAAGGCCGAACAGGAGTTGGCACACGCAAAAGGGGAGGGCGTGTGGGCCCTCCCCTTTTGGGAATGTTTGTCCGGCTGCGTCCTACTCTCCCACACCGTCACCAGTGCAGTACCATCGGCGCTGAAGGGCTTAGCTTCCGGGTTCGGAATGGGACCGGGCGTTTCCCCTTCGCTATGACAGCCGAAACTCTATGGAGATATGTGGGTGTGTCTCACCCCGGGTGGGGGTGGTTCCCGTCCGTATCTCGGGAACTGCACAGTGGACGCGAACACGCTTTGAATTCTTTGGGTGTGTATCAAGTTGTCGGCTTATTAGTACCAGTCAGCTGCATGCATTGCTGCACTTCCACGTCTGGCCTATCAACCCGGTAGTCTAGCCGGGAGCCTCTCGCACCTGATGGTGCATGGAAACCTCATCTTGAAGCGTGCTTCCCGCTTAGATGCTTTCAGCGGTTATCACTTCCGAACGTAGCTAATCAGCGGTGCCCTTGGCAGGACAACTGACACACCAGAGGTTCGTCCAACCCGGTCCTCTCGTACTAGGGTCAGCCCTTCTCAAGTTTCCTACGCGCACAGCGGATAGGGACCGAACTGTCTCACGACGTTCTAAACCCAGCTCGCGTACCGCTTTAATGGGCGAACAGCCCAACCCTTGGGAGCAACTCCACCCCCAGGATGCGACGAGCCGACATCGAGGTGCCAAACCATGCCGTCGATATGGACTCTTGGGCAAGATCAGCCTGTTATCCCCGGGGTACCTTTTATCCGTTGAGCGACGGCGCTTCCACAAGCCACCGCCGGGTCACTAGTTCCGACTTTCGTCCCTGCTCGAGATGTCTCTCTCGCAGTCAAGCTCCCTTGTGCACTTACACTCGACACCTGATTGCCAACCAGGCTGAGGGAACCTTTGAGCGCCTCCGTTACCTTTTAGGAGGCAACCGCCCCAGTTAAACTACCCACCAGGCACTGTCCCTGATCCGGATCACGGACCGAGGTTAGATATCCAGAACGACCAGAGTGGTATTTCAACGTTGACTCCACCGACACTGGCGTGCCGGCTTCACAGTCTCCCACCTATCCTACACAAGCCGTACCGAACACCAATACCAAGCTATAGTAAAGGTCCCGGGGTCTTTCCGTCCTGCTGCGCGTAACGAGCATCTTTACTCGTAGTGCAATTTCGCCGAGTTCGCGGTTGAGACAGTGGAGAAGTCGTTACGCCATTCGTGCAGGTCGGAACTTACCCGACAAGGAATTTCGCTACCTTAGGATGGTTATAGTTACCACCGCCGTTTACTGGGGCTTAAATTCTCAGCTTCGACCCGAAGGTCTAACCGGTCCTCTTAACCTTCCAGCACCGGGCAGGCGTCAGTCCGTATACATCGTCTTGCGACTTCGCACGGACCTGTGTTTTTAGTAAACAGTCGCTTCTCCCTGGTCTCTGCGGCCCTTTCCCCTAGGACGTGAAGTCCTTCAAGGTCTGGGCCCCCCTTCTCCCGAAGTTACGGGGGCATTTTGCCGAGTTCCTTAACCACGATTCACTCGATCGCCTTGGTATTCTCTACCTAACCACCTGAGTCGGTTTGGGGTACGGGCGGCTCGAACCTCGCTAGAAGATTTTCTTGGCAGCATAGGATCACCCTGCTTCCCGCATACGCGGTCACTATCAGGTCTCAGGATATGTGTGACACGGATTTGCCTATGTCACTCCCTACACCCTTGGACGTGGACAACCATCGCCACGCGGAGGCTACCTTCCTGCGTCTCTCCATCGCTTGACTACTACCAGCTCGGGTCGCGCGCTCCACCGGCGATGTCACCCCCTCGAAAGGAGGCAACGAAGTGCCGGCTTCAGGCGCTTAGCATCACGAGGTTCGTCATGGGCGGTTCTTCGCCGGTTCCGGAATATCAACCGGATGTCCATCGACTACGCCTGTCGGCCTCGCCTTAGGTCCCGACTTACCCAGGGCAGATTAGCTTGACCCTGGAACCCTTGGTTATTCGGCGGACGGGTTTCTCGCCCGTCATTCGCTACTCATGCCTGCATTCTCACTCGTGTGGCCTCCACGGCTGGATCACTCCGCCGCTTCCCTGGCCACACGACGCTCCCCTACCCATCAACACGCTTGGACCACGATCCCTCAGGAGTCGTGGCCGGGCAATGTGTCAATGCCACAGCTTCGGTGGTGTGCTTGAGCCCCGCTACATTGTCGGCGCGGAATCACTTGACCAGTGAGCTATTACGCACTCTTTAAAGGGTGGCTGCTTCTAAGCCAACCTCCTGGTTGTCAATGCAACTCCACATCCTTTCCCACTTAGCACACGCTTAGGGACCTTAGATGGTGGTCTGGGCTGTTTCCCTCTCGACTACGGAGCTTATCCCCCGCAGTCTCACTGCCACGCTCTCACTTACCGGCATTCGGAGTTTGGCTAACGTCAGTAACCTGGTGAGGCCCATCGGCTATCCAGTAGCTCTACCTCCGGTAAGAAACACGTGACGCTGCACCTAAATGCATTTCGGGGAGAACCAGCTATCACGGAGTTTGATTGGCCTTTCACCCCTACCCACAGCTCATCCCCTCAGTTTTCAACCTAAGTGGGTTCGGCCCTCCACGACGTCTTACCGTCGCTTCAGCCTGGCCATGGGTAGATCACTCCGCTTCGGGTCTAGACCCAGCGACTCTGTCGCCCTGTTCGGACTCGCTTTCGCTACGGCTTCCCCACACGGGTTAACCTCGCCACTGAGCACTAACTCGCAGGCTCATTCTTCAAAAGGCACGCCGTCACCCCACAAGGAGGCTCCGACGGATTGTAGGCACACGGTTTCAGGATCTATTTCACTCCCCTCCCGGGGTACTTTTCACCTTTCCCTCACGGTACTTGTCCGCTATCGGTCACCAGGGAATATTTAGGCTTAGCGGGTGGTCCCGCCGGATTCACACGGGATTTCTCGGGCCCCGTGCTACTTGGGATGGTTCTCTGGAGTGCACGCCATTTCGTCTACGGGGGTCGCACCCTCTGTGCCGGGCCTTTCAATGCCCTTCGACTATGACGCACATTTCTGACTCCATGCCAGCGTGTCAGCACTGACTGAGAAGTCCCACGACCCCGCATCTGCAACCCCTGACAGGTATCACACAGATACGGTTTAGCCTGATCCGCTTTCGCTCGCCACTACTCACGGAATCGCGGTTGCTTTCTCTTCCTGTGGGTACTGAGATGTTTCACTTCCCCACGTTCCCTCTACCCACCCTATGTGTTCAGGTGGGAGTGACTGGACTTGCCTCCAGCCGGGTTTCCCCATTCGGAAATCCTCGGATCACAGTCTGGTTATCGACTCCCCGAGGCTTATCGCAGATTCCTACGTCCTTCTTCGGTTCCTGGTGCCAAGGCATCCACCGTGTGCCCTTAAAAACTTGATGCACAAAGATTTTAAGATGCTCGCGTCCACTGTGTAGTTCTCAACATACGGGCGGCACCTTCGCCCACACCGGCGCCTACCGAGCCCAACAGCTCGACGGTTCGCACGAGGCAAAGGTCCCAACCACACCACCCCACCCCCACACGGGGAGCCGGCCGGCACGGCCTGAAAAGCAACGGCAACCACCCCCACCCACAAGGCAGGAGCGGCCGGCCGAGCCCTCAGGACCCAACAACGTGTCAGGCACCGCCACCCTCCCCGACCCCGTTCCACACCCCCCGAAGAGGAGCTGTACTAGGTGCCGGCAAGACCAAGCGGTGCCAAATAATCGATGTTCCACCCTTGAGCACCCGGTGCCCCACGAACGGGGACAAACCAGGGCCTGGACCGACCCCAAGGGCCGGCCAGCGCTCCTTAGAAAGGAGGTGATCCAGCCGCACCTTCCGGTACGGCTACCTTGTTACGACTTAGTCCCAATCGCCAGTCCCACCTTCGACGGCTCCCTCCCACAAGGGGTTGGGCCACCGGCTTCGGGTGTTACCGACTTTCGTGACTTGACGGGCGGTGTGTACAAGGCCCGGGAACGTATTCACCGCAGCGTTGCTGATCTGCGATTACTAGCGACTCCGACTTCATGGGGTCGAGTTGCAGACCCCAATCCGAACTGAGACCGGTTTTTTGGGATTCGCTCCACCTCGCGGTTTCGCAGCCCTTTGTACCGGCCATTGTAGCATGTGTGAAGCCCAAGACATAAGGGGCATGATGATTTGACGTCATCCCCACCTTCCTCCGAGTTGACCCCGGCAGTCTCCCATGAGTCCCCAGCACCCTAAAAGGGCCTGCTGGCAACATGGAACGAGGGTTGCGCTCGTTGCGGGACTTAACCCAACATCTCACGACACGAGCTGACGACAACCATGCACCACCTGTGTACCGACCTTGCGGGGCACCCATCTCTGGATGTTTCCGGTACATGTCAAGCCTTGGTAAGGTTCTTCGCGTTGCATCGAATTAATCCACATGCTCCGCCGCTTGTGCGGGCCCCCGTCAATTCCTTTGAGTTTTAGCCTTGCGGCCGTACTCCCCAGGCGGGGAACTTAATGCGTTAGCTGCGGCACAGATCTCGTGGAATGAGACCCACACCTAGTTCCCAACGTTTACGGCGTGGACTACCAGGGTATCTAATCCTGTTCGCTCCCCACGCTTTCGCTTCTCAGCGTCAGTAGTGGCCCAGAGACCTGCCTTCGCCATCGGTGTTCCTCCTGATATCTGCGCATTTCACCGCTACACCAGGAATTCCAGTCTCCCCTACCACACTCTAGTCTGCCCGTACCCACTGCAAGTCCGGGGTTGAGCCCCGGATTTTCACAGCAGACGCGACAAACCGCCTACAAGCTCTTTACGCCCAATAATTCCGGACAACGCTCGCACCCTACGTATTACCGCGGCTGCTGGCACGTAGTTAGCCGGTGCTTCTTCTGCAGGTACCGTCACTTTCGCTTCTTCCCTGCTGAAAGAGGTTTACAACCCGAAGGCCGTCATCCCTCACGCGGCGTCGCTGCATCAGGCTTTCGCCCATTGTGCAATATTCCCCACTGCTGCCTCCCGTAGGAGTCTGGGCCGTGTCTCAGTCCCAGTGTGGCCGGTCGCCCTCTCAGGCCGGCTACCCGTCGTCGCCTTGGTGAGCCACTACCTCACCAACAAGCTGATAGGCCGCGAGCCCATCCCAGACCGAAAAACTTTCCACACCATAACCATGCGGCTCGGTGTCGTATCCGGTATTAGCTCCGGTTTCCCGGGGTTATTCCAGAGTCTGGGGCAGGTTACTCACGTGTTACTCACCCGTTCGCCACTGATCACCCAAGAGCAAGCTCTCAAGATCACCGTTCGACTTGCATGTGTTAAGCACGCCGCCAGCGTTCGTCCTGAGCCAGGATCAAACTCTCCGTTGATGTATTCAATCCCCCACCCGAAAGCAGGGAAAACAACTACACCCCGTAAAGGGTTCAAACCCCGGCTGAGCACAAACAACCAGCAAAAAAATTCACTGCTTGTCCGTCATCAACCAAAGGATAAAATCGTGCACCACCCCCACCCCACCACCACAACGGCGACCAGGCGAGAACGACGCGACGAGGTAAAACTTGGCATCGATTTTTGACACGCTGTTGAGTTCTCAAGGATCGGACGCGCACCGGACGCCGTACCAGCGGTACGAGGTCGGGGGCTGCCGTTCAGGTGTGTCGCCTCGGCCGTTTCCGTCCGGGGGCAACCACTCCAACTTACCCGCCCCTCCCCGTCGCGGTCAAACTCGCTCCGCGCTGCGGATCGGGCCTGGCCGAGGTGGTTCGGGACTCCCTGGCGGGCCGGCGCACGATCGTGCTCCTGGCGTTCCACCGGGGTGTCAGCTCGCGGGACCGGCCTGCTTGGTGATCGGGTCTGCACCCGAGCCGCTTGGCGTCCGTTCCTCCCTCT
This sequence comes from Oryzobacter terrae, assembly GCF_042756445.1. Classification (GTDB taxonomy): domain Bacteria; phylum Actinomycetota; class Actinomycetes; order Actinomycetales; family Dermatophilaceae; genus Oryzobacter; species Oryzobacter terrae. The sequence goes on from NZ_CP170578.1 coordinate 476,935, forward strand.
CGGGCTGACGTCGAGAACACTAGACGACGCCTCCGACGCTCACCAAATCGGGACCCCGTCCTCCCTGACGACGACGCCGGATGCCCTGCGGCACAGGGCATCCGGCGTCGACCGTGGAGCGAGGACCGTCAGGCGGGGGCCTGGACCCGCCCGGCGGCCAGGTTCCGTCGGCCGCGGCGCAGCACGACGACCTCGCCGTGCAGCAGGTCGTCGTCGGTCAGGACGCGCTCGGCGTCGGTGACCTTCTCACCGTTGACCGAGGCACCGCCCTCACCGATCGCGCGTCTCGCGGCGTTGCGGGAGTCGACGAGGCCGACCGCGACGAGGGCGTCGACGAGGGAGGTCCCCACCTCGACGGCACCGCCGGGCAGCTCGGCGGTCGCCTGCCTCAGGGTGCCGGCGTCGAGCGCCCGCAGGTCGCCCTTGCCGAACAGCGCCTCGCTCGCCGCCTGCACCGCCGCCGTGGCGTCGGCGCCGTGGACGAGGGTGGTGACGTCGGCCGCCAGGGCCCGCTGGGCCGCCCGTCGGAAGGGCTCCTGCTCGACCTGCCGCTCGAGCTCGGCGACCTCCTCGGCCGTGCGGTCGGTGAAGACTTTGACCAGGGCGATGACCGAGGCGTCCTCGACGTTGAGCCAGTACTGGTAGAAGGCGTAGGGGCTCGTCATCTCGGGCGAGAGCCAGATGGCGTTGCCGGCGCTCTTGCCGAACTTCTCCCCCGAGCTGTCGGTGAGCAGGGGGGTCGTCAGGAGGTGGACCGAGGCGCCCTCGACCCGGTGGATGAGGTCGGACCCGGCCGTGAGGTTGCCCCACTGGTCGTTGCCGCCGGTCTGCAGCGTGCAGCCGAACTGGCGGTACAGCTCGAGGTAGTCCAGGCCCTGGAGCAGCTGGTAGCTGAACTCGGTGTACGAGATGCCCTCGTCGGAGTTCAGCCGCGCCGCGATGGCCTCCTTCTTCACCATCTGGTTGACCCGGAAGTGCTTGCCGATGTCACGCAGGAAGTCGAGTGCCGACATCCCCTGCGTCCAGTCGAGGTTGTTGACGAAGACCGCGGGGTTGTCGCCCGAGGCGTCGAGGAACGGCTCGACCTGCGCGCGGATGTTCGCGACCCACTCGGCGGTCTGCTCCTTGGTCTTCAGCACCCGCTCGGCCGAGGGGCGGGGGTCGCCGATGAGGCCGGTCGACCCGCCGACGAGGCAGATGACACGGTGCCCGGCCCGCTGGAGGTGGCGCAGGAGGACGAGCTGGACGAGGTTGCCGAAGTGGAGCGACGGGGCGGTGGGGTCGAACCCGCAGTACGCCGTGATCGGCCCGTCGGCGAGTGCCCGGCGCAGCGCGGACTCGTCGGTGGTCTGCGCCACCAGCCCCCGCCACTGCAGCTCGTCGAGGATGTCGGTCACGTCGTCGGTCCTTCCGTTCGTCTCCTGCCGGTGCGCCCGGCGGCGCCAAGCCTGCCACGGAGCGGGTCGGCGCCCCGCTCCGGTCCGCACCGGCCGCTCCGGTCCGCCCCCGTCCAGCCCGGGCTCAGCGCGGGTCGTCGGCGAGGACGGCGTAGGTGTAGCCGTCGATCCACCCGAGCTCGGCGTGCCACGAGTCGCGCACCCCGTGCTGCTCGCGGCGCATCCCGCACTTCTCCATGACCCGCCAGGAGCCGGTGTTGTCGGCGAAGCACCCGGCGGTGACCCGCCGGAGGCCGAGGTCGTCGAAGGCGAGGTCGAGCACCGCCCGCACCGCCTCGGTGGCGTAGCCGCGGCCGTGGTGGGCCGGGTCGACGAGGTAGCCGAGCAGCCCCTCGCTCCCGGGGGCCGGGTTGCCCTCCAGCATCTGCCCCATGCCGTCGCGCACCTCGAGCGAGAGGGTGGCGACGACCTCCTCCCCCGCGACCGCGACGACGGAGTGGTCCCACGGGTCGTCCGAGCTCGCCCGCCACGCGGCGCGGTAGGCCACGGGGTCGACGACGGTCCGCAGGAGCCACCGCGCGACCTCGGGGTGGTTGCGCCAGGCGAGGACGCGGTCGAGGTCGTCCTCGGTGGGCGGCCGGAGGACGAGGCGCTCGGTGTGGCGCGGCCAGCCGAGCTCGGGAGAGGTCATGGGTCCTGCCTACCCGCTCGGCCCGACGGCCTCCACCACATTTCGGCGCGTGCGGCCGCGCATGGGGCACACTGGCGCGCCATGACCACCACCGCGTCGCCGCGTCCCGACCTCGCCGCGTTCGTCGCGGGGCTGCCCAAGGCCGAGCTCCACGTGCACCACGTGGGGTCGGCCTCCCCGCGCGTCGTCGCCGAGCTCGCGGCGCGTCATCCGGGCAGCAGCGTGCCGCGCGACCCCGACGAGCTGGCGCGCTTCTTCAGATTCACCGACTTCGCCCACTTCGTCGACCTCTACCTCGCGACGGTCGACCTCCTGCGGACCGCCGAGGACGTGCGGATGCTCACCTACGAGGTGGCCCGCGACCTCGCCGCCCAGCAGGTCAGGTACGCCGAGCTGACGATGACGCCGTACACCTCCGTCGTCCGCGGGATCCCCATCGAGGCCTACACCGAGGCCATCGAGGACGCCCGCACCGCCGCCGAGCGCGACCACGGTGTCGTCCTCCGGTGGGTCTACGACATCCCCGGCGAGGCGGGGCTGGAGTCGGCGGACGCGACGCTGTCGTACGCCCTCGACCACCGGCCCGAGGCGCTCGTCGGGTTCGGCCTCGGCGGTCCCGAGATCGGGGTCCCCCGACCGCAGTTCGCACCGCACTTCACGGCGGCCCGCGCCGCCGGCCTGCACTCGGTCCCCCACTCGGGCGAGTCGACCGGCCCGCAGTCGGTCTGGGACGCCCTCACCCTGCTCGGTGCCGAGAGGATCGGCCACGGCACGTCCTCCGTGCAGGACCCGCGACTCCTCGACCACCTCGCCGAGCACCGGATCCCGCTCGAGGTCTGCCCGACGAGCAACGTCGCCACGCGGGTCGTCGAGCGGATCGAGGACCACCCCATCCGGGCGATGGTCGACGCCGGCGTCGTCGTCACCGTCAACAGCGACGACCCGCCGATGTTCGGCACGACGTTGAACCGCGAGTACGAGGTCGCCGCCGCGCTCCTCGACCTCGACGAGGCCGGGGTCGCCGACCTCGCCGTCGCGGCGGTCGACGCCTCCTTCGCGCCCGACGCCGTCAGGCGGGCGCTGCGCGAGGAGATCGCCGCCCACGTGGAGGTCAGCGCAGCATCGAGGTGACCCGGACGGCGCCCACGCCGAACGCGGCGTCGGCCCAGTCCTGGAGCGTGCCGTCGTCGTGGACGACGTCGACGAGGACGGGCCCCGTATCGCCCTCCCGCAGGCTCGTGAGCAGGCCGGGCAGGAGCCGGACGCCGGTCTCGACGTCGGCCCACTCGTCGGCGGTCAGCTCGGGCGGCGCCATCGGGCGCGGTGAGGGAGGGGCGACGGTGTCGTACAGGGCGAGGGAGACGCTCGTGGTCACGGTCATCGTCAGGCCGTCGAAGGTCCCGGTCACCGCGTAGGTCCCCCACCGGACGGCGGTGCCGGTCCCGGCGGGCGACTCCTCCTGGATGCCGGCCTTCGCCCAGTCCCACCGGGCGAGCGGCACGCCCTCGCACTGCGGCGGGAAGGACTCGCGCACGGGGCCGAGGCACAGCTCGGGCCCCTTCTCGGGGACCTCGATGACGGTCCCGACGCCAGTCACCGGACCGGTGGCCGGGGGAACGGTCGTGGGCGGGGCCGGCGCGCTGCTCGAGGACGGGGCCGCGCCACCTCCGCCGGGCGTGGTGGCCGACCCGCAGGCGGCGAGGGTGACGGCGACGAGGCCGGTGACGACGGTGGCAATGGTGACCCGGATCACGCTCATGGGGCTGCGACGCCGGAACCGCTGGGCCGGTTCCGCGGGGTGGCGCGACGGTAGGCGCTCACGGTGGGATCGCCGTCGAGCCAGAACCGCCACGGGAAGGCCGTGCCGTCGCCGCCGGCCCCGCTGACCCCGACGCGCGGACCGGTGCGGACCCGGGACGGGTCGGCCGGGACCACCGGGCCCTCCACCCGACCGCCGGACCGCGCCCCGACGAGCGAGAGCCCGTTGTGCTCCCGTCCGAGCCCGAGGGTCGTGGCCAGCCGCGCCGGCCCCCGGGCCAGGTCGCGCTCGCGCACGCCGGGCCGGCGAGCCGCGGCGAGGTCGTGGCCGGCGACGACCTCGCCGCCGCGCAGGAGGACGGCCGAGGCCGCACCCTCGTGACCGGTGACGACGTTGGCGCACCAGTGCATGCCGTAGGTGAAGTACACGTAGAGGCGGCCGGCCGGGCCGAACATCACCTCGGTGCGCGGGGACCGCCCGCGGAACGCGTGCGAGCCGGGATCGGCGGCGCCCGCGTAGGCCTCGACCTCGGTGAGCCGCACGGTGACCCCGGCATGGGTGACCCGGCAGCCGAGGAGGTCGCGGGCGACGTCGAGGACGTCACGCGCGAAGAAGGCGGCCGGGAGGGTGGTGGTCACGCGACCAGTCTCCCGTGTGGCGCGGACCTCAGCGGACGGTCGGCTGGACCTCGCACCAGGCCCGGTGGTCGGCGGCGGTCGTGACGACCCGCTCGAGCTGCTCGGCGACGCGGGCGGGTGCCGTGCCGCCGCGCGCGGACCGGGAGGCGAGGGAGCCCTCGACCGAGAGGACGTCGCGCACGCCCGGCGTCAGGTGCTCGCTGATGCGCCAGAGGTCGTCGTCGCTGAGATCCCACAGCTCGATGCCGCGCTCCTCGCACGCCCGCACGCACGCTCCGGCCACCTCGTGCGCCACCCGGAACGGCACCCCCTCGCGAACCAGCCACTCGGCGACGTCGGTCGCGAGCGAGAACCCCTGGGGGGCCAGCGACTCGAGACGCTCGGTGTCGAACACGAGGGTCGCCACCATCCCGGAGAACGCCGGGAGGAGGACCTCGAGGGTGTCGACGGCGTCGAACACCGGCTCCTTGTCCTCCTGGAGGTCGCGGTTGTACGCGAGCGGGAGGGCCTTGAGCGTCGTGAGGAGGCCCGCGAGGTCGCCGACGAGACGCCCGGCCTTGCCCCGGGCGAGCTCGGCGACGTCGGGGTTCTTCTTCTGCGGCATGATGCTCGACCCCGTGGAGTACGCGTCGTCGAGGGTGATGAAGGAGAACTCCTTCGTGGCCCAGAGGACGACCTCCTCGGCGAGGCGCGAGACGTCGACCGCCGTCATGGCGGCGACGAACGAGAACTCGGCGACGACGTCACGCGCGGCCGTGCCGTCGATGGAGTTCTCGACCGAGGAGTCGAAGCCGAGGTCGGCGGCGACGGCCTCGGGGTCCAGGCCGAGCGACGAGCCGGCCAGCGCACCCGAGCCGTAGGGAGACACCGCCGCGCGGGTGTCCCAGTCGCGCAGGCGGTCGACGTCGCGCAGCAGCGCCCAGGCGTGGGCGAGCAGGTGGTGCGAGAGCAGGACCGGCTGGGCGTGCTGGAGGTGGGTGCGGCCCGGCATCGCGACCCCGAGGTGCAGCGTCGACTGGGCGACGAGGGCGTCGACGACGTCGAGGACGAGCCCACCGACGACGCGGGCGTGCTCGCGCAGGTACATCCGGAACAGGGTGGCGATCTGGTCGTTGCGCGAGCGACCGGCGCGCAGGCGGCCCCCGACGTCGGCGCCGGCGCGCTCGATGAGGCCGCGCTCGAGGGCGGTGTGGACGTCCTCGTCGGACTCCGCGGGGAGGAAGGCGCCCGACTCCACGTCGGCCCGCAGGCGCTCGAGGGCGTCGAGCATCGCGTCGAGGGTGGCGTCGTCGAGCAGGCCGGCCTGGTGCAGGACCCGGGCGTGGGCGCGTGACCCCGCGATGTCGTGGAGCGCCAGGCGCCAGTCGAAGTGGGTCGACTTCGACAGCGCGGCCAGCGCGTCGGCCGGTCCGCCGGCGAACCGGCCACCCCAGAGGGCGGCCGAGGCGGTGGCCGCGTCGGGCTGGGTCACGAGGGGTCCCTCCGGGTGTAGGTCATGAGGCGGTCGACGACCTCACGGCTGCGGGCGGCGCCCTGCGTCACGACCATGATGGTGTCGTCGCCGGCGATCGTCCCGAGCACCCCCTCCATCGAGGCGTGGTCGAGCGCGGAGGCGAGGAAGCTGGCGGCGCCGGGAGGCGTCCTCAGGATGACGAGGTTGGCCGAGTGGTCGGCGGTCACGAGCAGCTCGTGGCAGCGGGACTGCAGGCGCGTCACCCGCTCCTCGGTGTCGGTGGCGGGGCGCACCGTGCGGTCGCCGCCCTCCCCCGGCACGGCGTAGACGAGGTTCTTGCCGACGCGGACCCGCTCGGCCCCGACGTCGACGAGGTCGCGCGACAGCGTCGCCTGGGTGACCTCGATCCCGTCGGCGGCGAGGTGGTCGAGGAGCTCGGTCTGCGAGCGGACGGCCGTCGCGGCGAGGATCTCGACGATCCGTTGCTGGCGCCCGGCGCGGCTGGTGGAGACGGTCATCCCTGCTCCTTCGGGTCGGCGGGGCCACTGCTCTGCTCGACGAGCCAGGACAGGAGCGCCTTCTGCGCGTGCAGCCGGTTCTCGGCCTCCTGCCACACGAGCGAGCGCGGCCCGTCGAGGACCTCGGCGTCGACCTCGTACCCGCGGTACGCCGGGAGGCAGTGGAGGAAGACCGCGCCCGCTCCGGCGTGGCCCATGAGCGTCTCGTCGACCCGGTACTTCTCGAACGGCCCTCCGACGCCCTTGCGCTCGTCGGACTCGCCCTCCTGGCCCATCGAGACCCACGTGTCGGTGGCGACGACGTCGGCACCCCGCACGGCGGCGACGGGGTCGTCGGTGACGAGGACCGAGCCACCCTCCTCCGCGGCGACGGCCTGCGCGCGGGCGACGACGTCGGCGTCCGGGAGGTGGCTGGACGGGGTCCCGACCCGGACGTGCATCCCGGCGAGCGCGCAGCCGAGGAGGTAGCTGTGCGCCATGTTGTTGGCGCCGTCACCGACGTAGGCGAAGGTGCGGCCTGCGGTGTGGCCCAGCGCTTCCCGCACGGTGAGGAGGTCGGCGAGGACCTGGCACGGGTGGTAGAGGTCGGTGAGCGCGTTGACGACGGGGACCCCGGCGAACCGCGCCATCTCCTCGAGGTGGGCCTGCTCGAAGGTGCGCCACACGACCGCCGCCGACTGCGGCCCGAGGACGCGCGCGACGTCGGCCACCGACTCCCGGGTGCCCACGCCCGCCAGCCGTCCGTCGACGACCATCGGGAAGCCCCCGAGTCCCGCGACGGCACCGACGAAGGACACCTGGGTGCGCAGAGTGGGCTTGTCGAAGAGGATCGCCACGGTGCGCGGCCCCTCCAGGCAGCGGTCGGAGAACGGCGCCGCCTTCAGCGCCAGGGCCCGGTCGAGGACGGCCGACTGCTCGGCGGCCGAGAGGTCGTCGTCGGCGAGGAAGTGGCGGGTCGTCATCGGGCGTCCTCGGTCTCGGAGGTGGCGGCGTCGAGCAGTCCCGGGAGGGCCTCGACGAACAGGTCGAGCTCGTCGGTGGTGATGACGAGCGGTGGGGCGAGGCGGATCGCGTTCGGCGCCACCGGGTTGACGATGAAGCCGGCGTCGCGCGCGTGGGCGACGACGGCCGCCGACCAGTCACCGGCGAGGACGACCGCGCGCAGCAGCCCCGCGCCGCGGGTGCCGACGACCCGGTCGTCGCCGAGGGCCGCCACGCGGGCGACGAGGTGCTCCCCGGCCTCGCGGGCGTGCTCGAGCAGTCCTTCCGACGCGATGGTGTCGAGGACGGCGAGCCCGGCCGCGCAGGCCAGCGGGTTCCCGCCGAACGTCGAGCCGTGCATGCCGGGGGTGAGCATCCCGCTGACCTCTGGGCCGAAGGTGACGAGTGCTCCGATCGGCACCCCGCCGCCCAGGCCCTTGGCGAGGGTGATCGCGTCGGGGACGATCCCGGCCTGCTGGTACGCGAACCACGTCCCCGTGCGGCCGACCCCGGTCTGGATCTCGTCGAGGACGAGGAGGGCCCCGGCCTCACGGGTGATCTCGCGCGCGGCCCGGAGGTAGCCCTCGGGGGCGGCGAGGACGCCACCCTCCCCCTGGACGGGCTCGAGGACGACGGCACCGGTGCCCGCGTCGACCGCGGCGCGCAGGGCGTCGACGTCGCCCCACGGCACGTGGCTCACCCCGGGCAGGAGCGGCTCGAAGGGCTCGCGGTAGGCCTTCTTGTGGGTGAGCGCGAGGGCACCGGTGCTGCGGCCGTGGAAGGCTCCCTCGGCGGCGACGATGCCCGTGCGGCCGGTCCGGCGGGCGAGCTTGACCGCCGCCTCGATCGCCTCGGTCCCGCTGTTGCAGAAGAAGACCGCGCTGCCCTCCGGCGCCCCGGCGAGGGCGAGCAGCCGCTCGGCGAGCTCGACCTGCGGGATCGAGGTGAAGAAGTTCGAGACGTGGACGAGCTGCCCGGCCTGCTTGGAGACGGCCGAGACGAGGGCCGCGTGGTTGTGGCCGAGGGCGTTGACCGCGATGCCACCGACGAGGTCGAGGTAGCGCCTGCCGTCGACGTCCCACACCCAGGCGCCGTCGCCGTGCTCGAGGACGAGCTGCGGGCGGCCGAAGAGGTTGAGCAGCGAGCCCTCGTATCGGTCGAGCCACGGGGCGGTGGCGGGTCCGGGGTCGCTCATCGCGCGCCTCCCTCGTCGGGGGTGTCCACGCCGGGGGTGTCCTCGTCGGGAAGGACCATGGTGCCGATCCCCTCGGAGGTGAAGACCTCGAGCAGGATGCTGTGCGGCTGTCGGCCGTCGACGACGTGGGCCTGCGGGACGCCCGCCTCCACGGCCCGGATGCAGGCCTCGAGCTTGGGGATCATCCCCGCGTCGACGGTGGCGAGCAGCCGGCGGGCGGCCGACACGCGCAGCTCGGAGAGCAGCGAGGACCGGTCGGGCCAGGCGGCGTACACGCCCTCGACGTCGGTGAGGACGACGAGCTTGCGCGCGCCGAGGGCCGCGGCCAGGGCCGCGGCGGCGGTGTCGGCGTTGACGTTGAGCACCTGGCCCTCGGTGTCGAGGTCGGGGGCGATCGTCGAGACGACGGGGATGCGTCCGGCGTCGAGGAGGTCGAGGACCGCGGCGGGGTCGACCTCGACGACGTCGCCGACGAGGCCGATGTCGTGCTCCTCGCCGTCGACGACGACCCCGCGACGCCGGGCGCCGAACAGGCCGGCGTCCTCGCCGGAGAGGCCCACCGCGACCGGGCCGTGCTGGTTGAGCAGTCCGACGAGCTCGCGGCCCACCTGACCGGTGAGCACCATCCGCACGACGTCCATGACCTCGGGGGTCGTGACCCGCAGGCCGCCCTTGAACTCGCTGGCGAGGCCGAGCCGGTCGAGCATGTGCTTGATCTGGGGGCCGCCCCCGTGGACGACGACGGGTCGCAGGCCCGCGAACCGCAGGAAGGCGATGTCCTGGGCGAACGCGGCCTTGAGGGCGTCGTCGACCATCGCGTTGCCGCCGTACTTGACGACGACGAGGGCACCCCGGAAGTGCTCGAGCCAGGGCAGCGCCTCGACGAGGGTGCTCGCCTTGCCCTGGGCGACCCGCAGCGCCGCGGCGTCGATCGCGCCGCGAAGGGACTGCTCGGGGGGTGTCATCGGGTGCTCGTCCTCAGGTGGAGTAGGCGGAGTTCTCGTGGACGTAGTCGTGCGTGAGGTCGTTGGTCCAGACGGTGGCGGTCGTGTCGCCCGCGTGGAGGTCGACGACGACGCGGACCTCGCGGCCGGACAGGTCGACGAGCGAGCGGTCCTCGCCCACGCCTCCCGCCCGGCAGACCTCGACGCCGTTCATCGACACGTCGAGGGCCGTGGGGTCGAAGGCGGCGGCCGTGGTGCCCACGGCGGCGAGGACGCGGCCCCAGTTCGGGTCGTTGCCGAACACGGCGCACTTGAAGAGGGCGTTGCGGGCGACCGCGCGCGCGACCTCGAGGGCGTCGTCGAGGCTCGCGGCGTTGACGACCTCGACGGCGATGTCGTGGTGGGCCCCCTCGGCGTCGGCGACGAGCTGGCGCGCCAGGCTCGCGCAGACGTCGGTGACGGCGGCGCGGAGGTCGTCGGCGCCGACCTCCACGCCAGAGGCCCCGGACGCGAGGAGGACGACGGTGTCGTTGGTCGACATGCAGCCGTCGGAGTCGACCCGGTCGAACGTCACGGAGGTGGCGCCGCGCAGCACCCCGTCGAGCACGTCGGGGTCGACGACCGCGTCGGTGGTGACGACGACGAGCATCGTCGCGAGGGCGGGCGCGAGCATCCCGGCGCCCTTGGCCATGCCGCCGACCGACCAGCCGTCGCGCTGGGCCGTGGCGACCTTCGCGACGGTGTCGGTCGTCATGATCGCCTCGGCGGCCGCGGGGCCACCGTCGGGTGCGAGGGCGGCAGCGGCGGCGTCGACGCCGGCCAGGAGGCGCTCCATCGGGAGCCGTTCGCCGATGAGGCCGGTGGAGCAGACGACGACGTCCCCGGCGGAGGCCCCGAGGAGGCCGGCGACGTGCTCGGCCGTGGCGTGGGTGTCCTGGAACCCGGGGGCACCGGTGCAGGCGTTGGCCCCGCCGCTGTTGAGGACGACGACCGTGGCCTCGCCGTCGGCGACGACCTGGCGCGACCAGGTGACCGGCGCGGCCTCGACCCGGTTGCTCGTGAAGACGGCCGCGGCGTGCCGGTCGGGGCCGTCGTTGACGACGAGCGCGAGGTCGGGGCGGCCCGAGGACTTGAGCCCGGCCGTGACACCGGCGGCGCGGAAGCCGCGCGGGGTGGTGACGGACATCAGCGGGTGCCTCCGGTCAGCGAGGTGGGGGTGACGAACATCCCGGCGCGGCGCCACGCCTCGGTCGCGGCGGCGGCGTCGTCGGCCGGCACGAGCACCCAGTCGGTGTCGAACGTCGAGAAGCCGAGGACGGAGATGTCGGCGTCGACGAGGGGACCGAGGATCTCGGCGAAGACGCCGACGGCGCCGAACGCCAACGGGCCGGCGACCTCGACGACCTTGAACGGCCCCTCGGTGCGCGAGCCGGCGGGGACGGCCGCCGCGAGGCAGACGATGGAGGTCTCGTCGGGGGTGCGGGTGAGCGACGAGAACGGGCCCGCGGTCCAGTCGAACTGCGGCTCCTCGCCGCCCGCGAGGCGGACGATCGCGACGTCCTCGGGGTGCTCCATGAGGTGGCGCGGGATGGCGGTCACGGCGCCACTCCCGCGACGGGGAGACCGGTGGTCTCGGGGAGGCCGAGGGCGAGGTTGAGGCACTGGACCGCCGCGCCCGCGGTCCCCTTGGTGAGGTTGTCGACGGCGGCCACGACGACGACGCGACCGACGCGCTCGTCGAGGACGACCTGGAGGTGGACGCTGTTGCTCCCGAGGACGCTCCCGGTGCTGGGCCAGCGACCCTCGGGGAGCAGGTGGACGAAGGGCTCGTCGGCGTAGGCGCTGCGCCACGCCTCACGGACGGCCGCGGCGTCGGTGCCGGGGGCGACCTTGGCGGTGCACGTCGCGAGGATGCCGCGCGGCATCGGGGCGAGGGTCGGGGTGAACGAGACGGTGACGTCGCCGGCGCCCGTCGCCGTGAGGTTCTGCTCGATCTCGGGGGTGTGCCGGTGGACGCCGCCCACCCCGTAGGGCGACATCGCGCCCATCACCTCGGCGCCGAGCAGGTGGGCCTTGAGGGACCTGCCCGCGCCCGAGGTGCCCGAGGCCGCGACGACGGTGATGTCGTCGGGGAGGACGACGCCGGCGACGAGGCCGGGAGCGAGGGCGAGGGAGACGGCGGTCGGGTAGCAGCCGGGGACGGCGATCCGGCGGGCGCCGTCGAGGGCCGCGCGCTGCGGGCCTTCAGCCGTGGGGAGCTCGGGCATCCCGTAGGGCCACGAGCCCGCGTGGGGGGTGTCGTAGTACGTCGTCCACGCCTCGGCGTCGCGCAGCCGGAAGTCCGCGCCGCAGTCGACGACCACGACGTCGTCGCCGAGCTGCTCGGCCAGCGCCGCGGAGTGCCCGTGCGGGAGGGCCAGGACGATGGCGTCGTGGCCGGCCAGGACCTCGGCCGTCGTGTCCTCGAGGACCCGGTCGGCGAGCGGGGTCAGGTGCGGCTGGACCGCGCCCAGCGGCTGGCCCGCGTTCGAGGACGCCGTGAGCGCGCCGACCTCGAGCCCCGGGTGCTGGAGGAGGAGGCGCACGACCTCTCCCCCGGCGTACCCACTCGCTCCGGCGACCGCGACCCTCAGCATGTGCATGATCATACAGAGTTTCGCACGTTCATGCACCGACGCCCGATCCACGGACGACAACAGCCGTGCCGCGACTCAGGGGTGGAGGGGGTCGTCGGGGTCGGGGAGGTCGAGGACGAGGGTGCGCTCGGTGGGGCCGAGGCCGGCCGCGGCGCGGGCCCGCAGGGTGGCCGCCGTGTCGGCGCCGGCTCGGACGAACCGCCCCGACCACACGTCGAGGTCGCCCGACGCGAGCGCCAGGACGAGGTCGGCCACGTCGGCCGGGTCGGTCCACTCGGTGCGCCCGGCGTGGAGCTCCATCCCCTCGGTCATGTCGGTCCGCACGATCCCGGGCATGAGGTCGAAGGCGCGGACGCCGTGCTCCCACCCCGCGAGGTGCGTGGCCCCGGTCAGCCGCGCCAGGGCGGTCTTCGCCACGTGGTACGCGCTCATCGAGCGGGAGGGTCGCTGGGCGACCCCGCTGTTGACGTTGACGACCCGCCCTCCCCCGGCCGCGACCATGTGCGGCACGACGGCCCGCGTCACGAGGTACGGACCGAGGACGTCGACCTCGACGCAGCGCCACCAGTCGTCGGGGTCGGACTCGAGGAGGTCGACCTCGGCGTCGACGACACCGGCGTTGTTGACGAGGAGGTCGATCCGGCCCTGCCGCTCCACGACCTCAGCGACCCACGCCTCGACCGCCGCGCGCTCGGTGACCGGCGCGACGGCGGTCGAGCCCCGCTCGACGACCCAGCCGGCGTCCTCGAGCGCCATCGCGACGTGCCGGCCGATGCCGCGCGAGGCACCGGTGACCACGGCGACCGGGTGGCCCCCGCGGCCCTCCTCGACGTCGGGCTCGGGCGCGACGTCACCCTCGTCGTCGACGGGGACGTCGGCGGGCTGGCTCACGGGCGCCGCCTCACGTCCGCTGCACCGCACCCACGGCGTCACCGGCGGCTCGCGCCGCGGCGTCGCGCAGGGTGCTGACCTCGTCGGTCGTCAGCGTCCGGTCGGGCGCCCGGAAGGTGAGCCGGTACGCGAGCGACTTGCGCCCCTCGCCGACCTGGTCGCCGCGGTAGACGTCGAACAGGGCGACCGACTCGAGGGTCTCCCCCGCTCCGGAGCGCAGGGCCGCCTCGACCCTCGCAGCGGGCACGGCCTCGTCGACGACGAGCGCGACGTCGCTCTGCGCCATGGGGAAGGCGACGAGGGTGCGCGCCTGCACCGTCGCCTCGGCGGCGGCGGTGAGGACGTCGAGGTCGAGCTCCCCACCGACGGTGCGCGCGGGCAGCCCGAGGGCGGCGACGACCTTGGGGTGCAGCTCGCCGACGTGCCCGACCAGCGTGCCGTCGGCCAGCGACACCGCGGCACAGCGCCCCGGGTGGAACGGCGCCTCGCCGGAGGCGACGGTCACGACCTCGACGGCCAGCGCCTCACCGAGGACGCGCACGACCTCGAGGACGTCGCTGACGTCGGCGGCGCGGCCCTCGCCCCACCAGCCGGCCCGGTCGCGGTCCCCCGCGAGGAGGAAGGCGACGTGGCGCGGCTGCCGCGGGACGGCGGCGCGGATGGCGGCGAGCACCTCGGGCGAGGGCAGCACGCCGACGTCCTCGGTGGGAGCGGAGCGCTGCTCACCCTCGAGGTCGACGACGAGGCCGAGCTCGAAGATCCCGACGTCCCTCGTGCCTCGGGCGACGTTGCGCCGCAGCGCGTCGACCATCGTCGCGAGGAGGCGGGTGCGCATGAGCGGCGCCTCGTCGGAGAGGGGGTTGGCCAGGCGGACCGACCGGGCGACCTCGGCGTCGGGGTCGAGCCCCAGCGCCTCGTAGCGGTCGGCCCCGACGAACGGGGCGCTCCAGATCTCGGAGAGACCCTGTCCCGCAAGGGTGGTGGCGACGGTGCGCCGGACCCGCTGCGCGTGCGTCAGGCCGGCGCCCCCCGGGGGCGACGGGACGATCGAGGGGATGCGCTCGTACCCGTGGATGCGCGCGACCTCCTCGACGAGGTCCTCGGCTGTCGTGAGGTCCGGCCGCCAGGTCGGCGGGGTGACGACGACCGTGTCGCCCTCACGGGTGACGCCGGCGCCGATCGCCTCGAGGATGGAGGTGACCTCGTTGGGCCCGTAGTGGACCCCGACGACGCGTGAGGGGAACGAGAGCGGCATCGTCACCGGCTCGGGTGCGGCCGGGGAGCCGACGTCGGTGACGTCGGGGTCGGCGACGCCGCCACCGTGCTCGACGAGGAGCTCGACGGCGAGCTGCGCAGCCGCGGCCGCCAGAGCGGGGTCGACCCCGCGCTCGAAGCGGCGCGACGCCTCGGACGGCAGCTTGTGGCGCCGGGCCGAGCGGGCGACCGACACCGGCTCGAAGTGAGCGGCCTCGATGAGGACGTCGCGCGTCGCGCTGCCGACCTCGGTCTCGGCCCCGCCCATGACCCCGGCGATGGCGACGGGGCGCTCGCCCCCGCGGTCGGTGATGAGCAGGTCGCCGGTGTCGAGGGCGCGGTCGGCGTCGTCGAGGGTGGTGATCCGCTCGCCGCTCCGGGCCCGCCGCACGACGATTGGCGCCTCGAGGGTGGCGAGGTCGAACGCGTGGAGCGGCTGGCCGAGGCCGAGCATGACGTAGTTGGTGACGTCGACCGGGAGCGAGATGGGCCGCATGCCCGCCTCGGTGAGCCGCGTCGCCATCCACCGAGGAGTCGGTGCCGAGACGTCGAGGCCGCGCACGACCCGGGCGACGTAGCGGTCGCAGCCGGGCCGCTCCCGGATCGGCGACTCGTCGGCGAGGACGACCTCGAACCCGCCGTCGGTGGGCTCGGGCGCCGTCGCCGCGAGCGCGAGCGCGGGGTCGGTGAACGCGGCACCGGTGGCGTGCGAGTACTCACGGGCCACGCCGCGCACCGAGAAGCAGTACCCGCGGTCGGGCGTGACGTTGACCTCGACGGTCTCGCGGTCCAGGCCCAGGAGCGGGAGGGCGTCGGTGCCGGGGACGAGCGACGCCAGCAGCTCGTCGTCGCCGGCGAACCTCCGGGTCAGGACGAGGATGCCGTCGTGGTCGTCGCCGATGCCGAGCTCCCGCTCGGAGCAGATCATGCCGGCCGACACGTGCCCGTACGTCCTGCGCGCCGACACCTCGAGCGGTCCCTGGGGTGTGGTGAGGACGCCGCCGGGGAGGATGACGACGACGAGGTCGCCGGGCTCGAAGTTGTGCGCCCCGCAGACGATGCCCTGGGGCTCGCCGGTGCCGTTGGCGTCGCCGACGTCGACGGTGCACCAGTTGATCGTCCTGCCGTTCTTCTGCGGCTCGGGCTCGCGGGTGAGCACCCGGCCCACGACGAGCGGACCGGTGACTCCACCGGTGTGCAGCCCCTCCTCCTCGAGGCCGACGGCGACGAGGGAGGCCGCGATGGCCTCACCGGTCGCGTCCTCCGGCACCGCGACGTACTCGCGCAGCCAGTCGACGGGAACCCGCATCAGATCTCCATCCCGAACTGCGCGTCGAAGCGCACGTCTCCCTCGATCATGTCGCGCATGTCGCTGACCCCGGTGCGGAACATCAGGGCACGGTCGATGCCCATGCCGAACGCGAACCCGGTGTAGCGGTCGGGGTCGACGCCGCACGCGGTGAGCACGTTGCGGTTGACCATCCCGCAGCCGCCCCACTCGATCCAGCCGGTCCCCTTGCAGGTCCGGCAGTCGGGGTCCTCGCCGCGGCAGACGAAGCAGCGCAGGTCCATCTCGGCGCTCGGCTCGGTGAAGGGGAAGAACGAGGGACGAAGTCGCGTGGTGATGCCGTCGCCGAACAGCTCGGTGGCGAGCCGGTCGAGGGTGCCCTTGAGGTGCGCCATCGTGATGCCCTCGTCGACCGCGAGGCCCTCGACCTGGTGGAACGCGGGCATGTGGGTGGCGTCGAGCTCGTCGGTGCGGAAGACCCGACCGATGGCCGCGACGTAGACGGGGACGCCCCGCTCGAGGAGGGTGCGCGCCTGGACCGGCGAGGTGTGGGTGCGCAGGACGAGTCCGCCCTCGGGCGGGTCGACGTAGAAGGTGTCCTGCATCTGCCGGGCCGGGTGGTCGGCGTCGAAGTTGAGGGCGTCGAAGTTGAACCACTCCGCCTCGATCTCCGGACCCTCGGCGATCTCCCAGCCCATGCCGACGAAGAGGTCGGCGATGCGCTGACTCATCAGCTCGATGGGGTGGCGCCGGCCGAGCGGGCGCCGGCCCGTGGGCAGGGTGACGTCGAGCGCCTCCTCGGTGAGGATGCGCTCGTCGCGCTCGGCCTCGAGCTCGGCCTGGCGCGCGGAGAGCGCCTGGGCCACGCGGCCGCGGGCCTGCCCGACGCGCTTGCCGGCCTCGGCCTTGGCGCTCGGGGGCAGCGCCCCGATCTCGCGGTTCGCGAGCGCCAGGGCGCTGCGGTCGCCCTGGTGGGCGGTGCGCACGGCCTTGAGCTCGTCGAGGGAGGTCGCGGCGGCAGCGGCCGCGAGGGCCTCGTCGACGGCGGCGTCGATCGCGGCCGGGTCGAGCGCGGCGACCTCGACGGGGTCGTAGCTGGTGTTGGGTCCTGACATGGTGTCCACTTCACGAGGGGTCGGGCGCGCCCGAGTCTAGGTGGGCGCGACGCAGGGGGTCGGACGAGGCTCGGCCCCCGGGCGCGGTGGACGGCGCTGCCGTCGAGGCGGGTCCGCGTCAGTGCGCGCGGAGCTCCGGGCCCGAGGGCCCGGTAAATCGACGCACGCCTGGTGTCACACCCGGGAGCGTAGCGGCGCGGCCACGAACGGTCACGTCGGTATCACCGGCGCCGAGGAGGAGCGCTCGCTGCGCCCGCGACGCGCGACCGCCGAGGCGCCGATGCCGAGGACGGCGACGACGAGCCCCACGGCGGCCACGGCGGTGAACCCCGCACCCGCACCCGCCCGGTCGATCGCGAGGCCGGCCACCGGCGCGCCCGTGGCTCCGCCGGCGGTCATGAACGAGCCGTGCCAGCCCATCGCCTCCCCCCGCACGGAGGCCGGCACGACGCGGCTGGCCTGGTCGATCGTCGCCGTGATCGTCGGGGCGCAGAGGAGCCCGGCCACGAAGGCGAGGAGGGACAGGCTCACGGTGGTGTGCGCCAGTGCCATCGGGGCGGTCACCACCGCGAGCCCGGCGAGGAGCCAGAAGGCGGAGATCGGCCGGTGCAGCGCCCCGTACGCGAGCCCGCCGACGAGGGAGCCGAGACCCCACAGGGCGAGGACCACCCCGATCTGGCCCGGTGTCCCCGCCTCGCGCATCACCGCGACGACCGCGATGTCGGTGCCCGACAGCACGACGACCGAGGCGCCCGCCCCGAGGCACACGGCGAGGAAGGACAGCCCGAACCACGAGCGCCACGGCACCGGCGGCGCACCGGCCTGCTCCTCCCCCGCCTTTCGCATCGGCGGGTCGACGAGGTAGACGAGGACGCCGCCGAGGACCCCGAGCATCTGGGTCGCGAAGAGCACCCAGGCCGTGTCCCACACCGCCGCGGCCCACACGGCCAGGGCCGGCAGGACCATGAACGACAGCTCGAGGGCCGCGGCGTCGAGGGCGATGGCGCTGCGCCGGTCGTCGTCCGGGACGGCGGCGATGACGGCCTGCCGGATGATCGAGAAGGTCGGGATGACGAACAGGCCGGCGACGACGGCGAGGACGAGCAGCGGCAGGTAGCCGACGAAGGGCGCGATGCTCCAGCAGACGAGCGCGATGCCGAGCGAGGGCAGCACGACCCGGCGCAGGCCGAGCCGGTCGAGCAGCCGACCGCGCCACGGACCCGAGACGGCGATGGCGACGGTCGCCGCGGCGGACAGGAGGCCCGCCTCGGCGTAGGTGCGGCCGAGCGAGGTGACGACGTGGACGGTGAGCAGGATCCCGCTGGCGAAGATCGGGCCGCGCACGAGGGCCCCGAGGACGAGCGCGGTGCGCAGCGGCCGGTTGGTCAGGGCACGGCGGTAGGGCGCGAGGTCGACGGCGGGCACCGGTCGGCTCACTCGTGGTCGGGGAACGTGGCACGCATCAGCGCACCGCCGCTCGGCGACTCCTCCGCACGGACCGTGCCGCCGTGCGCCTCGACGAGGCCGCGGACGAGGTAGAGCCCCAGGCCCGTCCCGTGCTTGGTCCCCGCCTGCCAGAAGCGGGAGAACACGAGCTCGCGGTGCTCCGGACGGATCCCCTCTCCGTCGTCGGACACCAGGAGGTCGACGGCGGGTTCGCCGTCGTGGACGGTGCGCTCGGCCTGGATCGTCACGGTCCCCTTGCCGTGGCGCACGGCGTTCTCGACGAGGTTGGCGACGACCTGCTCGAGCCGGTCGGGGTCGGCCCACAGGATGTCGACGTCGTCGGCGACCTCGATGACGAACTGGCTGCGCTCGCCGCCGGCGGCCACCCGACGCTCCACCTGCGCCTCGAGGCGCGGTCGCAGGTCGAGCGGCTGCGCGTGCACGGTGAGCCGCCCGACGTTGATGCGCGCCGTGTCGAGGAGCTCGGTGATGAGGCGGGTCACCCGGTCGGCGTCGGCCTCGATCGTCTCGAGCATGAGGCGCTTCTGGTCGTCGGTGAAGCGGTCCCAGTTGCGCAGCAGGGTGCTCGAGAAGCCCTTGACGCCGGTCAGCGGTGAGCGCAGCTCGTGGGCGACGGCGGTGAGGAGGGCGGCGCTCTCCTGCTCGGCGCGCCGCCGCGCCTCCGCGTCGCGCAGGCCGATGACGACGGCGCGCACCGGCTCGCCGCGGCCACCGCGCACGTACTTCGCCGTGACGAGGACCTCGCGGCCGGTCGGCAGCATGAGGAGCCGCTCGCGGTGCCCGGTGCGGGTCTGCAGTCCCTGCCACGGGTTGGCGAGCTCCCACCAGGAGCCACCCTCGAGGTCCTGGAGCGGCAGCGCCTCGCGCAGGTCGCGACCGAGGACGTCGTCGGCGTCGAGGCCGGTGATCTGTTCGGCCCGGCCGTTCATGAACCGGACCTCGGCCTCGGGTCCGATGGCCGCCACGAGGCCGTCGGGGATGAACTCGAGGCCGTGGGCGGCCAGGTCGTCGGGAACCCTGAACCGAGGCGCCATGGGGCGCACGCTACTCGCCGCAGCGCCCGTCCTCGCGTCGGCCCGCCGACGCATACATGCAGATGGTGGCCGCCATCGCGAGGTTGAGCGACTCCGCGAGGCCGTGGATCGGGACCCGGACGACGTCGTCGCACGCCGCGCGCACGTCGTCCTCGAGGCCCCATGCCTCGTTGCCCATGACCCAGCAGTGCGGGACGGCCAGGTCTGCGCCGGGGAGCAGCGTCGTCCCCGAGCCGTCGGCGGCGTAGGTGCGCACCCCGGCCTCGCGCAGGCGGGCCAGGGTCGCGGCGACGTCGAGGCCGGTGACGACCGGGAGGTGGAAGAGCGACCCGGCCGTCGAGCGCACCACCTTGGGCGCGTGGACGTCGACCGACGCCTCGCTGACGAGGACGGCGTCGGCCCCGGCGGCGTCGGCCCCACGGATGACGGTGCCGGCGTTGCCGGGGTCGCGGACGTGGGTGAGCAGGACGAGGAGGCGGGGCCCGGCGGCGAGGACGTCGTCGAGGGTGGGTGCCGGTGCGTCGACGACGGCGAGCACCCCCTGGGGGGTGTCGGTCCCGGCCATGGCGGCGAGGACCTCCGGGGTCACCTCGTGGACCCACCGGTCGGCGGCGCGCGCGGGGCCGACGATGTCGTCGGCGTACCGCGCCATCGCCTCGGGGGTGAGGTAGACGTCGCGGACCAGCGGCGCCGCGTGGCGCACCGCCTCGCGCACCCCTTGGGGTCCCTCGACGGCGAAGCGGCCGGTGCGCGTACGCACCGACCGCTTCGACAGCGCCGCGACGGACCGCACCCGGTCGGACCGGGGGTTGTCCATCAGGGGCACCTGGATCAGGCGGAGGCCTGGGCGGGCTCGCGGGCCGGCTGGTTGGCCTTCGAGATCTCGACGAGCGCGGTGAACGCGGCCTCGTCGTTGACCGCGAGCTCGGCGAGCATGCGGCGGTCGACCTCGATCTCGGCGGCCTTGAGGCCCTGGATGAACCGGTTGTAGGTCATGCCGTTCGCGCGGGCCGCGGCGTTGATCCGCTGGATCCACAGGCGACGGAAGTCGCCCTTGCGGGCCCGGCGGTCGCGGTAGGCGTAGCCGAGGCTGTGCTGGACCTGCTCCTTGGCCTTGCGGTAGAGCCGCGAGCGCTGCCCGCGGTAACCGCTGGCCCGCTCGAGGACGACCCGGCGCTTCTTCTGGGCGTTGACCGCCCGCTTCACGCGTGCCACGTGAGTACTCCTTGTGCTTGGTCAGACTTGGGGGTGGGGACGGCTCAACGGCCGAGGAGCTTCTTGACCTTCTTGAGGTCGCCCTTGGAGACCAGGATGTCCTTGGACAGGGCGCGGGCCTTCTGCGGCGTCTTCTCGTGGAACTTGTGGACGTGGCCGGCCTGCTCGCGCATGATCTTGCCCGTCCCGGTCACCCGGAAGCGCTTCTTGGCGCCGCTGTGCGTCTTGTTCTTCGGCATGGTGCCGATCTCCTTGTGGTGGTTCGGTGGTGCTTGCTGGTTCGTGGGCCGGCGGTCAGGCCGACGGCTTGGGCTTCGGTGCGGCCGGGGTCTTCGTGGGGACCGCCGCGGTCTCGGGGGCCGGCTCGGCCTCCGGGGTCTCGGTGGTCTCGGTGGTCTCCGGCTCGACCGTGGTCTCCGGCTCGACCGTGGTCTCCGGCTCGACCGTGGTCTCCGGCTCGACCGTGGTCTCGACCGCGTCGGTGGTCTCGAGCTCGTCGGTGCCGGTGGCCTCGTCGCGACCGGTGGAGGTCTCGTCGCGCTTGCGGCGCTGCTCGGCCATCGCCTGGGCCTTCTTCTTCGTCGGGGCGATCACCATGACCATGTTGCGGCCGTCCTGCTTCGGCGAGGACTCCACGACGCCGAGCTCGAGGATGTCCTCGGCGAGGCGCTGCAGGAGCCGGTAGCCGAGCTCGGGACGGCTCTGCTCACGGCCGCGGAACATGATCGTCACCTTGACCTTGTCGCCGCCCTTGAGGAACCGCTCGACGTGGCCCTTCTTGGTGCCGTAGTCGTGCGGGTCGATCTTCGGGCGGAGCTTGATCTCCTTGATGACCGTGTTGACCTGGTTCTTGCGTGCCTCACGGGCCTTCATGGCGGCTTCGTACTTGTACTTGCCGAAGTCCATGAGCTTGGCGACGGGCGGCTTGGCCATCGGGGCGACCTCGACGAGGTCGAGATCGGCCTCCGCCGCCAGGCGCAGGGCGTCCTCGACGCGGACGATGCCGACCTGCTCGCCGTTGGGGCCGACCAACCGCACCTCGGGAACCCGGATGCGGTCGTTGATGCGTGGCTCGCTGATGTGCTTCTCCTGACAGTCGCGAATACGGACCCGACCCGTGGCACGAGAAAGGCTCCTCACGCCACGTGCGCGAGGAGCCTGGTCCGATCCGTCCGGGACCACCACCCGATGGCGTCGCCAGACCCTCGCGGGCTGGCACGACATCGCGTCGCGGACCTCGTTCGGACCCGGCACCCTTGCGGGTGACGCGGGTGGAAGCTGGGCTTCTCTTGCACACCGCCCCGTGAGGAGCGGCCGGTCAACACACGAGGTTACCAGCGAGGCCCCGCGGACCCGAAATCGCCGCCGGGTGGAGGTCAGACGATGCGGAACGCGAGGCCGTCGATGCGGGCGCGCAGCTCTCCGTCGGCGGCGAGGCGCTCCCCCACCCGGGTCGCGACGGTGCGGACCTGCTCGGGCGTCAGCCCCGGACGCAGGTGCAGGACGACCGCGAGCACGCCCTCGCCGAGCGGCTGGCCCTCCTCGACGCCGACCGACGCGACGTCCTCCTCGCCGTCGGTGGCGGCCTCGACCCCGCGGACGACGAAGGGGTCGGTGTGCGGCGGCTTCCACGGCCGCTGCTGCGCGAGGGCCCAGACCATCGAGGGGCGCAGGACCCGGGTGGCCGGTCCGGCGACGTCGACGACGACGACGTCGCACCGCTCCTGGACCGCGGCCTGGCCGGCCCTGGCCGGGGTCACGGGCACCGGGCGCGCTCCGGGGTCCCACGCGGCGAGGGCGTCGGTGCCGGTGAACACGGGCAGGGCGCGCTGGCCGTCGGGCGCGACGAGGGTGACGGCGGCCATGTCGACCGTGCCGGGCGTCGGCTCGGCCACGATCGGCACGACGAACCGGGCGGCCTCCACGGCCGCCATGAGCGTGGCGTCGTCGGCCTCCGGGTCGGCGAGGACCGCACGCAGGGCGGCGTCGGCCTCACCCGTGTCGGCCTCGAAGCCGCTCGGGCTGAGGTCGCGGCCGGCCCACGGCACGTCGGCCGAGTCGGCCGGTGGCCGCTCCACCCCGGTTTTGCGCACTTCACCCGGGTTCACAACCGGGGTGGATTGCACCTTTTCGGGGTGACCCCGAAATTGGGCGTCGGGCTCGGGTCCGGTCGTCACGGGCGGCCTGCGACGTCGAGGGCCTCGGGAAGCGTGAAGGCGCCGCGGTAGAGGGCCGAGCCGATGATGGCGCCCTCCACCCCGTCGGCGACGAGCGTGCGGATGGCGGCGACGTCCTCGAGGGTCGAGACCCCTCCGGACGCGACGACCGGCCGGTCGGTGCGGGCGCAGACGTCGCGCAGCAGCTGGAGGTTGGGCCCCTGGAGCATGCCGTCCTTGGCGACGTCGGTGACGACGTAGCGGGCGCAGCCCTCCCGGTCGAGGCGCTCGAGGGTCTCCCAGAGGTCGCCGCCCTCGGAGGTCCACCCCCGGGCGGCGAGCGTGGTGCCGCGGACGTCGAGCCCCACGGCCACGCGGTCGCCGTGCTCGGCGATGGCGCGGGCGGTCCACTCGGGGTCCTCCAGCGCCGCGGTGCCGAGGTTGACCCGCCGGCAGCCGTTGGCCAGGGCGCGGTCGAGCGAGGCGGCGTCGCGGATGCCGCCGCTCAGCTCGACCTCGATGTCGAGGGCGCCGACGATCGAGGCGAGGAGGTCGGCGTTCGAGCCCCGGCCGAACGCGGCGTCGAGGTCGACGAGGTGGAGCCACTCGGCGCCCTGCTCCTGCCAGGCGAGCGCGGCCTCGAGCGGGTCCCCGAACTCGCCGCCCGTGCCCGCGACGCCCTGGACGAGCTGGACGGCCCGGCCCCCGACGACGTCGACGGCGGGCAGGAGCTCGAGGCGCGGCTGGTCGGCGGCGGTGTCGCTCACGGGTGGGTCCTCCGGGTGGACGAGTGGGGTCGGTAGGCCAGTCTGCCGGGTCAGAGGGAGGTGACCCAGTTGCGCAGGAGGGCGAGGCCCGCCTCGCCGGACTTCTCGGGGTGGAACTGGGTCGCGGCGAGCGGGCCGTTCTCGACCGCGGCGACGAACCGCTCGCCGTGCGTGGCCCAGGTGACCGAGGGCGCGACGGCCGCGAACGGCCCGTCGGGCTCGGGGAGGTCCCACGAGTGGGCGGCGTAGGAGTGGACGAAGTAGAAGCGCTCGTCGCGGATGCCGTCGAAGAGCACGGTGCGCTCGGGCACCTCGACCGTCGACCAGCCCATGTGCGGGACGACGGGCGCCAGCAGCCGCGAGACGTGCCCGGGCCACTCGCCCACGCCGTCGATCGGCATGAGGCTCGGCTCGGTGGAGCCCTCGAAGAGCACCTGCATCCCGACGCACACCCCGAGGACCGGGCGACCGCCGGCGAGCCGGGTGTCGATGAGGCGCGGGCCGTCGGCGGCGACGAGCCCGGCCATGCAGGCGTGGAAGTTGCCGACGCCGGGCACGAAGAGCCCGTCGGCCCCGAGCGCCGCCTCGCGGTCGGCGGTCAGGGTCACCGATGCCCCCACGTGCTCGAGGGCGCGCACGGCACTGCGGACGTTGCCGCTGCCGTAGTCGAGGACGACGACGCGGGACGTCACCGGCGGCCTCCCCCGCCGAGGCGCTCGGTCTCCTCGCGGTGCGAGGACTCCTCGGCGACGAGGCGGTCGAAGGCGAGCACCCCGCGGCTCGAGGGCTCGACGTCGGTGGCGCCCGGGCAGTCGCCGCGCAGGAGGAGCTCCTTGCCGGGCAGGCCGAGCAGGCCGAGGACGGTGACGAGGAGGTCGATGGGAGTGCCGTGCCCGGAGCGCAGCACCTCGGCGAGGGCCTCCTCGCGCACCCGGCCGTCGGCGCCCGCCGCGGAGAGCAGCACGGGCAGGCGCAGCCGCGGGAGGTCGGGGGTGTCGACCACCCCGCGCCGGGGCTCCCACACGACCCACTGGTGCTCGCTGCGCAGCCCGCGGGGGTGGACGGTGATCGCCGCCCGGCCGTGGACGTCGAAGAGCCCGATCGAGGGTCGCGCGCGTCCCGGCGTGGGCCGGGCGGCGAGCACCTCGAGCCCGACGTCGTACGGCGCCGCGCTGTGGGCGCGGTCGTCGGCGAGGGTGATCCCGGTCCACGGCCCGAGGGGCGCGACGGTGACCGAGACGAGGCCGCGGCGCAGCCACCTCGTCACCGGTGCCGGCGCCCGGCGCACGAGCACGAGCCCGTGCCCGGCACCCGTCGGCGGGTCGGCAGCCACGGGCTAGAGCGCGCCCTTCGCGCTCGGGACGCCCTCGACGCGGGGGTCGCGCGCCACGGCGGCCCGCAGGGCCCGGGCGAGCGCCTTGAACTGGGCCTCGACGACGTGGTGCGGGTCTCGACCGGCGAGCACCCGCACGTGGAGGGCGATCTGGGCGTGGAACGCGAACGACTCGAGGACGTGGCGGGTCAGCGAGCCGATGTAGTGGCCGCCGATGACGACGTGCTCCTGCCCGGCGGGCTCGCCCTCGTGGACGCAGTACGGGCGGCCGGCGACGTCGACGACCGCCAGGACGAGCGCCTCGTCGAGCGGCACCGTGGCGTCGCCGAAGCGCGAGATGCCGGTCTTGTCGCCCAGGGCCTCGCGGACGGCCTGGCCGAGGACGATCGCGACGTCCTCGACGGTGTGGTGCGCGTCGACCTCGGTGTCGCCGGTGGCGCGCACGGTGAGGTCGAGGAGCGAGTGCTTCGCGAGCGAGAGGAGCATGTGGTCGTAGAACGGGACGCCGGTGCTGACGTCTCCGCGTCCGGTGCCGTCGAGGTCGACGGTCACCTCGACGGTGCTCTCGGACGTGCCGCGGCGCACCGTGGCGGTGCGGGGGGCGTCGGTGCTCACGGAGCTGCTCCTGTACGGGTCGGGACGAGATCGGCGACGGCCTCGAGGAACCTGCTGGTCTCGTCGGGCGTACCGGCCGTGACACGAAGATAGTGGGGAATGCCGACGTCCCGGATGAGGACTCCCCGGTCGAGCAGTCCCTGCCACGTCTCGCCGGCGTCCGGGAGGTGCCCGAAGAGGACGAAGTTCGCGTCGCTGGGCACCGGCTCGAGCCCGAGGGCGGCGAGCCCGGAGACGAGCCGGTCGCGCTGCTCCTTGATGGCGTCGACGGTCTCGAGCATGAGGTCGGCGTTCGCGAGGGCCGCGAGCGCGACCGCCTGGGTCTGCGTCGAGAGGTGGTACGGCATCCGGACCAGGCGCAGCGCGTCGGTGACCGCCGGGTCCGCGGCGAGGTAGCCCACCCGGCCGCCGGCCAGGGCGAAGGCCTTGGACATCGTCCGGGTGACGACGAGCCGCGGCCGGCCCTGCAGGAGGGTGAGCGCGCTCGGGGTGCCGGGGCGCGCGAACTCCGCGTAGGCCTCGTCGACGACGACGAGCGCGTCGGGCGCGGCCTCGTGGACGGCGTCGACGACGTCGAGGCCGAGCGCCGTGCCCGTGGGGTTGTTCGGCGAGCAGAGGAAGACGACGTCGGGCTGGTGGACGACGACCTGCCCGACCGCCGACGCGACGTCGAGGTCGAAGGCACCCTGCCCCTCGACGCCCCGCATCCCGTCGATCCACGTCGTGCCCGTCGTCGTCGTGATGATCGGGTGCATCGAGTAGGCGGGGGTGAAGCCGAGGGCGCGGCGTCCGGGTCCGCCGAAGGCCTGGAGGAGGTGGAGCAGGACCTCGTTCGACCCGTTGCCGGCCCACACCGCGTCGGGCACGACGGGCGTGCCACAGCGCGACAGGTACGCGGCGAGGGCCTCGCGCAGGTCCGAGAACTCGCGGTCGGGGTACCGGTTGAGACCGGCCGCCGCGAGCCGGACCGCCTCGGTGATGGCGTCGACGACGACCGCCGGGACCGGGTAGGAGTTCTCGTTGGTGTTGAGGGCGACGGGCACGTCGAGCTGCGGGGCGCCGTACGCCGTCCGGCCACGGAGGTCGTGGCGCAGCATCGCCTCGACGGTCGCGCGGGGGTCCATGTGCCGGAGTCTATTCAGCGGGTGCCGGACGCCGAGGGGGCCGGTCACGGGCGGAGACGCCACGCGACCGGCCCCCGACCTCGGGGCGACGGCTCAGAAGTCGTCGTCGAAGGTCACCGCACCCGTGACGCCCACCTGGTAGGCCGACACCCGCCGCTCGAAGAAGTTCGAGAGCTCCTGGACGTCCTGGAGCTCCATGAACGCCAGCGGGTTGCGCGACCCGTAGACGGCCGGGAAGCCGAGCCGCTCCAGCCGCCGGTCGGCGACGTGCTCGAGGTAGGAGCGCATGTCGGCGCTCGAGAGCCCCGCCACTCCCCCGCCGAGCAGGTCCTGCGCGAACTGTGCCTCGGCGTCGACGGCCTCGACCATCATCTGGCGGACGGCCGCCGCGAAGTCGTCGTCGACGAGGTCCGGCTCCTCCTCGCGCGCGGTGTCGATGACGTCGAAGGCGAAGGCCATGTGCATCGACTCGTCGCGGAACACCCAGTTCGTCCCCGAGGCCAGCCCGTTGAGCAGCCCCCGCGAGCGCAGGAAGTACACATAGGCGAAGGCGCCGTAGAAGAACAGTCCCTCGATGCAGGCCGCGAAGCAGACGAGGTTGAGCAGGAACGCCCGGCGGTCGGCCGCCGTCTCGAGGGAGCGGACCTCGGAGAGCGAGTCGATCCACCGGAAGCAGAAGTCGGCCTTGGCCTTGATCGACGGGATGTTCTCCACCGCGGCGAACGCCTCGTGCCGCTCCGCCTCGTCGGGGACGTAGGTGTCGAGCAGGGTCAGGTAGAACTGCACGTGGACGGCCTCCTCGAACAGCTGGCGCGAGAGGTAGAGCCGCGCCTCGGGGGCGTTGACGTGGGTGTAGAGGTTGAGGACGAGGTTGTTCGCGACGATGGTGTCGCCCGTCGCGAAGAAGGCGACCAGCCGCCCCACGAGGTGCCGCTCGGCGGCGCTCAGCTTCCGCAGGTCGGCGAGGTCGCTGTGGAGGTCGACCTCCTCGACCGTCCACGTGTTCTTGATGGCGTCGCGGTACCGGTCGTAGAAGTGCGGGTAGCGCATCGGCCGCAGGGTGAGGCTGAGGCCCGGGTCGAGGAGCAGGGCGTCGGTCGTGGTGGTCCTGGTCGTGGTCGTGGTCGTCACTGGCAGGCCTCGCAGCTCTCGGGGTTCTCGAGGGAGCACGCGAGCGCCTCCTCGTCGGGATCGGGTGCCTGCACCACGGCCTGGCTCACCGTCGCCTGCTGGATCCGCGTCGCGGGACGCGAGCGCAGGTAGTACGTCGTCTTCAGGCCCGACTTCCAGGCGTGGAGGTACATCGAGCTCAGCTTCCCGATCGTCGGGCTGGCCATGAAGAGGTTGAGCGACTGGCTCTGGTCGACGTACGGCTGGCGCGCCGCCGCCATCGCGATGAGCGCGCGCTGGGGCAGCTCCCACGCCGTGCGGAAGAGGTGCCGCACGTCCTCGGGGAGCGCCGCGACACCCGCGACCGACCCCTCGGCGCGCTTGACCGCGTCCCGCGTCTCGGCGGTCCACAGCCCCCGGGCCCTCAGCTCGCGCACGAGGTGCGCGTTGACCTGGAGGAACTCCCCCGAGAGCGTCTCGCGCTTGAACAGGTTCGAGACCTGCGGCTCGATGCACTCGCCGCAGCCGGCGATCGAGGCGATCGTGGCCGTCGGGGCGATGGCCACGAGCAGCGAGTTGCGCAGGCCGGTGCGGGCGACCCTCTCGCGCAACGCTGCCCACCGCTCGGGCTGGGTCGGCGAGGTCTCGAAGTGGTCGAGGTGGAGGACGCCGCGCGCCGCCCGCGTCGCGGCGAACGCCGGGTGGGCACCGACCTCCTCGGCGAGCTCGGCCGAGCGCTCCAGCGCGGCGAGCTGCACCTCCTCCGCGATCCGGGTCGACAGCGCGAGCGCCTCTGCCGAGTCGAACGGCAGCCGCAGGGCGAAGAGCACGTCCTGCAGTCCCATGTAGCCCAGCCCCACCGGCCGCCAGCGCGGGTTGGACCGAGCCGCCTCCTCGCTCGGGTAGTAGTTGATGTCGATGACCCGGTCGAGGTACGTCACCGCGCTGCGCACGGTGGCCCGCAGCCGCTCCCAGTCGAGGTCGGTGCCGTCGGCGGTGAGGTGCCGGAAGAGATTGACCGATCCGAGGTTGCACACGGCGGTCTCGTCGTCACTGCTCACCTCGACGATCTCGGTGCACAGGTTCGACAGGTGCACGACGTTGCCGGGCTCCGCGGTCTGGTTGCACGAGCGGTTCGCGGCGTCCTTGAACGTCATCCAGCCGTTGCCGGTCTGGGCGAGGGTGCGCATCATCCGGCCCCAGAGGTCGCGGGCGCGGACCTGGCGCACGACGCGGCCCTCGCGCTCGGCGGCCCGGTAGGCCTCGTCGAACTCCGCGCCCCACAGGTCGGGGAGCTCGGGCACCTCGCTCGGGTCGATGAGGCTCCACACCTCGTCGGCCTCGACCCGGCGCAGGAACTCGTCGGGCAGCCAGTTGGCGAGGTTGAGGTTGTGGGTGCGGCGGGCGTCCTCGCCGGTGTTGTCGCGCAGCTCGAGGAACTCCTCGACGTCGGGGTGCCACGGCTCGAGGTAGACACACGCCGCGCCCTTGCGCCGCCCGCCCTGGTTGACCGCCGCCACGGAGGAGTCGAGGGTGCGCAGCCACGGGACGATCCCGTTGCTCGTCCCGTTCGTCCCCCGGATGAGGGCGCCGCGGCCGCGGACCCGCGAGAACGCGATGCCGATGCCGCCGGCGAACTTCGACAGCCGGGCCACCTGCTGGTAGCGCTCGTAGATGGAGTCGAGCTCGTCGCGCGGGCTGTCGACGAGGTAGCAGGAGGACATCTGGGTGTGCCGGGTGCCCGAGTTGAACAGGGTGGGGCTGCTCGGCAGGTACGCGAGGCTCGCCATGAGCCGGTAGAGGTCGATGGCCTCGCGCGGGGTGTGCGCCAGGCCGCAGGCGACGCGCAGGAGGAAGTACTGCGGCGTCTCGACGACGTGGCGCGTCGTCGGGTGGCGCAGGAGGTAGCGGTCGACGACCGTGCGCAGGCCGAAGTACTCGAAGAGCCGGTCGTTGGAGGGGTCGACGGCGACGTCGAGCTTGCGGGCGTTCGCCGCGACGAAGGCCGCCGTGGCGTCGCCGATCAGCCCCTCGGCGTGGCCGAGCGCCACGGCCTGCGAGAAGGAGGCGACCCCGTTGCCGCGCACCTCCTTGTCGACGTACGCCGACAGCAGCCGGGCGGCGAGGCGCGAGTACTCCGGCTCCTCGCCGATGAGCTCGGCGGCCGTCTGGATCGACAGGCGGTCGAGCTCGGCGGTCGTCGCGCCGTCGTACAGGCCGCTGATGGTGCGGGTCGCGACCCGCAGCGGGTCGACCTCGGCCAGCCCGTCGCTGACCCGGTCGACCGCCCGGACGATCTTGTTGACGTCGACCGGTTCGGCGTCGCCGTTGCGCTTGCGGACCTGCATCGTGCGGGTGGGGGCCGGGGCCTCCGTGGTGGTCGTCATGCTCTCTCCTCGCGAGCCGGATCTGCTCCAGGGCGCACGAGGGGTGACGAGGACGGCAGGAGGGCAGCGTCAGACCGCCACCCGAGGACCTGCCGGCTCCCGTCGGCCGTCCCGCGCGACCGTGGAGATGCCGCACCCGGGCGGGTGCGGCGCGACTGGCAGGTCTTCGGACTCGTGGGCGTGGCTCGCGCCTCCTACTGCCCGTCGCTTCCCAGGCCCGAAGGCCCAGTGCTCTCGTGACGGGGGTCGTTCCCACTCACCGCTGCGGGGCAGTCCCGGACTCGCACCGGGTTCCCTCTTGCCCCACCGACCGCCCTGACGGACGGGAGGTGGACCAGCTGCGTCGCCCACCATATGTGGGGGTCGCGGTGACGCGTGGGACCCACATGGTGTGGCGTGTCGCGCGCGGTCAGGAGCCGGGCTCGACCTCGGGGTGGCGCGCGAGGACGGCCTCGCCGTGCGCGGGGAGGTCCTCGGCGCGCGCGAGCGTGACGACGTGCCCCCCGACCTCGCGCAGCGCGTCGGACGAGTACGTGACGACGTGGATGCCGCGCAGGAACGACTGCACCGACAGCCCGCTGCTGTGGCAGGCGCACCCGCCGGTGGGGAGCACGTGGTTCGACCCGGCGCAGTAGTCGCCGAGGCTCACCGGCGACCACGGCCCGACGAAGACCGCCCCGGCGTTGCGCACCCGTGCGGCCACGGCCTCGGCATCGCGGGTCTGGATCTCGAGGTGCTCGGCGGCGTAGGCGTTGACGAGCGCGAGCCCGGCCTCCAGGTCGTCGACGAGGACGACCGCCGACTGCCGCCCGGCCAGCGCGGTCGCGACGCGCTCGGTGTGCTTCGTCGCGGCGACACGGCGCACGAGCGCCTCCTCGACGGCCTCGGCCAGCGCGGGGCTGTCGGTGACGAGGACCGCGGCGGCGAGCGGGTCGTGCTCGGCCTGCGACACGAGGTCGGAGGCGACGTGGTCGGCGTCGGCGGAGTCGTCGGCGAGCACGGCGATCTCGGTGGGGCCGGCCTCGGCGTCGATGCCGATGACCCCCTTGAGGAGGCGCTTGGCCGCGGCGACGTAGATGTTCCCCGGGCCGGTGACGAGGCTGACGGGGTCGCAGACGTCGGCGCCGTCCTCGACGCCGTGGGCGAAGGCCGCGACGGCCTGGGCGCCCCCCATCGCCCAGACCTCGTCGACCCCGAGGAGGGCGCACGCGGCGAGGATGGTCGGGTGGGGCCAGCCACCGTGGTCACGCTGGGGCGGGCTCGCCACGGCCAGGCTCGGGACCCCGGCCAGCTGCGCGGGGACGACGTTCATGACGACGCTGCTCGGGTACACGGCCAGCCCGCCGGGCACGTACAGGCCGACCCGGTCGACCGGGACCCACCGCTCGGTGACGACGCCGCCGTCGACGACACGGGTGGTGGCGTCGGTGCGGCGCTGGTCGGCGTGGACGAGCCGCGCGCGCCGGATCGACTCCTCGAGGGCGGCGCGCACGGCGGGGTCGAGCGCGGCGAGGGCCGCCTCGACGACCGTCGTCGGGACGCGCAGCCGCTCGGGCCGGATGCCGTCGAAGCGCTCGGCGGCGTCGTAGAGCGCGGCGGCTCCCCGGTCGCGGACGTCCTCGACGATGGGGCGCACGGTGCCGAGCGCGGCCTCGACGTCGAACTCGGCCCGCGGGAGGACGGCGCGCAGCTCGCGCAGCCCGAGGGTCCGGCCGCGCAGGTCGAGCCGCGGGATGACGCCGGTCGTCGTGTCGGACATGGCGACCAGTCTAGGGAGGGCTCAGTCGCCGTAGAACGCGGCCTCGTGGGCCGCGCGCGAGTGGCGGGCCACCCGGCGGTAGCGCTCCCCCAGCTCCTGGCCGGATCCACCGGGCAGGCCGAGGATGCGGGCGATGCCGTCGGCGTCGCGGGGGTCGCTCGGAACGGCGTCGAGCGACTTGGCCCGGAACAGCACCCCGGCGTTGCGCATCGACGACGCGAGCCGCCACGCCGCCGCGAGGTCGGCCGCGGCCGCGGGGTCGACCAGGCCCAGCCGCTCGGCCGCGCGCAGCGCCCCCATCGTCGAGGTGGTCCGCAGCTCCGGGTGCTCGTGGGCGTGGCGCAGCTGGACGAGCTGGACGACCCACTCGACGTCGGACAGGCCGCCGTGCCCGAGCTTGAAGTGCGTCTTGCGGTCGGCCCCGCGCGGGAGGCGCTCGGACTCCATCCGGGCCTTGAGGGTGCGGATCTCGCGGACCTGGTCGGCGCCGAGGCCGCCCTCGGGCCAGCGCAGGGGGGCGATGAGGTCGAGGAAGCGCTCACCGAGCTCCGCGTCGCCGGCGACGGGGGTCGCGCGCAGCAGCGCCTGCGCCTCCCAGACGAGCGACCAGCGCCCGTAGTACTCGCGGTACGACGCGAGGGAGCGCACGAGCGGGCCGCTCTTGCCCTCGGGCCGCAGCGAGGCGTCGACGTCGAGGTTGGGGTCGGGACCGCGCAGCCCGAGCAGCCGGATGAGCTCCTTGACGACCTCCATCGCCTGGGCCTGCGCCTGCGCCTCGTCGGCGCCCGGGACGGGGTCGTGGACGAGGATGACGTCGGCGTCGGACCCGTACCCCTGTTCGGCTCCGCCGAGCCGGCCCATCCCGACGACGAGCAGGCGGGTGAGCGCCGGTGCGCCGGACCGCTGTTCGACGTCGCGCAGGCAGACCTCGAGGGTCACCTCGAGCAACGCCGACGTGAGGTCGGTCATGGCCGCGCCCAGGGCGTCGAGGGTCAGCGCCCCCGAGAGGTCCGCGACCGCGATCCGGAAGAGCTCGGAGCGGCGCACGGTGCGCGCGGCGAGGACGGCGGCCTCGCGGTCGTCCTTGCGCCCGGCGGCCGAGCGCATCCGGCGCAGCAGCTCCTCGCGGGACCTCGGGGTGAGGCCGGCGGAGTCGCCGAGGAACTGCACGCACTCGGGGGCCTGCTCGAGGAGGTCGGCGGCGAAGCGGCTGCGGGCCAGGGTGTGCGCGAGTCGCTCGGCGGCCGACCCCTCGTCGCGCAGCAGGCGCAGGTACCAGTGGGTGGAGCCGAGCTCGTCGCTGATCCGGCGGAAGGCGAGGAGCCCGGCATCGGGGTCGGCCTCGTCGGCGAACCAGCCGAGCATGACGGGCAGCAGCTGGCGCTGGATGGCGGCGCGGCGGCTCAGCCCGTCGGTGAGGGCCTCGAGGTGCTTGAGGGCGCCCCGGGGGTCGCGGAAGCCCAGCGCCGACAGCCGTTCGCGCGCCGCCTCGGGGGTGAGCCGGACCTCCGAGTCCGACAGGCGGGCCACGGCGGCCAGCAGCGGCCGGTAGAAGATCCGCTCGTGCAGCCGGCGCACCTCGCGCTTCTGGGTCCGCCACTGGGCGAGCACCGCCTCCCCCGGCGACGACCGGTGCCCGAGGGCGCGCCCGAGCCGGCGCAGGTCGGACTCGGCCGTGGGCATGAGGTGGGTGCGGCGCAGGCGGAACAGCTGGATGCGGTGCTCGAGCGTCCGCAGCAGCCGGTAGGCCGACCCGAGGGTGGCGGCGTCCTCGCGACCGACGTAGCCACCGGCCGACAGGGCCGCGAGCCCGTCGAGGGTGGTGCCGGTCCGCAGCGACTCGTCGGCCCGGCCGTGGACGAGCTGGAGCAGCTGGACCGAGAACTCGACGTCGCGCAGGCCGCCGGCGCCGAGCTTGAGCTGGCGCTCGGCCTCGGCCGCGGGGATGTGCTGCTCAACCCGGCGCCGCATCGCCTGGACGTCGTCGACGAAGTTGTCGCGGGTCGACGCCTGCCACACCATCGGCTGGACGGCGTCGAGGTAGGCCCGCCCGACCTCGGCGTCGCCGGCCACGGGCCGCGCCTTGAGCAGCGCCTGGAACTCCCACGTCTTGGCCCAGCGCTCGTAGTAGGCGCGGTGGCTCGCGACGGTGCGCACGAGCGGGCCGTTCTTGCCCTCGGGACGCAGCGCCGGGTCGACCTGCCAGAGCGACCCGGTGGGCGTCGCGGCGGAGCAGATCCGCATGAGGCGGGTCGCGAGGTCGGTCGCGACGACGGTGGAGTCCTCCTCGGCGACCCCCTCGGCGGGCTCGGCGACGAAGATGACGTCGACGTCGGAGATGTAGTTGAGCTCGCACCCCCCGGTCTTGCCCATCGCGATGACGGCCAGGCGGGTCCTCGCCGCGTCCTCCCCCACCTCGGTGCGAGCGATGACGAGGGCCGCCTCCAGCGCGGCCTGGGCGAGGTCGGCGAGGGCACCGGCGGTCTCGGGCAGCGTGTCGACCGGGTCGGGCGAGGTGAGGTCGAGCGCCGCGATCGACAGGAGCTGCTCGCGGTACGCGGTGCGCAGCACGTCGACGGCCGGGACGTCGCCGGGGTCGCCCACCGCGCCGACGAGCCGCGCGACCCGTTCGGCGACGGAGAGCGGGGTCGCCTCGGTGACCGCGCGCCAGTGGTGCGGGTGGGCGCAGAGGTGGTCGCCGAGGGCCGCGGAGTTGCCGAGGACGGCGAGGAGGCGGTCGCGAGCCGGGCCGGGGCCGGCGAGGGCGTCGGTGACCGGCCCCCGGAGCGCGGGGACCCGCCCCACGGCCTCCATGAACCGCACCAGCCCGAGGAGGGCGCCGTCGGGGTCGGGGACGGAGGCGAGCGCCGCGGCGAGCCCGTGCTCCTCGATGTGCTCGCGGCTGCGGATGAGCCCGGCGACGGCCGGGTCCTGGAGGAGCGCGTGGGCGCGTGCGGGGTCGTCGAAGCCGAGCCGCGCGATGGCGACGGGGATGGAGCCGGGACCGCGGGAGCTCATGCCCGTCAGAGTCGGGGCAGGTAGCGCTCGAGCTCGAAGGCCGTCACGGTGTTGCGGTAGTCGTTCCACTCGGCGCGCTTGTTGCGCAGGAAGAAGTCGAAGGTGTGCTCGCCGAGGGTCTCGGCGACGAGCTCGCTGCTCTCCATGACCGTGATGGCCTCGCTGAGGCTGGCGGGCAGCGGCTTGATGCCCATGGCGCGGCGCTCGGCGTCGGTGAGGCTCCAGACGTCGTCCTCGGTCTCGGGCGGGAGCTCGTAGCCCTCCTCGATGCCCTTCATCCCGGCGGCGAGCAGGACGGCGAAGGACAGGTAGGGGTTGCAGGCGGGGTCGATGCTGCGGACCTCGACCCGGCTGCTGTTGCCCTTGTTCGGCTTGTACATCGGCACGCGGACGAGCGCCGAGCGGTTGTTGTGGCCCCACGTGAGGTGCGCCGGCGCCTCGCCGCCGCCCCAGAGCCGCTTGTAGGAGTTGACCCACTGGTTGGTCACGGCGGTGATCTCGGCGCCGTGGTGGAGCAGGCCCGCGATGAACTGCCGGGCGACCTTGGACAGCTGGTAGGGCGAGCCCGGCTCGTGGAAGGCGTTGGTGTCGCCCTCGAAGAGCGAGAGGTGGGTGTGCATCGCCGAGCCGGGGTGCTCGGCGAAGGGCTTGGGCATGAAGGAGGCGTAGATGCCCTGCTCGAGGGCGACCTCCTTGATGACGGCGCGGAAGGTCATGATGTTGTCGGCGGTCGAGAGCGCGTCGGCGTAGCGCAGGTCGATCTCGTTCTGGCCGGGGGCGCCCTCGTGGTGGCTGAACTCGACCGAGATGCCCATCGTCTCGAGCATGGAGATCGCGGCCCGCCGGAAGTCGTGGCTGTTGCCGTGCGGCACGTGGTCGAAGTAGCCCGCCTGGTCGATCGGCTCGGGGCGCTGGCCCGGCTCCCAGCCCTGCTTGAGGAGGAAGAACTCGATCTCGGGGTGGGTGTAGAAGGTGAACCCCTGGTCGGCGGCCTTGGTCAGCGCCCGCTGGAGCACGTGCCGCGGGTCGGCCATGCTCGGCGTCCCGTCGGGCATGGTGAGGTCGCAGAACATCCGGGCCGTGCCGGGACTCTCGCCGCGCCACGGCAGGACCTGGAAGGTGCTGGGGTCGGGCTTGGCGAGCATGTCGGCCTCGTAGACGCGCGCGAAGCCCTCGATGACCGACCCGTCGAAGCCGATGCCCTCCGCGAAGGCCCCCTCGAGCTCGGCCGGCGCGATGGCGACCGACTTCAGGGTGCCGAGCACGTCGGTGAACCAGAGCCGGACGAACCGGATGTCGCGCTCTTCGATGGTGCGGAGGACGAACTCCTGCTGACGGTCCATGGTCCGATCCTGCCGCACGCGTGTGTCCCGCGTGTGACACCGACATGCTGCGGACACGGCGGAGGGGCCCCGGATCTCTCCGGGGCCCCTCGCCGTGGGTCGTTCAGCGCGTCAGCGCGTCACTTCCCGGGGTTGGTGACGAGGACCGTCAGCGACCCGGTGGTGCCGGCGGTGACCGTGGCCTTGACCCCGGCCCCGACGACCTTGACCGAGTTCTGCGGAGCGGCACTGTCGTAGTACGCCAGCGGGTCGGTGTCGTCGAACGTCGCCTTCGGCGCGCGCGTCGCGTCGTTGTTGCACGCCTCGAGCGTCGAGATCGTCGTCGAGCCCTTGGCCTTGGTGGCGACCTCCTTGTGGAGGCAGACCTTGTCGAGCGTCTCCAGGCCGAAGACGGCGTCGAACGGCTCCCGACGGTTGCTCGGGCTGGTGCCGTCGCTGTA
Source organism: Oryzobacter terrae (assembly GCF_042756445.1). Taxonomy (GTDB): domain Bacteria; phylum Actinomycetota; class Actinomycetes; order Actinomycetales; family Dermatophilaceae; genus Oryzobacter; species Oryzobacter terrae. The sequence continues at coordinate 513,463 of NZ_CP170578.1, forward strand.
CGTCAGGGTGTTCGGCCGGGCGTCGACGACCATGGCGTAGCCCTCACCGACGTGGGTGGCGACGTTGTTGTCGGTGAAGCCCTGGTCGACGAGCCAGACGAGCATGCCGTTCTGGAACGGGAAGCGCTCGACGTGGTCGGGCGCGGTGTACGCCTTGTCGAACTGGTACGGCCCCACCCGCAGGGTGTGGTCGTAGCCGACGTACTGCCGGTTCTCGAGCAGGTAGTAGCGGTCGCCCGCGGTCACCTCGGTGCCCGTGGACGCCTTCCAGCCATCGATGGTCCAGCCGTTCGCACCGTTCTCGGCGCCGTCGAGCAGGACGACGTCCTGGCCCACCTTCACCGAGACGTTGTCGATGAACGCACCGGCCTCGTTGTAGCCGCCGTCGGTGTCGTAGCGGAAGCGGAACAGCGGGTTGCCGGAGGGCGCCGTGAACGACCAGCGCTTCCCGGACCACTTCGTGCCGGTCCCGGTGATCGGCTTGCCGACCTGGGTCCACTCCTTGCCGTCGGTGGAGTACTCGGCGTAGAGGAAGTCGTAGGCCTCCTCGATCGAGTACCAGAGGTCGGCCGTCACGACGACGGTCTGGCCGGCCGCGGCCGGCACCGTGCGGGTCATCGTGTTCGTGAGGTCGTCACCACGGCCCGACCACCAGGCGTGCGCGCCCGTCTTCGGCACCGTGTAGGCGTCGGTCCGCTCCGAGTCGGGGACGTTGACCTTGACGGCCTGGTCCTGCCCGGCGAGCGTCTGCTCCGAGGGGCTCAGCGTGAACGTCCCGGACTCCCCCGCGTCGACCTCGGAGTAGTCCAGCCAGCCGAGGAAGAGCTTCTCCTCGGGGCCGAAGCCGCCCGGGGTGGTGCCGATGGCGTCGCCGGCGGCCTCGCCCTCGTTCAGCCAGGAGCCCGAGGACATGACCGTCCAGAAGGCGGTGCCGTTCTCGCCACCGGCGGTGTCGTAGTAGTCGGGGAGGCCGAGGTCGTGGCCGAACTCGTGGACGAACACGCCCAGGCCACCGTTCTCCGGCTCGACGGTGTAGTCGCCGATCCAGTACTTGGACCCGCCGATCTTGGTCCCGCCGTAGAGGTTGGTCGTCGTGCCGACCGTGGGACCGGTGGTCCCGTAGTCGGTGCCGTTGACGAACCAGCGGTGCGACCAGATGGCGTCCTCGTCGGCCCCGGCCTCCTCGCCGGCACCGGCGTGGACCGCCTGGAAGTGGTCGAGGTAGCCGTCGGGCTCGTTGAAGTCCTCGTCGCCGTCGAAGTCGTAGCGGTCCCACACGTCGAACTGGGAGAGGTAGGCGTCGATCTCGGCGGCGGACTTGCCGGCCGCGACCTGCGAGGCGTACCAGGAGTTGGCCGAGTCGCGGACGAAGGCCCACGAGCCGCCGTAGTCCTCGACGGAGTTGTCGCCGTAGGTCGAGGCGTTCCCGGGCACCTTCACCCAGTCACTGACCGTGTTGATCGCCGTGTACCTGCCGCCCGACTGCTTGGCGTAGAAGTCGGCGAACGACGGGCCGGGCCCGTTGAACATGTCCTCGTAGTGGGCCTTCTCGAACGTCGGCTGCCAGTACGTCGAGTTGTCGTTCGCGGCGGGCTTGGGGATCTGGTTGTGCAGCGGCCCCGGCACGGTGCCGAGCTTGCCCGACCCCGCGTCGCCGAACTCGGAGAGGATCGTGAAGACCTTGTCGGTCTTGTCGGTGAGGAACTCGACGGCCTCGGTCTCCCCCGCCGCGTTCGTCATCGTGACGGTGGCGCCGCCACCCTGCTGCTTCTTCAGCTCCGCCTTGCCGCTCTTGAGCAGGGCCAGCGCCTTGGCGCGCTTCTTCGCCTGCTCGGCGGTCTTCGGGCCGGGTCGGTTGTCCGAGCGCTTGGTCGCAGCGGCGCCGGGGGCGTCGTTGCCCTGCTGGGCCTGCGCGGGCGCCGAGACGGCGAGGGCGCAGGCGAGTGCTGCCGCTCCGGTCGCGGCAGCCATGATGCGTGGTCTCACGGATCCTCCAGATGGTGGGTCGGGCCCGGGTCGTCGGGCCGGAGAGAACCTGACCACATCTGCAGCCGCTGCAGAAGCCCCCCTTTCACAGCAACTTCTTCGGAAACGGCCCCGGACGGCCGGACGTCCTGTGCCGTCTCCGGGGCTCGCCGCGCTGGGGCGTGCAGGGGTGCGGCGCACGGCGGAGGGGCCCCGGGTCGTCCCGGGGCCCCTCCTGGTGATGCGGTGCCGTCAGCCGGTCAGGGCGTGACCGCCCGCGTGTCGATCCGGACGCGCACCGTGGTGGCGCCCTCCTTCAGCACGCGGATCTTCGTGCCGCTCCCGGCGACCGTGACACCGGCCGAGGGCTGGTCGGTCTTGAAGTACCGGGCGGGGTTGCTGTCGTCGAACAGCGGTTGGGCGGCCTGGCCACGGATGTAGCTGGCGTTGCCGGTGAACTGGCTGTGCAGCGTGAACGAGTCGGCCTTCTGCAGACCGAACGTCGCGTCGTACAGCTGGACCCGCGGACGCCACGGGTCGCCGTCCAGGGTGTAGATCGAGCGCGGGTGCGCGTCGATCGGGAGCACGAGGCCCTCACCGGGGTGCTGGCTCGTGTTGTTGTCGCCCTGGGAGGTGTCCCACAGCGAGATGAGCAGGCCGTCCTGGTACGGGAAGTGCTCCGCGAAGTCGGGCCGGTCGAGGAACCCGAAGTTGTACGGGCCCGTCCCCAGGTACTTGTCGTACGAGGCGTACTCGCGGTTGCTCGCGATGTAGAACCACGGGTAGTCCGCCGACGAGCTCGCCTCCACGGCCGAGAAGTCGTCGAGGGTCCAGCCGTTAGCACCGTTCTCGGCACCGTCCTCGAAGAGCACCGTGGCGCCGTTGGTGACCTTGAGGGCGTCGACGAAGATGCCGGACGGGGCGTCCGGGTTCTGACCCTGGGCGGCACCGTCGGTGGCGTAGCGAACCCGGAGCCCGATCGTCTTGCCGGCGTAGGCCGACAGGTCGAAGGTGGCCGGGGTCCACGCGGCCTTCTCGCCGTCGATGCCGTTGCCCTCCGCGGGCTTGGTGATCGACCCGGGGACGGCCTTGAAGCCGGTCCCGTCGTCGACCTCGACGTACGCGTAGTCACACGGGTCCGCCGCGCAGTCCTCGATGTTCCAGCGTGCCTGGAACGACAGTGTGGAGGTTCCGGCCGGCAGGGTCACCGAGCGGGCCATCGTGGCCTCGTAGTCGTCGCCGGCGCCGGAGTACCACTGCTTGGTTCCGGCGAACGGGGGCCCGAGATCGGTGACGACCGTCTTGTCCGGGAGGACGACGACCGCGGCCTGGGCCTTGGCGGTGTTGTACTCGTGCGGGCCGAGGTCGATCACGCGGTTCTGGCCGGGGACGACCACCTCGTAGTCGAGCCAGCCGAGCTGGAGCTTGTCCCAGGCGGACAGGTCAGCGGCTCGCGAGCCGATGGCGTTGTCGCCCTTGGCCGAGACCCGGCTCTGCGCCATGAGGTTCCACCAGCCGACGGGGTTCTCGTTGCGCGCGGACGGGCCCGAGGTGTCGTAGTGGTCCGGCAGGCCGAGGTCGTGCCCGTACTCGTGGGCGACGACGGACAGGCCGCCGTTCTCGGGCTGGACGGTGTAGTCGGCCGCCCAGATCGTGCTCGTGCCGACCTGCGTCCCGCCGAGGGCCGGGTACGGCGCGGCGGGGTTGGCCGTCTGGAAGGCGCGCCAGCGGTGCGACCAGATGGCGTCCTCGCCCTGGTACGGGTCGCCGTCGGCCTGGTCACCACCGCCGTGGATGATCTGGAGGTGGTCGATGTAGCCGTCGGCCTCGTTGAAGTTGCCGTCGGCGTCCTTGTCGTAGCGGTCCCAGATGTCGTACTGCTTGAGGGTCGCGTCGATCTGGGCGTCGGTCCTGCCGGCCGCCTTCTGCTGGGCGACCCACGCGTTCATGCCGTCGCGCACGAGGTTCCACGTGTTGCTGCAGACGTTCGAGGCGCAGGGGAAGCCGTCGCTGCGCCCGTAGCGTGCCTCGTTGTACTGCACGGTGACCGGCTCGGTGACGAGCCCCTCGACCGAGTAGCGGCCCGAGGACTGGCGCTCGTAGTACTGGCGCATCGACTCGCGGCCGGTGACCGTGCCGGTGCCGAAGTAGAGGTCCTGGTAGTAGGCCTGGTCGTACTCCGGGTGCCAGTCGGTGCTGTTGTCCACCGCGCGGTCGGGCTCGGGGATCTCGTTGAACCGAGGGCCGTCGAAGCGGGAGGGGCCGGGGATGTCCGGGTCGGTGTCCTGGTCCGGGTAGCTGGGGTGGCGCTGGTTGCCGAAGTCGACGACGAGGACGAAGAGCTTGTCCGTCGCCTCGCGGGCCACCTCGACGTACTGGTCGCGCTTCTTGGCCTTCGTCGCGGCGCGCTTCGAGTCCTTGGCCGTGGCCGCGGTCTCGCTCTCGCCCACCTTGACGACGGTGCTGCCGCCGCGCTTCTCGGCCTTGGCCTCGCCCCTGAGGATCGAGGAGATCGCCTGCTCACGCAGCTCCGAGCGCTTGTCGGCGATCGGGTCGGGGAGCGAGTCGCTGGGGGGCGCCGTGGCGGCCTCCCCCTGCGGTGCTGGTGCTGGTGCGGCGACACCGGGAGCGGCGATGGCCGTCCCGAGTCCCGACGCGAGGGCTACGGCGAGTAGCCCCACGGTTGTTCTGCGCACGTGGTCCTCCTGCGGTGTGGTGGTGGGACCGTGCCGCACACGCCGGTTGCCGCGGCGACACTGCCACCGGGGACGTTAACCCTCCCGACGCGACTTCGCGCGGCGAGGAGCACGCGGATCTGCACTCGGTGCAATGTTGCGTCCCGCCGACCGGCACCCGGGCCGACTCGACCCAGGGCCGCCCTCCCCCTGACGGGCAGGCTCTTAGGCTGGGGGCATGAGCGAGCCGACGCCGTCCTCCCCCACCCCTGTGCCGGAGACCACGGCGCCCTACGGCACCGGGGCGCAGGCGGCACCGCAGCGCCGCGTCCGGATCCCGCACCTGCTCCAGATGAAGGAGCGCGGCGAGCGGTGGGCGATGCTCACGGCGTACGACATGTACACCGCCGAGATCTTCGACGAGGCCGGCATCCCCGTCCTGCTCGTCGGCGACAGCGCGGGCAACAACGTCTACGGCTTCGAGACGACCGTCCCGGTGACCGTCGACCACCTCGTCCCCCTCGTCAAGGCCGTGACGAGCGCGGCCCGGCACGCGATGGTCGTCGCGGACCTGCCGTTCGGGTCCTACCAGGCGAGCCCGCAGCAGGCCCTCGCGACGGCGACCCGGTTCATGAAGGAGGGCCTCGCGCACGCGGTCAAGCTCGAGGGGGGCAAGCCGATGGTCCCCGAGGTCGAGCTCCTCGTGCGCGCCGGCATCCCCGTCATGGGCCACATCGGCTTCACCCCGCAGAGCGAGCACGTCCTCGGCGGGTACAAGGTGCAGGGCCGCGGGTCCGGGGCCGACAAGCTGCTCGAGGACGCGCTGGCGCTCGAGGAGGCCGGGTGCTTCGCCATCGTCATGGAGATGGTCCCGGCACCGGCGGCGGCCCGGGTCACCGAGGCGCTGCGCATCCCGACGATCGGCATCGGCGCCGGTCCGCACTGTGACGCCCAGGTCCTCGTCTGGCAGGACATGGCCGGGCTGCGCGGCGGCCGGGCCCCGCGGTTCGTCAAGAAGTACGCCGACCTGCGCGGGTCGCTCCACGACGCGGCGGCCGCCTACGCCGCCGAGGTGGCCGACGGGAGCTTCCCGGCGGCCGAGCACTCCTTCGACGCCTGAAACCCCGCGGACCGAGAGGACGTCGAACCGGCATGTGGCCCATGGACACCCCGAACGCCCCGTCGCCCACGCGCTGGTCGGCCCTCCAGAGCGGGCCTGAGGCGGCCGCCGCGTACCGGCGCCGCTTCCTCGACCTCGAACGAGCCGGTGAGGACCTCCACGCGGAGGCTCGCTTCGTCACCGAGCTCGTCCCACCGCCCTCGCGGGTCCTCGACGCCGGGTGCGGGTTCGGGCGCGTCGCCTCCGAGCTGACCCGGCTGGGGCACACCGCGATCGGCGTCGACGCCGACCCGGACCTCGTCGCCATCGCGCGCTCCGAGGACGTCGACACGCGCTTCGTCGTCGCCGACCTCTCGCGGATGGACCTGCGCACCGAGCAGGAGTTCCACTGCGTCGTCATGGCCGGCAACGTCGTGCCCTACCTCGCCGACGGCACCCTCGGGGCGACCCTCGAACGCCTCGCGGCCCACCTGGCACCGCGCGGGTACCTCGTCGCCGGGTTCGGGCTGCCGGGTTCACTGCCGGAGGCCGCCGCCCGGGTCGACCTGCGCGGCTACGACCGCCTCGCCGACGCCGCGGGGCTGGCCTTCATCGGCCGCTGGGCCACGTGGGACAAGCAGCCGTTCGTCGACGGGGACGACTACGCCGTCACCGTCCACCGCCGCCGCGCCGGCTGACGTCGGCGCCTCCGGGAAACCCGGTGGCGCCCACCACCTGGGGCGGGTCAGGGTGGGTCGATGACGAGCAGCGACCTCTGGACGGCCGAGACGGCGGCACGCTACGACGAGGCGTCGGCGGCGATGTTCGCCCCCGAGGTGCTCGACCCCACCGTCGACCGCCTCGCCGCGCTGGCGGGTGACGGGCCCGTTCTCGAGCTCGCCGTGGGCACCGGGCGGGTTGCCGTCCCGCTGGCCGCGCGCGGGCTCGCGGTGAGCGGCATCGAGCTGTCGCAGCCGATGGTCGACCGGCTGCACGCGAAGTCGCCCGACCTCCCCGTCGTCGTCGGCGACATGGCCACGGCGACCGTTCCCGGCGACGGTTCCTTCTCGCTCGTCTACCTCGTCTTCAACACCCTCGGGAACCTGCGCACGCAGGCCGAGCAGGTGGCGTGCTTCCGCAACGCGGCCCGCCACCTGGCGCCCGGTGGCCGGTTCCTCGTCGAGATCGGCGTCCCGTCGTTGCGCCGGCTGCCGCCCGGGCAGACCGCCGTCCCGTTCGACGTCGGCGAGGATCACCTCGGCTTCGACACCTACGACCTCGTCGGCCAGCAGGGGACGTCGCACCACTACACGCGAGAGGCCGACGGCGGTTTCCGGTACGGCGTCCACCACTACCGCTACGTCTGGCCGGAGGAGTGCGACCTCATGGCGCAGCTCGCCGGTCTGGAGCGCGAGTCGCGGTGGGGGGACTGGCACGGCGCCCCGTTCACGGGCGACAGCGAGAGCCACGTCTCCGTCTGGCGCCGGCCCGCCCAGCGGTGGCGTCCGGCCGTGGCGGAGAGGTGGAGCGCCCTCGACGCCGTGGAGTCGATCGTGGACACCGGCGTGCCGTCGGCGGCGGCCTCCTGGGTCGTCGACCGCTGACCGCCCGGCCGACCCCTGCGTCAGAACGGTGGGGGGTCGAGGTGGCCGCCGGCGGTCGCGCCTGCGCCGACCGTCGTGGCGGAGGCGGGTACGACGCGGTGGGCGGGCTCGGTGGTGCGGACGGTGCCGGCGGGGCTGGTCCAGGTGAGCGTGCCTTCGGGCTCGAGCGTGGGGCGCCATCGGCCGCGCTGCTTCATCCGGTGGTGGCGCCGACAGAGGGACACGAGGTTGGCCGGGGTCGTGGGGCCACCGGGCCAGGGGCGGGTGTGGTCGAGGTCGGCGTGGATCGCCGCGCGGGTGCAGGCCCACATGCGGCAGGTGCCGTCGCGGGTGCGGACCAGCTCGCGCATCACGGGTGGAGGTCGGTAGGCGTGGGTGGTGAGGGAGGTCAGGGCGCCTGTCTCGGCGTCCAGCACGGCCCGGGCCACGTGCAGGGGCACGGTGGCCAGGAGGGCGGCGACGGTGCCGGCGTCGACCCATCCGATGCCGGGCAGTGCGGTGCCCGAGACGGTGTGGCCGTCGACGACGGCCTGCTGCGTGTGGCGGTGGTCCACGACCGCGCCGGCGCCGCCACAGGGGTCGTCGACGGCAGGAACGTGCACGATCGAGACGTGCTCACGCGCCGCGGGGCTCAGGGTCCCCGCCGACACGAGGTCCCCGCTGTCGGGGCAGCGCACGAGGTCGTCGGCGGCCCAGTCGACCCGGTCGGCCGTGCCGGGCCCGTACGTCGGAGCCGCGGTCGTGCTGTCGGCGACGACCGGCACCCCCAGGGTCACCGTCGCGTTGACCGTGACGTTGCGCAGCAGCAGGTCACCGAACGCGTCGGCGCGGGCCTGGTCGAGCGTGAGGGTGTCGTCACCGGCGCGGTACTCACCGGCGAGGGTGTCGACCGCTGCCCACGCCGCCGCACTCGTCGCCGTGGGCAGCAGCGCCCACCATGAGGTGAGCCCGTCCTCACCCGGGCGGACCTCGACCGTGCGCCCTCGACGGGTCAGCGCGGCGTGCGCGGCGACCTGCTGCGCCGCGACCCGACCCGCTGCGTGCCGTGCCGCCGTGGCCACCCGGGCGGGGTCACATCCACCGATCCCCGGCGCCAGGATGGCGTCGACAGCGGCGCACGCGTCGAGGTCGAGGCCGGCGCACGCGTCGAGGACCTCGTGCACCGACACCGCGGGAACCTCCCCCGCCACGAACCGCTCCCGCAGGAGCGGGAACCGCTGCCCCACCGCGGCACCGAGCGCGGCCTTGCGCCCCGCGACCCCGTCGGTCAGACCCGTGGCCAGGGACATCTCGGTGGCGGCCATCGCGTCGACGAACCCCACCGGGTGCACCCGCTCCACCGGCCCGTGCGCGGTCAGCGTCGTCTCCACCCGCGCGCCCCACGCCCCCAGCACCGCGACCAGGGCGTCGGCGCTGTTCGCCAGCCCCTGCGCGGCCCCGGCGAGCTCGAACGCCTCCTCGGCCGTCAACCCACGGCCGGACTCGGCGACCTCACGCCCCAGCCCCGCGCACTGCTCACGCAGCGCCGCGAGGCGGTTGCCGATGGTCCCTGAGTCCATGCTCCATCATATCGCACACCTGTTCGATGCGCGGTGTTCATCCCCAGGTGTTCGCCTGCAGCAGAACAGCATTCGCGGACCCGGTGTGCTCAGGACAGCCACGCGCAGAAGAGCACGTCGACGTGCCGGGCTCAGTCCTCCTGTGACTCGGGATCCCAGGCGCCGCCGCCCTCGCCCCACTCCTTGTCCTCGCGGTCCCACTTCTCGGTGTTCTCACGGGCCGACCGGAGGGCGTTCGCGGCGGCCTCCTGGCTGTCGTAGGGACCCATGACGTTGGCGTCCTGGCTGCGGTTGTCGTCGGTCTCGACTTGGCCGGAGTCGACGTTGTACCAGTAGGGCATCGGGTTCCTCCTCGAATGGGTGCTGCGCTCGTGCCTAGACTCACCGTATGCCGTTGACGTACGCCTCCGTCGCTCCGGGGACGGTCTCTCCACGACGACCCGTTCCGGCGAGCATCGAGCGACCCGAGTACGTCGACAGACCCGCACCCGCCCGCTACACCGGGCCGGAGGTCAAGGACGCCGAGACGATCGAGCGGATGCGCGTCGCTGGCCGGATCGCCGCGAACGCGATGGCCGCGGCCGCCGCCGTCATCGAGCCCGGCGTCACCACCGACGAGATCGACCGCGTCGGGCACGAGTTCCTCCTCGACCACGGCGCCTACCCGTCGACGCTGGGCTACAAGGCCTTCCCGAAGTCGCTGTGCACGTCGGTGAACGAGGTCGTCTGCCACGGGATCCCCGACGACCGACGCCTCGAGGACGGCGACATCGTCAACATCGACATCACCGCGTTCATCGGTGGCGTCCACGGGGACACCGATGCCACCTACCTCGTCGGGGACGTCGACGAGGAGTCACGGCTTCTCGTCGAGCGGACGAAGGAGGCGATGATGCGCGGCATCCGGGCCGCGCGCCCCGGCCGAGAGGTCAACGTCATCGGCCGGGTCATCGAGAGCTACGCGAAGCGGTTCGGCTACGGGGTCGTGCGCGACTTCACCGGCCACGGCATCGGCAGCGCGTTCCACAGCGGTCTCGTCGTCCCGCACTACGACGCGGCGCCGAGGTACGACACCATCATCGAGGCGGGCATGACCTTCACCGTCGAGCCGATGCTCAACCTCGGCACGCCGGAGTGGGACATGTGGGACGACCGGTGGACGGTCGTCACCAAGGACCGGCGCCGGTCGGCACAGTTCGAGCACACGATCCTGGTCACCGACCACGGACCCGAGATCCTCACCCAGGGAGACGCACCATGAGCACTGGACACCCCCTCGGCATCGACGTCGGCGGCAGCGGCATCAAGGGCGCCCCTGTCGACCTCGACAAGGGCGAGTTCGCCCAGAAGCGGCTGCGCATCGACACCCCGGCGGTCTCGACCCCCGAGGCGGTCTGCGACGTCATCGCCCAGGTCGTCGACCACTTCGACGAGGTCCGCAGCGACTCCCCCATCGGGGTGACGATCCCCGGCGTCGTCCAGCACGGTGTCGTCAAGACCGCGGCGAACATCGACAAGTCGTGGATCGGCTGCGAGATCGAGAAGCTGCTCGAGGACCGCCTCCAGCACGACGTCGTCGTCGTCAACGACGCCGACGCCGCGGGGGTCGGCGAGCTCCACTACGGCGCGGCCAAGGGCCACGAGGGCCTCGTCATCCTCACCACGCTCGGGACCGGCATCGGCACCGCCATCTTCAACCGCGGTGTCCTCGTGCCGAACTCGGAGCTCGGGCACCTCGAGATCGACGGCGTCGACGCCGAGACGATGGCCGCCTCGTCGGCGAAGACCCGTGAGGAGCTCACCTACCCGCAGTGGGCCGAGCGGCTCCAGGTGTACTACCGCCGGCTCGAGGACCTGCTGTGGCCGGACCTCATCGTCGTCGGCGGCGGGGTGTCCAAGGACTCCGACGAGTTCCTGCCCCTGCTCGACCTCCGCACCAAGATCATCCCGGCGAAGCTGAAGAACAAGGCGGGCATCATCGGCGCCGCCGTCCTCGCGACCGGCGTGCAGAACGAGCGCGGGCGCCACACCACCTGAGGTCCGGCCGGGCCGACGCCCGGCCGGGCCGACACCCGGGCGCCGGCGCTACTCCCCCGCGCGGAACTCCGTCGCGCCCCGACCCGCGAGGTCGTGGACCGTCGTGTCGGGTGAGCCGAGCTGGCCGGCCTGCCCGAGGTAGAGCTGGCGGCCCCGCGGCTGGAGCAGCCCGTCGTGCACCGGGACGGCGTGCCTCGACCCGAGGCGGCGGAGGAACGCCGTCATGTCGCGGCTGCGCTGCCACGGGGCCTGGAGCGGGAACGCGAGGACGTCGACGTCGCCCGGGTCGGCGTCGAGGGCGTCACCCGGGTGGAAGAACGACGGCTCGCCCTCGGCGTCGAGACGGACCCCGACGTTGCTGATCCGCGGGATGTCGTCGTGGATGAGGGCGTGCTGGTCGCCGAAGGGGGTCACCGTCACCCCTCCGACGGTGCTCGCCGTGCCGGCGTGCTCCCGCGCCTCGACGCCGAGCCTGCCGAGGACCTCGACGCTCTGGGGGTCGCAGAGAACGACCGCACGCGGGTTGGCCGAGACCAGCGCCGGGAAGCGGTCGGGGTCGAGGTGGTCGGGGTGCTGGTGGGTGACGAGGACCGCGTCGAGGTCGCGGACCTCCGACAGGTCGTCGGCGAACGTGCCGGGGTCGACGAGGATCCGGGTGTCGGCCATCTCGACGAGGAGGCAGGCGTGACCGAGGTGGGTGATCAGCATGACCCCACCGTAGGGCCGAATCTCAGCCGACGGCCGGCTCGGCGTCCCCGTTCGCAGCACCCTGCGCCGTGGGCGCCTGCGGCGGAGCGGCGCTCCCGACGGCGTCGACGGTGATCGCGGCCAGCCGCAGGTCGCGAGGCAGCACCGTCGTCGACGGCGGCGCGGCCGGCAGGGCGTGGGCGCCCTCCCCCGCGAGGAAGACGGGCACCCGCGAGCCCAGGCGGGTGAGGGACGGGGTCCGCGACTCGAACGCCGAGCGCCGCACCCCCGCGAGGACGACGGCGTCGGCGCCGAGGAAGCGCACGGCATCGGCGATGGCCGTCATCGGCGTGTTCGCGCCGAGGCTGACGACGCGCCACCACCGGGCGTGGAGCATGGCACCGAACAGCTCGAGGGGGAGGTCGTGCAGCTCGTGGGGCGGGCACGCCAGGACCACGGTGCGGACCTGGGCGCCCTCCACCGGCATCCGCAGCTCGCCGAGCACACCGCGGAACGCGCTGGAGACGAAGTGCTCGTGGAGCACTCCGAGCTCGCCGCTCTCCCAGCCGTCGCCGACCTCCTTGAGCACCGGCATGATGACGCGGGTCACGGTGTCGTCGACGCCGGCGACGAGGAGGGACTGGAGCAGCGCGTCGCGCACCGTCGTGCCGTCGAGGTCGCGCACCGCGGCCATGACGGTGGTCCGGGCGACGTCGTGGCTGAAGGGAGCCGACTCGCTCATCGACGTCCTCCCGGTTCGACGGATCTCCACGCGAGCTCGGTGGGGCACACCGTGCCCCGTGGCGGCCGATCGCTCCCGGGTTGTCGCAGGTCAGGGTACCCGGTGGGCCCGGGAACATGCGGGTGCTCCCTCGTCCACTCGGCCGGACCGGTCCGCCGTTCGGACGATGCGCGTGGAAAAAGTCGTCGTGACCGCCGTCCCGGCTGGCAGAGTCCTCCTCAGGTCGACCGACGGACCCCCCTGCACCAGACGTCGACCGCCGACCGGCACCAGTCCGGTCAACGACCCCGGTGCGCCGGAGTCGCCGCGTTCCCCCTGCCCGCGGCGACACCAAACCGACGCACCGGGGTCGACCGCTGTCCGGACCCGGATGACCTGGTCATCCACGGGCCGGGGGACGAGTCGGGCTGTAGGCCGGGTTCTGTCCCGCGCCGCCGTTGCCGGCGGCGCGGTGACGGTCATCCATCTCGGGTGGCCGTTGCCGACCACCTCCAGCGCCCTACCCGTGTGCTCGGGCGGGCCGCCCTCGAGCGCACACTGTCTGGGCTTGCTCCGGATGGGGTTTACCGAGCCGACCTGGTCACCCAGGCCGCTGGTGGTCTCTTACACCACCGTTTCACCCTTACCGCTCCCCCGGTTCGCACCGGTGGAGCGGCGGTCTGTTCTCTGTGGCACTGTCCCGCGGGTCACCCCGGGTGGCTGTTGGCCACCATCCTGCCCTTCGGAGCCCGGACCTTCCTCGGCGGTGGTTGCCCACCGACGCGACCGTCCGCCCGACTCGTCCGCGGCCAGTCTAGGGGTGGTCAGGCCCGGACGAGGACGACCTGCCCGGCGGCGACGTCCGCGCGCTCCAGGCGCACCTCGACCTCGGACCCGAGGGCGGCCCGCTCGCCCGTGACGCGGGCCAGCACCGGCACGTCGACGAGCTGGACGTCCATGCCCTTCTCGGCGTGGTCGACGACGACGGCCCGGAGGGTCTCGCCCTCGCGCCCGTGGAGCAGGGCGGCCTCGGTCGCGTCGGCGCAGGCACGTTCGGCGGAGCGGGCGAGGCGGTCGGAGGCCGCCATGAGCTCGGGGACCCCGGGCAGCGCGGCGCGGATCTCGTCGGGGACCTGGTCGCCCCGCGAGACCGCCTCGCAGACGACGAGGGCGAAGCGGTCGACCAGCCGGCGCAGCGGCGCCGTCACGTGCGCGTACGGCGCGGCGACGGCCGCGTGCTCGCGCTCGTCGGGGGCAGGCCCGTCGAACGCCGTGTACCCGGCCCCTCGGAAGAGCGTCGTCGCCTCGTGGATGAGGGCGAGGTGGCGCGGGTCGGTCCGGTCGAGCGCGCGGACGAGGTCGCCGTAGGACTGGCCCTCGGGCCACTCCACCCCGAGGCCACGGGCCGCCCGGCGGAACCGGGCCAGCGCGTCCTCGGTGGGGGCCGGCATGGTGCGCAGGATGCCGATGCCGGCGTCGACCATCATCGTCGCGGCGGCCATCCCGGTCGCGAGCGAGATCTGGGCGTTCCACTCCTCCGCGGCGACCGGCGGCCGGAACTCGAGGGAGAACCCCCCGTCCTCGCGCTGGCGCACCTGCTGCTCGGGCATCGGCAGGCTCGCACCGCCGCGGGCCTTCTCCTGGGCGATCCGGCGCCGGCCGATCTCGCGGAGCATGAGGAAGCGGTCGTCGTCGGTCCCCGCGTCGACGGCGGCCTGCACCGTGTCGTAGTCGAGGCGCTCGACGCTGCGGACCATCGCGCGGTGGACCTCGGCGGCCGTGATGACGCCCTCGCCGTCGAGGCGGAGGTCCCAGACGAACGCCGGGCGCACGACGTCGGGCAGCAGGCTGGCGGCGTCCTCGGAGAGCACCTCGGGGTGGAGCGGCACGCGCACGTCGGGGCAGTAGACGGTCTGGCCCCGCTCGCGGGTGACCCGGTCGAGGGCGCCTCCGGGGACGACGAACGCCGGGACGTCGGCGATGGCGTAGCGGATCCGGTGGCCGTCGCCGTCGCGCTCGAGGTGCATCGCCTGGTCGAGGTCCATCGACCCGGGCGGGTCGATGGTGAAGAACGGGAGGTCGGTCTCGTCGCGCTCCGGCAGGGAGGGCGGGGAGGCCGCCACCTGCTGGGCCTCGGCGAGCGCGTCGGCGGGGTACTCCAGCGAGAGGTCGAGCTCGGCGCGCACCGCCTCGAACCGGTCACGGAGAGCCTCGAGGCTCCCCTGGGGGACATCGGCGTCGGTGGGGGCGAGGACGACCCTGGGGTGCGGCACGTCGACCAACCTAACCCGCCGTGGGCCGCGAGACGCGCCCCGAGGTCACCGGCCTAGGCTGTCCCGGTGCTGATCCTGCTCCCGCCGTCGGAGTCGAAGTCGAACCGTCGCCGCGGGAGACCGGCCGACCCGTCGACGTGGTCCTTCCCCACCCTGGCGCCCACCCGCGAGCGCGTCGCCGCCGCCCTCGCCGAGGCCAGCCGCTCCCCCGACGTCCTCGAGGTCCTCGGCGTCACCGAGGGCCTGCGCGACGAGGTCGCCCGCAACCTCACCCTCGACAGCGCCCCCGCGACGCCCGCCGCCGACGTCTACACCGGGGTGCTGTACGACGCCCTCGACCTCGCCTCGCTCGACACCGCCGCCCGCCGGCGCGCCAACCGCTGGCTCGTCGTCGTGTCGGCGCTGCACGGGGCCGTGCGCCCCACCGACCGGATCACGGCCTACCGGCTGTCGATGGGCGTCAGCCTCCCCGGCGTCGGACCGCTGGCCGGCGCATGGCGTCCCGCCCTCGACGCCGTGCTCCCCGAGGCCGTGGGCCGCGGGGTCGTCGTCGACTGCCGCTCCGCCGCGTACGCGGCCGCCTGGCGCCCCGGCCGCGACCTCGCGCACCGCTGGGTCCAGGTGCGGGTCCCCGGCGCGAGCCACATGGCCAAGCACACCCGCGGGCTCGTCGCCCGGCACCTCTGCGTCGCGGGGGTGGCTCCCCGGTCGGTCCCCGCCCTCGCCGACGTCGTCGCCGGCGCCTTCGAGGTCGACCTCCACGAGCCGGAGCGCACCGGGGCCCCCTGGGTCCTCGACGTCACCGCCCCGTGACGCTCGCCGACGGGGCGGCCCTCGCCCTCGCCGAGCGCCTCGGCTCGGTCGTCGTCTTCCTCCTCGCGATCACCGTCGCGGCCGAGGTCGCCGAGCGCGCCGGGGTCTTCGACGTCACCGGCCACCGCGTCGCGCACTGGGGCCGGCACCGGGCGTGGGCGCTGTGGGTGCTCTTCGCGGCCCTGGCGGTCCTGTGCACCGTCGTCCTCTCGATCGACACGACGGCGGTGCTGCTGACACCGGTCGGGCTCGCGGTGGCCCGCCAGGTGGGGCTGGACCCCCGGGTCTTCGCGGTGACGACGCTCTGGGTGGCCAACACCGGGTCCCTCCTGCTCCCCGTCTCCAACCTCACGAACCTGCTCGGCCTGCACACCTTCGGCCGGCTCGGCCTCGGGCACGCCGACTTCGTGCGCCTGGCCTGGGTCCCCGCGCTCGCCTGCGTCCTCGCCACCCTCGTCCTCGTCGCCGCGCTGCACCTGCGCACGCTGCGCGCCCGGTACGCGGTCGACCCCCCTCCCGACCCCCACGACCCCGTGCTCCTGCGCTGGGCGGGTGCGGTGTGCCTCGCGCTCGGCCCGCTCTTCGCGCTCGGCGCCCCGCCGTGGGCCGTGTCCCTCGTCGCCGCGGCGGTGCTCGTCGTGGTGGCGCGCCGGCGGGCCCCCGAGCTGCTGCGCGGACTCCCGGTCCCGTGGCTGATGGCCACCGGCTTCGTCGCGGTGTCGGTCGTCGTCGAGGTGCTCCACGGACGCGGCCTCACCGCCGTCGTCGCGGCCGTCGTGCCGACCGGCGGGGGCACGGGCGCCCTCCTCGGCATCGCCGCGGTCGGGGCGGTCCTCGCCAACGTCGTCAACAACCTGCCGGCCTACCTCGTCGTCGAGCCGGTCGTCGCCGACGCCCCGGTGCGCCTCATGGCGCTCCTCGTCGGGGTGAACGCGGGCCCGCTCGTGACGCCGTGGGCCTCGCTCGCCACGCTCCTGTGGCTCCAGCGCTGCCGGACCGCAGGGGTCGCGGTGTCGTGGCGCTGGCTCGTCCCGGCGGGTGCCGCGTGTGCCGTCCTGTCGGTCATGGCGGGCGCGCTGTCCCTCGCGGTGGTCGCCTGACCTTCGACAAACCCCGCCGCGGTGCCCGGGGACGCCCTCCCGTGACGTTGGATGGGGTCGTGTCACTCCTCTCCGACCTCACCCGCATCCCCCAGCAGCGCCTCGGCCGTGCCCTGCGCGCGAGGGTCGCGGGTGACGACGCCAGCGAGCGCGCGGCGGTCATCTGGGGCCGGCGCGGCGAGCGCTGGTTCACCCCCGAGGACCCGGTGTGGCGGGTGCACGCCGACGCGGCGATGTTCCCCGGTGGCGTGGCGGCCCTCCTCCTCCAGTCGCTGCACCCGCTCGCGATGGCCGGGGTCGCCGGGCACAGCGGCTACCGCGGCGACCCTTGGGGTCGCCTGCAGCGGACCTCCGGATTCCTCGCGACGACGACGTTCGGGACGATCGAGGACGCCGAGGCCGCGATCGCCCGGGTCCGCTCGGTCCACGAGCGCGTCCGGGGCACCGACGAGAGGGGTCGCCCGTACCGGGCCTCGGACCCCCACCTCCTGCGGTGGGTCCACGTCGCCGAGGCGTACGGCTTCCTCACGGCGTTCCAGCGCTGGGCCGACGAGCCGCTGACGCCCGACGAGGCCGACACCTACGTGCGCCAGTCGGCGGTCGTGGCGGAGCGGCTCGGCGCGACCGACCTGCCCCTCACGGTGGCCGGCCTCCACGAGGCCCTCGAGGCGTTCCGTCCCGAGCTCGAGGCGACGACCCCGGCGCGCGACGCCGCGCGCTTCCTCCTGCTCGACCCGCCGCTGCCGTGGGCGGCGCGGCCGGGCTACGGCCTCATCGCGACCGGCGGGGTCGCGATCCTGCCGGTGTGGGCCCGGGTCGCCCTGCGGCTCCCGGTGCTCGGTCCGGTCGCCGTCGCGGCGCGCGGCATCGGCGGGATCGGGACGCGTGGGGTGCGCTGGGCGATGGCCGGCGTCGCCGAGGAGCGTCAGGTGGCGTCGGAGGCCTGAGGGTCGGCGACGGTGCCGCCGGCCAGCTCCTCGATGCGGGCCAGGGTGCGCTCCATGTTGCGGCGGGTCATCGACGCCATCCGCCGGACGAAGGGCTTGCTCGGCGTCGCCTCGGCGCGGATGTCCCAGGTCTCGGTGACGAGGGTGCCGCCGTCGACGGGCTCGAGGACGTAGCGCCAGATCCGACCGCCGAGCACCTTCGACAGCGGGCCGGTGGCCGTGGTCTGCCAGGCGATGCGGCGGTTCTCCTCGAACTCGACGACGGTGTTGAGGGTCGAGTAGGTGGTGCCGAGGTGCATGTCCATGCCGAACCGGTCGCCGAGGCCGAGCCGGCGCCCACCGCTGCGCGCGCCCTTCACGCTCTCGCCCCCGTCGATGTCGACGTGGCGGGCGGGGTCGGCCAGCAGGTCGAACACCGCCTCGGGCGAGGCGGGTACGAGGCGCTCGACGGACAGCTGGTCGGGGGTGGGGGTCATGCCGGTGACGCTAACAAACGCACAGGTCAGCCACGGACGGCGGCCGCCGCGTCGAGCGCGGCGTCGAGGTCCTCGAGGAGGTCGGCGACGTCCTCGAGGCCGATCGAGACGCGCACCGTCCCGTCGGTGATCCCCACCGCGGCGCGGTCCTCGGGCGACAGGCGCCGGTGGGTGGTCGTCGCCGGGTGCGTCGAGAGCGACTTGGCGTCACCCAGGTTGTTCGAGATGTCGACGAGGCGCAGCGCGTTCATCAGCGCGAAGGCCGGCTCCTTGCCGCCCTCGACCTCGAAGGTCACGACGGTGCCGGCGCCGCCCTCGAGCTGGCGCAGGGCGAGCTCGTGCTGCGGGTGGCTCGGCAGGTGCGGGTACACGACCCGGCGCAGCCCCCGGCCGGCGGCCTGCCACTCCTCGAGGGTGCGGGCGACGGTGAGGGTCGCGTCGGCCATCGCGCGCACCCGCAGGTCCATCGTCTCCAGCCCCTTGGTCATGACCCAGGCATTGAACGGCGAGAGCGACGGGCCGGTGTGCCGCATGAGGTTCTTCACGGGACCCTCGACGTAGTCGCGCGGCCCGAGGATGGCCCCGCCGAGCGCTCGGCCCTGGCCGTCGATGTGCTTGGTCGCCGAGTAGACGACGACGTCGGCGCCGTGGGCCAGCGGGTGCGAGAAGACCGGCGTGCCGAAGACGTTGTCGACGACGACGCTCGCCCCGGCCGCGTGGGCCAGCTCGCTGACGGCGGCGATGTCGACGAGCTCCTGCATCGGGTTGCTCGGGGTCTCGAAGAAGACGGCGGTCGTCGGGACCGAGAGCGCCTCGGCCCACTGGTCGAGGTCGGTGCCGTCGACGAACACCGTCTCGACCCCCCAGCGCGGGAGGATCTCGTCGAGGATGACGAAGCACGAGCCGAACAGGGCACGGCTCGACACGACGCGGTCCCCCGCTCCGCAGAGGGCGGCCATCGCGGTGAAGACGGCTGCCATTCCGGAGGCCGTCGCGAAGCAGGCCTCGGCGCCCTCGACGAGGCGCATCCGCTCCTCGAAGGTCGTGACCGTGGGATTGCCGTAGCGGCTGTAGATGTAGTGCTCGACCTCGTCCTTGAACGCGGCCTCGGCCTGCTCGGCCGACTCGTAGACGAACCCCGAGGTGAGGTAGAGGGCTTCGGCAGTCTCGTCGAAACCGCTGCGGGACAGCCCTCCTCGCACCGCTCGCGTCTGCGGACGCCAGTCGCTCGCGCCCATGCTCAGCCCTGCCGCCACGGGAGGCCGGCGTTCTTCCACCCGGCGACGGTGCGGTGGCCCTGGGCGTCGTGCGGTCCCTCGAAACCCTCGAGGACGTTGTACGCGGGGCCGATCCCGGCCTCGGTGAGCGCGGTGGCGGCGGCCACGGAGCGGACGCCCGAGCGGCAGATGAGGTAGACCGGCCGGCCCTCCGTGTGGCCGGCGGCGCGGACCTCGTCGACGAAGCGCTCGTTGACCCGCCCGTCGGGGAAGGTCGACCACTCGACGAAGGCCACCCGGTGGCCGGAGTCGGAGAGGTCGGGGACGCCGACGTAGGTCCACTCGGCGCGGGTCCGGACGTCGACGAGGAGGGCGCCCCCCTCGGACGCGGCGGCGAAGGCCTCCGCGGGCGTGACGTCTCCTGCGTAGCTCATGCGTTTCAGCCTAGGCGGACCCCCGAGCGCCGCGCGGGCCCGTCTCAGGTGCGGTTGGTGAAGGCCACCGAGACCCGGCCGTCGGCCCAGACCTCCACCCCGGCGAGCGACCCCGCGGCGACGGCGAGCCGGTCGCTGCGGCCGGCCGGGACGCCGAGGAGGTGGGCGAGGACGGCGCGCACCGCGTCGGCGGCGCAGACGACGACCGTCGTGCCGCCGCGGGCGACGACCCGGTCCCACGCCTCGACGAGGTCACCGTCCTCGTCCCAGGCGGCGTCGACGACCGCCTCGGTACCCAGCGCCGCACCGACCTCGGCGGCGGTCTCGACCGCGGCGTCGTCGGCCGCCGTGAGGAGGCAGCGGGGGGCGCTGCCGAGGAGGTGGGCGACCGCGGCGGCCGCGGTGCGGCTGCCCTCGCCCGGGGCACGCGCCACGAGGACGACGCGGACCGGGGTGCCCGGCAGGGTCGGGACCGAGCCGCACGCGTCCGCCGGTGCGGTTGCGGCCGTCTGCGCGGCGGCATCCTCCCGGTCGAGGCGACGGTCGACGGTCTGCCCGTCCATCGCGACGTTCGACAGGGCGTCGGCGTCCTTGTTCTCCTCACGGGGGATCCACGTGTAGGTCACCGAGCCGCCGGCGGCGCTGATGTCGGCCGAGACGTCGCGGGCCTGCAGCGCCAGGCGGCGCATGTCCTCGTGCTTGATCTTCCAGCGGCCCGACATCTGCTCGACGACGAGCTTGGAGTCCATCCGCACGAGGACGTCGGCGGTGGGGTCGATGGCCAGCGCGGCCTCGAGACCGGCGATGAGCCCGCGGTACTCGGCGACGTTGTTCGAGGCCGTCCCCAGCGGCTCGGCCCGCTCGGCGAGCAGGGCTCCCGTGTCGGTGTCGCGGACGAGCGCGCCGTACCCGGCGATGCCGGGGTTGCCGCGCGACCCGCCGTCGGCCTCGACGGTGAGCCGGCGGCTCACAGCCCGGACTCGGGGGTGCGCACGAGGATGCGGCGGCACTCCTCGCAGCGCAGCACCTCGTCCTCGGGGGCGTTGCGGATCCGCTGGATGTCGGTCGAGTTGAGCTCGAGCTGGCAGCCGCCGCACCGGCGCTGGCGCAGCGCCGCGGCACCGGTCCCGCCGGAGGACGCGCGGATCTTCTCGTAGAGGGTCACGAGGTCCTCGCCGACCTCGGCGACGACCTCCGGCCGCGGCAGGCCGACGCGGGCCGCCTCCTCGTCGAGCGTCGCGAGCGCCTTGTCGCGGTCGGTCTCGAGCGCGGAGATCCGCGCCGTCAGCTCGCCGCGACCGCGCTCGAGCTCGCCGACGTCGGACTCGGCGGCCTCGGCCCGCTCCATGACCTCGAGCTCGATGTCCTCGAGCTCGGACTGGCGCCGGGCGAGGGAGGTCAGCTCGTGCTGGATCGCCTGGAGGTCCTTCGCGGTCCCGGTACCGGCGTCGAGCCGGGCCTGGTCGCGGGCGGCGCGGTCGCGGACGAGCTGGACGTCGGACTCGGCCTTGGCGACCTCGCGCTGGACGTCGTCGAGCTCGGTGCGCGAGCGGACGAGCTGGTCGTCGATGAGGCGGGCCTTGCCCTCGAGGTCCGCGAGCTCGGCGAGCTGGGGCAGGTGCGCGCGCGCGTGGACGATCTGGTCGAGGCGCGTGTCGATGGCCTGGAGGTCGAGCAGCCGCAGCTGGCGCGTGGGCTCGGCGTTCACGGGGCTCCTCCGGGGTCGGCACCGACGACGAAGGTCCAGGGGTCGGTGCGCACTGTGCTGATGTGGGTCTCCACCCTAGCGGCGCGATCCCCGAGCCCTTCGAGCAGCGCCCGCTCGGCCCGGGCCAGCCAGACCTGCTCGCTGGCCCAGTGGCCGGCGTCGACGAGGTAGGGCGTGCCGCCGCGGGCCTCCTCGCGCGCCTCGAGGACCGGGTGGTGGCGCAGGTCGGCCGTGACGTAGACGTCGGCTCCGCTGGTCCGGACGGCGTCGAGGAGGTCGTCGCCGGCGCCTCCGAGGACGGCGACGCGCCGGACGAGCCCGTCCGGCGGGCCGGAGACCCTCAGGCCACCGGCGGCGCGGGGCAGCCGGTCGGCGAGGGCCTCGACGAAGGCCCGCAGCGACACCGCCTCGGGGAGGTCGCCCACCCGGCCGACGGGCTGGTCCTCCTCGACGGCGAGCGGGGTCGTCGTCGTGAGGCCGGCGGCGTCGGCCAGGGCCTCGCTCACGCCCTCGCGCGCGACGTCGGCGTTGGTGTGCGCCACGTAGAGGGCGACGTCGCCGACGACGAGGTGGGTGACCGTGGCGCCCTTCGCCGTCGTCGTCGCGACGGCGTGGACGCCCCGCAGCAGCAGGGGGTGGTGGGTGAGGAGGAGTTCGGCGCCGAGGTCGCGCGCCTCCTCGACGACCGCGAGGGTCGGGTCGACGGCGAGGTGGATGCGCCGCACCGCCTGGCCCGGGTCGCCAGTGACGAGCCCGACCCGGTCCCACGACTGGGCGGTGGACGGCGGGTAGAGGCGCTCGACGACCTCGAGGACCTCGCGCAGGGTCAGGTCGTCGCTCATGTGGGCCCGGCCGGGATCGAACCGACGACCGACGCGGTGTAAACGCGGCGCTCTACCAGCTGAGCTACAGGCCCTTCGGCGAGCCCCCGCACCGGGGTGGGGCGGCTCGGCCAGCGGCCATTGTGGCAGGTGCCCGCGGGTGCGCCGGCCAGGACGCGGGTCTCGTCGCGGGTCCGGACGCGGGTCGGGTCGCCGGTCAGGACAGGGCGGCGACCTGCGAGGGCAGCTCGGAGAAGTCGCGCTTCTCCCCCGGGCCGTTGACGAGGGTCCAGCGCACGACCCGGTCGCGGTCGACGAGGAAGGTGCCGCGCACCGGGGCGCCGGTGGCGCGGTTGAGGACGCCGAACGCCTCGGTGACCGCGCCGTGGGGCCAGTGGTCGGAGAGCAGCGGGAAGAAGTAGCCCTGGATGTCGGCCCACGCCCGCAGCGAGAACATCGGGTCGGTCGAGACGCAGACGACCTGGAGGTCGTCGGAGACGAACCGTTCGAGGTGGTCGCGGATCTCGTCGAGCTCGCCCGTGCAGATGCCCGAGAAGGCGAAGGGGTAGAAGACCACGACGACGTTCTTCTCCGCCGTCAGCCCCGCGAGCGAGACCTCGACGCCGTTCTGGTCACGCAGCGTGAAGTCGGGCGCCACCTCTCCGACGGCGAGGGGGGTGAGGGAGGACGCGGTCATGGCGACCATCCTGCCAGCCGCCGGGGTGCCTCAGCGTCGGGCCTTGGCCTTGGGTGCGACGAGCTTGTGGGCCCGCCACTCGCTCGAGGGGTTGAACGTGCCGGCGGCGTGCAGCCCGGCGGTGACCGCCGCCTCGTCGATGTCGCTGGCCTCGACCTCCTCGCCCGTCGCCTTCGGCGTGAGGAGGACGACGAAGCCGCCGTCCTCGAGGACCCCGACCATGTCGACGAGGGCGTCGCCGAGGTCGCCGTCGCCCTCGCGCCACCAGAGCAGCACGGCGTCGGCCGCACCGGTGTAGTCCTCGTCCTCCACCTCGGCCCCGCAGACGTCCTCGACCGCGAAGCGGAAGTCGTCGTCGACGTCGGTGTCGTAACCGAACTCCTGGACCACCTGGTCCCGGGCGAACCCGAGACGCTGGGCGACTCCGGAGCCGGACGACCCGGGGTCGACCGGGGGCGGCACGGCGTTGTTCACGTGGTCACTGCCTCTCGTTCTCAAGGGGTTCCTGCGGTGGGTGGGTCAAGTTGACCAACCCGGACGGGTCGTCTGCAAGGGAACCACCGATGTCGCGCCGACGGCGACGTGCGTCACGGGCCCGTGCCCCCACCTGGGCGAGGAAGCCCTCGGCGTCGGCGAGGTCGAGGTGGGCCAGGTCCGGGGAGACGGGCCCCGGGGCCGGGACGACGTGGACCGAGGCGACGCCGAGCCGCGCCTCGAGCCAGCCCTGGCGCAGGGTCACCGACTGGATGCGCGCGTGGGGCACGGCGACGGCACTGCGGCTCCACCGCCCGGAGCGCAGCAGGACCGCGGCAGCCTCGAGGCGCCAGGCGTTGCGTCGCCAGGTGAAGGGGTCGAGGCGCCGGGTCCGGGTGGAGACGGGGTTCCAGCCCGGCTCGTGGTCCTCGCCGTGGGCCCCGGAGAACCAGCCGTCAGGGGTCACCTGGGGGGCGACGACGTCGAGGACGGCGACGGCCTCGGGGAAGGTGCCGACGGGGAGCACGACGGTCTCCTTCTGGCCCTCGCCCTCGCCCCCGGAGCCGACGCCGGCGACGTTGACGCGGATCCGCCACCAGCCGAAGGGGCGCCACCACAGCGGCTGCATCAGCTCGACGGCCTGCACCCGGTGGATGGGGATCGTCGTCGTCCGCAGGTCGGTGAGCCCCTCCTGGACGCGGACGCCGGTCCCGGTGTCGGCGACCCGGAAGTTGCCGTGGACGAGGAGCTCCTTGACCCGGTTCATCCCGATGGCGAAGGCCGCCGGCACGAGCGCGGGAAGGCTGACGAGCGTCACCGCACCGAAGCGCTCGATGCCGGCCCCGAGCAGGGCCACGACGGCGAGCGCCCCGAGGACGATCGTCGACCCGTGGAGGATCGTCGCGACGAAGAGGCGGCCGTTGGGGACGGCGAGGACGGGTCGGCCGTCGCGGCCGGCCGGGGCAGCCGCGACGGGGCCGGCAGCGGCGGGGCGGACGGGGTCGGAGCCGGGCGCCACGTCGGCCGCGTGGTGGTCGTCCTCGTCGCTGTGGCCGGCGAGGACGAGCAGCTCGTCGCGCAGGTCCTCGGCGCGGGCGAGGGGCAGGAAGGCGAGGGTCAGCTGCGAGTCGGAGCCGCCGGCGGACTGGACGACGACCTGGGCCAGCCCGAGGAGGCGCGCGAGGATCGGGCGCGAGAGCTCGACGGCCTGGACGCGCTCGAACGGGACCTGGCGGTGCTGCCGGAACAGCACCCCGGAGCGCAGCTCGACCTGGTGGGGCGCGACGCGGAACCGGGTGAAGCGCCACGCGACCCAGCTGACGAGGCCGACGACCGCCAGGAGGAGGACGCCGAGCCCCAGCGCGATGAACGGGTGGCTGACGAGGGCCTCCCCCGCCTCGCCGGAGTCGTCGGGGTCCGAGCCGGTCACCCAGCCCAGGCCCCAGCCCGAGAGGATGCGGTCGCCGATCTGGGACAGCGCGTAGCCGAGGATCGCGATGAGCACGACGCCCCCGCGCAGCAGCGGCGACAGCGGGTGCATCCGCTGCCAGTCGCCGTCCGCCCCCCGAGCCTCCTCGACGCCCTCGGGGGGTGCCCCGACCGGATCGCTCACAGACCCGCCCGCTGGGCCTCGCCGCGCGCCGAGAGCCGCGTGCGCAGCGCCTCGGCCTCGTCGACGGGCAGGCCCGGGATCGAGCCGCCGCTCTCGGGCGAGGCGGTGTGGATCTCGCACGTCGCGATGCCGCGGGCGCGGGCCAGCGGGCCCGACTGGATGTCGACGTACTGGAGGCGGCCGTACGGGACGCTGACGAGCGAGCGGAACAGGCGCCCCTTGCGGATGACGATCTCCTCGTCGAGCTCGACCCACGACACGGCCGAGACCTGGCGCCTGATGACCCACGTGCCCCACAGCCCGACGGCGAGGAGGACGAGGAGCCCGAGGAGGACCCATCGCGTCACGAGCAACCCGACGACGAGGCAGGCGACGGCGAAGGGGGCGAGGGTCACGGCGAGGACGACGAGGCGCACCGTGGCCAGCGCCGGGGAGACCGGCCGCCACGGCAGGTCTCCCCCGCGCAGCGTCACGACGGGGGTCCCACCGGAGGTCGGCACGGGTGCGGCGGGCCCGGGGGCGGTGTCGGCCATGACCCCATCCTGCCCGAGGCCGACCCGGCGGTCGTCGGCACCGGTGACCGTGGCGTCCTCGTGTGTTTGGATGACGCGCATGGGCCGGGTCACGACACGGGTGCGCCGCACCCGCTGGGACGTCGGCTCCGGCGCGCAGGTCGAGCGTCCCGACACCATCGCCGTCGAGGAGCCGCTCGAGGTCCGTGTGGGGCCCGACCCGCTGACGACGACGATGCGCACCCCCGGCGACGACTTCGACCTCGCCATCGGCCACCTGCTCACCGAGGGGCTCCTCCACGCCGCCGACGAGGTGTCGACCCTCATGCACTGCACCGACGTCGACGAGGACGGCTCGCCGACGTTCAACGTCGTCGAGGTGACCCTCGCCCCGGGCGCGGCGCTGCACCGCGCCCCGCGCGAGCGGACCGAGTCGATGACGAGCGCCTGCGGCGTGTGCGGCTCGGCGTCGGTCGACGAGGTGCGGACCCGCTCGCGCTTCGCGGTCGCCGACGACGGGGTCGTCATCGACGCCGGTGTCGTCGCGGCCCTGCCCGACGCCCTGCGCGCGCGGCAGCCCGTGTTCGACCGCACGGGCGGGGTCCACGCCGCAGGCCTGGCGACGGCCGACGGGGAGCTCCTCGCCGTGCGCGAGGACGTGGGCCGGCACAACGCGGTGGACAAGGTCATCGGGGCCGTCGCCCGCGGCCGCGAGCTGCCCTTCACGGCAACGGTTCTCGTCGTCAGCGCCCGGGCGAGCTTCGAGATCGTCCAGAAGGCGGCCATGGCCGGGGTGCCGGCGGTGGTCGCCGTGGGCGCGCCCAGCTCGCTCGCGGTCGAGCTCGCGACCGAGGCCGGCATCACCCTCGTCGCCTTCACCCGGCCGCCGCGCTTCTCGGTCTACAGCCGCCCGGACCGCCTCTCCTGAGGGCTCGTCCCCGCATACCGGTCAGTAGCGTGAACCGGATTGGGCACCCGGCGCTCTCTGGGTGAAGGATGGGAGCGAGACGCGCCCCCACCGGCGCGACCGTCACTGTCGAAAGGACGAGCGCGTGGCCTCCCGCGAAGACGTCGGTCCCATCCTCAACGGCATCCCCACTCACCTGCCGGACATCGACCCGGCCGAGACGCAGGAGTGGCTCGACAGCCTCGACGCCGTCATCGACGGGCCCGGACGGATGCGGGCGCGCTACCTCATGCTGCGCCTGCTCGAGCGCTCCCGCGCGATGCAGGTCGGCGTCCCCTCGCTGACCACGACCGACTACGTCAACACGATCAGTCCCGAGCAGGAGCCGTGGTTCCCGGGCGACGAGGACGTCGAGCGCCGCTTCCGCGCGTACCTGCGCTGGAACGCCGCGATGATCGTCCACCGCGCCCAGCGCCCCGGCATCGGCGTCGGCGGCCACATCTCCACGTACGCCTCCGCGGCCACGCTCTACGAGGTCGGCTTCAACCACTTCTTCCGCGGCAAGGACCACCCCGGCGGTGGCGACCAGGTCTTCTTCCAGGGCCACGCCTCCCCCGGCATGTACGCCCGCGCCTTCCTCGAGGGCCGGATCAGCGAGGACCGCCTCGACGGCTTCCGCCAGGAGAAGTCGCACCTCGTCGACGGCTCGCCCCTCGCCCTCCCCAGCTACCCCCACCCGCGCCTGATGAACGACTTCTGGGAGTTCCCCACGGTCTCCATGGGCATCGGGCCCATGAACGCGATCTACCAGGCGCAGTTCAACAAGTACCTCCACAACCGCGGCCTCAAGGACACGAGCGACCAGCACGTGTGGGCCTACCTCGGCGACGGCGAGATGGACGAGCCCGAGTCGCGCGGGCTGCTCCAGCTCGCGGCGCAGGAGGAGCTCGACAACCTCACCTTCGTCGTCAACTGCAACCTCCAGCGGCTCGACGGCCCGGTGCGCGGCAACGGCAAGATCATCCAGGAGCTCGAGGCCTTCTTCCGCGGCGCCGGCTGGAACGTCATCAAGGTCGTGTGGGGCCGCGGCTGGGACCCGCTGCTCGCCGCCGACGGCGACGGCGCCCTCACGCACCTCATGAACTCCACGTCCGACGGCGACTACCAGACCTTCCGCGCCAACGACGGCAGGTACGTCCGCGACCACTTCTTCGACCGCGACCCGCGCACCCGCAAGATGGTCGCCGACTGGTCCGACGACGACATCTGGTGGAAGCTCAAGCGCGGCGGCCACGACTACCGCAAGGTCTACGCGGCGTACAAGGGCGCGCTCGAGCACACCGGCCAGCCGACGGTCATCCTCGCCAAGACGATCAAGGGCTACGGCCTGGGGCAGAGCTTCGCCGGGCGCAACGCGACGCACCAGATGAAGAAGTTCACCCTCGACGACCTCAAGAAGTTCCGGGACAGCCTCAACATCCCGATCACCGACGAGCAGCTCGAGAAGGACCCCTACAACGCGCCGTACTACCACCCGGGCCCCGACGACGACGTCATCAAGTACGCCCTCGAGCGCCGGGCCAAGCTCGGCGGCGGGGTCCCCGAGCGGCGGGTCGACCACGGCACCGTGCACCTGCCCGACGACTCGGCCTACGCCCAGGTGAAGAAGGGCTCGGGCAAGCAGGCCGTCGCGTCGACGATGGCGTTCGTCCGGCTGCTCAAGGACCTCATGCGCGACAAGGAGTTCGGCAAGCGGATCGTGCCGATCATCCCCGACGAGGCCCGCACCTTCGGGATGGACAGCTTCTTCTCGACGATCAAGATCTACAACCCGCACGGGCAGAACTACACCCCGGTCGACGCCGAGCTGATGCTCGCGTACCGCGAGGCCAAGGACGGCCAGATCCTCCACCTCGGCATCAACGAGGCGGGCTCGATGGCCGCGTTCACCGCCGTCGGCTCGAGCTACGCCACGCACGGCGAGCCGATGATCCCGCTCTACATCTTCTACTCGATGTTCGGCTTCCAGCGCACCGGTGACTCCATCTGGGCCGCCGCCGACCAGATGACGCGCGGCTTCCTCATCGGGGCCACCGCGGGTCGCACGACGCTCACCGGTGAGGGCCTCCAGCACGCCGACGGCCACTCCCCGCTCCTGGCGTCGACGAACCCCGCTGTCGTGCACTACGACCCGGCGTTCTCCTTCGAGATCGCGCACATCATGCAGGACGGCCTGCACCGGATGTACGGCACCGACGACTCGCTGACGAACGAGCAGCGCAACGTCATCTACTACCTCACGGTCTACAACGAGCCCATGGTCCAGCCGGCCGAGCCCGAGAACGTCGACCGGGAGGGGCTGCTCAAGGGTCTCTACCTCTACGCCGAGGGCTCCACCGACGGCCTGGCCGACGACGCCCCGCGGGTGCAGCTGCTCGCGTCGGGTGTCGGGATGCCGTGGGCGCTCGAGGCGCAGGAGCTGCTGCGCAACGACTGGCACGTCGTCGCCGACGTGTGGTCGGTGACGTCGTGGAACGAGCTTCGGCGTGACGGTCTGCGCTGCGACGAGGCCGCGTTCCTCGAGCCCGAGGCCGAGGCACCGGTCCCGTGGGTCACCCAGAAGCTGCGCGACCGCAAGGGCCCCGTCATCGCGGTGTCCGACTACATGCGCGCCGTCCAGGACCAGATCCGCCAGTGGGTCCCGGGCGACTTCACCTCCCTCGGCGCCGACGGGTTCGGCTTCTCCGACACCCGTCCCGCCGCGCGTCGCTTCTTCCACATCGACGGGCCGTCGATGGCGGTGCGCGCCCTCCAGGCCCTCGCCGCCCGCGGTGAGGTCGAGCGGTCGGTGCCGCTCGAGGCCGCTCGCCGCTACCGGCTCTCCGACGTCACCGCCGGCTCCTCGGGCAACGAGGGCGGCGACAGCTGATGCTGCTCGCGTTCTCCATCGCACCGGCGACCTCGGCCGAGGGTGGGTCCTACGCCGAGGCCGTCGCCGGTGCGGTGCGGGTGGTCCGCGAGTCGGGCCTG
The DNA here is from genome assembly GCF_042756445.1 of Oryzobacter terrae. Taxonomy (GTDB): domain Bacteria; phylum Actinomycetota; class Actinomycetes; order Actinomycetales; family Dermatophilaceae; genus Oryzobacter; species Oryzobacter terrae. The sequence goes on from NZ_CP170578.1 coordinate 542,831, forward strand.
CCGAACGAGACGACGTCGATGTTCACGACGCTCGAGGGAGAGTGGGACGAGGTGATGGCCGTCCTCAAGGAGTGCGTCGACACGATGACCGACGCCGGCGCCGACCGCGTCTCCCTCGTCGTCAAGGCCGACGTCCGGCCGGGTCACACCGGGATGCTCGAGGGCAAGGTCCAGCGCGTCGAGGACGTCCTCGCCGCCGACTGACCGACCCCACACCCGCCACGGCTTTCCCGGCCGGGTCGATTGGTACTTATGCAGGACTCCGTATACTCTTGCATCGTGTCCAAGGTCCTCACGTCCCTGCCCGTCGGCGAGCGCGTCGGCATCGCCTTCTCCGGGGGTCTCGACACCTCCGTCGCCGTCGCGTGGATGCGCGAGAAGGGCGCCGTGCCCTGCACGTACACGGCCGACCTCGGCCAGTACGACGAGCCCGAGATCGACACGGTGCCGACCCGCGCCGGGCAGTACGGCGCCGAGGTCGCCCGCCTCGTCGACTGCCGCAGCGCCCTCGTCGAGGAGGGCCTGTCGGCCCTGGCCTGCGGCGCCTTCCACATCCGCAGCGGCACGAAGACGTACTTCAACACCACTCCCCTGGGCCGCGCCGTCACCGGCACGCTGCTCGTGCGGGCCATGCACGCCGACCAGGTCGAGATCTGGGGCGACGGCTCGACGTTCAAGGGCAACGACATCGAGCGGTTCTACCGCTACGGCCTCCTCGCCAACCCCAACCTGCGGATCTACAAGCCGTGGCTCGACGCCGAGTTCGTCGCCGAGCTGGGCGGCCGCCACGAGATGAGCGCCTGGCTCACCGAGCGCGACCTGCCGTACCGGTCGAGCCAGGAGAAGGCGTACTCCACCGACGCGAACATCTGGGGCGCGACCCACGAGGCGAAGACCCTCGAGCACCTCGACGAGTCGATGGAGGTCGTCGAGCCGATCATGGGCGTGAAGTTCTGGGACCCCGCGGTCGCCATCGAGACCGAGGACGTCACGGTCGCCTTCGTCCAGGGCCGCCCGGTGGCCGTCAACGGCGTGCAGCTCGACCCCGTCGCCCTCGTCGACGAGGTGAACCGGGTCGGCGGCCGCCACGGGCTCGGCATGTCCGACCAGATCGAGAACCGGATCATCGAGGCCAAGTCGCGCGGCATCTACGAGGCCCCCGGGATGGCGCTGCTCCACATCGCCTACGAGCGCCTCCTCAACGCGGTCCACAACGAGGACACCCTGGCCAACTACCACGCCGAGGGGCGCCGCCTCGGCCGCCTCCTCTACGAGGGCCGCTGGCTCGACCCCCAGAGCCTGATGCTGCGCGAGTCCCTCCAGCGCTGGGTCGCCTCCGCCGTCACCGGCCAGGTCACCCTGCGGCTGCGACGCGGCGACGACTACTCCCTCGTCGACACCCGGGGTGAGAACTTCAGCTACCACCCCGACAAGCTCTCGATGGAGCGCGTCGAGGACGCGGCGTTCGGCCCCGTGGACCGCATCGGACAGCTGACGATGCGCAACCTCGACATCGCCGACAGCCGCGCCAAGCTCGAGCTCTACGCCGCGCAGGGCCAGCTGAGCCGCGGGCACGTCGAGCTCGTCGGCGAGCTCGAGCCCGGGGGCGCCGCCCAGATCACGGCGAACCCGCTCGCGGGCTCGGGCGACGACGCCCTCGACCGGGCCGCGATGGAGTCCGGCACCGACTGAGGTCGCGCTCCACCCCGAGAACCCGCTCTTCCCCCCGGTTCGTTTCCGGGGGGAAGCGCCGGTTTTCGGGGTTCCCCCGAAAAGGCGCGACGCGTGGGACGGCGATCTGGTTGTCCGGGCCGCACAAATAGACTCGGCGGCATGAGTGCCGAGCGCAGGGCCCCGTCCGAGGCCACGCGGGCCCGGGTGGCCCGGGCCGCGGGCGACCTCGGCGCGGCCGCGGTCCAGCAGATGGAGGCCGACCACGCCTGGTACCGCGGGCTGTCGGCCGAGAACCGCTCGTGGGTGGGGCTCGTCGCGCAGGCGGGCATCAGCAGCTTCCTCGACTGGTTCGGCGGCGACCAGCAGCACGCCGCCGTCACCGCCGACGTGTTCGGCACGGCCCCTCGTGAGCTGACCCGCTCGATCAGCCTCGCCCAGACCCTCGACCTCCTGCGCACCGTCATCGGCGTCGTCGAGCGCGAGATCGCCGACCTCGCCGCTCCGGGCGAGGGTGACCTCGCCCTCGAGGCGGTCCTGCGCTACAGCCGCGAGGTCGCCTTCTCCGCCGCGGAGGTCTACGCCCAGGCGGCCGAGGCCCGTGGCGCGTGGGACGCCCGCCTCGAGTCGCTCGTCGTCGACGCCGTCATCCGCGGCGAGGCCGACGACTCGATGCAGTCGCGCGCCGCCGCCCTCGGGTGGGGCGCCGTCACGCGCGTCGTCGTCGTCGTCGGCTCCACGCCGGTCGGCGCCGCCCCCGCGCCCGTCGTGACCGACCTCCACCGTGCGGCACGGCGGGCCGGGGCCGAGCTGCTCGTCGCCATCCACGGACCGAGGATCATCTGCATCGGCGGAGGCGTCACCGACGCGCACGCCCTCGCGACGGCGCTCGACCCGCACCTCGGTGACGGCCCGCTCGTCATCGGTCCGACGGTCCCCCACCTCTTCGCGGCCGGCCGCAGCGCCCGCGCGGCGATCTCCGGCCACACGGCCGCGCCCGCCTGGCCCGCCGCCCCGCGCCCGGTGCACTCCGACGACCTGTTCGCCGAGCGGGCCCTCATCGGCGACCTCCCCGCGAGGGGCGCGCTCGTCGCCCGCGTCGTCCAGCCGCTCCTCGACAGCCCCGGCGGCACGCTGCTCGAGACGGCGGCCGCGTGGCTCGACGGCGACGCGGGCGTCGAGGGCACGGCGCGCACGCTCATCGTCCACCCGAACACCGTGCGCTACCGCCTCGCCGGCATCACCAAGGCGATCGGCTACGACCTCACCGACGCCCACGACGCCCAGACCGTCCGCACGGCCCTCGCCCTCCACCGCCTCGGTCCCGTGGCGCGCGCCACACCACGGCAGTGAACCGTGCTCGGTTTGGAGGAACCCTCCAAACCCGTGGCCCGAGGTTCGTCCCCACTCGTCACGGTTCGGTCACGGTGACCGCGTCAGGCTGGACCCGTGATCGTCATCGTCTGCCCCGGCCAGGGCTCCCAGACCCCGGGCTTCCTCAGCCCGTGGCTCGAGCTCCCCGGCCTGCGTGAGCACCTGACCGAGCTCTCCGACGCCGCGGGGGTCGACCTCGTGGCCCACGGCACGGTGTCCGACGAGGACACCATCAAGGACACCGCCGTCGCCCAGCCGCTGCTCGTCGGTGCCGGGCTCCTCGCCCTGCGCGCCCTCGGCAGCACGGCCGGGGTCGGCGCCCTCGCGGGCCACTCGGTCGGAGAGATCACCGCCGCCGCGGCGGCCGGCGTGCTGCGCGAGGACGACGCGATGCGCCTCGTCGCGCTGCGCGGGAGGGCCATGGCCGAGGCGAGCGCCGCCACCCCCACCGGGATGAGCGCCGTCCTCGGCGGCGACCCCGACGACGTCCTCGCGACGATCGAGCGGCACGGCCTGACACCGGCCAACGTCAACGGCGCCGGCCAGGTCGTCGCCGCGGGCGCACGGCCCGCCCTGGCGGCCCTCGCCGAGGACCCTCCGGCGAAGGCCCGCGTCATCCCGCTCAAGGTCGCCGGCGCGTTCCACACCCACTACATGTCCCCCGCCGTCGACGCGCTGTCGGCCGCCGCGGCCGACCACGACGTCTCCGACCCGGGTGTCACGCTCGTCTCCAACCGCGACGGGGCCACCGTCGCCGACGGCCGCGAGGCCCTCGACCGGATCGTCGCCCAGGTCTCCAACCCGGTGCGCTGGGACCTGTGCATGGAGCGGTTCGCCACCCTCGGGGCCACCGCGATCATCGAGCTGCCGCCCGCCGGGACCCTCGTCGGCCTCGCGAAGCGCGCCCTCAAGGGGGTCGAGCTGCTCGCCGTCAGGACCCCCGACGACCTCGACGCCGCCCGCACCCTCATCGAGGAGCACTCCGCATGACCGTGACGTCCAAGGGCCACGCCGCCTCACTCCGGTCCGCGACCGGCGAGCAGCACGCCCGCATCCTCGGCATCGGCGGGTACCGGCCGAAGCGGATCGTGCCCAACTCCGAGATCGTCGACCGGATCGACTCCTCCGACGAGTGGATCCGCGAGCGCTCGGGCATCATCGAGCGCCGCTGGGCCGGCGACGGCGAGTCGGTCATCGACATGTCCGTCTTCGCGGCCACCCCGGCGATGGAGATGGCCGGCGTCGAGGCGGCCGACCTCGACGCCGTCGTCCTCGCCACCGTCAGCTGGCCCTACCAGACCCCCGCCGCCGCGCCCCTGGTCGCGGAGGCCCTGGGGAGCAAGGCGGCCGCCTTCGACATCTCCGCGGCGTGCGCGGGCTACTGCCACGGGCTCGCCCTGGCCTCCGACATGGTCCGCGGCGGCTCGGCGCGCCACGTCCTCGTCGTCGGGGTCGAGCGGCTCTCGGACTTCACCAGCCGCGACGACCGCGGCACCGCCTTCATCTTCGGCGACGGCGCCGGCGCGGCCGTCGTCGGCCCGTCCGGCACCCCGGGCATCGGGCCGACCGTCTGGGGCTCCGACGGCGCCCAGTGGCGGGCGATCTCGCAGACCGAGAGCTGGATCGACGTCCACGAGCAGAAGCTCGACTGGCCGCACATCGGGATGGCCGGACAGACGGTCTTCCGGTGGGCCGTGTGGGGCATGGCCCCGGTCGCCCAGCGCGCCCTCGACGCGGCCGGCGTCACCGTCGACCAGCTCGACGCCTTCATCCCGCACCAGGCCAACGTGCGGATCATCGACGCCATGGCCAAGCAGCTGAAGATGCCCGAGGGCATCGCCATCGCCCGCGACATCGCCTACACGGGCAACACCTCGGCCGCCTCGGTCCCCCTCGCGATGGAGCGCATGGTGCGCAAGGGCGAGATCCCGAGCGGCGGCCTCGCCCTCCAGATCGGCTTCGGCGCGGGCCTGTCCTTCGCCGCCCAGGTCGTCGTCATCCCCTGACTCCCGTGGGCCCACGGGTCACCCGGGCCAGCAGCACCCGCAACAGTCACCACCGCACGAGTCACCACCGCAAGAGTCCCCGAGAAGATCGAAGGAGCAGCACACCATGGCACTGTCTGAGCAGGAGATCCTCGCCGGCCTCGCCGAGATCGTGAACGAGGAGACCGGCCTCGACCCGGCCGAGGTCCAGTCCGACAAGTCGTTCACCGACGACCTCGACATCGACTCCCTCTCGATGATGACGATCGTCGTCAACGCCGAGGAGAAGTTCGGCACGCGCATCCCCGACGACGAGGTCAAGAACCTCACCACCGTCGGCGACGCCGTGAGCTTCATCGCGAACAACCAGGGCTGAGCAGCCGCTCGTCCCGCCCCCTCCCCACCCGGCCCGCCCGGGCCTAGGGTCGAGGAGGGGGCGGACCGCCCCACCCAGCACGTGCATGTCCACGTCCCACAAGGAGCAGCAGGACCCATGAGCGATCGACGCGTCGTCGTGACCGGCCTCGGTGCCACCACGCCCCTCGGCGGCACCATCGCAGAGACCTGGGAGGGCATCCTCGCGGGACGCTCGGGCGCCAAGCCCCTGCCCGCGGACTGGGTGGAGAAGTACGAGATGCCGGTGCACTTCGCCTGCACCATCGCCCAGGACCCCCTCGAGGTCCTCACCAAGGTGCAGGTGCGCCGGATGGACCCGAGCGCCCAGTACGCCGTCATCGCCGCGCAGTCGGCGATGGAGGACGCCGGCTCCCCCGATGTCGACCCCGAGCGGCTCGGCGTCGCCATCGGCACCGGCATCGGCGGGGTGTGGACCCTCCTCGACCAGTGGGACATCCTGCGCGAGAAGGGCCTGCGCCGGGTCTTCCCGCTCGCCGTCCCGATGCTGATGCCCAACACGTCCGCGGGCAACGTCTCGCTGCTCCTCGGCGCCCGCGCCGGCGCCCACACCACCGTCTCGGCCTGCGCGTCGGGTGCCGAGTCGATGGGCACCGGCTACGACATGATCCGCACCGGCCGCGCCGACCTGGTCGTCGCCGGCGGCACCGAGGCCGCGACCCACCCCATCTGCTTCGCCGGCTTCGCCCAGATGCAGGCGCTCTCGACCCGCAACGACGACATCGCCGCCGCCTCGCGCCCCTACGACACCGGTCGCGACGGCTTCGTCATGGGTGAGGGCGCCGCCGTCATGGTCCTCGAGGAGTACGAGCACGCGAAGGCCCGCGGCGCCCGGATCTACGCCGAGTTCGCCTCGATCGGCATGTCCGCCGACGCCCACCACATCACCGCCCCCGAGCCCGAGGGAGCGGGCGCGTCGCGCGCCATGCGCGAGGCCGTCGAGCGAGCCGGGCTCACCGACGCCGACATCTGCCACGTCAACGCGCACGCGACGTCGACGCCGGTCGGCGACGTCGCCGAGGCCAACGCCATCCGCCGGGCCTTCGGGGCGGCGGCCGACGGCATGGCCGTCTCCGCGACGAAGTCGATGACCGGCCACCTCCTCGGTGCCGCGGGCGCCCTCGAGGGACTGCTCACCGTGCTCTCGGTCCACCACCGGCTCGCCCCGGCGGCCATCAACATCGACGACTTCGACAGCAAGATCGACCTCGACGTCGTCCGCGGCGAGCACCGCACGCTGCCCGACGGCGACATCGCGGCCCTGAACAACTCGTTCGGGTTCGGCGGGCACAACGTCGCGCTCGTCATCACGAGCGTCTGACCGACGGCCGAGGTCGCCTCAGCCGTTCGGACCGACCCCCGCGAACCCCGTGCTCGGGTCCGGTGGGCACGGTTACCGTTCGAGGGTGACCGAACAGCCCGTCCCCGTGCGGTCGTCCGGGGTCGTCGAGACCGGGACCGTGATGACGACCGACGTCGTCGAGCGCGAGGTGCGCGCCGCGACGCGCTGGCACCTGCGCCGTCCCGCCGTCTGGCGCAGCTTCGCGGGGACCTGGGTCCTCGCCTTCGTGCTCGTCGCCCTCGTCCAGTGGGTCATGCCCACCGCACGGCCGGCCCACCCGTGGCTCTTCGGCCTCGCCGCGCTCGTCGCGGCCGCGGGCCTGGTCTGCCTCGACGCCTTCGTCGCGCTGCCGTGGCGCACCCGCCGCATGTTCCGCCGGCTCGTGTCCGCCCAGGCGCCGCCCGGCACGCCGATCCACGCCGCGTGGTCGCCCGACTCGTGGTCGATCGGCACCTTCGCCGCCACGTACACGATCGCCACGTCCTCGGTGACCCGCGGGACCTGGGTCGAGGACGTCCTCGTCATCGACACGACGACCGACAAGTTCTACCTCGTCGCCGGCGAGCTGCTCTCGCCCTCCGCCTGGATGGTCGTCAGCGACGTCCTCGGCGACCGGCTCGTCGACCTCGACCATCCCGGGAGGGGCTGACGCCCGTGTCCGCCCTGCCGGGAGAGCCCGTGCCGGAGGTGGAGCCTGCCCCTCACGTCGTCCACTCGTCGGTGACGAAGGCGGGTGACGACGGTGAGGACGTCGTGCGCGCCCTCACCTGGTGGATGGTCCGGCGCCCGCGGATGTGGCGCTCGCTGCTCATCGCCTACCCCGTCGTGTTCCTCCTCGTCGTCGGCGGCCTGTCGGTCCTCGACCTCTCGTCCGGCGAGTCCGTCCCCGAGGTCGTCCTCGGCCTCCCGCTGCTCGTGCTCGGCACCCTCGCCCTGCTCTCCGGCCTCGCGGGCCTCGAGGCCGTCGCCCGCTGGTGGCAGGTCCGTCGCCTCGTGCGGCGCGTCGTGGGGGCGCAGATCGTCGTCGGGACGGTGACGACCGTGACGATCACCCCGACCGAGGTGACGGCGGCGTACGCGGACTCCGTCCACCGGATCCGGACCCGCTCGGTCGTCGGCGGAGCCTGGGTCGGTGGCGTGCTGGTCCTCGAGACCCGGATGGAGTTCGTCCTCGGGCTCCCCGCCGACCTCGTCGGACCCGACGGCTGGGCCCTCCTCGCCCCGATCCTCGGGTCACGGGTGCGGACCGTCTCGTGACCGACGCTCCCCGCGAGGTGACGACGTCCTACACCTCCACCGAGGCCGTCATCGAGCGCGAGGCCAGGGTGCTCTGGCGCCGGCAGCTCTCCCGGCCGGGGTTCTGGCGCGGCTTCGTCCTGCGCCGGGTCGCCCTGTCGGTCGTCGTCGTCGTGCTGCTCGTCGTCGTCGAGGTCGCCGAGGTCGGCGGGCCGGGCGCGGCCCTGCGCGGCGGGCTCGTCCTCGTGCCGGCGTTCCTCGCGCTCCTCGCCCTCGACGTGTGGATGGTCCGGCGCCGCACCCTGCGGGCGCACCGCGTCCTCACCCGGGCGGGCTGCCCGCCGGGAACGGTCGTCACCGCCGCGTACCGGCCCGACGAGGTCGAGTTCACCCTGCCGACCCACCGGGTGGCCCTCCCGCTGTCGACCGTCACGTCGGCCGTGCACGGCGGCGGCGTCCTCGTCCTGGTGGGCGAGGACGAGGAGACGGCCTGGGTCGTCCCCGACGAGCTCCTCGGGGACGAGGCCGTGCGTGTCCTGCGCGCGGCGCTGGGGACGCGGCTCGTCGAACGGTGAGCGGTGAGCGGTGAGCCTCAGCCGACCTTGTGCAGCCAGCGCACCGGGGCGCCGTCGCCGGCGTAGCGGAACGGCTCGAGCTCGCTGTCCCACTCCGTGCCGAGGAGCTCCTCGATCATCTCCTGCATCGCCTCGGGACTGCCCTGGGCGAGGACGACGACCTCCCGCAGGCGGTCCTCGTTGATGACGGCGTCGCCGCTCGCGGAGGTCCACGTGTGGTGGATGCCCAGACGGGGCGTGTGCGACCAGCGCGAGCCGTCGCAGCCCTGGCTCGGCTCCTCGGTGACCTCGTAGCGCAGGTTCTCCCAGCCCCGCAGGGCCGAGGCGATCCGGGCCCCGGTGCCGGCCTCGCCGGACCAGCTGAGCTCGGTGCGGACGTGGGCGGGGGCGGCGGGCTGGGGGGTCCAGTCGACCGTCACCCGGCCGCCGAGGATGTTCTCGATCGCCCAGACGACGTGCGGGCACAGCGCTTTCGGGGTGGAGTGGACATAGACCACTCCCCGCGTGACGGTGCGCGGCATCACGACAGACATCCTGGCCTCCTTCGCGTGCGAGGGACGTCTTCCCCAACGCCGGTGCACGAGGTGGTGGCCTGGTCGGTCTGCCGGGTGGGCGGTCTCCCGCGTCCGGATGCCGTACGGCTCAGCTGTGTGGGCACGCGTCGGTGCCGTTGTGGTCGTCATCATGCCCCATCGACCCCGGCTGCACCAGCGAAACCACGCAACTCGTGGGCCCCGTGTCCCCCACCCGTCACAGGCGGCGAAGCGCTGTCCTCAGTGGAGGTCGGCGCCGTCCCCGCTCGCGCGGTGCACCTCGAAGGGCTCGGCGTGGCGGATGTGGGGCAGCTGGCGGGCCCAGTAGCGGGCGGTCGCCATGACGAGGTCGGGCTCGAGGTAGTGCCGCGCCGACTGGCTGCGGTAGACGCCGAGGAGGTCGACCTTCTCGCCGACCGTGTCGTCCACCCGCACGAAGCGGGTGGGCGAGAACCCGACACGCGACGAGGGCGACTGGTAGCAGTAGACCTCCGGCACGCGGCGGGTCGCGACGACGACCGCCTCGTGCACGGCCCGGTGGTCCTGGTGCTGGTCCGCCGCGCTGTGGACGTAGACGACCGTCGGCCGCACCGCCGCCACGACCTCCTCGACGAGCCGGGTGAGCCCGACCTCCTCGTCGAGGCGGGTGTCGGCGAGGTCGGCGAGGAGGAGCTCGGCGCCGAGGCGGGTCGCGGCCCCGACGGCCTCGCGCCGCCGGTCCGTCGGCCGCCCGCCCTGGTCGCCGAGCGTCAGGGTGAGGACGGTGACCGCGTGCCCGGCGTCGCGGTGGCGCAGGAGCGTGCCGCCGCAGCCGATCTCGACGTCGTCGGGGTGGGCGCCGACCGCGAGCACCCGGACGTGGGCCGGTGACTCGACGACCTTGGTGAGGACGGCGGCGAGGTCGTCGGGCCGGGCCGGGTCGACGACCTCGGCGACGCCGATGCGCAGGGCGTGGAGCAGCCCGTCGCGCGAGGCGTCCGCACCGGCGAGCGCGCACACGCTGAGCCGCGGGTGCGCGGCCCGGATCCGGGCGAGCACGTCGGCGGCCTCGGCGTCGAGGGCGTCGCAGTCGACGACGAGCACCGAGGGCTCGCCGCTCGTCGCGAGGAACTCCTCGGTGTCGGCCGGCGCCAGGAGGAGCGGGATGAGGTCGAGGGAGGTCAGCGCCCGCAGCGCCGTGTCGGCCGTGCGACGGCACCACAGCACCGCCACCCGCTGGGGTGGCGTCGCGGCACGGTCGACCCCGTCGGGGAGCACAGCACCCCCCGTGGGGCTCGATCCGTCGGAGAGCGTCGCGGGCGACGACGGGACCGGGTCGAGCACGGCACCGACGGTACTGGACGGGCCGGGACGCCGCCGTGGGGTCCGGGATCCCCGTGACACAATCGGCGCTGCTTCGAGGGGCGTTAGCTCAGTCGGTCAGAGCAGCGGACTCATAATCCGTCGGTCGTCGGTTCAAGCCCGACACGCCCCACCACGGTGCCTGTATTGCTGGGCCTGATGCTTGACGGTTGGGCTTCGGTTGATGCGTGACGTTGTTTCGGCTGAGGCTTGACAGTTGCTTCGGTTGATCCTTGACGCTCCCTTGATGAGGGAGATGAGTGTGGCTGAGCAGCGGTACAAGGCGGTTCTGGCGGTCATCAGTGATGGGCGCACGGTCACCGAGGTCGCGGCATCGTGGCAGGTGTCGCGGCAGTCGGTGCATTCGTGGCTGGCGCGCTACGAGGACGGCGGGTTGGAGGCGTTGGCCGACCGGTCGCACCGGCCGGCTTCGTGTCCGCACCAGATGGGTGTGGTGGTCGAGGTCGCGGTGTTGGAGGCCCGGCGCCGGCATCCGGGGTGGGGTCCACGGCGGATCGTGTACGAGCTGGCCAAGGCCGGGCTGGTCGCGAGTGAGTCGGGGGTGTACCGGGCGCTGCGGCGGGCCGGGGTGATCGAGCCCGGGCGGCGCCGGCGCGAGCAGCGGGCGTGGAAGCGGTGGGAACGGGCACGCCCGAACGAGCTGTGGCAGATGGACGTGGTCGGCGGGATCGGCCTGGCCGACGGCTCCAGCGTCAAATGCGTCACCGGGGTCGATGACCACTCCCGGTTCTGCGTCAGCGCCCGCTTGATCGTGCGTGAACGCACCCAGGCGGTGTGCGACGCCCTGGAGCTGGCGCTGGCCACGCACGGGGTGCCTGAACAGATCCTGACCGACAACGGCAAGGTGTTCACCGGCCGGTTCAACCATCCACCCACCGAGGTCCTGTTCGACCGGATCTGCCGCGTCAACGGCATCGAGCACCTGCTGACCAAGCCGCGCTCCCCGACGACCACGGGCAAGATCGAGCGGTTCCACCGCTCCCTGCGTGCGGAGTTCCTCACCGACGCAACGTTCTCCACCTTGGCCGACGCCCAACAACGACTCGACGCCTGGGTGAGCGCCTACCACACCGACCGCCCACACCAAGGGCTGGACATGGCCACCCCCGCCGAGCGCTACGGCACCGGCCCACGACGCCAGGTCAGCACCATCCCGGACCGGTCCGGACCGGACTGGGTCGCCCGCAAGGTCTCCACCGTCGGCGTGGTCTGCGTGTCCTGGCAACAGGTCTCCGTCGGCCGCCACCGCGCCGGGGAACGCTGCGACGTCCACGTCGGCCCCGACATCCTGCAGTTCTGGATCGGCAACGAGCTCCTGCGGACCGTCCCCCGCGACAGCACCGGACCCGTCCGCAACAAACGACCCCTCGGAGGCGCCTTGACCAAAACACCACGCACGACAAACTGAACACCGGGAGTGTCAAGGATCAACCGACACCGAAACGACAAGAATCAGCCGACGATCTACACCCCACCACGGTGCCGCTGGTGGCCCTGACCCGTACGCGGTCAGGGCCGGCTGCTGCGCGGAGGCCTCCGCGCGCGCACCCGTGAGTTTCCGCGCCATCACCGTGACGGCGCAGAAACCTCGGGATGACGCAGGTGCACGTGCGCCGTCCGGGGATTTCCGCGTCATCACCGTGACGGTACGGAGCGGTGCAGCGAGAGCCCGCGGTCAGGAGATCCGGCAGCTCTGGATCCAGAACGTCTTGTACTTGGTGTCGGCCCCGATCGACCCCTGGGCCTTCACCGTGAGCTTGACGTGGAACCCCTGCTGCGGGTGCGCCATGTACGAGGCGAGGAACGGGGAGAGGTCGTACGTCTCCTGCGCGTCGACGTCGGTCCCGCCGCCTGCCTCGTCCTCACCGATGAAGATCTTGTCCTTCTCGAGGAGGACGTCGCGCCCGGTCGGCGGGTGGGCCTCGAAGGTGACGGTGGCGTTGAGCATGCCCTTGTCGAACCCGTAGAAGTCGACCTGGAACACGCAGCCGACGTGCGGCTGGTTGTCCGGCGCCTCGTCGAAGACGACCCCGTCGATCTTGACGGTGCCGTTGTCCCCGGCGGGGTTGCCCGCCACGGCCAGGCTGCTCGGGACGAGCAGTGCGGCCGCGGTCGCGAGGCCCACGGCGAGCGTGCGGCCGACCCTCGATCGCGTGGTCATGTCGGTGATCCCGGGTGGATCGCCCTGCATGTGCAGTGAGTGGTGCTCATCTGTCCTCCATGTGGTTCCCCTGCGTCGAGGCAGCTGGTGCTGCGTCGCGGGTCACACGCTAGGAAGGCGCCAACGAGGCGGGCAATAGCCCATCCGAGCCACCTCGGCCGCCGGTTCTCAGCCGGCTCTGGGGGTGGGCGGGTGTTCCCCTCAGGCCGTCAGGACTCGCGGCCCTGGGCGTGGGCCGGGCCCTCGAGGCCCGGCTTCGGCCGGTCGAGGCGCTCGGGCGTCATCGGCGGGACGGCGAGGCGGGTGCGGACCCCGGTGGGGGTGCGGCCCGACAGCGGGGCGCGGTGGGTGGTCGCGAGGTGGGACAGGTGGAGGCGACGCGCCTCGCGCGTGGGCTGGATCGTGGTGGTCAAGGCTGCTCGACTCCCTCAGGGTGACGGTCGGCGCTACTATTAGCGGAGAACCACTCCGGTTCTACGGACCACCATACGGAGACGCTCTCCGTTTCGCAAGGGAGAACTCTCGTGACGTCCGCCGACACCGGCCGGTCGACCCTCGAGTCACCGCCGGACACCGTTGCCGCACAGGCGACCTCGGCCCCCGCTGACGTCCCGGACGCCGGCGTGGGGCCGGCGCGCCCGAGGCGCGCCGACGCCCGGCGCAACTACGACAGGATCCTCGCGACGGCCCGCGTCGTCTTCACCGAGCACGGCACGGACGCCTCCCTCGACGAGATCGCCAAGCGGGCCGAGGTGGGCCCGGGCACGCTCTACCGCCACTTCCCCACCCGCGAGGCGCTCGTCGACGCCCTGATGCAGGACTGGACCGACCGGGTGTCCGCCGATGCCGACGCGGCGATCGCCACCGGCGCCCCGGCGCCCGTCATGCTCCTCGACTGGTTCGAGCACTTCGTCGACCACATCACCCTCCACCGCGGCGCCGCCTCGAAGATCTGCGCGGCCATGGACGACCCCGCCTCGCCCATGTACCGCAAGTGCCGCGTCATGGGCGAGGCCAACCGGCGCGTCATCGAGCACCTCGACGCGCAGGGCGAGATCCGCGACGGCGTCGACCCGGCCAACGTCATGCGCCTCGTCAGCGGGGTCGCCAGCGTCTCCGACACCAGCCGCGCCGACCTCGACGTCCGCCCGATGCTCGAGGTCGTCGTCGACGGGATCGTCCGCGCCTGAGGTCGGTGACAGCGCCTAGCCTGCTCGGGTGGGATCGGACCCGAGGCGGCTCGACGGGCTGAGCGGCGACGAGGCGTACGCCGCGCTGGCGCTCGAGCACGTCACCGGCGGCGTCGTGCGGGCCCACGACGTCGGTCGCCTCCAGGGCGCCTACGACCTCGACCTCACGCTCCCCCGGGGCCGCCGTGCCGCCGTCGAGGTGACGACCGTCGCCGGGCCGGGTGTGCGCCACCACGACTCGCTCCTCGGACCGAGGTCGCGCGGGCGCGGGCTGCGGCCTCCCCGGATCGAGCTCGACGGCGTCCACGGCCTCGCCGGGCTGGCCGCCGCGACGGGCGACCTGTTCCGGGTGCCGCACATCGCGCGCCGGGCGGCCAAGGTGGCGGCGGTCGCCGAGGTCGACGAGCGGCACCTCTTCATCGGGATCGGCGACGGCGGGCTCCCCCGGCCGCTCTACCTCGCCCTCGGTCGTCCAGGCCCGTCCCTGCCGGACGAGGAGCCCGACCTCGAGCACGAGGCGCTCACCCACCTGTGGCTCGCGACCGCCTGGTCGGGCTCGCCCCTGCTGTGCTGGCGTCGCGGCGGCGGCTGGTCGGTCCACGACCCCGGCCGGTAGAGCGACCAGCGACCCGCGAACCGCGCGTCAGCTGTCGAACCCGATGCCGGCGGCGTCGAGACCACGCAGCCAGAGGTTGCGCCTGCCCGTGCGGTCCTCGGCCGCCAGGCTCGCCCTCGTGGCCCGCACCGCCGCCCAGCGGATCGGCTCGGGCGGGAACGGGACCGGCTTGCGCCGCACCATCCCGAGGCGGGTCACCTCGGTGTCGCGGCCGTCGACGAGGTCGAGGGCGACCCTCGCGCCGAAGCGGGTCGAGGCCACCCCGAGCCCGGTGTACCCGACGGCGTAGGCGAGCCGTCCGCCGAGCGCGGTCCCGAAGACCGGCGTGAACCTCGACGTCGTGTCGATGACGCCGGCCCACCGGTGGGTGAAGCGGACGCCCTCGAGCTGGGGGAAGATCTCGAGGAAGTGGCGGGCGAGCAGGTCGTGCGACGACGACTGCTCGAGGCGCGGGTCGATCCGCCCCGGGAAGTGGTAGTTCGCGTCGTAGCCGCCGAACAGGACCCGGTCGTCGAGGGTGCGGCGGTAGTAGTGGAACTGGTTGCCCGCGTCGGCGAGGCCCTCGCGGCCCTCCCACCCGATGCGTCCGAGCTGCTCGGGCGTCAGCGGCTCGGACATGAGGACGTGGTCGTAGACCGGCAGGGTCCACAGCGCCAGTCGCCGGAGCAGCCCGCGGAAGGCCCCGGTCCCGAGCACGACACGGTCGGCGCGCACGCTCCCCCACTCGGTGCGCACGACGACCGCACCGTCCTCGCGGTCGAACGCCGTGACGGCGGTGTCCTCGTGGACGCGCACACCGAGCCGCTCGGCCGCGGCCGCGAGGCCCCACACGAGGCGTCCCGGATCCACCAGCCCGACGGTGGGGTCGAATACGCCCGCGAGGTAGCGCGGCGAGTCGACCCGTGCCCGGGCCTGCTCCGCCGTGAGGTGGCTGACGTCGACGCCGTGCGCGCGGTGCAGCTCGTAGGCCTCGCGGACCGTCGGCACCTGGTGCTCGGTGAGGGCGAGGGTCAGCTCGCCCGGGACGTGGAAGTCGGCATCGATGCCGTGACGGGTCAGGGTCTCGGCGAGCGCGGCGAAGTTCTCGGTCCCGAGGCGCTCGAGGGTCTCGACCTCGTCGGGCCAGCACGCGATGCCCTGCGCCAGGCCGTGGGTCAGGGACGGCGCCACGAAGCCGCCGTTGCGCCCGGAGGCCGCGACACCGAGCCGCCCCCGCTCGAGGAGGACGACGTCGCGGGACGGGTCGTCCTCCTTGGCCTGCACGGCGGCCCAGAGCCCGGTGAACCCACCGCCCACGACGACGAGGTCGGCGCGGTGGCCCGCTCCCGTCAGGGCGGGGCGCGGGTCGGGTCGCAGCCCGGGGCGGTCGGTCCAGAAGACGTCGGGGGTCGCGTCCGCGAGCGACGCGCGCACGACCGCGGGATCCGGGCTCATGGGCGTCATCATGCCGCCCTCACCCCTCCCGGTGCGCCGCCGACGGGGCTGCGCCGGCATGCCCTACCGTTCGAGCACACCCCCCTCGGTCATGACCTGACCGGCAGGTGCCCACACCCCTGGTCCGGACCCGGAACGCCGGACTCTCGCAGGAGGTCTCTGCCTTGAGGCGATCCATCGCCGTCGTCGCCACCGCCGCGTGCTCCCTCGCGCTGGCCGGCACCACCTCCGCCGCGAGCGCGGGTGCCGCACCGCCCGAGCCGGCACCGCCGGCGGGGGCCGCCGGCTCGGCCATCGCCGGGGGCGCCACGTCCCCTGTGGCGAAGAGCCCGGACGACCGCTACGTCGTCGTCATGCGCCAGGACCCGCTCGTGCGCTCCGCCGGCGCCGGTCGGCTGCACACGGCGGCGGCGAGCTCGCGCGCCTCCGTGCTGCGCGCCGAGCAGGACGCCGCCCTGCGGTCCGCGGGCCTCTCCCGCGCGGACAAGGAGCAGGAGTACACGACGGCCCTCAACGGCTTCGCGGTCGAGACCGACCTCGCCGGGGCGCAGCGTCTGGCCCGCGACCCCGCCGTCGCCCTCGTCGTCCCCGACGCCCTGCGCCAGGTCGACCGCGCGTCCGCATCGTCATCCGCGGCTGCCGCCGCGAAGACCTCGACCTCCCTGTCCCGCAACGGCCTCAACGACTACCTCGGGCTCACCGACCGCGACGAGGCGTACGGCTCGGGCATCACCGGCAGCGGGGTCGTCGTCGGGGTCATCGACACCGGCGTCTGGCCCGAGCACCCGAGCCTGGCACCGCGCCCCGGTCTGCCGGCGCGACCGGTGCTCGACGAGGGCGAGCGCTCGGCGTGCGCGTTCGGCAACACGGCGTGGAACGAGGCCGACGTCGCGTTCGCGTGCAACACCAAGCTCATCGGCGCCCGCGAGTTCCTCGACACCTACAATGCGGCGACCGGCCTGCGCGACACCGAGTTCGACTCCGCCCGGGACGACGACGGGCACGGCACGCACACCTCGACGACGGCCGCCGGCAACGCCGACGTCCGCGCCACCGTCCTCGGCGCCGACCGGGGTGTCGTCTCGGGCATCGCGCCGGACGCGCAGGTCATCGCGTACAAGGCCATCGGCTCGGCCGGCGGGTACGCGTCCGACCTCGTCGCGGCCATCGACCAGGCCGTCGCCGACGGTGTCGACGTCATCAACTTCTCCCTCGGGGGCCCTCCGAACACGGTGTCGCCCGAGGCGATCGCCCTCCTCTTCGCCGCCGACGCCGGGGTCGACGTCGCGGCGTCCGTGGGCAACGCCGGCCCGAACCCCGGCTCCATCGGCGGCCCCGCCGACCTGCCGTGGGTCACCGGCGTGGGCGCCACGACCTTCCCCACCTCGTACGGCGGCACGCTCGAGCTCGACCGGGGTCCGAGCCTGTCGGGCGCCTCGATCACGCCCGGAACGCCCGTCGCGCCCGTCGTCGACGGCGCCGCGGCCGGCTCGGCACCGTGCGTGCCCGGCGCCCTCGACCCCGCGGTCGTCGCGGGCGCGATCGTCGTCTGCGCCGAGGGCGCGGTGGGCGCCGTCGTCAAGAGCATCGCCGTCGAGCAGGCCGGGGGCCTGGGCCTCGTCGTCACCTCCCGCCCCGGCTCGACGCTCACGACCGCCTCCACCCACGTCCCGACCCTCGTGCTCGCCAGTGACGACGCCGCGACCCTGCGCGCCTGGCTCGCCAGGCGGCCCGGCGGGACGGGGCGGCTCGTCAGCGACGGGGTGACCCGCTCCCCCGTCGCGAGCCCGACCGTGGCGCTGTTCTCCGGCCGCGGGGAGAGCCCGACGGCCGGTGACCTCGTCAAGCCCGACCTGACCGCCCCGGGTGTCCAGGTCCTCGCCGGAGCCTCCCCCTCCCCCGCCGACCCGGGGTTCGGCCCCGCCGGCCAGCTCTTCCAGTCGATGTCGGGGGCGTCGATGGCCAGCCCCGTCGTCGCCGGCCTGTCGGCCCTGCTCGCCCAGGCGCACCCCGACTGGACCCCCGCCATGGTCCGCTCCGCCCTCGTGACGACGGCCGACTCCCGGGTCAGGGACAGCGACGGCTCGACCGCCGACCCGTTCGACGCCGGCTCCGGCATCGCGGCCCTCGGCGAGCCGGCGAGCAAGGGCTCGGCCTTCCGCCCGGGCCTGGTCTACGACGCGACCTTCCCCGACTACCTCGGGTTCCTCTGCGACGAGGGACCCTCGCCGTTCCCGGCCGCGGTCTGCGACGACCTCGAGGCGATCGGCTACCCCACCGACGCGCAGAACCTCAACCAGCCGTCCATCGGCGTCGAGGAGGTGCCGGGCCGCACGACCGTCCTGCGCTGGGTCACCAACGTCTCCGGTGCCCGCCTCAAGGCCACGGCGTCCGTCGACGCACCCCAGGGCTTCGCCGTCACGGTCTCCCCGTCGACGGTCGACCTCGCCCCGGGCGCCACGGCGCGCGTGACGCTCTCGGTCGTCGCGAAGTCGTCGGTCGCCACCGGTCGCTGGTCCTTCGGGTCGCTCACCTGGCGCGGTGACGGGTACGAGGTGCGCAGCCCGGTCGCCCTCAAGGGCACCGACCTGCGCGCCCCGGCCGTCGTGACCGGCGACGGAGGGTCGGGCACGGCGAGCGTCCCCGTGGAGATCGGGACCCGCGGGCGGTACGAGGCGGTCCCGCACGGGCTCGTCCCGGCGGTCACGACGACCGGCACCGTCGGCCAGGACCCCGACCAGAGCTTCCCCAGCCCCGATGACGACGCCGGGGTCACGCGTCTCCCCGTCGACCTCACCGGGGTGGCCCACGCCCGGTGGACCCTCGAGGACGACGACGCGGACACCGACCTCGACCTCTACCTCCTCGACGCCTCCGGCGAGGTGGTCGCGTCGAGTGCCGAGGCCGGCACCGCGGAGCTGATCGACCTTGCGCACCCGGCACCGGGGACGTACAGCCTCGTCGTCCACGGCTGGGCCGCCGCCGCGGACACCGCCTTCTCCGTCCGGAGCTGGCTCGTGCCGACGTCGTCCGACGGGTCCCTGCAGGTGACCTCCGGCGGCTCGGGGCCGGTGCGCGTCGGCGACTCGCGGACGGTGGGCCTGACGTGGAGCGGCGCCGCACCGGGCCCGAACCTCGGCCTCGTCGAGCACCTCGTCGACGGCCGCCGGCTCGCCGACACGCTCGTCGAGGTCACCGGGTGAGGTCTCGGTTGGGTATCGATCCCTGTGCGTCGGCTGTCCCCTGACTATCTCCGGGAGCGCCCGGTCGCTAGGTTCCTTGCATGACCGAGCCCCTCGTCGTCCTCAAGGGCGTCAACAAGCACTTCGGTGACCTCCACGTGCTCCAGGACATCGACCTCACGGTCGGCGCGGGCGAGGTCGTCGTCGTCATCGGGCCGTCCGGCTCGGGCAAGTCCACCCTGTGCCGGGCCATCAACCGGCTCGAGACGATCGAGTCGGGGACGATCACCATCGACGGCAAGGAGCTCCCCGAGGAGGGCAAGGAGCTCGCCCAGCTGCGGGCCGACGTCGGGATGGTCTTCCAGTCCTTCAACCTCTTCGCCCACAAGACGATCCTCGAGAACGTCACGCTCGGGCCGATCAAGGTCCGCAGGATGAAGAAGGACGCCGCCGAGAAGCGCGCGATGGAGCTGCTCGAGCGGGTCGGCGTGGCGCACCAGGCGCAGAAGTACCCCGCCCAGCTGTCCGGCGGGCAGCAGCAGCGTGTGGCCATCGCCCGCTCGCTCGCCATGGACCCCAAGGTCATGCTCTTCGACGAGCCGACCTCGGCCCTCGACCCCGAGATGATCAACGAGGTCCTCGACGTCATGACCGGCCTCGCCAAGAGCGGCATGACGATGGTCGTCGTCACCCACGAGATGGGCTTCGCCCGCCGGGCCGCCAACCGCGTCGTGTTCATGGCCGACGGGCAGATCGTCGAGGCCGACACCCCCGAGCAGTTCTTCACCAACCCGAAGAGCGACCGGGCCAAGGACTTCCTCGGGAAGATCCTCACCCACTGACCCACGAGGAACGCAACGCCGCCGTGACCGGGCACCCGGCCCCCACGGCACCCAACAGGAGGAGACAGCACATGACGACTCGACGGATCGGAGCGGTCGCGGCCGCCGCCGTCCTCGCCCTGGGCCTCACGGCCTGTGGCTCGGACGCGGGCGACACCGGGGGCTCCGGGAGCACGGGCGGTGGCGACACCGCCGGCGGCCTGAAGATCGGCATCAAGTTCGACCAGCCCGGACTCGGCCAGAAGAAGGGCTCCGAGTACAGCGGCTTCGACGTCGACGTCGCAACCTACGTCGCCAAGGAGCTCGGCACGGAGGCCGCCGACATCACGTGGGTCCAGGCCCCGAGCGCCCAGCGCGAGACCCTCATCGAGACCGGCCAGGTCGACCTCGTCTTCGCGACCTACTCGATCACCGACAAGCGCAAGGAGAAGGTCTCCTTCGCCGGGCCGTACTTCGTCGCCGGCCAGGACCTCCTCGTCCGCTCCGACGACAGCTCGATCACGGGGCCCGACACCCTCGACGGCAAGAAGCTGTGCTCGGTGACCGGCTCGACCTCGGCGCAGAACGTCAAGGACGACGTCCCCGGCGTCCAGCTGCAGGAGCTCTCGGGCTACTCCGAGTGCCTGCCGGCGCTGGAGAAGGGCACGCTCGACGCCCTGACCACCGACGACACCATCCTCGCCGGCCTGGCGGCCCAGCCCGAGTACGCGGGCAAGTTCAAGGTCGTCGGCAAGCCCTTCTCCACCGAGCGCTACGGCGTCGGCCTCAAGAAGGGCGACACCGCCCTCTGCGAGAAGGTGAACGCGGCCATCAAGAAGATGGTCGAGGACGGCTCCTGGAAGAAGGCCATCGACGCCAACCTCGGCCCGGCGAAGTACACCCCGGGTGCGGGCAACCCGCCCACCCCGGACGCCTGCTCCTGACCCACCGCGAGCCACGGCGTGTGCCGCCCGTCCACCCGGACGGGCGGCACACACCCGTGACCGCCTCGACCGGAAGGAGTCCCCATGGGTGAGATCCTCGAGAACTACGACATCCTCGCCGCGTTCGGGATGACGATCTACCTCACGGTGTTCGCCGCCCTCGGCTCGCTCGTCCTCGGGACGGTCCTGGCCGTCATGCGGGTCTCCCCCGTCGGCGTGCTCCGCTCGATGGGGGCGCTGTACGTCAACATCGTGCGCAACACCCCGCTCACCCTCATTCTCTTCTTCTGCATCCTGGGCCTGCTCTACATCGTCCAGCTGAGCCTGGCCCCGTCGGACTCGCCGACCTCGGTGGTGGACAACGGAATCCGCTGGGCCATCGTCGGCCTCGCCGTCTACCACGCGGCCTTCGTCTGCGAGGCCCTGCGCTCGGGCGTCAACACCGTGCCCGCGGGTCAGGCCGAGGCCGCCCGTGCCATCGGCCTGACCTTCGCGCAGTCGCTGCGCGAGGTGATCCTCCCGCAGGCGTTCCGCGGGTCCATCGCCCCGCTCGGCTCGGTCCTCATCGCCCTGACGAAGAACACCACCGTCGCCTCGGTCATCGGCGTCGCGGAGGCGTCGAACCTCATGAAGGTCATCATCGAGAACGAGACCGCGAGCACGCTGGTGTTCTTCGTCTTCGCCCTCGGCTTCGTCATCCTCACGCTGCCCGTCGGCATCCTCTTCACGTCGCTATCGCGCCGCCTGGCGGTGAAGCGGTGAGCGCCACCTCGATCCTCTTCGACGCACCGGGCCCACGGGCCCGGGCCCGGCACCGCGTCCTCACGGGCTTCGGCATCCTCCTCGCCGCGGGGACGATCGGCGGGATCCTGTGGAAGCTCGGCGAGGCCGGCCAGCTGCGTGCCTCGCTGTGGACGGCCCTGTTCACGTCCGACGCCTGGTTCGAGTACATCGTCCCCGGCATCCTCAAGACGCTCCAGGCCGCGGCCGTCTCGATCGTGCTCGCCATCGTCTTCGGGCTCGTCTTCGGGATGGGTCGCCTGTCGAGCATCGCACCGGTGCGGTGGGTGTGCGGGGTCGTCGTCGAGTTCTTCCGGGCCGTCCCCGTCCTGCTGATGATGTACTTCGCCTTCCGCCTGTACACGGTCAACAACGTCTTCGGCGTCTCCTTCAACTCCTTCTACGCCGTCGTCACCGGGCTGACGCTCTACAACGGCTCGGTCATCGCCGAACTCGTCCGCTCCGGCGTCCACCAGCTGCCCAAGGGGCAGTCGGAGGCGGGCCTGTCGGTGGGGCTCACCCCGACCCAGACGCTGCGCTCGATCCAGCTGCCCCAGGCGCTGACGGCGATGCTCCCGGCGCTCGTGGGCCAGCTCGTCGTCATCCTCAAGGACACCGCGCTCGGCACGGCCATCACCTACCCCGAGCTGCTCCAGCAGACGCGAGACCTCGGCACGGCCTACGGCAACGTCATCCCCGCGTACATCCTCGCGGCGGTGCTCTTCATCCTCATCAACTACGGGTTGACGGTCCTCGCAGGCCGGGTCGAGAAGCGGATCAACCGCCGCGGCAAGACCGCCGGTGGGGCCGCGACGGCCGCGGTGATGCCGGCGGCCCCGGGCACCGAGGCGGGGGCGGACGCCGCACCGGGCGCAGCCCCGCGGTAGCAGCACCCCACCGCCACCGTGCGAGCGCGACGGGCCCGGACCGAGGTGGTCCGGGCCCGTCGCTGTGGGGTGCTCCCCCGGTTGGACTCGAACCAACGTCTCGACTTGTTGGACTCTTGCGGACAGAGGAGGTCAGACATGGCCTCTGACCTGCGCAAACAACCGCTCATCCTGCCGTTCCAACCGGCCAAGAAGTGACGACAAAGGCCTCAGATCGCCGTACGATCCGATGCATGGCCGATGCAAAATCGCCCCGTCGCCGGTTCGGGCAGCTCGCTCGGATGCGCTCGGGACGGTGGCAGGCACGCTTCACCGTCCCACTGGGTCACCCCTCCGGTCGCGGCGGGCAGACCGTCACGGCGCCCCACACGTTCGAGGGGACGACGTACGGCAAGGAGGCTGCAGCCGACTGGCTGCGCGACGAGGAACGACGTCTCATCGCCGAGGGCGCGGCATGGTCCACCCTCGCAGAGCACTCTGCGGCCGAGCGGGCACAGGCCCAAAGCGCGACGGTCCTCACCTTCGCCGAGTTCTCCGCGGTCTGGCTTCGGACCCGCCGCACCAAGCACGGTCCCTTGCAAGACTCCACGCGTCGCGCCTACCGGCTCTGGCTCGACAAGTACCTGCTCCCGACACTCGGCGACCTCCCTCTGAACGACGTCACCCCGACCGCCATCCTGCGGTGGTACGAGGACGTCCTCCCCCATGACAAGCCCAAGACCACCCGCGAGTGCTACGCCCTCGGCTCCGCCATCATGCGTACGGCAACCGCCGCCGACGGCGTGCTCCCTGGAGCCGTCAACCCCTTCAAGATCGACGGTGCCGGATCCATCGGCTCCCGCTCACGTGCCCGCACCGAGGTGATCGACGACCATGACCTCCACGTGATCATGTCGACCGTCCGCGCCGAGTGGCGGGCCATGGTGGCGCTCGCCCTCGGATGCGGACTGCGCTTCGGCGAGATCATCGCGCTACGACGGTCCGACGTCGATCTGAAGGCGAGCCCCCCTGTCGTGCGGGTCACCCGCGCCGTGGGTACGGGTCCCGGCGGACGTCGCTACGAGAAGGGCCCGAAGAGCTCTGCCGGCGAACGCGACCAACGCGTGCCGGCCTCTGTCGTCGACGTCCTGAACGAACATCTCCGCGCCTACGTCACCGGCAGAGACGGCCTCCTCTTCCCCGCCCCAGGTGGTGGTTGGCTGTCCGAGACCCGCTTCCGGAAGGCATCCGGAGGCTGGCTCGACGTCCGCGACGCCGTCGGTCGGCCCATCAACTTCCACGACCTCCGGGCCACGGGCGCCACTCGCATGGCCCAGCGAGGCGCCCACATCGACGAGGTGAAGGTGTTTCTCGGCGACAGTTCTACGCAAGCGGCCGAACGCTATGTGAGAGCGACACAGAGCCGGATGGATGACCTCACCGCGGCCGCTTTCGCAACGGTCGACTTCGGGACGGCGGGATAAAGGAGTTCTTCATCATGAGCGGGGTGGGCCGGAACCGGCATTGCCGACGTGTCGCCGGAGACTGATCAGGCCGCACGCATAGCTCACCTGGGGTTTCTGTCGTCTGCGGTGGGGCCCTGACGTCAGGATGACGGCGCGCGTCTCGGGTGCGGATTGCGCGCTCACGCGTCGCCGCAGTCCATGGAACGGAGTCCGTTGTGGGCATTGTCCCCACCGCACCCGGTAGCCCCACGACCCCGCACAGAAGCACTCGCAGAGCGGGTGGTACGCGCGGGGGGAGGAGCGGTCGCTGGTCGCCGTCCTCCGCGACCGCAGCCTGCACCGGGACCAGACTGGCCGGCGGTGCGGGTCAGCCAGCGCCTCGTCACCACCGCCGGTCTAACGATCTGGCGACGCTCGCCGCCCGAGGCCGGACGGCGCGGGAGGTCGCCCAGCATCTGCACATCTCGATCGGAACGGCTCGCATCCACATGCTGCCGGTGCGCGAAGAGGTCCGCAATCCATGCGCACGTTTGCCCCAGTTCCTCGCCGAAGGGATCCGAGCGCGAGGGTACCGCGGCACCTGCAGGACGAGGGTGGTCACTACGACTGTCCTGCGCAGGGTGCACGACGTGTGCACCGGTGACGGACCTCACGCCGTGGCTCGATCTAGCCATGCCGAGGACCATCCAACAGCCCCAACGGGCTATGTCCACGGGCTTTCGCGGGGCCCTAGGCTCGGCTTGGACCGGAGGCTCGCACCGGGCGGGGCGCCGAGCGGTGTCCAGCATCGGACGGACGTCGGTCGTGGCCGGGGCACCACCTCCGGGCCGAGCATGACCCAGGCCAGCAGGAGGCCGCCATGACGTCGTCGCAGGGACGCCGCCGCATCGCCGTGGCTGGCGTGGCCGCGGTCTTCACCACCGCCGCGCTCGTCGCGGTCCAGCCGAGCAGCGCCACCCAGAGTACGTGCGCCGAGACCACCGGCGCCGGGTGGACGGCCACGCTGTGCCTATCGGCCGAGGCCGGGTCGACGGCCACAGGACCGGTCCAGGTCACCGCCACCGTCGACGTGTCCGCTGGGGGGCCGCGCGTCGCCAAGGCGGAGTTCGCCCTGCGTGAGGGTTACCTCCTCACCGACTACGAGGCGCCGTACACCTTCGTGCTCGACACCGCCGACTTCGTCGACGGGCCTGCCACCCTGAGCGCCCAGTCGATCTTCCGGGACGGGTCGATGTCCGAGTCCGCCTCGGTGGACCTCGGATTCGACAACGGGGTGAGGAAGCCCCCCCGGCCAACGGGAACCTACACCGCCCCGTCGAGCCCGCCGTCGACGAAGACCGACCCCCTCGTCGTGGCCGCGGTAGGCGACGGTGCCGGTGGTGAGCGGGCGGCTACCGAGGTGACCGACATGATCGCCTCCTGGAGCCCGGAGATGCTCACCTATCTCGGCGATGTGTACGACGACGGGACGATCACCGAGTTCAAGAACTGGTACGGCGACTCCACCCACTGGTACGGCCGCTTCAGGGACATCACGGCCCCCGTCATCGGCAACCACGAGTACAACCGCACGCCCAGCGGCGCATTCGAGGCCGACGGCTACTTCCGCTACTGGAACGACGTCCCTCATTACTACAGCTTCGAGGCCGGCGGCTGGCACGTCGTGTCACTCGACTCGACCACGCAGTACAACCAGACCGCCGCCGGGACGGCGCAGTTCGAGTGGCTCGTCGATGACCTCGCGAGTCGTGCCAACCCGTGCACGGTGGTGCTCTGGCACCACCCGCTGAACACTGTGGGCAGTGAGGGCCCATCGCAGAGACTCGCCGCCATGTGGCGGGTCTTGCGCGAGAACGACGTCACCCTCGTCCTCAACGGGCACGACCACCAGTTCCAGCACTGGGGCCCGCTCGACGGTGCCCAGCAGCCCGACCCCGACGGCGTCACGCAGATGGTCTCCGGGGCCGGGGGCCACTCGAGCCAGAGCATCACCAGCACCGACCCCCGCGTCCTAGCCACGGCTCAGGCCTACGGCGCGTTGCGACTCGAAGTGCGCCCGGAGCGGATCGACTACACCTACCGCACGCCCGACGGCGGCACCGGCAAGGTGCTCGACACCGGCTTCGTGCGGTGTACGGCCCTCCCGGACGACGCGAGCCCCCCGACCCAGCCGACCGCGCTCACGGCGACGCTGCGCACGAGCGGCACCGCCACCTCCTCGGCCGACCTCGCCTGGGCCGCGGCCGATGACGACCGTGGGGTCGCCCAGTACCGCGTTCGGCAGAACGGTGCCGTCCTGGCCACCCTTCCCGCGGGGACCCGGACGCACACCGCCAACCACCTCTCCGCCTCCGGCACCTTCAGCTTCACAGTCACCGCGCTCGACGCCGCAGGCAACGAGTCACCCACTTCGACCGAAGCGCAGGTGACGACGCCGGCACCGACACCGGTGGTCGAGGTCACGACGACCGATGCCGACACGTACACCTCCGAGCAGCTGCCCACGAGGAACTACGGACGGGCGACGGCCCTACGGGTCGACGCGGACCCCGGCACCAACACCTACCTTCGCTTCGCCGTGACCGGGTCGCACCCGGACGTCACTTCGGCTCGGCTTCGGCTGTGGGCCACGTCAAAAGCGACCGCCGGTGTCCGCGTCGCCAGCGTGCCGACGACGTGGGGCGAGACCACACTTACTGCCGCCACGGCTCCGGCTCCCGGAGCCCTGCTAGCGTCGAGCGGCTCGGTGGCGGCCGGATCGTGGGTCGAACTCGACGTCACGCCCGCCGTCGTCGGCAACGGCACGTACGCCTTCCGAGTGACGACGACGGGCACGACGACCGGCGCCTTCACGAGCCGTGAGGCCGGGGCCGCGACGGCCCCCCGCCTCGTCGTCAGCAGCCGACCACCGCCGGACACCTCACCACCGTCCGTCCCCCAGGCCGTCGTCGCCACGGCGGTGTCCCAGAGCCGCGTCGAGCTGTCGTGGGCTGCCTCGACCGACAACGACGGGGTCTCCTACTACACCCTGTACCGCGACGGGGTCGCCAGGGACGTCGTTCCGGCCGGCACGCGCACCTACGTCGACGCCGACGTCAACGCTGGCAGGACCTACGTCTACGCCGTGGACGCGGTCGACCCGTCGGAGAACCGCTCCGCGAGGAGTGCCGCGGCCTCAGTGAGCCCGCCGGACGAGACACCGCCCGAGCTCCCGGACCCGTACGACGTCGTCCTGACGGGACCGACGACGGTCAGCATCCGCTGGGGCGCGTCGACCGACAACGTCGGGATCACCGGGTACCGCCTGAAGCGGGACAACGCAACCGTCGGCGAACTGTCCGCCTCCGCCACATCGTTCGACGATGACACGGTGGATCCGGGTACCACGTACACGTACGCGCTCAGCGCCTCCGACGCCGCGGCGAACCGGTCCGACACGGTGTTCGCCACGATCACCGTCCCGCAGGAGTCAGGCGGTTCGCCCCCGACGGTGCCCGGTGGTGTCACCGCGACCCCCACGGGTGAGCGCGCTGTCAACGTCGAGTGGACCACGTCGACGGACGACACTGGATTGAGCGGTTACGAGATCTTCCGCGACGGCGCCTCCGTCGGGCTCGCTGGCGCCAGCGCCACGGCGTGGAACGACACCGGGCTCGCCCCGGCGACCGCGTACGCCTACACCGTGCGGGCAATCGACGAGAACGCAAACTTCTCGGCCCTGTCGGACCCACCCGCGGTGGCCACGACGTGGGCTCCCGACACGACGCCGCCCTCGGTGCCCGGTGACGTGGCGGCCGCGGGGGCGAGCCTGACCTCGATCGCGGTGTCCTGGTCGGGGTCCACCGACGACCGCGGCGTCAGCGGTTACCGGGTCCACCGGGACGGCGCCGCTGTGGGCGGGGACCTCCCGGCGACGGCGAGGTCATACACGGACACCGGGCTGGCGTCCGGGTCGACGCACGCCTACACCGTCGACGCCGTCGACGCGGCCGGCAACCGGTCGTCCCCGTCCGTCCCGGTGACCGCCCGGACGGTTGTGCCGGAGCCGACGACGCAGACCTTCCTCGTGACAGCCGACGCCTACATCAACGCTGCGTCCCCGACCTCGAGGTACGGGTCCGCCACGACGCTGCGGCTCGACGGTGACCCCGTGCTCAGCTCGTACCTGCGCTTCACGACGAGCAACCTGCAGCCGGTGGTCAGCTCTGCCGTCCTTCGCGTCCAGGCCAACGCGCGCAACACCAGCTCGGTGCAGGCGCGCACGACCAGCGCGACGTGGGACGAGTCGACGATCTCCTGGTCGACTGCACCGGCCGCGGGAGCGGTGGTCGGGTCGGCCCCGCCGACGAGTGCCGCCGGGTGGGTCGACATCCCCGTCACCGCCGCGGTCGCCGGCAACGGCACCGTGACCTTCGTCCTCACTCAGTCAGGACCCACGGCGGTTGCGTACCAGGCGAGGGAGGCGGGAGCGACGACCGCCGCCGTCCTAGTGGTCACCTCGTCCACCTGACCCGAGGGCCACCGGTCCGATTCAGGGGTGACCGGTGATGGGGGCAGGGCCCCTCCGGTACACGAGTCCGGAGGGGCCCTCGTCATGACCGGCGCGATGTGGCGCACCGACGTCGGTCGTCGCGAGGACGACCGATGCCTGGCGACGGGCGCGTCGCGGGCGCGGGAGGGGCCCGCAGGCACTTGAGCGTCAGGTGAGTACCGGCGCGGGCCGAGGTCCCGGGGACGCCGGCACCGGCGCGGCCCCGTGGGCGAGGTGGCGCGCCTCGCGCGCACGACCGAACCGCAGGTACAACGAGGGGACGACGAAGAGGTTGAGCAGTGTCGAGGTGAGCAGACCACCGAGGATGACGATCGCCATCGGGTACTCGATCTCGTGCCCCGGCACGTCCCCCATGACGACGAGCGGCACCAGCGCCAACGCCGTCGCCAGGGTCGTCATGAGGATCGGGGCCAGCCGCTCCTGCGTCGCGCGCAACACGAGGTCCGGGCCGAACTCCACGCCCTCCACGGCCTCCAGGTGCTGGCAGTGGCTGATCATGAGAATGCCGTTGCGGGCGGCGATACCGAGCACCGTGAAGAGACCGACGAAGGAGCCGATCGTCATCGTCCCGCTCGTCAGCCAAGCCGCAAGCACTCCTCCGACGAGGGCCATCGGGAGGGTGAGAAGGCTGAGCACGGCCAGGCGCCACCGGCGGAACGAGCCGTAGAGCAGCCCGAGGATGACGGCCACCGCGACGACTGCCAGGAGGCGCAACCGCTGGGAGGCGGCTGTCCGTTCGGTGTCCTCGCCGACGACCTCGACGCGGTAGCCGAGGGGCAGCTCGACCCCCGCGGCGGCAGCCCGCACGTCAGCGGCGACATCGGCCAGCGGGCGGCCCTCGACGTTGGCGCCGACATCGAGGCGGCGGGAGCCGTCGATCCGGCGGATCATGCTGGGCGTGGACCCCATCTCCACCGTGGCGATGTCGGCGAGGCGGACGGTGCCACCCGACGGGGTGTCGATGAGCAGGTCACGCACGTCGTCTGGCGTCCTTCTCGACTCCGGCACGCTCCACACCATGACGTCGTAGGCCTTGCCGACGCGGTAGACGTCCGAGAGCTCGAGCGCGGCCAGGTAGACCGCTGCTTGGCGGCGCACGTCCCCGGGCTTGAGGCCGACCGCCTGCGCCTTGTCGAGGTCGACCTGAACCAAGAGGTGCGGGATCTTCGTCTGGAGGTCGGTGTGGGGATCCTTGACGCCCGGGATGGCGGCGATGGCCTCCTCGATCTCGTGCGCCTTGGCCTCGATGACGTCGAGGTCGTCACCGTAGACCCGCACCACGACGGCCTCACCGGCGCCGGTCAGGACCTCGCGGATCCGCTCCTTGAGGTAGGTCTGCACATCGCGTCGCAGGCCGGGGTAGCCATCGACGACCTCCTGGACCCGCTGGACGGTCTCGTCGTAGTCCTGCTCGGGGTCGATACTGATCCAGTTCTCGACGAAGTAGATCCCGTAGACCTCGTCTCCCATGGCCGCCTGCCCCACGTGGGCACCGAAGTTGCGTACGCCGGGAACCTGGCGCAGCTCGCGGCTCGCGGCCCGGGTGACGTCCATCGTCTCGCTGTGGGAGGCGCTGGGCTCGAGCACCCAGTGCATGAGGAAGTCGCGCTCGCGGAACGTCGGGAGCAGGTCCTGGCCGAGGCGGGGCACCACCGCGACTCCCCCGGCAAGCAGGGCCCCGACGACGACGTACGCGGCGAGCGGCCGCCGGACGACCGGGCGAAGCAGGCGAAGGTACCCCGCCTGGGTCCAGCGCACGAGCGGCGGGGGCCTCGGGTCGAGCCGCGCCTTGCGCAGCAGGATCAGCGCCATCGCGGGTGTCACGGTGACCGCGACGAGCATCGAGGCGCCGACCGCGAGCGTGTAGGACAGCGCGAGCGGCCGGAAGAAGGAGCCCATGAGGCCGGTGAGGAAGAACACCGGGATCGCCGCGGCGAGGATGATCAATGTCGCGTACACGATCGGGCTGCGCACCTCGAGGGAGGCCTCGAGGACGATCGAGGCCGTGGAGCGCGTGCCGCCCGCGGACCGGTGCTCCCGCAGCCGGCGGACGATGTTCTCGACGTCGATGATCGCGTCGTCGACGACGACCCCGACCGCGATGACCAGCCCGGCGAGGACCATCGTGTTCGTCGTCTCGCCCCTGACGTGGAGCACGAGGGCGGCGGCGACGAGCGACAGCGGGATGGCCACGAGCGAGATGACCGCCGTGCGCCATTGGAAAAGGAAGAACACGAGGACGATCGCGACGAGGACGATGCCGAGCGTCAAGGCCCGGGTGAGGTTCTCGATCGCCAGCTCGACGAAGCTGGCCGGCCGGAAGATCGTCGAGTCGATCTCGACGTCACCCAGGCCCGGCTTGATCGTCGTCAGGGTCTCCTCGACCGCACGGGTGACGTCGAGGGTGTTGCCCCAGGGCAGCTTCTCGACGATGAGCAGCAGTCCGTCACCATCGTCGATGACCGCGTCACCGATGAGCAGCTGGTGCCCCTTCACGACGTCGGCGACGTCGCGCATGAGCACGGTGCGCCCCCCGTCACGGAGGATGACGAGCCCCGAGATCGACTCCGCGGAGTCGAGCGGCAGGACGTGCTGGACGACGCGCCGGGCGTCCGGCGAGTCCACGTACCCGCCCGTGCCGATCTTCGTTCCGGTGCGGTGCTTGAGCAGGCCCGCATCCGTCCCTGCCGACGCAGCCGTCATGACCTGTTCCAGGCTGACCCCGGCCGCCCTCATCCGTTCGGGGTCGATCTGGATCTGCCACTGGTTCTTGCGCATCCCCCACACGGCGACGTTCGCGACGCCGGGCAGCGACATCAACTGTGGACGGATCTTATAGCGCACGAGGGTGGACTGCTCGATGAGGTCGAGGGAGTCGGAGCGCACGCCGATCTTCATCACTCGGCTGGTCGCCGACAGCGGCTGGAGGACGACCGGAGGCGTGGCCCAGCTCGGCAGGGTCGGGGTTATCGTCTGGATGCGCTCGGAGACCAGACGCCGTGCCTCGATGACGTCGGTGCCCTTGGCGAAGATGAGCTCGATGGAGGACTGCTGGGGAATCGACTTCGACCGCAATGTCTCCAGGCCCGCCATGCCGGTGAGCCCCTGCTCCATCGGCACGGTGATGAGCTCCTCGACCTCTTGTGCCGACAGGCCCAAGGCGTCGGTCTGGACCTCGACGCGCGGTGGTGCGAACTCGGGGAAGACGTCGATCGGCGTGTCGCGCAGCTGGAGCCCGCCGACGACGAGCATGACGATAGAGGCGGCGACGGCGATGTATCGAAACCGTAGGCTGGTCGTAAGGATGCGACGCATCATGGCCCGGCCTCCTAGTGGCCGCCACCGACGCCGGTCTCGGCGCCGTAGAGCTTGATGGCCGCCCTCGTAACGACCTCCGTCCCGCGGGGTGGTCCGGCCGAGACGCGGGCCACGTCACCCTCGATGCGCACCACGGTGACCGGGACCCTGAGGTAGGTCCGCGGGGACGGACTGGTGTAGACGAAGGGCGCACCCTTCTTGTCGTAGACGACGGCTGCCCAAGGCACGGCTCCCGGGTCCTCGACCACCTGCGTCCTTACCTCGAGGCGGCGCGCTGCATCACGAGTCAGGGTCAGGGTGGCCGGCGCGGAGTCCGTTCCCCCGTAGGCGATCTCGACCGCCGGTACCGGCTCGTGGACGGTCGCCTCCACGGTGGCGCACCCCCCCAAGGCCGTGACGGCGAGCAGTCCCACCACCGGGGCCGCCGCCGCCCGCGCACTACGCACGGCTGCCCACCCCCACGTGTCCGTAAAGTGCCTCCTCGTCGAAGGAGAAGTCCTCGACGGCCTCCTCCCTCCCGCTGTAGCGGGCGGCGACGGCGGGGAGGACGACGAGGGCCACGAGGCCGGTCGTCATGGCTCCACCGACCACGACCACCGCGAGGCCCGAGAGGGCCTCCAACCCGGCTCGTGCGCCGAGGAGGACCACCCCCAGTCCCACGAGCAGCGTGAGCACCGAGGCCGGAAGAACGGCCTCGCCAGCCGCCCCGCGGGCGGTGTCCGAGGGGTCGTCCGCCCGGGCCCGGGTGACACGCACCACCGTGAGGGCGTTGTGCACCCCCAGGACTGCCACCGCTGCGAGCCCCGCCAAGGCACCGATGGTCAGGTCCCCGACCACGAGTGCGGCCACGAAGGCGCCGACCATGCCGAGCGGGATCGAGGCCGTCGCGGTGACGGCCGTCCACCAGTTCCGTGTCGCCGCCTGCAGCAACAACAGGACGCCCAGGAGGGCCGCACCGGCGTAGAGGAGGACGTCGCGGTGGTTGGCGTCGAGGGACGCCGATTCCGGACGCACCTCCGCGTGGTACTCCGACGGCAGGCTCATCCGCGATAGCGCCGCAGCCACGGCGTCCCTCGTGTCGCCGTCACCGACGTCGGCGACGACGTCGAGCCGCCTCTGCACCGACTCCCGGTGGATGACCGTCGGCTGCTGGGCCATCTCGACGGTCGCGACGTCGGCGAGCGTGACCTGTCGCCCCCCCGGCGTGGTGATGGGCAGCGCGCCGACCTTGTCCGGGCTGTCCCGCAGGCCCGGGCCGCTCCAGACCTGCACGTCGAACACCTTCTGCTGCTCGAAGATGGCGCCGACCTCGAGGCCTCCGACGAGGGTGGCCGCCTGTCGGCGGACGTCACCCGGCGTCATCCCGAGCGCTTCAGCCTTCGCCAGGTCGACCGTGATCTGCATCGTCTCCTCGGTGGGGGGCTCGACGAGCCGCGCTCCGCCGACGCCCTCGCTGTCCGCGACGACCTCGAGCACACGCTGCGCACTCGTGCGGAGGACCTCAGGGTCGGGGCCGTACACGGAGACGACGAGAGGCGCGTCAGCGTCCGGGAGGACGGTGTCGACCCGGCTGTCCAGGAAGGCGCCAACCGTGGCGTCCAGGTCGCCTGCGGACCGGGCGGCCACCGTGGCGGCCGAGGCCACCTCGTCGCGGTCGGCGTCACCCTCGAGAGTGATCCAGAGCTCACCGGAGTTGGGGCCGACGACACGATCGCCGTTGACCGCGCGACCCACGTGGCCACCGACACCTGCGACGCCGTCGATCTCTCGCAGGGTCTTGGCGACCGATCCCAGCCGGCTCGTCAACGCCTGCGGCGAGGTTCCCTCAGGCGCGGTCGCGCTCAGGAGGAGGGTCGGCTCCTGGAAGGTCGGCCGGGTCTGCACCTCGAGGCCGAGGAGCAGGGCGCCGCCCGCCCCGACGCCGACGGCGAGGATGGCGACGACCGCGACCGCGGAGCCCGCCAGCCGGGTCGCGACGCCCGTGGCGCGCGTGGACAGGCGCGCGGGGACCGGCGTCTTGTGCGGTGCCTGCCCTCCACCGAGCAGTGCCGCGAGAGCGGGGGCGACGACGAGCGCCACGAGGACGCACCCGGCGGTGGCGAGGAGGAAGCCGGTGGCAGCCTCGGGGAGGAAGGCGCCGGCCCTGCCCTCGAGGAGGTACACCGGCGCGACGACGAGCACCGCCGCGAGCCCGGTGTAGACGGCGTTGGTGCCGTGCCCGGTGTAGGCGGTGCCGATGCGGCGGGCGGTGCTCAGCTCGCGTGGTGACCGTCCCACGGCGTCGACGGCCGCGACGCCCTGCGCGACCGCAAGCAGCGTGCCGGCTGCCAGCCCGGTGAGGGCGACGAGGTTGACTGGGGCCTCTCGCACCCAGAGCACGAGCCACCCGGCCACGAGGGCCAGCCCAACGGTGGTCCCGAGCGTCACCACGGGACGCCAGGCGCGGTAGAGCAGGATGCTGCCCACGGCAACCAGGACGAGCGCCAGGAGGCCTGCGACGGCGAGGTTGCGGCCGGCGGCGCGCACGTAGTCCGCCGGGCGGTACAGCGAGGAGTCCATCGTGACCCCGGGGAGCCCCACCGAGAGTGAGGCGAGCGCCTCCTCGATGCCCGCGCTCACCGCGGCGGTGCCGACCCCCGGCTGCTTCTCGACGACGAGCACGAGCCCGGAGGCGTCGTCGACGATCCCGTCACCGATGATCGTCGGGGGCGCCTCGACGATCTGCGCCACGTCGGCCAGTGACACCCCGGGCCGGGTCGCCCCCTGCACGGCGACCCGGCCCAGCGCGGCGCTGTCGGTGATGGGCGAGACGTGTTGCACGTTGACCCGCTGCTGCGGCAGGTCGAGGAACCCACCCCGTCCGGGGGTGGAGGCCTCGAGGAAACTGAGCGGCGAGACCCACAGTGCGTTGCCCGTCGAGGCCACGAGCTCGTCGAGCGACACCCCGTGCTGCTGCATCCGGACGGGGTCCGCCTGGACCTGCAGCTGCCGGTCACGCATCCCCCACACGCTGACGTTGGCGACGCCCTCCACGCTCATGAGCTTCGGGCGGATGGTCCAGCGCGAGAGCACGGAGAGGTCCACGAGTGACCGATCACGAGACGACAGCCCGATCATCATGACCCGGTTCGCGGCGGACGTCGGCTGGAGCATCACCGGCGCCTTCGAGGCGTTCGTCAGCAGCGCTCCCTGCGTCAGTCGCTCCTGGACCACTTGCCGGGCCCTGACCGGGTCGGTGCCGTCCTCGAAGGTCATGACGATGGACGACAGCCCCGGCAGTGAAGAGGACTGCATGCGGTTCACCCACGCCACCCCGCTGAGCAGGTTGGACTCCAGCGGGACCGTGACGAGGTCCTCGACCTCCTGGGCCGACAGCCCGAGGGCCTCGGACTGGACCTCCACGGTGACCGGTGCGAACTCGGGCACGGGCTCGAGCGAGGTGCTTCTCAGCTGCAGTCCACTGAACACGAGGGCCACGAGGGCCACGGCGGCGACGAGGACGCGCGAGCCGACGCCCGCTCCGACGATGCGACCGACCATGACGACCCCCTGCAGCCCTGCTGCGGCAGGCGCGGCGCGAGCTCCTGCAGCTCCCGCTCACCCCGGGCAGCCTATTGAGGACGAATCCCGTTGGTAAGGACCCGATCTGCCCATGATCCTTCGACGAGGGGGGCCCGTTCGGGGGGTGTCCTCGAGTCCCGTCTGGCCCGATCGAGCCAGACGGGACCGATCGAAGTTCAGGGCTCCTTAACCCGCGGACCGCCTCGGGGTGGCAGAGTTGGTGGCATCAAGCCGACGGCCCGCCACCATCCTGCGGTGGCGGGCCGTCTTCTCGGCCACGGCGCGTCCTGAGGCTCAGCGGCTCCAGGCGTAGGTGGCGAGGTCACTGGGCACCTGGTGCACGGACACGGTCGTCGGGACGTCGCACGCCAGCGTCACGGGGAGCCCGGGCGGGACGATGACGACCTCCCCCGGCGCCCTCGTCAGCAGCGACCGCGAGAGCGAGACCGACACCCTTCCGGTCACGACGACGACAGAGGTCACATGCGGGCCCGGGACGAGGGCGTGCGCGGCTCCCGGACGCAGCACCTCGCGCCAGCCTCTCACCTGGGCTGTCTCGAGGACCTCGCCGTGCCACGGCGGGTTGCGCCGGACCCACCCGTCGCCGCAGCGGGCAAGGTGCCGGCGAGGTAGTCGCGTCGATCCGGCTCGCAGCAGCTCCACCGGCGGCCGGTGACGGTGCGGCAGTGACGGATCCGAGCGGTCGTTCTGGTCGTGCAGACGCACGACGGAGTCGACAGAGCAGCTGGCGTACTCCTCGAGGACGCACCCGAGGACCGTGTGCACGATGTTCGTCTCGCTGACCGACGCGACGTCCCCCTCGAGCGGGACGAGGCCGCCCGTGGGCAGCCGGCCCTCGTCGCCGGGACGACCGAGCCGCGTCTTCGCCCAGGCACGACCGCCGCTCTCCCACTCGTCGAGGTCGGCGACGTACAGGAACGCGCCGGTCTTCGGGCGCAGCACGTGGAACCCCTCGAGCTTCGGCTCCTCGTGGACCTGGAAGGAGAACCCTCGTCCCGGCGCAAGGTCGAACAGCGAGTAGCCGAAGGGAAGAGCGACCTTGACCCCATAGGTCTTGTACTTGTGGAAGAAGCCGACGCGCGAGAAGAAGGCGCTGCAGGCCTCCAGGTCGCCGAGGTCGTTGGCGGGCCCCCCGAGCACGTCACGCCACAGCGAGAGGAGTGCCTGCTCGAGGTCCTCGACCTCCCGGTAGGGGCGCGGTCTAGCGAGGAAACGCACGACGTCGTCGACAAGTGCGGGATCCTCCCGGTCGAGCGGACCGACCCACGACCGGTCCTCAGTGGAGGCCTCCCTCGTAGGAAATATGGTCATGTGATTCTCCTCGATTTCCCTGCGACACAGCCGCAGTCGCAACGTGAGATGCGTCTCCGGTCCGGCCCCACCGGGCACGACGCCGTGGCGGCGCCTGTCGAGGTGGTCGACCGTAGCGATACCCCGGAGTCGATGGAAATAGTCAATTCGGACCCTTACCAGCCCACTGACCTGCGGGGTAGGTTTCCCACGCATTCGCTGACCTGATCCGTGGTCGCAGGAGCCCCGGGCCGCAGCGGACGTGAAGGATTGGACCGCACCATGCGCTGTTCGACGATGTCGACCGTGTCCAGCCGGCCGTGCCGAGAGCACCGCCTCCACCACCTTCCCCCCACGAGGAGGTGAACAACGATGAGGGCACCCACTCTCCGCCGTCCAACGAACGCGGCATTCGCCGTCCCCGTGCATGCGGCGATCGCCACCTCGGTCGTCATCCCGACCCGCAACGAGGCGGGCAACGTCGCCGAGCTCCTCCGTCGACTCGTCCCCCAGCTGCCGCTGGGCAGCGAGATCATCTTCGTCGATGACAGCGACGACCGCACCGTCGACGCCGTCCGCCGGGCCGGTGAGTCGGCCAGGGTGGCCGTCCGCATCCATCACCGGGAACCCGCGGAGCGAGGTGACGGACTGGGAGGAGCCGTCGCGGCCGGCTTGCGGGCCGCCACGTGTGCGTGGGTGGTCGTCATGGACGCCGACCTCCAGCACCCCCCGGAGCTCGTGCCTCGGCTGGTCCAGGTAGGAGAGGAGAATCGCAGCGACCTCGTCGTGGCCAGCCGCTACAGCGGGTCCGGCGACGCCGACAGCTTCAGCCGCGGCCGGGCCATGATGTCGACGTGGGCCACCCGCCTCACCAAGGCCTTCTTCCCGCGGCGTCTGGCAAAGGTGTCGGACCCAATGTCCGGGTTCTTCGCCGTCCGGCGTGAGGCCGTCGACGTGGATGCGTTGCGGCCCAACGGCTTCAAGATCCTCCTAGAGATCGCAGTTCGCTGTGGCCCGCTGCGCATCTCGGAGGTCTCCTTTCACTTCGGGCAGCGGTTCGCGGGTGCCAGCAAGGCTGGCTTGCGGGAGTGCCTCCGGCTCGTCGTGCTCCTCCTGCGGCTGTGGTTCGACGCCGCAGCCGGTCGACGCTCGAGGATGGCCGGGTTCGCGGCGATCGGCGCCACGGGAATCGTCGTC
The DNA here is from genome assembly GCF_042756445.1 of Oryzobacter terrae. Classification (GTDB taxonomy): domain Bacteria; phylum Actinomycetota; class Actinomycetes; order Actinomycetales; family Dermatophilaceae; genus Oryzobacter; species Oryzobacter terrae. The sequence continues at coordinate 580,722 of NZ_CP170578.1, forward strand.
AACACTGTCGCCATGTGGCTCGCGAGCGGGGTGGGGGGACTGCACTACGCCCTCGGCGCGGTACTCGCGACAGTGGTCTCGACCGTGTGGAACTGGGCTGCCCTCGAGGCCGTCGTCTACCCCGGTGCGGCCCGCTCGTCGACGGCACGACGGTTCGCCGGGTTCGGGGCACTCAACGCCCTGGCCCTCGTGCTACGTGTCCCGCTCATCGCGCTCCTCGTCGAGGCGCTGGGTGTCAACTACCTTGTCGCGAACCTCGTCTCGATCGCCGCGCTCTTCGTTGCCCGCTTCGCGGTCAGCGACTCGTTGATCTTCCGCAGGGCCCCCTCGGGGATTAACGTCCCCGCACCGGACCCCGTCGTGGTCACGGTGTCGGACGGGCTGCCCGTCGTCGAGGCCGACCCCGGGCTCACCGTGCCGGTGCTGGCCCCGCGCCGGGCCCACGAGGGGTACCTCAAGTACCGCTACCTCGTGCCGGGCGTGGCGACCATCGGCTCAGAAGTGCCCCTGCCCGAACTGCAGTGGTTCCTCACCCCCTTCGTCACGCGAGGGCCGTTTGACGTCGAAATCCGGGTCGGCGCGGTCGGACGTCCGCGCGGCCACGTCCGGTTCACCGCGAACACGGCCGACGAGCGGACCTACGAAGAGCACCTGGGCGCCCTCAGCGCGAACTTCCGCATCGAGATGGGCGACACGATCCACGTGACAGCAGGGCGGCTGCTCGAACGCTCCCCGCACGTGCTCTACACCAATGTCATCGAGGCGCTGCTGCGTTTCCTGGCGGTCTCGCGTGGCCGCCTGCTACTGCACTCGGCGTGCGTCCGGCTCGACGGGACGGGCGTGATGCTCTCGGCCCGCACCGACACCGGCAAGACCGGGACCATCCTGCGCCTCATCCGTGAGCAGGGCGCCACGTTCCTCAGCGACGATATGACGATCCTCCACCCGAACGGTATTGCCCACTGCTACCCCAAGCCGCTGACCATCAGCCACCACACGCTTCGGGCCGTCGACGCTCGCGGGCTGTCGAGGACCCAATGGGGCAAGCTGCGGGTGCAGAGCAGGCTGCACTCCAAGGAGGGGCGTCAGTTCGGTATGCGTCTCTCTCAAATGAACCTGCCCATCATGACGTTCAACGCCCTCACCCAAGCGGTGGTCCCCCCGCCGAAGTTCGACGTCGACCGCCTCGTACCCTGCGACGTCGTGCACGAGGTCCCGGTCAGCACGCTGTTCATCATCGAGCGCGGCGAGAACCTGATCGAGGACGTGTCCCACGACCTCGCTCTCCAGGAGCTGATCGAGAACACGGACGACGCGTACGGGTTCCCCCCGTTCTCGATCCTCGCCCCGACCCTCCGGATCGGGGGCATGGACTACCAGGAGCTGCGCTCCCGCGAGCGAGAGCTGCTGTCGACCGTGCTCGACAAGATCCGGGTGCGCCGCCTCGTGCGTGACGACTTCGGTTGGCCGGCCGAGATCCGGTCGCTCATGGCGCGCGACCGGGCCGACCGGGCGCTGGCCTCCCCAGTGGTGGACCTCGACTCCCTGCCCGCCCTTGTGACCGTCGCCACCACGGCGGGCGTCGGCGACGGCCTGCTGGCCGCAAACGGGAACGGGAGCGGACGACACAACGGCAACGGCAACGGTCACGGCGGCCACCTGGAGGGGATCGGTCTCGGAGTTTCGGGGCTGCCTGAAGGGTGGAGGGACATCGGACCCCCTCGTGCTGGTGAGACGCCGGCTTGAGCCGACCGGGAGGCGGATCCCTGCTGAACACCTCCGCCTCTCGGTCCTGACGAGGGCAGCCGCGCCGTGGGTCCTTCCCGCGGCGCTGCTGCTCGCCGTGGCACTGGCGGTCCGTCGCCGTGCCGGTGGGCTGGACACCCTGGGCCTCTCCGGTGACGAGGCGGTCTACCTGGGCCAGGCTCGCGCCATCCGCGAGGGCCTGCTCCCCGAGGTCCGGGCGCACCCTCCGCTGCTGGGGCTGGTGCTTCGGCTCGTCCCGGACGGGACCGTGGGGGAGGCGGTCCCGCGCGGCACGAGCGTGGTCATCGGCATCGTGGCCGTCGTGGTCGCGGGCCTGCTAGCCCGCGAGCTGGCGGGCCGCGCGGCCGGTGCGGTGGCGGCGTTCGCCGTCGCCACCATGCCCTACCACGCCGACGTCACCCGGCTGGTCCTCGTCGAGGTCCCGATGGCGAGCACGATGGGTGTCGCCCTCCTCCTCGCGGTCCGGTCGCTGCGGGAGGGCAGGACGCGGCTGTTCGAGGGAGCGGCGGCGACTCTCGGCGTGGCCACCCTGTTCAAGGAGACCGCCGTCCTCAGCGGGGTGGCCCTCGCCGTCGCCGTGCTCGTCGGGGCCCTTCGGGTCCCACGTTCCGTTGCCGTCCGGGCGTGCGGGTGGTACGCGCTCGTCGTCTCGGCGTACCCGGCATACCTCCTGGCGACCGGAGGCCTCCGGGCGGCGGAGGAGTACCTGCGCTGGCAGGTCTCCCGTGCCGTCCCGGCCGGACCGGGGTACGCCGAGGTCGTGCTTCCCCGCATCGGGTGGGGTGTCCTGGCCGCGGCGGGCATCGGTGCCGTCCTCGCCCTGGCTCGCCACCAGCCGGCCGGGATCACGGTGCTGCTCTCCGTGGTGGTGCCGGCGGCGTTCTACGTCGTCTGGCCGATCTCGTCGTACCCCTACCTCCTCGTCCTCATCGTTCCCCTCGCGGCACTCGCCGGCGCGGGCGTGGCGGCCCTCGGCACCGCCATGAGGACGGGCCGGGAGCCGACCCGGACCTCGGTGATCGTCGTCGGCGCGGGCGCGGTGGTCGTGCTCGGTGCGACCCCAGCCACGGGTGAGGCGCCGGAGCTCCCGGGGGCCTCAGGCGTGCCGGCCGTCCGCGAGGCGGCGACCTGGTTGTCCTCGCAGTCCGACGGTCCCATCGTCACGGCGGCGCCGTGGGTCGCCAACGTCGTGCGGACCTATGCCCCCGGACGGTCGGTGGCCTCGGTCCGGCCGAGCGTCACGGACGTCGGCCGGCTCAACCCCGCCGAGCGGGGCCGTACCGTCGCGAACCTGCCACCGGATGCCGTGGTCGTGGTCTGGGATGCCTGGACCGCCTCGCGCGACGTCGAGGCGACGGCCAGGCTCCTCGACGCGGTTCGGCTGCGCGGCGGACGGGTTGGTCACGTCGAGGGGCGCAGCCCGCCGCGCGCCGCCCGCCTCCTCGTCGTCGTCTACCACGTCCCACCCGCGCGCGTGGGGGGCAGGGCATGACGGCGGCAGGACGCCGGATCAGGGGTGGGGCCGCGGCCCTGGTCGCCGTGGTCGCCGGCCTCGTCGTCCCCGTCGCGACCGTCACCCCGGATGGCGCGGAGGCCTCGCCGGTGGTGGCTCCCGCGGCGCATGCAGCCCCGGACCCGACCCCGACGCCCTCGGCCTCCTCGCCTCGCCCTGAGCCACCCGCTGACGCCGGCGTCCCCAGCCCGTCGGCCACCCGCTCGCCCGCCCCCGCCGGTACGGCCGCGGCCGTACCGGTGTGGGCGTACTACTACATCTGGTTCGACCCCTCGTCGTGGGACCGCGCCAAGTCCGACACCCCGGTCATCGGCACGTACACCAGTGACGAGCGCGCCGTCATGAGACGGCACATCGACTTGGCGCAGTCCGCCGGGATCGACGCCTTCCTCGTCTCGTGGAAGGAGGGAGGCAAGCTGAGCGAGCGGCTCGCGCGCCTTGTGGAGGTGTCGCGCCAGAAGGACTTCAAGCTGGGGCTCGTCTACCAGGGCCTCGACTTCGCCAGGCGGCCGATCGAGCTGCGCCAAGTCTGCGCCGACCTGTTGTCCTTCGCCGAGAAGTACGGCGCAGACCCGGTCTTCCACACCTGGGGGCGGCGCCCGGTGGTCGTGTGGACGGGGAGCGACGAGTTCTCCTCCGCCGACCAGGAGCAGTGCGTCGCCCCGGTTCGCGACCGCCTGCTCGTTCTCGCGTCCTCACGCAGCCTCGTGGAGTGGAAGCGCGCGTCGCGCGTGTTCGAGGGCAACGCGTACTACTGGTCCTCGGTGAACCCCGAGAAGACCTGGTACCCGGGCAAGCTCGCGGAGATGGGGAGTGCAGTGCACGCGGACGGCGGCGTCTGGGTGGCCCCGGCGGCTCCGGGGTTCGACGCGAGGTTGGTCGGCGGCAAGACCGTGGTCCCCCGCACGAGCGGCCGCACGCTCGCGCTCGAGCTCGACGCCGCTGCGCGGTCGGGGGCGGATGCCATCGGGCTCATCTCGTGGAACGAGTTCACCGAGAACTCCCACGTCGAGCCCAGCACCCGGCACGGGACGAGGGCGCTGGAGGTGCTCGCGGAATTCACCGGCAGCACCGAGCCGCTCCCCGAGCTCGACTCGAGCTCGTCGACCGACCGTCAGGTTCCGCGCGGGGTTAACGGCGTCGCCGCGTTCATCATCCTCGGCGCCCTCCTCGGGGCACTGCTCATCCGTTCACGATGGCGGCGCGACGCCGACGCCCCACCGGACGTGCCGCCCTCACGCCCGCGGCCGGGGGCCGGGCCGACGTTCGACGGGAGGATGGGGTGACGGGCATCGACCTGCGCTCCGCGGTGGAGGTGATCCCGCGGTCGCGTCGGGCGCTGCTTCCGGTGCGCGAGATCGAGGCCGTGCAGCGGCCTGAGGCTCTCACCCGTACGTGGCACGTCCTGGGCTTCGTGACCGTGCTGGCCATCGCGGTCGCCGTTCGGCTGTGGCGGCTCGACGCCGTCGGCTTCAACAGCGACGAGGCGGTGTACGCGGGCCAGGCCGCGAGCATCACCGGTGACACCGAGTCGCTGGAGTACTTCCCGGTGTTCCGGGCCCACCCGCTGCTCTTCCACGCCACCGTGTCCCTCGTCTTCGAACTCGTCGGCGTCAGCGACCTCGCGGCCCGGCTCACGGCCGTGGCCTTCGGCATCGCCAACGTCGTGGCCGCCGTGCTGCTCGGCACCGAGCTCTACGGCCGCAGGGTGGGGCTGGTGGGCGGCCTACTCGTCGCCGTCATGCCCTACCACGTCATCGTCAGCCGCCAGGTGCTCCTCGACGGACCCCAAGCGTTTCTCGTCGCCATGGCCGTGTGGTCGCTGGCACGCTACGTCAACCGTGGCTGGTCTCCGTGGCTGTACGCCGCGGCTCTCTTCCTCGGGCTGTCGGTGCTGGCCAAGGAGACTTCGATCGTCCTCGCGGCCTCGGTCTTCGCCTTCTTCGCGCTCTCCCCCGCCGTCGCCCTCGGTTGGCGACGCATGGTGATGGCGTCGGCGATCTTCGTCGCCGTGGTGGCGGCGTACCCCATGTCGCTACGACTGGCGGGCGCGACGGGGACGGGCGGCGCGTTCATCGCTTACCAGCTCTTCCGCCGACCCAACCACGGGTTGGACTTCTACCCGCTAACGGTGCCCCCGGCCATCGGCCTCGGCGTCGTCGCCGCGGCCCTGGTCGCCGCCGTCGTCGCCTGGCGGCGGGTCACCTGGCGCGAGACCCTTGTCTGGACGTGGGTGGCCGTCCCCGTCCTCTTCTTCGAGCTCTTTCCGGTCAAGGGCTACCAGTACCTCCTTCCGGCGGCGACGCCGCTGGCGGTCGCCGCCGCCTGGGCCCTCGTGCACTGGCCGGAGTGGACGGCGGAGTCACGATGGTCCGAGCGGTGGTCGACCCGATGGCGGGCGTGGCGATGGCCGGCGTCGCGCTGGCTGATGCCTCGGTGGCAGGTGCCCCGCCGACACGGACCCCGGCGGCCGGTTCCGCGGTGGCTTCCGGCGGCGGTGATCACTGTTGTCGCCCTCACGGCTCTCGTACCGACGCTGCAATCCGTGTCCGCGACCCAGCGCGACACCGCGCTCGCCGGGACCGGTGGTCTCCCCGGTGGCCGCGAGCTGGGCGCGTGGATCGGTGACAACGTCCCGACGGGCGTGACGATGATGACGATCGGCCCGTCGATGGCCAACGTCATCAAGTGGTACGGCCACCGGGACGCGCGGGGCCTCTCGGTCAGTCCCAACCCGCTGTACCGCAACCCCGTCTACGACCCCATCCCCAACCCGGACCTCGCGATCAGGAGGAATCAGGTGCAGTACGTCGTGTGGGACAGCTTCTCGGCGGAGCGATCACGGTTCTTCTCCGAAGCCGTCCTGCGGTACGCAGATCGATACTCCGGTCGCGAGGTGTACCGACAGGAGGTCCACGGCACCGACGACGAAGGACGGCCGGCCATGGTCCCGATCATCATCGTCTACGAGGTCCGGCCGTGAGCCGGTACGCGGCGTGCGCGGCCGTGGCCGCGTTCGTCGTCGCTGCGAGCGCGCTCCTCGCGCCCGACACAGCGGCCGCGGCCAGCGGGTCCGGGGCGCAGGACACGAAGACGACGACGCCGATCAAGCACTTCGTGTACCTCATGCAGGAGAACCACAGCTTCGACAACTACTTCGGCACCTACCCCGGCGCCGACGGGTTACCGCCTGACGCCTGCGTGCCGGTTCGGGTCCAGCAGCCCGACGGTGAGTGCGTGCGCCCGTACTGGCTCGGCGGTGAGCCGATCAGCGACCTCGGCCACACCCAGAATGTCTTCCGGGCGCAGCTGAACTCCGGGCGCAACGACGGCTTCATCGAGGCGTTCGCCGACGAGGGCGACCCCACCCGCCAGGCGATGGGCTACTACGACGCCCGAGACATCCCCTACTACTGGAACGTGGCCGACGAGTACGTGCTGTTCGACCGCTTCTTCACCTCCGCGGGCGGGGGCAGCGTCTGGAACCACATGTACTGGGTCGCCGGCGTCCCGGGGAACCCGGAGGGCGACAGCATCCCTGCGGACGGTTTCGGGAACCTTCCCACGATCTTCGACCGCCTCGAGGCAGCCGGGGTGTCGTGGAAGTTCTACATCCAGAACTATGACCCGAGCGTGACCTACCGCACCTACCGCACAGTCGACGACGCGAACAAGGGGGCGCAGGTCGTCTGGGCCCCGCTCCTGGCGTACGAGCGCTTCCTCGACGACCCGCGCCTGTTCACCAAGATCGCCCCGCTGGAGGAGTACTACCGCGACCTCGCCGACGGGACCCTGCCGTCGGTTGCCTACATCGTCCCCTCGGGAGCCAGCGAGCACCCGCCGGGGAGCGTCGCTGCCGGGGAGCGATTTGTCCGGGGTCTGCACACCGCGCTGATGCGAAGCAGCGCCTGGGAGTCCTCGGCGTTCCTGTGGACCTACGACGACTGGGGCGGTTGGTACGACCACGTCGCCCCACCTCGAGTCGACCCCTACGGGTACGGTTACCGAGCGCCGGCGCTGCTCGTCAGCGCCTATGCGCGACGCGGCCACATCGAGAGCACCACTCTGGATTTCACGTCGGGTCTGAAGTTCATCGAGGAGAACTGGGACGTCGAGCCGCTCGCAGACCGCGACCGGAAGGCGAACAACATCCTTGGGGCCTTCGACTTCGCCCAGCTCCCACGAGAACCCGCGCTTTTGTCCGACGAGCGCAAAGCCGCCCGGACCTTCACCTCCCCGCAACGCTCGATCTACCTCGCCTACGGGGGCGGCCTGGGTGTGCCCGCGTCCCTCTTGCTCCTCGGCGCCGCCTGGTCCACCTGGAGGAGACGTGTGCGTGGCTGAGTCCCTGCTCCTACGGTCGGTCACCGCCCTCGTCCTCGCCGGCGGGACGCTCGCCGCCCTCCCGGTCGCGGCCAATGCCGCCCCGATCGCGGCGGGCGCGTCCCCCGCCGCCGCCGCCCCGTGCCCGGCCGACCGACCCCTGACGGAGGTCCGGCTCAGCACCGTCCCCGTCGTTCCGGGCGCCCGCATCGTCGTGGCCGGCACACCCGTCACGACCGACGGGGCAGGGCTCGCGACCCTCACCGTGTGCCGCCTGGCGTCCGCACGGGACATCACCGGTCCGTCGACCCCGATCCAGCTCGAGGGTCATCGCCGCGCCGTCTTCGACCGGGTCTTCCTCCGTGGCCGCGGTCGCGTCGTGCAGGTCGCCTTCGGCATGGAGCACGAGGTGTCGTTCGCCTTCTCTGGTCTGCCGACCCGGCAGATCGAGTCCTTCACGCTCCGCTCGAGCACCGGAGAGATCATCACCCGTCGCGACCTCGCGGCCGTCTACCTCCCCGGCAGCCGGGTCCTCCGTGGGCCGGACGGACTGGAACAGCGCGAGATCTACTACTCGGTCGAGGCCGTCAGCGTCGCCGGGTCGAGCGTCATCAACCGCTCGCAGATCCGCTTCTACCCCAGCGAGCGTGAGGTGGTGCGCGTCCCCCTCCTCGCCTTTGACGTGCGGGTGGAGGTCGTGGACCGGTTGTTCCGCAACCCCGTAGGGTCGCACGTCCGCCTGGTGCGCGCCGGCGAGCTGGACCTCGACAAGGCCCTCGACGACGGCCGCGCCGTCTTCACTGAGGTCCCCAGGGGCCAGTACCGCGTCGTCGCCGACGCGCCGGGGCTGCGCATCGACCGCACGCTCATCCTGTCGTCCGACCAGGTCGTCGTCATGCCTGTTCTCACCTGGCTCGACCTCGGGGTCCTCGCGGGGGTGCCCCTCGCCATCGCGGTCGGGCTCGTCCTGGCTCCACGGCCACATCTGCGCCGACGCCTGATCGGTCTGGTTCGGCCGGTCCGTGCCACCGGGCGGCCTGCGGACCCGGAGGGCGTCCAGCCGGCGTAGACGGCCGGCCCGGGGTGGGGGCCTAATGGTGGTCTCGCGCCAGGGCCGGCGCCCGGACCGTGGACGAGCGACCGGCGGTGCCGGGCGCCAGGAGGTCGTGGATGACCTCGAGCGTCTCGTCCTCGTCACGCACCGCCCTGGTCCGCACCCCGGTGGCGATGACCGGGTGATCGTTGCCGCCGGGGTCGAGGCGGTCGCCGACGAAGAGGACCTGTCGCGGGTCGAGGTCGCGCAGCTCGAGCATCCGGGACATCCCGTACGCCTTGTCGACCCCGTGAGCGGTGACGTCGATCGACGTCGAGCCGCCCGACCGCACCTCTAGGCCCGGCAGGAGTGCCGCGACCGCTCGTCGCAGGGACTCTCGCTTCGAGCCGTCGGGGTCCCACGTCCTCTTCAGCTCCGGCGGCGCCTGCTGACCCAACGCCGAGAAGGTGACCTGGGTGCCGCGGTCCTCGATGCGGGGGCCGCGCACGGCCGCGTCCGGCTCCCACAGCCCGAGGGTTCGGGCGACGCACTCCAGCACCTCGGCCGCTGCGACCCGGTCTCGTTCCGGGAGGTCGAGCGCGTACACCTCCACCCACTCCCCTGAGTCGAACCTGAGGTACCGCGTCCCGCACGTGGGCATGAGATGGAGCCGAGCCAGCTGCTCGGACCCACCGAGCGGCTGCAGCAGCTGCGTGCGGAACTGACCAACATTGCCTCCGGAGATGACGAGCACCTCGTACCCGTCGAGCAGCTGCAGCAGCGCCGCGGCCATCTCCACGCCGATAGGCGTCTTTGAGGGCGCCAAGGTGTCGTCGAGGTCGAAGGCGACGAGCTTGGTTTCGATCGGGTCGGTGGTGACGTTCATGGTCCGCCTCAGGGAATCGTGTAGGTGACATGGAGGACCGGCGCCGCCGCGGCGTTGCCGTCCCAGGACCACGCGGTGCGCTTGCCGGCTCCGGTCACGAGGACGAGGACGGAGCTGCCGACGTTCCAGTCGGGCCCGGACACGACCTGTTGGAGCCCAGCCGCGAGTCCGGGCGTGCGCTGGTCGGGCCCGGCCGCCCCGACGACGGACCACGGAGCCGGCGACCAAGAGACGGGGGTCGTCGACGACGAGAGTCGGTTCGACAGGTTGAAGGCGGAGCCCGAGATTGCGGGGGCGTTGCCGCTGAGCTGGAACCGGACCTGGAGGTTCGTCGTGGCGGTCGTCACCGCGCTGGCCGTCAGCTGCACGTGGGCGCTGGTGACGGTGGCGCCGCGAGGCACCTGCACGCTGGCGAAGCGGAGGCCTATGACCTGGGCGCTGGTGTCGGTCACGAGCTCGAGGTTCTTGCTCGAACGGGTGACCGCTCCTCCTTCCCGTTCCTCGCCGTCGTCGGCGCTCTGGCCGATCGGGACGGCCAGGACGGTCGTGCCGCCGGGGTGGACGACGACGCGGACGTCGTCGGCCGCTGACAACCCGGCTCCGTCGGTGGCGGTCAGCCGCAGGGTGTACGTCCCCGCCTCGGCGAACCGTGCCGTCGTGTCGACCGCCGAGGCGTCGTCGAAGTTGACGCCCGCGGCCCCGTCCAGCACGGACCACTGCGTGACCAGAGGCGACGGACCGTCGTCGGTGACCGTCCCGTCGAGAGCGGCACCCGTCGTCGTCGAACCGCTAATGTCGGTCCCCGCCGCGACGCTCGGGTGGGCGTTGCCCTGTTCGAACACCGTTCCGGTGCCGCTGTTCTTCACCGTTCCGGCCTTGTTGCCGGTGAAGACGTTGTCGCTCCCGACGATCGTACCGACGCACGACGAGCTCGTGATGTTCAGGCCGTAGGCCTGCGTCTTGGTCTCCTGCGTGTCCGTGGCCACGTTGGCCCGGACGAGGTTGCCGTTGCAGCCACGGCCGTCACTCGCGCTGATCCGGATGCCGTCGCGGCTCGTGACGTCATCGGAGCTGTTCGTGATCCGGTTGGCCGTGATGCGGTTGCGGTTGCTGCTGTTGATGAAGACGCCGTCGCGGCCCGCCTGGTCGATCATGTTGCCGCGCACCGTGTTGTCGTCGGACGGCTTGTTGGGCTGCGTCGCGGTCGTCGACGACTTGGTGATCCGCACCCCGTAGCCGCCGACCCCGGTGATGCGGCAGCCCTCGACGAGGTTGCGGCTGGCCGCGAGCAGCTCGATGCCGTCACCCGGGATGTCGTGCACGTAGCAGTCCCGGACGACGTTGTCGTCCGCGTGGGTGATGTCATCGCCTCCCTTGCCGTCGAAGATGATGCCGCGCGCCCGGGAGCCGGACACCTCGACCCGCTCGATGAGGACGAAGTCACCGCCGTCGAAATCGATCGCGTCGCTGGTCGACCGCAAGGGCCCGCCGGCGCGAACCGTCAGGTCGCGGATCGTGATCCGATCGGCGCCCGACATGTCGAACGGCTCGGTGTCGGTCGCGGCCGACGAGCTGTTGGTGATGACCGTCGCCCCAATGCCGGCGCCCTCGAACACCACACCGAAGATGTCGTAGAACTCCCACCAGGTGGAGCCGAGGTCGTACACGCCCGAACCGAAGCGGATGCTGCCACCTCCCCCGTCCGTCAGGCGCGTCGCCGCCGTCTCGACCACGGCCTTCAACGACCCGCTGACGGCGGGACCGCTGCCCGGGGTTGCCGTGTACGTCGTGGACGTGCCGACCCTCGCAACGGTGTATGGGCTGAGCGGGCTGTCGGCGCCCGACGGCGGCGCCGCCACCGCCCCGAGAACAACTGCCACCGCCGCGGCCACGAACCATGCTCCACGTCGTGAGGACACCGACATCACACAACCCCTGCCCGGGCTGCCTCCTGCTGGCAGCCTTCTCGGGCCACCTCCTGCCGGTGGCCCGCTCGGACACTACCGGCCAGGCTCTCGCCCGCCCATGGCCCGTTGGAACCATTCCGTTCACTGTGCCCCGCACACCTTTTGCGCGTCTCCTCGGTCGACTGGGCCAGCCGTCGCCTGGCCGCTGGGCGTCGTGACCTCAGGCGGCTCGGACCCATCCTTCAATGACCTCCGGCGACGCTGACGCCCTCTGAAGGAGGTGAGCACGGCCAGCACGCTGGTCCAGGGCACGGCGGCGACCAGCCCCACCGTCGCGACGACCCTGCGGACGATCTCCAGGCCGGTCGTCTCGCGACTCGTGGCGATGACCGCCTTCCGCCGACAACGCTGAGCGTCATCGAGGGCCCGCGACGAGTGGCGGCTTGGGTCGCAATCGGTCGCGTCCATGGCCGCTTCGTCGTCCTGGTTCCGACCCGGCACCGTCACGGTTCCCGGGCGGCAGAGGACGGTGACGATCCGGCCTGTGTCAACCGCTCTGTTCAGCCCAATCATTTGGGTCATCACGAGCCGAGCGGGGGCTTCCCCTGCGGTCGAGTACAGCTCGGCAGGTGGGTTGCGACCCTGCCCATTCCCGCCCGATTGCCCGGACATTTCCCGGCCATTGGGACGCCGGGCCTCTGCCCCTCTCCGCTGACGCACCCCACGCTCAAACCTCCACCTATCAATCACGGAGGCTTCTCGTGTCCGCTGTCGCAGCACCCACCCGTCCCCGGTCTCGTGCCCGCACTGTCAGCCGGGTCGGTCTGGTCCTGGCCACGATCATGGCGGTGTTCAACACCATCAACGGTGCAGGGTCGCTGGTCGACCCAACCTTTGGCCAGACTGATCCCTCGATCCCGCCTCAGCCGGTGTGGATGAGCGTTGCCCTGCTCGCGTTCGGCCTGTCGACGTTGGCCTTCGTCGCGCCGGCCTGGCGGGGTCATCGTACGGCCCTGTGGCTCGTCGTCGTCACCCGTCTGCTGGAGGCGTGGTCGGCAGCAATCCTGCCGTTTCTGCCCGGCGCACCGGACGGCATGTGGGGCCCCGTGGTCCTTCTCATGGCGGTCGGGGCCGTGGTCGCCGGTCTGGTCGCCGTTGGACTGCGTCGCTAGGGTCTGGCCATGTCGGACCCTCCCGGCGGCGTCGGTCGCGTGGTGGCCTGGAGCGCAGCTGCCGCCCTCGTGGCCGCGACCGCGTCGGTGACGCCATCCGTGGCGACCGGACGAGACCCCGAGCGGTGGGCCGTCACGGCGTCCATGCTGGCGTGGCTTTGGTTCCTCGCCGTGTTCCCGTCAGGGCAGGCCCAACCCCGGTGGGTGTGGTTGGCCGCGGCCGCCGCCGCCGCCGGGGTTGTGGCGGGTCTCCCGGTGGCGTTCATCCTCGGGTTCGCTGTGCTTGCGTCAACACAGGTGTGGCGTTACAGGCGACACTCCTCGGTTCCCGACCGTCAGGCGACGAAATGGCTTCTACTCGGCCTGCTCCCCGCGTCCGGGCTGTTCCTGGGCGTAGGCGCGGTCGCGGCACTGCCAACAGGACCTACCTGGGTGCTGACGCACCCGGCGTATGCGGCCGCGTCCCTGGCCGGCATGTGGGCGGTTCCCACCGCGGCCCTGGTCGGATTGGCCTTCGTGGACCGCGGGCCCGTGGACGAACTGGTCCGGTACACCTTCATCGCCGTGGTGACCACCGTCGGCGTTGCCCTCGTCCACGCCGTCACGACGCTGTGGGCCCGAGGGTTCGCCACGGTGTCCGCCTGCGCGTCCGTCATCCCGCTTGCGCTCCTCGCCAACCGCGTGGCCACCAAGCTGGCCTACTCCCGCGGGCCGCAGCAGGCAGTGCGCTTGCTGCCACTCCAGCTCGCCGGAACCACGGCCGCTGCCCCGGTCGCTCCGGTCGTCGCGTCCGCGATCCGCAACGCGCTGGCCAGCCCCTCAGCACAGGTGCGGATGGGCACCGAGGTGCTTGCTGGGTCAGGGGATGAGTCAATGACCATGACAGGAGTGCCCGTCTTGCTCCACGACGACGTGGTGGCCACGCTCGCCGCTGCGCCTAGGCTCGGCGAACCGACTCTGAGCGCACGAGATATCCGGGTGCTCCATGCCATCGCGATCATCGCTGCTCCCGCACTGGCGGGAGCACGCGCAGCACGGGCAGCCGAAGAAGCCCACCGACAAGCCGCGAACGCCCGCGAGCACGAACGCGACCGGTTGCACGCTGACCTCCACGACGAGCTGGGCCCCGCCCTGTCGGGTCTGGCCCTGACCGCAGCCGCAATCTCCACCCTGCTCGGCAGCAACGACGTCACCACCGCGCGACGCCTCACCGACGACCTGCGAGCGGGCATCGGCACGACGGCCATACGGGTACGAGAGGTCGCCTATGACCTGCGACCAGCGAACCCCACGCCATCGCTCTTCGCCGAGCTCCTGCTCGAGCGGCTCGGTGGCGAGCCGGCACCAGCACTGACCGTGGACGTCGAACCGGAGAACCTCACACTTCCCGACGATCTCCAGCTGGCACTGATCAGGGTCGTGCTCGAAGCGGTGACGAACGTGCGCCGACACGCCGGCGCGGCGACCTGCGCGGTGGACATCCGACTCGCGGGGCGCGAGGTCCGCGTAACTGTCGACGACGACGGGACAGACCCCGCTGGCACCCACCGCGGCATCGGCCTGCAATCCATCGCGCAACGCACCGCATCCTTCGGCGGCCAGTCCCTTCTCACCCAACGCCCCGGCGGCGGGGCACGCCTCACCGCCACCTTCATCACCCCGGACACGGCCGACCCATGACGACCATCGGCATCATCGACGACCACCCCCTGTTCCGGGACGGACTGCGCAACCTGCTCACCGCCGAGGACCTCCACGTCATCGTCGAAGCCGCCGACGTCGCCGGCGTAGAAGCCGTCATCGCCGCAGCACCCGACGTCGCCGTGGTCGACCTGGATGCCTCAGCTGACCTGAACGATGCATAGCCGATGCAAGTGAAAGAAGAAGACCCCCGACCTCAAGTTTCCGCAGGTCAGGGGCCTCTCTCGATGCTCCCCCGGTTGGACTCGAACCAACAACCTGCCGATTAACAGTCGGCTGCTCTGCCAATTGAGCTACAGGGGAAAGGCCGCCGGGGGATCGCCCCAGCAGCGCCCGGCAACGATAGCAAAGGTGCCACCCCGCGACGAAACCGGCCCGAGCGCCCTGCGCTCAGTCGAGACCGACCTGCTCGCGCACCCGCGCGAGACCGGCCCTGACCTGCTCGGACACCCCGGGATCGGCGCTGCGCACGCCCTTCGGGAGGACGGCCTGGCTGAGCAGCCGGTCGGTGGCGAGGTCCTTGCGCACGACGACCTTGGCGGTCCGCCGGTTGCCGAGGTCGACGGCCTCGGCGAGGACGACCGAGGCCTGCACGCGCTCCCTCAGCGTCTCGGGCAGCTGACCCGGCTCGGGCAGGACGAGGCGGGTGGGGCGCTCGCCGTCGACCCACGTGACGGTGAGGGTGTCGCTCTCGCCGTCCCAGCTGCCGGCGTCGACGAGGTGCCACGGTCGCGAGAGCGCGACGACCGGCGCGGCGTCGGGCACGGGGGTCGTGACGTGGAGGCGGTGGCGCCCCGCGACGACGGTGGAGCCGTCGGCCGTCTCGGCCCAGGCGAGGAGCCGGTCCGCCGGGGCGCCCTCGGCGGCGGTCGCGATGGCCGCCTCGACGGCGGCCGGGACCGACGGCCGCCGCAGGCCGGTCCACTCGATCCTCATGACCCGACCCTCTCACGCAGCCGGACGCGCTCGAGCTCGAGGGCGTGCAGGGCGTGGGTGCGGGCGCGCAGGTCGGCGGGGTCGGCCTCCGGGTCGTGCTCGACGCGGCGGACGGCGGCCATGGCGTCGGCGATCCGTCGGCTGAGGTGCGAGTCGAGGACCCCGGTGACGAGGGCGTCGAGGTAGCGCTGCGGCGGGAGCCCGGTCGACGGGTCGTACCGGGTCGGGAGGGGCGCGACCGAGAGCTCGGCCACGAGCCCGCGCACGGCCAGCGGCGCGGCCTCGGTGACGGCCGACACCCACGAGGCCGTGGAGGCGGCCCGGGCCGCCGGCCCCGCGATCCGGACCCCGTCGAGGACGGCGGCGTGCGCCGGCGCCGTGAACGCGGCGGGCTCGAGCGCGGCGACCGTGACGTCGTCGAACTGCTGCGGGTACTGGATGAGCGCCTGGAGCAGCTGGCGCTCGGCGAAGACGATGGGGTCGCGCAGGTTCGGGGCCGGCATCGACGCCTCGAGGCCGGGCTCGGGCACGTCGTCGGTGCTCGCCGGGCGCCGGGCGGCGTCGGCCGCGGCGTCGTCGAGCCGGATCCGGCCCGCGCGCTTGACCTCGGTGGCGACCTGCTCGACCTCGAGCCCGAGCCACCCTGACACGGTGCGCGTGTACTCGGGTCGCAGGCTCTGGTCGCGGATCGAGCCGATGATCGGGGCGACGGCCTTCATCGCCTGGACCCGGCCCTCGGCGGTGTCGAGGTCGAACCGGCGGATGGTCGTGCGGACGGCGAACTCGAACATCGGGACGGCGCCGTCGACGAGGCCGCGCACGGCGGCGTCGCCCTTGGCGATCCGCAGCTCGCACGGGTCCATGCCGTCGGGGGCGACCGCGACGAACGACTGGGCGACCCAGCGCTGGTCCTCGCCGAAGGCCTTCATCGCCGCGGCCTGCCCGGCCTTGTCGCCGTCGAAGGTGAAGACGACCTTCGCGGGGGCCTGGTCGGCCTCGTCGCGCATGATCCGGCGGAGCAGCTTGATGTGGTCGACGCCGAACGCCGTGCCGCACGTGGCCACGGCCCCCTCGACGCCGGCGAGGTGCGCGGCCATGACGTCGGTGTAGCCCTCGACGACGACGGCACGCCGCTCGGTGGCGATGACCTTCTTCGCGGCGTCGAGCCCGTAGAGCACCTGGCTCTTCTTGTAGATCGGCGTCTCGGAGGTGTTGAGGTACTTGGCGGCGATCCGGTCGTCGTCGAGGACGCGGCGCGCCCCGAACCCGACGGTGTCGCCGGTGGTGTCGCGGATCGGCCAGACGAGCCTCCCGCGGAACCGGTCGTAGAGGCCACGGCTCCCCCGGCCGCTCAGGCCGCCGGTGACGACCTCGTCCTCGGAGAAGCCCTTCTCGCGCAGGTGGCGGGTCAAGGCCTCGCCGCTGCGGGGCGCGAAGCCCATCCCGAACCGCTCGGCGGCGCTGCCGTCGAAGCCGCGCTCGCGCAGGAAGTCGCGACCCGGCCGCGCCTCGGCGTTCTTCGTGTCGAGCAGGATGCCGGCGTAGAACTCCTGCGCGACCCGGTGGGCCTCGATGAGCCGCGAGCGCTTGCCGAGGGAGGCACCACCGTCGCGCGGGCCGCCGCCCTCCTCGTAGCGCAGCTCCATCCCGAGCTTGGCCGCGAGTCGCTCGACGGACTCGCTGAAGGTGAGGTGCTCGACCTTCTGGACGAAGGAGATGACGTCGCCGCCCTCGCCACAGCCGAAGCAGTGGTAGCTGCCGACGCTCGGGCGCACCGTGAAGCTCGGGGTCTTCTCGTCGTGGAAGGGGCACAGGCCCTTGAGCGAGCCGACGCCGCCCGGGCGCAGGGTCACGTGGTCGCGGACGACGTCCTCGATGGACGTGCGCTCCTTGACCGACGTGATGTCCTCGGCCCTGATCCGACCTGCCACGTACTCCCTCTCGGCGACCCCGTGTTGTGCTGCCGCGAGTCTAGGTCGTCGCGGGGCGGCACCACCGGCGGTGCAGGGCGAGGGCCCGGACGTCGGTGAGCGAGGCGACCTGGTCGACGAGGACGCGCAGCGCCGCGGCGTCGTCGACGGCGTCGGCGAGGTCGGCGCGCTGGGCGGGGTCGAGGCGGCGGGGGTCGGCCTCGAAGGCCGCGACGAGCTCGGCGACGACCTCGCGCTGGCTCGTGTACACGTGGACCCGCTCGGCGGCGTACATGACGTGGTGGGCCGCGACGGCCTTGAGGACGGCGCACTCGGCCCGACTCCCCCGCGGCACGACGAGGTCGCCGTGGTGACGGGTCAGCGGCCCGGGGCCGTGGCGCTCGCGGGTGGCGTCCTCGACGGCGACGACGAAGCGACCGATGAGGCGGCTCGTCATGTCCTTGAGGCCGGCGAGGGCCGCCCGGGTGCCGTCGTGCGCCTGCGGCACCGCCCCCGAGGCGAGGACGCGGTCGAGGGCGTCGCCGAGCTCGTCGGGGGTCAGGCCCGGCTCGTAGACCTCCCCCGCCACCGCGAGGACGGCCTCGACGTCGGCGCGGTCGCGCAGCGCGCGCGGGTCGAGCCACCCGGAGGCGATGGCGTCCTCGACGTCGTGGACCGAGTAGGCGACGTCGTCGGCCCAGTCCATGACCTCGGCCTCGACGCTGCGGCCGGACTCGGGGGCGCCCTCGCGGAACCACTCGAAGACGGGGAGGTCGTCCTCGTAGACGCCGAACTTCACCGTGGGGCGGGGGGCGTGGCCGCGGCGCCACGGGTACTTCGTCGCGGCGTCGAGGCTGGCCCGGGTGAGGTTGAGACCGGCGGGGCGGCCGTCGGCATGGAAGCGCTTGGACTCGAGGCGGGTGAGGACGCGCAGGGTCTGGGCGTTGCCCTCGAACCCGCCGATGTGGGCCGAGAGGGAGTCGAGGGCGCTCTCGCCGTTGTGGCCGAAGGGCGGGTGCCCGAGGTCGTGGGCGAGGCAGGCGGTGTCGACGACGTCGGCGCTGCAGCCGAGCGCCGCCCCGAACTCGCGGCCGATCTGGGCGACCTCGAGGGAGTGGGTCAGCCGGTTGCGGACGAAGTCGTCGCTGCCGGGCTGGACGACCTGGGTCTTGGCGCTGAGGCGCCGCAGGGACGCGGAGTGGACGAGGCGGGCCCGGTCGCGTGCGAAGTCGTCGCGGTCGGCGCGCTTGAGGGCGGGGTCCTCGCGGACCCACCGCTCGCGGTCGCGCGCAGTGTAGCTGGCGTCGTTCATCCGCCGTCCTCGGAGCGCGCGGCCCCGGCGCGCGGGGACGCGGCGCGCGCGGCCTCGGCCGCGGCGGCGCCCCGGGCCACCCAGGCGGGCGGGGTGCCGTAGCGCTGCGGCTTGATCATCCGGCCGGCGGCACAGTCCTGGACCAGGGTCGCGGCCCGGGAGTCGCGGGTCTTCTCCTGCTTGGCGGTCATCACCCAGGCGACCGCCAGCCTGCGGTAGGTCTTCGTCGCGGCGGCCCAGAAGGCGCTGGCCGCGGGGTCGTCGGCGAGGGCCGTCGCGTAGGCCTCGGCGAGCTCGAGCTCGCGGGTCTCGTAGGCGTAGACGCCCGAGCGGTCCTCACGACGCCTCTCGAACGCGGCCAAACCGCTCGGCTGCATCCGGCCGGCGGCGGTGAGCTCGGCGACGGCGCTGATGTTGACCGTCGACCAGTTGCTCGTCGGCTTGCGCGGGGTCCACCGCTGGCGGCGGGAGTGCTCGTCGATGCCCTGGGCCAGGCTGTCGATCCAGCCCCAGCACAGCGCCTCCCGCACGGCGGCCTCCCACGTGAGCGTCGCCTCGGGGTGGCCCTTGCGGTAGAGGCCCATCCACAGCTCGGTCGCGGTGTCGTGGTTCGCCGCCAGCCATCGCCCGAACTCGTCGGCGTCGCGGAAGAAGATCGCCGGCCGCTCGGGGCTGCCTCCAGGAGTGCCGATCCGCTCCCCCGCCTCGTCCTGCGCCATGCCCCGACCCTAGCCGCGACCACCGACGCCGCACCCGCCTCGGGCGGGAGACCGCCGCGGCTCAGCCGCCGGAGACGCTGAGCTCGGCCTGGGCGACGACGGCCGCCTGCTCGTCGTCGAGGTCACGCGAGCGCAGCCAGTTCTCGGGGAGCGCCACGACGCGGGCTGACCCGGCCCGGCCGCGCTGGCCCTCGGCGGGCTCGCCGGGCCACGGGGCGTCGAGGTCCATCGTCGCGATGAGCTCGTCGATCGACTCCAGGCTGTCGACGAGGGCGAGCCGGTGGCGCACGGTCGACCCCGCCGGGAAGCCCTTGAGGTACCAGGCGATGTGCTTGCGGATGTCGCGGCAGGCGCGGTCCTCGTCGCCGTCGTAGAAGTCGACGAGGTACTCGGCGTGCCGGCGCAGCGTGGCGGTGACCTCGCGCAGGCCGGGCCTCACGCGCGCCGAGGACCCCGCGAAGGCGGCGGCGAGGTCGGTGAACAGCCACGGACGCCCGAGGCAGCCGCGCCCGACGACGACGCCGTCGCAGCCGGTGCGGCGCACCATCTCGAGCGCGTCCTCGGCCGACCAGATGTCGCCGTTGCCGAGCACCGGGACGGTGGTCACGGCCTCCTTGAGGCGGGCGATGGCGTCCCAGTTCGCCGTGCCCGAGTAGGCCTGCGAGGCGGTGCGACCGTGGAGCGCGACCGCGGCCACGCCCTCGGCCTCGGCGATCCGCCCGGCGTCGAGGTAGGTGACGTGGTCGTCGTCGATGCCGATGCGCATCTTCACCGTGACCGGCACGTCGAACGGCGCGGCCTCACGGACCACGGCGCGCACGATGCCGCGGAACAGCTCGGTCTTCCACGGCAGGGCGGCGCCCCCGCCCTTGCGGGTGACCTTGGGGACGGGGCAGCCGAAGTTGAGGTCGATGTGGTCGGCGCGGTCCTCGGTGACGAGCATCCGGGCGGCGAGCCCGGCGGTCACCGGGTCGACCGAGTACAGCTGCACCGAGCGCGGCTGCTCCTCGGGCCCGTGCGAGATGAGCCGCATCGTCTCGGCGTTGCGCTCGACGAGCGCGCGCGAGGTCACCATCTCGTTGACGTACAGGCTCGTCGCCCCCGACGCTCCCCCGGCCTCGAGCCCCGCCGACCCGTACTCGCGGCACAGCCGGCGGAACGCGCGGTTGGTGATGCCGGCCATCGGCGCGAGGACGACCGGCGACTCGATGACGTGGCGCCCGATGCGCAGCGGGGGCAGCACGGGCACGCCGGTGGCGGCGGAGGAGGCAGCCGGCCCGGCGGGTGCGGAGGTGGTGACGGCGGACATGACGCCGACCATTGTCGCCGAGGAGGCCCGCCGGGTGTGAATCGGCGGGGGGCCGGGCGCTGCCGCCGCCGCTACCGTGGACCGATGGCGCACCCGCTGATGTTCGAGGACGACGACCCGTTCCTGCGCCGCCTGCGCGACGTCGCCCTCGCCCTGCCGGGCGCCGACGAGAAGGTCAGCCACGGCCGTCCGGCCTTCTTCACGACGAAGGTCTTCGCCTACTTCGGCGGCTCCCTCAAGGTCGACGGGCAGTGGGAGCAGCACGACCGCAGCGCCATCGTCCTCGCCGACCCCGACGAGCGCGAGGCCCTCGTCGCCGACGACCGGTTCTTCGTCCCGGCCTACCTCGGCCCCTCCGGCTGGGTCGGGCTGGACCTCGAGCCGCTCGGCGACGACTGGTCGGAGGTCGAGGAGCTGGTCGAGTCGTCGTACCGCGCGACCGCCGGGGCGCGTCGCGTCCGGGAGCTCGACGCCCGCCGCCCCTGACGTGACCTACCGGTCGGTCCGGGTCCGAGCGGCGATGACGAGCTCCCAGAGGGCGGCGGCCGTCTCGTGCGGGTGGGTGAGCGGGAAGACGTGGAGGCCGCGGGGCACGGTGACGCGGCGGACCCAGGGCGCCGACCGCGCCGCCCGGGCGAACCGTCGGGCCTCGACGCGCAGCTGGTCGAGCTGCCCCGCGACGAGCAGCACCGGGCAGGTGACCTCGGCGAGCATCTCGGGCCGGCAGCGGGTCATGACGCCGTCCCACGCGGCGGGGATGCCGTCGAACCCGTAGCCCGCCTCCTTGATGACGGCGGCCAGGTCCTCGGGCAGGAGGGCGTCGAACTCGCGGTCCAGCGCGCGGGACATCCGGTCGACGCCGAGGCGGTGCTCGACGCGCGCCAGGCCCCGGTACAGCGCGGCTCCCGGGCCCTTGGGCACCGCCGTCGCCCCGAGCAGGGCCAGCCCCGCGAGCGCTCGCGGGTGCTCGGCCGCCCACGCCATGGCGAGGTACCCGCCGAGGCTGTGGCCCGCGAGGACGACCGGCCGCCCGTCCCCGTCCCCGGACACCGCGTGCCCGATGACGTCGAGCGCCGCCTCCCACGTGAAGGGCTCGCCGCGGCGCGACCCGTGCGCCGGCAGGTCGGGGACGACGAGGTCGACGTCGGGCCCGAGCAGGCCCGCGTACCGCGCCCACTGGGCCCCGCTCAGCTGGGAGCCGTGCACGAGGACGACGCGGACCGGGAGGGGCACCGCGCCATTCTGGCGGAACGGGCCGGTGGTTGGATGACGGGGTGAGCGCCCCAGCCCTCGTCTCCCCCGACGAGCTCGAGACCCTGATGGCCCGTGGCGAGGTCGTCGTCGTCGACGTCCAGTACGCCCTGCGCGGCACGCCCGGTCCGGAGCTCTACCGTGCAGCCCACCTCACGGGCGCGCCCTTCCTCGACCTCGACGAGGCCCTCGCCGGCCCGCCAGGACCCGCGGGACGCCACCCCCTCCCGGACCCCGCCGTCCTCGAGGCGGCCCTGCGCGCGGCCGGCCTCGACGACGACACCGAGGTCGTCGTCTACGACCAGCAGACCTCGCTCGGCGCGGCCCGGGCCTGGTGGATCCTCCGCTGGGCAGGACACCCCCAGGTCCGGGTGCTCGACGGCGGGCTGGCCGCCTGGCAGCGGTCGGGGCGACCCGTCACCACGGAGCCGCCCTCTCCCACACCGGGGTCGATCTCGGTCCGTCCCGGCTCGGTCCCCGTCCTCGACGCCGAGGCCGCCGCCACGATGGCCCGCACCGGCGTCCTCCTCGACGTCCGCACCGCCGAGCGGTACCGCGGCGACGAAGAGCCGATCGACCACACCGCGGGCCACGTCCCCGGCGCGGTCAACCTGCCGATGGCCGACGTCCTGGCCGAGGACGGCACGTTCCTGCCCGCCGACGCCATCCGTCGCCGGGCCGCGGCCGCCGGGGTGCACCGGGACACCCCCGTCGGGACCCAGTGCGGCTCCGGCGTCACCGCGGCCCAGATGTCCCTGGCCCTCGCCGCGGCCGGCATCGACTCGATCCCGTACGTCGGCTCGTGGAGCGAGTGGGTCGAGGACCCGGCGCGCCCCGTCGCCCTCGGCCCGGAGCCCCACGGTCAGAGGGCGTAGGCGCCGGTGAACCCGCCGGCGTTCGTGCTGACCGGGCCGACCTCCCCGACGTGCGCGAGGCTCCCCCCGATGACGTCCCACGCGAGGAGCCGCAGCGTCGGCCGCTCGGAGAGCCCCGCGAACGACCTCGACTCGAGGACGAGGACGTCCTGCGGGCCGAAGGCCAGCGGCCGGTAGCAGCCCTTGGGGACCGCCGGCGAACGGGTCGCCGCGAGGATCCGGGGTGTCGGCCGCAGGTCGCCCTGCACGGCGAGCAGGCCCTGGCTGCGCCCGACCGCGCCCACGTACGTCTGCCCGAGGTAGGCGTGCGCCGAGGCCCACGCCTCGGTGTTGCTCACGGTCGGGCCGTCGACCTCGACGACCGGTCCGCGCAGCTCGAGGCGTCCGGTGCGCACCCCTCCCGCGGTGAAGGAGGTCAGCTCGGTGACGCCGTCGACGGTCACGAGGTGGACCCACCCCGCGCCGACCGGCGCCCGTGCCGGCGTCACCGAGCGGTCGACGGTGTCGACGAGCCACGCCCGCTCGGTCCCCTGGGCGACGACCGTGCGGCCGTCCTTGGCCCAGCCGGTGAGGTGCAGCGTCTCGTCCGGCACGGGGATCCGGTCGGCGGTACCCGTCCGGGCGTCGAGGACGACGACCTCCCCCGGCTGGGGCAGCACGACGGCCAGCCGGTCGTCGCGCACGGTCCGCGGGTGCAGGACCATGCCCTGCCCCGTCCGGGTGGGATCGGCCCGCACGAGAGGGACGCCGATGCAGGTGAGGTAGCGCCGGTCGGCCGCGGCGCGCGGGAGGTGGAGCACCGCCATGAGCCCCTCGGCTCCCGGGTTCCAGGCCATGAGGACCGCCCGCACCGAGGCCGCGTTGTCGGGGGTGCCGGTCTCCGGACCGAGCTTGGGCAGCCGCAGGGCGTCGTCGAAGCCGAGGAGGGAGGTGAGGCCGAGGTTCGCCGCCTCGCGGTACGGGGGCAGCGCCGACTCGTCGCCGGGTTCGGGGGCGAGGTGCACGCTGACCCCGCCGACGTCCGCCGTGCGCAAGCGGGTCGCGGAGGGCGTGGGGCGGGCGGCCTCCGACGCCTTCGGCCGGTCGCGGACGACGACGGTCGCGACGGCGGCGGTGGCCGCGGCCGCACCCGCCCCGAGGAGGACGCGGCGGCGGACGGTGCGCCGACCGGTGGCCGCCGCCTCCCACGCGCCGGGCGCGAGGTCGACCTCGGGGACGTCGTCGCTCGCGAGCTCGAGCAGGTCGCGCAGGTCGGTCGTCATCGGGTGCCTCCGGTCTCGAGGTCGACGCGCGGCATCGCGGCCCGCAGCCGGGCGAGCGCGTCATGGGTCTGGCTCTTCACGGTCCCGACCGAGCAGCCGAGGACCTCGGCGGTCTCGCGCTCGGAGCGGTCCTCGAAGAAGCGGAGGACGACCGTGGCGCGCTGCCGCGGGGTCAGGGTGTCGAGGGCGCGCAGGACGTCGAGCCGGCGCTCGACCACCTCGGCCTCCCACGCCGCCGCGGGGGCGTCCCAGGCCGGCTCGATGCCGACGACCTCGCGCCGCCGCCTGCGCCAGGAGGACACCGCGTCGCGGTAGAGGATGCGGCGCACGTAGGCGTCGGGGTGCTCGTCGCGCACGTGGTCCCACTCGCGGGCCAGCTTGACGAGGGCACCCTGGAGGAGGTCCTCGGCCAGGTGGAGGTCGCCGCAGACGAGGTAGGCCGCGCGCAGCAGCCGGTGCTGGCGCGCGCGGACGTACTCGACGAACTCGGCGTCCGCCGGCCACCGGTCCCGCGACCCGTCCACACCCACCTCCTCCGCCGTCGGCGACACCCTCCACTGTGTCAACGCCGCGGCGGGGGCGGAAGGTTGGGACGCCCGACGCGCCGACCGGTGGGTGCCCACCCCACCGCCCGGGGGCGAGCAGTGGTTGGATCGGGCGCATGACGGGGGACGCGACCTTCCACGTCGACCTCCGCGGGGTGGTCGACCTGCTCTCGCACCACCTGTACTCCAGCCCGCGCGTCTACCTGCGCGAGCTGCTCCAGAACGCCGTCGACGCCGTGACGGCCCGCACCGAGGAGGAGCCGGGAGCGCCCCGGCGGGTGCGGATCACCCCGGCCGACGTCTCCCCGGACGGTCTGCTCCACGTCGACGACAGCGGCATCGGCCTCGACGAGACGGGGATCCGCGACGTCCTCGCGACGATCGGCGCCTCGACGAAGCGCGACGCCCTCGGCCTGGCCCGCGACAGCTTCCTCGGCCAGTTCGGGATCGGGCTGCTGTCGTGCTTCCTCGTCACCGACGAGATCCGGGTGGCGACGCGGCGGGCCGGCACCGACGAGACCTGGCTGTGGGTCGGCCGCGACGACGGGACCTACCGCGTCGGGCGGGCGCCCGAGGGTCGCGCCGAGCCGGGCACCGACGTGGCGCTGCGCCCCCGCGGCAGCGCGGCCGAGCTGCTGTCGGCCCGTGTCGTGCGCTCCCTCGCCCTCACCTTCGGCCGTCACCTCCCGCTCGACGTCACGGTCGCGCTCCCCGACGGGCCGGTGGAGGTCGCCGGCCGCCGCTTCCCGTGGGAGGAGGAGGACCCCGCCGCCCGCCGCGAGGCCGGCCTCGCCCTGGGCGAGCAGGTGGTCGGTTCCCGTCCGCTCGACGTCGTCGACCTCTCCGACGCCGAGGCCGGGCTGCGCGGCCAGGCGTTCGTCCTCCCCCACGCGGGCGGCCCCCGGGCGGCGCACCGGCTCTACGCCAAGCGGATGCTCGTCGGGGAGTCGGTGCCCGATCTCCTGCCGGACTGGGCGTTCTTCGTCCGGGCCGTCGCCGACACGGAGCGCCTGGGGCTCACCGCCTCCCGGGAGGCCCTGCACGACGACGACCTGCTCGACGAGACCCGGGCCCGCCTCGGCCGGCAGCTCAAGCGGTGGCTGCTGCGGATGGTGCGCACCGACCGAGCCCGCTCGGAGGAGTTCTTCCGCGTCCACCATCTCGCCGCCAAGGCCGCGGCCACGACCGACGACGACATGCTCGACGTCGTCGCCGAGGTCCTGCCCTGGGAGACCACCGTCGGGACGATGTCGCTGGCGCAGTTCTCCGAGCTCCACCACGTCATCACCCACGTCGACTCGGTCGACGCCTACCAGCAGGTCGCGGCCATCGCGCGGGCCGAGGACATCGCCGTCCTCAACGCCGGATACGCCTACGACCAGGCGCTGCTGCGCCGCTGGGTCGACCGTCGGCCGGGGCTGGACTCGCGGCGGCTGGCGCCCGAGGAGCTGGCCGACCGGTTCTCGGTGCCGTCCGAGGCCGACGAGCGCGCCTTCGAGCCGCTCCTCGACGTCGCGCGATCGGTGCTGTCCCGCTCGGGCTCGGTCCCGGTCGCCCGCTCGTTCCGCCCGTCCTCGCTCCAGGCCGTCCTCCTCGTCGGGCGCGACGCCCACCTCGAGCGCGACCGCCGCGACGTCGCGGCCTCCGCCGACGGTCCCTGGGCCGACGCGCTCGAGACGCTCGCCGCCCCGTCCGCGGAGCCGCGCTTCGTCCTCAACGTCGAGAACCCCGCGGTGCGCCGGCTCGTCGAGGGCGCCGACGCCGGCCTCCAGCAGGTCGCCGTCGAGGCGCTCTACGCCCATGCACTCCTCTCCGGTCGGCACCCGCTGACCCCGTTCGACAGCGCGCTCGTGGCCCGCGCGCTGCCGGCGCTCATCGACCGGGCCATCGAGCGAGGACCGTCATGAGGCAGTGGGACCAGGTGTCGCCGGAGTTCGCGGAGGTGTCGGTCGAGGCCGACTCGGCGCCCGTCGGGCCCGAGCAGGTGCGCGCGCACGAAGCCGCCCTGCGGCTCGCGCAGCAGCACGGCTCGTTCGCCGAGGAGTTCGTCGCTCGCCTGGACGTCACCCAGGCGCAGTACCACGTCCCCGGTGACCCGCGGACGCTCACCCACTTCGCGTGGCTGCGCCAGGCCCTCGCGCCCGAGCGCGGCCTCGACCAGGAGGACCGCGACGCCGTCCTCTGGCGCCTGAAGTGGGCCGTCGACCTCATCGAGGACCTGCCCGAGGTGCCGCTGGCCTCCCTCGTCGCGGCCATCGACGACGTCGAGGAGGTCTTCCGCGCCGACGGGTACCACCTGCGGCCCGTCCACGCCGCGCGGGCCCGCCTCGCGCGCGACCTGGGCGACCCCGAGGGGGTCGAGCGCGAGCTGGCGGCGTGGCTCGCCGAGCCCCGCGACAGCCGCAGCGACTGCGAGGCCTGCGAGCGCCGGGGGCAGGCCCGCCTCCTGCGCGAGACCGACCCCGAGCGCGCCCTCGAGGTCATCGCCCCGACCGTCGCGGGAGAGCTGACCTGTGGCGAGGAGCCCCGCACGAGCCTGGGCCTCGACGCCGCCCTGCGGGTCGAGCGGGGTGAGGTCGACGCCGCCGTCAGCTCGTTCCGCCGCGCGTGGCACCTCGCCGAGGGCGACCCCAAGGCGGCCGACACGGTCGCCGAGTGCCTCCGGGTCCTCCTGCGCCTGGGCAACGCCGACCGCGCCGTCGACCTGCTCCTGCCCCGTCTCGCCTGGCTCGAGGAGCTGCGCACGCCGTACACCCGGATGGACTTCGCGATGACGGCCGCGCACGTCCTCGAGCGGGCCGCGGTCGTGGGCCTGGCGCCCGACGAGGTCGACGGGCGACCGACGGCGGAGGTCGCCGCCGAGCTCCGCCGCACGGCCGACGACATCGCGGCGGCCTTCGACGCGCGGTTCGGCACGACGGTCGTCTCCGACGCCCTCGCCCGCGACCACGACGACGCCAGGGTCCCGACCGAACCCACCCTCCCCCCGACCCGGCTTCCCGACACCGAGCCCGAGGCGGCCACCTCGCGCCGGGGCCGCCGGCTCGAGGTGCCGTCGGACCTCGTCGAGCGCGCCGCGCTCGTGCGGCAGGGGATGCTCGACCTCGAGCCCGACGTCGACGAGCACCTCAAGGCCTGGAGGCGCGACCGCGACGCCGGGCCCGAGCCCACGACCCCCGAGGAGTGGTCGGCCAGGGCCTTCCTCGACCGGGTCAGCGCCCAGGACACCGGCGCCCCCGACGCCCACCGCGCCCGGCTCCTCGAGGCCGCCGAGTCCGCCCGACGGGCCGGCGACGACGTCGAGCTGGCGCGCGCCGAGGCCGAGGCCGCCGTCCTCGCCGGCGACGAGGCCACCGCCCTCGCCCTCGCCGACCGCCTCGACGCCGAGGGCCACCCCGGCGAGGCCGCCGGCATCTGGCGACGCGTCGCCTACTTCGGCCGGCCCGACGACCCCGCCGCCCTCATGGCGCGCTCCGCGGAGGGCTACGCACGAGCGGGGCAGCACCGACGTCACCTGCTCGGCGAGGTCGAGACGGCGCTGGCCATCGGGCCGGCCGACCCCGCCGCCGCCGCGGCCCGGCTCGACGCCGTCGAGCCGGAGGTCGCCGACATCCCCGTCCTGCGGGTCATGCTCCACGACGTCCGCGCCCGGCTGGCCCGGCACGCCGGCGACCTCGAGGGTGCCGAGGCACAGCTGCGGGCGGCCCTGGCCGTCGACGGCGGTCCCGAGCGCGCCCGGGTCCCCGTCCTGCTCCTGCTGTGCGACGTCCTCGTGGACCGCAACGACTACGAGCCGCTCGAGCGCCCGGCCGCCGACGTCGTCGCGGTCGCCACCGCCGACCGCGACCCCGTCCTCCTCGCGCACGGGCAGCGCTTCCTCGGCCTCGCCTACGTCGAGACCGGACGCCCCGCGGAGGCCGCCGAGCTCCTCGAGGCCGCGCTGCCGGTGCTGCGCGAGCACACCCCCGCCCTCGTCGGACCCGTCGGGTGGGCCCTCGGCAACAGCCTCGTCGGGCTCGGCCAGTTCGCCGCGGCGCGCACCGCGTTCGCGACGGCCGCCACCTCCTTCGAGGCCGAGGAGCGCACCCTCGAGGCCGGGCACGCGCAGTGGCGCGCCGGGAACGCCGCGTGGGACGCCGAGGACACCGAGGCCGCGGCCAGCCACTTCGACGCCGCGGTCGAGAGGTCCCGCGCCGCCGGTGAGGTCCCCCTCCACGTCGAGGCGCTGCGCTCGCGCGCGGCCCTGCGCGCCGACACGGGCGACCTGCGGGCCGGGATCGCCGAGCTCGACGCCGCGATCGGCGCCGGGGTGGCGCTGGCCGCCGAGACCGGGGTCGACGAGGAGCAGTGGGACCCCGAGGTCGTCGAGCCGCACGTCCTGCGCCAGGGCGCCCACCTCCTGGCGCGCCACGGCGACGTCGACGGCGCCGTCGAGCGGCTCGCCCGCGCCGAGGCCCTCGTCGGGGCCGAGTTCGAGCTGGCCCTGCACACCGAGGGCGCCGTCATGCTCGCCGACGACGACCGGCTGGGGGAGGCCGAGCCGCGGCTGCGCGAGGTGCTGCCGCGGCTGGCCGCCACCCGCCTCGACGGGCCTCGCGTCGACGCGGCCGGCGCCCTGGCCCGGCTCCTCGACCGCCACGGGCGGGGCGAGGAGGCCGAGCAGGTCTGGGCGCAGTTCGGCCCAGAGGCCCAGGTGATCGGTTGACCCGGGACCGGGCCCCCGGTCAGGCGGTCAGCAGCCGATGAGGCGGGCGCCGAGCCAGGCCTCGACCTGGTCGAGCGCCACGCGCTCCTGCGCCATCGTGTCGCGCTCGCGGATGGTCACCGCCTGGTCGTCGAGGGTGTCGAAGTCGACGGTGATGCAGTACGGCGTGCCGATCTCGTCCTGGCGGCGGTAGCGGCGGCCGATGGCGCCGGCGTCGTCGAACTCGACGTTCCAGTGGCGGCGCAGGGTCGCCGCGAGGTCGCGGGCCTTGGGCGACAGGTCGGCGTTGCGCGACAGCGGGAGCACGGCCGCCTTGATGGGCGCCAGGCGCGGGTCGAGCTTGAGGACGACGCGCTTGTCGACGCCGCCCTTGGTGTTGGGCGCCTCGTCCTCGGTGTACGCGTCGACGAGGAAGGTCATCAGGCTGCGCGAGAGCCCGGCCGCGGGCTCGATGACGTAGGGCGTGTACTTCTCGCCGCTCGCCTGGTCGAAGTAGACGAGGTCGGTGCCGGAGTGCTTCGTGTGGGTCGTGAGGTCGAAGTCGGTGCGGTTGGCGATGCCCTCGAGCTCACCCCACTCGGACCCGGTGAAGTTGAAGCGGTACTCGATGTCGACGGTGCGCTTGCTGTAGTGCGAGAGCTTCTCCTGCGGGTGCTCGTAGTGCCGCAGGTTGCCGGCGTCGATCCCGAGGTCGGTGTACCAGCGGGTGCGCTCGTCGATCCAGTACTGGTGCCAGTCCTCGTCCTCGCCGGGCTTGACGAAGAACTCCATCTCCATCTGCTCGAACTCGCGGGTGCGGAAGATGAAGTTGCCGGGCGTGATCTCGTTGCGGAAGCTCTTGCCCGTCTGCGCGATGCCGAAGGGCGGCTTCTTGCGCGAGGCCTGCATGACGTTGAGGAAGTTGACGAAGATGCCCTGCGCCGTCTCGGGGCGCAGGTAGTGCAGCCCGGACTCGTCCTCGATGACGCCGAGGTAGGTCTTGAGCATCATGTTGAACTCGCGCGGCTCGGTCCACTGGCCGCGGGTGCCGCAGTTGGGGCAGGCGAGGTCGGCGAGGGCGATGGAGTCGGGGTCGACCTCCTTGCCCTTCCTCGCCTCCTTCTCGGCGACGGCCTCCTGCATGTGGTCGAGACGGAAGCGCTTGTGGCAGCTCTGGCACTCGGTGAGCGGGTCGGTGAACTCGCCGACGTGGCCGCTCGCGACCCAGGTCTGGCGGGGCAGGATGATCGAGGAGTCGAGGCCGACGACGTCCTCGCGGGCGGTGACCATCGACTTCCACCACTGGCGCTTGATGTTCTCCTTGAGCTCCACCCCGAGCGGGCCGTAGTCCCAGGCCGACCTCGTGCCGCCGTAGATCTCTCCGCAGGGGAACACGAACCCGCGGCGCTTGCAGAGGGAGACGACGATGTCGACGACGGAGGTGGGGGCGGCCATGCGCGCAAGGTTATCGGCGGCGACCTCGGGTCACCGAACCGCCCACCCCGACCGGGTGGTCCGTGCCCGGCACGCGGGCGGCCCGTACGCTGTTCCCTCGTGTCGACCCTCCGTGAGTCCTTCGAGCGCGTGAGCCTGCCGGCGCTGACCCGGCTCAGCGCCCTCCCCCGCTTCGTCCCGTTCCTGCTCGTCCTCGGCCTCATCGTCGCCGGGGTGTTCGTCCCGGGCTGGGGCTGGGCCCTCATCCTCCTCGCCGCGCTCGTCCTCCTGTGGATCCTCGCGCTCGCGTGGCCGCGGCTCACGGTCCCCGAGCGGATGATGCGCGTCGCCGTCGTCGCCATGCTCGGCGCCGTCATCGTGACCCAGGCCTTCCCCCGCACCTGAACCCGCGCCCCTTCCTCGACCAAGAGGTCACGTCCGGTACGGCTCCGAGCGGTGCGACATCGACCAAGTGGTCGCATCAGGGACGCCGCCGGTGGGACACGATCGACCCAGAGGGCGATTCCGTCCCGCCACCGGGTCCGACGACATATTTGACAACGGTTCTCATTCCAGTTGAGAATCGTTGTCATGAGCCGCACCCTCCTCGCCGTCCCCGTCGTCGCCACCCTGCTCGCCCTCACCGCGTGCGGCTCGGGTGCGTCGGCCACCGGGTCGGGCGCGGAGGCCGACCTCACCGTGACCGCCGCCTTCTACCCCCTCCAGTGGGCGAGCGAGCGGGTCGGCGGCGAGCACGTCGCCGTCTCCGGCCTGACGAAGCCGGGCGCTGAGCCCCACGACCTCGAGCTGACGCCCAAGGCGGTCGCGGGGCTGGCGTCCTCCGACGTCGTCGTCTACCTCAAGGGCTTCCAGCCTGCGGTCGACGACGCGGTGGCGGCCCAGGGCGGACAGGCCGGCTTCGACGTCTCGCCCGAGGCCGACCTCACCATCGCCGCGTCCGACGACGGGCACGACCACGCGGGCGAGTCCGAGGGCGAGCACGCGGAGCACGCCGAGGGCGCCCCCGACGCACACTTCTGGCTCGACCCGGTGCGCCTCCAGTCGGTCGTCACCGCGATCGGCGAGCGCTTCGCGGGTGCCGACCCCGCGCACGCGGCGACCTACCGCGCCAACGCGAGCGCCCTCGTCGCCGACCTCGAGACCCTCGACGGGGAGTTCGAGGCGGGCCTGGCGACGTGCCGCAGCGACGAGCTCGTCACCGGTCACGCCGCCTTCGCCTACCTCGCCGACCGCTACGGCCTCAGCCAGGAGGGCATCGCGGGGATCACCCCCGATGCCGAGCCCGACGCCGCCACCCTGCGCGACCTCGCGGCCCACGTGCGCGAGCACGGGGTGCGCACCGTCTACAGCGAGACGCTCGTCGACCCGGCCCTCGCCGACACCCTCGCCCGGGAGACCGGTGCGAAGGTCGCCGTCCTCGACCCCCTGGAAGGGCTCACCGACGCCTCGAAGGGCAGCGACTACCTTGAGGTCATGCGCAGCAACCTCGCCACCCTGAAGGA
The DNA here is from genome assembly GCF_042756445.1 of Oryzobacter terrae. Classification (GTDB taxonomy): domain Bacteria; phylum Actinomycetota; class Actinomycetes; order Actinomycetales; family Dermatophilaceae; genus Oryzobacter; species Oryzobacter terrae. Next base: position 612,784 of record NZ_CP170578.1, read on the forward strand.
CGGCCAGGAGTGCAGCTGAGCACCCCCCTCGTCGAGCTGCGGTCGGCCTCCTTCGGGTACGCCGACCGCACCGTCGTGTCCGGCGTCGACCTCACGGTCCACCCCGGCGAGGTCGTCGCCCTCCTCGGACCGAACGGGTCCGGCAAGTCGACGCTCGTCCGCGGGGTCCTCGGCCTCGCCGAGCAGCACGGCGGCGAGGTGCTGCTCCTCGGCACGCCGCGCGAGCAGTTCCACGACCACACGCGGATCGGCTACGTCCCCCAGCGCCACTCCCTCTCGGCGTCGGTGCGCGCCACCGTCACCGAGGTCGTCGCCGTGGGCCGGCTCCCCCACCGGGCCTGGTGGGCGCCGCAGACGCGCACCGACCGCACGGTCGTCCGCGAGGCCATCGACGCCGTCGGCCTCGCCGACCGCGCCGACGAGGAGGTCGCCTCCCTCTCCGGAGGACAGCAGCGCCGCGTCCTCATCGCCCGGGCGCTCGCGGGACGACCCGACCTGCTCGTCATGGACGAGCCGACCGCCGGGGTCGACCACGCGAGCCAGCTCGCCCTCGCCGAGGTGCTGCGGCCCCTGGCCTCGGACGGCACCTCGATGGTCGTCGTCACCCACGAGCTCGACGCCCTCCACGACGTCGTCACCCGGATCGTCTGCATGGACGCCGGACACGTCGACCTCGACGGCACCCCCGAGGAGTGGGCCACGCACACCGGCCACGGCCCGGGCTCGGGGCACCACCACCACGACGACCCCGTCCCCGCCCCCCGGCGACCCGGCGCCGTCCTCGGCTCGGGCCCCCTCGACCCCTCGTCGGAGGTCCCCCGTGACTGAGCTCCTCGAGCTGGGCTTCATGCGCCAGGCCCTCCTCGCCGCGCTGCTCGCCGGTGTCGCGGCGCCCCTCGTCGGGGTCTTCCTCGTCCAGCGCCGGATGTCGCTCATCGGCGACGGCATGGGGCACGTCGCCCTCGCCGGCGTCGCCATCGGGATCCTCACCGGGCAGCAGCCCGTGCTCACCGCCCTCGTCGCCGCCGTCGCCGCCGGCGTCGCCATCGAGCTGATCCGGGCCTCGGGCCGGACGAGCGGTGACGTCGCCCTCGCGGTCATGTTCTACGGCGGGATCGCGCTCGGCGTCGTCCTCATCGCGCGCTCGTCGGCCGGCAGCCCGGCGAACCTCACCGCCTACCTCTTCGGGGCGATCCTCACGACGAGCGACACCGACATCGTCGTCCTCGCGGTGCTCGCCGCCGTCGTCCTCGTCGTGACCCTCGTGCTGCGCCAGCGCTTCTTCGCCGTCGCCAACGACGAGGAGTGGGCCCGGGCCGCGGGCATGCCGGTCATGGCCTACAACCTCGCGCTCGCCGTCCTCACCGCCGTGACGGTCGTCGTCTCGATGCGCGTCGTCGGCCTGCTCCTCATCAGCGCGCTCATGATCATCCCGAACGCCACCGCCCAGCTCGTCGCCCGGAGCTTCACGGCGAGCATGGCCTGGGCCGTCGGGATCGGCGTCGCGTGCAGCGTCGGTGGGGTCGTCGTGTCGTACCAGGCCGAGACCCCGTCCGGCGGCACCATCGTGCTCCTCGCCATCGCGGCGTTCCTGCTCGCCAGCGTCGGCGCGAGCCTCGCCGGACGCGTCCGGCGCGCCGCTCACGCGCGCGCCGAACGGCACGACCACGAGCACGGCCCGGCGTGCGGGCACCCGGCCGTCGAGCACGGCGACCACGTCGACTACCTCCACGACGGCCACCGCCACGCGGCCCACGAGGGCCACTACGACGAGCACGGCTCGCACGCAGAGCACGACGACGCCCCCGCGGAGGTGGAGACGCGATGACCGACCAGCAGACCCGCGAGCACGACGCCCGCGACCAGCAGGCCGCGGCGGACCGCCGGCCCACCCGCCAGCGCACCGCCATCGCGACGGCCCTCACCGGAGCCGCGGAGTTCCGCTCGGCGCAGGAGATCCACGCCGACCTCGCCGGCAGCGGCACACGCGTCGGCCTCGCGACGGTCTACCGCAACCTCCAGTCCATGGCTGCCGACGGCGAGGTCGACGTCATCCGCACGCCCGACGGGGAGGCCGTCTACCGGTCGTGCTCGACGACGCACCACCACCACGTCGTGTGCCGGTCCTGCGGCCTCGCGGTCGAGGTCACCGGCGACGCGGTCGAGCGCTGGGCCGACGCCGTCGCCCGGGCCCACGGCTTCACCCAGGTGCGCCACACCGTCGAGATGGACGGCCTGTGCGCCGACTGCTCGGCCGCCCCGCGCGGCTGAGCGCACCGACGCGCCCGACCCTCCCCTACTCGTAGGGGTTCTCGGGCACCGCGGTGCGCGAGAGGTCCTCGATGACGAGGACGGGCAGCTCGGGGTCGACGCCCCCGGGAACGGCGAGCGGCGCGGGCTTCCACGTCCCGACGACCTCGACCCACTCGTCGTCGGGGACGGGCGGCGCGTCCTCGACGGCCACCTTCACCGCGAACCCGTCCGCGGCACAGCAGTTCAGCGACATCCTCGTCAGCACCCACTCGCCCGGCCGTCCGGGCGAGGCGAACCCGACGAGCCGGACCCGGCGGTTCTCGAGGGAGCGCGTCGTGTCGTACAGCGCGCGCCCCTGGAACTCGGCGAGGGTGAGGTCGACCGGGTCGCCCGCGGCGAGCGGGGGCAGCCCCTCGGCGCTCGTCACCGTGACGAGCCCGCTGTCCGCGGCGGCCGAGTACGAGCCGAGCGGAGGAGGGACGACGACCCCGAGGAGCAGGAACGGGACGACGAGCAGCCAGCCCACCCGCGGGCCGCGTGAGTGGTCGTGCCCGTGGCCGTCGTCGAGGACGACCCCGGGCTCGAGCGCGTGGCGGTCCGGCTCGTCGTCATCGGGGTGCCGCCGGTCCTCCCACACGCCGTAGGCCCCGAGGAGCAGGAGGACGGCGCTCGCGACGAGGATCGGCACCTGCAGGGCGGGCTTGACGAAGTTGAGGTAGATGCCGTTGACGGCCGCGACCGAGGCGATGACCCCGATGACGAGGAGCAGGCCGCTCTGGGTCACCCGCCTCACAGCAGCACCGCCCCGACGAGCAGGGCCGACCCGACCGCGACGACGAAGGTCAGCGGGGCGAACACCGTGGCGAACCGGCGGCCGAACGTGCCGACCTGCATCGCGAACAGCTTCACGTCGATGGCGGGGCCGACGACCATGAAGGCGAGCTGGGCCGTCGGCGGGAACTGGCTCAGGCTCGCGGCCACGAAGGCGTCGGCCTCCGAGCAGACGGCCACGACGACGGCGAAGACCGCGAGGACGAGGACCGAGACGAGCAGGTTCCCGGCGAGGGTGTCGAGGACCGAGCGTGGCACGAGGACGTTGATCGTCGCGGCCACCGCCGACCCGAGGACGAGGAAGCCCCCCGCGTGGAGCAGGTCGTGACGCGCGGCCCCCACGAAGTCGGCGAGGCGTCCGTGACCGGTGGTGCGCACCTCGGGGATCCGCACGAGGTGGTCGCGCCCGAGCCGCAGCCACAGCCAGCCGACGACGACCGCGGTGAGCAACGACGCCGAGAAGCGGGCCCCCACCATCTCCCACCGGCCGGTGAAGGCGACCGCGGTCGACACGAGGACGACCGGGTTGATGGCCGGGGCGGCGAGGAGGAAGGTCAGCGCCACGGCCGGCCTGACCCCGCGGGAGACCAGCGAGCCGGCGATCGGCACCGAGGCGCACTCGCAGCCGGGCAGGACGAGGCCCGACACCCCGGCCACCGGAACGGCCGCCGCCGGGTGTCGGGGCAGCCAGCGGGTGAGCGCGTCGGCGGGCACGAGGACGGCGATCGCGGCCGACAGGACCACGCCGAGGACGAGGAACGGCAACGCCTGCAACCCGATCGAGACGAACACCGTCAACCAGGCGGCGAGGGCGTCGGAACGGTCGACGAGCTCGGCGAGCCGTCCGCGCACGAGGATCAGGCCGACCATGAGGACGGACAGGGAAACCATCGCCCAGTCGCCCGACCCCGAGCGTCGCGGCGCCCGGTACCGCTCGGACGGAGGCCGCTCGGCGCGGCGCCGCGAGGGCGCGGCGGTGGGGTCGTCGGTCCGGGGCTCCATCGCGAGCCAGCCTAGACGGGCCTGCTCAGAAGGCGGAGACGTCCCCCTCGGCGCGTTGCGGTCGGCTGAGCGCCCGGATGAGCGGGGTCTGCCCGTGCCGCTCGACGGCGACCCCGGCGAGCAGCGCGGCGACCGCCTGTGCCGACTCCAGGGGGAAGATCGGCGGGTCGACGTCGATGCTCACCGCGAGGTCGTCGGCGTGCACGATGACCTCCATCGTGCGGGTCAGGACGAAGTCGTGCGCCGTCAGGGCCCAGCCCTGCCACGGGATGAGGACGGCGTCGGGCTCGCGGGTGCCCGACAGGACCGGCGAGAGGGCCCGCGGGAGCGCGTCGAGGGAGGCAGCGACCTCGGCGGCGAGCGTCTCGGGGCCGGCCTGCGCCTCGGCGTCGGAGCCCTCACGGATGCCGACGTTGACCTCCTCGTCGAGCCCGGTGTGCACCCAGGCCGCCCGGCGGTAGTGCTCGAGGGCGCTGATCGGCTCCCCCTCGTGCGGCGGCTGCGAGAGGAGCCGGACGACGCTGCGGGTCTGGCTCGCGAGGTGGGTCGCGAGGCCGCCGACCGTCATCCCGGCGCAGGCGCTCTCGTTCGTCCAGCGGCGCGCGACCTCGGGGTGCGCGGTGAGCTCGGCGGCGAGCGCGGCGCACTCGGGGTAGAGCTCGAGGAGTCGGTCGGCCATGGCGGCCACGCTAGCGGCGCGGGTCGTCCTCGGGCCGCTCGCCGACCGCCTCACCGACGGCGCGGACGTCATCGACGGCGTCGACGGCTCCGCCGTAGCGCCGCTCGCGGTCGACGTAGGACTGCACCGCGGCCCACAGGTCACGGCGGTCGTAGTCGGGCCAGAGCCGGTCCTGGAAGACCATCTCGGCGTAGGCGCTCTGCCAGAGGAGGAAGTTGCTCGTGCGCTGCTCGCCGGAGGAGCGCACGAAGAGGTCGACGTCAGGCATGTCGGGCTCGGGCAGGTAGCGGGCGACGGTGCGCTCGTCGACGGAGCGCGGCTTGAGGCGGCCGCGTGCGACGTCCTCGGCCAGCCGCTGCACGGCGTCACCGATCTCGGCCCGGCCCCCGTAGTTGACGCAGAAGTAGAGGGTGAGGCCGGTGTTGTCCTTCGTCAGCTCCTGCGCGACCTCGAGCTCCTTGATGACCGAGCCCCACAGCCGCGGCCGCCGCCCGACCCAGCGCATCCGCACGCCCCACGCGTGGAGCTGGTCGCGGCGGCGCCGGATGACGTCGCGGTTGAAGCCCATGAGGAAGCGCACCTCGTCGGGGCTGCGCTTCCAGTTCTCGGTGGAGAAGGCGTACGCCGACAGGTGGGTGACCCCGACCTCGATGGCGCCGGCGACGACGTCGAGGAGCGCCGCCTCGCCCGCCTCGTGGCCCTTGGTGCGCGGGAGGCCGCGCTGGTTGGCCCAGCGGCCGTTGCCGTCCATGACGACGGCGACGTGGCCGGGGAGCCGGTCGGCGGGGATGACGGGGGCCGTGGCGCCGCTCGGGTGCGCGAACGGCCGCTCGTGGCGCGCCTCGCGGGAGGGCTGCGGGGTCACCGCTCCACCATACGGAGGCTGCGGATGCCGCGTTCGAGGTGCCACTGCAGGAAGGCCGCGGTGAGGCCGCTGCCCTCCTTGCGGTGCCGGGGGTCGGACCCGTCGGCGATCGCCCAGTCGCCGGCGAGGAGGGCGGCGAGCAGGAGCAGCGTCTCGGGCGCGGGTGCGGCCGAGGCCGGGGGCCGGCACGACGGGCAGACGGCTCCACCCGCGACGACGTGGAAGCCGCGGTGAGGTCCCGGGGCGCCGCACTTCGCGCAGTCGTGGAAGCTCGCGGCCCAGCCGGCGACCGCCATGGCTCGCAGGAGGTAGGCGTCGAGGACGAGGTTGGGGTCGTGCTCGCGACCGGCGAGCGAGCGCAGCGCCCCACCGAGGAGGAGGTACTGCTGGAGCGCGGGCTCGCGCTCCTCGGTGAGCCGGTCGCACGTCTCGAGGACGGCCGTGGCGGCGGTCCACGACGGGTAGTCGCGCGCGATGACCTCGCCCCACGGGTCGAGCGTCTCGACCTGGGTCACCGTGTCGAGGTTGCGCCCCTCGTAGCACTGGACGTCGATGTGCATCCCGGGCTCGAGCCGTGCGCCGAACCGCGACTTCGTGCGCCGCACCCCCTTGCCGACGGTGCGCACCTTGCCGAGGCGGCGGGTGAGGACGGTGACGATGCGGTCGGCCTCACCCAGCTTGTGGGTGCGCAGGACGATCGCCTCGTCGCGGTACAGGGGCACCGGGTCATTGTCCGCCCTGGGTCCGACATCGGGGGGAGGCGGTCAGGCGGGTCGACGGCGTGGCGGGTGGAGGTGTGGCGGGTCGAGGGCGTGGTGGGTCCAGAGGTGGAGGACGGCCAGGCTGCGGTGCGGCGTCCAGGCACGAGCACGCTCGCCGGCCTCCCGGGCGCTGACCCCACCCATCGCCCTGCGCAGGACGAGGTCACCCGGGAGGAAGACGTCGGGGTCGCGCAGGCAGCGCAGGGCGACGAGGTCGGCAGTCCACGGGCCCACCCCAGGGAGGGCGAGCAGGGCGTCACGGGTGCGGGCCCGGCGGTCGGCGTCCTCGGTGGGATCCAGGTCGAGACCTCCCTCGGCCACGGCCCGGGCGAGCGAGACGAGCGTGTGCGCCCGCGGCCCGGTGACGCCGACGGCGGCGCGCAACGCCTCGGGGTCGAGCACGGCCAGGGCCTCCGGGTCCGGGTACCTCACGAGCCGGGTGCCGTGGGGGTCGTCAGGGCGACCGCCCGGGCGCCCGGACCCGTGGGTCGCGACGAGTCGGCCCGCGAACACCCGCCCGGCGGCGAGCGACACGTGCTGGCCGAGGACCACGTTCACCGCCGCCTCGAACGGGCCGGTGGTTCCGGGGACCCGCAGGTGCGGGCGCGCCCGCACGAGGGGTCCGAGCACCGGGTCGTCCGCGAGCGCCGCGACCGCAGGCGCCGGGTCGGCGTCCAGCCCGAGCCAGCGGCGGCCGGCGGCGAGCGCGGTGGCGACGTCCTCGGGTCCTGGCCCCGAGTCCCCAGAGGCCCCGGCGACGGGCGCGGCCGCGACGACCGGCGACCCCACCTCCTCCGCCGGCAGGGTCACCTCGAGGGCGAGCGCCCCACCGGGTGTCGCGACGAGTCGCCGGTGCCGGCTGCACCCGTCGGGTCCCACCTCCACCTCGTCGACACCGTCGACCGCGTGCGCCACCAGGTAGGCCCGCAGGGCCGGGAGGTCGACGACGGGCTCGGGCACCCTCCCATCCAACCCGGTGACGCCGACACCGCTCGCCCCTACGCTCGGCCCATGACCGGGGAGCCCTTCTTCGAGCCGTGGCCCGAGCCCGGTGACGACGAGCCGCAGCACCAGGACGTCGACCTGCCGTGGATGCCGCCGGTCCACACCGTCGGCGTCGTCGTGCCGCTGGGCGTCGACGCCCACCGCGGTCCCGACGTCGTCGTGCGGGTGACGCACGCCGTGGCCCACCGTCGAGGTCTCGAGGTCCACGTCGGGACGTGGGTGCGTCCCGGCGCGCGGCGGGACGCGACCGCGGCCGACGGCGCGTGGCACGAGCAGGAGCCGCGGGTCGGCATCCGGCTCGCCGACGGCACCCGGCTGGGCCACCGGCCGGCGCACGGACCGCCGCCACCGGGCGACGACGAGCCGTCGGCGTCGTCCCTGACCCAGGTGAGCGGGAACGGTGGCGGCCTGCACTCGACGACGGCGTGGTGGGTGCACCCGCTCCCGCAGGGCGAGGCGTTCGACGTCGTCGTGCAGTGGGAGCACCAGGGCGTGCCCGAGTCCGCGGCGCGCGTGGCCCTCGCGCCGCTGCACGAGGCGGCCGAGCGCGAGGACGTCCTCTGGGACCCGCCTCCCTCCCCCACCGACCAGCCCCTCGGGTGGTTCGCCCACGCGCCGCTCGGCGGTGAGGCGTACCGCTCGAGCGTCGCGGTCGTCATCGACGAGCCCGGCGAGGACGACGAGCCCTCGGGCCGCTAGGCCGGCTCAGCCGATGTCGCTGGAGCCGAGCTCCGAGGTGCCGGCCTCGATGGCGTCGAGGACCGCCTCCGCGACCACGGTCGGCTCGAGACCCTGCGGGAGCCGCGGCGGCTTGCCCGCCAGCGCCCGGTCGACGAGGCCGGTCTCGGTGTGCGGTGGGCGCACGTCGATGACGTCGACCCCGGTGCGCCGCAGCTCCTTCGCCAGCGCCCGGTCGGCCGCGGTGAGGGCGGCTTTCGTGGCCGAGTAGGCCGCCATCCCGGCCATCGGCTGCTCGGCGACGACGGCGCTGACGTTGACGAGGAAGCCCTTCGCCTCGGTCAGCGCGGGCAGCACCGCCCGGGCGAGGAAGAGCGGGCCCATGACGTTGACGAGGAACAGCTCCTCGATGACGGCGTCCTCGGTGTCGACGAGGGAGCCGAACGCGACGACCCCGGCGGCGTTGACGACCCCGTCGAGCCGCCCGTGTGCGGCGGTGGCTGCCTCGACGACGCGTCCTCCGAGGGTGGCGTCCCCGAGGTCGCCGACGACGACCGGCGCGCCCTCCACCACCGACCGCAGCCTCCCGTCGTCCCGGCCGACGAGGACGACGTGCGCGCCGCGCGCCGACGCGCCGCGAGCGATGAGCGTGCCGAGCACCCCCGAGGCACCGACGACGGCGACGACCGATCCGGACAGCGGGTGCGCGCTCATCCCCCCACCCCACGCCACGCGTCGGCGCGCCACAAGTCCTGTCGAAGGTGCCGGGCGACCACGGCGCTCGCTCCGTCCGGTTGGAGGTGTCGCGCCGGCCTCCGGGACCGGCCCATCACCTCGACCCACCCGCGGCGATCGTGGACATCCGTTCGATTCCGGTCTACCCTCGACGCGTGACCGCACTCCAGGGTTCGCTGCTCGACCTGTCCGACGAGGTCGTCGTCGGGCCGCTCGAGGCCGTCCGCCGCCGCCATCTCACCGACGGCGCCTGGGTCGACACCCTCACGGGCTGGGTCGCCGGGGCCGACGAGCTCTACGCGTCCCTGCGCCGCGACGTCCCGTGGTTCGCCGAGCGTCGCCAGATGTACGACAACCTCGTCGACGTCCCCCGCCTCCTGAAGTTCTACGGCGAGGGCGAGCGCCTCCCCCACCTCGCCCTCGACGACGCCCGCGACGCCCTGTCGCGGTACTACGCCACCGAGCTCGGCGAGCCGTTCGTCACCGCCGGGCTCTGCCTCTACCGCGACGGCCAGGACTCCGTCGCCTGGCACGGCGACCGCGTCGGCCGCTCGCGCGACTCCGACACGATGGTCGCGATCCTGTCGGTCGGCGCGCCCCGCGACCTCATGCTCCGCCCGCGCGACGGTGGCGGCTCCATCCGGATCCCGTCGGGCCACGGCGACCTGCTCGTCATGGGCGGGTCCTGCCAGCGCACCTGGGACCACTGCGTCCCCAAGACCGCGAAGCCGGTCGGCCCGCGCATCAGCATCCAGTTCCGCACCCGCGGCGTCCGCTGACGAGCGACGCAGGTCGGGTTTCCGAGGTGGGTGCCGCCGGGCGTCAGGCGCGGATGTCGGCCTCGCGGAACTCGACGACCCGGCGGACCAGGTCGACCGGCAGCGGCTGCGTGTGCGGGAACTGCACCGAGCCCTTGCCCTGGGCGTAGGGCGCGAAGTCCTCGGCGAAGGCCTCGTGGCCGTTCGGCGTCGCGTAGAACCCGACGTGCTTGTCGTAGCCCGCGAAGTAGACGAGCGGCTTGCCGTCGAGCTTGTACGCCGGCATCCCGTAGGCCATCGACTCCACGGCGTCGGGTGACGTCGCCCGGATGACGGCGCGCGTCTCGTCGAGGCGGGCCCGCACCTCCCCCGAGAACTGTCCGAGGTACTCGTCGACGCTGCTCACCGCTGCCATGGTCCGACCGTAGCGGCGCGCCCGGTATCAGCGGGAGGGGCACGGACTCCTCGTCATGAGCGCGTGCGTCCCGCACGCCCATCGGAGGGAGACCCCATGAGCTCGTCCACCCCTGTCCGGGCGATGACCGTCCTCACCGCCGTCGCCGCCGCCGTCCTCGGCGCGCTGCTCCCGGCCTCGAGTGCCCTCGCGCTCACCCCCAGGCCCGCGCCGGTCTCCGTGGCGAGCGCGGACACCGTGCGCGTCATCGTCACCTACGACCGCGTCGCCAGCGCCACAGGCGTCGCCCGCGAGGTGCGCAGGACCGGCAAGGTCACCCGCACGATGAAGCGGACCCCCCACCTCGTGGCGAAGGTGCCCCGCGGCTCCATCGCGGCGCTGCGCAAGGCCCCCCACGTGCGGTCCGTCCAGCTCGACATCCCCGAGCCGGTCCACCTCGACAGCAGCCTGCCCGTCATCAACGCCGACGACGTCCACGCCGGCGGGGTCACCGGCGCCGGGGCGACCGTCGCCGTCCTCGACACGGGCGTCGACGTCGACCACCCCTTCCTCGGCGGCCGCGTCGTCGCCCAGTACTGCTCCTCGACGCCGAGCGACGCCACCGAGCAGTCGCTGTGCCCCGACGGCACGACCGAGGACACGAGCGCCGACGTCGACGGCCTCGCGGCGTGCCTCGACGGCACGACGAACATCTGCGACCACGGCACCCATGTCGCGGGCATCGCCGCCGGCAACGGCGCCGGTGTCGCGGGCGCCCCGGCCGCTGGCGTCGCGCCGGGCGCCGACATCATCGCGATGCAGGTCTTCACCCGGTTCAACGACGCCGCCGACTGCCCCGGTGGGGCCCCGTGCGTGTCGTCGTACCCGTCCGACCAGATCAACGCCCTCGACGAGCTGGCCGCCCTCGACACGGCCAACCCCGGCTGGAACGTCGTCGCGGCGAACATGAGCCTGGGTGGCGGCGACTTCGGTGCCGCCTGCGACGGCGAGGCGCGCAAGACCCAGATCGACACGCTGCTCGCGCAGGGCGTCGCGACGGTCATCTCGGCCGGCAACGACTCGCACCCTGCGTCGGTCTCCCGCCCCGGCTGCATCTCGACCGCGTTCACCGTCGGCTCGACCGTCGACGACGACACGATCTCCGGCTTCAGCAACCGCGGCTCGCTGCTCGACGTGTTCGCCCCCGGGAGCGGCATCGACTCCTCGGTCCCCGACGACGCCTTCGACAGCATGAACGGCACCTCGATGGCGGCGCCGCACGTCACCGGGGCCCTCGCCGTGCTGCGCCAGAACGCCCCGACCCGCGGGGTCGGCGACCTGATGCAGGACCTGCGCGACACCGGCGTCGGCATCACCTACCCGTCGGGCGGGTCGAACGTCACCACCCCGCGGATCGACCTCCTCGCGGCGGTCAACGTCGCGAACGAGCCGCCGGTCGTCACGCTCGACGCCGCCCCGGCGAGCGCCCCCGAGGGCAGCGCCGTCACGGCGACGGGCACGTGGAGCGACCCCGACGGTGACGACGTCACCCTCACGGCCACCACCGGCACCGTCACCAAGGGCGCCGGGACGTGGTCGTGGTCGGCCACCCGCGGCGACGACGGCTCGGTCCCGGTGACCATCACCGCCACCGACCCCCTCGGCGAGACCGGCTCCGTCGGCTTCACCGCCACGTGGACCAACGGCGCCCCGAGCGTCGTCCTCGACCCCGTCGCCGCGGTCGCGGAAGGCGGCACCGTCACCGTCTCCGGCAGCTTCTCCGACCCCGGCTGGCTGGACACGCACACCGTGACCATCGACTGGGGCACCGTCCAGGGCACGCCGGGCGGCCAGACCGTCGACGTCTCCCCGGGTGGGCCCGGCCCGGTCACCGCCACCTTCACGGCGTCGTACACGTACGGCGACAACGGGTCGTTCCCGGTGTCGGTGACGGTCGTCGACGACGACGGCGGTTCCGGCGCCGCGGGTGCCACGGCACCCGTGACGAACGTCGCGCCCACGGCGACGCTCGACACCTCGGGCGCCACGACGTGGAACGGGCAGACGATCTTCTTCGTCACCGAGGGCGTCCCGGCGACGTTCGAGGCCGACTCCACCGACCCCGGCAGCGACGACCTCACCACGGGGTGGTCGTTCGGTGACGGCGCGACCGCGTCGCACACCAGCCTGGTGAACCCGCCCGGCGCCGACCCGGCGGCGAGCCCGACGGTCCAGCCACGCTCCGTCACCGACGCGGCGACCCACACCTACACGAAGGCGTGCACGCACACCCTCGAGGTCGCGGTCACCGACGACGACGGCGGGGTCTCACCGACCCGGACCGGGACGGTCGTCGTCCTCGGGACGAGCCAGGACGCGGGCGGTCTCGGCTGGTGGCAGACCGACTACCGCCGGATCGTCGCCCGCCACACCGATGCCGAGCGGCTGTGCCTGCTCTCGACGGTCCGCGCGCTCAGCACGGTCTTCGACGAGCACCGGGCGCTGTCGACCGTCGAGAACGGCGCGACGGTCCTGTGGCCGAAGAACAACACGTCCAAGCGCGACACCTTCGACTCGCACCTGCTGACCCTCTGGCTCAACGTCGCCAGCGGCTCGGTCGGGCTGGCGGAGCCGCTCGACGCCGACGGCAACGGCACGAGCGAGACGACCGTCGGCGCCTTCGTCCTCGCGGCGGAGACGACGCGGAACTCGGTGGCGCCCAACTCGACGGTGCTGCCGAAGCTCAAGGACGTCCTCGAGGACATCAACGAGTCGCACTGAGCCGCACCGCGATCGGGCCCGGCCCGCTCCCTCAGGGGGTGGGCCGGGCCCAGCCACGCGCGCCGGGGGCGGCGACGGAGCGCGCGGCGACACCGACGGCGAAGGCCAGGGCCGCAGGGAGGTCGGTGGTCCCGCGCTCGCCGATGGCCGCGAGGAAGGCCCCGTGGAGGACGTCCCCCGCACCGAGGGTGTCGACGACGTCCACCACGGGCACCGGCACCTCCCCGCTGGAGCCGTCGGCCGCGAGCCACGTCACCGGCTCGCCGCCCGCACTGCGCGACACCCAGCTCGGACCGAGGGCGAGCAGCTCGGGAAGCGAGTCACCCGCGGGAGAACGGAAGTCGGCGGAGGCCACGAGGACGTCGACGTGCGCGACGAGCGCCTCGAGCCCCGGCTTCCACGACCCCGCGTCGAGGAGCACGGGGATGCCGGCGGCCTGCGCGGCCGCTGCCACCGCCACCCCGACGGGCAGGTGGTGGCCGTCGACGAGGACCGCGGTGACGCCGTCGAGGGCCGCGGCGAGGACGTCGTCATCGGGCACCGGCCAGCCGGTGGCGTCGGCCGCGTTGCGCGAGGCGACGGCCCGCTCCCCCGTGCTCGCCGTGACGAGCACCGTGGACACCGGGACGGCGTAGTCGGCCGGGGCGACGTCGACGAGGTCGACGCCGTGGTCCGCGCAGTCCGAGCGCACGACCGCACCCAGTCCCGCCACGCCCACCGCGGTGACGAGCCGCGCCTGCACCCCGAGGAGGGCAGCGGTCACCGCGCCGTTGAGCGCGGGACCGCCGGCCTCGACGAGCGTGTCGAGGGTCGTGACCTTCTCGTTCGGACCCGGGACGTGCTCGACGGTCTGGAGGACGTCGACCGTCGCGAGCCCGCAGGCGAGGACGCGGCTCAGGCGACGACCTCCGCGTCGCGCTCGGCGCGGTTGACCGCCGAGAGGATGGCGCGCAGCGAGGCCTTGACGATCGACTCGTGGAGCCCGACGCCCCACAGGACGCGCTCGCCGACGGCGCACTCGACGTACGCGGCCGCCCGCGCGTCGCCACCGGCCGACAGGGCGTGCTCGGCGTAGTCGAGGACGCGGACGTCGATGCCGAGCGGCTGGAGCGCCTCGATGAACGCGGCGATCGGGCCGTTGCCCTGGCCGAAGACGTCGACCTCCTTGCCGCCGTCGCGGATGGTGGCCTCGATCCGGTCCTGGCCGTCGTCGGCGCCGATGATGCTCGAGCGCACCGGGGCGAAGCGACCCCAGCGCTCGGCCTCGACCTCGCCGTAGAGGTACTCGTCGCCGAACATCTGCCAGATCTGGTCGGCCGACAGCTCACCGCCCTCGGAGTCGGTGCGCCGCTGCACGACGTGGCTGAACTCGACCTGGAGGCGACGCGGGAGGTCGAGCCCGTGCTCGGCCTTGAGCAGGTAGGAGACCCCGCCCTTGCCCGACTGGCTGTTGACCCGGACGACGGCCTCGTAGGAGCGCCCGATGTCGTGGGGGTCGATCGGCAGGTAGGGCACGCCCCACTCGAGGTGGTCGATGTCGGTGCCGGCGGCCGAGCTCCGCCGGTCCATGTCGTCGAGGCCCTTCTTGATGGCGTCCTGGTGGGAGCCGGAGAAGGCCGTGTAGACGAGGTCGCCGCCCCACGGGTGGCGCTCGTGGACGGGCAGCTGGTTGCAGTACTCGACGGTGCGCCGGATCTCGGCCATGTCCGAGAAGTCGATCTCGGGGTCGATGCCCTGGCTGAACAGGTTCATGCCGAGGGTCACCAGGCAGACGTTCCCGGTCCGCTCGCCGTTGCCGAAGAGGCAGCCCTCGATGCGGTCGGCGCCGGCGAGGTAGCCGAGCTCGGCCGCCGCGACGCCCTCACCGCGGTCGTTGTGCGGGTGCAGGCTGACGACGACGGACTCACGACGGTCGAGGTGGCGGACCATCCACTCGATCGAGTCGGCGTAGACGTTGGGGGTCGCCATCTCCACGGTCGCGGGGAGGTTGACGATCATCTTGTGGTCAGGGGTCGGGTCGATGACCGCGATGACCTCGTTGCAGATGCGGACGGCGAACTCGAGCTCGGTTCCGGTGTACGACTCGGGCGAGTACTCGTAGTAGACGGTCGTCTCGGGGACGGTCTCCTCGAGCTTGCGGCACAGCCGCGCTCCCTGGAGGGCGATGTCGATGATGCCCTCCTCGCTCATCCCGAAGACGACACGGCGCTGGAGGGCCGACGTCGAGTTGTAGAAGTGGACGATCGCCTGCTTGCTGTCGCGGATGGCGTCGAAGGTGCGCTCGATGAGGTGGTCGCGGCACTGGGTGAGGACCTGGATCGTCACGTCGTCGGGGATGTGGTGGCCCTCGATGAGCTCGCGGCAGAAGTCGAAGTCGGTCTGGCTCGCGCTCGGGAAGCCGACCTCGATCTCCTTGTAGCCCATCTTCACGAGGAGCTTGAACATCCGCATCTTGCGCTCGGAGTCCATCGGGTCGATGAGCGCCTGGTTGCCGTCGCGCAGGTCGACCGCACACCAGCGCGGGGCCTTCGTCATGACCTGGTCGGGCCAGGTGCGCTCGGGGAGGCGGACCTCGATCTGGTCCTGGAACGGTACGTACTTCTGCGTCGGCATCCCGGAGGGCTGCTGGGGGTGGATCACGTCAACTCACGCCTTCGTCTCGTCTGCTCGGTCCCGGCCGGGTGCAGCAGGAACTCCGCGACGAGGGGCGGCCGATTCAGGCCCCGCCGCGGCAGCGAAGGAGGAGGAGGTGTCCGAGACGCACGGTGTCACTGTGCCAGACGGGGGTTTGCCCGGCCAACCCCCGCGCGCCCCTGACCCACGATGCGGGACGGTCGCCGGCCGGTGCCGCGCGCCGCGGCTCACGCCGCGAGCTCGCGTGCCGATGCGGGCGTGGTGGTGTGGGTGCGGCCGGTGGGGGCGGTCCAGGTGAACTCGCCGCCGTCCGTCATCGCGACGGTCCAGCCGGCGTGGTGCTTGAAGCCGTGGTGGGCGCGGCACAGGGAGTGCAGGTTGGCCTCGACGGTCTCCCCCACCGGGTGCGCGATGACGTGGTCGAGGTCGCAGCGTGCCGCGGGGACCGAGCAGCCGGGGAAGCGGCACTGTCCGTCGCGCGCCCGGACCCGGGCGGCGAGGGCCCTGCCGGGGCGGTACGTGCGGCGCCGTTCAGGTGGTCCGTCGGCGCTGCCGGGCGGACCACCGGTGATGCGTACCCGGGTGTCGGGGTGCTCGAGGCGTGCGGTGACCTGCGCGGGCAGGAGCCCGGTGGTGCCCCGCGCCTCGACCAGTCCGTCGACGAACCACACCCGATCTTCGACGACCGCACCTCCACGGGCCTCCACCCACCCGCCGACGGCGCCATCGGCACCGCGTGGTGGGTCGCCGGCGCGGTGGCCGGCTCCCGAGCGGGTACGGGACAGGAACGGGTTGCCGTCGACCTCGAGGTGTTCACCGAGCACCAGCCCGACCGCGCGTTCGGCCTCCCCGCCGGCCAGGGTGTCGTGGGTGACGGCGCCGGCGACGAGGTCGACGAGCACCTCGTCGGAGGTGGCGTCGAGCGCGTCGCGGATGACGTCGCGGCGGGCGCGGCGGGCCACCAGGGTGGGCACGGCGGCGGTGGCGGCGGGCAGGACGAGCTGGACGACGGCCTGCACGCGGGCGTTGGCCATCGCGAGGTCGGCCAGGGCGTCGGCGCGGGCGGCCTCCACCGTCAACCGCGGCCCAGCCGGTCCGGTGCCCCGGGCGCGGCGGTGGGCGTCGGCGGACAGGTACTCCTGCGCCAGGGCGTCGACGGACGCCGCCAGCGAGCGGGAGGTCTCGTCGGGCAGGTCGGCGGTCCACCTCATCAGTCCCGGCACCTCCGAGGGAGCCCACCGCAGTCCTCGCCGGCGCGGCGCCACCGTGCGGGCCCGCTGCGCGCCGTCGGGGTCGGCCTTGGCCGCCGCCCGCTGCGCCCGTGCCACCAACCGCGGCTTCGGCAGGGCGGAGACGTCCCGGTCGTCCAGGCGCGCCTCGAACTCCGCGACCCGCTCCGGCGACACATCACGAGCGGCGCCGACGACCCCCTCGACCCGCCAGGGTTCGAGCACCCCGGCCAGCGCGGCGTCGAACGTGCGCGGCAGCTCGACGAGCACCCGGGCCCGGTTCAGCCGGGTGCGCATCGTGCGCGGGGAGATGTTCAGCAGGGGTGCCAGCGACGACGCCGCGATCGCGTCCGGCTCGGGCACCGGCACCACCCGCGCCGAGGTTGCCCTCTCGATCGCGCCCCGGTCCGCACGCTCGGCTCGCCGCTGCCCGAGGTGGACCTCCAGGTCGTCGGCGGCCAGCTCGGCGAACCGGTCGAGCGACGCGGCCTGGACCGCGTGCAGCCACGATGCGACCTTCTGCGTGGCGACCACCACGGCGTCCAACGGCTCGCGGCCCATCGCCCGCACGTCGTCGACACCCAGGGTCGAGAGCAGCACCGCGAGCTCGTCCGGGTGCGCCTCACGCACCTGGCTCAGACTCGGGATCGCCGGTTGCATGACACCAACGCTAGACCTGACCACTGACAGCCCACCGCCCGAGAACGGCTCTCCCACAGCCGCTTAGGTCACGATCACCGCGCCGCGCTCGTCACACGCCGTCGAAGCGGAGGATGGCGACGACGACCTCACGACGCACCTCGAACCCGAGCCGCCGGTACAGCCGGTGCGCTCCGGCGTTGCCCTCGCGCACGTGCAGCATCGGGCGGTCGCCGCGCTCGCGGATGGCGTCGGCGGCGGCCGAGGTGACGACCGCGCCGAGCCCTTCACCGCGCACCGACGGGTCGACGCACACGCCGGACACCTCACCGAAGCCGTCCACCCGCATCCGCTCGCCGGCCATCGCGACGAGCCGCCCCTCGCGCCGGATGCCGAACCACCTCCCGGTGAGGTGGCTCCGCGGGCCGAACGGCCCGGGTTCGGTCTCGGCGGTCAGCCGGACCATGTCGGGAGAGTCCGCCGCGCCGAGCTCGACGACCTCGCCCCGACCTCCCCGGTCGACCGACACCTCGGGACCCGCCACGTACTGCGTGGCCGGTTCGCGCAGCAGCTCGGTCCACCCCGCCGGGGCGGGCCCGACCTCACCGCGGAGGAAGACCGCCACCCCACCGATCCCGACGAGCTCGGCGAGGGCGGTCCAGCCGGCGGTGTCGAGGCGCTCCACGCCGACGAAGGGGCCGACGTCCTCGGGGTACCGACGGGCCACGCCGCCGCCGGCCGCCAGGGCCAGGTGCGCCTGCGGGCCCGACAGCGCGTGCCAGGCGACGTCGTCGAGGACGTGGTCCGCGCCGTGCCCGGACGGTCCGGCCGGTCCGGCCGCTCCGGCCGGCAGCCCGGGTACCTCAGCCACGGATCCGGACCGACAGGCAGGTGACGCACCCCTCGAGCTTCTCGAACTCGGAGACGTCCACCTCCGTGACGCGGTAGCCGCGGTCCCGGTACGACGCGGCGGAGCGCGGGGCGCTCGTCGCCATGAGCAGGTGGTCGTCGGCGAGGCGGACCACGTGGGCGCCACCCTCCTCCGGGACGTCCTCGTAGCGGGGGAACGCCGCCCGGTCGTCGACGACGGGGCCCCAGCCGATGACGGTGCCGTCCGGCAGTGCGGTGCACGCCGACTTGAGGTGGAGGGCGCGGGTGACCGGGACGGCCTGCACGCGGATCCCGAACTCGCGCAGGTGGGTCGCCAGCTGGCGGATGCCCTCGCCGTTCGTCCGTCCGCCGAGCCCCACGTACGCCGTGTCCTCCGCCCGCAGGACGTCGCCACCGTCGAGGGTGCCGGGCGCCTCGATCCGCACGACGCGCAGGCCGACCTCGCGCACCGCCGCCTCGACGCCCTCGGCCTCGGCCCGCCGCTCGGGTGCGCCCGACCGACCGAGGACGGCGAGGTCGCCCTGGACGACCACCGGGTCCTCGACGAACACGGCGTCCGGGCAGTCGTCGGCGGGCGCCACCTCCCGCACCTCCCACCCGGCGTCGCGCAGCGCCGCGACGTACCCGTCCCACTGCGCGCGGGCGAGGTCGAGGTCGACCGGCTCGCGGTCGAGGTGCGTGACGATGCCCTCAGCGAGGCGCGGGCCGGGGCGGCGGACCAGGGCGAGCGGCGAGGCGGCCATGGACCTCACGCTAGCCGGGTCAGCCGCCCAGCCGACGAGCCGGTCACGGCCAGAGCGAGTGGTAGGCGTTGATCGCCTGCTGGCCGCCGAGGTGGGCGTAGAGCACCGTGCTGTCGCGCGGGATGTCGCCGGTCCGCACGAGGTCGACGAGCCCGGCGAGCGACTTCCCCTCGTAGACGGGGTCGGTG
Source organism: Oryzobacter terrae (assembly GCF_042756445.1). Lineage (GTDB taxonomy): Bacteria > Actinomycetota > Actinomycetes > Actinomycetales > Dermatophilaceae > Oryzobacter > Oryzobacter terrae. Next base: position 631,850 of record NZ_CP170578.1, read on the forward strand.
ATCATCGCCTCGAGCTCGGCGCCGAGCCGGATGGCCTCCATCGTCGAGTCGACGGGGATGCCGTAGAGGTCGCCGGCCCAGTCGCCGAGCAGCTCGAACTCGTCGTCGCGCAGGTCGCGGCCCAGCTCGATGACCTCGGCCGTGCTGCGGGCGATCCGTTCCAGCTGCGCCCGGGTCCTGTCCATCGTCGCGCTCGCGTCGATGCCGATGACGCGACGCCGGACACCCGTGAGGTCCTCGAGCGCCGCGAAGCCCGCGACCATCCCGGCATGGGTCGAGCACGTGACGGTGCACACGACGATCGTGTCGAAGTGGACTCCCAGCGCCTTCTCCTGCTCGGCGACCTCGAAGGCCCAGTTCGCGAACCCGACCCCGCCGAGGGGGTGCTCGCTCGCCCCGGCAGGGATCGCGTACGGCGTGCCGCCGGCCTCCTCGACCTCCTGGAGGGCCTCCTTCCACGAGTCCCGGATGCCGATGTCGAAGCCGGCGGGGTCGAGGCGTGAGTCGGCGCCCATCATCCGCGACAGGAGGATGTTGCCGACCTTGTCGTTGACCGGGTCGTCCCACGGGACCCACTTCTCCTGCACGAGACGGCACTTCAGCCCGAGGTGCGCCGCCACCGCGGCGACCTGGCGCGTGTGGTTCGACTGGTAGCCGCCGATGGAGACCAGGGTGTCGGCACCGCTCGCGAGGACGTCGGGGACGATGTACTCCAGCTTGCGGATCTTGTTGCCGCCGTGCGCCAGCCCGCTGCTGACGTCCTCGCGCTTGGCCCACACCTGCGCCCCACCGAGGTGGTCGCTGAGCCGGCGCAGGTGGTGCACCGGGCTCGGTCCGAAGGTCAACGGGTGTCGGGGGATCTCGTGGAGCCTCATGGGGGTCCTCTCGGGCGGGGCGGGCGAGCCGGTGGGTGGGGTCGGAGGGCGGGGGCGCCCGGCGGTCAGGAGCCGAGTGACTGCCAGGTGCGGAAGGCGACGCCGGCGGCGCCCTCGGCGTCACCGGCCTCGCAGAGGTCGAGGAGCCGGACGTGGAGGTCGACCGAGCTGTGCGCCTCGCTCGACCCGAAGCGCGCCCGCTCGAGGCGGCGGACGACCGGCGTGTACTGGTCGAGGACGGCCGCCACCGCCCGGTTGCCCGCGACGACGACGGGCACCGCGTGGAAGGCGTCGTCGGCATCGAGGGCCGCGACGACGTCGCCCGTGGCCACCGCGGCCTCGAAGCGCTCGTGGGCGGTGCGCATCGTCTCGAGGTCCGCGACCGACAGGCGCTCGACGGCCTCGGCGACGGCGAGCCGGTGCATCGCCGCGACCACCGCACGGGCGTCGGCCACGGCGGCGGGGTCGAGGTGGGCGACGGTCGTCGAGCGCCCGGGCTCGGCGTGGACCAGACCGGCCTCGCCGAGCCGCAGCACCGCCTCGCGGACCGGCGTGCGGCTGACCCCGAGCCACGTCGCGACATCGGCGTCCCGCAGCTGCTCCCCGGGGGAGAGCGTGCCGTCGACGATGGCGTCGCGCAGGCGGCCGAAGACCTCGTCCCGCAGGAGGGCGCGGCGGCGGGGCTCGGCGGTCGTGGGCAGCGGCACGCGATATATTGCATACCGCGGAACGCCGGACGTCAAGCCGTCGCGTCCGGCACCTCGTCCGCCAAACCAGGTGCGCCGCGGCCCCGGCACCCGGCAGGCTGGCCGTCGTGACCGATGACGCCCTCCCCCCGCTGCCCGAGGGCCACCTGGCCCGCCCCGTCACCCCCGCCGACCTCGACGGGGTGTTCCGCGTCCACGGGGAGGCCGAGGTCGCCGACGCCGGCGTCCTCGCGATCGAGCCCGAGGACATCGCGGGCGACTGGGCCCGTCCGAGCATGGACCTCGCCGCCGACACGGTCGCCGTCCTCGACCCCGACGGCGTCATCGTCGCGTCGGCCGAGGTCTCGCGCGGCGGGACCCACCGCGACGCCGCGGTCCACCCCGACGCACGCGGCCGCGGCATCGGGCCGTTCCTCGTGGCGTGGTCCGAGCGGCGGGCCACCGAGCTCGGCGCGAGGTCGCTCGGCCAGAGCCTGCCCGAGGGGTCGTCGGGCCACCGGTTCCTCGAGACCCGGGGCTACGGGGTCGGGCACACCGCGTGGGTCCTGACCCTGCCCGACGGCCGCTCGGTGCCCGAGCGGCCGCTGCCCCCCGGCTACGAGATCGCCACGGGCGACACCGCCGAGCGGGAGGCCGCCGCCCACGAGGTCATCCAGGTCGCGTTCTGCGAGTGGGAGGGCCGCGAGCGCGAGTCCTTCGAGGACTGGGCGGCGACGACGGTGCGCCGGCCGGGGGCGCAGCCGTGGCAGCTGCGCGTCGTCGAGCACGACGGGACGGTGGTCGGGGCGTGCTTCACGATCCTCGACAGCCAGGCCAACGGCTACGTCCACCAGCTGGCCGTCGACACCGGCCACCGGGGACGCGGGCTGGCGCAGTCACTCCTCGCCGACGCGTTCTCGCGGGCCCGCGAGCGTGGTGCCGAGCACAGCGAGCTCTCGACCGACTCGCGCACCGGCGCCCTCGACCTCTACCTCAAGGTCGGGATGGAGGTGACCCAGCGCTGGGTCCACCTCGTCACGCCACTCCCCCGCGGCTGACGGGGCCGGGCGTGCCGGTCGCAGCCCGCTGACGAACGGGTGCGGCGGACCCAGCAGCCGTCAGCCGCCGAGGCCGCGCACGAGGGCGACGTACTCCGCCCGCGCGCGCTCGGCGTCCATGCCCTGGACCTCGGCCCACGCGTCGTACTTGGCGCGGCCCACGAGGTTGGTGAAGCCGGGGCGCTTGCCCGCGACGTCGCCCTCGGTCGCCTGCTTGTACAGGGCGTAGAGCTGGAGCTTGGTGTCGTTGCCCGGGTCGGCGGGGAGGGCCTTGACGTCCTCGGCCGCGGCGTGGAACTCGTCCTCGGTAGCCATGCCGCCACCCTAGGACCCCGGCCGCCCCGCGCGCACCGCCCCCGGACCGGCCCGCACCTCCCGCCCGCCGCCAACGGGCCGCCCGCGGACGCGCAGGCCTCCCGTGACGGCCCCCGACGCGGCACGATGGAGCTCCCCGACGCGAGGAGCACGACGATGAGCTCGAGCACGGAGACGACGGGCACGCCCGCCCCCGACCGCGGCCCCAGCGAGCGCGAGGCGCGTGAGGTCGCCGAGGCCGCCCGCGAGAGCGGGTGGTCGCGGCCCAGCTTCGCCAAGGAGCTCTACCTCGGGCGCTTCGACCTCGACCTCGTCCACCCCCACCCGCGCCCCGACCCCGAGGACGAGGCCCGCGGCGACGCGTTCCTCGCCCGGCTGCGGGAGGTCTGCGAGGGCATCGACGGCACCCGGATCGAGGCGGAGTCACTGATCCCGGACGAGGCGGTCCGCGCCCTCGCCGAGGTCGGCGCGTTCGGGATGAAGATCCCCGTCGCGTACGGCGGCCTCGGCCTGACGATGCGCTCGTACGGGCGCGCCCTCATGCTCGTCGGCTCGGTCCACCCCTCGCTCGGCGCCCTGCTGTCGGCCCACCAGTCGATCGGCGTCCCCGAGCCGGTCAAGCTCGTCGGCACCGAGGAGCAGAAGCAGCGATTCCTCCCCCGCTGCGCGCAGGGCGCCATCTCCGCCTTCCTCCTCACCGAGCCCGACGTCGGCTCCGACCCCGCCCGGATGGAGAGCACCGCCACCCTCACCGAGGACGGCAGCGCCTACCTCGTCGACGGGGTCAAGCTGTGGACCACGAACGGCGTCGTCGCCGAGCTGCTCGTCGTCATGGCCCGCGTCCCGGAGCACGCCGGAGGCCGCGGTGGCATCACCGCGTTCGTCGTCGAGGGCGACGCCGAGGGCATCACCGTCGAGCACCGCAACGCCTTCATGGGCCTGCGCGGCATCGAGAACGGCCTGACCCGGCTGCACCGGGTGCGCGTGCCCGTCGAGAACCGCCTCGGGAAGGAGGGCGAGGGTCTGAAGATCGCCCTGACGACCCTCAACGCCGGGCGCCTGTCGATCCCGGCCATGTGCGCGGCCTCGGCGAAGTGGTCCCTGAAGATCGCGCGCGAGTGGTCCGGGGTCCGGGTCCAGTGGGGTCGCCCGGTGGGCGAGCACGAGGCAGTGGGCGGCAAGATCGCCTTCATCGCCGCCACGGCCTTCGCGCTCGAGGCGGTCGTCGACCTCTCGTGCGCCCTGGCCGACGCGGGCGACACCGACATCCGGATCGAGGCCGCCCTGGCGAAGCTGTGGGCCAGCGAGATGGCGTGGACCGTCGCCGACGAGCTGGTCCAGGTCCGCGGGGGCCGTGGCTACGAGACGGCGGCCTCCCTCAGGGCCAGGGGTGAGCGTGCCGTCCCGGCCGAGCAGGTGCTGCGCGACCTGCGGATCAACCGGATCTTCGAGGGCTCGAGCGAGATCATGCACCTGCTCATCGCCCGGGAGGCGGTCGACGAGCACCTCAGGGCCGCCGGCGACCTCGCCTCCCCCGACGCCGACCTCGCGACGAAGGCGAGGGCCGCTGCCGGCGCCAGCGGCTTCTACGCGAGGTGGCTGCCCCAGCTCGTCGCGGGCCAGGGGGCCGTACCGACCGCTTTCGGCGAGTTCGGCCCGCTCGCCCGCCACGTGCGCTTCGTCGAGCGGTCCTCGCGCCGGCTGGCCCGCCAGACCTTCTACGGGATGTCGCGCTGGCAGGCGGCGATGGAGCACCACCAGCGCTTCCTCGGCCGGGTCGTCGACATCGGCGCCGAGCTCTTCGCCATGACGGCGGTGTGCGTGCGCGCCGAGATGCTCCTCGCCGACGAGCCGGAGAAGGGCCGCTCCGCCCAGCGGCTCGCCGACGCCTTCTGCGGCCAGGCACGGCTGCGCGTCGAGGTGCTCTTCGACGAGCTGTGGTCCAACACCGACGACGTCGACCGCAGGCTGACCTGCGACGTCCTCGCCGGAGACCTCACGTGGCTCGAGGAGGGCGTCCTCGACCCGAGCGAGGGCACGGGCCCGTGGATCGCCGACTGGGAGCCCGGTCCGAGCACGCAGGAGTCGGTCTGGCGCAGCACCCGCTGAGCGCAGGGTCGGGCGCGACGACGCCGACCGTCAACGACGCTTCAGCAGCTCCTCGGCGATCTGCACCGCGTTGAGGGCGGCGCCCTTGCGCAGGTTGTCGCCGACGACGAAGAGGTTGAGGCCCTTGCCGTCGGGGGCGGCCTGGTCGCGGCGGACCCGTCCGACGAAGACCTCGTCACGGCCGGTGGCCTGCAACGGGTTCGGCACGTCGGTGACGACCACGCCCGGGGCCTTGGCCAGCAGCGCCAGGGCCTCGTGCGGGTCGATGTCGCCGGCGAACTCGGCGTGGATCGCGAGGGAGTGGCCCGAGAAGACCGGCACGCGCACACAGGTGCCGGACACCCGCAGGTCGGGCGCGTGGAGGATCTTGCGCGACTCGTGGCGCAGCTTCTGCTCCTCGTCGGTCTCGAGGGAGCCGTCGTCGACGATGGAGCCGGCGAGCGGCACGACGTTGAAGCCGACCGGGACGGCGTAGATCCGGGGCGCGGGCAGGGTGAGGGCGTCGCCGTGCAGCGCGAGGTCCTTCGGGTCACCGGCCGCGTAGCCGCCGCGCAGCTGCGAGTCGAGCTCGACGAGGCCGACCCCGCCGGAGCCGGAGACCGCCTGGTAGCTGCTGACGTGGAGCCGGACGAGCTCGGCCGCGTCGTGCAGCGGCTTGAGGACGGGCATCGCGGCCATCGTCGTGCAGTTGGGGTTGGCGACGATCCCCTTCGGGATGTCGTCGAGGTCGTCGGCGTTGACCTCGGACACGACGAGGGGGACGTCGGGGTCCTTGCGCCAGGCGCTGGAGTTGTCGACGACGACGGCCCCGGCCGCGGCCACCCGCGGGGCCCACTCCCTCGACGTGGCGCCGCCGTTGGAGAACAGCGCGACGTCGATGCCGGAGAAGTCGGCCGTCGCGGTGTCCTCGACGACGACGTCCTCGCCCTTCCACGGCAGCGTGCTTCCGGCCGAGCGGGCGGAGGCGAAGTAGCGCATCTCGTCGACCGGGAAGCCCCGCTCGTCGAGGAGGGTGCGCATGACGTTGCCGACCTGCCCGGTCGCGCCGAAGACTCCGATTCGCATGGGTCCAGTCTAGGAGCCGGTCCGGACGGCGGTCGTGCGGCTCACGATACGGGCGCGAACAGCCGCGGCACGGACACATCGACCCCTCCCGGTCCGATGCGTCCGTGCCGCGGGCCGTCGGACGGTCATGGTGCTCGCAGCGACCGCCGACGGAAGCCGTGGCGACAGGCCCGAGGACCGGTCGTGCCACGACCACGACCACTGTGACGACCCGACCACCCGCGGCGCCAGTGGTATTGCGAGATCTCGCAGTCCTCGTTCTCAGGTCCTCCACCTGCACTGATGCCCGCCTCCGACGCGCCGGCGACGCACCCGGCCCACGCACGCCGGGCCCTGACGACCTGTGACGACTCTGTGACCAGCAGGGACGCCTCCGGGCGCCGCCCCGCCCGGCCCGGCTAGGGTTGGCCCTCGCGGAGGCGACGCGCCCCGCACGGGTGAGGGGAGAACGGACGCGTGGCGGGCGTCGACGAGGAGCAGGCGACGAGGCAGCACGGCGCCTCGGCGTTCTTCGACGCCGTGCAGGACCTCCTCGTCGCCGACGACGGCACCTTCCGGCTCCTCGGCAGCCAGCTCGAGATCGCCGAGCACCTGCGGGACCTGCCGGCCCGGACCCACACGCGGGTGTGGAGCATGGCCGAGCGCTCGACGCTGGGCTCCCTGCGCCGTGGGCACGAGGAGACGATGCGCTCGGTCGAGCGCGGCGTGGACTGCCGCTCCCTCATGTCCCCGTTCGCGGTGCGGGTCCGCCTCGTCACCTCGTTCCTGCGGGCCGAGAGCTCCCCGTGCCGGATCATCCTCGTGCCGGGTTCCATGCTCCTCGCCGACGACGTCCTGCTCGTCGCGGGACGGCGCGGCTCGCCCATCTCGACGACGATCTGGCGCACCGAGGACCCCGAGGTCGTCCGGCAGGCCGCGGCGGCGTTCGAGGACGTCTGGTCCGCCGCGCGCCCCATCGAGGAGGTCGCCCTCCTTCCCGCGCTCGAGGAGCGCGAGCTCATGGTGGCCCTCGGGATGATCGACGGCGACACCGACCGCGAGATCGCGGATCGCCTGGGCATCGCCCCGCGCACCGTGCAGGTGCTCGTCCGCCGGATCATCGACTGGTGCGGGGCGCGCAACCGCACGCACGCGGTCGCCCTCCTCGCGGGGAGCGACGCGTGACGCCCGGGGCGGAGGCGGAGCCCGGCGGCGGCGCGGCCGACGCCTCGTCCTCGGACGCCCACGCCTTCTTCGCCTGGGTCCACGGTCTCGTCGCGGCCGAGGACCCCCGCCTGCGCCACCTCGGCCCGGTCGACGCCGCCTACGGTGCGGGCGCCGAGGCGGCGGCCCGGCAGGTCCGGCACAGCGTCTGGCACATGACGATCTTCCCGTCGTGGTCGACGGTGCGCGCCGCCCAGCCGTTCGCCCGGCTGAGCCGCCGCCCGGGAATCGACGTCCGCTACCTCACGACCCCGCTGAGCGTGCACCTCCTGCCGCTGCTGGCCAGCCACCACCACCCCTACCTGCGGGTCGGTCCGGTCGTCGACAGCATGATGATCCTCGACGGCGCCCGCGTCTTCGTCGGGCAGCCGCACAGCGCGACGCCGGTGTCGTCGGTGTTCGAGTCCACCGACGCGGCCCTCGTGGCCAAGGCCGTGCGCGTCTTCGACGCGGGCTGGCGCACCGCCGAGCCGGTGATCCCCGAGGGCGAGGAGCCGCCGTTCACCCGGCGCATGGTCCAGGTGGCCTTCCTCCTCACCACCGGCGCCAGCGACCGCGAGATCGCCCGCAGCCTCGCCGTCTCCGAGCGGACGGTGTCCTCGGAGGTGGCCGAGCTCGTCCGCCGCCTCGGCGCCCGCAGCCGCACCCACGCCATCGGCCTCGTCAACGGCGCCACGTACTGACGCCTCCGGCGCCCTGACGCCCGACGGCCTCAGAAGCCGAGGCGCCCCAGCTGCTTGGGGTCGCGCTGCCAGTCCTTGGCGACCTTGACGTGGAGGTCGAGGTGGACCCGCTGGCCGAGGAGCGCCTCGATGCCGGTGCGCGCGGTGGTGCCGACCTCGCGCAGCCGCGACCCGCCGCGCCCGATGACGATCGCCTTCTGGCTGTCGCGCTCGACGAAGACGTTGACCCGCACGTCGAGCAGCGGCTTGTCGTCGGGGCGCCCCTCGCGCGGCACCATCTCCTCGACGACGACGGCGAGGCTGTGCGGGAGCTCGTCGCGCACGCCTTCCAGCGCGGCCTCGCGCACGAGCTCGGCGATCATCACCATCTCGGGCTCGTCGGTGAGCTGTCCGTCGGGGTAGAGCGGCCCGGGTGAGGGCGGCAGGTGGCTCGACAGGACGCCCGCCACCTCCTCGACCTGGTCGCCGCGCGTCGCCGAGCACGGGATGATGTCGGCCCAGTCGCCCAGCCGGTCGAGGGCGATGAGGTGCTCGGCCAGCCGGTCGCGGTCGACGGTGTCGGACTTCGTCGCGATGGCGACGACCGGGGTGCGCTTGCCCCGCTTCAGCTCCGCGAGCTCGTTGGCGATGAACCGGTCGCCCGGGCCGATGCGCTGGTCGGCCGGGACGCAGAAGCCGATGACGTCGACCTCGAGGAGCGTCTCGCGCACCAGGTCGTTGAGCCGCTGGCCGAGCAGGGTGCGCGGCTTGTGCAGCCCCGGGGTGTCGACGAGGATCAGCTGGCTCCGTTCGCCCGTGACGATCCCGCGGATCGTGTGGCGGGTCGTCTGCGGCTTGCTCGAGGTGATGGCGACCTTGTGCCCGACGAGCGCGTTCGTCAGCGTCGACTTCCCGGCGTTCGGCCGACCGATCAGGCTGGCGAACCCCGCGACGTAGCCCGTCCCCGTCGTGCTGCTGCTCATCGCACCGTCTCCTCGACCTCGTCCATGACCTGCTCCGACCCTTCGCCGACCCCGACCCGCTCGACGACGACGGTGGCGATCCGGTGGCGCCGGCCCGACATCCGCTCGGCGGTGAGCCGCAGCCCCGCGACCTCGCAGGTCGACCCGAGGATCGGCACCCGCCCGATCGTCTTGCCGATGAGCCCGCCGACGGTGTCGACCGTGTCCTCGTCGATGTCGACGTCGAAAAGCTCGGCGAGGTCGTCGACGTGCATCGCGGCGACGACCCGGGTGCGCCCGTCGCCGAGGTCCTCGGCCTCGGGCGCCTCGCGGTCGTACTCGTCGGTGATCTCGCCGACGATCTCCTCGAGGATGTCCTCGATGGTGACCAGGCCCGCGGTGCCGCCGTACTCGTCGACGACGACGGCGAAGTGCGTCTGGTCGCGCTGCATCTCGCGCAGGAGGTCGTCGACCGGCTTGCTCTCGGGGACGAACGGCATCGGGCGCATCACCTCCGTGACGGGCACCGAGCCGGCCTGCGGGTCGGCGTTGGTGCGCCGGATGACGTCCTTGAGGTAGAGCAGGCCGACGATGTCGTCGACGTCGTCGCCGACGACGGGGATCCGGGAGAAGCCCGAGCGCAGGAACAGGCTCATCGCCTGGCGGCAGACGCGGTCCTCGTCGATGGAGACCATGTCGGTGCGCGGGACCATGACCTCGCGGGTGATGGTGTCGCCGAGCTCGAAGACCGAGTGGATCATCTCGCGCTCCCCCGCCTCGATGAGGGCGGAGTCGCGGGCGAGGTCGACGAGGTCGCGCAGCTCGCTCTCGGTCTCGAACGGGCCGTCGCGGAAGCCCTTTCCCGGGGTCACGGCGTTGGTGAGGGCGATGAGGAGGCGGGAGAACGGTCCGAGGACCCGGCGGACCCACACGGCGGTCGGCGCCGAGGCCAGGGCGACCCGGGTGCTGTGCTGCATGCCCAGGGTGCCCGGCGAGACGCCGACGACGGCGAAGGAGATGAGCGCCATGATCGCGATCGCGACGAGGAAGGGTTCGAAGGTCCCCTCGACGTAGTCGGTGACCGCGAGGGTCACCATGACGGCCACCGTGGACTCGGCGATGACCCGCAGGAACGAGAGCACCGAGAGGTAGGCGGCGGTGTCGCCGACGACCTTGACGAGCGCGCGCGCCCCGGGCCGCCCCTCCTCGAGGAGCTCGTGGGCGCGGGCGCGCGACATCCGCTGGAACGCGGCCTCGGCGGTGGAGATGAGGAAGGCCACGAGGGTGGCGAGCACCGCGGCGGTGACGAGCCCGGTCATGACGTGGTTCCCGGTCGGTTCGTCACGCGTCGGAGCGGCCGCGAGAGGCCAGGAAGGTGAGGAGGAGCTGGCGCTGCAGCTCGAACATCTCCTTCTCCTCCTCGGGCTCGGCGTGGTCGAAGCCGAGGAGGTGGAGGATGCCGTGCGTCGTGAGGAGGAGCAGCTCCTCCTCGGTGGCGTGCCCCGCGTCGCGAGCCTGCTTCGCGGCGACGGTGGGGCACAGGACGATGTCGCCGAGGACGCCCTCGAGCGGCTCGCTGCCCTCGCGTCCGGGTCGCAGCTCGTCCATCGGGAAGCTCATGACGTCGGTGGGGCCGGGCAGGTCCATCCACTGCACGTGGAGGGTCTCCATCGCGGCCTCGTCGACGAGACGGATGCACAGCTCGGCGCGGGGGTGGACCTTCATCTGCGCCATGACGTAGCGCGAGCAGGCGACGAGCTCGAGCTCGTCGAGGACGACGTCGGTCTCGTTGAGGACGTCGATGCTCACCGCTGCGGCCCCTTGCGGTGCTGGGGGCGCTGCTGGCGCTGCTGCTTCTCGTCCCACTGCCCGTACGCGTCGACGATCCGGCCGACGAGGCGGTGGCGCACGACGTCGGCGGCGGTGAGCTCGGTGAAGTGGACGTCGTCGAGGTCGGTGAGGATGTCGCGCACGACCCGCAGGCCGCTCATCGTCCCGCCCGGGAGGTCGACCTGGGTGACGTCACCGGTGACGACCATCTTCGAGCCGAAGCCCAGGCGGGTGAGGAACATCTTCATCTGCTCGGGCGAGGTGTTCTGCGCCTCGTCGAGGATGATGAACGCGTCGTTGAGGGAGCGGCCGCGCATGTACGCGAGGGGGGCCACCTCGATGGTCCCGGCCGCCATGAGCCGCGGGATCGACTCGGGGTCGACCATGTCGTGCAGCGCGTCGTAGAGCGGCCGCAGGTACGGGTCGATCTTGTCGTTGAGGGTGCCCGGGAGGAAGCCGAGCCGCTCCCCCGCCTCGACGGCGGGCCGGGTGAGGATGATCCGGTTGACCTGCTTGGCCTGCAGCGCCGCGACGGCCTTGGCCATCGCGAGGTAGGTCTTGCCGGTGCCCGCGGGCCCGATGCCGAAGACGATGGTGTTGGCGTCGATGGCGTCGACGTAGCGCTTCTGGTTCAGCGTCTTCGGCCGGATGGTGCGCCCGCGGCTGCTGACGATGTTCATCGTCAGCACGTCGGCGGGACGCTCGACGGTCTGGGCGCGCAGCATCTGGATGGAGCGCTCGACGGCGTCGCGGTTCAGCGGCTGGCCGGCGTCGATGACGTCGAGGAGCTCGTCGATGAGCCGCTCGACGAGGGCGACGTCGGCGCTCGGGCCGGAGATGTGGAACTCGTTGCCGCGGACGTGGATCTGCACGTGCGGGAACTGGCGCTCCATCGTGCGGAGCATCTCGTCGCGTGGGCCGAGCAGCGTCACCATCTGCACGTCGGCGGGGACGACGACGGTGTGCTGGGGAACGTGGGGATGGCTCTGCCCGGACGGCGCGTCGGCGGGTCCGGGCTGGTCGGTATGGGCGTCACTCATCGTGGCCCAAGTCTACGAGGCCGCGGGGACACCGGGCACCCGGGAATCCCGGGGTCAGCCGGGGGGCCACCCGAGGTCGCGCCCGCCGAGGACGTGGACGTGCGCGTGGAAGACGGTCTGGCCGGCGCCGGACCCGGTGTTGAGGACCAGGCGGTGGCCCCGCGCCAGCCCCTCCAGCTCGGCGACGCGGGACGCGAGGCGGACGACGTCGGCGAGGTCGTCGGCCGACGCCGCGGCCAGCTCGCCGGCGTCCGCGACGTGGCGGCGGGGCACGACGAGCACGTGCGTGGGGGCCTGGGGGTTCACGTCGCGGAAGGCGAGGGAGTGCTCGGACTCGGCGACGACCTCGGCCGGGATGCTCCCGGCGACGATCCGGCAGAAGAGGCAGTCGCTCGAGGATGGCTCGCTCATGCCCCGAATCTATGACGCGGTCCTCCACGCCGGTCAACCGAACCGGTGACCTGCGCGTCCTCCACGCATGACAATGGCCACCATGGGCGAGCTGCGCACCCCGCGCTCGGCCGACGACGCGGTCACCGAGCTCTACGCGGCGCACTGGCAGCCGCTCGTCCGCCTCGCCTGGCTGCTGCTCCACGACGCCGGTGAGGCCGAGGAGGTCGTCCAGGACGCGTTCGTCGCGCTGCACGCCCACTGGGGCGGCCTGCGCGAGCACGCCGCCGCCGCCGCGTACCTGCGCCGGGCCGTCCTCAACGGCGCTCGCTCGGCGCTGCGCCACCGCGGGGTCGAGGAGCGCTGGGCGGCATCCGTGCGTGGCGGTCAGGACGACCCGACCCGCCGGACGGCGGCCAGCGCCGAGGACAGCGCCGTCGCGGGACTCTCCCGCGAGACGCTCCTCGCCGCCCTCGCCCGGCTCCCCGCGCGCCAGCGCGAGGTGCTCGTCCTGCGCTACTACCTCGACCTCGGGGAGGCGCAGATCGCCGAGGCCCTCGACATCTCGCCCGGATCGGTGAAGACGCACGCCAGCCGGGGCCTGGCGACCCTGCGCGGCGGGACGGAGTGGACATGACCGACGACGACCGCACGGCACTGTCCCTCCGGGAGGCGCTCGACGCTCGCGCCGCCCGCATCGAGCCCGGCGACCGGCTCGAGGACATCCTCGCGCGGACGCGACCCGTGCCGGGGTCGTCCTCCCTCCGCTGGTGGGTCCCGCTGACCGCTGCTGCCGCCGCGCTGGCGGTCGTCGCCGGAGTGTGGCTCGGCCTTCCCGACCGCGAGGAGCCGGTGCCGGGCGGGTCCCCCACGGCCGCGCCGTCCCCCACGACCGGGTCGCCGACGACGGCCCCGTCGAGCCCGGTGCCGTCCCCGACGCCGTCGGCCACCGCCACCGGGGCCCTGGCCGCGCTGCCGGTGTACTACCCCGCCCCGGTCGGCGACGACGCCCGCATGGTGCGCCTGTACCGCGAGTGGCTCACCGTGGCCGGCGTGACCCGCACCGCCCCTGAGCAGGTGCGGGCCCGCGCGGCCGTGGACCTCGCCATGGGGTCGGTGCCGGCGGGGACCGACGGGTACCTCGAGGCGTGGCGTGGCGTCGACCTCGTCGACCTCGCCGTGACCTCCAGCCGCATCACCATCACCCTCTCCGCGCCCGGCACGACGAGCCTGCCCGAGGACACCGAGCGGGTGGCGGTCCAGCAGCTCGTGTGGACCGCGCAGGCGGCCGTGGGGCGGGGCAACCTGCCCGTGCGCTTCGTCCTTCGCGACGGCTCCGACGCCCTCTTCGGGACCCAGCCCGTGGACCGCACGTACCTGCGACCCGCGTCGCGCGACGAGCTCCACGAGGACCTGGCGCCGATCTGGGTCACCTCCCCCACGCGGGGGCAGGTGCTCCCGGCCGGGCGGGTGACCGTGCGCGGTGAGGCCTGCGTGTTCGAGGCGACCGTCTCGTGGCAGCTCCTGCGCGGGGGCGAGGTCGTCGACGAGGGGTTCGTCACGGCATCGGTCGGGGCGCCCGACCGGGGCACCTTCGAGATCCCGCTCGGCACCCTGCGGGCCGGCTCGTACGCGGTGCGGGTCTACGAGCCGAGCGCGCAGGACGGCAGGACGGTGTCGGCCGAGACGATGATGCCGTTCACCGTCCGCTGACCCTCAGCGCCAGCGCGAGGCGGCGCTGAGGACGGCGAGCGCCGCGGGCCCCGCGCTCGAGGACCGGAGGACCGTCGAGCCGAGCCGGACCGCGGTCGCCCCCGCGGCGACGAGGGCGTCGAGCTCGTCGGGCGCGATCCCGCCCTCGGGGCCGACGACGACGAGGACGTCCCCCTCCGGGGGGAGCTCGACGGTGGCGAGGGGCGTCGTCGCGTCCTCGTGGAGGACGAGCACGAGGGCGGCCGAGGGGACGCGGCGGACGAGCTCGGCGGTGCTCGAGGTCGGGCCGAGGAGCGGGTGGCGGGTGCGGCGCGACTGCTTCGTCGCGGCGAGGAGGACGGCCTCCCACTTGCGACGGGCCTTCTCGCCGCGCTCCCCGCGCCACTGGACGACGCTGCGCGAGGCCTGCCACGGCACGACCTCGTCGACCCCGAGCTCGGTGGCCGCCTCGACCGCCTGGTCGTCGCGGTCGTTCTTGGCCAGGGCCTGCACGAGGACGAGGCGCGGGCTGGGCTCGGGGTCGGTGGCGACCGTCACGACCCGCACGTCGAGGGTGCCCCGGCCGACCGCCACGACCTCGGCCTCGACCCGCAGCCCGGCCCCGTCGGTGAGGAGCAGGTGCTCGCCGACGCGGGTGCGGCGCACCGTGGCCGCGTGGCGCCCCTCGGGCCCGTCGACGACGACGGTTGCGCCCGGGCCGCGGCCGGCGAGCACCTCGGCGGGCAGGAGGTGGAGCGGCAGCGTCATCGGGGCGGGGTCGTCATCGGGCCGGATCTCGGCTCAGCGGGTCTTGAAGGCGTCGCGCAGCTTGCCGAACAGCCCGCCCTCGGCCGGGTTGGTGACCTTGGCCTCGGGCCGCTCCTCACCCCGGGCCTTCGCGAGCTGGCGGAGCAGCTCCTCCTGCTCGGCGTCGAGGCGGGTGGGGGTCTGCACCATCTGGTGGACGATGACGTCGCCTCGCCCGGTGCCGCGCAGGTGGGTGACGCCGAGCCCGCGCAGGGTGATGGTGTCGCCGGACTGCGAGCCGCGGCGCACCTCGAGCTCCTGGCTGCCGTCGAAGGTCTCGATGGCGAGGGTGGCGCCGAGGGCCGCGGCCGTCATCGGGACCTCGACCGTCGCGTGGAGGTCGTCGCCGCGCCGCTGGAACACCGGGTGGCGGTCGACGGACACCTCGACGTAGAGGTCGCCGGCCGGGCCGGCCCCGGGGCCGACCTCGCCCTCGCCCGCGAGCTGGATCCGGGTGCCGGTGTCGACGCCGGCGGGGACCTTGAGGGTGAGGGTGCGGCGGGTGCGGACCCGGCCGTCGCCCGAGCAGTCGTAGCAGGGGTCGGTGATGATCTCGCCGAAGCCCTGGCAGGTCATGCACGGCCGGGTCGTCATGACCTGCCCGAGGAAGCTGCGCTGCACCTGCTGGATCTCGCCGCGGCCGTTGCACACGTCGCACGTGCGGGTGGAGGTCCCCGGACGCATGCCGGCGCCCTCGCACGTCTGGCACCCGACGGCGGTCTCGATCGTCAGGTCCTTCTGCGCCCCGAAGACGGCGTCGCCGAGGTCGATGTCGAGGCGGACGAGGGCGTCCTGCCCGCGGCCCATCCGCGAGCGCGGCCCGCGGCCCGCGCCGGCGCCCTGGGGGCCGAAGAAGGCGTCCATGATGTCGCTGAACGAGAACCCCTGGCCGAAGCCGGCGGCACCGGCGGCGTAGGGGTCGGAGCCCATGTCGTAGGAGCGCTTCTTGTCGGCGTCGGAGAGCACGTCGTAGGCCTGCGAGACCTTCTTGAACTGCTCCTCGGCCTCGGCGCCGGGGTTGACGTCGGGGTGGAGGCGCCGCGCGGCCTTGCGGTAGGCGCGCTTGATGTCCTCCGGGCTCGCGTCACGGGCGACCCCGAGGTCGGCGTAGTAGTCGTTCACGGGTGGGAGGTCCTCCGGACGGGGTGGTGGTCGGGGGCGGGGCGGGTGGCCGGGGTGCCGGCCGCGGGGGTGCGGGGGGCGGTCACTCGGCGAGGATCCGCGAGACGTAGGTGGCGACGGCGCGCACCGCGGCCATCGTCGTGGGGTAGTCCATGCGCGTCGGGCCGACGACCCCCAGTCCGGCGACGAGGTCGGACCCGGCGCCGTAGCCGGAGGTGACCATCGAGGTCGTGTGCAGCCCGGCGAAGGGGTTCTCGTGGCCGATCCGGACGGCGACGGCGTCGCCCTGCTCGGCGACGGTGCCGAGGAGCTTGAGCAGCACGACGTGCTCCTCGAGGGCCTCGAGGACCGGGCCCAGGCTCGTCGTGAAGTCGGGGCCGACCCGGGCGAGGTTGGCCGTCCCGGCGAGGACGACGCGCTCCTCGCGCTCCTCGACGAGGGAGTCCTGGAGGGCCGTGACGATGGCGCGCACGAGGTCGCGCAGGGCGGGCTCGATCCTCTCGGGGACCGCCCCGAGCTCGGCGGAGGCCTCGGCGAGGGTCCGTCCGCCGATGGCGTGGTTGACCTCGGAGCGCAGCGTCGACAGGGCCTTCTCGCCCTCGGGCGTCAGGAGGTCGGCGCGGACCTCGACGAGCCGCTGCTCGACGCGCCCCGTCGTCGTGATGAGGACGACGAGGAGGCGCCGGTCGCCGATGGGCACGAGCTCGACGTGGCGCACCGAGGAGCGCGAGAGCGACGGGTACTGGACGAGGGCGACCTGCCGGGTCAGCGAGGCGAGGAGGCGCACCGTGCGGTCGACGACGTCGTCGAGGTCGAGGGCGCCCTCGAGGAACTGCCCGATGGCGCGCTGCTCGGCGCCGCTCATCGGCTTGACGGCCGAGAGCCGGTCGACGAAGAGGCGGTAGCCGGCGTCGGTGGGGACGCGCCCGGCGCTCGTGTGCGGCGCCGCGATGAGGCCCTCCTCCTCGAGTGCCGCCATGTCGTTGCGCACGGTGGCGGCCGAGACCCCGAGGTGGTGGCGCTCGAGGAGCGCCTTGGAGCCCACGGGCTCGGAGGTCTGGACGTAGTCCTGGACGATGGCCCGCAGGACGCGCAGGCGTCGGTCCTCGCTCATGGGGCTCACCTCCGAGGTCGACGGGTGGGGGTCTGGCACTCTCGCGCCGGGAGTGCCAATTCTACGGGGTGCCCCCGACGTCGCGCGAACCGCGGCGGCGAGCCACCCGGGCGCGACCCCGGTCGCGGGCTAGCCTCGCCGCCGTGGTGGACAGGTACGGCGGCGACGTCCTCGGAGGCGACTGGCGCGCGCCGAGGCGCGGCCGGTCGGTGGAGCTGGCCGCCGAGCCCGGCACGGTCGTCGAGGACGTCGAGACCGGCTGGGTGGGCGCGGTCGTGCGGGTGGAGAAGGCCGGGGGCATCCACGTCGTCCACCTCGAGGACCGCCGTGGGCGCACCAGGGGCTTCCGGCTCGGGCCGGGCTTCCTCGTCGACGGCTCCCCCGTGACGCTGACCCCGCCGCGGGTCGCGGCGCAGGCGAGGCTCGACGCGGCCCGGGCCGCCGCCTCGCGGACCGCCAGCGGCTCGGTCGCCGTGGCCGGGGCCCGCGCGAAGGTCGCGAGCGGCTCCCGGATCTTCGTCGAGGGCAAGCACGACGCCGAGCTCGTCGAGAAGGTGTGGGGCGCCGACCTGCGGGTCGAGGGCGTCGTCGTCGAGATGCTCGACGGCGTCGACGACCTCGCCGGCGCGATCCGGGACTTCGCACCGTCGCGCGAGCGCCGGATGGGCGTGCTCGTCGACCACCTCGTGCCGGGCAGCAAGGAGACCCGCGTCGTCGAGGAGGCCCGCCGGCTCCGCCCGTTCGCCGAGCACGTCCTCGTCGTCGGCCACCCCTACGTCGACGTCTGGCAGTCGGTGAAGCCGGGGCGTCTCGGGATGGACGCCTGGCCCGTCGTCCCGCGCGGCACGTCGTGGAAGCACGGGATCTGCGCCCACCTCGGGTGGCCGCACGCGACCCAGACCGACCTCGCGATGGCGTGGCGCCGCGTCCTCGGCAGCGTCGGCTCGTGGACCGACCTCGAGCCCGAGCTGCTCGGCCGCGTCGAGGAGCTCATCGACTTCGTGACGGCACCCACCCGGGGCTGACCGTCGTCCCCTACGGCCGGGAGGCGCCCACCGCGGCCCGCGCGGCGGCGACGCCGAGGTCGAGCCACTCGCGCAGCGCGTCGTCGTGGCCGAGGACGTCGGGGGCGACGCTGACCCAGCCGCGGCTGGCCCGCCCGCCCATGACCATGGGGTGGACGCCCTCGGTCGCCAGGAGGTCGTCCTGCTGCTCGGCGCCCACCCGCACGAGCAGCCCGCGGGCGCTCACCGAACAGGCCAGCGCCCCGTCGACCATGAAGCCGACGCCCCCGAACATCCGCTTCTCCTCGGCCGGGGGCAGGGCGGCGCGCACGCGCTCGAGCAGCTCCATCGGCCCAGTCTGGCGGGCGCTGCCGACACCGGGGGCGCGAATCGTCGGGGTCGCCCCTGACCGGACCCTGAGCACGACCCCGGCGCTCCCCCGGAACGGGATCTCCTCGAGGTCCGCACGGTGTTGGATGGATGACAGACCCACCCGATGTCAGGAGCACCGATGAGTGACACGACCCCTCGCCCCGCCGAGGACCCCACCGACCCCACCGCCTCGCCCGCCGACGAGCCGCTCGTCGCGGACACCACCGAGCAGCCGCCCGTCCCGCCGGCGCCCCAGCCGGCCCGGGCGGAGCAGCCCCCGGCCCCGGCGTACGCGGTCCCGCCGCAGCAGCCGTACCCGCAGGTCCCGCCGCCGGCCTACGCCCAGCAGCCCCCGGCGTACGTGCCGCCGCAGCAGCCCCCGCTCAACCCCAACGAGGAGCGCACCTGGGGCATGCTCAGCCACGTCGTCGGCGGCGCCGCGATGGTGCTCTCGGGCGGCTTCCTCGGCTTCGTCGGCTCGCTCGTCATCTACCTCATGTACAAGGACCGCGGGCCGTTCGTGCGGGCCCACGCGGCGAACTCGCTCAACGTCCAGATCACGGCCGCCATCGGCTTCCTCGTCGGCTGGCTGCTCACCATCACGATCATCGGCGCCATCATCGGCATCCCGATCCTCATCGCGGTCTTCATCTGGGCCGTCGTCGTCCACATCATCGGCGCGGTCAAGGCGAACAATGGTGAGTGGTGGACCCCGCCGATGACGCCCTCGTTCATCAAGTGAGGCGCTAGACCCCGAGGAGGCGGCGCACCACGGCGTCGGCCAGCAGCCGGCCCCGCCGGGTGAGGACGACCCTCCGCTCCCCCACGGCCGCGCGGCCGTCGACCAGCCCGTCAGCGACGAGGCCGGCGACGGCCGTGCGGCCGTTCGCGTCGAGGACGTCGAGCGGCAGCCCCTCCCGCAGCCGGACACCGAGGAGGACCACCTCGTCGCGGCGCTGGTCGGCGGTGAGGGTCTCGCGGCCCGCCGCCGGCGAGCGCCCCTCGGCGAGGGCGGCGGCGTAGGTGCGCGGGTGCTTGACGTTCCACCAGCGGACCCCGCCGACGTGGCTGTGGGCACCGGGCCCGACGCCCCACCAGGGGTCACCGCGCCAGTAGCCCTCGTTGTGGCGGCACCGGGCGGCGTCGTCGCGGGCCCAGTTGCTCACCTCGTACCAGCCGTAGCCGGCGGCCGAGAGCAGCTCGTCGGCGAGCTCGTACTTGTCGGCCTCGTCGTCGCCGTCGGGCATCGGGAGCTCACCGCGGCGCACCTGCACGGCCATCCGGGTGCCCTCCTCGACGACGAGGGCGTACGCCGACACGTGGTCGGGCTCCAGGGCGACGGCGGCCTCGAGGCTGGAGCGCCAGTCGTCGAGGGACTCCCCCGGCGTGCCGTAGATGAGGTCGACGCTCGTCGCCAGGCCCGCGGCCCGGGCCCCCTCGACGGCGGTGGCCACCCGGGCCGGGTCGTGGGTCCGGTCGAGGGTGCGCAGGACGTGCGGGACGACCGACTGCATCCCGATGCTCACCCGCGTGAAGCCGCCCGCGGCCAGCTCGTGGAGGTCGGCGAGGGTCACCGAGTCGGGGTTGGCCTCGGTCGTGACCTCGGCTCCCTCGGCGAGGCCGAACCGGTCGCGGATGCCGGCGACGAGGCGGACGAGGTCGGCCGGCGGCAGGAGGGTCGGGGTGCCGCCGCCGACGAAGACGGTGTGGACCGGGCCCGCGTTCCGGCCGAGGACGGTGGCGGCGAGGTCGAGCTCGGCCAGGGCGGTCGTCGCGAAGTCGTCGGTCGAGGCGCCGGGTCCGAGCTCGCCGAGCGTGTAGGTGTTGAAGTCGCAGTAGCCGCAGCGCACCGAGCAGAACGGGACGTGGAGGTAGACCCCCCACGGCCGTCCCGCCATCGAGGCGAGCGCGGCGTCGGGCAGCCCACCGGACGCGGGCGCGGGGTCGCCGTCGGGCAGTCGGGGCACCCGCCCATTCTCCCCCGCCGCGTCTGTGCCCCTGGCCACCCGGGGAGGGCACCAGGTCCGCTGCACCCCGGATGTGCACACTCCACCCCGGTCCTGAACCCGGGTGAAGCGCACAAGTTCGGGGTGACCCCGAACTTGTGCGACGGGCGGCCGGCGGGCGGGGGTGGGCCTCCGTGGGGCGGTGGAGGGGACCGACCTACGATGACGGGGTGACGGACCGGTGGATCGAGCTCGACGGCCTCGTCAACATGCGTGACCTCGGCGGGCTGCCGACCCGCGACGGGGGCAGCACCACGCCGGGGCGGCTCATCCGCTCCGACAACCTCCAGGACCTCTCCGAAGCCGACGTCTCCCGGCTCGTCGACGAGCTCGGTGTCTCCGACGTCGTCGACCTGCGCACCGGGGCCGAGCTGCACATCGAGGGACCGGGCCCCCTCCGCCGCGTCGAGGCCCTCACCCACCACCACCACTCGCTCATCGACGAGCGCCGCTCGAGCGAGACCGTCGAGGACCTCGGCGAGCGCGCCCTCCCGTGGCGCGACGACGACCCGGTGCGCGACGCCGGCTTCTGGGCCGCGCACTACCTCGGCTACCTCGCCAAGCGACCCGAGGCCGTCGCGGCGGCCCTCGAGGTGGTCGCCGAGGCGCGCGGGGCGGTCGTCGTCCACTGCGCCGCGGGCAAGGACCGCACCGGCACCGTCGTCGCGATGGCCCTCGACGTCGCGGGGGTCCCGCACGACGAGATCGTCGCCGACTACGTGCTGACCGCCGAGCGGATCGACCGGATCATCGCCCGCCTCGCGCCGCGGGAGTCCTACGGGGCCGCGCTGGCCAAGCAGAAGCCCGAGGACCAGCTGCCGCGAGCGGAGTCCATCGAGGCCATCCTCGCCGCGGTGCGGGACGGCTGGGGCGGCGCCGACGGCTGGCTGCGGGCGCACGGCTGGAGCGAGGCCGACGTCGAGCGGCTGCGCACCCGCCTCACCACCTGAGCGCGGCCCTCCGCCCGTCCCCTCCGCCCGTCAGCGGGTCGGCTGCTCGCTGACGTAGATCGTGATCGTGCCCTCGACGACGACGGTGCCGTCCGTGCGCACGGCGCGCACCCGCACCGGGACGTCGCCGACCTCCGCCCAGTCGGCGGGGTCGGTCTCGGCGACGCACAGGAGGTCGGTCGTCGACTTCGCGAGGTACGCCACGGTCATCCCGCGCGGGATCCACCGGCGGCCCGGTGGCGTCGTCGCCTCGGCGAGCAGGCCCATCGCCGCCTCGAGGCCGTTGCAGACGGCGATGGCGTGGACGGTCCCGAGGTGGTTCTGCACGCCCCAGCGCTTGCCGACGACGAGCTCCGCATGGTTCGGGCGGACCTCCCGCACCCGCGGGCGCACCGTGCGGAAGTACGGCGCCTTGAGGGCGAACAGGGCCGAGAAGGCCCTCCGACCCAGAGGACGGGCGGCGAGGCGGCGGTAGAGGGCGTAGGTCTGCGTCACGGGCCCGAGGTTACCCGTCGGTAGCGACGTGGTGGCTAGGGTCGCCGTGTGTCCTCCACCCCACTGCCCGGCCAGCCAGGCTTCGTCGTTCCCGCCCCGCAGGACCGGCCCCGGTTCGAGCGGCGGGCGGTGCGCGTCCTCCTCCTCGACGAGGACGACCGCCTGCTGCTGCTCAAGGACTCCGACCTCGGCCTCGACCCCGTGACGCACTGGTGGTCGACCCCCGGCGGCGGGGTGGACCCGGGCGAGGGCGACGTCGAGGCCGCCGTGCGCGAGCTGCGCGAGGAGACCGGGCTCGTCGTCACCGCGGCCGACGTCGTCGGCCCCTTCCTCGTCCGCGGCGTCCTCCACGGGTACAGCGACAAGGTCGTCGACCAGACCGAGGTGTTCCTCGCCGTGCGCGTGCCCGCGTTCGAGGTCGACACGAGCGGCCACACCGAGGAGGAGCGGCTGACCGTGGCCGACATCCGGTGGTGGGACCTCGAGGACCTCGACGCCACCGACGAGGACGTCTGGCCGCGCGACCTCCCCGACCTCCTCACCCTGTCGACCCGGCCCGAGCGGTGGGCCGACGGCCCGGTGGCCGGCGAGCCGGTCGAGGAGTCGAGCCTGCCCGCCTGAGCGCCAGGGGAACTCGCGCGCACCTGTCGGCGGGGGATGGCAGGGTGGCGGGCATGGACGACACCGAGCCGGCCTGGCGGTACCTGCGCACCCAGCGTGAGGCGGTGCTCTGGAAGGTCGAGGGCCTCTCCGAACGCGACCTGAGGATGCCCCGCACGCCGACGGGCACCAACCTCCTCGGCCTCGTCAAGCACCTCGCCGGCTGCGAGGCGGAGTACTTCGGCGCGTGCCTGGGCCGTCCGTGGCCCGAGCCGTTCGCCTTCTGGGCCGACGACGCGCAGGACAACGACGACATGTGGGCCACCGCCGACGAGTCGCCCGAGCAGGTGCTCGACACCTACCGCCGGGTCATCGCGTTCGCCGACGAGACGGTGGCGCCGCTGGCGCTCGACACCCCGGCGCACGTGCCGTGGTGGCGCACGCCCGAGACCACGGTCGGCGTCCTCCTCGTCCACATGGCCGTCGAGACCGCCCGCCACCTGGGCCACCTCGACATCCTGCGCGAGCAGGCCGACGGCAGCCGCGGCCTGCGCGACGGGATCTCCAACCTCCCCGACGGCGACGAGCAGTGGTGGAGCGACTACGTCGCGACGCTGCGCGACCTCGCCGAGCGCTCCCCCGGCTGACCCTCGCCGGCCGGCGGGAGGCTACTTCTTCGTCGCCTGGGCGCCGGCGCCGTCGGAGGTCAGCGCGGCGATGAAGGCCTCGGGCGGCACCTCGACCGACCCGATGTTCTTCATCCGCTTCTTGCCGGCCTTCTGCTTCTCGAGGAGCTTGCGCTTGCGCGAGATGTCACCGCCGTAGCACTTGGCGAGGACGTCCTTGCGGATGGCGCGGATGTTCTCGCGGGCGATGACCCGGGCGCCGACGGCGGCCTGGATCGGCACCTCGAACTGCTGGCGCGGGATCAGCTCCTTGAGCTTGCCGGCCATCATGACGCCGTAGCCGTAGGCCTTGTCCTTGTGGACGATCGCCGAGAAGGCGTCGACCGTCTCGCCCTGGAGCAGGATGTCGACCTTGACGAGGTCGGCCACCTGCTCGCCGTCGGGCTCGTAGTCGAGGCTGGCGTAGCCGCGGGTGCGCGACTTGAGCTGGTCGAAGAAGTCGAAGACGACCTCGGCCATCGGCAGGGTGTAGCGCATCTCGACGCGCTCCTCGGACAGGTAGTCCATGCCGAGGAGGGTGCCGCGCTTGCCCTGGCACAGCTCCATGATCGCGCCGATGAACTCGCTCGGCGCGAGGATGGTGGCGCGCACCTTGGGCTCGCGGACCTCGGCGACCTTGCCGCCGGGGAACTCGCTGGGGTTGGTGACGACGATCTGCGTGCCGTCGTCCATCGCGACCTCGTAGACGACGTTCGGCTGGGTCGAGATGAGCTCGAGGTCGAACTCGCGCTCGAGGCGCTCGCGGACGATCTCGAGGTGGAGCAGGCCGAGGAAGCCGCAGCGGAAGCCGAAGCCGAGGGCCACCGACGTCTCGGGCTCGTAGACGAGGGCGGCGTCGTTGAGCTTGAGCTTGTCGAGCGCCTCGCGCAGGTCGGGGTAGTCGGACCCGTCGAGCGGGAACAGCCCGGAGAACACCATCGGCTTGGGGTCGCGGTAGCCGCCGAGCGCCGTGGTGGCGGGCTTGCCGGCGTTCGTCACGGTGTCGCCGACCTTGGACTGGCGCACGTCCTTGACGCCGGTGATGAGGTAGCCGACCTCGCCGACGCCCAGGCCCTTGCCGGGCACGGGCTCGGGGCTGATGACGCCGATCTCGAGCAGCTCGTGGTGGGCCCGCGTCGACATCATGACGATGCGCTCGCGCGGGTTGAGGTTGCCGTCGATGACGCGCACGTAGGTGACGACGCCGCGGTAGGTGTCGTAGACCGAGTCGAAGATCATCGCGCGCGCCGGGGCGTTCGCGTCGCCGGTGGGCGCCGGGACCTGGCGGACGATCTCGTCCAGGAGCGGCTCGACGCCCATCCCGGTCTTCCCCGACACCCGGAAGCAGTCCTCGGGCTCGCAGCCGATGAGGTGCGCGAGCTCCTCGGCGTACTTCTCGGGCTGCGCGGCCGGCAGGTCGATCTTGTTGAGCACCGGGATGATCGTCAGCTCGTTCTCCATCGCGAGGTAGAGGTTCGCGAGCGTCTGCGCCTCGATCCCCTGCGCGGCGTCGACGAGGAGGACGGCGCCCTCGCACGCGGCGAGGCTGCGCGACACCTCGTACGTGAAGTCGACGTGGCCCGGGGTGTCGATCATGTTGAGGACGACGGGCTCGCCGGCGACCTCCCACGGCATCCGCACCGCCTGGCTCTTGATGGTGATGCCGCGCTCGCGCTCGATGTCCATCCGGTCGAGGTACTGGGCGCGCATCGCGCGGTCGTCGACGACCCCGGTGATCTGGAGCATCCGGTCGGCCAGGGTCGACTTGCCGTGGTCGATGTGGGCGATGATGCAGAAGTTGCGGATCGCCTCCGGCGGCGTGGCGTGCGGCTGCAGCACGGTGCGGGCGCGGGGGGACACGGGTGCGTGGATTCCTTGCGTGGAGCGGTCAGGGCGGTGGCCCACCAGTCTCCCACGGATCGACGGGCCCCCCGGCACCCACCCGGCGCCGCCGACGGCCCGGACGGGGCCGGTCGGCCCGCCTCGGGGAGGGTCAGGCCTCGTCGGGGAAGAAGTGTCCGGGCCCGGAGACGCCCACCCGGACGGCACCGCGCTCGGGGACCACGCCGACCGTGCGCACCTGGACGACGAGCGGCGCCGCCGCGCCGCCGACCCGGACCCGCACGAGGGCGTCGTGACCGAAGTACTCGCCGCCGACGACCTCACCGGGGGTCCCCTCGGCCGCGTCGGCGGGCAGCAGGCGGAGCTGCTCGGGTCGCAGCATCACGACCCCCGAGCCGGACCCCGGACCGGCGACGGCGAGCCGCCCGAGGGCCGTCGCCGCGACGCCCCCGGCGACGGCGGCCGGCAGCTCGACGACCTGGCCGACGAAGCGCGCGACGCCGAGGGCGACGGGCGAGCGGTACACCGCCTGCGGGGTGTCGTGCATCTGGATCCGCCCGCCGTCGAGGACGGCCACGGTGTCGGCCACCGACAGGGCCTCGTCCTGGTCGTGGGTCACGACGAGGGCGGTGGCGCGCGAGCGCTCCAGCGCCTCGCGCACCTGGGCGCGCACCGACTCGCGCAGCGAGGCGTCCAGGGCGGAGAAGGGCTCGTCGAGGAGGACCAGCGAGGGGTCGGGCGCAAGAGCGCGGGCGAGCGCGACGCGCTGCTGCTGACCGCCCGAGAGCTCGTCGGGGCGGCGCTCCTCGAAACCGGCGAGGCCGACGAGGGCGAGGACCTCCCCCACGCGCGGCGACCGTCGACGCCGACCGCGCGGGAGGCCGAACGCGACGTTCTCGCCGACGCTCAGGTGCGGGAAGAGGGCGCCCTCCTGGGGCACGAGGGCCGTCCCGCGCCGCTCGGGGGCGAGGTGGCGACCCGGGCCGGACACCACGACGTCGCCGATGCGGACCTCCCCGGCGTCGGGGCGCACGAAGCCGGCGACGGCGCGCAGCAGGGTCGTCTTGCCGCAGCCCGACGGCCCGAGGACGGCCGCCACGGTGCCGCTCGGCACCTCGAGGTCGACGCCGCGCAGCACCGGGTGGTCCCCGAGCGTGACGTCGAGGCCGCGGACGGTCAGGGTGCTCATCGGGAGGGTCCTCGGTCGGGGTCGGAGGCGCGCATCAGCCAGATCGTCGGCAGGACGGCGAGGACGACGAGCGCCAGGCCGTAGGGGGCTGCCGCCCCGTACGCTCCCACACCCGTCTCGGTCCACAGGCTGGTGGCCAGGGTGTCGGTCCCCGTCGGGTGGAGGAGGAGGGTCGCGGGGAGCTCCTTCATGCAGGTGAGCAGGACGAGCGCCGTCCCCGCCCCGATGCCGGGCGCCGCGAGGGGAAGGGTGACCCGCCGGAGCACCTCGCCGGGCGTCGCGCCGAGCGAGCGCGCGACCTCCTCGCCACGCACCGAGCTCTGCCCCACCGAGCTGCGCACCGCACCCACCGCGGTCGGGAGGAAGAGCACGACGTACGCGAGGACGAGGAGGGGCACCTCCTGGTAGGCCCACGGCACGACCCGGATCCCGAGGAAGACGAGGGAGAGGGCGACGACGATGCCCGGGAGCGCGTGGCCGGCGTAGGTCACCTGCTCGACGGCGGTCGTGAACCGTCCGCGGTACCGCGCCGCGAGGATGCCGACGGGCACCGCGCCGAGGGCGCACGCGAGGGCCCCGAGGAGGGCGAGCCAGGCCGTGGCGACGACGCTGCGTGCCAGCCGGTCGCCGTCGATGCCCGCGGACAGCCCGGTCGTGAACCAGTAGAGGAGCGAGGCGACGGGGAACGCCAGGGCGAGGCCGACGACGAGGCCCCCGGCCGCGGCGAGCGGGGCCCGGGCGGCGCCGAGCGCGACGGGGTCGGGCCGTCGGGAGACACCCGCACCCACCCGGGGCACGTCGCGCCGGCGGACCCGGTTCTCCCCCACCGAGATCGCGACGGTGAGCAGGACGAGCAGCAGCGCGAGGACGGCCGCGGTCGTGCGGTCGAAGCTCGAGCGGTAGGCACTGTGGATGACCCGGGTGAAGACGTCGTAGCGCAGGATCGACACCGACCCGAAGTCGCTGAGCGTGTACAGCGCCACGAGCAGCCCGCCGGCGGCCGCGGCCGGGCGGACCTGCCGCAGGGTCACCTCGCGGAAGGCCTGCCACGGGGTCCGGCCCAGGCTGCGGGCGACCTCCTCCACCCCGGGATCGGCCCGGCGCAGCGCGGCGAGCACCGGGAGGTAGACGTACGGGTAGCAGCACAGGGTGAGGACGAGGACCGAGCCGAGCAGCCCCGCGACCTCGGGGACCGCCGAGATCCACGCGAACGCGGCGACGTAGCTCGGGACGGCCAGCGGCAGCGGCGCCAGGGCGCCGAGCAGGCGGCGCCCCGGGACGTCGGTGCGCGCGACGAGGAAGGCGAGGCCGACCCCGATGCCGAGGGCGAGGAGGGTGACGAGCGCGACGAGCAGCACGCTGCGCCCGACGAGGGCCGCGGTGCGCTCGCGGAGCACGACGTCGACGACCCGCGCCGGCCCGGCCTCCCCCGCGCGGACGACGAGGTAGGCCAGGGGCAGCAGCGCGAGGACCGCGACGACCACCGCGGGCGCGGTGAGGAACGCCGGAGGTCGGTGGCCGTGCGGACGCCGCGAGGTGCGGGCCGCCGGGTCGGCGGCCCGCACCTCGGGTGGCGTCAGCGTGCTCAGGTCAGCCCCACCTCGTCGAGCAGGGCCAGGGTCGCGTCGAGCGAGTCGAGCTCGTTGAGGTCGATGCTCGCGCCGCGCAGCTCCTCGAGGGGCACGAGGTCGTGCTTGGTCGCCTCGATCCCGGCGACGACCGGGTACTCGGCGGTCTCGTCGGCGAAGTAGCGCTGCCCCTCCTCGGAGAGGAGGAAGTCGACGGCCTTGAGCGCGGCGTCCTTCTGGGGGCTCCCCGCGAGGACGCCCGCGCCGGCGACGTTGACGAGCGCGCCGGGGTCGTCGGAGTTGAGGAAGTGGATCCTGGCCGTGACGCCGGCGGCGCCCTTCTCGGCGACCCGCTCGTACCAGTAGTAGTGGTTGACCAGCCCGAGGGCGACCTGCCCGGAGTCGACGGCGTCGAGCACGAGGATGTTGTTGTCGTAGGCCTTGGGCTCGTTGGCCTTGAACTCCTCGAGCCAGGCCTTCGCCCCGTCCTCGCCCTTGGCGACCCGCAGGGCCGTGACGAACGACTGGAAGCTGGCGTTCGTCGGCGCGTAGCCGACCTTGCCCTTGTACCGCGGGTCGAGGACGGCGTCGACGCTCGTCATCTCCGTGACCTCCGGCGCCTGGGCCGGGTGGTAGGCGATGACGCGGGCCCGCGCCGAGGTGGCCACCCAGTGGCCGCCCTCGTCGGCGAAGCCCTCCTGGACGGCGTCGAGCGTGGCCGGGGGCAGGGTCTCGAGGCGCCCGGCCTTCGCGACGGCGCCGAGCGCGCCGGCGTCCTGGCTGAAGAAGAGGTCGGCCTTGGTCCCGTCGCCCTCCTCGAGGAGCTGGGCGGCGAGCTCGGCGGAGGTGCCGTAGCGGACCTGGACGTCGATGCCGGTGCGCTCCTCGAGCTGCTCGAGGATGCCCTTGACGAGGTTCTCGTTGCGCCCCGAGTAGATGACGAGCGCGTCGTCGGACAGCGGCTCCTCGCCCACGTCGGCACCGCACGCGGCGGTCGTGAGGGCGAGCAGGGCGGCGGCACCCACGGCGAGCGCGCGGCGGAAGGACATGGGGACGACTCCTCGGGAGGGGACCTGACGGGGCCCACGTTATGAGGTAAGCCTTACCTGCGCCAAACGGGTCCCACGTAGGCTCCGGGGCCATGGCCTCCTCCCCCGTGACCCGACGGATCCTGCGCGCGGCGGGCGACGTCCTCCAGGGCTGGCTGCGCGACCGTGGCCGGACCCCCCGGCCGTCGCCGGCGCGACCCGGAGGACGAGGGTCGGCCGGGAGCGTCCCGCGGCGCGCCGACGCCCCGCCCGGGGGCGCGACGGGCTACCCCGGTGACCACACCGGGGCGCTGGACCCGGTGTACGACCCCCACCCCGACGGCGCCCCGGACCCCGGTGAGGTGGTCTGGACCTGGGTCCCGTACGAGGAGGACCACACCCGCGGCAAGGACCGGCCGGTCCTGCTCGTGGGTCGCGACGGCCCGTGGCTGCTGGCCCTCCCGCTGACGAGCAGGGACCACGACCGCGACGCCGCGCAGGAGGCTCGCGAGGGCCGGCTGTGGGTCGACGTCGGCAGCGGCGGGTGGGACCGGCAAGGTCGGCCGAGCGAGGCCCGGGTCGACCGCGTCGTGCGGGTCGACCCCGACGCGGTGCGCCGCGAGGGCGCCGTCCTGTCCGCCGACCGGTTCGCCGTGGTGGCGCAGGCGCTCAGCCGCCGTCGGTCCTGACGTCGCCCCGCCCGGACGCCGACGGGCCCGTCACCACGGAGGTGACGGGCCCGTCGGGGGGGAAGGCGGTCGGTCAGAGACCGTTGGCCTTCTTGGCCATCGCGGACTTCTTGTTCGCGGCCTGGTTCTTGTGGATGACGCCCTTGCTCACGGCCTTGTCGAGCTTGACCGAGGCGGCCTTGAGGGCCTCCCTGGCGTCGTCGGCCTTGCCGGAGTCCACGGCCTCGCGGAACTTGCGGATGGCCGTCTTGAACTCCGAGCGCACCGCCTTGTTGCGCTCGGTCGCCACGCGGTTCGTCTTGATCCGCTTGAGCTGGGACTTGATGTTCGCCACTGGTTCGTCGTCTCTTTCGATGGGGTCGATGTGCCGTTAGAGGGCGGCAGACGCGGGTCGGGACCGGGCGTGGGGCACCCGTGGTTGACCTGCGCTGGGTGAAGCTGTCGTGCGCGCACGACCTCGAGCGGCGCACGCAAGGGTCAAGGCTACCAGCGGCCCCCGGGCCCGGCCAAAACGCCGGGAGGCCCGATCGCGGGAGGTCAGGCGAGGTTGCGGGCGTGCCGGCCGCACATCGTCAGCACGCAGCGCTCGACGGCGTACACGGGGTCCCGCCCCCCGCCCTTGACGTCGAAGTCGGCGGTGGCGACGGCCTGGACGCACACGGCGAGGGCGTCGGCACTCCATCCGCCGAGGACGCGGCGCGCCTTGTCGACCTGCCACGGCGCGAGCCCGACCTCGCGGGCCACGTCGGCCGAGCGGCCCCGGCCGGCGGCGCCGACCTTGACCAGCTGGCGGACCTGCTGGGCGAGGACGGCGACGATCGGGACGGGGTCGACGCCGACGGCGATGGCGTGGCGCAGGAGGCGCAGCGCCTCCCCCGCGTCACCGGCCATCGTCGCGTCGGCGACCCGGAAGCCCGTGGCCTCGACCTTGCCGCCGTGGTAGGTGAGGACGACCCGCTCGTCGATGACGCCGGTCGTGTCGTCGACGAGCTGCTGGCAGGCCGCGGCGAGCTCGCGCAGGTCCTTGCCGACCGCCTCGACGAGGGCGTGCACCGCCTCCCCCGTGGCCTTGCGACGGGCGCGGCGGAACTCGTGGGCGGCGAACTCGGTCTTGTCGCGGTCGGTCTTGACCGCGGGGGCGTCGACGACGCGGGCCCCCGCCCCGCGCAGGGTGTCGAGGACCTTCTTGCCGCGGGACCCGCTCTTGTGGACGACGACGAGGTGGTGGTCGGGCTCGGGATCGGCGCCCAGGAGCGAGAGCAGGTCGGTCTGGAGGTCGTCGGGGGCCTCGTCGAGGTCGTGGACGACGATGCACTTCGCGCCGCCGAAGAGTGACGGGCTCGCGTGGAGGACGAGCTCGCCCGCCTGGTAGGCGGCCGCGTGGAGCCGGATGACCTCGAGGTCGGGGTGGGTCACCCGCAGCTCGTCGACGGTGTGGTCGACGGCCCGCTCGGCGAGCAGCGACTCGGGCCCCGACACGAGGACGTACGGCGGGACCCGGTGCTGCACCTCCACCCCGTCGGCCATGGGCGTCATGGTGCCACGGTGGGCGGACACCTGCCGTCGCCGCCTAGCATCTGCGGGTGCTCGTCGACCCGCCGCCTCGTCTCGCCCAGCACCCCCGGGTCGTCGTGTACGGCGTCACCGGGTCGGGGAAGTCCGTGCTCGCGCAGCGGCTGGCCCGGCTCGCCCGCAGCACGCACGTCTCCGTCGACGACCTCATGTGGCGCCCGGGCTGGGTCCAGCTCACCGCACCGGAGCAGGTCGAGGCGATCACCCCGGCCGCGTCGGGCGAGGCCTGGGTCATGGACTCGCTGTGGAGCGCCACCCGTGCCGTCGTCCTGCCACGGACCGACCTCGTCGTCGCCCTCGACTACCGCCGGTCGGTCAGCCTCGCCCGTCTGGTGCGTCGCACGGCCGCCCGGCTCGTCACCCGCGACCCAATCTGCGGGGGCAACACCGAGTCGTGGCGCCAGACGTTCTCGGGGGACTCCATCCTCGCCTGGCACGTCCGCTCGTTCGCGAGCAAGCGCGCCACCATCGCCGCCTGGTGTGCCGACCCGGCCGGGCCGGCCGTGGTCCGGTTCACCTCCCCTCGCCAGGTCGAGGCGTGGGTGCGTCGGCTCGCCGCTGCCGACGGCGCCACCTGAGCCGACGGGTGGTCGTCCCCCGCCGGCGACCGGTCAGTCGAAGGTGAGCGTGGGGCCCTGCCCGGGCTCCAGGCCCAGGCCCGCGAGCCGCGCCGCGACGGCCTCGGGGGCGCGCTCCATCGACTCGGCGAGCTCGTCGACGGTCAGGCCGAGCTCGATGCCGTCGCGCAGCTCCTCGTCGTCCTGGCCGGTCCACGACTCGCCCTGGGTGACGGCGGTGCGGGCACCGTCGGGCGGGGGCGGCGCCGGCGCGACGGGCTTCTCGGCGGGCGGCGGCGTGACCGCGTCGACCCCCCGGACCGTGTCGCCCACGGGCGCCGCCACGGCCCCGGTGAGGCCGCGCAGGGCCGGCTCGGCCACGGGGAGGGGCGGCGGCGCGGTCTCGTCGAGCCGCTTCAGGGCCGCGAGGACCATCGCCCGGTCGGCCGTCGGCCAGAACGGCGGCAGCGAGCGCTGGAGGAAGCCGGCGTAGCGCGCCGTCATCATCCGGTTGTCGAGGAAGGCGACGACGCCGCGGTCGTCGGCCCGGCGGATGAGCCGCCCCGCGCCCTGGGCGATCCGCAGCGCGGCGTGCGTGGCCGAGACCGCCATGAAGCCGTTGCCCCCCATCCGGGCGATGGCCTGCGAGCGCGCCGAGGCCAGGGGGTCGTCGGGGCGCGGGAACGGGATGCGGTCGATGATGACGAGCTGGCACGAGCTGCCGGGGACGTCGACGCCCTGCCAGAGCGAGAGCGTGCCGAACAGGCAGGTCCGCGGGTCGCGCGCGAACTGCCGCACGAGGGTGCTGATCTGGTCCTCGCCCTGGCAGAGGACGGCGACGTCGCCCTCGAGGTCCGTGAGCCGCTCGCGCATCGCCTCGGTGGCCTCCTTCGCCGCGCGCATCGACGAGAACAGCCCGAGGGTGCGGCCACCGGCGGCCCGGACGAGCGCCTCGATCTCGTCGAGCGTCTCGGTGGCGAGGCCGTCGCGACCCGGGGCCGGCAGGTGCTGCGCCACGTAGGCGATGCCCTGGCGGGGGTAGTCGAAGGGGCTGCCGACGTCGAGGCCGCGCCACGGTGGGGACTCGCTCCCCCGCAGCCCGATGGTGCCCGCGACGGCATCGAACGAGCCGCCGAGCTCGAGGGTGGCCGAGGTGAGGACGACCGTGCGGTCCTCGAACACCTTGTCGCGCACGAGCATCGCCACGCTCATCGGCGCGACGCGCAGCAGCGGTCCGCGCCGCGGGTCGCGGTCGAGCCAGACGACGTCGAGCTCACGCTCCTCGAGGATGCGCGAGGCGTTCTCGTGCACCTCGTCGACGGCGGCCCGGGCCACCTGCCTCCCGCCGTCGGGCTCCTCGCCGGGTGCGGGCTTCAGCTCGCTCTGGACCGCGCGGGCGGTGTCGCGGACCCGGCCGAGCGCCATCGCGAGGGAGTCGGGGATGCTGAGGATCCGGCCCTCGGGGGCCGGCTCGAGGACCGACTCGAGGAGGTCGGCGGCCTCCTCCATCGTCGAGGACGCGTCGGCCTGCCGCCCCGCCCTCCTCGCCGCGGCGCGGACCATCCCGGGGGTGACCTCGTCGGTGATCGTCGAGGTGACCCGGTCGACGAGCTCGTGCCCCTCGTCGATGACGAGGACGTCGTGCTCGGGGAGCATCTGGCGGCCCTCGAAGGCGTCGATCGCCATGAACGAGTGGTTGGTGACGATGACGTCGACGCTCTTCGCGGCCTCGCGGGAGCGCTCGACGAAGCACTCGGCGACCATCGGGCAGCGGCTGCCGAGGCACTCCTCGGCCGAGACCGACACCTGGCGCCAGGCCCGCTCGGAGACCCCGGGGACGAGCTCGTCGCGGTCGCCCGACTCGGTGACCTCGGCCCACGTGCGCAGCCGCACGACCTCCTGGCCGAGCCGGGAGGCCTGCTGGTCGACGTCGCCGACCCCGAGGAGGGTGTCGGCGTCGTCGTCGGGGAAGCCGCCCTCGAGCTTGTGGGCGCACAGGTAGTTGCGCCGGCCCTTGACGAGCGCGTAGGTGGGGCGGCGGCCCAGGAGCGGCTCGAGCGACTCGGCGAGGCGGGGCATGTCGCGGTCGACGACCTGGGCCTGGAGCGCCAGGGTCGCCGTCGCGACGACCGTGGGGGTGCCGGTCTCCATCGCGTGGGCGACGGCCGGGACGAGGTAGGCGAGTGACTTGCCCGTGCCCGTACCGGCCTGGACGAGGAGGTGCTCGCCCTTCTCGACGGCCTCGGCGACGGCGTGCGCCATCTCGACCTGGCCGGGTCGCTCGGTGCCGCCGACACCGCCCACCGCGGCGTGGAGGAGCTCGTCGAGGGTCGGCACCCGAGCAGCCTAGGCGGTGGCGCGGCGCCGTCCCGGTCGCCGTCCCCAGCCCGGCCCGTCGCCCGGTCGCACCCGCTCCGGTGTTGCGCATCGCGCTCGGCGTTGCGGGGTGTGCGCCGAGGTCCCTTGTCGCGGGTCGACGGCGATGCCACGATGTGCCGGTGACCACCACCACGAACACCCAGCCCGTCCCGGCCGACATCGATATCGCCGAGGCCGCCGAGCTGACCCCCGTCGTCGACCTCGCCCGCGACACCCTGGGCATCGACCCCGCGGCGCTCGTCCCCTACGGCCACACCAAGGCCAAGATCTCCCTCGCGTACGTCAACAGCCTCGCCGACCGTCCCGACGGGCGCCTCGTCCTCGTCACGGCCATCTCGCCGACGCCCGCGGGCGAGGGCAAGACGACGACGTCGGTGGGTCTCGCCGACGCCCTCACCTCCCTCGGCGAGAAGGCGATGGTGGCCCTGCGCGAACCGTCGATGGGGCCGGTGTTCGGGATGAAGGGCGGCGCGGCCGGCGGCGGCTACGCCCAGGTGGTCCCGATGACGGACATCAACCTCAACTTCACCGGCGACTTCGCGGCCATCGCGGCCGCGAACAACCTGCTCTCCGCGCTCCTCGACAACCACGTCCACCACGGCAACGCCCTCGGCATCGACCCGCGGACCGTGACGTGGAAGCGCGTCGTCGACCTCAACGACCGGGCGCTGCGCGACATCGTCGTCGGGCTCGGGGGCGTGGCCAACGGGGTCCCGCGCGAGGACGGCTTCGACATCGTCGTCGCCTCCGAGGTCATGGCCATCCTGTGCCTCGCGACGTCGATCTCCGACCTGCGCGAGCGCCTCGGCGACGTCGTCGTCGGCTACACCCGGGACAAGAGGCCGGTGACCGCCCGCGACCTCAAGGCGAACGGTGCGATGACCGTCATCCTCCGTGACGCGCTGGCGCCCAACCTGGTCCAGACCCTCGAGCACACCCCGGCGATGATCCACGGCGGCCCGTTCGCCAACATCGCGCACGGCTGCAACTCGGTGATGGCGACGCGCACCGCCCTCAAGCTCGCCGACTACGTCGTCACCGAGGCGGGCTTCGGAGCCGACCTCGGAGCCGAGAAGTTCATCGACATCAAGTGCCGCCAGTCGGGGCTGCGGCCGTCGGCGGTCGTCGTCGTCGCGACGGTCCGGGCGCTGAAGTACCACGGCGGCATGGCCGTCGCCGACCTCAAGCAGGAGTCGGTCGAGGCGCTCACCGAGGGCATGGCCAACCTCCGGCGGCACCTGCGCAACGTCCGCGATGTCTACGGCCTGCCGGCGGTCGTCGCCCTCAACCGCTTCCCCACCGACACCGACGCCGAGGTCGCGGCCCTGCTGCGGCTCGTCGAGGCCGAGGGCTTCGCCGCCCACGAGGCGACGCACTACTCCGACGGCGGGGTCGGGGCGCAGGACCTGGCGCGCGGCGTCCTCGACGCCATCGAGAACCACCCCGGCGAGATGCAGCTCGTCTACCCCGACGAGCTCTCCCTCGCCGAGAAGGCCGAGGCCGTCGCGACCCGCGTGTACGGCGCGGCCGGCGTCACCTTCGACGCCAAGGCGGCCAAGCGGCTCGCGGCGATCGAGGCCGAGGGCTTCGGCCACCTGCCGGTCTGCATGGCCAAGACGCAGAGCTCCTTCTCGACCGACCCCGCCCTGCGCGGGGCCCCCATCGACCACACGGTGCACGTCCGCGAGGTCCGCCTCGCCGCGGGCGCCGGGTTCGTCGTCATGGTGACCGGCGAGATCATGACGATGCCCGGGCTGCCGAAGGTCCCGGCGAGCGAGCACATCGACGTCGACGAGAACGGCCGCATCGTCGGCCTCAGCTGAGGTCGCGCCGCCGACGCCTCCCCCGACGCCCCCGCCGGGGGGAGGTCAGGCGCGGTCGTCGGCGACCATGGGGCGGCCGTCGAGCCGCCGCGCGAGGATGACGCTGTCGCGGTCGTCGCCCGGCGCCACCCGGATGACCCCCGGCACCCTGCCGACCTCCACGTAGCCGCAGGTCTCGTAGAACCGCGTCGTCCCCAGGCCGCTGCGAACGTCGAGCACCGCGACCTCGACGCCCTGGTCCCGCGCCACCCGGTGCATCGCCGACATGAGGAGCCGCCCGAGGTTGCGCCCGCGCAGGTCCGGCGCGGTCATGATCCGGTAGGCGGTGCGGGTGTGCCCGAGCAGCTGGTTGCGGTCGGCCGCCCAGAACCCGGCGCCGACGACCCGGCCGTCGGGCCAGCGGAGGAGGACGGCGGTCGTCGTCCCGTCGGCCATCGCCTCCTCGTGCGCCGACAGCGCCTGGGCGACGTCGGACCGCGGCGCGCCCGGGAGGAACCCGACGGCGCCGCCGGTGTCGTTGGTGGCCACCCACAGGTCGAGGAGCGACTCGCGGGTGTCCTCGTCGAACCAGTCGTGGGCCTCGGCCCGGGGCGCGCGCAGGAGGGTGGACTCGCCGTGCTCCGCCGGCCCCTCGACGAGCGACCCCGACGGCTCGAGCCCCGCCGAGACCGCGGCCCGCACCGAGTACTCGTTGATGCCGCGCGCCCGGGCGATGACGGGGAGGTCGGGGAGCCACTCGAACGCGTTCGCCACCCACCCCCGGGCCGCCTCGCGGCCCATCCCGCGGCCGTGGACGTCGCCGGCGAGGCGGAAGTAGAGGTTGAGGACGTCCTCCCCCTCGAGGTCGCGACGGCGCAGGCCCCCGACCCCGATGCCCGTGCGGGTGTTGGTCTCCTCGACGATCCCGTAGTCGAACCCGGCGTCGCCCCACCGCGAGACGCAGTCGTCGAACTCCGCCGCGGCCGCCTCGTCGTCCTCGGGCATGGCCCACGGCGCGTGCTGGTAGAGGGTCGGGTCGCGGTGCAGCCGGACCCACAGCGCCCGGTCGCCCGCGGCGGGAGGCCGCAGGGTCAGGCGGGTCGTGGTGATCTCACGCGGCCCCGGCACGCTGTGACGGTACTCCCGGCGGGCCCTTCGGGATGCCCCGCGGTGCAGGGCTGTCCGCCCACCGGACGCGACGCCCCTCAGGCCGACCACAGGCCGGGACGGGCGTGCCCCGGGCGGTGGGTCAGCGGTACTCGGGGTTCGGGTCGTCCGACCTGCTGAGGTCCCAGTTGGTCGTGACGTTGCCGTGCGCCGGCAGCCCGCCCCCGTCCTTGAGGCGGCGGGCGGTGTGCAGCATGTTCCATGCCGCGAAGACCGTGTTGCGCGTCGTCCAGTGGTTGTGGGCGCCGCGGTCGTCGTCGAGGTACGACGGGCCCGGCCCGGCCTCACCGTTCCAGTACGTGTCGGCCTGCGGAGGGATCGTGAACCCGATGTGCGACAGGGCGTAGAGCATCTGGGCCGCGCAGTGCTTCCCCCCGTCCTCGTTCCCGGTGATGACGACCCCACCGACCTTGCCGTAGTACGACCACTGGCCCTTGGCGTTCAGCTCTCCCGACCAGCCGTACAGCCGCTCGATCGCCAGCCGCGTCTGCGACGACTGGTCGCCGAGCCAGATGGGCGTGGCGAGGACGAGGATGTCGGCGGGCTCGACGAGCTCGCGGTACAGGTCGGGGAAGTCGTCGCGCTCCCACCCGTGCTCGCGCATGTCGGGCTGCACGCCCGGGGGGATGACGTGGTCGACGGTGCGCACGACGTCGACCCGCGCGCCGACCCCGTCGAGGACGCGTCGCGTCACCGCGAGCAGCCCGTCGGTGTGGCTCGGCTCGGGGCTGCGCTTGAGCGTCCCGTTGAGGACGACGGCCCGCAGGTCCGAGAAGTCGGTCGTGCTGGCCGCGACCTCGGCGTCGATGAAGCGCTGCACGCTGTCGGGAAGCATCCCGTCAGCGTAGCCACGCGTCGTCGCGGCGTCAGGCGCCGACGGCCTCAGGCGCCGAAGGCCACGAGGTCGGCGGCGAGGTCACGGGTGACCCGGGCCGTGAGCCGGGTGCCGTCGGCGAGGTGCTCGCTCGCGAGGACCTCCCCCGTCTCGTGGATCCGGCTCACGAGGTCGCCGCGCTCGTAGGGCACGAGGACGTCGACGTCGACGTCGGGCTGGGGCAGCTCGTCGGCGATGAGCGCCCGCAGCTCGTCGAGGCCCAGGCCCGTGCGGGCCGAGACGACGATGGAGTGGCGCTCGTGGCGGCGCAGCCGGTCGAGGACCTCGGGGTCGCCCGCGTCGGCCTTGTTGACGACGATGACCTCCTTGACGTCGGTGGCGTCGACGTCGGCGAGGACGGCGCGAACCGCGGAGATCTGACCCTCGGGGTCGGGGTGCGACCCGTCGACGACGTGGAGCAGCAGGTCGGACTCGGCGACCTCCTCGAGCGTGGAGCGGAAGGCCTCGACGAGCTGGTGCGGCAGGTGGCGGACGAACCCGACGGTGTCGGTCAGCGTGTACAGGCGGCCGTCGGGGGTCTCGGACCGGCGCACCGTGGGGTCGAGGGTGGCGAAGAGCTGGTTCTCGACGAGGACGCCGGCGTCGGTGAGCCGGTTGAGGATGCTCGACTTGCCCGCGTTGGTGTACCCGGCGATGGCGACGCTCGGAACTTCGTTGGCCTTGCGGCTGCTGCGCTTGGTGTCGCGGACCGTCTTCATCTCCTTGATCTCGCGGCGCAGCTTGGCGATCCGGGTGTTGATCCGGCGACGGTCGAGCTCGATCTTCGTCTCGCCGGGTCCCCGCGAGCCCATGCCCTGGCCACCGGCCGCCTGGCCACCGGCCTGGCGCGACATCGACTCGCCCCAGCCGCGCAGCCGCGGGAGGAGGTACTGGAGCTGGGCGAGCTCGACCTGCGCCTTGCCCTCCCGGCTCTTCGCGTGCTGGGCGAAGATGTCGAGGATGAGGGCGGTGCGGTCGATGACCTTGACCTTGACGACGTCCTCGAGGGCGCGGCGCTGGCTGGGCGCGAGCTCGGTGTCGCAGATGACGGTGTCGGCGCCCTCCTCGATGACGACGTCGCGCAGCTCGGCGGCCTTGCCCTTGCCGAGGTACGTGGCGGGGTCGGGGGTGGACCGGCGCTGCATGACGCCGGCGAGGACCTCGGAACCGGCCGTCTCGGCGAGCGCGGCGAGCTCGTGCATCGAGTTCTCGGCGTCGCCGAGGGTGCCCTCGGACCAGACGGAGGCGAGGACGACGCGTTCGAGGCGCAGCTGGCGGTACTCGACCTCGGTGACGTCCTCGAGCTCGGTGGACAGCCCGGAGACGCGCCGGAGCGCAGCGCGCTCCTCGCGGTCGAGCTGGTCGCCGTCGTAGGTCGCGTCGTCGTCCAGGTCGAACGCGCCGTCGGAGGACGCGGTGTCGAAGATCGTGGTGTCGGCGAGCGCCTCGGCCCGCCCGGAGAGGATGTGTCGTGCAGTCATGTTCTCCCTAGGGTCTCACCGTCCAACGCCCGAGGGCGACCGAGTTCTTCCGCGGCCCCCGCTAGCGTGGGCCGCGCGATGAGCGACCACGACCACTACTTCACCGCCTCCCCGGCGAGCGCCGACGAGCGCCGTCCCCTGCGGGTCCGCCTCGCGGGGCGCGCCGTCGAGGTCGAGGTCGCCGGGGGTGTCTTCTCCCCGGGCGGGCTCGACAAGGGCACCGCCGTCCTCCTCGACGAGGCCCCCGCTCCCCCTCCGTCCGGTACCTTCCTCGACCTCGGCTGCGGCTGGGGCCCGGTCGCCATCGCCCTGGCCCTCCGGTCCCCGGCCGCGACCGTGTGGGCCGTCGACGTCAACGAGCGCGCCCTCGACCTCGCCCGCCGCAACGCCCTCGCGCTCGACCTCCCCGGGGTGCGACCGGTGACCGCGCAGGAGGTGCCGCAGGACGTCCGCTTCGACCTCGTGTGGTCGAACCCGCCGATCCGGGTCGGCAAGGCGGCGCTCCACGAGCTCCTGCGGACCTGGCTCCCCCGGCTCGCGCCGGGTGGTGAGGCCTACCTCGTCGTGCAGCGCAACCTCGGCTCCGACAGCCTCCAGCGCTGGATCACGACCGAGCTCTCGATGGCGTGCGAGCGCCACACGTCGAGCAAGGGGTTCCGCGTGCTGCGGGTCAGCGCTGCGGCCTGACGACCATGGCCGACCCGCCGCCACGCCGCGTCGTCGGCTCGGCGGCCGCGGTGTAGAGGTCGGGACCGAGCACCCGGATGGCCGTCGCCGCGCCGATCTCGGCGGTCGGCGTCAGCCGGTGGCCCAGGGCCGTCAGCCCCGTGCCGACCGGTCCGCCGGCGATGGCGGGCTCGGCCTGCTCGCTCGCACCGTTGCGGCTCGACAGGCGCGGCGCGGCGAGGGCGTCGCCGATCGGCAGGCCGCGCTCGTAGTGGCCGAGGAGGATCTGGGCGACCGTCGTGATGATCGTCGCGCCCCCGGGGCTGCCGGCGACGAGCTCGAGGGCGCCGTCGTCGAGGACGATCGTCGGCGACATCGACGAGCGCGGCCGCTTGCCCGGTCCGGGCAGGTTCGGGTCGGGGACGCCCGGCGTCACCGGTGCGAAGCTGAAGTCGGTGAGCTCGTTGTTGAGGATGAAGCCCCAGCCCGGAACGGTGATCCCCGAGCCGCCGGTGGCCTCGATCGTCGAGGTGTAGGCGACGGCGTTGCCCCAGCGGTCGACGACGGACAGGTGGGTCGTCGAGACGTCGTCGTGGGCGAGGGTGCCGGACGCGGTGCCCTCGGCGCACGCGCCGTACGACCCGTCGGGGGTGCCGAACGGGATGGGCCGCGGCTGGGCGGCGGTGGGACTGAACGGGCAGGCGCGCTCGTCGGCGAAGCCCTGCGAGAGCAGCTCGGTCGTTGGGACCCCGGCGACGTCGCCGACGTACCGGTTGCGGTCGGCGAAGGCGGTGGCGCTCGCCTCGGAGAAGCGGTGCAGGTACTGGACGGCGTCGACCTCCGAGGTCGGGGTCCCCGTGCGCTCGTCGTACGCCTCGACGAGGTTGAGGATCTCCCCGACGGCGATGCCCCCGCTGCTCGGGACCGGCATCCCGTAGACGTCCTTGCCGCGGTACTCGGAGCGGACCGGCGCCTTGTCGAGGGCGCGGTACGCCTTCAGGTCTGCTGTCGTCATCCGGCCCTCCGGCACGCTCGCCCCAGCCTTGGTGCCGGGGTCGCGCACCTCGTCGACGACGGCCCGGCCGAGCCGCCCCGAGTACAGGCTGTCGACGCCTCGCGTGCGCAGCTCGCGGTACGCCCGCGCCAGGTCGGGGTTGCGGAACACCGAGCCGACCTCGGGAGCCTGTCCGCCCGGGAGGAAGACCCGCGTCGTCTCGGGGAAGGTCGAGAAGCGTGTCGCGTTGGCGACGGTCTGGTCGTGGAAGGTCTGGTCGACGACGAACCCGCGTGCTGCGATCCGCTCCGCCGGCTTGAGGAGCTCGCCGAGGCGCTCGGTCCCCCATCGCTGCGCGGCCCGCTCCCACGTGGCGGGGGTGCCCGGGACTCCCACGGACAGACCGGAGCTCACGACGGTGTCGAAGGGCAGCGGACGACCCTGGTCGTCGAGGAAGGCGCGCTCGGTGTACGTCATGGGAGCCGTCTCGCGACCGTCGATGGTCTCGACGGTGCGGCGCCTCGCGTCGTAGTGGACGAAGAAGCCACCGCCGCCGATGCCCGTCGAGTACGGCTCGGTGACCCCCAGCGCCGCCGCCGTCGCGATCGCGGCGTCCGCGGCGTTGCCGCCCGCCGCGAGCACGTCGATGCCCACCTGGCTCGCGACGGGGTCGACCGACGCGACGGCCCCGCCGGAGCCCGTCATGACGGCGACCTTGGGCAGGTCGTGACCCACCGGCGGCGGTCCGGGGCGGCCCGGTGGCGGGGCCCCCGTCGCGGCCGAGGAGGCCGGCGCCGTGGCGCCGAGCGCCGTGACGACGCCGAGCGCGATGCCCGCGGCGACGCGGGTGCGGGTGGTGCGAGCGGTACGGACGGTTCGTGTGGTCCCCATCGAGGCACCGTAGGACGCCCGCCGGGAGAGGTGCGGTTTCGTGACGCCCGGGTCGGTGGGCGGTCGGGAGCCGAGGTCAGTCGGGCAGGACCGACAGCGGGACGGTGCCGTCGCCGACGAGGACGGCCGGACCGGAGAGCTCGACCCCGTGGTCGGGCAGGAGGCGCACGGTGAGGCGGCCGCCCGGGACGTCGACGAGCCACGACGAGCCGGTGTCGAGCGACCCCGCCCAGAAGCTCGTGGCGATCGCCGCGGCGCACGCCCCCGTGCCGCAGGAGCGGGTCTCCCCCACCCCGCGCTCGTGGACCCGCATGACGACGTGGCCGGGACCGAGGGGCCGGACGAACTCGACGTTGGTGCCGTGCGGCGGCCTCGGGTTGACGACGGGTGAGCGGGTCAGGTCGAGGTCGTCGAGGTCGACCTGCTCGGGGAGCGCGACGACGGTGTGCGGGTTGCCGAGGTCGACCGAGAGCGCCGAGAAGGGCTCGTCGCCCTCCGCGTCGTCGAGGACGACGAGCGAGTCGAAGCCCTGCCGGGCGGCGGTGTCGGCGTCGGCGAGCCGCCACGGGCCGAGGTCGACCGCGAAGTGGTCGCCGTCGAGCCGGACCTGCTTGACCCCGGCGCGCGTGGCGATGGCGAAGGTGTCGGTCGTCTCGAGCCCTTCGCGGCGGAGGAAGGCCGCGAAGACCCGGGTCCCGTTGCCGCACATCTCCGACAGGCTGCCGTCGGCGTTGCGGTAGTCCATGAACCAGCGCGCGTCCGGGGCCTGGGCCCGCACGGCGTCGTCGTCGGCGGCCTCGGTGGGCACGACCCGGATGACGCCGTCCCCGCCGATGCCGGCCCGCCGGTCGGCGAGGGCGGCGGCGCGGGCGGCCGACAGGCCGAGCCCGCCGTCGAGGTCGGGCACGAGGACGAAGTCGTTCTCCGTGCCGTGCCCCTTGGTGAAGGCGAGCCGGTCAGCCATGCGACCCATCGTCCCATCCCCCGCGGCCCCCGGACGTCGCGGTCTCCTCGACGAGCCGGACGGCCCGGTCGACGAGGTCACGGTCGAGGGCGTCGACCCAGTGGACCCGGGGGTCGGCGCCGAACCACGACTCCTGCCGGCGGACGAGCCGGCGGGTCCGCAGCGCCGTGTCGGCCGTCGCGTCCTCGGGGGTCATCGTGCCGTCGAGCACGGCCAGGGCCTGGGCGTAGCCGACGGCGCGGCTGGACGTGCGGCCCTCGCGCAGCCCGAGCTCGACCAGCCCCCTCGTCTCCTCGACGAGCCCGGCGGCGAACATCGCCCGGGTGCGCGACTCGATGCGGCGGTCGAGGGTGTCGCGGTCGACGCGGAGGCCGACGAGCACCGTGGGCCCGACGAACTCGCGGGTCGGCATGGTCGCGCTGAACGGACGGCCGGTGAGGGCGAGGACCTCGAGCGCCCGCACGACCCTGCGGCCGTTGTTCGGCTCGATGGCCGCGGCGGCCCGCGGGTCGACCTCGCGCAGCTCGGCCAGCAGGGGCGCGACCCCCTCGACGGCGAGGCGGTCCTCGAGGGCGCGGCGCACCGTCGGGTCGGTCGGGGGGATCTCGAGGCGGTCGAGGGCGGCCCGGACGTACAGGCCGGACCCGCCCGCGACGACCGGCACGCGACCGCGGCCCAGGACCGCCTCGATGTCGGCGCGGGCGTCCTGCTGGTAGGCCGCGACGCT
Organism: Oryzobacter terrae; assembly: GCF_042756445.1. Classification (GTDB taxonomy): domain Bacteria; phylum Actinomycetota; class Actinomycetes; order Actinomycetales; family Dermatophilaceae; genus Oryzobacter; species Oryzobacter terrae. The sequence goes on from NZ_CP170578.1 coordinate 675,262, forward strand.
CGCCTCCTGCGTCACGTCGAGGACGTCGAGCTGGTGGTGCGCGACGCCGCGGCGCTCGGCCACGGGGACCTTGGCGGTCCCGATGTCCATGCCCCGGTAGAGCTGCGAGGCGTCGGCGCCGACGACCTCGCCGCCCAGGCGCTCGGCGAGCGCGATGGCGAGGTCGGACTTGCCGGTCGCGGTCGCCCCGACGACACCGATGACGAGGCGCACGTCAGTCGATGCGCTCGTCCTCGGGGGTGTCGTCGTCGTGGCCGAACGGGTCGCGGTCCTCCCCCGGCATCCACGTGTGGCCCGGCGTGCCCCAGCCGTTGGCCTTGACCGCCTTCTTCGCCTTCCTGGCCCACTTCCCGCCGAGGCGGTCGACGTAGAGGAACCCGTTGAGGTGGTCGTACTCGTGCTGGAGCATCCGGGCGAACCAGCCCGTCGCCTCGTACCGGATCTCGGTGCCGTCGACGTCGAGCCCGGTGAGCGTGGCCGCCTCGCCGCGGCGGAGCGGGAAGGACTCCCCGGGCACCGACAGGCACCCCTCGACCTCGTCGTGGGGGTCAGGCTCGCCGGCCAGCGGCTTGCTCGAGGTGAGGTAGGGGTTGATGACGACCCCGCGCGCGGGGATGCCGTCGTCGTTCGCGAGCTGCCAGGTGAACACCCGCAGGCCCACCCCCACCTGCGGCGCGGCCAGGCCGACCCCTCGCGCGGCGTCCATGGTCTCGAACATGTCGGCGACGAGGGTGCGCACGTCGTCGTCGATGACCTCGACGGGCTGGGCGCGCTGGTGGAGGACGGGTTCCCCAGTGATGACGACGGGACGGATGGCCATGCCGCGATTCTTCCAGAGGCCGAGGGGTTGCCAACTCCCGGTGCGTGCAGTGTGCTGGGGCCGTGGGACCGGAGGAGCCGGACCCCGGACGAGGGAGGGACCATGGGTCTTCTCGACGACGCCAAGGCCAAGCTCCAGGAGCTGGCGAACGACAACCCCGAGCAGCTCGAGAACCTCAGCGACCAGGCCATCGAGCGCGGCGGCGACGCGGTCGACTCGGCCACCGGCGGCACGTACGCCGAGCACATCGACACGGGACAGGCCAAGGCCGACGACGCCATCGGCCAGTGACCGACCGCGGCCCTCCCCCTCGGGGGAGGGCCGCACCTATGCTCGCGACGTGGATCCCGTCATCGTCCTCGTCGCACCAGAGCACGCCGACGTCCTGGCCGACGAGTTCGGCCGCTACGCCCGCGACTACGACGTGCGCACGGCCCGCTCGACCGCGGAGTCCGAGCAGCTCATCACCGAGGTCCTCGAGGGCGGGGCCCGCGTCGCGCTCGTCGTCAGCGAGTCGGTCCTCCCCGACGCCGAGGTCTACGAGGCCCTCGCCCGGTGGCGCTCCCTCATTCCCACGGCGCGGCGCATCGTGGCGGCCCACTGGTCGCGGTTCATGACCGACGCCCCTCCCCTCCGGCACGGGCTCGCCAAGGGCAAGTACGACGCGTACCTGCTCATGCCTCGCGGCCGCCGCGACGAGGAGTTCCACGGCGCCATCGGGGAGCTGCTGTCCGACTGGGGCGCAACGGTTCCCGCGCCCGAGGTCGACACGGTGCGGGTCATCGCCCCGTCACGCGACGCCCTGACGACCGCCGTGTGCGACTTCCTCGACCGGATGGGCATGCCGCACCACGTCTACCACCCCGACAGCGAGGAGGGCCGCGCCGCCCTCGCCCAGGGCGACCCGAACCCGTCGTTCCCCGTCGTCCAGCGCGTCGACGGGGAGTCGTTCTCCCCCACTCGTGTTCGCGACGTGGCGCTGCGGGTCTTCGGTCGCCCGGCCGACGTCGACCTCTCGGCGGTCGTCGACGTCGCCATCGTCGGCGCCGGACCGGCCGGGCTCGCGACCGCGGTCTACGCGTCGTCGGAGGGCCTGTCGACCGTCGTCCTCGAGGCCGAGGCGGTCGGCGGCCAGGCCGGCACGTCCTCGATGATCCGCAACTACCTCGGCTTCCCGCGCGGCATCTCGGGCATGCGCCTGGCCCAGCGGGCGCGCAACCAGGCGATCCGCTTCGGCACGACCTTCCTCACCGGGTGGGAGGTCGACGGCCTCGTCCCGGGCACCGACGGCGAGCCGCACGTGCTGCGCACCGACGAGGGCGCCGAGGTCCGGGCCCGTGCGGTGGTCGTGGCCCACGGCGTCAGCTACCGGCGGCTGCGGGTCCCCGGTGTCGAGGAGCTCGTCGGCCTCGGCGTCTACTACGGCAGCGCGATGAGCGCCGCCCGCGAGATGGAGGACACCGACGTCGTCATCGTCGGCGGGGGGAACTCCGCGGGGCAGGCCGCCGTGCACCTGTCGCGGTACGCCCGCAGCGTCACCATCGTCGTGCGCCGCCCGGGCCTCGAGGAGACGATGTCGAGCTACCTCCTCGGCGAGCTCGCCTTCAACCCGCGGGTGACGGTGCGCCCCTGCACCGAGGTCGTGGGGGCCGGCGGCGACGCGCGGCTGGACTGGCTGGTGCTGCGCGACACCCGTACCGGCACCGACGAGCAGGTCGCGGCGCGAGGGCTCCTCCTCCTCCTCGGCGCCGAACCGCGGTGCGAGTGGCTCCCGGAGTCGGTGGCCCGCGACGAGCGCGGCTTCGTCCTCACCGGCCGCGACGTGCCGGCGGAGCGGTGGGTCGGCGGCCTTCCCCCGGCCAACCTCGAGACGACCGTCCCCGGGGTCTTCGCCGCCGGGGACGTGCGGGCCGGCTCGATGAAGCGGGTCGCCGCCGCGAGCGGCGAGGGGGCCTCGGTCGTGCCCCTCGTCCACGCCTGGCTGGAGCCCGGACCGCGCGACGGCTGAGGGCCCGAGCGTGCGAGAACGCTTGCGCACCACGGCGGGGTCAACCGTTCGGATGGAGTTGGTGTCGGGGCGGTTCGGGAGCCGTCGACGGGTCCGGCCCACCTCTAGTGTTGGTCATGCAGGGGTTTTCTCCGAGTAAAGGAAACCCAAAGGACCATGCCTCGCCAGATGCCCGCCATCCCGTTCATCTCGGTCACGCCGTTCGACCCCGCCCCGTTGTGGGCGGCCGCCCACCAGGCTCACGTCGACGTCATCGAGCCGATCAAGGCCCGTCGCCGGGCGATGCTCGTCACCGCCGGCGTCGCCGTCACCCTCGAGGCCGCAGCGGCCCTCGCCCTCAACCTCGTCTGACCGTCCAGCGGAGCGCTCGGCCCCACGGCCACGACCGCTCCACCGTTCGGCCCTCCTGACGGCCAGCACCCGATGCGCGCCCCGTCACCCGCATAGCCTTCGGACATCTCGCCCCCAAGAAGGGACCCACCATGGCGCACTACCACTCCGGCCTCCCGCCGATGGACCTCGAACCGTTCGACCCGACCCCCCTGTGGGAGGCCACCAACTCGCTGCGCAACGAGAAGGCCACGATCACCGGAGCTTCCCGATGGACGGCCCTTCGCGCCGGCGCAGCGGTGGTCCTGGCGCTGGCGGCGACGCTCGCCGGCGTCTTCCTCCTCGGCTGAGCCCTCAGACCGCACAGGCGGGGGCCGACGGCTGGGGAGCCGCCGGGACGCCGAGCGTGGGGATCCCGAGCGAGACCGGGGGCTTGCCGGGGACCGGGGCGGCCTGGAGCCGCTCCCACGCGTCACCACCTGCGGTGCGTCGCACCGCGTAGACCCCACCTCGCACGCCGCTGTCGGCGACGAGGTGGTGGGGGGCCCCGTACGTGACACCCGCGGTGACGACGTCACCGGGTCGGGGACGCGGTGCGCCGTCGGGCACCGCAACGTGGACGAGCCGGTTGTCCCGCGCCCGGCCGCTGATCCGGGCCGTCTCGCCGTCCTTGCGGCCCTCCCCCGGTGCCACGAGCACCTCGACCTCGCGCCCCTCGACGCGTCGGTTCTCGGCCCACGACACCTTCTCCTGGAGGGCGATGAGGCGCTCGAAGCGCTCCTGCACGACGGCCTTGGGGACCTGGTCGGGCATCGTGGCCGCCGGCGTCCCGGCCCGGATCGAGTACTGGAACGTGAACGCGCTCGAGAAGCGTGACGCCTCGACGACCCGCAGGGTCTGCGCGAAGTCCTCCTCGGTCTCCCCGGGGAACCCGACGATGAGGTCGGTCGTGATCGCGGCGTCCGGGATGGCGGCGCGGACCTTGTCGATGATGCCGAGGAACCTCTCGCTGCGGTAGGAGCGGCGCATCTCCCGCAGGACGCGGTCGGACCCCGACTGCAGCGGCATGTGCAGGCTCGGCATGACGTTGGGCGTCTCGGCCATCGCGGCGATGACGTCGTCGGTGAAGGCCGCCGGGTGGGGGCTGGTGAAGCGCACCCGCTCCAGGCCCTCGACCTCGCCGCAGGCCCGCAGCAGCTTGCCGAAGGCGAGCCGGTCGCCGAACTCCACGCCGTAGGTGTTGACGTTCTGGCCCAGCAGGGTGACCTCGACGACGCCCTGCGCGACGAGCGCCTCGACCTCGGCGAGGACGTCGCCCGGCCGCCGGTCCTGCTCCTTGCCGCGCAGGCTGGGGACGATGCAGAACGTGCACGTGTTGTTGCAGCCCACCGAGATCGACACCCAGCCGGCGAAGGCCTGGTCGCGCCGGGTCGGGAGGGTGGAGGGGAAGGTCTCGAGCGACTCGAGGATCTCGACCTCGGCGCGCTTGTTGTGGCGCGCCCGGTCGAGCAGGGCCGGGAGGCTGCCGATGTTGTGGGTGCCGAAGACGACGTCGACCCACGGGGCCCGCTCGACGATCGTCTCGCGGTCCTTCTGCGCCATGCAGCCGCCGACCGCGATCTGGAGGTCGGGGTTCGCGGTCTTGGCCGGGCGCAGCTGCCCCAGGTTGCCGTAGAGCTTGTTGTCGGCGTTCTCGCGCACCGCGCACGTGTTGAAGACGACGACGTCGGCGATCGCCGGGCGCTCACCCTCGGGCACGCTCGCGAGGTCGACGTAGCCGGCGGTCTCGAGCAGGCCCGCGAGGCGCTCGGAGTCGTGGACGTTCATCTGGCACCCGTGGGTGCGCACGTCGTAGGTCTTCGCTGCAGTCATGGCGGGTCAAGGGTAAGCCGCCGGACGCCACCGCCGGGAATCAGCGTCAGGCGAGGCGGGTGATGGCGACGCTCACCTCGAGGGTCGCGGCGGCCCGTCCCGAGTAGATCCCCTTGAACGGGGGGACGTCCTCGTAGTCGCGGCCACGGGCGACGACGACGTGGTCGGTCGAGACCTCGGTGCCGTTGGTCGGGTCGAGGGGGACCCACCCGTCGTCCCAGAACTCGACCCAGGCGTGGCTCTCGCCCGTCGAGGTCTCGCCGACGGCGGCGTCGCGCGTGGGCACGAGGTAGCCCGAGACGTACCGCGCCGGGATCCCGAGGGTGCGCAGCGCGCCGATCGTGATGTGGGCGAAGTCCTGGCACACGCCCGCCCGCTCGGCCCAGGCGTCCTCGCCGCGGCTGTGCACGCCGGTGACCCCCCGCTGGTAGCGCATCTCCTGGCGGACGAGGTCGGACAGCCCGGTGGCGGCCTCGCGCGGCGTCGCGGATCCCCGCACCGCCTCGGCGAGCTCGGTGATGCCGGACCCGGGGCGGGTCCGCGCCGAGAGCATGAGCCACTCGAAGCTGCGGTCCTGCACGGCGCGGTCGCGCACGGCGGTCCAGTCGAGCGCGGTCCGGTGCGGCTCGACGGGCACCCGCTCGACGGTCGAGATCGCCTCGATGTCCAGGCGCGAGTGCTCGGCGAGGCTCTCCATCGCCATGACGTGGGTGCCCCAGTGGTCGCGGTAGACGTGGCTCCAGGTCATCGGGCGGATCCGGATCCGGTTCTCGAGGGTCGTCTGGCCGGCCTCGTTGAGCGGCGTCATCCGCAGCTCGTTGTGGGCGGCCCGGACCCCGCGCTCGTAGGTGAGCGAGGTCGTGTGGACGATGCGGTAGCGGCGCATCAGAACACCCCGTCCTTGGTCCACGTCGTCAGCGGGCCCGACTGGAAGTAGCGGCCCGCGATCGCGTGCGACCCGGCCATGACGGCGCCCTGGACGCGGAGCATCTGGGCCGGCAGGTCGGCGATGACGTCGGAGGTGGCCCGGAACTCCAGCGAGGTCCGGATCCGCCCGAGCTGGCGCCGCGCCTCGTCGGACACCCCGATCCGCTCGGCCTGCGGCGGCGAGAGGGCGGCGAGGCGGCGCTCGGCCTCGGAGAGGGCGAAGAACACCGATCGCGGGAACTCGCGGTCGAGGACGAGGAAGGCGGCGGCCGCGTCGTCGCTGAGCAGCCCACGCTGGCTGCGCATGAACGCCTGTTGCGCACCGCAGCTCGACAGCACGACTGACCAGGGGGCACCCCCGCGCGGCATCGCGCCGGTCGCGACGAGCCGGGCGGTCATGTCGGCCCGCTCGAGGCTGCGCCCGAGGACGAGGAAGTCCCACGCCTCGTCGTGCGACATCGTCGAGTCGGCGATGCCCGAGACGAGGGCCGCGCGCTCACGCGCCCACGACAGGTGGCGTTCGGTGGCGACGGTGCGCCCGAACCCGTTCCAGCGGTGCCACGTCGTGTTGATGGCCTCCCACAGCTCGGTGGACAGGGTCTCGCGGGCGCGACGGGCGTTCTCGCGGGCGGCGAACCAGGCCCCGGTGATCGAGCTCGCGTTGGACCGGTCGAAGACGAGGGCCGAGCTGACGTCGCCGAAGGTCGCCTCGCCGTCCCACGGCATGCCCATGATGACCGAGAGGACGGTGTTCGAGGCGAGCACCTCGTCGGCGCCCGGGTCCTCGAGGAGCTGCAGGCGCAGGACGTCGACGATGCGCGCGGTGCCGTCGGCGCGCTCGGTGTACCGGCCGATCCAGAAGAGCGACTCGGCGATGCGGCTCAGCACGAGGGACCCCCGGCGTCCCGGGTCGCCGCCGCCCGCGTCCGCTCCGGCTCCTGCTGCTGCTCCTGCTGCTGCTGCTCTTGTTGTTGTTGTTGCTGCTGCTGCTCGCGCATGCTGTCCTCGTGCGAGGCCGTCGGCGCGCTCATGACGACGACCTCGCGGTTGTCGGGCAGCCGGGTCGGGGCGTTGCCGGCCGGACGCCGGTCGGACAGCACCCAGGTGTCCTTGCTGCCGCCGCCCTGGCTGGAGTTGACGACGAGCTCGCCCTCGGGGAGCGCGACCCGGGTGAGGCCACCGGGCAGGACCCGCACCCGCTCCCCGTCGTTGACGGCGAACGGCCGCAGGTCGACGTGGCGGGGCGCGAGGTGGCCGTCGATGAAGGTCGGGACCGTCGAGAGCTGGACGACGGGCTGGGCGATCCAGCCGCGCGGGTCGGCCTCGATCCGGCCGCGGAGGCGCTCGAGGGTGGCGGCATCGGCCTTCGGCCCGACGACCAGGCCCTTGCCGCCGGACCCGTCGACCGGCTTGACGACCATCTCGTGGAGGTTCGCGAGGACGTGCGAGAGCACGTGGGGCTCCTCGCACCGGAAGGTGTCGACGTTGCCGAGGACGGGGTCCTCGTCGAGGTAGAACCGGATGAGCTCGGGCAGGTAGGAGTAGATGAGCTTGTCGTCGGCCACGCCGTTGCCGATGGCGTTCGCCACCGTCACGCGTCCGCTGCGCATCGCCGAGACCAGGCCGGCCACCCCGAGGACGGAGTCGCCGCGGAAGTGCACCGGGTCGAGGAACTCGTCGTCGACCCGGCGGTAGATGACGTCGACCGGCTTGTCGCCGGTCGTCGTGCGCATCCGCACCTGGCCGCCGACGCAGACGAGGTCACGGCCCTCGACGAGCTCGACGCCCATCATCCGGGCGAGGAGGGCGTGCTCGAAGTACGCCGAGTTGAAGACCCCCGGCGTGAGGACGACGACCGTCGGGTCGCTCGCGCCGTCGGGCGCGGCAGCGCGCAACGCGGCGAGGAGCATGCGGGGGTAGTCGTGGACCGGGCGGATCCGCATCGTCGCGAAGGCCTCGGGGAAGACGTTGGCCATCGCGCGGCGGTTGGCGATGACGTAGCTGACGCCGGACGGGACGCGGACGTTGTCCTCGAGGACGCGGAAGGTGCCCTCCTCGTCGCGGATGAGGTCGACGCCGCTGACGTGGACCCGCACGCCGTTGCTCGGGCGGATGCCCATGACCGCGCGGTGGTAGTGGCTCGAGCTGGCGATGAGGCGCCACGGGATGACGCCCTCGTGGACCGCGCGCGGGATCTCGCCCTCGCGCGAGTAGATGTCGTCGAGGAAGGACTCGAGGGCCGTGACCCGCTGGACGACGCCCGACTCGATGACCTGCCACTCGTGGGCCGAGATGACCCGCGGGACGGCGTCGAGCGGGAACGGTCGCTCCTCGCCCGCGTAGTCGAACGTCACGCCCTGGTCGAGGTAGGAGCGGGCGAGGGTGTCGGCGCGCTCCTTGAGCGTCTGGCCCGTCATCGCCCGGAGGGTGTGGAAGACCGGCTTGTACGCCGTCCGCGGCGACCCGGGTTCGGAGAGCATCTCGTCCCAGGCGGCGCCGAGCCGGTACTCCTCGAAGAGGCTGCTGCTTCCCGCCTCGGCTCCCTGCTCGCTCACGTGACGAACCTATGGCCACCGCGTGAACCTGTCATCACGGACGTGTCACCGCCACGTTTCCCGGCCCTCGCAGGCGCGGTCGGGAACGCCACGACCCCGACGTGTCGTTGGGCCGGGCGAGAACCACTCTCCCGGAAGGACTCCCGTGCGGACCCTGCTCAACCTCGTCTGGCTCGTCTTCGGCGGGCTCTGGCTCGCGCTGGGTTATGCCCTCGCGGGGGTCGTGTTCTGCGTCCTCGTCGTGACGATCCCGCTCGGCGTCGCCTCGTTCCGGATGGCGAGCTACGCCCTGTGGCCCTTCGGTCGCGCGGTCGTGGCCCAGGAGGGAGCCGGTGCGGGATCGGTGCTGCTCAACGTCGTGTGGGTCGTCCTCGCCGGCTGGTGGCTGGCCCTGGGCCACCTGCTCACGGCCGTCGCGCAGGCGATCACCATCATCGGGATCCCGCTCGCCGTGGCGAACCTCAAGATGCTGCCGGTCTCCCTCGTGCCCTACGGCAAGCGGATCGTCCCGGCCGACTCCCTGCCTCCGGGTCAGCGCCCGCTCCACTCCCTCTGACCCGCGGGCGGCCGGGGCGCGTCAGTCGCGCTGGTGCTCCGGGGCCTCGCGCACGGCCTCGCGGACGACGCGCATCGCGACGTCGGAGGGGTAGCCCTTGCGGGCGAGCATCCCGGCCAGGCGCCGGGTCTGCACGACGGGCTCGAGCCCGTGCATCGAGCGCATCTTCTTCGCGACGAGCTGGCGGGCGCGGTCCTCCTCGTCGGCCGGGTCGACCTCGTCGAGGGCGGCGCGGGCCGTGTCGTCGTCGACGCCCTTGCGCCGCAGCTCCTGGGCGAGCGCGCGCCGCGCCAGGCCCCGTCCGGCCTGCTGGGAGCGGACGAGCATCCCGGCGTAGGCCTCGTCGTCGACAAGGCCGACCTCCTCCATCCGGTTCAGGACCGCGCAGGCGACGTCGTCGGGGCACTCCTTGCGCCGCAGCACCTGCTCGAGCTGCGAGCGCGACCGCGGGGCGGCGGTCAGCTGGCGCAGCACGATCTGGCGGGCCCAGTCGTGCGGGTCGACGGCCTCGCCACGGGTGCGGGGGTCGGCCTCGGGATCGGGAGGCGCGACGCCCCGCGACCCCACCGCCCAGTCGGGCGGCGGGGTCGCGGGGTCGGCGAACGTCATCGCGGTCGGTCCGGGAGGTCGGCTCAGAAGTCGACGGGGACCTCGGGCACGACGACGGCCTCGACGCGCGGCTGCCCGATGCCGAGCTTGACCTTGATGTTCTTCTCGAGCTCGTCGGCGAGGTCGGGGTTGTCCTTGAGGAAGGCGCGGGCGTTCTCCTTGCCCTGGCCCAGCTGGTCGCCGTCCATCGTGTACCAGGCGCCGGCCTTGCGGACGAAGCCGTGGTCGACGCCCATGTCGATGAGGCCGCCCTCGCGGGAGATGCCCTGCCCGTAGAGGATGTCGAACTCGGCCTGCTTGAACGGCGGGCTCACCTTGTTCTTCACGACCTTGCAGCGGGTGCGGTTGCCGACCGCGTCGGTGCCGTCCTTGAGGGTCTCGATGCGCCGGACGTCGAGGCGGACCGAGGCGTAGAACTTCAGCGCCTTGCCACCGGTCGTCGTCTCGGGCGAGCCGAACATCACGCCGATCTTCTCGCGGAGCTGGTTGATGAAGATCGCCGTCGTGCCGGTGGTGTTGAGGGCCCCGGTGATCTTGCGCAGCGCCTGGGACATGAGGCGGGCCTGGAGGCCGACGTGGCTGTCGCCCATCTCGCCCTCGATCTCGGCGCGGGGCACGAGGGCCGCCACGGAGTCGATGACGATGATGTCGAGGGCGCCGGAGCGGATGAGCATGTCGGCGATCTCGAGGGCCTGCTCCCCCGTGTCGGGCTGGGAGACGAGGAGCGCGTCGGTGTCGACGCCGAGCGCCTTGGCGTACTCGGGGTCGAGCGCGTGCTCGGCGTCGATGAACGCGGCGATGCCCCCGGCCTTCTGCGCGTTGGCGACGGCGTGGAGGGCCACGGTCGTCTTGCCCGAGCTCTCCGGGCCGTAGATCTCGACGACCCGGCCGCGGGGCAGCCCGCCGATGCCGAGCGCGACGTCGAGGGCGATCGACCCGGTCGGGATGACCTCGATCGGGGGACGGACGTCGTCGCCGAGGCGCATGACGGCACCCTTGCCGTGCTGCTTCTCGATCTGCGCCATCACCGAGGAGAGGGCCTTGTCCTTCTCCCCACCGTTGGCCGCGGCCACCGGGTTGGGCATCACTGCTCCGCGAGTACCAGCCATGTCACACCTGTTCTTTCGTGTCGAGCGTCGAGCGCGCCCACCGGCGACCAACCCGCGCGGTCGGACTTCTCGCGTGGTCTTGGTCAGACGCTAGGTGGTGGCACCGACAGCGTCCCGGGCTGCCGTGGACCTGTGGACGAGTGCTCTCGGCGTCGCCACCTGTGGACGACAGTAGCCGAACACGTGTTCGACCCACCGGATTGCCCCGCGACACGCCGGTGCGGTGTGGTCGAATCGCCCCGTGCCCACCGCCGACGGCTACGAGCGGCCCCTCTCCTCCCGCCGGAGGCTGTCCGCCGCCCGTTCGCTGCCCGGTCTCACGACCCTGCGGGGCTACGAGCGCCCCTGGCTGCGGGGCGACCTCCTCGCCGGGGTCACCGTCGCCGCCTACCTCGTCCCCCAGGTCATGGCCTACGCGCAGATCGCGGGCCTCCCCCCGGCGACCGGGCTGCTCGCGATCGTCGGGCCCACCCTGCTCTACGCGGTGCTCGGCTCCTCGCGCCAGCTCTCCGTCGGCCCCGAGTCGACGACCGCGCTCATGACGGCCACGGCGGTCGCGGCGCTCGGCGTCAGCGGTCCCGACGAGTACGCGGCGCTGGCCGCCGCCCTCGCCGTCGTCACCGGGGTGCTCTGCCTCGTCGGCTGGCTCCTCGGCCTCGGCTTCCTCGCCGACCTGCTCTCGCGCCCGGTGCTCGTCGGCTACCTCGCCGGGGTCGCCGTCCTCATGGTCGTCAGCCAGCTCGACACCCTCACCGGCATCCCGGTCGGCGACGGCTCGCTCCCCGAGCAGGTCTGGGACGTCGTGCGCGGCGTCGGCGACGCCCACGGCCCCACCGTCGCGCTCGGCGTGACCCTCCTCGTCCTGCTCCTCCTCGTGTCGCACCGCTGGCCGCGGCTGCCCACCCCGCTCCTCGCCGTCCTCCTCGGCGCCGCGGCCGTCGCCGCCCTCGGGCTGCGCGACGTCGGCGTCGAGACCGTCGGCGCCCTCCCCACCACCCTCCCCCGCCTGACCCTGCCCGACCTGTCCCCCGGGTCGGTCCTGTCGATGCTCGGGCCGGCGCTCGGCATCGCCGTCGTCGCGTACTCCGACAACGTCCTCACGGCGCGGGCCTTCGGCGACCGGCGCGGCGAGCGCATCGACGCCGACCAGGAGTTCCTCGCCCTCGGCGCCGCGAACATCGCCGGCGGCCTGCTCTCGGGCTTCCCGGTGAGCAGCAGCGGCAGCCGCACCGCCATCGGCGACTCGATGGGCAGCCGCACCCAGCTCGCCTCGCTCGTCACCCTCGGCACCGTCCTCGTCGCGGTGCTGGCCCTCGCGCCCGTCATCGCCGCGTTCCCGAAGGCGGCGCTGGGGGCCCTCGTCGTCTACGCCGCGATCCGGCTCGTCGACGTCGCGGAGATCCGGCGGGTGGCGCGGTTCCGGCGCAGCGAGCTCGCCCTCCTCGTCGCGACGACGCTCGGCGTCTTCGCCCTCGGCGCCCTCAACGGGATCCTCCTCGCCGTCGCCCTCTCGCTCGGCGACCTCCTGCGCCGCGTCGCGCGGCCCCACGACGGCGTCCTCGGGTACGTGCCCGGCATCGCGGGGATGCACGACGTCGACGACTACCCCGAGGCCCGCCAGGTCCCGGGACTCGTCGTGTACCGGTACGACTCACCCCTCTTCTTCGCCAACGCCGAGGACTTCCACCGCCGCGCCCTCGCGGCCGTCGACGACGCGCAGGACGCCGTCGAGTGGCTCGTCCTCAACGCCGAGGCCGTCGTCGAGGTCGACCTCACGAGCCTGGACGCCCTCGCCCGGCTGCACCGCGAGCTCGACGAGCGCGGGGTCGTCCTCGCCCTCGCGCGGGTCAAGCAGGACCTCCTCGACGACCTCCAGGCGGCGCACCTGGTGGAGGCCGTCGGGACGGAGCGGATCTTCCCGACCCTGCCGACGGCCGTCGAGGGGTACCTCGGGTGGCACGAGGCGACGCACGGCCGCCCGCACCCGTTCCGCGCGGGCTGAGCCGCCACCGGCCGGCTCACGCCCCGGCGGCCCCGGGGACGCCCCACAGCGACGCGACGTGGCGCACGTCGGTCCCGCAGCAGCCGCCGACGACGCGCAGCCGGGTCAGCTGCCCGGCGAGCTGCTCCTGCTCTGCCCGCAGCCGCGCGGGGTCGCCGTCGTCCAGGTCCTCGGCGGCGTCGAGCTCGGCGTGGCTGAGGGTGGAGGCGTTGACCCGCGTGCCGAGGACGCGCTCCTGCCACGCGCCGCCGTCGAGCCCGGCGAGGACGTGGGTCGGGTGCGCGCAGTTGACGAGGAAGTGGTCCGGGGGCGCCGCCTCCTCGACCGCCGCGACGGCCGCGGAGAGGGTCGAGCCGTCGGGCAGGCGCCCGTCGGTCTCCACCGTGAACGACACGGCCACCGGCACCCCGGCCCCGCGGGCCGCGAGGACGGCGCCGACGGCCTCCGCCGCGGTCGTCAGGGTGTAGGCGGCGACGAGGTCGGCGCCGGCGAGCGCGCCGACCTGGGCGGCGTGGTAGTCGCGTGCCTGCTCGGCGGTGACGGCCTCGCCGACGACGTACCCGTCGCCCCACGGCCCGACCGTCCCCACGACGAGGACCGCGGGCACGTCGGCGGCGTAGCGGTCGGCCAGCGAGCGGGCCAGGCCGACCGCGTCGGCGTTGACCCGGGCGAGGGCGCCGGCGTCGTACCCGACGAGGGCCGCCCAGTCGGGGTTCGCCCGCCACGTGGGGGTCTCGACGAGCAGCCCGGCCGAGGCCGCCGCCGCCACGCGCGCGTACCCGTCGTAGTACGTCGTGAGGAGGTCGCGGCCGGCCGCGTCGTCGACGAGCGGGAACGCCGCGAACTGCGGCAGGTCGACACCGTGGTGGAAGATCAGGTCGGTCTCGAGACCGCCGTCGGTGACGAAGCCCGGCAGCGCCGGGTCGTGGAGGGCCGGGAGCGCGGGCGCGACGGACATCGCATCACTGTCCTCCAGGACCCACTGACCTGTCGAGACCTGCGAGCGCGACGCACCGGCCTCAGGTGAGGAGCAGCTTCTCGATCCGGCGGGAGGCGCCGACGACCCCCACGGCGACGAGGACGAGCAGGTACGCCACGTGCCCGAGGATCCCCCCCGAGACCTCCCCCAGCATCAGCTCCCGCTCCAGCGAGACCGCGTGGTAGAGCGGCGTCGCCTGGACGACCCACTGGAGGACGGGCGGGTACACCCCGAGCGGGAAGAACGTCGCCGAGAAGAGGAACATCGGCTGCACCACGAGGGTGATGTACTCGAAGTGCTGCCACGACGACATGTACGTCGTCGCCCACATCCCGACGGCCGAGAAGGCGAACCCGATGAGGACGGCGGCCGGCAGCGCGAGCAGGGCCCACCACGAGCGGACGAACCCGGCGGCCAGCGCCACGATGACGAAGATCGCGGAGTACACGGTGCCGCGCAGCATCGACCAGGTGATCTCGCCGACGGCGATGTCGCGCGGCCCGACGGGGGTCGCGAGCATCGCGTCGTAGAGCCGGGCGTAGCGCAGCTTGAAGAAGACGTTGAAGGTGCTGTCGAACACGGCCCCGTTCATCGCCGACGTCGCGAGCATCGCCGGGGCGACGAACACCGCGTACGGCACCTCGGTCCCGGCGTCGGTCGTCACGGTACCGATGAGGGCGCCGAGGCCCACCCCGAGCGAGAACAGGTAGAGCACCGGCTCGGCGAAGCCCGAGATGAAGATGAGCCAGGCGCGCCGGAAGGCCGTGTAGTTGCGGGCCACGACGAAGCGCGCCAGCCCGGCCCCGGCGGGGAAGGGCAGCGCTCGCGAGCCGCGGACGGCGGTGTCGAGGGCGCTCACTCGACGAGCCTGCGGGTGAACTGCCGGCGGGCCAGCCACCAGCCGGCGGCGAGCCACACGGCGAGGAAGGCCACGTGGAGGAGCATCCCGGGCTCCCACGACCCGGTCGCCGACGCGCGGCACAGCTCGGTGCCGTGCCACAGCGGCGACACCCAGCCGACCGGCTGGAGGACCGCGGGCAGGGCGTCGATCGGGAAGAAGACGCCCGAGACCATGAGGACCGGGGCGAGGACGAGCCGGTTGACCACGCCGAAGCCGCTGTCGTCGTCGACCGTGGCGGCCAGCGCGAACAGCGGCAGCGACACGGCGAGGCCGGTCGCGGCGGCGGCCGGCACCATCGCGAGCGCCCACCACGACGTGAAGGAGCCGAGCAGCGCCCCCATCACGACGAAGATCGCCGAGGCGGTGACGAGGTGGACGGCGACGACGAGCACGTGCCCGGCGAGCACCTCGACGACGACGAGCGGCGCCGCGAGCATCGCCCGGTACATCTGGTTCCACCGCAGGTAGCCCATGACGACGTAGGTGGACTCGCCGAACGCCAGCCACATCGCCTGCATCGCGACGAGCCCGGGCGCGACGAACCGGAGGTACGGCGTGCCGTCGATGCCGCCGGACCCGCCGTCGACGAGGCCGCCGACACCGAGTCCCACCGAGAGCAGGAACAGCAGCGGTGCGAGGAAGCGCTCGATGATCGTCGCGCGCCAGGTGCGCCGGTAGACGAGGACGTGGTGCCCGGTCACCGCGAGGAGGCGCTCGACCGCGGACATCGCCGGCCGGGGTCCGGGCGCGAGTCGCCCGCTCGGGACCGCGAGCGTCGTGGGGTTGATCGGGGTCGACATCAGTCGACGAGGGTCCGGCCGGTGAGGAAGAGGAAGACGTCCTCGAGGGTGGAGCGGCGCACGAGCGAGGACAGCGGGGCGACCCCGCGGGCGTGGATCTCGGCGAGCGCGGCGTCACCGTCCTCGGTGTAGACGAGGAGGCGGTCGGGCAGCACCTCGAGGCGCTTGCCGACGCCGTCGACGTCGCCGACCGAGCGCTCCTGCTCGTCGTGGTCGAAGCGCAGCTCGACGACCTCGCGGGTGGAGTAGGAGGTGATGAGCTCGCGGGGGCTGCCCTCGGCGACGATCCGGCCGTGGTCCATGACGACGAGGCGGTCGCACAGCTGCTCGGCCTCGTCCATGTAGTGCGTCGTGACGATGAGGGTGACGCCGGCGCGCTTGAGCCGGAACAGGCGGTCCCAGAGCACGTGCCGCGCCTGGGGGTCCAGGCCCGTCGTCGGCTCGTCGAGGAGGAGGACCTCGGGGTTGTTCATGAGGGAGCGCGCGATGGTGAGGCGGCGCTTCATCCCGCCCGAGAGCGGCTCGACCCGGTCGTGGCGGCGGTCGGTGAGCTGGGAGAAGTCGAGGAGCTCGTCGGCCCGGGCGCGCACCTCGGAGCGCGAGAGCCCGAAGAAGCGGCCGTAGACCCAGAGGTTCTCCTCGACCGAGAGGTCCTCGTCGAGGATGTCGCGCTGCGGGCACACGCCGAGGCGGGCGCGGATGGCGGGGCCGTCGGTCGCGGGGTCCATCCCGAGGATCGTCAGCTCGCCCTCGGTGACCGGGGAGACGCAGCCAACCATCCGCATCGTCGAGGACTTGCCGGCCCCGTTGGGACCGAGGAAGCCGAACGCCTCGCCGCGGTGGACGTCGACGTCGATGCCGTCGACGGCGGTGAAGTCGCCGAAGCGCTTCGTCAGCCCTCGGGCCCGCAACAGGACGTCGTCACCCACGCCCGCGACGGTAGAGGATTTCCTGTTCAACCACACCTCGGGAGGACGTCGGCTGTCCGAAAGGTGACAACGATGGACCGATGCGCTGTGAGCGCTCTCAGGAGGGCGTCACGGACGGCGCGGGTCCGGGCGCCCGTGGCGGCGCTCCTCGGGGACGTCCATGGCGGCGCACAGGGCCAGCCAGACCTCCCGAGGCGGCACGGCGGAGGCGAGCGCCTCGACCGCGGTGCGGTCGCCGAGGGCGGCCATGACGTGGGAGCGGGCGAGGGACTGCGCGTAGGCCGCGCCGAACTCGTCGTCCATCCGGGCCCAGAACTCCGACACTCGCACGGCGGGGACGGTACACGCCGGCCGCCGGGCCGCGGCGGGCGGTGGGTGCCCCCGCGAGGGCGGCATACTGGCCCGCATGCGCCTGATCACCGCCGCTGAGGTGCCCACCTCGCTCGCCCGCGTCCACGAGCCCACCGAGCCGCCGGTGCGCGTCGGCCTCGTCCAGCACGCCTGGGACGACGACGAGGGCCGCCTGCGCGCCACCCTCCTCGAGGGCATCCGCACCGCCGCCGACGCGGGCGCCGAGGTCGTCTTCCTCCCCGAGCTCACCCTGTCGCGCTACCCCGCCGACGCCCTGCCGTCCGGCCGTCCCGACGCCACGGCCGAGTCCCTCGAGGACGGCCCCACCATGGCCTTCGCGCGCGAGGCCGCCGCGGCGGCGGGCGTGCACGTCCACGCGAGCCTGTACGAGAAGGCCCCGGCCGTCGACGGGTCCGACGACGGCCTCGGGTTCAACACCGCCGTGCTCGTCGCTCCCGACGGCACGCTGGTGGGGCGCACCCGCAAGACCCACATCCCCGTGACCGCCGGCTACTACGAGGACAGGTACTTCCGCCACGGCCCGCCGCAGGACGCCTACCCCGTCTACGACGTCGAGGCGCTGCGGATGAGAGTCGGCCTGCCCACGTGCTGGGACGAGTGGTTCCCCGAGGTCGCCCGGGCCTACAGCCTGGGCGGCGCGCAGGTCCTCGTGTACCCGACGGCCATCGGGTCCGAGCCCGACCACCCCGACTTCGACACCCAGCCGCTGTGGGAGCACACGATCGTCGGGCACGCCATCGCGAGCGGGGTCTTCGTCGTCGTCCCGAACCGGTACGGCACCGAGGGGCTCATCACCTTCTACGGCAGCTCGTTCATCGCCGACCCCTACGGGCGGGTCCTCGTGCGGGCACCGCGTGACGAGGCCGCCGTCCTCGTCGCCGACCTCGACCTCGCACAGCGGCAGGACTGGCTCGACCTCTTCCCGTTCCTCGCGACGCGGCGGCCCGACTCCTACGGCGTGCTCGCCGAGCCGGTCCGTCCCGAGCACCGCCGGGAGGGCTGAGGATGTCGGCGGCCGGCGCGTGGCGGATGCCGCCCGAGTGGGCGCCGCACGAGCGCACCTGGATGGCGTGGCCGTCGGCCGGCTACACCCTCGGTGACACCGAGGCCGACGCGGACGTCGCGCGCGGCACCTGGGCCGCGGTGGCCCGGGCCGTGGCGGGGTTCGAGCCCGTCGTCCTCGTCGCCGACCCCTCGGCGGCCGACGTCGCCCGCGACCGGGTCGGCCGCGGCGGGCCGACCGCCCACGGCATCGAGGTGCTCGAGGCACCCCTCGACGACGCGTGGATGCGCGACATCGGGCCCACCTTCGTGCGTGGGGCGGACGGCGCCCTCGGTGCGGTCGACTGGGTCTTTAACGGCTGGGGCGCCCAGGCCTGGGCGAGCTGGGAGCGCGACGCCCGCATCGGGGCGTTCGTCGCCGACCGGGCGGGGGCCCTGCGCATCGGGTCCGACCTCGTCAACGAGGGCGGCGGCATCCACGTCGACGGCCTCGGCACCGTGCTGCTCACCGAGACCGTCCAGCTCGACCCCGGGCGCAACCCCGGGCTGACCCGAGCCGACGTCGAGGCCGAGCTCGCCCGCACCATCGGCGTCGACACCTGCATCTGGCTCCCCTGCGGGCTCACCCGCGACTACGACGAGTTCGGCACCCGCGGGCACGTCGACATCGTCGCGACCTTCGCCTCCCCCGGCGTCGTCCTGCTCCACTGGCAGGGCGACCCCGCCCACCCCGACCACGAGGTGTCCCGCGAGCTCGAGGCGCTGCTCGCGTCGTCGCGCGACGCCCGTGGCGAGCCGCTCGAGGTCGTCCGCGTCCCGGCCCCGAGGACCCTGGCGGACGACGAGGGCTGGGTCGACTGGTCCTACATCAACCACCTCGTCGTCAACGACGGGGTCGTCGCCTGCACCTACGAGGACCCCCAGGACGCCGACTCCCTCGCGGTCCTCGAGCGGGCCTACGAGGGGCGCCGGGTCGTCGGCGTCGACGCGCGCCCCCTCTTCGAGCGGGGCGGCGGCATCCACTGCATCACCCAGCAGCAACCGCGCGCCTGAGGGAGGCGGCCGGCCCGACGTGTCGAAGGTCTGGCCGATCGGGCCATGTCCCCCCGGTTCGCCTGCGCGGGACGCCGGTCGCCTGTTAGACCATCCCCGTGACCAGCACGCTGCTCCGTGTGGGGACATGGAACCTCGACGGTCGATGGGACCCCCATGTCGAGGCTGCCCTGTCCAAGGTCAGCGCCGACGTCTGGCTGCTCACCGAGGTGCCCGAGGCCGCCGTGCCCGAGGGGTACCTGCCCTACTGGTCGTCGGCCCCCCTCGTCGCCGGCCGCCACTACGCCGCCGTCCTCGTGCGCGACACCGCCCGCGTCATCGGGCGCTGGGACGGTGACCTGCACCCCGCGAGCGCCGCGGCCGTCGTCGGCGGCACGGTCTTCTGCTCCTCCGTGCTGCCCTGGCGCTCATGCGGCCGGGAGGCGCCGTGGGAGGGCTCGACGACCGCCGACAAGACCGCCGCCGTCACCCGCCGCCTCGCCGGCTCCCTCCCTCGGGGTGCCACGGTGTGGGGCGGCGACTGGAACCACGCCTTCCGCGGGCCCGAGCGCGCCGGCAGCGTCGAGGGGCGCGAGCACGTCCTCGACGCCTGCGCCAAGCTCGACCTCACCGTCGTCACCGCCGAGAGCCCCCACCGCACCGAGGGCCTGTCGAGCATCGACCACATCGCCGTCCCCGAGTCGGCGACGGTGCGCACGGTGCGCCGGGTCGAGATGAAGGGCGCGCGGCGGCACCTGTCGGACCACGACGCCTACGTCGTCGACGTCCGCCTCGGCGGGACCCGCCGCACCCGCCGCTGAGCCGCCGCGCCCGCCACCGAGCCGTCGCGCGCCCGCCGGCCTGTCGGTGGTGGGTGAGAGGCTGGCCCGACGATGACCGACGACGTGCTCGACCGCTTCTCCCCCGCCACCGCCGCGTGGTTCCGGGGGAGCTTCAGTGCGCCCACCACGGCCCAGGCCGGCGCGTGGGAGGCGGTCAGCGGCGGCAAGAACGCCCTCGTCGTCGCGCCCACCGGTTCGGGCAAGACCCTCTCGGCGTTCCTGTGGGCCCTCGACCGGCTCGCCGCCGAGCCCGTCCCCGAGGAGCGCCTGCGCCGGTGCCGCGTCCTGTACGTCTCGCCGATGAAGGCGCTCGCCGTCGACGTCGAGCGCAACCTGCGCAGCCCCCTCGTCGGCATCCGGCACGCCGCCACGCGCCTCGGCCTCCCCGAGCCCGACATCACCGTCTCGGTGCGCTCGGGCGACACCCCGGCCGACGAACGACGGGCCTTCGCCCGCACCCCCACCGACGTCCTCATCACGACGCCCGAGTCGCTCTTCCTCATCCTCACCTCCGCCGCCCGCGAGGCGCTGGCCGGCGTCGAGACGGTCATCCTCGACGAGGTCCACGCCCTCGCCGGCACCAAGCGCGGTGCCCACCTCGCCCTCTCCCTCGAGCGGCTCGACCACCAGCTCGAGCGCCCGGCCCAGCGGATCGGCCTGTCCGCCACCGTCCGGCCGGTCGAGGAGGTCGCCCGCTTCCTCGCCGGCGGCCGTCCCGTCGAGGTCGTCCAGCCGCCGTCGACGAAGGAGTGGGACCTCAAGGTCGTCGTCCCCGTCCCCGACATGGCCGAGCTCGGCCAGCCGACCGGCGACCTGTCCGGCGCGGCCTCGGGGCAGGAGCAGCGGGCCTCGATCTGGCCGCACGTCGAGGAGCGCATCGTCGACCTCGTCGCCGAGCACACCTCCACGCTCGTGTTCTCCAACAGCCGCAGGCTCGCCGAGCGGCTGACCACGCGGCTCAACGAGATCTGGGAGGAGCGCACCGAGGCGGCCGAGGGCGCCGAGACGGTGGGGGCCCCCGGGGCGACCCCGCGCCCGTCCGCCCTCACCCGCTCCCCCGCGCAGGTCATGGCCCAGGCCGGCCAGTCGTCCGGCGCCCCTCCCGTGCTGGCCCGCGCCCACCACGGCTCGGTGAGCAAGGAGCAGCGCGCGAGCATCGAGGAGGAGCTGAAGTCCGGGCGGCTGCCCGCGGTCGTCGCGACGAGCAGCCTCGAGCTCGGCATCGACATGGGCGCCGTCGACCTCGTCGTCCAGGTCGAGTCACCGCCCTCCGTCGCCTCGGGCCTGCAGCGCGTCGGGCGGGCCGGCCACCAGGTCGGGGCGGTGTCGCGCGGCGTGCTCTTCCCCAAGTTCCGCGGCGACCTCGTCCAGACCGCCGTCGTCGTCGAGCGGATGCTCGCCGGCGAGATCGAGGCGCTGCACGTGCCGAGCAACCCGCTCGACGTCCTCGCCCAGCAGGTCGTCGCCATGTGCGCCCTCGACGACTGGTCGGTCGACGACGTCCTCGCCCTCGCCCGGCGCTCGGCGCCGTACGCCGGCCTGACCCGCCCCGTCCTCGAGTCGGTCCTCGACATGCTCGCGGGGCGCTACCCCAGCGAGGACTTCGCCGAGCTGCGCGCCCGCATCACCTGGGACCGGCTCTCCGACACGCTCACCGGGCGGCGCGGGGCCCAGCGGCTCGCGGTGACCTCGGGCGGCACCATCCCCGACCGCGGCCTGTTCGCCGTCTTCCTCGCCACCGGAGAGGGACCCGGCCGGCGGGTCGGCGAGCTCGACGAGGAGATGGTCTACGAGTCGCGGGTCGGAGACCTGTTCACCCTCGGCACGACGACGTGGCGCATCGAGGACATCACCCACGACCGCGTCCTCGTCACCCCCGCACCGGGGCTGCCGGGGCGGCTGCCGTTCTGGAAGGGCGACTCCCAGGGCCGTCCCGCCCAGCTCGGCCGCGCCGTCGGGGCGTTCGTCCGCGAGCTCGAGGCCCTGCCGGCACCCGCGGCGCGCGAGCGGGTCCGCGCCGCGGGCCTCGACGACTGGGCCGCCGACAACCTCCTCACCTACCTGCGCGAGCAGCGCGAGGCCACGGGGCACGTCCCCGACGACCGCACCATCGTCGTCGAGCGCTTCCGCGACGAGCTCGGCGACTGGCGGATCGCCGTCCTGTCCCCGTTCGGCGCCCAGGTCCACGCCCCGTGGGCCCTGTCGGTCAGCGCCCGGATGCGCGACCGCTTCGGCGTCGACGTCCAGGCCATGCACGGCGACGACGGCATCGTGCTGCGCCTGCCCGACATCGAGCTCGACGAGGTCGACGGCGTCGGCGGGCCCGCCGGCCGCGGCGTGGGCCGCGAGCTCCTCGACCTCGTGACCCTCGACCCCGACGACGTGCGGGGCCTGGTCACCGAGGAGATCGGCGGGTCGGCCCTGTTCGCGTCGCGGTTCCGCGAGTGCGCGGCGCGGGCGCTCCTGCTCCCCCGGCGGCGACCCGACCGGCGCCAGCCCCTGTGGCAGCAGCGCCAGCGGGCCTCGCAGCTCCTCGAGGTCGCGAGCCGCTACCCGACCTTCCCCATCGTCCTCGAGGCCGTCCGCGAGTGCGTCCAGGACGTCTTCGACGTGCCGGGCCTCGTCGACCTCATGCGCGACATCGGCTCGCGCAAGGTCACGGTCGTCGACGTCGAGAGCTCCACGCCCTCGCCGTTCGCCAAGTCCCTCCTCTTCGGCTACGTCGCCCAGTTCCTCTACGAGGGCGACTCGCCGCTGGCCGAGCGCCGTGCGGCCGCGCTCGCCCTCGACCCCTCCCTGCTCGCCGAGCTGCTCGGTTCGGCCGAGGGGCTGGCCCTGCGCGACCTCCTCGACGCCGAGCAGGTCGCCCGGACCGAGGCCGAGCTCCAGCGGCTCACGCCCGAGCGGGCCGCACGCGACGCCGACGACGTCCTCGACCTCGTCCGTGGGCTCGGCCCCCTGTCGACCGAGGCGGTCCTCACCCGCTGCCGCGAGGGGACCACCGGCGCCGACGTCGAGGGCTGGCTCGCCGGGCTGCGCGAGCAGCGCCAGGTCATCGAGGTCCGGGTCGCCGGCGAGGAGCGCTGGGCGGCGGTCGAGGACGCGTCCCGGCTGCGCGACGCCCTCGGCGTCTCACTGCCGCCCGGCGTGGCGCAGGCCTTCCTCGAGCCGGTCGACGACCCGCTCGGCGACCTCGTCGCGCGGTACGCCCGCACCCACGCCCCGTTCCACCCGCTCGAGGTCGCGCGCGCGTACGGCCTCGGGATCGCCGTGGTCCACGCGGCCCTGACGCGCCTCGTCTCCTCCGGCCGGGTCGTCGAGGGCGAGCTGCTGCCCACCGGTGGCGGCGGCACCGAGTTCTGCGACGCCGAGGTGCTGCGGATGCTGCGGCGCCGCTCCCTCGCGGCGCTGCGCGCGGAGGTCGAGCCGGTCACCCCGGTCGAGCTGTCGCGCTTCCTCCAGGAGTGGCAGGGGGTCGGCGGCCGGCTGCGCGGGCGCGACGGCCTGCTGCGGGTCGTCGAGCAGCTCAGTGGCGCGGTGCTGCCGGCGAGCGGGGTCGAGTCGCTCGTGCTGCCCTCCCGCGTCGCCGACTACACGCCCGGCCTGCTCGACGAGCTCCTCGCGAGCGGCGAGGTCCTGTGGTGCGGTCACGGGTCGCTGCCCGGCGACGACGGGTGGGTGTCGCTGCACGCCGCCGACTCCGCGCACCTCACCCTGCCCGGGCCCGACCTCGACCGGGTTCCCGGCGACGACGCGCTCGCCGTCCTCGACGCCCTCGCCGGCGGCGGGGCCCACTTCTTCCGCACCCTCTCCGACCAGGTCGGCTCCACCGACGACGAGGCGCTGGCGACGACGCTGTGGGACCTCGTGTGGTCGGGCCGGGTCACCGGCGACACCTTCGCCCCGGTGCGGGCGCTGCTCGCAGGGGGCCGCACCGCCCACAGGCGGACGGCCGCGGGGCCGCGGCGCACCCGGTACGCCGGGCGCCGCGGACCGCTGGGGGCGTTGGGGTCGGCCCCGGCGCGGCCGAGCCTGCCGACCCGCACGGGTCCGCCACGGGTCACGGGGCGCTGGTCGCTGCTGCCCCTCGTCGACGACGACCCCACGCTGCGCGCCTTCGCCACCGCCGAGCTGCTCCTCGACCGGCACGGCGTCCTCACCCGAGGCGCCGTCGCGGCCGAGGACGTCCCCGGCGGGTTCGCGGGGATCTACCGGGTGCTCGGCAAGGCCGAGGAGGCGGGGCGGGTCCGGCGCGGCTACTTCGTCGAAGGGCTGGGAGCCTCGCAGTTCGGCACCACCGGGGCCGTCGACCGGCTCCGCGGGGCGAGCAGCGGGCCCGGCGACCGGTCGCGGCGCGAGGCCGTCGAGGCCGTCGTCCTCGCCACCAGCGACCCCGCCAACCCCTACGGCGCTGCCCTGCCGTGGCCGGAACGGGCCGTCGACCCGGCGGAGGAGGGCGCCGACGGCGGTGCCGGCCCCGACCGGCGTCGCCGCCACCAGCCCGGGCGCAAGGCCGGTGCCGTCGTCGTCCTCGTCGAGGGCGATCTCGTCCTCTACGTCGAGCGGGGCGGCAAGACGCTCCTCACCTACGGCGACGACCCGCAGCTCCTCGGTGCCGCGGCCCGGGCCCTCGCCGGGGCCGTGCGCGGTGGCAGCCTCGGGCGGCTCAGCGTCGAGAAGGCCGACGGGGGCGCGCTCCTCGGGTCCGGCCACCCGGTCGTCGCCGCCCTCGAGGAGGCGGGCTTCCACCTCACCCCCCGAGGGCTGCGCATCCGCCGCTGAGCGCGGCGGCGGGGCATCCACCGCCGCGGCGGCGGCCTTCCCCTTGGCCGCGTCCACCTGCTCCACCCGACAGCGCGTGCTCCGGCGCAGGTGGTAGTGCGGTCACCGCACCGACGGCGCCGTGGCGAGCGGAGAAGGGCGGCGTCGCGGCGGGCTGCCGAGGTCGGGGCCGGCGTCATCGGACTCGGGGAGGTCGTCGGCGGGTCGAGCCGGAGCGCGCCAGGGTCGCAACGAGCGCGCCTCGTGCCACGCGGCGACGGCGAGGACCGCGGTCACCGGCACCCAGAGGAAGCGCTCGGGCAGGCTCGGCGACGCGAGGTTGACGAGGGCACCCACCCCGGAGACGGCGGCCAGCCCGGCGTACAGGGCCCGCTGTCGCCCCAGGTCGTGCGGCCGACCGGTGGCCACGGCGACGAGCGCGCCACCCCAGAGCAGCGACGCGACGGCCGAGGTGACCCGCAGCGACGTCGGCAGGACGCCCTCGTGACCACCGCCGTACGCCAGCGCCGCGAGCGGCGCCCCGGCGGCCAGCGACACCTGGAACGCCGTGATCCCGCCGAGGCAGGCCACGACGACCGGACGCACCGACCCGATGTCCCCTGACTGTGCATATCTCACTGCTCATATCTAGCAGATAGCATGGGTCCGTGGCCAGACCGTCCCAGACCGAGCTCGCGGTGCTCGGGGCCCTGTCGACCGGCCCGATGACGGGCTACGAGATCCGCGGGGCCATCACCGGGGTCCTCGGGCACTTCTGGCACGAGAGCTTCGGGCAGATCTACCCGGCGCTCGGGCGGCTCGAGTCGCAGGGCGCGGTCCGCCGCCGTGCGCCCGGCCGCACGTCGGGATCGGTCTTCGAGCTCACCCGGTCGGGCCGCCGCCGGCTCAGGGCGCTCCTCGCCGAGCCAGGCCCCACGCCCCCCGCGCGCAACGCCCTCCTCCTGCGCCTGTTCTTCGGCGCCCACCTCCCCGACGGCGGCGCGCGCGACCTCCTCGCCGACGCCGAGGCCCGCGCCGCGGCCGCCCTCGAGGAGTACACCGCGGTCCGCGACGAGATCGAGGAGGAGCCGGCGCCCGACCCCGAGCAGGCGTACCGGACCATGACGCTGTCCTTCGGCGAGCACATGGCCCGCGCCCAGCAGGCCTGGGCGCGCGAGTGCCTGGCGATGCTCGAGGGGGGCTCCCGTGCCCGAGGGTGACACCGTCCACCGCACCGCCGACCGGCTCCACCGCGCCCTCGCCGGCCAGGTCGTCGAGCGGGCCGACCTCCGGTGGCCGTCGGTGCCCGACGTCGACCTCACCGGCTCGGTGACGACCGAGGTCGTCGCGCGGGGCAAGCACGTCCTCCACCGGTTCGACACCGGCGCGACCCTGCACACCCACCTGCGGATGGAGGGGCAGTGGCGCATCGAGCACCCCGGCCCGGCCACCGACCGCGCCCTGCGCCGCACCGACCTGCGCGCCGCCGTCCTCACCGCGCCGTGGTCGGCGGTCGGGCTGCGCCTCGGCATGCTCGACCTCGTCCCGACCGCGCGCGAGGGCGACCTCGTCGGTCACCTCGGCCCCGACGTCCTCGGCCCTGACTGGGACCCCGACGAGGTCACCCGGCGGGTCACCGGCTCACCGCGCCTCGTCGGCGACGTCCTCCTCGACCAGCGGGTGCTCGCCGGCGTCGGCACGTTCTGGGCGAGCGAGCTGCTCTTCATCGAGCGGGTCAACCCCTGGACCCCCGCCGCCACCCTCGACCCCGAGGCCGTGCGCCACCTCCTCGACCGCCTGCAGCGCCTCATGAGCACGGCCGCCGCCACCGGGTGGCAGGGCAGCACCGGGATCCAGCGCGCCGGCGAGGAGGCGTACGTCCACGCGCGCTCGGGGCGGCCGTGCCGCCGGTGCGGTGACACGGTGCGGGTCGCGCTCACCGGTGAGGCGCCGCGCCAGAGAACCCTGTTCTCGTGCCCGACCTGCCAGGGCGGCCTCGCGCCCACCGACGACGGACGACCGCAGCGGCCGCTCGGCACGACGGGACGCGGGCGCTCCCCCGGCTACGGCCGTGGGCGTCGCTGAGCCGCGAGCGGCCGAGCGCGCGGCACCACCGTGAGGTGGTCCGGGCGAGGGGTCAGGCCGCGGAGGCGGAGACCGTGTCGGCCTCGCGCGCCGGGACCGGCAGGCTGACCGGGGCGGTGAAGGTCTCGACCCGCTCGACGCGCTCCCGGACGAGACCGAGCACCTCGGAGAGGTGGAGGCCCAGCCCGCCGCACACGGCGGACAGCAGCTCGGAGGAGGCCTCCTTCGTGCCCCGCTCGAGCTCGCTGAGGTAGCCGAGGGACACCGAGGAGGACGAGGCCACGTCGCGCAGCGTGCGGCCCTGTTCCTGGCGGATCTCGCGGAGGACCTCCCCGAGCTCGTGTCGCAGCAGGATCACGGTGCCTCCTCTCGTTCGTCGTCAGCGGGTTCGTGCTGGGAACCACCGTACCCTCCGGCGCCCACGGCGTCGCGGAGGTTGCGGAGACCCCGCTCCAGGAGCGTGAGGACCGCGTCGACGCTCGCCGCGCGCACCTGCTCCCGGTCGCCGGTCAACGCGTGCTGCTCGACGAGGATTCCCCACGGCCCCGCGGCCCCGACGAAGACCGTCCCCACGGGCTGCCCGTCGGCCGGGTCGGGCCCGGCCACCCCGGTCGTCGACAGCCCGACGTCGCAGCCGACGACCTCGCCGACCCCGGTGGCCAGCTGTTCGGCGACGGGCGCGCACACCGCCCCCAGGGCGGCCAGCACCTCGGCGTCGACCCCGAGCACCGACGCCTTGACGTCGCTCGCATAGGCGACGACGCCGCCGCGCACGACCGCCGACGCCCCCGGCACGCTCGTCAGCGCGGCGCACACCAGCCCGCCGGTCAGCGACTCCGCGGTCGCGACGGTCAGGCCCCGTCGGACCAGCTCGGGCACGACGCGCGCGGCGACCTCGTGCGGGCTCACTGGCCCGGCCGTCCCTCCCGGGCGCGCTCGGCGGCCCGTGCGGACGCCCGCTCGGCGCGCTCGGCCCGCTTGCGCAGGGCGCGCTCGCTCGTCTGCCGCAGGCGCAGGGCCTGCACGAGGTAGTCGACCCCCGTGACCACGGTGACGACGACGGCCGCCCCGAGCAGGCCCCAGGCGAGGGCGTCCCAGAGGTGGGGCGCCGGCAGGGTCGAGCGTGGCCACAGGAAGAACCCGATGCCGAAGGTCTGCAGGAGCGTCTTGACCTTGCCGCCGCGCCCGGCCGCCATGACCCCGTGGCGGATGACCCAGAACCGGACGGCGGTGATCCCCCACTCGCGCACGAGGACGACGGTCGTCACCCACCACCACACCTCGCCGACCGCGGACATCCCTACGAGCGCCATCGTCACGAGGGCCTTGTCGGCGATGGGGTCGAGGACCTTGCCGACGTTCGTCACGAGGTCGCGGCTGCGGGCGAGGTCGCCGTCGATCCGGTCGGTCAGCATCGCGACGGCGAAGACCCCGAACGCGGCCCAGCGGTAGCCGGTGCTCAGCCCGTCGTCGACGAGGAGCAACCACCCGAAGACCGGCACGAGGACGAGGCGGAAGACCGTGAGGTAGTTCGCGATGTTCCACGCGCTCGGTCCCGTCGCCGGGACGATCGGGCTCGCCGGGTCGATGCCGGCGCGGTACGGGTCGGTCGCCCGCCCCTCGGCGAGGGGTCCGGGGCGCACCGGGCGGACGGGCTTGTCGGTCACGCCACCTCCACGACGAGGTCGACACCGATCGAGTCCACGACGACGCCCCGCACGACCGAGCCGACGGCCGGGAGGGCGGCGCCCTCGGCCACGTGGACCAGGCAGGTGCCGTCGACGTCGGGCCCCTGGTGCTCGGCCCGGCCGACGGCGACCCCCGGCTCGTCCTCGTCGTACTCCTCGACGAGGACGGCGACCTGCTCCCCCACCCGCTCGGCGGCGCGCTGGGAGGTCAGCTGCTCCACGAGGGCCGTGAGCCGCTCGACGCGCTCGGCGACGACGTCCTCGGGTAGGTGGTCCTCGAGGTGCTCGGCCTCGGTGCCGTCCTCGTCGGAGTACCCGAAGACGCCGACGACGTCGAGGCGGGCCCGGGTGAGGAAGTCCTCGAGCTCGGCGACGTCGGCCTCGGTCTCACCCGGGAAGCCGACGATGACGTTGCTGCGGATGCCGGCCAGCGGCTCGCGCGCGCGGACCCGCCCGATGAGCTCGAGGAACGCCTCGGTGCCGCCGAAGCGACGCATCCGGCGCAGCAGGGTGCTCGAGGCGTGCTGGAAGGACAGGTCGTACCAGGGCATGACCCCGGAGGTCGTCGCGATCGCCTCGAGCAGGCCGGGGCGGACCTCGGCGGGCTGGAGGTAGGAGACGCGCACCCGGTCGATGCCCTCGATGGCCGTCAGCTCGGGGAGCAGCTTCTCGAGGAGGGCGAGGTCGCCGAGGTCCTTGCCGTACGACGTGGAGTTCTCGCTCGCGAGGAAGAGCTCGCGCACCCCCTGCTGCGCCAGCCAGCGGGCCTCGGCGACGACGTCGGTGGGGCGGCGCGAGACGAACGAGCCGCGGAACATGGGGATGGCGCAGAACGAGCAGCGGCGGTCGCAGCCGCTCGCGATCTTCAGCGGCGCCCACGGGCGGGCGTCGAGGCGGGCCCGGACGAACTGGGCGCCCTCGCCGTCGCCGTGTCCCGGCACGGCGACGCCGGCGGCGGCGTCGGCACGGTCGAGGGGCGTCAGCGGCAGCAGCTGACGGCGGTCGGAGGGCACGTGCGATGCCAGCTTCTCGCCGTCGAGGACGGCGCGCAGGTGCGAGGACATGTCGCGGTAGGAGTCGAAGCCGAGGACGGCGTCGGCGTCGGGGAGCTCGTCGGCCAGGGTCTGCCCGTAGCGCTCGGCCAGGCAGCCGACGGCGACGACGGCCTTGGTGCGGCCGGTCTGCTTGAGGTCGGCGGCCTCGAGGAGGGTGTCGATGGAGTCCTTCTTCGCCTGCTCGACGAAGCCGCACGTGTTGACGACCGCGACGTCGGCGTCGGCGGCGTCGTCGACGAGGGTCCAGCCCTCCGCGGCGAGGCGTCCGGCGAGCTCCTCGGAGTCGACCTCGTTGCGCGTGCACCCGAGGGTCACGAGGGCCACACTGCCGCGCGTCGAGGAGAGGGCCATGCCCGCCACTCTAGTTGCGCGGCGGCGAGCGGCCCGCACCCGGCGGAGCGGCTCGCCCGCACCCGGCGGATAGGGTCGCCGCATGCCTGGCGACACGCTGTCCCGGATCCGCACGCTGCTGCGCGACCACCCGGTCGTCGACGGCCACAACGACCTCCCGTGGGAGGCGCGCGAGCGGGTCGCCTACGACTGGGACCGGCTCGACATCGCCGTCGCCGGCCAGCCGACGCACACCGACGTCCCCCGGCTGCGCGAGGGCGGGGTGGGCGCCCAGTTCTGGTCGGTCTTCGTCCCCGCCACGCTCGCGGGCGAGGCCGCCGTCACGGCGACGCTCGAGCAGGTCGACGCCGTCCGGACCATGGCCGCCCGCTACCCCGAGACCTTCGCCCTCGCGACGACCCGCGCCGAGGTCGAGGCCGCGTGGGCGTCGGGCCGGATCGCCTCGCTCATGGGCGCCGAGGGCGGGCACAGCATCGACTCCTCCCTCGGCACGCTGCGGATGCTCCACGCGCTGGGGGTCCGCTACCTCACCCTGACCCACAACGACAACGTCCCCTGGGCCGACTCGGCCACCGACACCCCGGTCCACGGCGGGCTGTCCCCGTTCGGCCGCGAGGTCGTGCGCGAGATGAACCGGCTCGGGATGCTCGTCGACCTCAGCCACGTCTCGGCCGACACGATGCGCGACGCCCTCGACACCACCGAGGCCCCCGTCGTGTTCTCGCACTCCTCGGCCCGCGCCGTGTGCGACCACCCGCGCAACGTGCCCGACGACGTCCTCGAACGCCTCCCCGGCAACGGCGGCGTCTGCATGGTGACCTTCGTGCCGCGGTTCGTCTCGCAGGCCGCGCGCGACTGGGCGCTGGAGGTCGACGACGCCGCCGCGGCCGCCGGCGTCGACACCGAGGACGCGCCGACCTTCGAGCCGTGGCTCGCGCAGTGGCGCGTCACCCACGAGCTGCCCGTCGTGACGCTCGACGACGTCGTCGCGCACGTCGAGCACGTCCGCGAGGTCGTCGGCCCGGGCCACGTCGGGCTCGGCGGCGACTACGACGGGGTCGACGTCCTGCCGCAGGGCCTCGAGGACGTCAGCGGGTACCCGCGGCTCCTCGCGGCCCTCGCCGACCGGGGCTGGACCGACGCCGACCTGGGCGCGCTCGCCGGCGGCAACGCGCTGCGGCTCCTCGGCGACGCCGAGGTGCGAGCCGCCGAGATCGGCGCGACGCGCGGGCCGAGCCTGGCCCGGATCGAGGACCTCGACGGGACCGCCCACTGACGCGGTCCCGGCACGGGCGGGGACCGCGCGAGGTCACATTCGCGAGCGCATGACGGTCAGCGCCACGAGGCGCGAGATGACCATCGCGACGTACATGACGCCGCCGAGCTGCTCGAGCGTGCCGATGGCGCGCGCCTGCGGCTTGATCGGGACCACGTCGGAGAGACCGACGCTCGTGAGGTTGGCCGCCGAGTAGTACAGGAGCTCGAGCAGGGTGCGCTGGCCCGGCCCGGTGAACGAGGTGAACGAGCCCTGCCAGAACTCCTGCGTGGCGAGGTAGACGTAGGCGAAGGCGAACATCAGCACGGTGAAGCAGGCGCCGACGGCGAACAGCTCGTCCTTGGTGACCCAGTAGTCCTCGAACATGTACGAGATGAGCGCGTACGCCGTGTAGAAGTAGAAGAGCGCCAGGGCGGTGTGCGCGAGCGCGAGGATGAGCGAGTCGTCGGTGAAGAAGGTCCACACCTCGAAGACCGCCGCGGGCAGCGCGAGCGTCGCCGACAGCCAGGTGAGCGCCGGCGTGCTGCGCACCGTGAAGACCGCGATGACGAGGGCCGAGAGGCTGAGCAGCGAGATGACCGCCCGTCCTCCCTCCGCGCTCTCGAGGAACGGGAGCAGGAGGATGACGAGCACCTGGACGCCGAGCAGGAACGCCGAGGGCTGCTTGCGCAACGTGGCCCGCCAGCGTGCCGACCGTGACGGCGGCTCGCGCAGGTCCTCCCAGGTCGAGGTCATGGCGACACTGTAGGCGGGGGGCCGGTCCCGATCACGCTCACGGGCGACCCGTGAGCCCCCAGGCGTCCTCGCCGTCGTCCTCGTCTCCGAGGTCGCCGCCCCGGTCGACGGCCACCGGGTGGCGGGCGAGGTCGTCGGCCACCGCGTCGCCGCCGTACCCGCGCACCGGCACCTCCGAGGTGTCGTCGGCGGAGTCGTCGGTGACGGGCAGCGGCGCGAGGTCGTCGTAGGGCACGTCGACGTCGGGGACGTCGTCGCCACGCAGGAGGGCGAGGGTCATCGCGAGGTCGTCGGGCTTGACGAGGACGTCGCGCGCCTTCGACCCCTCCGACGGGCCCACGACGCCGCGGCTCTCGAGGAGGTCCATGAGGCGGCCGGCCTTGGCGAACCCGACGCGCAGCTTGCGCTGGAGCATCGAGGTCGAGCCGAACTGGGTCGTCACGACGAGCTCGGTCGCCTGGAGGAGCAGGTCGAGGTCGTCGCCGATGTCGTCGTCCATCTGCTTCTTCGGCGCGGTCACCGTGACGTCGTCGCGGTAGCGCGGCTTCAGCTGGTCGGTGACGTGCTTGACGACCGCGTGGATCTCGGACTCGGTGACCCAGGCGCCCTGGACGCGCATCGGCTTGCTGGCGCCCATCGGGAGGAAGAGGGCGTCGCCCTGGCCGATGAGCTTCTCGGCGCCCGGCTGGTCGAGCACGACCCGGCTGTCGGCCAGCGAGGACGTCGCGAACGCCATCCGCGACGGCACGTTGGCCTTGATGAGGCCGGTGACGACGTCGACGCTCGGGCGCTGGGTGGCCAGCACGAGGTGGATGCCGGCGGCCCGGGCGAGCTGGGTGATCCGCACGATCGACTCCTCGACGTCGCGCGGCGCCACCATCATGAGGTCGGCGAGCTCGTCGACGACGACGAGGAGGTAGGGGTAGGGCGAGATGACCCGCTCCGAGCCCGGCAGCGGCTTGACCTTGCCGGCCTTGACCGCCTTGTTGAACTCGTCGACGTGCTTGAACCCGAACGCGGCGAGGTCGTCGTAGCGCGTGTCCATCTCGCGCACGACCCACTGGAGGGCCTCGGCGGCCTTCTTCGGGTTGGTGATGATCGGGGTGATGAGGTGCGGGATGCCCTCGTACGCCGTGAGCTCCACGCGCTTCGGGTCGACGAGGACCATGCGGACCTCGTCGGGGGTCGAGCGCATGAGGATCGAGGTGATCATCGAGTTGACGAAGCTCGACTTGCCCGCGCCGGTCGCGCCCGCGACGAGCAGGTGGGGCATCTTGGCGAGGTTGGCGATGACGTAGCCGCCCTCGACGTCCTTGCCGACGCCCATGACCATCGGGTGGTCGGTGCCGCGGGCGACCTGGCTGCGCAGGACGTCGCCGAGGCTGACCTTCTCGCGGTCGGTGTTCGGGATCTCGATGCCGATGGCCGACTTGCCCGGGATCGGGCTGAGGATGCGGACGTCGGCGCTGGCGACGGCGTACGCGATGTTCTTGCTCAGCGCGGTGACCCGCTCGACCTTGATGCCGGGGCCGAGCTCGACCTCGTACCGCGTGACGGTCGGGCCACGGCTGAAGCCGGTGACCTGGGCGTCGATCTCGAACTGGTCGAGGACCTGGGTCAGCGAGTCGACGACCCGGTCGTTGGCGGCGCTGCGGGCCTTGTGCGGGCTGCCGGGCTCGAGGACGGCGGAGTCGGGCAGCGTGTAGGTGATGTCGCCGGCGAGCGAGAGCTGCTCGACGCGCTGCGGCAGCGGGGTCGTGGGAGGGGCCTCGAGGGTGGCGCGCTCGGGGACGGGACCGCGGGCGGCGGGGCCGGCGGCCGCGGTGGCGTCGGCGCCGGTGGCGTTGGCCGGCAGCGGCGCGGGGCGCTTCTGGCCGGGGCGCAGGCGCTTGCCGGTGACCGGGTCGACGACCGCGGCCTGCTCGAAGGCCTCGTCGTCGGTGAGGGCGTCGGCCTCGAGGTCGGCGCGGGTGCGACGACGGCGCGGGGTCGTGGCGGGCTCGACCGGGGCGGCCTCGGCCGGGGTGTGCCCGGTGAGGCGCGCGAGGAGCGCCGAGAGGCGCTCGGGGACCTGGTGGAGCGGCGTCGCCGTGAGGACGAGGAGGCCGAAGAGGCCGAGGAGGAGCAGGAGCGGGACGGTCCCGTAGACCGACACCGCGGCCTCGAGCGGGCTCGAGGCGAGGAAGCCGATGATGCCGCCGGCCGCGCGCATGCCGGCGGCGCCCTCGGGGGGCGTCGGGATGTCGGCCGCGACGTGGGCGAGGCCGCACGCGGAGAAGGCGAGGGCTGCGGTGCCGACGAGGAGGCGGGAGCTGTTCGACTCCTCCTTGGGGGCGCGCAGGAGGTGGATGCCGACCGCGAGGAGGACGAGCGGCACGGCGTAGCCGACCCGGCCGAAGGTGCCGGCGACGACGGCGTGGACGACGGTGCCCACCGGACCGCGCATGCCCCACCACTCGCGGGCGGCGACGACGACGGCGAGGGCGACGAAGAGCAGGCCGAGCCCGTCGCGGCGGTGCTCGGGCTCGAGGTCGCGCCCGGTGTCGCCCACCTTGCGGGCGACGGCCCCGGTGGCGTGCGCCAGGCCCATCCAGGTGCTCTGGACGGCCCGCAGCGGCAGCGGCAGGCCGCCGGACGCGGGCCTGCGGGAGGTTCCGGTGCGGCGTGCGGGGGCGCGCCGGGTCGCGGGCCGGGTCGTGGAGGACCGGCCGCGCGCCGAGGAGGACGTGCGAGTCGCCATGGGCGCAGGCTACGGCAGAGTCACAGCAGACTCACGCGTCACACGCGGCACGACGGCGAGGAGTCCGCGGTACCGGCCGGGCCGGTCGGACTCCGATGACGGAGGACCTGGCACCTCTCGGCGACTGCTGCAGCGTTCCCGGTGCACCTGACCCCCTGCGGTCAGATGCACCGGGCGACGTGCGACACCCCTGCTCGGAAATCTCACGTCGAGGTCGCTGTTCTTTGACCTCCGCTGACGAGAACTTTACGAACTCATTACCTTTCGCGCTGCCCCCTACCACCAAATGGCCGGAAGATGCCACCGAAACGAGTCCCATGAGTCCCAACCGTGACCAGGGCCCTCGAGAGTCACACCAACCACACCCGTGGACACCGGCGCCTCTCCGAAGGTCAAGGAATGGCAAAAATCGGCCAGCGACACGCCGCGCACTCGGGTGGCGGACTCCCGGAGGTGGTGGTAATCCGGCCCCGATCAGGCCTCGACGACCATCGGGATGATCATCGGGCGACGGCGGATCTTGCGGCCGACCCACCCGCCGACCGAGCGGCGGATGACCTGCTGGAGCTGGTAGGTGTCGGCGACCCCACCGGCGGTGGCCTCGTCGAGCGCCTTGACCAGGCCCGGCATGATGTCGTCGAAGATCTCCTCGTCCTCGACGAAGCCCCGAGCGGTGATCTCGGGCCCGGCGACGACCTTCCCCGTCATCGAGTCGACGACGACGATGACCGAGATGAAGCCCTCGTCACGCAGGATGCGGCGGTCCTTCAGCAGCGCCTCGTCGGCCTCCCCGACCGACGACCCGTCGACGTAGACGTACCCGCACGGCACGGCGCCGGTGATCCGGGCGCGGCCGTCGACGAGGTCGACGACGACCCCGTCCTCCGCGACGACGACGTTGCGCCGCGGCACCCCGGTCGCGATGGCGAGCTCGGCGTTGGCCACGAGGTGGCGCCACTCGCCGTGGACCGGCATGACGTTCCTCGGCTTGACGATGTTGTAGCAGTAGAGGAGCTCGCCGGCGCTGGCGTGGCCGGAGACGTGGACCTTGGCGTTGCCCTTGTGGACGACGGTCGCGCCGAGGCGCATCAGGCCGTTGATGACGCGGTAGACGGCGTTCTCGTTGCCGGGGATGAGCGAGGACGCCATGAGGACGGTGTCGCCCGTGCCGACGTCGATGCGGTGGTCGCGGTTGGCCATCCGCGACAGGGCCGCCATCGGCTCGCCCTGCGACCCGGTGCAGATGAGGACGACCTGGTCGTCGCGCAGGTGGTCGAGCTTCTTGACGTCGACGAGGACGCCGTCGGGCACCTTGAGGTAGCCCAGGTCGGCGGCGATGCCCATGTTGCGCACCATCGAGCGCCCGACCATGGCGACCTTGCGGCCGGCCTTCTCGGCGGCGTCGAGGACCTGCTGGACCCGGTGCACGTGCGAGGAGAAGCAGGCGACGATGATCCGGCGCTCCGCGTGGCGGAAGACCTTGTCGATCGCGGGCGAGATCTCGCGCTCGGGCGTCGTGAAGCCCGGGACCTCGGCGTTCGTGGAGTCGGTGAGGAAGAGGTCGACGCCCTCCTCCCCCAGCCGCGCGAAAGCGCGCAGGTCGGTGAGGCGGCCGTCGAGCGGCAGCTGGTCCATCTTGAAGTCGCCGGTGTGCAGCAGGGTGCCGCCGGAGGTGCGCACCGCGACGGCGAGCGCGTCGGGGATGGAGTGGTTGACGGCGACGAACTCGCAGTCGAAGTGGCCCAGGCGCTCGCGGTCGCCCTCCTTCACGCCGAGCGTGTAGGGGGTGATGCGGTGCTCCTTGAGCTTGGCCTCGATGAGCGCGAGGGTCAGCGTCGAGCCGACGAGCGGGATGTCCTTGCGCAGGCGCAGCAGGTAGGGGACGGCGCCGATGTGGTCCTCGTGGCCGTGCGTGAGGACGATCGCCTGGATGTCGTCGAGCCGGTCCTTGATGTACTCGAAGTCCGGGAGGATGAGGTCGATGCCGGGGTGGTGGTCGTCCGGGAAGAGCACGCCGCAGTCGATGACGAGCAGCTGGCCGCGGTGCTCGACGACCGTCATGTTCCGGCCGACCTCGCCGAGGCCGCCGAGGGCGACGACGCGGACGCCACCGTCCGCGAGTGGGCCGGGCAGCTCGAGCTCGGGGTGCGGGTGGCTCATCGGGTGGGCAGCGTCGCGAGGGCGGACCGGAGCGCGTCGAGGTGCGCCGGCGGACTCTCGAGCAGTGGCAGGCGGACGAACGCCGACTCGATGACGCCGAGCTCGACGAGGGCGGCCTTGGCCATGATCGCTCCCTGCGACGGCGACATGATCGCGTCGACGACCGGCAGGAGTGCCTCGTTGATGCGCCGGGCCTCGGCGAGGTCGCCGCGGGCGACCGCCTCGACCATCGCCCGGTACTGCGCCCCCGCGACGTGGCCGACGACCGACACGGTGCCGGAGGCGCCGATGGCGAGCAGCGGCAGCGTCAGGGCGTCCTCGCCGCTGAACCACAGCAGGTCGGTGGCGGCGATCGCCTTCGTCGAGGCTGCGAGGTCGCCCTTGGCGTCCTTGACCGCGACGATCCGCGGGTGGTCGGCCAGGGTCACGAGCGTGTCGTGGGTGAACGGGATGCCGGTGCGGCCGGGGATGTCGTAGAGCATGACCGGCAGCTCGGTGGCGTCGGCGACGGCGTGGCAGTGCGCGACGAGCCCGGCCTGGGTCGGCTTGTTGTAGTAGGGCGAGACGAGGAGGAGGGCGTCGGCGCCCACCTCGGCGGCCCGGCGCGCCATCGCCACCGCGTGGCGGGTGTCGTTGGAGCCGACGCCGGCGACGACCGCGGCCCGGCCGGCGGCGCGCTCCTTGACCCGCTGCACCATCGCGATGCTCTCGTCGTCGGTGAGGGTGCTCGCCTCCCCGGTCGTGCCGTTGACGACGAGGCCGTCGTGACCGGTCTCGAGGAGGTGGTCGACGAGTGCGTCGGTGCCCTTCTCGTCGACCTCGCCGTCGAGGGACATGGGGGTCACCATCGCCGTGAGAACTGTGCCGAAGGGGTTGCTCGTCATGGCCCCAAGGGTAGTGGTCCGCGGCGGCGGGACTTCTCCCCGCGGCCGGGGCGCGCCCGTGCACCCCACGGCCCTCGCCGGACGGCAGGCTCGCCGCGGCGCCGGACCGGGGGTCGAGGGCGCCGCCACCCCACCGTCGGGCGGCGGGCCTAGGCTGGCCCCGTGCGCCAGTACCTCGACCTCCTCGACCACGTGATGACGACCGGGGTCGAC
The DNA here is from genome assembly GCF_042756445.1 of Oryzobacter terrae. Taxonomy (GTDB): domain Bacteria; phylum Actinomycetota; class Actinomycetes; order Actinomycetales; family Dermatophilaceae; genus Oryzobacter; species Oryzobacter terrae. Next base: position 712,855 of record NZ_CP170578.1, read on the forward strand.
AAGTCCGACCGCACCGGCACGGGCACCCGCAGCGTGTTCGGGTACCAGATGCGCTTCGACCTCGCCCAGGGCTTCCCGGTCGTCACGACGAAGAGGCTGCACCTGCGCTCGATCATCGGCGAGCTGTTGTGGTTCCTGCGCGGCGACACCAACGTGCGCTGGCTCCAGGAGCGCGGCATCTCCATCTGGGACGAGTGGGCCGACGAGCTCGGTGACCTCGGTCCCGTCTACGGGCACCAGTGGCGGTCGTGGCCCACCCCCGACGGGCGCCGGGTCGACCAGATCGAGAAGGTCGTCGAGTCGATCCGCACCAACCCCGACTCGCGGCGGCACATCGTCTCGGCGTGGAACGTCGCCGACGTCGACGACATGGCCCTCCCCCCGTGCCACGCGCTCTTCCAGTTCTACGTGCGGCCCGCCTCCGACGGCGGGCCCGCCCTCCTCGACTGCCAGCTCTACCAGCGCAGCGCCGACATCTTCCTCGGGGTGCCGTTCAACATCGCGTCGTACGCGCTGCTGACGATGATGGTCGCGCAGCTCACCGACCTGCGACCGGGCCACTTCGTCCACACCCTGGGTGACGCGCACCTGTACTCCAACCACGTCGAGCAGGCGCGCCTCCAGCTCACCCGGGAGCCGCACCCCCTCCCGACGATGCGGATCACGCCACGCGAGTCGATCGACGCCTACGACCTCGACGACTTCGAGCTCGTCGGCTACGAGGCGCACCCGCCCATCAAGGCGCCGATCGCGGTCTGAGGGACTGGTTCTCGTGACTCGGATCTCGCTCATCGCCGCGGTGGCGCGCAACGGCGTCATCGGCCACCAGGGTGGCATGCCGTGGCACCTGCCCGAGGAGCTGAAGCACTTCAAGGCCACGACGATGGGACACCCCCTCGTCATGGGGCGCCGGACCTTCGACTCCATCGGCCGGCCCCTGCCCGGGCGGCGCACCGTCGTCGTGACGCGCGACCCGTCGTGGCAGCACGCCGGTGTCGAGACGGCGCACTCGTTCGCCGAGGCGATCTCGCTGGCCGGCCCCGCCGACGAGGTCTACGTCGCCGGCGGGGCGCAGGTGTACGCCGAGGCCATCCCGTTCGCGCACCGCCTCGTCCTCACCGAGGTCGACGCGGAGCCCGAGGGCGACACCTGGTTCCCCGAGTGGAACCGCGAGGAGTGGCGCGAGGTCTCGCGCGAGCCGCACGACGGCTGGTCCCACGTCGTCTACGAGCGGGTCTGACGCGGCACCCCGGTACGGTCGGACGATGAGCCAGCCGCCGGACCAGGACGACGTCGACGAGCGCGCCCACCTGCTGCCCGAGGAGCTCGCGGTCGGCAGCGACGACCCGCAGGAGCAGGCCCGCGTCATCCTCGAGGAGTCGCAGGAGCGCACCGAGCACCCGGAGGAGACCCGCGCCGACTCGACGCAGTCGCCGGACCCGGACGAGGTCTCCCCACGCTCCTCGGAATGACCCGCCAGGGCCTCGACGCGAGGGCCCTCGAGGACGAGACTCACCCCTGAGGGACGGCCGCCGCGACACCGTCGTCACGGTGGCCTTCCCGGACGGGAGGTCCCCATGCCGGCCGGCTTCGGAACGGGCAGCCGCACGCTGCAGGACGAGTTCGGGACGCGCGCCCTCGCCGACCGGATCGACACGCTCCTCGTCCACGACACCATCGACGAGGGCGACCGTGCCTTCATCGAGGCCCGGGACATGTTCTTCCTCGCGACGACCGACGCCGACGGGCGCCCGACCTGCTCCTACAAGGGCGGCGAGCCCGGCTTCGTGCGGGTGCTCGACGAGCGCACCCTCGTCTTCCCCTCGTACGACGGGAACGGGATGTACCTCTCGCTCGGCAACGTCGTCGACCACGGGGCGGTCGGGATGCTGTTCATCGACCTCGAGCAGGGCCACCGGATGCGGCTCGACGGCACGGCCACGATCGACCTCGCGGACCCCCTGCGCGAGGAGTACCCCGAGGCACAGCTCGTCGTGCGGGTCACGGCCCGGGCCGTGTACCCGAACTGTCCGCGCTACATCCACCGCTACGAGCTGGTCCGCCGCTCCCGGTTCGTCCCGCGCGAGGACTGCCTCACGCCGGTCCCCGAGTGGAAGCGGTCGGACTGGGCGAGCGACGTGCTTCCCGAGCACGACCCGGCCCGCGAGCCCGGTGAGCGCGAGGTCCTCGGCCGCTGAGCCGGAGGGTCACGGCGCTCCTCGGTCGCCACCGAGCTCCCCACGGCGCAGGAGGTGTCGTGGTCTCGACACCTCCTGCGGCCGTGGCGGGCGGCGGGCTCACTCGGCGAAGGTGGCCTCGAGGGTGATCGGCACGGCCGAGAGCGCCTGGCTCACGGGGCAGTTCGCCTTGGCGCCCTGGGCGGCCTCCTCGAACTGCTCGGCGGTGATCCCGGGCACCGAGCCGACGACCTTGAGCACGATCCCGGTGATCCCGGTGCCGGGCTGGAAGGTGACCTCGGCCGTCGTGTCGACCGTCGTGGGAGGGGTGCCCGCCTGGGCGAGGCCGTGGGAGAGCGCCATCGAGAAGCACGTGGAGTGCGCCGCGGCGATGAGCTCCTCGGGGCTGGTGACCCCGTTCGGCGCCTCGGCGCGGGCGGGCCAGTTGACGTCGAAGCTGCCGACGCCGGAGGACTCGAGGGTGACCTGGCCGGCCCCCTCCATGAGGGAACCCTCCCAGTGGGCGGATGCGGTGCGGGTGGTGGCCATCAGCTGCTCCTTCGCATGGGGGACGTCTCCCGCCGACCCTACCCACGAGGCCCGCGGCCGGAGCCGGGTGCCCGCGGGGCAGACACGGACGGCCGGGCGCTGTCGCGGACCGCTGGGTAGGGTCGCAGCGTGCCGATCCACCTCTCGACCACCGGCCCCGTCGCCACGATCACCATCGAGCGCCCCCACCGACGCAACGCCCTCGACCTCGAGACCCTCGACGACCTGCACCGCACCGTCGTCCGGGCCGTCGCGGACGGCGCCCGCGCCCTCGTCCTCACCGGGGCCGACGGGCACTTCTGCTCCGGCGCCGACCTCGTCGAGCTCGAGGACGTCTCGTTCACCTCCCGCCTCGCCGAGGTCCTCGAGCACCTCGCGGCCGTCCCGGTCGTCACGGTCGCCGCGGTCGAGGGGTCGTGCATGGGCCTCGGGATGCAGCTGGCCGTGGCGTGTGACGTCCGCGTCGTCGCCGAGGACGCGCGCTTCGCCGTGCCCGTGGCCCGGCTCGGGCTCATGGTCGACCACTGGACGATCGAGCGCGTCTCGCGCGTCTGGGGCGAGGGAGCGGCCCGCCACATGGTCCTCACCGGCGCCGTCCTCACGGCCGACGACGCGTGGCGGCTGGGCGCCGCCCAGGTGCGCGGGGGCCTCGCCGAGGCCCAGGAGGTCGCCGCCCGCGCGGCGGGGCTCGCACCGCTGAGCCAGTCCGGGTCGAAGGTCGGCTTCGGCGCCCGCCACGACGACCTCGCCGAGATCGCCCGCTACGAGGCCGCGTTCGCACGTGCCTGGGGCAGCGACGACCTCGCGGAGGGCCGGCGCGCCTTCTCCGAGCGTCGCGAGCCGGTCTTCGAGGGGTACTGATGACGACGCATGACGCCGGCCACGGGCATGACGGGCACGGGCACGACCACCCGCACGACCACGCAGGCGTGGCCGCCGGTCCCCCCGCCCCGCTCGCCGACGCCAGCGTGCGCCGGGCGCGGGCCAACGACGCCCCCGCCGTCGGGCTCGTCCAGGCCACCGTCTTCCGCGCGGCCTACGCCGGGCGCGTCCCCGACGAGGTCGTCGCCCTCTTCGAGCCCGACGCGTTCGCCCGGTCGTGGCGCGAGAGCCTGACCGCCCCACCCGAGGGCGTCCACCGGCTGCTCGTCGCCTGCGCCGGCGACCAGGTCGTCGGGCTGGCGGCCGTCGGGCCGAGCCAGGACCCCGACGCCGGCCCCGCGACGGGCGAGGTCACCGTCCTGGGCGTCCACCCCGACGCCCGCCGCCAGGGCCACGGGTCGCGCCTGCTCAACGCCACCGTCGACGTCCTGCGCGAGGCGGGCGCCGAGGCCGCGACCCTCTGGCTGCTCGCCGACGACGAGGCGGTCCGCGGCTTCCTCGCCGCCTCCGGGTTCGCCCCCGACGGCGCCTTCCGCGACCGGGTCGTCTCGCCCGACGGCGCCACCCTGCGCGAGGTCCGTCTCACGGCCCACCTCGGCGAGGACGACGCGGCCCCCCACCCGACGCCGTGACGGCCGCGGCGCTCCCCGACGGCCGCCGGCGCGAGGTCGTGCGCCAGTCGTGGTCGGTGGGGGTCGCCACCGGGGCCTACGGCATCTCGTTCGGGGCCCTCGCGGTCGCGGCGGGGCTCGACGTCTGGCAGGCACAGGTCCTCTCGCTCGTGATGTTCACCGGCGGCTCGCAGTTCGCCTTCGTCGGCATCATCGGCGCGGGCGGCCTGGCGGCGGCCCCGGCCGCGGTCGCCACCGCGGCGATGCTCGGGATCCGCAACGGGCTGTACGGGCTCCAGACGTCCCGCTTCCTCGGGGTCACCGGGCTGCGGCGGCTCGGCGCGGCACAGCTGACCATCGACGAGTCGACCGCCGTCGGCATCGGCCAGAGCGAGCCGGAGGCGCAGCGACTCGGGTTCTGGCACACCGGGATCGCGGTCTTCACGCTGTGGAACCTCTCGACGCTCGGCGGCTCGGTCCTCGGCAACGCCCTCGGTGACCCGCGACGGCTCGGGCTCGACGCCGCCGCCGCGGCGGCGTTCATCGCGCTGCTCTGGCCACGGCTGAGGAGCCGCGACGCCACGGCCACCGCGGTGCTCGCCGCGTTCATCGCGCTGCTCGCCTCCCCTCACCTGCCCGCCGGGGTGCCCGTCATCCTCGCGGCCGTCGCCGCCCTCGTCGTCGGGCTGCGCCGACCCGGTCGGCACGAGGGCCCCCTCGAGGGTGCCGACGGCAGCCTCCCCGGATCGGACCCGGTCCCGTGACGCTGTGGGTGGCGGTCCTCCTCGCCTGCGCGGCCTGCCTCGTCCTCAAGGTCGCGGGGTACCTCGTGCCCGCCGACCTCCTCGCCGGGGAGCGCACCTCACGCATCACGACCCTGCTGCCGGTGGCGCTGCTCGCCGGCCTCGTCGTCGTCCAGGCCGTCGCGGGCGAGGGCGGCGCGATCGTCGTCGACGCGCGGCTCGTCGCCGTGGGGGTCGCCGTCGTGCTGCTCGTGCTGCGGGCGAACTTCCTCCTCGTCGTCCTCGCGGCGGCCGCCGTCGCGGCCCTGCTCCGCCTCGCCGGCTGGGGCTAGGAGGGCGCGCGGCAGCACCCGCTCGACCCACCGTCGCTGCCACGGCGTCTCGACGGCGCGCGGGTGGTGGTGGCGCCGGGCCCACGCCACCGCCTCGTCGGCCGGCAGCCCGGCGAGGACCGCGAGCGCGGCCACCGCCGTGCCGGTGCGCCCGATGCCACCGCGGCAGCCGACCTCGACGCGCTGGTCGAGGGCGGCGGCGTGCGCGACACGGAGCGACTCCACGGCGTCGGGGGTCGACAGCGGCAGCGAGAAGTCGGGCCAGCGGACCCACAGCCGCGGCCACGGCGTCTGCGGCGGGCGCACCCCCGACAGGTGCACGGCGAGCTCGGGGTCGGGGACGCCCTTGCGGTCACGGCGCACGCGCACCGCCCGGACCCGGCGACCGTCGGGCAGGACGATGACGCCGGGCTCGTCGCCCCACTCACCCACGGCCGACCGCCTCCCGGTAGCGCTCGGCGACGATCTCGGCGACCCGGGGGTCGGGCAGGACCGGGCCGGTGACGACGTCGGCTCCGCACTCCTCGACCCGCCGTTGGAAGAACCCCGGCGCGAGCAGGTATGAGGCCACGGTGACCGGCGCTCCCCCACCCGCCGCCCGGACGCCGGCGACCGCGTCGGCGACGGCCGGCTCCGGGCCCGCGGCGAAGGCGAGGAGGACGGGCGCCCCCCGTCGGTGCGCGAGGCGCTGGGCCGTCTCGGCGCTGTCGGCCTGGGCGCGCTCGTCGCTCGACCCGGCGGGGACGAGGACGACCGTGCCCCCCTCGGGCGCCCCGGCCGTCGCGAGCCGGTCGAGGACGACCTCGACGAGCCGGTCGTCGGGGCCGAGCGCCGCGGTGGCGACGACGTCGGGACGTGCGGCGACGGCCTCGGCGATGTCGACGTGGACGTGGTACCCGCCGGCGAGCAGCAGCGGGACGACGACCCCGGCCACGGGCTCCCCCGAGGGCAGGCCGGCGACGACCTCGGCGACCTCGGGCCCGTGGACGTCGACGTACGCCTCGAGGACGTCGACCCCCGGCAGGAGCGCCGCGACCTCGGCGAGGACACCGCGCACGGCCGCGCGTCCGTCGGGGTCGCGGGTGCCGTGGGCGCACACGACGAGGGCTGCGGTCACGAGGTCACGGTGTCACGCCGACCCGTCCGGCGCGAGGACGAGCGCGTAGCCCCGCTTGACGACGGTGCGCACGAGGTCCTTCGAGCCGCAGGCCTCACGAACACGGGCGATCGCCGTCTCGACCGCGTGGCCGTCGGTGGACCCGCCTGGCAGGAGGGCCTGCAGTCGCTCGCGCGGGACGACCGCACCCCGCGCCGCCGCGAGCTCGGCGAGGAGGACGACGCCGGCGGGGCCCAGCGGCAGCGGCCGCCCGTCGAGGACCGCCGCGCGGGCCCGGACCACGAGGTCTCCGGCCACGGTCGCGAGGACGGGCTGCTCGGCGTAGTGCGTGACGAGCTCGCGCACGAGCGCGCCGAGGCGCCACCGCCCGGGGACGAGCGGCGAGAGCCCGACGTCGAGGAGCGGTGCCGCGGTGATGGGTCCGACGGTCGCCAGGACGAGCCGGTCGCCGAGGTTGCGGCGGCGGATGGCGCGCAGGTCGTCCTCGTCGGCGGCTCCGAGCCACGCGACGACGCCGGGGGCCGAGGTGAAGACGACGGCGTCGACGAGCCCGTCGGCGGTGCGCCGCACCGAGTCCCGCAGCACGTCGGGGTCCGAGGGGCCCCAGCTGTAGACGACGACCGAGGTGACGGTGGCCCCGGCGTCGGCGAAGGCCTCGTCGAGCCCGTCGGCCCCGCTGCCGTGGTGCTGCACGGCGATCCGCAGCCCGGCGACGCCCTCGGCGAGGAGGAACTGCTGGATCTCGGCCGCCGTCTCGGACGTCGCGACCCAGTCGGCGGTCAGCCCGGCCGCCTCGATGGCGCCGCGGGCCTTGGGTCCACGGGCGATGAGGCGGGCGGCGGCGAACACCTCGAGGAGGTCCTCGGCGAGGCCGGCGGCGTCGGCCGCCTCGACCCAGCCGCGGAACCCGATCCCCGTCGTCGCGACGACGACGTCGGGCGGGTCGGCGAGGACCTCGCGGGTCCGGTCGACGAGGCTGAGGTCGTCGAGGTGCGGCACGACCTCGAGGGCCGGTGCGTGCTCGATGGTCGCGCCGCGCCGTTCCAGGGCGGCCGCCAGCTCCTTGAAGCGCCGGTCGGCGGTGACCGCGACGGTGCAGCCGGCGAGCACGGGCCCGGCCGGAGGATGGGCCCGGGCTCCCGGCGCCGGGCGCTCGTCCACGGCCTCACTCATCGTCGGGTCCCGTCGTCGCGCACACGGGGTCGTCGAGGAAGCCCTCGGCGGCGACCGCCCCGATGACGACGATCGCGGGCGGCCGCACCCCCTCGCGGGCGGCGACGCCGGCCGCGGTGCCGACGGTGGCCCGGGTGACCCGCTCACGCAGCGTGGACCCCTGCTCCACCATCGCCACCGGCAGGTCCGGGTCGACGCCGGCCCCGACGGCGGCGGCACAGATGTCCGGGAGGGCGGAGACCGCCATGAGGAGGACGACCGTCGCGCCGGTCGTGAGGGCGGCGAGGGTGGCGCGGTCGGCCCCGACGTGTCCGGAGCTGACGTGGACCGAGGTCGACACGCCGCGCTGGGTCACCGGGATGCCGGCGAGGGCGGGCACCGAGAAGGCCGAGGTGATGCCCGGGACGACCGACACCTCGATGCCCGCGCGCCGGCAGGCGTGCACCTCCTCGCCACCGCGCCCGAAGACGTACGGGTCGCCGCCCTTGAAGCGCACGACGGTGAGCCCCTTGAGCGCCCGGTCGACGAGGATCGCGTTGATCTCCGCCTGCGGCACGGGATGGTTCGTCGGGCTCTTGCCGACGTTGACGACCTCGACGTCGGGCGGGAGCCGGTCGAGCAGGGGGGTCGCGCCGAGCCGGTCGGTGACGACGACGTCGGCGGTGGCGAGCGCCTCGAGGCCGGCCAGGGGCACGAGGCCGGGGTCACCGGGACCGCTGCCCACGAGGACGACCCGGCCGCGGCGCACCCGTCGTCGGCGGAGGTCGACCTCCCCGGACGCGACGTGCACGGCCAGCGCGTCGCGCACCGCGGCCGCCCGCCGCGGGTCCGCGTCCCCCACCGACACGACACCGAGGGTGAGGTCGCCGTGCGTGCTCGAGGCCGCCATCCGAGCCGTTCCCTCGCGACGGTCGGAGGCGTTGACGCACCACGTCCGGCGTGACGCGGCCCAGGCGGCGACCCGGGCGTTCACCGCGGGGTCGGCCGTGGCGGCCACGACGAACCAGGCGTCGTCGAGGTCACCCTCCTCCACCGGACGCTCGACGAGCTCGGCGTCGCCGTGGCTCGCGACGCGGCGTGCGTCGTCGGACGGGTAGGGGTCGACGAGGACGACGTGCGCCCCGTCCTCGAGCAGCCGCCGGGCCCGCCGCATGCCGACGACGCCGGCGCCGACGACGAGCACTCGGCGACCGGTGAGGTCCAGGCCGACGAGGGTCGTCACGCGGACGTCACGCCGTCGACAGGTCGATGGTCACGCGTCCATCGTCGAGGGTCACGGCGTGGGTCGCCAAGTCGGGTCCAAACCCGGGGCGCGGCGCCCGATCGAGCGGGTCGAGGCAGCGGCCGTCCTCGAGCGAGAAGACCTGCTTGTGCACGGGCGACGCGATGGTCGGCACCGTGCCCCGGGAGCCGGTGATCCCGCGGGACATCACGGCCGCCCCGGAGAAGGGGCACACGTTGTCGACGGCGAAGACCCGTCCGTCGGCGAGGAGGAAGACCGCGACCTGCCGCCCGTCGACGAGGGCGGCCACGCCCAGCTCGGGGGTCAGCTCCTCGAGCGCACACACGTCGAGGCGGGTCGTGCGGTCGGCGACAGCGGTCATGAGCGGACCTCCAGGGTGGTCGGGGCGATGAGGACGGGGCCGGGCGAGGCGAGGCCCGCCGCGCGCTCCTCCTGCGTGGCCGGGCGGCGCTGGCCCCGCTCGGTGACGTAGGAGAGCGTGGGGTCGGCGGTGTCGGGCGCGTTGACGAACGAGGCGAACTGGCGCAGCCGCACCGGGTCGCGCAGGACCGCGGCCCACTCGTCCTCGTAGGAGTCGACGTGGCGCGCCATCTGGGCGTCGAGGTCGGCGCAGATCCCGAGGGCGTCGTCGACGACGATCGCGCGGATCCGCTCGAGGCCGCCCTCGTGCTCCTGCTGCCAGGGCGCGGTGCGCTGGAGCCGGTCGGCGGTGCGGACGTAGTACATGAGGTAGCGGTCGACGACCCGGATCGCCGTGTCGCCGTCGACGTCCTCGACGAGGAGCTCGGCGTGGCGCGGGGTGAACCCGCCGTTGCCGCCGACGTACACGTTCCAGCCCCGGTCGGTCGCGATGAGGCCGACGTCCTTGCCCCGCGCCTCGGCGCACTCGCGGGCACACCCGGAGACGCCGAGCTTGAGCTTGTGCGGGCTGCGCAGGCCGCGGTAGCGCAGCTCGAGGAGGACCGCCATCCCCACCGAGTCCTGCACCCCGAACCGGCACCACGACGACCCCACGCACGACTTCACGGTGCGCAGGGACTTGCCGTACGCGTGCCCCGACTCCATGCCGCCCTCGACGAGCCGCTGCCAGATGGCCGGCAGCTGCTCGAGGCGGGCGCCGAAGAGGTCGATCCGCTGGCCACCGGTGATCTTCGTGTAGAGCCCGTAGTCCTGGGCGACCTCGCCGATGAGGATCAGCTGCTCGGGCAGGATCTCGCCGCCGGGGACCCGGGGGACGACCGAGTAGGTGCCGTCCTTCTGGAGGTTGGCCATGACCCGGTCGTTGGTGTCCTGCAGGGCCGCCCGGTCGTCGGCGAGGACGTGCTCGTCGTAGAGCGAGGCGAGGACCGAGGCGACGACCGGCTTGCAGATGTCACAGCCGCGCCCCGTGCCGAAGCGGCCGATGATGTCGCTGAAGGTCCGCAGCCCCGTCACCTGCACCGCGGTGTACAGCTCGGCACGGGTCATCGCGACGTGCTCGCACATCGCGGTGGAGACGGTGAGGCCGGCCCGGGCCATCTCGGTGCCCATGAGCTTCTTGACGAGCGGGATGCACGAGCCGCAGGAGGTCCCGGCGCGGGTGCAGGCCTTGACGGACCCGACGTCGTGGCAGCCCTGCTCGCTCACCGCGCACCGCACCTCGCCGGCCGTCACGTTGTTGCACGAGCAGACGGCGGCGGCATCGGGGAGCTCGACCTGTGGCCGCTCGGCGCCCGCGTTCTCCGGGAGGAGCCACAGGCCGGGGTCGCTGCCCAGCTCGGCGCCGACCATCGGGCGCAGGCTGGCGTACGCCGAGGCGTCACCGACGAGGATGCCGCCGAGCAGGGTGCGCGCGTCGTCGGTGACGACGAGCTTCTTGTAGACGCCGGACACCGGGTCGGAGTGGACCAGCTCGAGGGCGCCCGGGGTGGTGGCGAAGGCGTCGCCGAACGAGGCGACGTCGACGCCGAGGAGCTTGAGCTTGGTCGAGAGGTCGGCCCCGGGGAAGGTCGCGTCGCCGCCGAGGATCCGGTCGACGGCCACCTCCGCCATCGTGTACCCGGGGGCGACGAGGCCGAGGCACCGCCCCTCGATGCAGGCGACCTCCCCCACCGCGTAGACGCGGGGGTCCTCGGTCCGACAGCCCTCGTCGACGACCACACCGCCGCGCGGTCCGGTGGCCAGGCCGGCCGGTGCGGCGAGCTCGTCCCGGGGGCGGACGCCCGTGGCGAAGACGACGACGTCGGCAGGGAGGTCGGCCTCGTCGCCGGCGACGCGCAGCCCGGCCACCCGGCCGTCCGCGGCGACGGTGACCGACTCCGACCCGGCGCCGACGCGCACGTCGACCCCCATCCCCTCGATGATCCGGCGCAGCGCGTGCCCGCCGCCCTCGTCGACCTGGAGGGCCATGAGGCGAGGCGCGAACTCGACGACGGTCGTCTGCGCTCCGAGCCCGACGAGCGCGCCCGCGGCCTCGAGGCCGAGCAGGCCACCGCCGACGACGACACCGCGGGCCGGGCGGCCCAGGACGGCGGAGCGGGTGGCGACCCAGTCGCGCAGGGCGACGACGTCGTCGATGGTGCGGTAGACGAAGACGCCCGCCGCGTCGGCACCGGGCACCGGCGGCACCCAGGCCGACGAGCCGGTGGCGAGGACGAGGCTGTCGTAGCCGACGACGCCCCCGTCGGCGGTGGTGACCGTCCGGGACCCCCGGTCCACGGCGGTCGCCCCGCAGCCGAGGCGCAGGTCGACCCGCTCGTCGTCCCACATCGTGCCGTCGCCGAGGAGGAGGTCCTCGGGGGTGGACCCCGAGAAGAAGGCGCTGAGGCCGACCCGGTCGTACGGCGCGCGGCCCTCCTCGGCGACGACGGTGACGCGGTGCGTCCCCTCGGTGTCGCGGGCGCGCAGCGCCTCGACGAAGCGGTGGGCGACCATGCCCCCACCGATGACGACGACGTGCTCGGTCATGACGTGCTCCTGACGAGGGTCTGGTCCTGCAGGTCCGTGGTGGTGTCGTGGCGGCGGGTCGGGGGCGTGCCGTGGGGGCCCGGGCCGGCGGCGACGAGAGCCTCGACGACGCCGCGGCAGTCACCGCACCCGGTGCTCGCCCGGGTGGCGGCCGACACCTCCGCGGCGCTCGTGCAGCCGCCGCGGACGGCCTCGCGGATCCGACCGGCCGACACGCTGTTGCACGTGCAGACGCGGTCGCCGTCCTCGAGCTCCTCGGGCCGGCGGGCGGCAGCGGCCGCGCCGCCCCCCGCGAGGGCCCGCACCATGAGGAGAGCCGGGTCGTCGGGGACGGGCAGCGAGCGGGTGTAGAGGGCCGACAGCGTGGCGGCCACCTCGGCGTCGCCGATGCACGTGGCACCGGCGAGGAGGCCGCCGGCCACGACGACCTCGACGTACCGGCCGCGCTCGGGGTCCTTGAGGGAGAGCACCCGGAAGCGGGGGTCGTCGCGGTCGACGTCCCCGCTGGCGCCCATGCTCACCATCGACATCCCGGACGCCTTCACCCGGACGACGTCGTGGGTCGTGCTCCCCGGGGCGGTGCCGGGAGCCGTGGCCCCCGTGGTCAGCGTCGCCACGAGCGCCGCCGCCTGCTGCCAGCCCTGGGCCACGAGACCCGTTCCCCCGGAGGGTGGCTGGGCGCAGTCGCCGACGGCGTGGACGTGGGGGTCGTCGGGGCTGGCGAGCGCGTCGGTGACGACGACGCCCCGGTCGACCGTGAGGCCGGACCGCCGCGCGAGCATCGTCTCGGGCACCGTGCCGCAGCACATGACGAAGAGGTCGGCAGCGGCCTCGACGCCGTCGGCGAACCGGATGCCCTCGAGCCGACCGCGACGCGTCGTGACCCCGACGACCGAGGCCCCGACGTGGGTCGTGATGCCGAGCCGCTCGAGGCTGTTGATGGCGACCTGCGAGGCCTCCCAGCCGAGCTGGCGCTCCATCAGGCGGTCGGCGAGGTGGACGATGCGCACGCTGAGGCCGCGCGTCGCCAGCCCCGTCGCGACCTCGACACCGAGGACCCCGGCCCCGAGGACGACCGCCCGCCGCGAGCGGCCGGCGGCCTCGACGATGCCCGTGGCGTCGGTCATGTCCTTGAGGACGAAGACGCCCTCGACGAGCCCCTCGTCGTAGGCGACGCCCTGGATCGGGGGCACCCGGGCCGCCGACCCCGTGGCCAGGACCAGCTCGTCGTAGGGGTGCTCGTCCCCGAGGTCGTCGACGACGACCATCCGACGGCGGTCGACGGCGGTCGCCGTGACGCCGGTGAGGACGCGTACCCGGGGGTGCGCCGGCCCGGCGAGCCCCAGCACCTCGGGGCTCTTCGACCCGGCGACGACGCTGGAGAGGAGGACCCGGTTGTACGCCGCGACCGGCTCCTTGCCGAGGACCGTGACGTGGACGGCGGGGTCGGCCTCGACGAGCAGCTCGGTGAAGCGCGAGCCGACCATGCCGTGGCCGACGACGACGACGCGCCTCATGCGAGCACCCCCTCGTCGAGGGGGTCGAGGGGCCGGGCGGCCGGACCCTCCACGCGCTCCAGGCTCACGGCGCAGACCTTGAACTCCGGCATGCCCGACACGGGGTCGGTCGCGTCGTTCGTCAGGAGGTTGGCACTCAGCTCACCGGCCCAGTGGAAGGGCAGGAAGACGGTGTCGGGACGGATGGCGTCCGTGACGTCGGCACCGGCGACGACCGAGCCGCGCGCCGAGGTCACCCGGACCGGGTCGCCCTGGGCGACCCCGAGCCCGGCCGCGACCACGGGGTGCAGCTCGAGCAGTGGCGCGGGCACGGCCTCGACGAGCTCGGGGACCCTGCGGGTCTGCGCCCCCGACTGGTAGTGGTGCAGCACCCGCCCGGTCACGAGGTGGACGGGGTGCGCGGACGTCACGTCGTCGGCGGGTCCGTGGTGGTCGACGGGCACCGGGTGGGCGCGGCCGTCGGCGGTCGGGAACCCGTCGAGGAAGAGGCGGGGCGTGCCCCCCGGGGCGTCGGTGGAGCACGGCCAGTACAGCGCCTCCCCCGCGTCGAGGCGCTCGTAGGTGACGGCCGAGTAGTCGGCGCGGCCACCGGCCGAGGCGCGGCGCAGCTCGTCGAAGACCTCGCGGGCGTCCTCGGGGAAGCCGCGGTCGACGCCGAGGCGCCGGGCCAGCTCGCGCCAGACCCACAGCTCGGTGCGCACCTCGCCGGGCGGGGCCACCGCGCGACGGCGGCGGACGACGCGGCCCTCGAGGGTCGTCATCGTGCCCTCCTCCTCGGCCCACTGGGTGACGGGCAGGACGACGTCGGCCAGGAGCGCGGTCTCCGAGGGGACGACGTCGGCGACGACGAGGAGGTCGAGGCGGCGGAGCGCCGCGCGGACCTCGGACACGTTGGGGGCCGACACGGCGGGGTTGGCGCCGTGGACGAGGAGGGCGCGCGGCCCGCCGACGGTGCCGAGGCGGCGCAGCAGCTCGACCGCCGGCACCCCGGGCCCCGGCAGCGTGTCCGGGTCGACGCCCCAGACGGCGGCCACGTGGGCGCGGGCCGCGGGGTCGGCGATCATCCGGTAGCCGGGGAGCTGGTCGCTCTTCAGGCCGTGCTCACGCCCGCCCTGCCCGTTGCCCTGGCCGGTGAGGGGGCCGTAGCCCGAGCCGACCCGCCCGACGAGACCGAGGGCCAGCGCGAGGTTGATGGCGGCGCAGACCCCGTCGGTGCCCTGGGTCGACTGCTCCATCCCCCGGCCGGTGAGCACGTAGGCGCCCCGCCCGCCGTGGACGGGGGCGGCGGCGGCGAGCAGCCGCGCGACCCGGCGCAGGGTGTCGGCGGGGACGCCGCAGACGGACTCGGCCCGCTCGGGCCACCAGCGGGCGACGGAGGCCCGCACCGCGTCCCAGCCGGTCGTCCTCGCCGCGAGGTACGCCTCGTCGCTCAGTCCCTCGTCGACGAGGACGTGGGTGAGCGCGAGCAGGACGACGAGGTCGGTGCCGGGCACCGGTGCGAGGTGGACGCCCGCGCCGTCGTCGGTCAGCCTCGCCGTCGCGGACCGGCGGGGGTCGACGAGGACGAGCCCGCCGCGGGACCGGGCGCCGGCGAGGTGCTGGACGAGCGGCGGCATCGTCGCGGCGGGGTTCGACCCGACGACGAGGACGACGTCCGCTCCCCCGAGGTCGGCGAGCGGGAAGGCGAGCCCGCGGTCGACCCCCAGCGTGCGGTTGGCCCCCGCCGCGGCGGAGGACATGCAGAACCGGCCGTTGTAGTCGATGAACGGCGTCCGGAGGACGACGCGCGCGAACTTGCCCAGGGCGTAGGCCTTCTCGTTGGTCAGCCCGCCACCCCCGAAGACGGCGACCGCCTCGCGGCCGCTCTCCTCCTGGAGGGCGGCGAGCCGGCCGCCCACGAGGTCGAGCGCCTCGTCCCACGACGCGGGCTCGAGCGGGGTGCCCCGACCGCCGCGCCGCACGAGGGGCGTGGTGAGGCGGTCGGGGGCGCGCAGGACCTCCGCCGAGCTCCACCCCTTCTGGCACATGCCGCCCCGGTTCGTCGGGAAGTCACGCGCCTCGACCCGCACCGGCGGCACGGACCCGCTCGACGGCACGGACCCGCCCGACGCCACGGGTCCGCCCGACGGCACGAGGGTCTGGGCGCACTGGAGCGCGCAGTAGGGGCAGTGGGTGGGCGTCGACACGTCGGTCAGACCTTCGCCATCGTCGCGCCGCGGCGGAGGTAGACGGCCCAGGTGACGACGGCCAGGACGAGGAAGACCCCGACGTAGACCTGGAGCGCCGGGACGATCGAGCCGTACTCCTCCTTGGCGTACTTGTAGACGAAGGGGATGACGAACCCGCCGAAGGCCCCGACCGCCGAGATGATGCCGACCGCCCCGGCCGCGCGGCGCTTGAACTCGAGCGCGGTCTCGGCCGTGCCGGCGCCGCCGTCGGTGCCGGCCTCGCGCGCCCCCAGCCTGCTGAAGATCGCGGGGATCATCCGGTACGTCGAGCCGTTCCCGACGCCGGTCGCGACGAAGAGGGCCATGAAGCTGGCGAAGAACAGCGGCAGGCTCCTCTCCTGCACCCCGACGACGGCGACGAGCCCGGCGACGGCCATGACGAGGAAGGCACCCACCGTGACGACCGAGCCGCCGAGGCGGTCGGACAGCCGGCCACCGAGCGGTCGGGAGAGCGACCCGACGAGCGCGCCGAGGAAGCCGTAGGCCAGCGCGATGTCACCGCGCTCGAAGACCACCTTGAGCAGGGTCGGGAACGCGGCGGAGTAGCCGATGAAGGACCCGAAGGTGCCGATGTAGAGCAGGGCCATGAGCCAGGTGTGGAGGTGTCGGGTCGCGCGGGCGGTGGGGCCGGGGTCGGCCTTGGCCTCACGAAGGTTGTCCATGAGCCGGTACGCGAGGACCGCCGAGACGATCGCGAGGGGGACGTAGAGGAGCCCGGCGTTGGAGAGTCCGGCCGCGACGCCGCCGAGCCCGATGACGAGCGGGACCGCCTTCTGCGCGACCGCGACGCCGATGTTGCCGCCGGCCGCGTTGAGCCCGAGCGCCCAGCCCTTCTCCCTCTCGGGGTAGAAGAAGCTGATGTTCGCCATCGACGAGGCGAAGTTGCCGCCGCCGAGGCCCGCGGTGCCGGCGACGACGAGGAGCACCCAGAACGGCAGCTCGGGGTGCTGGACGACCCACGCGAGGCCGAGGGTCGGCACGAGGAGGAGGAGTGCGGAGACCACGGTCCAGTTGCGGCCACCGAAGATCGGCACGGCGAAGGTGTACGGGATGCGCAGGGCCGCGCCGACGCCCGAGGCGGTCGCGAGGACGGTGAGCGCCTGGCCGGCGGTCAGGGCCCAGCCGTTCGCCCCGGCCGTCACCAGGGCGCCGGTCGCGTCGAAGGTGCCCGACATCGACACGACGACGATCGACCACAGCATCCACACGGAGAAGCCGATGTGCTCGGCGAGGATCGAGAAGACGAGGTTGCGGCGGGCGATGGCCCGGCCCCGGGAGGCCCAGAAGCCCTCGTCCTGCGGGTCCCAGCGCTCGATCCAGCGTCCGGGGCCGACGACCCCGAGCTCGACGGGAGCCGCGGCCGGGTCAGCCGACGCGGAGGGCGCGGAGGCGGGGGTGGCGGAGGGAGGCGCCGCGGCTGTCGCGGCGGGGGTGGCGGTGGTGGACATGGCGGCCCTTCGCGGAGCAGGGCGGGCTCGGGACGGCACCGGGGTCAGGGACGGCGGTGGTGGCGCCCCGACCCCGGTGTCGGATGTCCCCGACGCTAGGGACCCGCTGTTTCCGTGACCCGCGGGGCGTGTGAACCGTCCGCAACATCGAGCGCACCCGCAGGGCCCCACCGCGCGTGAGGACTCCGAAACACCCGCGTTACACGGGCGCGTACCCGCAGGTCAGGCCAGGCCGAGGTAGTGCTCGAGGCCGACCGTGAGCCCGGGGTGCGACGCCACCTCGCGCACCGCCGTGACGACGCCGGGCATGAACGAGACGCGGTCGAAGGAGTCGTGCCGGATCGTCAGGAGCTCGCCCTCGCCGCCGAGGAGCACCTCCTGGTGGGCGACGAGCCCGCGCAGCCGGACCGAGTGCACCGGCACCCCGCGCACGCGGGCCCCGCGGGCGCCGTCGGGGTCGTCGGTCGTGGCGTCGGGGACGTCGCCGAGGCCCGCCTCGGTGCGCGCCCGGCCGATGAGGTCGGCGGTCCGCGCCGCGGTGCCCGACGGGGCGTCGACCTTGCCGGGGTGGTGCAGCTCGACGACCTCGACCGACTCGTAGAACCGGGCGGCCGTCTCGGCGAAGGCCATCATGAGGACCGCCCCGATGGCGAAGTTCGGCGCGATGAGCACGCCCACCGCCGGCTGCTCACCCAGCTGCGCGCGCAGCACCTCGAGGCGCTCCTCGGACCAGCCGGTGGTCCCGACCACGACGTGCACCCCCCGCGCCACGCAGTGCGCGACGTTCGCGGGCGAGGCGTCCGGGACCGAGAACTCGACGACGACGTCGGCCCCGCCGAGGTCCCCGAGGTCGTCACCGGCGTCGTAGCGACCGGCGAGCTCGAGCCCGTCGGCGTCCTCGACGGCCCGGCACACGGTGGCGCCCATCCGTCCGGCAGCGCCGATGACCGACACCCTGATCGCGCTCATGCCCCGACTCTAGTCAGCCGGCGTGCGACTCCTCCCGAGCCGTCCGGGCCAGCACCGTGGGGATCCACACC
The DNA here is from genome assembly GCF_042756445.1 of Oryzobacter terrae. GTDB lineage: Bacteria > Actinomycetota > Actinomycetes > Actinomycetales > Dermatophilaceae > Oryzobacter > Oryzobacter terrae. Next base: position 730,861 of record NZ_CP170578.1, read on the forward strand.
ATCGGCGCGGACGCGGTCACCATCGCGACCGACGCGAGGTCGAACCCGGTCCCCACCGCGACGGCGAGCACCGCGGCGAGCCAGGCGAGCAGCATCGTCGCCCCGACGCGTCCGGCCCGCGGTGTCCTCCTGCGACCCCGCCGCGGCTGCGCGACGAGGCGGTCGGCCCGCAGCGTCACGAGGCAGCCGAGCGCCCCGACGACCGCGACGAGGGCGTGCGTGCCGTGGGCGACGACCATCGGGTCGCCGGCCCGGTCGAGCAGCCAGACCATGAGGAGCGCCATCGCCAGGCACGTGACGGCCCCGGCGGTCGACCACGTCATCCGGTGCCGTGCGAGACGTCGGGCGTCGCGCTCGCCCCCGTGGGCCCCTGAGTCCATCCGATCCTCCCCCCGACCGCGCCCGACCCCTCGGACGCGTGCCCAGCCAAGCACGTCGCGGGCGCCAGGTCGCCGGTTCCCCGCAGGAGTGCCCGGACGGACGATGCGCCGCTCAGGCCCCGGGGGCCGGGTGCGGTCCCTTGACCGTGACGAGGGCGAGCGTCACGGCGGGCAGGACGGCGACGACGAGGCCCAGCGCGGTCACGACCCAGGCGAGCTCGCCCGTCCCGATCGCGATGCCGACGACGGTCGCGAGCCACGCCAGGAGCACCCCGACGACGACGGTCACCGCGAGCGACCGCGGCGCCCTCGCAGCGGGGTCGGCCACGAGCGAGCGGTTCGCGACGGCGACGAGCACGCACCCCACCGCCGACACGAGGCCCAGGACGCACGCGGCGACGAGCACCGGCCTCGCCTCGTCCGGGGCGGTCGCCGCGAAGACGCCGCACCCCACGCCGAGGACCGCCGAGAGGGCCGCGCCACCGACGGACGCCCTCGCCCGCACCCCGGCGACGTCACGAGCGGTCCTCAGGTCCATGCCGCCACCTCCCTCGTCGTCGACCCGCGCGTCCCGAGGCTCTCACCCGAACGCCGGCCACGCACCCTCGGGGTAGGGCGCCAGCTTGCTGCGCGCCCCCTGCATGTCGCTCTTGGCGAGCAGGCACAGGGTCGTCAGCGTGCCCGTGCCGACGATGAGGCCCCCGATGAAGGCGCCCCAGCCGGTGAGCACCGTCGGCGGGACCGCCGGCAGGCCGAGGACGGAGACCGCCTCGCCGGTCGCCAGGGTCAGGCACAGGATGAGGATCCCCAGCCCGACGATGATGCCGAGCCACCAGGTGATGATGCCGGCGCCGACCTTGACCAGGGCGGAGGCGATCGTCTCGGCGAACTGCTCCGACACGCCCTTGATCGCCGCCTCCTGCTGCCCGAGGCGCTCGGTGTACCGGTTGGCCGCGCTGCCCTTCCACGTGGTGTCGACGTCGAGCTGCCCCCTGGTGGCCAGGCCCGACCGTCCGGACACGGGCTCGCCGACGTCGGAGCGCCAGTCCCCCGCCGAGCCGAAGCACAGCCACGGGGCACCGAAGACGTTCCAGTGCTCGCCCATCCAGTCCACCGCCTCCTGCCACTTCGGGACGACCTTGCTGTTCCAGAAGTCGGCGGCCTTCTCGGCGACCCACCCGGAGAAGCGGGCGATCTTGTCGAGGGTGTCGTTGAACGCCTCGAGGAGGCGCTCGGCCTTGGTCATGACCTCCTCCCACTTCTCGCGCAGCCTCTCGAGGATCTCCTCAGGGCTCATCTCGTGCTCCTCGTCCTCGTCAGGTGACCGGCGCCCACTCGGCGCCGATCCGGGTCTGGGCGGCGACGTCGTCCGCGTCGTACTGGCGCTTCACGTCGCGCAGGGTGGCGGCCATCGTGTCGGTGGCGGTCGACCCCTCGGAGAGGAGGCCGGCGACGAAGTCCTGGATGTCCGCGTAGGTGCTGTTGAAGCCTGTCGCGTCGGCGACGACCGAGCTCGAGATGGTCGTGACGACGATCCCCCGGGCGTCGCTCGCCGCCCCCGACAGGACCTCGCTCGTGCGGTCCCAGATCTTCGCGTCGTGCTCGAGCGCCTCGAGCTGTACCTCGTAGCCCATGTCGTCTCCTCTACAGGTCCAGGCCGAGTCGCCGGCCGATGCGGGTGGGGTCGCCCAGGCGGGCGAGGGTCGCGGTGGAGCGGTCGGCGTCGGCCCGGGTGCGGGCGAAGGTCGACAACGCCTCCCCCTGGGCCTGCTCGATCGTCGCGAGGACGGTGCGGCCGATGTTCGCCGGGTGCGTGCGCGTCGCCCACGACTCGCGGATCGTCAGCCCGAGCAGGCCCCCGCTCGCGGAGAGCTCGACGTGCACGTCGCCGCCGGGGCTGGCGGCGCGGTGCACGCGCTGGACCCCGGCCGTGACGTCCTCGAGGGCGGCGTCCAGCTCGGCCTCGATCTCGGTCCAGAGGTCGAGCAGCTCGCGCAGGACGCTGTCCTCGGTGACGGTGGTGCCGCTGGGCAGGCCCGCGGCGTGGTCGGCGACCGCCGTGGGGAAGGGCCGGGTGCGGGGCTCGGGCATCTCGAAGGCCTCGTCGACCTTGGCGTTCCACTCCTCGAGGCGCGACGCGCCGGCCGCCGCGTAGGCCTCGGCGACGGCGGGGCCGAGCTCTGCGGCCGAGAGCAGGTCCTGCCAGCGGTGGTCCACGGTGATGGCGCCGACCCGGCCGTCGGGCGTGACGCGGACCCGCACGGCCTTCCTCGCGTCGGTGCCCGCGGCCTCCCTCGTCGGCGCCTCGATCGTCTCCAGCCGCTGGAGCGTGCGGTCGAGGTCCTCGCGGGCCTCGTGCAGTCGTTCGGTGTCGCGGTCCATGTGTGGCTCCTCCCTCCCCGGTGGACCGCCAGTCTCGTGCGGAACCCGTCGGGGCGGAATGGGGAGCACTCCCCGCCTCGCGGCGGCCCGGTCCTCCCACCGCGTCGAGCCACGCTCCCCGGACGCGGCGCTCGACCCCGCCCCCCGAGGCCCTGTCCGGGCTCCCGCGCCACGCCTGGTTGTTCACCTTCCGTTCATCTCCCCGTCGCCGATCGGCTACCCTTGGGTGAACGGAAGATGAACGAAGGGAGGACGCGATGAAGAAGGCCACGACCTCGACCACCCGCACGGGTCTGTCGATGCGCTGGGTCCCGGTCACCACCGACGACGGGCGCGTTCGCATGGAGATGCGCTGGTCCGCTCCTCCGGCGATCCGCCCCCGCTCGCTCGCCTGACCGTCCCACGACGCGAGGAGGCCCGCACCCACCAGGGTGCGGGCCTCCTTCCGTCCGTGTCAGCGACCTCCGGACGCGCCGAGGGCGCGGCACCCCGGGTGGGGTGCCGCGCCCTCGGTGGGGTGCGGGTGCCGGTCAGGCGTCGGTGGAGACGCCCTCGGACTCGCTGCGGTCACCGTCGGAACGGTCACCCTCGGAACGGTCGCCACGGCCGCGGCCGCCACGACGGCGGTTGCGCGGGCGGCGCTCGCCGCGCTCGCCGTCCTCCGAGCGCTCCTCGCGCTCGTCGGAGTCGGAGCCCGGCTCGTCGTCGAGGTCGGCAGCCGGGGCAGCGGCCGGAGCCGAGTCGGCCACGGGGGCCTGCTCGTCACCGGTCTCGCCCTCGGCCAGCACGGCCGCGAGCGAGAGCTTGCCACGGGGGTCGATCTCCTTGAGCTCGACCTGGACCTTCTGGCCCACCGCCAGCACGTCGTCGACGTTGTCGATGCGCTTGCCGCCGACGAGCTTGCGGACCTCCGAGATGTGCAGGAGGCCGTCCTTGCCCGGCAGGAGCGAGATGAACGCGCCGAAGGTCGTCGTCTTGACGACGGTGCCCAGGAAGCGCTCGCCGATCTCCGGCATCTGCGGGTTCGCGATGGCGTTGATCATGGCGCGCGCGGCCTCGGCCGACGGGCCGTCGGTGGCGCCGATGTACACGGTGCCGTCGTCCTCGATCGAGATCTGCGCGCCGGTCTCGTCCTGGATCGTGTTGATCATCTTGCCCTTCGGGCCGATGACCTCGCCGATCTTGTCGACCGGGACCGTGACGCTGATGACGCGAGGAGCGAAGGGGCTCATCTCGTCGGGCGCGTCGATGGCCTCGTTCATGACGTCGAGGATGTGCAGGCGCGCGTCGCGGGCCTGGGTCAGCGCGCCGGCCAGCACGTCGGCGGGGATGCCGTCGAGCTTGGTGTCGAGCTGGATGGCCGTGACGAACTCACGGGTGCCGGCGACCTTGAAGTCCATGTCGCCGAACGCGTCCTCGGCACCGAGGATGTCGGTGAGGGCCGCGTACTGCGTCTGGCCGTCGACCTCCGCGGAGACCAGGCCCATCGCGATGCCCGCGACCGGGGCGCGCAGCGGCACACCGGCGTTGAGCAGCGACAGGGTGGACGCGCAGACCGAGCCCATCGAGGTCGAGCCGTTGGAGCCGAGGGCCTCGGACACCTGGCGGATCGCGTAGGGGAACTCCTCGCGCGAGGGGAGCACCGGCATGAGGGCACGCTCGGCGAGCGCACCGTGGCCGATCTCGCGACGCTTCGGCGACCCGACGCGGCCGGTCTCACCGGTCGAGTAGGGCGGGAAGTTGTAGTTGTGCATGTAGCGCTTGCGCGTCACCGGCGACAGCGTGTCGAGCTGCTGCTCCATGCGGAGCATGTTCAGCGTCGTGACCCCCATGATCTGGGTCTCGCCACGCTCGAAGATCGCCGAGCCGTGCACGCGCGGGAGGACCTCGACCTCGGCGCTCAGGGCGCGGATGTCGGCGAGGCCACGGCCGTCGATGCGGACCTTCTCCTTGAGGATGCGCTCGCGGATGTACTTCTTCTGCACCGAGCGGAAGGCGGCGGAGACCTCCTTGTCGCGACCGGCGAACTCGAAGACCTGGCTGTCCCCGTCGCCGACGAGGGCGTGGAGGGCGGCGGCCTTGAGCTCGTCGAGGCGCTCCTCGCGCTCCTGCTTGCCCGCGATGGTCAGGGCCAGCGCGGTGTCGGCGCCGACGTTGGCCTCGACGGCCGCGTAGACGTCGTCGGTGTAGTCGAGGAAGACCGGGAACTCCTGGACGGGCTTGGCGGCCGTCGCGGCGAGCTCGGACTGGGCGTCGCAGAGGGCCTTGATGAAGACCTTGGCGGCCTCGAGGCCCTGGGCGACGATCTCCTCGGTGGGAGCGGTCTTGCCCTGGCTCTTGACGAGGTCCCAGGTGTAGTCGGTGGACTCGGCCTCGACCATCATGATCGCGACGTCGTCACCGGCGATGCGGCCCGCGACGACCATGTCGAACGTCGAGCGCTCGATGTCGCTGAAGTTCGGGAACGCGACCCACTGGTCGTCGATGAGGCTGACGCGAACGCCACCGATCGGGCCGCTGAAGGGCAGCCCGGAGATCTGCGTCGAGGCGCTGGCCGCGTTGATGGCGAGCACGTCGTACTGGTGGTCGGGGTTGAGCGCCAGGACCGTGATGACGACCTGGACCTCGTTGCGCAGACCCTTGGTGAAGGTCGGGCGCAGCGGGCGGTCGATGAGGCGGCAGGTGAGGATCGCGTCGGTGGACGGGCGGCCCTCACGGCGGAAGAACGAGCCGGGGATCTTGCCCGCGGCGTACATCCGCTCCTCGACGTCGACGGTCAGGGGGAAGAAGTCGAATCCCTCGCGCGGGTGCTTCCCGGCGGTGGTGGTGGAGAGGAGCATCGTGTCCTCGTCCAGGTAGGCCGCGACGGCGCCGCCGGCCTGCTTCGCAAGGCGTCCGGTCTCGAACCGGACGGTGCGGGTGCCGAACGAGCCGTTGTCGAGAACGGCTTCGGCGACAGTGATCTCAGGACCCTCCATGGGTCCTCCTTTTCTCTTGTCTCTGTAGCGCGCGTGCATCGTCGTTGTGCACGGGCGATCCTTCAGTGGTGCGCTGGTGGCACCGGTGCTGCTCGTGCATCACCGTGGCGGTGATGCGGTCTTCAGGTGGTGATGCGGTGCTGCGGTGAAGCGGGGTGGAGCTGTGGTGGTGCGTCCGGGTCGGACCGCTGGTGCGGTTCCGGCCCGTCTCACGCGCAAAGGGCGGCCCTCACGGTCAACGTGAGGACCGCCCAGTCGCGTGAAGTCCTTATCGGCGCAGGCCGAGGCGCTTGATGAGCGAGCGGTAGCGCTCGACATCGACGCTCTCGAGGTAGCGCAGGAGCCGACGGCGCTGGCCGACCAGCAGGAGCAGGCCGCGGCGGCTGTGGTGGTCGTGCTTGTGCTGGCGCGAGTGCTCGGTGAGGTCCTTGATGCGCTGGGTGAGCAGCGCAATCTGCACCTCGGGAGAGCCGGTGTCGCCCTCGGACGTGCCGTACTCGGTCATGATCTGCTTCTTGACGTCGATGCTCAGGGGCATGGGGCGACGGTCTCCTTCGATGGGTTCGCTGCGCGGCGCTCCCGGGCTGGTTCACCGGGGCTCTCTGGTTCCGCGGCCGATGTTCACGGCAGTGCTCAAGGTTACCAGCGGCCCTGCGGGCGCCCTAATCGGCCACCTGCCTCCGAAGGAGGGTGCGCAGCCAGGTGTCGAGGACGTGCGCCGCGTAGTCGCCGGGCGTCCGGTCGCCGGCCGTGGCCAGACGGTAGTACGCCGGGCTGTTCGCGATCCACAGGCGGTGCGCGACGTCGTCGTCGGTGAGGTCGTCGCGCAGGTCGCCGGTCTCCCGCAGCTCGGCCGCGAGGTGTCGCATGTTGGCGAGCCGGCGTGCCTGCAGCCCCTCCCACACGGCTCGGCAGGCTGCGTCGTCCTCGGCCGCCCGCTCCATCGCCTCGCCCAGGGGGACGACGTGCGGGAGGCGCTCGGCCAGCGCGTGGGCGTACACGGTGAGCTTCTCCGCGGCGGTCGGGGCCTGCCGCATGGCGCCGACGTAGTCGCGGTCGGTGGCCGGGACCGGCGCCTCGCCGCCGGCGAGGGCCATGTCGTGCACGCAGAGGAGGAGCTCGGGCTTGCGGCCGACGCTCGCGTAGACGGTGTCGACCGAGACGCCGGCATCGCGCGCGATGTCGGCCACGGTCGTCGCGGCGTACCCGACGCTCGTGAACCGGGTGCGGGCCGCGTCCAGGACGGCCGCCCGGGTCGTCGCGGCCTGCTCCTCGCGCCGCGGCGACCGGTAACTACGGGTCTTGACCTGGTCCGGCACGGCGCCTACCGTACCAGTATTCGTCCGAAGCCAGTTCGGACCAATTGAGCGGACGAGCCATGGACAGCGCGACCGGCGGCACCACCCACGTCGACGACCCCGGCGCTGCGGATCACGTCGTCGACCCCGACGCCGCGGATCACATCGTCGACGACCTCCCGGGCCGCGTCGTCGACCCCGGCGCCCAGGGGCGCGTCGTCGACCGCGGCGTCCCGGACGAGGCCCCCTCCCCCGCCGCCCCGGGCCGCGTCGTCGTGCACCGGGCAGGCGACGGACCCGGCACCTGGGCCATGGGGTCGCTGTTCGAGCACCTCGTGTCGGCCGCCGACACCGGCGGCGCGCTCGGGGTCTCGCTCGTCACCCAGCCGCCGGGCATCGCGACCCCCCTCCACCGGCACACCCGGGAGGCCGAGGCGCTGTTCGTCCTCGACGGCCTCATCGAGTACCGCGCCGGCGAGGAGACGGTCGAGCTCACGGCCGGCGCGTTCCTGTACCTGCCCCTCGGGCTCCCCCACGCGTTCCGAATCCGCGGCGACTCCCCCGCGCGCTTCCTGTCGCTCACCACCCCCGGCGGCCTCATGGGCCTCTACGACGAGGTCGGCGTCCCCGCCGCGGGCATGCACCTCCCCTCCGAGGGTGAGGGCCTGTCGATGCCCGAGGAGATCGCCCGCTGGAACCAGGTGGGCCCGCGCTACGGGCTCGAGGTCGTCGGCCCGCCCATCCCCGTCGGCTGAGCGCCCGCGAGCGCCCACCGAGCGCCCGCGAGCGCCCCCGTCGGCGCACGCTGCTCGCCCCGCCGGAGGGGGCGGGGTGCGGAGCGGGGTCACGCTGGTTCCCGGGCCGCCATGATCGCTGCCAGACGTCCCGCACCGACATCGGACTCCACCGGCTCGTCGTAGGACCCGTACCGCAGGTCCCACTCGACCCGGGCCCCGTCGCGGTCGTGGACCACCCGTCCCGCCAGTCGTCGGGAGTGGACGGCGGTGTGGTGGCGCTGGCACAACAACGCCGCGTTCTTCAGATCCGTCGGGCCGCCGTCGACCCAGTGCCGCAGGTGGTGGGCGTCGCACCACTGAGCGGGCACGTCGCACCCGGGGTAGGAACAGTGCCGGTCGCGGAACCACAGCCGGCGGACCTGCCCCGCGGTGAACAGCCGCCGCATCCGCCCCAGGTCGGCGACCTCGGACTCGCACGACAGGACCACCGGCAGCACGGCCGCGTCGCACGCCAGGCGCCGCACCGTCTCTGGCGCGAGGAGCGTCCCGGACTCGGTCCCGCCGAAGGCCTCGCCCGCTCCCACCAGCCCGGAGCGCAGGGTCTCGAGGTCGACGGTCACCACGAGCGTCGACTTCTGGTTCGTCGGGGTGTCGCCACCCGCGGACACCGCCCGCCTCACGAGCGTCAGCAACGCCTCGCCCCGCCGCCGGTCGCACGACCGGAGGTCTCGCTCGCCCTCGATCGGCCTCGGCGCCGACAGCGGGCCGAGCGCCGCCTCCAGGACGGCCCGGCCCTCGACGTCGAGCGTCAGCCGGTACTCCGCGAGCCCCAGCTCGTCGACGCGAGGCTGCGACAGCGCGACGAACCGCTTGCCCCGGTCCTGCTCGGCCTGCAGCTCGCCGTCCCGGCCGTACTCGGCCAGGAGCCGTGGACGGACCTCTCGACAGCCGCGCGGTCCGTGGTCGACCGCCATCGCGACGAGGCCGTCGACGACGGTGGCCTCGACGCCGTCGGCGAGCAACGGCCGCAACCGGTCGGCCTCCGCGACCACCACCGCCGCCGACCGCACCGGCAGACGCCCGGAGCACACCGCGTCCTTCACCGCCGACAGGCCGGACACCGCGAACGCCTCGGCCACGGCGACCACCGGTCCGGCACCACCCGAGCGGGTCGAGGGCGCATGGCACCGCACCCACTGCACCGGAGTCATCGCCCGCGCGCCCGACCCCGGCTCGCCCCGACGCATCGCCTCGCCGGCCACCTCGACCCGTGCGGCGTCCACCAGCATCCCCAGCCGGTCGACTTCCGCCATCACCCTCTCGAGCTCACGCGACCCCGCCGACCACAGCGCCTCCCCCATCCCGGACAGCGCAGCACCCGCCGCCGCCACCGCGTCGCGCCGAGCCTGAAGTGCGAGTCCCCCTGCCATGTCGAAATCGTACAGGTGTCCACCGACAGGCCCGCCTCACCATCCACAGCCCGACGGCCTGAGGGGTGCGCCTGGCGCAACCTCTCCCGATCCGGCTCCACGACCCAGCCTTCCGGGTGGCCAAGCACGTCCTGACAGCCTCCATCACTGCAGGTCAGACCCTGTTCCACGACATGGCATCGCGCGTCCCGCCCGCAGCCCTGCCGTTGCGCGTCCCTCCCGCGTATCGTGACTCGAAAGGTCAGACTCGACGACGAGGAGCGCACGGCCCGTGCCCAAGCGAGGTCCCAGTCCGGCACCAGTCCACGTGCCCGCCGACCCGGCGCGCGCCGCGAGCGTCCGAGCCATCGCCGAGCAGCTCGCCGGCCTGCGCGGCCCGCTGCTCCCCGTCCTCCACGAGGTCGTCGCCACCCACGGCCACGTCACCGACGACGACGTCCACGTCGTCGCCGACGTCCTCAACCTCAGCCGCGCCGACGTCCACGGGACCCTGACCTTCTACCACGACCTCCGCCGCACTCCCCCGGCCGCGCACCGCGTCTCCCTGTGCCGCGGCGAGGCCTGCCAGTCGCGCGGCGGCGAGGCCCTCTTCGCCGAGGCCACCGACCGCTGGGCCGCCGACGCCGACGTCGAGGTCGGCGAGGTCTTCTGCCTCGGGCTGTGCGCCCAGGGCCCGAGCGGCACCCTCGACGGCGCCCTCCACGCCGGCCTCTCCCCCGACCGCCTCGCCGCCCTCACCGACGGTTGGCAGCGATGACGACCGCCTGGGTCCCCTGCGACGCCTCCGCCGTCGCGATGGGCGCCGACGACGTCGCTGCGGCCTTCGAGGCACGGGGGGTCACGGTCAGGCGCAACGGGTCCCGCGGGATGCTGTGGCTCGAGCCGCTCGTCGAGCTCGAGACCGACGCCGGTCGCGTGGGCTACGGCAACGTCACCCCCACCGACGTCGACGCCCTCCTCGACGGAAGCCTCTCGGACGACCCGGCCCGTTGCATCGGGATCGTCGACGAGCACGAGTGGCTCACCCGCCAGCACCGCGTCTCCTTCGCCCGCGTCGGCCTCATCGAGCCCACCGACATCGCCGCCTACCGCGAGCACGGCGGCCTCGTCGGCCTCCAGCGCGCCGTCGCCCTCGACCCGGAGCAGGTGGTGCAAGAGGTCACCGACTCGGGCCTGCGAGGACGCGGCGGCGCGGGATTCCCCGCCGGCATCAAGTGGGAGACCGTCCGCACGGCCGACGCCGACGTCAAGTTCGTCTGCTGCAACGCCGACGAGGGCGACTCGGGCACCTTCGCCGACCGCATGCTCATCGAGGGCGACCCCTTCACCCTCGTCGAGGGGATGGCGATCGCGGCCCTCGCCGTCGGCGCCACCGAGGGGTACGTCTACCTGCGCAGCGAGTACCCGCACGCCATCCGCACCCTGCGCCGCGCCATCGACATCGCGTACGCGCACGGCGTCATCGGCGAGTCCGTCCTCGGCAGCGGCCGCCGCTTCGACCTCGACGTCCGGGTCGGCGCGGGCGCCTACATCTGCGGCGAGGAGACCTCGATGCTCGAGTCCCTCGAGGGCAAGCGCGGGGAGGTGCGCGCCAAGCCGCCGATCCCCGCCCTCGAGGGGCTGTTCGGCAGGCCGACCGTCGTCAACAACGTCCTCACCCTCTCCGCCGTCCCGATGGTGCTCGCCGACGGCGGCGCCGCGTACGCCGCCCTCGGCACCGGTCGCAGCCGCGGCACCCAGGTCTTCCAGCTCGCCGGCAACATCAGGCGGGGCGGCATCGTCGAGGCCGACTTCGGTGTCTCCCTCGGCACGCTCGTCGACGACTTCGGCGGCGGCTCGGCATCGGGACGCCCGGTGAAGGCGGTCCAGGTCGGAGGGCCCCTCGGCGCCTACCTCCCGACCAGCCGGTTCCACCTCCCGATGGACTACGAGGCCTTCGCCGAGGCCAACGCGATGGTCGGCCACGGCGGCATCGTCGTGTGGGACGACACGATGGACGCCTCGCTCATGGCGCGCTTCGCGATGGAGTTCTGCGCCAAGGAGTCCTGCGGCAAGTGCACCCCGTGCCGGATCGGCTCCACCCGCGGCGTCGAGGTCGTCGACCGCATCCGCGCCGCGACCGACGACGGCGTGCGCCGGACCCAGCTCGTCCTCCTCGAGGACCTCTGCACGACGATGACCAAGGGCTCGCTGTGCGCGATGGGCGGCCTCACGCCCATGCCCGTCCGCAGCGCCCTCGAGCACTTCCCGGAGGACTTCGGGGTGCGGCCCGACGACGCGCACGACGCGGCGGCGGCCATCCCCGAGTCGGCCACGGTCACCACGGAAGGGGCCAGACCATGACGCTCGTCCACGAGCCCGAACCCGCCCTCGAGACACCGGATCACGGCACGCCGCCGGTCTTCGGGGAGGCGACGGCGCACGTCACCATCGACGGCGTCGGCGTGATGGTGCCGCCCGGCACCTCGGTGATGCGCGCGGCCAAGCTCGCCGGCATCGACGTCCCCAAGCTGTGCGCCACCGACAACCTCAAGGCCTTCGGGTCGTGCCGCCTCTGCCTCGTCGAGGTCGACGGGATGAAGGGCACGCCGGCGTCGTGCACCACGCCGTGCGCCGACGGGATGGTCGCCTCGACCCGCACCGAGCAGGTCCAGCAGCTGCGCCGCGGGGTCATGGAGCTCTACCTGTCCGACCACCCCACCGACTGCGCCGGGTGCGAGCGCGGCAACTGCGAGATGCAGGGCCTGGCGCTGGAGACCGGTGTGGCGGAGGTCCGCTACGGGATGGGCGGCGTCTCGCACGTCCACGAGTCCACCGACGCCTCCAACCCCTACTTCGACTACGACCCCGCCGCCTGCATCGTCTGCTCGCGCTGCGTGCGGGCCTGCTCGGAGGTCCAGGGGACGTTCGCGCTGACCGTCGAGGGGCGCGGGTTCGACTCCCGGATCACGCCCGGCGGCACCGACTTCCTGTCGTCCGAGTGCGTCTCGTGCGGCGCGTGCGTGCAGGCCTGCCCGACCGACGCCCTCACCGAGAAGTCGGTCATCTCCCTCGGGATGCCGACGCGCTCGGTCGTCACGACGTGTGCGTACTGCGGTGTCGGGTGCTCGTTCAAGGCCGAGGTCCAGGGCACCGGCGAGGGCACCCGCGTCGTGCGGATGACCCCGTGGAAGGACGGCGGCGCCAACGAGGGCCACTCGTGCGTCAAGGGCCGCTTCGCGTACGGGTACGCCTCGCACGACGAACGCCAGATGGAGCCGATGGTGCGCGACTCCATCGACGACGAGTGGCAGGTCGTGTCGTGGGCGGAGGCGATCTCGCGGATCGCGACCGGCTTCCTCGGGCTGCGCGAGAAGTACGGCGTCGGCTCCATCGGCGGCATCTCCTCCTCGCGGTGCACCAACGAGGAGGTGTACGTCGTCCAGAAGATGGTGCGGGCGGCGTTCGGCAACAACAACATCGACACGTGCGCGCGGGTCTGCCACTCCCCCACCGGCTACGGCCTCAACCACGCCTTCGGCACGTCCGCCGGCACCCAGGACTTCAAGTCGGTCGAGTCGGCCGACGTCCTGCTCGTCATCGGCGCCAACCCCACCGACGCCCACCCGGTGTTCGCCTCGCGGATGAAGAAGCGGCTGCGCGAGGGCGCGCGGCTCATCGTCGCCGACCCGCGCAGGATCGACCTGGTCCGGTCGCCCCACGTGCAGGCGCAGTTCCACCTGCCCGTCCGACCGGGCACCAACGTCGCGTTCGTCAACGCCATGTGCCACGTCATCGTCACCGAGGGGCTGTGGGACGAGGAGTTCGTGCGCTCGCGCTGCGAGGACGCCGACACCTACCTCGAGTTCATCGCGCACCCCGAGCACTCGCCCGAGGCGATGGAGGCCGAGACGGGGATCCCCGCGGCCGAGCTGCGTTCCGCCGCACGGCTGTTCGCCGCCGGACCGAACTCGGCGATCTACTACGGGCTCGGGGTCACCGAGCACAGCCAGGGCTCGACGATGGTCATGGGGATGGCGAACCTCGCGATGCTCACCGGCAACCTCGGGCGCGAGGGAGTGGGGGTCAACCCGCTGCGCGGCCAGAACAACGTGCAGGGCTCGTGCGACATGGGCTCGTTCCCCCACGAGCTGCCCGGGTACCGGCACGTGTCACGACCCGAGGTGCGCAGCATCTACGAGTCGCTGTGGGGCGTGACCATCCAGTCCGAGCCCGGGCTGCGCATCCCCAACATGTTCGACTCGGCGATCGGCGGGTCCTTCAAGGGCCTCTACGTCCAAGGCGAGGACATCGCCCAGTCCGACCCCAACACCCAGCACGTCGAGGCGGCGCTGCGCTCGATGGAGCTCGTCGTCGTCCACGACCTCTTCCTCAACGAGACGGCCCGGTTCGCCCACGTCTTCCTCCCCGGAGCCTCGTTCCTCGAGAAGGACGGGACCTTCACCAACGCCGAGCGGCGGATCAACCGGGTCCGTCCCGTCATGCCCTCGCGCGTCGGGAAGGACGAGTGGCAGGTCGTCTGCGAGATCGCCACGGCCATGGGCTACCCGATGTCGTACGACTCCTCGTCGCAGATCATGGACGAGATCGCCGCCACGACACCGACGTTCGCCGGGGTCTCGTTCTCGCGCCTCGACGAGGAGGGCTCGATGCAGTGGCCCGTCACCGACGCCGCGCCGCACGGGACGCCGACGATGCACGTGGGCTCCTTCGTGCGCGGGCTCGGCCAGCTGACGACGACCGTCTACGTCCCGACCACCGAGCGGGCCAACCGGCGCTTCCCGCTGGTCCTCACGACCGGGCGCATCCTGTCGCAGTACAACGTCGGCGCCCAGACCCGGCGCACCCCGAACTCGACGTGGCACCCCGAGGACGTGCTGGAGATCCACCCGTCCGACGCCGAGCTGCGCGGGATCACCTCCGGGGACGTCGTCGAGCTCTCGTCGCGGGTCGGGGCCACGAGGCTGACGGCCGTGGTGTCCGAGCGGATGCCCGCCGGGGTCGTCTACACGACGTTCCACCACCCCGTCACGGGCGCCAACGTCGTGACAACCGAGAACTCCGACTGGGCGACGAACTGCCCCGAGTACAAGGTCACCGCCGTCCAGGTCGAGGTCGTGACCCAGGCGGCGAAGGCCGAAGCCACCGTGGCAGAGCCGGTGTCGACGGCGGGGCGCTCGTGAGCGGAGAGCCGCCGGTCGTGCGGCTCGGTCGCGACCTGGTCCGCAACTTCGAGTCGCTCCCGCCCGAGAAGGCCGCCTCCGAGATCGCGACGCACATCAGGAAGTTCTGGGAGCCGCGGATGCGTCAGGACCTCCTCGCCCGGGTGCGCGCACGCAGCGCCGACCTCCCGCCCCTCCTCGTCAGCGCCGCCGAGCACCTCGTCGACGGCGACGTCGACCGCCACGAGGTCAGGGAACCCTCCGGGGGTTGACGAGCGCAGCGGTCCGCGGCGGTTCGGCACGGCGTGTCGATGGGCGCCCCCGGGGGGCTGACGGTCCTCGAACGCCGCCTCACACGTCGCCGAGGTAGCCGCGGCTGAGGCGACGCTTCCTGCCCAGCTGGCGCAGGACGGACCAGGGCTCGCGCACGGCGCGGCCGGCCCGGCGGTCCTTGTGGGGCTTACAGAGCCGGCAGCCCTTGGACCGGCGATGAGGTGAGTGAGCCATGGCGGCTCCGTTCCGTGACCGACTCCCGCCACGGGGGGCGGGGTGGGTGCGGTCGGCGGCTCACTCGTCGAGGGTACCGCCGGACGACCCCGGGCGCCCGTGCCGCCGGAGGCGTCAGTCGTCCTCGGCGAGCAGGCGAGGGACCCGCTCGAGGACGCGGCGGGCCGCCTCGTAGTCCTCGCTGCCGAGCTCCTCGGCGAACCGGCGCTCGAGGTCCTTGATGTGGGAGTAGCCCTTCGCGGCGAGTCGCCACCCCTCGTCGGTGTAGACGACGATCTTGGCGCGGCGGTCGGCCGGGTCGGGACGCATCTCGAGGAGGCCGAGCTCGACCATGTCGCGCACGACCTCGCCCATCGACTGCCGGGTGATCCCCATCTCGGCGGCCATGTCGACGGTCCGCATGCCGTCGCGGCGCAGCGTGGCGAAGACCGCGTTGTGGGTCCGCTTGACCTCGGGGTGGCCCCCGTCGTGCGCGCTGCGCACCATGTCTGCCTCCATCGCCCGGAAGGCGCGGAACGCCAGGGCGATGAGCGGAACCGGCGCCGGTTCGCGGGAGGGGCTTGACATCTGTAAGGAGACCTTCCAATATTTGACAGGAGTCCTTACGGTATCAGGAGGCAGGGATGAACCACACCGAGGTCCACCAGCGAGTCGCCGGCGTCTTCCCCGCCCCCGGTCGCCACCCCCGCCGCCCTCGCACCACCCGGGTGGCGGTGGAGCACGAGCTGCTCACGGCCGACGCGCTGACCGGCCGCTCGGTCCCTCTCGACCGCGTGCGCGCGGCGACCGCCCGGGCGCCCTACGCCCCGTACCTCGCGTTCGAGCCGGGCGGCCAGGTGGAGCTCAGCCTCCCGACCGCCGCGTGCCCCGTCGACATCGAACGGCGCCTGCGCGCGGACGTCTCCGCCCTGCGGCACGACTGCGCCGCCGCCGGGATCCGCCTCGTCGCCCGGCCCGTCGACCGCCGCAGCGAGGAGGCCGTCCCCCTCCGGCTGTGCTCTCCCCGGTACGTCGCGATGCAGCGCCACTTCGACTCCATCGGGCCGGCCGGACGCACGATGATGCGTCGCACGGCGTCGACCCAGGTCTGCCTCGACTGGTGGTCCGGCCGCGCCGGCGCGGAGCAGTGGCGCGTGCTCCAGCTGACCGCCCCGTTCCTCGCCGCCGCCTTCGCGCGCAGCGACGGAGCGACGTCGCGGCTGGCCACCTGGCTCGCCGTGGACCCCACCCGCACCGCCTTCGACGACCGCCTGCTCCACGGCGACGACCCGATCGCCGCCTACGCCGACTTCGCCTGGCGGGCCGTGGTGTTCACCGACCCCGGCGACGTCGACCAGCACCTGACCACCCTGTTCCCGCCCGTGCGACCCCGCGGCTGCTACCTCGAGGTGCGCTACCCCGACGTCCAGGACGAGGACGGCGCCGGCAGGCTCGTGGCCACGCTGGCGACGCTGGCGTACGACGACGACCTCCGCCGCGAGGTGCTCCGGCGGTTCGAGCCCGGCCGCGCCCACCTCGGTCGGCACTGGGAGGAGGCCGCCCACGGCACCGGCGACGTGGCCGCCATCGGGCGCGACCTCGTGGTCTCGACCCTGGCACTGACCGGCGGCCCGGCCGGAAGCCTGGCCGCCGCCGGCGGGGCCGGCATCCTGGACGGTGCGGCATGAGCGTCCTCTTCGTCACCGACCCGCTCCAGGGGCTCCACCCGGACATCGACGCGAGCATCGGCCTCATGGCCGCCACGCAGGCGATCGGGTCCGACGTGTGGGGGTGCGGACCCGAGGACCTGTCGGTGGCCACGGGCCGGGTGCGGGCGCGGGCCACGCGGATCCGGCTGGCCGACCGCCACCGGGGGAACGACCACCGCTGGGTCGTGGAGCGCGACTGGTGGCAGGAGGTGGACCGTCGGGACCTCGACGTCGCCGCCGACACCGACCTCGTCATGCTGCGCATCGACCCGCCCGTCGACGCGCGCTACCTGCACACGACGTACCTCCTCGACCTCGTCGAGACCCACGGTGGATGCGTCGCCAACCACCCCGCCGGCATCCGGGCGCTGCACGAGAAGCTCCTCGCGCTGCAGTTCCCCGACCTCTGCCCGGAGACCGTGGTCACTGCCGACCCCCGGGAGGTCCTCGACCTGCTGTCGCGCGTCGGTCGCGCCGTGGTCAAGCCCGTCGACGGCTTCGCCGGGCTCGACGCCTGGCTGCTGGGTGCCGACTCCTGCGCCCGCTCCCTGGCCGAGTCGGCCACCCTGGGCGGCCGCCGCCACGTCATCGCGCAGGCCTACCTCGAGGACGTCCGGCGCGGCAACAAGCGCCTGTTCGTCCTCGACGGCGACGTCGTGGGCGCGGTCCTGCGCCGTCCCGCGGCCGACGACTTCCGCATCGGCCCGCCGATGGCGCAGGCGGAGGTCGACGACGACGACCGCCGGATCGTCGCCGCTCTCGCCCCGCTGCTCGGGGCCCACGGCATCTCCCTCGCCGGCCTCGACGTCATCGCCGGGCGGCTCATCGAGGTCAACGTGACCTGCCCCGGGGGGATGCACAAGACGGATGCCCTGCTGGGCACCGACCTCAGCGGCGCCGTCATGCGTCGCCTCCTCCTCACCGAAAGCGTCCCGTCATGACCAGCGACACCCTCACCGTCGTCTGCAGCGCAGCCCTCGGCATCCTCGTCTTCCTCCTCGGCGCCAACGTCACCCGCCACCGCGCGCTCCGCGGGTCCGGCAACCAGATGCCGACCGACCCCACCGACCGCCTCCTCATCGCCCAGCGGGCGCACGGGAACGCGGCCGAGTACGTCCCGACGCTCATCGTGCTCCTGCTCGTCTGCGCCGCCCTCTCGGACGGCTGGTGGGTCGGGGCGCTGGCCGTCGCCGCGCTCGTCGCCCGGACGATTCACGCCGTCGGCCTGCTGACGAGCGAGACCCTCGCCTCCCACGGCCCGGTGCGTGACGTCGCCGCGTTCGGCACGTACGTCACCGGGGTGGCGCTGGGCGTGACCGCGATCGTCGCGGCCGTATGACCGGCGGGCCGGTCGTCGGCGTCGTGGGGCACCGGTACGTCGTGCCGCGCCCGTACGTCGACCTCCCGGTCACCGGGACCCCCCACGCCTACACCGACCGGGTGGCGGCCGCGGGTGGCCGTCCGCTGGTGCTGCCGGCCGGCCGCGCGGTGGACCTCCTGGACGTCGTCGACGCCCTGGTGCTCACCGGGGGCGCGGACCTGGACCCCGCGCTGGCCGGCACCGACGTCGGCAGCGCCGACGAGGTCGACCGCGCCCGCGACGAGGACGAGCTCGCCCTCGTCCGGGAGGCCCACCGGCGAGAGCTGCCGCTCCTCGGCGTGTGTCGTGGCCTCCAGGTCCTCGTGGTCGCCCACGGCGGGACGCTCGTCTCCGACCTCGGGGCCGGGCACCGGAGGCCCGGCGTGGGGCACCGGGTGCACACCGCGCCCGGGTCGTCCATCGGGCGGCTGCTCGGCGGCGACTGCCACACCACCTCCTTGCACCACCAGGCGGTGGCCGACCCCGGGCCGGCGTTCCGGGTGACGGCCCGCGCCGACGACGGCGTCGCGGAGGCCGTCGAGTGGGCGGGCCCGGGCGACTGGCCCGTGCTGGGCGTCCAGTGGCACCCAGAGCTGTCCCAGGACGCCACCGGCGCCGCGGTGTTCGGTTGGCTGGTGGCCGCCGCCCTGCGTCAGAGGTCGATGATCTGACGGACCGCGGAACCGGCGGCCAGGTCGTCCATCGCCTGGTTGACGTCGTCGAGGGAGATGCGCGACGAGACGAGCGCCTCGACCGGGAGCCGTCCGTCGCGCCACCACTGGGCGAAGACCGGGATGTCGCGGGAGGGCACGGCGGAGCCGAGGTAGCTGCCGATGACGGTCCTCGCCTCGGCGACGAGCTGGAGCGGGGAGACGCTCGCCCGGGCGTCGGGGTGCGGGAGCCCGACGGTGACCGTCCGTCCTCCGGGAGCCGTCGCGGCGAGGGCGCCCTCGAACGCGCGGGCGTTGCCGGCGGCCTCGACGACGACGTCGGCGCGGGTGCCGCCCGACGTGAGCTCCCCCGGGTCGAGGACGGTCGTGGCCCCGAGCTCGCGCGCCTGGTCGCGCTTGGAGCCGACGCCGTCGACGGCGATGACGTCGCCGTGGCCGAGCGCGAGGGCGGTCAGCAGCGCCGCCATCCCCACTCCCCCGAGCCCGACGACCATCACGGACTGCCCGGGCTCCGGCGGCGCGGCGTTGAGCAGGGCGCCACCGCCGGTCAGCACCGCGCAGCCGAGGACGGCGGCGACGTCGGCCGGCACGTCGTCCTCGACGGCGACGACCGACCGCACGTCGACGACGGCGTGGGTCGCGAAGGCGGACACCCCGAGGTGGTGGTGGACGGGGACGCCGTCGCGCGAGAGGCGGCGCCCTCCACCCAGCAGCTCACCCGCACCGTTGCTCACCGATCCCGGGCCGCACGGCATCCGGCCGTTCGTCGCGCAGCCCGGGCACTCGCCGCACCGCGGCAGGAAGGTCATGACGACCCGCTGGCCGACGGTCGGCGAGTCGACGCCGGCGCCCAGCGCCTCGACGCGACCACTCGCCTCGTGCCCCAGGAGCATCGGCACCGGACGCGCCCGGTTGCCGTCGACGACCGACAGGTCGGAGTGGCACAGGCCGGCGGCGTCGATGCGGACCCGCACCTCACCGGGCCCGGGGCCGGCGAGCTCGAGCTCACCCACCGTGAGCGGCCGGGTCCGCGCCCACGGACCGGGGCGGCCGACCTCCTCGAGGACGGCACCGGTGATCCTCACGACCGGGCCTCGACCGCGCGGGCCAGGGCGTCGCGGACGGCTTCAGGGATGGGCACGGTGCTCCTCGTGGTGCGGTCGATGTAGACGTGCGCCCAGTGACCGAGCGCCGCGATCTCGGTGGACTCGGCGGCGAACAGCCCCAGCGCGTACGTGATGCTCGACCGTCCGAGCCGCTCGACCCGGACCCCGACCTCCACCGGGCGCGGGAACTCCACCTCGTGGAAGTAGCGGCAGCCGGACTCGGCGACGACGCCCAGCTCGGGCAGCGCCATGACGTCGACCCCCGACTCGGCGATGAGCCAGCCGTTGATGGCGGTGTCGAACAGCTCGTAGTACACGGCGTTGTTGAGGTGCCCGTACACGTCGTTGTCGGCCCACCGGGTCGTGACGCGCACGACGTGGTCGAAGTGCGCGCGCGTCAGGGTCCGCGGGTCCGCCGTCGTCACCCGGGCGAGTCTAGGAGTCCGTGCCGCCGATGACGTCGTCGATGACGCCGGCGAGGTGGGCGAGACCGCCGGAGCGCTGCATCGACGCGCTCACCCGCTGGGCCGCCTCGCGGTAGCGCGGCTCGCGCAGCACGGTGCGCACGGCCTGGGCCACCGCCGCGGCGGACGGCGTCTCGGTGTTCACCCGGACCCCGACGCCCGACCACGCGACGCGGGCCGCGACCTCCGGCTTGTCCTCCTTGCCGCTCGTCGTGACGATGGGGACGCCGTACCGCAGGGCGTACTGCGCGCCCCCGTAGCCGCCGTTCGTGACGTAGGCCGCGGTCAGCGGCAGCAGGTCGTCGTAGGGCAGGTACTCGGCGGCCCGGGCGTTGGCGGGCAACGGCGGGAGGGTCTCGAGCGGACGCCCGCCCGTGGACACGACGACGAGGACGTCGTCCTCGGCGAGTCCCTCGAGGGCGGGGGCGATGACCTGCCGGTAGTCGCGGTTCGCGATGGTGCCCTGGGTCACGTGGACCACCGGCCGTGACCCGTCGAGGTCCCCCCACCACGCGGGCAGGGCCGCCTGCGACCCGCTCGCCGAGATGGGGCCGGCGAACGACAGGGTGGGCGGGGCGTCGGACCGCGGGTACTCGAACTCGGGGACGGTGAACTGCACGATCGCGTCGGCGTGGCGCGGCCAGTCGAGGACGGGGTAGGGCAGCGGCGTGCCGTGGATCGACCGGTTGACCTCCTCCGACACCCGGGTCGCCCCCCGCATGACCGTGCGTCCGGCCACGGCCGCCAGCACACCGTTGCGCACCCGCCCGAGCGGCCCGGCCAGCGGCGCCATGCCCGTGCCGTAGGGCGCGGTGTCGCGGCTGGCGATCATCAGGGGCAGCACGCCGCACACGACGACCGGCGGACGCGCCCCCGGCGGGTGGCCGAGCAGGAAGGCCCCACCGGCGAACGCCGGGTCGGTGAGGACGACGTCGGCCGGCTCCTCCGCGTGGGTCCCCATGACCGCGTCGTACTGACCGCGACCGGGCCGGACGAACACGTGCTCGATGTCGTGCGCGATGGCCTTGGCGCCCGTGAGCTCGCCGCGCCGGGGGAAGATCAGGTCCCAGTCCTGCCGGTCGTCGTAGTCGGACTCCGCCGGGAGCGGGACGTGGGCGGCGCCGGTGGCCTCCACGGCCGCGGCGAAGCGGGCGCCGGTGACGAAGCGGACCCGGTCACCTCGCTCGGCGAGGTACCGCGCGACCGCGAGGAGCGGCATGACGTGGCCGTGGATGGGGACCGTGCCGATGATGACCGACCGCATGGCCTCAATCGTCCTCCGAACCACCGCCCGGGTCCACGTCTGCCTGGAGGCGCCACGCGGCCTCCAGCGCGTCCTCGACGGCGCCGTCGTCACCGGCGCCGAGGTCGGCGACGACCATCATGTGCTTCTCGAACCGCCGCGGGACGGAGAAGACCCGGGGGTGGTCCTCGAGCAGGCGGCCACGCACGTCGAAGGCCACCCGGATGACGACGTGCGTCGCGTCGAGCTCGCGGGCCACGAGCCGCCCCTTCCGCTGCCAACGGGCGAGGCCGGAGGACGTGGTCCGGCGGACGCCGTCGAGCGAGGTCGCCCTGCCGTCGAAGTCCTCGAGGTCCACCCGGCCATCCAAGCACCGCGCGCCCTCCCGACGGCTCGTCGAGGCGGTCGCGTCGGAAGCCCTCACGGGGGTACCATCGTCGGTTCGCCAGCATGGACATCCCCCACCAGAAGAGAGGCGGATCCGTCGTGCCCACGCCGTCCGCCACCACGCCCTCCAGCGACGTCCGGGACGTCCCCGACGTCCTCGCCGACGAGCAGGCCCACCTCGACCACGCCCGCGCGCAGCTGCGCCGGATGCGCGAGCAGACCGACCGGCTCGACGCGAGCACCGCGGGCGACGCCTGGAGCAGCGAGCTCCTCGGCCGCGTCCTCGCGCGTCGCGTCGCGTCGCTCCAGGACGACCCGCGCACCACCCTGTTCTTCGGCCGCATCGACACCCGCCCCGAGCACGGTGACGAGACCTTCCACGTCGGCCGTCGCCACGTCAGCGACGACCGCGGCGACCCGGTCGTCGTCGACTGGCGCGCCCCCATCTCCACCGCGTTCTACCGGGCCTCCCCGGCGCAGCCGATGGGCGTGGAGCTGCGCCGGCGCTTCGGTGTCGACCGCGGCCGGCTCACCGCCTACGAGGACGAGCGCCTCACGGCCGTTGGCCCCGGAGGCCACGACGACGCCCGTCGCAGCGCCATCCTCGCCGCGGAGATCGAGCGACCCCGCTCCGGACCGATGCGGGACATCGTCTCGACGATCCAGCCCGAGCAGGACGAGATCGTCCGCAGCGACCTCACGACGAGCATCTGCGTCCAGGGCGCTCCCGGCACCGGGAAGACCGCCGTCGGCCTGCACCGCGCCGCGTGGCTGCTCTACTCGTTCCGCGAGCGGCTCGACCGCTCGGGCGTCCTCGTCGTCGGACCCAACCGCGCCTTCCTCGACCACATCGGCGCGGTCCTGCCCTCCCTCGGCGAGATCCGCGTCCAGCACGCGACGATCGACTCGCTCCTCGACCACGGCCGGGTGCGGGCCACCGACCCCACCGAGGTCGCCGTCCTCAAGGGCGACGCCCGGCTCGCCGAGGTCCTCCACCGGGCGGTCTGGTCGCGCGTCGGCCGGGCCGAGGAGGCGCTCGTCGTGCCGCGGGGCGCCCGGAGGTGGCGCGTCCCCGCGCACGACGTCCGCGAGGACGTCGACGCTCTCATCGCCCGCGGCGTGCGCTACTCGGCCGCCCGCGACCTGCTCCCCCAGCGGCTCGCGCACCACGTCCTGCTCCGGATGGAACGCTCCGGCGACTCGCCGGACGACCGGGTGCAGGACACCGTGGCCCGGTCGTCCCCGGTCACCGCGTACGTCAAGGCACTGTGGCCGGTGCTCGACCCGGCAGCCGTCCTCTTCCGGCTCCTCTCCGACGCCGGTGCCCTCGCGGAGGCGGCCGACGGCCTCCTCACGGAGGACGAGCAGCGAGTCCTGCTGTGGGACGGTCCTCCTCGCACCAAGGGCGCCGCCCGATGGACCCGCGCCGACATGGCCCTCCTCGACGAGGTCGCCGACCTCCTCGACCGCACCCCGAGCCTCGGGCACGTCGTCCTCGACGAGGCGCAGGACCTGTCGCCGATGCAGCTGCGCGCCGTCGGCCGTCGTGCCTCCACGGGGTCGCTCACCGTCCTCGGCGACATCGCCCAGGGCACCACCCCCTGGGCCACCGAGTCGTGGGAGGACGCCATGGGTCACCTCGGTCGTCCGAGCCACGAGCTCGTCGTCCTCGACCGCGGGTTCCGGGTTCCGGGCCTCGTCATCGAGTTCGCCGCCCGCCTGCTCCCCGCGATGGCCCCCGGACTCGGTGCCCCGCAGGCCGTCCGCGACAACCCCGGCCTGCTCTCCGTCGTCGCCACCGACGTCGCCGGCCGCGCGTCCGCCGTCGTCGACGCCGTCCGGGCCGCCGTGGCCGAGCCGGGCTCGGTCGGGGTCATCGCGACCGATGCCGAGGTCGACGGGATCGGTGCCGCACTCACCGCCGCCGGCGTCCCCCACGGCCGGCTCGACGCCGACCACGGCGACGACGAGGACCGTCAGGTCGAGCTGGTGCCGACGAGCATCGCCAAGGGCCTGGAGTTCGACCGCGTCGTCGTCGTGGAGCCGGCGGCGATCGTCGACGCCGAGCCCGACCTCCGCACCGGGCTTCGACGGCTGTACGTCGTCCTCACCCGTGCCGTCTCCGAGCTGACCGTCGTCCACGCGGAGCCGCTGCCGGAGCCCCTCACGGCGGGCTGAGCCGGCGGTCAGCGACCGGCGGCGACCGCCCTCTCGAGGACGAGGACCCGAACCCTGCGGTCGGTGACCCGGCGGAGGTACTTCGGGTACCCCACGTACACCCGGCCCGCGAGCGCGAGGATCCGGGTGCGCTCGGCGTCGGTGGCCGGTCGCGCCACGACCTCGGCGGTGGCGCCGCGGTGGGTCACCGTGGCGCGCGGGTCGGCCTCGAGGTTGAGGACCCACGTGGGGGTCCCCGACTGGCCGAAGTTCGTTCCGAGGAGGGCGATCTCGTCGTCAACGGGGATGCCGACGAGCTGCGCCGGGCGAGGCAGCCCGGTGCGGCGGCCCGTCGTCGTCACGACGAGGACCGGAAGGCCGGCGAGCTGCTCGACGAGGGTGGTGCGGCCGTGGGTCAGGCGGGCGACGAGGCGGTCCAGGGCGGGCAGCACGCGGGCCAGGGTCCACGCACCCTGACGGGTCGAGGCCACGGCCCGCACCCCGCGGTGGAGGGCGGTGGACCCGGGGATCGCGTACGAGAGGTCGGTCGCCAGGCCCATCCGGCGACGGTAGCAACGGCAGGGCCACCGGACCATCACCGCCCGGCCAGCGCCCGGTCACCACCCCTCCCCCGTTCCTCCTCGTCCTCCCCTCTTGACAAAGTACAACCGATTAGTTGTACGTTGGTCCTGTGAACGAGACGAGCGAGGACCGGGCCGACGCCCTGTTCCACGCGCTCTCCGACCGGACCCGGCGCGACATCCTGCGCCGCGTCCTCGCCGGGGAGCACTCGGTCACCGCCCTCGCGGCGAGCTATGACATGAGCTTCGCCGCGGTCCAGAAGCACGTCGCCGTCCTCGAGAGGGCCGGCCTGCTGACCAAGCGGCGTCACGGCCGCGAGCAGCTGGCCAGCGGCGACGTGGAGGCGGTCCGGTCCGTCGCCTCGATGCTCGACGAGCTCGAGAGCGTCTGGCGTGGGCGGATCAGCCGTATCGATGCACTACTCACCGAGGAGAACTGACATGCCCGTCACCGACATCACCAAGGACGTCGAGAGCCGCACCCTGACCATCACCGCCGCGTTCGCGGCCCCGGTCGAGCGCGTGTGGGCGCTGTACGAGGACCCGCGCCAGCTCGAGCAGGTCTGGGGCCCGCCGGAGTACCCGGCGACCTTCGTCGACCACGACCTGCGCCCCGGCGCCCGCACGACGTACTACATGACCTCCCCCGAGGGCGAGAAGTTCGCGGGCTACTGGGACATCACCGGCGTCGAGCCGAGGTCGCGCTTCACCTTCAGGGACGGGTTCGCCACGGAGGACCTCTCCCCCAACCCCGACCTGCCCGTGTCGGAGAACGTTTACGCGTTCGAGTCCGCCGAGGGCGGGACCAGGGCCGTCTTCACGAGCACCTACGGCTCGGCCGAGGCGATGCAGACCGTCCTCGACATGGGCATGGAGGAGGGCGCCCGCTCCTCCATCAACCAGATCGACGGCTTCCTGGAGCAGCACCCGGCCTGACGGAGCCCGCGAGGGGCCCGGCGGCCACCGGCCTGACGGGCCCCTCCTCCGTCCTCGCCCCTCCCTCGACAGGGCGCGGGGTCCGGAGTTTGATGGAGGGACCACGAGCGGGAGGTGCGTCATGGCACGCAGGAAGCGCAGGCGGCGCAGGGTCCGCCACCCCGGGGTGTACGTCGAGGAGGTCTCGAGCGGGTCGCGTCCCATCGAGGCCGTGGGGACGTCGACCGCTGCCTTCCTCGGCTCGGTGACCTCGTTCCCGCGCACGCACCCGGCGCTCTTCGCGGTGGCCCTCCTCGGCCTGGGCCTCGGCCTGGCGGCCGTCGCGTCGTCGACCCTGAGGCGCAGCGCCAGCTCCTTCGGCTGAGGCCGACGCGGCGTAGTCATTTCGGCCCATTGACCGCACGCCGCGAGCGTCCCTAGGGTCCGAGCTGGGCCGACCGGACGACGGTCGCCCGGTCCGCCACAGGAGATGTCATGCTCGGCGACCACGACCCCATCCCCACCATCGCGGTGAAGGACCTCCAGACGGCACGCGACTTCTACGAGGGCGTGCTCGGCTTCTCCTCCGCCGGCGACACCCATGAGGGCGTCGTCTACGGCGCCGGCAAGACGACGTTCCTCGTGTACCCGTCGTCGTTCGCCGGGACCAACAAGGCGACGGCCATGTCGTTCCAGATCCCTCCGGACCGGTTCGACGCCGAGGCCGCCGCCCTGCGCGAGAAGGGCATCACGTTCTCGACGTTCGAGGCCGAGGGCCTGGAGTGGGACGACGGCGTGGCCACCATGGGCGACTCCTTCAAGAGCGCCTGGTTCGAGGACCCCGACGGCAACATCCTCAACATCGAGTCGGGGATGTAGCGGCCGGCACTCAGCCGTGGGGACCCGGGATCCGGCGCACCCGGCGGGTGGCCCGGGTTCGGGCCCCGAACAGCCTGGGCGCCGGTGGGTACTGCGGCCTGCCGTCCTGCCAGGCGACGGGATAGCGGACGCACGGGCCGGTCGTCGCGTCGGTGGTGCCGGCCGCGTACCGGTCCGGCAGCGAGTAGACCCCGTAGGGGTCGAAGAAGTAGAACCGTCCGTCGTCGTCACGCACCGTCCAGAAGATGTGGAGGTGGGTGTTCGGGCCTCCCGCGCCGCGTTTTCCGCCGGGCCCGGTGTTGCCCGCCCAGCCGATCTGCTGGCCCCGCTGCACGGTGTCGCCCACCTCGACGAGGATCGTCTCGGCGTTCGTCCCCCAGTGCGCCGCGTCCAGGGAGCGGGTCGCCGGGTCCTTCGTGGCTCCGGTGCCGGTGAGGTGGGTCGTGTAGTCGGTCAGCTCGGCACCGCTCAGCGTCGGGATCGTCGTCGTCCAGGCCGCGTCGGCGTCGTGGTCGGCACCGTCGCGCAGGTGCATCGAGAGGGTGCGGTAGGCGTCGGCGACCCCTCCGACGTCGTGGCTGAGGACGACGGTGTTCCCCGACCACGAGTCCCACCCGACGTACTCGACCCGGCCGGGGGCACTGGCGAGGACGGGGAAGGTCGCGTCCCCCTGTGAGTAGTCGCCCGCGTGGTGGTGGTTGCCGTCGTCGTAGCGCCAGATCCCACCTCGGGTCACGTCGGTGTCGGAGAACGGCAGGGTGAGGAAGGGCTGCACGCGGGTCAGGGCCGAGAGCCTGGCGTGCCGGGTCGCCCCCGTGGTGTCCAGGACCGGCCAGTGGTAGACGGTGTCGTGCCCGGTGACGCCGTAGTCGTAGGTCCCCATCGGCATGACGACCTGGTTGAGGGCACCGCTCGTGCAGCCGTGGGCGCTGCCCGCGGTGTCGACGAGGCGCAGGCCGGCGGCCGACCACGCGGTCCACCGCGCGGTGAAGCTCTCCCAGTCGACGCCGGCCCACAGTCCGTGCCCGTCGGTGCCGGGCAGGTAGGCGCCGACCCACAGCTGGTCGGCGCCGTCGGTGAACGTGTCGACACTGGACAGCCGCAGGCCGGCCGCGCTCAGCTCGCGCCACTTCGCGTCGAAGGAGTCCCACGGTGACGCCCACAGGGCGTGCCCGCCGTGGCCCGGCAGGAACGCCCCGACGTAGAGGGGCCGGCCGTCGGACTCCGTGGCCGCGACGCTGACGAGACGCAGACCCCCCTCGCTCAGCTCCCGCCACTTCGCCTCGAAGCCCGGCCAGGGGTTCGACCAGAGGGCGTGGCCGCCGGTGCCGGGGAGGTAGGCGCCGGCGAACCTGGTGCGCCCGCCCTCGACGAACACCGCCACCGACGACAGGCGCAGCCCCGCGGCGCTCAGCTCCTGCCACTTGGCCTCGAACGACGGCCACTCGCTGACCCACAGGGCGTGTCCGCCACTGCCCTCGCGGTAGGTACCGGAGTACTGCGCGACGCCGTCGACGACCGAGACCGACACCGAGTGAAGGCGCAGCCCGTCGCGGCTCAGCTCCTTCCACTTCGCCTCGAAGCCCGCCCACTCGGCGACCCAGAGGGCGTGGCGGCCCGACCCCTCGCGGAAGACCCCCGTGTACGCGCGCTCCGTCATGACCACTCCTCGCGTCAGGCCCGCGGGGTCCGCGGGCTCCCGGTGCGAGAGGAGCACCACGATCCTCCGGCGAGGCGCCCGCCGTCCAGCACGTCCGAGGCGTCCCGGCGCCGCCTACTCCTCGAGCGGGAGGACGTCGACCCGGCGGCCGGTCGCGGCGTCGACGACCGCGCGGGTCCCGAGCGGCGACGCGAGCCGCACGACGACCGAGTCGGCGCACTCGGCGTCCCCCCAGGAGCGGTTGGCCGTGAGGAGGACGCGCACCTCGGCGTCGGACTCCTCGACGGCCGCCGACGGATGGGCGTTGCACGAGTCGGCCGTGACCTCGAGCTCCGCGGAGTCGGGGTGGCCCCTGACCAGCTGCACGCGCGGGGTGTCGGCGCCGCACCCGCCGAGCGCCACCCCTCCCGCGACGGCGAGGGCGGCGAGCGCTGCGAGGCCGGCGCGCGTCATCGGGCCGGCCCCACCGTCACACGGGTCGGTCAGAGGTTGATCATGTGGCCGGCGATGCCCTCGACGGCCTCCTTGACCGCCTCGGACAGCGTCGGGTGGGCGAAGACGTTGCGCGAGACCTCGTCGGCGGTGAGGTCCCACTTCTGCGCGAGGGTCAGCACGGGCAGCAGCTCGGTGACCTCGGGGCCGATCAGGTGCGCGCCGAGGATCTCGTTGTGGGTGGCGTCGGCGACGACCTTGACGAAGCCGACCGCGTCGCCGAGGCCCATGGCCTTGCCGTTGGCGCTGAACGGGAACGACGCGGTCTTGACGTCGTAGCCCTTCTCCTTCGCCTGCGCCTCGGAGTAGCCGAACGAGGCGATCTGCGGGTGGCAGTACGTGGCCCGCGGGATCATGTCGTAGTCGACGGGCAGCGTCTCGGCGCCCGCGAGGGTCTCGGCGGCGACGACGCCCTGCGCCTCGGCGACGTGGGCGAGCATCAGCTTGGCCGTGCAGTCGCCGATCGCGTAGACGTTGGGGACGTTGGTGCGGCAGTACTCGTCGATGGCGACGGCGCCACGGTCGGTGATCTCGACGCCGATGTTCTCGAGGCCGAAGCCCTCGGTGCGCGGCGCGAAGCCGATGGCCGAGAGGAGCTTGTCGGCCTCGAGCACCTGCTGGTCGCCGCCGGCCGCCGGGGAGACGGTGACCTTGACGCCCGACCCGGTGTCCTCGACGCTCTCGACCTTGGTGCCGAGCATGACCTTCACGCCGAGCTTCTTGTAGTGCTTGAGCAGCTCCTTGGAGATGTCGGCGTCCTCGGTGGGGACCATCCGGTCGAGGAACTCGACGATCGTCACGTCGACCCCGAAGTTCTTCATGATGTACGCGAACTCGACACCGATGGCGCCCGACCCGGCGATGACCAGCGACCCGGGGAGCTCCTCGTCGAGGATCTGCTCCTCGTAGGTCACGACGTTCTTCGACACCTCGACGCCGGGCAGCATCCGGGTGACGGCACCGGTGGCGACGATGAGGTGGTCGAAGGTCAGCTGGCGGGTGGAACCGTCGTTGAGGGCGACGTCCATCGAGGTGGCGCTCGTCAGCGTCCCCCAGCCGTCGACCTCCTCGATCTTGTTCTTCTTCATGAGGAAGTGCACGCCCTTGACGATGCCGGCGGACACCTGGCGCGAACGCTGGTGGGTGACGCCGTAGCTCACCGTGGCGTCGCCCTCGATGCCGTACTTCGCCTTCTCGTGCTGGAGCAGGTGGGCGACCTCGGCGTTCTTGATGAGCGCCTTGCTCGGGATGCAGCCGACGTTGAGGCAGACCCCGCCCCAGTACTTCTTCTCGACGACCGCGACCTTCTTCCCGAGCTGGGACGCGCGGATCGCCGCGACGTAACCACCGGGACCAGCACCGAGCACCACGACGTCGAAGTCAGCCATGGCGCCAGCCTATCGGCCGGTCGTGGCGCCCCTGCGCGGGAGGTCGGGGCTCAGATCCCGACGACCTCCAGGGGCGCGACGTCGGGATCGAGGCGGCGGCCGTCGGCCCAGGTGCCGACCGCGCTGATGACGCCGCACCCCGACCCGACGACGACCGCCCCGACGACGGCGAGCAACCGGTCGGGGGCGAGCCAGGTCATCGCCAGTGCGGCGGCCGCCCCACCCACGAGGCCGGTGACGAGCGCGGCGACGGGCAGCGAGGCGCTCCAGCGGCGGAGGGCGGCGGCCTCGACGAGGCCGATGACGAGGGCGAGGGCGAGGACGACCGGGAGCGTGGTGGCCCCGAACGGCAGCAGGCCGCGCAGCCCGGTGGTCCCGCTCGACAGGCCGAGCGCCGACTGCAGCCCCCAGGCGAGGACGCCCATGCCGAGCAGGCCGGCGAACGCCAGGACGGCGCGGCGCAGCGACCACCACAGCACGGACCTCGGAACCCACCCGTTCATCGCGACCCTCCAGGTCTCCCCTCCGGCGAGTGTGGCACCGGCGCGACGGCGGGTCCAGAACCTCGACACCGCGCCGCGCTGCGAGTTCCCGCAAGCCTCAGCGCAGCGAGCGGAGGGTCTCGTGGACGCTGCGGGCGACGGGGGCCGCCGTGCGCGCGCCCGGGCCGCCCTGGGACACGACGACCGAGACCACCCAGCGGGGCTCGTCCGCCGGGGCGTAGGAGACGAACCACGAGGTGTCGCGCTTGCCGACGACCTCGCCGGTGCCGGTCTTGCCGGCCACGGGCCAGTCGGTCATCGACGCGAACCGCCCCCGGACGCTGCCGGCCGTCACGGCCGAACGGAGCGCCCCTCGGAGGTAGGCACCGACCTCGGCCGACATCGGGGACCGACGGCGCGGGCCGGCCGCGACGTCCTCCCGGTCGCCGGTGAGGGCGTCGACCGAGGCCGAGCCCACCCGCGGGGTCACGACGGTGCCGCCGTTGGCGATGGCGGCGTACATGACCGCGACCTGGAGCGGGGTCGTCGCGACGTCGCCCTGGCCGATGGAGAAGTTGGCGACGTCGCCGGGGCGCACGACCCACCCGTCGGCACAGTTCTCGACGGCGATCTGCTTGAGGTAGGCCGCGTGCTTCGCGTCCGTGACGTCGGGGTACCCGGTGCGGGCGCGGGCGCAGAGCTGGTCCTTCGTCGCCTCCCAGGAGGCCTTCTTCGAGGCGCGGTCGGGGACGCGGCCGCTGGACTCCCCCGGCAGGTCGATGCCGGTGCGCGCCCCGAGGCCGAACCCCTTGGCCACCTCGGCGAACGGGTCGGGGGCGTCGGTGCGGGCGGTGAGCCCGCCCTGGGCGCGCCAGGCGTCGTAGGCCGTCCTGTAGAAGACGGTGTCGCAGGAGATCTGGATGGCCGTCGCGAAGGAGATGTGGCCGCGCCCCTTCGTCTCGTGGTTGTGGAAGACCCGGTTGCCGATCCGGGAGCTCGACGGGCAGTCGTAGGTGCCGCGCAGCGGGTTGCCGGCCTTCACCGACGCGGTGACCGAGGCGGGCTTGAGGGTGCTCGCGGGAGCCAGCTCGACCCCGATGGCTCGCGAGAGGAGGGGCGTGCCGGCACGGCTGTCGGTGAGGGCGGCGTAGTCGGTGGCGCTGATCCCGCCGGTCCAGACGTTCGGGTCGTACGTGGGGGCGGAGGCGAGCGCCGCGACCGCGCCGCTGCGGGGGTCGAGGACGACGACGGCGCCGGAGTCGGCGGCCCAGCCCCGCGTGCGGGCGGCGGCGACCTGCTGGGCGAGCGCCTTCTCGGCGCTCGCCTGGATCCGCGCGTCGATCGAGGTGAGGAGGTCGCGGCCGTTGACCGGCTCGGTGCGCGACACCACCCCGGTGACCAGCCCGCGGGGGTCGACGGAGACGACGGTGCGCCCGGGGGTCCCGCGCAGCACGTCGTCGTACTGCTCCTCCAGCCCGGCCCGCCCGACGAGGTCCTCGGCGGTCAGTCCCGTGGCGGCGCCGACCTCGTCGGCCCTGACCTGGCCGAGGTAGCCGATGAGCTGGGCCGCGCTCGTGCCGAGGGGTCGGGGGTAGGTGCGGACGGGGCGGGACTCGACGACGACGCCCGGGAAGCGCTCGGGCTGCTCGACGAGCGTGAGGGCGTGGGTGGGGTCGACGTCCTCGGCCAGCGGGACCGGCACCTGGGGCGAGCCCGCCCAGCACGCCGGCGCGGCCGGGGCACCGTCCTCGCCGCACAACCAGGTCCGGCCCAGCAGCTGCTCGGCCGGGAGCCCGACCACCTGCGCCACCTCCCGCACGAGCGACGCGGCGCGGTCCGGTCGGCCCACGATGACCCGGCGCTCGATGGTGACCACCGTGCTCGTCCGGTTGTCGGCGAGGGGCAGCCCCCGGGCGTCGAGGATCCGGCCGCGCAGCGCGGGGACGACGAGGGTGCGGGTGTCGAGGGCGGCCGCGGCCGCGGCGAAGTCGGAGTGCCCGACGAGCTGGACCTGTCCGAGCCGTCCGACGAGGCTGCCGAAGCAGAGGACGACGAGCGCGACGACCGCGAGGAAGCGGCCCTGGACGGCGGCCCCCCGGCGGTCCCGCCGGCCGGTGCCGAGGGTGGCGCGGCGCGTCATCGGACCATCGCCGTCACCCGAACCGGCGCCGCACGAGGCTCCGCTCGGCGCCGACGACGAGGGGGACGACGACGGCCGCGGCGGTGGCCGTGAGGAGGCAGCGGAGCGCGACCTCGGCGAGGTCGACGGGTGCCGACACGGCGAGCGCCCCGACGACGGCGACGGCCTCGACGAGGGCGGCGGCGCCGAGCGCGACGACGGCGACCCGCGGTGCCGCGACCGGCCCCTCGACCCGGGCGCGCCCGGCGAGGTACCCGGCGGCGGCGTGGACGAGGGCGGTGACGCCGAGGTGCGTCGGTCCGGGCGGGACGAGGTCGACGAGCCACCCGGTGGCCAGGCCGGCCGCGGCACCGACGAGCGGACCGCGCAGCAGCGCCCACGCCACGACGAGGACGAGCGCGAGGTCGGGGAGCGGCGAGAGGCCACGGGCGCCGAGGGTGACGGCGAGCAGCACGGCCCCGAGGACGAGCACGGCCCGGGCGACGGCCGCCGCGGGCGTCACGGGCCCGTCCCGGTGGCGACCGGCCGGGGGTCGGACCGGGCGGGAGCGAGGACGACGGCGACGACGTCCAGGCTCGTCGGGTCGACGGCCGGCGCGAGGGTGCCGGTCGGGGCGAGGAGGCCGGGGCGGTCGTCGACCTCGCGGATCGTCCCGACCCGTACCCCGGGCAGGTACGGGCGCGCGCCGACGCTCCCGAGCGTGGTGACGGTGTCGCCCGGGGCCATGGCACCTCGCTGGACGAGCCGGACCGAGAGCAGGCCCGGCATCGGCCTCGACGCGCCCGTCGCCGCTCTTCCGGAGGCCGAGCCGAGGACGCCTCGCTCCCCCACCCGCACGCCCACGGCCAGCCCTTGACTGCCGACGACGAGGACGTCCGAGGTCCACGGCGCGACGGACACGACCCGACCCACGAGCCCTTCGGCCGCGACGACGGTCGTGTCGGCCTCGACGCCGTCGCGCGCCCCGACGTCGATGGTCACCCGTTCGGGGCCTGCCGGTCCCGACGGTCCGACGGCGACGACGCGGGCGGCGACGAGACGCTGTCCGGCGAGGGCCGGGTCGGCGAGCAGGACGCCGAGCTCGTCCCGGCCGGCGGCCTCGCGCTCGGCCGCCGCGGCGCGGGACTCGGCGGCGGTCCGGGCCGCCCGCTCGGTGGCGAGGGCGTCGTCGTCGGGACCGAGCAGGCGCTCGAGCGGACCGAGGACGGAGGCGGCCGCGGAGCGCACCAGCGGCAGGTCGGTGACCCCTCCCACGCCGAGGAGGGCGACGAGGGCCGTGGCGACGAGCCCCGCGCCGAGCAGTCGGGTGCGACGCCGGCGCACGGTCGACCCGGCGGGGCGGAGGGCGGGGGTGCGGCGGACGTGCATGTCAGGGGCGGCGGTTGTCGACGAGCACCCGCTCGAGGGCGCCGAACTCCTCGACGCAGCGGCCGGCACCGCGGGCCACCGCGTGGAGGGGGTCGGTGGCGGCGTGGACGGGGACGCCGAGCTCGTGGGACAGCCGCTCGTCGAGGCCGCGCAGGAGGGCTCCCCCTCCGGTGAGCGCGATGCCGCGGTCGACGACGTCGCCGGCGAGCTCGGGCGGGCAGACGTCGAGCACGGTCCGCACGAGCTCGACGATCTGGGCGACCGGGGTCTCGATGGCACGGCGCAGCTCGGCCGACGAGATCGTCACGGTCTTCGGCAGCCCGGTCACGAGGTCGCGGCCGCGCACCCGGCCGGTCAGCTCCTCGACGAGCGGGAACGCCGACCCCGCGGCGACCTTGAGGTCCTCGGCGCTGCGCTCCCCGAGGAGGAGGGAGTACTCGGACTTCACGTGGGAGACGATCGCCTCGTCGATCTCGTCACCGCCGGTGCGCACGGTGCGGGCGGTGACGACCCCGCCCAGGCTGATGACGGCGACGTCGGTCGTGCCGCCCCCGACGTCGACGACCATCGACGCGCGGGTCTCCTCGACGGGCAGGCCGGCCCCGATGGCGGCGGCCATCGTCTCCTCGATGACGTAGACGCGGCGGGCGCCGGAGCGCAGGGTGGCGTCCTCGAGGGCACGCCGTTCGACCCCCGTGATGTCGCCGGGCACGCACACGACGACGCGGGGGCGCACGAGGCGGGAGGGGGCGACCTGGTCGACGAACCAGCGGATCATCCGCTCGGTCACGTCGGCGTCGGAGATGACGCCGTCGCGCAGCGGGCGCACCGCCCGGACGGTCTCGGGGGTGCGGCCGAGCATCTCCTTGGCCCGGGTGCCGGCGGCGAGCAGCTCGCTCGTCCCGGCCCGCACGGCGACGACGGACGGCTCGTCGAGGACGACCCCGCGCCCGCGCGCGTAGATGACGGTGTTGGCGGTGCCGAGGTCGATGGCGAGGTCCCGGCCTCGCAGCCACCCGATGTCCCACCCGGTCATGCCCAGCAGGCTAGGTCGAGGGCGGCGTCATCCCTCGGTGCCACACCGTGGGTGCTGCCACGGCGTCGGGCGCGTCAGAGCCCGGGGAACCAGATGCCGATCTCGCGGGCCGCGGACTCCGGGGAGTCCGACCCGTGGACGATGTTCTTCTGCACCTTCTCGCCCCAGTCGCGGCCGAGGTCGCCACGGATGGAGCCCGGAGCCGAGGCCGTGGGGTCGGTGGCGCCGGCGAGGGCCCGGAAGCCCTCGATGCAGCGCTCGCCCTCGATGACCACGGCCGCGACCGGGCCGGAGGACATGAACGACACGAGCGGCTCGAAGAAGGGCTTGCCCTCGTGCTCGGCGTAGTGCCGGTGGAGGCGCTCGACGTCGGGGGTGAGCACCTGGAGGGCGACGAGGGTGTACCCCTTCGCCTCGATCCGGCGCAGCACCTCCCCGGTGAGGCCGCGGGCGAAACCGTCGGGCTTGACGAGGACGAGCGAGCGTTCGGTGGTCACGGGGCCAGCCTAGCGACGGGCTCAGGTGCCCTCGGCCGCCGCCTCCCGCTCGCGCTGCGCCACGACGGCGTCGACCTTCATCCCCTGGAGGAGGAGGACGACCCACAGCAGCGTGAAGACGACGGCGACGCCGATCATCGCCGTGACGACCACCGCGCTCGCCCAGGTGAGGACCTGGACGAGCCAGCCGAGCGTGATGCCGACCGGGCTGCGCATCAGGCCGCTCGACACGAGGGCGAGGACCGCCAGGCCGAGGCCCACCCAGAGCAGGGTCTCGCCCCGCTCCGGCTCACCGGCCGCGATGGCGTTGCCCCGGGCGACGAGGGCGAAGAACGACAGGATGATGCTCTGGCCGAAGAGCGCGACGGCGAGCAGCCTGAAGGTGAACTTGCCCTGTCGCCCGTAGAGGGGCAGGCGCCTCATGCGCCCTTCTTCCACTTCCGGACGTCGATGGCCGCCTTGGCCGCCATGAGGCTTGACCCGGTGGCGTCGCGGTAGAGCTTGACGGCGTGGACGACCTCGTCGTTCGCGAGCGCCGCGTCCACCGCGTCGCGGGTCGCGTCGGGGAGCTCCTCGACGGGGGTGAACACCACCGGCTCCCGCTGGGCGTTGCGCACCCTGACGAGGACGAACCAGACGGCCGCGACGACGGCCACGAGGAGGAGCAGCTTGACGAACGGCGACATGCGCCAAGGGTAGGGGGCGGGAGCGTCTGGTCTCATGGTCGGGTGGCCCCTCCCCCGGTCCTCGACGCGACCGCCCTGCGCCGGGTCGTCCTCGTCGTCGCGGCGCTCAACCTCACCTGGTTCGGGGTCGAGGTCGTCGTCGCCCTGTCCATCGGGTCGGTCGCGCTCCTCGCGGACTCGGTCGACTTCCTCGAGGACACCACGATCAACCTGCTCATCGCCCTGGCGCTCGGCTGGACGCTGGCCCGCCGGGCGGTCGTCGGGCGCGCGATGGCGGTCGTCATCCTCGTGCCGGCGCTCGCCGCCGCGTGGCAGGCGGTCGCGAAGGTGTCCGACCCGGTGGCCCCCGCCGTGTGGCCGCTCGTCCTGACCGCGGCGGGCGCGGCCGTCGT
Source organism: Oryzobacter terrae (assembly GCF_042756445.1). Lineage (GTDB taxonomy): Bacteria > Actinomycetota > Actinomycetes > Actinomycetales > Dermatophilaceae > Oryzobacter > Oryzobacter terrae. The sequence continues at coordinate 767,327 of NZ_CP170578.1, forward strand.
CAACGGCGCCTGCGCCCTCCTGCTGGCCCGCGTGCGCCACCACGGCGGCTCCCTGTCGGCGGCCGCCTTCCTCTCGGCCCGCTCCGACGTCGCCGTCAACCTCGCCATCGTCGCGATGGCGGGGGTCACCGCCGTCTCCGGGTCGGGGTGGCCGGACCTCGTCCTCGGCGCCGTCATCGTCCTCGTCAACGGGGCGGCCGCGCTCGAGGTGTGGCGCCTGGCGGGCGAGGAGCGGCTGGCGGGGCGCGTCCTCGCCGGCGAGGACCTCGACGACTGACCGCGGACTCCCGCGGACGCCGGGGCGACGAGACCGCTCAGACGTTCGTCGTCCCGAGGAGCATCCGGACCTCGGCGGCGGTGACGACCGAACCGGTCGCGAGCACGCCACCCCCGACTCCGCCACCCGCGTCGGCGAGCCCCGCGGCCTGGTCGAGGGCGTCGGGCAGCTCGTCGACGACCGTGACGCGGTGCTCGCCGAAGACCTCGTTGGCGAGCTCGCCGAGCTGGCGCGGCGACATCGCGCGCGGCGACGTCGTGCGGGTGACGACGACCTCGTCGAGGGCCGGCTCGAGGATCTCGAGCATCTCGACGACGTCCTTGTCCTTCATCACGGCGACGACGCCGACGAGCCGGGCGAAGGTGAACGAGTCCTCGAGCGCCTGGACCAGGGCGACGGCCCCGGCGGGGTTGTGCGCGGCGTCGACGAGCACCGTGGGGCTGCGACGGACGATCTCGAGCCGGCCGGGCGAGTCGACCCGCGCGAGCCCGGCACGGACGACCTCGATGTCGATCGGCTGCTCCCCCCCGCCGAGGAAGGCCTCGACGGCGGCCACGGCGACGGCCGCGTTCTGCGCCTGGTGGGTGCCGTGCAGCGGCAGGTAGAGGTCGGGGTACTCGGCCGCGAGCCCCCGCACCGAGATCTGCTGGCCGCCCACCGCGACATCACGCTCGGAGACGCCGAACTCGTTGCCCTCGAGCACGATTCGCGCTCCCACCGCCTCGGCCCGCTCCCGGAGGACCTCGAACGCCTCGGGCTCGAGCTGGAGCCCGGACACCGTGATGGCCTCGGGCTTGATGATGCCCGCCTTCTCGGTGGCGATTGCCTCGATCGTGTCGCCGAGGAAGTGGGCGTGGTCCATGCCGATCGGCGTCACGACCGACACCGGGGCGTCGACGACGTTGGTGGCGTCCCACGACCCGCCCATCCCGACCTCGACGACGGCGACGTCGACGGGCAGGTCGGCGAAGGCGGCGTACGCGACCGCGACGAGGACCTCGAAGTAGGTCAGCGGCGGGCCGCCGTCGAGGATCGAGCGGCCGTCGACGATCTCGATGAAGGGGATCACCTCGTCGTAGGCGTCGAGGAAGCGCTCGTCGTCGATCGGGACGCCGCCGATGGCGATCCGCTCGAGCATCGAGTGCAGGTGCGGCGAGGTGAACCGCCCGGTCTTGAGCCCGAGCTCGCGCAGCAGCGACTCGATGATGCGCGCCGTGCTCGTCTTGCCGTTGGTGCCCGTGACGTGGATGACGGGGAAGGTGCGCTGCGGGTCGCCGAGGAGCTCCATCACCGCGGCGATCCGGTCGAGGGAGGGCTCGAGGTCGTGCTCGGGCGCGCGGGAGAGGATGGACTCCTCGACCTGGCGCAGCCGTCGGGACAGCTCGAGCCGGTGGGCGGCGTCGCGCTGCGGGGCATCGGGGGCGGGACTCACCCGCCCATTGTGTCCGACACCCACCCCCCTCGTTTCATCCCAACATGTCGTTATGGGTTGCATAACGTCGAGTTCCTGTTCTAGCGTGGCGCCATGAGCACCCAGCGACTGTGCCTGCCGCGCCCGGCGATGCCGACGACGCGCCGCGGCTGTCGCTGTCGCCGCGAGGTCTGACCCACCCGCTCCTCCGCCCCCCGGCCACCCGGGGGACGCCCTCTGCTGCTCATCCCGCCCGGACGCCCCGGCCCGCCGCTCCTGGAGACCACCATGACCGTCACCGACCACCGCACGCTCCCCCGGACCCACGCCCTGCCCTCGACCCACCCGCTGACCACCGCGCGACGGCTCGCGGGCCAGGACGACCTCTGGCGCCCGCACGTCGACTTCGACCCGACCGCGCGCTACTACCGCCGCCTCGTCGCCGAGGGCGACCACGAGGTGTGGCTGCTGACCTGGCTTCCCGGCCAGGGCACGCCGTGGCACGACCACGGCGGCAGCGCCGGCGCGTTCGTCGTCCTCCAGGGAGCCCTGGTCGAGCAGACCGCCGCCCACGGTCTCATCCGCGGCCTCAAGCGCATCCACCGCCGCGGGTCCTCGCACGGGTTCGGGCCGGAGTACGTGCACCGGGTGACCAACGAGGGCCCCGACCCGGCCGTCTCGCTGCACGTCTACGCGCCGCGCCTCGAGCGGATGAACGACTACGCCGACCGCGACGGCGTCCTCGAGCTCACCGAGGTCCGACGGGTGGGTGCGGACTGGTGAGCACCACGAGCCGCATCGACCTGCTCCTGTCGGCCGCGCGCGCCCGGCTCGACCGCCTCTCCCCCGAGGACGCCGCCGCCGAGGTCGCGCAGGGGGCCGTCCTCGTCGACATCCGCCCCGCTGCCCAGCGCGCCGAGCACGGCGAGGTCCCGGTCGCCCTGCTCGTCGAGCGCAACGTCCTCGAGTGGCGGTTCGACGCGACCAACGACGCGGCCCTGCCGATCGCCGACGACGACCTGCGCGTCATCGTCCTCTGCCAGGAGGGGTACACCTCGAGCCTGGCGGCGGCGGCGCTGCGCGACGTGGGCGTCCACCGGGCCACCGACGTCGTCGGCGGCTTCGCGGCGTGGGGTGCCGCGGGGCTGGCCACCCGGTCCGTGGGGGAACGGGCCGCCTGAGACCCGTCGGGAGGGCGCGCGGGGTCAGTCGCCCGCCCGACGTGGAGACGAGGTGGTGCCCGGGTCGCGGGGACCCGGGCACCACCTCGTCGTGTCGACGAGACACCCCGACCTCCGGTGGGGCTTCCCGACGTTCGGGGTGCCCCACCGGAGGTTCCGGCATCAGGCGGGAGAGCCGGGACTCAGCCCTTGGCCTTCTTGCAGGCGTTGCCGACGTTCACCGTCTGGCCGCGGTCGACGATCACCGAGCGCTCGGAGACCATGGCGCCGCCGGTCGTCGAGCAGGTGAGCGTCCACGCCTCCTTGACGCCGGTCTCGACCTTCGGGTTCGGACCGCCGAAGCGGACCTCGCCGGTCCAGTCGCTCGTCTCTCCGCCGTCGTAGTTGATGAGCTCGACGGTGTAGGTCCCGGGAACCGGCTCGATGAGGAGGGCGACCTCCGGGTCGGCGAGCGTCTCGGCGGACCCGACGACGTCGCCGTCGGAGTTGCGGATGACGACGTCCCAGTCGACGCCCGGGTCGGGCCACTGGACGCGGACCTCGGCCTTGAAGTTGTCGTACTGGGGCATGCCGCCGATGGTGAACGTCGCGAACTCCGACTCGAACGTCCCCGGGGTGCCGGCCGGGTTGGTCAGGGCCACCGTCGGCTGGGCCGGCGCGGCGGGCTCACGGCCCCAGCGACCGGCGACGACCGGACGGGTCGAGGGGTTGACCGCCCACGAGAACTTGCCACCCGTCGACCTCAGCGAGCTCGAGAGGTCGTTCTGGTAGGCGATCGGCGCACCCACGGACCCGTCGGGCTGGTTGACCGGCGAGGTCAGCGTCTGGAACGACTTGCTCACCGTGAGGACGCGGCCCGCCGGCGCGGTGCCGGTGATCGTCGAGTGGAACGCCTTGTCGATCGTCGACTCGGCCATCCGGTAGTAGGCCTCGCGGTTGCCGCCCTGGCCCGCACCCGCGGCCGGCTCGAGGCCGAGGTACTCGGCGACGACGGCGTTCTGGTACTCGGGGTGGAAGCCCTCGGTGCCGATCTCGAAGGTGAACCCGTAGCCACCGGTCTGCCAGTAGCTCCAGTCCTCGACCGACCCGGAGGTGTCGTAGAGCTGGAACGAGGCCCAGTTCGCGTAGTCGTTCGCGTCGGTCATGCTCTTGCCGAGCGCCTTGTACTGCGGCTCGTCCGGGGAGTACCCGGTCGAGAGCAGCGACGGCGGGCGCAGCACGAGGTTGCTGAACGTGTGGTTGGTGATGAGGTTGGTGACCTGGCGGCCCGAGATGAGCTGCTTGATGTTGTCGACCTCGGGGGTGTCGCCGGGACCGTCACCGCGGTAGGTGTCACTGCTCCAGCTCGTGCTGGCACCGTTGCCGCCCCAGAACCCCGGGTAGTTGCGGTTCGGGTCGGTGCCGCGCAGGCGACCGGCGAGGTTGGCGCTGCAGGTGCCGGTGCGGTACTGCGCCGGGGTGTTCGCCGAGATCGTGCAGTTCTTGCGCTTCATCTCGTAGTCGAAGGTCGAGAAGTCGCCGAGCGGCGCAGCGGAGCGGCTGATGACGAAGCCGTCGACGTTGACGACCGGCACGATGATGGTGCGCTCGTTCTGGACGATCTTCCGGGCGCGGGCGTCGGTGGCGTAGCCCTTGAGCAGCTCGTGGGCCCACTCCATCGAGTGCTCGACCGACGGCCACTCGCGCGCGTGGTGCGCCCCCATCATCAGCATGACCGGCTTGCCGTCGTCGACGTTCGCGGCGTTGGTCGTGATCTCGATGCCCTTGACGTCGCGGCCCTCGACGCTCTTGCGCGCGAGGGTGAGCGGCTTGACGAGGTTCGGGTAGTCCTTGGCGAGCTGCGCCATCTCGGCGTTGATCTCGTCGAGGGTGCGGTAGGACGTGCGCCCGCTCGGCAGCCCGGAGGCCGCGACCGATGCCGCGTACTTCTTGTCCGCGGCACGGGCCTTGCGCATCGTGGCCGCGAGGTCGGCGTCCTCGACGCGCCAGGTGAACCCGGCGGCGCGCAGCCTCCTCGCGTCGGCCGCGGAGTGGAGGACGACCTCGACACCCGTGGCGTCGCCGTGCTCGGTCGTGTCGAGCCCGAGGTTGTTGACCCTGGTGCGCTCGGCCGGGCTCGGCGCGTTGACGTGGACGACCTGGACCTTCTCCTCGGCCGGCGAGGGGGTCGCTGCGGACACCCCGGCTCCGGTGAGGACGACCGCGGCGGCGAGGGCCACCGTCATCGGGAGTCGTCGGGTGTGGACAGGTAGAGACTTCATCGGCTGCTCCTGCATCGGGGGATGACCCTGGCTGTGGGGCGTCTGTGGCGCCACCTTGGCAACCTAGACCCGCAGGTGGGCGCCCGCACCCCCTGGGAGCTCGTTGAATGCGGGACCAGGCGGGAAGGTCGTGACTCAGCGGCGGGTGACCCTCAGGCGCACGGGGTAGCGCTCGCCGACGACGGCCTCGGTGACCCCGTCCCCGCCGGCCTCGAGGGCGTCGAGGTCGGGCCCCACCGACAGGTGCTCGGCCAGCACCTCCCCCGTGACGAGGTCACGGTGGTTGAGGACGGCGCGGTAGACGAACTCGGCCCCGGCGACCTCGAGCGAGATGCGGTCGGAGACGTCGAGGCCCGCGTCGCGCCGGGCCTGCTGGACCGCTCGGACGAGGTCGCGCGCGGCGCCCTCGAGCTCGAGCTCGGGCGAGACGTCGGTGTCGAGCACGACGAAGCCGCCGCCCGGCATCATCGCCGTCGCGCGCGAGCCGGCCTCACCGGCGTCGACGACGGTGTCGAGGGTGTACTCGCCCTCGACGAGCGCCAGGCCGCCCGAGGTGACGGTGCCGTCGTCCGCCACCGACCAGTCGCCGGACTTGGAGCCCTTGATGGCCACCTGCACGTCCCTGCCGAGCCGCGGCCCGGCGACCCGTGCGTTGACGACGAGCCGGCGGCTGATCCCGAAGTCGGAGCCCTGCGCGTCGGCGACGTCGAGGACGCGCACGGCCTTGACGTTCAGCTCGTCGGCGATGATCCCCGCGAAGGGCTCGAGGCCGGCGGGGTCCGGTGTGACGACGGTCAGCTCGGTGAGCGGGAGCCGGACGCGCAGCTTCTCGGCCTTGCGCAGCGAGGACCCGGTGGAGCACACGGAACGGACCTGGTCCATCGCGGCGACGAGGTCGTCGTCGTCGGGCAGGAGCGTGGCGTCGGGCCAGTCCTCGAGGTGGACGGAGCGACCGCCGGTGAGGCCGCGCCAGATCTCCTCGGTGACGAGGGGCAGGAGGGGAGCCGAGACCCGCGTGACCACCTCGAGGGCGGTGTAGAGGGTGTCGAACGCCGCGTGTGCCACGGAGGCGTCGCCGGACCCGGTGTCCCAGAACCGCTCTCGCGACCTGCGGATGTACCAGTTGGTGAGGACGTCGACGAACTGGCGCACCGACTCGCAGGCGCCCGGCACGTCGTAGGCGTCGAGCTGGGTGGTCACCGTCGAGACGAGGACCCGCAGCTTGGCCAGCAGGTAGCGGTCGAGCGGGTCGGTGGACGCGGTCGACCACTGCGCCTCGTACCCGGCGCCGCCGTCCATCGCGTTGGCGTACAGCGCGAAGAAGGACCAGCTGTTCCACAGCGGGATGAGGACCTGGCGGACACCCTCGCGGATGCCCTCCTCGGTGACGACGAGGTTGCTGCCCCGGAGGATGGGCGAGGCCATGAGGAACCAGCGCATCGCGTCGGCGCCGTCGCGGTCGAACACCTCGGTGACGTCGGGGTAGTTGCGCAGCGACTTGCTCATCTTCTGGCCGTCGTTGCCGAGGACGATGCCGTGGCTGACGCACGACGAGAACGCCGGGCGGTCGAAGATCGCCGTCGCGAGGACGTGCAGCGTGTAGAACCAGCCGCGGGTCTGCCCGATGTACTCGACGATGAAGTCGGCCGGGAAGTGCGCGTCCTGGGCGTCGGTCCCGGCGAACCACTCGGCGTTCTCGAAGGGGTAGTGCACCTGGGCGTACGACATCGAGCCCGAGTCGAACCAGACGTCGAGGACGTCCTCGACGCGGCGCATCGTCGAGCGGCCCGTGGGGTCGTCGGGGTTCGGACGGGTCAGCTCGTCGACGAACGGACGGTGGAGGTCGGGGTTGCCCTCGCGGTCGCGCGGGAGGTCGCCGAAGTCGCGCTCCATCTCGGCGAACGACCCGTAGACGTCGAGCCGGGGGTGCGCCGGGTCGTCGGACTTCCAGACGGGAACCGGGCTGCCCCAGAACCGGTTCCGCGTGATCGACCAGTCGCGGGCGTTCTCGAGCCACTTGCCGAACTGGCCGTTCTTCACGTGGTCGGGGACCCAGGTGATGTCGCGGTTGAGCTCGACCATCCGGTCCTTGAACGCGGTGACCTCGACGAACCACGACTCGACGCCCTTGTAGATGAGGGGCTCGCGGCAGCGCCAGCAGTGCGGGTAGCTGTGGTCGTAGGTCTCGCGGCGCAGCAGGACCGTGCCGGGGGTGACCGAGCCGGTCGACCCCTCCCCCCTGGTCGCGTTGCGCAGGTGCTCGATGATGAGGGCGTTGGCGTCGAAGACCTGGACGTCCTCGTAGTCGGCGACGGGCACCGTGAAGCGGCCGCTCTTGCTCACCGGCATGACGGCCTCGATGCCCTCGCGGTCGGTGACCTCCTTGTCGACCTCACCGAACGCGCCGGCGGTGTGGACCACGCCGGTGCCGTCGGTCGTCGTCACGGCGTCGTCGGCGGCGACGACGCGGAAGGCGTTCTCGTGGCCGGCGTAGTAGGAGAACGGCGGCTCGTAGGTGCGGCCGACGAGGTCGGCGCCCTTGTACCGGCCGAGGACGGCGAACTCCCCGTCGGCGTCGGCGAGCTCGCGGGCGTAGGTGGCCAGGCGGGCCTCGGCGAGGAGGTAGCGGGCGGTCGTGCCGGCCCCGGGGACCGGCGCCTCGACGACGACGTAGTCGATGTCCGAGCCGACCATGACGGCGAGGTTCGACGGCAGGGTCCACGGGGTCGTCGTCCAGACGAGCACGTGCGCGCCGTCGAGGACCGGGTCGGTGCCGGCGTCGGAGAGGAGGTAGCCGACGGTGACCGCGGGGTCCTGGCGGTTCTGGTAGACCTCGTCGTCCATCCGCAGCTCGTGGTTCGACAGCGGTGTCTCGTCGTTCCAGCAGTAGGGCAGGACGCGGAAGCCCTCGTAGACGTAGCCCTTGTCGAACAGCGACTTGAACGCCCAGATGACCGACTCCATGTAGTCGGGGTTCATCGTGCGGTAGTCGTTCTCGAAGTCGACCCAGCGCGCCTGCCGGGTCACGTAGTCGCGCCACTCGCCGGTGTACTTCATCACCGAGTCGCGGCAGGCCTCGTTGAACTTCTCGATACCGAGCTCGAGGATCTCGTCGGTGGTCTTGATGCCGTTGAGGCGCATCGCCTCGAGCTCGGCGGGCAGCCCGTGGGTGTCCCAGCCGAAGCGGCGCTCGACCCGGCGCCCGCGCATCGTCTGGTAGCGCGGCACGACGTCCTTGACGTAGCCGGTGAGCAGGTGGCCGTAGTGCGGCAGGCCGTTGGCGAAGGGCGGGCCGTCGTAGAAGACGAACTCGTTCTCGCCGCGCTCCCCCGGCGAGCGGTTCTCGACCGAGGCCCGGAAGGTGTCGTCGGCCTTCCAGTGCGCGAGGACGGCCTCCTCGACCTGCGGGAAGCGCGGGCTCGCGGGGACGCCGAAGGCGGCTCCGGTGTGCTCACCGGTGGTGCTGACCTTGGGGTACGACATGGGTTCTGGCTCCTGCGGGGTCGTCTCGCTCGTGTCCTGCACGAGGACGACGGCTCACCACGACGTCGATGACGACGCCGGGCGGGACCACCGCGGTACCACCTCGCTTGCCCCCGCCGTGGCGGTGGCCGCTCTTGCACCAGGTCGTGTCGTGACCCCGACGCCCGGGTCTAGTGAGGACCTGACCGAGGTCGGGTCCCGTTCTTCCGGAAGGCTCGCCGCTGATGACGGCTCGAGCGCCTGTGGGACGTGATCCTACCCACGACGGACGCGGTCTCCCCACCCGGTTCGGCAGGAGGTAGAGTCGGCGCCGTCGCCTCCGGGCGACACACCCACCGCACCTGCAGGGGGAAGCCGGTCGAAGTCCGGCACTGTCCCGCAGCCGTAGGTCACGAGCGATCGTGGCGAGTCGGAATGCCCAGCAGGCGCGCGCGGCTCCAGTTCACCCGTCGAGGAATGCGGGACGGAGCCCGAGGATCCGGGGCTCCCCCGGTGGTTCGGGCACTCGTCACGAACCGCCCAGGAGAGGCACCGATGTCCCCCACCACCACCCGCGCCGCGCTCCGTCGCGCCGGGATCCTGCTCGTGGCCGCCGCGCTCGTCGGGGTGCCGGTCTCCGGCGCCCTCGCGGAGCCGACGCCCGAGCCCACCTCGACCGCCACGGCCGGGACCCCCGCGCCGAGCGCGTCGTCCGAGCCCACGGTGAACCCGAGCCCCGGCGAGGGCCCGACCGGGACGCCGAGCCCGAGCACGTCGGCGGTCCCGACTCCCAGCGACCTCCCCTCGACCTCGGCGCCCGCCCCGAGCACCTCGGCCCCGGCGCCCAGCGCCGGCACGGGCGACGGTGGCCGCAGCGCGATCGCGGCCCTCGTGGCCTCGCCCGAGGGCGACGCGGCGGCCGCGTTCATGGCACGCACGCTCGCCGACAACGACGACCACTACGTCTACCCCGCCAGCACCTTCTTCGACGGCGGCAACACCATCGACGCCATCATCGCGATGAGCGCCATCGGCACCGAGGACGCCCAGGCCGACGCGTCGCTCGCCTACCTCGACGCCAACCTCGGCGGCTACACCGGCGCCGACTTCGACGAGCTCTACGCGGGCCCGACCGCGAAGGCCCTCCTCGGCGTCCTCGTCGCGGGCGGCGACCCGACCGACTTCGGCGGCACCGACCTCGTCGCCGACCTCCAGGACCTGGAGACGGCCGGGGGCCGGTTCAGCGACGACTCCGCGTTCGGCGACTACTCCAACACCATCGGCCAGTCGCTGGCCCTCGTCGCCCTCTCCCGTGCCGGTGAGCCCCTGACCGCCGCGTCGGTCGAGCTCCTCCTCGACCAGCAGTGCTCCGACGGAGGCTTCCGCGGCTCCATCGGCGCGGCCACCTGCACGAGCGACGCCGACGCCACCGCGTTCGCCGCCCAGGCACTCGTCGCCGCGGCGGGCACGCTCGTGTGCGGCACCGGCGCCGACGGCCTCCCGGCCCGCGCCACGGCCGCCGCCGACGACGGGCTCGACGCCCTCGAGGCGCTCCAGGGCCCCGACGGCGGCATCCTCGGGAGCGAGGGCGCGCAGAACGCCAACACCACCGGCGTCGCCGCCCAGGCGTTCGTCGCGGGCGGCCGCACCACCGCGGCCGAGGACGCCGCCGGCTTCGTCGCCACGCTCCAGTACGACGCCTCGACGCCGGCCGCGCTGCAGGGCGGCATCGCGTACTCGGCGACGACCCGCTCCACGACGACCCCCAGCGACACCGACCTGAGGGCGACGCCCCAGGCCGCGCTCGGCCTCGCCCTCGAGTCGCTCGTCACCGCCATCGCCGAGGGCGCCGCGGACCCCGCACCGGCCTCCGCCTGCCCGGCGGTCCCGAGCGTGACCGTGACGCCGACCTCGAGCACCGACCCCACGACGACGACGGCGCCCACCTCGGGCTCCGACGGCGGCGAGACCACCGGCCCGGTCGCGTCGGGTCCCGACGCCCTCGCGCAGACGGGCTCCGACCTGCTCCTTCCCGTCGGTGTCGGCCTCGCTCTCCTCGTCGTCGGTGGCCTCGCGGTCGCCGCCTCGCGCCGCCGGGGGGCGCACGCCTGATGGCGCCCGCTCCGCTTCGCGCTCTCCTCGGTCGCCTCGCCGGCACCGCCGTCGCCGCGGGCCTGGTCCTCACCGGGTTCGTCGCGACGGCGGGCCCGGCATCGGCCGCCGCCTGCTCCGGGACCAGCGGGGTCACCGTCGTCGTCGACACCGGGAGCTCGACGAGCACCCGGTGCGCCTCGGGTGACCCGTCGTCGGCGTGGAAGGCGCTGACGGCCGCCGGGTACGCGGTGACGCCGGTGCAGCAGTTCCCGGGCGCCATCTGCCGGATCGACGGCTACCCGTCGAACCAGGCCTGCGTCCGGATGCCGCCCGCCGACGCCTACTGGGCCTTCTTCCACGCCGCTCGCGGCGGGAGCTGGACCTACAGCAGCTCCGGGGCCACGAGCCACGACCCGGCGCCCGGGACGGTCGTGGGGTTCAGGTTCGGCTCGGGGCAGAAGCCCCGCTCCGCGCCACCCGCGACGTCGGCGACGAGCACGCCGAAGCCCACGCCCAAGCCCACCGTGAAGGCGACCCCCAAGCCGCAGCCGCGGACCACGGCACCGCGCCCGACGGCGGCCGCACCGAGGACGAGCGTCGCCCCGAGCAGGACGACCACGACCTCGTCCGCCCGCCCGACGACGGGTCCGAGTGCCTCCGCCTCGCCGTCGGCGACCGCCTCGGCGTCCCCGAGCGCGACCGCCACCCCCTCGGCGAGCACGTCGGTGACCGCGAACGGCTCGCAGGGGCCGACCCCCGTCGCCGCGGCGGCGACGGGGTCCGACGGGTCGGGTGGCCCGGGCACGCTGCTCGCGGGCGGCGCCCTCGTCGCCCTCGTCGCAGGAGCCGGTGGCTGGGCGGCGTGGAAGCGACGCGCCTGAGCGCGCTCGGCGCGGGCAGCACGAAGGGCGCGTGCCGCGCGATGATGGTCCCGTGAGCCCGACCCTCCCCCGAGCGGTCCACCCGGCCGCCTGGTGGGCCTGGGCGATCGGGATGGCCGTCGCGGTGAGCACGACGAACAACCCCCTCCTCCTCGCGCTGGCGCTCGCCGTCGTCGCCCTCGTCGTCGCCGCCCGCCGCGGGTCCTCGCCGTGGGCCCGCGCCTTCCGGCTCTACCTCTGGCTGGGCCTGGCCATCGTCGTCGTGCGGGTCGTGCTCCACGTCGTCGTCGGGCTCAAGGTGGGCGAGGTGGAGGTCGTGCGGCTGCCGGAGGCGACGCTGCCCGCATGGGCCGCCGGCATCCAGGTCGGCGGGACCGTGTACCTCGAGGGACTGCTCCACGCGGCCCTCCAGGGTGCTCGGCTCGCCGTCATCATCGCCTGCGTCGGCGCGGCCAACGCCCTGGCCAACCCCAAGCGGCTGCTCCGCGCGCTGCCGGGCGCCCTCCACGAGATCGGCTCGGCCGTCGTCGTCTCGGTGTCGGTGGCCCCCCAGCTGGCCGAGAGCGTCCAGCGGGTCCGGCGGGCCCGGCAGCTGCGCGGTGACACGAGCCGCGGCTTCCGCTCGGTGCAGGCCGTCGCCCTGCCCGTCCTCGAGGACACCCTCGACCGCTCCCTCCTCCTCGCCGCGGCGATGGACTCGCGCGGCTACGGCCGCAGCGTCGCCGTGCCGCGCGGGGTGCGGGTCACGACCGCGACGCTGACCCTCGGTGGGCTGCTCGCGAGCGCGGTCGGGGTGTACGGGGTCCTCGACGCCTCGACCCCGGCGCTCCTCGGCACCCCCACCCTCGTCCTCGGGCTGGTGCTGTGCGCCGCCGGGCTGTGGCTGGGAGGACGGCACGTCCCCCGCTCGACGTACCGGCCCGACCCCTGGCTCGGTGCCGAGTGGGCGACCGTGGCGTGCGGGGCGCTGGCCGCCGGCCTCCTCGTGTGGCTCTCGCGGACGACACCGGTCGCCCTCGAGATGCCGCTGACGCCGCTCGGGTCGCCCGGGCTGCCGCCGCTCGCGGTCGCGGCCCTGCTCGTCGGCGCCCTGCCGGCCTTCGTCACCCCGCCACCTCCGCCGCCCCCGAGCAGAGGGCCTCGCCGCGGCGCTCCCTCGCTCGCGGCGCGCGCCCACGAGAAGATGGTGGCCAACTCGTGACCGACACCCACGCGATCTCCCTCCAGCACGTCTCGGTCACCCTGCCGGGGTCCGACCGTCCCGTCCTGCGCGACGTGTCGCTGACGGTCGACGACGGCGAGCTCGCCCTCGTCGTCGGGCGCACCGGCTCGGGCAAGTCGACCCTCCTCGGGGCGATGTGCGGCCGGGTGCCCCACTTCACCGGGGGCACCCTCGCCGGGCACGTCCTCGTCCACGGCCGCGACACCCGCCGGCACCGGCCGCGCGACCTCGCCGACCTCGTCGGCGTCGTGGGGCAGGACCCGCTCGCCGGGTTCGTCACCGACACCGTCGAGGAGGAGCTCGCCTACGGGATGGAACAGCTGGGCCTGCCCGCCGCGACGATGCGCAAGCGCGTCGAGGAGACCCTCGACCTCCTCGGCATCGCCGACCTGCGCCACGCGGCGCTGCGCGAGCTGTCCGGCGGGCAGCAGCAGCGGGTCGCCATCGGGTCGGTCCTCACGGCCCACCCCCGGGTCATCGTCCTCGACGAGCCGACCTCGGCGCTCGACCCCACCGGCGCCGAGGAGGTCCTCGCGACGATCACCCGGCTCGTCCACGACCTCGCGGTCACCGTCGTCGTCGCCGAGCACCGCGTCGAGCGGGTGCTCCACTACGCCGACACGGTCATCCACGTCTCCCCGGAGGGCGAGGTCGTCTCGGGACTGCCGTCCGACGTCATGGTCGACTCCGACATCACCTCCCCCGTCGTCGAGCTCGGTCGCTGGGCCGGCTGGTCGCCCCTGCCGTTGTCGGTCCGCGACGCCCGGCGCTCCGCCCGCGACCTCCGTTCCCGCCTGACCGCCACCCTCCCCGCCGACGGCACCACGGCCCCGGACAGCAGCCGACCACGTGGTCACGTCGGGGACGGCACGGGCCCCGCGGAGGGCGACCGGACGGACGCGCTCGTGGCGCGCGACGTCGTCGTGCGCTACCCGGGCGACGTCGTCGCCGTCGCCGGGGTCGACCTCACCCTGCGGGCCGGCGAGGTCACCGCGCTCATGGGGCGCAACGGGTCGGGCAAGTCGACCCTGCTGTGGGCGTTGCAGGGCACCGGGCCGCGCACCTCCGGGACCGTGCGCGCCAGCGGCCCGGGCCACCCCGAGGCCGTCGACCCGCGCTCCCTCGCCGCCGGGCGCCGCCGCGCGCTCGTCGGCCTGGTCCCCCAGTCGGCGGCCGACCTGCTCTACCTCGACACGGTCGGGGGCGAGTGCGCCCAGGCCGACCGCGAGAGCGACGTCCCCGCCGGCACGTGCGCCGCCCTCCTCGAGGGTATCGCCCCGGGCATCCCCGCGAGCCGCCACCCCCGCGACCTCTCGGAGGGGCAGAAGCTGGCCCTCGTCCTCGCCGTGCAGCTGACCGCCGACCCTCCCGTCCTCCTCCTCGACGAGCCCACCCGCGGTCTCGACCCGACCGCCAAGGCGGCGCTGGGCACCGTGCTGCGCGCCCTCGCCGGGCGGGGACGGGCCGTCGTCGTGTCGACCCACGACGTCGAGTTCGTCGCCGAGAGCTCCGACCGCGTCGTCGTCCTGGCCGAGGGCGAGGTCGTCGCCGACGGGCCCACGGCCGAGGTCGTCGTGGCGTCTCCGGCGTTCGCCCCACAGGTCGCCAAGGTCACCGCGCCGGGGCCCTGGCTCACCGTCGCCGACGTGCGCTCCGCCCTCGAGGACGTGCCGGTCCGATGACGACGCCCGCCCCCCGCACGCGGCTGCGCGTCGTCCGGCTGCGACCCAGGTCGGCCGCGGCCGTGGCCCTCGTCAGCGTCGTCGGGGTCCTCGCGTTCATGTGGCCGCTGTTCGTGTCCCCGGGGTCGGGTCTGGCCCACAGCGCCGACGCGCCCCTCGTCTTCGCGGTCGTCCTCCCCCTCCTCCTCGCCGTGGTCCTCGCCGAGCTGAGCGAGGGCGGCATGGACGTCAAGGCCGTGGCGATGCTCGGGGTGCTGGCGGCCGTCGGCGCGGCGCTGCGGCCGCTCGGCGCGGGGACCGCCGGGCTCGAGACCGTGTTCTTCCTCCTCGTCCTCGGCGGCCGGGTGTTCGGGGCGGGCTTCGGCTTCGTCCTCGGCGCGACGACGCTGTTCGCGTCCGCGCTCGTCACCGGAGGGGTCGGACCCTGGTTGCCCTTCCAGATGCTCGGCGCCGCCTGGGTCGGCTGGGGCGCGGGGCTGCTCCCTCCGGCCCGCGGACGGGCCGAGCTGCTCATGCTCGTCGGGTACGGCGCCCTCGCGGGCCTGTTCTACGGCGCGATGCTCAACCTGTCGTTCTGGCCGTTCGCCACGGGCATGTCGGGCGGGCTGTCCTTCGTGCCGGGCGACGCGTTGCCCGACAACCTCCACCGCTTCGTCGTCTTCACCCTCGCGACCAGCCTGGGCTGGGACATCGGCCGGGCCGTGACGACCGGCGTCCTCGTCGCGGTGACGGGCCGGGCCGTCCTCGGTGCGCTGCGGCGCGCGGCGCGGCGGGCCGCGTTCGAGGAGCCGGTGACGTTCTCCGAGAGGGCGCCTGCCGGTGGTCCCCCCGTCGTGACCGCCGCGCCGTCCCCGGGTCCCGACGTGGCACGATCGGGGCCATGAGCAGCCTCGACCTGGACCGCAACCCCGCCTGGCTGAGCCGCGAGGACCTCGACGCGGCACGCCAGAAGCTGCCGATCCTCTACGTCGACGCCGTCCCGGTGCGGGTCGACGAGCGCGGCGGCGTGACCGCCGTCGGCGTGCTCCTGAGGATCGGCGACGAGGGGACGGTGTGCCGTGAGCTCGTGTCCGGCCGGGTGCTGCACCACGAGCGGGTGCGCGACGCCCTCCTGCGGCACATCGAGAAGGACCTCGGCCCGATGGCGCTCCCCCGCGTCCCGGCGAGCCCGCAGCCGTTCACCGTGGCCGAGTACTTCCCGACGCCCGGGGTCACCCCGTTCCACGACCCGCGCCAGCACGCGGTCTCCCTCGCCTTCGTCGTCCCGGTCGCGGGCGACTGCTCGCCGCAGAACGACGCCCTCGACCTCACCTGGCTGACGCCCGACCAGTGCCTCGACCCCGGGGTCCAGGCCGAGATGGACCGCGGCCACGGGGTGCTGCTGCGCCAGGCGCTCGCCCACCTCGGCCACGCCGTCTGATCCCTTCGACCGTCTCCGAGTGCGGCGGGCCCGGATCTGGGAGACTGCGATCGCCGAGCAGGCTCCGCCTCGGGACCTCTGGGACGAAGGATTGACGATGTCGACTCCGGACGCTCACAAGACGCCACGCTCCGAGACCCCCGCGGCCGGCGGGGCCTCGGCGGCCGGCAGCGGCCCCGTCGTGACGGTGCGCGTCGAGCGGGCGACGGTCTGGCGGACCGGCCTGATCCTCGCGGCCGTGGGGGTGGGCCTGCTGCTGTTCCTGTGGCTGTTCTCCGTGCTCAGCCACTTCCTGTTCCTCCTCGTGCTCGCGTGGCTGTTCGCCACCGCCCTCGAGCCCGGCATCCGGTGGCTGGTCCAGCGCGGCTGGTCGCGGGGGGTGGCGACCGCCCTCCTGGGCGGCAGCGCCGTGGTCCTCGTCCTCGTCCTCGTCACGGTGTTCGGGCAGCTGTTCTTCACCCAGGTCGCCGACTTCGTCGTCGGGGTGCCGGACCTGACCACCTCGGTGATCGACGTGGTGAACCGCCGGTTCGGGACGAACCTCGACCCGACGACGATCTCCTCGAAGCTGAGCCTGGACCCCTCCCAGATCGCCACGTGGGCCGGGTCCCTGTCCGGCGGGGTGCTCGGTGTCGTGGGGTCGCTGTCCGCCGTGGTGTTCGACCTCGTCACCGTGCTCGTGTTCGGCTTCTACTTCGCCGGCGCCGGCCCCCGGCTGCTCCACACCCTTGCCTCGTGGATGCCGCCGCGGCTGCAGGAGGTCTTCATCACGGTCACCGAGATCACGATGGCCAAGACCGGCGGGTACGTCGTGTCCAAGATCGTCCTCGCGGCCGCGTCCGCCTTCTTCCACGGGGTCTTCTTCGCCGCCATCGGTGTCCCCTACTGGTTGGCGCTGGCGCTGTTCGCCGGCATCACGGCGCAGTTCGTCCCCATCGTCGGGACCTACCTGGGGGTCATCCTCCCCGTCGTCGCGACCGTGTTCATCAGCCCGTGGAAGGCGGTGGCGATCATCATCTTCGCCGTCGTCTACCAGCAGCTCGAGACGTACGTGTTCACCCCCCACGTCAGCAAGAAGACGATGGACGTGGACCCGGCCATGGCCCTCGGCGCGGTCTTCGTCGGTGCCGCCATCTGGGGACCGCTCGGCGCGCTGATCGGCATCCCCCTCGCGGCCGCGGGCGTCGCGATCCTCGACACGTACAGCCATCGGTACGAGCTGGTCCCCGAGGTCCTCCAGGTGGGCGAGGCGACACCCGAACCGGACACGACCTGACCGTTCGCCGCCGCTGTGTCGACGCCCCGTCCGGGTGTCGCCATTGCGCCGGGTCCGTGCGAGGGTCACCATGGCTGGCATCAGGTCCGAGGTGCCCGGCCGACAGCGGCCGGGCGGGGTGAGGGGGTGGTCGCGGTGATGTGGTTCCTCATCGCTCTCGGTGTCGTCGTCGCCGGCCTCGCCCTCCGGGACCTGCTCCGACGCCCGGACCCCACGGCGAAGCCCCGGCCCGACCACGGCCGGCACACCGCGGACGGCTGGCGCACCGGCGAGACGCGGGGCTGGGACGGGGTCAGGGGTGGCGGCAACTCGCCGAGCAACGGGGGCGGGTCACCCCTCTAGCCGTCGTCGGCACCCCAGCGTCCGAGGGCATCGACCGCCTCAGCCAGTGCGAGCCCTCGGTCGGTCAGCGCGTACGCGCGGGTGTTGTGGCGGAGAGGCAGGCGGGTCAGTACGCCCGCCGCCTGCAGCTCGCGCAGGCGGGTGGCGAGCATGTTCGTCGGCACCCCGAGGTCGCGCTGGAGGTCGCCGTAGCGCTGAGGGCCGTCGAGCAGCCGCTCCACGATGAGCAGCGCCCACCGGCTCCCGACGACGTCGAGGGCCGCGGCGAGGTCGCTCACTCGGTGGCGTCGGTGGTCGGCTTCATCCAGAACGGCGAGTAGTGGTAGCCGTCGGGGTCGTCGAACTGGCGCTGGTACATGAAGGGGTAGTCGTCGGTGTCGCCGACGAATCCGCCTGCGGTACCGGCGCGCTCGACCAGCGCGTCGACCGCCTCGCGGCTACCGAGGTCGAACGACACCGTGACCTTGGAGGGGGTGTCCGGTCCGCCGACCCGCTCCTCGACGCCGCCGACGCCGGCGTACATCTCGTGGCTGCCGAGCATGAGGTACTGCTCGGGCGCGATGGCGAAGCACGACACGTTGTGGTCGGACATGTCCGGGTTGAGCGTCCAGCCGAGGGCGGTGTAGAAGGCGGTCGCGCGCTCGACGCTGTCGACGGGGCAGGTGATGAAGAGGCTCATGCGGGCATACTTGCAAAATGCAAGTGCCCCGTCAAGACCTGGGGGCGATCTCCTCACGACCCGAGGCGCGCGGTCCCGCCGATGACGTCGCCGGGCGGCGTTGTCATCTCGATCCCCTCCGGCGCAGCCGAACCCGCTCTGCCCCCGCGTTCCTCGTGGCGGGGGCCGTCGATCACCGGGTGGACCGCCGTGCGGCCGATCCGCCCGGACCGCCCCGCGCTCACATCCGTTCGACGCGGTCGGCCTGCGGTCCCCGGTCGCTCAGTCGCACCTGGTAGCGGACCCGGTCGCCGTGGTGCAGCGCCTCGGCGCCCCTGATGACCGACACGTGGACGAACAGGTCCGCGCCCCCCGCGTCCGGGGTGATGAAGCCGAACCCCCGCTCCTCGTCGTAGCGGGCGACCACTCCCTCGCCGCCGCGCGCCGGGGCGTCGGACTGCTGCTGGCGACCCGGCCGGGCACGGGTCGTCGGCCGTGCCGGTGCGCCCCGCTGCGTGGAGCCGCGGGCCAGGCGCACGTCGCGGGCCTGCGGGCCCTTCTCGCTCATGACGACGTCGAACGTGACCCGGTCCCCCTCCCCCAGGTCGGGGAGCCCGTCGGCCAGGTCCCGGACGTGGACGAAGACGTCGGGGCCGCCCGCCTCGGGCGTGATGAACCCGAAGCCCTTGTCCCCGTCGTACCAGGTGACGGTGCCGTCCGCCCCGTCGGGTGCCACCGCCTGCTGGGCGGCCTGGGCTCCCAGGGGGAGCAGGTGGTCAGCGAGCGGGCCCTTCTCCCCGTCGACGACGAGGAAGGCCACCCGCTGCCCCTCGGAGATCACGCCGCCCCCCACGATGGCCGAGCTGTGGACGAAGACCTCGGCGCCGCCGCCGTCGGGCGAGACGAAGCCGTACCCCTTGGCGGGCTCGTACCAGGAGACGGTGCCGAGCACGCCCAGCGGTGCGTCGGCGGACCGGTCGGCCGTGACCCGCACGCGGCGTGCCTGCGGGCCGCGGTCCCCCTCGCCGATCTCGAACTCGACGACCTGCCCCTCCCGGAGCACCTTGGTCGCGTCGTCGCTGACGATCTCGGACGCGTGCACGTACAGGTCCTCCGCCTCCTGCCCGAGGGCGATGAAGCCGAACCCCCGGTCGGCGTCGAACCAGCGGACGGTTCCCTCGGTCACGGCTGACTCCTTGTCCAAGCGACGGTCGGTGCTCCTCCAGTGTCCCCGACGCGAGCGCGACACGCGCACGGCGCCCGACAGGGCTCCCGCCCTCGGGGGAAGGGGGCCCGTGCGGAGGTTCCGCGCCGTCACCGTGATGACGCGGAAATCCCCGGATGGCGCACGTCCACCCGCGCCATCTCGGAGTTCCTGCGCCGTCGCAGTGATGACGCGGACGTCCACGGGACGAGCCCTCCTCGGCAGGGGCGGACGGCGGTGAGGAGGGTAACGCTCACCGGGCGTTCACCAGGGCTTTCGCGCGACGTGGCACCCCGCACACCCGGCCCTGGGACGGTGACCGGGTGAAGAGCCACCTGGACATCGACGCTGCCTTCGGAGCCGACGCCGTGCCCGGCGTGCTCGAGCTCCGGCTCGAGGGCTTCGAGCCGCTCGAGGAGTACACCGCGGAGGTCGCCCTCGGGGAGGCCTGGCCGCAGCAGTACCGCCGACAGGTACCCGACGTGCGCCTCGACCGAGGGGCCGACGGTGGACCCGACGCCGTCCTCTGGATGGTGAGGTCGCCGTGGGAGTCCATGACGGTCGGTGAGGTGGTCGCCATGGCCTGGTCGTGGATCGACCGCCACCCCACGCCCCGGACGGACACCGAGCTCGACGCCCGCGCGCGCGAGGTGCTGAGCTGGTCACTGCACGACGTGCGCTCGTGGATCACCCAGCCCCGGCGTGCCTCCTGACGGCCGAACGCCGTCCGGGTCGCAGCCCCACCGTCAGCCGGTGAACTTGTCCCTGGTGCGGGTCATGTCGTGGTGGTCGGCGGCGTGCGCGGCCTCGAGCGTCGGGGCGGTGCCGCCGAGCCGGGCCGGGACGTAGCGCAGGTCGTCGCCGGACAGGGTGGGGTACTCGGCCTGCTGGGCGTCGAGCTGGGCCTGCATCACGGCCTTGACGCGGGCGGACGCGGCGGCGACGTCATCGCGACGACCGATCTCGATCGGCTCCCCCACGGTGATCGACACCGGGATGTTCGCGCGGCCCATGTGCTTGGGCAGGTCCTTGGTCCAGACCCGCTGCCCGCCCCAGATCGTCACGGGGAGGACGGGCACGCCGGCCACCTGGGCCATCTTCACGGCACCGGGCTTGAACTCCTTGAGCTCGAAGCTGCGCGACATCGTCGCCTCGGGGAAGACCCCGACGATCTCACCCGCCCGCAGCGCCCGGATCGCGGCGGCGAACGCCTCGCCGCCCTTGTGCCGGTCGACGGGGATGTGGTGCATGCCGCGCATCAGGGGGCCGGACACCTGGTGCGAGAACACCGACTTCTTCGCCATGAAGCGCACGTAGCGGCGGTGCGGCCAGGCGGGCAGCCCGGCGTACATGAAGTCGAGGTAGGACGTGTGGTTGATCGCCATGACGGCGCCGCCCTCGCGCGGGACGTTCTCCTCGCCGAGGATCCTGATGCTCGTGCCCTGGAGGAAGAACAGGGTCTTCACCGCGTGGATGACGGGGCGGTACACGGGCTCCATGCGCCCACCCTAGGCCAGCGCGACGCCCTCGAGCGCCGCCCCTCTCGCGTCCGACGGCACAGGAGCGCGGGACCGGGAGGCGTCAGCCGAGGCGAGGGGGCTGCCAGCCGAGCTGGAGCACCTGGTCGCCGAGCTCGCGCGAGATGATCCGGGCCCGGCCGGGAGGCTGCACCGACGGCTTGGCCCGCCCGATGAGCATGCCCTCGTCGGGGTTGCCCGACAGGAGGATGCCCGGCGAGCCGAGGTCGCGGATCGACTGGAGGACCGGCTCGAACAGCGCCCGCGAGGCGCCGCCCATCCGCCGGGTGAGGACGACGTGCAGCCCCACGTCGCCCGCCTGGGCAAGGAGCGGGACGAGCGGGCGCAGCGGGCTGCCGGCCGAGGTGACGACGAGGTCGTAGTCGTCGACGAGGAAGAAGACCTGGGCCCCCTGCCACCACGAGCGGGCGCGCAGCTGCTCGGGCGTGACGTCGGGGCCGGGGAGGCGGGTGCGGAGGAACTCGGTGATCCCCTCGACCGCGCCGGCGGCCTGGTCCTCGGTCGTGAGGTACTCGCCGACGTGCTCGTCGGGCAGCTCCCCGAGCAGCGCGCGGCGGTAGTCGACGACGAACAGCTTGGCCTGGTCGGGGGTGTGGAGGCGGGCGACCTCGTGGGCGTACCCGCGCAGGAACGCCGACTTGCCGCTGTCGGCGTCGCCGAGGAGGTAGGCGTGCGGCTCCTCGGCGAGGTCGAGCCCGATGGGCGCGAGGTTGCTCTCGTCGACACCGAGGATGAGTCGCTTCTCGTCGGGGCCGGTCATCTCGCGGATGGCCTCGAAGGTGATCTGCGCCGGGAGCAGGCGCAGCTTCGGGCCGCGCGGGCCGGTCCACGCGGCGTTGACCTTCGTCACGAGGTCCTCGACACCGTCGCCGAGGTCGTCGACGCTCCCGCGGTCGTCGACGCGCGGGATGCCCGAGAGGAAGTGGTGCTTGGTCATCGTCAGGCCGCGTCCGGGGCGCCCCTTGGGGACGTTGGTCGCGACGCGGCGGTCGACCTCGGAGTCGCTCGGGTCGCCGAGGCGCAGCTCGACGCGGGTGCCGAGGACGTCGCGGATCTGGTTGCGGAAGTCCATCCAGCGCGAGGTCGTCACGACGACGTGGACGCCGAAGGTGAGCCCGCGCCCGGCGAGCTCCATGATCGACTGCTCGAGGTCGTCGAACTCCTGGCGCAGGGTCAGCCAGCCGTCGACGACGAGGAACACGTCGCCGTAGCCGTCGTCGACGAGGCCGTTGGCCCGGCGGCTGCGGTAGGTCTCGATGGAGTCGATGCCGTTCGCCCGGAAGTACGACTCGCGGGCGTCGACGATGCCGCGGATCTCGGAGACGAGGCGGCGCACGACCTCGGGCTCGCTGCGGTTCGCGACCCCGGCGACGTGGGCGAGCTTGCTGAAGGGCGTGAACGTGCCGCCACCGAAGTCGAGGACGTAGAACTGCGACTCGAGCGGGGTCGTCGTCAGCGCGATCGCCGAGACGATGGTGCGGGCCATCGTGCTGCGACCGGTGCGCGGCCCGCCGACGACCGCGACGTGCCCGGCCGCCCCGCCGAGCCGGAGGACGAACAGCTCGCGGCGCTGCTCGAGGGGCCGGTCGACGATGCCGACGGGGAAGACGTAGCTGCCGCGCTCGCGCCAGCGCCGGCTGACGAGTCCGAGCGCGGGGTCGGGTGCGAGGTCGCCGAGGAGCTGGTCCATCGAGTTGGGGACGTCGAGCGGCGGGAGCCAGACCTGGTGCGCGGGACGGCCCTTGCCGACCATCCGGGACACGGCGATGTCGAAGACGGCGCGCGTCTCCTCGGGCTCGCTCGTGGGTCCCTGCGGGAGCTCCTCGCTCGTGCGCCCCCGCCCGGCGGCGACCGGGGCGAGGGTGAACGGCATGATCTCGGCGGCACTGCCGGCCGGGCCGTCGACCTCGGTGACCCTGCGGCGGCGGCCCTTCGGCGGTCCGGACACGTAGGCGGCCTTGAACTTCAGCAGCGTCGTCTGGTCGGGCTTGAGGTAGCCCAGCCCGGGGACGGGCGGCAGCTCGTAGGCGTCGGGGACGCCGATGACGGTGCGCGACTCCCCCGCCGAGAAGGTCCGCAGGCCGATCCGGTACGACAGGTGCGACTCGAGGCCGCGCAGGCGCCCTTCCTCCAGGCGCTGCGAGGACAGCAGGAGGTGCATCGACAGCGAGCGGCCGAGGCGGCCGATGGCGACGAAGAGGTCGGCGAACTCGGGCTTGGCCGAGAGCAGCTCGGAGAACTCGTCGGCGACGATGAGCAGCGCCGGCAGCGGCTCGAGGTCGGCGCCCTGGGCGCGGGCCCGCTCGTAGTCGGTGACGTTCGAGAAGTTGCCGGCCGAGCGCAGCAGCTCCTGGCGGCGGGTCATCTCGCCCTGGAGCGCGTCCTGCATGCGCTCGACGAGGGTGAGCTCCTGGCCGAGGTTGGTGATGACGGCCGAGACGTGCGGCATCTCGGCCATGCCCGCGAACGTCGCGCCGCCCTTGAAGTCGACGAGGACGAAGTTGAGCGCCTCCGGCGAGTGGGTCATCGCGAGCGCGAGGACGAGGGTGCGCAGGAGCTCGGACTTGCCCGAGCCGGTCGCGCCGATGACGAGTCCGTGCGGCCCCATGCCCTGCTGCGCCGACTCCTTGATGTCGAGGGAGACGACCGCTCCGGTCTCGTCGACGCCGATGGGGACGCGGAGCCGGTCGCGCTGCAGCCGCGGGCGCCACGCGGTGTCGGCCTCGAAGTCGCGGACGTCACCGGTGCCGAGGAGGTCGACGAGCTCGGTGGAGGTCGACAGGGCGTCGCGCGCCTCCGGCTCGTCGGCCGTGTAGCGCGGGGCGAGGCGACGGGCCGCGGCCTCGGCGCGGACCGTGGACAGCTGGTCGGCGACGCCGTGGGCGGTGCCGCGGGCGAGGGTGATGATCTCGAGCGGGTGGGTGCCGGCGCGCGGGCCCTTCTCGACCTCGGCCCCGACCGCGAGGCGCAGGGTCGAGGTCGAGGTCAGCTCGCCCCACTGCTCGGGCAGGTCGAGGACGGTGACGCCGAGGACGCCGTCGCCGGTGACGACGGGGTTGCCCGGAGGGACGTCGCCGCCGTCGACGACGAGGAGGACGTGCGGCAGCGAGGGGGTGTCGCTCGGCCCGAACCGGGGCCGCTCGACGAGGTCCTGGGGCAGCAGCGGCAGGAGGTCGTGGACCGACTCGCCGACGAGGCGGACCGGACCGACGGCGTCGCGCTCGCGGGTGGACAGCGCGTGCGGGAGCCACTTGAGCCACTCCCACTCGGACCGGGCCTCGCGCGAGACGAGCGCGGCGATGACGAGGTCCTCGGGCGGGTGCTGCATCGCGGCCGACAGGACAAGCGAACGGGCGAGGGCGCGCGCCGGGTCGGCGTCGCCCGTCACCTCGACGTGCGCGAAGGCCCGCAGCGCGACCGACGCGGGCAGCCCCGGCTGGACCTGGTGGGTGGAGAGGAGGCGGTGCAGCGCGGAGGCCGCGACGGGGTCGAGCTGGGCGAGCGGCGCGGTCTCGGGCGGCTCGAGGGTCAGGCACAGCGGCTGGGCCGTCGTCCCCATCCGAACCTGGAGGAAGTCGGCGTCGGAGGGCGAGCGCTCCCAGACACGGGTGCCCTCGGCCGCGATGGCGGGCAGGGCGGCGGGGTCGGGGTAGTCCCAGAGGGCGGCCTCGCGCTGGCGGCCGGCGGCGTCGCGGATGGTGCCGCGCACCTCGGCGAGGTACGCGAGGTACTCGCGCCGGGCGGCGAGGACCGTCCCGGTGTGCTGCTGGCGCTGGCGGACCCCGCTCGCGGCCACGAAGCCCAGCGAGGCGAGGAGGAACATGCCCGCGGTGAACCAGGCGCGGGGCCCCTGCTGCGACATCGCGACGAAGCCGATGGAGCCCAGCGAGCCGAGCATGGGGACGGCCTGGAGGAGCATCCCGCTCGCCCCGTCGGAGGGGGTGATCTCGGGGGGTGGCTGCAGCTCGATCCGCCCCGTCGGCACCCGAGGGGCCTCCTCGCGGGCACCGCGTCGCGCGGCCACCGTCATCTCGGTCCCCTCCCCGTTCCCACACGTCGATCGGCTCCACCGTACCTGTGGCTATTGTTCATGGCGGACGCTGCCCGGTCAGGCACTCGAGCACCCGGGGGGGAGGATTCGTGGCGGAGCCGAACCACCAGCTGACGCTCGTCGCCGACGAGCGCAGCTACGACCTCGTCGTGCCCGTCGGGACGCGCGTCACCGACGTGCTCTCGGTCCTCGGCATCTCCTCGAGCGCCAGCCCGAGCTCGGTCGCCACGGCGGCCGGCCACGTCTACGGGCCCCACGACCGACTCGGCGACGACCTCCCGATGGGCGCGGTCCTCACCGTCGTGCGGACGACGACGCACCAGGTCACGCGCGACGTCGTGAGCATCGACCGCTCCTCGTCGGCACCCGGTGGCCGCGGGGACGCCGCCGGAGGCCGCCGCACCCGTCCCGCGTGGGCCGGCGGTGGCCGGACCGCGACCGCCGAACCGGTGGCGCCCGTCGTCGTCGACGACTCCACGCGCCGTCGCGACGAGATCGACGACGCCACGGTGAGCCGCGCCTCGCTGCGGGCCGCCTCCGGCTCGCGCCCCGTCCGCGCCCGCTCCGGACGGTCGGCCGCCCCGCGCCAGGACACCACGGGCGCGGTGCTCGTCGTGGGTGTCGGCCTGCTCTGCCTCGTGGGGGCGGTCCTCACCATCCTCGTTCCGCCCACGGCCGGCTCCGGGGTCCTCGCGTCCTCCCCCACCCGCTGGGGCAGCGCCCTGCTGCTGCTCGCGAGCGCCGTGCTCGTCACGCTCGCCGTCCCCCGCGAGCGCGCGGGCTCGGCCGCGGTCCGCCTCGTCGGCGCCCCGGCGCTCGCGGCCGCCGCGGGCCTGCTCGCTCCCCTGGAGGAGACGCCCCAGGGGACGCAGGTCAGTGGCGCCCTCGCGTGCGCGCTCGGCGTCGTCGTCCTCGCGCTGGGCTCGGCGGGGGCGCCCGACGCCGACCGCGGCGAGCGCACGGCGATGGCCTGCCTCGGCGGCCTGGGCGTCGTCCTCGCGGCGGGGGTCCTCCTCGACTGGTCCCCCGTCGCCTCGGCCGCGCTCGTCGTCGGGCTGGCCCCGGTCGTGGTCCGGGCGCTGCCGAGCACGAGCCTGACCGTCGACCCCACCCAGCTCATCGACACCGACCGGCTCTCCACGACGATCTGGGCGGTGCGCGAGCGGCACGCCGGACGGCGTCGACGCGTCACGTCCCTCGACGTCCGCGAGCGCGTCGCCGCGGCTCGCGCGGTCGTGTCGGTCGGCACGGGGTACGCCGCGGTGGGTGCGGCCCTCGGCGGCTGGGTCGTCGCGCTCGGTGAGCCGTTGTCCTCGGTGGCGCCGTGGTCGGCGTGGGTCCTGCCGGCCGTGGCGGCCGTCGCCCTCGGGTACCAGGCGCGCACGGTGCGCGACCGGGTCGCCCGCTTCGCCATGCTCGGTGGCGCCGCGTCGCTCACCGTCGCCGCGGCCGTGGCGGTCGTCGCCGCGCACCCGGGCTGGGTCGTGTGGCTCGTCGCCGTGACCGTCGCCGTGGCCGGGCTCACCGTCGTCGGCGCCATCGCGCTCGTGGGCGGCTACCACTCCACGCGGATGTCGCGGCTCGCCGACCGGGTCGAGTCGCTGGCCGTCGTGCTCGTCCTGCCCTTCGGCGTCGTCGCCGCCGGGGGCATCGAGGCGCTGCGGCGCCTCACCTCCGGCTGACCGGCCCTGCACGCACGACCGCCCGGGGGCGGCTGCCCCCGGGCGGGTCGTCGGGCTCACTCCCAGACCGGTGGGGTCGCGTCGTCGGCCCCCTCGAACCAGGTCTCCTCGTCCTCCTGCGTCAGGTGGTCGACCTCCTGGCCCTCACGCTCGTCCTTGCGCCTACCGCCACGGCTGCCCGCGGTCCCGGTGGCTCCGGCGACTCCGCCACGTCCACCCTTCTCGCCGAGCTGGGGCACGCCGTACCGGCCGGTGCGGCCACCACCGCGGGTCCCGGCACCGCCGCGCGCGCCCGTGCCGCGGCCGGCGGCACCCTGGCCCCCGCCCCCGGCGACGACGCTGGTGCGACCCGTGCCGCCCGCGCCCGAACCACCGCGTCCGGCGGGACCGCCGGTGCCGCGCGACGCGGCACCACCGGTGCTGCCGACGCCGACGACACCCGGGCGCCCGGCCCCGGCCGTCGCGCCGGGACGCCCCGCCCCGGCCGTGGCGCCGGGACGCCCGCCGCCGAGCCCGGGACCCGCGCCGCCACCCCGTCCGAACAGGGCCGCGGCACCACCACCGGCGACCATGCCGCCCATGCCCATCGCCGCGCCGACGCCGCCGATGCCGCCACCCGTGGGGGCGCCGGACGGGGTCGTCGTGCCGGTCCCCGTCGGGAGGCCGTTGCCGGGGGTCAGGCCGCCGGTCTCGGTCGGGGCGTCGACCGAGACCTCGGGAAGGCCGCTGCAGATCTCGTCGTCGGGGTTGCCGGTGGTCGGCGGAACCCAGATGGTCGGGGTGGGCTCGTCGTCGCCGCCGTCGCCGGTGGGCGGCAGGTCGTCCCACGTGGGGTTCGGCGGGGTGTAGCCACCGCCGCCGCCGCCGCTCGTCCCCCCGGGGTGACCCCCGGGCCCACCCGGGCCCGAGGGGTAGTTCCCGTCGGAGACCGGGGACTCGGCCGGCTCGACGGGCAGCTTCTTGGCCGCCGTCTCCATCCGGGTGTCGTACGCCTGCATCACCGACTGCGCCTCGGACTCGCGCTGGGCGCGGGCCGCGGACACCGCCTGGTCGTACGCCGCGGTGTCGAGCGTCTTCGGCACGGGCGGGCCGACCGGCGGCGGCGGGGGTCCGGTCATGTAGCCGGCCTGGTCGATGTCGGTGTCGACCGTGCGCACCCGGGTGACGTAGGCGGTGCGGGCGTCGGTGACGGCGTCGCTCGCCGCGGTGAGCCCGGCCTCGATGTTCGTGATGTCCTCGGCGTGCCGGTCGAGGTTGGTGGCGAGCTTGCCGAGGCTGTCGTACGCGGCCTCCGCGGCCGTGCCGCTCCACGCCTCGCCGCCGTCGGGCGCCCGGCGCAGCTCGCGGACGACCTGGCGCACGCTGGAGGCGAGCTCGGTCAGCTCCTCGGCCGTCGTCTTCCACTGGCTCGCCGTGTACGACACGATCCCGGTCTGGAAGTCGTAGATCTCGTACAGGGCCCGCTCGGTCGGACCCGCGTCCGCGGGCAGGGGCGGGAACCCCGTTCCTCCGCCGTCGTGGTGCACAGCCATGGTCACTCCTCCCCGTCGGCGCGGGGACCGGGGGCCCGGCCCGCGCTGGTGGTCAGTCGGTGGTGGTCGGGGTCTCCCCCGAGGGCCGCCCGGCGGCGTCGCTCCCTCAGGGCGAGGGCGGCGCCGGCGGCCGCTGCGGCCGCGGTGAGGGCCGCCAGTGCGAGGAACACCGGAGGCGAGCTCGCGACGCCGGCCGTGGGCGCCGGGGTGGCGGCGGCCGACGCCGAGGGGCGGCCCGACGGGCTCGGGCTCGCGGCTCCCGACGGGCTCGCCGGGGCCGACGTCGCCGCCGTCGCCGCCGTGACGTCGGCGTAGGCCGGCTCCAGGCCCGCGATGTCGCGGGCCATCGGGTTGGTGTCGGGCAGCGTCGCGGGGTCGGTGGCGACCGCGTCGGCCGGCGCGAAGATGCCCCAGCCGTAGGCGCGGTTGGGCTCGGTCACCCGCGGCAGGTCCGAGCCCTCGCGGCGGAACCACGTCTCGACCCCGGCCGCGCTCCTGCGCAGGCCGACCGAGGCCCTGGCGGCCTGGAGCACCTGGTTGGCCGTGGCGTCGGGGTGGGCCGACCACATCGCGGCGAGCCCGCCGCTGACGAGTGCCGTGGCGTTCGACGAGCCGTCGGCGAGGACGTCGCTGCGCCAGCGGCCGTCCTCGACCCCGAGGGCGTTGACCGCCTTGCCCGGCGCGGTGAAGCCGATGCCCGCGTCGTCCTTGACCGACTGGGAGTACACCCGCCCCTTCTGGTCGACCGGGTTGACGACGACGACCCCGTTGCCGAGCGCCGGCCACATGACGCCGCGCCCGGCGTTGTCGGTCCCGGCGACGACGATCGCCCCCGCCCGGTAGGCCTCGAGGAGCGCCGGACCGTACGCGGCGTCGTAGTCGCTGACGAGCGAGAGGTTGATGATGTCGGCACCGTCGGCGACCGCGGAGCGGATCGAGGCGACGACGCCCTTGGCGAGCTCGTCGTAGCCGGGTCCGGAGATGCCGCAGGCGAGGTCGCCCTCCCGGTCGGGGTTCGGGTAGCTCACCGCGTAGTGGAGGAGCGTGGCGTCGGGCGCGATGCCCCGGATGCCGGTGCCGCCCGGCCCGCTCCCCCTGCCCGTGCCGGCGATGATCGCGGCCATCGTCGTGCCGTGCTCGGCCTCACGGCCCGAGCTGCGCGGCGACATCGTGCCGCCGCCGTCGGCGAGGCACGGGCTGCTCGAGCGCGCGACCTTCCCGGCGATCTCGGGGACGTCGGGGTCGATGGGGGTGTCGACGACGGCGACGGTGATGCCCTTGCCGGTGCCCTTGCGCTGGAGCTCGTCGACGCCCATCGCGTCCCACCACCAGCCGCCCGGCCCGAAGCCGTCGGCGGCGAGGGCCGTGGCGGCAGCCGGCGCGGTGGCCGGCGCCGGGAGTGCCCGGGCCGGCGTCGCGACACCCGGCACGGCGACGACCGGCACGACGGCAGCGGCGAGGAGGCCGGGGGCCAGGCGGCGCGACCAGGGCCGCGCCGCGCGACGGCGCCGCGGGTCCCGGGTGGGCGGACGGGTGGACATCGGGGTCAGGCCACCCCGTGGGGGCCGGGCACGGGTCCGCCGGTGGGTCCGGTGGCCATCGTCGGGGAGGGACCCGACGCCGGACCGCCGGAGTCGGGCACCGGGCCGCCCGAGTCGGGTGCCGGGTCGGTGCCCATGTCGGGCGACGGGCCGGTCCCGGCGGGTGCGGAGGCGTCGTCGGCCTCGAGGCCCGCGAGCGTCGTCGCGCCCTCCTGGCTCTCCTCGGACTCGCGCGCCTCCTCCTGGCGCTGCTGGCTCTCGAACCCCGAGGGGTCGGTCCAGCGCGCGAGCAGGGTGACGAAGGCGGCGCCGGCGTTCTCGTCGCGGCTGCGCATCTCCTCCGCGGCGGTCGCGAGGTTCTGGGCGGCCGTCACGAGGTCGGCCTGGGCGCCGCGCAGGGTCGCCGTGTACTCGGTGAGCGCGGCGGCGTAGACGGCGGCGAACTTCTGCGCGCCGGGGGTCCCCCCGAACGTCGCCTTCTCGGCGAGCGAGTTGTTCGCGCGCGACACCTGCTCGTGCGCCTTCTCGCGCCACTGCTGCTCGTGGTCCTTGCCCAGGATCGACAGCACCGAGGGGTACTGGATCGGACGCGGGTCGTCAGGGGCTCCCATGGCGTCTCCCTCCCTAGCTCTTCTCGTGGCCGCGCGTCGGCCGCCGTGGCGGCCCGCGCGACGCCGTTCGTGCCGGCACCCGGTCCCGGGTGCCGGCACGCCGACGTGGTGGTGCGGTGGTGCGGTGGGGGTCAGCCCCACATGTTCGTGTTGCGCAGCTCGCCGGCGAGGTAGTCCTCCTTGGAGCGGATGACCGCCTGGCGGACGTCCTCGAGGAGGAGCTTGCAGTCCTCGATCTGCTGGTCCCAGTCGCGCTGCGCCTGCGAGTACGCCTGGCGCGCCGAACCGTCCCACTGCTCGACGTAGGGGCGCAGGTCGCTCTTCATGGTCTCGAGACGCTGCTCGAGGTTGGTCAGTCCGGTCTTCATGTCGCCGACCAGGCTGTCGATGCCGGCCCCGCCGACCTTGATGCCGTCAGTCATGATGGTCTCCCTCCCGCTCACTTGCCGAGCATGCTGTTGTACTTGGACAGGTTCGACGAGGCCGCCGAGTCGTCGGCGTCGTACTGACGCTGCGAGCCCGTGAGGTTGGCCTCGAAGGTGTCGAGGACGTCGACGATGTCCTGCGTCTGGACCTTCCAGGCCTCGCTGACCTGGTCGAAGCTGCGCGCGCCCTGGCCCTGCCAGTGCGCCTTCACCTGCTCCATCTGGCCGCGCAGGCCGGTGATCTGCTGGCGCAGCTCGGCGCGGGCGGTGCTGACGATGTCGGCACTCTTCTTGACGACGCCTTCACCGGCGCTGAACGAGTCACCCATGGTCAATCCTTCCGTGAGGCGACGTCGGCTGTCGTCGTCGCGTGTGTCTGTGCTTTCCCCTGACCGGAGGTCTCTCTCCCGACCCGGATCCGGCCCTCCCGTGGTCTCGCAGGAATGACCCTACGGTGTGTTCCTGCGCTGACCAATGGGGAGAACTCCCCGGCGGGTCCCCGTCTATGCTCGTCTCGCCGCAGGGTCGCCGGGGACGACCCGGCACTGCGCAGCCCGTACCGCCGGAGGGGAGATTCCAGTCGTGAGCCAGGTCAGCACCGCCGCGTCGCTCGTCAGGGTGTCGGTGTCGTCCGGCACCCGCCGGGCCGACCTCGGCGTGCCCGGCGGCATCCCCGTCGTCGAGCTCGTCCCCGAGCTCGCGCGCGAGCTGGGCGTCCTCGACCCCGCCAACGCCTCCCACGGCTACCGGCTCGTCGTGCGCGGCGGCGTCCTCCTCGACCCCGACCGCAGCCTCGCCGCCCAGGGCGTCATCGACGGCACCGTCCTGTCGCTCGAGACCGTCGACGTCACGACCGACAAGGTCTACGACGACGTCGTCGAGGCCGTGGCCGACGTCGTCGAGACGCAGTTCGCCCCGTGGACCGCCCGGCACAGTGCGGGCACCGCCGTCGGGGCGGCCACCGTCTTCCTCCTCTGCGCCGCCTGGGCCCTGTTCACCGCCCGCGACTCCGGGGCGCTCGTCGCCGCGGTGGCCGCCGCCGTCTCGCTCCTCCTCGTCGCCACGGCCGCGGTGCTCCACGCGCGCACCCGCTCGGCCGGCAGCGTCGCCCTCGCGACGACCGCCCTCGTCCACGCGGCCGTCGCCGGGACGGCCGTCAAGCCGTCGGCGCCGCTGTGGGGTGAAGGGCTCATCTACTCGGGCGCCGCGGTGGCCGTCGTCGGCGCGCTCGCCGCGCTCGCGCTCGGCCGCCACCGCCTCGCCCTCGCGGCGGGCGCGGTCGTCGGCGCGGCGATGGTCGTCATCGGCGCCGTGTCCACGGTGGGCGAGGTCTCCATCGCCACGGTCTCGACGGTCGTCTTCGTCGTCGCCGTCGTCGTCGGCAACGTCCTGCCGTGGCTCGGCATCTCGACGAGCCGCCTGTCCTCGCACGCCCCGCGCACCGAGGCCGAGATCGCGGCCGACGCTCCCGAGGTCGACCGCGGCGCGGTCCGCGCCCAGGTCGCACGCGGCCACGAGGTGATGGTCGGCGTCGCGCTCGCGTCCGGCGGGGTCACGATCCTCACCACGCCCCAGCTCGTCGCGGCGGGCCTGTGGGGTGCCCTGCTCGTCGTCGCCGGTCACGTCGCGACCCTGCTGCGCACGCGGCACAGCCGCACCCGGACCTCGGTCCTGCTCGCGATGGCCTCGGGCATCCTCGGTCTCGCCGTCGCCGCGGTCGCCGCGGCCCAGCTCCACCCCGGGTGGCGCCCGGGCCTCGCCGTCGTCCTCGGGGCCGGGGCCGCGGTCGTCGTCACCGTCGCCGTCCTCGCCCCGCGCACCCGGGTCGGCCTGGGGCGGGCCGCCGACACCGTCGACGGCGTCGTCCTCGTCGCCCTGCTGCCCCTGGCCGCCGCCACCATCGGGGTGCTCTGACCCGTGGCGACCAAGAAGGACCTCGTCGACGCGCAGTCGTTCAGCCGCCGGCGGCTCACCACCGCCTTCGTCAGCGGCGCCCCGGGCGGCCGTGAGGTCGAGCCGCACCGGCCGCTGCGGGCCGTCGCGGGCGGGCTGGCGCTCACCGCCGTCCTCGTCCTGGGCTCGATGGCGTTCGGCTGGCTGCGCTCCTCGCTGCCCGACGGGTGGGAGAACAACCGGCTCATCATCGCCGAGGACAGCGGCGCGCGGTACGTGTCGATCAAGGAGGTCCTGCACCCCGTCGTCAACACGACGAGCGCCCGCCTCCTCATCCCCTCCGCCGAGTTCAAGGTGCTCGCCGTCCCCGACGAGGAGCTCTCCTCGATCGACCGGGGCCCGACCCTCGGCATCCTCGGCGCGCCCGACTCGCTGACGCCGGCGGCCTCCCTGGTCAACTCCGGCTGGGTCTCCTGCCTCGAGGAGGGCGAGCTCGTCTCGACCGCCATCGGCAGGCGGCGGGCCGTGACGCCCTCGGCCGACGGCGCGGTCGTCGTCCGCAACGGGGAGCGGACCTTCGTCGTCGCCGACGGCCGTCGCTACCCCGTCGCGGCGCGCGACGTGTCGTCGGTGACGGTCGCCCTGCGCCTCGACGGTCGGCCCGCGATCGTCGCGCCCTCGTCGTGGCTCAACCTCTTCCCCGAGGGCCCGGCCCTCGGTCCGCTGACGATCGACGACCTCGGGAGGTCCGCCCCGGGCCTTCCCGCCGGGGCGACGGTCGGGTCGGTCCTCGCGCTCGAGGGCGACGCCGAGGGCCGGCGCTACCTCGTGCTGCCGAGCGGCGACCTCGAGCCGCTGCCCGAGCTCGCCACCGAGATGTACCGGCTCGGCTCCGGGGCCTCCGGTCGCGAGGTGCCCGTCCAGGCCGCGCAGATCCGCCAGCTCGAGGTGCGCCCCCAGCAGTTCGCGCCCACCGAGTGGCCGTCCGAGATCCCCACGGCGATCCCCGACATCCCCTGCGCGACGCTGACGACCGCCCCGGGGGTGCAGCCCGAGGTGAGCCTCGGCTCGCGCGCCGAGGCCGTCCCCGACGCCGAGCGCGGCCGCACCGTCGTCGACACCGGCGACGGCGCGCTCGTCCGGGCCGTCTCGGGGCAGGTCCTCAACCGCGGGACGGTGCTGGCCGTCGACCAGACCGCCACCGCCTACGCCCTCGAGGCCGCCGACGACGAGCTGCTCGCCCGCCTCGGCTACGCCCCGTCCGACGTCGCTCCGGTGCCGCAGGCGTGGACCGAGCTGCTGCGCCCCGGCGCCGTCCTCGGTGCCGCCGCCGCGCGGACCGTGGTCTCCGGCGGGTCATGACGCCGCTCGTCCGGGCCAGTGGGGCAGCGCGCCGCGCCGCCGCGACCGTCCTCGCCGCCGGGGTCGTCGTGGGGCCGACGGTCCTCGCGGTGCCCGCGTCGGCGGCATCCGCCGGCGCGGGCACCGCGGCCGTGCCGGTGGGCGTCCGCGCCGCCGCGGAGAAGTGCGAGGAGGGAGTCACCCGCTACCTGCCCGCGACGCCCGCGGCGCTGACCCGGCTCGGCGCGAACCGCGCGTGGCAGCTGGCCACCGGGCGCGGCATCATCGTCGCCGTCGTCGACTCCGGTGTGTCACAGCGCAACCGGCACTTCCCCGACAGTGCCCTCGTCGGCGGTCGGTCGTACGTGGGGGGCTCGCCCCGCACCGACGAGCGGACCCACGGGACGTCCGTGGCCGGCGTCATCGCGGCCCGGCCCGTCGAGCGGTCGGGAGTCGTCGGCCTCGCCCGAGACGCCCTCATCCTGCCCGTCAAGGTCGTCCCCGACGAGCAGCGCGAGGAGGACGGCGAAGTCGCCGTCGCCGACCTCGCCAAGGGCATCGCGTACGCCGCCGACCAGGGCGCCACGATCATCAACGTCTCGCTGAGCACCACCGCCGACGACCCCCGACTGCGCGACGCCGTCCGGCACGCCACCGAGCGCGGTGCCCTCGTCGTCGCCTCGGCCGGGAACCGGCGCACCGCCGAGGACCCCGCCGACGGTCCGCGCTACCCCGCGGCCTACCCCCAGGTGGTCGCGGTCTCCGCCGCCGGCCCCGACGACCGGGTCACCGACGACTCGGTCCACGGCTCGCACGTCGACCTCGTCGCACCCGGCCGCGACGTCCTCACCTCGTGGGGCGCCTGGGGCGACTGCTACCTCAGCCAGGAGGGGTCCTCGACGAGCTTCGCCACCGCCTACGTCAGCGCCGCCGCCGCCCTTCTCGCCCAGCGCTTCCCGTCGGCCGGCCCCGCGGGGTGGAAGTACCGCCTCGAGGCCACCGCCGCCCGCGACCGTCGCGACGCCCGGGACGACCGCGCCGGGTGGGGCATGGTGCAGCCGGTCGAGGCCCTGACCGCGGTCCTCGACGACCGGGTGGCCGGGCCGGTCGGGCCCGGCGCGAAGCCGCGCCCCACCGAGACCCCGGGCACCGAGCGGATCGCCGTCGGTGCCGCCGCCGACCCGCTCGTCGGCGACCGCCGACAGGTCGTCTGGGTCGCCGTCGCGGCCGGCACCGCCGTCCTCGGCCTGGCCCTGGTGCGCCTCGTCCGGCGCCGCCCCACCGCCTGAACCCGGGTGAGGACGGCCGCGCCCGTCTGGGAGGATGTCGCCCATGACCGAGCCCCTCTCCCTGTCCCACGCTGCCTCCGTCCCGGACCGGCCGTCGCTCGACGGCCTCGAGGACAAGTGGGGCGCGGTATGGCAGGAGCAGGGCACCTACGCCTTCGACCGTGAGGCTGCCCTGTCGGGCCCGCGCTCGGCCGTGTTCTCCGTCGACACCCCGCCGCCCACCGCGAGCGGGTCGCTGCACATGGGCCACGTCTTCAGCTACACCCACACCGACTGCATCGCCCGGTACAAGCGGATGGCCGGCTTCAACGTCTTCTACCCGATCGGGTGGGACGACAACGGCCTGCCCACCGAGAAGCGGGTGCAGAACTACTACGGCGTGCGCGGCGACGCCTCGCTCCACCACGACCCCGACTTCGTGCCGCCGTTCCGCGGCGACGCGAAGAGCACGAAGTCGGCCGACGAGCTGCCGATCTCGCGGCAGAACTTCATCGAGCTGTGCGACGAGCTGACCGTCAAGGACGAGGAGGCCTTCGAGTCCCTCTTCCGCCGGATCGGCCACAGCTACGACTGGTCGATCACCTACCGCACCATCGACGACCACTCGCGAGCCACGGCGCAGCAGGCGTTCCTGCGCAACCTCGAGCGCGGGGAGGCCTACCAGGCCGAGGCACCGGGCCTGTGGGACGTCACCTTCCAGACCGCTGTCGCCCAGGCCGAGCTCGAGGCCCGCGACTACCCCGGGCACTACCACCGGGTGGCCTTCCACCGCTCCGACGGTGGCGGCCCGGTCCACATCGAGACCACGCGCCCCGAGCTCATCCCCAGCTGCGTCGCCCTCATCGCCCACCCCGACGACGAGCGCTACCAGCCCCTGTTCGGGCAGACCGTCACGACACCGCTGTTCGGCGTCGAGGTGCCCGTGCTCGCCCACCCCGCCGCCGAGATGGACAAGGGCGCCGGCATCGCCATGTGCTGCACCTTCGGCGACCTCACCGACGTCCTCTGGTGGCGTGAGCTGCGCCTGCCCACCCGCTCGGTGGTCACCCGCAGCGGGCGCCTCCAGACCGAGGTGCCCGAGTGGCTCACCGGCACCGCCGGGGAGGCGCTGTACGCCGACGGACTGGCCGGGAAGACCGCGTTCGGCGCCCGCGAGGCCGTCGTCGGCGCGCTGCGCGAGTCGGGCGACCTCGAGGGCGAGCCGACCCCCACGAAGCGGATGGCGAACTTCTACGAGCGCGGCGAGAAGCCCCTCGAGATCGTCACCTCGCGCCAGTGGTACATCCGCAACGGGGGCCGCGACGCCGAGCTCAACGCCGAGCTCGTCGCGCGCGGCGAGCAGATCGACTTCCACCCCGCGTTCATGCGCTCGCGGTACGCCAACTGGGTGTCGGGCCTCAACGGTGACTGGCTCGTCTCGCGCCAGCGGTTCTTCGGCGTGCCGATCCCGGTCTGGTACCCCGTCGACGCCGACGGCGAGCCGGTGTACGACAGCCCGATCGTGCCCGCAGAGGCCGACCTGCCCGTCGACCCCGCGGCCAACCCGCCCGCCGGCTACACCGAGGACCAGCGCGGCGCCGCCGGCGGCTTCGTCGGCGACCCCGACATCTTCGACACGTGGGCGACCTCCTCGCTCTCGCCGCAGATCGCCGGAGGATGGCGCCGCCACGACGGCGAACCGGGCTCGGACCCGTTGTGGGACAAGGTGTTCCCCTTCGACGTCCGCCCGCAGGGCCACGACATCATCCGCACCTGGCTCTTCTCCACCGTGGTGCGCGCGCACTGGGAGCACGGCTCCGTGCCGTGGACGAACGCCGCCATCAGCGGCTGGATCCTCGACCCCGACCGCAAGAAGATGAGCAAGTCGCGCGGCAACGTCGTGACCCCCGAGGACCTCCTCAAGGAGCACTCGGCCGACGCCGTGCGCTACTGGGCCGCGAGCGGCCGCCTCGGCACCGACGCCGCCTACGACACGGGGCAGATCAAGGTCGGCCGGCGCCTGGCCATCAAGGTCCTCAACGCGAGCAAGTTCGCGCTGTCCTTCGGAGACGTCGAGGGCGAGGACCTCGCGGCGCACGTCACCGAGCCGCTCGACCTCGCGCTCCTCGCGGGGCTTCGGGACGTCGTGGGGCGGGCCACCGCCGGCTTCGAGGCGTGGGACTTCACCCGCGCCCTCGAGGTCACCGAGCAGTGGTTCTGGGCGTTCTGCGACGACTACCTCGAGCTCGTCAAGGACCGCGCGTACGGCGGCCACGGCGAGGCCGGCGCCGCGAGCGCGCGCGCCACGCTGCGGATCGCGCTCGACGTCGTCCTGCGGCTCCTCGCCCCGGTGCTGCCGTACGTCACCGAGGAGGTCTGGTCGTGGACCCATGACGGCTCCGTGCACCGCGCCGCCTGGCCGACCGTCGACGAGGTGCCCGCCGGGGGCGACGCCGCCGTGCTGGCGTCGGTCGGTGCCGCCCTGGCGGTCGTGCGCAAGGCGAAGTCGGAGGCCAAGGTCGGCATGCGCGCCGAGGTCCCGACGATGACGCTCGTCGGGCCCGAGGCGGCGCTCGACCACGTCCGCTGCGCCGAGGCCGACCTGCGGGCCGCGGGCAAGCTCACCGGCACGCTCGACTACGCCGTGGGCGACGAGGTGGCGGCGCGCGACGTCGAGCTCGTCGCCGTCGCGAAGCCCACCGCCTGAAGCCCCACCTCCCCACCGTCCCCGCGCGCTGAGGACGGGCCTCGGTCAGGCGGGGGCGGGACCGAGGTCGGTGGCGTACGCCGCCACCCGCACGGGGCGCAGGCCGACGGGGCGCACGGCGACCCACGGGACGTCCCAGCCGCTCAGCCCCAGCCGGCGCTCGACGACGGTGTCGCGGCGCAGGTGGTCGACCCGGCCGGTGCCGGGGTCGTAGACGTCGAGCATCCGGTCGCCGTCGCCGGGCAGCACGAGGACGACGTGGCGCGGGAGCAGCGCGTTGCCGACGTAGAGCAGCGCGGGCTCGCCGTCGGCGACGACGTCGACGAGGGTGTCGAAGGCGGCGACGAGCTCGTCCTCGTCGTCGGGTCGCAGGACGTCGAGCGTGTACGAGGTGCCCCGGCGCGACGCCCCCCGCTCGAGCTCGCGCATCGCTCCCCAGGGCGGCGTGCCGAGCCGGCGGGGCCACGGCAGGATCGGGCGCTGGCCGGGCGCGAAGAGGCTGTTGGTCCGTCGCATGACGACGCGCTCGTACGCGGCGAAGCGCTCGGCCTGGGTGCTCCCGGACGGGGACCCGGGCAGCCGCGGTGACCCGGTGCGCACCCACGACGCGAACGTGGGGTCGACGAGCATCCGGGCGACGGTGAGGCACGCCGAGCCGCACGTCACCGGGGACTGCTGCAGCGGACCGGTGTCCCCGGCGCGGAGTCGGTAGGCCATGACCACGCCTCCATCGTCACCGCCCCGACCCCCCACCGCCAGCACCCCGGTGTGATTGGGTGTGTCCGTGGTCGACGTTCAAGGGCTCGTGGGGCGGGTGACGAGGCGCCGGTGGGTGCTGGGGATCGGTGCCGTGACGCTCGCCGTCGCCGTCTGGGCCTCGTCCTCCCCCTCCGCCGTGCGCGCCATCAGCGGTCCGCAGCTCGGCGACAACGAGCAGCTGGGGTACGACGACACGCCGAACTGGCTGGCGACCGAGTACCTCGGCGAGCGGTTCGTCGGACCGAAGCGCGCCGCCCGGGACCTCGAGGGGGTCCTCGGCTACGCCGTCGTCGGCGGGCTGGCCCTCCTCATCGGCCTGTGCGTCTGGATGGGGATCCGGCAGCTCCTCCACCGCCCGGGGCGCGAGCCCCTCGCCGCCGCCGACGCCGCGCTCGACCTCGACCTCGAGGAGCTCGCCCGCGCGGTCGCCACCGGCACCGACGACCGCCTCGCGGCCCTGTCGGCCGGCACCCCCGCCGAGGGCGTCATCGCCGCGTGGACCCACCTCGAGGCCGCCGTCCACGCTGCGGGTGTCCCGCTCGGCGCCTCGCGGACCTCCTCGGAGGTCACCGTCGAGGTGCTGCGCCACTTCGAGGTCGACGACGAGACCCTGCACGGCCTGGCCGCGCTCTACCGCGAGGCCCGGTGGTCGCGCCACCCGCTCGACGAGAGCGCCCGCACCCGTGCCGCCGCCGCCTACCGCAGCCTCGACGACGCGGTCCGGGCCGCCGCCCCGACCCCCCGTGGACGAGCCCGTGGCTGAGCTCCGTACCGCCGGACGCCGGGTCTGGGTCCTCGCCGGCGCCGCCGTCGTCCTCGTCGTCGTCCTCGTGGCCACGCGCGGGCTCGTCGCGCTCCTCGCCGCGGCGACGGTCTGCGTCATCGCCGCGTACGTCCTCGGGCTCCCGCCGCTGCTGCGGCCCGACGGGATCGACTGGGACTGGCGGCCGGGCGGCACCACCGAGCTGCGGCCCGAGCCCGGGATCGCCGCCCTCTCCCGGCTCCTCGCCCCCTCGCCGGGCGACACCGAGGCACCCGCCCAGCTGCACCGGCTCGTCGCCGCCCTCGCCGCCGACCGCGCGCCGCACGGCGCTCCCCGCGAGGGCCCGCTCGCCACCTACCTGGCCGGACCACCCCGACGCCTGTCGCCGGCGGAGGCCGCCACGATCATCACCGCACTGGAAGACCTGTCCCCCGAGGAGACCCCGTGACCGACATCCCCACCGCCCACCGGCGGATCACCGACATCCTCGACGAGGTCGACACCGTCATCGTCGGCAAGCGCTCGGCCACCGAGGTGGTCCTGTCGGGGGTCCTCGCGGGTGGCCACGTCCTCATGGAGGACTACCCCGGGCTGGGGAAGACGCTCGCGGCACGCACCTTCGCCCGCGCCCTCGGGCTCGACTTCACCCGGGCGCAGTTCACGCCCGACCTCCTGCCCTCCGACCTCACCGGCTCCTTCGTCTACGACCAGGGCCGCGGGGCGTTCGAGTTCCGCAAGGGCCCGGTCTTCACCGGGCTGCTCCTCGCCGACGAGATCAACCGCACCCCGCCGAAGACCCAGGCGGCGCTCCTCGAGGCGATGCAGGAGCAGCAGGTCACCGTCGAGGGCCAGACCTTCCCGCTCCCCCAGCCCTTCCACGTCATCGCGACGGCCAACCCGGTCGAGTACGAGGGCACCTACCCGCTGCCCGAGGCCCAGCTCGACCGGTTCCTCGTCCGGGTCGCCTTCGGCTACCCCACCGCCGAGGAGGAGTGGGACGTCCTCGGCCGCCGGATGCAGCGCCGCCGCGAGGAGACCGAGGTGCGCCGCGTCGTCGACGCGGAGGAGCTGCTCTCCCTCCAGGCGAGCATGGAGGACGTCACGGTCTCGCCCGAGGTCGGCCGGTACTGCGTCGCGCTCGCCCGGGCGTCGCGTGACCACGAGCACGCCCTCATGGGCGCGTCGCCGCGGGGGTCGCTGGCGCTGCTCCTCGTCGGGCGCGCCTACGCGGTCGTCAAGGGCCGCGACTACCTCACGCCCGACGACGTCAAGGCCGTGGCCCCGGCGGTCCTCGAGCACCGCGTCGTCGTGCGCCCCGAGCTGTGGATGAGCGAGGTGTCCTCGCGCAGCATCGTCGCCGACCTGCTGCGCTCGGTGCCGACGCCCCGCACGGCGGTGCGCCCGTCGTGAGCGGCCGCTGGCGCCCCACCCGGGCGCTCGGGCGGGCCGCGCTCGTCGGCCTCGTCCTCCTCGTGTTCGGGGTCGTCCTCGGCCGGCCCGACGTCGTCGTCATCGTCGTCCCGCTCGTGGCCCTCGTCCTGTGGTCGCTCGCGACCCGGCCGCAGCGCGGACCGTGGGCGACCAGCCGGGTCGAGAGCGAGCTGCTGCGCGAGGGGGAGTCGGCGCCGTGGCGGGTCGACGTCGAGGCGGTCGAGGGCCTGCGCGACGTCGTCGGCCACCTGCCCGGCGACCGGTGGGTCACGACGAGCCCGGTGCACGGCCACGTCGCCGCTGCGGCCGCGCCGGGGCGCTCCTCCGTTCCCGTCGCCGTGATGGTCCGCAGCGAGCGGTGGGGCGTGCGGCGCCTCGGACCCGCGCAGGTCGGGGCCCTCGGCGACTTCGCCTCGTTCGTGTGGCAGTGGCCCGAGCAGCGCGTCGAGACCCTGCCGACCCTCCCCACGCCCGGTACCTTCACCTCGCGCACCGGCCTCCCCCACCCGGTCGGCCTCGTCGGCCAGCACC
The DNA here is from genome assembly GCF_042756445.1 of Oryzobacter terrae. Taxonomy (GTDB): domain Bacteria; phylum Actinomycetota; class Actinomycetes; order Actinomycetales; family Dermatophilaceae; genus Oryzobacter; species Oryzobacter terrae. Next base: position 808,771 of record NZ_CP170578.1, read on the forward strand.
GGTCGCCGCGGCCGGGCGGTGGCACCGAGCTCTCCGACGTGCGGGCCTTCCGCACCGGCGACCGGCTGCGCCGCATCCACTGGCCGGTGTCGCTGCGCACGGGCACCCTCCACGTCACGACGACCCATGCCGACCAGGACGCCGAGGTGCGCATCATCGTCGACGCGATCCGCGACCTCGGCGAGCGCGACCCCGCTCACGGGGTGCGCTCGAGCCTCGACGTCGCCGTGGAGGCGGCCGGCGCCGTGGCGGCGCACTACCTCTCCACCGGCGACCGCGTGGGCCTCTCGGTCCTCGGCGGCGGCGGCTACGTCGAGCTCCCGGCCGTCGGCGGGCACCACCAGCTCGCCCGCGTCCTCCTCGCGCTCGGGCGTGCCGAGGAGTCGCGCGGCACGGTGCTCGAGGAGCGGGCCCTGCGCGCGCAGATGGCGCGGCCGGTGGCGCCCGGCGCCCTCGTCGTCCTCCTCTCGGCGCTCGTCTCGCCGGAGCCGCTGTCCCACGCCGTGCGGCTGGCGCGCAGCGGTCACGACGTCATCGTCGTCGACTCCCTCCCCGCCGAGCTGAGCGCCCACGACGTCCGCGACGGTGCGGTCTCGGCGGCGACCCGGCTCGAGGACCCGCGGACGGCGCGGCTCGTGTGGCGGCTGCGGCTCCTCGAGCGCGAGCGCGAGGCCCGGCGGTGCGCGCAGGCCGGCGTGCCCGTCATCCCCTGGCGCGGCCCGGGATCCCTCGACACCGTGCTGCGCGGCGTCAGCCGGCGCGCCCGTGCCCCGAGGATGGTGGCCCGATGAGCGACGCGACCGGGTCCGCCGCCACGACGACGGCCGCGGCCTCGCCCGGGCGTCCCGTGCCGAGCCGGGTGTGGCGCGGCGCGGCCACCGGGGTCGTCGTCCTCGCGGGCGTCGCCGTCGTCCTCGCCGGTGGGTCGTCCATCGCGGCGTTCGTGCCCTTCTCTGGCGGCGCCGTGCTCGTGGCGACGATCTGGGCGCTGCGGCGTCCTGGTGGCTGGGGGCCGACGGCGCTGCTCGTCGTGCAGCTGCTCGCCGCCACGGTCCCCTGGGGGGTTCCCGACTCGGCCCTGGACTGGGCGCTCGCGGCCGCCGCCGCGACCGCCGTCCTCGCCACCCACCTCTCGCTCGCGCTCCTCGCGGCGTGGCCGGTGCGCGCCGACCTCCCCCGCGCGACGCTCGCCCGGTGGGTGGGCCAGGGCGCGGCGTTGACGCTCGTCGGGGTGGTCGCGGCGCTCGGGGGCGCGCTCGCGACGCGCACGCCCGTGTCGTGGGGGCCGGTCGTCGGCACCCTGGCGCTCGTCGCGCTGTCGGCCCTGGCGTGGACCGTCAGCCTGACGGCACGGCGCCGCTGACCGAGATTGCGGCTGCGGCCAGGACCGGACCGACCGGAGCGGTCAGGCGGAGCGCTTGCGCGGGGCGCGCTTGCGGCTGGTGTCGTCCTCGTCGTGCCGCACGATCGTGGGGTTGACGTTCTTGTAGACGACCTCGCCGGTGATGACGACCTTGGCGATCTCCTCGTCGGAGGGGACGTCGAACATCGTGGGGAGGAGCACCTCCTCCATGATGGCGCGCAGGCCGCGGGCGCCGGTGCCGCGGGCGAGCGCCTGCTCGGCGACGGCCGCGACGGCGTCCTCGGTGAACTCGAGGACCACCCCGTCGATCTCGAACATCTTCTGGTACTGCTTGATGAGGGCGTTGCGCGGCTCGGTGAGGATGCGCACGAGCGCGGCGTTGTCGAGCGGCGCGACGGTGGTGATGACCGGGACGCGGCCGATGAACTCGGGGATGAGCCCGAACTTCATCAGGTCCTCGGGCATGACCTCGTGGATGCTCTCGGCGAGGTCCTTCGGCGTGTGGAGCTCGGAGCCGAAGCCCAGGCCCTTCTTGCCGTTGCGCGACTCGATGAGCTTCTCGAGGCCGGCGAACGCCCCACCGACGATGAAGAGCACGTTCGTCGTGTCGATCTGGATGAACTCCTGGTGCGGGTGCTTGCGCCCGCCCTGCGGCGGCACCGAGGCGGTCGTCCCCTCGAGGATCTTCAGCAGCGCCTGCTGCACGCCCTCACCGGAGACGTCGCGCGTGATGCTCGGGTTCTCGGACTTGCGCGCGATCTTGTCGACCTCGTCGATGTAGATGATGCCCGTCTCGGCCTTCTTGACGTCGTAGTCGGCGGCCTGGATGAGCTTGAGGAGGATGTTCTCGACGTCCTCGCCGACGTAGCCGGCCTCGGTCAGGGCCGTCGCGTCGGCGATGGCGAACGGGACGTTGAGCATCTTGGCGAGGGTCTGCGCGAGGTAGGTCTTGCCACAGCCGGTGGGCCCGATGAGCAGGATGTTCGACTTCGAGATGTCGACGTGGTCGGGGTCCTTCTTGCCGAGGGCCGACTCCCCCGCCTGGATCCGCTTGTAGTGGTTGTACACCGCGACGGCGAGCGCCTTCTTGGCGACGTCCTGGCCGATGACGTACTGCTCGAGGAAGTCGAAGATCTCGCGCGGCTTGGGCAGCTCGTCGAGGCCGAGCTCGGAGGACTCGGCGAGCTCCTCCTCGATGATCTCGTTGCAGAGGTCGATGCACTCGTCGCAGATGTACACGCCGGGACCGGCGATGAGCTTCTTGACCTGCTTCTGCGACTTGCCGCAGAAGGAGCACTTCAGCAGGTCGCTGGTCTCACCCACGCGTGCCACGGATGCACCTCTCCTCGCTCGGACGAACGAGCCAGACGCTACCTGTCGCGCGGTCCGGCTGCACCCATTGAAGCCGCCACGCGCCGGGCGCGTCGCCCTTGTCCGCTGTCAGCGCAACCTGCCCGCGGCGCTCCCTCAGGACGTCCTCAGGGGGTCGCGCGGCGGCGGGCCCTGAGCAGCAGCCCGATCGTGACCAGCGCCGACGCCCCGGCGACCGGCCCCCACATCAGGGGTGAGCCGACGACGTCGGTGACACCCGACGCGATGACCGGCAGGTCGGCCCGTCGCTCACCCCTGACGGGGTCGGTCCGCACGCCCACGGCCGCCAGGTCCTCGTCGGCGACCGTCGTGCGGGCGCGGGTGCCGCTGCACAGGTCGGACCGCAGCCCGTCGGGGCCCTGGCGCGCGACCACGACGTAGGTGGTCCCCTCGCTGACCTCGAGGCCGCAGGAGGCGCCGGACGCGGCGGTGAGGACCTCGGTCGTCGCGGCGACCCGGCCCTTGCGGACCTCGGTCACGGTGAACTCCTTGGCGACGAGGTCGCCGCTCGAGGTCTGGACCAGGGGGGTGCGGGTCGTCGTGAAGGTCCCGACGAAGACGGCGTCGGCCGCGGCGGCGGCCTCGGCGACGGTGCGGATCTCGGCGCACGAGCACGCGGCGCAGGGCGTCGCCGCGACCGTGGCGAGGGCGATGAGGGCCACGGCGGGGGCGACGGCACGGGTCGGCGAGATGCGGCGCATGCCCCTGCGACGCCGCCGACCCCTCCCCCGTTCCCGGCGCTGCGGGCGCCGGGGCCCGGACGCACGGATGCCGTCCGCTCGGGTGAGCGGACGGCATCCGTGGTGCGGGTCGGGACCCGCCGTGACGCGTCGTCCTCAGACGGTGTTCTTGCGCGAGGCGAGGACCTCGTCGATGAGGCCGTACTCCTTGGCCGCCTCGGCGGAGAGGATCTTGTCGCGCTCGATGTCCTTGCGGACGAGCTCGAGGTCGCGGCCGGAGTGCGAGGCGATGGTCTCCTCGAGCCAGCCGCGCATCCGGATGATCTCGTTGGCCTGGATCTCGAGGTCGGAGGCCATGCCACCCGTCCCCTCGATGGCCGGCTGGTGGATGAGCACCCGCGCGTTGGGCAGGGCGAACCGCTTGCCCTTGGCGCCGGCGCCGAGGAGCACGGCCGCCGCGGAGGCCGCCTGCCCGATGACGAAGGTCTGCACGTCGGGGCGGATGTACTGCATCGTGTCGTAGATCGCGGTCATCGCCGTGAACGAGCCACCGGGGCTGTTGATGTACATGAGGATGTCGCGGTCGGGGTCCTGCGACTCCAGCACGATGAGCTGGGCGATGACGTCGTCGGCGGACGCGTCGTCGACCTGCACGCCGAGGAAGATGATGCGGTCCTCGAAGAGCTTGGTGTAGGGGTCGAGGCGCTTCATCCCGTAGGAGGTGCGCTCCTCGAACTGCGGCAGGATGTAGCGGCTGGAGGGGGCTGGCACGTGGAGGCGGCCGGTCAGGTTGGCGTTCATGTCTCTCTCTCGCGTCGTCTCGGCCGGGGTCAGGAGGTCACGGGGTTGTCGACCCCGGGGCCCGCCATCGTCGCCTTGGTGATGACCTGGTCGACGAAGCCGTACTCCTTGGCCTCCTCGGCGGTGAACCACCGGTCGCGGTCGGAGTCGAGCTCGATCTGGTCGACGGTCTGGCCCGTGTGCTGGGCGATGAGCTCGGCCATCTGCTTCTTGATGTGGAGGAGCTGCTCGGCCTGGATCTTGATGTCGGACGCCGTGCCGCCGATGCCGCCCGAGGGCTGGTGCATCATGACCCGCGCGTGCGGGGTGGCGTAGCGCTTGCCGGGCTCGCCGGCCGACAGGAGGAACTGGCCCATCGAGGCCGCCATGCCCATCGCGACGGTGGCGACGTCGTTGGGGATCCACTGCATGACGTCGAAGATCGCCATGCCGGCGGTGACGGACCCGCCCGGGGAGTTGATGTAGAGCCAGATGTCCTTCTCGGGGTCCTCGGCGGCGAGGAGCAGCATCTGCGCGCAGATGGCGTTCGCGTTGTCGTCGCGGACGTCGGAGCCGAGGAAGATGATCCGCTCCTTGAGGAGTCGGTTGTAGATGTGGTCGTCCAGGCCGGCCTGGGGGCCCGGGCCGGCGGCGACGATCTCGGTGCTGGTCACGCTGGAGACGCTCCTCGCTCGAATCGGGTGCTTCTTGTCAGTGACCCTAACGCCCGCTTCCGGCCCTCCACTCCCGGGTCCGGCCCGTGTTCGCCGTGAGCACAACGCCACCCGCGGGAGCGGGCGCGGTCACCTCGGGGCGTTGCGCGGGAGGCCGTCGGGCTCGCGCACCGAGGGCACGACGCTCAGCGCGAGGACGGCGAGCGCCCCGACGACGAGGAGCGAGTGGAGCACGCCGACGTGGTCGCCGAGGAAGCCGAGGGCCGGGGGCCCCGCGATGAACGCGACGTACCCGATCGTCGCGACGACCGACATCCGGGCGGCGGCGCGCTGGGGGTCGTCGGCCGAGGCGCTCATCCCCACGGGGAAGCCGAGCGCGGCCCCGACGCCCCAGACCGCGGCCCCGACGAAGGTGAGCCAGTCGGTCCCGAAGATGACGAGGAGGGCGCCGACGACGGCGAGGGCGAAGCTGACCCGCAGGACGGGGACCCGCCCGTGGGTGTCGAGCAGGTTCGTGCCGAGGAGGCGGCCGATGGTCATGAAGGTGAGGAAGGTGGCGAACCCGAGGACGCCGGCCCACGCGGGCAGCTCGTGGCCCTCGACGAACGCGACCGAGAGCCAGTCGTTCGCGGTGCCCTCGGTGGCGGCCGCCGCGAAGACGACGACGCCGATGAGCAGGGTGCGCGGCTCCCGCCAGGCGGAGCGCTGGCGGGCGGGGGCGGCGACCTCGGACCCGTCCTCGGCCACGGCCTCCACGGTGCGGGGCAGGAACGAGCGCACGGCCCACAGGCCCAGGGCCACGGTGACGACGACGGCCCCCGCGAAGTGGGCCAGCAGCGGGACGCCTCCCCACGACATCGCGGCACCGATCAGCGCCGACAGGACGGTGCCTCCGCTGAACGCGGCGTGGAAGTGGGGCATGACCGACGAGCCGAGGGCGTGCTCGACGGCCGCTCCCTCGAGGTTCATCGCGACGTCCCACAGGCCGACGCCGAGGCCGATGAGGAAGAGGCCGCCGGCCAGCAGCGGTCGGGGGCCGGTGGCGTCGACGACCGCGCCGACGACGAGCAGCCCGGTGACGGCGACGGCCCCACCGAGCAGGACGGTGCGGGCGGCGCCGAGGCGGTTGCTGACCCGCCCGGCGAGCGGCAGCCCGGTCACCGAGCCCGCGCTCATCGCGAGCAGGACGAGGCCGAGCTCGCCGGCGCTCAGGTCGAGCGAGGCCTTGGTGTCGGCGATGCGGGCGGCCCACGAGGCGAAGACGAGGCCCGCGAGCGCGAAGACGACGAAGACGGCGGTGCGCGCGCTCGTCACCGTGGCGCGCGGGAGGGTGGAGGTCGTGGGGGTCGTCGTGGCGGGCACCGGCGGTGGTCCTTCTGCGGCTCGTCGGGGGGCGGACGGGCGCGGCACGCTCAGGTGCCGCGGGTCGTCCTCAGGGGTGGTCTGCATCGTGGTCGAATCGATTCGATCGAAACGATTCGACTATGGTGTCACCCATGGCCTCGCCCCGTCAACACCGCGCCGCCGGCCGCCCGGACCGGCGCCCGACGCTGCGCGACGTCGCGGACCGGGCCGGGGTCTCGACGTCGACGGCGTCGCTCGTCTTCAGCGGGAAGGGCCCGGTCGCCGGGGCCACCGCCGAGCGGGTGCGGGCCGCCGCGCTCGACCTCGGCTGGTCGGGCCCCGACCCGCTGGCGACCTCGCTCCGGCGCGGTCGCGTCGGCGCCGTGGCCGTCGTCGTCGAGGGCCCTCTGCGCAACGCCTTCCACGACCCCTTCGCGCTCGGCGTGCTCGACGGTCTCGCCGAGGAGCTCGACACCGCGGGGCGCTCCATGCTCCTCGTCGCGCAGCCGCTCGACGACCCCGAGCGCGCCGTGGCCCAGCTCTCGTCCTCCCCCGTCGACGCCGCCGTCTTCCCCCTGTGCGGGGCGCTCGACAACCCGCTCGTCCCCCACCTCCTCGCCCGCGGGGTCCCCATGGTCGGCAGCGGCGCCCCGGTGCACGAGGCCGTCGCGCACGTCCTCACCGACGAGGAGGCCGCGATGGGACTGGCGACGCAGCACGTCCTCGACCTCGGGCACCGACGCGTCGCCCACCTGTCGATGCACCTCGGCCGCCACCCGCAGGCCGGGGTGGTGACCGTCGAGGACCTCGCCGCCGCCGAGTACCCCGACGCCGCCGGTCGGGTGCGGGGCTTCCTCGCGGTCGCGGGCGAGGGCGCGCCGGTCGTCCAGGCCCGCGAGCTCACCGTCGAGGCCGGGACCGAGGCCGCGCTGCTCCTCCTCGACGTCCCCGCCGCCGTGCGACCCACCGCCGTCGTCGCCCAGGCCGACCTCCTCGCCGCCGGAGCCGTGCGCGCCGCCGAGTCGCTGGGGCTGCGCGTGCCCGAGGACGTCACCGTCACCGGGTTCGACGGTGTCGACCTGCCGTGGCTCGACCACGTGCTCACCACCGTGCTGCAGCCCGGGGCCGCCAAGGGCCGGGCCCTCGGCGCCATGGTGCGCCGCGCCCTCGACGGGCTGCCCGTCGCCGACGAGCCGTTCCCCGTGTCACTGCGGGTCGGGACGACGAGCGCCCCTCCCCCGGGCTGAGCCCGGGAGCGGGGCGCGCGGCGCGACGCGACCTCCTCAGCCGCGGACGCGCCGGGTGCTGACGTCCTCGAGGCGGGCCGTGCGGGCCCCCCGGTCGGTGGGCCAGGAGCCCGACCCGTCGGCCCCGGAGGCGGCGAGCGACCGGCCGGCGAAGCCCGGCACGGGGCCGAGGGCCTCGAGGCTGGGGTACCAGTCCAGGGTCCCCGCGACGTCCATGACGACGTGCATCGAGCCGGCGTCGTTGGACAGGCGGAACCGCGAGGTCTCGGTGAGGGGGGCGTAGGTGGAGGCGGCCCGCACCGCGCCCGCGTTGACGTTGAGGATGCTCGCGTCGGGTTGCACGGCACCGGGCTCGGGCGCCCAGACCGACAGGTAGGTGCGGCGGGTGGGCTGGACCCCCGTCGTGTTCGCGACGAGGTAGACGGACTCGCCCTGCGTGGCGACGGACGAGGCGTTGACGGTCCGCTGCGCCCTAGCGGTGAACGCTCCCGTCAGGCCCAGGCCCTTGCGGGTGTCGAGGATCCGGGTCGGGGTCGCCCGCGGCGTGAAGCGGAGCCCGAACGCCGAGTCCTTGAGCTGGATGCCGACGACGTCGACGACGACGTGGACCGAGCCGCTGCTCGTGTTCGAGACCCGGAAACCGGCGCCCTCGGACGAGTGACCCGCCCGGACGACGACCATGTTCGGCGCGATGACGCCCGGCTCGTAGTTGACGGTCGAGGCGGTGGGCCGGGTGCCCTCGCCGCTCCAGACGGTGAGGACGCCGGGCTTGGTCGCGCCGACCGCGGTCACGGTGAGGACGTACTCGACGACCTGCGCGTTGGCCTCGGGGTCACCCCAGTCGTTGAACACGTCCTGCGACTCGCTGCCGGTGAAGGGGTCGTCGTCGTCGCGGCTGTCGTAGACGCGGAAGGCGTCGCCGAGCGGGAGCATCTGGCTGCCCAGCTGCTCCTCGGCCCCCTTCCAGTACCAGCCGAGGACGTCGATGACGGCGTGCGCCGGCCCGCCGTAGTTGTAGAGGGCGATCGTCCCGTCGGCCCCGACCGGGACAGTGACCATGTTGGCGCCGGTCCAGCCCCGCGGGAAGTTGATCGACGACGCGGTCGGACGGGACGTGCCGCCGGGGAACATCGTGAAGTACCCGGCCGAGGTCGTCGCCACGGCGGTGAGGTTGAGGACGACCGCGGAGACCCGACCCGCGGGCACCCCGGCGCCCGCGACGGCGAACGTCGTCGTCGACCCACCGGCGAGCGGCTTGCGGGTGCCGGCCTTGCGGGTGTCGACGAGGCGGACCGGCTTCGTGGGGCCGGCGTAGCTGCCGGTGGAGTCGCTGACGCCGGTCCCGTCGAGGGCGACCCTCGTCGAGCCGATGGTCGTGGCGTCCGGGATGACGAGCGTGGCGGTCGACAGGCCCTCCACCCAGGGCATGAAGCCGACGGTGACGACGCAGCTGCCCCCCGGGGTGACCGTGGTCCCCGCGCACCCGTCGTCCATGATGCCGAAGTCCTCGTCCACGGCTGCCTCGGGAAGGACGACCTCGGCGTCGGAGAAGGTCACCGGGGACGCGCCGTCGACAGCGACGACCACGTCCTCCGTCGCCAGGGACATGAGCGGCGTGTCGCCGAAGGCCACGCGCCGCGCGACGTCGAGACCCGACCACGGACGGTTGGAGCCGAGTCGGACCTGGGAGTCGCCGCACGATCCGGAGACGTCGATCGCCGCTGCGGTGACGTCGGTCCCACCGCCGACCCACTCGTGGATCGTCACCGTGCCGGAGGTGTAGGTGCAGTTGCGGTCCATGAAGGCCGTGGCCGTTCCCACGGTCGAGCTCGTGAGCGTCCCGAGCGGGAACGTCAGCCCGGGAGCGGGCGCAGCACCGTTGGGCAGGATCAGGTGCACGCGGACCATGTTCTCGACGTCGGCCCCCATCTGGACGCTGCTGCCGTTCTGCTCCACGACGACGAGGTCGGGGTCGGTGACCGACCACGAACCCGTCTGGGTGGTCGACCCCTCCGCCGGACGGTAGCCGAAGGCCGTGGTCGTCGCCTCCGACGCTCCTGCGGACGTTCCCGTGAGGACGGCTGTCGCGAGGAGCACGAGCGTGGTGAGCGAGGTGGCGAACGCGCGTGGCGTCATCAGGGGTCCCCCGGGGTCGAGTGGGTGGGGGTTCGTCGACCCCCGCGGCGCGAGACTAGGTCAGCCGCCCACGGACGCGCGCAGGAATCACGCAAACGCGCCGCGAACTGCGAGAACCCGCACCCGGCCGGGGCCGGATGCGGGTTCTCGGGGTGCTGCGGAGTCGCTGCGGGTCAGGCCTTGGCGGCCGTGGCGTCCTCGTCGGCGACGACCTCGGCCTCGACCTCGTCGGTGACGGCGGCGTCCTCGTCGGCGTCGGCGGCGTCCTCGTCGGCGGGGACCTCGTCGGCCTCGACCGGCACGGGCGGCGCCAGCTCGTCGAGGTCGATGACGGTGCCCTCGGTGTCGGTCACCTCGGCCTGGTCGAGGACGGCGGCGAGCGCCTTGCGGCGGGCCACCTCCTGGACCATCGAGGGGATCTGGCCCTGCTGGTCGATGGTCTGGGCGAACTGGTTGGGGTCCATCCCGTACTGCTGGGCGCTCATGACGAGGTACTCGATGAGCTCGGGCTGCTCGACGCGGACCTCGAGCTTCTCGGCGATGGCGTCGAGGAGGAACTGGGCCTTGAGCGCCTTGCGGGTGCTCTCCTGGACCTCGGCGCGGTGCTCGTCGTCCTCGAGGCGGTTCTCGCCCTCGAGGTGGCTGTGGACCTCGGCCTCGACGATGCCGTCGGGGACGGGGATCTCGACGGTCTCGATGAGGTGCTCGAGGAGGCGGTCGCGGGCCTGGATGCCCTGCTCGTACTTCTTGGCCTGCCCGGCCTGCTTCGCGACGTCGGCGCGCAGCTCGTCGAGGGTGTCGAACTCGGAGGCGAGCTGGGCGAACTCGTCGTCGAGCTCGGGGAGCTCGCGGACCTTGACTGACTGCACGGTGACGGTGCACTCGGCGTCCTGGCCCTCCTGGTCGCCACCGGCGAGCGGGGCGGTGAAGGTCTTCGTCTCGCCGGCGGACATGCCGACGAGCGCCTCGTCCATGCCCTCGAGCATGTTCTTCGTGCCGACCTCGTAGGAGACGCCGGAGACGGAGTCGATCTCCTCGCCGTCGATCTCGGCCCGCAGGTCGAGGGAGACGAAGTCGCCCTCCTCGGCCGCGCGCTCGACACCGACGAGGGTGCCGAAGCGCTCGCGGAGGGAGGTGAGCCGCTCCTCGACGTCGTCGTCGGACGCCTGGGCGGGGTCGACCTCGACGGCGATGCCCTCGAGCTCGGGGAGGTCGATCTCGGGGCGCACGTCGGTCTCGACGGTGAACTCGAGGTCCTGGCCGTCCTCGATCGGCACGGCGGTGACGTCGACCTCGGGCTGGCCGATCGCGCGCAGGTTCTCGGCCTCGGCGGCCTCGGCGAAGAACTTGGGGAGCGCCTCGTTGACGGCCTCCTGGATGACCGCGCCACGGCCGACCCGCTGGTCGATAATGCGGTTGGGGACCTTGCCCTTGCGGAAGCCCGGGATCTGGACCTGCGCACCGATGGTGCGGTAGGCGTCGTCGAGCATCGGCTTCAGCTCGGCGAACGGGACCTCGACGGTCAGCTTCACCCGGGTCGGGCTGAGGGTCTCGACGGCACTCTTCACTTCGGGCACTCCACGTGGGGGGTTTCGGGGACGTCTGGCGCGTGCCGGCGGACCGGCCGCGGACGACCGGCGCGACCGGGCCGCGCGAGGGCGGACCGGCATCGGCACCAAGGACCCATGCTAGCCGGATGCGGTGGGGCCTCCCAATCCGTGCCCGCGGGTCGCGGACCCCCCACGGCGCCCCCGGCGGCGGTAGCGTCCCCCGGCAGTGCGCCCCGGACCGGGGCGCCCGACGCAGGAGGAACCCGGATGACCCCCTTCTCCACCGGCGCACGGCGGCTCGCCGTCGTCGTCACCGCCGCCGCAGCCGCGGTGGCCCTGTCGGCCGCCGGCGTGGCGACCTCCGCGAGCGCGAGCGGCGGCTCGAGCGGAGCGGCCCCGTGGTCGACCTCGGCACTCGACTGCACCCCGGGCGGCGTGGCCCTCGGCAGTGGCGCCGGCAGTGCCCGGGTCGCCGACGGCGCGACCGCGAAGGAGCCCAAGCTCTACCCCGACAACGAGGCCAAGGCCTACGGCGTCCTCCCCGACGCGCCCTACCTCGGCGACGGCAGGGTCACCGTCGACACGGTGTTCCACATGGTCTCCGACGACGGCTTCACCCCGGCCGAGACGGCCCGGTGGAACACCCTCATCGCCAACCAGATGAAGGTGCTCAACGACTCCTTCTCGGGCGCCACCTCGCCCGGCGTCGCCTCGAACACCCCGTTCCGCTTCACCCTGACGAGGACGACGTGGACGACCAACCCCGCCTGGTACACGGTCGTCCCCGGAAAGAACGAGCGCGACATGAAGAAGGCGCTGCACACCGGTGACTCGCGCACCCTCAACGTCTACGCGGCCGACATCGGCGGCGGCCTCCTCGGCTGGGCCTACTTCCCCAAGGGCTACAACAACGGCCGCGACTACGTCGACGGGGTCGTCCTCCTCGACGAGTCGATGCCGGGCGGGACCGCCGGCAAGTACGCCCTCGGCGACACGCTGACGCACGAGGTCGGGCACTGGCTCATGCTCGAGCACACCTTCGCCCACGGCTGCTCGGCCTCGGGTGACTACGTCGCCGACACCCCCAAGGAGGCGCAGCCGCAGTTCGACTGCCCGCTCGGCGCCGACACCTGCGCGGCCCCGGGCCTCGACCCGATCCACAACTTCATGGACTACACGCAGGACAGCTGCATGAACATGTTCACGAAGGGCCAGGCCGAGCGGATGAGCGACGCCTGGGTGTCGTTCCGCGCGAGCGGAGTGGGTGGCAAGGGCTGACGCCCCGACCCCCGACGACGAGGGGCCCGGCCCCACCTCTGCGGTGGGCCGGGCCTCTCGGCGTGGAGCGGGTGACGGGAATCGAACCCGCGTAGCCAGTTTGGAAGACTGGGGCTCTACCATTGAGCTACACCCGCGCACCTCGTCGGCGTGCACCGCGAGGGCAGCGATAGCCTAGGGCGCTCGCTCGCGGGAACCGAAATCCGACGCTCGTCGTCGCCCGGACCGGTGCGCGTCCACGGGGTATGGCGCAGGTTGGTAGCGCGTCCGCTTTGGGAGCGGAAGGCCGCCGGTTCAAATCCGGCTACCCCGACGAACGGTTCGAGGTGCTCGGGGGGCGTCCGACGCCGGGCGAACACCTCGACCCGCCGGAGCGGACGCTCAGCGCAGGGTCGCGGTCAGCTCGGTGACGCGGCGCCCGGCCCGCACGCCCTTGGCCTCGAACCCGTCCTCGGGGCGCCACGGCGGGCGCTCCCCCTCGACGACGTCCCAGCGCCCGTGGTGGGCCAGCTGCTCGCGGGCGTGCGCGGCGTACCCGGCGATGTCGGTGGCGATCCGCAGCACCCCTCCGGGCACGAGCCGCGAGGCGAGCAGGGTCAGGGTGTGCTGCTGGACGAAGCGCCGCTTGGCGTGCTTGTTCTTCGGCCACGGGTCGGGGAAGAACAGGTGGACCGCGTCGAGCGACCCCGGAGCGACCCGCTCGGTGACGAAGGGGATCGCGTCACCGGGGTGGACCCACAGGTTGTGCACCCCCGCCTCCTGCGCCAGGGCGAGCATCCGCGCGACGCCCGGCACGTGCACCTCGACGGCGACTAGGTCGGCCTCGGGGTGGGCCGCACAGAAGGCGACCGCCGCCGCGCCGTGCCCCGAGCCGATCTCGAGGACGACGGGCCCGGTGCGCCCGAACGCCTCCGCCGGCACGAGCGGCCCGTCGGGCAGCGAGTGCGCGGGCAGCAGCGTCGCCATCCGCTCGTCGGTCAGCGGGCTGTTGCGCCAGCGCGGGGTGAAGGTGCGCACGCCTTCGCGGGGCGCGTGGTCGAGCAGCGGGTCGGAACCCACGGGGGCGTCCTCTCGGGAGGGGTCAGAGACGTCGGACGGCGAGGGCCGCCCGGTCGTCATCCTCTCCCGAACGGGCCGACTCGCACACCTCGCGGGCGACGTCCCCGCTGCCGAGCACGGCCATCGCCGCGACGCCGAGCATCCGGTCGATGCCGTCCTCGAGGTCGCGGCCGCGCGACTCGATGACGCCGTCGGAGTAGAACAGGAGCGCGTCGCCGCGCTCGAGCCGCCCGCTCTGCCGCGGGAACGCGGCGCCGGGGACGACGCCCAGCAGGGGTCCGCGCCCGCCCTCGAGGAGCGACCAGCGGGCGCGTCCGTTGACGTAGCGCGCCGGTGAGGGGTGCCCGGCGTTGGCCACCGAGTACTCGCCGGTGCGCAGGTCGATGTCGAGGTGCACGGCCGTGGCGAAGCCCTCCTCCCACTCCTGGCGCACGAGGTACTCGTTGGCGGCCCGGAGGAAGTCGGCCGACGGCACGGCGCCGAGCAGCGCCCCGAGCGCCCCGGACAGCAGGAGCGAGCGGGTCCCCGCCCCGGTCCCCTTGCCGCTGACGTCGACGAGGACGACCTCGAGGCGGTGCCGTGACGGGCTGAGGTGGGCGACGACGAAGTCGCCGGAGAACCGCTCGCCGTGGGCCGACAGGACGCACGACACGGCGGTCCAGCCCTCGGGCAGCGCCGGCATCCGGCCGACGGAGGCGATCCGGTCGCGCAGGTCGGCGAACATCCGGTCGCCGCCGAAGCCGCGCGTGCCGACCCGGGCCCTCGACCGGGCCGCCAGCACCATCATGACCATGACCACGCAGATGGCGACGAAGACGAGCGCGAAGCGCAGCAGCCCCAGGTTCGAGCGCGGCCCCCACAGCGCCAGGACGACCGCGACGACGACGTAGATCCGCACGAGCCGCCGGGGCACGAGGAGCAGGCCGGCGATGACGACGACCGGGAAGAGCAGGGCGAACGGGACGTCGGCCGGGAAGCGGATGATGAGGATGCCCAGGACCACGGTGAGCGACGCGAAGAAGACCTCGAGCGTCGGCTCGGACTCGGAGGCCGTGCGGCGCAGGGCGCTGAGGCGTCGCGAGAGGGGCCCGGGTGCGTCGTGCACGTCGAGGCGATCGGCGCCCGCCATTCACACCCCCTCGGGTCCAGTAGGGCCGCGGCCACCCTAACGGCCGCGCGAGAACATCCGGTAGAGGATCCCAGCCCGCCTCGACGCGGCTGCGCGCAGGTCGGCGGAGCCGGTCCGGACGGGGGACCCGGCGCGCGCGACGGCCGCCGGGCGGGGACTCAGGCCGGCAGGGGAGGCAGGGTGCCGTCGGCCTCGTACGCGCCGACCATCTCGATCCGGCGGGCGTGCCGCGGCTCGCCGCTGAACGGCGTCGCGAGGAAGGTCGAGACGATGGCGCGGGCCTGCTCGGGGGTGGTGAACCGTCCCCCGAGGGAGAGCACCTGGGCGTCGTTGTGCTCACGCGCGAGCTGGGCGAGCTCGGGGTCGGAGCAGAGCGCGGCGCGGATACCGGTGACCTTGTTGGCGGCCATCTGCTCGCCGTTGCCGGACCCGCCGAGCACGATCCCCAGCGAGCCGGGGTCGGCGGCGACGGCCTCGGCGGCCCGCAGGACGAAGACGGGGTAGTCGTCGACAGCGTCGTACGCGTGCGGCCCGTGGTTGGTCACCTCGTGCCCCTCCTCCTCGAGGAAGGCGAGGAGGTCGGTGAGGAGCTCCCAGGCGGCGTGGTCGCCGCCGACGTGCACCCGCACGTCAGGCGCCGGTGTCGAAGATCGGGCCGACGGTGCGGCTGCGCTTGAGCTCGAAGAAGCCGGGGGTGTTCGCGACGAGCACGCAGCCGTCCCACAGCTTCCCCGCGGCCTCGCCCTTGGGGGCGGGGCTGACGACCGGGCCGAAGAAGGCGACGCCGTCGACGGCGATGACGGGCGTGCCCACCTCGTCGCCGACGAGGTCGATGGCGCGCTGGTGGCTCAGGCGCAGCTCCTCGTCGTGGTCCTCGGAGGTCGCGGCCTCGGCGAGCTCGGGCGGCAGGTCCAGCTCGGCGAGGGCACCGGCGATCGCCGTCGGGTAGTCCTCCTCGCGGTGGTGGATGCGCTCCCCGAGGGCGTCGTACAGCGGCTTGACGATGTCGTCGCCGAACTTGTCGCGCGCGGCGATGACGACGCGCACGGGACCCCAGCCCTTGTCCATCAGCTCGCGGTACTTCTGGGGAAGCTCCTCGCGCCCCTCGTTGAGGACCGACAGGCTCATGACCGACCAGGTGACGTCGACGTCGCGGACCTGCTGCACCTCCATCATCCAGCGGGAGGTCATCCAGGCCCAGGGGCACAGGGGGTCGAACCAGAACTCGGCGGAGTGGCGCTCGGTCATGCCGTCATCCTGCCATCCGCCGGGGACGCGGCCGGCACCCCGGTCCCCGTCTGAGATGATGGTCGGCGCCGTCGACCCCGACCGGGTCCGAGGCGACCCCACCACTGACGCCCCCGCAAGGAGACCCCGTGCCCGGCACGAACCTGACCCGTGAGGAGGCCGCCACCCGAGCGGCGCTCGTCACCGTCGCCACCCACGACGTCGAGCTCGACGTCACGAGGGGTGCCGAGACCTTCGCGACGCGGAGCACCATCAGGTTCGCCTGCACCGACCCCGGCAGCGAGACCTTCCTCGACTTCATCGGCGCCTCCGTCGAGTCCGTCACGGTCAACGGCACCGAGGTCGACCCGGAGGCCGCCTTCGCCGACAGCCGCATCCGGATCGCCGGCCTGGCTGCCGAGAACGAGGTCACCGTCGTCGCCACGGGCCGCTACACGAACACCGGCGAGGGCCTGCACCGCTTCGTCGACCCCGTCGACGACGAGGTCTACCTCTACAGCCAGTTCGAGGTGCCGGACAGCCGCCGGATGTACCCGGTCTTCGAGCAGCCCGACCTCAAGGCCGAGTTCGCCTTCACCGTCACCGCACCCGCGCACTGGCAGGTCGTCTCCAACTCCCCCACGCCCGAGCCGGAGCCCGCGGGCGAGGGCACCGCGACGTGGCGCTTCGAGCGCACCCCCCGCATCTCGAGCTACATCACCGCCCTCGTCGCCGGTCCCTACGACGTCGTGCGCGACTCGGTGGCCACGCGCGCCGGCGAGGTGCCCCTCGGCATCTTCTGCCGCCGCAGCCTCACCCCCTACCTCGACGCCGACGAGCTGTTCGCGCTGACGAAGAAGGGCTTCGCGTTCTTCGAGGAGGAGTTCGACCACGCGTACCCGTTCGCGAAGTACGACCAGCTCTTCACCCCCGAGTTCAACGCGGGCGCGATGGAGAACGCCGGCGCCGTGACCATCGCCGAGATCTACGTCTTCCGGTCCAAGGTCACCGAGGCCCTCGTCGAGCGCCGCGCGCTCACCGTGCTCCACGAGCTGGCCCACATGTGGTTCGGCAACCTCGTGACGATGCGCTGGTGGGACGACCTCTGGCTCAACGAGTCGTTCGCCGAGTGGGCCTCGACGACCTGCCAGGCCGAGGCCACCGACTGGACGGACGCCTGGACGACCTTCGCGACGCACGAGAAGGACTGGGCCTACCGCCAGGACCAGCTCTCCTCGACGCACCCGATCGTCGCCGAGATCAACGACCTCCAGGACGTCGAGGTCAACTTCGACGGCATCACCTACGCCAAGGGCGCCTCGGTGCTCAAGCAGCTCGTCGCGTACGTCGGCCGCGAGGCCTTCCGCGACGGCCTCCGCGCCTACTTCGCCGAGCACGCGTGGGGCAACACGACCCTCGACGACCTGCTCACCGAGCTCGAGGCCACCTCGGGCCGCGACCTGCGCTCGTGGTCGAAGCTGTGGCTCGAGACCGCCGGCGTCGCGACGCTGCGCCCCGTCATCGAGGTCGACGACCGCGGCCGCATCGCCACCGCGGCGCTCGAGCAGACGTGCGCCCCCGGCTTCGAGACGCTGCGCCCCCACCGCCTGGCCATCGGCCTCTACGACCTCCACGACGGGGCCCTGCGCCTCGCCGACCGACTCGAGGTCGACGTCGACGGCGCCCGCACCGAGCTCCCCGAGCTCGTCGGGCGCGAGCAGCCCGACCTGCTGCTCGTCAACGAGGACGACCTCGCCTACGCCAAGATCCGCCTCGACGAGCGCTCGCTCGCCACGGCCCTGGCCCACCCGCGCGGGTTCGAGTCCTCGCTGCCGCGCGCCCTCTTCCTCGCCTCCGCCTGGGACATGACGCGCGACGCCGAGATGGGCGCCCGCCGCTTCGTCGACGTCGTCCTCGCGACGCTGCCCGGCGAGGACGACTCGACCCTCCTGCGCACCCTGCTCGCCCAGCTCCAGCTCGCGGTCTTCAGCTACACCGCGCCCGAGCACCGTGAGGCCACCCGCGAGGCGACCCGCGACCGCCTCTGGGACGTCGCCCGCCGCGCCGAGCCGGGGAGCGACGCCCAGCTCCAGCTCGTCTCCGCCGCAGCGACGTTCACCGCCGCCGGTGACGACCCGACCCTCCTGCGCGGACTGCTCGATGGCACCGAGGTCATCGACGGCCTCGAGGTCGACTTCGAGATGCGGTGGACCCTCCTCACGGCGCTCGTCGCCGCGGGCGCGGCCGACGCCGACGCCATCGAGGAGGAGCGCCGGCGCGAGGACACCGCCACGGGTCGCGAGCGCGCGGCCCGGGCCCGCGCCGCGCGGCCGACCGCCGAGGCCAAGGCCGAGGCGTGGGAGCAGGCGGTCGAGGGCGACGGCCTGCCCAACGCCACGGTCGACGCCCTCGGGCTCGGCTTCGGGCGCGCCGGCACCCCCGCCGAGCTGCTGCGCCCCTACGTCGAGCGCTACCACGAGATGCTCGAGTCGGTCCCGACGCGCAAGGGCTCGCACGCCATCGTCGAGAGCGTCGTGCGGCACTTCTACCCCCGCGGCCTCGCCGACCGGGCCCTCGTCGACGCGTCGGAGGCGTGGCTCGCCGCCCACCCCGAGGCCCCGGCCGCGCTGCGTCGCCTCCTCGGCGAGAACCGCGACCCCGTCGCGCGCGCGGTCGCCGCGCAGGAGCGCGATGCCCGTGGGTGACGTGCTCTCCGTCGTCCCCCGTGGCGCCGGCCTCCCCGCCCTCCCCACCCTCAGCCTCAAGGGCGTCACACTGACGCTCGAGCAGGTGCAGGAGTGGCTCCTCACCGACGGGCTGCGGGTCCTGCTGACCATCGTCATGGCGGTCGTCGCCGTGTGGGCGCTGCGCCGCCTCATCGACCGGGTCGTCGCGACGATGACCTCGAAGTCGGCGCGCCGCCTCGCCGAGTCCGGCCGCGCCGGCAAGGCCCTGGCGAACGCCGCGGGGCTGGCCACCGAGCGCCAGCGCCAGCGGGTGGAGACCATCGGGTCGCTGTTGCGCAGCGTCGTGACGTTCACCGTCGGCACGATGGCGGGGCTGACGATCATGGCCCTGCTCGGGATCCCGCTCGGTCCGCTCCTCGCCTCGGCGGGCGTCGCCGGTGTGGCGATCGGGTTCGGTGCGCAGAGCCTCGTCAAGGACTTCCTCGCCGGGATCTTCATGATCCTCGAGGACCAGTACGGGGTCGGCGACGTCATCGACACCGGGGAGGCCGTCGGCACCGTCGAGGAGGTCACCCTGCGGATCACCCGCCTGCGCGACGCCGACGGGGTGACCTGGTACGTCCGCAACGGCGAGATCATCCGGATCGGCAACAAGTCTCAGGGCTTCTCCACCGCGATCGTCGACATGCCGGTGTCGTACACCGAGAACGCCGAGCGGGTCATCGCCATCATCCGCGAGGTCTCGGTCACGATGGGCGAGGACGCCGAGTGGTCCGACCGCCTGTCCGAGGCGCCCAAGGTCCTCGGCGTCGAGACGATCAGCGGCGCGACGATGACGATCCGCACCATCGCGCAGTGCGCCCCCGGCGAGAACTTCGCCGTGCAGCGCGAGCTGCGCGAGCGGATCAAGAACGCGCTCGACGCGGCCGGGGTCCAGGCGCCGCCGCTCGGGCCCTTCGGCGGCCCCCCGGGAGGTCACCCGTGAGCGTCTACGACGAGGTCGGCGGCGCGCCGACGTTCGAGCGGCTCGTCCACGCGTTCTACCAGGGCGTGGCCGAGGACCCCGAGCTGCGGGCGCTCTACCCCGAGGACGACCTCGGCCCGGCCGAGCGCCGGCTGCGGATGTTCCTCACCCAGTACTTCGGTGGTCCGACGACGTACAGCCAGGAGCGCGGTCACCCGCGGCTGAGGATGCGGCACGCGCCCTACGCCGTGACCCTCGACATGCGCGACCGGTGGATGCGCCACATGCTCGCGGCGATGGACACCCTCGAGCTGCCCGAGCACCACGCCGAGGCGATGCGCGACTACTTCCTCCGGGCGGCGCACATGCTCGTCAACACCGACGACGGCACGCCGCCGCACCCCGGACCCCCGGTCACCGGCTGACCGCGCCTACCTCTGGTGGCGCGGCACCGGTCGGCGGAGCGGTGCTCAGCGGTGCCTCACCCCGGTTCTGTGCTCTCCACCCCGGTCCTGAACCGGGGTAGAGCGCACAAGTTCGGGGTGACCCCGAACTTGTGCGACGGGCACCGGGCCGGGCCGACGGTCCGCGGGTGGGCCGGCATTTCGCGCGCGGGCCGCGGTTTGGAAGCATGGGGCGGGTGACCCAGACGACCACCGCGCCCGCCTCCGCGACCGTGACCGCCCCCGACGAGACGGTCCACGCGGCCGACGCCCCCGACGCGCCCTGGTGGCGCGACGCCGTCATCTACCAGGTGTACCCGCGCTCGTGGGCCGACGCCGACGGTGACGGGATCGGCGACCTCCTGGGCATCACGAGCCGCCTGCCCTACCTGCGCGACCTCGGGGTCGACGCCCTGTGGATCAGCCCGTTCTACGTCTCCCCGATGAACGACGCCGGCTACGACGTGGCCGACTACCGCGACATCGACCCGCGGTTCGGCTCGCTCGAGGACGCCGACGCCCTCGTCGCCGCGGCCCACGACCTCGGCATCAAGGTCGTCCTCGACCTCGTCCCCAACCACACGAGCAGCGAGCACGCGTGGTTCCGGGCCGCCCTCGCCGCGGGCCCCGGCAGCCCCGAGCGCGAGCGCTACGTCTTCCGCGACGGGCGCGGCAGCAACGGCGAGCAGCCCCCGAACAACTGGCCCTCGGTCTTCGGCGGCCGCGGCTGGACCCGGGTCACCGAGGCCGACGGCTCCCCCGGCCAGTGGTACCTCCACATCTTCGACACCACCCAGCCGGACCTGAACTGGGAGCTGCCCGAGGTCCGCGAGGAGTTCCTCGCCATCCTCCGGTTCTGGTGCGACCGCGGGGTCGACGGCTTCCGGGTCGACGTCGCCCACGGCCTCGTCAAGGAGGCCGGGCTCCCCGACTGGCACGGTCCCGTCGGCCTGTACGACGAGGTCGCCGGAGCCGAGGGCCTCGACGAGGACGACGCCCTCGAGTCCGTCGCCGTCGAGAACCCGGGCCTCGCCGACCCCGAGCCCGCGGGCGAGGACGACACCACCGTCCTCGACCACAACGGCACGGGCACGGCGCCGATGTGGGACCAGGACGGCGTCCACGAGATCTACCGCGACTGGCGGGCGGTGCTCGACTCGTACGGCTCCCCCGACCGCATCCTGTGCGCCGAGGCGTGGGTGAAGCCCGAGGAGCGCCTCGCCCGCTACGTCCGCCCCGACGAGATGCACCAGGCGTTCAACTTCGACTTCCTCGAGACGCCGTGGGACGCCGTCGCCCTGCGCGCCGTCGTCGAGTCGTCGCTGCGCAGCAACGACGCCGTCGGCGCCCCGACGACCTGGGTGCTCTCCAACCACGACGTCGTCCGCCACGCCTCCCGGCTCGGCCTCGACCAGAGCCTCCCGCGGCCGAACGGCATCCGTGAGGACGACCCCCAGCCCGACGCCGCGCTCGGCCTGCGCCGGGCCCGCGCGGCCACCGCGCTCATGCTCGCGCTGCCCGGTGGCGCGTACCTCTACCAGGGCGAGGAGCTCGGCCTGCCGGAGCACACGACGATGCCCGACGAGTTCCGCCAGGACCCCACGTTCCACCACACGAAGGGCACCGTCACCGGCCGCGACGGCTGCCGCGTCCCGATGCCATGGGCCAGGGACGAGCCGAGCCTGGGCTTCGGGCCCGGCGACCGCCCGTGGCTCCCCCAGCCCGACGCCTACGCCGGCCTCGCCGTCGACCAGCAGGAGGGCGTCGAGGGCTCGACCCTCGAGCTCTACCGCCGCCTCCTCGCGACGCGCCGCTCCCTCGGGCTCGGCGGAGGAGGCCTCGCGTGGGACGCCCGCTCGTCGACGACGGCGCTCGCCTTCCGGAACACCCCGGCGGAGGGCGTCGCGGTCGTCGTCGTGACCAACCTCGGCGCCGACCCCGTGGCGCTCCCGGCCGGCGAGGTCCTCGTGGCGTCGGGTCCTCTCACGGCCGACGGGTCGCTGCCCACCGACACGACCGCCTGGGTCAGGGCCTGAGGACCGCCCGACGTGCGCGCCGCGGAGTTCCCCTACCTCGCCTCCCCCACCCCCCTCGCCCTGGCGCACCGGGGTGGGGCCGGCTACGGACCGAACGTCGGGTTCGAGAACACCCTCAGCGCCTTCCGGCGGGCCGTCGAGATGGGCTACCGCTACCTCGAGACCGACGTCCACGCCACGGGTGACGGCCACGTCGTCGCCTTCCACGACACGGTCCTCGACCGGGTCTCCGACGTGACGGGCGCCGTCGCCGACCTGACGCTCGACGCCGTGCGCGGCGCCCGGATCGGGGGGAGGGAGGGTGTCCCCCTCCTCGCCGAGCTCTTCGAGGAGTTCCCGGACACCTGCATCAACATCGACGTCAAGGCCGACGGAGCCCTTCGCCCGACGGTCCGCGAGATCCTGCGCCACGGCGCGACCGAGCGGGTCTGCATCGGCTCGTTCTCGGAGCGGCGGCTGCGGGCGGCGAGGGCGGCGCTCGGGCCCACGGTCGCCACCGCCGCCGGGCAGGTCGGGACGGCCCTCCTCCGCTTCACCCCCGGGATCGTCAGCCGGCTGCTGCACACGCCCGCGCCGGTGCTCCAGGTCCCCGCGCTGCACCGGGTGGGCGGCCGCACCGTCACCCTCGTCACCCCCGGCCTGGTGCGCCGGGCCCACGCCCTCGGCAAGCACGTCCACGTGTGGTTCCACGACTGGTCGCGCGAGGACGCCACCGAGATGCACCGGCTCCTCGACCTCGGTGTCGACGGCATCGTCACCGACCACATCGACGTGCTGCGCGACGTCCTCGCCGAGCGCGGCCACCCGCTGACGCCACGCTGACGCGGCGCCGACGCCGCGCCGACGCCACGACGTCCCGCTGACGCCGCTCGACCCCGTCCGGGCGCCCCGTCGTCCGAACGGACGGTCCTGCGCGGCCCCGGCCCCACCGGTGCACGGGGCCCGTCTACTGTGGTGGAGATGCGTGCCGCGACCGACTCCCGAGGAGCCGGGCCGCTCAGCCGGACCTACCTCGAGGTCACCCTGGCGGTCCTGGCCCTCGTCACCATCGTCGCGTTCGAGTCGATGGCCGTGTCGACCGCGATGCCCGACGTCGCCCGCGAGCTCGACGCCGTGCGCTCCTACGGGTTCGCCTTCTCGGTGATGCTGACCGCCCAGCTGCTCGGCATCGTCCTCGCGGGTGTGTGGTCCGACCGCTCCGGGCCGCTCGCCGGGACGGTCGTCGGCCAGGCCCTGCTCGGTGGGGGCTCCGCGCTGTGCGGCTCCGCGACGAACTTCCCCACCTTCCTCGCCGGCCGCGCCCTCACCGGGCTCGGCGGCGGCCTGCTCGTCGTGATGCTCTACATCATCGCCGGGCGGGTCTACCCGGAGGACGTGCGCCCGCGCCTGTTCACCCTCGTCTCGGCCGCCTGGGTCCTGCCCTCGCTCCTCGGCGCCCCGATCTCGGCATGGCTGACGACCCACCTGTCGTGGCGGTGGGTCTTCTGGTGCGTCGTCCCACCGGTCGTCCTCACGATGCTCGCGATCGCGCACGCCCGGCGCCGGGTCAACACGGCCGACCTCACGGCCGTCGTGTCGGGACGCGACCACCCCGCCCACGTGCGCGCCGCGTGGGCGGGCCTCGGCATCGCGTTCGCCGCGGGGCTGCTCCAGTACGGCACCCACGAGCTCGAGCTCGCGTGGTCGATGAAGACCGTCCTCGCCGCGGTCGGCCTCGTCGGCGTCGTCGCCGTCGCCCCGCTCCTCGTCCCGGCCGGCACCTGGCTGATGCGCCGCGGCGTCCCGAGCGTCATGCTCGCGCGGGCGCTGTTCACGGCGGCGTTCTACGCCGGCATCACCTACGTCCCGCTCTTCCTCGTCGGCCAGCGCGGCACGAGCCTGCAGACCGCCGGGCTGGCCCTCGCCTCCGGAGCCATCGGCTGGGCCGCCGGCGCCTGGTACCAGGGCCACGACGCCCTGCACCTGCCGCGGTACCGCCTCGTCGAGCTCGGCGCCGTCCTCCTCGCGGCCGGGCTGGGCGTCATCGGCGCGGTCGCCCTGCTGCACCTGCCGTGGGTGCTCGCGCCGCTCGGGCTCGTCCTCATGGGGCTGGCCATGGGTCTCGGCGTCACGACGACGACCGTCCTCGCGCTCGAGCTGAGCAGCCTCGAGGACCACGGGGCCGCGTCGTCGTCGCTCCAGCTCGCCGACGTCCTCGGCAGCGTCCTCGGCATCGCCGCGGCGACGGCGGTCTTCGCCGCCCGGCACGTCCCGGGCCAGGACGACGCGCTCTTCGGGTCGATCTTCCTCGGGCTGGCCCTCCTCGCGGCCGTCGCGGTCCCCGCCGGCCAGCGCATCCGGACCTGACCGACCGTTCCCCCCCGAACTGACCGTTCGGATGATGAGAGTTCTCTCAGGATTGGACAGGATGGTCACAGCGGGCCATTGACATGGGGCCCTGAGCCTGTAGGGGGCCCCCGTGGCACGACCGTTCACACCCGTCTCGCACCGCCGTCGCCGTCGTGGCCGACCCGGTCGGGAGGAGCGCGGGGCGGTCGCCGTCCTCGTCGCCATCTCGTTCACCGTGTTCGTCGTCCTGCTCGCCCTCGTCGTCGACCTCGGGCTGGCCCGCGACACCCGCCGCGTGTCGCAGAACGCCGCCGACGCCTCGGCGCTGGCCGCCGCCAACACCCTCTACCCGGCGAGCGCGTGCCCGACGGGGGGCACCAAGCCCTGCACCGCCGACGCCGTCGCCGCGGTCAAGAGCTACGCCCAGGTGAACTTCGGCGTCGCTCCCGCGCAGTGGACCTCCTGCTCGGCGACCGTGCCGAGCGGGTACGTCGCCGTCGGAGGCACGTCGTGCATCGCCTTCAACAACGCGACGAGCCCGACGAAGGTGTGGGTGAAGATGCCCACGCGCAACGTCCAGACGGCCTTCGCCGGCATCATCGGCAAGTCGCAGGTGCCGGTGAGCAGCCAGGCCGAGGCGGAGCTCGGCACCGAGGTCAAGTGCAGCCTGTGCTTCCTCGGCCCCGTCGACGCCGGCAACGCCGACTTCTCGGTCACCGGGGGCGCGATCGCCGTCAACGGCAACGTCGACGCCGGACCGAACAGCATCTGGACGGCGACCTCGAACGGCGTCGTCGGGACCGTCAACGGGGGCGTCTTCAGCCCCGCACCGACCCCCATCAGCCCGTTCGCCGACCCCATGGCCGGGCTCGCACTGCCGCTGAGCGACCCGCTCCACGTCGCGAAGACCGGGACGCCCTGCGTCGGAGGTCCCGGGATCTACAGCAACCCGATCACGCTGGGCAACAACGTCGACTGCCACCTCCTGCCCGGCCTGTACGTCATCAGGAACACCTGGCTCATCGGCAACAACACCGTCATCGACTGCCCCCTCTGCGTGGCCGGCGCCGGGGTGACGATGTTCGTCCCCTCCCCCGGCTACCTGAACTTCAAGAACGGCTACATCAGCGTCAAGGCACCGACGCTCGGGACGTTCAAGGACCTGGCCATCGTCTACGCCCGCGACAACACGAACCCGATCTCGATCCAGGGCAACGGCGCCACCGGCATCACGGGGACGGTCTACGCCCCGTCGTCCGCGCTCGACTTCAACGGCAACTCCTGCTTCGGCTTCTCCCAGGGGCCGATCGTCGTCAACGGCGTCGTCAAGGCCAACGGCAACAAGGCCTGCATCGAGATCGACAACGCCAAGGAGACGACGGTCACCCGCACCGACCTGCACCTCAGCCAGTAGCCGGGTCGACCCTCAGCGCATGATGACGTGGCCTCCGGGCGCGGTCAGCCGGGTCCACCGATTCGAGCGCAGCACCGTCACGACCTCGCCGGGCGCGAGGAACCCCAGGGCGTAGGCCGCGAAGGCCCCGCCGGCGCGCACGGTGACGTCCGCCGGGACGGCGTCGCCGTCGAGGAGGTCGGGGTGCGGGCCGGCCGCCTCCCGGACGTCACGGGCCCACACGCGGTCGCGGACGAACCCCGCGGCGGCACCCCGCTCGCGGACCGCGTCGCCGACCTCCTGGAGGCCGACGCGGGCGACCTCGGCGAGGAGGTCGCCGGGGAGGTCACCCACGGGCTCCCAGGGCCCCTTCGGGGGCGTCACCGCCGCCCACGCCGCCAGGGCCCGCATCGGCGGGACACCGATCTCGGTCGAGCTCGCCGACGCCCGCGCGGTGCGGTCGGTGACGGCGGACAGGGGGACGACGGCATCGAGCTCGGCCGGCTCCTCGAGGGCGAAGGTGCGCAGCCCGAGGACCGTGCCCTCGGCGAGGATCCCCGAGCCGGGCAGGACCCCCACCCACGCGGCGAGGACGAACCCGCTCGCCTGGAGGCGCATGGCGCCGTCGGCATCGAGGGCGCGGGCCCGGGTGGCGAACCGGCCGAGGTCGGCCAGGGCCGAGGAGTCGACGAGGCGCAGGGTCTCGGTCACCGGCCGGACCATCGGAACGAGACGGGCTCCCCGAGGTGGGAGCGCAGGGCGGCCCGGTCGTCGGCGGTGAGGCGACGGGGGGTCGCCGCGGCGAAGTCGTAGTAGGCCAGCCCGGTCTCGGCGACCGCGTACACCGCCTCCCCCACCGACGCGGGGTCGCGGACGACGTAGCCGAGGTCGAAGCCGGCACCGTGGACCTTCGTGACCCACATGTCGACCTCCACCGGAGCCGGGCGGTAGGTGAGCGGGGCGCGGTACTCGATGGCATGGCGCGAGACGACGATCCCCTCGTCGAGCATCGAGGGCCGGCCGACGAACCACTCGCGGATGCCGACGACGCGCGCGTCCTCGAGGAGGCGGAGGAACTGCACGTTGTTGACGTGCCCGTAGGCGTCCATGTCGGACCACCGGAGGGGGACCTCGACGCGGTAGGGCTGGGCTGGCTCGGACATGAGCCCCATCCTCCCAGCCCACGGTCCGTCCGCGCGCCGCCGGACCGGCGGGCAGCCGCCGCCGCGCCTATCGTGGCGGCGTGACGCTGACCTCCATCACGACCCGCCACCTCGACCACGTCCTCGCGACGGCCCAGCGCGAGGGTCGGCTGCCCTCCGTCGTCGCCGGCCTCGTCCGGGGCGGGTCGCTCGTCTGGACCGGGGCCGTCGGCACGGTCGACGGGCGGGCCGACGGACGTCCCGCCGACGACGACACCCAGTACCGGATGGGCTCGATCACCAAGACCTTCGTCGCCGTCGCCGTGCTGCGGCTGCGCGACGCGGGTCGGCTCGACCTCACCGACCGGTTCGGTGCGCACGTTCCCGGGACGGCCCTGGCCGACGTGACCGTCGAGCAGCTGCTCACCCACTCCGCCGGGCTCCAGGCCGAGACCGAGGGGCCGTGGTGGGAGCGCACCCCCGGAGGCGGGTGGGAGGACCTCACGGGATCCGGTGTGGGACAGCGGTTCCGCGCTGGTCGCCGGTTCCACTACACCAACGTCGGGTACGGCGCGCTCGGGCGGCTGCTCGAGGAGCACCACGGCCGCGGCTGGTTCGACGTGGTCCACGACGAGCTCCTCGAGCCGCTCGGGATGTCGCGCACGACGACCCGCCCCACGGGGTCCGCGGCGCAGGGGCTGGCGGTGCACCCCTTCGCCGACGTGCTCCTCCCCGAGCCCGAGCACGACGCCGGGGCGATGGCGCCCGCGGGCCAGCTGTGGACGACGGTCACCGACCTCGCGCGCTGGGCCACCTTCCTCGGCGGCGACACGGCCGGACTGCTGTCGGCCGACACGCTGGCCGAGATGGTCGAGCCGCACCACGTCGTCGACGAGCCCGGGAAGGCCTGGACGGGCGCCCACGGGCTGGGCTTCCAGGTGTGGAACGTCGACGGCCGGCGCTCGGCCGGGCACGGCGGGTCGATGCCGGGCTTCCTCGCCTCGCTGCGGGTCGCCCTCGGCGACGAGGCGGCGGGCGGGGGCGACGGCGTCGTCGTCCTCACCAACACCACCGCCTCGTCGGTGCTGCGCGGCGTGACCACCGACCTCCTGGCCGGGCTCGCCGAGCGCGAGCCGGTGACGCCCGCGCCCTGGTCGGCCTCCGGGCACCCCGGGCTGCTCGAGCTCGTCGGTCCGTGGCACTGGGGACCGATGGTCGAGACGGCCCGGGTCGTCGGCGAGCACCTCGTCCTCGGCGAGCCCGGGACCGGGCGCGGCTCACGGTTCCGCCGGGTCGGCGACGACCTCTGGGAAGGCCTCGACGGGTACCACACCGGTGAGCCGCTGCGCGTGCTGCGCCGGCCCGACGGCACCGTCTCGCACCTCGACCTCGCGACGTTCCGGTTGACGCGCACGCCCTACGACCCCGACGCCGACGTCCCCGGTGGCGTCGACGAGGCCGGCTGGGCGTAGCGCCGGACCGCGGCACCAGCCCTCTGCCGCAGGGGAATCCGTTCGCGACACCGACAGGGCGTCGCGTACCGTGGCGTGGCGCACCCGCCGTCGCCCCTGCGACCCGACCGGACGGAGACCCCGTTGCGCACCCTCACCTACTACGTCGCCGCCAGCCTCGACGGGTTCATCGCAGGGCCCGCGGGCGAGGTCGACGCCTTCTCCTTCGAGGGCGAGCTGCGCGACGTCATCACCTCCGAGCTGCCCGAGACACTGCCCGTGCACGCCCGCGCCGCCCTCGGCATCGGCGACGCCCCCAACCGGCGGTTCGACACGGTCGTCATGGGCAGAGGCACCTACCAGCCCGCCATCGACGCCGGCATCGCGAGCCCCTACCCCCACCTCGAGCAGGTCGTCGTGTCGAGGACCCTCGTCGTCGAGGACCCCGCCGTGACGGTGACCGACGACCCCGTGGCCACCGTCGCCGCCCTCAGGGAGCGCGAGGGCCTCGGGATCTGGCTCGCGGGCGGCGGGCGCCTCGCCGGAGCCCTGGCCGACCACGTCGACGAGCTCGTCGTCAAGCGCAACCCGGTGCTCCTCGGCGCCGGCGTGCCCCTCTTCGACGCGCCCTACGCGATGCGGGCCTTCCGCCGGGTGGACACCCGCGTCCTCGAGGGCGGCGTCGTCATCGAGAGCCACGTGCGCGCCTGAGCCCGGCGTGGGCCGGCGGGCTGTGGACGGCGGGGCGGGCCGTGTCGGGCCGGGCGCATAGGTTGGTCGGACCATGACGAACCCGACGCAGACCCCCGCGCCCGAGACCTCGCCCGTCGACCCCGGGCTGGCCGAGCGCGCCACGACGACGCTGCGGCGGCTCGTCGGCAGCGACGAGGCGCAGTTCCGCGACGGGCAGCTCGAGGCGGTCAACGCCCTCGTCGCCGACCGCAGCCGCGTCCTCGTCGTCCAGCGCACCGGCTGGGGCAAGTCGGCCGTCTACTTCGTCGCCACGGCCCTGCGGCGGGCCGAGGGCGCCGGGCCGACCGTCATCATCAGCCCGCTCCTCGCCCTCATGCGCGACCAGGTGGCGGCCGCCGCCCGTGCGGGCATCCGAGCCGTGACGATGAACTCGGCCAACGCCCAGGACTGGGACGAGGTCCGCGCGGCGCTCGCCGACGACGCCGTCGACGTCCTCCTCGTCTCGCCCGAGCGGCTGAACAACCCGCGCTTCCGCGACGAGCAGCTGCCCGACCTCGCCCGGCGGTGCGGCCTGCTCGTCGTCGACGAGGCGCACTGCGTCAGCGACTGGGGCCACGACTTCCGCCCCGACTACCGCCGCATCCGCGACCTGCTTGCCGGGCTCCCCTCCGACACACCGGTCCTCGCAACGACGGCGACGGCCAACGCCCGCGTCGTCACCGACGTCGTCGAGCAGCTCGAGGTCGGAGGGCGTCGCGTCCTCACCGTGCGCGGCGGGCTCGCTCGCGACTCGCTCCGGCTGGGGGTGCTGCGCTCGATGTCGCCCGAGCAGCGGCTCGGCTGGCTCGTGGCGCACCTCGCCGACCTCCCGGGCAGCGGCATCGTCTACACGCTCACCGTCGCCGGGGCCGAGGACGTCGCGGCCGCGCTCTCTGAGGCCGGGCACGAGGTCGTCGCCTACACCGGGCGCACCGACGCCGCCGACCGCGAGCGCCTCGAGGCCAGGCTGCGGGGCAACGAGGTCAAGGCCCTCGTCGCGACCTCGGCGCTCGGGATGGGCTTCGACAAGCCCGACCTCGGGTTCGTCGTGCACCTCGGCGCACCCAGCTCCCCCGTCGCCTACTACCAGCAGGTCGGCCGAGCGGGCCGCGCCACCGAGCGCGCCGACGTGCTCCTGCTGCCCGGCCCCGAGGACCGCGACATCTGGCAGTACTTCGCGTCGGTCTCGATGCCGCGCGAGGAGCAGGCCGACGCCGTCCTGCGTGCCCTGGCCGAGGCGGGGCGGCCGCTGTCGACGGCCGCGCTCGAGACCGCGGTCGACGTCCGGCGCACCCGGCTCGAGCTGCTCCTCAAGGTCCTCGACGTCGACGGTGCCGTCCGGCGGGTCTCCGGCGGGTGGGCCTCGACCGGCGTCCCGTGGACCTACGACGCCGAGCGCTACGAGCGGGTCGCGCAGGCGCGGCAGGTCGAGCAGCAGCTGATGGTCGACTACGAGCGCACCGACGCGTGCCGGATGGCCTTCCTCCAGGAGACCCTCGACGACCCCTCCGCCGTCCCGTGCGGCCGGTGCGACGGGTGCGCCGGTCCCTGGTACCCCACGGAGGTCCCCGACACCGTGGTCGGCGCGGCCCGTCAACGGCTGGCCCGCGCCGGGGTCGACCTCGAACCGCGGGTCCAGTGGCCCACGGGGATGGACCGGCTCGGGGTCCCGGTCAAGGGCAGGATCCCGCCCGACGAGGCGCTGCTCCCCGGCCGGGCGCTCTCCCGGCTGTCCGACCTCGGGTGGGGCCAGCGGCTGCGCGAGCTGCTCCGTGAGGACGCGCCCGTCTCCGCCGACCTCCTGCGCGCCTGCGTGCCCGTCCTCGCCGAGTGGGGCTGGGCGCAGCGACCGGCCGGGGTCGTCGCGATGCCGTCGCGCAGCCATCCGCAGCTCGTCGCCTCCCTGGCCGCCGGGCTCGCCGAGATCGGCCGGCTGCCGCTCCTCGGCTCGCTCGACCTCGAGCACGGCGGCCCCACGGGTGCGGCCGGGGGCAACAGCGCCTTCCGGCTCGCGGGGGTCTGGGAGCGCGTCGTCGTCGGTCCCGACCTGGCCTCGGCCGTCGCCGGGCTGGCGGGACCGGTCCTCCTCGTCGACGACCTCGTGTCGTCGCGATGGACCCTCACCGTCGCCGGACGTGCCCTGCGGACGGCCGGCGCGCCCGGGGTCCTCCCCTTCGCCCTCGCCGTCGACGGCTGAGGCGAGCGGCCGAGCCGCGCGGCTCAGCCGCCGTGGACCGGCTCGCCGTCCGAGGCCGCGGCCACGCTCGGCTCGGCCTCCTCGTCGTGGCGAGCCGGTCGCTCGACGCGCACGGTGAGCATCGGGAGGAAGAGCTGGACGACGGGGCCGATGAGCAGCGCGTAGACGAGCGTGCCCACCCCGAGCACCCCGCCGAGCAGCCAGCCCACGACGACGACGGTCACCTCGATCGAGGTCCGCACGAGCCGCACCGAGCGCCCGGTCCGCCGCGTCAGTCCGGTCATGAGGCCGTCGCGGGGACCGGGCCCGAGCTGGCTGCCGATGTACATCGCCCCGGCGATCCCGTTGCCGACGACCGCGACGAGCATGACGAGCACCCGCCAGCCCAGCCCCTCGACCTCCGGGACCACCCCGAGCGTGAGGTCAGTCGCGACCCCGATGACGAGCGCGTTGGCGACGGTCCCGAGCCCGGGCCACTGCCGCAGCGGGATCCACAACAGGAGGATGACGAACGACGACGCCACGACCATCTGCCCGTACGACATCGGGACGTGCTGGATCAGCCCGTAGGTGAAGACCCCCCACGGCTCGAGCCCGAGGCCGGCCCGCAGCATGAGCGCCATCGTCACGCCGAACAGCCCCAGCCCCACGAACAGCTGGGTGAGGCGGCGGACGAGCCGACCGGCACGCAGCTGCTCGACGGGGTTCATCGCGACGAGCTCGACCCGCCGCGAGACACCGCGGCGGAGCACCTGGATCGGGGTCATGGGTCCATCGTGCCGTGAAAGTGGCCTTCACTTCCATGGCCAATCCTGCGACAGTGGCCACCATGGCGACTCCCACCGTCTCCGCGACCCGCACCGCCCGCCTCGTCGGGGCCCTCGTCCCCGGCCGCCCGGCCTACCAGGCCCTGGCCGACGCGCTGCGTCACGCCGTCGCCGACGGCCGGATCGCCGTCGGGACCCGGCTCCCCAGCGAGCGCGAGCTCACCGGGGCCCTCGACGTCAGCCGCACGACGGTGACCCGGGCCTACGCGGTGCTGCGCGAGAGCGGCTACCTCGCCTCGCGCCGTGGCTCCGGCTCGGTCGCCACCCTCCCCGCCGCGAGCCGGCGCCGCGGGACGGGCTCGCTCTTCCCGGCCGACCCCGCCGAGGGCGTCATCGACCTCACCTGCGCCGCGACCCGCGCGCCGGGTGGCGTCATCGAGGCCTACGAGCGCGCGGTCGCCCGCCTCCCGGAGTACCTCTGCGGAGCCGGCTACCTCACCCTCGGCGTGCCCGAGCTGCGGGAGGTCATCGCCGAGCGGTACACCCGGCGCGGCGCCCCCACCTCCCCCGACGAGATCCTCGTGACCTCCGGCGCCGTCGCGGGGCTCGGTGTCGTCATGCGGGCGCTCCTCGGGCGCGGCGACCGCGTCGTCGTCGAGAACCCGACCTACCCCAACACCGTCGACGCCCTCCGCCGCGGCGCCGCCCGGCTCGTCCCCCTCGCGATGGACCCGGACGGCTGGGACGTCCCCGAGGTCGTGCGCACCGTCGCGGCCGCCGGCGCCCGGGCGGCCTTCCTCATCCCCGACTTCCACAACCCCACCGGGGCCCTGCTCGGCGACGACGGCCGCGGGCGGATCGCCCGCGCCCTGCGCGCGGCCGGGACCGTGCCCGTCGTCGACGAGACGATCGCCGAGGTCTGCCTCGACGATGACGCCGCCCTCCCCCGCCCCTTCGCCGCCCACGACGCGCACACCGTCAGCGTCGGCAGCTCGTCGAAGTCGCACTGGGGCGGCCTGCGCACCGGGTGGATCCGGGCGCCGCACGCGGTCCTGCCCGGGCTCGTCGAGTCGCGGGTCACCACCGACCTCGGGGCTCCCGTCCTCGAGCAGCTCGTCCTCCTCGAGCTGATGCGGGCGAGCCCCGGGCTCACCGACGAGCGGCGCACCGACCTGCGCGCCTCGCGCGACGCCCTCGTCACCGGCCTGCGCGCCCACCTCCCCGACCTGGCCTTCACCGTCCCCGCGGGCGGGTTGTCGCTGTGGTGCGAGCTGCCCGAGGGCGTCGACGCCACCGCCGTCGCGATCGTCGCCGAGGACGAAGGACTCCTCGTGGCGTCGGGCCCGCGGTTCTCCGTGGCGGGCGGGCTCGACCGCTGGGTGCGGCTTCCCTACGTCCTGGACCCCCCGACGATGACGACCGCCACCGAACGCCTCGCCCGCGCCGTCGCGACCGTCGCCGGCGGGCACGGCGGTGGTGCCGCGGCCGCCCGCACCGCCCGCCACCGCCCCTCGCGCCCGCTCGTGGCCTGACTAGGGTGGGCCCGGTGACGACCGAGCAGCCCGCGCCCCTCCTCGACCTCCTGGCGACGCTCGACCTCGAGGAGCTCGGCTCGGCCCAGGTCAGCGTGCAGCCGCTGTCGACGGCCGGAGGGCTCGCCCGGGCCGACGCCGTCCCGCTGCCCGAGACCTTCGCCGAGGACATCACCCTCTTCCGCGGGCAGAGCCAGAAGCAGCCCCACGGACGGGTGTTCGGCGGCCAGGTGCTCGCCCAGGGCGTCGTGGCGAGCGGGCGCACGGTGCGCGCCGTCGAGGGCGGCGCCGACCGCCGCCTGCACTCCCTCCACGCGTACTTCATGCGACCCGGCGACGACACCCAGCCGATCACCTTCAGCGTCGAGCGGATGCGCGACGGCCGGTCGTTCTCGACCCGCCGGGTCCACGCCATCCAGCACGGCAAGCCGATCCTGTCGATGAGCTGCTCGTTCCAGGTGCCGGACACGGGGCTCGACCACCAGGACACCGCACCCGTCGTCGCGGACCCGTCGACCCTGCCCTCCCTCGCCGACGTCTTCGCCGGGGTCGACCACCCGACGGCCCGGCACATCGTCGAGGGGCGCGCCATCGAGCAGCGGCACGTCGAGGGGCACCTCTTCGTCGAGCCGGCCGGCGAACGCGTGGCCGACCAGAACGTGTGGATGCGCGCGATCGGCGAGCTCCCCGACGACCCGCTGGTCCACGAGGCGGTCCTCGCGTACGCCTCCGACTACTCGCTCCTCGAGTCGATCCTGCGCCGGCACGGCCGCCCGTGGTCGACGCGGGGCCTGCGGGCCGCCAGCCTCGACCACGCGATGTGGTTCCACCGCCCGGCCCGTGCCGACCAGTGGCTGCTCTACGCCCAGCACTCGCCCTCGGCGCAGGGCGGGCGGGGCCTCGGGATCGGCCGGATGTTCACCGCCGACGGGACCCTCGTCGCCACCGTCGCCCAGGAGGGCATGGTCCGCGTCCCCGACTGATTGCCCACCACCCACGCGGCAGGACCGACCGGGCGTGGGCTCCGGGCAAGAAGTCGCGGTCGGGAGGGGTCAGGCCGGGGGCGGGGTGACGAGCCGGCCGTCGGCGATCTCGAGGACGCGGTCGGCGATGGAGAGCAGGGCCGGGTCGTGCGTGGACACGACGGTCGTCATCGACTCCTCCTTCGCGAGCCGCGCGATGAGCGTCATGATGTCGCGCGCCGTCTCGGAGTCGAGCTGACCGGTGGGCTCGTCGGCCAGCAGCAGGGTCGGCCGCGAGGCCAGCGCCCGCGCGAGGGCCACCCGCTGCTGCTGGCCACCCGACAGCTCCCCCGGTCTCTGGTTGACGTGGCCCGAGAGCCCGACGTGCTCGAGGGCCTGCGCGACGCGGGCCTCGCGCTCCTGCGGGTCGAGCGAGACGAGCCGCAACGGCACCCCGACGTTCTCGCGCGCCGTGAGGATCGGCACGAGGCCGAAGGACTGGAACACGTACGAGACGTGCCCGCGGCGCAGGGCGAGGAGGCCGGCGTCGTCCATCGCGGTGACGTCGTCGCCGTCGATGACGACGCGACCGGTGTCGGGGCGGTCGAGGCCGCCGATGACGTTGAGCAGCGTCGTCTTGCCCGAGCCGGACCGGCCCCGCACGGCGAGGAGCTCGCCCCGGGTCGCCGAGAGCGAGATCCCCCGCAGCGCGTGCACCTCACCGGCACCGGAGCGGAAGGTGCGGTGCACGTCGTGGACCTCGAGGTGGGTGCTCATGCCTGGCCCTCCTCGCCGCGCGAGGGCCACACCCCGATGTGGTCGGTCTCGAGGTCGAGTCGCACCCGGTCCTTCATCTCCAGCGCCGTCGTGAAGGACTTCGGCAGCTGGAGCCGCCCGGCCCGGTCGAGCACCGCGAACTCCTCGGCGACGACCCCCTCGTTGCCGTGCTCGTCGACGGCGGTGCGGCGCCGGACCTCCGAGGACGTGCGACCGTCGCGGATGCCGACGGTGCGCGCGACGTGCTCGCTGACCTTGGGGTCGTGGGTCACGACGAGCACCGTGGTCCCGAGGAC
The DNA here is from genome assembly GCF_042756445.1 of Oryzobacter terrae. Classification (GTDB taxonomy): domain Bacteria; phylum Actinomycetota; class Actinomycetes; order Actinomycetales; family Dermatophilaceae; genus Oryzobacter; species Oryzobacter terrae. The sequence continues at coordinate 844,316 of NZ_CP170578.1, forward strand.
CGTGTTGGCCTGGCGGATCGCGGCGAAGACGTCGTCGCCGCTGCGGCTGTCGAGCTCACCGGTCGGCTCGTCGGCGAGCAGCACCCGGGGTCGGTTCGCGAGGGCGACCCCGAGCGCCACCCGCTGCTGCTGGCCACCCGACATCTCGTGCGGCCGCCGGTCGGCGCAGTCCGCGACACCGAGGAGCTCGAGGGTCTCCCGGGCCCGGGCCTCGCGCTCGCCACGGGCCAGCGAGGCGAGGGCCATCGGCAGCTCGACGTTCTCGAGCGCCGTGAGGTAGGGGAAGAGGTTGGCTCCGGCCTGCTGGTAGAGGAAGCCGACGGTGTGGCGGCGGTAGCCCAGGCGGTCCTTGGTCGACATCGCGAGCAGGTCGCGTCCGGCCACCCGCACGAGACCGGCGCTCGGGGTGTCGAGCCCGGAGAGGATCGACAGGAGCGTCGACTTGCCCGACCCCGACGCCCCGACGAGCGCGACGAGCTCGCCGCGCCCGATCGTGAGGTCGAGGCCCTGGAGGGCCACGACCTCGACCCCCTCGGACGTGAAGATCCGCACGAGGTTGTCGCACAGGATGTGCGGTCCGGTCCCCTCGTCGGCGTCGGAGGGGCGACGGCGTCGGGTCGTCGTGGTGCTCATGCGGAGTCTCCTCTGCGCAGGTGCTGGGCGAGGTCGCCGCGTCGGGCCGACGTGGCATCGGTGAGGAGCGCGAGCGCTCCGAGGACGAGGACGCCGAGCCCGGCGAGGGCGCCGGCCAGCGGCCGCGGCTCGACGGGCAGGCGGGCGGCGGCACCGGTGAACGGCGCGAGGTCGAGGGCGGTCGAGACCGCCACCGGCGCGTAGACCCCGACGACCACCCCCGCGATGACGCCGACGGCGAGGAGGGGCATGACCTCGGCCCAGGCCAGCCGCCGTTCGCCACCGTGCGGCAGCCCCAGGGTGCGCAGCCGGATGACGAGCTGGGTCCGGGCCGGCCGGGTCGTGGCGAGCAGGAGCAGGAGCGCGAGGAGGGTGAGCACCGCGCCGAGGACGGTGCCGGCGACGAAGGCGGCCGCGACGAACCCGGCGAGGGCCCGGTCGGCGACCGCGCCGCGGAGTCCGTCGACGGTCACGACACCGGTGACGAGACCGCCGATCTCGAACCGGTCCGACCGCGCCGTCTTCGCCAGGGCCGCCTGCGCCTCGGAGGAGGCCTGCAGGAGAACGGTGTTCGGCTGTGTCGTCGCCTGGGTCACCCGCAGCGCCTCCAGCGGGACGAGGGCGACGACGCCCTCACGGCCGCCCAGCGCCCGGACCAGCCCGGGCACCGTGCCCGCGCGCCGGGCGGGGATCGACGTCCCCCGCACGACGAGGTCGAAGGTGGCAGCCTGCGGCCCGCCGCTGAGGACGACCGGCAGCGTGCCGGCGGACACCGGCATCGACGGGAGGTCGACCGCGAGCGGGGTACCGCGCAGCGACCTCTCGTAGGCGACGGGGTCGACGGCGACAAGAGTGACGAGCGACTCCTTCCCGTCGACGACGACCCCGGAGCCGCGCTCGACGAGGGCGGGCAGGGCCGCCGTCACCCCCGGACGCGCAGCGAGCCGCTCGACGTCGGCGGCGTCGATGCGGTCCGCGTCGACCCGCGCGTCGGCGCCCACCGCCCGGTACGCCGCGAGCTCGCGCTGCGCGGTCACCGTCGCGGACAGCGCCGCGGTGAGCGCCACGAGGGTGGTGCCGACGACGAGGGCGGTGATCGGGACGGCGGCCGACGACCCCGTCCGCGCGGCCCGCGTCAGGCCGAGGTACGCGACGAGACCCCTCCCGCGTGCGGCGAGCCGCGACATCAGGCCGACGGGCCACGGCAGGACCCGGATCGCGACAACCGAGGCGGCGAGCGCGACGAGCACCGGGGTCACCGTGGCGAACCAGTCGGTGCGCCCCGCGGCGATGACGTCGCCGCGGCTGCGGACGGTCGTCACGGCGCTGACGGCCAGGGCGATGACGACCAGCTCGAGGACGACGCGGCGGGCCGCCCGCCCCAGGTCCCGGGTCTCGTCCGGGACCTCGTCGATCGCGGCGAGCCGGCGCCACGTGACGGTGACGGCGGCGAGCAACGGGAGGAGGACGACGAGCGCCACCTCCACGAGGGTGCCGCGCGGCACGGACCCCGGGAGGGTGACTGAGGTGACGACCGCGGCGAGCAGCGCCGCCGGGATGCCGAGGGCGGCCGTCCACGCCGCGACGAGCGCGAGGACCAGCCCCGTCGACGCGCCGCGGCTGCGCAGGAGCCGGACCTCGGCGGCACGGCGGTCGGCACCGACGAGCGCGGTCAGCCCGAGGACGAGCACGGCCAGGGCGGTGACCCCACCCGTGACGAAGGACGTGAGGACGTCGGTGACGGCGACGTCGCGGTCGTACCGGTCGAGGAGCGTGTCGAGCCCGGAGATGACCCTGGGCCGCTCCGGGACCGCGAGCCAGACGTCCTGGTCGGTGTCCAGGGTGACGAGGAGGGACCTCAGGGGTCCAGCGTCCGTGCGCACGAGGCGCTCGGGGACCACCACGAAGCGCCACTCGTGGTCCAGCGCCGGCGACGACGCGTCGCCCGCGCCCCGCGGGATGCGCCAGATGCCGTCGGCGACGGCGGCGTAGCTCGACACCGGCGCGACGACCGCTCCCTGGTCCTTGGTCCCGCCGTCGGCCGTGGGGATCTTGGCGACCCCGAGCATCCGTGGTTCCGCGCCCCACACCGGGTCCGCGGCGTCCAGCGCCTGGAACGTCCCGGCGAGGACGAGGGCGGTCGGGGTCACCCGCCGGGTGGCGTCGGTCGAGGGGGCGAGCTCCAGGACGTCGCCCACGGCCACCCCCCACTCCCGTGCCGTCCGGTCGGCGAGCGCGACGGGCACCACCGCGACCCGGTGCTCCTGCCCGGTCGGGGTCGTGAGGGTGCGCTCGAGGGTGGGTGGCCCCGGCAGCCCACCCGAGGTCCACCGCACCCCGCGGACGAGGACGTCGTCGAGCCGGATGACGGCCTCGACCGCCGAGACGTCGAGCCGGCGACGGTCAGCACGCGCCACGACGAACGGGTCGCTCTGGGCCGTGTGCCTCGGTGCCTCGAACAGCTCGGTCGCGCGGGGGTCCATGGCCGTGCGGACGGCGGCGTCGACGTCGGCGAAGGGCGGCGTCGACTGGGCCCCGAGGGTGGCGGAGGGAAGGGCCACCCCCTCGACGGCTCGTGGCGTCAGGCGCAGCGCGAGGTCGCGCTCCGCGGGCTCGGCCGAGGTGACCGCGTCGGCGAGCCCTCGGTCGTGGGCGCCCGCGGCGAGCTGGGGCAGGGCGACGAGGAAGGTCGTCGTCACGAGAGCGAGGACCGCGAGGAGAAGGGAGGTGCCTCGCCCCGGGGCGAACCCGGCCCGCAGGTGCTGCCACGGCCCGAAACCGGCGCGTGACCGCGACGCCACGTGCCGCCCCGTCACGAGTCCCCCCGGCGCAGCTCGGCGGCGACGTCACTGCCGACCCGACGCAGGACGAGGACGCCGACGACCGCGAGGACGGCGGCCACGAGCGCGGCGAACAGGCCGAGGGAGGGCCACGGGAGCGCGACGCGAACGTCCGGCACCTGCTGGTGGCCGTCGCCGCCGACGAGCACCGGGACGACCGCGAGCGCCGACAGGACGCCGAGCACCAGCCCGACGACGACCGTGAGGACGACGACGGCGACGCGCTCGGCCTCCAGGGTCCGCCGGATCCGGCTCGGGGGCATGCCGAGGGCGAGGAGGACGGCGTTCTCGCGCCGTCGCTCGCGGCCGAGCGCGGCGGTCGTCGCCGCGAAGCCCACGGCCGCGAGGACGAGGGCCGCCACCGTGACGAGGAGCATCGAGGCGCGCATCCCGGCGTTCACCGGGTTGGCCAGCCGCTCGTCGACGACCTCGCTGCGCAGGGTCACCGTCGACCCACCGGGGAGCCGTGCGCGCAGCGCCTCGGCGTCGACGGGCCGCGTGGGGGCCAGCCACCACTCGGTCGGTTCGAGCACCCGGGTCGACAGGCGGCGGTCCGCGGTCGGCGGGTCGGGCGTCGCCAGGACGGTGGGGAGGTCGAGGAGGACCGCGCGGTCCGGGGTCGAGGCGGTGGGGACCGAGTCGACGAGGGCCACGACCTCGACGGGCAGCCTGCGACCGCCGACGACGAGCTCGATGCGCGACCCGACCTCGAGGTTCGCGGCCGACGCGACCGCGGTCGTGACGACCGCCGGCACCCCGTCGACCCGGGCTGCCAGGACCGCGCTGAACAGCCCGCCGGGCGAGGGACGGTCGGCGACCTGGTCGACCTCCGAGAGCTCGGTGGACCCGGCCCGGGCCGACTCGACGACGAGCTCGAAGGGTGCCGTCGAGCCCGGGGTCGGCTGCAGCGTGGGCGGGAGGGAGCCTCCGCCGACGATGACCCCGCGGCTCGGCGTCCCCGTGACCCCCACCAGCTGCCACGGGCCGCCACGAGGTCGAGGGAGCTCGACGGTGAGGTCCCTGGCGGAGACGGAGACGCCACCGAGGCGCAGCGTCGTCATCAGGCCGGACCCGTCGCGCAGGATGACCGACGCCGGGACGAGGAACTGCGGGCTGGTGGAGGAGGGTGCCTCGAGGGCGACGCGCAGCGTCAACGACGTCGCGTCGGCCGGCACGGTGGGTGCCTGGAGCGGCGCCCGTCGCGACGCGAGCCTGCCGACGACCGCCGACCACTCCTGCCCGTCGAGCGTGTCCGGCCTCGGCGTGACGACCGTGGCCGCGGCGGCGGCGTCGACGCCGAGGACCGAGATGTCGGTCACCGGTCCGATGCCCACCGAGTCGCGCAGGACCGGCACGACCCGGTCGACGCCGCCGGCCGCCTCGTCGAGGGTCGCCCCGACGGTGGGCAGCCGGTCGCCGACGAGCGCGCCCGTCACCACCCGGACCGGGCCACCCGTCTCGAAGGTCGACTGGTCCTCGACGGCCTGCTGCGCCGTCGCCGAGTGCGAGAGGGCCAGCGAGCCCATCGAGACGGCGAGGAGAACGAGGAGGACCGTGCCCGACTGGCTCGCGAGCCGGCGGGAGAGTTGCCACCCACCCCAGGCGACGTCGAGCCCGGCCCGCTCGCTCGTGAGCCGCGCCACCTGCCCGGACAGCAGCGGCAGCAGGCGCAGGCAGAGGACCGCGGTCCCGGCGACGACGAGGGCGGGCGCGGCGATGGTGAGCGGGTCGGCCACCGTGGAGCCCGCGCTGTCGTACCGCCGCAGCTGGACGACCCCGAGCACGCTCATCCCGACGAGCACGACGTCGAGACCGGACGAGCCGAGGACGCGCAGCAGCCCCGCGGCCCCACCGGCCGCCGCCCGGGCTCCGCCGCGCGCCCGGCCGACCCGCAACGTCGTCGACACGACGACGACCGTGACGAGGACCGCCATGACGAGCACGGACGCCCAGGGCAGCGCACCGGGCGAGGTGCCGGTCGACAGCTCGCGGTCGGTGAGGCCGGCGCCGCCGGCCACGGCGCGGGCGAGGAGGGGCGCGACCAAGAGCGCCCCGATGGACCCGACGAGCACGACGGCGAGCGCGTCGACGAGGGCGAGGGAGCCGAGCCGGCCCGTCGAGGCGCCGCGGGTGCGCAGCAGGCGCGTCTCGGGGTCGCGCAGGGCGGCGAGCAGCGCGGCGGCCACCACGAGGCTCGACGTCCCGAGGACGACGAGCAGGACCGTCGGGGCGAGGAGGGCGGCGCGGACCCGGGCCTCGGACACCGTCGCCCGTTCGACGACCTCCGGCAGGCTCGTCGTGACCCGACCGTCGCGCAGGACCCGCTCCGCCTCGGCCCGGGCTCCCGTCGTCCCGAGGCCGGCGAGGCGCTGGAGCCGCTCGACGACCCCGTCGAGCCGGGTCTCGAACGCGGCCAGCTCCGATCCCCCGAGCCCGTCGACCTCGGGCGTCCAGCGCCAGGTGACGGTCGAGGTCCCGCCGAGCTCGAGGTCGAGGGCGCCCGTCCCGAGGACGACGGGCCCGTACGTCGTGAAGTCCGTGCGCACGACACCGCGCAGCCCGAGCGGGTCGTCGGCCCACGACCCCCGGTCGACCCCCGTGGGGGCGAAGACCCCGCTGACGACGACCGCGAGCGGCGGGCTGTCCCGGGCGATGAGGTCGGTGAGGCCGAATCGGTCGCCCACGGACAGGTCCAGAGCGCGAGCCACGTTCTCCGGCACGGCGACCTCGACGGGGTCGCGGCCGGGCCGCGCACCGGCCGGCGGCGTCCTGGGGAACGCGCCCTCGACGAGGCGGGCGCGGCCGGCCAGGTCGTCGACGTCGGCGAGGAGGACCCGGTCGGTGTCGGCCCCGCCGACGATCCCGCGGGTCGTGGCGGTCGCCGTCCGGGTCAGCGTGGCGGCGCCTCCCGCCGCGACGGCGTCGCGCACCGATCCGTCGGCCGCCCCGACCTCCCCGGGCCGCAGGCCGGCGGTCACGACGACCCCCCGCTCGGCCGCCGGGACGCCGAGCTCGGCGCGCACGCCCGCCTCGGCGATCCCCACCGAGAGCAGCTGGAGGGTCGCGACGACGAGCATCGAGGTGAGGACGGACGTCGCCACGGCGACGAGTGCGGCGGGGTGCGCTCCCACGCGACGCAGCAGGAGCGTCCTCACACCACCCCGTCCTCCCCTGACGCCGACCGGACCGGGCCACCCTAGTGGGGCTCCCGGGGCCGGTGGTGTCCCGCGACGGGGTCGTCGCCGGATCGTGACCCGGCCGACGAGGCGGCTCAGGCGAGCGCGACGACCGCTGCGGTGTCGGGCGCGAGGGTGACGCCCGTGCCCGAGACCGAGGTCGCGTCGAGGTCCCACGCCAGGAGGACGGCGCCCCCACCGGCGAGGGGGACCTCGCGCGGCTCGGCGCCGAGGTTCGCGACGACGGCGTACGGCGCCCGTCCGGCGGGCCGGTGCTCGAGGACGACCCAGCCGTCGGCGTCGTCGGCCCGCACGGCGACGTCGGCGAGCCGGGTCGGCTGGTCGCCGAGGAGGACCCGGCGCAGCGCGGTGCACGCGGAGTACCAGCGGAGGACGCGCGCGTGGGGCTCGTCGTCGACCTCGTCCCAGCGCAGGACCGAACGGTCGCGGGTGTGCGGGTCCTGCGGGTCGGGCACCTCGTCGGAGGCCCACCCGTGCAGTCCGAACTCGGCCCGGCGGCCGGCGCGGACCGCCTCGACCAGCCAGTCCTCCTCGAAGCCGGTGAAGAACTGCCACGGCGTGGAGGCCGCCCACTCCTCGCCCATGAACACCATCGGCGTCGTGGGGGCGAGGAGGTACAGCGCGGCCCCCACGGCCTGCCGGGCGGGCGTGACCGTGGCCGAGATCCGGTCGCCGACGGCGCGGTTGCCGACCTGGTCGTGGGTCTGGAGGTAGCCCAGGAGGCGGCGCGCGTCGAGGTGCTCGCGGTCGACGGGGGCGCCCCACGCCCGGTTCCGGAAGCTGCTGTGCGACCCGTCGTGGAGGAAGCCACGGGTGAGCACCTTCGCGAGGACGGCGAGGGGCCCGCCCTCGTCGCGGCCCGCTCCCCCGGCGAAGTCGGCGTAGTACCCCTGGCGCTCGCCGGTCAGCGCGACGTGGAGCGCGTGGTGGACGTCGTCGTCCCACTGCGCCGTCATGCCCCGCCCGCCCTCGGCGGTGGGCGTCACCATCATCGTGTCGTTGAGGTCGCTCTCGGCGACGAGGTCGAGCGGACGGCCGAGCTCGGCCGCGAGCGCGGTGACGGCGTCGGAGAGCTCGGCGAGGTAGTGCCGGGGCGAGGAGTCCTTGAGCTCGTGGACGGCGTCGAGGCGCAGGGCGTCGACGTGGAAGTCGCGGAACCATCGCAGGACGCTGTCGACGAGGAAGCCGCGGACGTGGTCGGCACCGGCGTCGTCGAGGTTGACGGCCGCGCCCCACGGGGTGTGGTGGCCCTGCGTGAAGTACGGCCCGAAGCGCGAGAGGTAGTTGCCGCTCGCGCCGAGGTGGTTGTGGACGACGTCGAGGGCGACGCCGAGGCCGCGCGCGTGGGCGGCGTCGACGAAGCGCTGGAGGGCCTCCGGGCCGCCGTAGCCGTCGTGGACCGCGTACAGGTCGACGCCGTCGTAGCCCCAGCCCCACCGTCCGGGGAAGGCGACGAGCGGCATCAGCTCGACGACGTCGACGCCCAGGGCGACGAGGTGGTCGAGGCGCCCGGCGGCGGCGTCGAGGGTGCCCTCCGGGGTGAAGGTGCCGACGTGCAGCTCGTAGACCACGCCGCCGAGGACGCCGTGCCCGTCACGGGGGCCGCGCCACCCGTCGTCGCTCCACCCGAAGTGGGACGGGTCGAAGGAGCGGCTCGGGCCGTGGACCCCCTCGGGCTGCCAGGCGCTGCGCGGGTCGGGCAGGGCCGGCTCGGCGCCGTCGAGGACGAAGGCGTAGTCGAGCGTGGCGTCGGCGGCCTCGGACGGGGGCTCCCAGCGCCACCACCCGTCGCCGACCGCGGTCATGTCGTCGCGCCGTACCTGACGTGACCGATCGGTCGCCTCGGGTACGGCGGGGGACCACTCGACGGCGACGTGCTCGGCGAGCGGGGCCCACACCTCGATGGGGGCGCGTCCGGCTCCCGGGCGGCAGACCGCGCGCAGCCCGTCGTCGGCGCTCACGGGGTCACCGCCACGAGGAGGGCCACGGGACGGTCGGCGAGGAGGTCGGCGAGGCGCACGCCCGACCCGTCGGAGTCGACGTCACGCTCGGAGAGCACGTCGCGCCAGGCACCCGCGGGGACCTCGACCGTCGCGTCGCCGAAGCCGCCGCCCTCGGCGAGGAGGCCGGCCGCGCGGGTCACGACCGTGACGGCCCGCGGCCCGTCGGCGTCACCTCGGACGAAGGCCACCGCGTGCTCGGAGGACGTGGCGCACCCGGCGTAGGTCGTCGAGGGCCCGACGAAGGCCTCGGGGTGGTCGCGCCGCACCCGCAGGGCGCGCGCGGTGACCCGCAGCTTCTCGTCGTCGAGGTCGAAGGACGGCTCGTCGGCCAGGACCCGGCCCAGGCGCACGCCGAGGTCGGTCCAGTCGACGGGCCGCCGGTTGTCGGGGTCGACGAGGCTGAGGGAGACGACCTCGCAGCCCTGGTAGACGTCGGGGACACCGGGCATCGTCAGCTGGATCAGCTTCTGGGCGAGGACCGTCGCCCGCACCGAGGGCTCGTGCGCCAGCATCCACGCGTCGAGGTGCTTTTGGATCGCGGTGTCGTGCAGCAGGTTCCGTGCGAACCCGACGACGGCCTCCTCGTAGGCGGCATCGCCGTCGACCCAGGCGGTGTGCACCTTGGCCTCCCGCACCGCCTTGAGGAGGTACTCCTCGATCCGGGCGCCGGTGATCGGCCAGGTGCCGACGAGCGTCTGCCACACGAGGTACTCGGTGGGGTCGTCGAGCCCCTCGAGCCGGTGGTCGGCGGCGAGCGTCCGGGCCTCCTCGAGCCAGGTCGCCCAGCCCTCGCCGTCCTCGGCGAGCGGCACCAGCCGGGCTCGGACGTCCTCGGAGCGCTTGGTGTCGTGGGTCGTGAGCGTGGTCATCGCGGTGGGCCACCCGGCGACCTGCTCGGCGCACCAGGCGTGGAACTCGTCGGCGCCGATGGACGGGTGGTCAGGGTGGCCGCCCACCTCGTTGGCGCCCGCGAGCCGGAACCACCGGTAGTACGCCGTGTCCTCGATGCCCTTGGCCATGACCGGCCCGCACGTCTGCTGGAAGCGCAGCCGGAACTCGTCGGCCGCCGGGCCGCTGTCGACCTGGGCCTGCGGCAGCGGACCGCCGAGGACGAGCCGGACGACGACGGCGAGGGCGTCGTGGTCGCTCGGCGCCAGGATCCCGCGCGCCCGCTCGGCGGCCCCCTCGACGACGGCGGCCTGCTCGGGGTCGACCCCGCGGCCAGGGACGACGTAGGCGCGGTAGCGGTCCATCGAGACGAGCAGCGCCTCGAGGGCACGGCGCAGGGCCGCGAGGTCCTCGCCGACGAGGACGCGGCGCACGAGGCGCATCAGCCGGTCGACCTCGGCGGCCTGGACGTCGTCGACGACGAGGCGCTTGGACTCGGTGACGACGTCGGCCAGGGACAGGCGGTCGGGGGCGACCTGCGCCCAGAGCCGGTCGAGGGCCGGGAGGCCGGCCGTGGGGGTGAGCACCTGCTGCACCCGAAGGAGGGCGTCGTACCCGGTGGTGCCGGCACAGCGCCACGAGTCGGGGAGTCGTTCCTCGCCCTCGAGGATCTTCTCGGCGACGACCCACGCGTCGCCGGTGGCGTCGGCGAGCCGCTCGAGGTAGCCCCCGGGGTCGGCGAGGCCGTCGGGGTGGTCGATCCGGAAGCCGTCGACGGCACCGTGACCGTGCAGCGCGAGGAGCAGCGCGTGGGTGGCCATGAAGACGACGGGGTCCTCGACCCGGACCGCGACGAGCGAGGTGACGTCGAAGAAGCGGCGGTAGTTGAGGGCGTCGCCCGCCTCGCGCCAGCTCGAGAGCCGGTAGGCCTGCGCCTCGACGAGCTCGGCGAGCGGCATCTCCTCGGTCCCCGGCGCCACGGGGAACTCGTGGGCGTAGTACCGCAGGACGTGGTCGTGACCCGTGGGGCCGCCGTCGTCGGCGAGGGTCAGCTCACCGGCCTCGAGCGCGGCCTCGAGCGTGCCGCCGAGCACCGGCATGAGGATGCGGTCGTCCTCGGCCACCCAGTCGACGTCGAACCAGCCGGCGTACGGGCTGCGTCGTCCCTCGCGCAGCAGCGACCAGAACGGGGCGTTGAGGTGCGCCGGCTCGGGCACCGTCATGTGGTTGGGGACGACGTCGACGACGATGCCGAGCCCGTGCTCGCGGCACGCGGCCACGAGGCGGTCGAAGGCCTCGCGTCCCCCGGCCTCCTCGCTGATCCGGGTGTGGTCGAGGACGTCGTAGCCGTGAGCCGAGCCGGGTGCGGCCTGGAGGATGGGCGAGAGGTAGACGTGCGAGACCCCGAGCGAGGCGAGGTAGCCGACGTGCTCGGCCGCCGCGTCGAAGCCGAAGCCGGCGTGGACCTGGAGGCGGTAGGTCGCCGTGGGGACGACGCGGCCGGGGTCCGGGCGGTGAGGGGTCGTCATCGTCACGGCCTGGTCGTCGTCGAGGCTCCCGCCGGGACGGTGGGGACCTCACGCTGGTCGCGCAGGACGACGACGGACCGCGCCTGCACGAGGAGCTCGCTGCGGGGGGCGTGCCAGTCGGGGTCGACGACCTCGACGGCGGTGTCGATCTCGGCGACCCACCGCTCGCCGAACTCCTCGCCCGGCAGGGTGAAGGCGTGGTCCTCGTGGTCGCCGTTGAACAGGACGAGGAAGTCGTCGTCCTGGACGCGGCGGCCGCGCGAGTCGGGGGTGGGGATGGCGCCGCCGTTGAGGAAGACCATGACGCGCTTGGCGTCACCGTCGCTCCAGGCGTCCTCGCCCATCGGCTCACCCGAGGGCTGGAGCCAGGCGATGTCGCCCATGTCGGACTGCCCACCGTGGTCGGCGCTGCCGGCGAAGAACCGGCGGCGGCGGAACACGGCGTGGTTGCGGCGCAGGGCGGTGAGGGCGGAGGTGAACGCGAGGAGCTCCTTCTGGTCCTCCCCGAGGTCCCAGTCGACCCACGACAGCTCGTTGTCCTGGCAGTAGACGTTGTTGTTGCCCTGCTGGGTGCGGCCGAGCTCGTCGCCGTGGGCGATCATCGGCACGCCCTGGCTCAGCAGGAGCGTGGTGAGGAAGTTGCGCTGCTGGCGCAGGCGCAGGGCCGAGACCTCGGGGTCGTCGGTCGGGCCCTCGGCGCCGCAGTTCCACGACCGGTTGTGGCTCTCGCCGTCGCGGCCGTCCTCGCCGTTGGCCTCGTTGCGCTTCTCGTTGTACGACACGAGGTCGCGCAGGGTGAAGCCGTCGTGGGCGGTGACGAAGTTGATGCTGGCGATGGGCTTGCGGCCGCTGTGCTCGTAGAGGTCGCTCGACCCGGTGATCCGCGACGCGAACTCGGCGAGCGTGCTCGGCTCGCCGCGCCAGAAGTCGCGCACCGTGTCGCGGTACTGCCCGTTCCACTCGGTCCACAGCGGGGGGAAGTTGCCGACCTGGTAGCCGCCGTCGCCGACGTCCCAGGGCTCGGCGATGAGCTTGACCTGCGAGATGACCGGGTCCTGCTGGATGAGGTCGAAGAAGGCCGAGAGCTTGTCGACCTCGTGGAACTGGCGGGCGAGGGTGGCGGCGAGGTCGAAGCGGAAGCCGTCGACGTGCATCTCGGTGACCCAGTAGCGCAGCGAGTCCATGATGAGCTGGAGGACGTGCGGGTGCCGCATGAGCAGGCTGTTCCCGGTGCCCGTCGTGTCGTAGTAGTGCTCCTTGGTGTCGTCGACGAGGCGGTAGTACGCCGCGTTGTCGATCCCCTTGAAGCACAGCGTGGGGCCGAACTCGTTGCCCTCGGCGGTGTGGTTGTAGACGACGTCGAGGATGACCTCGATGTTCGCCTCGTGCAGCGCCTTGACCATGGCCTTGAACTCGGTCACCTGCTCGCCGCGGCGGCCGCGCGAGTAGCCGTTGTGCGGCGCGAGGAAGCCGATGGTGTTGTAGCCCCAGTAGTTCGTCAGGCCGCGGTCCTGCAGGGAGGTGTCGTCGACGAACTGGTGCACCGGCATCAGCTCGAGGGCCGTGATGCCCAGGGTCGTCAGGTGGTCGATGATCGCCGGGTGCGCGATGCCCGCGTAGGTGCCGCGGACCTCCTCGGGCACCTCGGGGTGGGTCATCGTCAGGCCCTTGACGTGCGCCTCGTAGATGACCGTCTCGTGGTACTCGTGGCGCGGCGGCCGGTCGTGGCCCCAGTCGAAGTAGGGGTTGATGACGACGCTGAGCATCGTCTTGCCGAGGCTGTCGGTGGTGTTGCGCTTCCTGGGGTTCTTGAAGTCGTAGGAGAACAGCGACTGGTCGTTGCTCACCTGACCCTCGATCGCCTTCGCGTACGGGTCGAGGAGCAGCTTGCTCGGGTCGCAGCGGTGGCCCTGGCTCGGCTCGTAGGGGCCGTGGACGCGGTAGCCGTAGCGCTGCCCGGGCTGCAGGCCCGGGAGGTAGGCGTGCCAGACGAAGCCGTCGACCTCGGGGAGGTCGACGCGGGTCTCGCCGCCGTCGTCGTCGACCAGGCACAGCTCGACCCGCTCGGCGACCTCGCTGAACAACGCGAAGTTGACGCCACTGCCGTCGTAGGTGGCTCCCAGGGGGTACGCCGTTCCGGGCCAGATCTCCAACGAGGTGCCTTCCGTGTGTGGTCATTCGCAGACCAGCGACGGTGCTGTGCCCGCGCGCGGTCCCCCTGCGGGGTACCCGCTGCAGTGCAGGTCAACCTACCGTCGCGGCCCGACGGGGCGAAAACGGCCGTCGAACCCGTCCTCAGCAGGCGGACGCCGACCCCTCCACGACAGAGGGGCAGCATCCCGGTGAGCCGGCTACCGTGTCGAGGCCGTCGGCAGTGGTGAGAGCACGCACGCGTCCTCGCCCCGCGGCTCGACGACGCCGTGGTGGATCCGGGCGAGGGCGTCGGCTGACGACGCCCCGCTAGCCTTCCGTCCCATGACCACCGAGCGCGTCGCCATCGTCACCGGAGCAGCCCGCGGCATCGGGGCCGCCACCGCCGAACGCCTGGGTCGCGACGGCTTCGCCGTCGGGGTCCTCGACCTCGACGAGTCCGCGTGCGAGGAGGTCGCCGGACGTGTCCGGGACGCCGGAGGACGCGCCCTCGGCGTCGGCGTCGACGTCACGAGCGCCGCGCAGGTCGAGGCCGGCGTCGCCCGCGTGGCCGCCGAGCTCGGGCCGCCGGTCGTCCTCGTCAACAACGCCGGGATCATCCGCGACAACCTCCTGTTCAAGATGACCGAGGAGGACTGGGACGCCGTCATGGGGGTGCACCTCAAGGGCGCCTTCCTCATGACCCGGGCGTGCCAGGCGTTCATGACCAAGGAGCGGTACGGGCGGGTCGTCAACCTGTCGTCGTCCTCGGCCCAGGGCAACCGGGGCCAGGCCAACTACGCCGCCGCCAAGGCCGGCCTCCAGGGCTTCACCAAGACGCTCGCCATCGAGCTCGGGAAGTTCGGGGTCACGGCCAACGCCGTCGCGCCCGGGTTCGTCCAGAGCGACATGACCCGCGCCACGGCCGAGCGGATGAAGGTCTCCTTCGAGGACTTCGTCGCGCACAGCGCCGCCCAGATCCCCGTCGGCCGGATCGGCCAGCCCGAGGACATCGCCGCGACGATCGCCTTCCTCGTCTCCGAGGAGGCCGGGTTCGTCTCGGGCCAGGTCGTCTACGTCGCGGGCGGCCCCCTCGACTGAGGGGCAGGCCGGCGGGTCGCCCTCGTCGTGGCCCTCGTCGGGGGGCCGGCCCGGCCGGGTGTCCGCCGCGGGTGCCGCGGGCCCTAGGCTCGCGCCATGCCGCCTCGTCGACCGCTCCGGCGGCTCGTCCTCGCCGGACTCGTGGTCGTCACCGCGGTCCACCTCGCGGCTCAGCTGACCGGCACGGCCGTGCTCGCCGACGTCACGCAGGTGCTGCTCATGCCCCTGCTCGCCGCCGTGCTCCGGCTGGCGACGTCCGCCCCGCGCGGCCGCCTCGTGCGCCTCACGCTCGCGGCGCTGGGCCTGTCGTGGCTCGGTGACAGCCTGCCGCGACTGGCCGAGGGCGACGCGGCGTTCCTCCTCATGGTCGGCTTCTTCCTCCTCGCCCAGGTCGCCTACGTCGCGGCCTTCCTGCCCCACCGACGGCGCAGCGTGCTCCATCGGCGGCGCGTGCTCCTCCTGCCGTACGTCGCCGTCGTGGCGGCGCTCGTCGCGGCCTGCGCCGGCGGTGCGGGTGGGCTGCTCGTCCCGGTGCTCGTCTACGGAGCACTCCTCGGGGCGGCAGCAGTGCTCTCCACCGGCGTCAACACGCTGACCGCGGCCGGTGGGGCGCTCTTCCTCGTGTCCGACGGCCTCATCGCCCTCGACGCGTTCGCCGACGGCTTCGCCCTGCCGGGTCAGGGCTTCTGGGTCATGGCGACCTACGTCGCCGCGCAGTCGCTCCTCGTCGCGGGCGTCCTGCGTGCCGTCGGGTCCGGACACGCACGGGCCCGGGTCGACCACTAGGTCGACCCGGGCCCGTCCCCCAGGTCAGAGGCCGAGGTCGCGGCCGATGAGCTCCTTCATGATCTCGTTGCTGCCGGCCCAGATCTTCGTGACGCGGGCGTCACGCCAGGCACGGGCCACCCGGTACTCGTTCATGAAGCCGTAGCCGCCGTGGAGCTGGACGCACTCGTCGAGGACGTCGTTCTGGACCTGTGCGCTCCACCACTTCGCCTTCGCGGCGTCGACGGCGGACAGGCGGCCCTCGGAGTGCGCCTCGATGCAGTCGTCGACGTAGGCCTCGGCGACCTCGATCGAGGTGACGAGCTCGGCGATCTTGAACTTGTTGTGCTGGAACGAGCCGATCGACTGGCCGAACGCCTTGCGCTCCTTGGCGTACTCGATGGTCTCCATGAGGATCTGCTTGGCGTGCGCGACGTTGGCCGCGGCGGCGCCGACGCGCTCCTGGGGCAGCCGCTGCATCATCGCGATGAAGCCCATGCCCTCCTCGCCGATCCGGTTGGAGTCGGGGACCCGCACGTCGCTGAAGAACAGCTCGGCGGTGTCGGACTCCTCCTGGCCGACCTTGTCGAGCTTGCGGCCGCGGGTGAAGCCCTCCATCCCGTCCTCGACCATGAACAGGGTGATGCCCTTGGCGCCCTTGCTCGGGTCGGTGCGGGTCGCGACGATGACCAGGTCGGCCTGGTAGCCGTTGGTGATGAAGGTCTTGCTGCCGTTGACGACCCAGTGGTCGCCGTCGCGGACCGCGGTCGTCTTGAGGGCGGCGAGGTCGGAGCCACCGCCGGGCTCGGTCATGGCGATGGCGCAGATCTTCTCGCCCGCGGCCATCGCGGGCAGCCAGCGCTCCTTCTGCTCCTGGGTCCCGAGGTCGACGATGTACGGCGGGCAGACGTCGCTGTGGATGCCGAAGCACGAGCCGACGGCGGCGTTGAAGCCGTTGAGCACCTCGGCGGCGACCGCGTTGAAGCGGTAGTCGTCGTTGCCCATCCCGCCGAACTCCTCGGGGATGTCGAGGCCGAACAGCCCCTGGGAGCCGGCCTCCTTCCAGATGTCGCGGTCGATCGCCTTGACCTCGAGCATCTGCTCGGCGCGCGGCTTGAGGGTCCGCTCGACGAACTCCTGCACCGAGGCGCGGAAGTCCTCGTGCTCGGACGAGTAGATGTTGCGGGGCATGGCACTCCTGGAGCGTGGGGGTCGCGGGGACCGCGTTGACTAAGCGCTTGCTTAGTTTGGCGAGGGTGCGGCATGCTGTCAACCGTGCCGAGTGCCACACCGCTGAGCGAGACCGCCGTCCTCGCCGCCCTCGCCCCCGAGGGAGGCCGGTCGGCGTCGACCGGCGACCACGCCGACACCGCCGTGCGGATCATGCTCGCGGCGGCCGACGCCTTCGCCGAGCGCGGCTTCCATGCGACGACGACCCGCGACATCGCCTCGCGGGCCGGGCTCTCCCCCGCCGGGGTGTACGTCCACTTCGCCTCCAAGGAGGTCCTGCTCTTCGAGCTGAGCCGCCGGGGGCACGAGCGGGCCCGCGACCTCCTCGTCGCCGCCCGCGAGGCCGGCCCCACCCCCACCGACGCGCTGCGCAGCATCGTCGGCGGCTTCTCGCGCTGGCACGCCGAGCACTACTCCCTCGGGCGGATCGTCCAGTTCGAGTTCCGGCACCTCTCCCCCGAGCACCGCGACGAGGTGCTCATGCTGCGCCGCGAGATCGACCAGGTCGTCGCCGGCGTGCTGCGCGACGGCGTCGCGAGCGGCGAGTTCACCGTCGCCGACGTCTCGGCCACCTCCCTCGCCCTGCTGTCGATGGCGATCGACGTCGCCCGCTGGTACAGCCCCGAGGTGCGCCGCACCCCGGAGGCCATCGAGTCGGCGTACGGCGACCTCGCCGTGCGGCTCGTGCGCGCCGACGGCTGACGGCGCGGGGCGGCGCGTGGCGGCGACCCGAGGGCCTCGCCGGGCCCTGCCGCGACCCCCGCTACAGTGACGCGGTGACCGAGCAAGCGCAGATCTACGCGGGCCACGGTGGCTCGGCCTCCATCGAGAACCCCGGCTACTGGTGGTACGTCGCCCGTGCCGACCTGCTCGAGGTCGCGCTCCGGCACTACGTCGAGGGCTCCGGGACGGCGCTCGACCTCGGCAGCGCCGACGGTCCGAGCGCGGCCTGGCTGCGCGACGCCGTCGAGCGCACCGCCGCCCTCGACATCGACCCCCGCGGCCTCGGGTCCGACGGGGTCTGCGGCTCCGCCCTCGCCCTGCCGTTCGCCGACGGCGCCTTCGACGTCGTGTCGGCCTTCGACGTCATCGAGCACTGCGACCCCGAGGACGTCGCGCTCGCCGAGGTCCGGCGGGTGCTGCGCCCGGGAGGGCGCTTCCTCATGTCGGTGCCGGCCTACACGTGGGCCTGGACCGACTTCGACGTCGCCAACGGCCACCACCGCAGGTACACCAGGCGCCGGGCCGTCGCCGCCGTCGAGCGGGCCGGCTTCCGCGTCGAGCGCGCCACCTACGGCTTCGCGACGGTCTTCCCGATGTTCGCGGCCGAGCGGACCGCCCGCAAGATCGCCGCCCGCCGCAGGAGCGGTCCGGTCGACATCGTCGAGGTCCCGAAGGTGCCGCGTCCGGTCAACACGATGCTGACGGCCGTCTCCCGGTTCGACCGGGTCGTCCTCTCGCGAGGCGACCTGCCGTTCGGCTCCTCGGTCTTCCTCGCCGCCACCCGCACCGACTGACGGGATCCTGCGCGGCTCCACCCCGACGGTTCAGCCGTCGAGCGGGCCGCCGGAGGTCACCCGGGCGAGGACGTCGGCGCCGGTGCGCGACAGCCCTGCCGGGAGCGTCGTCGACGCGAGCGCGTCGACCTCGGGCCACAGCGTCGACGACAGCCGGAGGTCGAGGACCTGTCCGGCGCCGCGTCCTCCGACGGGGATCGTCCGCAGCGGGCGGTGGAACACGCGGCGGGCCTCGGCGACGAGGTGCCCGACCGTGACCGGGGCGCCGCTCGCGAGGACCTTGGCCACGACCGTCCCCGGCGGCTCGAGCCGCGCGAGGTCGACGGCCCGCACGACCATCCGGCCGGCATCGGGGGCGTAGAGGTAGTCGCGGATGGTGTCCATCGAGACGAAGACCGGGAGGGGGCGGCCGGTGGCGTGGGCGAGGCAGAGCTGGCTCAGCAGGCCCTGGGGCTTGCCGAGCGTCTGTCCCGGCCCGTAGACGTTGGAGAGGCGCCCGAGGAGGGCGCGCAGCCCGGTCCCCCGGACGAGGTCGGCGACGTGCTGCTCCATCGCCAGCTTGGCGCGGCCGTACGGCACGAGGGGCCGGGGGTCGCTGCGCTCGTCGAACGGCGGGGTGCGGGACCCGGCGTAGAGGCCTCCGGCGGACGAGGCGAGGAAGACGACCCCGTCGTCCTCGGGGGTCAGCGACGTGCGCAGCGCCCGCATGGTGGCGGCGAAGACCCGGACCTCGGACTCGAGCGCCTCCTCGGCCGTCGCGACGACACCCGCGCCCGCGCACCAGGCGACGGTCCACGGCCGTCCGGCACGGCGCGCGGCGAGGTCCGCGACCGCGTCGGTGAGGGCGTCGATGCTGGCCGCCTCGTCGCGCCACGGCACCTCGGTCGTCACGACCTCGGACCCGGTGACCGCCTCGGCCGCGACGACGTGGCGCCCGACGAGCCCGCCGGCCCCGACGACCCACGCGAGAGGTCGGCCGGGGGGCTCGCTCACGCGCGGTCCCGTCCCAGCGGTCCCTCGCGCGGGTCGCGGACCGGGAGGTAGAGCGGCTTGCCCATCGCCATGTTGACGGCCATGCCCACGTACTCGGCGATGACGCCGAGGCTGAACAGGAGGATGCCCGTGGCCACCATGAGGAGGATCATCGTCGAGGTCCAGCCGGGGACCGCCCAGCTCCCGACGGCACGTCCGGCGATGAGTGCGAGCGCCACGACCGGCGCGAGGACGACCGCGGCGGCGCCCAGGGCGCTGACCCAGCGCAGCGGGCGGGTGCCGCTGGACAGGACGAGGCGCCAGAAGTGCGAGACCAGGCTGCGCATGCTGTAGCCCGAGGGTCGGTCACCCTCGCCGCGCATCTCGACGGGACAGGTGACGACGCGCCGGGCCACCCAGGCGATGGCGACGTCGAGGTAGATGCCGGGCCCGGAGTAGGCGGCCACCGAGCGGGCGACCTCCCCCAGCACGAGCCGGTAGCTGTTGAAGTCGGCCGCCTGGGCGCCCTTGGCGAGTCGGTGGACCAGGCCCTTGGCACTTCTCGACGCGAGGTTGCGCAGGGCGCCGTGCGGCGGCTCGTTCGTGGGGCGCGCGTAGACGACGTCGGCCTGCTGGGTCATCGCCGTGTCGAGGAGGGCGCCGAGGTGCTCGGGGTCGTGCTGGCCGTCCTCGTCCATCGTCGCGACCCACTCCCCTCCGGACGCCGCGATGCCGGCGAGCGTGGCCGCGTGCTGGCCGAAGTTGCGGCTCAGCCACACCGCCCGCACCCAGTCGTGCTCGGCGGCGAGCTCGCGGATGACGTCGTCGGAGCGGTCGGGGCCGCAGTCGTGGACGAGCAGGACCTCGGTGACGCGGTAGGTGCGGCCCTCAGGCGTCGTGCGGCCCGCCGTGCTCGGCGCCAGCTCCTCGACGACCGCGCGCAGGGTGCGCTCCCCGCCGTACACCGGGACGACGACCGAGACCTCGTGAGGTCGGGGTCCGGGGGTCTCGCTGTCCACGGCGCACACCCTAGCCGCCGCACGCACCGCGTCCGGGCAGTCGGGCCCTCGTCAGTCGCGGGTGAGCTTGCGGTAGGTGACCCGGTGCGGACGCGCGGCGTCCTCGCCGAGGCGCTCGACCTTGTTCGCCTCGTACGACTCGAAGTTGCCCTCGAACCAGTACCACTTCGCCGGGTTCTCGTCGTCGCCCTCCCAGGCGAGGATGTGCGTCGCGACGCGGTCGAGGAACCAACGGTCGTGGCTGATGACCACGGCGCAGCCGGGGAACTCGAGCAGCGCGTTCTCGAGGGACCCGAGGGTCTCGACGTCGAGGTCGTTGGTCGGCTCGTCGAGCAGGAGGAGGTTGCCGCCCTCCTTGAGGGTCAGCGCGAGGTTGAGGCGGTTGCGCTCGCCACCGGAGAGCACCCCGGCCTTCTTCTGCTGGTCGGGGCCCTTGAAGCCGAACTGGCTGACGTAGGCGCGCGAGGGGATCTCGACCTGGCCGACGTTGATGTAGTCGTGGCCGCCCGAGACGGTCTCCCACAGGTTCTTGTTCGGGTCGAGGCCACCGCGGCTCTGGTCGACGTAGGACACCTTGACGGTGTCGCCGACGTCGACGAGGCCGGCGTCGGCGTCCTCGAGCCCGACGATCGTCTTGAACAGGGTGGTCTTGCCGACGCCGTTGGGGCCGATGACGCCGACGATCCCGTTGCGGGGCAACGTGAACGACAGGTCCTCGATGAGGATGCGGTCGCCGAAGCCCTTGCGCAGGTTCCTGACCTCGATGACCTTGCTGCCCAGGCGCGGACCCGGCGGGATCTGGATCTCGTCGAAGTCGAGCTTGCGCGTGCGGTCGGCCTCGGCGGCCATCTCCTCGTAGCGGGCCAGGCGCGCCTTGGACTTCGTCTGCTTGGCCTTGGCGTTGCTGCGCACCCACTCGAGCTCCTCGGCGAGGCGCTTGGAGAGCTTCTGGTCCTTCTTGCCCTGGACGTGGAGGCGGGCCTGCTTCTTCTCCAGGTAGGTCGAGTAGTTGCCCTCGTAGGGGTAGGCCCGGCCACGGTCGAGCTCGAGGATCCACTGCGCGACGTTGTCCATGAAGTACCGGTCGTGCGTCACGGCGACGACGGCGCCGTGGTACGCCGCGAGGTGCTGCTCGAGCCAGAGGACCGACTCGGCGTCGAGGTGGTTCGTGGGCTCGTCGAGGAGGAGCAGGTCGGGCTTCTGGAGGAGCAGCTTGCACAGCGCGACGCGACGGCGCTCACCACCGGAGAGCACCGTGACGTCGGCGTCCGGCGGCGGGCAGCGCAAGGCGTCCATCGCCTGCTCGAGCTGGGAGTCGAGGTCCCAGGCGTCGGCGGCGTCGATGGCCTCCTGGAGCTGGCCCATCTCGGCCATGAGCGCGTCGAAGTCGGCGTCGGGCTCGGCCATGAGCGCCGAGATCTCGTTGTAGCGGTCGAGCTTGGCCTTGATCTCGCCCGCGCCCTCCTCGACGTTGCCGAGGACCGTCTTCTCCTCGTTGAGCTCGGGCTCCTGCATGAGGATCCCGACCGAGTACCCCGGGGTCAGGCGGGCCTCGCCGTTGGACGGCTGGTCGAGCCCGGCCATGATCTTCAGCACCGACGACTTGCCCGCGCCGTTCGGGCCGACGACGCCGATCTTGGCGCCGGGGAGGAACGACAGGGTGACGTCGTCGAGGATGACCTTGTCGCCGTGCGCTTTGCGGGCACGGGACATGACGTAGATGAACTCGGGCATGGGGTCAAGGCTAACGACCGGAGCGCCCCAGCCCCGAATCCGCTCCCCCGCGACCGGCCCGCCGGGCTCACGCCGCCGGCGCCGCGGCCTCCTCACCTCCGTCGGGCGTGGGGTGCGCCGGGTCGTCGGGCGTCGGCGGCTGCTCGCCGTCGACGACGTAGGCCGGCTGGGCGTCGCGCGCCAGCGACACCCGGCTGAAGGCGGCCGACCCGAAGAACAGGTCGTGACCCACGGTGTCGGCGTCGACCTCGACGTTCCAGCCGGTCGAGCCGTCCCCGCGCTGCCACGAGGTGATCCGCTGCCGGCCGTGGACGACGACCGGCTGGCCCTTGCGCAGCGACGCCGCCGCGTTCCCGGCGAGGGACCGGTAGGTGACGACGTCGTAGAAGCTCGGCTCGGTGTCGGCCCACTGGCCCGGCTGCCCCTGGACCGGGCGCCGGGCCGAGGTCGCGAGCCGGAAGGTCGTCATCGGTGCGCCCGCCCGGGTGGTGCGGGGGTTCGGGTCGGCGGTGAGGCGTCCCCTGATGGTCACGTAGGTCTCGTTCATGTCGGTCCTCCCTCGGCCCCGCCGCTCGGGGCCCCACGACCACCCAACCGGCGGGCGCGTCACCGCGGGAGCACCCCGGGAAACCTGTGGACGACGGCTCGCTCGAGCCGCGCCTGTGGACGACCGGCTGCTCTCAGGAGCAGGCGTCAGACGGCCGCGGCGCGCGAGAGCGCCTCGCGCGTCGCGCCGTGCCGCTCGAGCACCCGCTCGACGGGGGCGACGATCCGCTCGTCGGCGACGACCTCGATGGAGTCGCGCAGCCGCCGGTCCATGACCCGGCCACGACGACGCGCCCCGATGCCGGCGAGCCAGCGCGAGATCCCGGCGAGCAGCACGCCGGCGAGCAGGCCGCCGACGAGGAGCACCACCGGCACCGGCAGCACGCCGAGCGTCGGAGGCTCGCCGACGACGGCGTCGAGCTGGAGCCAGCCGAGGACGACGTAGAGGGCGAGCCAGAGGAGCCCGGCGACCGCGGTCGCGGCGAGGAGCAGCTGGAGCGCCCCGAGCACCCGCCACCACACGGGTGAGCGGACGAACAGGGAGGTCCCGACGACCGCCTGGTCGAGGGCGTCGCCGAGGGCGGCCCCCGGAGGGGTCGCAGCGTGCTCGACCGCCTCGGCCCAGGGTGTGGGCAGCCCGGCCGCGGCCCGGTCGGCGAGCCGGCGGGTGGCGATGTCGACCGCCGCGCGCGCAGCCGGCGACGGCGGGGGCAGCGAGGACCGCCCGAGGACGGAGCGCACGTCGGCGTCGGACACCCGGATGTCGCGGCCGTCGAGGCGCAACCGCCGCAGCGGCCGGGCCTTGAGGCGCTGCACCCACCGGGTGAACGGCCAGCCCGTGGCGGCGACGGCCTCCATCTTGTAGTCGCGCCTGACCGCCTCGACGACCGTCGGCACGCCCGCCGAGCGAGCGAGGGCGTCGAGGAGCTCGGCGCGCACGCGCGCCTCGACCCCGGCCTCCGACGCGGCGACGTGGTCGGTGAGGGCGCCGGCCGCCATCCGGACGTCGCCGGCGAGGCGGGAGCGGGCGGAGGTGCGGGCGGCGACGGCGTTGGCGAGGCGCTGGCGGAGCTCGTCGATCCCGTGGCCGGTGGCCACCGAGGTGGCGAGGACCGTGGCCCGCGGCACGCCGTCGCGCTCCATGAGGCGCACGAGGTCGGCGCGACACTGCTGGACCTCGGCCGCGGTGAGCCGGTCGGCCTGGTTGAGCACGACGATGGTCACGGCCTCGTGGGTCGCGAGCGCCGCCACGTGGTCGTCGTGGAGCCGGGCGTCGGCGTACTTCTGCGGGTCGGTGACCCAGACGAAGAGGTCGACGAGCTCGAGGACGCGCTGGGCCTCGTCGCGGTTGGCCTCCTCCCGCGAGTCGAAGTCGGGCAGGTCGAGCAGGACGAGGCCGTCGAGGGTGCCGACCTGGGCCGCGTCGCCATCGGGGGTCTCGACGAGGTGCCGGGTCCCGACGCCGAGCCAGTCGAGGAGCTCCCCCGCCGGCTCGCCGCCCCAGACCGCGGCCGTGGGTGTCGAGGTCGTCGGGCGGCGCACCCCCACCTTGGCGACGTCGGCGCCGACGAGGGCGTTGAAGAGGGAGGACTTGCCGCTGCCGGTCGCCCCCGCGAGCGCGACGACGGTGTGGCCGCCGACGAGCGCGGTGCGCTGGGTGACCTTGGTGACGACGGCGTCGGCACGACGGCGCTCCTCGGCCGGGAGCTGCTCGCCCCCGGCGGCGACGGCGGCCGAGAGGGCGTCGGAGGCCGCGGCGAGGCGCTCGGGCGACACGACGGCGCCCCGCGCCGAGCCCATGCGCACCGGGCTCACCGCACCACCGCCCGCACCCGGGCCGCCGCGCTCGACAGCCTGACCGCCTGGTCCGACGGGGCCACCGACCCACCGAGGGCGTCGTCGAAGCGCCGCCGCTCGGCGTCGTACAGCTCGTCGGTCATCTCGAGCAGGCGCGCGCGGGCCTTGGCGGCCATGTCGCGCACGGCCTGGTCGCCGAAGATCGCCTCGAGGACGCGCTGCGCGAGGATCGCGGTGCCGCCGGCGATGCCGATCTCGGCGCCGATGAGCCCGCCCGTGCTGCTGAACGCCACGAGCATGAGGAAGAGCCCGATGGCGTTGACGCCGTAGGCCGCGATGCGCGCGCTCGTGCGCCGCCCCGCCCCCTCGGAGCGGACGAGCTCGAGGACGTCGCCCTGCCACTCGCGCACGAGCCGCTCGACGTCGGGACCGAGGTTCGCCGAGGGCTTGGTGAGGTCCGGGTGGTCGCGCAGGATCGCAGCCCCGCCGGCGAGCCGGCGCCAGGAGCGCACCGTCTCGGAGGTGGCCGCCTCCGCGTTGGAGACGACGAGGGCCGCGACCCCGGTGTGCAGGGCCTCGCCGAGGGAGCCGGACGGCGGAGGGGTCCCCTTGACGGCGGCCGTGAGGCGGTCGCGCCACTTGGCGATCGTCGTCTCGACCTGCCGGAAGAACTCACCGGTGCCGACGAACTCCTGCCAGCGGGCGAGCACCTCGCCGCGCAGCAGCGTGCCGTCGGTCATCCCGTCGCCGACCCGGCGGCGGGCCTCGGCGAACGCGTCGTCGGCGGCCTTGCGTAGCGCGGCCGCCGCGTCCTGCTGGTCGCGGCTGGCGACGACGAGCTCGGCCGTGCGGCCGGACAGCGACTCGATCGCGCCGCGCAGCGTCTGGCCGACGACGATCGAGCGGGCCCTGGCGTCGCCGGCGAGGGCCTGCAGCCAGGCGCGCAGCCGGGCCACGGCGTCCTCGGGGAGGCGGCCGTCGGCGTCGAGGGTGGTCTCGGGGACGGTGAAGATGGGGGCGGTCGGCAGGCCCTGCTCGCGCAGCATCGCCGCGAGGTGCGGGCGGATCTCCTCGACGGCCTCGGCGGGGATGCGGTCGAGGACGATCGCGACGGCGGTGCCGCGGTCGGCGGCGGTGCGCAGCAGGTCCCACGGCACCGCGTCGGCGTACCGGGCGGCCGTGGTGACGAAGAGCCACAGGTCGGCGGCCGAGAGCAGCTGGGTGGCGATGGCGCGGTTGGCGGAGACGACGGAGTCGATGTCGGGGGCGTCGAGCAGCGCCATCCCGGCCGGGAGGGCGCGCGACTCGACGAGGCGCACGGTCCCGTGCTGCTCGTCGTCGAGCGAGCCGCCGGTGACCCGGGCGAGGTCGGGCAGGATCCGCGCGTCCTCGAACCAGTGCCGGTCCTCGGGGTGGTGGACGAGGACGGGCGAGGTCGTCGTGGGCCGCAGGACGCCGGACCGGCTCACCGTGGCGCCGATGACGGAGTTGACGAGGGTCGACTTCCCGGCGCCCGTGGAGCCGCCGACGACCGCGAGGAGCGGGGCGTCGAGGGAGCGCAGGCGCGGGACGACGTAGTCGTCGAGCTGCTGGAGGAGCGCTCGGCGCGAGGCCTCGGCGCGGGCGCGGGTCGGCACGTCGAGCGGCAGGCTCGCGCGGTCGACGGCCTCCCGCAGGGTCTCGACGGCGGAGACCAGTCCCTCGACCTCCCCGACCACTGTCACACCGTCAAGCCTAACGACCCCGGCAGGGTGCTCCCGCCATTCGCCGGGGCGCGCCGGGAACCGTCGGGGGTGCACCGTCGGCGCGGGCCGTGGGTCGCCGGTGGCGCGGCGGACGCGCCGCGCGTCGGGCGGGGGCGATGATGGCGCGGTGCGCCTCTTCGTCTCGGTCGACCTCCCGGAGCCCGTCGCCGAGGACCTCGACGACGTCCTCGACGTGCGGCGCGAGGCCGGCGCGGACCTGCGCTGGTCGGCGGCACACCAGTGGCACGTGACCCTGGCCTTCATGGGAGCGGCACCCGAGCGGGTCGTCGAGGACCTCGTCGAGGGTGTCGGGGCGGCGGTCTCGCGAGCCGCTCCGCTGTCCCTCTCGTTGTCCGGTGGCGGCTGCTTCCCCGACGTCACGCGGGCGCGGGTGCTGTGGGCCGGGATCGAGGGGGGCGAGGCGCTCGCGCCGCTGGCCCGCTCGGTGCGCTCGGCCTGCTCGGTCGTCGGCGCCGCGCCCGAGGGTGGTCCCTTCCTCCCCCACGTCACCCTCGCCCGCGTCGCCCGGCCGCTCGACGCCAGCCGGTGGGTGCGCGTCCTCGACGGCTACCGCGGGCCGTCGTGGACCGTGGAGGACGTCACGGTCGTCGCCTCGCACCTCCCCCGGGAGCGCGGCCACCGGCCCCGCCACGAGGTGCTCGCCCGGCTCCCCCTCGGTGGGTGAGGTGCGGTCCGGCGCCGCTCTCGCGCACCTAGACTGGCGGCGGCATCCGGCGGACCGGGTGCCCGGCCCCCGTAGCTCAGCCGGATAGAGCAAGAGCCTTCTAATCTCGAGGTCGCAGGTTCGAGTCCTGCCGGGGGCGCCGTCGAAAACATGGTCTGACCTGCGCAAATGGGGAGTCGGATTTCGAAGCGTGCCCTAGTGGGGCGTCCACGATCCGCTCTTGCCGCTTCGCCCGGCCAGGGTTCGGTCTCCGGGCGCCAAGTGCGTGCGTCGAGTCCAACGTTCGATCTAGCGTGGCAGCCGTGATCTACCCGGACAACGAGCACCCCTGCCCCGTTTGTGGTGCCGACTGGAAGGTGCCGCACGTCTGGCCACGAAGGCCAGGGCGGCAGAAACCTCGTCGCGACCGGAGCCGGTGGTTCGTGCCTGAGGATTCCGGATGGTGCTCAGATCCCGACTGTCGCATCACGGACGAGCAGCGCGACGAGTATCGGGTGTTCCGGCGCATCATGGAATGGGACCCGACAGAGGAATCGGTGACCCGACCCACCGAGTAGCGGATCGCGGCATGTGAGTGCGTTACGTCGACCGCGTCGTCGAGGTCGCCCTGCGGGCGAGAAGGGCGAGGCACAGGATCGCACCGACAACGCCAACAACGATGAAAAGGACGCTCACAACCGGCAACGGGAAGTAGGCGTTCGAGCACGTCGCATCAGGAAGCGGGTCAAGGCGATTGAAGAGGGCCGGGCCGCAGTCCACGAACAAACCATTCGGCTCTACCGCGGTCAGTGAAGCCGCCCCGAGGAACCAGCCAAGGATGGCCAGGAGGGATGAAAGACCCATGCCACCAACAAGTGCGGCGACAGCTGCCCAACGCCGGCTGAAACCCCTCGACTCGGGCGTGAGTGCTGGGGGCTTCACATGCGATGCCGTCTGAGCCATGAGCGGACCCTAGCGGCGAGAACGAGTGCCGCCTACCGGAGCACACGCGCTCATCAGCACGACCGGCGGCAGATGAGGACGTTGCCATGACACCCCCTACCGCGTCGTGTCCTTGAACTTCCCTTGCTAGGGTGCCGCCACGTGCCACCCAAGCCGCCCAACAAGTTTGCCGCCTTTGCTAACAGTCCGAAGGTCTCGGCGGGTTTTCTCACGGCGGTCGCTCTCGCTTGCACCATCGGAACGGTCATCGCCTATCAGTCCGCCGTTGCACTCAGGGACCACGGCCAACGAGCCATCGGATCGGTTCTCGAGGTGCACGAGGAGCGCCGAGACGACTACGTAGTGCTTCGTTTTCAGGACCGTACTGGCCGCGAGGTCACGGCTGAGGTTGGGAACTACTTCTGGGATCCCCAGCCGCAAGTTGGCGACCGCACGGAACTCGTGTACGACCCCGAAGACCCCTCAGGCAATGTCGCCGACGTCAGGACGGGTCCGGACTTCTTCTCGGTCTGGGCACTGGCTCTTGGCGTGGTTCTTGCCGGTGCGCTGGTCTGGCCGACGTGGACCGGCCGATTGGATTGGAACAAGTTCCGCTAACCGCGTCGCCACTCGCCTCGTACGGCCCCACGCTGGCCGGCCCAGCGCACCCGCTCGGCTCCTCTGGGACCGGATCGCGGCAGTTGAGTGCGTTTCCTCGACCGCTGTTCACTGCACAGGAAAGTCCTGAACGTAGAAGACCGAGGCAACCGGCACCGTCGCGCACAAGGCAGCCCAGTTGCTGTCGTCGGCGGACGCCCTTCGTCCGTGGAACCCGGTCAGCTGCTCGTCCTCGACCATCGACCCGCTGGTGCCGGTTGGCAGGCTGGAGTAGATCACCGGCCTGGGGGCTTGCGGGGCGTGCTGGTATCCCTCCGCGTTCGGGAAGACCAGGCCGACCCGCTGCTCGTGACCACCTGTGGATGTGGTCATCACCGGGCAGCGACCGCCGGCAAAGGTCACTGTCCCGGTGACGAAGCCAGCGCTGTCGACGTCAGCCTTCCACTCGTAGGTCGGGACCGGGAAGTAGCCGAGCTCTTTGGCTGTGCTCAGCGCGGTCGGGCCCGGAGTTGCGGGCGCAAGGGGCGCGACCGTCGGCGGGGGCGATGCCGGGTGGTCGTTGATGATCGCGCCCTCACGGACTTCGGTGCCCGGACACTGGGCCAACCACTGCTTCCCCAGGTCAGAGTCCGCGCCCACGACGAAGCCGCCGCCATAGGCGAACTCCTGGCCCTCGACAGCGAAGACACCGCCGTGGGCGTCCACGACGGCCCGCACGCCGTTGTCGTAGGTGATGCCGGTGGCATTGGGGAAGAACACCGCCTGAGTGACCCGGTCGCGACCCTCACCGTTGCTGAGGAGGGTGCACCCTTCCGGGGTGAACCACAGGGTGCCGCTGACCTGGGCCGCCATGCCGCTGCCCCCGTCCCAGGCGTACGTGGGGACCTTGAAGGTACTCAGGATCGGCGCGCCGGCCGGGGGCTGGTAAGGGGCGGACCGAGACCCGCAGCCGACCGCCAGTAGGGCGAGCGCCGCAACTGAGACCGAGCGGAGCCACGACCGAGTTTGAGGCTGATGGTGGTGGGCCGATGCTCTTGCGATTCGCCCTGACATCCCACCACCTCCCAACTGAAGTGTGGCCCCCCTCCCGCCTTGCGCATCAGCACCCGCCGATACCGATGCACAGTCGCAACGTCCCGGCCCGCTCCTTTCTGCGCCGACGAAACTTCGTCCTGACCGCGGCAGAAGCGGACGTTACTTGGCTCCCGTGTGGCGGCTGTGACCCTCTGCACGGAACTCCCCGTACTTGGTTACCGTCAGCACCGGAATGGCACCATGAGGCTGTGGACGCCCTAACCTCGGCCGCATGGGTCGATGACCCACCATGGTCGGTGGTTGTCTTGTTGTTCGTCGCAGCCATCGCCGTGAACACACTCGGCTATCGGGCCATGCGGCGTGGCGTGGTCGGGAACTGGTTCAGTCCGACGGTGGCCCTCGCCACCCTTGTGTTGTTGGTGGGAGCGGACTTCTCGCTGGCGGCCTGTCTCGTGGGGATCTTGGGTCTGCTGGCGCTCGGGCTGTACGGAGGGTTACGTCTGTCGCGGGGACGCCCCACGCGTAGCAACGGACGCCATCGCGAGCCGAGCACGTTCTGAGTGGAGTCCGGAATCGGTCGGCATAAGCGCACTTCTGACCGGTTGGCTAGCGAGGCGTTAGGGCAGTGCCGGCCTGCCCTCAACTCGGCAGTTCCGGTAACCTTGCCCGCTCCCCCGATCCCTCCTTTGGGTCACATCGGGCAGGCCTCATCGGGAGGTGCGGCGGATCCACGCGTCGCCGAGCCGGTTCAGGGCTGGGCGCAGCGTCGCGATGTCGCGGTCGTAGATCCGACCGGTCTCGAGCCCGGTGGACAGCCGCTCAACTGCCTCGATGAGTTCCGGCAGCGTGGCCGCCGATGCTGGCTTCGATGGCGCTGGGGCAGGTGGCGCCGGCGTGGCCCTGGGCGCGTAGCCAGGCGTGAAGTGGTCGAGCATCGCCGTGACGTCGTCCCAGACCTCGCTGTCGAGCTCGCCACGGCGCCGACGACCCCGGAGCCGGACCAACAGATCCCGGGACAGCCGCGAAGAACGAGCCACTCGGGAGACGGCCGACTCGTCCCTTTCCTGCTGCGTCGGGACGTGGGTCGGCCGCGGCTTCGGTGTTCTCGGGACGTCGATCATCCGGACTTCAACGGCCGCCTCACGGGCGCCGCGGCGTGTCACTGCGGCGAGGTTTCGGCACCGGCTCGAGCACCACACCGGACGCCGTCCGCGCCCGCCATACGACACCGGTGCGCCGCACTGCGGGCACCTGCGCGGCTCCTCCCCTGCCATCCCTAGACGGTACGCCGGTGCCGCTTTTTTCGCATCACCGAAACGTCCCAAGAG
Source organism: Oryzobacter terrae (assembly GCF_042756445.1). Classification (GTDB taxonomy): domain Bacteria; phylum Actinomycetota; class Actinomycetes; order Actinomycetales; family Dermatophilaceae; genus Oryzobacter; species Oryzobacter terrae. Next base: position 874,549 of record NZ_CP170578.1, read on the forward strand.
CCGGGGTGCAAGAGGTGTGCCGTCGTCGTGGTTTCTGGTCTTTGGGGAGGGACATTCAGGGTCGGGAGCGGGGGCTCGCTCGAAGGGATCGGCGAGGCGGGGTGCGCGGTCGAATGGCGCGGGAAGGAGCCGTTTGTGGCAGGGCCCAATAGGTGCCTGGCGGGGCCTGGAGCAGGGGCGTGTCAGGGCACGAGGGTCAGCCCGCGTGCGAGCTCCGAGAGCCGCGCCGCGATTTGGGCGTCGCGCCCGGCCGCGGCGTGCTGGTAGCGGAGCGCCGCGCCGGGCGTCGAGTGCCCAAGCCGAGCCATCAACTCGGCCAGTGTCGCGCCGGTCTGGGCCGCTAGGACCGCGCCGGTGTGCCGCAGGTCGTGCAACCGGAGGTCCGGCCTCCCAGCCGCAGCCCGCGCCGTCATGAAGGTCTTGGTGACCTCCGTGTGGACGAGGTGGTGGTTGGTTCCCGGCCGCGGGAAGAGCAGCGCGTCCGGCCCGGCATCGACGTGCTCGTCGAGGTGGGCCTGGATGACGGGAATCAAGTGCGGCGGGATCGCGACGTCGCGCACGCCAGCCACGCTCTTCGGCCGGCCGACCAGGTCGGCGCCGTCGACGCGCACCACCGCGCGGGAGATGGACAGGACACCACGCTGGAGGTCGACGTCGCGGCGTCGCAGTTCCGCCAGCTCGCCGTACCGCAAAGCGCACCAAGCTCCCAGCAGCACCAGCAGCCGGAGCCGCTCGGGCATCTCCTCGACGATCGTCGCCAGCTCGGGCAGGCTCGCTGGCTCGATCCGGCGCTGCCTCGTCGAGCGCCCCGCACCGGGGATCTGGCAGGGACTCGTCGTCACGAGGCCCTCGGTGACGGCCTGGCCCAGGATCGCCCGCAGCAGCGAGTAGGCGTGGGCACGCTGAGTTGGGTGCGACGGACCGAGGAAGTCGTACCAACGAGTGACGTCGTCGCGGGTGATGCTGCGCAGCGGCTTGTCGCCGAACGTGGGAAACACCAGCCGTTCCAGCTGCGAGGCGTACAGGGCGCGAGTTCGGGGTCTCAGCGGCTCCCCGCGCACCCGGCGGCGGTCGATCGCTCCGGGCGCATACTCGCGCAGAGTCATGACACCCCTCAGGGCCAGCGCGCGCCGCTTCGGCGCCTCCCACTGGCCGGACTCGATGAGCCGGTGCTCGACCGCGAGCCAGTGCTCGGCATCGATCTTGGCCTCGAACGTGCCCGGTGCCGTGTGGCGAGCCAGGTCCGGGCCGGCATAGGACGCCTGGAACCGACCGGAGGGCAGCCGGCGCACCTTCCCGAATCCCCTCCGGGTCCTGATGCGTGTCTTCGGCACCCCTAATCCCTCCCCGCTCGTGCCCTAAACGTGCCCTAACGATGGCTACATGTGGTCATCCATGACCTGCTGTGAGCACGAACATCCAGCGGCAAACGTGCAGGTCAGAGCCCTATTTTGCCAGATCAGAGAGCTGCGGGGAAACGGCCGATCGGCAGGTTCGAGTCCTGCCGGGGGCACCACGACCACCGCGACGCCGGTCAGCCGGAGGCGAGCCGGCGCGAGCGCCGCAGGGCGAGCTCGGCGAGGGCCGCCGCGACGTCGGGCACCACGGAGTCGTCGAACGCGGCCCGCGGCGAGTGGTTGTCCTCGACGCGCGTGAGGTCCTCGTGGACCGCCGCCCCGATGTTGAGGTAGCAGCCGGGCACCTCGTCGAGGACGAAGGACATGTCCTCCGAGCCAGCCTCGGGGTTGGCCATGTCGGCCCACCGGTCCTCGCCGAAGAGGTCGACGACCGTCTCCTTGGCGAAGTCGAACTCGACGGCGTCGTTGACGGTCACCGGGTAGCCGTTGCCGATCGTCACCTCGGCGGTCATCCCGTGGGCGGCGGCGATGCCCTGGGCCACCCGGGCCACCATCTCGTGCGCCCTGGCGCGGTGCTCCTTGGAGAAGGTCCGCAGGGTGGCCTCGACCACGGCGTCGTCCGGGATGATGTTGTCCTTCGTCCCCGCGGCGATCCTGCCGACGGTGAGGACGACCGGGTCCCAGATGCTGAACTGGCGGGTCACGGCGGTGTGGAAGGCGAGGACGACCTCGCACGCCACCGGCACCGGGTCGCGGGTCTTCTCGGGCGCCGACCCGTGGCCGCCGAGCCCCCTGACGACGACGTGGACCTCGTCGGCCGCCGCCATCAGCGGGCCGGGCCGTCCGAACCAGGTGCCGCGCGGGACGTCGGCGGAGTACACGTGCACCGCGTACGCCGCGTCGACCCGGCGGCCCGCGGCCTCGAGCAGCCCCTCGCGGATCATCGGCTCGGCCCCGCCGGGTCCCTCCTCGGCCGGCTGGAACATGAGGACGACGTCGCCGACGAGCTGGTCGCGCAGCTCGTCGAGGATGCGGGCGGCGCCGACGAGACCGGCGACGTGGAGGTCGTGACCGCAGGCGTGCATCGCCCCGGTCCGCTGCGAGACGTAGTCGACGTCGACCTCCTCGGTCACGGGGAGCGCGTCCATGTCACCGCGCAGGAGGACGACCGGGCGCTCCCCCTCGTGCGGTGCCCGCCCGCGCAGGACCGCCACGACCGAGCTGAGCGACTCCCCCGTCGTCACCTCGAGGTCGATCCCGTCGAGCGCCTCGAGGACCGCCCGCTGGGTGTCGGGCAGGTGCAGCCCGATCTCGGGGATCCGGTGCAGCGCCCGCCGCAGCTCGACGAGCTCGGGTCCGATGCGCGTGGAGACGGTGAGGGCGTCGGTCACGGTGGTCCTTCCGGTGGAGGTCGGCGAGGACCCGGGGCTCGGCCGAGCCGCGGTCCCCGAGGGCGGTCAGGTGACGGGAAGGCCGACGAACTCGGCCCGCCGGGCCGTGAGGGCGTGGAGCAGCTCGCGCTCCTGCTCGGCCGCGTGGGCGTCGGCGGCCTCGTGGTGCATCCGGCGGCGCAGGAGGGCGAGCTCGCTCGCGGTGTCCTGGAAGGCCCTCATCGAGGCGAGCCCGGCACGGCCGGTGTTCGCGCGGGCCCACTGGCGCGCCTCGCGGCGCCGGGTCATCGACGCGAGCATCGAGACCTCGCCGGGCGAGAGCCAGCCGGCGTCGGAGTAGGGCCGCAGGAACTGCCCGATGAGGTGGCCCTCGTGCCGGCGGGCCCAGACGACGAACGCGACGAAGGCGAGGAAGACCGGCACCTCGACGAGGAGGTACACGACGATGAGCCCCTGCCCACCGGTCACCGCCGCGAGGTTCCACAGCGCGTGGGCGAGGACGGCGAGGACGAAGCCGCCGACCGGCGCGAGCAGGCGCGGCAGCCAGGTCCGGCTCGTCGCGGCCACCCCGATGCCCACCCCGGTGAGGATCGTGAACATCGGGTGGGCGAACGGCGACAGCAGGCACCGGGCGACGAAGGTCGCGGTCAGCGCCTCACCTCCGCCCTCGGTGTAGGCCGTCGCGAGGTACTGGATGTTCTCGGTGAAGGCGAAGCCCGCCGCCGTGACGCCGGCGTAGACCATCCCGTCGGTGATGCCGTCGAACTCGCGGCGGCGGAACCACCAGACGAAGAGGACGAACAGGCCCTTGCTCGCCTCCTCGACGACCGGCGCGATGACGACCGCCGTCGTCGCGAGGGCGGCGTCGGGGTCGGTCGCCGCCTCGAGCACGGCGATGGCGCTCGTGTTCGTCACCGCCGCGATGATGGCCGCGACGAGGGCGCCCCAGAGGAACGCGCCGAGCAGGTAGCGGTTCGGCTCGGACTCGAAGCGGTCGAGCCAGAGGAACGCCGGGATGACGACGGCGACGGGGATGAGGGCGACGGCCAGCGCGAGCAGCGCCGTCTGCACCCCGAACGCCGCACCGAAGTACGCCGACACGACGAGGGCGGCGAGGACGAACCCCACGGCTGCCAGGCCGGTGACCACCCACCGGCGGATGCCCGACCGGGCGGTCGGTGCGCGGTGGGCCACGGGGCCCGCCGACCGGGTCGCGAGGTCGCCGTCCATGGCAGGTGACCCTAGTGGAGCCCGGACCCCACGTGGTCTCCGGCCACGGCGTCCCGACGTGGCGCCCCTAGCATGGCCCCCATGACGACCGCTGGGACCGACCGCTCCACCGCCGACCGGATCGTGTGGATCGACTGCGAGATGACCGGGCTCTCCCTCGAGGACGACGCCCTCGTCGAGGTCGCCGCCCTCGTCACCGACTACGAGCTGACCGTCCTCGGCGAGGGCGTCGACGTCGTCATCCGGCCCCCGGACGCCGCGCTCGAGCAGATGGGTGACTTCGTCCGCGAGATGCACACCGGCTCGGGCCTCCTCGACGCGCTCGCGGCCGGCACGACCCTGGAGGAGGCACAGCGCCTCGTCCTCGACTACGTCAGGGAGTTCGTCCCCGAGACCCGCAAGGCGCCGCTCGGGGGGAACACGGTCGGCACCGACCGGGCCTTCCTCCAGCGCGACATGCCCGAGCTCGAGAGCCACCTGCACTACCGGATCATCGACGTCTCCTCGATCAAGGAGCTGTCGCGCCGCTGGTTCCCGCGGGCGTACTTCGCCGCCCCCGCGAAGAGCGGCGGCCACCGGGCGCTCGCCGACATCCGCGAGTCGATCGCCGAGCTGCGCTACTACCGCGAGGCGGTGTTCGTCCCCCCGCCCGGCCCCTCGACGGAGGAGGCACGCACCCTCGCGGCACGGCACGTCGTCGACCACGCGACGTCCGCGGGCACCACCGGGTCCCGGGGTGAGGGCGTGGTCGGGAGCACCCCCGCGTAACGGGTACGATGGTTCGCGCTACGGGCGCACCGGCATCCTCGGATGACGATCGCGCCCGTCGTGGTGGGTATAGCTCAGCTGGTAGAGCATCGCGTTGTGGTCGCGAGGGTCGCGGGTTCAAGTCCCGTTACTCACCCCCGATGGAGAAGCCCCTGACCTGCGGTGACGCGGGTCGGGGGCTTCCTCGTCCCCGCCCCGGACGACGACCGGCGGGCCGTCGTTTGCGAGGATGGGCGCATGATGTCGCGCCGCTTCGCCACCGTCGTCGTCCTCGTCGTGGTCCTGGCCTTCGTCGTCGTCGCCGTCGCCCCGGCCTTCGCCGCCAGCCCGTCGGGACTGGTGACCCACTCCCGCCTCCTCCAGGCCGCCCCGGCCGACGGCGCCACGGTCGAGACCGCCGAGGAGGTCGTCCTCACCTTCAACGAGGAGGTCGACCCCACGTTCGTCAAGGTCACCGTCGAGGGACCGCAGGGCGCCGAGGTCGAGGGCGACCCGGTCGTCGACGGCCGCGAGGTGACCCAGGCCCTGTCCTCCGACCTCGCCGCGGGAGGGCACACGGTCACCTACCGCGTCGTGAGCGCCGACGGCCACCCGATCTCGGGCAAGGTCTCCTTCACCACGACCGCGGAGCCCAGCCCCACGGACGCTGCCACGCCGAGCGCGACCGCCACCCCCTCCGCCTCGGACTCCGCGTCGGCGGCACCGTCGTCGACCCCCACGGTCGACGCCGAACCGACCTCCGGCGACGGCGGCCCGAGGCCCTGGGTCTGGGTCCTCCTCGGGGTCACCGGGCTCGTCGCACTCCTCGCGCTGTCGACCCAGTGGCGGGTGCTCGGCGGGCCCCGTGCCGACGAGGAGGCGAACGCCGAGGCCGACGGCCGGCCGCTCGACGAGGCGTCGACGCGCCGCGACGACCCCTTCGCCTGAGCGGATTTCACTCCGGCGGTCGGCTGCTGCTAACGTTTTCCACCGCGCGCCATTAGCTCAATTGGCAGAGCAGCTGACTCTTAATCAGCGGGTTCGGGGTTCGAGTCCCTGATGGCGCACCACCACGACAGGCCCCCGGCGACGGGGGCCTTCGTCGTGTCCGGACCGCGTCGCGACCTCGCCCTCGCGCGGCTCAGAGGTAGAGGCCCGTGCTGCCCTCGGGCACGCGCGACGCGGCGACGGCGTGGAGGTCGCGCTCGCGCAGCATGACGTAGTCCTTGGCGCCGATCTCGACCTCGGCCCGTTCCTCGGGGTCGAACAGGACCCGGTCGCCGACCTCGACCTGGCGCACGTTCGGCCCGGTCGCGACGACCTCGCCCCACCCGAGGCGCCGACCGACCGACGCGGTGGCCGGGATGACGATGCCGCCGCCGGACCGGCGCTCCCCCGCCTCGCCCTCGAGGCTGACGAGCACGCGGTCGTGGAGCATCCGGACCGGGAGGCGGCCCTTCCCGTGGTCGGGCCGGGCGGGCACGTCAGTGACGCCGCAGGCGGCGGTACGCGAGGAGCCCTCCGACGACGGCCACGACGGCGACGACCGCCGCGAGCCGCTCGACGCGCAGCTCTCCCTCGGGCGTGGTGGCGACGTCGGCGAAGCGCGCCTTGGCGGCCTCGGTCTGGCGCTGGAGGATGGTGCGCGGGCTGACCCGGTGGGTCAGCTCGTCGATGGTGTGGCCGAGCCGTTCGCGGCGCGCGGCGATCTCGGCCTCGAGCGCGGGGACGGTGGTGGGGAGTGCGGGCTTCGCGGTGCTCATGGGGTCCTCACTCGATGCCGAGGTCGCGGCGCAGCTTGGCGACGTGACCCGTGGCCTTGACGTTGTAGAAGGCGTGCGACACGGTGCCCGACTCGTCGACGACGACGGTGCTGCGGATGACGCCCTCGACGGTCTTGCCGTAGAGCTTCTTCTCGCCGTAGGCACCCCAGGCGTTCATGACGCTCCTGTCCTCGTCGGCGAGCAGCGGGATGGTGAGGTGGTCGCGCTCGCGGAACGTCGCGAGCCTGGACGGGCTGTCGGGCGAGATGCCGAGCACGGTGTAGCCGTCGCGCGTCAGGGAGTCGAGGGACTCGCTGAAGTCGCAGGCCTGCGTCGTGCAGCCCGGGGTCATCGCCGCGGGGTAGAAGTACACGATCACCCTGCGGCCGCGCAGGTCGCTGAGGGTCACCTGCGACCCGGTGTCGTCGGGCAGCGTGAAGTCGGGGGCGGTGTCGCCGGGGACGAGCCGGTCTCCCACGGAGGCCTCCTGGTGTGGTCGGTGGTGGTTCCAACCTAACCGACTCCGAGGACGTCGGTCGCCGTGCGCAAGGCGGGACTCGAACCCGCACACCCGAAGGCACCAGAACCTAAATCTGGCGCGTCTACCAGTTCCGCCACTTGCGCGCCGGACCAGCGTAACCGCGCGGCGCTCCCCGACCCGAGCGGGTTCCGCGTCCCCGGGTCAGGCCAGGAGCTCGCGCAGCACCGGCTCGAGGGCGCGGAAGGCGTTGCCGCGGTGCGAGATCGCGTTCTTCTCCTCGTCGGTGTACTCGGCGAGGGTCCGGCTGTCGCCCGCCGGGACGAACACCGGGTCGTAGCCGAACCCGTTGGTCCCGCGCGGTGCGCGCACGAGCGACCCCTCGACCCGGCCCTCGACGCCCTCGACCCGGCCGTCGGGCATCGCGACGACGGCGGCGCAGACGAAGGCGGCCGCGCGGTGCTCGTCGGGGACGTCGGCGACCTGCTCGAGGAGCAGGCCCAGGTTGGCCCGGTCCTTCTCGGCACGGGCGGCGCCCTCCCCGGCGGCCGAGCCCGACCAGCGGGCCGAGAAGACGCCGGGCGAGCCACCGAGCACCTCGACGGCGAGGCCGGAGTCGTCGGCGACCGACGGCAGCCCGGAGGCCCGCGCGAGGGCGACGGCCTTGAGGCGGGCGTTGCCGAGGAAGGTCACCTCCGTCTCCGGGACGTCGGCGGCGCCCTCGACCTCGTCGGCGCCGACGACCTCGAGGTCGAGGTCGTCGACGAGCGCGGCGAGGATCTGGCGCAGCTCGTGGACCTTGTGCTCGTTGCGCGTCGCGAGGACGAGCCGGCGGGTCATCGGGTGCGCTCGCGGGCCGGCCCCTCGAGCGCGGCCTGCTGGAGGAGGGTCAGCTCGGCGCAGCCGACCGTCGCGAGGTCGAGCAGGCCGCCGAGCAGGTCGCGGTCGAAGGGCTCCCCCTCGGCGGTGCCCTGCACCTCGACGAAGCGGCCGTCGCCGGTCATGACGACGTTCATGTCGGTCTGGGCGGTCGAGTCCTCGGGGTAGTCGAGGTCGAGGACGGGGCGGCCGTCGATGAGGCCGACGCTCACCGCGGCGATCGAGCCGGTGAGGGGCCTGGCCGAGGCGGGCAGGAGCCCGCGGGCGCGGGCGTCCTCGACGGCGTCGGCGAGCGCGACCCACGCTCCGGTGATGGCCGCGGTGCGGGTGCCGCCGTCGGCCTGGAGGACGTCGCAGTCGAGGACGACGGTGTTCTCGCCGAGGGCCCTGGTGTCGATGACGGCGCGCAGGCTGCGGCCGACGAGGCGGCTGATCTCGTGCGTGCGTCCGCCGACCTTGCCGCGCCGCGACTCGCGGTCGGAGCGGGTGTTCGTCGAGCGCGGGAGCATCTCGTACTCGGCGGTGACCCAGCCGCTGCCCTTGCCCTTGAGCCAGCGCGGGACCCCCTCGGTGAAGGAGGCGGCGCAGAGCACGCGGGTCCGGCCGAACTCGACGAGGACGCTGCCCTCGGCGTGGTCGAGCCAGTTGCGCGTGATGCGCACGTCGCGGAGCTGGTCGGGGGTACGGCCGTCATGGCGAAGAGCGTCGGTCACGGGCCAAGGCTAACGAGGACGTGACCCGTCGTCCCCGGCGGTCACCCGGCCGGCGGTCCCACGGGGTCGGCCACCTCGGGCGGCCAGACGACGCGGAACCGCTCGAAGCAGACCTCGAGGTCGTCGGAGAACGGGATCCCGATCCGCTCGCACTCGCGGCGGAAGAACCGGTCGTGGTGGTGGCGCCACGACCGGAGGGTGCGGTCGTCCTCGCCCTCGTCCCAGGCGAAGCGCTCGTCGACCGACGACAGGGGCCCGACCCGCAGCTCGGTGGTCCGCAGCACGGCCCGCGGCTGGCCGGCACCGTCGCAGGCGACCCAGTGCGACCCGACCCGCCCGAGGGGGTCGCCGTCGTGCGCGTACGCCGCGACGAGCCCGGCCGTGGCGCGCTTGGGTCCGTGGGTGACCAGGCCGACCAGCTCGTCGGCGAGCGCCGGGCCGTCGCCGAACGCCTCGACGACCGGCTCGTCCTCGGGGGGCAGGCCCGGGTGGGCCGCGAGGTAGTCGGCCCACATCCGCAGGCCGGCGGCGCGGTCGACCCGGACGGGTGGCACCACCGCCGGCGACCCCACCTCGACCGTCTCCCCCGCCACGGCGAGCTCGACCTCGCCCGGCCACACCGCCGCGGCTTGGGCGCGGCAGAGCTCGGGGTCGTTCCACGCCGGGACGTGGGTGAGGACGAGGCGTCGCACGCCACCGGCCCGGACCGCGGCGGTGGCCGCGCGCGAGCCGGACAGGTGGATCCCCTCCACCTCGTCGCGCCCGTCGACGAACGCGGCGTCCATGAGGGCGAGGTCGGCATCGCGCAGCAGGTCGTCGAGGGCCGGGCAGTCATCGGTGTCACCGGTGAAGGCGAGGACCTCGCCGTCGGCCTCGACGCGGTAGCCGTAGGCCTCGACGGGGTGGTTGACCCGGAACGGCGTCACGGTGAAGGGCCCGACGGTGACGGCCACCCCGTGGGTGACGGCCGTGACGGCGAACTCGCTCTCCATGCCGCCCGGCTCGACCCCGTGGTACATGTGCGCCAGCCGCTCGGCGGTGCCCGATGGGCCGAAGACGGGGAGCCGCTGCGGTAGCCGCCCCGCCGGGCGGTAGCGCCGGGTGACGTAGAGCCCGCAGAGGTCGACGCAGTGGTCGGGGTGGAGGTGGCTGAGGACGACGGCGTCGAGGTCGTCGGGCGACAGGTGACGCTGGAGCGACCCGAGGGCGCCGCTGCCGAGGTCGAGCAGGAGGTTCCAGGTGCGCCCCTGCGCCTCGGTGCGCACGAGGTAGCTGGAGGCGGCCGACTCCGGGCCCGAGAACGAGCCGGAGCAGCCGACGACGGTGAGCCTCATGCGATCCCCGCCCGCTCGACGGGGGCCGGGGCGGTGAACACCGGGCCGAGCCGCGCGCCGACGCCGAGGAAGCGCGACGCGAGCCGCCGGAACTCCTCGGGGTCGCCGGTGGTCGTGAACCCGTGGTCGGGCTCGGGGAGGTCGTCGGGTCGCAGGGCGTCGGTGTCGGCGAGGACCCGGTAGACGTCCTTGGCGGTCTCCTCGGCGGACGACACGAGGGTGACGTCGTCGCCCATGACGTAGGAGATGACCGCGGTGAGCAGCGGGTAGTGGGTGCAGCCGAGGACGAGGGTGTCGACCTCTCCGCGGAGCGGGTCGAGGTACTCGTGGGCGACGCCGACGAGCTCGGGCCCGCCGGTGACGCCCCGCTCGACGAACTCGACGAACCGCGGGCACGGGGTGCTCACGACGTCGAGGTGCGGTGCGGCGGCGAAGGCGTCGAGGTAGGCGCCGGACTGGTGGGTCCCGACGGTCGAGATGACGCCGACCCGGCCGGTGCGCGTGGCGGCGGCGGCCCGGCGCACCGCCGGCCGGATGACCTCGACGACCGGGACGTCGTAGCGCTCGCGGGCGTCGTGGAGGACGGCGGCGCTCGCGGTGTTGCACGCGATGACGAGGACCTTGACCCCGTGGTCGACGAGCCGGTCGAGACCCTGGAGGGCGAACTCGCGGGTCTGCGCGATCGGCCGCGGACCGTACGGGGCGCGCGCGGTGTCGCCGAAGTACGCGACGGACTCGTGGGGCAGCTGGTCGAGGATCGCCCGCATCACGGTGAGCCCGCCGTACCCGGAGTCGAACACCCCGATCGGTTGGTCAGCCACCCGACCACCGTAGGGCAGCACACCGTCATGACCGGGCCCGCACCCGTGTCGCGTGCGCCACGCCACGCGACTCGTCGCGCGACCGGATCGCCCGACGTCCCGACGGCTCAGCCGCGCAGCATCGCCGAGGCGAGGGTCTCCTGGAGCCAGGTGAGGAAGTCGTAGACGGCGAGCGCGTAGCCGAGCGGGTCGTCGTCCTCGAGCTGCGCGGCAGCGGCCTCGAGCACCTCGAGGTCCTCGTCGGTCCGCAGGCCCATCCGCTCGCCGAGGACGAGGCGGACGTCGGTGAGGGCGGTGAGGAAGGCCCGCGCCTCGGCCTCGGACAGCCGCACCTTGTCCTCGCCGCGGAGCACGCGCGCGCCGACCGCCAGGGCCGAGGCCTTGCGCTGGCGCAGCCCGCCCTCGGTGAGCCGGCGGAACTCGGCGGCCGCCTCGTCGTCCTCGCGGTTGGCCGTGGGGAGCAGGCGCTCGAGGGCGGGGTCGCGCTCGAGCGAGGAGGCGTCGAACTCCGACTGGTCCTCGGGGGCCACCGTGACGCCCATCCCCAGGCCGGCGACGATCGCCGAGAAGTCGTCGGTGCCCTCGTCGACGGGGTCGCCGGGCTCGAGGAGCTCGTGCACCTGGTCCATGAGGCCGGCGACCGTGGCTCTCTCGAGGGCGTCGAGCTGTGCCGTGAACCGCAGCTGCTCGCCCTCGCCCTTGCGCCGGAAGCCGCGCGCCATCAGCTGTCCTTCTGGAACGTCGCCCACAGGCCGTACCCCTGGAGGGCCTCGGTGTCGGCCTCCATCGCCTCACGGCTGCCGTTGGCGACGACGGCCCGGCCCTGGGTGTGGACGTCCATCATCAGCTTCTCGGCCTTCTCGCGGCCGTAGCCGAAGTGCGTCTGCAGCACGTAGGTCACGTAGGTCATGAGGTTGACCGGGTCGTTCCACACGATCGTCACCCACGGGGTGTCGGGAGCGACGTCACCACCGGTGGCGGTGACCTCCTCCGTCGTGGGTGCGAGCGACACGCCCCAAGGATAGGAGCCCGGCGACGCGGCCCCGACCACGGCGCCGAGGTGGCGTCAGCGGCGTCCGGCGTTCCACGTCCCGGCGTACACGCCGTCGTCGCAGGCGCGCCCGCCCTCGCCGAGCTCGAGCGGGCGGAAGGTGTCGACCATGACGGCGAGCTCGTCGAAGTACTCCTTGCCCAGGCTCGCCTCGGCGGCCCCCGGCTGGGGCCCGTGGGCGTGCCCGCCCGGGTGGAGGGAGATCGACCCCTTGGCGATGCCCGAGCCCTTGCGCGCCTCGTAGTCGCCGTCGACGTAGAACATGACCTCGTCGCTGTCGACGTTGGAGTGGTAGTACGGCACCGGGATGGCGAGGGGGTGGTAGTCGACCTTGCGCGGCACGAAGTTGCAGATGACGAAGTTCCAGCCCTCGAAGACCTGGTGGGCCGGCGGCGGCTGGTGGATGCGCCCGGTGATGGGCTCGTAGTCGCGCACGTTGAACACGTACGGGTAGAGGCAGCCGTCCCAGCCGACGACGTCGAGCGGGTGGAAGGGCAGCACGTGCACCGTGCCGACGATGCCGCCGCTGCTCGACGGACCTCCCCCACGGTGCTTGATGAAGACCTCGGTCTCGGCATCGGCCCTCTCGCCGACGTCCTCGGCGAGGAGCGGGCCCTGCGGCACGCGCAGGTCGCGCTCGCAGTAGGGGCTGTGCTCGAGGAGCTGGCCGTACTTGCTGAGGTACCGCTTCGGCGGCGCGATGTGGCTGCTCGCCTCGATGCAGATGGTGCGCAGCGGGTTGCGCGCCGAGGAGGTGGGGATCCAGCGGTGCGTCGTCGCTCTCGGGATGATGACGTAGTCGCCCTCGCCGACCTCGAAGGCGCCGAAGACGGTCTCGACGCGGGCGGTGCCGCGCTCGACGTAGACGCACTCGTCGCCGATGCCGTTGCGGTACCAGGGGCTGGTCCTGCCGGCCACGGCGTACGAGAGGCGGACGTCGCCGTTGCCGAGGAGCAGGCGCCGGCCGGTGACGACGTCGGTGTCCTTGACGACCTTCGCCGGGAAGAGGTCATGCGGCTTGAGGTGGCGCGGCAGGAGCGGGTGGTTGGCCGTCGTGGAGAGGTCTCCGACGGTCCACTCGCGGTACTCGGCGACGGTCGAGGGGATGTTGCGGTGGTAGAGCAGGCTGGAGTCGGAGGAGAACCCCTCCTCGCCCATCAGCTCCTCGGAGTAGAGCTCTCCGACCTTCCCCCGCTTCGCCGGACGGCGGTGCTGGGTGTGCCGCTTCGGGGGGATGCTGCCCATCGCCTGGTAGTGCGCCACTGGTCTGGTCCACCTCGCTGTGGTCTCGTCGGTCACGTCAGCCTAGGCCGTGGCCCTGCGACCGGACAGTCTCGCCCCCACCCGACGGCACATTGGTCAGATCGCGCGGTGTCCACCACCGCGGGGTGGTCAGGCTGCACAGCGCAGGTGCCGCCGCAGGGACAGCCCGCCCGGAGTCGGTAGCCTGCCGACCATGCCCTCGACGACGAGCGACCGACCCGCTGCGCGCTGGTCGCCGGACTCCCCGCTCCTGCGGGGCCTCGTCGACGACGCCGCCCTCTTCCCCCCGGCGGCCCTCCCCCTCCCCGAGGCCGTCGCCGCCCACCGGGCCCACCGAACCGCGCCGTACGCGCCGGCCGTGGGGCCCTTCCTCCTCGCCGCCGCCGGCGTCGCCGACCTCGTCGCGCTCCTCGACGCGGGGACCGGTGACGTCCCGGTCCTGGACGTCGTCCTCGTCGCCCGGCCCGGAGCCGACCCCGCCACGCTGACCGCCGCGCGCGACGCCCTCCACGACCACGCCGACGCCAGGGTCGTCGGCGCCGAGCTGGGCTGGGAGGACGGCTGGCGCGACCTCGGCCTCGACGACCTGCCCCTCGCCCTCGAGGTCCCCCGCGGCGAGCAGCACGACGTCGCGCTCGCCGACCTCCGGACCGCGCTGCAGGAAGGGCTCCCGGTCGTCGCGAAGTTCCGCACCGGCCCCACGCCCACCTGGCCCTGGCCCGACGAGGACGAGCTCGCCGACACCCTCGTGCGGGCCGCCGCCCTCGACGTGCCGGTCAAGCTCACCGGCGGCCTGCACCACGCGGCCCGCGGCACCTACGAGGTCGCCGGCGTCGCCGAGGAGAACCACGGCCTGCTCAACGTCCTCGTCGCGACCTCGGCCGCGTCCCGTGGCGCCGGGAGGGCCGAGGTCGCCGGCCTCCTCGCCGTCCGCGACGCCACGGCCCTCGCCGACCTCGTCGCCGCGTGGCCCGACGCCACCGCGACCTCCGTGCGCAGCCTCCTCACCGGGTACGGCTGCTGCACCGTCACCGACCCCCTCGGCGAGCTCGCCGACCTCGGCCTCCTCGACACCCCCACCGGAAGGACGCCATGACCTGGCTCGACCTGCCCACCGACCACCCCTTCGGCGTGCACAACCTCCCCTACGGCGTCTTCTCCGTGGGCGACGACGAGCGCCGGGTCGGGGTGCGCGTGGGCGACCACGTCCTCGACCTCGCCGCGGCCGCCGAGCACGCCGGGATGGAGTCGGCGGTCGTGTGGCGGGCGTCCTCCCTCAACGCCTTCCTCGAGCAGGGCCGCGAGGCGTGGACCGCCGCGCGCGAGTGGCTCACGGAGGTGCTGACGAACGAGGCGCACCGTGACGCGGTGGAGCCGCACCTCGTCCCGCTCGCCGACGTGACGATGCACCTGCCGATCGACGTCGCCGACTACGTCGACTTCTACGCCAGCGAGCACCACGCGACGAACGTCGGCCGGATCTTCCGCCCCGACTCCGAGCCGCTCACCCCCAACTGGAAGCACCTGCCCATCGGCTACCACGGCCGGTCCGGCACCGTCGTCGTGTCGGGGACCGAGGTCGTGCGCCCCAGCGGTCAGCGCAAGCCCCCCACCGAGCCGCTCCCGGTCTTCGGGCCGTCCGTGCGCCTCGACATCGAGGCCGAGCTCGGGTTCGTCGTCGGTGCGTCGACCCGGCTCGGCGAGCCCGTGCCGCTCGCCGACGCCGACGACCACCTCTTCGGGGTCGTCCTCCTCAACGACTGGTCGGCGCGCGACCTCCAGGCCTGGGAGTACGTGCCCCTCGGCCCGTTCCTCGGCAAGTCGTTCGCCACCTCGATCTCGCCGTGGGTCGTCACGACCGACGCCCTGCGTGCCGCACGCGTGCCGCTTCCCGGGCAGGACCCCGAGCCCCTGCCGTACCTGCGCGGCGAGCCCACCGACGACGGCGCCGGCACCGCCTACGGCCTCGACCTCCACCTCGAGGTCGACTGGAACGGCACGGTCGTCTCGCGCCCGGAGTTCCGCGACATGTACTGGTCGCCGGCGCAGATGGTCGCCCACATGACCGTGAACGGGGCCTCGCTGCGCAGCGGCGACCTCTTCGGGTCGGGGACCGTCTCGGGGCCCGAGAAGTCGACCCGCGGCTGCTTCCTCGAGCTGACGTGGAGCGGCGAGGAGCCGTTGACCCTCGACGACGGGTCGACGCGCACCTTCCTCGAGGACGGCGACAGGGTCACCGTGCGCGCCACCGCTCCCGGAGCCGACGGCACGGTCATCGGGCTCGGCGAGGTCGTCGGCACCATCGCCCCCGCTCGCTGAACCAGCCGGAACCGCAGGAGCGGCGCCAGACGCCGTCGACGGTGAGCCGGACGGTGACGACGTCGTCGAGCTCGATGTCCTCGGCCCGTCGCACGGCGTCCTTGAGCGGCACGACGTAGCCGCCGTCCTTGGGCCACAGCGCGGTCGTGAACGAGGTGGAGCCGACCCGGCCCGCGACGGGGATCATCCCCCAGCCGTAGCTCACCTGCGGTGAGACGGACTCGAGGGCGCCGCACTCGTCGTCGGGCACCGACACGAAGTGGTACGGCGACGGACCGCGCCAGTGCCAGACGACCCCGCTGAACTCCAGCTCCATCCGCACAGGCTAGGTGCGGGCGCCGACGTCCCCGCGCCCACGTTGCCGTGGTGACCATGGTCGCGCGGCCGGGTCAGAAGGATGGTGCGTCGGGCCAGCGGTTGCGCCGTGACCGGACGCGACCGGTTCCGCAGCCAGGTCGCGAACCGGTGTCCGCGTGAAGGACGAGGCCCCGGAACTCGGCCGTCCGGCAGGTCTCAACCCGTTCTCGCCACCCCAAGGCGCCGGTCGCATCGGCGGTCGAGCCCGTCGACGTCCTCAGTCGCCGGCCGATGTCGCCGCGCACGCGAGACATCGAGTTCGGCGGTACGCCTGCCAAGAGGTGCTCGAGATCGAAATCGACCGTGCTGAACTCGCGGGTCACCGGCTCCGCCTGGTGTCCCTCGACCTCTTCGAGCACCACGGGGCCTCCGGATCCGGCGAGGACGACGGCGGCGAGCGCGTCGATCGGGTGGGTCCAGCGCACGCGCCCGGTCGGGTCGGTCCACTCCATCAGGGCGCCCGGCAGCATCCGCACGCGCCAACCGGCCCGCTGCTTGATGCGGTGGTGTCGCCGGCAGAGACACGCGAGGTTGGCGGCCTCGGTGCGCCCGATCGGCCAAGGTCGGGCATGGTCGAGGTCGCAGAATCGCGCGGCCACGGAGCAACCCGGGAAGCGGCACCGGCCATCGCGTGACCTCACGAGGGCGGCGAGCCAGTCGGGAGGGCGGTACCCGTTGACCACGGTGGCGTCGAGGATCGCGCCGGTCTCGCGGTGGCAGTGCGCGGTCCGCACCTCGACCTCCTCGTCACCCCCGTGTCGCCGTTCCTCTGCGTCGCCCTGAGGTCGCTCCCGACGCTTGGGGTTCGGTGGGCGCGAGGCGTGCTGCCCTGCCTCAAGGAGCGCCGCGAGCCACTCGCGGGAGACGAGCGACGCCTCCGACGGCCGCAGCCCACGGACCTCGACGAGGTCGTCGTCACGCCCGACGCAGCTCCTCGTCCCGGTGCGACCGGCACCCGTGGTCGGCCGCTGGTCGCTGGACTCCTGCACAGGCCGGTCAGCCGCATCGGCCGCGGATCCACCGGCGGACTCGCCGTCGGGAACGGTGAGGACGATGGAGTACGTGACGGTGGAGCTCGCGGTGACCAGGTCGGTGAGGGCCTTGGCGCGGGCCCGGTCGATGCCGGTGCACACGCCGTCGGCGACGTACTGGCGGGCGAGCTCGTCGATGGCGGCCCAGGCCGAGGCGGCGTCCTCGCTGGGGAAGGTCCCCCACCACGCGTCGACCCCCGGCTCGGAGACCCAGCGCCTCAGCCCGGTCTCGCGCCGCGCGCGCTCGGCCCGTCGGCGCAGGAGGTCGGGGCTGATCCGCGCGAGGAGGCGGCGGCACCTCCGACGGAGCGCGGGCGCAGGCTCGGCGCCGAGGTGCCCGTCGAGGGCGGCGACCACGGTCTCGGCAACCTCTGCGGGGACCTCGGCCAGCTCGAATGCGACGACTCCGGCGCGGTAGACGTCGAGCCGGCCCTCGCGCATCGCCTCGTGCAGGGTGGCCAGGCCCGACTCCTGCGGGACCTCGCGAGGGTCGTTGACCACCGGGACGCGAGAGGCAGCGAGGCGGACCGCCTGGTCGACCCGACGCTGGGCCTGCCCGTGTGACGCGCCGATCGAGGGGGCGACGAGGTCAGCGGTGTCGAGGGCGACATGGCCGGGCCCTCGCACGACGTCGGCAAGGGTGCCGTCCTCGGCCCAACCGGACTCGACGGCGGCCAGCGTGGCGATGGCGGAGTCCTGGAGCGCGGTCGTGGTGTTGACGAGAACCTGGGCGGCGGCGATGAGCTCGACGAGCTCGTCACGTCCTCCCGGCAGGTCGCGACGGGATGCCAGTCGCTCGGACACCGAGGTCAGGGCGTCGGCCAAGGCGGTGTCGCCCACCCGCTGATGACCGACGATGCTCCCCGTCTCGACGTCCATGGACACCCCCTCCCCTTGCCCCGATTTTAGTGGCCACCTCCTGTTCGCACAAGTGTTCGAGAACCGAATGTGGATGATCCGCACCGTCTTTCGCGTCATCCAAGAGGTGGAACCACCCAGGATGAGGGAACCGCCATTCCGCGAGACCGACCCGGCCGACCACCCTCCTCCGAAGCCGCCCGGCGAACGGCGACGAGCGCAGGGCGACACGCGAGCGCGAGCCGACCCCGCTCCATCGACGAGCCCGAGACCGCACCACCACGCAGGTGACGCGACACCGTGCCCGTCGCGACGAGGCCCCGTCAACGGCGCAGGACGACCACCGTGTCGGCGACCTTGTCGTGCAGGGTCTGCCGCTTGGGGTCCCACAGCAGCCAGGCGGGGTCCAGCACGTTGAGCACGGTCGAGAAGAGCCCGAGGAACGGCACGAAGGCGATGGCCGACGCGATGAGCCCGACGACCTGCCGCCGGGCCGCGGTGACGAGGCCGATCGGCTCGCCGTCGCCGACGCGGCGGACCACGGTGCCGAGCAGCATCTTCCCGGGGGTCGCCGACTTCCACGTGAGGAAGCCGATCTCGTAGACGAGCGAGACGATGAGGCTGACCATCGTCACGGGCAGCAGGGCCTCGGCGAAGTCGGCGCTGAATCCGGCGATGTCCGGCTGGTTCCCGGCGCCGGCGGCGGTCGAGAAGTCCTGGAGGGTCCGCTCCAGGACGTCCATCGCCGGGCCGAGCCACGGGATGGCGACGATGAGCCCGAGGACGCTCGAGAAGATCGAGTCGAGGATGCGCGCGAGCAGGCGGCGCCACCACTCGGCGAGCACGCTGCCGTCGGGCAGCACGTCGGTGCGCGCCGCCTGCCAGCCACCCTGGGCTCCCGTCGGGGCGCCGTAGCCGTGGTACCCGCCGGGGCCGCCCTGCCCGGACGCGTGCCGACCGCCCTCGTGCGGCGGCGCCCCGGGCGGACCGGCGGATCCCGGCGCCCCCCAGGACCCCGCACCCGGGCCGGGCTGGACGGCCCGGCCGATGTTCGAGTGCTCCGCCGTCGGGGACTTGCGGGGGTTGGTGTGGGACGTCCAGACGATGCCGTCGAAGTAGCGCAGCTGGTCGGCGTCGTCGGGATCCTCGTACCAGCCGGGTCCGGCGGGGGTGTCGGTCATGGGGTCAGGGTCTCACGCGGGGATGGACGTCCCGCCCAGGAACCGCTGCACCGCCCCCACGACGCCCTCGCCACCACCGCACCACCACCGAGTCGCCACCGAGTCATCACTCCGCGCCCCTTCCCTCGCGTCCCCCGGCGCGCACGCCGCCGCCCGAGCCGTTGACCGTGGCACCGCAGGCGGCGCACCATCGACGGATGGCGCTGCGGCTGGGTCCCCACCTCATGTCCCTCACCGGCGAGCTGCGGTGGGAGCCGGTCGCGCGCCGGATCCGCGCGAGCCGTCGTGGCGAGCCGGTCCTCGACACGCTCGACGCCGTCCTCGTCTGGGAGCCGCGTCGGGTCGTGCCGATGTACGCCGTCCCGGTGCGGGACGTCGCCGCCGGTCTCGTCGAGCGCGAGCCCACCCCGCTGCCCGACCCCCTGCCGCCGGTGCTCGGACCCGTCCACTTCGAGTGGCACACGACGCCCGGCCGGTCCTTCGACGTCGTCGTCGGGGACCAGACCGTCGCCGCCGCGGCGTTCGCCCCGGACGACCCCGACCTCGACGGACGGGTCGTCATCGAGTGGACACCGTTCGCCTGGGTCGAGGAGGCCCACCCGGTCACGGGCCACCCCCACGACCCGTTCAAGCGGATCGACCTGCTCCGCAGCGACCGGCACGTCGTCGTGAGCCTCGGCGGCCGCGTCCTCGCCGACACCCGGCACGCCCTCGCCCTGCACGAGACGCACATCCCGGTGCGCTGGTACGTCCCGCACGACGACGTCGACACCGACCTGCTCGTCGGCAGCCCGTCGACCTCGACGTGCGCCTACAAGGGCCACGCGACCTACGTCTCCCTCGACCCCGAGGCCTTCCCCGACCTCGGCCGGGAGGGCGTGGACCTCGGCTGGAGCTACACCCACCCGCTCGACGAGGTCGCCGCCATCAAGGGGATGATCTGCTTCTACTCCGAGCGCACCGACCTCGAGCTCGACGGCGTGACGGTGCCGCGCCCGGTGACCCCGTGGTCCTCGCTCGTCGACTCCCGGAACTACTAGCCCGGGAGGGTCCCGTGGCCCGCCCGGGCCACCAGCGCCACGACGGCCTCCGCGACGCCCTCGGGGTCGGTGAGGTGGTGCAGGTGGGCCGCGCCGGGCACGACCTCGACGGGCCACCCGAGGTCGCGGGCCCGCTCGGTCTCCGGACCGTAGGTGCCGCCGAACGCGAGGTACGCGCTCGGCCGCGACTGCCACTCGGCCGGGGCGGCGAGCCGGTCACGCAGGTACGCCAGCGGGACCCGGGGTTCGTCGGCCCGGATCCGCGCGAGCACCTCGGGGTCGGGCACGACCGGCGCCAGGTCGTCCTCGTCCCACCAGCGGGTCCACGGCGGCATCAGGCCGTCCTCGTCCGTGACCGCGGCGAGCGCGTCGGCGAGCGGTGCCGGCGCGAGGGGCGCGTCGCCCGACTCCGGGGGCAGGGCGGCGTCGACGTAGACGACGACGGCGCCCTCCGGTGCGACGTGGGCCGCGAACCGACCCGCGTTGCTGTGTGCGAGGACGACGTCCGGCACCGCGCGCGCGGCGTCGACACGGAACACCTCGAGCACCGCGGCGGCGCTGCGCGGCGCGGCCGGCGGGGTGGACACGACGACGCCCCACCCGCGGCGCCCGAGGGCGTCGGCGAGCGGGGCGAGGACGTGGGCCGGCAGGAACGGGCTCGGCAGGAGGAGGACGCGCGTCACGTCCCCATCCTCGTCAGAGGTTGCCGCGCTTGTCCTGCTCGCGCTCGATCGACTCGAAGAGGGCCTTGAAGTTGCCCTTGCCGAACCCGAGCGAGCCGTGCCGCTCGATGATCTCGAAGAACACCGTGGGGCGGTCGCCGAGCGGCTTGGTGAAGATCTGGAGGAGGTAGCCGTCCTCGTCGCGGTCGACGAGGATCTTGCGCGACTTCAGCTCCTCGATGGGGACGCGGACCTCGCCGATGCGAGCGCGGAGCTCGGGGTCGTCGTAGTAGGCGTCGGGGGTGTCGAGGAACTCCACACCCTCCTTGCGCAGCTCGTCGACGCTGCGGAGGATGTCGTTCGTCGCGAGCGCGAGGTGCTGGGCGCCGGGGCCGCCGTAGAACTCGAGGTACTCGTCGATCTGGCTCTTGCGGGCCGCGATCGCCGGCTCGTTGAGGGGGAACTTCACCCGGTGGTTGCCGTTGGCGACGACCTTGCTCATGAGCGCGGAGTAGTCGGTGGCGATGTCGTCACCGATGAACTCGGCCATGTTCACGAAGCCCATGACCTTGTTGTAGAACCCGACCCACTCGTCCATCTTGCCGAGCTCGACGTTGCCGACGATGTGGTCGAGGGCCTGGAACAGGCGCTTGGGCGCACCGTCGCGCTTGACGAAGGTCGAGCCCGCGTCGACGTACCCCGGGAGGTAGGGGCCGGCATAGGTCACGCCGTCGACCTCGCGCTGGACGAGGGTGTGGCGCGTCTCGCCGTAGGTCGCGATGGCGGCGACGCGCACCGTGCCGTGCTCGTCGGTGAGGTTCTCGGGCTCCTGCACGACGCGGGCGCCGGCGCGGCGGGCCTGGGCGATGCAGCGGTCGACGTCGGGCACCTCGAGGGAGATGTCGACGACACCGTCGCCGTGCGCCGCGTGGTGGGCGACGAGCGGGCTGTCGGGGGTGACCGCGCCCTTGACGACGAAGCGGATCGAGCCGGACTTGAGGACGAACGCCTTGTGGTCGCGCACGCCGTGCTCGGGACCGGTGTAGCCGACGAGCTCCATGCCCCACGCCGACTGGTAGTAGTGCGCGGTCTGCGTGGCGTTGCCGACGACGAAGACGATGGCGTCCCACCCGGTGACCGGGAACGGGTCCTGGGTCTCGTCGTACTCGACGAGCCCGACGAGCTGCTTGAGCTGCTGGAGGTCGAGGCCGGCCTGGCGCTCCTGCTCGGTGAGGTCGAGGTGGTCGGGAGACGTCATCGTCGTGTCGGTCATCCCGCCACTGTGCGCGAAGCGGGCAGGGTGTGCAACGCTCGGCGTTTCGACTGATCACCTTGACCACAGGGTTGCACCGGTCACCGGGCACAACGGACAATGTGACCATGGCCCGCCAGACCGGTGTCGACGACCTCGACGCGCGACTCGTCTCCCTGTTCACCACCGACCCGCACGTCGGCGTGCTCGGGGCCTCGCGCCGCCTCGGGGTCGCCCGCGGCACCGTGCAGGCCCGGCTCGACCGGCTGCAGGAGCGCGGCGTCATCAAGTCGTTCGCGCCGCAGGTCGACGCGGGGGCGCTCGGCTACCCGGTCACGGCGTTCTGCACCCTCGAGATCCGCCAGCGCCAGGGCCACGCCCCGGTCGTCGCGCACCTGTCGGCGATCCCCGAGGTCCTCGAGATCCACTCCATCACCGGGGTGGGCGACCTCGTCGTGCGCATCGTCGCCCGCGACAACGCCGACCTCGGGCGCGTCATCGACGAGATCATCGACGACACGCACGTGCTGCGCGCGAACACGGCGATCTGCCTCGTGACGCACCTCGACCACCGCACCGGACCCCTCGTCGACGCCGCCGCCGCACGCGGCACCACGGACGGGCACTGACACCCCCCGTACAGGAATCGACCAGCAGGTCACGACGGGTACGGCTCGCCGACGTCCCTGATGTGACCTCTTGGCCGGTCTTCGTACGGTCAGCGGCGTCCGACGAACCACTGGCGGATCTTGCCGACCCGCTCGGTCACCTGCTCGCTCGTCGCCGTCGCGAGCTCGGGGCCCCCGCAGGCTCGCCGCAGGTCCAGGTGGATGCTCGCGTGGGCCGCACCGGTCTTCGACGAGTACGCCGCGACGAGCTTGTTCAGCTCCTTGCGCTGCGCGGCGAGCGCGCGGTGCGCCGACACCGGCGACGGGCCCGACGGCTCGGCGGGAGCGCGACGCCGCGTCGAGCCGGCGTGCTTGGCCTGCCGCTCGCGCAGGAGGTGGGCCACCTGGTCGGGCTCGAGCAGCCCGGGGAGCCCAAGGTAGTCCTGCTCCTCCTCGGACCCGACCTCGGCGTGGAGGCCGAACTGGGTCTTGTCGAACAGGACGTGGTCGAAGTGCGCGTCGGACTCCAGCGCCTCGAAGCTCGTCTCCTCGAGGCCCGCCGCCGTCTCGGTGCGGTTGGCGGCGGCGATCATCCCCTCCTCCTCGGCCCACAGCGAGGCCTCGGACTCGTCGGACGTCGGGCGGTTGAGGGCGTGGTCGCGCTCCTCCTCCATCGTCGCGGCGTGGGTGAGGATGACCGGCACCGACGGGAGGAAGACCGAGGCCGTCTCGCCGCGCCGGCGGGCCCGCACGAAGCGGCCGACGGCCTGGGCGAAGAAGAGCGGCGTCGAGGTGGACGTCGCGTAGACCCCGACGCACAGCCGAGGCACGTCGACGCCCTCGGACACCATGCGCACCGCGACCATCCAGCGCTGGGTCCCCGCCGAGAACTCCTCGATCCGGGCGCTCGACCCGGCGTCGTCGGAGAGCACGACGGTCACGGCCTCCCCGGTGACCTCCGTGAGGATCTTCGCGTAGGCGCGCGCGCTCGTCTGGTTCGACGCGATCACGAGCCCGCCGGCGTCGGGGACGTGGCGTCGCACCTCGCTCAGCCGCTTGTCGGCGGCCACGAGGACCGACGGCACCCACTCCCCCTTCGGGTCCAGCGCCGTGCGCCACGCCTGGGCGGTCTGGTCCTTGGTCATCGGCTCACCGAGGTTGGCGGCGATCTCGTCGCCGGCCTTGGTCCGCCAGCGCATCGCGCCGCCGTAGGCGAGGAAGATGACGGGCCGGACGACGCCGTCGCGCAGTGCCGGGGCGTAGCCGTAGCTGTAGTCCGACGCCGAGCGCAGGATGCCGTCGTGGCCCATCTCGTAGCGGACGAACGGGATGGGGCTGGTGTCGGAGCGGAACGGCGTCCCGGTGAGCGACAGGCGGCGGGTCGCGGGCTCGAAGGCCTCGCGGATGCCGTCGCCCCACGACTTCGCGTCCCCGCCGTGGTGGATCTCGTCGAGGATGACGAGGGTGGGCTCGGCCTCCGTGCGGCGCCGGTGCAGCTGCGGCTTCGTGGCCACCTGGGCGTAGGTGACGGCGACCCCGTCGTACTCGCGCGACTGGACGCCGACCGAGTTCGAGAACGCAGGGTTGAGGTGGATCCCGACCCGCGCCGCCGCGTCGGCCCACTGCGTCTTGAGGTGCTCGGTGGGCGCGACGACCGTGATGGCCGTGATGAGGCCGCGGTCGAGGAGCTCGGTGGCGATCCGCAGGGCGTAGGTCGTCTTGCCCGCCCCGGGGGTCGCGACGGCGAGGAAGTCGCGCGCGTCGCGGTGGAGGTAGAGGGCCAGCGCCTGCTCCTGCCACGCACGGAGCTTCCCGGCGGTACCCCACGCGGCGCGCTCGGGGAAGGCGGGAGAGAGGTGCTCGGCTGCAGAGGTACTCATGGGCGACGGCCACCATAACCGCCCCGGGCCCCGACACACCGAAGGCCCCGGCGTGTCGGTGCCGGGGCCCTCGGTGTGCTAGCGCAGCAGCGTGATCGCTCTGCCGCGCAACGGAACTGGTCAGGCGCGGTAGGCCAGCCAGGCGTTCTGCATCCGGTCGGTCTGGCCGGGGCTGAAGGTGTTCATGCAGGAGTCGTAGCTGTAGTCCATGAAGTTCTTGATCGGGTCGAGCCCCGGGGCCGTGCAGGTGTCGCGCCCGGTGGGGCACTGGTAGGCCGGGGAGGCCTCGGCCGGGGTGTCGGAGACCTGGTCGCCGGAGCCGGTGCACCCGCCCTGGAACGTGTGGTACAGGTTCAGCCAGTGGCCGACCTCGTGCGTCCCGGTGTCGCCCTGGTCGTAGTTCGTGGCCGAGCCGCCGGGCAGCGACGTGTCGAGGAGGACGACCCCGTCGTAGGAGTCGTAGGACGCCTTCGGGAAGGTCGCCCAGCCGAGCAGGCTGTTCGCGAGGTCGGCGGTGTAGATGTTGAGGTCGCCCATGTCGCCCTGGCGCAGGGCCCGCTTCATGTCCTTCTCGACCTTCGAGCCCGAGCGCAGGTTCTGGTACCACCGCGCGTTCCTCGTCGTGTCGGTGGAGACGAGCGTGAAGGTGAAGCCCGACGACGCGTAGGCGCTGTTGAGCACCGCGATCTGGTCGCTGATCATCGTGGCGGTGACCTTGCTCGTGCCGTCGGTGATGACGTGCGCGTACACGTCGACCGTCGCCGTGGCGAAGGCGGCCGCCGTCGTCGAGGTGGGGGCCGCGGCCGCGGTGCGGACCGCCTGGCCCCTGGCGTTGGTGGCCAGGCCCTTGGCGGCCAGGGCCCGGGTGAGCGCAGCCTCGTTGGACCGGACCTGGTCGGCGCTCAGCTCGTTGGTGTCCTTGGCCTGCCCCGTCCCGCGGGCGGAGCCCTCGTGGGTGACGCAGTCGGCGGCGGCGGAGGCCTCGCCGGCCAGGGGGCGGGCGGAGGCGGAGGTGGCGGGGATCGTCACGGCGCCGAGGACCAGGGCGGCGACGGCGGCCAGCGTTCGAGCAGTCATGGTGACCTTCCGGGTGGGCCGCACCCTTCGTGGAGGTGCGGGCTGCTCGCACCCTAGGAGCCGCTCCCCCACCGGGAGGTCTGGCGTGCGTAAAACGTCGGTCAACCGTCCCGGTCGCCTCGGCGACGGCGGGGACGTCCGGTCCCACCCGCAGGACGTCCCGTCAGCCGGCGGGCGGCGCAGGAGTCGCGGCGGGGGCGGCGGTCGTCGCCGGCGTCCCCGTGGTGGCGGGCTTCCCCGCATCGGTCGGTCGGCCGGCGTCGGTGGGCCGGTCCGCGTCGGTGGGCCTGCCCGCGTCGGTGGGCCTGCCCGCGTCGGTGGGCCTGCCCGGCTCGGTCGGCCGGCCCCCATCGGTCGGCTTCCCCTTGTCGGTCGGTCGAGGGGCCGGCGTCGCCGGCACCCCGGGTCCGGTGCCGGTGCCCGTGCCCTGTCCGTTGCCCTCGCCCGGCGTGTTCTCGGGCTTGGGGCTCTTCTCGGTCTTCGGGGTGTCGTCGGGAGCCGTCGTCGTCGAGGACGACGTCGTCGAGTCCTCCTCGACCTCCGCCCCCACGGGCGCGGCAGGCGCGGTCGGGAGGGTGTCGGGGACGGTGCCGGCGACCTCGGGGACGCCGCCGGCCGCGGTGATCCGCAGCTGCTCGAGACGCTGCTCCGCCCGGGCGATCTGGAGGGGATCGTCGGCTCCGCCGCTGCGCCCGTCGCGGCGCACGTAGTACCCGGTGGTGCACTCCTTGACCTGGGTGACGTCCTGCGCGGAGTTCAGGCACTTCTCGTACAGGCGCAGGTTCTCGGTCTCGGCCTGGCGCTCCTGCACCCACAGGGCGAGGAAGCCCACGGCGAACGCCGTGAAGAGCACGACGACCGACCCCACCCGCAGGGCGGGGGGCCACCTGCGTACCGCCGCCGTCATGGCACGAGGGTAGCCCCCGATTCGCCGGGGCCGATGGAGAAAACCGGGACGCCCGGCCGGACGCCGCGGCGACTCGGCCGTTCGGCCGACCGCCGGCAGGTGCCCGGACGTCGTCACTCGCCGCCGTCCTCCGGCGGACGCAGACCCTCGTAGATCTCCTTGCACGTCGGGCACACGGGGAAGCGCTGGGGGTCGCGGCCGGGGATCCACACCTTGCCGCACAGCGCGGTCACCGGTTCGCCGGACAGGGCGCTCTCGAGGATCTTCTCCTTGCGCACGTAGTGGGCGAAGCGCTCGTGGTCGCCCGGCTCCGCGACCTGGGGCACGGTCTCGGTCCGCTCGAGGACGGCCGTCTGGGTCTGCGGCTGCCCGGACGGGGCGTTCGGGTCGTCCAGCGGGGACATCGGCTCGCTCATCCCCCGAGTCTAGGCCGGAGGCACCGGAGGATCAGTTCTGCGTGGGGTCGGCCGGGAACCACGCGACCCACTGCAGCGGGGCGGGCTGGCGCCGCAGCACCCGTTCCCACAGCTCGTCGGGGTCCTGCGTGAACGCGTCGCCGTTCTCGGAGTCGACGACGAACCACGACCCGGTGCGGACCTCGTCCTCGAGCTGGCCGGGCGACCAGCCCGAGTACCCCGCGAAGATCCGCAGCCCGGCGACCTCGGGCACGACGAGGAGGGGCGGGGTGTCGAGGTCGACCAGTGCGACGGCCCCGAAGAGCCGCTTGACACCCGTCGGCTCGGGGTCGTCGCCGGGAACGGCGACGAGCCCGAGCGCGGAGTCCAGCTGGACGGGGCCGCCCTGGAAGACCTTCGCCGGCTCGGTGGCGTGCTCCTCCCACCCGGGGAGGACGGCGTCGACGTCGGCGTCGATCGGACGGTTGAGGACGAGCCCCTGGGCGCCGTCCTCGTCGTGGTGCAGGACGAGGACGACCGAGCGCCGGAAGACGCCCTCCTCGATCTGCGGGGTCGCGACGAGGAGGCGACCGGTGTGGGTCTCGCTCACCCGTCCATTCTGCCCCGGTACCCACCGGAGCGTGCAGCACCCTCGCGGCGGGAACCGCCACCGGCGCGACCGAACTTGCCGGCGGGGCGACCACCCGGACGACCGCCGGCGCGGCGCTTCGGGTTGCCCTCGAGGATCGGGCGCCACACGGCGTCCGGGACCGGGATCCCGCTCGGCGCGCGGCCACCCATGGCCTGGACCGTCGCGTCGCCGGGGGCGACCTTCGCGGTCTGGGCCTCGGCGCCGGCGCCCTCGATGATGCGGGTCACCATCTTGCGCTGGTGCGGGAGCGCGAGCATGACGACCGCGCCCTCCTCGCCGGCGCGGGCCGTGCGGCCGGCGCGGTGGAGGTAGTCCTTGTGGTCGGTCGGCGGGTCGACCTGGACGACCATGCCGACGTCGTCGACGTGGATGCCGCGGGCGGCGACGTCGGTGGCGACGAGGACGTTCATCGAGCCGTCGCGGAAGGCGCCGAGGACGCGGTTGCGGACGTTCTGCGACAGGCCGCCGTGCAGCGACGCCGCGAGCACGCCGCGGTCGCGCAGCTCGCCGGCGATGCGGTCGGAGCCGAGCTGGGTGCGGGCGAAGACGATGACGCGGCCGCCACGACCGGCGAGCTCGGCCGTCATGGCCTTCTTGTCCTGCGGGTCGATGAGGAGCACGTGGTGGCTCATCGTCGTGACCGAGGCCTGGGCCTCGTCGGTCGAGTGGGTGACCGGGTCGACGAGGTAGCGGTCGACGAGGGTGTCGATGCCCTTGTCGAGCGTCGCGGAGAACAGGAGGCGCTGCCCGCCGGCGGGGACCGTGTCGAGGATCGCGGTGACCTCGGGCAGGAAGCCCATGTCGGCCATGTGGTCGGCCTCGTCGAGGACGGCGATCTGGACGCCACCGAGGTCGACCGCGCCGCGCTCCATGAGGTCGGCGAGCCGGCCCGGGGTGGCGACGAGGATGTCGAGGCCCTTGGTGAGCGCCTTGATCTGCGGGTCGTAGGACAGGCCGCCGGCGACGAGCTTGTGGCGCAGGCCGGTGACGTGGACGAAGGGCTCGAGGGCGTCGCTCACCTGCATGGCGAGCTCACGGGTCGGCACGAGGATGAGCGAGCGCGGGCGCTTGGGCTCGGGACGCGTGCCGTCGGCGAGACGGGTGATCATCGACAGGCCGAAGGCCAGCGTCTTGCCCGAGCCGGTGCGACCGCGGCCGAGGACGTCGCGCCCGGCGAGGGCGTCGGGGATCGTCGCCGTCTGGATCGGGAACGGGTCGGCGATGCCGTCGCGGGCCAGGCGCTCGACGAGGACCGCGGGGACACCGAGGGCGGCGAAGCCGTTGTCCTCGGTCACCTCCTTGGCCGCACCGGCGGTCGAGGTGTACGTGGTCCAGGTGTCGGCCTCCGCGCGCAGCGCCTCGGCCTCCTCGAAGGAGACGGCACCGTCGGCGGGAGCGCCGCGGCGGTCGCCGCGGTCGTCACGGCCCTGGTGGCCACCGCGGTTGTCGCGGCCCTGGTAGCCGCCACGGTCCGAGGAACCGCCGGAGCGGCCCTGGTAGCCGCCGCGGTCCGAGGAACCGCTGGAGCGACCCTGGTAGCCACCGCGGTCCGAGGCGCCGCCGGAACGGCCCTGGTAGCCGCCACGGTCGTCACGCTTCTGGTACCCGCCGCGGTCGTCGCGCTGCGGGTACGCACCGCGCTCCGAGGACCCGCGGGTGTCGCGCTGCTGGTAGCCGCCACGGTCCGAGCCACCGCCGGAGCGACCCTGGTAGCCACCGCGGTCCGAGGAGCCGGCGTCGCGGCCCTGGTAGCCACCACGGGTGTCGCGCTGCTGGTAGCCACCACGGTCCGAGGAGCCGGCGTCGCGGCCCTGGTAGCCACCACGGGTGTCGCGCTGCTGGTAGCCACCGCGGTCCGAGGAGCCGGCGTCGCGGCCCTGGTAGCCACCGCGGTCGGAGCCGCGGTCGTCGCGCTGCTGGTAGCCGCCGCGGTCGGCGTGCCGACCCTCGTGGCGGTCACGGCGGACGGGGTCGGCGACCCGGGGGGCGCGGTCGCGCACGGGGCGCTCCCCGCGCTCGAGACGGGGTCGCTCGTCATGGGGACGGTGCACGTGTCGCTCCTCGCGCGAGTCCGAGACCCAGCGCTTCGGTCGGTCGTCCCGGGTGTCCCGGGACGACGAGGGGCCGCGGTCGGACCGACCGGCGGGGTAACGCGAGCCGCGGTCGTCGCCGCGGAAGGATCGGTCCGTCGGACCGGAGGTGGGGCGCGAGCCCCGGGAGTCGTCGCGGGAGGGACGGCCGGAGCCGCTCTGGCGACGCGGGTCCTCGCGGTCCCAGCGGGGGGACCGCTCGGCACGGGGGCGCTTGGTGTGGCCCTCCGAGGAGTCGGAGCGGGCGGCACGCTTGGGCGCGCTGCGCGGACCGTCCGGCTGGCCGCGGTGGGCCTTCTTCGGCCCCTTGCGGGCCTCGGACTTCTGGGCAGTGGTCCAACGGGCCTTCTTGGGCCCGGATGCCTTCTTGGGCATGGGGAGGTTCACCTGTGTTTCGTCATCGGTCGGACGTGGACAGACACGTCTTCGAGCCGATGGCGAACGGCGGAGCAAGACGAGCCTCGGACGCGGTGGTTGGTGCACCGGGTCCGTCGGGCCGGTTCGACGCGAGGGTGTCACCGGCGCACCGGGTGGGATGGAGCGGGGTCGCACTCTGCGACAACGGCGGACGCGGCCATGCGTCCGAGCACCTCGGTGGAGACACCAGACTACCAGCGCGGCGACGTCCTCCCGACCACGAGGCGGCCCGTCCGGGCCCTCAGCGCCGACCCGGCCCGCGTGCCACGGACCGCACGACGAGGTGCGCCACGAGGACCCCGAGGCCGACCCCGACCGTGTCGGCGACGGCGTCGAGCGGGTCACCGGCGCGCAGCGGCAGCAGGGTCGCCTGGACCACCTCGCTCACGACCGCGTGGGCCACGAACAGCGCGGAGACGACCGCCGGACGGCCCGTCACGAGGACCGCGAGCGCCGCCGGGACGAGGAACACCGCGACGTGGACCGCCTTGTCCGCGTGGGGGAACGGTGCCGGCGTCGTGCCCGCGGGCGCGTAGAGGACGACGAGCTGGACGAGGACGGCGAGGGCCAGGCTCGCCCGGGTGGCGCGGCTCGGGCGAGGGCTCACTCCCCCGGACGACCGGCGACGGCGGCCTTGACGGCCTCGGACACCACCGTGGTGACGTCGGGGTGGAAGACGCTCGGGATGATGTACGTCGCGTTGCGCTCGTCCTCGTGGACGACACCGGCGAGTGCGTCGGCCGCGGCGAGCATGACGTCCATCGTGATGTGCGACACCCCGGAGTCGATGAGCCCGCGGAACACCCCCGGGAAGACGAGCACGTTGTTGATCTGGTTCGCGAAGTCCGAGCGGCCGGTGGCCACGACCGCGGCGTGCCGCGCGGCGACGACGGGGTCGACCTCGGGCGTCGGGTTGGCCATGGCGAACACGACGCTGTCGGGCGCCATCGACGCGACGGCCTCCTCGCTGAGGATGTTCGGGGCCGAGACGCCGACGAAGACGTCGGCCCCGACCATGGCGTCGGTGAGCGTGCCCACCATGCCGTCGGGGTTGGTGTTCTCGGCGATCCACGCGTGGTTGGGGTGCTCGCCCGAGAGCACGTCGGCCCGGCCCCGGTGGACGATGCCGTCGACATCGGTGACGACGACGTGGCGCGCACCGGCGTGGAGGAAGAGCTTGAGGATCGCCGTGCCCGCGGCGCCGGCCCCGCTCATGACGAGGCGGACGTCCTCGAGCCGCTTGCCGACGACCCGCAGGGCGTTGCGCAGCGCCGCGAGCGCGACGATCGCCGTGCCGTGCTGGTCGTCGTGGAAGACGGGGATGTCGAGCTCCTCGCGCAGGCGGGCCTCGATCTCGAAGCAGCGCGGCGCCGAGATGTCCTCGAGGTTGATCCCGGCGAAGACCGGGGAGATCGCCTTGACGGTGCGGATGATCTCCTCGGTGTCGGTGGTGTCGAGGCAGATCGGGAAGGCGTCGATGTCGGCGAACCGCTTGAACAGGGCCGCCTTGCCCTCCATGACCGGCAGCGCCGCGAGCGGCCCGATGTCGCCGAGGCCGAGCACGGCGGTGCCGTCGGTGACGACCGCGACCGTGTTGCGCTTGATGGTGAGCCGGCGCGCGTCCTCCGGGTTCTTCGCGATCGCCAGGCAGACGCGGGCGACACCGGGGGTGTAGATGAGCGAGAGGTCGTCACGGGTGCGGATCGGGACCTTGCTCTCGATCCGCAGCTTGCCGCCGAGGTGCATGAGGAAGGTGCGGTCGGAGACCCGGCCGATCTCGACGCCCTCGACGGCACGCATCTCCTCGACGATCGCCTCGGCGTGGTCGACGTCGCGGGTGAGCATCGTGAGGTCGATGCGGACCTTGGTCGCCCCCGACGCCGTGACGTCGAGGCCGGTGACGACTCCCCCGGCCGCCTCGATGACGCCGGTCAGCTCGCTCACGGCGGTGGCCCGGGCCGGGACGATGAGGCGGACGGTGACGGAGTTGGCGATCGACGGCGCGACGGTCATGGGGACCAGTCAACCCGCTACCCGCAGGTAGGCCGAAACGACGCACTCCCGCGCACGCCGCCGGCCCCACCCCCTGTGGCGGAGGACCCCGTCGGGCCTAGGGTGACGCGCATGTCCGACCACGTGGAAGTGAGCGGCAGCGGCTCCGCCGGCGCCGTGCCCGACGTCGTCGTCGTCGACGCCCGGGTCCAGTCCGAGGCGCCCGACGTCGCCACCGCCCTCCGGGAGGCCGGGAGCCGCGTCGCCGGCGCCCTCCAGGCCGCCGCCGACCACGGGGTCGCCGAGCGCGACCGGCGCACCCGCGGGATGGGCGTCAGCCCCCGCTGGGACCGCCAGGGCCAGGCCGTCGTCGGCTACACCGCCCACCACGCCCTGCGCCTCGTCGTGCGCGACCCCGACCGGGTGGGTGACCTCCTCGGCGCGATGGCGGGCGCGGCGGGCGACGCGTTCGGCCTCGACGCGGTCACCCTCGAGGTCGCCGACCCCTCGCCGCTCCTCGTGCGGGCCCGGGAGGCCGCGTTCGAGGACGCCCGCGCCCGCGCCGCGCAGTACGCCGACCTCGCGGGCCGCCCGCTCGGCCCGGTCCTGCGGGTCTCCGAGGGCGGCGGCGGCGAGCCCCCGGCCCCCCGTTTCGCCAAGACGGCGATGGACTCCTCGGGCGGGATGCCCGTCGAGGCCGGCGAGTCCACGGTCACGGCGAGCGTCACCGTGCGCTTCGGGCTGGCCTGACATGGGCTGGGTCGACGCCCTCGGCTGGTTCGGGTCGGCGCTGCTCGTCTTCTCGCTGCTCCAGGCGCGGATCCTGCGGCTGCGCGTGCTCAACACGGTGGCGTGCGTCATCCTCGTCGTCTTCAACGCCCTGCTCGACGTCTGGCCGATGGTGGCGATGAACGTCGTCCTCGCCGTCATCAACCTGTGGTTCATCGCGCGGATGCTGCGCGAGCGCGGCGACGAGCGGGCCTACGCCGTGCTCCCCGTCGCCGAGGATGACGCCTACCTGCGCCACTTCCTCGACGTCCACCGGGCCGACATCGCGAAGTTCTTCCCCTCCTTCACGGGCGCCGGCGTGGGCGGGTCGACCTACCTCGTCCAGCACGGCGACGAGACCGCCGGCGTCATCGCGGTGCGCGACGCCGGCGACGGCACGGCACAGGTCGAGCTCGACTACGTGACGCCGCGCTTCCGCGACTTCGCGCCGGGCGAGTTCGTCTTCCGCCGGTCCGGGCTGTTCACCGATGCCGGGTTCCGGCGGGTCGTCACGGCCCCGGGGATGGTCGCGCCGTACTACGACCGGCTCGGCTTCACCCGTTCCGGCGACAGCTACACCCTCGAGCTCACGCCGTCCTGAGGACGGGCGGGCGGGTCGGGCCCGGCGGCCCGGTCGAGGGTCACCTTCACCCGGTGCGCCGTCACGACCGTGCCGAGCCAGGCCACCCCGACGAGCCAGCCGGCGATGACGTCGGTGAGCCAGTGGTGACCGAGCCAGACGCGCGAGAGCCCCATGGCCACGACGAGGACGACGACGACCGCGGCGACGGCGGTGCGGGTGCGCCCGTGCCGCAGCCCCAGCATGAGCAGGTAGGCCGAGACGCCCAGCACCACGGTCGCGTTGAGCGTGTGCCCGGACGGGAACGACGGTGAGCTCTCGTACGGGGGCACGGCCAGCGCGAGCGGCGGGCGGGCCCGGCCGACGAGGTCCTTGCCGAGCACGGTGAAGAGCAGCGAGCCCGCCGCGGCCGCGACCATGAGCACGACGGGGAGCCACGAGCGCCGCCGGAGGGCGAGCACGACGACGACGACGAGGGCGATCACGGGCATGCCGACCGTCCCGCCGAGGTCGGTGAAGCGGGTGACCCACACCTCGCCGGTCGGCGTGCGGCTGGCGACGGCGGCGTCGAGCACCGGCTGGTCGAAGACCGCGGCGCCGTCGCGGTCGGCGACCCCCTCGTAGACCTCGCCCGCGAGCGAGGTCGCCGCGAGCACGACGAGCCCGCCGACCGCAACGGTCAGGACGAGGGCGAGGTTGGCCAGGCTCCAGCGCCACACCCGGCCGAGCACGACCACGACCCGAGCGACGAGGGCGACGAACCGCCGCCCCGTGCGCGTCGGCCACTGGCCGAGGTCGCGGTCGCCGATGCGCTCCTCGTCGACGCGGCCGGGGGTCGTGGTCGTGACCGGGTCGGGCGGGGACGGCGGGGCGGCGGAGGTCACGCGCCATTGAAACAGCCGCGGTGGACGACGACGCCGGCCCGGTCCCACGGGTGTGGGACCGGGCCGGTCGCGGGGACGGTGGGAGTGAGTCCGGTGGTGGAGGTGGCGGGAATCGAACCCGCGTCCACTGACGGAACACCAGGGCTTCTCCGGGTGCAGTGCGCTATGGATTTTCTCGGCCCCAGCGCTCGCACGCACACGTCCGCTGACAGGCCCAGTCGAGTGAGAGTCCCGCGCCGTCCCCCGACATGACGACGCAGCCAGATCTCTAGATGACGCTGGTTACTGAACCGAGATCGCGCTCAGGCCAACGGACTTCGGGCTCGCTACTCAGGCAGCGAGGGCGAAGTCGGTGCGCTTGGAATCGGCACCTATTGGTTTGCACGGATCGTTTACGAGATAACCGTGCGTCCTCGACCCGCTTCCCCATGGCCTACCGACCAATGTCGAAACCGATCACCCCCGTGAGGGGGCTCACTCCCACGCTGTTCACTTGTCCCTGGCCGGTGGCTCCGCGGACGGGTCCGCCGGCTCCTGCCAGTATGCCGCTCAACACCGACGCCCCCAAACGACATTCCCCGCAGCGCGCCGGTCGCCGCGTCGCCGCGCGTCCTCGGCGCCCCCTCCTCCCCCTCCTCCAGGGCGTGCCGGGGCGGGGAGTCAGGTGGCGGGGGCGGGGCGTGGTGGGCGCCACGACGGGGTGACGGCGACGTCCTCGCCCGCGACCCCGACGGTCCAGCCCGGGCGCTCGAGGACGTCGCGCGCGACCACCGCGCCCGACGGCTCCCACACCCAGGCGAGGCCCACGGCGGCCCGGAGCGTCGCGCTGCGGGCCGCGCTCGTCACCTGCCCCACGGGGACGCCGTCACGGCGGAGCAGCTCGCCTCCCCACAGGACCGCCTCCGGGTCGGCCGCGACGAACGAGGCGAGGCGCCGCCGCGGACCCGCCGCCCGGGCCGCCTCGACCGCCGCGCGCCCCACGAAGTCGACGTCGGTCCCCAGCTTGCAGGTGAAGAGCAGGCCCGACTCGACGGGGTCGCGGTCGGGCGTCAGCTCGGCGCCCCACGCCCGGTAGCCCTGGTCGAGGCGCAGCGCGTTGATCGCGTAGTAGCCACCGAGGCGCAGCCCGAGGTCGTCGCCGGCGTCGCGCAGGCGGTCCCAGACCCCGGTCGCGAGCTCCGCCGGGACGTAGAGCTCCCAGCCGAGCTCCCCGACGTAGGTCATCCGGGTGGCGCGCACGCGGGCGACGCCGAGGTCGAGCTCGCGGCTCGTCGCGAACGGGAACGCGTCGTCCTCGAGGTCGGCCGTCGTCAGCCGGGACAGGAGGGTGCGCGAGCGCGGACCCTGCACCCCGAGGACGGCGTACGTCGTCGTGACGTCCTCGACGGTCACCCGCCACGACGGGTCGAGGTGGCGTCGCAGCCAGTCGGCGTCGCGCACCGGCGAGCCCGCGCTCGTGACGAGGAGCCAGTCGTCGGGCCCGACCCGCGTGACGGTGACGTCGGCCTCGTAGCCCCCACGGACGTTGAGCATCCCCGTGTAGACGGCGGACCCGACGGGTCGCTCGACGTCGGCGGTGCAGACCCGCTGGAGGAGCGTGGTGGCGTCGGGGCCGTGGACGCGGAGCTTGCCGAAGCTGCTCTGGTCGAACAGGGCCACGGCCTCGCGCGTGGCGCGCTGCTCGTCGTCGACCCAGGGCTGCCAGTTCTGGTGGCCCCAGCCGTAGTCGGCGCCGCGCTCGCCGGGGGCCACGCCGTCCGGCGCCACGTAGTTCGGCCGCTCCCAGCCCATCTTCGAGCCGAACCACGCGCCGGCGTCGGCGAGCCGGTCATGGACCGGCGAGCAGCGGAACGGCCGCGCCGACTCGAGCTCGCGGTTCGGCCACGGCACCGCGTAGTGGAGGCCGAGCACCTCCGAGACCCGCTCGCGCAGCCACGGCGTGCTCGCGTGGAAGGGCGCGAACCGCCGGATGTCGACGAGCGCGAGGTCCTCCTGCGGCTCGCCCGCCACGACCCACTCGGCGAGCGCCCGGCCGGCGCCCCCGGCCGAGGCGATGCCGACGGAGTTGAAGCCCGCCCCGACGAAGAACCCGGCGACGTCGGGCGACTCCCCCATGACGAACTGGTTGTCGGGCGTGAAGCTCTCGGGACCGTTGTAGAACTTCCGGATGCCCGTCGCCTCGAGGACGGGCAACCGGTGCAGGGCGCTCTCCATGAGGATCGAGAAGTGCTCCCAGTCCTCGTCGAGGAGCTGGAACTCGAACGGGTGGGGGATGGCCTCGGGGGCGACCCAGGGCTTGGCCTCCGGCTCGAAGCCGCCGACGACGAGCCCGCCGACCTCCTCCTTGTAGTAGGTCCACCCGTCGGGGTCACGCAGGATCGGCAGGTCGCGGTGGACGCCCTCGACCTGGTCGGTGACGACGTAGAAGTGCTCGGCCGAGTGGAGCGGGACCCCGACCCCCGCGAGGGCGCCCAGCGCCTTGGTCCACTGCCCCGCGCACGCGACGACGACCTCGCACTCGACGTCGCCGTGGTCGGTCCGCACGCCCCGCACACGTCGTCCTCCGGGCGCGGCGGGGTCGGCGACGACGTCGAACCCGGTGACCCGCACCCGTTCCCGGATGGTGACGCCCAGCTGACGGGCACCCTTCGCGAGCGACTGCGTCAGGTCGGTGGGGTTGGCCGTGCCGTCGCCGGGGAGCCAGATCGCGCCGGCGAGGTCGTCGGTGCGCAGGTGGGGGTAGCGCTCGCCCGCCTGGCCGGGGGTGAGCAGCTCGCAGTCGAGGTCGTAGGCAGCGGCGTTGGCGGCGGTGCGGCGCAGCGCCGTCATCCGCTCGGGCGTGCGCGCGACGATGAGGCCCCCGCACCTCCGGTACCCCGTGCCCAGGCCGGTCTCCTCCTCGAGGCGGGCGTAGAGCTCGGCGGAGTACTGGACGAGCCGGGTCCCGCTCTCGCTCGCGCGCAGCAGCCCGACGAGCCCCGCCGCGTGCCACGTCGTCCCACACGACAGGGTGCCCTGCTCGAGGAGGAGCACGTCGGCGACGCCGAGGTGCGCCAGGTGGTACGCGGTCGACGTGCCCACCGCTCCCCCACCGATGACGACGACCCGCGCCCGGGCCGGCAGGTCCCCGCTCACCGGCGCCCCGCGCGGGCGAGGAGCTCGTGGAAGCGCGGGCTCGCCGCCAGCTCCTGCGCGGGCTCCCACTTGTCCATCGCCCACCCCCGGAAGTCGAACTCGATGGCGCTCGCGCCCTCCTGGATCATCCCCCAGAGGACCCAGCCGTAGCGGGCCACCCAGCCCCACAGCTCGGCCCGCGCCACGAGGGCGTCGTCGTCGCGGCCGTAGTAGGCGCGGCACAGCTCGGCGAGGGCGTCGGGCCCGAGGCGCGCCTCGGCGACGGCGTTGCCGAGCTCGAAGGACGGCTCGTTCATCCCCGAGTACTCGTAGTCGACGATGCGCAGGTCGCCCCCGTCGTCGAGGACGTTGGCGGCGAGCAGGTCGTTGTGGCACGGCACCAGGGACTCGGGCGCCGCGGTGAGGACGCGCTCGACGGCGTCGAGGCGCGGCTCGAGGTCGAGGTAGCCCTCGGGCAGCCGGAAGCCGCGCTGCCGGACCACCTCGAGGTAGCCGCGGCGGATGGCGAACATGTCGAAGCGCCCGACGAACGCCGGCCCGGCGTGCAGCCGGCGCAGCGCGGCGGCGAAGCGCCCGAGGTTGGCCCCGACGTCGGCGTCCTCCCACGTGCGCCCCGGCAGGAAGCCGACGACGAGGACGCCCCGACCCGGCAGGTGGTCGAGCACGGGCGCCCCGACCCCCGAGGACGCCGCCGCGAGGGTGTTCGTGTGCTCGGCGTCGCGGTCGACCCCGAGCAGGCCGCTCTCGGGGGAGGAGACCCGGACCACGACGTCGAGGCCGGCGTCGGTGCGCACCCGGTAGTTGTGGTTGGTCAGCCCGCCTGGCAGGGGCGACACGTGTCGCCCCTGCCCGGCGAGGACGGGGATGTCGTCGAGCAGCCGCTCGAGGTCGTCCACGTCAGCTGGTCGGGTCGCCCGGCTTCCAGTCGTGCTCGGAGCCGCCGTGCGCCGACTTGCCGTGGTGCTCCATGGCGATCTCGTCGGCGCCCGACACCCCGGACGGCAGGTCGACCGTCGTCTTCGGACCGGTGAACCACTTCTTCGCCGACAGGTGCCACCCGATCCACAGCGCCAGCAGCGTGCCGCCCATGAGGATCGGGGCGTAGTTGACGAACTTCCAGCTGAAGTCCTCGTTGAACGGGTTGGCCGCCGGCGTGAACGGGAGGATGAAGTACACCGAGATGATGGCGATCTCGATGACGGCGACCGGCGCCATCCACTTCCACTTCGTCCCGAGGTTCCACCGTCCCTGGGGGAACGCGTCGCCCTGCCTCCACCGCAGGTAGATCGGGATGGCGAACGCCGTGTAGAGGCCGATGACCCCGACCGAGACGACGGCGTAGAACGCCACCGGCACGATGAGCGGCTCCTCGGGCGTCCCGAGGTTGACCTCGACGAGCGCCGGCAGCGTGATGAGCGCCGCGACGACCGACGAGACGATGACGGCATTGGCCGGCACCTTGCGGCTGTTGAGCCGGGCCCAGTGCGACGAGCCCGGGACCGCGCCGTCGCGGCTGAAGGCGAAGAGCATCCGGCTCGTCGACGTCATGCAGGCGGCGGTGCAGAAGAACTGCCCGATGCTCGCGATGAGCAGCACCGTGCCCGCCCAGCCCGAGGACAGCGCCTGGTTGAAGATGACGGCGACGCCGCCGCCTCCCGCCGTGACGGCGTCGGCGTCCTGGACCGCGAAGAGGAACGCGAGCAGGAGGAACCAGCCTCCGATCGCCGAGTAGAAGATCGAGCGCCAGATGCCCTTGGCCGCGCCGTCGGCGGCCCCGTGGGTCTCCTCGGACAGGTGGGCCGAGGCGTCGAAGCCGGTGATCGTGTACTGGGTCAGGAGGAAGCCGAGGGGCAGGACGTAGAACCAGAAGCCGAGGCCACCGTCGTCGCCGCCGGCCAGGCCGCCGCTGTTGTTGACCCGCATGGTGAAGACGTCGGCCACGCTCATGTGCTTCTCGGGCAGGACGACGAGGATCGCGATGACGATCGCCGCACCGGCGACGTGCCACCACACCGAGATGTTGTTGAGCAGCGCGAGCAGGTGCCCGCCGAAGATGTTCAGCACGGCGGTGAGGAGGAGCACGACGAGGAACATGATGAAGACGCGCGTCAGCGAGTAGCCCGCGGCCCACGACTCGCTCATCGTGCTGAACGACAGGTCGAAGAACGTCGCGGCGCCGTAGGCGACCGACGCGTCGATGGCGAGCAGGCCGACGAGGTTGAGCCAGCCGGTGTAGTAGCCGACCTTCGCGCCGCCCATCTTGCTGGCCCACCAGTAGATGCCGCCGGAGGTGGGGTAGGCCGACACGAGCTCGCTCATGCAGAACCCGATGATGAGGATGAAGACCGAGATGAGCGGCCACCCGATGGAGATCGCGATGGGGCCGCCGTTGTTCCAGGCCTGGCCGAACGTCGTGAAGCAGCCGGCGAGGATCGAGATGATCGAGAAGGAGATGGCGAAGTTCGAGAAACCCGACCAGGTCCGGTTGAGCTCCTGCTTGTAGCCCAGCTCTGCGAGGTGGGCCTCGTCGTCGTTCAACTGCACTGCCACGGTTGCTCCCATGGGTCCGGCCGGCCCCTGCAGACCGGCGTCGATTCGGTGCGACGAGGGCGATGCTAGGGCCAACCGGCCGGAAATGGTATGGCCTTGCCCCATTGACGGATCCCGCGCGAGTCCTGCTCGGGGGCCACCGATTCCGTGCCTCCGCACGCCGACGGGTGCGGGTCGGGCACTCGTGGCCGGTCCGGGCGTCGTCGCGGAACCACGGCAGGGCCGGGGTGGGAGCACGCCCCCACCCCGGCCCGGGGTCGCCGTCCGCCCCTGCGCGGCGCGACCGGCGTGCGGCTCAGGCGCCGCAGTCGACCGACTCGGCGCCCTCGACGAAGGCCTCGACCATCTGGAACGGCAACTCGGAGCCGGCGCCGAAGTACTCCAGCCCCGTGCCGTTCGCCCCGTTGGGGTTCATCCGCCCGGTGTGCTTCGGGTCCCCGATCGTCATCTTCTCGAAGATCTTGAGGGCGACGGGGAGCCCTTCCGCCCGCAGCTCGGCGTAGCCGGCGTCGACGGCGGCCGGGCACCCGGCGGTGTACCCCTCGAACCCGGCGCCCTCCTCGGCGGTGAGGACGTACCAGTTCGGCGAGGCGGGACCGGTGAGGGAGTACATGGGGACGAAGCAGTGGTGCGCCATCGCGGGGGCTGCCCCGACGGTGATGGCAGTGAGGGCGGCCGCGCCGACGAGGGCCGGACGGCGGAAGGACGTGAGGGACATCGCGTTTCTCTCCTGCGGTGGTGGACCCGTGGGCCCGGTGGTTTCTCTGGTTCCCCGACGATGTCGGTCGGGGCGTCCCGGCCGACAGGGCCCGGTGTCCCGACCTCCCGGGACGTCCGCACCGACCGCCGCCGGGACGCGACGCCGGGCGCGGCCGGGTGGGCGTCCGACCAGAGGACAGCCCCGTCCGCCGGGAGCCCGCCCTCATTAGGCTGGGCGCGCCCGACCGCATCGCCGGGTCCGCCGTGCCCACCCCGACCGGGAGGTCCCCACGTGTTCTCGAAGATCCTCGTCGCCAACCGCGGGGAGATCGCCGTCCGGGCCTTCCGGGCCGCGACCGAGCTCGGCGCGAAGACGGTCGCCGTCTTCCCGCACGAGGACCGCACGTCCGAGCACCGCCTCAAGGCCGACGAGTCCTACGAGATCGGCGAGGTCGGCCACCCCGTGCGCGCCTACCTCGACCACGCCGACATCGTGCGGGTGGCCGTCGAGTGCGGTGCCGACGCCATCTACCCGGGCTACGGGTTCATGTCCGAGAACCCCGACCTCGCCGAGGCCTGCGCGGCGAACGGGATCACCTTCATCGGCCCGCCCCCCTCGGCCCTGCACCTGGCCGGCAACAAGGCGCGCGCCATCACCGCCGCCCGCGCCGCCGGACTCCCGACCCTCGAGAGCGCGCCGCCGACCACCGACCTCGACGAGCTGGCCGCGGCCGCCGAGGGCATCGGCTTCCCCGTCTTCGTCAAGGCCGTCTCCGGCGGCGGCGGTCGGGGGATGCGCCGCGTCGACGACCCCTCGACCCTGCGCGAGTCCCTCGAGGCGGCCCAGCGCGAGGCCGACGCCGCCTTCGGCGACCCGACGCTCTACCTCGAGCAGGCGGTCGTCAACCCGCGGCACATCGAGGTCCAGGTGCTCGCCGACTCCACCGGCACGGTCCTCCACCTCTTCGAGCGCGACTGCTCGGTCCAGCGCCGCCACCAGAAGGTCGTCGAGATCGCCCCGGCGCCCAACCTCGACCCCGACACCCGCGCGCAGATGTGCGCCGACGCCGTGCGCTTCGCCCAGTCCATCGGCTACGTCAACGCCGGAACCGTCGAGTTCCTCCTCGGCGAGGACGGCCGGTACGTCTTCATCGAGATGAACCCGCGGATCCAGGTCGAGCACACCGTGACCGAGGAGGTCACCGACGTCGACCTCGTCATCTCGCAGATGCGGATCGCCTCCGGCGAGACGTTCGCGGACCTCGGGATGACCCAGGACGACATCCAGCTGCGGGGCGCGGCGCTCCAGTGCCGGATCACCACCGAGGACCCGAGCAACGGGTTCCGCCCCGACGCCGGCCAGATCACCGTGTACCGCTCCGCCGGTGGCGGTGGCGTGCGCCTCGACGGCGGGACCGTGTTCGTCGGGGCCCAGGTCAGCCCCCACTTCGACTCGATGCTCGTCAAGCTCACCTGTCGCGGCCGGACGTTCCCGATGGCGGTGCGCCGGGCACGACGGGCGTTGGCGGAGTTCCGGATCCGCGGCGTCTCGACGAACATCCCGTTCCTCGAGGCCGTGCTCGCCGACCCCGTGTTCCAGCGCGGCGAGGCGACGACGAGCTTCATCGACGAGCGCCCCGAGCTGCTCGAGGCCAAGATGGGCGGCGACCGCGGCACCCGCCTGCTGACCTACCTCGCCGACGTCACGGTGAACCAGCCGCACGGCGCCGCGACGACGCACATCAAGCCGCGCCTGAAGCTGCCGCCCATCGACCGCGACGCCCCCGTGCCCCCCGGCAGCCGCGACCTCCTCCTGCGGGTCGGCCCGGCCGAGTTCGCCCGGCAGCTGCGCGAGCGCACCGACGTGCCGGTCACCGACACGACCTTCCGCGACGCGCACCAGAGCCTGCTCGCCACCCGGATGCGCACCCGCGACCTGCTCCACGTCGCCGGCCACGTCTCGCGCCTGACCCCCGAGCTGCTCTCGATGGAGGCATGGGGCGGCGCGACCTACGACGTCGCGCTGCGCTTCCTCTCGGAGGACCCGTGGGAGCGGCTGGCCCTGCTGCGCGAGGCGATGCCCAACATCCCGCTCCAGATGCTCCTGCGCGGGCGCAACACCGTGGGGTACACGCCGTACCCGACCAAGGTCACCGACGCCTTCGTCGAGGAGGCCGCCCGGACCGGGCTCGACATCTTCCGGATCTTCGACTCGCTCAACGACGTCGAGCAGATGCGCCCGGCCGTCGACGCCGTCCTCGCCACCGGGACCGCCGTCGCCGAGGTGGCCCTGTGCTACACCGGCAACCTCCTCGACCCCCGCGAGCAGCTCTACACCCTCGACTACTACCTGCGTCTGGCCGAGCAGATCGTCGGCACCGGCGCCCACGTCCTCGCCATCAAGGACATGGCCGGCCTGCTGCGCGCCCCCGCCGCGACGAGGCTCGTGACCGCCCTGCGCGAGAACTTCGACCTCCCCGTCCACCTGCACACCCACGACACCGCGGGCGGCCAGATCGGCACGCTGCTGGCCGCCATCGACGCCGGGGTCGACGCCGTCGACGCCGCGTGCTCCTCGATGGCGGGGACGACGAGCCAGCCGAGCCTGTCGGCCCTCGTCGCCGCCACCGACGGCACGGAGCGCCCCACCGGCCTGGACATCGACCAGGTGTTCGCCCTCGAGCCCTACTGGGAGGGCGTGCGCCAGATCTACAAGCCCTTCGAGTCGGGGCTGCCCTCCCCCACCGGTCGGGTCTACTTCCACGAGATCCCCGGCGGCCAGCTGTCCAACCTGCGCCAGCAGGCCATCGCCCTCGGCCTCGGCGACCGGTTCGAGGACATCGAGGACATGTACGCCGCGGCCAACACCATCCTCGGCAACGTCGTCAAGGTGACGCCGTCGTCGAAGGTCGTCGGCGACCTCGCCCTCGCCCTCGTCGGCGCGGGAGCCGACCCCGCCGACTTCGAGGCCAACCCGACGAGGTACGACATCCCCGACTCGGTCATCGGCTTCCTCGAGGGCGAGCTCGGCGACCCGCCCGGCGGGTGGCCCGAGCCCTTCCGCACCAAGGCCCTCCAGGGGCGCCAGGCGCGCCCGCGCACCACCGAGCTGACCCCCGAGCAGGAGGAGGCGCTGCGCACCGACCCGCGACGCACCCTCAACCAGCTGCTCTTCCCCGGCCCGACGAGCGAGTTCGAGGACAGCCGCGAGCGCTACGGCGACCTGTCGGTGCTCGGGACCATCGAGTTCCTCCACGGGCTCGAGCAGGGCAGCGAGTACGAGGCCGAGATCGAGGCCGGCAAGCGCCTCCTGCTCGGCATCACCTCGGTCGGCGACGCCGACCGCCAGGGCATGCGCACCGTGATGTGCACGCTCAACGGGCAGTTCCGCCCCATCCAGGTCCGTGACCGGTCGGTCTCGGCCGACGTCAAGGCGGCCGAGAAGGCCGACCCGGCCGACTCCACCCACGTCCCGGCGCCCTTCGCCGGGGTCGTGACGCCGACCGTGGCCGAGGGCGACACCGTCGAGCCCGGCGGGGTCGTCGCGACGATCGAGGCGATGAAGATGGAGGCCAACATCACGAGCGCGGCCGGCGGCACCGTCGAGCGGC
The DNA here is from genome assembly GCF_042756445.1 of Oryzobacter terrae. Classification (GTDB taxonomy): domain Bacteria; phylum Actinomycetota; class Actinomycetes; order Actinomycetales; family Dermatophilaceae; genus Oryzobacter; species Oryzobacter terrae. The sequence goes on from NZ_CP170578.1 coordinate 918,522, forward strand.
TCGCGATCGCCGGGCACCAGCAGGTGGAGGGCGGCGACCTCATCCTCGTCGTGTCCTGAGCGACTCCCGGATCGACGCGCAGCCAAAGCCCCGCGTGGGCGCCCTCGTGCCTACGGTGGAGGGATCCCGCATCTGGTCGAGAAGTGGCTCGGTGCTCCGGCACGACGCAAGGAGATCGACATGGGTATCGGCGACAAGATCGAGAACATGAAGGACGACCTGACCGGCAAGGCCAAGGAGGGCGCCGGCAAGGCGACCGACAACGAGCGCCTCGAGGCCGAGGGCAAGGTCGAGCAGACCGAGGCCGACCTCAACCAGGCCGGCGAGAAGGTCAAGGACGCCTTCAAGAACTGACCTGCAACAGGACCGGCACCCCCTGCTCCGGTCCCGACGGGCCGCTCCGCTGACGCGGGGCGGCCCGTCGTCCGTCCGTGCCTACCAGCTGCCGCCCGAGGACCCGCCGCCGCCGCCGCCGGAGAAGCCCCCGCCGCCGCTGAACCCGCTCGACCCGGACGACCCCGGGGTCGACACGAAGGTCCCGGCCGCGACCGTGGAGAACGAGTCCATGCTCGACGCGACGTCGGAGAAGCCCCCGCTCCCCCAGCTCCCCGCGTACCAGAGCGGGCTGGCGATGGTGTGGCCCGCGGCGGCGGCCGCCGCGGCGACCTCCTCGAAGGTGTTCGCCCACCGGTCGGCGAGGCCGAAGACGATGGCGTACGGGAGGAAGCGGCTGAAGACGTCCTGCGCCTCCTCCCACCGGATCTGGTTGGCCTCGGCCGTGGCGATGTAGCGCTCGAACCCCTTGGACTGGGCGAGGACCGCCGACCCTGCCGCCGTGCGCGCGGCCATCCGCTTGCCGAGGGCGCGCACGACGAGGCCGGACGCGCCGACCCCCAGCGCGAGGACCCACACCGGGGACACGGGGAAGTTCGCGTCGCCGAACAGGGCGGAGAGCCCGCCGCCGACGAAGAACGCGAAGAAGACCGCACCCGCCGCGACGAGCGTGCCGAGGCCGACGTAGAACGACCGCTGCCGCTCGGGGCTGCGCCGGAACCAGCCGCGGCCGACGACCTCCTCGTACATCAGCCGCTGGACGAGGTCGAGGGTCGGCTTGAAGTGGTTCTTCAGCTGGGACAGGGCGACCCGGTCGCCGCCGGCGAACACCGAGTCGAGGAGCGTCTGCTCGTAGGGCGCGAGCGCGGCCACCCCGGCCGGCGGCGCCGTGCGGGTGAGGACCCAGTCGTCGGCCCGGAACACGCCCTGGTCGTCGCGGGCGATCCGCAGGTGGCCGCGGACGGCGAGGTCGACCAGCGTGGCGGTGACGTCGACGAGGTTGACCTCCTCGTCGACGATCGTGCCGACCATGCCCGGCTGCACCCCGGGTGGCGGGGTGAACTGCACGGCCACCGTGGGTGCGGGACCGCCGACGACGACGGGCACCTCCTGCCCGCGGCCCGGCTGGAGTCCGGGGGTGAGGCCGGCGTACTGCTCGTCCCGGCCGCGGTTCCACACGAGCAGGCCCATGAGCGCGCCGGCGAGGAGGGGCAGCAGGACCCCGCCACCGATGGCGAGCCACCCGACGGCTCGCGCCGTGGCCGGGCTGAGGCTGCTCCCGGACTCGGCGTCGGAGCTGCCCTCGCGCAGGTCCGGCGTGAGGTCGCCGAACGCGTCGCGGGGGTACGAGGTGATGACGCTCGCGCCCTCCTCGGCGTCGAGGTCGGGGACGGTGAACTGGGACGTCTCACCCGCGGTCGCCTCGCACGGCGTGGTCGACCCGAGCTCGCCGTAGAAGCAGGCGGCCCGGGTGGCGGCGACCGGCGCGCGGACCGTGGCCGACACCTGCCGCTGCGGGAAGCCGTTCGAGGAGTCGACGAGGTCGTAGTAGAACTCGGCGGTCCCGTCACCGATGTCGTTGACGACGTGGGCCAGTCGGAACCGGACGACGTAGTCCTCGACCGCGCCGACGGTCTCGGACGGGCTGCCGATCCGGATCCGGCGGTACGCGCCGAAGTCCTCGATGGCGATGTCGGTGGGGGCGCCCGAGGGCGAGGTGACCTCGACGCCGCTCAGCTCGAACGCGCGGTACTGCGTCTCGCTGTCGCGGTAGCCGGCCCGCACCTGCACGTTGCGGTAGATGCCGTGCCGCTCCTCGCCCTCGGGGAAGCGCCAGCGGATCTGCTCGGTGACGAGGACCGACCCGTCCTGCTGCACCTCGAAGGTGGTCGCGAGCTGCTCGGCCTCCTCGACGGCCGGGAGGGCGGCCGACGGGGCGCCGGTGGTCCAGGAGGCCCGTGCCGGGGTGCCGAGGCCGGTTCCCGCGCGGTCCGCGGGGGCAGCGGTCCCGGGGAGGGTCGTCGTGGGCGCCGCGAGGGCGGTCGGGGCCACGACGACGAGGACCGCGAGGACGAGCGGGACCGGGCGCAGGGCGCGGGCGATGACGCGCGGCCGGCGCGGCCCGCTGCCGGTCACTCAGTCCTCGCCACGTCGGCGGGAGGAGATGGCGCGCTCGGCCTCGCGGTTGTCCTGGCGCTCGCGCAGGGCGTGCCGCTTGTCGTACTCCTTCTTGCCCTTCGCGACCGCGATCTCGACCTTGGCGCGCCCGTCCTTGAAGTACAGGGCGAGCGGGACGATGGTGTGGCCGCTCTCGCGGGTGAGGTGCGAGATGCGGGTCAGCTCCTTGCGGTGGAGCAGGAGCTTGCGCTTGCGCCGCGGGGCGTGGTTGGTCCACGTGCCGTTGAGGTACTCGGGGATGTGCACGCCCTCGAGGTACAGCTCGTCGCCGTCGAACCCGGCCCAGCCGTCGACGAGGGAGGCCCGCCCCATCCGCAGCGCCTTGACCTCGGTGCCCGTGAGGACGAGGCCCGCCTCGAACGTGTCCTCGACGAGGTAGTCGTGACGGGCCTTGCGGTTGCTCGCGACGAGCTTTCGTCCGGTCTCCTTGGCCACGAGGAGGAGGCTACCCGTCCGCACGGCGGGCCCCCACCGGGTATCCCCGGTCCGGGAGGACGGCGTGACCCGCGGACCGGGTGGCCGCCGGCGCGGCCGGGGTGTCGGGTCCGGCGGTCAGAGCCACTTGCGCGGGTCGACGAAGTTGCCGTTCTCGAGGGTCTCGAAGTGCAGGTGGCACCCGGTGGAGGTCCCGGTGCTGCCCTCGTACCCGACGATCTGGCCGCGCGAGACCTTGCCGCTCCACTTCCGGATGCTCTGGAGGTGGTTGTACGTCGTCGCCAGGCCCTCGCCGGAGACGAGGCCGTGGTCGATGACGACGCGGTTGCCGTAGCCACCGCCGTCGCCCGCGCTGATGATCGTGCCGCCGGCGGCGGCGCGGACGGGCGAGCCGCACGGGGCGGCGTAGTCGCGGCCCGAGTGCAGCTTCCAGTAGTGGTAGATCGGGTGGAAGCGCATGCCGAACTCCGAGCTGACCCGTCCGCTGCTCGGCCGGCTGAGGTAGCCGTCGCCGGAGGGCGCGGACCCACCGGAGCTGGAGCCGCCGCCACCCTGGTTGCGCTTCTTGCGCTCCCGCGCCGCCTTCTCGGCCGCGCGGCGCTTGGCCTCGGCGGCGCGCTTGGCGAGGACCTTGCGCAGGCGGCTCTGCTCGGCCTCGAGGCTGGTGAGCCGGGCCCGGTCGCGGGCGAGCTTCGCCTGGACCGTCTTGCTCTGGGCGAACTGGCGGGCGGCGAGGCCGTCGAGGGCGGCCTTGGCGCTCGTCGCGGCGTCACGGGCCTTCTTCGCCCTCGCGAGGGCGGCCTCGGCCTGCTTCTTCTTCGCGGCGGAGTCGACCCGCAGGGCGGAGAGGTGGTCCTCGAGCGCGGTGAGGCCGGCGCGCTCGGTGGTGAGCCGCTCCATCGCCTCGCTCTGCACGTCCATGACGGTGTCGACGAGCGCGATCCGGTCGGCGAACTGCTGGGGGTCCGAGCTGGTGAGCGCCATGTCGAGCTGGCCGAAGCCCTGCTCCTGGTAGATCTGCGCGGCGAACTGGGCGACCCGGTTGCGGCTCTCGGTGACCTCGGCCGTCGTCCTGCGCAGCTGGTCCTGGGCCTTCTTCTCGCTGGCGACGGCGGCCTCGAGCTCCTGCTCCGCGACGGCGTTCGCGCGGTCGGCGGCGGCTGCGGCGGCCCGGGCCCGCTCCATCGCGGACCGGGCGGCGGGGATCGCGTCCTTCGTCTTCTGCAGCGCGGCGTAGGCGGCGGCGAGGTCGGCGCTCGTGTCGTCGAGGGAGTCCTTGAGCCGGTCGACCTGGGTGTCGACCTTCTTCTTCTCCTTGCCCGGGTCGGAGCCGGTGGGCACCGCCTGGGCGGACGTCGTCGCGAGCGCGGCGGCGCACAGCAGCGAGGTCCCGAGGGCGAGGGCCCGGCGAGGGGCGCGCGTCGGAGCGCGGTCAGGTCGTCCCATGATCACCATTGGTAACACGTTTCACAGCGGTTGGGGTACTCGACGGGCCAAAACGGTGCGATCGGTCGACCTCGGGAGCGCCCCCGCCGCGGGGTGACCACGGCGGGGCCGCTCAGACGCGCAGGTAGCGCCGCAGGGTGACCAGGCTGGTGCCGATGGCGATCGAGATGACGCCGAGGAACATCCACGGGGCGATGACCCAGACGTCGGAGGTCCCGATGAAGGCCTGGCTGAGCGCGAGCTGGATGAACCCCTCGTTGAAGACGTACTGCGTCAGGGCGATGAGCAGCCCCACCGCGAGCCCGACGCCGGCCGCCGAGACGATGACCATCTCGGCGATGAAGGGCATCCGGATGGTCCAGTTCGAGGCCCCGACCAGGCGCATGATGCCGATCTCGCGGCGTCTGATGAAGGCCGCCTGCCGGATCGTCGTCGCCATGAGGAGCGCCGCGCAGGCCGCCATGAGGCCGGCGAGGATCACCGCGAAGATCGTGATGTACCGGATGATCGCGAAGAACTTGGACAGGACCTTCTCCTGGTCCTGGACCGTCGCCACCCCCGGTGCGCCGTCGAACTGGTCGGTGACCACCTGGAACTTCGTGGGGTCGTCGAGCTGGACGCGCAGGCTCTGCGGGATGTCGCCGACCTGGACGTTGCCGCTGATCGGGCTGTTGCGGAACTGCTCCTTGAACCGCGTGAACGCGTCCTCCTCGGACTCGTAGAAGACCTGCTTGACCTCGGGCAGGGCCTCGAGCTGGCGCTCGATCGACTCCTTCTCGCCGTCGGTGACCGCGCGGTTCTCGCAGTTGGGCTGCAGCGAGTTCGCCGTGCACAGGTAGATGGAGACCTGGATCCGGTCGTACCAGTAGCCCTTCATCGTGTCGGCCTGGCGCTGGGCGAGCAGCCCGAGGCCGAGGAGGAACATCGAGACCATCGTCACGAGGACGACGGAGACGGCCATCGAGACGTTGCGGCGCAGGCCGGAGCCGACCTCGGTGAGCAGGAAGCGGGGCTGCACGGCTCAGGCCTCCGTGGCGTGGTAGTTGGCGTCGTCCTGGTCGCGGACGACGATGCCGTCGGACAGCTGGAGGACGCGGCGGCGCATGTCGTTGACGATGTCGTGGTCGTGCGTGGCCATGACGATCGTGGTCCCGGTGCGGTTGATCCGGTCGAGCAGGCGCACGATGTCGAGGCTGATCGCGCGGTCGAGGTTCCCGGTGGGCTCGTCGCACAGGAGGATCTGGGGGCGGTTGACGACGGCGCGGGCGATGGCCACGCGCTGCTGCTCACCGCCGGACAGCTGGTGGGGGAAGCGCTTCTCCTTGCCCTCGAGGCCGACCATCTCGAGGGTCTCGGGGACGAGCTGGCGGATGACGTGGCCCGGCTTGCCGATGACCTGCAGGGCGTAGGCGACGTTCTCGTGCACCGTCTTGTTCGGCAGCAGGCGGAAGTCCTGGAAGACGGCACCCATCTCGCGACGCAGCCGCGGCACCTGCCGCATCGGCATCTTGCCGAGGTCGTGGCCGGCGACGAGCACGGTGCCCGAGGTGGGGGCCTCCTCGCGCAGCGCCAGGCGCAGGATCGTCGACTTTCCCGAGCCCGAGGGCCCGACGACGAAGACGAACTCCCCCCGCTCGATCGACACGGTGACGTCGTCGACGGCGGGACGGGTCGACCGGGGGTAGACCTTGGTGACGTTCTCGAAGCGGATCATGCGCGGGAGTGGCCCTCGGGGTAGGCGGCGTCGTGCTCCGCGCCCCGTCGGGCACGGCCTTTCGAGGATAGGTCGCCGACCTGTCGGGCGCGGTCAGGTCCCGCCCCTTCGGCGGGTCACCGGCAGGGTCCACCCGGTCGGCCGACCCCGGGGGGCCGTTCGGTCCCCGAGGTCCTCCGGCTCGCCTCCGTGCCCCCTCAGAGGGCGCAGGTGTCGAGGACGTCGCCCGCGGGACGCGGGACGGTCCGGTCGGCGGGGGGCGGCGTGCCGTCCTCGACCCACGCGGTGAGCAGGTCGAACCCGGTCCGGGCGCAGGGCAGCAGCGGGCGGAGCCGGTCCGGGAACGCGGCGTACAGGCCGTCGGTGTGGGTGCCGTCCTCGACCCGGTAGTACCGGTGGCGGTCGCCGGAGCCCGCGTCGTCGACGAGCCGGTCGTAGACGTCGGAGTCGGTGGCGATCGGCAGCAGGGTGTCGAGGTCGCCGTGGATCGTCACGAGCGGCTTGCCGATGGCCCCGGTCAGCTCGATGGAGCGGACGGCGTCCTTGACCGCCTGTGGCCGCGCGGCGTAGTCGTAGTCGGCGTCACAGGCCGGGGTCCCGCTGGCGCAGAACGGGACTCCCGCCTTCAGGTCACCGTCGTACGTGGGGTCGAGCTCCTCGCGGTACCAGCGCTGCGTGGCATCCCAGTACACCTGGTGGTGGAACGGCCAGAGGAACTCCGTGCCGGGCTGGAAGCCGGCGTCGAGCATCGCCGCGTGGGCCGCCTCGTCGCCGGTCGCGGCATACGCGGGGTAGTGCTCGAGGGCGGTGGGCAGGTAGGTCAGGAGATTGGGCCCGTCGGCCCGGAACAACGTGCCCTCCCAGTCGAGGCCGCCGTCGTAGAGGTCGGGCCGGTTCTCGAGCTGCCACCGGGTCAGGTAGCCGCCGTTCGAGATCCCCGCCATGTACGTGCGGCTCGGCCGCTGAGCGCGCACGTGCCCGACGGTGTCCCTGGCCGCCACGGCCAGCTCGGTGACGCGCCGGTGCCACTCGCGGATCGAGCCCCCGGGCGTGGAGCCGTCGTCCCAGAAGCCCGCACCCATGTTGCCCTTGTCGGTGCTGGCGAACGCGTAGCCCTTCGCAAGCACCCAGTCACCGATGACGAGGTCGTTCGCGTACTGCCCGCGCACCCCGGGCGCCCCGCTGACGACGAGCCCGCCGTTCCAGTCGTCCGGGATCCGGATGACGAACTGGCTGTCGTGGTTCCACCCGTGGTTGGTGTTCGACGTCGAGGTGTCGGGGAAGTACCCGTCGACCTGGATGCCGGGCACCCCGCTCGGCGTCCTCGTCCCGGGGGCGTGCAGGCCGCTCCAGTCGGCGGGGTTCGTGTGCCCGCTCCTCGTCGTCCCCGTGGTCGTGAGGTCGTCGAGGCAGGCGACCTCGACGCGCTCGGCCCCCTTGACCCTCACCTTGTCGACACGGGCGCAGTGACCCGCGCCGGGCTTCCCGGCGACCGCGGGCGCGGCGCTCGCGAGGGCGCCGCCGACGACGACGGCCCCGGCGAGGGTGGAGGACAGGACGGTGCGGCGGGCGCGGCGCTGCGCGGTCGTCATCGACATGCCGGCCAGCCTCATCGGGCCCCCGACCTGCGACAACGTGGCGTCGCCACACCGTCGACCGCCCGCCCGTGGGCCGCCCCCACGCCCCCACTCCCCCGCGCCGCCCGACCGCCCGACCGGTCGCGTGTGCTCAGGTGGTCGCCGGAGCAGCCACCTCAGCACACGCGACGAGATCTCTCCGCGGCGTGTGCTCAGGTGGTCGCCGGAGCAGCCACCTCAGCACACGCGACGAGATCTCCCCGCGGGCGCCGGCGACCGGAGCGGCGGGGCGGAGGACGCGGGGTCAGTCGGTCGTGATGGTGGGCAGCGCCGGAGCGGGGTCGTCCGCGGTGGGCGGGGACAGCACGGTGCGGAACGTCTCGGCCACCATCTGCGCGGCCCGGCGTGCGTCGTCCTCGGGGAGGAAGGGCCCCGACGGGACGTCGTCGGGCCACCAGTGGGTGTAGTCCTCGCCCTCGAGGGGCGGCGGCTCGTGCCAGCCGAGGTCGGCGAGCGCCGACCGCTCCGCGGGCGAGAACGGGAACCGGCCGCCCGCGGCCTCGGAGCCGACGCACGAGCCCCTCAGGTGCTCGTCCGAGCGGACGAGCCGCACCCACGGGGCCACGACCTGGTGCCGAGCCGGGACGAACCCGCCGAGGCGCGCCTTGCGCAGCAGCGTGGGCCGGGCGGCCGAGCCGGTTGCGGTGACGAGGAGCGACGCGCCGTCGTCGAGCTTGCGCACGGCCTCGGCGAGGGCGCGCGTCCAGGACGGCCAGTCGAGGTCGGTCGGCACCGGTCAGCCCTCGGCGGCGGCCTTGTCCTGGGCGATCCGCCAGCGGATCCCGGACTCGATGAAGCCGTCGATGTCGCCGTCGAACACCCCTGAGGTGTTGCCGACCTCGTGCTCGGTGCGCAGGTCCTTGACCATCTGGTAGGGGTGCAGGACGTAGGAGCGCATCTGCTCACCCCAGCTGGCCTTGACGTCACCGGCGAGCTCCTTGCGCTCGGCGGCCTCCTCGGCCTTCTTCAGCAGGAGCAGGCGCGACTGCATGACGCGCAGGGCCGCGGCGCGGTTCTGGATCTGGCTCTTCTCGTTCTGCATCGACACGACGGTGCCGGTGGGCAGGTGCGTCATGCGCACGGCGGAGTCGGTGGTGTTGACCGACTGGCCGCCCGGGCCGCTGGAGCGGAAGACGTCGATCTTCAGGTCGTTCTCGGGGATCTCGATGGTGTCGGTCTGCTCGATGAGCGGCACGACCTCGACGGCGGCGAAGCTCGTCTGGCGGCGGCCCTGGTTGTCGAAGGGGCTGATCCGCACGAGGCGGTGGGTGCCGCCCTCGACCGAGAGGTTGCCGTAGGCGTAGGGGACGTCGACCTCGAAGGTGGCCGACTTCAGGCCCGCCTCCTCGGCGTAGGAGGTGTCGAGCACCTTGACGGGGTAGCCGTGGCGCTCGGCCCAGCGCAGGTACATCCGCATGAGCATCTCGGCGAAGTCGGCGGCGTCGACGCCACCGGCGCCGGCGCGGATCGTCACGACCGCGGCCCGCTCGTCCCACTCGCCGGCGAGCAGGGTGCGCACCTCGAGCTCGCCGACGGCCTTGCGCACGGCGACGAGCTCCTTCTCGGCCTCGGCGAGGGTCTCGGCGTCGTTCTCCTCCTGGCCCATCTCGACGAGGGCCTCGAGGTCGTCGATCTTCGCGTCCATCCCGGTGACCCGGTCGTGCTCGGCCTTGGCGCGCGAGAGCCCGGACGTCACGACCTGCGCCTTCTCCTGGTCGTCCCAGAGGTGGGGGTCGGACGCCTGCTTCTCGAAGTCGGCGATGGCCGCCTCGAGCCTGGTCAGGTCGGTCACCTCCCGCACGGACGCCATGGTCGAGCGAAGGTCCTTGATCTCCTGCGAAAAGTCGGTGGCCACGAGGGTCAAGCCTACGGGAGGTCGCGGGGCCGCCCTCGCCCCCGGGCGGGCGTACGGGGATCTCCTGACTCCACGCCCGACTCCCCGGCCGGTTCCATGGGGGTGGCTCACCGCCACCCCCGTCCGTGAAGGAGGAACCATGTCCATCAGATCGAGAGTCCGCAGGGGGCTCTTCGTCGGCGTCGCAGCGACCGGTGCCGTCGCCCTGGGTGCCGCCCCCGCGATGGCCCACCACTGCTACGTCCCGATGTACTCCCTCAACGCCCCGGCCTCGCCGAACTGGCTGGTCTTCAGCGCGCAGGCCGGTGCCTCGGAGATCGCCGGCTACGAGGCGCAGTGCGCCGGTGCGGTCGACGCGGGCTACGCGGCGCTGCGCTCGGCCGGGCTTCCCGTCGGCATCAAGATCTTCGAGAAGATGACGATCGGCGACCCCAAGGGCACCGGCGGCAGCTCGAACCCGAACGGCGCGAACGGCAAGGGACTCGAGTACTTCGGCCACGGGTCGACCCTCGCGGACGAGATGGTCATGACGTGGATCGCGGCGGCGGAGGGCCACAACTGCGGGTGACCGTGCCCGGTGGCGGCCGCGACGGCAGGGGCCGCGGCCGCCACCCCTTCCTGTGAGCGCGCTGAGCAGCAGCGCGGGCCTGGCTCCAAAAGTGCTGGTCAGGCGCCTGCGGACTCCCTACCGTTCCGTCATGGGGCAGGGGGATCCGACACTCGAGCTCGTCACCGACATCCTCGGCCGGGCGGCGCGCAGCGACGGGGAGGTCGCGCGGGTCGGCTCCGTGCTCGACCTGCTCTGCGACCTCGTCGAGGCCGAGGTCGGCCTCCTCGTGCAGTCCGAGGCGACGCGCACCACGGTGCGGGTCATCGGCCGGCGGATGCCCGAGGGCAGCGAGGTCGAGGTCTCGCGCGAGCTCGAGCTGCTCGGCCCGGGCGACCCCCTCCTCGACCCCGTCGCCGCCGGCGACCTCACGCCGCGCACCGCGGAGCGGACGTTCGGCGCCGCCCGGTGGAGGACCTCGACCCAGCGGGCCGGCTGCGTGCGCCTGTGCGGCGTCGACCAGGTGTGCACGCTCCCGCTGGTCGGCGGGCCGGAGCTCGCCGTCGCGATGTTCGCCCGCAGCGGTGCGGACTTCGGGGCCGCGTCGCTCGAGCGGCTGGCCGCGCTGCGCCCCGTCGTCGCCGACGTCCTCGCCCTCGTCGGCCTGTCCGCCGTGCGGGCCCGGACGGCCGTCCCCCACCTCACCGCGCGCGAGCGCGAGGTCCTCGTGCTGCTGGCCCGGGGGCACACCTGCACGCACATCGGCCGGGCGCTGGGGGCCTCGCCACGAACCATCGAGGTGCACCTCGGCCGGATCTACACCAAGCTCGGCGTCCGCGACCGGCTCTCGGCCGTCCTCGCCGGGTACGACCTCGCCCTGATCCCGCCGCGGGCACCCGTGCCGGCACGCACCCCCTGACGGCCCACGACCGCGCCCCCGGCGCACGTGGCGCCGAGGGCGTGGTCGGGCGGCCGCGGACCCCGCCGCAGCGGGCCGCGGTCAGCGGGTCGCGGGCTAGACGAAGATCCCGAGGATGAGGACGAAGACGAGCCCGGAGACCGACAGCAGCGTCTCCATGATCGACCAGCTCTTGATCGTCTGGCCGACGCTGAGGTTGAAGTACTCCTTGACGAGCCAGAACCCGGCGTCGTTGACGTGGCTGAAGAACACCGAGCCGGCACCGATCGCGAGCACGAGGAGCGAGACCTCGGCGACGGGCATGCCGGCGGCGAGCGGGGCGAGGATGCCCGAGGCCGTGACGGTGGCGACGGTGGCCGAGCCGGTGGCCAGGCGGATGAGGACCGCGACGATCCACGCGAGGAGGAGCACCGAGATGCCGCTGCTCTGCACCCAGTCGGCGACGAGCTTGCCGATGCCGGTGTCGACGAGGGTCTGCTTGAAGCCACCGCCCGCGGCGACGATGAGCAGGATGCCCGCGATGGGCGGCAGCGAGGCCTCGAGCGACGTGGCGAGGTCCTTCATCCCCATGCCGGCGCCGCGGCCGAGGGTGGCCATGCCGACGAAGACGGCGATGAGCAGCGCGATGATCGGCGTCCCGAGGAAGTCGAGGACGGTGCGCACGGCGTTGCCCTCGGCGAGGAAGATGTCGGCGAACGCCTTGGCCATCATCAGCACGACCGGGGTGAGGACGGCGAAGAGCGTGGCGCCGAACGAGGGGCGCTGGCGGCCGGCGCGGTCCTCCTCGCGGTCGGTGTTGAACAGCTCGGGGGCCGGGACGTCGACCCACCTGCCGGCGTAGCGGGCGAACCAGGGGCCGGCGATGGCGATGGTCGGCAGCGCGACGAGGACGCCGAGGCCGAGCGTGATGCCGAGGTTGGCCTTGAGGGCGTCGATGGCGACGAGCGGGCCGGGGTGCGGCGGGACGAGGCCGTGCATCGCCGACAGACCGGCCAGGGCCGGGATGCCGACCTTGATGAGCGAGAGCCCGGAGCGCCGCGCGACGAGGAAGATGACGGGCATCAGCAGGACGAGGCCGATCTCGAAGAACATCGGCAGGCCGATGAGCGCGCCGACGCCGGCCATCGCCCACGGCAGCGTGCGGTCGGACGAGCGGCCGACGATCGTGTCGACGATCTCGTCGGCGCCACCGGAGTCGGCGAGGAGCTTGCCGAACATCGCGCCGAGGGCGATCAGGGTGCCGACGCCCGCGGCGGTGGAGCCGAAGCCCTTGGTGAAGGAGTCGACCGTGTCGCTCATCGCGACCCCGGCGACGGCCCCCACGGTGAGCGACCCGAGCGTCAGGCCGAGGAAGGGGTGGATCTTGAACTTCGTGATGAGCACGACGATGACGGCGATGCCGAGCAGGGCCGCGGGGATCAGGCGCGCGGCGGGGATGTCGGGGATCGCGGCGTCGGCGGCCGAGAGGGCGGGGAACAACAGGCCCTGGATGTCGGTGGTCATGCGGGGGAACCGCCCTTCGCGGAGAGGATGGAGGAGGACTGCTCGACGAGGTCGTCGACGGAGTGGGTGACGTCGAGGGTGGCGCCGTTCTCGTCGGCCTCCAGCGGCTCGAGCGTGGCGAACTGGCTGTCGATGAGGGCAGCGGGCATGAAGTGCCCGGGGCGGCCGGCGACCCGGGCGGCGAGGACGTCGCGGTCGCCGTGCAGGTGGAGGAAGGCGGTGTGCGTGGCGTGCTCGCGCAGCAGCTCGCGGTACGAGCGCTTGAGGGCCGAGCAGGCGACCACTCCCCCGGCGTCCGCGTGCTCGTGGAGCCAGGTGGCGATGGTCCGCAGCCAGGGCTCCCGGTCGTCGTCCGTGAGCGGGACGCCCGCCGACATCTTCGCGATGTTCTGCGCCGGGTGGAAGTCGTCGGCGTCGGCGAAGGGGACCCGCAGCCGCTGCGCGAGGGCGGCGCCCACGACGGTCTTCCCGGAGCCGGACACCCCCATCATCACGACGAGGGGTGGGTGGTCAGCGGTGGTCATGCGCGACTCCTTTGTCGGCTGCGGCTCTCGGCATCGAGGACGGTCGTGGACCAGCGTGGAGCAATAAGTCAGATTTATCAAGAGATAACACAAAACAAGTCCCATGACATGAAGGTGCTGCCCCGATACGTCGGAGTCTGGCACCCTGTCCTCCATGGCGCGCGCGGAGCGGACCGACGAACCGGCGACCGGGACCCCCGGTCCCGCCGACCTGCACGCCGACGTCCTCGACGCCCTCGGCGCCGAGATCGTCTCGGGCGTCGCCCCCGTGGGGTCGGTGCTGCGGATCGACCGGCTGGACGAGCGGTTCGGGGTGTCCCGCTCGGTCGTGCGCGAGGCCGTGCGGGTCCTGTCCTCGATGGGGCTCGTCGAGACGCGCCGTCGGGTGGGCGTCCTCGTGCGTCCCCGCGTGCAGTGGAACGTCTTCGACCCCCGCATCATCCGGTGGCGCCTCGAGGGGCCCGGCCGCGAGGAGCAGCTGCTCTCCCTCGGCGAGCTGCGGCGCGGGTTCGAGCCCGTGGCAGCCGGACTCGCGGCGGAGCGGGCCAGCAGGGAGCAGTGCGCCCGGATGGCCGGCGCCGTCATGGAGATGCAGGTCCAGGCCAAGGCGCAGGACCTCGAGGCCTACCTCGCGGCCGACCAGGTCTTCCACGCGACGATGCTCGAGGCCTCGGGCAACGAGATGCTCGCCGCCCTCGCCGGCGTCGTCGGCGAGGTCCTCGCGGGACGCACCCACCACGACCTCATGCCGGCGCGCCCCAACCCGGAGGCCATCCGGCTGCACTCCGACGTCGCCCAGGCGATCGGGGCCGGCGACGCGGCCCGGGCGACCGCCGCGATGACGGCCATCATCGACGAGGCGAGCGCCGCCGTCCGCGCGGTCTCGGAGGCCTGAGCCGAGCCCTCCGGGCCGGCAGGACCACGGTGGCTACGGGCGGACGTTGTCGATGTCGCGCCGGATCTGGTCGTAGATCTGCTGCTGCTGCGACTCCAGGTGCAGGATCCGCACCACGGCGACGCCGAGGATCACGACGACGAGGATGCCGAGCGCCCAGCCGAGCAGGACGAGGTTGCGGTGCCGCTTCTCGAGCTTCTGGTGGGTCGGGGGCTGGGTCGTGAAGTTCTCGGTCCAGCGCACGCCGTCCCAGTAGCGCTGGCGACCGTCGGGCATGGGGTACCAGCCCTTGGGCACCTCGGCCGTGGCGGACTCGAACTCGTCGGACACCGTTCATCCCCTCACGTGGATCGGATGGCCCGACTGTAGGGCTCGCGGGCCGCCGGGACGCCGCGTTCCGCCGGTTTCGGGGCGGGCGTGGCGCCATCCGTACCCGAACGGTGGAGGGCGCAGCGGTCGGGCCGACAGCCCCGAGAGTGCGCACCGATGGTGGTGCCAGCCCGATGGTCGGCCCCGCGGGGCGGGTCTAGCGTGGCGAGGTCGGCCGCTCGGCGGCGGCCCCCTGCCGACGGAGGGGCACCGTGCCTCAGAAACCACGCCAGACCCTGAAGGACCTCGGACTCACCGTGCGTGACGTGAGTGAGCCCGGCGCGCTCCTCGGCCGCGTCGACCGCGGGGCCCTGGCCCGGTTCGGGCCGCAGCCCGTCGTCGTCGTCCGCCCCGCCGACCTGCTGTGCCTGCGCTTCTCCTTCGTCAACCTCACCCTGGCGACCGAGGACGGCGTCCCGGTCCTGCGGCGGTACGTCCCGAGCCGCCCGGCGCGGCTCGTCGTCGACTTCCCGCCGCAGCACCTCACCGAGGAGGCGTTCTTCCGCTCGACGACGGCGTCCGACCCCACCCACCGACCCGTCCAGGCCCGGCTCTCGGGGCACAGCCGGCTCGTGTTCTCGGTCGCGGGCGAGCAGGTGACGTACTCCCTCGACGGCCTCCTCGCCGCGATGAGCACCCTGCCCCTCGCCGTCGCGCCGCACGCCACCCGCCCGCCGTCGCGGTTCCGGACCCTGGCGACCGAGGGGCTGTCAGCGACCGCGACCTCGCTGGCCGCTCTCGCGTCCTCGGCGTCGGCCTCCACGGTCGTCGCCCACTCGCTGACCCGCCAGCGCCTCCTCGCCACGAGCGCGCGCCTGGCCCCGCGCCTGGGCGCCGACGAGACGAACGCGAGCGTCTCCGGCTGGTGGGCGACGGAGTCGCTCGGCGTCGGGGACCTCGTCACCGAGCTGCCGCCCTGGGTCGTCGAGGCCGCCACCCGCAGGGCGCCCCGCGCCCCCACGTCGTCGGAGACGGCCATCGAGCTGCCCTGGCGGCTCCTCCTCTCCCCCAGCGACCTCGCCGGGTTCACGCACGCCCGGGAACCCTCGGTCCTCGCCGACCGGACCGAGCTGTGGCACAGCCGGCTGGGCGGCAGGTCGACCACCGACGGGGTCGTCGCCATCGACGAGGACGACCGCCGCAGCTCGATGGTGCGCGCCATCTGGGCGCGCGACCTCGACGACGACCCCGAGGCCGCCACGGCGGACGGGACGGGCGCCCTCCCCACCACCGACGAGCCGGGGTGGCTCAAGCCGCTGACCGCCGTCGACCGGATCCAGATCGTCCACGAGACGTCGAACCAGCGGATGAGGACGTGGGGCGGCCGCTTCTGGGACCCGGTGCCCGTCAGCGTCGACCGGATGATGCTGACGACCCTCGGCGGTTGGCTGCGCAGCGACCTCGAGGTCACCTCGCTCCCCGAGGGGTCGATGGACCTCGTCGAGTGGAAGCACCGGTCCACCCTCGGTCGCGACCAGTACGTCAAGGTCGCCCGGACCGGGTTCCTCTTCCCCTTCGGTCACCGCGCGGTGCTCGTCGAGGTCAGTGAGCGCGACTTCGCCGAGAGCGAGCCCGGTCGGCCGGCGTACCTGTGGAAGCGCCAGTACATCGCCGTCATCGAGCGCACCCGCACCTACGGCGACTCCGGGGTCTACGACGACACCCGCACGTACGGGCCGCGCCGGCACCAGAAGCGGCTCGACCTGTCGATGCCGCTCGCGAGCGTGTCGATCCTGACCAAGATCACCCCCGACCTCGAGAAGGGCGGCGACCTCCGGCCCGACGGGAGCCTCGACTTCTCCGGCACGGCCATCGGCACCCGGGTCATGGTCCCCCACGTCGGTGACCAGCCCTTCCCGTTCGCCGTCCTCGCCACCGACCGCGAGGGGAACACCCTCGAGTACGGCGGCCCCCTGCTCTTCGTCGGGCGCGGCTACAACCGGGTCGACCCGGGCCTGCCGTGGGACCTCCCCCGCATCGTCGAGGCCTACTGGAAGGCACCCGACCACGTGCGTCGCCAGCAGACCAAGGGCGCGCGGATCGCGTTCGCCCCCAGCGTCGCACCCGACGGCACGCCCCTCGACACGACGGTCGAGACGGCCTCGCTCCTCCTCGACGCCGCCGTCGACTCCCGCCTGGCCAACCGGCCCCAGGACGAGCCGCGGTTCGCGCCCCTCCTGCGCGAGGCCAGCGTCGTCGTGCCGTCGATGAGCGTCGTGGCCAAGCAGTCCGGGCCGCTGTCGGTGGTGGTGCCGGCGCACTACGCGGCCAAGGGGCTGCAGGGCAACGCCGCCCACGTCTTCCTCGAGTCGGTCACCCCGCCTGCGCTCGACTTCACCAGCCAGGCCGACCGCTCGGGCGGGTTCGTCACGCCGAACATGTCGGTGCGCGGGCTCTCGGGGTCGACCGGTCCCATCGGGTGCGCCGTCGACAAGGCGGTCTCGGGCACCGTCATGCCGGCCGACTTCTTCGGATCGATCCCGGCCAAGCTGTTCGGCGCGCTGAGCCTCGTCGACCTCATCGAGGCGATCGGGCCGGGGACGTTCCCCCGGTTCGTCGCCGACAGCCTCGACGCCGTCTCGGCCTTCCAGCGCGACCTCGCCCGGGTCACCGAGCTGGCCTCGACCCTCGCATCGCGGGTCGACGCCGCCGACACGCAGGGCCAGGCGGTCCTGACCGCGGTCGACTCGGTCGCCACGGCCGCGGGCGGGGTCGCGACGGCCGTCGCCGGGTGGTCACCCGGCTCCGACCTCTCGGGACCAGTGGCGACCCTCGGCGGCACCCTCGGCGGGGTCGTCGACGCCGTCGCCGCCGCCACCACGCTGCCGGCGCCCCTGCGCACCGAGGTCGCCGGGGTGGTGCGCCGCCTCGAGGAGCACGTCGCCGACGCCGCGACGCTCATCGGGCTCGTCGAGCAGGTGCTCTCGGGGCTCTCGCTACCCGAGTCGGTGCGGGCGCGCCTGGCCTGGTCGGTGCCGCTCAAGGCCGCCCCTGCGGGGGCCGCGGTGTTCCAGCCGATCACCTTCGCCCCCGACGGCAAGGCCGTGGCGACGGCGCGCGCCACGCTCGACCTCGTCGTCGAGATGACGGCGCCCGTGACCTCGGGTGGCGACCCCACGGCCTCGGTCGCCTGCTCGATCAGCCCGTTCCGGCTCCAGCTCGTCGGCGACGACCCGTGGGTGGCGCTGACGGTCGAGACGATCGAGTTCGTCATGGTCGCCGGTCGCAAGGCCGACGTGAACATCGTCTTCGGCACGGAGGGCGTGACCTTCGGCGGCCCGCTGTCGTTCGTCAACACGCTGCGCAGCATCATCCCCCTCGACGGCTTCTCGGACCCGCCCTACCTCGACGCCGACTCCTCCGGCATCCGCGCCGGCTTCGACCTCGACGTCCCGCCGCTCACCGTCGGCCTGATGAGCCTGACCCGGGTCAGCCTGGGCGCCGAGGTCCGCGTCCCCTTCATCGGCGAGAGCCTGGACTTCACCTTCTCCTTCTGCACCCGCGAGCGCCCGTTCCTGCTCACCGTGTGGCTCTTCGGCGGCGGCGGCTTCTTCGCCATCACCGTCCAGCCCGACGGGTGCAGGTCCCTCGAGGCGGCCTTCGAGTTCGGCGCCGCCGTGGCCCTGGACTTCGGCGTGGCGAGCGGCTCCATCGAGGTCATGGCCGGCATCTACTTCCGGATCGAGAAGGGCAACAGCCAGCTCACCGGCTACTTCCGGCTGCGCGGCGAGGTCGACGTCCTCGGCCTCATCTCGGCCTCGATCGAGCTCTACCTCGAGCTGACCTACGAGATCGACACGAACACCGCCATCGGGCGGGCCGTGCTCACCATCGAGGTCGAGGTCCTCTTCTTCTCGGCCTCGGTCGAGATCGAGTGCGAGAAGAAGTTCAAGGGCTCCGAGCAGGACCCGACGTTCGCCCAGGTCATGGGGCCCGTCGGCGGCGGCGACCGCCCGTGGGACGACTACTGCACCGCGTTCGCGGCCTGAGGAGGACGACGTGACCGAGTCGGCCCTGTTCACCGTCCTCCCCCACGGGCTGCACCCGCAGGACGACGGGCTGCTGCGCGCGACCGTGTTCGTCTCGCCACGGCTGTCCACCGACGGCGCCGGCGAGCGCCTGCTCACCGACTTCCCCTTCTTCTCCCGGTGGCCGGAGGTCGTGCGCGACCTCGAGCTCCTCGTCGAGCTCGACACCGGGGAACGGATCCCGGCGAGGCCCGACCCCGACTCCGACGCCCCCGACCAGCGGGTCCACGACCGGGTCTTCACCGCCGAGGTCGCGGTCCTCGACCACGAGGTCACCGACCTCTCGACGCGGAAGTGGCACTCCTTCCCCGCCCACGACGTCGCCCAGTCGGTCCTGGGCACCTACCGGGCCGTCGGGCTGGCGAGCCCGGAGGCCCTCCCGCCGGTGACCTCCGGCCCGCTC
The DNA here is from genome assembly GCF_042756445.1 of Oryzobacter terrae. Classification (GTDB taxonomy): domain Bacteria; phylum Actinomycetota; class Actinomycetes; order Actinomycetales; family Dermatophilaceae; genus Oryzobacter; species Oryzobacter terrae. Next base: position 937,308 of record NZ_CP170578.1, read on the forward strand.
GCCGCGGTCGTCGAGGAGCTCGGCCGGGTCGGCGCCGACCCGCGGCACGACGACAAGCTCCTCGACCGGATGCGCGACGGCGAGCACGGCAACCGCGACGACCGGCGCTTCCGCTACGTCCCGCCGGACGCGTACACCTCGACCGCGCTGGCCTTCACCGCGACGAACCGCTTCTACGACCGCTACCGCGCCGGCAGCCGCCTCAAGGACGAGCTCGGCACCAAGGGTCAGGGCGCGCTGCCCCGGCCGGAGCTCCGGCGGGTCGACTACCACGGCTACGTCGGCGCCCTCGGCGACTACCCCCGGCTGCTGCGCCCGCTGGGCCTCGCCCTCGACGTCGTCCTCGAGCGCCCGGCCGCCGGCGACGGCACGGGCCGGATGCGGCTGGTGGTCGCCAACCCGTTCGACGCCTGGATGGAGGAGGAGCAGAACCGGCCGTGGACGAACTACCTGCTGCAGGACCGGCTGTTCGTCGCGCGCCCCCGCCGCGAGACCCACCTCGCGCCCGGTCAGCTGACCTTCCGCACCGAGCGGCTCTTCCTCCACCAGCTCGACATCGACGGCTCGGCGCTGAAGATGATCCACGCGGCCGCGACGATGGACACGACCCGCCGCTACCTCACCGGTGAGGCGCCGACCGGGACGATGACGCCCGACGAGGGCAGCCTGCCCGGCCTGCGCAGCGGCGGCTTCACCGTGGTCCACCGGCACCGGGTCGAGGGGGTCGTCGAGCAGGCCGACCGGCAGTCCGACGCCCAGGGCGCGATGGCCGCCGGGACCCCCGCCGACCTGTGGGCCGAGGACGTCACGCGCGGCTACCGCCTCGACGTCGACCGCGACGGCGCCGGGTTCCGCAGCCTCTGCGAGCGGGTGGGCCGCTACGTCGTGGCCCAGCCCGACGGGACCGAGGACGAGCTCGTCGTCGGGCGCGACGAGGGGTACGTCAAGGGCGCGTCGACGACCTCGGTGCCCGGCGACCCCGACGTCTACCTCCACGAGGCGATGGCGTCGTGGTCGGGATGGAGCCTGGTCGCCAAGCGCCCCGGCCACACGGTGACGACCGAGGAGACCCTGGACACGAGCGACCCGCCACCGAAGCCCTCGGCCGACGTGCCGCTGCGGACCTCGTTCACCGCCGCCCCCGGCACGCTGACCCCGCTGCGCTTCGGCAGCCGGTACCGGCTGCGCGGGCGGGCGGTCGACCTCGCGGGCAACAGCGCCGACGGCGACGCCCTCGACGAGCGGCACTCCTCGGACGAGCAGACCTACTTCCGCTGGGAGCCGGTGCCCCACCCCGGCGTCCTGCCGCACCGGGCCTACGGCGAGGGCGAGTCGCAGCTGCGCCTCGTCATCAGGAGCACCCTGGGGATGACGCCCGCCCAGTGGGCCGCGCTGCCGCGGATCACCGGGCTGGCGGCCCACTCGAGCCCGGCCACCGCGTACCTCGTCGACGACTCGCGCTGGGTCGTCCCCCCGAAGACCTCCCAGCAGATGGCCGAGCTCCACGGCGGGTTCGACGTCGCCTTCGGCCCCGGCGCGACACCCGCCGACCGCGACGCCGCCTACGCCCTCGCCACCCGCGAGGCGGCGGACCTGCCCCCCGAACCCCCGCGCAGCCCGCTCGCCACCCCGTACCTGCCCGACCCCGCGTCGGTGGGCACGTCGTGGCGCGGGGTGCCGGGGACGGCGGCCGGGTCCGCCCTGCTCCGGGCCTGGCCGTCCGACACCGGCGGCGGGGCCGCGCCGTGGCACGACCGGCAGCCGTTCCGCCTCGAGGTGATCGAGGGCACGGGCGGACCCGACTGGGACGACGCCTCCCGGGTGCTGCGGGTGTCCTTGCCCCAGGCGACGATCGCCCGCACCGCGCTGTCGAGCTCGCTGCGCTCCGCCGAGCTCAGGCTGCTCGGGGTGTTCGACCTGCTGGGCTCGGTGGCCCTGATGCCGCGGGCGCTCGAGGGCCGGCTCTGGCTGCTGACCCCCGGGATCGAGGTCGTCCTCGTCCACGCCGTCGAGAAGCCGCTCCTGCCCCCGGTCGTCAACGTCCCGGCGTCGGGGATGGACCGCCGCTCGGGCGAGACGTTCGTGTCGCTCGTCGGGACGCTCGACAACCACGCCCGCTCCACCGGCCGGCTCGACGTCGACGCGCGCTGGACGATGCAGCTCGACGACGTCACCGAGGACGCCCCCGCCGACGGCGTCGACGGCCGGGCGCTGCGCGGCGCCGACGGGCACGTCGGCGACTTCGAGATCGAGGCCGACGAGGACGCCGCGCGCACCGGTCGCACCGACGTCACCGGCCACGGGATGCCGCCGCGCCACCTCCTGCGGCACGACCTCGGCGACACCCGGCACCGGACGGTGACCTACCGGGCCAAGGCGACGACCCGGTTCCGCGAGTACTTCGACCCCGTGGTGTGGGAGCAGCGGGAGGACGACGACCCGGCCCGCGAGCGCGTCATCGAGCACCTCGGCCCCGACGCCGTCCTCAAGGTGCCGAGCAGCAAGCGCCCCGACCCGCCCGACGTCGCGTACGTCGTGCCGACGTTCACCTGGACCGAGACCAGTGAGACGGTGCTCGACCGGGTGCTGCGCGTCGAGGCCGACGACGGCCCGGTGTTCGTCGGTGGCCCGGCCCTGGCGGGGCTGCGGGTGACGCGCGGCGCGGTGACCGGGGGCCTTCTCGGCCGGGCGACGTCGCGCGCCGCCGCGGCCGTCACCGCGACCCGGGTCGAGGGCGTCCGCGACCTCCTCGCCGGCGCGGTCGCCACCGAGATCAGGCGCCCGCTGCGCTACACGGTGCGCACCCGCACGAGCGCCCTGCGCGTGTGGCTGCGGCGCCCCTGGTACTCCTCGGGGGACGGCGAGAAGCTCGGCGTCGTCGTGCGCAAGCAGCCGTGGCTGACCTGGCCGATCGACGTCGACCGCGGCTTCGACATCCCCCTCGCCGCCCGCGAGGTCGCCGACTCGGTGTCGTCCCGGCTCGCCGAGCGCGGGCTCGTCCGGCTGAGGGGCCGGGCGTCGTTGACCGCGACCCAGCGGCTCATGGCGTCCCCGGGCATCACCACCGAGCTGACCGAGGTCGGTCCCACGTTGGGCACCCTCTTCCCCGCCATCTCCGTCAAGCCGCCGCCCGAGCTGCTGACGACGTGGGGCGCCGACCCGGCCTTCCGCTCGCAGGACCCGGCCGCGGGCCCGTGGGTCCACCAGTTCCCCCTGCGCAGCGACTGGGGCGACGACGTCTCCCTCGACGAGGCCCCGGGCGCGCAGGTCTCGGTCATCCCGCACACCCCGCAGTTCGACGCCGGCCGGGGCATGTGGTTCTGCGACATCGAGGTGTCGGCGGGGGCGTCGTACACCCCGTTCATCCGGCTGGCTCTCGCCCGCTACCAGGCCTGCTCGATCGCCGACCACCACCTCTCCCGGGTCGTCGTCCCCGACATGGTCCAGCTGCTCCCCCGCCGCGAGGCCCGGGTGTCGCGGACCCTGCCGCGGATCCGGGTGGCGGTCCGTGGGCCGGTCGGCGTCGGCATCCTCGCCCTCAACCCCGCGGCTCCCTCGGCCGACGACCTCGCGCGCACCCACCGGGTCACCGCGACCGTGCAGCGCCGTCCGGCCGGCTCGACCGACGACCTGCTGTGGCGCGACGTCGACGACCCGGTGGTCCTGTCCCCCGACGTGGCGAACGGGCTCGACGACGTCGAGTGGGACGGGTGGCTGCCCAAGCAGTCCGTCCCGGAGGGCGAGGAGTGGCGCATCCTCGTGCGCGAGTACGAGATCCACGAGACCGACCCCGACGGGGTCGACCCCTTCGACGCCGTCGAGGACCAGACGGTGGAGATCCTCTTCTTCTCGGTCACCCGGACGGTGCGGGCGCGGCTCGTCTACGCCGACGCCTTCACCTACTAGGCGTTCGCTCGGGTCGAGGTGTGCGGCCGGGGTCCGGAGCCGGCCGGACACCTCCACCCACCGGTGGCGCCGAGCTCCCGCCGAGGTCGGGCCCGGGTGCCCTGTCGGTGCCGAGCGAGACACTGTTCCTCGGTGGGGCCCTCGGACGCGGCGATCGCGGCGTCAGGCCCTGCCGACGAACACCTGGAGGACCGCGTGACCAACGCCGACTACACCCACCTGACCCTCGTGGTCGACCGCTCCGGCAGCATGAGCAGCGTCCGGGGCGAGGCCCAGGGCGGCATCAACGCCCTCGTCGCCGAGCAGTTCGCGCTCCCCGGCCGCCTCACCGTCACGCTGAGCCAGTTCGACAACGAGGTCGAGTCCGTCCAGCGGATGAGCAGCGCGCCGTTCACCTACGACCTCGAGCCCCGCGGGATGACCGCGCTGCTCGACGCCGTGGGCCTGGAGGTCGTGCGCACCGGCGCCGACCTCGCCGCCCTCCCCGAGGACGAGCGACCGGGTCGGGTGCTGCTCGTCGTCGTCACCGACGGGCACGAGAACTCCTCGCACGAGTACACGATCGAGCGGGTCCGCTCGATGCTCGGCACCCAGAAGGAGCAGTACGGCTGGGAGGTGCGCTTCCTCGGCGCCGACGACGCGGCCTGGCAGGGCGAGGCCCTCGGGGTGGCCACCACCCGGTACGCCAACACCGCCGCGGGGAACGATGCCGTCTTCGCGGCGATGTCCGGCTCGATGGCGACCTACCGGACGGCACCCGTCGGCCAGGCCCTGCACATGCCCGAGGACATCGAGGCCCGCTGACCCGCCCGCGAGGCGTCAGCCACCACGCGGGCCCGGCCGTGCCCGGGCGTCGCGCCACCTCGACGCCCCGGGTCGGTCCGGGCCCGCGTGGTGGAGTCGTCAGGGGATGACGAGGTCGGCCCTGGCCTCGGACACCACGGAGATCGTGATGTCGGCCCCCAGCGAGCGCAGGACCCCGCCGACCAGCGGAAGCTCGGCCTCCCCGGTGAGGGCCACGACGGCCGTGACGCCGTCGGGGGTTCCCGTCCGCGGGCCGAGCCGCCACTGGTCGATGCTCCCGGGCCGGGGCCTGCCCCCGACGTACTGGGCAGCCCGTTCGCGCACCGACGCGGTGCTCAGCGGTACCGCCCTCCCGATGCCGTCACGGTAGGCCGCGTCGTCGAGCGCGTTCGCCGCGTGGAGGGCAGCGCCGTCGGCGACGTCGAGCAAGCGCATCCGCGACAGGTGCGCCGAGGTGACGGCGACGGTCCCGGCGACGAGCACGGCGGCGATGACCGTCAGGCCCAGGATCAGCACGCTCACCGATCCCCGCTCGTCACGCCGCCCGGGGCGCTGCGGCCCGGCCCTCACGGATCGCCCCGGAACCGGTCGACCGTCGAGAGGTGGCTGGCCGAGACGGGGATCGACAGGGGGACGACGTCGCGCACGAAGGTGGGCACCAGGGGCAGCGGGACGCGAACGGTCGCCGTCGTCTCGACCCGCCCCTCCGGCCGCAGGCACGGTGAGCCGTCGCAGGCCAGTCGCAGCCGTCCCTGACCCTCGAACGACTGGTCGAGGAAGGCGACGTGGGCGGCGGCCCGCGCGCGCGGTCCCGCGACCTCCTCGGACTCGGCGGTGACGAAGGCGCGTCCTGCCTCGCGCGCTGCCTGGCTCACCGCGAACGACCCCGCCTGGAGGCGCGCCATCGTCATCACGAGGTAGACGAGCGGGACGAGCATGAGCACGGCGAGGACGACGAACTCGACGACCGCGCTCCCAGACTCGTCGCGCCGGGCCGGTCCGCGGCGGGCAGCCCGCCCGGCCGTTCCTCGGCGGGACCCTCGCCCGCATCCAGGGCGCCACCACCCCGTCACTGCGCCTCCAGGAAGGCTCGGCCCACGACGTCGAGCCGGTCGTCCGGACCGAGGAGGCCGATGACGGGGATCGGGGCGACGACCCTGACCTCGACGACCCGCACGCCCTCGACGAGCGCCTCGCGCGTCGTCACGCGGCGGGCGTACCGCGGGGACAGCGACTCGGTGATCAGCGTCTGCGTCCGCGTGATCCCCTGTCCCGGAGCCGCATCCGCCCGCGCGCCCAGACGGGCGCCCTCGGACGCGCAGGAGATCAGCGTGTTGCGGGTGTGCAGGGCGAGCCCGAGCTGGAACACCATGAGGAACAGCACGAGGACGAGGACCGACACCATCGCGAAGTCGGCGATCGCGGCCCCTCGCTCGTCGCGCCGTGGCACGGCCCGGTCCTCAGTTGCGCACCGAGGCGAGGGCCTCGCGGAACAGCGCGACGAGCTGGTCCTGGGCGACGACCCACAGCACCGACACGATGCCCGCGGTCATCAGGGTGATGAGCACCCAGCCGGGCACGTCACCGCGTTCTCGCCGGCGCTGCCCGGTCGTGGCGAGACCGGCCAGCGCTCGGGTGAGGCTGCGGGCAAGGAGGCGTGTCGTCATCGGTCGGTCCTTTCCAAGGGGGTCAGAGCGTGAACCTGAAGAAGGTGAAGCCGGGGAAGACCGCGAACAGGATCGTCACGGGGAGGATGAGGAACACGACCGGAATCATCATCGCGATCTCCTTGCGCCCGCCGGCCTCCATGAGGGCGCGCCTCCCCTCCTCGCGGACGTCCTGGGCCTGGGCTCGCAGCACGTCGCCAGGGGCGTCCCGCGCTGCACGGCGATGACGACGCCGTCGACGAAGCGGCGGAGGCTCGGCAGGCCCGTACGGTCGGCGAGACCCGAGAGCGCGGTCGGCAGGTTGGCCCCGGCCCGGGCGTCGGCGAGGCAGCGGCGCAGCTCGTCGGCGAGCGCACCTCGCGACAGCCGACACACCCGGTCGAGGGCCCCGACCGCCCCCTCGCCGGCGCCGACCGCGAGCGCCAGCAGCTCGGCGACCGTGGGGAACTCCATGAGCATGCGGGCCTCCCGGCGGGTGGCCTTGCGCGTGAGGAGGTAGTCGGCCCCCGTGATGCCGATGCCCGCCCCGACCGCGGTCATGAGGACGACCGCCACCGGCCCGGCGTCTCGCCACACCACCGACGCCGTGCCGACCACACCACCCACGACCGAGCCGAGGACGCCCCAGAGGACCTGCTCGGCGCGGAAGCGGTCGACGTCGGCGGCCAGGCCGGCGCGCAGCTGCCGCCGTCGCACCGTGTCGGCCCCACCCAAGACCCGCTCCACCCCCCGACCGAGGTCGCGCAGCACCGGCCCGGCGACCAGTCCCAGCAGCCCTCCGAGCGGCCGGTCGTCATCGAGCAGCCGGGACGGGCGAGGCGTGTCGCGCAGGTACGGCAGCACCCGGCCCGCCAGGCCCTGCCGGCGGTGTCGGGGGAGGCCGGCCCAGACGAGGGACAGTCCCAGCCCCAGGACGAACCCGAGGACGGCCCCCTGGAGCGCGAGGGACGTCATCGCAGCACCCGCTCGTCCTCGGGGAGCCGTCCGATGCGGACCATGGCCGCGTAGGCGACCGCGGTGACCAGCGCCCCGGCACCCAGGACCAGCACGCCCAAGCCGGTCGAGTAGGCCCGCACCGACTCGGGGTTCGTCGAGAGCATCGCGAGGACGACCCACGGCGCGGCGACCGCGAGGCGCGCCGCGTTGACGGTCCACGACTGCCGGGTCTCGAGCTCGGCCCGGGTCCGGGCGTCCTCCCGGAGGAAGCCCGAGAGGGTCCGCAACAGGTGCCCGAGGTCGGTGCCGCCGACCTCGCGGGCGATCCGCAGGCTCTCGACGAGGCGGTCGCCCACCGGGTCGCTGAGCCGCTCCTTGAGGCGGTCGAGCGAGTCGTGGAAGCGGCCCGTGAGTCGGTAGTCGTCGGCGAAGGCGACGAAGGGCTCCCGCAGCTCCTCGGGGCCACGCGTCCCGAGCTGCGCGAGGGCCTCGGGGAGGGCCATCCCCGCCCGCACCCCGGAGGTGATGTTGTCGACGGCGTCGGGCCAGAGGTCACGCAGCCGAGCGCGGCGCCGCCGGGCCCGTCGTCGCACCAGCGCCACCGGCAGAGCGGCCGCCATGAGGGCGAAGCACACCGCGATGGGCGCCACGCGGACCGTCGCCAGCACGAGGGTGAGCACGGCGAGGAACGCGATGACGCAGGCGCTGAGGAGGGTGCGCACCGACACCCCGGTGAACCCCGCCTGGACGAGCTCGTCGCGCAGCCGGTCGGTCGGACCCACGCGCGCGGCCGTCATGACACGGCCGGGTTCGGGGACCCAGCAGCTCCACCACACGAGGAAGAGGCCCACACCGAGGAGCAGCCCGAGGGCCGGGCCGGTCATGACGCCGGACCGTGGGCCAGGAGTGCCGACAGGTCGAATCCCGCGCGGGCGAAGCGCTCCTCGTGCGGTGGGTACCCGTCGGCGCGGCGCAGCTCGCCGTCGCGGTGGACGAAGAGGTCGGCGATCTCGACGACGTCGCCCTCGACGCGGCCGGGGACGGCAGCCACCTCCCTGACGACCCTCCGCCCGTCGCGCTCGAGGGCGGCGTGGACGACGAGGTCGACGGACGCGGCCACCGTCGGGACGACGAACCGCGCCGACACGTTCTCGCCCGCGAGGAGCGGGAGGGTGCACATCTTGGTGATGGCCTCGCGCGCGCTGTTCGCGTGGATGGTGCACATCCCCGGCAGCCCCGAGTTCAAGGCGATGAGGAGGTCGAGGCTCTCGGCCTGACGGACCTCGCCCACGACGATGCGGCTGGGCCGCATGCGCAGCGCCTCCTTGACGAGCCGCCGCAGGGGGACCTCCCCCGTGCCCTCCAGCGACGGCTGGCGGCACTGCATCGACGCGACGTCCCGGTGCGGGATGCGCAGCTCGAAGACCTCCTCGCACGTGACGATGCGCTCCCTCGCGGGGACGGCGGCCGCCAGGCAATTGAGCAGCGTCGTCTTTCCTGCCTGCGTCCCACCGGCGACGAGGACGTTCAACCCGGCCGCCACCGCGGCCTCGAGGAACCGCCCTGCCTGCCGGGTGATCGTGCCCAGGCGCACCAGGTCGTCCATCGAGTCGGCCTTGACGACGAACTTGCGGATGTTGACGAACCAGTGCTCGCGCGTGATGTCGGGGATGACGACGTGCAGCCGACTGCCGTCCGGCAGCACGGCGTCGACGAACGGCGAGCTGAGGTCGACGCGTCGCCCGGACGACTTGAGCATCCGCTCGACGAGGTCGCGCACCTCGTCGTGGGTGAGCAGGGTCGTCGTCAGCTCGGCCACGCCGTTGCGCGCGACGAACACCCGGCTGGGCTCGTTCACCCAGACCTCCTCGACCGTGGGGTCTTCGAGGTACTGCTGCAGCGGCCCGTACCCGGCAACGGTGTCCCACACCGCTTTCGACGCGGCCTCAGGGTCGCTGAGCACGGGGAGTCCGCCGTGCATCGACCGCTCGTCGTAGTCGGTGACGGCATCACGGACGAGCCGTCGCACGGCGACCTCGTCGCGGGCAGGGTCGAGTCCGGAGCGCCTGATGAGCTCGCGCACCTCTCCCTCGAGCGTGCGAACGGCGTCCATGTCCCTCCTCCCCCACCGGCCGGGCCCCCTAGCCCTCGTCGATGTGTGGTGCCAGCAAATCGGAGGATCCGCCCCCGCGCGAGTCGAGCGAGCACGCCTGTGGATAACTTGCGACCACCGTCGGTCGCGGTTCCTACGGTGTGCAGGCATGGAGCTGACCCTCACCGTGCACCTGCCGCGTCGCCGACCCGATCCGGTCGATGTCGTCGTGCGCTGGTCCGGCGACCACGACGTCGCCGCGCTCGTCCGCGCCCTGCGCCCCGCCCTCGGCGCGCCGATCACGTCGCTGTCGGCCCGCGGCCACCGCGTCCCGGGCTCGGCGACCGTGGGGCGACCGCCGCTCGTGCACGGTGCGGCGGTCACGGCGCTGGAGGGGGAGTCCCCACGGCGCGAGGTACCGACGGGCGACGGCCCCGGCGGGTCCTCGGTGCTCGAGCTCGCGGTCGTGGGCGGGCCGGACGCCGGCCGGTCCGCGGTGCTGACCCCGCCGGGCACTCGCGTCGGTCGGTCCGTCCCCGGTGGCCTGTCCCTGGCGGACGACGCGCTCAGCCGCGTCCACGCGGCGGTCCACGTCGACTCCTCCGGCGTCGTCATCCACGACGAGGCCTCGACCAACGGCGTCGTCGTCGACGGACTCCGGGTCCGCGGCCCGACCGTGGTCGACGCGTCGGCCACCGCGGTCCTCGGTGCCTCCACCCTGCGGGTGCGCAGGTTCCCCGGCGCCGGACTGAGCCTGCGCGAGTGCGGCGACGGACGCCTCCTCGTGCGCACCGACCCGTCGACCGAGCCGCCGTGCGACGACACGGTCGTCGACGCTCCTGCCCCGCCGCCGGAACGGGTGCCCGCACGTGTCCCGTGGTTCGCCGCCCTGCTCCCGGTTCCCGTGGCCTTGGTGCTCGCGGCGTTCCTGGGACCACACCTGCTCGCCTTCGCGCTCCTCGGGCCGGTCATCATGCTGGGCACGGCCCTCGGTGACCGGCTGGGGTCGGGACGATCGCACCGGCGGGCGGCGCACGCCCACACCGAGGCGCTGCGGGCGGCCCGGGACGACGTCGGTCGGCTCCTGGTCGACGAGACCGCTCGACTCGACCGGACCCACCCCGACCCCCACACCGTGCTCCGCCTCGCCGAACGGCGCCTACCCGGGCTGTGGGCGCGGCGCGACCTTCGCGTCCGGGTGGGCCACGGCGACGTCGCGACCCGTGTCGGGTGGAGGGAAGGCACCACGGTGATGCGACCACCGGCACGCCACGCACCGGTGGTCCTCGACCTCGGTCGGGCAGGTGGCCTCACGGTCTCCGGGCCTCCCCGGCTCGTCGACTCCCTGCTCGCGGGGGTCGTCGGCCAGCTGCTCGTCCGGTGTCCCCCGTCCGTCCTCGAGGTGGCCGTGAGCCCGGCAGCCCCCGCGTGGGACTGGGTGGCCAGGACCCCGCACGCCGTCGCCCCACCGGATGGTGTGGTCGCGCCACCAGAGGGCGTGGCCGCCCAGGAGCCCGCGTCGCGAAGCGGCAGGACGGCAGGGCGGGGCGGCCCCGCCCGCGTCCTCGTCGTCCCGACCACCGTCGGCGCCGCCGCCGCCGATGTCGCTGCGGCGAAGGCCGCGGGCTGGACCCTGCTCGTCGGGACAGAAGGGCGCCCACCAGCGACGTCGACGGCCACGGTCCTGCGGCTCTCGGAGGAACCCACGTTGGTCACGGAGGTCGGGAGCACCGCCCTCGTCACCGACCACGTCGGCTCGTGGTGGACCGACCGCGTCTCCCGGGCGCTCGCCCCACTCGTGGAGGAACGGAGGGAGGACCACGCGGGGCTCCCTCCGCGCGTCACCCTCGAGGAGCTCGGCGGTGCCGGGACCCCGGACCCGACGACAGTGGCCCGGCGATGGGCCGCCGCCGACGGCGTGCCTCGGGCGACCGTCGGGGTGCGCGCAGGGGGGCCGTACGTCGTCGACCTCGTGGCCGACGGCCCCCACGTCCTCGTCGGCGGCACGACGGGCTCCGGGAAGTCCGAGTTCCTGCGGTCGCTGGTCGTGTCGCTGGCCCTGGCCTCGCCACCGGACGACCTCGCCCTCGTCCTCGTCGACTTCAAGGGCGGAGCGGCCTTCGGACCGTGCGCGGCCCTCCCCCACGTCGCCGGCGTCCTGACCGACCTCGACGAGCACCTCGTCGACCGCGCGCTCGCGTCCCTGCGGGCCGAGCTCCGCCGCCGGGAGCGGCTGTTCGCGCAGGTGCACGCCCAGGACCTCGCGTCGTACCGGACTGCCTCCGGTCGGCCGGAACCCCTGCCGCGGCTCGTCGTCGTGGTCGACGAGCTCAAGGCCCTCGTCGACGAGGTCCCCCATTTCCTCGAGGGCCTGGTGCGGCTGGCCGCCCTGGGTCGGTCGCTCGGTGTCCACCTCGTCTTGGCTAGCCAACGGCCGGCGGGAGCCCTGAGCCCCGAGGTGCGGGCGAACATCAACCTGCGGATCGCCTTCCGCGTGCGGGACCGGACCGACTCCGTCGACGTCATCGAGGACCCGGCGGCCGCTGACATCAGCCCCGTGACGCCGGGTCGCGCGCTGGCTCGGGGCGGCGACGGGGTCCTGGTGCCCTTCCAGGCAGCCGTCCTCGGCCGCCGCCGACCGGATCCGTCTCCCTTCCTCACCGCCGTTCCGGCAGAGCCGGGCGCCGTCGTGAAACCTCCGTCCTACGAGGACCGGCTCTACGGGGAGGAGGCGTCGGGCACCGGGCCGGCCGACGGCATCGTCGCCGAGGTCGTGCAGGTCATCGCCGAGGCGGCCCGGGTCGCCGGGCAGCAAGGGGTCCGTCGGCCATGGCTGACGCCGCTCCCCGCCCACGTCGCACCCCTGAGGACGGGCTGCGCCGGCCCGGAGGTCGTCGCGGGTCTCGTCGACGAGCCCGACCACCAGCGTGTCTCCATCGTGACGGTGGGCGCGGAGAGCGGCACGTGGCTCGTGTCCGGTCCCCCGCGGTCGGGCCGCTCGACGGCCGCGCGGGCCCTCGTCCTGGCAACGGTCGCGGCACGACCCCCCGCCGAGGTGCACGTCCACGTCGTCGACCCCATGAACGCCCTGCCCGACCTCGCGTCGCTTTTGCACGTCGGGACGGTCGTCGGTCCCGGCGACCGACGAGCGCTCTCGGCCCTCGTCGACCACCTCGACCTCCTGGTGCAGGCGCGCCGTGGGTCCGGAGGCGATCCCGGGGGCGCGGGAACGCATGCGGGGTCACCGCCGAGAGGGCACCTCCCCGAGACGCTCGTCGTCATCGACGGCTGGGACCAGCTCGCCGACGCCTCTGCCTCGGGCTGGCTCGACCCGACGCTCGAGAGGCTCCTCACGGTGCTCCGCGACGGAGGCGCGGTGGGAGTCCGAGGCGTCGTCACCGGTGGACGCGGCCTGCTCCAGCCGCGGTGGTCCGGTCTGGGGCAGTCGGTGCTGCTGCTCGGGCGGGTCGACCCGCTCGAGGCCGCGCTCGCCGGCCTGCGGTCGGCGGACCTGCCCTCGAACCCACCACCAGGCCGTGGCGTGCGAGTGGCGGACCGCCGCGAGGTGCAGATCGCCGCCGCGGACGCCGAGACGACCACCGCCGTCGGCGCCCTGCACCGCGACGGGCTGTCGGGGTCCTCGGACCCCCTCCCCTGGCGGCACCGACCCCTTCCCGAGGTCGTCCCGAGGCCGGGGCGCCGAGCCGCCCCCGACCCGGTGCGCGCATCCCGGTCCGTGGAGCTGGGGCTCAGGGCCACGGCGACCGAGCCGACGCCGGGATGCTGGACCCCCGAGGTCCACGGACGGACCCTCCTCGTCGCGGGACCGGCGCGGTCGGGACGGAGCACGACGCTGAGCACCGTCACGATGGCGTTGCTCGACGGTGGTCACCACGTCCTGCTCGTCACCCGCACGGTCCCGCCGGTCCGCCGGCCTCGCCTGGCCGTCGTGCCTCCCGAGGACGTGACCACCGTCGTCGACGCGAGGAGCCGACTTCCCGCCCTCGCGATCGTCGTCGACGACGCCGACCGCCTCGATGACGCCGCGCTCCTCCCCGTCCTGCGCGAGGCCCGAGGGCTCCTCGACCGCGACGGTGGGCTCCTCGTGGTCGCGAGCACGACGGCGAGCCTGAGCACGCGCTTCCGCGGGATCGACGTCGAGGTCGCACGTCAGGGGGCGGCTTTCCTGCTGTCGCCGAGGCCGGCCGATGGAGAGGCGCTGGGCCTGAGCAGGCTCCCCGACCTGCCGTCGCTGCCGGGCCGCGGGTGGCTGCTCGGGGTCGAGCCGACGCCGGTCGAGCTGCAGGTCTACCGGCCGACGGGGTCAGGACTCGTCGGCGTCCTCGGGGGCGAGGGTGTCGACGCCCTCGGAGGCGAGCGCGACGAGGGCGGTGACCAGCGCCATCGCGATGAGACCCCAGCCGAGGAGCCTCAGACCCCCCTGGATCATCCCGCCGCCCACGGGGAAGAGCAGCGCGCTCCACACGATGGTCGGCGTCTTCGGCCAGGCGGCGTCGCCCAGCCAGGCCCTGGCCACGACCGCGAGCCCGACCCCGAAGACCGCGATGAGCAGCGCCGACATGATGACGCGGACGGGGTCGCTCCCCTCGCCGACGGCCAGCTCGTAGAGGTAGAAGGCGGCGAACCCGAGCAGCGCGAGGGCCTGCAGCCCGGTCAGGGCGGCGGCGACGCGGCGGGGGCCGCGTGAGATCTCCTCGGGCACGGGCGCCAGCGTATCGACGCGGCGCGGGCTGTCGGTCGCGGGGCGGGTCGGACCGACGTCCTCCGGCCGTCCGTGGACCCTGCTGCGTCGGCGACCCGCCGACGGCGTGGCGCGTCTCACGCGGGTCCGTCCTCAGCCGATCATCAGCGCGGCCCGAGGGCTCCACCGGGTAACGCGCGGGTGACAGTCCAGCGACATCCGTGCAGGTCAGCGGGGCCTTGCGGTTGACGGGAACAGAACGGGGTATCAGGGCCGTTGTGCGAGCGTGGCGGTCACCGCCGCCGTGCGCGGTCGCAGAGCACGTTCGACCCCTTCTTCACGGATTGGGATGCCCCCGGTAGGGTTGAGCAACGGACGTCTGTGCTTGAGACGTCCGTTCCGGCTGCAGTGACGCATCCAGCGGCGCCTGCACCCACCCCCTCTGCAGGCGCTCACCCCGACCGCAAGACCCCCGCGACAAGGAGCACCTTCTATGGACTGGCGCGACCGCGCTGCCTGCCTCGACGAGGATCCCGAGCTGTTCTTCCCGATTGGGAACACCGGCCCGGCGATCGCTCAGATCGAGGAGGCCAAGGTTGTCTGCCGTCGGTGCGAGGTCGTCGACACCTGCCTCAAGTGGGCCATCGAGTCCGGCCAGGACGCCGGCGTGTGGGGCGGGATGAGCGAGGACGAGCGCCGCGCGCTCAAGCGTCGCAACGCCCGCGCCCGCCGCGCCGGCTGAGGCCGACCCACCAGCACCGACCCCGCACGACGAACGCCCCGGCGCCCGGCTCACCCCGGGCGCCGAGTCATGTCCGGGGCGCCTTCGACCCTCCGCGTGCAGGCTGCGCCCGAGCGGGCGCAGTGTGCAGCCCCGCCGTCGAGGCGGGTCAGCAGCCCCGAGGGGCGCGGTGCGCAGACGGGCCATCAAGGCGGGTCAGCGGCCGAGGGGGCGCAGCTTGCAGACGAAGACGACGCGGGTGCCGTGCGGCTCGTTGCCCTCCCACCGGATCCGACCGCGCAGGTCGGCGGCCAGTGAGGTGACGATCCGGGTGCCGAGTCCCGCCAGCACCGGCCGGAAGCCCGCCGGCAGCCCGGCACCGTCGTCGGCGATGACGACGGTCAGCTGGTCCTCCCCCGACTCCAGCGTCACCCGGTCGACCTTGACGTCGACGTGGCCGCCCCGGTCGGCGAGCCCGTGCTCGACGGCGTTCTGGACGAGCTCGCTGATGATCATCGCCAGCGCGGTGGCGTCCTCGGCGCGCATCCGCCCGAACCGCCCGGTGAACGACGACTCCACCTGCTGCTCGCGGGTCGCGACCTCGACGACGGCCCGCAGCCCCCGCACGGCGATCTCGTCGAAGTTCACCGTCTCGTCGAACCCCTGGCTCAGCGTCTCGTGGACGAGGGCGATCGTCCCGACCCGGCGCACGGCCTCCTCGAGGGCGCCGCGAGCGTCGCCGTCGGGCACCCGCCGGGCCTGGAGACGCAGCAGTGCCGCGACGGTCTGGAGGTTGTTCTTCACCCGGTGGTGGATCTCGCGGATCGTCGCGTCCTTGGTGAGGAGCTCCTGCTCGCGGCGGCGCAGCTCGGAGACGTCCCGCAGGAGCAGCAGGGCCCCGCTGCGCACCCGGTCGATGATGATCGGGATGGCGCGCATCGTCACCGTCGCACTGGACGTCTCGACCTCCGTGCGCCAGGCGGCCCGGCCGGTGGCGACGACCGCGAGGGCCTCGTCGACGGCCATCCCGGCGCGCGAGATCTGGTCGGCGACGACCTGGGCGAGGACCTCGCCGATGACGTTGCCGACGTGCCCCATCCGGTGGATTGCCGACACGGCGTTCGGGCTGGCGTAGCGCACGAGGCCGTCGACGTCGAGGTGGATGACGCCGTCGCCGACCCGCGGGGCCCCACGGCGCATCCCCGTGGGCGCCGAGGCCGACGGGAAGTCGCCGGTCGACACCATCCGCATGAGGGAGTCGGCGAGGTCGCGGTAGGTCAGCTCGAGCCGGCTCGGGGTCCGGGCGCCGGTGAGGTTCTGGTGGCGGGTCACGACGGCGATGACGCGGCCGTCGCGGCAGACCGGCACCGCGTCCTCACGGATCGAGATGTCCTCGCGCTGTGTCGGCTCGGGCTTGGCGAACATCTGTTGGGTGCGCGCGGCCTGGTCGAGCATCGCGGCCCGTGACCGGCTCGAGGAGCGTCCGACGATGTCGTCGTAGAAGACCATCGGCCCGGTGTTCGGCCGGACGTGGGCGACCGCTCGCCAGCCGTCGAGACCGCCCCGGACCCACAGGACGAGGTCGGCGAAGGACAGGTCGGCGACGAGCTGCCAGTCGCCGACGAGCAGGTGCAGCCACTCCGACTCCGACGCCTCGAGGGTCGTCGTGTCGCGCAGCATCTCGGCCAGCGTGCTCACGCCGCGAGCCTAGGCGACGGTGGGTCGTCCTCCGGCAGCCGTCCGTGCCCACCGGCGGACGCCGACCATCGCCCCCGCACCTTCGGTGAGGCACCCGAACCTTCGGGGTGCCTCACCGAAGGTTCCCTCATCAGGCGGGACAGCGGTGGCCGGCCGGTGGGAGGGGCGTCAGGAGGAGGCGCCCACCCGGATGACCGAGCGCAGGGTGCGCAGGGCGACCGAGAGGGCCGCGATGTTCGGGTGGTCGAGCCGCCGGATCGCCGAGAGCGCGGTCCGGCTGCGCTGGATCGACTCCTTGTTCGCCTTCTCCCAGGCCTCCCACGCGGCGCCGGGGTCGGAGATGTCGCCGCTCACCTCGATGACCGAGCGGGTCAGGGACTCGAGGACGGCGTAGAGGTCGTCGCGCAGGGCGCCGCGGGCCAGGGCGTCCCACCGGTCGTCGCGCGGCAGGCGGGTGACCTTGGTCAGCATCGCGTCGATGCCGAACCGCTCGGAGACGACGTAGTACAGCGGCGCGACCTCCGTGGGCGGCCGCCCGGTGTCGGTGGCGATGTCGACGATGTCGAGCAGCGAGAACCAGTCGAGGAGCATCGCGGCGCGCTCGGCGAGGTCGGGGGCGACCCCGGCCTTGACGAGCTCGGCCGTGCGCTTCTCGAGCCGCTTCCGCTCGTCGCCGCGCAGCAGGTCGGGCACGGCGGGCCCGAGCTCCTGGACGACGCCCTTGAACCGCTCGACCTCGGCGCCGATGTCCAGGCGCGAGGGCCGCGAGGTGAGGAACCACCGCACGGCACGGTCCAGGAGCCGGCGGAACTCCAGGTAGAGCATCGTCTGCGCCGCGGTCGGCACCTCGTTGTCGAGCGCCTCGACCTCGCGGACGTACTCGGCGAGGCCGAACACCTCGCGGCACACGACGAACGCGCGGGTCACCTGCTCGGGGGTGGCGCCGGCCTCCTCCTGCGCCCGGAAGGCGAAGGTGATCCCGCCGCGGTTGACCATCGAGTTGACGACGGAGTTCGTGACGATCTCGCGGCGTAGCGGGTGCTGGGCCAGCTCGTCGGAGTACCTCTCCTGGATCGCCGGCGGGAAGTACTGCGCCAGCGCCCGCTCGAAGTACGGGTCGTCGGGGATCGAGCTCGCGAGGATGTCCTCCTTGAGCGCGAGCTTCGCGTACGCGACGAGCACCGAGAACTCCGGCGACTTCAGCCCGAGGCCGTCGTGCGAGCGCTTCTCGATCTCGGCGTCGCTGGGGAGGAACTCCAGTGCCCGGTCGAGGTCGTCGCGCCCCTCGAGCCAGTGGATGAGCCGCTGGTGGACGCTGACCATCGAGTGCTCCTGCGCCCGGGCGTTGCCGAGGAGGACGTTCTGCTCGTAGTTGTCGCGCAGCACGTGGTCGGCGACGTCGTCGGTCATCGAGGCGAGCAGCTCGTTGCGCTCCTCGATCGTCAGGCCGCCCGCGCGGACGACCTCCCCGAGGAGGATCTTGATGTTGACCTCGTGGTCGGAGGTGTCGACGCCGGCGGAGTTGTCGATGGCGTCGGTGTTGACCCGCACCCCGCAGAACGCGGCCTCGATGCGGCCGAGCTGGGAGAGGCCGAGGTTGCCGCCCTCGCCCACGACCTTGGCCCGCAGCTGCTTGCCGTCGACCCGGATCGCGTCGTTGGCGCGGTCGCCCACCGACAGGTGGTCCTCGGTGGAGGCCTTGACGTAGGTGCCGATGCCGCCGTTCCACAGCAGGTCGACCGGTGCGAGGAGGATCGCGTGGATCAGCTCGGCGGGCGTCATCTTCGTCGTGCTCTTCGGCAGCCCGAGGACCTCGATCATCTGCGGCGTGACGGGGATCGACTTCAACGAGCGCGGGAAGACGCCGCCGCCCTCGGAGATCAGCGACTTGTCGTAGTCGTCCCACGACGAGCGCGGTAGGTCGAAGAGCCGCTGGCGCTCGGTGAACGACTGTGCCGCAACGGGGTTCGGGTCGATGAAGACGTGGCGGTGGTCGAAGGCCGCGACGAGCTGGATGTGCTCGGACAGGAGCATCCCGTTGCCGAAGACGTCGCCGCTCATGTCGCCGATGCCGACGACCGTGAACTCCTCCGCCTGCGTGTTGACGCCCATCTCGCGGAAGTGCCGCTTCACCGACTCCCACGCGCCCCGGGCGGTGATGCCCATCGCCTTGTGGTCGTAGCCGGCCGAGCCACCGGAGGCGAAGGCGTCGTCGAGCCAGAAGCCGTACGACTGCGCGACGCCGTTGGCGATGTCGGAGAAGGTCGCGGTGCCCTTGTCGGCGGCGACGACGAGGTAGGGGTCGTCACCGTCGTGGCGGACCACCCGCTCCGGCGGGACGATCTCGCCGGAGACGCGGTTGTCGGTGATGTCGAGCAGGCCCGAGATGAACATCCGGTACGAGGCCTTGCCCTCCTCGAGCCACGCCTCGCGGTCGACCGCCATGTCGGGCAGCTGCTTGGGGTAGAACCCGCCCTTCGAACCCGTCGGCACGATGACGGCGTTCTTCACCATCTGCGCCTTGACGAGGCCGAGCACCTCGGTGCGGAAGTCCTCGCGCCGGTCGGACCAGCGCAGCCCACCGCGGGCGACCGGCCCGAAGCGCAGGTGCACGCCCTCGACCCGGGGGCTGTAGACCCAGATCTCGAACTGCGGCCGCGGCGCCGGCAGGTCCGGCACCGCCTTGGGGTTGAGCTTGAGGGAGACGTACGGCTTGTGCTCTGCGCCGTCCGTGCCCTCCTGGTAGAAGTTCGTCCGCAGGCCGGCCCGGATGACGCCGACGAAGGCGCGGATGATCCGGTCGTGGTCGAGCGAGGAGACGTCGTCGAGGGCGTCGAGGATGCGCTGGGCGACCTCCTCCTCGGCCGCGGCCCGGGCGTCGTCGTCCGTGGCACCACCCGCGTCCACCGGGGCGAAACGGCTCTCCCACAGGGCGACGAGGTCGCGGGCGATGGCCGGGTGCGAGACGAGGGCGTCCTCGAGGTAGTCCTGGGAGTAGGTGGCGCGGGTCTGCCTCAGGTACTTCGCGACGGTGCGCAGGATGACGACCTGGCGCCACTGGAGCTGCGCGGCGAGGACGAGCTTGTTGAAGCCGTCGGACTCGGCGCGCCCGTCCCACACGGCGGCGACGGCGCCCTCGAACAGGTCGCGCAGCCGGTCGTGCGAGCAGGCCTCCCAGATCGAGGAGGTCGACACCCGCAGGCCGAAGTCGTACACGTGCAGGGTGGTGCCGTCGGCCCGGTCGACCTCGTACGGCTGCTCGTCGACGACCTCGACGCCCATGTGGGTGAAGATCGGCAGGATGTCGGTGAGCGAGAGCGGGTCGACGCGGAACAGCTTGAAGCGCCGGGTGTCGTCGGCGCCGTCGGCGGCCTTGTACAGCGCCACGCTCGTGCCGCGGCCCGGCCCGAGGAGGTCGAGGTGCGCGAGGTCGGCCACGCCCTGGTTGACCGAGAAGGTCTCCTCGTAGCCGGTGGGGAAGGCCCGGCCGAACCGGTCCATCAGCCGGTCGCCGTCCTCCTCTCCGTGCTCGCCGCGCAGGGCGTCGCCGAGGCGGTCCGACCACGTGCGGCTGACCTCGACGAGGCGCTGCTCGAGGTGCTCCTGCTCGGCGCGGTCGAGGGTGCGGACCCGCTTGCCGCGGGGCACCCGGACGACGAACTGCAGTCGGGACAGGGCCGACTCGCTGACCCGGGCGGCGAACTCGACGGACTCGCCGCCGAAGGTCTCGGTGAGGATGTCGGCCATCCGCATCCGGACCGCGGTGTTGTAGCGGTCGCGCGGGATGTAGACGAGGCAGGAGACGAAGCGGCCGAAGTCGTCCTCGCGGATGAACAGCTTGGTGCGGCGGCGCTCCTGGAGCTGGGTGACCGCCATCGAGGTCTCGTAGAGGTTCTCGATGCTCGCCTGGAACAGCTCGTCGCGCGGGTAGCTCTCGAGGACCTCGAGGAGGTCCTTGCCGGTGTGGCTGTCGGGGGCGACGCCCGAGCGCTCGATGACGGCGCGCACCTTCTCGGCGACGAGCGGGACCCGCAGGACCGACTCGGTGTACGCGGTCGACGCGTACAGCCCGAGGAAGCGCCGCTCCCCCACGACGTCGCCGGCCTCGGAGTACTGCTTGACCCCGACGTAGTCGAGGTGGGTGACGCGGTGCACCGTGGAGCGCGAGTTCGCCTTGGTGAGGACGAGGATGTTCGGCTCGTGCGCCTTGGCCGACGCCTCGGGCGACAGGACGTCGGGCTTCTCGCCCTGGGGCGGGTCGGACCGCAGGAGGCCCAGGCCCGAGCCGGTCACCGGAGCGAGGACCTCGCCCTCGGGGGTCCGGTCGAGGACGTAGTCGCGGAAGCCGAGGAAGGTGAAGTGGTCCTCGGCCATCCAGCGCAGGAAGGTCGTGGCGCGGCTGACCTCGTCGGCGTCGACGCCCGCGGGCGGGGCGCCCTCCATCTCGGCGGCGAGGACGAGGCACTTGCTGCGCATCTTCGGCCAGTCCTCGACGGCCTGGCGGACGTCCTCGAGGACGTGGCGCACCGAGGCCTCGAGCCCGGCGCGGCGGCTCTCGTCGCTCTCGCGGTCGACGGACAGGAGCATCCACGACTCGGCGAGCTCGCCGACGGCGGCCTTGGTGCCCCGGCCGGTGACGTCGCGTGCGACGACCTTCTCGAGGTGGCCGACCGCGTCACGGCTGACGACGAGCTGCGGGTGGACGATGAGGTGGATGTCGATGCCGGCGCCGACGAGTGCCCCCGTGACGGAGTCGACGAGGAAGGGCATGTCGTCGGTGACGATCTGGATGATCGTGCGGGCGTTGGACCAGCCGTCGGTCTCGGTCGTCGGGTTGTAGACGCGGACGTTGGCGACCCCGGGGAGGCGGTCGCGGGCGAGCTCGAGGTGGCTGCGGGCCGCCCCGGCGTAGACCTCGGGCGCCCGCGACGTCAGCTCGTCGAGTGGCACGTGGCGGTAGTACCGCCCGATGAAGTCGTCTCCCCCACCGTCCGGCGCGGCCTCCTCGAACGCTGTCGCGATCGTGGCGAGGACGTCCTCGCGGCTGGTGGCCTGGGGCTTCGACATGGTGCGGTGGCACTCCTTCGTCGCGAGTCACCGGGGGCGGTGGAGCACCTCGTCGTGCTCGCGTCCGAGCCTAGCCACCCCGGCAAGGGGCGCGCCGGTCGGGCTCGGGCGCGCCGTCTCGCGGGTGAGACGCCGTCGCAGCACCGAGCCGGCTACTCGGCGACGACGTCGAGGGTGCGGACGGTGGGGTCGGCGGCGTAGGCGATCCGGCTGCCCGCGGCCCGCGCCGCCCGCAGCGCGTCGACGGCGTCGACCGTCACCTCCTCGCCGGGGGCGAGGACGGGGATGCCCGGCGGGTAGGGCGCGACGAGCTCGGCGCAGACGCGCCCGACCGCCCGCTCCACCGGCACGCTCTCGCGCCGCGCGAAGAACGCCTCGCGCGGGGAGGTGACGACGACGGGGTCGACCGACCACACCCCCGCGCTGACGACGGGCCGCGCGGGTCCCCGGTGCCGCTCGACGGCCTCGACGAGCGCGAGGGCGAAGTCCTCGATGCCGCGCCGGGTGTCGGCGAGGGTGATCATCGCGACGACGGTGTCGCGGTCGGCCATCTCGACCGGCATCCCGGCGGCGAGGAGGTCGGCCTCGACGTCGTTGCCGTCGGCGCCGGTGCCGGGGAGCACGACGACGAGGCGGGTGGCGTCGACCGTCGGCCCGTCGAGGACGACGAGCCCCGCCACCCGCTCGAGTCGGCGGCGGGCGGACGCGACGGCGGTGATGACCTCGTCGAGGAGGGCGTGGCCGTCGCGCTGGAGCAGGGCGCGCGCGGCGTCGATGCTCGCGAGGATGGCGCCGGCCGGGCTCGTCGTGGCCGTGGCCTCGACGCCGGCGTCGAGGCGCGAGCGGCTGATCCGTCGGCTGCGGGCGAGGACGATGGCCCCCTGCGACCACGCGGGCAGGGCCTTGTGCGCGCTCGTCACGAGGGCGTCGGCCCCGGCGGCGAGCGCGTGCGGCGGCAGCGCGGGGTGGAAGCCGAGGTGCGCACCCCACGCGGCGTCGACGACGAGCGGCGCGCCGTACCGGTGGGCGACCTCGGCCAGCGACCCGACGTCGCCGACGGTCCCCACGTACGACGGGTCGCCGATGAAGACGGCCTTCGCGTGCGGGGCCGAGGCGAGTGCCGCCTCGAGCGCGGCCGCGGTCACGCCGACGGGCAGTCCGTGCCCGGGGTCGACCTCGGGGCGCACCCACACCGGGTTCAGCCCGGCGAGCACGAGACCGAGGAGCATCGAGCGGTGCAGCGTGCGGGCCACGACGACCGTGTCGCCCGGGCGGCCCACCGCGAGGGCGAGCGCCTGGTTGCCGTGGGTGGAGCCCCCGACCGAGAAGCGGCAGAGGTCGGCGCCCCACAGCCGTCCGGCGCGGTCCTCGGCCTCGTCGACGACCCCGCGGGAGAGCTTCATCGTGTCGAGGCCGGCGTAGAGCGGCACGTCGCCGGCGATGACGTCGCCGACGAGGTCGCGCCGCTGCTTGTGCCCGGGGATCGTGAAGGGCGTCGGCGCCTCCTCCTGGAAGCGCAGCCAGGCGTCGAGGAGCGGCGCGTCGCCGCGCAGCCGTCGCGGGTCAGTCGGCATGGCGCGCCGACCACGTGCTGACGGCGGCGACGAGGGCCCGCGCGTAGGCGCGCACCTGCCCGAGGTCGACCCACTCGTCGGCGGCGTGCAGCCCGCCACCGGCGGGACCGCACACGAGCGTCGGCACCCCGGCGTCCTGCCAGATTGGCGCCTCCATCCAGTACGGGGCGTGCAGCGGCTCGCCGGCGAGGTCGCCGAGCGCGGCGACGAGGTCGGCGGTGAGGGTGGCGGCCGGCCCGGTCTCGTTCGCCCGCCAGGCCTCACGGGACATCGTGAGGGTCGCGGTGGCGGCGACGGTGGGGTCGGCAGCCCGCAGGTCGTCGAGGAGGGCTTCGACCTCGGCGAGCGCGTCGGTCGCCGACTCCCCCGGGACGGTCCGGCGCTCGACGACGGCGCGGGCGGTGCGGGCGAGGACGAAGGGCGAGTCGCCCCCGGTCGCGACGGTGACCATGAGAGAGCCGCGCGGGTCCGGGAGGTCGTGGTGGCGGGCCTCGACCGCCGCGAGGAGCCGGCCGAGGTGGGTCACGGCGTTGACGCCGAGCTCGGGCTGGGAGGAGTGCGCTGCTCGTCCCTCGAGGAGCACCTCGACGAGCGCGTACCCGCGCAACGACGCCGTGGGCGCCAGCCAGGTGGGTTCGCCGATGACGGCGACGTCGGGCCGCACCCCGAGCCCCGGGAGCGCGGCGAGGACCGCCTCGGTCCCGAGGCTCGCGTCCTCCTCGTCGGCGACGAGGGCGAGGACGACCCGGCCCGGGGTGCCCGCGGCGGCCAGCGCCTCGGCGGCGACGACCATCGACGCGACCCCGGCCTTCATGTCGCTCGTGCCGCGGCCCGTCATCCG
Organism: Oryzobacter terrae; assembly: GCF_042756445.1. Lineage (GTDB taxonomy): Bacteria > Actinomycetota > Actinomycetes > Actinomycetales > Dermatophilaceae > Oryzobacter > Oryzobacter terrae. The sequence goes on from NZ_CP170578.1 coordinate 961,316, forward strand.
GTCGCCGTCGACGACCGGGGTGAACGGCTCGGCCATGCCGTCGACGCCGACGGTGTCGACGTGGCCGGTGAGGACGACCGTGGGTCCGGACGGACCGGGGCCGACCGGGCCGAGGGCGACGAGGCTGGGGCGGTCGTCGCGGTCCGGCGGGGCGACGACGTGCGTGTCGAAACCGCTGCGCCGCAGCCGGGCCTCGAGGTGCTCGACGATCGCGGCCTCCCCTGCGGCTCCGGGGACCAGCCCCGGGTTGACCGAGTCGATCGCCACGAGGTCGGCGGTGAGCGCGACGGCGGCAGCAGCGACGTCGTCGCTGGTCGAGGGCTCGCCGTCGACGACGGTGGCGCGCACGTCGGTGTCCACGCAGCGACCCTACGCCGACTCGGTCGGAGGGGGTGTGGATGACGGCAGGAGGTGCTGCGGCGTCCTCACTAGGGTGGTCGCGTGCCCCTCGAGCCCGACCCGACGCGCGCCGCGGAGGTCCTCGCGCGGCTCGACGCGCTGCGGGTCCTCGTCGAGGAGTCGGAGGACGACGTCCTCGCCTCGCTCGTCGTCACCGGCGAGCCGCAGGCCCAGCGGGTGCTCGACGACTGGCTCGACCAGGTGGCCGACTCGCTGCGGGCGGTGGGCGCCGCTGCCGACGCCCTCGGGCCGGTCGTCGCGCGGTGGGCGGGGCCACGGGCCGTCGACCGTTCCCCGTCGCGTTCGGAGGTCGGGCCGTGACCCTCGTCCCCGGCGACCCGGCCTCGCTCTCGGCGTGCGCCCGGACGGTCGCCGAGGTCGCGGGGCGGCTGCGCACCGAGGCGGGCGGTCTGGAGCACGCGACCACCGCGCTCGGCGAGGGCTGGACGGGGCGCACGTCGGCCACGACGCGCCGCTCGGCGGCCGAGCTCGCGGGGGCGACCGCGTCCCTCGCCGACGAGCTCGAGGGGGTGGCCCGCGCCCTCCAGGACCAGGCCACCGACCTCGCCGACCTCGTGGCCCGAGAGCGGGGGGTTCGGGAGCGCGCCACGGTCGCGGGGCTCGAGGTCCGCGACGGCCGGGTCGAGCTCGCCTGGGGTGTCAGCGGCACCGCCGACGCCGGCCGCCGCGACGAGCAGGAGGCAGCGCGCGCCGCCCTCCAATCCGACCTCGACCTCGTCGCGGCCCAGCACGCCCGGCGGCGTGACTTCGTCCTCGGGCTGCTGCGGGCGTCATCGGCAACGCTCGCCGAGGTCTCCCACGCGCTGCGGCTCGGGTGAGAGGATCACCGGACCGACGACGAGGGAGAGGACACGGGCGTGCGACTGCAGACTCGTGAGGAGCTGGCCGGGACCGTCGACGAGGTCCACGCGCTGCTCACCGACCAGGCCTTCCAGGAGGCCAAGTGCGACGCGACCACCGACGGGGGCACCTACACCGTCGACGTCGCAGGGGGCCGCGCCGGCGGGCGGGTGCGCACCGAGCGCCAGCTGCCGTCCGACGGGCTGCCCGACGTCGCCCGGTCGTTCGTCGGCGAGCACCTGACGATCGTCGAGGTCATCGACTGGGCCACGCCCGGCAGCGACGGCTCGCGCGAGGCCGTCGTCGACATCCACGTCAAGGGCGCGCCGCTGACCATCAAGGGTTCCCTGAGGCTCGTGCCGAGCGGCAAGGGCACCGCCGAGGTCATCGACGCCGACCTCAAGGCGAACGTCCCCCTCATCGGCGGCCGGCTCGAGAAGGCGGCCGCCGACCCGATCAACACGGCCATCGCCGTCGAGATCGAGCTGCTGCGGGAGTGGCTCGCCCGCTGACGGTCGACGCGGCTGGGGCTCAGCCCATGTGCGGGTAGCCGTGCGCGGTCGGCGGCACGAAGTTCTCCTTGATGGAGCGCACCGACGCCCAGCGCAGGAGGTTCGCCGCCGAGCCGGCCTTGTCGTTGGTGCCCGAGGCCCGGCCACCACCGAACGGCTGCTGCCCGACGACGGCTCCCGTGGGCTTGTCGTTGACGTAGAAGTTCCCCGCCGCGTAGCGCAGGCGGTGCATGGCGTCGGCGATGACGGCGCGGTCCTGCGCGATGACGGCACCGGTCAGCGCGTAGGGCGCGACCGACTCCATCTGGTCGAGCACCTTGTCGTACTGGCGGTCGGGGTAGACGTGCACCGCCAGGATCGGGCCGAAGTACTCGGTGGAGAACATCTCGTCGGTGGGGTCGCTGCTCTCGACGACGGTGGGCCGCACGAAGTACCCGACGGAGTCGTCGTAGGTGCCGCCGGCGACGACGTCGAGGTGGCTCGTCGCGTGGGCCCGGTCGATGGCCTTCCGGTGCTTGGCGAACGCCCTGTCGTCGATGACGGCGCCCATGAAGTGCGACAGGTCGGTGACGTCGCCGACCGAGAGGCCGTTGGTGATCTCGACCAGGTCCTTCTTGATGACCTTCCACACCGAGCGGGGGACGTACGCGCGCGACGCGGCCGAGCACTTCTGGCCCTGGAACTCGAAGGCGCCGCGGATGAGCGCGGTCCGCAGGACGTCGGGGTCGGCGCTCGGGTGGGCGAGGACGAAGTCCTTGCCGCCGGTCTCGCCGACGATGCGCGGGTAGTGGCGGTAGGTCGTGAGGTTGTCGCCGATCTGGCGCCACAGGTGCTGGAACGTCGGAGTGGAGCCGGTGAAGTGGAGCCCGGCGAAGTCGGGGTGGTGGAGCACGACGTCGCTGACCGCGATGCCGTCGCCGGCGACGAGGTTGATGACGCCCGGGGGCATCCCGGCCTCCTCGAGCAGCTCCATCGTCAGCTGGGCCGCGAGCTGCTGGGTGGGCGAGGGCTTCCAGACGACCGTGTTGCCCATGAGCGCCGGGGCCGTGGGGAGGTTGCCCGCGATGGCGGTGAAGTTGAAGGGGGTGACCGCGTAGACGAAGCCCTCGAGCGAACGGTAGTCGCTGCGGTTCCACAGCCCGCGGGAGTTGGCCGGGGGCTGCTCCTCGATGATCTGCCGGGCGAAGTGGACGTTGAAGCGCCAGAAGTCGATGAGCTCGCAGGCGGCGTCGATCTCGGCCTGGTAGGCGGTCTTGCTCTGGCCGAGCATCGTCGCGGCGTTGATCCGGGCGCGCCACGGGCCGGCGAGCAGGTCGGCGGCCTTGAGGAGGATCGCGGCGCGGTCGTCGAAGGCCAGGTCGCGCCACGCGGGGGCGGCGGCGACGGCGGCGTCGACCGCGGCCGTGGCGTCGGCCTTCGTCGCGTTGCGGGTCGTGCCGAGGACCTTGCGGTGCGCGTGCGGCTGGCGGACGTCGATACGCGCGCCCTTGCCGGCGACCCGCTGCCCGCCGATGGTGTGCGGCAGGTCGTGCTTCGTGGAGCCGAGCTCGACGAGGGCCACCTCGAGGGCGGCGCGCTCGGGGCTGCCGGGCGCGTAGTCGAGGACGGTCTCGTTGGTCGGGCTGGGGACGTGGGTCACAGCGTCCATGCGGTGGGGCTCCTCGTTCGGGTCACGACGTCGGGGTCGCCCTCACTCTCCCGCCGGAGGTCGCCGCCACGCAAACCCGCCCACCCGGCCTGCCGCCCGACCGATGCCGTCCTCCGTCGGGTCACCGCCCCACCGATGCCGTCCTCCGTCGGGTCTGCGCCGGACCGATGCCGTCCTCCGTCGGGTCACCGCCGGCCGGAGCCGCACCATCCGACACCCAAGGGGGGTGCGTCCGAGACTGCTCAACCCGCTGGATCGATCGATCCAGCGGGTTGAAGGGTTGCTGACGAGGGTGGTGCGTCGGGTCAGGAGCCGGACGCGAGCGCGCGCACGTCGTCGAGCTCGGTGACGTCGTACCAGAGGAGGTCGGCGACGTCGGTGGCCCCCGGCTCCTCGTCGACGTGGAAGGACACGAACCGTCGGCGCTCCAGCGGAGCCGAGATCTCCACCCGCGACGGGACGTCGGGACTCGTGGGGTGCACGACCGTGGCGGCGTCGACGTCGGCCGACCCGATGACGCGACGCGTGCGGCCGCCGGCCGTCGCGCCGACGGCCTCGTCGGCCGCGGCGAGCCAGGCGGCGTGCTCGAGCTCCTCCTCGTCGGTGGTCAGGCCCGGGCGACCCAGCGCCGAGGTCACGGCATGCGCCGGTCGGGGTGCGGGGCCCACGGCGCCGCCGCCGGCAAGGGCGTCGAGGTCGTCGGTGGTCAGGACGAGGTAGACCCGGGTCAGTGGCACGGCGTCCTCACCGCACCCCGACGCGGGGCGCGTCGAGGAGCTCCTGGAGCGCGTCGACGACCCCGCGGCCGAGGACGTCGGCGTCGGGCATCGCGTCGCGGTCGGCGTAGAGCCCGTAGTAGACACCGCCGTCGTAGGAGGTGAGCCCGATCGACAGGGCCTGGTCGCGGCCGAGCGGCGTCACCGGGTACGTCGAGACCATCCGGGCGCCCGCGGCGTAGAGCGGGGTCTGCGGGCCGGGGACGTTGGTGATGACGACGTTGTAGAGGCGCCGCGAGACCATCCCGCCGAGCCGCGCGCCGAGGGCGTGCATCGTCGGCGGCGCGAACCCGCCGAGCCCGGCGAGGGTGTCGGCGGCGACCGCGCGGCGCGCCCCGCCCTCCATCTGCTGGCGCATGGCGAAGGCGATCTGGTGCAGGCGCATCGAGGGCTTGGACTCCCCCACCGGAAGGTCGACGAAGCACGCGGTCATCTGGGCTCCGGTGGGCGCGTCGCCACCGACGTCGTGCACCGAGACCGGGACCATCGCGCGGATCGAGGTGCCGGGATAGACCGACTCCCCCCGCGTCAGCAGCCACGACCGGAAGGCGCCTGCGACGGTGGCGAGGATGACGTCGTTGACCGACACCTCGTCGGCGAACGAGCCCTGGCCGAGCCGGGCCCGCACGGTGCGGTAGTCCTCGAGGTCGGTGCCGACCATGACGTAGCGGCGGGCCCGGCCGATCGACGCGTTGAGCGGGGATGTCGGCGCGGGGCGGGCGGAGACGCGGGCCACGGTCGAGAGGACGTCACCCGCGACCGACGCGACCTTGCCGAGCGTCTTCTTGACGTCGGCGACGCCGTTCTGGACGGTGTCGACGACCTGGCTGGGGGTGCGGACGGCGTCGGTGACGGCGCCCACGACGAGCTCGACCGCGCTCGGCTCGGGGCGGGCCCGCCACGTCGTGACGATGCCGTCGTTGCCCGCCGGGTTGCCGTCGACGAGCACGTTGCCGATGTCGACGGCGCTGATGCCGTCGACGAGGCTGTGGTGGGTCTTGGTGATGATCGCGAAGCGGTCCTCGGCGAGGCCCTCGACGAGGTAGACCTCCCACAGCGGTCGGCTGCGGTCGAGCGGCCGGGGCTGGATGCGCGCGACGAGCTCCTCGAGCTGCTCGTCGGAGCCCGGACGCGGGAGTGCGCTGCGTCGCACGTGGTAGCTGATGTCGAAGGTCCGGTCGTCGACCCACACCGGGTTCGCGAGGCCGCCGGGGACCGTCTTGATCCGCTGGCGGTACCGCGGCACGTGCGCGATGCGCTCGCTGATGAGGGCGACGAGGCTCTCGTAGTCGAACCCCTCGCTCGGGGCGTCGAAGACCATGACCGACCCGACGTGCATCGGCGTCGTCGCGTCCTCGAGGTGGAGGAAGGACGTGTCGAGCGAGCTCAGCCGGTCTGCCACGGGCCCATCGTGTCAGACCGCGCGCCCCTGCTCGGGCAGGACCGTGTCGGCGGACGGTGACTCCGGTCTCCCCGACCGCTGCCGGTGTCGTCGCTCGCGGCGCCCGGTGCGGGTGCCCGGCGGCGCCATCCCGGGGTCGAGCTCGCCCGCGAGGTCGGTGACGGCCGCGACGAGGGACGAGTGGGGAGCCGACTCGGTGAGCGTGCGACCGGCGAGCAGGGCGGCGTCGCACTCGTCGACCGCCCACGGCAGGAACCGGACCCGCTCCATCCCGGCGAACCGGTCGAGGACCTCGCGGACGGCGCGCTCGGGCCGCGGACCGGCGACCGAGGAGCGCAGCTTGTTGACGACGACCGTCGGCGAGGGTGACGCCACGACGGCCAGCTCCTGCACCGCCCGGACGAGCCGCTGGAGGCCGACCGGGTCGGCCGAGCCCACGACGACGAGCCGGTCGGCGGCCTCGAGCGCCGCGAGGGTGGAGGCGTTGCGCCGCGGGGCGACGGTGTCGTAGCTGAGCTCCTCGTCGTCCTCGATGGCGAAGCCCACGTCGACGACGACGTGCTCAGCGACCCGGCGCGCGAGACGCAGGACGTCCTCGACGGCGGCGCTGCGCAGCTCGGGCCACCGGTCGGCCCGGGGCAGGCCGGTGAGGACGCGCATGCCGGGCAGCACCTCCGGCGCGAGCCGCGCGAGGGCGGGGACGTCGAGGAGGCCCTGCTCGCTCGCCCGGGCGGCCGCGGCGACGCCGGGTGCCTCGTCGACGAGGCCGAGCACCTGGGCGACGGAGGCCCCCCACGTGTCGAGGTCGACGAGGAGGCTGCGCACCCCAGCGGCCGCGAGCACCGCGGCGAGCGTGGTGGCGACGGTGGTGCGTCCGGGGGCTCCCGCGGGTCCCCACACGACGGTGACCGTGCCGGGGAGGACGTCGTCGGCGCGCCTTGGATCCTCCTGCACCGCAGCGGAGTCCGACCGACCGCCGTCACCGAGGAGGTCGAGCCCGGTTCCGACGTGACCGGTCGTCGTCGACCCGGCGAGGGTCGCGAGCGCCGTTCCGACCTCGGGGGCGGTGTCATCGGGATGGAGCAGGGTCGCGACGCCGAGCTGACGCAGCCGCCGCTCGCCCTCGTCGTCGCCGGCACGCACGAGTCCGGCGACGCGGACGCCGTGGCCCGCGAGGTGACGGACGGCGTCGCGGTCGAGGCCGCGCAGGTCGGGCGACACGACGGCCACGCGAGCGAGCCCGGCGGCCCCGACCGACAGGAGCTCGGCGAGGTCGGCGCAGCGCCGGACGAGCGTGACGTCGGCGGCGTCCTCGAGGACCCGGACGAACTGGGCCTCGTCGCGGTGGGTGACCGCGGTGACGACGCTCGTCACGAGGCGGCCGCCGTGACGCCTCCGGGGACCGGGACGAGGGTGATCCGGGCTCCGGCGTCGACGTCGGCGACGAGGCCCTGGACGTCGGCGCGCGGGACCATGACGTGGACGGCGCGGGTGTCGGTGGCTCCGCCGAGCACGGCGTCCTCCCCGGCCACCCGGGCGACGGCGACGCCCTCCAGCGCACGCTCGGGACCGGCATAGGTGGGCGTCCCGACGGTCGTCCCCGCCGTCGGCCGGTTGACGTAGACGTCGACGACCGAGCCCCGGGCCAGCGTGGAGGCCGACGTCGTGTCGACGAGGAGGGCGACCTGCTGGACGTCGACCCGGTCGGGTCCGCCCACCGCCGAGGCCGGGACGAGCTCGCCGGGCCGCAGGTCGCGCAGGGCGAACGTCCGCTCGGGAAGCGGGGAGTCCGCGGCCAGGTACGACGCGGCGCCGTCGCCGAGGAGGACGTCGACGCGCACGAGGTCGGACTCGGTGAGCTGCTGCCCGGGCGCGACCTGGCCGCGGGCGGCCCACACCGGAACCCGGTCGTCGGCGCGGGCGACGACGAGCGCACCCAGGACGGTGGACACGAGCACGAGGAGCACACCGACGACGAGCCGCGAGTCCCGCCACGACGGGCGCCGCAGCCGGGACGCCGTCGGCGTGGGCAGGTCGGTCATGGCGGAGATTCTCGTGGAGGTCGCGCCGACTCGCCTCCGGAGCGGCGGGGCCTGTGGACAACCCCCACGGCGGGCGGACCTGTGGATGGCACACTGACGTCGTGGCCCGCCGCTTCATCCCCCTCACCGAGGTGTCCGAGATCCTCGACATCTCGGCGGCGCAGGCCTACGCCCTGGTCCGCAGCGGTGACCTGCCGGCGATCAAGGTCGGCGGCCGCGGCCAGTGGCGGGTCGAGACGGCCGAGCTCGAGCAGTACATCCAGCGGATGTACGCCGAGACGCGCGACCTCGTCACCGCCCGCACCGACGAGCCGCAGCACGGCGAGGGCTGACGGCGGACGTCGCCTCAGCGACGCGACTCCACGAGGAGGAGCGCCGAGGTGGCCACGGTCGTCACGGCGCTGACGTTCTCGCGTCGCCGCACCGTGCCCTCGGGGTGCTCCGCGAGGTCGAGGTGGTCGGCGCCCACCGCGTCGATCGTGCCGACGAGCGCTGCCTGGACGCCGACGAGGTGGACCGCGACCGTGGCCCGGTCGCGGGACAGGGCCCGCAGGGCGGAGCCGAGGCCGAACCGACGCGCCGAGGCCGCCACGTCCCCGCCTCGGCTCGGCGGCCCCTCGGGACCCGGGACGGCGTGGCGGGTGACGGCGGCGAGCACGGACAGGGGCACGAGGACGTCGCGCCCCGCGGTCCGCAGCAGCATCCACCCGTCGCCGAGGTCGGCCAGCTCTCCCTCGAGCCGGCGCCCCCCGACGAGGCCGATCGTGACCGACGAGCCTGGTAGCTGCGCGAGCCGGTCGGCGAGGGGGACGAGGGCCCGCTCACGCCGGGTGCGCTCGGCGACCTCGTCGTCGAGCTCGCGTCGTTCCCCCGCGGCGAGCTGGCCCTCGAGGTCGGCGAACAGGCGGTCCCAGCGCATCTCTCCCCCTCCGTCGTCCACAGCCTAGGACGCTGCCGTTGCGGCCGTCGGCGCCCAGGTCTAGCGTCCAGTGCATGCAAATCGCATCAAACACCATCAAACGACTGTTCATCAGCCTGCGTCCCGCGGTGGCCGTAGTCGGGGGCGTCGCGCTCACCCTCGCCCTGGCGCGGGTCACCGCGGACCTCGCCGGGCGCCTGGCGGCAGGGGTGCCCGTCCGCGCCGACGAGCTCCTCGTCATGGTGGTCGCCGGGGCGGCGGGGGCGGTCTCGGCCTGGCTGGCGACGGTCGTCGCGGTGTCGGCGCTGACCGGGGTCCCGGGGGTGGTCGGCCGGGTCGCAGGGGGCCTGGCCGAGCTCGTCGCCCCGGCGGCGCTGCGACGGGTCGTCGCGGTGTCGCTCGGTCTCACCGTCGCAGCGGGTGCCGTCCCGGGTGGGTCCGTCGCCGCGGCGCCGCGAGGTCCTGCCGTCGTGGCCATCGAGCGGCCCGGCCCGTCGTTCCGGCCGCTCCCCGACCCCGGGTGGTCCTCCCCCGGGCTCGGGCGGCCCGCGCGGGACCTCGGGCGGCACCAGCCCGACCTCGGGACGTCCGGGGTCGGCGGCGGAGCCGACGACGTCGTCCCGGACCCGGGCTGGGTGCCGACCGCCCCGGTCGTGCGGCCGCAGCCCGACCTGCGGGTCCTCGCCCCGACCCGCCCGGCGCCGACGCACCAGGTCGCCGAGGTGGTCGTCCGGCGTGGCGACACGCTGTGGTCGATCGCGGCCCGCCGGCTCGGGGCCGACGCGTCGGAGGCGGAGGTGGCCGCGGCGTGGCCGCGGTGGTTCGCGGCCAACCGCGACGTCGTCGGCGCCGATCCCGACCTCCTGCTCCCGGGACAGGTGCTGCGCGCTCCCGAGGCGGCCGCGTCGTGAGCGCCGGGGTCCTCCACGTGGCGCCGCGCCCGCGCCTGCTTCCACCGGCGCTCCCCCTCGACGAGGCCGTGCGCCGTGCGCGCCAGCAGCGCGAGGAGCGGCTGGGCACCCGCGGCTACGTCCAGGACGCCCTCGCCGTCGACTTCGCCGCGGCCTCCGACGACCAGGTGTTCGGGCCGCAGCGCACCGTCAGCGCCGACCTGCCCGACCCCGCGCGCTGGGCCGCGCGGATCACCCTCGCCGTCCTCGAGGTGATGACCGGGGTGCGGCCGCCGACCCAGGTCCTGCGCTGGACGACCCCCGAGGTCTATGCCGTGCTGGCCCGGCGCAGTGCCCGGGTCGGGCGCCGGATGGCGGAGGGCAGGGCCCCGCGGGCCCGACAGCGCATGGTCATCCAGCGGGTGCGTGTCTGCGAACCGGCCGACGGGGTCGCCGAGGTGGCGCTCGTCGTGCGCCACGGGCCGCGCGTGCGTGCGGTCGCGGTGCGGCTCGTCGGCCAGGACGGCAAATGGAAGATCGGGGCACTCCAGGTCGGGTGAGCGCCCCGGCCCACGGCAGGCCGCCCGCGAGCCGCCGCGGCTCGGCCCGACGCGACCTACCGGATCTGGACCTCGATCCGCTTGGCCGCGAGCGCCGTCATGACGCCGAGCGCGTCGAGGGCGTCGTCCTTCTGGTTCGCGATGACCCAGATGCTGCTGATGAGGTCCTGCTCGGCGAACACCGAGTGGCAGACCTCGTGGTCCTTCGACGAGTGCATGCACCACGCCTGCGCCGCGAGCGCCTCCGGCACCTTGGGCAGCGTCACCGGCGCGACCTTGGTGTACGTCGTGCCGCCGGCGCTGTACTCCGTGCACGTCACGGCCTTCTTCACCTCGCCGACGATGTCCTCGGCGATGCCGTCGGGGTAGGCCACGACCGTCTGGTCGACGATGGCGCCCTCCCCCAGCCAGCGGCCGTGGTGGCCGGTCACCTGCCGGGACTCCGAGGGCAGGAACGGCTCACAGCTCTCGAACCAGTCCCACTTCTTCTCCTCGGGGGCCATGTCGACCTTCATCCCGATCTTCTCGAAGGCGTCGTCGGGCAGCAGGGCCTTCTTCGTCGCCGAGGACGCGCGCTTCTTCGCCTCCCCGCTGTCGGCCGGGCTCGCCGACGGGCTGGCCGACGCACTCGCCGAACCCGTGGCCGAACCGCTCGCCGACGGCGCCCCGCCACCCTCCTCGGTCGCCGACCCGCACCCCGCGACCGCCCCGACCCCCACCAGCGCTGCCACCGCGACCGTCCTCGCCCACGACCTCATGACCCCACCCCTTCCCCCCCACACGGTGTGGGTCAGGAGCGCACCGTAGCGCCGTGACCGGGACGCACGGGAGCCCCGTTGCGGACTTTCGCAACGGGGCTCCCGGTGTCCTGACCTGCGGCGTCAGCGCCGGCCGTGGCACATCTTGAACTTCTTGCCCGAGCCGCAGGGGCACGGGGCGTTGCGCGGCGTGCTCGAGAGCTGCTCGTCGGTCAGCCTCGCCTTCGCGGTCGGCGTGCCCTCGTCGCGCTCCTCGACGCCTCCGGTCTCGCTGGGCGCCGAGTAGTGGAGCGCGCGGGCGCGGGGGCGCTCGACCCCGACGCCGAACACGTCGACCTTGGGGTGCCCGTCGGTCTCGCGGGTCTCCGGCTCCTCGGCCACCGCGACGTCGCCCTCGGCGATCGCGGGCGCGGCGCCGGACATGGCACCGAGCATCTGGGAGACGTGCATCGGCTCGACGGCCGGGGCGGCCGGCTCGGGGGCGTCGACCTGGACGTCGACGTGGAAGAGCAGCCCGACCGACTCCTCCTTGACGGCCTCGTTCATCGTGTTCCAGAGGGCGAAGCCCTCGCGCTGGTACTCGACGAGCGGGTCGCGCTGGGCCATCGCCCGCAGGCCGATGCCCTCTTGGAGGTAGTCCATCTCGTAGAGGTGCTCGCGCCACTTGCGGTCCAGGACCGAGAGCATGACCCGCCGCTCGACCTCGCGCATGACGTCCTCGCCGAGCGCCCTCTCGCGCTCGTCGTAGGCGTGGTGCGCGTCGGAGAGCAGCTCCTCCTTGAGCTTGTCGGCCGTGAGCCCCGTCCGGCCGCCCGCCGCCGACTCGACCTGGTCGGGCGTGATCGACACGGGGTAGATCGCACGAAGGGCACCCCAGAGGCGCTCGAGGTTCCAGTCCTCGGGGAAGCCCTCGGCCGTCTCGGCGTCGACGTAGCCCTCGATGACGTCGTTGACGAAGAAGCGCAGCTGCTCGTGGAGGTCCTCGCCCTCGAGGACGCGGCGGCGCTCGTCGTAGATGACGGTGCGCTGGCGGTTGAGGACGTCGTCGTACTTGAGGACGTTCTTGCGGATCTCGAAGTTCTGCGCCTCGACCTGCGCCTGCGCCGACTGGATCGAGCGGGAGACGAGCTTGGACTCGATCGGCTGGTCGTCCTCGAGCTTCGCGGTCGTCATGACGCGGTCGACGAGGCCGGCGTTGAACAGCCGCATGAGGTGGTCCTCGAGCGAGAGGTAGAACCGCGACTCGCCGGGGTCGCCCTGGCGGCCGGAACGACCACGCAGCTGGTTGTCGATGCGGCGCGACTCGTGGCGCTCGGTGCCGAGGACGTACAGGCCACCGAGCTCGGTGACCTCCTCGTGCTCGGCCGCCACGTCGGCCTCGGCCGCGGCCAGCGCCTCGTCCCACGCCGCCTCGTACTCCTCGGGCGTCTCGTGGGAGTCCAGGCCGCGCGCCTTGAGGTCGGCGACGGCGCGGAACTCGGGGTTGCCACCGAGCATGATGTCGGTGCCTCGACCGGCCATGTTCGTCGCGACGGTGACGCCGCCCTTGCGACCGGCGTCGGCGACGATGGCCGCCTCGCGCTCGTGGTGCTTGGCGTTGAGGACCTCGTGCGGGACGCCGCGGCGGCGGAGCTGGTCGGACAGGTACTCGGACTTCTCGACCGAGACCGTGCCGACGAGGACGGGCTGGCCCTTCTCGTGGCGCTCGACGATGTCGTCGACGACCGCCTTGTACTTGGCCTCCTCGGTCCGGTAGACGAGGTCGGCCTGGTCGATGCGGATCATCGAGCGGTTCGTCGGGATCGGCACGACGCCCAGCTTGTAGATCGAGTTGAGCTCGGCGGCCTCGGTCATGGCCGTACCGGTCATGCCCGAGAGCTTGTCGTACATGCGGAAGAAGTTCTGGAGGGTGATCGTCGCGAGGGTCTGGTTCTCGTTCTGGATCTCCACCCCCTCCTTGGCCTCGATGGCCTGGTGCATGCCCTCGTTGTAGCGCCGGCCGGCGAGCATGCGCCCGGTGTGCTCGTCGACGATGAGGACCTCGCCGTTGAGGACGACGTAGTCCTTGTCGCGCTGGAAGAGCTCCTTGGCCTTGATGGCGTTGTTGAGGTAGCCGATGAGCGGGGTGTTCGCCGACTCGTAGAGGTTCTCGATGCCGAGGTGGTCCTCGACCTTGTCGATGCCGCGCTCGAGGACGCCGACGGTGCGCTTCTTCTCGTCGACCTCGTAGTCGCCCTCGCCCGACTCGAGCTCGCCGCGCTCGAGGCGCTGCACCATCCGGGCGAACTCCTGGTACCACTTCGTCGGCTGGTCGGCCGGCCCCGAGATGATGAGGGGCGTGCGCGCCTCGTCGATGAGGATGGAGTCGACCTCGTCGACGATGGCGAAGTGGTGCTCGCGCTGGACCAGCTCGGCCGTCGACCACGCCATGTTGTCGCGCAGGTAGTCGAAGCCGAACTCGTTGTTCGTGCCGTAGGTGATGTCCTTGGCGTACTCGGCGCGCCGCTGCTCGGGCGTCATCGAGGCGAGGATGCAGCCGGTCTCGAGCCCGAGGAAGCGGTGCACGCGGCCCATGAGCTCGGACTGGTACTCGGCGAGGTAGTCGTTGACCGTGATGACGTGCACGCCCTTGCCCGTGAGGGCGTTGAGGTAGCTCGGCAGGGTCGCGACGAGGGTCTTGCCCTCACCGGTCTTCATCTCGGCGACGTTGCCCATGTGGAGGGCGGCCCCACCCATGATCTGGACGTCGAAGTGCCGCTTGCCGAGGGTGCGCTTGCTCGCCTCGCGGACGGCCGCGAACGCCTCCGGGAGGAGGTCGTCGAGGGTCTCGCCGTCGGCGAGGCGCGCCTTGAACTTGTCGGTCTCGGCGCGCAGCTCGGCGTCGGTGAGCTTCTCGAAGTCGTCCTCGATCGCGTTGACCTGCGCCGCGATGTTGTCGAGCCTCTTGAGGGTCCGCCCCTCACCGGCGCGCAACAGCTTCTCGACGATCTTCACGAGTGGAACTCCCTTGGCGTGACTGACGGCGGTCTCTCGACCGGACCTGCCTAGGGTAGTCGAGCGCCCGGTGGCCCACCGCAGTCGGCCGACCACCGCAGGGCTCCAACGTCGCGCCCGGCGGGGTGAGTTCCCTGGAGGCCCTGGCCGGTGGTTGGGTTGGGGAATGACCGGTCAGTCGTACCCGGACTGCGTCCCCGAGCTCACCGACGGCGTCGTCCTCCTGCGTGCCCACCGCCTCGAGGACGTCCCGCGCATCGTCGAGCAGTGCTCCGACCCCGAGACGCTGCACTGGACCACGGTGCCGCGGCCGTACAGCCCCGGCGAGGGCCGGGCCTACCTCGCGCTCATCGAGCGGCAGTGGGCCGACCCCGAGGGAGAGCGCTTCTGGGTGGTCACCGACGCGACCGACCCCGAGGGTGCCTACCTCGGGACCATCGACCTGCGGCCGCGCGGTGGTGGGGCCGCCGAGACCGGCTTCGGCCTCCACCCCGGGGGCCGGGGGCGCGGCCTCATGGCCGGCGCCCTGCGGCTCGCCGCGCGCTGGTGGTTCACCGAGCGCGAGGGCGTGCGGGTCCACTGGGCCGCGGTCCGCGGGCACAGCGCCTCGTGGCGGGTGGCGTGGGCGTGCGGCTTCACCCACCACGGCACGATCCCGCAGCTCATGGCCAACCCGGACGACCCCTTCGCCCCGGCCTCCGACATGTGGCGAGCGAGCCTCGGGGCCGACGACCCGATGGAGCCGCGCACGCCCTGGGAGGAGCCACCGGTCCTGACGACCGACGACGCGGGCGGCCTGGTGCTCCGCCCGTGGCGCGACTCGGACGTCGCGTCGCTCGAGCCCCGCGACCAGCCCGCCCACCACATGCCGGCCCGCGGCGTCCTCGACGCCGACACGTTCCCCGAGTGGCTGACGACCCGCCGGGAGCGCATGTCGCAGGGCACGATGCTCAGCTGGTGCGTCGCCGACGCGGCCGCCGACACCGCCCTCGGCGAGGTCCTCGTGTTCGTCGTCGAGGGCACGCTCGACGACGACACGGCCGAGCTCGGGTACCAGGTGCTCCCGAGCGCCCGGCGTCGCGGGGTGGCCCGGGCCGCCGCCACCGCGCTCGCCCGGCACGCCCTGCTCCCCCGCGAGGCCGGTGGCATGGGCCTGCGCCGCCTCGTCGCCCAGACGGCCGAGGACAACGTCGGCAGCAACCGGGTCCTCGACGGCATCGGCTTCACCATCTGGGGCCGCGAGACCGCCGCCGACGTCCTGCCGACCGGCGCCACGGTCGACTCCCTCCACTGGGAGCTCCTCGCCGAGTGAACGACGACGCCCCGGCTCGAGGAGCCGGGGCGTCGGTCGTGGCGGTGCTGGTGCGCGCTGCCTACTGGCTGAGGTGCAGGTCGGTGCGCGTGATGGTCTGGTCGACCGGGGAGTTGATCTGGATGCACGACTGGTTGCCGTTGGCGAGGATGACGCCGTTGACGACGACGGGCCCGTGGGTGAAGTTGAAGCACGAGTTGCCGTTGAAGTCGAGCGCTCCGGACTTGACGTACACCGTCCCGGTGATCCCCATCAGGCCGTTGCCCTGGATGGAGAACGGGTTGGTGTTGTCCCGCGAGTAGATGACCGCGAGGTTCGCGTACGGCCCGGTGACCGGCGCCACGATGTTGGTGTTGCCGTTCTTCCAGTTGAGGTAGCCGGTGGGCCCCGGCACGTAGATCGTGACACCCACCCCCTGGACGAGGGTGTTGTTGCCGATGAGCCACTCGCGGCTGACGACGTACAGGCCCGGCAGCAGCGTGCAGGTGACGTTGTTCCCGAGGGAGATGTCGGTGTTGTAGATGCCCGGGCCCTGGGTGCACGGGTTGGTCTTCACCGTGTGCAGCGGGTCGCTCAGGGGCAGCGGGAGCGCGGCCAGGGGGTCGGCGAAGGACGAGATCGGCTGGGTCGCGGGGGTGAAGACCCCGCCGTTGACGGTGCCGACGACGCCGTTCGAGCTCGAGGTCCAGTAGCTGTTCGGGCCCGCGTTGATGTTGCCGTTGACGGCGATGGAGCCGCCGTAGACGTTGAAGTCGGCGTTCTCGGACTCGACGCTGCCGAGGAAGCACAGGCTGCACTTGATGTCGACGCCGAGCTCGGCCTCGGCCTGGCTGCCGACGGCGACGCTGGACTTGCCGATGATCCCGGCGAAGTTCGTCTTGACGTTGCGCGTCGGCATCCGCACCCACACCTTGGTCGGCGCGGTCGCGCTGTTGAAGGCGATGCACGACGTGCCGCCCATGGCGACGTAGCCGGCGGGCATCGTGGCGGTGCAGGCACCCCACTCGGCCGGGGTGATGTCGAAGTTGACCTGCGCGTAGCTCTTGACGGCCGCGACGGCGTCGGCGACGCACGGCTTGGCGCCACCGCTGGGGCACGCGAGCTGCGGGTACAGGGTGTTGGCCGCGGCGAGGGCCGAGGCGTCGGCGGCGTTCTGCGACACCCGGCGGGTGTCGCGCGCCAGCCCGAGGTCGACGACCAGGGCGACGAGGATGACGAAGACGGTGAAGGAGATGGCGACGACGACCGCCACCGCTCCCCTCTCGTCGCGCCGGGCGGGAGCCCGGTGGAGTCGGTTCAGCACCACGTCCAGTTACCTCCGGTGGGGGCGCCATCCTGCACGAGGGAGCCGGTGGGGACCGAGGAGTCCTTCTCGATCGACATGACGACCTTGCTCGACATGATCCCGTTCGACGGGAACGGCACGAATCCGGTGGCCGACTTCTCCGACACCTGGGTGCAGAGGATGAACTGGTTGCCCTGCTTCCAGTCGGCGGCGAGGTTGGGCGCGCTCTGCTGGATCCGCATGTAGACCTTCACGCGCGGGGTGCCCTGGCCGAGGATGTTCGTGCTCGCGGTCCGGGCGGTGCACGCGATGTTCGTGTAGCTCACCGTGGGGCTGCACGCGGTGGCGTCGACGCGCAGGACGACCGCCTGGCGGGCCGCCTCGCGGCTGCCCTGCTTCAGGCCGATGGAGTCGAAGAAGAAGATGCCGTAGTCGATGATCCCGAAGACGAGGACCAGGAGCACGGGGAGCAGGATCGCGAACTCGACCGCGGAGGCCCCTCGCTCACGGCGAGCTCCACGGCGACGACTTGCGCTACTGACCATCTGCGTCCGCTCCTATGGCTCGGCGTGGGTGCCGATGCCTCACTCATAGTGGGCTACGGCCCCGGCCGGGCCATCACCCGTTCGGTTGGCCCGCCACCGACCGATCGGACCGGCCTCTCAGAATTCTCTCAGCACGGATCAACCGTCGGGCGGACGCCGTCCGCCTCGGTCATAGTGGCACGCGTGAGTGGCCCTGCCCTGCGACCGTCCGCCGCCGACCCGGTGGCCCCCGCTCGCCCCGCGACCGTCGCCGACCGCCTCGTCGCGCTGACACCCGCTCTGGCGCTCGTCATGGCGTGCCTCCTCGTCTTCCGGGCCCGCTACCTGCCGGTCTCGGACCCCGACCTCTTCTGGCACCTCCGGCTCGGCGAGCACCTCCGGTCCACGTGGGACTTCGTCGGCCCGGAGCCGTGGAGCTCGCTCGCCACGCAACCCCTGGTGTTCCACGAATGGCTACCCCAGCTCTTCCTCGACGGCCTGTTCGAGGTGGGCGGGTACGAGGTCCTCGCGACCGTCCAGGCGCTCGCCGCGGTGGGACTCCTGGTCGCCCTCTACGCCTTCGCCCGCCAGTTCGCCGCCTCCCTCCCTTCTGCGGTGCTGTCGATCGTCGGGTTCGTCGGCGCCTCGGGCTCCATCGCACCCCGGCCGCAGCTCGTGACGTTCGTGCTGACGGGCGTGTTCGCGGTGGCCTGGATCAGGTCGGCGGACGACGGCCTCCCGCGCTGGTGGCTCGTCCCCCTCTCCTGGGTCTGGACCTGTTCGCACGGCCTGTGGTTCGTCGGCGTCGCCCTGGGAGGCGCCGCAGTGCTCGCAGCGCTCCTCGACGGCCGGTTGGGGCGGCGCGAGGTGGCCAGGCTCGCCCTCGTCCCCCTTCTGTCCCTCGTCGCCGCCGCCCTGACTCCCGTCGGTCCACGGCTGCTCCTCACGGCCGGCGGGATGGCCGCCTACACCCCCTACGTCACCGAGTGGTCCCGCCCCTCCGTGCTGATGCACCAGACGGCTGCCGCTCTCGTCATCGCCGGTCTCAGCCTCGTGGTGTGGGTCGTGCGCCGGCCGACGTTCACCTGGACCGGCGCCGCCTTCTGGGTCGTCGGGGTGGCCTGCACCCTCATGTACGTGCGCACCATCGCCCTCGGCGCGGTCCTGCTCACCGTGGTGGCGGCGTCGACCCTCGGGCGGCTCGCTGCGGGGCCCGCACCGGCCACGCTGCCGCGACGCCGTGAATGGGTCACGGTGGGCGTGGGCGTCCTGCTCGCCGCGACCCTGGTCCCCGCCACCTCCTCGCTCGACGTCTCCCGGCCTGCGACGGTGCCCCTCGCGATGGACCCGGCCCTGTCGTCGCTCGATCCGGGGACGGTCGTCTTCAACGACTACGACATCGGGGGGTGGCTCCTCTGGCACCACCCGGAGCTCGACCCCGTGGTCGACGGCCGGGCCGACGTCTACGACATCGAGCACTTCCGGGCGGTGATGGAGTCGTTCTCGGCCCGGCCGGGGTGGGACGAGACCGTCACGGCCACGGGCGCGCGCGTCGCCCTCCTCAAGGGCTCCTCGCCGCTGGCCGGTGCGCTCCGGGATCGCAGCGGATGGACCGTCTCGGGCGATGACGGGACGTACGTGCTGCTGCGGGCGTCCGGCGTCACCGTGCCCTGACGCCGGTCACGCCACCGAGTCGAGCCCGAGCCAGCCGGCCAGCAGGCCGAGCTCCTCGTGGAGCTCCCGGACGTCGTCGACGTCGCCGCGTCCGTCCTCCCAGGTCGTGCGCCGGACCCGGAGGACGCCGGCCGCGCGGTCGGACTTGAGGTCGACGCGGGCCACGAGCTCGTCGCCGAGGAGGAACGGCAGGACGTAGTAGCCGTGGACCCGCAGCGGCTCCGGGACGTAGATCTCGAGCCGGAAGTCGAAGCCGAAGATCGCGCGCGTCCGGTCGCGCTGCCAGACGAGGGAGTCGAAGGGCGAGAGCAGGGCCCTGGCACGGACCCTCCGGGGGCGGCGCGCCTCGTGGTGGAGGTACGCGGGCCGGTGCCAGCCCTCGATCGTCGCCGGGACGAGCGTGCCGTCGGCGACGAGCGACTCGATCGCCGGCCGCGCCTGCTCGGGCTTGAGTCGGAAGTAGTCGCGCAGGCACTGCTCCGTGCCGACGCCGTGCGCGCGGGCGGAGATCTCGACGAGCCGGCGGAAGGCCTCCTCGTCGCCCGGGCGGGCGTCGGGGTCGAGGGCCTCTGCCCGCCACCGGGGCGGGAGCACGCGGGACGGCAGGGCGTACCGACGCTCGAACTGCTGGTTGCGACCCGCGCTCGACACCTCCCCCGACCAGAAGAGGTGCTCGAGGGCGCTCTTGACGAGCGACCAGTTCCAGCCCCAGTCGTCACGCTCGCGAGGGAGGTCGTGGGCCAGCGCGGCCTCGACACCCCGGCTCGTGAGCGGCCCCCGGGCGGCGACCTCGGCGAGCACCGCCGCGACCAGCTCGGGGTGGTCGCGCGCGACCCGCAGCATCCCGCCCCAGGCGTCGGAGCGAGCCCGGCGCATCCGGAAGTCGAGGAGCGGCCAGCTGGAGGGGGCGACGAGCGAGGCCTCGTGCGCCCAGTACTCGACGACCCGACGGGGCGCGACGTCGCGGGCCCGGTCGAGGAGGGCGCGGTCGTAGGGACCCAGGCGTGAGAAGAACGGGAGGTACTGGCTGCGGACGACGACGTTGACGCTGTCGATCTGGATGATGCCGACCGTGTCGATGACGCGCTGCACGTCGCGGGTCCCCGGTACCTCGGGACGCGGCCGCGTGAATCCCTGTGCGGCGAGGGCGATCCGGCGTGCCGCCGGTCGGGTGAGGTGGACCGGGTAGAGCGGCTCAGTCATCCGTCGGCAGGAGGTGCTGGCGGTGCGCGAACACCGCCGCCTCGACGCGCGAGTGGAGGTGCAGCTTCTCGAGGATGTTGCGAACGTGGTTCTTCACGGTGTTCTCGGAGATCACGAGCTGGTCGGCGATCTCACGGTTGGCCAGGCCGCGCGCGACGAGCCGGAGCACCTCGACCTCGCGGTCGGTGAGCTGCGGAGGCGGGGTGCCACCCTCGGGGGCGACGGGGACCTTGCTCAGCCGGGTGAACTCGCTGAGGAGGGTCGCCGCCATCCCCGGGGGGATGATCGCCTGGCCGTCGTGCACCCGGCGGATGGCGTCGGCGACCTCCTCGCCCGGGAGGTCCTTGAGGAGGTAGCCGCTCGCGCCGGCCTTGATCGCCTCGAACAGGTCGGACTCGTCGTCGGACATCGTGAGCATGAGGATGCGGGCCTCGGGCACCGCCACGCGGATGCGCCGGCACGCCTCGATCCCCCCGACCCCGGGCATCCGCACGTCCATGAGGACGACCTCGGGGTTGAGGCGCAGGCAGGCCTCGACCGCCTCCTCGCCGTTGCTCGCCTCGCCGACGACGGTCGCGTTGCCGTCGAGCTCGACGACGACCTGCATCCCGCGACGGTAGAGGTCGTGGTCGTCGGCGATCACCACGCGGACAGGGTGGCCCCCGGTCCCCTGCGCGACGTCCCTTTCGTCAGCGTCCACGGGCCCATCGTCGCAGGCTGGGGGCCCCGTGCGCACCACCGGCCCCTCCGATGTTCTCAGCCAACCCATCGTGGCTGCCTCAGGACGCGGCGGCCTCGACGTCGCCGGAGTCCTCGGACGAGGCCGTGAGGGAGCCGTCGAGGTCGAGGTGGAGCACCCCGTAGCTCCACCCGCGGCGCCGGTACACGACGCTCGCGCGGTCGGTGTCGACGTCGTGGAAGAGGTAGAAGTCGTGGCCGACGAGCTCCATGTGGCTCAGCGCCTCGGCGAGCGTCATCGGGGTCGAGCGGTGGATCTTCTCGCGCACCTCGACCGGGCTGTCGCCGAACGGGTCGTCGGTCGTCGCGTCCTCGTCGGCGGCGGGCTCGGCCGCGGCCGGTGCCGGGATGCGGGCGGTGGCGTGCGCCACCGACTCGGGGGTCCGGCGACCCCGGTGGACCTGTCGCTTGTCGTTCTTGCGGCGCAGCCGCTCCATGAGCTTGTCGATCGCCATGTCGAGCGCGGCGTGCTTCTCCTCGGTGCACGCCTCCGCCCGGACCACGGGGCCACGGGCGTACAGGGTGATCTCCACTCGGTCGCACTCCTTGGCCTGCCGACGGTTCGGCTCGTGGCTGACCAGCACCTCGATCCGACGCGTGCGGGGCTCGAGCTGGCTCACCTTGGCGAGCTTCTCCTCGATGTGCGCCCTGAAGCGGTCGGAGACGGTCAGGTGCCGTCCGGTGACGACGATGTCCACGTGGTCCTCCTCGATGCTGGGGGGTGCTGCCTGAACTCGCGGGCTCTGACGTCGGGGGCACCACCTCCGGGAGGATCGAGGACCGTGACCACCGACGCTAGCCCGGGTGCGGGTGGGTCACAAGGCCAACGGACGAGACCGGGCCACCGTGCCTGCCCACGGTCGTGGCGTGCCACGCCGGACGCGGCGCTCAACGGCCCGTGGGCAGGCGGGACCCGCCCGGTCGCGGGGTCCTGGCGACGGTGACGCCCACCACGTGGGCCGCCCCGGCGCGTCTCAGCGCGCGGGACGCCTCGCCCAGGGTCGCGCCGGTCGTGACGACGTCGTCGACGACGACGACCGTGGCGCCGCGCACGGTCGGGGCGGCCCGGGCACGTACCCCGAGGGCCCCTCGGAGGTTGGCCCGCCGGTCGGCCCGCGACAGCCGGGACTGGTCGCGCACTCGCCGGCGGTGGCGGAGGGCTGGGACCACGACGAGGCCCGGCCGGCGCCCGGCCGGCGGCCCCCGGACCGCGACGACCGCGCAACGGGCGAGTGTCGCCACGGGGTCACCGCCCCGCCGTCGCCGAGCGGCCGGCGACGTGGGGACCGGGACGACGAGGACGCCCTCACCCCGCACGAGGGCGAGCCGCAGCGCGGGCTCGGAGCCCAGCGCCGTCGTCAGGGCACCGGCGAGCAGCGCGACGAGGACGCCCGTGGCGTCGGCGCGGTCCTCGTCCTTCCACGCGGAGACGAGCCGGCGCAGCGACCCCTCGAACCGCGCCGCGGCGTGCACCTCGAGGACGCTGCCGTCATCAGGGTCGACGACCGGGACGCAGCCCACCCCGGGACCGGTCACCCTCAGGCCGTCACGGCAGGCCGGGCACCACGGGCCGCGACCCGACCCGCACCCGGCGCACCGCAGCGGCAGCACGAGGTCGGCGGCCGCCGCCAGCGCCCGCCGCACGGCTGCCCTCCCCGCTCCGGCCACCCGCCCACCCTCGACGTCCCACGGCGGGCACGCGAGGACCCGACCGGATCCGTGGACGACGGCATCCGCCGCGGGGCCCTGTGGACGAGCGGTCAGGGACGACCGGCAAGGGACGGGTCGGGGACGGGTCAGCCCGCGGCGACGGCGAGGTCGTTCGCCGGGCCGTTGTCGACCCACTGCGAGCCGGCCCGCCCGAGGAGGCGACCCGTGCTCGTCGTGACCCACAGGTCGCGCTCGCCCCCGGTGGACGCGATCGCCACCGCGTCGCGGACGGGGGTCAGCGCCCTGACGTCACCCCCGACGCTGAGGATCGTGGGTTGCAGCGTCTTGCCGTCGAGGACGCCGAGGGTGGCCAGCGTCCGGTCGTCGAGCCAGGCGAGCGAGACCGCACGGGTGAGGGGTGCCGCGAGGCGCAGGGGTGGGGCCAGGCTCTGCGGCACACCGCCCCCGCCGCGCACGACGCCGGACAGGTCGATCCGGTACCCGGTGCCGTTGGCGGCCACCGACAGCACGGCCACGCGGTCGCCGTCCGGGGCGACCCGCGACTCGAGGACCCGGCGGCCAGCGAGCCACGGGGCCTCGACCGCGCGCGCCCGGGCCGTCTCCCGGTCGGCCGGGTCGGAGCGGACGTCGACGACCCAGACGTGGGGACCCTTCGCGCCCTCCGTCGAGACGGCCCCCATCCACAGCCAGCCCCGACGGTCGTAGGCCGGGGCCCCGACGTCGACGCCGTCGAGCGGGACCTCGTAGCGGTTGGTGCCCTTCCACCGCGAGATGCCGTCCTCGCCGGGGTCGGCGCTCGCGAGCTCGGTCCCGTCGGCCGACAGGGCCAGGTGCCGGAACGCGGCGTCGACCGGGGGGTAGGTGACGGGGGTGGACGGCTGCCGCGGGTCCTGCT
Source organism: Oryzobacter terrae (assembly GCF_042756445.1). Lineage (GTDB taxonomy): Bacteria > Actinomycetota > Actinomycetes > Actinomycetales > Dermatophilaceae > Oryzobacter > Oryzobacter terrae. Next base: position 984,379 of record NZ_CP170578.1, read on the forward strand.
CGCTCGAGGCGGGGTCGAACCCCCCGATGTCGTCGCCCCGGCGCACGACGGGGTTCGCGAGGACGGCGCCCGGTGGGGTCGCGAACCCCAGCTCGGAGAGGGTGCCCGCCGAGTCGTCGAGGCCGACGAGGTCGACCGGCACCCCGTCGACCGACAGGGAGACGCGCGCGACGGCCCCGTCCTGGGTGAGCGTGCTGACGAACTGGGCCCACAGGTTCTGCCGGGTGGCCTCGCCCGGGCCCAACCGGCTCGAGATGAGGTTGACCGTCGCGACCCCGGCGTTCACCGACACGGCGTCACCGAGGAGGCGGGCGCCCTCCGGGACCGCCGAGGTCGCGGCCCCGCTCAGGTACGCCGGGACCGGGGTGATCTGCGCCCGGGCCAGCCGGGTCGCCAGCTTGTCGGCGGGGAACCACCGGACGTCCTGCACGAGGGCGCGCCGACTCGTCGACAGGTAGTGGACGGCGTACGGCTGGACGAGGCGGCTGACGTCGGTCCGCGAGATCCACCGCCCGAAGTTCTCGGGCAGCTCGGACACGCGCCACTCACCGCCGACGGTGGAGAGCCGGAAGGTCGCGCTGACGGTGCTGCCCGCCCGGGCCGCCACGTAGCGCCCCTCGGCGTCGACCGTGCCGGCCGCCCTGCCGGTGACCCGGACCGTCGCGGGGTCGAGGAGGGTGGCCGACGGCGGGGTGTCGTCGGCGAGCAGGACGATGTTGTCGTCGGGGTTCCAGCGCTCGCTCACCACGGAGGCGAGGAAGGCGCGCGCGTTGTCGTAGGCGGCGTCGCTCGCGGCCCCGGCGCGCAGGAACCCGCGCACGATGCTCTCCTGCCCGGCACCGGCGACCGGGCCCGGAGGGGCCACCCGCACCGCCGGCGGGGTGCCGCTGCCGACCTCGAGGCCCTGCTCGACGGGTCCGCCGCGCGACAGGCCCCCGCAGGCCGTGAGGACGAGGACCACCGCGAGGCCCACCGCGGCGGCGGGGCCCCGTCGGGTCACGGGTCCTCCGTGGGGCTGAGCGGGAGCGGCGACCCGTGGAGGGTGTCACCCGCCTGCTGGGGCAGGGTGAGGCGGAACCGGGAGCCGACGCCGCGCTTGCCCCACGCCTGGAGCCACCCGTTGTGGAGGCGGGCGTCCTCGAGGGAGATCGACAGGCCGAGCCCGGTCCCCCCCGTCGTGCGGGCCCGCGCCGGGTCGGCCCGCCAGAAGCGGGTGAAGACGTTGGCGGCCTCCCCCGGCCGCAGCCCGACGCCGTGGTCCTCGACGACGACCGCGACGGCATCCAGCCCGACGTCGACGTGGATGTCGACCGGGCGCCCCTCGCCGTGCTCGATGGCGTTGACGACGAGGTTGCGCAGGATGCGCTCGACCCGGCGCTCGTCGACCTCGGCCTCGGCGGGCCCGGCCGGGGCGTGGACCGTGACGACGCTCCCCCGCCGCTCGGCCAGCGGCCGGGCGTTCGCCACGACCCGTCGCACCGTGCCGGTGATGTCGACGGGCTCGACGTCGAGGGCCGCCGCGCCGGCGTCGAACCGGCTGATCTCGAGGAGGTCGGACAGGAGCGCCTCGAACCGGTCGAGCTCGCCGGCGAGCAGCTCGGCCGAGCGCGCGACCGTGGGGTCGAAGCCGGTGCGGGCCTCGTGGATGAGGTCGACGGCCATCCGGATGGTCGTCAGGGGCGTGCGCAGCTCGTGGGAGACGTCGGAGACGAAGCGCTGCTGGACCGCCGAGAGCCCCTCGAGCTGGCGGATCTGCGACTGGAGGCTGTCGGCCATCCCGTTGAACGACGTCGCGAGGAGGGCGAGGTCGTCCTCGCCGCGGGTGTGCATCCGCTGGTTGAGCTTGCCGGCCGACAGCCGCTGGGCCACCTCGGCGGCCCGGCGCACGGGCGCCACGACCTGCCGGGTCACCACCCACGCGACGGCGCCGACGAGAAGGGTGAGGATGATCCCGGCCAGGACAAAGGAGTTGCTGATGAGCGCCATCGTCGCGACCTCCTGCTCCATCGGGTAGATGAAGTAGAGGTCGTACAGACCCGCGTTCGGCACCTCGACGACGCTGCCCACGATGACGGCCGGGAGCGACTCGCCGCCCACGGTCACCTCGGTCATCTGGACCTGCTGTCGCTCCGGGGTCGAGGCCACCCGCTGCCGGAGCTCCGGGCTCACCGCGGACACGTCGAGCGCACCGCTCGTCAGCCCGGCGAGGACGACCTCGCTCTCGTTGCCGGCGGAGCGCGACATCACGACGTAGCGGCTCGGCACCTCCTCGGGGGCGGTGAGGATGCGCGACATGATGTCGCGGGCCGCCTGGTTGAGCTCGTCGACGGAGGTGGAGGTCGAGTTGTCCCAGTAGGTCTGCGCCTGGGCGGTGAGGGCGAGCGCCTCGTACTCGGCCCGGTCGACGCGGTCGTTCTCGAGGCCGTTCGCGATCTGCTCGTGGAGCACGCCGCCGAGGAGGGAGACGACGACGAGGCCGAGCGCCATCGTCGTGGTGACGACGCGCAGCCGCAGCGACTGGCGCCAGCGGCGGCGGACGAGGCGCGGGAGCCGGCGGGCCTGCGCGACCGCGGTCGTCGCGAGCTCGGCCGCCCGGGACGGCGGTCCGGCGTGCTCGGCGGCACCGTCCCCCTGTCGCTCGGCGGGTTCGAGGTCGGGACGGAGGTCGAGCCGGCGGCCACGCTGCGCGTCGGCACCGCTCGAGCCCTCGGGGCCGGAGGCGCCGAAGCCCTCGGGACCCTCGTCGGGGGGGACGGGGGTCCGGACGCCGGTGTCGGCGGGTCCGGACACGGTCAGGCCTTGCCCGCCTTGTAGCCGACCCCGCGCACGGTGACGACGATCTCGGGGTGCTCGGGGTCGTGCTCGATCTTCGAGCGCAGCCGCTGCACGTGGACGTTGACGAGCCGGGTGTCGCCGGCGTGGCGGTAGCCCCACACCTGCTCGAGGAGGACCTCGCGGGTGAAGACCTGCCAGGGCTTGCGGGCGAGCGCGACGAGGAGGTCGAACTCGAGGGGGGTCAGGCTCAGCGACTCGCCGTCGCGGGTCACCGAGTGGCCGGCGACGTCGATGGCGAGGTCGCCGATCGTCAGGCGCTCGGGCTCGGGCTCGTCGCCGCGGCGCAGCCGGGCACGCACACGGGCGATGAGCTCCTGCGGCTTGAACGGCTTGACGACGTAGTCGTCGGCGCCCGACTCGAGCCCGAGGACGACGTCGAGCGTGTCGGTCTTGGCCGTGAGCATGACGATGGGGACGCCGGACTCGGCGCGGATCTGACGGCAGACCTCGAGGCCGTCGATCCCCGGGAGCATGACGTCGAGGAGGACGAGGTCGGGCCGGTGGTCGCGGAACGCGCCGATGGCCGACGACCCCTCGGCGACGTGGTCGACCTCGAGGCCCTCGTTGCGCAGGACGATGCCGAGCATCTCCGCCAGTGCCAGGTCGTCATCGACGACGAGCACGCGACCTTTCACGTCGGCCGGTCCTTTCCCCACGGTGCCAGAATCCGCGTCATCCTCCCACAAGGACCCGTGAACACCCTCGAATGTCGAGAGAGTCGGGCGCCGAGTAACTAGGCTCGCGGCGTGACCCGCACCTCTCGCCTCCAGGGGCTCGACACGTCGGCCAGGATCCGCCTGGTCTTCGCGCTCCTGAGCCTCCTGCTGGCCGTGGTCACCGAGGAGACCGAGAAGGTCGTGCCGTGGCTCCTCCTCGTCGTCGTCCTCGACCTCGTCGTCGTCGCCCTCGACTCGATGCCCGTCGCCCGCAAGGGCCTGGTCAACACCCTCATCCTCACCCTCCTCACCGGTTCGGCCGCGGCGGCCGGGGCGGCCTACGCGACGATCGGGACCGGCGCCTCCCTCCTCGCGCTGCTCCCCGTCTTCCACGCGGGGTCGCGCCACGCGCGGCTGGGCTTCCTCCTCACCTCTGTCGGCGCCGGGCTTGCGTTCATCGGCTGCGTCCTCTTCCTCGCCTCCTCCGAGACCCACACGAGCAGCGACGTCATGCTGTGGTTCGGGGCCGTCATCGCGATGGGGCTCCTCGGCCTGTGGAACGCCCGGCTCGCCACCGAGCGGGACCGCAACGGTGCCGACCCGGCGGCCCGCGAGGCCATCGAGCTGATCCAGCGCCTCCAGGACCTGTCGTCGCAGATGTCGACCGGCCTCGACGCCCCGGCGAGCGCGACCCTCGCCCTCGACCTCCTCGCGGCCGAGGTGCCCTCGACCCGCAGCGCCGTCCTCGTCACCGAGGACGCCGAGCACCTCGTCCCCGTCGCCCTGCGCGGGTCGACCCGAGCGCCGTGGCACATCTCCGAGCACGTCGCCAAGCTGTTGCGCTCGAACCCGTCGAGCTGGCAGCCGACCGAGGTGGCCTTCACCGACGAGATGGGACGCCGGCGCGCGCTCGTCGTCCCCTTCGCCCTCGGCAACGGGTCGACCACCGTCCTCGTCGCCGAGCGCTCGGAGGAGAAGACCTTCACCCAGGCCGAGCGCGAGGTCGCGCGCGACGTCACGCGACGGATCGCCCCGACCCTCCAGGCCGGCCTCCTGTTCGGCACGCTGCGCCAGTTCGCCAGCCTCGAGGAGCGCAACCGGATCGCCCGCGACATCCACGACGGCATCGCCCAGGAGCTCGCGGCGCTGGGCTACCAGGTCGACGCGCTGCGGGCCCAGGCGGGCCCGCCCGGCATCCCCATGCGCGACGGCCTCGACACCCTGCGCGAGCAGCTCTCGACGGCCATGGCCGACCTCCGCCTCCACATCACCGAGCTGCGCGTCGCCGAGCGACCCGGCACCGGGCTCGGCGCCGTCCTCGGAGCCGCCGTGCAGAGCTTCGGCAGCGTCACCGGGGTCCGCACCACGGTGACGGTCAGCGAGAGCCAGCGCCGGATGGATCCCCGCGTCGAGATCCTCATCCACCGCCTCGTCATGGACGTCCTCGCCGACGCGCAGGCCTCCGGCGCCCGCAACGCGTGGGTCTCCCTCGCCACCTCGGTCGCCGGACCGGCCAACGTCGACATCTCGCACGACGGCGACCCGAGGCTGGCGAAGCGGACCTTCCGGGACCCGGCCCTCGACACGCTCGACGCGACCCTGTTCGTGAGGACCGAGCCGAACAGCCGCACCACCGTTAACCTGAGCGTCGAAGAGCCCGCACCGGTCGGTGCGACTCGCAAGCGGTCTTGACCGAAGGAGCTGCCGTGGGGATCAGCGTGGTGCTCATCGACGACCATGCCGTCGTGAGGGAGGCCGTCGCCGCGATGCTCGGCGCCCAGGACGACGTCACCGTCATCGGGCAGGCCGGCTCGCTCGCCGACGGGGTCTCCCTCGTCGACCGCGTCCTCTCCTCTCCGGTCGAGGACCGGCTCGTCGCCGTCGTCGACGTCACGATGCCCGACGGCAGCGGCCTCTCCCTCGTGCGCACGGCCCGGGAGCGCTCCACCGACATCGGGCTCGTCGTCCTCACGATGCTCAACGACGACGCGACGCTGCTCGAGGCGCTCGACGCGGGCGCCTCGGCCCTCGTGCGCAAGAGCGCGCCCTCGGAGCAGGTCATCAACGCCGTGCGACGCGCCGCCGACATGCCCGGCGAGTTCTCGGCCAGCGGTCTCGCCGAGGCGATGCGCCGTCGCAGCGAGTCCCCCCAGACGACGCTGACGGCCCGCGAGACCGAGGTCCTCGAGCTGCTCGTCGAGGGCGCGTCCGTCGCCCAGGTCGGCCGCCAGCTCTACATGAGCCCCTCGACGGTCAAGACCCACATCGGCAAGATCTACGAGAAGCTCGGCGCCCACAACCGGGCCAGTGCCGTCATCGCCGCGGTGCGGCTCGGCCTCGTCCAGGACGTCGAGCGCTGACCCACGGTCGCTGACCGGACGAAGGAGGCCGCCGGGAACGGCGGCCTCCGTCGTCTCGGGACGGACCTGACCGGGCCCACCCATCCCCTCCGGGGGGTGGGACCGGTCAGATGATCCCGCTCGAGAAGGTCTGGATGATGCGGATCGCACCCGGGCCCATGATGACGATGAACAGGGCCGGGAAGATGCAGAGCAGGAGCGGGAAGAGGATCTTCACCGTGACCTGCTGGGCCTTCTCCTCGGCGCGCTGACGCCGCGCGACGCGCATCTCCTTCGTCTGCTCCCGCAGCACCGCCGCGATGGGCAGGCCCATGCGGTCGGCCTGGACGAGGGCGCTGACGAAGTTCTTGACCTCGGGGGTGGTGACGCGCTCGCCGAGGGAGGCGAAGGCCTCACCACGGCCCTTGCCGATCTGCATCTCGGAGAGGACGCGGGCGAACTCGCCGCCGATCGGGCCGGGGACGGTGCGGGCGACCTGCATGATCGCGGCATCGAAACCCTGGCCGGCCTGGACGCAGACGGTGAGCATGTCGAGGGCGTCGGCGAGGCCCTTGGTCAGCTCCTGCTGGCGCTTGGCCCCCATGTTGTACACGAGGAGGTCCGGCAGGAAGAACCCGAAGACCCCGGCCCCGATGGCCACGATGACCCCACGGACCGACACGCCGAGGAAGACGATCGGGAGGAACGCGAGCAGGGCCAGACCGAGGGCCTTGGCGGCCATGATCCGCTCCAGGTTCCACCCGGCCGGGTTGCCCGCCTTGTCGAGGGAACGCAGGATCCGCCCGGCGGTCCCGCCGGGCGAGAGCCGCTCCCCGATCCGGCGCATCGCGCTGACGATCGGGACGACGAGCCGGTCGCGGGTGGCGAGCTCGTTCTTGCCGACGGTCTTGGTCGTCGGGGCGTAGTCGATGAGCTCGAGGGACCGGGCGACGCCGGTGGTCTCGCCGGAGCCGGTGCGCCCCACGAGCGCGACGACGGCGACGCCGAGCACGACGATGACACAGCCTAGGAAGAGGAGCACGTCATACCTCGATCGAAACGGTCTTTTTCATCCAGAAGATGCCGAGGATCATCGCCACGATGCCGCTCACGGACATCACGATGCCCATGAAGGTCGTCCACAGCAGGCTGACGTACTCGTAGTTGCTCCACATCGAGAACAGGAAGATCCCGACGGGGAGGGCGATGAGGATGTACGCCGAGAGGCGACCCTCGGCCGAGAGGGCACGGACGTGCCGCTTGAGCGACTCGCGCTCACGCAGCGTCGCCGAGGTGGTGCGCAGGGTCTCGGCGAGGTTGCCGCCGACCTCGCGCTGGATGCGGATCGCCATGACGGCCCACCGCATGTTCTCGCTCTTCATGCGCACGGCCACGTGCTCGAGCGCGTCGGAGATGTCGAAGCCGATCCGGCTCTCCGCCAGCGCTCGCGAGAACTCCTTGCCGGCCGGCTCGGCGGCGTCGCGGGCGACGGAGTCGAGGGCCTGGAGGAGCGAGAAGCCGCTCGACAGGCTCGTCGCGACGAGCATCATGACGTCGGGCAGGATCGCCTCGAACTTCTTGGCCCGGCGGTTCGCGAGCCAGCGCAGCGCGATGCTCGGCAGGAAGATGCCGAGGACGACGCCGACGAGGACCCCGAGGAGGGGCGCCCGGCTGCCGAGGAGGGCGAAGAACCCGATGCCCCCGACGAAGACGGCGAGGATGCGGATGACGAACCACTCCCCGGCGCGCCACGGCAGGTCGGCGCGCTCGATGAGCTGCATCGTCTTCGTCGTCGACTCGCGGCCCGACATGACCCGGTCGCCCATCTGGATGAGCTGCTCGCCCATCCCGTTGCCGCCGTCCGCGGTGCGGTGGGCTCCGGGAGCCCCGGCACCGAGGCCGTAGTTCTCGATCTCGGAGACACGCGCGCTGCGGCGGGAGCGGAAGGCCGGCCCGAAGAAGGCCAGAACGATGACGAAGAGGCCCACGAGGACGGTGACGAGGGCGATCGGGAGGAAGACCCCGGACATCGAGGCGATGCGCGCCTCCGGCGCGGATCCGTTGACCGCGGTGTCGATCACCGGGTCGAGCGAGGTGTCGACTTCTGGGGCGCTGGCGGTGACGTTGATGGACTGCGCCGTCGAGAACTTCTGGCCGGCGGCGCTGCCGTCGAGCACGACCTCGTACTCACCGGTGAGGCCGGCGGGGACGGTGAGGTCGAAGCGGACCTGCCCCTCGAGGGTCTTGGCGGCGGTGTCGAAGGCGACGCGCACGGCGTTGCGGTCAGCGGCGCTGACGACGGTGCCACCTCCGACGTTGGCGAAGCCGTTGAGGACGGCTCGTCCGGCGTCGTTCTTGAACGCGACGACCTCGGCGCGGACCTTGGCCTTGGTGAGGGCGGTCGTCGCGGCGCGGCGCTGCTGGGCGTCACGCGAGACGTTGCCGTCGGCTCCCGCGACGGTGTCCTCGCCGTCGCTGAGCAGGACGATGCTGCGCTCACCCTCGGTGCCCAGGGCCGCGACGGCGTCCTGGACGGCCTCATAGAGGGCGGTCTCGCCGCGGGCGCGCAGGCCGTTGACGACGCTCTGGACCTTGGCCCGGTCGGTCGTCGGCTTGACGTCGACGCCCGCCGTCGAGGCGAAGCTGACGACACCGACCTTGACGTCCTTCGGGACCGCCGCGAGGAAGTCCTTGACGGCCGTGCGGACGGTGCCCATGCCGGCCTCACCCATCGACCCGCTCGTGTCGATGACGAGCATCGTCGACCGGCTGGAGGTCGTGGCGGGCGCGAGCTTCACGACGGCGGACTTCCCGTCGACCCGCGCGATGACCTGGGTGGTGTCGATCTGCTTGGGGTCGACCCCACGGATGATGAGGGAGCCGGTGACGTGCCCGTTCGCGCTGCGCAGGTCGCTGAACGTCGCCGACGCCTCCGCCGACGCCGAGGCGGCACCGGTGAGGAGTGCCGTCGTGGCGAGCACGGCGACACCGACGGTCCGGGTGAGGACCGAGCGGGCAGCGGCACGGGTCACAGGCGCGCCCCGAACGTGAAGAGCGACGGCGGGAGGTCGACGCCCATGTCGGCGAGGTCCTGGGTGAACGCGGGCCGCAGGCCGGTGGAGACGAGCCCGCCCTTGAAGCGGCCCTGCTCGTCGCGCCCGGCGCTGAAGTCGAAGGTGAAGATGTCCTGGAGGGTGATCGTGTCGCCCTCCATGCCGACGACCTCGGAGATGGCGGTGATGCGGCGCGAGCCGTCCTTGAGGCGGGCCTGCTGGATGACCATGTCGAGCGCCCCGGCCACCTGCTCGCGGATGGCGCGCACCGGCAGGTCGACGCCGGCCATGAGGACCATCGTCTCGAGGCGGGCGAGCGAGTCGCGAGGGCTGTTGGCGTGCAGCGTCGTGATCGACCCGTCGTGGCCGGTGTTCATGGCCTGGAGCATGTCGAGCGCGGCGCCGTCGCGGATCTCACCGACGACGATGCGGTCGGGCCGCATGCGCAGGGAGTTCTTCACGAGCTCACGGATGGCGATCTCGCCCCGACCTTCGATGTTCGACGGGCGCGACTCCAGCCGCAGGACGTGGTCCTGGTGGAGCTGGAGCTCGGCCGCGTCCTCGATGGTGACGATGCGCTCGTCCTCGGGGATGAACGAGGAGATGACGTTGAGCAGCGTCGTCTTTCCCGAGCCGGTACCGCCGGAGATGACGATGTTGCGACGACCGCGGACGCAGGCCTTGATGAAGTCGCGGACGGCCGGCGTCATCGTCCCGAAGGCGATGAGGTCGGCGTCGTTGAACGGGTCCTTGGAGAACTTCCGGATCGTGAGCATGGCGCCGTCGAGGGCGATCGGCGCGATGACGGCGTTGACGCGCGAGCCGTCGGGCAGGCGGGCGTCGACGAGCGGGCTCGCCTCGTCGACACGACGGCCGACGCGGCCGACGATCTTGTCGATGACGCGACGCAGGTGCGACTCGCTCGAGAAGTGGGTCTCGACCGGGTACAGCTTGCCCGAGCGCTCGACGTAGATGGAGTCGGCGCCGTTGACCATGATCTCGCTGATCTCCGGGTCGCGCAGCAGCGGCTCGAGCGGCCCGTGCCCGAGGATTTCGTCGGAGACCTCCTGGGCGATCCGGGTGCGGTCGGCGTGGCTCAGCGGCGTCTGCTCGCCGTCGATCGTCTGCTGGAGGGTGGTGCGGACCTGCGCGGCCAGCTCGGCCTCGGGGAGGTGGGGGTCGTAGAGGCGCGGGCCGAGGTTCTCGATGAGCGCCTGGTGGACGCGCTCCTTGACCTCGGTGAACGGGTCGACGACGCGCCGCTTGACGACGGGCGCCCCCGGTGCGGTGTCGGCGCCGGGCACCGGTGCGGTGCGACGGACGCTGTCGAGACGGTCGGCGAGGCTCATCGACGCCCCCTACTGAAGAGTGACTTGCGGGTGGACTGGAGGTCGTCGGCCTCACCGACCACCTGCTCGCGCAGGTGGGCGTCGGCGAGGTGCCGGATCGAGACGCTGACGCCGTTCTTCGGGTCGTCCAGGACGATCGGGACGCCGCGGTTGACCGAGGCGGGCACGGCGAGCGAGTTCGGGATGTTGACCGCGATCGGTGTCTTGATCGCCGTCACGACGTCCTCGGGGCGCAGCCCGACCTTGGTGTCGGCCTTGTTGAGCACGATGATGCGCGCGTCCTTCGGGCTGCCGAGCATGTCGAGCGTGTCCATGGCGACGCGCAGGTTCTTCACGGCCGGGATGTCGAGGGTGGCGATGAGGACGAGCGAGGCGCTGATGTCACAGGCGGCCAGGACGTGCTCGGTGAACGACGGCGGGGTGTCGACGATGACGAAGTCGTAGTTCTGCCGGGCCACCTTGAGCAGCTCGGTGACGACGTTGACCGGGATGCGGTCGGCGTCGCCCGGGTCGTTCGGTGCGCAGACGACGTCGAGGCCGCTCGCCTCGTGGCGCGTCACGAGCTGGGCCAGGCCCGACTCGTCGAGGTGCCCGCTCATCGCCACCGCGTCGAAGATCGAGCTCGCCGGCAGCAGCTGGAGGCTGATGGCCACGTCGCCGAACGCGAGGTCGAGGTCGACGAGGAGGGTCTTGAGACCGACCGAGGCCAGGTGCACGGCGACGTTCGTCGACAGCGTCGTCTTGCCGACCCCACCCTTGGCGGAGAAGACCGTGACGATCTTCCCGGTGTCCTTCGCCACGCCCCCGGCGTGGCCGAGGAGGCGGGAGGTCAGCTCGCGGCTGCGCCGCAGGGCCTCACCGAGCGCCGACTGGTCGTCGGCGGCGACGACCTCGCGGACGCCGGCGCGAAGGGCCGCGCCGAGCGTCGTGACGTCGACCCTGCTGCGAAGGAGGATGACTCCGAGCTCGGGCCGGTCGAGGCGGGCCGCCTCGGCGAGCTCGCAGGCCTGCTCGAGGGGGACCTCGGGGCCGATGACGACCTGCTGGACGCCGAGGTTGTCGTGGAGGACGCGGGCGACCATCGACGCCGAGTCCAAGGCCTGGGTGTCCGGGCCGAGGACGAAGCGGAAGCGCTCGAGGGCGTCAGGTGAGGAGTCCCAGAGGATGTTCACCAGATCACCCGAAGACGTTCTTGGTGCTGGTCTCGAGCTTCGGGTCGACCTTGACCTCGGCGCCGCGGAGTCCGGCGTAGAGCGTGAACTCGTTGATGCCGTGGACGAGCTTGGTGGCCTGCTCCGGCGTCACCGCGAGGGTGACGAGGAAGCTGGCGCCACCGCCTTGGGCCGCTCCCGGGTCCTCGCCGTCCTCGGTCGGGGCCACCGGGGTGGCGCCGCTCTGGAGCGGCGTCGCGCCGATGCCGATGACCTGGATGTTGTCGAGGAGGACGTTCGTCGATGCGAGGGGCCCAGCGGCGGCGGCGTCGCCGCTGGTGGCGGCCTCAGCTTGGTGCGTGGCGAAGATCGTGATGAAGCTGCCCGGCGTGACGAAGCTGCCGACGCGAGCGGGGTCCGACAGGGCCACGGACACGGCGAGCTTGCCGGTGGGCACCTGGATCAGCTTCTCGCCCACCGGGCTGTCGCCCCACGAGGCGGCCAGGACGTACTGTCCCGGCGCGATGTCGGTGAGCGCGAGGAGCGCGCTGTTGTCGTCCGTCACCTGGGTCAGCGCGCCGGCGGGGACGCCCGCAGCGGGGACCTGCGTCTGGGTGAGCATCTTGAGCCTGATCGCGTCACGGATGCTCGTCCCCGCGGGGATGGCCAGCGACGACGTGAAGACCGTGCGCGGAGAGGCCGCGGCGACGGCACGCGCGTCGGCGTTGCGCGCGTAGAGGAGGACCATCACTCCGCCGATGAGGGCGAGAACGGCGGCGACGATGATGGCAAGGATCCGACGACCCATCACGATTCCTTCTGCAAAAGTTGTACGGAGGTCGGCCGGGCGGCCGGTCAGATCAGATCTGGGTGGCGGCGTCGATGAAGAACGACGACAGCTTGGAGCCCAACGTGATCACCGCGACGATGATGACGATGGCGATGAACGACACCATCAGCGCGTACTCGACGGCGGTGGCACCACGGTCACCCTTCAGGGTGGCGCGTGCGGTGAGCGCGAGCCTGGTCAGCTGAGTGGTCATGTGGTCCTCACCTCTGGGAGTGCAGGGAAAGTTGAAGGGCGTCGGCCGAGACACCGATGGGTTCTCGGCCGACGCCCGGGCAACTCCGCTCAGATCTGGCCGGCGGTGTTGTTGAAGAGGCTGGAGAGCTTGTTGCCGAGGGTGAGCACGGCGATGATGATGACGACGGCGATGAGGGCGACCATGAGGCCGTACTCGACGGCGGTCGCACCCTTCTCGTCGTTGCGGAGCATGAACATCTTGGTCTGGAACTTCGCGATGGCGCGGATCATGGTGGTGCCTTTCGATTCTGACGTGGTGGGTCCTGGGTGGTGCGAGGTAAAACCTCTCATCCCGCTTCCCGGAGCGACATGGCCCGATGAGGCCAAGGTGCGACCCCGAACGGTCGAACGGGGTCACCCGTTCGGACGATGGTCCGCAGCCGCCGAAATCCCGGTCAGATGCTGGTCGCGGTGTCGTTGAAGAGGCTGCTGAGCTTGTTGCCGAGGGTGAGCACGGCGATGATGATGACGACGGCGATGAGGGCGACCATGAGGCCGTACTCGACGGCGGTCGCACCCTTCTCGTTGCGCATCATGAAGAGCTTGGTCTGGACGGTGGCGAGGGCCTTGGTCATGGTGGTGCCTTTCCGGGACTTGATGGAGTGGTGCGCTCAGCACTGTGGGCGCCACGACCGGCGGGGGCGATGGGCGGATCGGCCCAGCCCCCGGCGACGAACGGCCGATGGCCATCGGCCGTTCGGCCGATGCCGCGTCGCGAACCCGCTCAACGGCGCGGTTCCAGGGGTCTGAGGACCCTCTCAGCTTGTGCGTTTGCTGAGGACGACCAGGTCGTGGAGGCGGCTTTCGACCTGCCAACCCGCCTGTGCGAGAACGCTTTCACACTCGTCGTCGACGACGGCGACGGCGAGCGCGGGGTCAGGGATCCGACAGTCGTGGAGGAAGTCGAGGAAGCCCACCTGGGTCTCGCGGGTGAACGCGTCGACCGGGTTGGCCGCCCACACGGTGATGCCGTCGCGCGCGAAGGTCTCGGCTTCCGGCTCCTTCGCCAGCACGGGGCGGTCGCCGGCGATCCGGCGGAGCTCGGGGACGAGGGCGTGCCCCGGAGGGCGCACCCGGTCCTCCCGCCGGACGAGCTGGACCCCGACGAGCCCCACCGCCACGACGGCGACGACCACGAGTGCGGCGGCACCCACCCGGGTCGTCGCGGGCGTCGACTGCCCGTCGCCCTCCCGAACGGTTGAGCGCCTCGCTCCCGCCGCGGCCACGGGGGCGAGGAAGAGAAGAAGCCAGATCCCGTGCCGGGCTGCGTCGGCGGTCCCGACGAGCAGCCCAGCGACGACCAGCCACTCCCAGCGGGTCAGTCGGCGGGCCGCGAGGGCCAGGAGGACGACCCCGCAGGCGACCATCGCGACGTCGAGGGGGTTCGTGGGGCTCGGCGCCGCCCAGAGGTCGGTGCCGCGCACCGCGGCCTCGTTGCCCAGGGCCGCCAGGTAGTACTCCGGCGTGCGCAGCCCGGCCGAGGTGAGCACGAGCGCCGACAGGCTGAGCAGCCCCACGACGGCGCGGCGCACGAAGCCGTGGCCCCGGCCCGCGAGGACGAACACGCCGAGGACGGCGATGCCGACGAGCACCGCTCCGTGCAGGTTCCCCCAGAGCACGACGAGCGGAGGGACGAGCCAGATGGCCCGGCTGGGCCGGTCCGCCTCCCGGCGGAGCAGCCACACGAGGGTGACGAACGGGACGAGCGACAGCGACGGGAACCGGACGACGACGAGGGCCGTGGATCCACCGACCACCACGAGAGAAGCCGCGAGCGCGATCCGTCCGTCGCGCGCACCGAGACGGCGGGCGTCGGAGACGAGGACGAGCAGCGTCCCCGCGACGAGGAGAAGGTGGAGCGCGGGCAGGGCCCACCACCCGAGGCCGTCGACGAGGGAGAGCAGCACCTCGGCGAGGAGCGCGGGGTTCGGCCAGTCGAGCTGGGGCGCGCTGGCGAACGGGATCCCGTCGGGAAGGCCGCCCACGCGACGGGCGGCGTCGCCGAGCGCCACGACCCACAGCAGGTCGGCTCCGAGGACGAGCAGGCCCGCGACGCCGACGACCCACGCCCCCACGACCGTCTCCGGAAGGGGGAAGCGCCGTGACCGGCGAACCCTCTCGACACCCTGGTCCACCGCGACATCCTCGAAATCGGCTGGTCGTGAACGTTGCTCGACCATAATCCACGGGTGAGGCCGGCGACGCGTGACTGGGTGCTCGTGTCCGCGTGGCTCGGCTCCCTCGCCCTCGTCCGCGCCGGGACCGTCGAGGAGCGCGACCCCTACTGGCAGGTCCGGGCGGGACTCGAGAACCTCGACGGCCTCCCCCTCTCGCGGGCGGACAGCTGGGGGTGGGACCCGGTCGACACGCCGTTCACCCAGACCTCGCCCGCGTGGAACGACGTCCTCGCCCTCGGCTGGAGCACCTTCGGCTTCGCCGGGATCTTCCTCGTCGCGCTGGCGGCCCTCGTGCTCTACCTCGCCACGGTGGCGTGGATCGGCAGCCGGCTCGGGGCCAGGCCGCTTCCCGTCCTCGTCGGCACGCTGGCCTGCGCGCTGCCGGCCCTCGCCATGCTGTCGCCCCGCGCCACCGTGGTCGCCCAGACCCTGTTCCTCCTCGGCCTGGCCGCGGCGGACCGCTGGCGGGCGCGCGCCGAGCGACCGACGGCGCCGGTGGACGCGGCCGTCGTCCTCGTCGGCGCAGCCGTCCTCGTCGCCGCCGGGTCGTGGATCCACCTCTCCTGGCTCCTCCTCGCCCCTGCGACCGTCGCGTCGTGGGCCGTGCTGTGGCTGTGCGGGCGAGCCGTCACCACGGCACGGGCGGCCCTCCTCACCGGTGCATCGGTGGTCGGGGCCCTGGCCGGGCTCGCCGTCGGGCCTTACGGCAGCGACGCCTGGCGGCTGACGCAGGCCGTGCAGGCCGCCTGCCAGGGACTGGTCATCGAGTGGCTCGGTGTGCTGACACCGGGCCTCATCCACCGCTGGCTCCCGGCCGCCGTGCTGGCCCTCGCCCTCGCCGGCGGTGCGGCGGTGTGGGTCACCCGCTCGTGGCCGCGACGCCGGACCGACCAGCGGGTGGGGCTCGTCGGAGCCCTCGTCGTCCTGGCGCTGCCGGCCGCGCTCGGGTCGTTCAGCGCCCTCCGCTTCGTCGGGGTCGCCCTCCTGGCCCTGGCGCCGGTTGCCGCGGTCGTCGTGACCTCGGCGTCGGACCGGCTCCGGGGACGGGCGGCGGCGGACCCGCCGACGGGTGCCTTCCGCAGTGCCCGGGTCCGGTTCTGGTCCGACGGCGCGAGCTGGCGGCCGGTCCTGGCCATCGTCATCGTGCTCCTCTCCCCCGGGACCGTGCTCCTTGCCGCCCCCCTCGCACGCCCTCTCCCCGAGCTGGCCGTCGTCGACGCGCTCCCCCGCGGCTGCCGCCTCCTCTCCGATCCCAGCAGCGCGGGGCCGGTCCTCCTCCTGCGCCCCGACGTCACGGTGTGGGTCGACGGACGCTTCGACCACTGGGGCCGGGATCGGCTGGAGGCCGCGCGGGCGGCGCTGTCCGCCGATACCGTCGACGTCCCACCCCTCGACCAGGCAGGCTGCGTCATGCTCTCGACGACCGACCCGTTCGCGGGCGGTTCACTGGCGAGCGCCCTCGACGCGTCGCCGGCCTGGGACGCCGTCGGCGCCGGCTCGACGGTCCGCCTCTGGGTGAGGTCGACGTGACCTCCCGTCCCCGGCCGCGTCCCCCCACCCTCGTCGCGCTCGCAGTGGTCGCCCTCGTCCCGTTCGTCGTCCTGCGGCTCAAGCTCATCCCGGTCGACGACCCCGACTCCTTCTGGCACGTCCTGTCCGGGCAGCACGTCTGGCAAGCGCACGAGGTCGTCGTCGACGACCCGTTCGGGCGTTTCAGCACGAACCCGTGGGTGCAGATCGACTGGCTGAGCGACCTCGCGATGGCCGGGGTGCACGCCGTCGCGGGCCTCGCCGGCGTCGCCTGGCTCTACGCCACGCTCGGGATCCTCCTCTTCGTCGCCCTCTACGTGGCCGCGCGGCGGTCCGCACCCCCGCTGACCGCGGGTATCGTCGCGACGCTCGGCTGGGCGGGGACCTACGCGAGCCAGGGCTTCCGCCCGCAGACCGTCTCCTTCGTGCTCCTGGCCGTCACGCTCGTCGCGTGGGACCGCGTGCGCAGAGGAGAGTCGGGCACGCCGTGGTGGCTCGTCGCCCTCACCTGGGTCTGGGCCTGCCTGCACGGCCTGTGGTTCCTCGGCCCGCTGGTCGGGCTGACGGTCGTCCTCGGGCTGGCGCTCGACCGGTCGCGACCGGGTCGGGAGCTGCTCCGACTCCTCGCGGTGCCCGTCGCCGGGCTCGCCGCTGCCTGCCTGACCCCGATCGGCCCCTCCCTGCTCACCACACCGTTCACGGTCAACGCCTACGCGGGGCTGGTCAGCGAGTGGCGCCCACCCGACGTCCACGAGCCGTACGTCGCCGGCACGGTGGTCCTCCTCGTCGTGACCGCGCTCGCGTGGGCGCGCTCGGGCGAGCGGGCCCGGACCCCCGACATCCTCCTGTGGGTCATGGCACTGGGCTGGACCCTGCTCTACGCGCGGACCGTCGCCATCGGCGCGGTCATCGCCGTGCCACTGGCCGCGACGGCGCTCGCCTCCCTGCTCCCCCTCCCGGCCGAGCCGGGAGCCCGCCGCGTCGAACGGCTCCTCCTCCCCGTCTCTGCGGTCGCGGCCGTGCTCCTCGCCGCGGTGCTCGCCCCCTCCGTGGCCGGTCGGGCCGGCGGGATGCCGACGGCCCTCGACGGGGCGATCGACCGGCTCCCCCGCGACACCGTCGTCCTCAACGACGACGCGGTCGGGGGCTGGCTGCTGCTCGAGCACCCCGCGGTCCACCCCGTCATCGACACGCGCACCTACCTGTTCGACGTCCCGTACATCACTGCGTACACCGACGCCCGGGCGACCCGGTCGGGGTGGCCGGGCTTCGTGGCCTACACCGACGCCTCGGCAGCCCTCGTCCGCCGTGAGGAACCCCTCGTTCCCGGCCTCCTCGACGAGCTCGGCTGGATCGTCCTGGCGGAGGGCGACGGGTGGGTCCTCGTCGGCGACCCCGCGAGGGTCGGGTCATGATCGGCACCCGGGCCGTGGCGGCGGCCTCACCCGGGCCCTCGACGCAGCGGCCGGGCACCCGCGCCCTCGCCGTGGGGGTCGTCGTCGGGCTGGCCACGACCGTGGCCGTCGGGCTCCTCGCGTCCCCCTGGATCGGCATCCCGCTGGCGCTGCTCCTCGTCGTGATGGCGCCGACGTCGGACCGGCTGGACCGGCGCCTGGCGATCAACCTCTCCCTCGTCGCCGGATGGCTGCCCGCGGTCCTGTGGGTGCCACCGTTCCTCGGCCCCGGCACGGCCGCCGGCCTCGGCCTGGGCCTCGCCACCGGCCTCGTCGCCGGTTCCGCCGCATCCGCCCCGCACCGACTGATGCCCACGGCGGCCCGTCGCGACACGGTGATCGCCGTGGCCGCTGGGCTCGCCGCGGTGATCGCGTGGCCGCTGCGTTCGCCCGGGTCCGCGGACCGCACGCTCGCGATGCTCAGCACCGGGATCGACCACGGGTACCACTTCTCGATCTTCCTCGAGCGCCGGCTGTCCGCCGCCGGCTCGGGTCCCCTTGCCGTACAGGCCGACTCGAGCGGGTTCGCCTTCGCCGAGTACCCGCAGTGGTTCCACCGGATGCTCACCGTCCTGTCCCAGGTCGTCCACGGCGACCCGGGGAGCGCCACGACCGAGCTGGCCCGCTACGCCCAGCTCGAGTGGGTCGTCTTCATCGGGGTCACGGTGCTCGTGACGTCAGCACTCCTGCAGGCGCTTCCCGTCCGCGCCCCGGCGACCCTCGTCGTTCCCGCGGTCGTCCTGGTCCTGGGGCTGTGGCTGGGCGTGCCGGGGGCGGTCAACCTCATCCAGGGCCACCTCAGCTTCCTTCTCGCGGCGACGGCGCCCGCTGTCGTGCTGCTCCTCCTCGCGCCGGTCTCGCACCGGCTGCGCCCGCTGACCCTGGCCGCCGTCGCGGGCCTCCTGCTCGTCGCGGCGTCGTGGATGCTGCTCCTCCCGCTGGCCGCCACCGCGGTCCTCGCCCCGTTCGCGGGGCTGTGGCGCCGGCCCCCGCCCGTCCTCCGACGGGCCGGGCTCGCGGTCGGCGCGGCCCTCGCGGTGGCAGCATTCCTCTTCGTCCGGCCCTGGCTCGGGGCGGTCGGCCTCCAGGCCGTCCTCACCGACGGGACGATCCCGCGGCTGCACCTCTGGGCCCTCGTCGCCGTCCTCGTCGGTGTGGTGGTGCTCGTCGAGGCGCTCCGCCGACGCGCCCCGCACGAGCTCGACCTGCTCCCCCACATCGTCGTCACGCTCGTCTCGCTGCTCCAGCTCGTGGTCCTCGGCGGGTACATGCTGGCCGAGGTGGCTGAGCTGCGGTACTACTTCTGGAAGCTGGCGCTCGGGTCGCTCCTCGTCTCGCTCCTCGTCGCCGCACTCGCCCTCGTGACGGCCCTCGACGCGCGGACGCCGCGCCCGACGGGCAGTCGTCGCGCACGCCTGACCTCCCTCGTCGCGTGCCTCGTCGCGGCCGTCGGGGTCGGGCCGTTCCTCCAGGAGGTCGCCGCGCCGTCGGCCGGCTGGGCGGCCATCGTGCCGATCTCCTTGGCCCAGCGACCCGCCACCGACGATGCCGGAGACGTCGACCTCGTGCTCCGGCTCGCCGAGGCGACGGCGCCCGCGGCGGCCGCGCGGACCCGGCTCGTCGCGACCCGTCCCGACGACATGAACACCGGTCACGCGCTGGTGTGGTTCCACGCCCTCAGCCACTCGGCCACGCACCGGGCCATGGACGAGAACACCCTCGTCTACGAGCTCGCCGAGGAGCCCGACGACACCTCCCTCGCCATGCGCATCGCCGAGGAGACGCTCGCCGCGCCCGACCGGAGGGTGATGGTGACCGACCCGGACCTCTACGCGGCGGTCGTCGCCGCCGTGGCTCCGGAGGACGCCCGCCGCGTCGTCCTGGCGCGCTGAACGGCGCACCGCGCCTCCCTCCGATCAACCGGCCTGCGGCCTCGGGCGGACCTATGCTGGCGGGGACCGTGACCACCCACCGTGGGGATGACCTCGTGACCGACGGCCGCACCGACGACCTGCGCATCGCCGCCATCGTCCCGTGCCACGACGAGGAGGCGGCGGTGGGTCGGGTCGTCGCCGACCTCCGGGCGGCCGTGCCCGGCATCGAGGTCTTCGTCTACGACAACTGCAGCACCGACGGCACCGTCGAGGCCGCGCTCTCCGCAGGAGCCGAGGTCCGGACCGAGCCGGTCAAGGGCAAGGGCAACGTCATCCGGAGGGCCCTGGCCGACATCGACGCCGACGTCTACGTCATGGTCGACGGCGACGACACGTACGACGCCGCGGCCGCGCCCGAGATGGTTCGGGTCCTCCTGTCCGGGCCCTACGACCAGGTGACGGGGGTCAGGACCCCCAGCGACCGGAGCGCCTACCGGTCCGGCCATGAGATGGGCAACCGGATGTTCAACCGGGTCGTCTCCCGGATCTTCGGCTACCCCGTCAACGACATGCTCAGCGGCTACCGCGTCTTCTCCCGTCGCTTCGTCAAATCCTTCCCCGCGATCTCGAGGGCGTTCGAGATCGAGACCGAGCTGACCGTCCACGCGATCAACAACCGGGTCCCGCAGGCCGAGGTCCCCGTGGGGTTCAAGGACCGTCCCGAGGGCTCGGCGAGCAAGCTGCGGACGTACCACGACGGGATCCGGATCGCGCGGATGATCACCCGGCTGCTCCACCACGAGCGTCCGATGGCGCTGTACTCGACGATCGCGGCCCTCACGACGCTCGCCGCCGTCGGCCTCGGCATCCCCGTCATCGACGAGTACCTCCGCACCGGCCTCGTGGGGCGCTTCCCCACCGCGTTCCTCGCGGCATCGCTGGTCGTCGTGGCCTTCATCGTCCTCGTCGTGGGCATCCTCCTCGACGGGCTGCGCAAGATCCGTCAGGAGAACACCCGGATCGCGTACATGGCGATCGCTCCCCCACCCCGCCGCGACGGGCCGGGGACTCCCGGCGCGCCGAAGGAGCCGCCTGCGGCGGCGAGGACGCGACCTGGCTCCTCGAGGGCCGGGGATGACACCGTCCGTGACGGCTCTCGGTCGGATGTCCCCGTGGCCGAGCGGTCGTCGGAGCGGGTTTGACCCTCAGCGCCGTCGTCGTGGGTCACGGCGACGAACCCCTGCTGGCTGCCTGCCTCGAGGCGCTCGTCGCGCAGCTCCGAAGGGACGACGAGGTGGTCCTCGTCGACCACGGGATCACCTCGGTCCCGGTCGTCGATGGGGTGCGGCTCGTGACCCCCGCCACGAACACCGGGTTCGGCGGCGGTTGCGAGGTGGGCGCGAGGGAGGCCCGCGGCGACGTCCTCGTCTTCGTGAACTCCGACGCCATCGTGGAACCGGGCGCCGTGGCCGCGATCGCCGAGGCCGTCGCGGATGAGTCGGTGGGTCTCGCCGGCGGCCTGGTCCTCCTCGCGGCCCAGCCCGGCCACGTCGACTCCGCCGGCCTCCCGGTCCACCTCACCGGACTCAGCTGGTGCGGCGGTTACGGCGATCCCGTTGCACGGCACCGCACTCCGCGTTCGGTCACCTCGATCCACGGCGCCTTCTTCGGCTGCCGGCGTGAGGTGTGGGACCTCTTGGGCGGCATGGACGTCGAGTACTTCATGTACCACGAGGACACCGACCTGAGTCTGCGCACCCACCTCGCGGGCCTGCGCTGCATCCTCGTGCCCGATGCCGTCGCCACCCACGACCACGACTTCTCACGCAACGCCCGCAAGATGTTCCTCCTCGAGCGCAACCGGTTCCTGACCGTCCTCGGCGACTACCCAAGCCACCTGCTGCTGCGCGTGCTTCCGGTGCTGCTCGTCCTCGAACCGGCCTATCTCCTCATCGCAGCGCGGGACGGGTGGGCGGCCGAGAAGCTCCGAGCCTGGAGTTGGATCGTGCGCCATGCCCCGGACGTCAGGGCTCGACGACGACGAGTGCAGGCGGCCACCATCGCCCCCCACGCACTCGACGACCTCCTCGTCCCCGCCGTGACCCAGACCCAGCTGGAGGCGCCGGCGGCCATGGGCGCGCTCAACGCGCTCCTGTCCGCCTACTGGCGGGTCGCCGGCCCGCGGGGCAGGACGACGCGATGACCGCATGGGACACCGACCGTCCCGGGGCTGTCGTGCTCGCGGCGTACCGGCCGAACCCGGCGCTCTTCCGCGTCCAGCTGGAGTCGATCCGGGACCAGACCCGCGGCGACTACGTGTGCCTCATCGGTGCTGATGGGGACCAGTCGTCGGTGGCACCGCTCGTCGACGAGATCGTCGGTGCGGACGAGCGGTTCCGAGTCGTCGGCTGGGACGACAACCTCGGCTTCTACCTCAACTTCGAGCGCCTCCTCGCCGCTCTGCCTGACGACGTGGCGTGGGTCGCGCTGAGCGACCAGGACGACCGGTGGCACCCCGACAAGCTCGAGCGCCTCGTCCCCCTCCTGGCGGACGTCGCCCTGGCCACGGGGCAGGCGCGGGTGGTGGAGGTCCCCGGACAGCGGGTCGTGGCCCGAACGCAACGCCGGGTGGTCGGCCCGCGCGACCTCCTGGTGCAGAACCAGGTCACCGGTTCCCAGACCGTCTTCCGGCGCGACCTGCTGGACGTCGCCCTCCCCTTTCCTCGCCTGCGCACCGAGACCCAGCTGCACGACCACTGGCTCGCGATGTGCGCGGTCGCCTCGGAGGGGTACGCGGTGCTCGACGAGGTCCTCCAGGACTATGTCCAGCACGGGGCCAACCTCGTGGGCGAGGTCGCCGACCGCCACCCCCGAACGCCATGGGGTGTCGCGCGGCTGGTGCGGGACCTGGCCGACCGCTACGAGGGCGGGCACCGTCCGGCGCAGCTCCTCCTGGCGGCCCACCGCGCCGGCCTCGGGTGGCGCCGACTGCTGGCGAACGAGCTGGCGGCCCGCATGCCGACCTCCGCGACCACCCTCGACCTCCGGTCCTGGATCGGCTCTCCGGGAGTCCTTCGTGGAACACGCGCCGCGGTCGACGCCCTGCGGTCGCGGAACGTCACGAAGGGTACCTCTCTGACACTCGTGGCCGGACTTCCCGGTGACGTCGTGGCGAGCCGTCGCGACCGACCTCACCGGAACGGGCAGGGTGGGACCGACCACGAGGAGGTCGAAATGGTGTCGGAGAGCGCTGCAGCCGGGACGTGCTGGCTCTGCGCCACCCACGTGGTCGCGGAGTCCCCCTACTCGGCGGTGGGATTCTCCCGCTGTCCGGCGTGTGGGCTGTTGTTCCAGCCGACTCGAGCCTCGGCGGAGGAAGAGGCGCAGCGGTACGACGCCTCCTACTTCGACGCGTACAGCTCCAGGACTGGCGGGCAGGACCGGTACGACGAGCACGACGACCAGCGCCGCGCCGAGAGCCGAGGACGACTTGACTTCGTCCGGACGCATGTCGGCACCACCAGTCAACTGCTGGAGGTCGGAGCGGCATCCGGATGGTTCGTCGAAGCCGCTCGCGACGCGGGATGGCAGGCGGTGGGTGTGGAGCCGTCCGCCCCCACCGCGGCCGAAGGCCGCCGTCGTGGCGTCGACGTGTGGGCGGGCACACTCGCCGATGCGGCTACCAAGGGTGCCGTGTACGACGCGGTCTGCGCCTGGCACGTCCTCGAGCACCTCCCGCAGCCAAGGGAGGCCGTGGCGCAGCTGATCTCGCTGGTGCGCCCCGGGGGCTGGCTCTTCCTCGAGCTGCCCAACCTCGACAGCGTCGCGGCTCACCGGGGCGGGCTGGCGTGGGTGCACCTCGACGCCGACGCACACGTGGCGCACTACGGACCGCGCTTGGTGCAGGACCTCCTCACGGACTCTGGGCTAGATGTCCGGACCGTCGAGACTTTCAGCGTGCGCGCCTTCACCACGAGGCGACTGCGCCGGGCGGCACACGCCGTGTTCGACACTCTCGTCCTCCGGACGCCGCCTGTCGTGCACCCCTCCCGCCACGAGCTGATGAGAGTGGCCGCCCGCCGCCCCCTCGAGGGCCCATGACGTGGCCCGGCCTCGGCGTCGTCGTCGTCCTTTACGGCACCTCCGCCGCTGACAGCCCGGCGCTTCGGGGCCTCGCGGAGCACGTGCGTGAGGACGACGGCATCCACGTGGCCGTGCAGGACAACAGTGAGACGCCCTCTTCGGACCAGGACTTGCCGACCGTCGTGGAGGACTACGTCGCACGCCCCGACAACCCCGGCCTGTCCGAGGCGTATCAGCGTGCGGCAGAGCTGTTCTCGTCCGCGGGGATCGAGTGGATGGCCCTGCTCGACCAGGACACGACGGTCACGAGGGAGTACCTCGACGAGGTGCTCGACATCGTCCGGGGGCGGGTGACAGTGCCGTCATCGGTGGCGGTCCTCGTGCCGAAACTCGAGGACTCGGGCCGTCAGGTCTCTCCGCACGGTCGCGTCCGTCTCAGATCCCGTTCCGTGCCCACCTCACGGGGCGTCGTCTCCGGCTTCTCCACACACCTGAACTCAGGGAGCGTCCTGCGCCTGGAGGCGGTGCGGCGCATCGGAGGGCTCCCCGAGGGGTACCCCCTCGACTACCTCGACCACGCCCTCGCGTCGCGGCTGAGAGAGAGCGGCGGGCTCACCTGGGTCCTCGGCGCGACCCTGCGGCACCGGCTGTCACTCCTCGAGCGTCGGTCCCTCAGTGCGGCGCGCCTGGCCTCGATCCTCGAGGCCGAACGCCGGTACCACCTCGAGTTCGGCTCTCGCGGTGACGTGGCCTGGCTCGCCGCTCGGCTGTGGGCCGGGGCGGTGCTCTCGACGACCCACCTCCGCCCCTCCCCCGATGCCGCGCTCGAGCGGCGGGCGGCCGTGGCGGCGACCCTCGCGCTACTGACTCGGACGCGGAGACTCCCGGAGCGGAAGGTCGCCGATGCCGGACTCTGACCCGACCCCGCCGCTCCCGGCACGGCGGCGAGCCCTGCTCGCGACGCTCGGGAGCGGCGCCGACCTCGCGGTCCGACAGGTCGCCCAGTTCGCCGTCGCAGTCGTCCTCGCGCGCCTCCTGACCCCCGAGGACTTCGGCTCCGTTGCCCTTCTCGGGCTCGTCGTGCTGTTCGGCACCGTGCTCTCGGACCTCGGCTTGTCGACGGCGCTCCTCCAGACGCCCGACTTGGAACAGGAGGACCTCGACGTCGCGCTCTGGATCACCCTCGTCGGTGGGGTCCTCACGACGGCACTCGCCGCGGGGCTCGCGTGGCCCCTGGCCGCCGCGTTCGACCTGTCCCATCTCGCCCCGGTGTCTGCCTTCATGGCGCTGGCCATCGGCGCGACCGCCGCGGGGCAGGTCCCGTCCACCGTCCTCGTGAGAGAAGCGGCGTTCTCGCGGCTGCTCGTGACGGGACTCGTCGCGGTCGTCGTCGCCGGCGGCACCGCCGTGGTGATGGCACTCGCCGGCGCCGGCATCTGGTCCCTGGCGGTCCTCACCGTGCTGACACCGGTGGTGGTGACGGTGAGTGCCTTCGCCCTCTGTCCCGTCCGCACGCGCCCGAGATGGCAACGCGAGCGGGGCCGACGACTGCTGTCCAGGGGTCGCTGGGTCCTTGCCACGAACGCGATCGACGCGGCGTGGATCCGCGTCCAGTACGGCGTCGTCGGGGCGCTCTTCGGCGCGGGGCCGCTCGGGCACTACCAGCGGGCCGACTCCACCCAGCAGATCGCCACCGACGCAACGACCATCGTCGTCGGTCGAGTGGCCCTCCCCCTGTTCGCCCGCTCGGCGGACCGTCCGGAGCTGCTGCGAGCAGGCTTCCGGACCGGGGTAGGCGTGACGACGGCGTTCGTCGCGCCCGTGATGGTGCTGATGGCCGCGCTCGCAGAACCCATGATCGTCACCGTCTTCGGTGCCCAGTGGGCCGCAACCGGTCCGCTGCTCGGCGTGCTGTGCCTCAGCGGCATGGTGTGGCCCCTCCAGCTCATGGCGAGCAACGTGCTCTACGCCATGGCGCGGAACAGGACCGTGTTCCGCCTCAACGCCCTCAAGAAGGTGGCGGCGGTCGTCCTGTTCGCCATCGGCGCAAGCATCAGCCTGACCGCCGCCGCGTGGGCGATCGTCGGCGCGGCCGTCATCGCCGTCCTCGTGAACGCGTGGGCGGTGGAACGGGTGATCGGCCTCGGCGTCCGCGCCCAGCTGGCCAGTGCCGCAACGTCGCTGGCCCTTGCCAGCGCCGTCGGGCTGGCCGTGTCCTGGACGGCTCGCGTGTGGGACGTGATCCCGATCATCGAGGTGGCCGTCCTTGGGCTGGCCGGCTCGGCGGTCTACTTCGCTCTCGCAATGGCGCTCAGGACACCCGTGAGCGACATGCTTCGTCTTCTGTGGTACCGCGACCAGGAGACCGCCAACTGAGACCGAGTGCCACCAAGCACGAAGAAGGCCCGTACCGACGGGCAGAGGGTGAGGCGCCTCCGATTCAACCTGCTAGGCAGAAGGGTCGCCACTTCGACCGAGCCTCATACGCGATGCTCCGCCTAACGGTGCCCTGGACGGGAGGAGCGGAGGCGCAGGCCATCGTGATGATAAGGGCGTGTGCGACGCATGATGGTCAACGCAGCGAATGTGACTGTTACTGGGACACACGCAGACTGGCCGCACGCGCTCACCTCAACTTCGATCAGCACTCGGCCAGGGCGGTGTCCCCAGGCGCGGTCGTGACCCTGAGTGTGGCGGGCTCGTCGATGAGCGACTTAACCGTGATAGTCCCCGGATGCAACTGCATCACGCGGTGATGGGACTCGATATTGTCCTGATCCACCAGGAGAACATCGACCGACGTTGAAGCACTTACCGACAGGACATTTGGCTCGCCTCCCAAGTTCAGCACAAGCACTCCCGTGCTGGGTCGACAGCCATCCACTGGTCGTTTGTCAGGCTCAAAGAGCACCTGAGTCGCCAGGACAGCACTCAGAACGTCTGGGCGTCCGATTTCCGCACCAACTGCTCGCAAGTCGAGGGGACGCAGTTCATCTGGCCCAAGGAACGAGAACTCTGGTGTGTACGAGCGGTCCCCGAAGGTGCTGGCACCAGAGAGGACAAGATCCTGCCCGGCTGCCATGATCCGCGCTGTCGTGCGGTTCCAATCGGTCCAGACGGACGCGACCGGTACCCACATCACGACGTTTGCCATGGACAGGCCTCCGATGACGAAGGCTGCCGCGCGACACCGGCATGCTTGGACGCAGGCACGAGACACGACCGCGACCAAGAACGGCAAAAGAAAGAGCGTAGAAACATAGGTGTAGCGGGAGAGCATCGCACTGCTCACCCCGAAAGAAATCCGCGTCACACCTGTCGCGAGAACGTAAAGTCCGCATCCGGTCAGGAAGACGATCACCACGATGTCGGGACGGAGGTCTCTCCGTCGCCACACCGCCACCACCATGGCAAGGAGCGCGACGGCCCCCGTAAGTGCGATAACCATTGACATCGGGGTGAGCCCTGGAAACACCGCACGCTCAGGGGTTCGCCACGGCGCGATTGATGCAAGGGCGTTTCCCACCCCAAGGGTCCAGTACAGCGGCAAGAGCGCGAGATCGCTCAGGGACGCGGCCTCTCCGGTCACTCGGGGATCAGTGATGACGTACCAGAGGCCATACGCAACTGCACTAGGAAGGAGCAGGAGGAGACGACGAAACCGTCGTTGAACGACGATCAGTAGCCCGATCAATGCGAGTAAGAGGGGGGCGATTCCGAAGGCCAAGAAGCTGCCTGTTGTCATCACCACTACGAGCCAGCCCCGTGGGCGAGGTCGACTGACCTCCAGCAGAGTCGCGATACCCAACGCGACTGCGGCGAGGAGTCCGAGGGTTACAACGAAAAGGATGTTCTCGACCCCTGCGGCATACGTGGCAAAGCCCGCGACCGCCAAGGTGGAGTGCCACGGGTCAGCGCCACCGCGGATGGACAATCTCCACAGGAGGTGGCACACCATGAGATGGAGTCCAATGGTCACCGCCAAATATGGGAGCGCTGACCCTGCACCCACCACGGCGTATAGGCCGGCATAGACCAGTTTGGGGACGAGGATCAGGTGCTCGTTGTGCGGTGCAAACAACCAGGAGATGGACGCATCTCCACGAGTGACGGCCGCCACGAGGGGCCAGTCGTCGTAGTAGAAGTGCAAGCCCCGAGCACTCCACAGCAGGAAGGACGAGACAAGGGCCAGGCTTACGGCGTGAAAGGTCAACGGGCCGCGGCCGACCTCGGCCACTAAAGCCCCGCCCAAGCGTCTGCGCCGATGGCGCTCGATCGGCTCGACCCCAGCTCCACGGTTGTCGAGGTTCCCGGCCGGCGTGGGCGCCACGACGGGGGCAACCTCGTGCGTCACAGTCTCTTCCTTCATCAGTGTCGTGACCATGCTCCGGGTCGTGGGATCACTCCACATCACCCGTTCGGACAGCCACCGTCGACGGTCCGCCAAACCTCCAAATCCCCTAGCCGCTGGGGCGCACGTGGACGGTCGTGAAGGCGGCGACGGGCAGCATCCCGGCACGGGCCCACAGGCGCTGCACCGCCACGTTCCCCGCTTGTGTCGAGATGAGGAGCCGGTCGTGACCCTGCTCGAGGAGCCGGGCGAGCAGGGACGTGAACAGCGCGCCGTACACGCCCCGGCCGCGGTGCCGCGGGCTGGTCCCGGCCAGCTCCACCTCGACGTCACGAGGGTCGGCCAGCGCTCGGGTGGTGGCGAAGGCGGCCAGGTCGCCGCCCTCGCGCGCCACCCAGGTCGAGTGCGGCTCAGCGGCAGCGGTCCGCAGGGCCCACTCGACGTAGCCCTCCGTCACGGCCGCCGGATCGAGGTCGGGCGATGCCGCGTAGTGGCTCACGTAGCCCTCGAACGTCGCCCGCACGAGCTCTTCGAGGGCTGCCGGTTCCGCCGGGACGTCGGAGAGGGACGCGAGGTCGAGCGGGGCAGGACCTTCGGCCGTCGGGCCGCCAGCCCAGTACACCAGCGTGTCGGCCGGGACCACGCGGTGACCGGCGGCCGCCAGGTGGGCTCCCAGGCCCGTCAGCGCGGCCGGCCAGCGGACGACGGCGAGGTCGACGTCGGGGCGCGACAGCGCCTCGAGCACGGGTCCGGAGACGGCGTCGACCTCGTGGACCTGCGAGCCGACCACGACCCTGATGACGACGCGCCCGAACCGGGCGGAGTCGTGGGGGCTCGTCGAGACCGTGACCCCGGCGCCCGAGAGGT
This sequence comes from Oryzobacter terrae, assembly GCF_042756445.1. GTDB lineage: Bacteria > Actinomycetota > Actinomycetes > Actinomycetales > Dermatophilaceae > Oryzobacter > Oryzobacter terrae. Next base: position 1,013,182 of record NZ_CP170578.1, read on the forward strand.
CGTCCCAGCTCATGCGGGCCGGTAGGAGGTGACCGCGTCGACGACCCGCTCGACGTCGTCCTCGCTGAGGCCCGGGTGCAGCGGCAGGCGCACGATCCGGCTGGCGACGTCACGCGTCACCGTGCAGGGGTGCGGCGTCCTCCCCAGCCGGCGTCCGGCCGGGGAGGAGTCGAGCGGTTGGTAGTGGAACACCGTGGTCACCTCGCGGGCACCGGTGTGCGCCATGAGGCCGGGCTGGTCGTCGGCCGACGGCATCAGCACGTAGTAGACGTGTGCGGGGTGGTCGTTGCCCTCGGGCACGACCATCGTGGTGGCGCCGACGTCGGCGGCCCACGGCGCCAGCTGCTCCGCGTACCGGTCCCAGACCTCGTGGCGACGCGCCTGCATCACCTCGAAGCCCTCGCTCTGGGCGACGAGCAGGGCCGCGGAGACCTCGCTCATGAGGAACGACGACCCGACGTCCTGCCAGGTGTACTTGTCCACCTCTCCCCGCAGGAAGCTGCTGCGGTCGGTGCCCTTCTCCCGCACGACCTCGGCACGCCCCCGCAGGGACTCGTCGTTGATGAGCAGCGCCCCGCCCTCGCCGCTCGTGAGGTTCTTGGTGTCGTGGAAGCTCTGCGTCGCCAGGCCACCGAAGGTGCCGAGGTGCCGGCCGTTCCAGTACCCGCCGAGACCGTGGGCGTTGTCCTCGACGAGGTGCAGGCCCCGCGCCTCGGTGAGCGCCACGAGCCGGTCGATGTCGGCGGCGATGCCCCCGTAGTGGACGACGAACACCGCGCGGGTGCGTTCGGTGATCGCCGCCTCGACCAGGGAGACGTCGAGGTTGAGGGTGTCCGGACGCACGTCGACGAAGACCGGGGTCGCACCACGGATCGCGATGGCGGTCGCCGTGGAGGTGAACGTGAAGCTCGGGCAGATGACCTCGTCGCCGGGGCCGAGGTCCAGCAGGATGGCGGCGAGCTCGAGGGCGTGCGTGCACGACGGGGTGGTGAGCACCGCCGGGGCGCCGGTGAGCTCGCGCAGCCACGCGTCGGCCCGGCGGGTGAACTCGCCGTCGCCGTGCCACATGGGCGAGGCGAGCACGCGGGCGATGTACTCCTCCTCGCGGCCCACCCGGTGTGGCCGGGTCAGGCGCACCTGCGCGACGGCAGGGCTCTTCGTCGCGGGCGGGGTTGCCTCGGTCATGAGGACGAGACCTCTTTCGACGGGGTGGGCGACTCGGTGCGGTGCGCGGCCTCGGTCGGCTGCACCTCCGGCACCACCGGTCGGACGAGGTAGGCCGGCCGCTGCATCGAGCGCACGTGCAGCCGGCCGAGGTACTCCCCCAGGATGCCGAGCGAGAGCATGATCGCGCCGGACAGGACGGCCAGCATCGCGACCACCGTGGTGAAGCCGGCGACCTGCACGACCCCGGCCCAGTACAGGGCCAGCACGGCCACGAGGGCCACCACCCCGAAGAAGGAGATGAACAGGCCGAGCCAGGTCACCAGCCGCAGCGGCAGGATGCTGTACCCGGTGGCCATGTTGAAGGTGTGCCCGATGAGCCTGCGGAAGGTGTACCCCGAGGCGCCGATGGTGCGCTCGGCCATCCGGACGGGCGCCCTCCTCACCGACGTCGTGGCCCACGACAGGACGACGTCGATGGAGACGAAGGGGTCGTTGACGTGCTCGAAGGCGTCGCGCAGGTCGGTCCGGAACGCCCGCAGCGCGCTCACGTCCTTGGCGTTGGGCACCCCGGCCATCGCGAGGGCCGCCTTCACCGAGCGCGAGGCGAAGGACCGGAACCAGCCGTGCTCCTCCTCGACGGCGACCCCGTAGACGAGGTCGACGCGCGGGTCGTCGAGCGGTTCGAGGAGGGTCGGCAGCTGCTCGGGGAGGTGCTGGAGGTCGTCGTCCATCGTCACGACGATCCCGAAGTGCGCCGCCGCCACCCCGGCGAGGACCGCGTTGTGCTGGCCGTAGTTGCGGCGGAGCTCCATGACGCGCACGACCCCGGCCGGGAACGCCCGGGCGCTCGCCCGCGCGACGTCGGCCGTGTCGTCGGGGCTCCCGTCGACGACGAGGATGACCTCGTGGCGGGGGGTCAGCTGCTCGAGCACGGGCACCAGTCGGTTCACGAGGGCGGGGACCGAGCCGCGCGAGCGGTAGCAGGGGATGACGACCGAGATGCCCTGTGCGGCGGCCGGGGACACGGGTCCCGTTCGTTCGCTCATGGCGACGCCTCCTGGAGGTTGGGGTCCTGGTCCACGACGGTCGGGTGCCTCCGCGCGAAGCTCAGGCGGCTGTTGGCGACGAAGCTCCACACCGCGATGAGGACCATGACGACCAGCTGCGCCGGCAGGGGGTCCAGCCCCACGACCTCGACGAGGAGGAGGACGCCGAGGAAGGACGCCGCGGCGCCGGTCCACCACACCCCGAGGAACATGAGGAACTGCCGCCGGATCGGGCCGTCGGACCGGAAGACGAGGTACTTGTGCATGGGGAAGGCGAAGGCGATGGTGACTACCTGGGCGGCCACCACGGCGAGGAGGTAGTGGATGCCCGTGGCGAGGGCGGCGACGAGTGCCACAAGGTACACGACCTGGGCGGCGCCGCCGACGACTCCGAACCGGACCATCATCGGGAGCCGCAGCCAGCGCGCGGACCACACCGACGTGGGGGACGGCACGCCGAGACCGGGCGCATCACCCATCGACGTCACTCCTCTTCTCGCCCCGAGGCCGTTCGGGGCTCCACTGACCGTACGTGCACGTCGGCCCGAGGGCAAAGAGGCGCTCGGGCGACCCGGGTGCTTCTCGTGGAGGGCGCCGGTGCGGACGGCCGCGGGAGGGGACCCGAACTCGCGGCGTCAGCCGGCGAGGAGCCGGTCGTTCTCGCGCGGCGGGAGGGTGGCGAAGAGGGCGTCGATCTGGGTGCCGGCCTCGCGGTAGGCCACGTACATCCGGCCGAGGCCGAGGAGGGCGACGAGGGCGCCGACGGCGCACAGCTGGGCGGCACGGTGGTCCATCCCGAGGCCGTCGTGGAGCCAGACCTGACACAGGAGGGCGACGACGGCGCCCAGGCCCCACACCCGCACGGTGCGCGAGAGCGCGGGGATGGACGGGCGGGCGGCGCGAAGGACGAGGTAGACGCAGACGGCGGCGAGGACCTGGGCCTCGACGAGCAGACCGCTGCCGCCGGGGACCGAGCTGGCGGGGAGCGCGACGATCGCGGCCAGGCAACCGAGCTGGACGAGCACCCGGGCGGCACCCGGGGTCACCAGCGCGCGGGGGACGACCGGGGTGAGCGCAGGACCGGTCGTGACCGACCCGCCGACCTCAGTGGCTGTCAGACGAGCCATCGAGACCACCTCCTCGTGGGAACGCCGCAGGGATTGGCGTCTTCGGGGCAGACACTACAAACGCTCCACCGGCAACGGTGCGGAATCCGCACCGACTCGACCGTTCGGTCGACGGGCCCTGGCGGTAGGGACGAGGGGCGGCCGGGACGCGAGGACCGTCGCCGCAGGTCAGCGGCACCGACGGGCTCTCATCCCGAACCTGAGGGGTTGATGAGAGATTCCGACGCGCCGGAGGCCCGGACACCGGCTCTCACCGGCCTCCGGGCCTCCGTGCGCAGTGCGAGGACGCCGCGCGGGACCGCTCAGTAGCGGTAGTGCTCCGGCTTGTACGGGCCGGCGACGTCGACGCCGAGGTACTCGGCCTGCTCCTTGGTGAGCTCGGTGAGCTCGACCCCGAGCGCGTCGAGGTGCAGCTGGGCGACCTTCTCGTCGAGGTGCTTGGGCAGCGTCTCGACCTTCGGGTTGCCCTCGTCGTCGATGTACTCGTCGGTCTTCCCGAACAGCTCGATCTGGGCGATCGTCTGGTTGGAGAAGGAGTTCGACATCACGAAGCTCGGGTGGCCGGTGGCGTTGCCGAGGTTCATGAGGCGGCCCTCGGACAGCACGATGATCGAGTCGCCGTCCTCGAACGTCCACTCGTGGACCTGCGGCTTGATCTCCTGCTTCTGGATGCCGGAGACCTTCGCGAGGCCGGCCATGTCGATCTCGTTGTCGAAGTGGCCGATGTTGGCGAGGATCGCCTTGTTCTTCATCTGCTGCATGTGCTCGGCGGTGACGACGTTGAAGCAGCCGGTCGAGGTGACGATGATGTCGGCCTGGCCGACGACGCTCTCGAGCTTGGCGACCTGGTAGCCGTCCATCGCCGCCTGCAGGGCGCAGATCGGGTCGATCTCGGTGACGATGACGCGCGCACCCTGGCCGCGCAGCGACTCCGCGCAGCCCTTGCCGACGTCGCCGTAGCCCGCGACGACGGCGACCTTGCCGCCGATGAGGACGTCGGTGGCGCGGTTGAGGCCGTCGATGAGCGAGTGGCGGCAGCCGTACTTGTTGTCGAACTTGCTCTTGGTGACCGAGTCGTTGACGTTGATCGCCGGGAAGAGCAGCTCGCCGGCCTCGGCGAGCTGGTAGAGGCGGTGGACACCGGTGGTGGTCTCCTCGGTGACGCCCTTGATCTCGGCGGCGACCTTGGTCCACTTCTGCGGGTCCTGCGTCAGGGTGCGGCGCACGAGGGCCTTGAAGACGCCGAACTCCTCGGTGTCCTCCTCGGTGGTGGGGGGCACCTGACCGGCGGCCTCCCACTCCTTGCCCTTGTGGACGAGCATCGTGGCGTCGCCACCGTCGTCGAGGATCATGTTGGCCTGCGCGCCGCCGGGCCAGGTGAGGATCTGCTCGGTGCAGTCCCAGTACTCCTCGAGGGTCTCGCCCTTCCAGGCGAAGACCGGGACGCCCTGAGGGTCCTCGGGGGTGCCGTGAGGGCCCACGACGATGGCGGCGGCGGCCTCGTCCTGGGTGGAGTAGATGTTGCAGGAGGCCCAGCGGACCTCGGCACCGAGCGCGGTCAGCGTCTCGATGAGCACCGCGGTCTGCACGGTCATGTGCAGCGAGCCGGCGATGCGGGCGCCCTTGAGGGGCTGGCTGTCGCCGAACTCGGCGCGTAGGGACATCAGGCCGGGCATCTCGTGCTCGGCGAGGCGGATCTGGTGACGGCCGGCCTCAGCCAGGCCGAGGTCGCGGACCTTGTGGTCAACGGACATGCGTGAGCTCCTTGGAGTCAGGACGGTGGGTTGACCCGGCGTCGCCCGTCTGGGCCGCACGTGTGTGGAGGGATATCACCCGCGCCGGCAGCCACCCACTCTAGCGCAGGGGCGTCATCCGGCCACGGTCCGCCGGGCCGGCGTCGAACCTCAACGGACGCCGCGCCCGCACCTCGGTTGCGAGTTCTCGCAACTCTCGACGACGTCGAATCGCTTCGTCACTAAAGCCCCGTCCGGGCCCCTGATCAGGTCGAATACGAGGTATCACCCATCCGCTTCGTCGTGATGGGTCGCGCGCTGAAGCACTCGGCGCGCACGGCGGGCGCAGGGGGTCCGCCGGCCGTCGGCACCGTGGCAGCGATGGGATGCGCGTCGTAGGGGGACGCTGCAGCCCGTCTGCGCCCGGGCCGTGGGTCCGGACCCCGGCCCCGCCCCTCCGGGCGGCCGGACCGTCGTGACCTGCAGGGGGTCCGACGGCCCGGCTCTCCCGCAGCCCGTCGGTCGTCAACGGCCCATTAGGGCTCCCGCCGGGGTGGAATGGGAGGTCCCCCAGAGAGGTAGCCATGACCCCCACGGAACCGAACGACACCACGATGGACCGGGCCCGCGAGGACCACCGCGCCGCCGGCGAGGCCCGCGCCGAGAAGCGGATCGACGACTGGCGTGGGCAGGCGAGCGAGATCGAGGACGGCATGGCCGACGCGGTGGAGCGCGCCACCGCGATGGGCGACCGGGTCGAGCGGTCGACCCTGCCCGCGGACCGACGACCCGAGGGCGCCGAGGCCACCTCGCTCCCGAGCGAGACCGGGCCGCGCCAGGTCGACCCCGACGGCGAGCGCCGGGGCAGCCCGCGCGACGACGCCTGAGCGGGCCTGCCCCGCACCCTCACCCTGTGCGCTCGGGTGGCGTCTAGCGTTGGTCCCATGCCGACCGCCCGCGGATCCCTGTCCTGGTCCCCCGCCACCGCGCACCCCGAGCTCCTCGCCCCGCCCGTCGCGGCGGCCGCCGCGTCGGTGCCGGGGCTCCTCGTCGCCGAGATCGACCCGGGCCTCGCCGACACGGCCGCGCTGTGCGACGCGTACGGCGTCGACCTCGCCCGCAGTGCGAACTGCGTCGTCGTCGCGGCCCGGCGTGCGGGAGTGACCACCTACGCGGCCGTCATGGTCCTCGCGACGCACCGCGCCGACATCAACGGGGTGGTCCGGCGCCACCTCGGAGCCCGCAAGATCTCGTTCGCGCCGCAGGACGACGCGGTGAGCCTGTCGGGGATGGAGTTCGGCGGGATCACCCCCGTGGGCCTCCCCGACGACTGGCCCGTCCTCGTCGACGACGCGGTCGCCGAGGCCGGGGAGGTCTGCATCGGCAGCGGGGTGCGGCGCAGCAAGCTCGTCGTCGAGGCGGCCGAGCTGCTCCGCCTGCCCGGCGCCGAGCGGCTCGCGCTCGCGGCACCCGTCGACTGACGCGCGGCTCCCTCAGCGGCCGAGGCCGGCGTCGCGAGCCCGGATGACGGCCTCGGTGCGGTCGGCCGCGCGCAGCTTGCCGAGGATCGCGTGCACGTGGTTGCGCACGGTCTTCGGCGACAGGTAGAGGCGCGCGGCGATCTGGCCGTTGGTGAGGCCGCCGGCCACGAGGTCGAGGACCTCCCGCTCGCGCGCGGAGAGCTCGGGGAACGGCTCGCCCTCGGCCGAGCGGGGACGGGCCATGAAGTCGACGACCCGTGCCGCGAGGACCGCGCCGAAGACGACGCCGCCCGCGGCGACCGTCGTGATGGCGCGGACGATCTCGTCGGGCTCGGCGCCCTTGAGGAGGTAGCCGCGCGCGCCGGCGCGGACGGCGTCGAGGAGGGTGGCGTCCTCCTCGGACATCGTGAGGACGACGACGCCGGTGTCGGGGTGGGCGGCGACGACGCGGCGGGTGGCCTCGACGCCGTCCATGCCGGGCATCTGCACGTCCATGACGACGACCGCGGGCCGGTGGGCCTCGACGGCCTCGACCGCCTCCTCCCCCGACGACGCCGTGGCGAGCACCTCGATGTCGGGGATGCTTCGGAGCAGGGCCGCGAACCCCTCACGGAAGACGGGGTGGTCGTCGACGACGACGACCCGGATGGCGTCGGTCACGGCAGGGACTCCTCGGGCTGGGGCTGGGCAGCGGCGGTCTGGGTGGCATCGACGGTGGTGGCAGGGGTGCGGGTGGCCGCGGTGCGGGTGGCCGCGGTGGAGATGGCCGCGCTCGGTCCCGGCGTCGGCCCCGCCGCCTGCCCTGGTCGCGGCGTCAGCGGGAAGCGGGCCGAGACGCGGGTGCCGCGAGCACCCCGGGCGGCGCCGGTCGGCGGCGACACGGAGACGACCTCGCACGTTCCGCCGAGCTCGGCGGCCCGCTCTCGCAGCGAGACGAGCCCGACGCCCGCGGGGGTCCCCGGCGCGATGCCGACGCCGTCGTCCTCGACGTCGACGGCGAGGAGGTCGGTGGTCGCGGCGACGGTCACCGTCGCCGTGGTGGCGCGGGCGTGCCGGCCGACGTTCGTCATCGCCTCGGCGGCGATCCGGAAGGCTGCGACCTCGACGGCGGCCGGGAGGGCGTCGAGGTCGCCGGACGCCACGACGCGGGTGTCGACGCCGGGAGCGACGAGCGCCGACTGCTGCTCGAGCGCGCGGACCAGCCCGACGTCGTCGAGGGCCGGCGGGCGCAGGCCGTGGACGAGGCGCCGCACCTCGGTGAGCATCTCGCCCACCTCGCCGCGAGCCGTCGCGAGCGCCGTGTCGGCGGCGTCCTCGTCGCCGCGGCGGCCCACGAGGCGGGCCATGTCGATGCGGGTCGCGACGGCGGCGAGGGCGGGACCGAGCCCGTCGTGGAGGTCGCGACGCAGGCGGCGGCGCTCGTCCTCGACGGCCGAGACGATGGCCTCGCGACTGCGCTGCAGCTCGTCGGTCAGCCGGGCGGCCCGGGCCGCGGCGGCGGCCTGGCGCACGACGTCGGTGAGGAGCCGTTCCTCGCTGGGGCGCAGCCGTCCCCCGAGGCCGCGGGCGGGGAGCAGGAGCCGGCCGACGACCTCACCGCGGTAGCTGACAGGCAGCCCGCGCGTCTCGGCGGGCCGGAGGCCGTGCTCGACGAGGAGCGCGCCGCCGTCGCCCTGGGCGACCTCGACGCCGACCCACGGCGAGCGCACCGCACGCGAGACGGCCCGGGCCACCGCGAGGAGCTCGGCCTCGGTGCCACGCGAGTCCTCGAGGCCGCGGGCGAGCCCGGCGACGAGGTCGTACGGGTCCTCCCCCGCGCCCATCGCGCGGCGCACGACGCGGGTGAGTCGCTCGCGCACCGGCAGCCAGACCGCGACGGCGAGGACGACGGCGAGGACGAGGACCTCGCGCTGAGCGACCCGGTCACCGAGGGCCCACGACGTCAGGCCGAGGACGGCGAGGTCGAGGGCGACCGTCACGACCACCGGGACGGCGGCCACGAGCGTGTTGCCGAGGAGCCGGTCGACGTCGAAGCGCTCGGGCGCGACGGCGGCGAGCGCCACGGCCGCGGAGGTCACCGCGACGGCGGTCGTCAGCCCGACCGTCCCGGCCGCCGGGACCACGGTGACGGTGAGCATGACGAGGACGTCGACGACGGCCGCCCAGACCAGCCACCGCCCCTGCGCCCGGGCCCGGCCGGTGGCCCGGCGGTGCCGGCCGACGACGACGACGAGGGCGGGCACGAGGCTGACGGGGAGCAGGAGGTACGCGACCCGCAGGAGCGCGCTCCACAGGCCGTCGGGCAGCGCCAGGGTGACGGGGTCGAGGTCGATGCGGGTCAGGGGCGCGGGCAGGGCCCCGGACCCCGAGGCCGCCTGGGCGATGCGGGACGGGACGGTGAGCAGGAGCACCGGCAGCAGGCCGCTCATCGCGACGGTGGCGCCGGCTGCCCAGCCGAGGCGCCCGCGCGGCCAGCGGCCGTCGGGGAACAGGACGAGGACGCAGGGCAGGGCGAGGAGCAGGCCCGCCCCGAGGCGCTGGAAGACGGTGAACGCGGCCGTGGCGCCGGGCAGGGCGGGGTCGGAGAGGGTGGCGTAGCCGAGCCACGCGGCGGCGAGGCCGTCGACCGCCCACCAGAGCCCGAAGGCCCCGAGGACGGCGCCGACCCGGTTCCCCGGTCGACGGGCCAGGACGACGACGCCGGCGACGACCATCGACAGGCCGGCCGGACCGGTGACCCAGCCGGGATCGAGCTCGAGCAGCTCGCGGTGGGCCGTGGGCACCCGCCAGTCGACGAGCAGCGTCACGACGACGACGACCACGGTCACCGCGAGGAGGGCGCGCGCCGCGAGGGAGAGCCGGCCCGGGCCGCCCGAGGCGGCGCCACCGAGGGCCTCGAGCGCGGTGTCGTCGGTCACGGGACCAGCCTGCCGCAGGGGGCGTCCCACTGTCCGTAGGTCGCGAGTCCCGACCTGCCTGGGACACCGGGACGGGACGCACGTCGTGACGCCGGGCCCTGACGGGGTGGGACGCCGGGACAGGACGGTGGTGACCAGTCGCGGTGACCACCACCGCACCGGTCCGAAGGAACACCACGATGAACCGCACCACCTTCTCCCCCGCCCCGGCCCGCACCGACGTCACGGCGCCGGCCCCCTCCACCGCCCCGTCCACCGGCGCGCCCGCCTCTCCGGCCGACGCGGCCCTGGCCCGCACCGTGCAGCGGCGCGGCTACGCCATGGCCGCCGGCGCCGCCATCTGGTCGGCCTCGGTCCTCACCGTCGGGTCCAACCCCACGTCCTCGGTCGGGATCACGATCTCCGACCTCGCGGCGCTGCCCTTCCAGCTCGGCGTCATGGGCCTGCTCGGCGCGATGTCGCTCACCGGCGCCATCGGGACCACCCGCACCGCCCGCGTCATGGTCCGCGTCGAGCGCGTCCTCCTCGGGCTCGCGACCCTGTGGACGGTCATCCACGGGTGCTTCCCGGCCCTGCGCGACGCCGGCTGGCTCGCGGTCCTCGACGTCTTCTGGCCGCTGTCGATGCTCGGCATGTTCGTCATCGGCATCAAGGTCGCCGTCGCCGGTCGGTGGCGCGGGGTCGCCCGCATCTGGCCGCTCGTGGCCGAGAGCTGGGCCGTCGTCACCGTGCCGACCTTCGTCATCCTCGGCGAGCCGTTCAGCAACTGGGTCGGCGGTGGGCACCTGCTCGTCGGCTACACGGTCCTCGGGCTCATCCTCGCCCGGCGCACCGCGCTCGTCCTCCCGCGCCGCTGAGGCGCACGCACGACCCCCGACCCGCCGTGGGTGCGGACGTGGCTGCCAGAGCGGCCGTCTCCGCACTCGCGGCGGTTTCGTGCGGTCAGCCGGTGCGGTCGCGCAGCTCGGTGACGTGGCGCGAGACCGACGGGTCGAGCCCGAGGCCGATCGCGAGGTAGGTGGCCGCGAAGTCGGTGAGCCCGACGAGCGAGGCGAGCCGCTCGATGGGCTCCCCCGACCTGGCCTCCTGCTCGTGGACGACGGCACCCGCGTCGCGGGCCGACGCGATGACGGCGTCGGCCAGCGCGGCCGCCTGCGGGTCGAGCTCGGGGTCGCGCAGAGCGAGCAGCCCGAGCCGCGGGGCCGCCGGCCCGTCGAGGAAGGGGTCGGCGAAGATGTCGCCGCCCGGCGTGGCCACGGCACCGGGGGCGCCGCCGCCGAAGGGGCCGTCGAGGGTCGCGACGAGCTGGGACGCGGCGTCGGGCAGGGCCCCGTGCGTGGCCGGCACGCGGGCGGTGCGCGCCAGCATCGAGGCCGCGCGGCAGGCGGCGACCCCGGCGAGCGGTCCGTCGCCGAGGACGACGGGCACGGTCTCCGCGAGGGCCAGGGCGAGCACCTTGGCCGGGTTGACGAACGACTCCGACGACGGACGGCACTCCTCGGCGACGGCGTCGAGGACGTCGGCGACCCGTTCGAGGGTCGAGCGGGGCACGTGGGCCAGGCCCATCGCGTCGGCCGCGAGGAGGACGGGGGTCAGCATGCTCCACAGGGCCGTGCGCGAGGAGGGCGTCGCGATGGCGACGTCGACGTGCACCCCGCGGGCGCGGGCGCTGACCTCGGCCAGGGGCGAGTCGGCGGACCCCACCGTGAGGAGCGAGGCGCCGCGGCGGGCGGCCTCGGCGGCCAGGGCGAGGGGCCCGGCGGCCCGGCCCGACTGCGAGACGGCGATGACGAGGTCGAGGGGGCCGACCCAGCCGGGCAGTGGCGCGTCGCGACGGGTGAGGACCGGGACCGGGGAGCCCGGCTCGGCGAGGAGGTCGAGGACGTCGCACACCAGGCTCGAGCCCCCGAGGGCGGCGACGAGGACCGAGCGGGGGCGCTCGCCGCCGGAGACGCGCTCGATCCCGGCGTCCTCGGCGGACACCAGGGCGCGGCGGACCTGGGCGCCCGCGGAGGCCAGGGAGCGCAGCGAGTCGCGGGTGTCGAGTGCCTGGAGCGCGGCCTCGTCATCGAGGCGCTTCTCGTCGACCCAGGGCATCACGGGCTCCTCGCGTCGGCCTAGGCCGGGCGACGGGCCTCGTCGACGAGGAGGACCGGGACGCCGTCGTCGATCCGGTACGCGAGGCCGCACTCGGCGCTGGTGCACACGAGCTCGGGGCCGTGCTCGCCGGTGGCGTCACGCAGCTCGGAGCGGCAGGCGGGGCAGCGCAGGATCTCGCGCAGCCACGGCTCGACGGGCGACGTGGGGGCCTGCTCGCTCATGGGGTCCTCGGGGTGTCTCGGTGCGGCATCGGAACGGTTGCGATCCTCCCACACCGCTCAGGCGCGGACGATGGCGAGGACCTCGTCGCGGACCCGCTCCATCGTGGCGTCGTCGGCGGCCTCGACGTTGAGGCGCAGGAGCGGCTCGGTGTTGGAGGCGCGCAGGTTGAGCCACCACATCGGGTCGGCCGGCGTGCCGTCACCGGCGTGGGTCAGGGTGAGGCCGTCGAGCTCGTCGGTCTCGACCCCCTGGGTGGCGGCCCAGGCCCGGACGTCGTCCGTGGCGGCGGCGGCGTCGGCGACGGTGGAGTTGACCTCTCCGGACGCCCGGTAGCGCTGGAGGTCGGCCATGACGGTGCTCAGCGGTGCGTCCTGCTCGCCGAGCGCCGCGAGCACGTGCATCGCCGCGAGCATGCCGGTGTCGGCGAACCAGAAGTCGCGGAAGTAGTAGTGGGCGCTGTGCTCGCCCCCGAACACCGCGCCGTGCCGTGCCATCTCGGCCTTGATGAAGGAGTGCCCGACGCGCGTGCGCACGGCCCGGGCTCCGGTGGCCGCGATGACCTCGGGGACCTGGGCGGACGTGATGACGTTGTGGACGACCGCCACGTCGGCGGCGTCGGCTCCCTCGGCGACGGCGCGGGCGACCTCGCGGCGGGCGATGAGGGCCGTGATCGCGCTGGGGCTCACCGGGTCTCCCCGCTCGTCGACGACGAAGCAGCGGTCGGCGTCGCCGTCGAACGCGAGCCCGAGGTCGGCGCCGTGCTGCGGGACTGCGGCCTGGAGGTCGACGAGGTTCTTCGGGTCGAGCGGGTTGGCCTCGTGGTTGGGGAAGGTGCCGTCGAGCTCGAAGTACAGCGGGACGACCTCGAGGGGAAGCGCGTCGAGGCCGGCCTCGGTGCCGAGCACGGCGGGAACCGTGAAGCCGCCCATCCCGTTGCCGGCGTCGACGACGACCTTGAGCGGCCGGATGGCCGTCAGGTCGACGAGGCCGCGCAGGAACGCGGCGTAGTCGGGGAGGACGTCGCGCTCGGTGGTCTCGCCCGTCGGGCCGGCTGCGTCGGCAGGGTCGCCCGCGGGGTCGGTGCCCTCGCCGGCGAGGAGGCGCTCGGCGAGCGTGCGGATCTCGGCGAGTCCGGTGTCCTGGCCGACCGGGCGGGCCCCGGAGCGGCAGAGCTTGATCCCGTTGTACTGCGCCGGGTTGTGGCTGGCGGTGAACATCGCGCCCGGGAGGTCGAGGGCGCCGCTCGCGTAGTAGAGGCCGTCGGTGCTCGCGAGCCCGACGAGGGTGACGTCGGCGCCGCGGCCGCGCACTCCCTCGGCGAACGCCTCGACCAGCGCGGGCCCCGAGGCGCGCATGTCGTGGGCGATGACGCACCCCGCAGCGCCGTCGGCGAGGACGACGACCTCGGCGAACGCGGCCCCCAGGGCCCGGGCCACCGCCGGGTTCAGCTGGTCGGGGACCGTCCCGCGGACGTCGTAGGCCTTGACGAGGGCGGCGAGGGGGGTGCTGGTCACGGCAGGCGAGCCTACGGGACGGCTCGGCGGGCTCAGCCCTCGGCGCTGCCGCGCAGCACGCGCAGGTGGCCGCGGCGGACCTCGCCGGCGACGACCGTGGGGCCGACCTCGACGGGCTCGGGCGCGGCGGCGCGGGGACGCCCGGCCTCGCGCACGGCGTCGGCGAGTGCCAGCAGGTCGTCGGTGGACGGCTGCGGCTCGGGGTACTCGGTGGCCAGGCGCACGACGTCCCAGCCGCGGGGAGCGGTGAGGCGGGTGGCATGGGCCGAGCAGAGGTCGTAGGTGTGCGGCTCGGCATAGGTGGCGAGGGGGCCGAGGACGGCTGCCCGGTCGGAGTAGACGTACGTCAAGGTGGCCACCGCGGGCTCGCGGCACGCCGTCTTGGAGCACTTCCGGGACAGGTTCACCCCAGTGACTCTAGGTGGCCCCGCCGACACCCGCCCGCAGGCACGCCGGGGGCGCGAGGACGGGCGGGACGACGGCCGATCCCGGGGACGCCGAGGGCCGCGCCGTAGCATGCGGGCGTGGAGAGACGACGGGGGCGCGAGCGCCACGGCAGGGGCGTCCGCGGACCCCTCGCGTGGCCGCCGGTCCCGGCGATGCAGACGCGTCGCCAGCGCTTCGACGACCTCGTCCTCGACGCCGCCGAGCGGGTGCGGCCGCACCTCGGGACCCGGTACGCCGAGACCGAGTTCGCCGTCGAGGAGGTGCCCCCCGTCGACCCCGCCCCGTGGGAGGAGCAGGCCGCTCCCCTGGGCCGGCTCCTGCGCGGCACGAGCGCCCGCCCGCACCGGGTCGTCGTCTACCGCAGGCCCGTCGAGCTCCAGGCCCAGGACGACCAGGAGCTCGCCGACATCGTCCGGGAGGTCGTCACCGAGCAGGTGGCCGCGCTGCTCGGGGTGCCGCCGCACGAGATCGACCCCACCGTCGACCCCGAGTACTGAGGGTCAGGGCAGCGGGAAGGCCCGGCTGACCGCCGAGGACACGGCGCTGTCGCGCATCGGCGCCGACGACAGCATCCGGGTCGCTCCGGCGCCCCACGAGGCGAGGACGCTGCCGCGCAGCTGGCCCGTCCCGGAGGTCTTGCGGACCCAGACCGACGTCGCGCCGTCGAGCGAGACGGTCGTCGTCCGCTCGCTGAGGAGGGACACGACGCGGGTCGAGGCGACGCCGCCGACGACGGTCGTCAGCTCGGCGGTGGAGCTGCCGTCGGTGGAGACGAGCTGGAGGTTGCGCCCGACCCCCGGGGTGACCGGCAGGGCCGCACCGCCGGTGGCGATGAGCGCCTCGGTCGAGGGCGACCAGGCGATCTCGCCGGGCACCGTGCCGTCGCCGACCCGCGAGAGGACGGCGCCGACGACGGGGACGTCGGAGCGCAGGACCACGCCGTAGACGCCCTCGGGCAGCCCGGTGATCGGCAGCTCGGCGACGGCGCCGGGCTCGACGCTGACGACGGTGTCGCCGGTCGGCTCGGCGAACCCGTCACGGGCGAGGACGTCGACGCGCACGACGGCACCCTGTTCGCCCGGGGCGACGACCCGCAGCGTGCTCGCCCCGGTGCCGAGCACGACGCCCGGCAGGACCTGGGTCGTCGAGGGAGCCGCCGCGGCCCCGGTCGTCTCGGCCCCGAGCGCGGTGAGCCCGTCGACCCACGTGTCGGTGAGGGTCGCCTGAACGCCCGCGCCGTCGGTCGTGACGTGGACGGCGGGCCGCTCCTCGGAGCCGGTGCGCGCGTCGAGGAGGAGGCTGGCGCGTCCTCCGGGGGCGACCGTCTGGACGACGGGGTCACCGAGGGGGCCGGAGGTCCCGTGGACGGCGACCGCGGCGGTGACGGGGTTGGCCCCGGGGTTGCTGAGGACGAGCCGCTCCTGGCGGCCGGGACCCGCTCCCCCGGCGAGCAGCCACTGGTCGGTGCTCCCGGGTCCGCAGGGCGCCGACGCCAGGCCGCGCAGCTCCTTGGTGTCGAGGCGCCACTCCTGCGCCGCCGCGACGGCCGGCGCGAGGCCGCCGTCGGCCAAGACCAGCACCGGCCCGGTCTGCGGCAGCGGCACGGTCGCGGTGCGCGGGCGGCCGTCGAGGGAGAGCACCTCGCGCCCGTCGGCGCTCACGGCGAGCGACCCGCCCGCGGGGGCGGCCGCGGGGAGGAGCTCGACGGGTCCGGCGACGGCGGTGACCGTCGCGGGCACCTCCTGGTCGGGGACCCCGGAGATGCCGGAGAGCTCGGCGCCGGGGCAGGCCTGGGAGACCCGCGTGGTGAGGGCCGTGGCCGTGACCGGGGCGGCGTCGTCGCCGACGGCGGCGGCGAGGTCGAGCCCGAACGACTGGGTCGTCGTGACCTGCACGACGGCGGCGGCCGCGGCACCCACGAGCGCGATGCGCGCGGCACCGGCCCAGTTGACGGCGCGCAGGGCGGCTCCGGGACGGGCGAGGGACGCTCGGCTCATCGGGTCACCACCCGCGACTCGCGGCGTCCGAACGGGACGGCGAGGAAGGCGAGGGCCACGACCGCGACGAGCTGGGCGACGTGCCACCACCGCAGCGGGTCGTCGACGGTCACGACGAGCCGCCCGCTCCCGGCGGGCAGCTCGTAGGTGGGGGTGGCGGCGCCGGCGACGGGTGCGAGGACCTCGCCGTCGACGGCGACCGTCGCGTGCTCGGCCCAGCCGGAGGGCTCGGCGACGACGAGCCGGCTCCCGGCCGGGACGTCGACGGAGGTGGAGGTGGCGCCGTGCTCGCCGGTGGTCTCGACGAGGCGGGCACCCTCGGAGGTCTCCAGCCGCAGGCGCGGCGGGGCGACGAGGCTGTCGCCGTCCTCGACCGCGGCCGGGCTGACCCGCCACAGCTCCCACCCGAGGCGGGGGCTGATCCGCTGGAGCCCGGCGGTGGCGTCGAGGCGGGTGGCGACTTCGGGCGCGACGCCCGAGCGGACGGCGAGGAGGTCGGTGGCGGTGTCGAGGAAGAGCTCGGGGCCGGCGGCCGGGTCGCCGAGGACCGCGCTGACCCGCTCGGCGACGGCGCCGTCGGCCTTCGCGACGCTGGGAAGCGGCCGGACGAGCGTGGAGCCCTCGCGGCCGACGAACCGGTAGCCGGCGCCGCGCTCCCCCGGCGTCACGAACAGGGCCCGGGTGGCGAACGCGCCCGCCGCCTGCTCGACCGCCACGGAGGGGCGCGGGTCGCGCCACGGGGCCAGCTCCGAGCCCAGGGTGGCCGCGGCGACGGCTCCCGCGGACGCGGCGACGGCGAGGACGGCCACGGCGGCCGCGAGGGGGCGCAGCACCGACCCGACGCGGCCGGTGCCGGGCGCCCGGCGCAGGCGCACTCCGTCGAGGCCGCGCCCGAGCAGGAGCACGACGACGAGGGTCAGCGGCATGAGGAAGGTGCCGGGCCACAGGGTGATGGCGTCGCCGGCCCCGTCGAGCCCGGGGGGAACCGTTCCCAGCCGTACCGAGGGCGCGACGAGGGCCAGGGCCAGGAGGAGCGGGGCGAGGAGGGCGAGCGAGGTCGTCGCCGACCCCCAGGCCCGGCCGCGACCGAGCGAGAGCAGCGCGACCGCGAGGACGGGGACGGCGGCCCAGACGACCGGCGCACCGGCACCACCGGGGTGGAGCAGCGCCAGCTGCCACGGCTCCGGGACGCTCCCGCCCCACTGGGCCAGCCCGACCCCGCCGACGAGCACCGGCCACGAGCTCTCGGCCGCCCGCAGCAGCCACGGCGCGAGGACGCCCACCGGGACGAGCGCGATGACGAGGGCGTGCGTGCGGACCCGGCGCCGGACGAGCGCCAGCACGAGCGCGAGGACGACGACGAGCGCGAGGAGGACGGGGGCGAAGGCCCCGAGGACCACCCCCGCGAGGGCGGTGGCGAAGGCGCTCGTCGCGGTCGACCGCCGGGTGCCGACGAGCCAGAGACCGGCGGCGAGCGCCGGCAGGAGGACGAGGGCCACGACGGCGCCGAGGCGACCCTGCGCGACCGACGCGGCGGCGACACCGCTCGTCGCCCAGGCGAGGGCGGCCAGGGCCCGCACCGGGCGGGAGGCGACGACAGCGCGCAGCGAGAGGTAGGCGGACACGACCGCGGTCGGCATCGCGAGGAGCACGAGGAGCGCGACGACGAGGCCGGCGGGTGACGCGGCGTGCGGCAGGAGGGGCAGGTGGTCGACGAGCCAGACCGGCAGGGCGAGCATCGGCACGTGCGGCCCGACGGGGTCGGGGCCGCCGAGACCGGTACCGGTCCACCCGTCGGTCCAGGCGGCCCAGAGGGTCGAGGCGTCGGCGCGGGTGCCGACGAGCTCGCCGCCGGTGAGGCCGGAACCGAGCCCGGTGACGACCGAGGCGCCGAGGGAGCGGGCCGCGACGACGGTGACGACCGCCGCGGCCGTCGCCGCGAGGACGGCCGGGTGGCGGACGACCTTGATGAGCCACGACCTCGGGTTGAGGTCGTTGGCCTCGTTGCCGATCGGCGGGCGCGGGGGGACGAGCGCGTCGTGGACGGCGTCGCCCCAGCTCGTGAGGACGGCGCGGCGCGGCTCGAAGAGGGCCTTGAGGTCACGACGGGCCACGGCGCGGCGGTGCCGGGTGCGGTAGCGGGTCGCGGCGCCGCGGAACGGGTCGAGGGAGGACAGCGAGGACAGCTCGGCCCATGCGGCCCGGGGCCGCTTGAGGAGGAGGAGGCCGACCGCCGCGACGACGGAGGTCAGGGCGACCCAGGCCGCGAGGGCGGGCGCGGCCCACCACGAGGCGCGGGTGAGGGCGACGCGGCGGGCGGCGCGGCGGCGGGCCGGGGTGGACGCGGTGGCCGGGGCCACGCCGTCCTCGGTGCGGACCCGGGCCGTGGGGGCGACGACGACACGGCGTCCGGTGTCGTGGGCGCGCCAGCCGAGGTCGAGGTCGGCCCCGAGGTCGCCGAACGAGGTCTCCCAGCCGCGCAGCTCGGTGAGGAGGCCTCGCTCGACGAGCGCCCCGGCGAAGGGAACGGCCAGGGCGTCGGAGTCGCGGTCGTGCTGGCCCTGGTCGGGGCGCCCGGGCACGGGCCGGGCCAGGAGGCGGCCGCCCCGGGTCGTGTGGATCGACAGGGCGCGCAGCAGGCCGGGATGGGCGGCGTCGACGTGCTTGGGCCCGACGATGCCGACCGAGGCCGAACGGCGCCACGTGTCGACGAGGGTGACGAGGGCGCCGGGCTCCGGGTTCGCCCCGACGGGCAGGAACCACGCGAGCGAGGTGGGGTGGGCGTCGGGGTCGTGCTGGGCGAGGGCGCGGTGGGCGGCCGCACGCACCGGGGTGCGCGGGTTCGTCGCGACGACGGTGACGGGCACCGGGTGGCCGGTGCGGGCGGCCTCGAGGACCGCCGCGAGGTCGGCGGCCGGGGCGCCCTCGGCGGAGGCGGGCAGCGAGCGTCCCTCGGTGCGGTCGAGGAGGAGGACCTCGGTCGGCAGGAGGGTCTGGGCGAACAGCGCCGAGAGCAGCCGGTCCAGTCCCGCGGGGTCGCGGCGGGAGACGACGACCGCGGTGACGGTCGGCTCGGACCCGGCCGGGTCGGTCGGGGCAGCGGAGGGTCGCGTGGGCGCCAGTGTCATGCGGCCGGGAGGTGGGACGGGGCGAGGCCCCGTGTCACACCGCGCGCTTCTTCAGCTTGCGGCGCTCCCGCTCGGACAGGCCGCCCCAGATACCGAAGCGCTCGTCGTTGGCCAGGGCGTACTCGAGGCACTCGGAGCGGACCTCGCAGCCGACGCAGACCTTCTTGGCCTCGCGGGTGGATCCACCCTTCTCCGGGAAGAAGGCCTCGGGGTCGGTCTGCGCGCAGAGCGACCGCTCCTGCCAGGAGAGCGCACCCTCCTCGTCGCCGACCTCACCGTCGAGCATCCCGTCGATCACAAAGAGCTCGTGCATCGTTCCCTCCTCGACCCTCGACCCAAGCACTCCAGCCGGGTTCCTCCGGAGTACATGGGTGGAATTACACGCGTGTCATGCACCCCGCGTCAAGCCAGTCGGTGATATCGGTGAAAACGGTGGGTGACGCGGCGGCGTGTCGGGGCGGCTCGCCGGGCCGTGGAGGGGGCTGAGAGACTGCCCGCATGCACATCACGGCCCTCGCCGGAGGGGTCGGTGGGGCGCGCTTCATCCGCGGTCTGCGCCACCACCTCGACACCACCCCCGGCCTCGAGGACACCACGGTCACGGTCATCGCGAACACCGGCGACGACATCACCCTCTTCGGACTGCGGGTGTGCCCCGACGTCGACACGCTCCTCTACACCCTCGGCGGCGGCGTCCACGACGGACAGGGCTGGGGCCGGGCCGACGAGAGCCACCGGCTCCAGGGCGAGCTGGCGGCGTACGGCGTGGAGCCGCAGTGGTTCGCGCTCGGCGACCTCGACCTCGGCACCCACATCGCCCGCTCGCAGTGGCTGGGCCAGGGGGCGTCCCTCTCGCAGGTCACGGCGCGCCTCGCCGAGCGGTGGGGCCTGCCGGCGCAGCGCCTCGAGCTGCTCCCGATGACCGACACCCCGGTCGAGACGCACGTCGTCGTCGACGAGGTCGAGGACGGGTCCGGTCGGGATGATGAGGTCGTCGGCGAGCGGGCGATCCACTTCCAGGAGTGGTGGGTCCGCCACCAGGCGGCCGTCCCCGCGAAGCGCTTCGTCGTCGCCGGGCTCGACCGGGCGGCGGCGGCGCCGGGCGTCCTCGACGCCATCCGCCGCGCCGATGTCGTCCTCCTCCCGCCGAGCAACCCCGTCGTCTCCATCGGCATCATCCTCGGCGTCCCGGGCGTGCGAGATGCGCTGCGCGGCACCGCTGCCCCCGTCGTCGGGGTCTCCCCGCTGATCTCCGGCCGACCGGTGCGGGGCCACGCCGACGCGTGCCTCGAGGCGATCGGCGTCGAGGCCACGGCGGCCGCGGTCGGCGGGCTCTACGAGGACTTCCTCGACGGCTGGCTCGTCGACCCCGCCGACGCCGCGACGACGCTGCGCCGCGCGCGGGTGGAGGCCCACGACGGGCCGCTGCTCATGACCGACGTCGAGGCCACGGCCGGGATCGCCGCGCACGCCCTGCGGATCGCGTCGTCGGTGCCCGCGTGAGCGGTGGCCGCTCGCTCGAGGTCGTCCCGGTCACCGGGGTGGGCGAGGTGGCGGCGGGCGACGACCTCGCTGCCCTGCTGCTCGGCGCCCTCGTGCGTTCGGGGGTGGCCCTCGGCACCGGCGACTGCGTCGTCGTGTCGAGCAAGGTCGTGTCCAAGGCCCTCGGGCTGACGTGGGACGGGTCGCGGGAGTCGGCGGTGGAGTCCGCGACGGTCCGCGTCGTCGCCGAGCGGGTCGGCGAGGGCGGCGCGGTCACCCGGGTCGTCGAGGCCGAGGCCGGTCCCGTGATGGCCGCGGCGGGCGTCGACGCGTCGAACACCGGGCCGGGCGACACCGTCCTGCTCCTCCCCCGCGACCCCGACGGTGAGGCGCGCCGGCTGCGTGCGGCCCTGCTCGGCCTCCTCGGGCTCGACGACGGTGCGGCGTTCGCGGTCGTCCTCAGCGACACCGCGGGGCGCCCGTGGCGCAACGGCCTCGTCGACCTCGCCATCGGGTCGTCGGGGCTCGCCGTCGTCGACGACCTGCGCGGCGGGCTCGACCACGACGGGCGGCCGCTCGCGGTGACGACCCGCGCCCTCGCCGACGAGGTGGCGAGCGCCGCGGACCTCGTCAAGGGCAAGGTCGACGGCGTCCCGGCGGCAGTCGTCCGCGGTCTCGACCCGTCGTGGTTCTCCGTCGGCGCCGAGGGGGCGCGCTCGCTCGTGCGCACCGGACCCGGGGACTGGTTCGCGCTGGGGACCGCGGAGGCCGTGCGGTCGGCGCTCGGTGCCGCGCCCGGGTCGGCCGAGGCGGCCGACGTGGGCATCGCGTCGGTGCGTCCCGACGAACCTCTCGCCGAGCGCGTTGGCAGGGTCGTGGCGCTGACCCTCCTCGACGTGCCCGGCGGCTCGGCCGACGTCGGCGTCGACGAGGCAGCAGGCACCGCCGAGGTCACCCTCGGCGCCGACGACCCCTACGACCTCGGCCGCCTCGTCGTGCGCTGCGAGGTCGCGGCCGCCTCCGAGTCCCTGACCGCGACCGTCTCCGCCCGCACCGCCACGACGGTCGCCCTCGTCCTCTCCTGACGAGGCCCCAGGGGGTACGTCCGGAACTGCTCAACCCGCTGGATCGATCGATCCAGCGGGTTGTGCAGTTCCGGAGAGGGGTGGGTTGAAGAGTCAGCGAGGGGTGGGTTGAAGAGTCAGCGAGGGGTGGGGTGAAGGGTTCGGCGAGGGCGGGTCGAGTGGCTCCGCCGAGGGCGGGTCGAGGGGCTCCGCCGAGCCCGTGGAGGTCGCCGCCCACGGCGGGCGGAGCGGGTCCCGGCGAGGCAGTGGGTCCCGTGACGTGGGTCGGAAGCGGCGTCAGAACCGGCGGACGGGGAGGTGGGTGGGGAGCGTCATCCGGGCGCCGCGGCGGGGGCGGTGGTGGCCGCCGAGCTCGAGGAGGCGCTGGACCCGGTAGCGGTGCGGCGACCAGGGCTCGAGGAGCTCGGCGAGGGCGTCGTCGTCGAGCGGGGTCCCCGTGAGCGCCCACGTCATGTCCTTGGCGACGTGGTAGTCGCCGAAGCTCACCTCGTCGGCCAGCCCGAGGGCCCGTTGGGCGACCTCCGCCCACGTCCACCGACCGACGCCGGGCAACGCGGTGAGCCGCGCGCGAGCCTCGGCGGGCGCCATCGACGCGGTCTCCTCGATGCGGCCGGCGCGTCCGACGACGGAGACGACGGTCCTCGACCGCCCGGGGTCGACGCCCGCGCGCAGCCACTCCCACGACGGGATCGCGCCCCACTCCGCGGCACTCGGTGGCACGACGAGCCCCATCGCCTCACCCGGTCCCGGTGCGGGAGAACCGAACCGGCGCACCAGCATCCGGTACCCCGCGAACGCCTCCTTGCCGGTGACCTTCTGCTCGATGATCGACGGCACGAGCGCCTGGAGGACGAGGCCCGAGCGCGGCACCCGCCACCCGGGCCAGCGACGGGCGGCGTCGGTGACGAGCGGGTGCCGTGTCTCGAAGCCATCGGCGTCGTCGAGCTCGCCGAGCAGCGCCGGCACCTGCTCGAGCATCCACCCGGCCCCCGGCCCCCACGCGGTGGCCGTGACGACCTCCGACACCGGGGACGGCACCTGAAGCCGCAGCGTCACCGGGCCGTCGGGCGTGCGCCAGGCGAACCACCAGCCGTGGTCGTCGCGGCGGCTGGTCGGGTCTGCCCCACCACGCCGGAAGATGCCGACGACGGCCCCCAGCGGCACCGGCCGTGACGCCCGGACGACGCGCTCCACACCAGCGCCCGAGGGCGACGCGGGCCCGGGCACCGACGACGACGGCGTCACCGCGGAGTCACCCCGAGACGTGGCGGGGGGCGACGCGCAGGCGCGGACCCGCGGGCGAGGCCGTGCCCTTGAACGCCGCCCACACGTACGTCGGCACCGCGGGCAGTGCGGCCGCGAGGACGCCCTCGGGGATCCTCGAGGACCACGCCGGGACGTTGTCGTCGGCGGAGAAGGCGGCCGGGTCGGCGAGGACGGGGAGCGTGTAGTCCCACACGTCGTAGGCCCCGAAGAGGCGGCGCAGCCCGGCCGGCGTGTAGTAGCGCTCGTAGTAGTGCTCGCCCTTGCGGGTCAGCCGCAGGTACCGGTCGGCGGCGCGCTGCGGCAGCCACGACAGGAACGGCAGCCGGTGGTGCGGCTCGAGCACCTGCCAGCGGTGCCCGATGCCGAGGTAGAGCACCCCGCCCGGACGCAGGACCCGGTGGATGTCGGCGACGACGGCCTCGGGGTCGACGACGTGCTCGTAGATGTGGTTGAGGACGGCGACGTCGACCGAGGCGTCGTCGAACGGCAGGTCCTCGCCGCGGGCGAGCCGGAAGTCGACCCGGTCGCCGAAGCGGGCCCGCGCCTTCTCGAGCCCGGGCTCGTCGATGTCGACGCCGCTCGTCGTGGCGCCGGCGAGGGCCAGCTCGTCGGCGATGAACCCCGCCGAGCAGCCGACGTCGACGGCGGTCAGCCCGTCGAGCGACTCGACCCCGAGGGCGTGCCGCACGACGGCGACGATCTTGGCCGCCTTCTTCCGGCGGGCCTCCTCGTCGAGCATCTTGGCCATGGACTCGGAGTAGGCGAGCTGCTCCTCGCGGCCGCGGCCGGGGTCGTGGTCGTCGGTCACGTCGTCGATCCTAGGAGGTGGTGCCGACGCCCCCACGCCCACGCCGACCCGGCGACGACGAGGTCGGCGAGGACGGCGAGGAAGCGGGCGACGACGACGACCGCGGTCGCGGCCGACAGCGGCATGAGGGTGACGAGCAGCAGCGCCAACAGGCCGTCGCGGACCCCGACGCCCGCCGGCACGAGCACCGAGAACATGCCGGCGGCCGACGCGAGCGGGAAGCCGCACAGCGCCGCCACGAGGAGCGCACCGAGCGGGGCGTCGGGCGCCACCGCGAGCGCGAGCACGAGCACCCCTCCCCCGGCGCACAGCCAGGCGAGGACGAACCAGGCCGACGTCAGGGCGACGGCGCGCCCCGAGAGCTCGTGCTCGAGCGGCTCGCGCCGCAGCAGCCTCAGCCCCCGGGCGATGACGGCGTTGAGCAGCCGCGGCCAGAGCAGCACGGCCCCCAGGACCACGGCGAGGACGACCCACCACCACGAGAACGCCTCACCCGAGCGGTCGAGCAGGCGCGGCACGGCCGGGATCCCCATGAGGCACCCGGTGAGCACCGCCAGCCCGATCGACAGGATCCCGACGACCGCCATCCGCCGCCGCGGCACCTTGAGCCGGGCGCCCATCTCGGCCTGCGCGAGGACGGTCCACACCGAACCGGGCACGTACTTGCCGAGCTGCCCGACGAGGAAGACGCTCGCCGCGGGCCCGGCGGGGAGCCGCGTCCCGAGGTCGGCGAGGAGGACCCGCCACCCCATGAGGGTCGCCAGCGGGGCGCTCGTCGTGAGGACGAACCCCGCCACGAGCGCCGCGGGGCTGACCCGGGCCAGCTCGGTCGAGACCTCGGACCAGTTGCGCCACAGCGCGATTCCGACGGCCGCCAGGATCAGCACGAGCAGCCCGACCCGGACGATGTTGAGCACGCGACCGCTCGGCACCCTCACCGCCGCCGGAAGGTCAGCCGGAGGACGGCGTACGCGGGGGCGTCGCCCCCCTCGGCGTCGAGGCGCGCGTGCCGCATCCGGTCGAGGACGTCGCCGTCGACGTCGCCGACGAGGGTGAGCCCCAGGTCGTCGGCCCGCGCGAGGATGCCGCGCACCCCCGCGGGGCGCACGGCGAAGTCGGGGTCGTCGTCGCCGATGGGCACCGTGATGACGAGCAGCCCGCCCGAGCGCAGCGCCCAGGACGCCTGGCCGACCGCGTGGTCGACGTCGGTGGCGGTGCAGCCGCCCGGGTGGAGGCGGGTGATGACGTCGAGGCTCGCCGTGTCGACGTCGAGCACCTCGACGGCGGCACGGCGCCCGGTCAGCTCGAGCTCGACCGGCGCGAACCCGACCGCGCGGGCCCATCGACCCAGGGGCGACGACGTCCCGGACTCGTCGACGATGACGCTGGAACGGTGCCCGTCGTCGCGGATCCGGATGATGGCCGCGAGCGCCCCGAGCGCCGCCCACGCGGCGACGGGCTCACCCGGGCGAGGGAGGCCGAGGGCCCGGGCGACGTCGACGGCGTCGACCGCGTCGGCATCGAGGGCGAGCAGGTCGGTCGCCCGGATCCGGTCGGGGATGTCGGTGGGGCCGATCTCGACGACGGGGCCGCGGCGCGCACGGATCCCCGCGACGACGGCCTTGGCGCGGCCGAGCGGCGACAGCGGGAGCGGCGGCGGGTCGTCCTCGTCCTCGGCGGGCGGCGCCGCGAGGGCCTCGATGCCGCCGACGTAGTGCGCCCAGGGGCCGGAGAGGTCGGGGCGGCGGACCTCGGCCCGCAGCCGCTCGGCCGCCCCGGGCTCGGCGAGCCGGCGCAGGGCGTCGACGAGGGCGTCGCGGTCGGAGGGCGGGACGAGGATCCCGTCGACCCCGTCGCGGACCTGCTCGGGGAAGGTCCCGACCGCGGAGGCAAGGACGGGGAGCCCGTGGTGCCGCGCGAGCAGGGCGTTCTGCGACGCCGTCGCCGACCGGTAGGTGAGGGCGAAGACGTCGTGGTGGGCCATGAGGCCCGCGATCCGGTCGGCGGGGACGTACCCGCCATGGACCTCGACGCGGCCCTCGAGCCGGGGGTCGGCCGCGAGCTCGCGGACCCGGCGGCCGGCATCGCCCCACAGCTCGCCGGCGACGGTGAGCCGGATCCCGGGGACCTCGCGCACGGCGTCGACGAGCAGGTCGACGCCCTTGTAGTCGCGCACGATGCCGAGCGAGAGCAGGCGCACGTCGCGGTCGTCCTCGGGCCGGTCGGGACGCGGCTGGGGGTCGCCCCCGGGCAGGTGCGGCGGGAGGTCGAGCTCCTTGACGCGGGTGGCCCCGAGCTCGGTGGCGAGGCGGGCCTGCTCGTCGGAGTGGACGACGACGGCGTCGACCCGCTCGAGGAAGCCGCGCATCAGCTGCCGGTCGCCCGGGCGGGTCTCGTGCGGGAGCACGTTGTGGCAGATGACGACGGTGCGCGGTCCGCGTCCCGTGGGGCTCGTCCGGCCGACGCCCGCGGCGCGCAGCAGCGCCAGGTGGGCCGGGACGACGGCGGGGATGACGTGGACGACGACGATGACGTCGGCGTCGCGCAGCCGCCGGCCGGTGCGCACCCAGGTGTCGGGGCGGGCCCAGGACAGGACCCGCAGGGTGCGCGGGAAGGGCTCGACGTCGGGGGCGCCGCCGGGGACGGCCTGCTCACCGGGGTAGAGCGCCGACGGGTAGAGGTGGCTCCACGACACGAGGGTGACGTCGTGCCCGGCCTCGGCGAGCTCGTGGGCGAGGGCGGTCGTGTGCGCGGCGACCCCGCCCTTGAAGGGGTGCGTCGGCCCGACGATGGCGATCGACAGCTGGGCCGACGGTTCCGCGGTGTGCCCGGCGCTCCCGGCGGTCGTGGGCACGGCGTCAGACACCGTCGCGGGACCGCACGACGAGGTCGGAGAGCAGCGCGAGCGAGGCGATCATGATCCCGCTGACGACGAGGAGCACCGTGCTCGCGGGGAAGTAGAACGGGTGGCGGACCATGTCGACGACCGCCTTGACGAACCCGATGACGATCATCCACAGCGCCGGGGGCATCAGCACCTTGAGCGGGTCGAAGTACATGACCATCCGCAGCACCTGGAGGATGTAGCGGTAGGCGTCGTTGACGAAGTGGAACTTGCTGACCCCCGCGCGCTTGGCGTACGAGGTGTCGACGTACTTGATGTCGTGCTGGTTGCTGAGGAACGCGATGGTGATCGTCGTGACGCACGAGAACCCGGCGGGCAGCAGCCGCAGGTAGGGCAGCGAGACCTCGCGGCGGAACGCGCGCAGGCCCGAGTTGAGGTCGGGGATGCGGGTCTTGGTCAGCCACTCGGCGATCTTGCGGATGAGCCACTTCGCGGGCACCCGGGCCCACTTGTGGGTGCCCTCCTCGGTGGTCCGCGCGCCGACGACCTGGTCGTAGCTGGCGTCGTCGCGCAGGATCCGCACGAGGTCGGGGATCTTCTCGTTCTCGTAGGTCATGTCGGCGTCGGTCCACACGACGATCTCGCCGCGCGACTGCTGGGTGCCGATGCGCCGGGCCGTGCCGGAGCCGCCGTTGCGGCGGAAGGGCAGGATGCGCAGGTTCGGGTAGGTCTGCTGCGCGTGGCGCAGGACGTCGAGGGTGTCGTCGGTGCTCGCGTCGTCGATGCAGAGCAGCTCGTAGGTGAGCTCGCTCGCCTGCATCGTGGCGGTGATCCGGTCGATCTCCTTGAGGACGTGGGCGCCCTCGTTGAAGCACGGCAGGACGATCGTCACGTACGGCGCGGTGATGCTGCCCCCCGGCGCGTCCTCGATGGGGTAGGCCGGGTGACCGGTGCGGGCCGGCGCGGGGGTGCGGGTGGGGACCGCGTCGTCCTCGGTGGCCACCCGGGCGGCGGTCCCGGGCTGGAGGCGCGGGAGGACGTTCGTCGCCGCTGGGTCGTCGCTGCGCCCGGCCATCTCGCCCGGGCGGACCTCGACCCACTCGGTCTCGGCGGACCCCGGCGCGGGCTCGCGGGCGACCCCGATCTGCTCGGTCGGGGCGGAGTGGAGGGCGTCGTGGTCGTCGTCGCCGGCGGGGTACGGGGCGACGGGAGGGTGCTCGTTCATCGCCCGCGAGCCTACCGGCGCGCGAGCCCGTCGCCCGCCGCCGCGCACGCGGCGAGGCCTCAGTCGGCGCCGTCGATGAGGCGGGCCACCGCCTTCTCGATGGCGGCCTGGCGCTTGGAGTCGTCGCGGTAGCGCTTCGCGAGGGTCCCGGCGATCGTCACGCCGTCCTCGTACTGCTCGATGACGCGGGGGTCGACGTAGGACTTGCGGGCGATGGTGGGGGTGTTCCCGAGGTAGGCCGAGACCTCCTCGACCGCCAGCTTCACCGCGCGGCGGCGCGAGGCCGCGGTGTCGCCCTTCTCGGGGGACTCGGCGAGGGCGACCGCTGCGAGGACGGTGGCGTGCCAGGTCCGGAAGTCCTTGGCCGTGAGGTCCTCGGCGACGAGCTGGGCGATGTAGGAGTTGACCGCCGTCGCCTGGAGGTCGGCCCAGCGGGCCTCGCCCTTGTAGGCGAGGAGGCGGGTCGAGCCGCCGCGCCGCTTCCTCATGAGGTTGAGGGAGTCGATGACCTGCTGGTCGCTGATGGTGATCGAGTGCTCGATGCCCGACTTGCCGACGAAGGAGAAGACGAGGTCGGTGCCCTGTCGGCGCACGTGGCGGCGCTCGAGGGTGGTGAGGCCGAACGAGCCGTTGGCGTCGGTGTAGGCGTCGCTGCCGATCCGGAAGTACCCGAGGTCGAGCAGGCGGGTCGCCGTGGCGGCGGCGCGGGCGAGCGGCATGCCCTCGGCGCGCAGGTCGTCGATCATCCGCTCGCGCGCCTTGGCCAGGCGGGTGCCGGCGACCTTGACCCGGTCGAACTTCAGCTCGTCGCGCTTGGTGCGCCAGTCGGGGTGGTAGAGGTACTGGCGCCGCCCGGCGTCGTCGGTGCCGACCGCCTGGATGTGGCCGTTCTCGTGGGGGCAGATCCACACGTCCTTCCACGCCGGCGGGATGGCGAGCGCCTTGATCCGCTCGACCGACTCCTGCGGCAGCGCGTCACCGCCCGCGTCGCGGTAGCTGAACCCCTTGCCTGCCCGTCGACGGGTCCAGCCCACCGACCGCGGGGACACCCGCCGCAACCTCGCCATGCCCGGACCCTACCCAGACCGCGCCCCCGCGACACCGCAGGTCAGCGCGCCTTCGACAGCCGGGCCCTCCCCACCGCGTGTGCCGGGGTGGCTGTCCCCACGACCACCTGGGCACACGAGGCCGATGGGGTCCTGTCGCGTGTGCTCAGGTGGCTGCTCCCGCGACCACGTGAGCACACGCGACGGGCAGCATCAGGGGGTGGGGATGGGGAAGATCATGCAGCTGCTCGTGGCGTGGGCGACGAGCCGGCCGGCCTCGTCGGTGAGCTGCGCCTGGGCCAGGGCGGTGCGGCGGCCCCGCTGGATGACGGTGCCCTCGCAGGTGAGGACGCCGGAGCCGACGGTGACCGGGCGCAGGAACTTCACCGTGAGGTCGAGGGTGGTGTAGCTCTCCCCCACGGTCAGCGTCGAGTGCACGGCGCACCCCGCGGCGGTGTCGAGGAGCATCGAGATGACGCCACCGTGGACCGTGCCCAACGGGTTGTAGTGGAACTCGTCCGCGGGCATCTCGACGACGACCCGGCCGGCCTCGGGGCGGAAGTCGGTGACGCCGAGGGTCGCCATGATCGGCGGGGGCGGCATCTCGCCCTCGACCATCGCGGTGAGCTGGCCCAGGCCGTCGAGCGAGGCGAGGTGGCGCGGGTCGCCCTGGCCGGGCCGGGCCCAGGTGAACGTCCGCGACCGGGTGGCGAACGCGCCGGTCCGCATGGCGGAGGTCGGCTCGGGCGGGGTTCGGGGCCGGTCCGCGTCGTCGGCCGGCTCGGGCGGGGTTCGGTGCCGGTCCGCGTCGTCGGCCGGCACGGGGTGGGACGTCGCCTCAGGCTGGGTCTGCGTCATGGACCGAGCATCGCCCATGCTTGCTGAGTCTGTCAACAAGACCTAGCATGGGGTCCGTGTCCGCTCCCCCCGCCCTGGCGTTCTCCACCGACAACTGCACGATCGGCCGGGCCATGGACGTGCTCGGCGAGCGGTGGACCTTCGTCGTGCTGCGCGAGGTCTTCAACGGCATCCGACGCTTCGAGGACATGCGCCGCCACACCGGCATCCCCCGCCAGGTGCTGACCAACCGGCTGGCCGTCCTCGTCGGGCAGGACGTCCTGCGTCGCGAGGCCTACCGGGAGCCGGGCCAGCGCGAGCGGCACGAGTACCGGCTCACCGAGAAGGGCTTCGCGCTCTTCCCCGTCATGGTGGCCATCGCCGAGTGGGGCGACCGCTACCTCGCCGATCCCGAGGGCCCGCCCATCGAGTTCGTCCACCGCGACTGCGACGCGCCCGTCGAGATCCACGTCCGCTGCGCCCGCGACCACGAGGTCGCCGAGCCGCGCGCCATCCTCGGCCGCCCCGGCCCCGGTGTCCGCCCCGCCGCCACCGCCTGACCCCGGCCGCGGCTCCGGGCCCCAGCTTTTCTGTGACGGGCGGATTGGGTGGATGGTCGCGCCTGTGGAAGCGTGGGGTCATGCCCGGCCTGTCGACAGACGCCGTCCTTGACCTCATGCGTGACGTCGCCGCCGAGGTCATCACCCCACGCTTCCGGTCGCTGTCCGCCGGCGAGGTCATGGAGAAGAACCCCGGCGACCTCGTGACCGTCGCCGACCGCGAGGCCGAGGTGCTCATCACGGCCCGGCTCATCGAGGCCTACCCCGACGCCGTCGTCCTCGGCGAGGAGGCGCACGCCGCCGACCACTCGCTCATGGAGCGCTACCTCGCCGCCGAGCACGCCTTCACGGTCGACCCCGTCGACGGCACGAAGAACTTCGTCAACGGCTCCCCCGACCACGCGGTCATGGTCGCCGAGACCCTCCACGGCGAGGCCGTCCGCGCCTGGATCTGGCAGCCCGAGCACGGCGTCGCGTGGGTGGCCGAGAAGGGTGGCGGCACCTGGCGTGACGGCGAACAGGTCTCCACGACACCGGTTCCCGACGACCGCGCACCCGAGGGCGTGACGTCCATCTGGTCCCTGCGCGACCACCGGCTCGGCGACCTGCCGCCCCTGCGCCTGTCGTGGGTGTGCTGCGGCGTCGACTACCCCAAGCTCATCGAGGGCGCCGCCGACTACATCGTCTACAGCCGCTCCAACCCCTGGGACCACGTCCCCGGGTCGCTCCTCGTCACCGAGGCCGGCGGCGCCACCGGCCACCCCGACGGCACGCCCTACACGGCGCGCTCGCTGCGCCCGGGCCTCGTCGCCGCCGTCGACCGTCACACGTGGTCGGCCGTCCAGCGCCGAGCCCAGCCGGAGTTCGCCCGCCGCTGAGGCGTGATCGGCCCCCTCGGCCGACTCTTTGGGTACGGCAACACGCCGACGCCCGAGCCACGACGTCGGCGTGTTGCCGTACTGAAGTCGCGACGGGGCGTGGCGACGGGGCGGGGTGGCGGACCGTCAGGGGGCAGGGGCCTCGGCGAGGAAGACGCGGATGCCGCCGCGGTCGGTCTTGTACGGCCGCCGGTCGAGGGCGTGCTCCTCCTCGGGGAAGCGGATGTCGACGATCGGCCGCGCCTCGAGCCCGAGCCCGGTGAGGGCCTCCGGGCCGTCGGCCGCGAGGAGGACGAGGCGGTGCCCGCTCGACGCGGCGCCCCGGGAGAGCTCGTCGACGACGGACGCCAGCCGGGCCGGGTCCTTGCGGACGGGGGTCGTCGCGATGAAGGTCGGCACGCCGCACATGCCCCGGACGGCCTGCGGCCACTCGGAGGTCGCCCGGCTGTCGACCCCGAGGACGACGTCGCCCGGTTCCAGCGCGGCGCACACGTCGTCGACGGCGCCCAGCGACCCGCGCTCGACGCCGACGCCGCGGAACGGCCAGGTGGCCAGGACCGCCGGGACGGCCAGGCCCACGACGAGCAGCAGCGCGACCAGCCCGGTCCCCCACGGGCGCCCGGTCGCCTCCAGCCGCCGCGCACCCCACCACGCGGCGACGACGACGAGGGCGACGACGAGCGGCAGCGCGACGAGGAGCCGACGGTCGGCCCACGGGTGGTCGGGGGTGATGCCCGGCCGGAGCAGGGTCAGCACGGTCGAGCCCGCGGCCACGACGAGCACGGGGAACCAGGCCTCGAGCCGGCCCTCCCCCAGGCGTCGCAGGGCGTGCCGCAGGACGAGCGCGAGGGCGACGAGGGCGACGACGACCGCCACCCACCCGGCGTACCAGGCGAGCCAGTCGACGGTGTGCTCGGCGTAGGTGCGGCCGCCGTCGACGGGCAGCCCCTGGCGACGCTGCATCCCGGCGACGTAGCGGGCCCCGGGGTCGTTCGGGTCCTGGCGCGTCGTCATCCACAGCGGCCGGCTGGCCAGCGCGAGGCCGGCGAGGACGACGAGCCCGGCCGCGACGTCGGGGAGGCGGCGCACGACCCCGGCGGGCAGCCGTCGGCCACGGCGCCACAGCCACAGCGCCCCGAAGGAGGCGAGCCCGGCGGCGACGGCCATCGCGAGGAGGGGGACGAGGCTCGCGGCGATGTCGCCGAGGTAGCGGTACGACAGCGACCACGCCGCCGCCAGCGCGAGCACGGTCGAGCCGGCCACCCCGAGGACGACCGGTCGCACCCAGCGCCCGCCCAGCGCCGTCCCCACGGCGAGCAGCGGGAGCAGGAGGAGGACCTCGCGCAACGAGTCGATGCGGGCGAAGCCGGTGCCCCCCAGGAGGATCCCTGCGACGAGCGCGAGCCGCCGGGTCCCGTCGGACGGGATCGCGCCGGCGCGGACGTGGCCGCGGTCGTCGCCGATGACATCGCCGCCGGCACGGCCGCCGCGGTCGTCGCCGATGACGTCGCCGCCGACACGGCCGCCGCGGTCGTCGCCGATGACGTCGCCGCGGCCCTCGCCGCGGTCACCGCCGGCCCGGACGCCCCCACGGTCCTCGCCGTGGCCGTCGCTCGGCACGGCGAGGGTGAGGGCGAGCGCCCCGCCCACGAGGGTGACGAGCGCGAGCTGCTCCGAGTAGGTGCCGCGGGCGACGTTGAGGACGGGGAAGAGCAGCGCGGTGAGCGCGGCCGCCGCGGCACCCCACCACGCCCCGGTCACCGACGCGACGAGCAGCCCGAGGAGGAGCAGGGCCAGCGCCATCGCCACCGCCGGCAGGACCTGGGCGACGGCCGCTCCACCGGCCCACCAGCCGTACCCGTAGACGACCGCCGGGGCCAGGAGGAACTGCGGCTGCACGGCGGGCTCGGCGGGCGAGCCGACCTGGTAGAACGCCGAGCTGCCGACCGAGACGTCCCCGCGCTCGAGCGCCGCCGGCCCGCCGACGACCGAGACGTCGACCGGCACGACGCGGTGGTGGGTCGTCGCGAGGCTGGCCGCGGCCTGGAGGTTGCTCGCGGCGTCACGGCGGACGAGGACGTGCTCGGAGTGGGTCACCCCCGCGTAGACGGCGAAGGCCACGCACAGGCCGACGAGGACGGCGGCCGGCGCCGGGGCGACCCGCACCCCCGGTAGGTCCCGCACGAACCGTCCGGCGCCGATGGCCAGGAGCAGACCCAGCGGCCAGGCCACCCACGGCGACCACCATCCGAGGGCCGACAGCGGCCACGCGAGCGCGCACGTCGCGACGAGCCAGAGCCCGGCGGCCAGGCCCGCGCGGGTCACGAGGTCCCCCGCCCGGGGGCGCGCCGCGGCCGTGGCCGGCACGGCCGCCGGCGCCGGGGCCGCTGCCGGGGAGGTCACGTCGAGAGGCTGGCGATGTGCTCGATCAGGCCGGTCGTCGACACGGACGGCGTCCGCGGGAGGTAGACGACCTCGCACACGTCGTCGACCCAGTCGAACTTGCCGGCCCAGTCGTCGCCCATGACGAGGACGTCGGCCCCGTGCTCGACGATGTAGTCGCGCTTGCGCTCGAGGGACTCCTCGACGAACACCTCGTCGACGACCTTGAGCGAGGCGACGATCTCCATCCGCTCGTCCTGCGAGTACACGGGCGCCCGGCCCTTCTTCGAGATGTTGAGCGCGTCGGCAGAGACGCCGACGACGAGCCGGTCGCCGAGCGCGGCGGCCCGTTGGAGCACCCGGATGTGTCCGACGTGGAAGACGTCGAAGGTCCCGAAGGTGATGACCGTGCGCTCACTCATGCGGGCGAGCCTAGTGGCCGTCCCGGGCGTTGGTAGCGTCCGGTCGGTGAGCACGCCCACCCCCGGCCCCGCCGCGCTCCTGCGCCGCCTCGTCGAGTCCGATCCCGGTCGCCCGCGCATCACCGTCTACGACGACACCGACTCCCCCACCCGTGGGGAGCGCGTCGAGCTGTCGGCGCGCGTCCTCGCGAACTGGGTGGCCAAGGCCGCCAACCTGCTCCAGGACGAGCTGGACGCCGGCGTCGGCACCGTCGTGCGCCTCGACCTCCCGCCGCACTGGCGCACCCTCTACTGGGCGCTCGCGGCGTGGTCGGTCGGCGCGTGCGTCGTCGTGCCGGCCCACCGGGCCGGAGCCCGCGCGGCCGACTCCGACGTGGCGCTGTCGGCCGCCGACGTCGTCGTCACCGACGACCCCGCCACCGCCGAGGACGCCGAGGAGGGGGTGCTCGTCACGCTGGCGGCCCTTGCCCGGTCGGCGCCCGGACCGGTGGCGTCCGGCGTGATCGACGAGGCCAAGGAGGTCGCCACGCACGGCGACGTCTTCACGCCGTGGGAGGAGGCCGACCCCTCCGACCCGGCGCTGCGCAACGGCGGCACGACGACCTTCGGCGACCTCGTCCCCGCCCCGGAGGACGGACGGGTCCACACCGCCACCGACGACACGGCGGCGTTCCTGCGGACCGCCCTCGCTGCCTGGGCCGCCGACGGCTCGGTCGTCCTCACCCGCGGGACGCCGGCTCCCGAGGTCCTCGCGGCGCGACGGTCCGCCGAGGGCGTCACCCGCGACGCCGAGTAGCCCACCCACGAACGGACGGGCCCGGACCCCTCACGAGGTCCGGGCCCGTCCGGTGGTCGAGGACCGTGGGGTCAGCGGGGCATCCGCGCCTCGACGGCCTTCCAGGTCACCGTGCCGACGAGGCCGGTCTGGGTGAGCCGGGCCGCCTTCTGCAGGGCCTTGACGGCGGCCTCGGTCTTCGGGCCGAAGGACCCGTCGGCGGTGATCCGCAGCGCCTTCTGGAGCGCGACGACGGCCGTGCCCTTCGAGCCCTTCTTCAGGACCGTGCCCCAGTGCGGGAGCAGCGGGTGGACCCGGCGCTCGAGGGCGTCCCACGTCGCGCGGTCGACGACACCGGTCGCCTTGAGCTTCGCGGCGGTCTGCAGCGCCTTGACGGCCGCGACCGTCTTCGTGCTCATCCTGCCGTCGACGACGAGGCCGCCGAGTCCCTGCTGGAGGACGCGCACCGCGGCCCCCGTGGACCCGGACTTCAGGGTGGTCGCCTTGTACGAGGTGAACTCGGTCTTGAGCGCGCTGCTCGTCGTGCCACTCGAGGGGGTGGTCGAGGCCGGCTTGGCCGGGGCCATGAGCGCCTTCCACACCTTCGCGTCGACGACGCCGGTCGCGGCCAGGCCCTTGGCCTTCTGGTACTCCTTGACGCGCGCCTCGGTCTTGCGGCCGAAGGAGCCGTCGACGGTCAGCTTGCCGATCGCCTTCTGCATCGCCTTCACGGCCTCGCCGCGCGACCAGAGCTTGAGCGTCAGCTTCGAGTACTTCGCGAGCGGGTGGGTCGAGGTGCTGCCGTTCGAGGGCGGGGCCGGCGGTGTCGGGGCCGGGGCGGGCGGCGTCGTGGACGGCAGGCCCATGAGGGCCTTCCAGACCTTGCTGTCGACGATGCCCGTCGAGGACAGGCCCTTGGTCTTCTGGTACGCCTTGACCCGCGTCTCGGTGGCCGGGCCGAACGAGCCGTCGACCGAGAGCTTGCCGATCGCGGTCTGCAGCGCCTTGACGGCCGAGCCGCTCGAGCCGCGCTTGAGGACGACGTTGACGTAGCGCTCGAGGGGGGCCCGGTTCGGCACGAGGCCGAGGGCGACGAGCTTGCCCCACGTCGCCTCGTCGAGCTTTTTCGTCGCCGGGATCGAGTTCTTGGACTGCCAGGTCCCGAGCGCGGCGGCCGTGAGGGCCCCGAACCTCCCGTCGGGCTCGGCGCCGATCGCCTTCTGCGCGAGGGCGACCTCGGGCCCGCTCGCCCCCTGGGACAGGATCGGGTAGCCGGTCGACGACATCGGCTGGGGCGGGGTCACCGGGGCGACCGGGCCGGGGGACGGTGAGGTCACGGCCACGCCGGACCACCAGGAGCTGCGCTTGTAGGCGCCGTCCCAGTTGAACGAGAAGTGGATGTGGTCGGTGTGCGGGGACACGCCGTAGTACGGGGTCCAGCCGCGCTCGGGCGCGTAGGCGCGCCACTGCTGGCGGTTCCAGATGATGTAGTTGATGCCGAAGCGCTTGGCCATCGCGCCGGCGCGGCCCTGGGCGTCGGGGGCGGCGAGCCACCGGGTCAGCGAGTTCGCCAGGGCGAGCTGGTCCTTGTTGCTCGCGTTGATCATCCAGTCCAGCGCGCGGCCCTCACCGTGCTCGGCGGCGCAGTGCCGCAGGATCCCGTAGGTCCGGGTGCCGTACGTCGCGTTGAGCAGCTTGGCGAAGGCGACCGCGCCCGGCTGGTTCTCCGTCAGGCACTGGGTGCCCTTCTGGTACGGCGCGGCGACGTCGAGCGCGGCCGGCAGGGCCTTGGTCGGCTTCGGCGTCGGGAAGGTCGCACCGTCGGCAGGGGCGGTGGCCAGCGGGAACGCGAGGACAGAGGCGGAGACGGCCCCGATGGTGCGGACGGGGATCCGACGCTCTCTCCGGGGCGCGGGGTGGGACAGGGACACGGCGGAGTGCTCCTCGGTGCAGGGGGCGCCCCGGCAGGGGATCGAGGCGCACTCGACGGACCACGAGTCACGGACGTCACATCCGTCACACCGGAACCTCGAGCGAGACAGTTCTCCCACGGTCCTCGCGGGGGTGCCACCCCGTTCCGGGAATTACACGGATGTATTTCTCAGTGGTCCCACAAGCACCACACTTCCTGCGGTCTACGCACCGGTACGCCGAAGATCCTCCGGATTCGTGCGGGGGCCGTTCGGCCACGATCGGCTGGCCGTTCCGGTGACCCGGCGCCACCGCGGCGGCCCCCGACTGTGCCCCGGCCCCATGGCGGGACCCCCCGGAGGCGTCGATAGGGTGCCTGTCATGGACAAGGTCGTCACCACCCCAGCCGAAGCCGTCGCCGGGATCTCGGACGGGGCCACCCTCGCCGTCGGAGGGTTCGGGCTGTGCGGGATCCCGTCGGTCCTCATCGCCGAGCTGCACCGCGCCGGGGTTTCCGACCTCGAGGTCGTCAGCAACAACTGCGGCGTCGACGACTGGGGGCTGGGCATCCTCCTCGCGAGCCAGCAGATCCGCCGGATGGTGTCCTCGTACGTCGGGGAGAACAAGGAGTTCGCCCGCCAGTACCTCCAGGGCGAGCTCGAGGTCGAGCTGACCCCGCAGGGCACGCTCGCCGAGCGGCTCCGCGCCGGGGGCGCCGGCATCCCGGCGTTCTTCACCCCCACCGGGGTCGGCAGCCAGGTCGCCGACGGCGGCCTGCCGTGGCGCTACGACGCCGAGGGCAACGTCGTCGTGGCCTCCCCCGCCAAGGAGGTCCGCGTCTTCCCCGGCGCCGACGGCGTGGACCGCGAGTACGTCCTCGAGCACGCGATCGTCGCCGACTTCGGCCTCGTGCGCGCCTGGAAGGGCGACCGCCACGGCAACCTCGTGTTCAACAAGTCCTCCCGCAACTTCAACCCGCTCGCCGCGATGGCCGGGCGGGTCACCGTCGCCGAGGTCGAGGAGCTCGTCGAGCCCGGCGAGCTGGACCCCGACGACGTGCACCTGCCCGGCATCTACGTCCAGCGGGTCCTGCCGCTCACCGCCGAGCAGGCCGCCGACAAGCGCATCGAGCGCCGCACCGTCACCCCGGCGGCCTCCGCCACCGCCGACGCCACGACGAAGGAGTCCTGAGCGATGCCCCTGACCCGTGAGCAGATGGCCGCCCGCGCCGCCGCCGAGCTCGAGGACGGCGCCTACGTCAACCTCGGCATCGGCCTCCCCACGCTCGTGCCCAACTACGTGCCCGACGACGTCGAGATCGTCCTGCAGTCCGAGAACGGCATCCTCGGCGTCGGCGCGTACCCCGCCGAGGACGCCGTCGACCCCGACCTCATCAACGCCGGCAAGGAGACCGTCACGGTGCGCCGCG
This sequence comes from Oryzobacter terrae, assembly GCF_042756445.1. GTDB lineage: Bacteria > Actinomycetota > Actinomycetes > Actinomycetales > Dermatophilaceae > Oryzobacter > Oryzobacter terrae. Next base: position 1,051,013 of record NZ_CP170578.1, read on the forward strand.
GCGCCTCCTACTTCGACTCCGCCACGAGCTTCGGGATGATCCGCGGCGGCAAGGTCGACGCCGCCATCCTCGGGGCCATGCAGGTCTCGGCCGCTGGCGACATCGCCAACTGGATGATCCCCGGGAAGATGGTCAAGGGGATGGGCGGCGCGATGGACCTCGTCCACGGCGCGAAGAAGGTCGTCGTCCTCATGGAGCACGTCGCCAAGGACGGCTCGCACAAGATCGTGGAGGAGTGCTCGCTGCCGCTCACCGGCAAGGCCGTGGTCCAGCGGATCATCACCGACCTCGCCGTCCTCGACGTCACCGCCGACGGGCTCGTCCTGCGCGAGCTCGCGCCCGACGTCACCGAGGAGCAGGTCCGCGAGGCCACGGGGGCCCCGTTCACCGTCGACCTCGCCTGAGCCCGGGTCAGGGGGCCCAGGCGGTCCAGGTCGCCCACGTCGCGGTCCCGGCGACCGGGCGTGCGGGGCCGACCGAGCCCATGTCGGTGCCCGGGAGGACGACGAGCGCCCCGTCGGCCGAGCGCCGCGCCACGAGGTCGTCGCGGCCGTCGCCGGTGACGTCACCGGGGCCCGTGACGGCGCTGTACGGCGCCCAGTCGCCGGCGACGACCGTCGGCGTGCCGAGCGTGCCGCCCGCCAGGACCGGGAAGAGCACCATCGCGTGGTCGGTGGCGCGCACGCCGGCGACGTCGGGCCGCCCGTCGCCGGTGAGGTCGCCCGGCGAGAAGAGCAGCCGGTACTCGGCGAACGCGGTGCCGAGCAGCTTCGTCGCGATGACGCCGCCCTTGCCGTTGCCGCGGTAGATCTTCAGCTGCCCGCTCGTCGTGCGGGCGAGGAAGTCGGCGAACCCGTCGCCGTCGACGTCACCGGACCCGGAGACGAGGTTGATCGTGTCCCAGCCGGTGCTGATCGCCTGGCGCGGGAGGAAGCCGCCCTTGCCGTCGCCCGGGTGGTAGTACAGCGTGCCGGCGTCGCGCTCGACGACGTCGTGGCGGTTGTCGTTGCTCCACGAGCCGACCACGGCGACGAGCCCGAGCGAGCCCCAGCCGGTCGCCATCGTCTTCGCGGTGAACGCGCCCGTGTTGTCGCCGGAGAGGAGGCGGAGGTTGCCCGCGGGGTCCACCGCGATGACGTCGCCACGGCTGTTGCCGTCGAGGTCCTCGGGCAGGGAGGCCGCCGACGTGGCGGGCGCCGACGTCACGGTCCACCACGTGCTGCGCAGGCCCATCGCGGTGCGGAACGCGTCCCCGGTGACGGTCTTGGAGGCCTTCGACCCGACGACGGTGACCGAGGTCGTGCGGCCGCCCCAGGCGTTGATGCCGTCGCGCGACTCGATCCGCAGGGCGCGCAGGGTCCCGGTCGTCGGGTAGGCACCCTGGACCTTGCTCACCGAGAGCGTCGTCGACCACGTGCTCGTGCTGCCCGAGGGGACGTTGTCGTACGGGTCGGGCTTGGAGACCTGGTACGGGATCGACGACCGGACCGTCTGCCCGCCGTTGGACGAGGAGAACTCGGTCAGCGCCGGCGCCCCGCCGTAGTAGACGGCCAGCCCGCTCGTCGCGACGACGGCCGCGGTCGAGCTCGCGTTCTCGTACGGGGTGAGGCCGCCGCCGGTGGAGGTGTACCCCGCGAGGCCCTTGTAGACCTGGCACGAGGTGGAGTCGCAGGTGTCGTACAGCGACCCGGACGGCTGGTGGGCCCGCTGGTAGAGGGCGTACGTGCGCGCGGCGACGGCCTGGGTCTGCAGCGCGTTGGCCGACCACGACGGCGGCATCTCCGAGGGGACGACGCTCTGCAGGTAGTAGTTGAGCGTGATGACGCTGACCGTCATCGTGGCGGTCCCCGAGACGTGGGTGCGGACCACCTGGCGGTAGTCGCGCTGGGTCCCCCCGGGCATGACGACGCGGACCTTGTTCGTCGAGCGGTTCTGGAAGGACAGCGGCTTGGTCGTCGCCTTCCAGCTCGAGGTGCTGCGCCACACGCCCTTCTCGAGCCACTGCAGGGTCAGGCCGGCGCCGTCGCGGACCACCCGCCAGCGGGTGCGCAGGGTGCCGTCGGCGTTCTTCGTGTACAACGCCCCGGTCTTCGTCCCGTCGGTGATGACGAGGTTGGGCTGGGTCACGACCTGGGTGCCGGACGTGCCCAGCGCTCCGAGCCGGACCCGGATCGTCGGGTTGCCGGCGGTCGTCGAGCGGGTGGTCCCCGGGTAGTAGAAGTCGAGGATCTGGTCGCGGGTCAGGCCCTTGATGGCCGCGCCGTACGCGCCGTACTGGCTCATCCCGCGGCCGTGGCCGTACCCCCGTCCCGAGAGCGAGAACGACGTGCCGCTCGGGCGGGTGTAGGTCTCCTTGACTGTCTCGGTCGCGACCTCGGCGGCGCGGTCGGCGACACCCTGCCGGTAGGACGTGGAGGACGTCGAGCGGATCGACGAGAGCTTGTCGAACATCAGGTCACCGGGGCACGTCGTGAGGCTCAGCTCGCGGTGCCCCATGACGCGGGACTTCGTGACGACGACGCCGTCCTTGTACCGGGTGCTGCCGGCCGAGGTGAAGGTCGTCGAGGTCGTGGGGTCCCAGCCGTTGAGCCAGGCCTTCCAGCCGATGAGCCGGCCGACGGAGGCGAGGACGGCCGACGAGGGCGTCGCCGCCCCCGCGGAGGCCGGGTCGTGGTTGCCGAGCGAGCTGACCCCGAAGGTCTGCGAGTTGAAGCCGCCCGTCTGCGCCCCCACGACGTTTCGGTACGTCCCGCCGAAGCGCCCCTCGAAGAGGCGGCCGAAGCGGTCGACGAAGAAGTTGTAGCCGACGTCGCACCAGCCCTGGCCCTTGACGTGGTACGCGTAGATGCCGCGCAGCAGCCCCGGGACGTCGTCCATCGCGTAGGTGTTGGCGTTGACCGTGTGGTGGACGACCGCACCCTTGATGCTCGCGACGGTGTCGGGGGTGCAGGTGCGCAGGCTCTCGTCGGCGCCCCACGCGGCCCGGCTGATGATGGGCGGCTGGCTCGCACCGGCGCGGGCGCTGGCGGCCGGGGTGCTGCCGACGCCGGGGTCGGCGGGGCTCTCGCCGCCGTCGACGAAGGTCGCCGAGATCCGGTCGAGGCGGGTGTCCTCGTCGGAGGTGCGGACCCGGACCTGGACCTCGTCGGACCCCGTGACGCTGATCGGCTCGGTGGCGACCCTGGCCTTCGCGGCCTCCCGCGTGCCCGGGTCCGGGGCGGCGTCGCTGACCTCGAGGGCCTGCCACCCTCCCCACGCCCCGTCGGTGCGGGTGCGGACCTCGACCGAGACCTCCGTGGAGGTCGCCCGGTCCGGGAAGGTGAGGCCGACGACGTCGGCGTCGTCGGTGTCGCGGGTCAGGACGCTCTCGGTACCCGTCGGCTCTGCACCCGTCGTCTCCGAGGTCGTCGGCTCCGGCGCGGTCGCCTCGGCACCGGCCGACGGGTCGGCCGAGGGGGCGGCCGTGCTCGCGACCCGACCGCGCGCGGTGGCGGAGGGGGCCAGCGGCGTGCCGGCCGGCATCGCGACGCGGTCGACCGACGGGGCGACCGGACGGGGCGCGGCACCCACAGAGACGACGGGGACGACGACACACACCCCGGCGAGGAGGGTGGACGCGGTGAGCAGGCGGAGAGTTCTCATTGGGGCGACCCAGACGTGTTCGATCGGGCACCCGGGGCCGCGCCGCCGGAGCGGGTGCAGGGAGGCCTGGTCGGGTGCGAGAGCCTCGCCAGTGTGTCACAGAGACCACTTCCACACCTCTGTTCCCACAAAGTCCGCCACCGGTGCTCGCGTATGCTGCCGACCATGCCGCCGGCCCCGTCCGTCCCCGAGGGGCCAGGCCCCCCTCCGGACGACGGCACCAGGCCTCCCACCAGCGCGGATGCCGCCGCGCCGGTCCCCTCGGACGGGGACGGACCTGCCGCAGCACGTGCCGGGTCACCCCCCGCGACGAGCCTGCGCAGCCGGGCGGCGCTGAGCACCTACGCGACCGCCGTGCAGGGCGTCGCCCGCCTGCTCTACAGCGTGCTCATCGGCAACCTGGGCTCGCGCGAGCTGCTCGGCCAGACCAACACCTCGCTGTCGCTCTCGGTGCTCACCAGCCAGCTGTGGGCCGCGCCGGCGTCCGCCGCGGGGACCCGGTTCGTCGCGCTCCGCTCGGCCCTCGGGGACGCCGAGGGAGCGGCCACGGTCGCGCGGCACATCGCCACCCGCACCGCGCTCGTCAGCCTCGTGCTCCCGACCGTCGTCGCGCTCGGGGGCAGCCTCTGGCTCGGGTTCGGCCCCGCGCACACCATCGGCACCGTCCTGCTCGCCTTCGCCTACTCGCTCTACAGCACCTCGCGCGGCATCCAGTTCGGCGCCCTGCGGTTCCGGCACGTCGCGCTGTGGGACACCGTCGCCGGTGGGCTCGCCCTCGTCGCGGTCGCCCTCGTCCTCGTCCTCGACCTCACCGCCCTGGCCCTCCTCCCCCTGGCGCTCGGGTACGGGGTCTTCGCGGCGGTCTCGTGGCCGGCCCGCTCGCGGCAGCGGGTCGAGCCGGCGCTGCGCCGCGAGATCGACCACTTCGTCCTCTTCGGCGCGCTCAGCGGGGTCGCGAGCGGTGGCCTGCTCCAGCTCTCGCAGCTCGCGGCACACTGGTCGGCCGGCCCCGCCGAGGCCGGCGACTTCGCCGCCGCGCTCACCCTGGCGACGCCGGCGTCGATGCTCTCGGTCGCGCTCGCCACCGTCCTCATCCCCCCGCTCACGGCCGCCGCCGGTCGGGGCGACCGCGAGGGCGTGCGCCGGCAGAGCGACGCCATCGCCCGTCGCCTCACGGCGATCTTCGTCGGGCTCATCGGGGTCATCGTCATCCTCAGCCCCCTCGTCATCGCGGTCGTCTGGGGCGAGGAGTACGTCGGTGCGACGACGGTCCTGCCGGTGCTCCTCGTCGCGGTGATGCTCACCTCGATCGCGCAGGGCGCGGCCACGACCTTGCAGTCCACCCGCGTCCGCGGGCCGCGCGCGGTCGCCTACCTCAACCTCGGCGGCTTCGCCGCGAGTGTCGTGACCTGGCCGTTCCTCGCGCCGCGCCTCGGCATCGACGGCGTCGCCCTCGGGTACCTCGTCGGGGCCGGCCTGGCCTCGCTGGCGATGCTCGCCACCGTGTGGCGGGTCGAGCGGCACCGGTGGCTCGACCTCACGGCACGGCTCGTCGGCGGCACGGGCCTGGCCGTCGCCCTCTTCCTCTTCACCCACCGGCTCGAGGGGCTCACCGGCGCGCTCGCGCAGGTGGGCGCCGCGTTCGGCTTCGGGCTCGTCTGGCTCGCCCTCACCCGGCGCGACGTCCTCGCCCTGTGGGCGACCCTGCGAGGGCGCGGGGCGCCCCCCGCCACGACCTAGGATCGTCGGGTGCGCCCCACCCTCACCGTCCTCATGACGGCCTACCGCGGCACCTCGGTGGCGGAGCTCGAGCGCTCGGTCGCCTCGATCACGGGCCAGACCCTCACCCCCGACGAGTTCCTCGTCGTCGTCGACGGCCCGGTCCCCGCCGAGCTCGACGCCGCGATCGCGGCCGCCGCGGCCGCCCACCCGTCGATCCGGGTCGAGCGCCTCCCCGTCAACGTCGGCAGCGGGCTCGCGTCGGCCCGCGGGCTCGAGCTCGCGACCGGTGACTACGTGGCGCGACACGACTCCGACGACGTCTCGCTCCCCCACCGCCTCGAACGCCAGATGGCGGCCGTCGAGGCACGCGGCCTCGACCTCGTCGGTGCCGAGATGCTGGAGTTCGAGGGCTCCCCCGACCACGTCATCGGGCGCCGCACGGCCCCGACCAGCCACGAGGCGATCGTGCGACGGCTGCGCCTGAACAACCCGGTCAACAACCCGACCGCCCTGTTCCGGCGCGAGCTGGCGCTCGAGGTCGGGGGCTACGCCGACCTGCGGTACATGCAGGACTACGACCTCTTCGGCCGCCTCCTCGCCGGCGGCGCCCGCGCCGAGAACCTCCCCGAGCCGCTCGTCCTCTTCAACGCCGGGGACGGGATGATCGGGCGGCGCGGGGGGTGGCGGATGGTGCGCAACGACCTCGAGGTCCAGCGCCGGCTGCGCGACACCGGCGCCTTCGGCAACGTGCTCCTCGCGCGGAACATGGTCGTGCGCACGGCGTTCCGCGTCATCCCGCCGACCCTGCTGAAGAAGGTCTACGGGGCGGTGTTCCGCCGCCGCGTCGCGGTCGACGGCGTCGACGTCGCGAACCGCCCCGACGGCGGGGGGAGCCGATGAGCGCGCTGACCTGGGTCGTCGTGTCCTACGGCGGCGTCGACGACGCCACCCGGCTCGTCGCCTCCCTGGGCGCCGACGCCCCGGTCGACGTCGTCCTGTGCGCGAACAAGCCCGGTGACACCGAGGCCGCCACGGCCGCCTTCGCCGGTGACCCCCGCGTGCGGGTCCTGTCGTTCGAGGACAACCCCGGCTACCTGCCCGCCCTGCACCGCGCCCTGCCCGAGGTCGACACGAGCCGGCCGGTCGTGCTGTCGAACTGCGACCTCGTCGCCGACCCCGGCACCGTCGACGGGCTCCTCGGGGCCGTCGAGGCCCACCCCGACGCCGGGTGGCTGGCCCCGTCGGTCATCGGCAGCCTCGGAACCGACCAGAACCCCAACCTCCTCGCCCCCCCGACGGCCCGCTGGCTGCGCGCCCTCGCCGCGGTGCACCGGTTCCCGGCCGTCGCCGACCTGCTCCTGCTGCGCCGGGAGGGCCACAGCTCGCGCACGGTGACTGGTGTCGAGCCCGGCGCCGCGGTCTTCGCCGGCCACGGGTCGTGCGTCGTCCTCACGCCGGCCTACTTCGCCGCCGGAGGGCGCACCGACTACCCCTTCGCCCTGTTCGGGGAGGAGCTGTGGTTCGGGCGCGAGTGCGCCCGCCTCGGCCTCACCGTCCGCTACGTGCCCGAGGTGGTCCTGCGCCACGCCGAGCACGCGGCGACCGGTCGCCGGCGCCGCGGTGCGGTGGCCCGCCAGAAGTACGAGGGACTGCGCTACTGGTCCCGGCAGGCCCGGGACGCCGGGTGGTGACGGGGCCGCGGGCGCCCTGGCGCCTGTCCCTGCCCGTTCTCGTAGGCTGTCCGCGATGAGCACCGCCGACCCCCGGACCGACGACGTCTGGCTCGTGGTCCCCCTGTTCAACGAGGGGGCCGTCATCGGCGACGTCGTCCGCGAGGCGCGGCGCACGTTCCCGAACGTCGTCGTCGTCGACGACGGGTCCTCGGACCAGGGCGCGGCCGAGGCCGAGGCGGCCGGCGCGGTCGTCGTGCGCCACCCCGTCAACCTCGGCCAGGGTGCCGCGCTGCAGACCGGCTTCGAGTACGCCCGGTCGGTGCCCTCGATGCAGTGGGTCGTCACCTTCGACTCCGACGGGCAGCACCAGGTGGCCGACGTCCTCGAGATGCTCGAGCAGGCCCGCACCGAGGACCTCCAGGTCGTCTTCGGCTCGCGCTTCCTCGACGACCGGACGACGCCGAGCTTCCTCAAGAAGCTCGTCCTGCGGATGGCCGTCGGTTACACGAACATGACGACCGGCACCCGGCTCACCGACGCCCACAACGGCCTGCGCGTCATGCGCCGCGACGTCGTCGAGCGCCTCGACATCACCCAGAACCGGATGGCGCACGCCTCCGAGCTCGTCGAGCAGATCGGCGCGATGAAGGTGCGCTACGGCGAGAGCCCGGTCCACATCCTCTACACCGACTACAGCAGGTCCAAGGGCCAGTCGCTGTGGAACTCGGTCAACATCCTCGTGGAGCTGATCCTGCGATGAAGCTGGTGGTCGTCCAGGTCCTGCTCATCGCGGTGGTCTTCGTCGTCGCGGCCCGGCTGTTCCGCTCGCGCGGGGCCCGGGCACAGGCCATCCGCCGCCTCGGCGTCATCGCGTTCGTCGCGTTCGCCGTCGTGTCGATCCTCTTCCCCGACGTCTGGACGCGCATCGCCCAGGACTTCTTCGGCGTCGGACGAGGCACCGACCTCGTCCTGTACTCCCTCGTCGTCGCCTTCCTCAGCTTCACCGTCACGACCTACCTCCGCTTCCGAGACCTCGAGACGCGCTACACCCGGCTCGCCCGGCGCATCGCCCTCTCGGAGTCCCCCCGACCCTCGGGGACGGACGAGAACCCCCCGTCATGAGCAGGCCACCCCTGGCCGAGCGCCTCGGTCGCTCGGTGCTCACCGTCGCGCTCGTCGGCTTCGCGACCTGGACCCTGCTCTACCAGCTCGCCCTCGTCGTCGACCTGCCCGCCACCGCGACCCTGATCGCGACGCTCGTCGTGACGGTGCTCGCCCTCCTCGCGGGCCGCCGGTTCGCCCCGGGCCCCGACGGCGTCGCCGGGACCCCGCCCGCGGGACCGAGCACCCTCCTCGTCCTCGGGGCCACGGCCGTCGGCACCGTGCTCGTCGTCGTCGACCAGCGCGGCGCGGCCCTCACCCTCCTCCTCGTCGCGGCGGTCGTCGCGCTCGTCCTCGCGGTGCGCCGCGACCGCGCCGGGGCACGCCCGGAGGACGCCTCCCCCGCCGCCGACGACGCCGGCACCCACCCCCTCCTCTGGCCGGTCGGCTGGGTCGGCGCCGTCGCCTCCGGGGTCCTGTCGATGTTCCTCATCCGGCCCGACGGCGACGACGCCTACTTCGTCAACCTCTCGACCTGGGTGGCCGAACGTGGGCGGTTCCCCCTGCGGGACACGATGATCAGCCCCGACACCTTCCCGGCCCTGGGGGCCCACTCGCCGCCCGTGCACTCGGTGGAGGGGCTCATCGGCGCCGTCGCCCGGGTCGCCGGGGTCGAGGCCGGGACCGTCACCTACGTCCTCGTGCCCCCGGTCGCGACCCTCCTGGCGGTCCTCGCCCTCACCCTCCTCGTCGACGAGGCCCGGGTGCCCGTCGCGCCCGCCGGGCTCGCCGCCGCGCTGGGCTACCTGTGGCTCGGCGGGGCCAGCGGGTTCAGCGTCGGCAACTTCTTCGCGGTCCGGCTGTGGCAGGGCAAGGCGATGCTCGCCTCGATCGTCCTGCCCCTGGTCCTCGCGGCCGGCATCCGTCTCGTGCGCCACGGGACAGTCCGCACCCACCTGCTCCTCGGCGCCGCGGTCGTCGCGTCGGTGGGGGTGTCGAACACGGCGGTCTTCATCGTCCCGGTGCTCCTCGGGGGCATGGCCCTCGGCGCCCTCGCGCTGCGCCGGGTGCGCGGGGCGGTCCGCCTGGCCGCCTGGCTCCCCTACCCCCTCGCGGCCGGCGCCGCCTCCCTCGTGTTCGCGCCGCGCAGCCCCACCGTCGCCGAGCGGACCGCGGAGGGCTTCGACGTCTCCTCGGGCGTCACCACCCGCTTCGACGTCCTCGCCACGGTGCCCGGCGGTCACGGCGGCCTCCTCCTGGCCTCCTGCCTGGCCCTCGGTCTCGGCGTCCTCGGGATCCGCGACGTGACGACACGGCTGTGCACCCTCGGCGCGGTCGTCGCCGGCGCCGTCGTCCTCCACCCCGCCGTCCGCGACCTGCTGGAGAGCGCCGGCCTCGGCGCCGTCGCCTGGCGCTTCTGGTGGGTCCTGCCGATCCCCCTCCTCGTCGCCGGGGCGACCGGCGCCCTGGCCGGCCTCGTCCCGCGAGGTCGCACCGTGGTCGCGGTCACGGCCGCCGCGGCCCTCGCCCTGCTCCCGCTCGTCGACGGGAAGTGGACGGGGTCCGAGGCGAACGGCACACGGGTCGCCACCACCCCGTTCGCGTGGAAGACCCCCCGCGGGTCGTACACGGAGGCACGCCTCGTCGAGCGGGTCAGCGAGCCCGGCGACACCGTCCTCGCCCCGTGGGACACCTCGCGGGTCCTCGTCGCCCTCACCGTCGACGTCCAGCCGGTCGCCGCGCGGCGGTTCTACCTGCCCGCGTACGCCGCGACCCCCGACGCGCACGCCGGCGTCCGCGACCGCCTCCAGGTCTTCGCCGACCAGCTGACGCCGACGACCGAGGCCGAGACGACGACGCTGGCCGCCGACCTCGAGCTGCTCTCGGTCGACACCGCCTGCGTCCCCACCGTGCGAGGAGCCGCCGTGGCACTCCTCCAGGACACCGGGTTCCGCGTCGTCGACGCGGTCGGCTCGATCACCTGCCTGCGTCGCTGACGCACCGGGTGGCGGGGTGAGCCGGGTCAGCCCGCGGTGCGGAGGTCCTCGTTGTACTGCTCGAGGACCTCGGCCATCGGCCCGTCCATGACGAGCTCGCCACGCCGCAGGTACAGCCCGCGCGTGCCGAACCGCTTGAGGTCCTTCTCGGAGTGCGACACGAGGAAGAGGGTGCGCCCCTCGGACAGCAGCGCCTCCATCCGGGTGTAGCACTTCTCGCGGAAGGCCTTGTCCCCCACCGCGAGCACCTCGTCGACGAGGAAGATCGGCTCGTCGAGGGAGGAGATGACGGCGAAGCCCAGCCGCACCTGCATCCCGGACGACAGGTGCCGGTACGGGCGGTCGAGGGCCTCGCGGACCTGGGGCCCGGCGAAGTCGACCATGCTCTCGAAGCGCTCGTCGATCTGGTCCTTCTTCAGCCCGTGCAGCCCGGCCTGGACGTAGAGGTTGTCGCGGCAGGTCAGCTCGCCGCGGAACCCGCCGGTCAGCTCGATGAGCGGCGCGACGCCACCCGAGACCTCGACCTCGCCGCGGTCGGGCAGGAGCACCCCGGCGATGGTCTTCAGCAGGGTTGACTTGCCGCTGCCGTTGCCGCCGACGAGGCCCACGGCCTCCCCCGCGCCGATGTCGAAGGAGATGTCCTTGAGCGCCCAGAACGTGTCGGAGGTCGTGCTGGCGCGGCCGTGGAAGAGCAGGTCGCGGACCTGCATCTTGCGCCGCCGCGAGGTGTAGAACTCGATGCCGACGTCGCGGGCGCTGATGACGGGGTCGGTGACGGGCGTCGTCACGGTCGCGGGCTGCTGGCTCATGGGGTCAGATCTCCTTCAGGACCGACCGCTCGAGGCGGTTGAACACCCAGAAGCCGACGACGACGAGGAGCACGGACAGGCCGGCGCTCGCCCCGACGTCGACCCAGTTGACCCCGCGCTCGAACAGCCCGCCGCGGTAGAGCGAGAGGACCCCGTTGAGCGGGTTGAGGAGGAGCACGACCCGCAGGGCGTCGGGCACCGAGTGGGCGCCGTAGAGGACGGGCGAGAGGTAGAACAGGAAGCGCAGGACGATGCGCACGACGCGCTGCATGTCGGTGGCGAGCACCGTGATCGGCGCGAGGATCAGCCCCATCCCCACGAGCAGGACGAACTGGAGGAGCAGCCCCAGGGGGAACAGGAGCAGCTCCCAGTCGAGCGTCACCTGGCCGATGACGAGGTAGTAGATGACGAACCCGACGAGGATCGGCAGCGACAGCAGGTACTCGACGCCCTTGGCGACGACGCACCGGATGACCCAGACCTCACGCGGCAGGTTCGTCGAGCGGACGAGCCGCGCCTCCTGGATGAGGCTCTTCGTCGTGTCGGTGACCGAGCCGGTGAACCACTGCCACGCGAGCAGGCCCGACAGGAGGTAGAGGAAGTACGGGGTGTCGGCGACCCGCTTGGCGTTGAACACGTAGGTGAAGACGACGAAGTAGACCGACGCCATGAGCAGCGGGTCGAGCACCGTCCACACGTAGCCGAGGATGCTGCGCGAGTAGCGCACCCGCAGGTCGCGCTGGACGAGGGTCCAGAGGATCTCGCGCCGTGACCAGACCGCCCCGAGCCGTGTCATCAACGCGGTGACCTCGATTCGGCGGGGCGGGGTGGACGGCGGCGCCTAAGGCGCCGGAGCGAGGATACGGCACGCTCCTCCGCACCCCGCGGACGCCGCATCAGATGTCCCGCGCCAGGCGCAGCACGCCGTCGTCGTCGCGCAGGAGGCCGTCGGCGACGAGGGTGGCGCGCAGCTTCTCGTACTCGGCCGGGTCGCCGTGGGAGAAGTGCGCCAGGCGGGTGAGGAAGAGCGCGACCGAGCGGAAGCTGCGGGTGATGACGAGGTTCGGCGTGCCCGTCGTGCAGTTGAACTCGGTGACCGGGGTGCGCCAGTCGCCGTAGTTCTCGGTGAGGTAGCGGTCGGCGTCGGCGGGGCCGAGGACCCGCACGCCCGCGAGCTCGTAGTCGGCGAGGTCGAAGACGCTGTTCTCCCACTGGTGGATCGAGGAGCCGTGCCAGAGGACGTCGCGCTCGCGGTGGTGGACGAAGACGTCGACGTTGATCCCGTTCTCGTGGATCAGCTTGACGAGGGCGAGGGAGCGCCGCACCGCCAGCCGCCCCGGGGCGACCTCGACGACCGACTGCGCGTCGTCGACCTTCTTGACGACGAAGCGCGGGGACCGCCCGAGCGCCGCGATCATCGCGTCGGTGACCTCGGGGTGCTCGGGGTCGAAGGTGACACCGACGTCGATGTCGTAGTCGTGCGAGAGGAAGCCGCCCTCGCGCACGATGCCGAGGAAGGTGCCGCTGATGACGTACCAGCCCCACTCGTCGACGGGCAGGGCGGCCGCGAGGTCCGCGAGCGCGGTCTTCGCGTCGTCGACGGAGAAGTCGCCCTCGCGCTCCCCCGGGCCGTCGTCGGCCGTGCCGTGGGCGGCGCTGATGAGCGGGAGGAGCTCGTCGGCCCGGGCCGCGAAGTCGCGACGCAGGTCCTCGACGTCGGTGGCGCCGGCGTCGAGCTGGGCGTGGATGCGGGCCGCGCGCACGAAGAGGTCGTCGGCCCGCCACAGGTGCTCGGGCAGGGCCTGGCGACGGACGCGGATGAAGCCCTCGAGGGCGTCGAGGTCGGCCGGCTCGGCCCCCTGCGTGAAGTCGAAGAAGTCGTCGGTGACGGTCTCGACCTTGGGCCAGCCGCGACGCAGCACCCACCCGGCCAGCCGGAAGGCGTACTTCGTCTCGTCGTCGACGAACTGGTGGCGCACGAGGGTGGCGATGGAGGGGCGTCCCGTGACGGCGAGGGTGCCCGCCCACGCGGCCGCGCCGACGCCGTGGCGGAAGGCGGGGCCGTGCGAGCGGTTGAGGAAGTTGAGCAGCCCGTAGGACTTGCTGAGCATCAGCTGCTCCCCCCGAGGAACTGGTCGACGAAGCGCGCGGAGGCCCGCCCGTCCTCGAGCGAGGCGAACTTGGTCCGGAAGGCCTCGTAGCGACCGGCGTGCTCGGCGGCCACGGCGTCGAGGTCGGCTACCGCGTCGGCGACCTCGTTGGTGTGGGCGAGGAGCGGGCCCGGCGCCTCGGCCTCGAAGTCGAGGTAGAAGCCCCGCAGGTCGTCGCGGTAGGCCTCGAGGTCGTGCGTGAAGAAGACCATCGGGCGGCCGGTGTTGACGAAGTCGAACATCACCGAGGAGTAGTCGGTGACGAGGACGTCGGCCAGGAGGTAGAGGTCGCTGATGTCCGGGTAGTGCGAGACGTTGCGGGCGAAGCCGCCGAACATCGAGGTGTCGACCGAGTTCGCGACGAGCTGGTGGCCCCGGATGAGCAGGACGCTGTCGTCCTGGAACCGGCGGTGCATCCGCTCGAGGTCGAGCTTCATCGCGAACTGGTAGCGACCCGACTTGTCGTAGTGGTTGTCGCGCCACGTCGGCGCGTAGAGGATGACCCGCCGACCCTGCTCGATGCCGAGCCGCTCGCGCACGGCGGCCACGCGGGCCGCGCGGTCCTCCGGACGGTGGAAGACGTCGTTGCGGGGGTACCCGGTCTCGAGCACCGGGCCCTCGAAGCGGAAGGCGCGGCGGAAGATCTCGGTGGAGTAGGCGTTCGGGGACACGAGGGCGTCCCACTTGGCCACCTCCTTGGCGAACTGCTTGAGGTAGTTCTTGTTCGACATCTGGAGGTTCTGGATGTCGAAGCCGATCCGCTTGAGCGGGGTGCCGTGCCACGTCTGCCCGTAGTGCGAGCCCTCGCGCTTGGCGAAGTGCTTGGGCATGGCGTCGTTGTTGACGATCCACCGGGCCCGGCCGAGGGCGCGGAAGTACGAGCGGCTGCCGACGACGACGGTCTCGACCCCGTCGGGCACCTCGACGCCGTGGTGCTCGACGGCCCAGACGAGCCGTCGCGAGTCGCCCCGGCGGACCAGCTCCTCGAAGATCGCCCGCGGGTTGTCGGAGTACTGCCGTCCCTTCCACGACTCGAAGAAGACGGTGTCGGTGAGGGGCAGCCGGCGGGCCACCCGGTAGTGGACCTTGCGGGCGATCTTGGCGTTGAACGCCCCACGGTCGGACCAGGAGCCACCACCGTCGGAGACGAAGCCCAGCTCGTGGGTGGGTGAGGTGCGCAGGACGACCTGCACCTGGTCACCGCCACGGTCGTCGAGGTGGGCCTCGGCGGCCGCGGACACGTGGATGCCGAGGTCCGGGTCGGCCTCACCGGGGAGCCCGGCGACGATGCGCCAGCGGCCGGGACGCAGCCAGCGGAGCGAGGCGTGCCCGGGGGCGCCGGTCACGGGGACGGTGGCCCGCCAGGTGTCGCCGGAGCGCTCGACGGGGACCTCGAGCCGGTCGGCGGTCGAGAGCAGGACGAGGCGGTCGAGGTCGACGCCGCCGGTGTCGCCGTGCATCTCGAGGCCGCCCGGGGTGAAGGCGAAGTCGGTGAGCTCGGGGCGGAACGGTCCGTCGACGAGGATCGCCCCGGTGACGCCGCGCTCGCGGAGCTGCAGGAGCCGTCCGTGCAGGCGGCCGCGGCCGGGCCCGGGCTCGGGGTCGACGTCGACCGGACCGACGTGGCGGCCCTCGACCTGCAGGCTGCGCGGCCGCTCCCGCTCCGCCGTGGAGGCCGTGGTGACGAGGCCGTCGACGAGGCCGGCGCCGTCGTCGGGGTCGTCGGTGCGGGCCTCGGCGAGCCAGAGCCGCCAGTGCCGCTCGCTCACCGAGCGCGACGTGACGTCGAGGGACTCCGCCGGGATCCGGGCGGTCCCCTCGTCGCCGTGCCGGTCGAGGCGCACCGTGATGCCCTCGGAGGCGTCGAGCCGGCGCAGGTGGAGCCACGCGTCGGGGACCTCGCGCCCGGGGGCGGCGCGCAGGGTGAGGACGACCTCCTCGCCCTCGACCCGGAGGTCGCGCACGACGACCGGTGCCCGGCGGGCGGCGATGCGCATCTTCTTGCCGCGGTAGCCGGGGACGACGATGACCCCGTCGGGGGCCCAGCCGCGCGGCGGGTGGAGGGCGCGCGAGTACTCGGGCGAGCCGACCGGCGACCCGCGCCGGGCCGCGGGGGCCGCGACCTGGGCGACGAGCTCGTACTCGGCGGCGTCCTTGCCCTCGGGGAGCGCGACGTCGACGGCGGGGATGCGGGCCAGGAAGCCCGAGCCGTCGTAGCTGACGGCCCGGTTGCGGGAGCGGCCCGTGACGTCGGGGCGCCGGACGCGGCGGCCACGGACCGTCCGGCGGGGGGCCTTGGCGCCGACGAGCCGCAGCTGGAGGCGGTGGACGGTGGTGCCCGGCCCGATGTCGGGGACCCCGTCGATGAAGCCGTGCCCGTCGACCTCGAGGGTCGAGCCCTTCCACCGCACGTCGCGCACCCCGGTGACGAGGCGCTGCGAGCGGGTGACGTCGTAGACGGAATCGGGGACGCCGACCGAGGCGTCGCCGAGGAAGGGCAGCTTGACGTAGAGGTGGACCCCACGGCGCACGACCTCGGGCTTGGGGTCGAGCTGCTGCTGGTGGTGGGCCTCGACGAGCTGCGCGGTGCGGCCCTGGCCGATGAGGTGGAAGGCGAGGCGACGTCGCGGCGGCAGGCTCGCGACGACCTCGGGGTCGACGTCGGCGAGGTACTCGCGGAACACGCGCACGAGGGTCTCGGCGAACTCCTCGTCGCCCTCGTGGAGGACGTCGAGGAAGAGGGGCATGTCGAGGGTGAGGACCTTGAGGTCGTGCAGGCGCTTGCCCTCGGTCTCGCCCGTGCGCTCGAGGAAGTCGTTGACCGAGGACACCGCGGCCATCCGGTCGACGAGGTTGCGCACCTCGGCGCGCCGCTGGGTGATCGACTGCTCGGCCGTCTGGCGCTCGCGCCAGAGGTAGACCGGCTCCTCGATGAGGTCGACGGACGTCGCGAGGAAGTGCGCCGGCACCGTCAGGGGGATGTCCTCGTAGTACACGCCCTCGGGGAAGCGCAGCCCGTGCTCGAGGAGGAAGGCGCGGCGGAAGATCTTGTTCCACGCCGTGGTGTCGTAGAGCAGGCTCGGCATGGCCCGCACGTGGGTGGCGACCCGGGTCTCGGGGACGGCGCGGCGGTGCAGGCCCGAGGGGCGGGTGCGGGCGCCGTCGTAGCGCAGCACGCCGCCGCTGACGATGTCGCTGCCGCTGCCCTCGATCGCGTGCATCATCAGCTCGAACGCGTCGCGCGGCACGACGTCGTCGGAGTCGATGAAGGCGATGTAGTCGGCGCTCGCGTGGTCGAGCCCGATGTTGCGGGCCCGCCCCAGGCCGCCGTTCTCGACGTGGAGGACGCGCCAGTTCTCACGGCCCGCCGCGAAGTCCTCGGCGATCTGCCCGGAGGTGTCCGGGGAGCCGTCGTCGACGAGGATCACCTCGGTCTCGCGGAAGGTCTGCTCGGCCAGCGACTCGAGGCAGGAGACGAGGTAGTCCTCGACGTTGTAGATCGGGACCACCACGGTGAGCCGGGGTCGGGTGTGGTCGGCAGGGTGGGGGTCTCGCACGAGGGACGAGTATTCCAAAGGGCTCACCGATCCGGACAATCGGCGGCCGTCGTCAGCCCGCGGAGCAGACGCTCGCGAGGTCGCTCGTGTCGGCGTCCGGGTCGGTGCCCGGGCGGTCCATCACGGCCTGCTTCTTCGGCTTCGCGGTGCTCGACGACGTCGTGCCGCCGGCCGACGCCTTCGGCGCGGGGGTCGTGGCCGCCGCCTTCTCGGACGTCGCGATCGCCTTCGCCACGGTCGAGCGCACGACGGCCGGGTCGTAGTCCCACGGCTTGATGAGCGGCGGGACGAAGTTCACCGAGGTGATCTTCTCCTGCTTCGTCCGCACGGCGACGTCGGCGAGGACCGGAAGGGCCTCCTGCGGGATGTTCGTGCGGAAGACGCCCTTGGTGGCCGAGGCGATGCCGCCGAAGTTCATGACGATCGTCTTCGGGTCGAGCTCGCGGACCATCGCGGTGACGACGCACCGCTGGCGGGCCATCCGCTCGTAGTTGGTGGAGTTCGCGCGGCTGCGGGCGTACCAGAGGGCGTGGTAGCCGTCGAGGTGCTGGCGTCCCGCGGCGATCCAGCCCTTGATCTCGCGCTGGCTGCCGATCGGGGTGCGCCGCTGGACGGTGACGTCGAGGCCGCCGACGGCGTCGACGAGGCTGCGGAAGCCCTTGAGGTCGACGAGCACGTGGTACTGGATGTCGAGCCCGGTCAGCGACTCGATCGCCTCGGTCGTCGCGACGATGCCCGGGTCGTCGGTCCCCGCGGGGAACTCGTCGGCGTGGTCCTGGGCCCAGGTGTAGAGCCCGTTGAGGAGGCACTCGTCGCCGCAGGTCCAGCCCTCGGGCATGAGCGTCGCCATCGTCGACCCGGCGCGGAAGGTGATGTGCTCGGTCTCGCGGGAGAAGCCGAAGAGGACGGCGCGCCCGGTCTCGGCGTCGACGCTGGCCAGCTGGAGGCTGTCGGGGCGCAGCCCGACGCGACCGGCGCCGCTGTCGCCACCGAGCAGCAGGATGTTGTAGCGCCCGTCGGCGGCCGCGAGCGCGTCGCCCGAGGTGAACAGCGACGACAGGGCGCCGCGGGCCTCGTGGACGGTCAGCCCGGCCCACGCGGTGCCGCCCGAGAGCACGAGGACCGAGACGAGGAGGGTGACGAGGAGCGCGCGCCGGTCGCCGCGGGGCAGCCGGTCGGGGCGGCCCAGGCGCCAGGCGTCGACGAGGAGGACGAGCCACAGGACCGCGAGCCCGAAGAGGAGCCACTCGGTCGCGGCGAGGGTCCAGCGGTGCGCGAGGACGGTGAGGGCCGCCTGACGGCTGACGAGGAGGAGGAGCCCGAGGAGCAGGGCCGAGCCGATGACGCCGGCCCAGACCCGCAGCGCGAACCGGCCCAGCGCGCGGTTGCCGGCGGCCAGCTGGGCCGACCCGGGCAGCACGACGGTGAGCAGGAGGAGGGTGACCGCCCGGCGCCGGCCGCGGGCCGCGTCACGGGGCGCGCGGGTGTCGACGCGGATCGGCTCGTCGGCCGCCCGTCGTTCGAGCACAGCGGTGCCCCGCGGGTCTCCCATGGCAGACGAGTATCGAGGGCGCCGGGGGGATCGTCGCCTCGCCACGCCGGACGGGGCCCGCCGGCGCGTCCAGCCGCCGTCCAGCGTTCCTTGGCACACTGGGAGGCGGA
The DNA here is from genome assembly GCF_042756445.1 of Oryzobacter terrae. Lineage (GTDB taxonomy): Bacteria > Actinomycetota > Actinomycetes > Actinomycetales > Dermatophilaceae > Oryzobacter > Oryzobacter terrae. Next base: position 1,069,326 of record NZ_CP170578.1, read on the forward strand.
CCGCGCCCAGCCGGGTCGTCCCGCCCCGACCCAGGAGCCGCTCCCAGCATGTCCGACGACCACGCCCGACCCATCCCCCAGGGGGGTGGGTCCGACGCCCCCGACGACGTCTACGTCGTCGACACGCGGCGGTCGGCCCGGGCGTCGCGTGGGACGCCGCCGCCCCCCGCGCGCGCGGCGGCTCCCCCGGTCGCCGGGGCCTACGACGAGTACGGCCGCCCCGTCCCGCCGGGTGGCCCGGCCGGAGGTGGCCCCGCCGGTGGAGGTCGTCCGCCGCGCGAGCCCCGCGCCGCCCGCGAGCGCCGCCCCGGAGGAGCGCGCCGGGTCGTCCGGGTCGTCGTGGCCCTGCTCGCCCTGTGGATCGTCTTCCTCGTCGCCACCCCGGCGCACGCCTGGAGCCAGGTGACCCGCGAGGACACCACCCCGGGGGGCGACCGCCCGGCCTCCGCCGACGGCCACACCTACCTCCTCGTCGGCTCCGACAGCCGTGAAGGGCTCACCGCCGCCGAGCGCAAGGCCCTCGGGGTCGGTGGCGACGCCTCCGGCCGCCGCACCGACTCGATCATCCTCGTCCACACCCCGAGCGGGTCCGGCAAGCCGGTCGTCGTCTCCATCCCCCGCGACAGCTACCTCGAGATCCCCGGCGAGGGGCGCAACAAGGTCAACGCGGCGTTCGCCATCGGCGGCCCGAAGCTGCTCGCCGAGACGCTCGAGCAGGCCACCGGCCTGCCGATCGACGGCTACGTCGAGATCGGCTTCGGCGGGTTCGCCAAGACCGTCGACAGCCTCGACGGCGTCGAGATGTGCGTGCCACGCGCCATCAAGGACGCCAAGGCGCACATCGACCTGAAGAAGGGCTGCCAGACCCTCGACGGCAAGAACGCCCTCGGCTACGTGCGAGCCCGCTACTCCGACCCCAAGGGCGATCTCGGCCGGGCCGAGCGCCAGCGCCAGTTCCTCGGCGCCGTCATGGAGAAGGCGGCGACGCCCTCGACCGTGCTCGTGCCCTGGCGCTGGTGGGGCTTCACGCACGCGGGCGCCTCGGGCGTCATCGTCGGCGAGGACACCTCGCTCCTCGACACCTACCGGATCCTGTCGACGATGCGGAAGGTGTCGTCCGACCAGGCCCTCAGCCTCGTCGTGCCCCTGTCGTCGACGAACGCCTCGACGAGCGCGGGCAGCTCGGTCCTCTGGGACGAGAAGCGCGCCGAGGCGTTCTTCACCATGCTGCGCGAGGGCGAGTCGATCACCGAGCCCCCGGCGGGCACCGACGGCGAGCCCAGCGGCCGATGACGACGCCCCGCCACGCCTCCACCGGCCCCCACCTGCAGGGTTCGTCCGGCGCAGGACCCGCGACTACACTCGTCGGCTGCGACGGGCCGCCCCGGGTGGCCGGTCGCCGACCGTTCGGACACGAGAGGAGGGCCGGGTGGGCACCGACACTCGGCGCTCCGCGACCGGAGGCGACCCCGCCGACGACGAGTCGCGCATGCTGACCCGGCGCGAGCTGCACGGCAGGGAGCGGCCGCACTGGCGCCGCAGCCTCGTCATCGGCCTCGTCGCCGTCCTCGTCGTCCTCGGGGGCGGGGCCGCGTTCGTCGCCTGGCGGCTGAACGCCAACATCACGAAGATCGACGTCTCCGAGGCGATCGGCACCGACCGTCCCGAGGAGGTCGCCGGGACCACCGACGCGGTCAACCTGCTCCTCATCGGCTCCGACACCCGCGAGGGCGACGGCAACGACGCGTACGCCGACAACGACGGCACCACCGGCGAGGCGCACTCCGACACCAACCTCCTCGTCCACGTCTCCGCGGACCGCACCTGGGCGACGGTCGTGTCGATCCCCCGCGACTCGATGACCCCCGCTCCCCCGGACTGCTCGGCCACGGCGCCGAAGGAGCAGTGGCGGATGCGGATGTGGAACCAGAACTACCGGATCGGCGGCACCGGGTGCCTCATCCGCACGGTCGAGGGCAACACCGGCCTGCGGATCGACCACTACGCCGTCGTCGACTTCCGCGGCTTCAAGACGATGGTCGACGCCCTCGGCGGGGTCGACGTCTGCACGAGCGAGCCGATCGACGACGCCAACACCCACCTCGTGCTCGCCGCCGGCCGGCACACCCTCGACGGGCGCCAGGCCCTCCAGTACGTCCGGGTCCGCAAGTCGATCGGAGACGGCTCCGACCTGGGGCGGATCCAGCGCCAGCAGGCGTTCCTGTCGTCGGTGATGCAGGAGGCGACCTCGACCAAGTTGCTCTTCCAGCCGAGCAGGCTCTTCTCCTTCCTCGACGCCGCGACGAAGTCGCTGACGACCGACCCCGACTTCGGGCTCGGGACGATGCAGGACCTCGCGACGAGCGTCCGGGGCATCGGCCTCGACGAGATCCAGTTCGTCACCGTCCCGAACGAGACCTACCCCCTCGACACCAACCGGGTGCAGTGGAAGGACTCGGCGAAGACCATCTGGAAGGCGCTGCGCGAGGACCAGCAGCTGGGCGTGCCGGCGAAGACCGCCTCTCCCACCCCGACGCCCTCCGCCGAGCCGCTCACGGCCTCCCCCGACGAGATCTCGGTGCGGGTCGTCAACTCCTCCGGGGTCCCCGGCCTGGCGCGCCAGGCGCGCGACGCCCTGCAGGTCCAGGGGTTCGTCGGCGTCACGACGTCCGACGGGACCCCCGGGCCCACGGGAGCGCTCGTGGAGTACTCCGGGGACCGGGCCGAGGAGGCCCGCACGGTCGCGGCCGCGTTCCCCGGGGCGACCGTCGAGAAGGTGTCCGGCCTCGGCTCGACCGTGCGCGTCACGCTCGGCGAGGGCGCGCCGACCGTGGCCGAGCTCCCGAACCGGCTCGGCGACGAGCCGCTGCCGACCCCCTCCGTCGAGGCCACTCCCTCACCGGGAGAGTCGATCCCGACCCGCACGGCCACGACCGACATCTGCTCCTGACCGGCCGGCCGGCGGCGGATCAGCCCTTGAGGAGCTGGCGCGCCATGACGATGCGCTGGACCTGGTTGGTGCCCTCGTAGATCTGGGTGATCTTCGCGTCGCGCATCATCCGCTCGAGCGGGAAGTCGCGCGTGTAGCCCGCGCCGCCGAGCAGCTGGACGGCGTCGGTCGTCACCTTCATCGCGACGTCGGAGGCGAAGCACTTCGCGGCGGCGCCGAAGAACGGGAGGTCGGCGTCGCCGCGCTCGGACTTCGCGGCGGCGACGTAGACCATCTGGCGCGCGGCCTCGAGCTCCATCGCCATGTCGGCGAGCATGAACTGCACGCCCTGGAAGTCGGCGACCCGCCTGCCGAACTGCTGGCGCTCCTTGACGTAGGCGACCGCCTGGTCGAGGGCCCCCTGCGCGATGCCGACCGCCTGCGCGCCGATGGTGACGCGGGTGTGGTCGAGGGTCGCCAGGGCGATCTTCAGGCCGGCCCCGACCTCGCCGACGACCCGGTCGCCGGGGAGTCGGACCTTGTCGAAGTGCAGCTCGCGCGTGGGCGAGCCCTTGATCCCGAGCTTGCGCTCCTTCTCACCGAAGGTGAACCCCTCGTCGGACCTCTCCACGACGAAGGCGGTGATGTTGTTGCCGCGGGCCCCCTCGGGGTCGGTGACCGCCAGCACCGTGTAGTACTCGGAGACACCGGCATTGGTGATCCACGACTTCTGCCCCGACAGCACCCAGCCGTCGCCGTCGCGCACCGCGCGGCACGTCATCGCCGCGGTGTCGGAGCCGGCCTCGCGCTCGGAGAGCCCGTACGAGAACGTCGACTCCCCCGCGGCGAGGGGCGTGAGGTAACGGGCCTTGACCTCGTCGCTGCCGGCGAGGACGAGCGGCATCGACCCGAGCTTGTTGACGGCCGGGATGAGCGAGGACGACGCGCAGACCCGCGCGACCTCCTCGATGACGATGCAGACCGCGAGGGCGTCGGCACCGACCCCGCCGTACTCCTCACCGACGTGCGGGGCGAAGAAGTCGCTCGCGACGAGGGCGTCGTGGGCCTCCTGCGGGTACCGCGCCTCCTCGTCGACGGCCGCGGCGTGCGGGGCGATCTTGTACTCGGCGACCGCCCGGACGGCCTCGCGGATCGCCTCGTGGTCCTCGGAGAGCCGGTAGGTGTCGAAGTCGGGGTTGCCACTCATGCCGACCATGTTACTGAGCGGTATGAGCGGCGGTCACGGGTGTGACGATCCCGACGTCAGCGGCGGACGGTGCGCACGTCCTCGGGCAGGCCGTCGTGGCTCCACGACGCCGCCGGAGGGCGGACCCCACGCGCCGCCGGGTCGGCGTCCTGCCCGCCGTTGACGTGGTCGTAGCCGTAGAACGACCCGACGGCGTCGACGACGAGGTCGGTGCGGGCGTCGGCGTAGATGTCGGTGGAGTTGTTCGTCCCCGCCGGCAGGTAGGCCGAGGCGGAGCGGACCTGGCCCTTCTCGACGTTGAGGACGCTGGCCACCGGGCGCGAGGCCATGTCGTGCGGCCACACCGACAGGTACGTGCGCGCCGAGGGGAGGATCCCCGTCATCGTCGTGACGACCGTGGTCGGCGAGGGCGTGGCCCCCGACAGGTCGAGGGTGCGCGTCCCGTGGGCGGGGATCGCGCCGCGCAGGCCCAGCCCGGCTCGCGAGTCGGCGATCCGGGTGAGGGTGGGGAGGGCCTCGAAGCGAAGCCCGGACTCCTGGTCGGACAGCATGACGCCGACGACGTCGACGACGAGGTGCACCGAGCCGGACGAGACGGTGTCGAGGCGGAAGGAGGTGCCGCCGCCCACGGGGTGGCCGGCCGTCACGACGGCCATGTTCGGCGCGACGACGCCGGGCTGGTAGTTGAGGGTGGACGCCCTGGGCCGCGATCCGGCGCCGGACCACGCCGTCACGACCCCGGGGCGGGTCGCGCCCACGGCCGTGACGTTGAGGACCCAGCTGCGCACGACGGCGTTGTCCTCGGGGGTGCCCCAGTCGACGTGGAACTCGATGTGGTCGCCGCCGCGGAGGACGCCGCCCTCGCGGCGGCTGTCGAACAGCCGCTCCACCTCGCCGAACTGGTGGAGCATCGTGCCGACGCCCTCGGCGTCACGGACCGAGTCGTCGGCGGCGTACCAGCCGACGACGTCGACGACGGCGTGGGCGGGCCCGCCGTAGGTGTGGAGCCGGATCGCGCCGTCGGCCCCGACGGGGACGGTCGCCATCGAGGCCCCGGTCCAGCCCTTCGGGAAGTTGACGGTCGAGGCGTTCGGCCGGGGCTTCCCGCTGGGGTAGGCGGTGAAGTAGCCCTTCCACGCCGTGTCGACCGCGGTGAGGTTGACGACGACGGCCGAGACCCCGCTCGTCGGGACGCCCGCGCGGCCGCCGACCTTGACCGTCGTCGTCGAGCCGGCGGCGAGGGGCTTCCTCGTGCCCGACGTCCTCGTGTCGAGGAGGCGGGTGGGCACGGTCTCGTAGTACGTGCCCTCGGCGTCCTCGGTCCCGTAGCCGGCCAGCGGCACCGTGCCGATCGTCTCGCCGGCGGGGTCGCGCACGAGGAGGGTGCCCTCGCGGGACTCGAGGTCCCAGGGCCGGAACGACAGGGTCACCGAGCAGGTACCTCCCGGTGCCACCTGCGTGCCGGAGCAGTCGTCGTCGGTCACCGAGAACTCCCCGTTCGTCCCCGGCGTCGCGTCCGGGGTCTGGGTGAACGTCGGCCCGAAGGACACCGGCGCGCCCGCTCCCCCGTTGACGCCGATCTCGACGACCCGGGTCACCGGGTGGCCGAAGGCGGTGCTGCCGAAGTCGACCGACGCCGGCAGGTCGAGGACCGGGTCGGCGCCGGCGGCGACGGGCGCCGCCAGGGACAGGGCCAGACCGAGGGCGAGCGCCGCCGGGAGGGTTCGGGCGGACGCGGTCCGGACAGCGGGCACGGAAGGGCTCCTCGGCATCGGTGGTGGGCGCCGACCCCCGGCGCCCGGAGGAGCATAGGCACATCGGCGCGCGCCCGGGGTGTCTCGGGCACCGGTCTGCGAGAACTGGCAGCCGACCGCCCTCGCAGGGGGCGTCAGGCCCAGAACGACCGGAGCGCGGCGACGACGCGCTCCTGGTCCGCCTCGGTCAGGTCGGTGGCGCACGGCAGCGAGACGCCCCGGCGGAAGAGGTCGCCGGCGACGTCCTCGCCGCCGACGACGCGGGCTCCGGCGTAGGGCGGCTGGTCGTGCAGCGGCCGCCAGAGGGCACGCGCCCCCACCCCGTGCGCCGCCAGGTGGGCCAGCAGGCCGTCGCGGCCACGCGGGTCGTCCTCGGGGACGAGGAGGGAGTACAGCCAGTACGTGGCGTCGAACCCCTCGACGCGCGGCGGGAGGACGACGCCGGTGCCGGCGAGCACCTCGTCGTAGCGGGTCGCGATGGCGCGCTTGCGCTCGACGAACCCGTCGAGCCGCTCGAGCTGGGCGAGCCCGAGGGCGGCCGCGACGTTGGTGAGGCGGTAGTTGTAGCCGACCTCGTCGTGGAGGTAGCCCACGTCGGGGACCTTGGCCTGGGTCGTGAGGTGGCGCGCGCGGGCGGCGAGGTCGGCGTCGTCGGTGACGACCATCCCGCCACCACCGGTCGTCGCGATCTTGTTGCCGTTGAACGAGAACGCCCCGACCCGGCCGACGGCACCGGTCTGGCGCCCGGCCAGCGGACCGGACGACCATCCGGCTCCCAGCGACTCGGCGGCGTCCTCGACCACGGGGACCCCGTGCCGGCCACAGGCCTCGATGACGGCGGCGAGGTCGGCCGGCTGGCCGAGGACGTGCACGACCTCGACGGCCGCGGGATGCGGCTCGCCGGCCGCGGCGCGACGGTCGAGCTCGGCCGCCACGAGGGCAGGGTCGAGGTTCCACGTCGCGCGCTCGGAGTCGACGAGGACCGGCCGGGCGCCCGTGTACGCGATGGGGTTGACCGAGCCGACGAAGGTGAAGTCCGAGCAGAGCACCTCGTCCTGCGGACGGACACCGAGGAGGAGGAAGGCGACGTGGAGGGCGGCGGTCCCGGTGGAGCAGGCGACGGCGTACCTCGCGCCGACCCGGCGGGCGAAGGCGTCCTCGAACTCCTCGACGAACGGCCCGACCGACGAGACGAAGCCCGACTCGACGGCGCGCAGCACGTAGTCACGCTCCAGCGCACCGATGTTCGGCACCGCCAGAGGGATCGTCCCCTCCGGCCCGCGGGCTCCCGGGGCGTGGGCCTCGCGCGCGCTCACCGGTGGTAGCGCCCGGCCGTCGTGGCGTCGACCCGCGGCCGCAGCCACGCGGCGGTCGCGGCCAGGCCGTCCTCGAGGGAGACGGTGGGCTGCCAGCCGAGCTCGGCCGCCGCCCGGCTCGGGTCGGACAGGAGGACCTGGACCTCCGAGCCGGCGGGACGGATCCGCGCCTCGTCGGTGACGATCCGGGCCGACGACCCGGTGACGGTGCGGCACAGCTCGACGACGTCGGCCACCGACACGGTGCGCCCGGTCCCGAGCTGGATCGTCGCCCCGGGCTCGGTGTCGGCGACGGCGGCCCGGACGAACCCCTCGGCCGTGTCGGTGACGAAGGTGAAGTCGCGCTTCGGGGTGAGGTCGCCCAGGCGCAGCTCGTCGGCGCCGGCGAGCAGCTGGGAGAGCACGGTCGGGATGACGGCGCGCGCCGACTGTCGCGGGCCGAAGGTGTTGAACGGCCGCAGGGTCGTGACCGGCGTCCCGAAGGACAGGGCGTACGACTCGCACATCTTGTCGGCGCCGATCTTCGAGGCCGAGTACGGCGACTGGCCGCGCAGCGGGTGCTCCTCGGTGATCGGCACGTGCTCGGGCGTGCCGTAGACCTCGGAGGTGGAGGTGTTGACCATCCGGGGCGTGCCGTGGCGGCGCACGCCCTCGAGGACGTTGAGGGTGCCGATGACGTTGGTCTCGACGTACGACCGGGGGGCCACGTAGGAGAACGGGATCGCGATGAGGGCGGCGAGGTGGAGGACGACGTCGACGCCCTCGACGGTCGACGCGACGTGCTCGGGGTCGCGGATGTCGCCGAGGACCACCTCGGCGCGTCCGTCGGCGAGCGCCTGTGCGAACTCCGGGGACTCGTCGAGCCAGCCGAGGCTGCCGTTGCTCGTGTAGAGGCAGAATGCCCGGACCCGTCCGCCCGCGGCGAGCACGCGCTCGACGACGTGGCTGCCGATGAACCCGTCGGACCCCGTGACGAGGACGGTGCGGCCGTCGAGGGACACCGCGCCCCCGGTCACGGCCCGCTCGGCTCCACTCACGACGTCGTCCATGGGGTCGCTCACACCTGTCCCTTCGCGCGGGCGAGGTCGACCGGGGTGCCGACGTCGATCCAGTCCTCGCTGATCGGCCACGCCGCGACGGTGAGGTCGCGGGCGAGGCACTGCTCGACCAGCCACGGCATGGTACTCGGGGCGCCCTCGGGCAGGAGGTCGATGGCGTGCGGCTCGACGGCGTAGACGGCGGCGTTGATCTCGAGCGCGATCGTCGGCTTCTCGGCGATGCCCCCGACGTGCCCGTCCTCGCCGCGCTCGACGACGCCGAAGGGCACCTCGTGCTGGTAGGAGCGCACCCCCATCGTCACGGCCGCGCCGGTGGCGGCGTGGTGCTCGAGCAGCGCACGGGCGTCGTAGTCGACCATGAGGTCGCCGTTCATGACGACGACGGGGTGGCGCAGGTCGGGCCGCACGTCGCGCAGCAGGCGCAGCGAGCCCGCGGTCCCCAGCGGGAGGTCGGGCTCCTCGCGCAGGTAGGTGATCCGGCAGCCGAGCCGCGAGCCGTCGCCGAGGTGCTCCTCGATCCGGTCGGCGAGGTGCTGGACGCTGACGTAGACCTCGCGGACGCCGTCGCCGACGAGGCCGAGGACGATCCAGTCGATGATCGGGCGCCCACCGACGGTCATCAGGGGCTTGGGGACGTCCTGGGTGAGCCGCCCGAGGCGGGTGCCGTAGCCCCCGGCCATGACGACGGCGACGTTGGGCAGCGTCTCGGCGCCGACGACGTCGGACAGCGTGTGCAGCCGCACGATGCGGTCGTCGGCGTCGACCTCGGGGACTGCGGAGATCCGCAGGGCGCGCATGAGGTCGAGGACGTGAGCCCGGCCGGAGCCCTCGCGGACCAGGTGGGGCGCGGTGCTCGCGTGCCGGAGTGCGGCGTCCTCGAGGCTCGCCCCGGCGAGGAGCGCGCGGCGCAGGTCGCCGTCGGTGACGACGCCGACGACCCGGCGGTCGTCGTCGACGAGGACGCACAGCGACGACGCGTGCCGGTCGATGACGACCATGACGTCGCGCAGGGTCGCGCCGTCCGGGGCACAGGCCTGGTCGACCTCGGGGGCGACGTCGACCTCGACCTCCTCGCGGGGGTCGGGCTCGGGACCGCTCACGGCACCTCCCTGACGTCGACGAACGGCTTGGTCCGCGAGGCCGCCGGCGCCGCGCGGACGACGTCGACGACGCGCTCGCTCGCGTGGCCGTCACCGTACGGGTTGACGACCGAGGCCGACGTGCGACGGTGGGGTTCGGACAGCGCGAGGTCGAGGGCGGCGGCGACGGCCTCCTCGCCCTCGACGCACTGGACCACGTTCGGACCGCGCAGGCGGCCGCGCTGGCGGTCGCCGACGTCGACGACCGCGACGCCGAGGCTCGCGGCCTCGATGACGCCCGACGACGAGTTGCCGACGACGACGTCGGCCCCGGCGAGGACGACCGGGTAGTCGCGGCCGAGGTTCTCGCGGACCACGACCCGGGGGTCGGCGGCGGCCTCGGCGATGGCGGCGAGGACCTCGTCGCGCCCCGCGTCCATCCCCGGGTGGGTGACGACGACGGTGCCGCACCGGGAGGTCGCGGCGCGCAGCACGCCGGCGGCCCACGCGCGCACGTGGGCCCCCTCGACGGCGGTCGGCGGGTGGTAGGTGACGAGGGCCAGGGGGCGGGCGACCTCGCGGCCGAGGACCGCGGCGAGCGCCTCGGGGGCGGGGCGGGCGAGTCCGGTGAGCCGGTCGAGACCGGGGGCCCCGGTGACGTGGATGCGCTCCGCCGGCTCCCCGAGGTGGCGGACCCGGTCGGCGGCGTCGACGGAGGCGACGCAGTGCTGGTCGGCGAGCTTGGTCACCGCGTGGCGGACCCGCTCGTCGACCGCGCCCTCGGTGACCTCGCCGCCGTGGAGGTGGACGACGCGGATCCCCGCGAGGACCGCCTGCGGGACGACGTGGAGCAGCTCCCACCGGTCGCCGAGGACGACGAGGACGTCGGGGCGCGCGTCGAGGAGGTACGCCCCGGCGCCCTCCGCGAGGACGGGGCCGTGGCGCACGACCGCCGCGTCGTCGAGGGACCCCACGACGGGCTCGGCGAGCGGGACGACGCGCCACCCGTCGGACCGCTCGGGGAGGGCGGCGGTCAGCGCCTCGGCGGTCCAGGCGACCCCGGTGACGACGGTGAGGTCGAGGTCGGGGGCCTCGGCGAGGGCGGTGAGCACCGGGCCGAGCGGGCCGAGGTCGGCGCGGGTCCCGACGAAGACCGCGACCCGCGTGCGGCCGCTCACGAGCCGTCCCCGAGGGCGTCGGGCGGCAGCGGGGCTCCCGCCGCGACGGCGGTGCGCACGGTCCGCCCGACGACGACCTCGGAGGGGGTGGCGCCTCCCTCGGGACGCAGGAGGACGACGTCGGCGTCGGAGACCCGCTCCCCCGGAGCCAGGTCACGGGTGGCGTGCCAGCTCCGCCGGACGAGGTGGGCGTTCTCCTCCTCGGCGGGGACGCGGCGCTTCCTCCCGTCGCCGAGGGCCACGGCCAGCGCTCGGCACTCGGCGACGTAGTGCGCGAGCTCGGCGGGCTCGAGGGAGGCGGCGTGGTCGGGGCCGGGGCGGGCGCGGTCGGTCGTCACATGCTTCTCGAGGACCGACGCCCCGAGGGCGACCGCGCCGAGGGCGCTCGTCACGCCCGTCGTGTGGTCGGACCAGCCGACGGGGACGCCGTGGGCGGCCACCATCGCCGGGATGGCCCGCAGGTTGCACTGCTCGAGCGGGGCGGGATAGGCCGAGACGCAGTGGAAGAGGACGGTGCCCGGCGCCTGCGCGCACGCCTCGACGGCCGCGGCGACCTCGGCAGCGTCGCCCATCCCGGTGGAGACGAGGAGCGGGACCCCGAGCGAGGCGAGTGCCCGCAGGAACGGGGTGTTCGTCAGCTCACCCGACGAGACCTTGAGCGCCGGGACGCCGAGGTCGACGAGCAGCTCGGCGCTGCCGAGGTCGAAGGGCGTGCTGAGGAAGGTCAGCCCCCGCTCGGTGGCGTGGTCGCGCAGCTCGGCCCACACCGTGCGCGGCAGGGTGAGGGCGTCGAGGAGGGAGCGCTGCCCCTGCGCGGCGCCACTGGCGCGCTGGTACGGGGTCGCGTCGGCGGCGGCGGAGACCAGCTGCGAGGGGTCGAAGGTCTGGAACTTCACGACGTCGGAGCCGGACTCGACGGCGACGTCGACGAGGCGGTGGGCGAGGTCGGGGTCGCCGTCGTGGTTGACGCCCCCCTCGGCGATGACGACGACGTCGCCCTCGCGCGGGACGACGAGGTCACCGATCGCCACGGGCGCGACGCTCACGGGGTGTCCCCGGCGTCCCGGGCGCGGTTGACGGCGCGGGCGGGCACGCCGGCGACGACCGACCCGTCGGCGACGTCGGCGGCGACGACCGCACCCGCCCCGACGGTGGACCCCGACCCGACCCGGACCCCCGGGAGGACGGTGGCCCCCGAGCCGACGAGGCTGCCGGCACCGACGACGGCGCCGCCGAGGACGACGGCCCGCGGCGCGACGTGGCTGCCGTCGCCGACGACGGCGTCGTGCTCGACGACGGCGCCGGTGTTGACCACGACCCCTCGCCCGAGGCGGGCCCCCGGTCCGACGTGGGCGTGCTCGAGGACGACGGTGCCGTCACCGACGAGGGCGGACCCCGCGACGGTGGCGGTCGAGGCGAGGAGCGGCGGCATCGGCAGGCCCGCGGCGTCGGCCCAGGCGAGCAGCCGCGCCCGGGAGGCCTCCTCGCCGATCCCCAGGCCGAGGGAGGAGCCCGTCTCGCGCACCCGGGCGGCGAGGTCGTCGTCGCTCTCGAGCACCGGCACGTCCCAGGCCGCACCCCGGACCTCGCCGCTCACCGCGAGCACCCGGCCACCGGCCCGGACGACGACGTCGTGGAGCACGCGTGCGTGGCCACCGGCACCGACGAGGGCCCATGACGTGACGTCCGACCGGCGCCCCTCTGACATGCGCACACCGTACCGTCGGCGCTCCGCGGCCCGCGTCGCCCACCGTGCCATGATGTGCCCCGTGCTCAGGGCCGAACTCGAGGCGACGCGTGACGCCCAGTGGGACCACATCCGTGAGTACCTGCTCGCGTACGCGGCCCGCCGCCCCGTCCGGACCATCGCGGTCGTCGGCAACGCCCCGCTGGCACCCGACGCGGGCCGGGCGGCGACCATCGACGCCGCCGACCTCGTCATCCGCGCCAACGCCTTCGTCCTCGACGGGCCCGGCGAGGAGCCGACCTCGGGCACCGCCTGCCACGCCGTCCTCTTCTCGCGCGCGACGACGATGACGCCCTCGAGCCTGCGCGGCTACCGCGACCGGGCCTACCTCGTGCCGCAGCAGGGATGGGTGCAGTACCGGACGGGCGACCACATCGGGCTGCTGCTCCACGCGGGGTTCTGGCCCGACGACCTCGGCGCGATGCCGCTGCCCAACGGCGCCGTCAAGGCCCGGGTCGTCCACGCCCTCGACCCGACCGCGCGCCCGGGGTCGGTCATCCCGACCACGGGGCTGACCGCCCTGTTCCTCGCGCACGAGATGTTCCCCGACGCCGACCTCGTCGGTACCGGCTTCTCCTTCCTCGAGGACGAGAGGCAGACGTCGTGGGCCCACCACTCCGGCGGCCACACCAAGGTCAACTGGCAGCACCACCTCGACCTCGAGGCAGCCCTCCTGCGGTCGTGGATCGCGGACGGCAGCCTTCGGATCCTGTCCTGAGGAGGACCCCCGTGCCCGACACCACCGACACCACCGACACCCCCACCGCCGGAGCCCCCACGTCGGTCCGGCGGCGGATCGCCGACGCCCGCGCCACCGTCGTCGGCACCAAGGGCCTGCGCACGCGCGTCGCGAAGCACACCGACGTTCTCGCCCGGCTCAAGTCCCGCCTCGACGCGGCGGAGCGGACCGCGGCCGACCAGGCGACCCGGGTCAAGGACCTCGAGGCCAGGGTCAAGGAGCTCGACCGGGCCGCGGTCATGGAGGCGGCCGAGCGCGAGCGCCGCGACGCCCAGCTCGGCACCCTCGAGGTCCGCCTCGCCGACCTCGAGGAGTGCCTCTCGCCCACCGTCCGGGGCGGCGACGTGGCCCCGCCCGACGGGGAGGAGCTCGCGCAGGCGCGCAGCCTCGTCGAGGACGTGCGTACCGAGCACGCCCGCGTCCGCGCCCGGATGCAGGTCGTCAGCGCCTACGAGGAGCGGCTGCGGCGCGTCGAGGAGTCGGTGGCCGAGCTGTTCGAGGGCGACCCGCGGCACCTCGTCTGATGCCCGGTCTCGTCGTCGTCCGCGGGCTGGGGTCGATCGGTCGCCGCCACGCGCGGGTGCTCCGCTCGATGGGCCACGACGTCCGCGGCTGGCCGGTCCGCCCACGGGACGGCGAGCACGACGACGACGACCTCCCCCTGCTCCGCGACGACGAGGCCTTCGAGGCGATGTCGGGCGCCGACCTCGTCGTCGTCGCCACCGACACCGCGCGGCACGTCGACGACGCCCTCGCCGCCCTCACCGCCGGGGCCCGGCGCGTCCTCGTCGAGAAGCCGGTGGCCCCGACCGCCGCCGATGCCGAGCGCCTCCTCGCGCACCCCCTCGCCGCCGAGCGGGTGACGGTCGCGGCCCCCCTGCGCGCCCACCGCGGCTTCGACCGGTTCCGGACGGCGGTGGCCGCGCTGCCCGTCCCCCGCCACGCCGCGGTCGTCGCCCAGTCGTGGCTGCCCTCGTGGCGGCCCGGGCGCGACTACCGCGACACCTACGCGGCCCGGGCCGACGAGGGCGGGGCGCTGCGTGACCTCGTCCACGAGGTCGACTACGCCGCCGTGGCGTTCGGCGAGCCGCGGCACGTGTCGGCCGTCCTCGACCTGCACGGCCCGCTCGAGATGGAGGCCGAGCAGGGCGCCACCCTCCTCTGGGAGACGGACTCGGGGTCGGTGACCGTGCGGGTCGACTACGTCACCCGGCCCTCGCGGCGCGGGGCCGTCGTCACGTCCTCGGGCGGCAGCGTCGCGTGGGACCCCCTGACCGCGACCGTGTCGGTGGTCACCGCCGACGGCGAGGAGACGACGACGAGCACCCCCGAGGACCTCGACCGCGACGCCGTGATGCAGCGCCAGGCCGGGGCCGCGCTCGCGGTCGCGCCGACCGCGCCCCTGGCCGAGCGGCTCGCGGCCGGCGCCCCCGCGTCCCTCGACGAGGGCGTCCTCGCGGTGCGACTGTGTGACGACGCCCGCTCGTCGAGCCCGGAGAGGTCGCCGCGCCCATGACCGCCAGCCCACCGACCCGACCGTCGGACCCCCGCGTCCTCGCCGTCGTCCCGGCGCGCGGCGGGTCGCGGGGGCTGCCCGACAAGAACGTGCGCCTGCTGAGCGGGCTCCCCCTCGTGGTCCACGCGATCCGCGCCGCCGCCGGGGTGGCCGCCATCAGCCGCACCGTGGTGACGACCGACTCGACGCGGATCGCGGACGTCGCGCGCGAGCACGGGGGCGACGTGCCCTTCCTCCGGCCCGCCGGGCTCGCCGCCGACGACACCCCGATGGCGCCGGTCATCGCCCACGCCCTCGCGACCGTCGAGGAGATGGAGGGGTCGAGCTACGACGCGGTCGTCCTCCTGGACCCGACGAGCCCCGCGCGCGAGCCGCAGCAGGTCACGGCCGCCCTCGAGATGCTCTGGGCCGACCCGGCCCTCGACGGCGTCGTCAGCGTCTCGGAGCCGACGTTCCAGCCCGAGTGGGTCGGCGTGCGGCACGAGGGCGCCGCCCTCGCCCGGTACTTCCCGGCCAGCGCCGGTGTGACCCGCCGCCAGGACACCGAGCGCTACCTGCGGATCAACGGCAACTTCTACGTGTGGCGTGCGGCCTCGGCGCGGGCGCTGAGCCGCTCGTGGTTCGACGAGGGCCGGTACGGCGGGCTGGAGATCCCCGAGGCGCAGGCCTTCTCCATCGACGACGAGGACGAGTTCCGGCTCATCCAGGCGCTGGTCGACGCCGGGGTCGTCCGGCTCCCGTGGACCGAGGAGGACCGATGATCGACGAGCTCACCGGCAGGACGGCAGTGGTGACCGGGGGCGCCGGCCCGCTGGGCCGCGTGCTGACGCAGGCCCTGGCCGACGCCGGGGCGCGCGTGCTCGTCGTCGACCGCGAGGGCGCGACCGAGCACGCCGCCCGCCTCGGCACCGGTCACGTGGGGGTCACGGTCGACCTCACCCGCCCCGATGCCCCGGCGGAGGTCGAGGCGGCCGTCGCCGACCTCGGGGCCTGCGACGTCCTCGTCCACAACGCGGCCTTCACCGGCACCTCCGGGGTCCCCGGGTACGCGGTCCCGTTCGAGGAGCAGACCGACGAGGCCTTCGCCGCCGCCACCTGGCTCAACCTCACCGTGCCCTTCTCGCTCACCCGACGCCTCGCTCCTCTGCTGCGCGAGGGGGGCCACGGCAGCGTCGTCATGGTGTCGTCGATCTACGGGCTCGTCGGGCCGAACATGGCCCTGTACGAGGGGACGACGATGGGCAACCCGGCGGCGTACGGCGCGACCAAGGGCGGGCTGGTCCAGCTGACCCGCTACCTCTCGACCGTGCTGGCCCCCGACGTGCGGGTCAACGGGTTCGCCCCCGGAGGGATCGAGCGGGGGCAGGACCCGGCGTTCGTCGACCGCTACAGCCGGCTGACCCCGCTGGGCCGGATGGCGACCGAGGAGGACTTCGCGGGCGTCGTCACCTGGCTCGCCGGCGACGCCTCGGCCTACGTCACCGGCCAGACCGTGGCCGTCGACGGCGGGTGGACCGCCTGGTGAGCGCGGCCGCGCCCGCCCGCTGACCTCAGCCGACCGCGATGCGGGCCGGCCCCGCCACGGTCTCGCCGATGACGACGCCTCCGGGCACCTCGCCGACGACGAGCAGCCCCCCGCTCGTCTGGGCGTCGGCCAGGAGGAGCAGGTCGTCCTCGTCGACCGACCCGGCGACGTCGAGGTCGGGGCGGACCCACTCGAGGTTGCGCCGGCTGCCCCCGCTGACGAAGCCGTCGCGCACGGCCTCGCGGGCGCCCTCGAGGAGGGGGACGGCGGCGGCGTCGAGACGGGCGCCGAGGCCCGACGAGCGCACCATCGTCAGCAGGTGGCCGAGCAGGCCGAACCCGGTGACGTCGGTGGCGGCCCGGTGCCCGGCGGCCAGGGCGGCCCGCGACGCCGGGCCGTTGAGGCTCGTCATCGCCGCCACGGCCTCGGGGAAGACCTCGCCCGTGCGCTTGTGGCGCGTGTTGAGCACGCCCACACCGAGCGGCTTGGTGAGGCTGAGCGGCAGGCCGGGGGCGGCGGCGTCCTTGCGCAGCAGCCGGTCGGGGTGGGCGAGGCCGGTGACGGCCATCCCGTAGAGCGGTTCCGCGGCGTCGACCGTGTGGCCACCGGCGACGGCGCAGCCGGCCCGGCGCGCGATGTCGGCGCCACCGCGCAGGACGTCGGCGAGGAGGTCGAGGGCCAGCTCGTCACGCGGCCAGCCGACGAGGTTGACGGCGAGGAGCGGCTCGCCCCCCATCGCCCAGACGTCGGAGAGGGCGTTGGCCGCCGCGATCCGGCCCCAGTCGTAGGGGTCGTCGACGACCGGGGTGAAGAAGTCGACGGTGCTGACGACGGCCCGCCCGCCGTCGAGCCGGACGACGGCGGCGTCGTCGCCGGTCTCGGCGCCGACGAGGAGGTCGGGGTGGCCGGGGAGGTCGACCCCGGCGAGGAGCGCCTCGAGGTCGGACGCGGGCAGCTTGCAGGCGCACCCGCCGCCGCGGGCGTACTGCGTCATCCGGACCATGCCGTGACCTCTCGCTCGTGGCTCCGCTAGCCTCGCCGTCGGAGGCGTCCGGGGCCTGGTGGTCCCCCCGGTCTTCAACACCGGTGAAGCCGAGCACCTCGGCTTGGCGGGTTCGATTCCCGTCCGCCTCCGCCAGCCTACGAGGAGGTCCGGTGACGCAGGAACCGCGGTCCGCGGACCCGCGCCGGTCGGTGCCGCGCACCGACACCCTCCTCGCCGACCCGCGGGTGGCCGAGGCCGTGGGGCGCCTGGGCGCCGGGGTCGTGCGGCCGCTCGTCACCGCCGCCCAGGACCGCGTGCGCACGGGCGCCCTGGCTCCGGGGGGCGTCGTCGACGCGGTGCTCGACGGCCTCCCCGACCGCGCCACGACCCTGCGCCCCGTCCTCAACGCGACCGGCGTCGTCCTCCACACCAACCTCGGCCGGGCGGCGCTGTCGACCTCCGCGGTCGAGGCGATGACGACCGCGGCCGGCACCGTCGACGTCGAGCTCGACCTCGCGTCCGGGCGACGCGGGACGCGGGCCCCCGGCGTGCTCGCGGCCCTGCTCGCCCGCGTGCCCGACGCCGAGGCGGCCCTCGTCGTCAACAACGGCGCCGCGGCGCTCGTCCTCGCGACCACGGCGCTCGCGGCGGGCGGCGAGGTCGTCGTGAGCCGTGGGGAGATGGTCGAGATCGGCGACGGGTTCCGCCTCCACGAGCTCGTCGGGTCCGCGGGGGTGAGGGTGCGCGAGGTCGGGACGACGAACCGCACCTACCTGCGCGACTACGCCGACGCCGTGGGGCCCTCGACCGGGGCGATCCTCTCGGTGCACCCCAGCAACTTCACCGTCGAGGGCTTCACCAGCCGCGTCGGGCTGCGCGAGCTCGCGGGCCTCGGCGTGCCCGTGGTCCACGACATCGGGAGCGGGCTCCTCGCGCCGCACCCCCTCCTGCCGGACGAGCCCGACGCGGCGACGTCCCTGCGCGAGGGCGCCGCCGTCGTCACCTGCAGCGGCGACAAGCTCCTCGGCGGGCCCCAGGCCGGCCTGGTCCTCGGGCGTGCCGACGTCGTCGAACGGCTGCGACGCCACCCCCTCGCCCGTGCCCTGCGCCCGGGGAAGACCACGCTCGCGGCCCTCGAGGCCACCCTGCGCGGTCCGGTCGCCCCGGCCGTCACGGCCCTGACGGCCGACGCGGCGTCGTTGCGGCGGCGCTGCGAGCAGGTCGCACGCGCGCTGGCGGCCGCGGGCGTCCCGTGCGAGGTCGTCGAGGCCGAGGGTCGGGTCGGCGGCGGCTCGGCCCCCGGACACGTCCTGCCCGGCTGGGCCGTCGCGCTGCCCGAGGACGTCGCCCACCGCCTGCGCGCCGGCGAGCCGGCCGTGCTCGCCCGGGTCCACGAGGGACGGGCCCTGCTCGACCCCCGGGCCCTCTCCCCCGCCGACGACGCCGTGCTCGTCGCGGCCGTGCTCGCCGCGGTGGCCGGTCCCCGGGCCTGACGTGGCCGTCGTCGCGACCGCGGGTCACGTCGACCACGGCAAGTCGGCCCTCGTGCGCGCCCTCACCGGCACCGACCCCGACCGGCTGCCCGAGGAGCGCCGGCGCGGCATGACGATCGAACTCGGGCACGCGTGGGTCGACCTCGACGGCACGCGGGTGGCGCTCGTCGACGTCCCCGGCCACGACCGGCTCGTCGGGACGACGATCGCCGGCATCGGTCCGGCCGCCGGGGTGCTGCTCGTCGTCGCGGCCGACGAGGGGTGGTCGGCGCAGACCGAGGAGCACGTCGCCGCGGTCCGGGCCCTCGGGCTGCGGGCCGTGGGCGTCGTCGTGACGAAGGCCGACCTCGCCGACGGCGCCCCGGTCCTCGTGGACGCCGTCGCCCGGCTCGGTGCGCACGGCATCGCCCCCCTCGCGACGGCCCTCGCGTCGGCGCGCACGGGGGCCGGCCTCGACGACGCGCGCGACGTCCTGCGCGCCCTCGCTGCGGCCGCCGTGGCGCCCGATCCCGCTGCGGCCGTGCGGTTCTGGGTCGACCGGTCGTTCACCGTCACGGGGTCGGGCACCGTCGTGACGGGGACGCTGCCGGCCGGGACGGTGCGGGCCGGGGACGACCTCGAGGTCGGCGGTCGGCGGGTGCGCGTCCGCGGCCTCCAGGTCCACGGCGGGCCGGTCGAGCAGGCGTCCGGGCCGACCAGGCTCGCGGTGAACCTGCGCGCCGTCCCCACGTCCGCCGTCCCCCGGGGGAGCCACCTCGCGACGCCGGGAGCCGTGCACGCCGTCCAGGTCGTCGACGTCCTCCTCCACCGGCTCGTCGAGCGGCTGCCCGAGAACGCCGTCCTCCATGTCGGCACGACGACGGCCCCGGTGCGCGTCCGCCCCCTCGGCGACGCCCACGCCCGGCTGACCCTCGGTGCCGGCCAGGACCTGCCGCTCCTCGAGGGCGACCGTGTCCTCCTGCGCGACCCCGGGGCCCACGAGGTCCTCGCGGGGGCCGACGTCCTCGCGACCGACCCACCGCCGTTCACCCGTCGAGGGGCGGCGAGCCGACGGGCCGGGGAGCTGGCCTCGGGGGTCACGAGTCCGGTGGCCGACCGGTCGCCCGGACCCGGCGCGTCGCCGCCCGAGCCGGCGACCGGCGCCCTCGGCCCGATCCTCGCGTGGCTGGCCGACCACCCGTTCGGCGCCGCCCCGGCCGAGCTGCTCGCCGACCCCGACGTCACCCCGGCCGCCCTCGCGACCGCCGAGCGCGACGGACGGCTGCTGCGCACGGGAGGCGCGGTCCTCGCCGGTGACGCGGTCGAGCGGGCCGTGCCGGTGCTCGCCGCGCTGCCGGACGGGTTCGGGCCCGGTGACGCCGCGCGCGCCCTCGGGACCTCACGCCGTGCCGCGGTCGCGCTGCTCGAGCGGCTCGACGCCCTCGGCGCGACCCGCAGGTCGCCCGACGGGACGCGCCGCGTGCGGCCTAGGCCGTGATCGTCCCGCCCTCGAAGGTGCCCGTGAGGGTGCCGTTGCCGTTCGCGACGACGTGGGCCGTCGGGTGGCCGTACCGGCCGTCGACGCCGCCCTCGGACTCCCATCGGCTGAGGACGTCGCCCCACACCCCGAAGCCGCGCTTGCCGTCGAGGCCCCAGATGCCGCCCCGCTCGAAGCGCTGGACGTACCCGCGGGTGACGACCTGGCGGTCGGCGGTCGGGTAGCCGAGGACGCCGCCCTCGCGCCCGAGCTCAAGGTAGGCGCTCCACGCGTAGTTGTGGACGGTGCACTGCGGGGTCGAGGGGCCGTAGATGATGCAGCCCTTCTGGAACCGCTGGATCCAGGCGCGCCCGCCGAGGCCCTCGAGCCGGGCGACGGGGTAGCGCAGGATGCCGTTCTCGCGGCCGTTGGCGACCCACGCCGTCCAGCGCCCGCCGTGGACGAAGGTCGTGCTCGTCGAGCCGCTGTCGACGATCGCGCCGCTCTGGAACGGCTGGAGCCAGCCGCCGTCGCGCAGGCCCCGCTGGATCTGGCCCTGCGGGAAGCCGAGGACGTCGGGGCCCCCGTAGGACGCGTAGCGGTCGAGGACGAAGGTCGACATCGCGGCGGCGCCGGTGGCGCTGGTCCACCAGATGCGGCCGCCCTGGTAGTTCACGTACTTCGCCCGGCCGTCGATGGTGTTCTTGATCGGCCCGGTCGACGCCTTGAGGAAGGAGCGGTGCCCGCCCATCTGGGTGTAGAGCTGCTCCATCGGGCCCCACTGCGGCAGGTACGGAGAGCTGTGCTCGGCCGTGGAGTCGCTGCGGAACGAGGTGGTCGAGCACTTCTCCCACGTGTACGGGGCGGCGCAGGAGACGACCCGGCAGTGGACCCCGCCGCTGCAGCTGACCTGGGTGTTGCACTGCCCGTAGCGGAAGGCGTTGCAGCAGACCTTGCGCTGGTCGCACGTGGCCGTCGAGCCCTTGCCGCACGAGCAGTTCCAGCACCGGGAGTCGCACAGGTGGTCCGAGCAGCCCGAGCTGCACCTCGTGCACTTGGCGTTGCAGTCGACGATGTAGCGGTAGCCGCCGCCGCACCACGAGGAGTCGGCCGCCTTCCACCACCCCGCGGTGAAGGAGCCGGGCGGGCACCCGTTGACGCCCTTGTTGATCGTCGCGCAGAAGACCGTCCACCCGCTCGAGGTGGTGTTGCCCGGGCCGCAGATCGTCGCGTACGCCGACTGCGGACGCAGGGCGTAGGCCTTCGGGTCGGTGACGAGCGCCGACCCGGCGACCGCGGCCCCGACGAGGACGCCGCGACGGCCGAGCCGCTGCCGGCCCCGGGACAGTCGCTCGACGAGGCGCACGAGGCCGGTGGGCCGGTCGAGCACCTCGTCGAGGGCGGACGACGACGACACGGTGGAGACACTCACACGAAGACCCCTCGACGATGCATGACCGCGGCCGGCTCGACGCCCATCGAGCGGACCACCTGGGCCGCACGGGGCACGGTGGCCATCCGTCGGCTGTGCGCGCCGACGACCGTGAACAGGCAGAACGCCCGGTCGCCGACGGAGAAGAAGTGCTGGCTGGCGCTGCGGCCCGGGATGGCGCGGAACATCTTGTTCGGCGAGAACTGCGAGGGCGCCAGGCGCGGCCAACCCTGGCGGGAGAACAGCCCCTCGCCGGCGACGTCCGAGCCGTACTCGAGGAGGGCGACGAAGACGTCGTCGGACCCGAGGACCTCGAGGGCCCCCGCCCCGAAGTCGCCGACCCCGGCGGGCAGCGCCCGGCTGCACACGTGGACGACGGGCAGGGTGCGCTCGACGAGGCCGTTTGGGGCACCGGGGACCTCGGGGGCGATCCCGCGCGCGCCGGGGGCGGTGCCGGGTGCCGGGACGCCGTCGAGGGAACGGCGGACGATGCTCGCGGTCCACCCCGAGGGGACGTCGACGGAGATGCCGAAGTCGGCCTTCCTCATGACACACCTCTCACTGCCGCCCAGACGAGGGCCAGGGAACCCGTCGCCAGCCCAACCCTAACCACGGTCTCGGCGACGCGCGCCCGGAGCTCCACCCCGCGGAGTGTCGCCCAGAGCTTCTCGCGGGTGTCGACGCCGGCGATGAGGACGAGCGGCAGGGCCCGGACCAGCCCGAAGACGACACCCATGAGGGCGCCGGCCCACGGGGTCCCGGAGAGGACGAGGAGCACGACGAGGGCGTAGGTCGCCGAGCTCGTGATGATGGTGACGAGGCCGAACCCGAGCTGGGCCCCGTAGCCGAGGCCGACGACCCACCCCCGGTACCTCCCGATCCACGCGACGTCGACCTGGCGGCGCCACGAGGGCAGCGAGAGCCCACCGACCCGCAGGTCGAGGGCCAGCCCGACGAGGAGCAGCAGCGCCGCGAGCCCGAAGGCCGCCGGCGACCAGCGCCACCGCTCGGGCACGAGAGCACCCAGCGAGGACGCGAGGAGCCCGAGGACCAGGCCCCCGACCACCGAGGAGACGACGTACGCGGAGGTGGTCAGCCACCACCGGGAGGCGCGGGCCCGCTCACCGAACGGGCTGATGCTCGAGAGCATCGACTCGCCTCAAGGGGACCAGGTGGCGCGGACGGCGGCGAGCACCGCCATCGGCAGCCCGACCGCGAGGACGGCGGCCAGGGCGGTCACGCCCGGGGCTCCTCGGCCTCGTCCGGGTCGGGCGGGACGTGGAGGCTGGCGTGCCCGGGCGTGATGCCGGCCGCGAGGAGCTCGGCGTCGATCCGGTTGAGGTCGTCACGCCCCCCGTGGCCGTGGTCGCCCACGGTCCCGGGGCCGGTGCGTCCGGCCTGCTCGCGGGCGTGCGCGCTCTCGTCGACGGCCTGCTCGAGGAGGTCGCGCACCTGCGGCCACGACGTCGCCGACCCCTCGCCGGTGACGATGCCGTCCTCGACGAGGACGAAGTACGGGGAGCCCGGGATGTCGTAGTCGGCCCAGGCCGCGTTCGACGCCACGACCCGCACGCCGGGCTTCGCGAGCTTGGCGAGGGTGGCCGGGGACTCGTCGGGGCGGCCCTTGACGACGACGACGAGACCGGCGTCGGCGGGGGTCCGCGTGTCGGGGCCGAACTCCTCCCAGTACGTCAGGCACACGCTGCACCCGGAGGTGAGGAACGCGAGGAGCGTGGGGGCCGAGCCCGGCGCGGTGACCCGGACCGCCTGGTGGCGTCCGCGGAGGTCCTCGCCGACGACGTCGAACGCGGTGCTCGACGACTGCCGGGTGGCGGGGACGACGCCGGGCTCGATCGTCACCGGGACGGCGCCCGGAGGGCCGGACGTCGCCGCGCCGCCGTGCCCGGCGTCGGCGGCCTCCTTCTCGAGCTCGAGGCCGGCCCCGAGCTCGTGGAGGGCCCGGAGGATGAGGGCGTGGCTGCGCAGCAGCCCGAGGACGAGCACGGCGAGCAGCGCGATGGCGACGCCCTCGGCGACGACGACCCAGACCACGTCAGCCCCTCGTCCCGCTGCGGACGGCGCGCGGGTCGACCGACGGCAGCACCGCCATGACCTGCCACGCGAGGAAGCCGACGAGCGCCACGAGCGCGACGACGCCGCCGGCGGACGCCGGGGTCAGCGACCCCCAGGGGTCACCGGGGGGTGCCGCGGCGACGGCGAGCCCGACGAGGGCCGCGGCTGCGGTGAGCAGCGCGTGGGCGCGGGTGGGCGGGGTGTCGGCCTTGCCGAAGCAGCCACAGCTCGACAGGACGCCACCGCGGCCCAGGGCGACGACGACGAAGGCGGTGAACCCGGCGTAGAGGACGCCCAGCAGCGCCGCCGTGGCCCGGCCCGGCAGGGTGAGCGCCACGAGGCCGACGACGACCTCGGCGAGCGCGAAGGCACGCACGGCGGTGCGCCCCACCGGCATCCCCACCGAGCGGACGGCGCGGTGGAGGTCTCCCGGGTCGAGGACCTTGGGCGCACCGGCGACGACGAGGAGCACCGCCGCGGCCGCGTAGGGCACGACGAGGAAGGACCACACGGTCGAGGAGCCCATCCGGCCTACCGCCCGGTGAGGAGGTGCCAGAGGTGGCCGTGCTCCTCGCGGTCGACGAGCTCGGGCAGGACCGCTCGCTCGAAGAGCTCGACGCCCGAGAGGTCGTAGGCCTGCTCGATGAAGTACGTGATCGCGTACGTCATGCCGCGCGCCTCGAGATCGCGCAACCGCTCGATGATCTGCTCCGGGGTCCCGACGAGCGGCCCCGTCTCGTAGGAGTGGACCGTGTCGTCGACGACGTCCGAGGGCAGGCCGGCCCGGGTGAGGTGGTCGCGGATCCAGCCGATCCGGTCGCGGACCTCTCGCTCGTCGCGACCGATGACGACGTCGTAGTTGGCGCTGCGGACGATCTCACCGAAGTCGCGGCCGACGTCCTTGCAGTGCTGCTCGAGGATGGCGCTCTTGGCGCTGAAGACCTCCGGGACCGGCCCGAAGTTCGTGTAGTCGGCGTACTCGGCCGCGATGCGCAGCGTCTTCCTCTCGCCGCCGCCGGCGACCCACAGCGGGATGCCGTTGTGCTTGCTCCCGGGCTGGGTCGTGCCCTGCAACGGCTGCGGGAAGCACATCGCGCCGTCGACCTGGTAGTGCTCGCCGTCGAGGCGGCCACGGCCGGTGGTCCACATCTGGCGCATGATCTCGACGCCCTCGCGCAGGCGGCCCAGGCGCTCCCCCGCCGAGGGGAAGCCGTAGCCGTAGGCCTTCCACTCGTGCTCGTACCAGCCGGCGCCGATGCCCATCTCGAGGCGACCCTCGGAGACGACGTCGACGGTGGCGGCGACCTTCGCGAGGTACGTGGGCTCGCGGTAGGACATGCAGGTGCACATCTGGCCGAGCCGGATCCGCCCGGTGACCCCGGCGAACGCGGCCATGAGCGTCCACGCCTCGTGGACCGCCTCCTCGGTGGGCCGCGGGACGGGGTGGAAGTGGTCGTAGACCCAGATCGACGTCCAGTCGTGGTTGCCGTCGACCCGCCGCGCGAGGCCGGCCATGACCCCCCAGTGCTGGCCCGGGTCGATGCCGACGAGGTCGTGCTTCCAGCCCTGCGGGATGAACAGTCCGAACTTCATGCGCGGTGGGTCCTCTCGTCGGCGGTCGGGACGGACGGACCCGGCGAGGGGCGTGGTCCTGCCGTTCCCACCGTACGTCCTCGCCCATGGCCCGTGCCCCCGCGGGCCCTCCCTAGGCTGTCCCCATGACCGGACACATCACCGTCGTCGGCACCTCGTACGTCGGGCTCTCGCTCGCCGTGCTCCTCGCCGAGCACCACGACGTCGTCGCCTACGACATCGACGAGCGCCGGCTCGAGGCGATCCGGGAGCGGCGCAGCCCCATCTCCGACCCCGACATCGAGGAGCGCCTCGCCACCCACGACCTGCGGCTGACGACGACCTCCGACAAGGAGGAGGCCTACCGCGGGGCCGAGTTCGTCGTCGTCGCCACGCCGACGAACTACGACGAGCGGACGAACTACTTCGACACGAGCACCGTCGAGCAGGTCGTCGGCGACGTCGTGGCGATCGAGCCCGACGCGACGGCCGTCATCAAGTCGACGATCCCGGTGGGCTACACCGCCTCCCTGCGGGCCCGGCTCGGCACCGAGAACGTCATCTTCTCGCCCGAGTTCCTCCGCGAGGGCAGGGCGCTGCACGACAACCTCCACCCGTCGCGGATCATCGTCGGCGACCGCGGCGCGCGCGGGGAGCGCTTCGCCCGGCTGCTCGCCGACGCCGCCCTCGACGACGACGTGCCGGTCCTGCTCACCGACAGCACCGAGGCCGAGGCGATCAAGCTCTTCGCCAACACCTACCTCGCGATGCGGGTGGCGTTCTTCAACGAGCTCGACACCTACGCCGCCACCCACGACCTCGACACCCGGCAGATCATCGACGGCGTCGGCCTCGACCCCCGGATCGGCGCGCACTACAACAACCCGTCGTTCGGGTACGGCGGCTACTGCCTTCCGAAGGACACCAAGCAGCTGCTGGCCAACTACGCCGACGTCCCCCAGACGCTCATCAGCGCCATCGTCGACGCGAACACCACGCGCAAGGACTTCGTCGCCTCCGACATCGTCGCCCGCGGCCCGAAGGTCGTCGGGATCCACCGCCTCATCATGAAGGCGGGCTCCGACAACTTCCGCAGCAGCAGCGTCCAGGGCGTCATGAAGCGGGTCAAGGCCAGGGGGATCGAGGTCATCGTCTACGAGCCCGAGCTCACCGACGACCACTTCTTCGGGTCGGAGGTCGTGCGCGACCTCGGCGAGCTGAAGCGGCGCAGCGACGTCATCGTCGCCAACCGCCTCGTGCCCGAGCTCGAGGACGTCGCCGAGAAGGTCTACACGCGGGACCTGTTCGGCAACGACTGAGCCGCGCGTCCCGGGGGCATGATGAGGCCATGGCCCATCACCACCACCAGAACGACCCCGACCTCGTCCGAGAGCTCCTCATGGACCCCGGCGTCTGGATCGTCGTCGGACTGTCGAGCAACACCGAGCGCGCGGCGCACCGCATCTCCAAGTGGATGCACGTCGAGCTCGGCCGACCGATCATCCCGGTGCACCCGAAGGCCGAGACGGTCCACGGGCAGCAGGGCTACGCGTCGCTCTCAGAGGTGCCCGACCAGGACATCAAGGTCGTCGACTGCTTCGTGAACTCCGAGAAGGTCGGCGCGGTCGTCGACGACGTCATCGCGAACAAGGACCGGCTCCAGATCGACGCGATCTGGATGCAGCTGGGTGTCGTCGACGAGGCCGCGGCCGAGCGGGCCCGCGACGCCGGGCTCGACGTCGTCATGGACACCTGCCCGAAGATCGAGTGGCCGAAGGTGCGCGGCAGCGGGATGGCCCGCTAGGCGTCGCGCCGGGCCCGCAGGGCGGCGCCCTTGGCGTGCGCCTCGTCGCGCAGCGCCGTGCGGAACGCGGCGAGCGCGGCGCGCAGCCGCTCGGCCTCGGCGCCCTCTCCGGCCCCGAGGATGCGGGCGGCGAGCAGCCCGGCGTTGCGGGCCCCGCCCACCGACACCGTCGCCACGGGCACGCCGGCGGGCATCTGGACGATCGAGAGCAGCGAGTCCATCCCGTCGAGGTACCTCAGCGGCACCGGGACCCCGATGACGGGGAGCGAGGTGACCGACGCGAGCATCCCCGGCAGGTGTGCCGCCCCACCGGCGCCGGCGACGATGACGCGCAGGCCGCGCTCCTCGGCGCTGCGCCCGTACTCGACCATCTCCTCGGGCATCCGGTGGGCCGACACCACGTCGACCTCGCTCGCCACCCCGAGCTCGTCGAGGGCGGTGACCGCGGCCTCCATCACGGGCCAGTCGGAGTCGGACCCCATGACGACGCCGACCACCGGTGCGCGTCCCTCGTGCGGCTGCTCGCTCACTCCGTCACCACTCCCTGGATGTAGTCGGCGGCGTGCCCCGCCCGCTCGCGCAGGTCGTCGAGGTCGTCGCCGAGGACGTTGACGTGCCCGATCTTGCGGCCCGGGCGCACGCCCTTGCCGTAGAGGTGCACCTTGGCCTCCGGGTCACGCGCCATGACGTGCCGGTAGGTCGGGTAGAGCTCTGGGTAGTCGCCGCCGAGGACGTTGGCCATGACGGTCCACGGCGCGAGCGGGCGGGGCGAGCCGAGGGGCAGGTCGAGGACGGCCCTCAGGTGCTGCTCGAACTGCCCGGTGACCGCGCCGTCCATCGACCAGTGCCCCGAGTTGTGCGGGCGCATGGCGAGCTCGTTGACGACGAACGAGGGCGCACCGTCGGGGCCGTCGACCTCGACACCGCGTCGGGACTCGCGCCGTACTTCGAAGAGCTCGACGGCCAGGACGCCGGTGACGTCGAGCTCTCCGGCGAGCCGCAGCCCCGCGTGGACCGCCGCGGCGGCCAGCCCGGCGTCGAGCGCCGGTGCCGGCGCGAGGACCTCGGTGCAGATCCCGTCGGTCTGGACGGTCTCGACGACGGGCCACGCGACGGCCTGGCCGGACGGGCTGCGGGCGACGAGGACGGCGAGCTCGCGGCGGAACGCCACCCGCTCCTCGAGGAGGAGGCCGGTGCCCTCGCCCTCGGCCCGCTCGAGCCAGTCGGCGAGCTCGCCGGCGGACGAGACGACCCGCACGCCCTTGCCGTCGTAGCCGCCGCGCGGTGTCTTGGCGACGACGGGCCAGCCGACCTCGTCGCCGAAGTCCGTGACGTCCTGCGCCGTGGCCGCGCGGGCCCAGCGGGGGCAGGGGATCCCGAGGTCGGTGAGCCGCTCCCTCATCGCGAGCTTGTCCTGCGCGAAGCGCAGGGCCGCCGGATGCGGGTGCACCTCCACCCCCGAGGCGAGGAGGAGGTCGAGGACGTCGGCGGGCACGTGCTCGTGGTCGAAGGTCACGACGTCGCAGGCCCGGGCGAAGGCGAGGACCGCCTCGGCGTCGGTGTGGTCACCCACCGGCGAGCTCGGGACGACGAGGGCGGCGCTGGCGTCGTCGGCCTCGGCGAGCACGCTCAGGGTGATGCCCAGCTCGGCGGCGGGGCCGGCGCACATCCGGGCGAGCTGACCGCCACCGACGATGCCGACGACCGGGAAGCCGCCGGGGGCACGGCGAGGTGTGGTCACGCGGCGAGGATACCGACCCCGCGCTTGTAGGCTCGGCGGGTGCCCACCGCCGCTCCCCCGCCGCCGACCCGCGGTGTCGCACACCTCCTCGACACGCTGCGCGGCGCCATCGACGTCCTGTACCGCGAGGTCATCAAGTTCGGCGTCGTCGGGGCGCTCGCCTTCGTGGTCGACATCGGCCTCGCCAACGTCCTGTGGCACACCGTGCTCTCCGAGAAGGTCACGACCGCCAAGCTGATCTCCGGCGCCGTCGCCACCCTCGTCGCGTGGGTCGGCAACCGCCAGTGGACCTTCCGGCACCGCCGCAGCCGCCGGGCACACCACGAGGTGGCGCTGTTCTTCGGGGTCAACATCGTCGCCCTGGGCATCGCGGCCGTCGCCCTCTTCGTGTCGCACTACGGGCTCGGGTTCGAGTCGCGCCTCGCCGACAACGTCGCGACGATCGTCGGCATCGGCCTGGGGACCCTCTTCCGGTTCTGGGCCTACCGCCGCTTCGTCTTCTCCGGCGAGCCGCTCTAGGGCCCGACGGCCCGGCCGTGCCTCGGCCCGGTGACCGTCGTCCCCGTGGGGCCCATGAGCCGCAGCACCGCGAGGAGGAGCAGGGCCAGCGGGACGACGAGCGTCCACATCGTGGGGACGCAGCCGGCGAGGCAGCCCACGACCGTCATCGCGAGGGAGACCTCCGGCTGCTCCTCGGCGCGGACCGTCCCCACGAGGATGAGCGTCCCGCCGCCGACGAGGGTGAGGAACCAGAACGCGAGACCGCCGTCGCCGCTCGTGAGGAGGCGGATCGTCTCGGCGACGCCGAGCAGCACGAGGAGCGAGCCCAGACCGAGGCCCAGCACCCGGGTGCGTCGTCCCATGCCAGGACGGTAGGCCCCCGAGGGCGTGCGGGGCCATGGCCCGGACGAGCCCTCTAGCCCCGCCCCTCGGGTCGCAGGATCGCCGGCGGTCGCCGCTCGCTGAGCCGGAGGACGACGAGGACCATGAGCAGCACGGGGACCACCACGGTCCACGCGGTCGTGAGCGCGCCGAGGATGCCGCCGACGACCGTCAGGGCCGTCGACAGGCGCCGCGACCGCTCCGCGAGCACGGCCCCGGCGATGATGCACGCGCCGCCGCCCACGAGGCTGAGGACCCAGAACACCAGCCCGACGTCACCGGTGGTGGCCACCCACACCGACTCGGCGATCCCGAACGAGATGAGCAGCGCGCCCATGACGATCCCGAACCACCAGAGTCCTCGTCGCACGGCGGCCCGGCCTCAGGACTCGGCGGAGAGGAAGAGCGCGAAGAGCGGCGGCTGGGCCCGGACGAGCTCGAGGCGGCCACCGGCGGCCTCGGCGAGGTCGCGGGCGAGCGAGAGCCCGAGGCCGCTGCCCGACGACGAGACCGACCGCTCGAAGATGTGCGGGGCCAGCGCGGGCGCGACGCCGTCGCCCTCGTCGGTCACCTCGACGACGACCGAGGGTCCCGCGCGACGGGCCGCGATCTCGACGGTGCCGCGGCCGTAGGCGAGCGAGTTCTCGAGCAGGGTGGTGAGGATCTGGCCGAGCGCCACGGGGGTGGCCCGGACCTGGACGCCCCGCTCACCGCTGATCTTCACGCTGCGCCGGGCGCCGGCGAACGCGGGCTGCCACTCGCGCTGGAGCGAGGCGAGGACGGAGTCGAGCGAGACGGCGGGGTTGGTGTCGACGCCGCTGCGGGTGCGGCTCATGAGGTCGTCGACGACCTTGCTCAGCCGCTCGACCTGCGAGATCGCGATGTTCGCCTCCTCGGCGACGACCTCGGGGTCGTCGGTCGAGGCGATCTCCTCGAGGCGCATGAGCAGCGCGGTGAGCGGCGTGCGCAGCTGGTGCGAGGCGTCGGCGGCGAAGTCGCGCTCGGACGCCAGGCGCTTCGCGCTCTGCTGCGAGCCGCGGGCCAGGGCGAGGTCGAGACGGTCGATCTCGGTGATGCCGGACTTCATCGGCACGGGCTTGGGGTCGGCCGAGCCGCGGTCGGCCCGCTCGCCGAGCTTGACGAGCAGGCCGGAGACGCGGTCGGCCGTCCGGTCGGCGACGACCTTGGCCAGGCCGAGGGCCACGACCGAGGCGGCCACGACCGCGCCGACGAGGGCGGCGATGACGAGCGGTGTCGGCGGCGTGCCGTCGAGGGAGGCGGCGTCGCCCGCGAGGGACGCGAGCGGGTCACCGGGCCAGAGGAGGAGTGCGGCGACGGTCCCGCCGACGAGCACCGAGGTGATGCCGACCGCCTGCGCGGCCGTCGTGGCGAGGACCTTGCGCACCCGTCACTCCTCCGGGGCGTCGAAGCGGAAGCCGACACCCCGGATGGTCGTGATGTAGCTGGGGTGCGCGGCGTCGTCGCCGAGCTTCTTGCGCAGCACCGAGATGTGCATGTCGAGGGTCTTCGTCGAGCCGTACCAGGCGCTGTCCCAGACGTCGCGCATCAGCTTCTCGCGGGAGACGACCTTGCCCTCGTTGGCGACGAGCACCTTGAGCAGCTCGAACTCCTTGCCCGTCAGCTGGACCTCCTGGCCCCGCAGGAACACGCGGCGCCCCTCGGGGTCGATCCGCACGAGCGCCTCGGCCGGGGCGTTCTCGACGATGCCGCGGCGCAGCAGCGCCCGGGCGCGGGCGAGGAGCTCGGCGAGGCGGAACGGCTTGGTGACGTAGTCGTCGGCTCCCGCGTCGAGCCCGACGACGGTGTCGACCTCGTCGGCGCGGGCCGTGAGGACGAGGACCGGGACCGTGCTGCCCTCCTGCCGCAGCCGGCGGCACACCTCGAGGCCGTCCATCTTCGGCAGGCCGAGGTCGAGCACGAGCAGGTCGGGGTTCAGGAGCGCCTGCTCCAGCGCCGACTCGCCGTCCGTGCACACGTCGACCTCATAGCCCTCGCGCCGGAGCGCTCGGGCGAGCGGGTCGGAGATCGCCGGATCGTCCTCCGCCAGCAGCACCTTGGTCATGCGCTCGATCGTAGTCACGCGCGGTCCTCTCGCGAGGCGAGACCACGCCCACCGGGCGCTCTTTGCAGTTCGTGGAGCGTGAGGACGCCGATTCCCCGCAGCATCCGGCGGCGCTGCTCGGTGGCCCGGAAGCCCGAGACCTCGCCGAGGCCGCGGGCCATGTCGTCGTCGACGTACACCTTCCCCGACGGGGTGACGGCGGTGATCCGGCTCGCCTTGTTCACCGTGAGGCCGAAGACGTCGCCGAGGCGCGAGACGACGCGTCCGTGCGCGAGGCCGACCCGCACCGGCGGCAGGAGCTCGTCCTCGGCCATCGCGTCGACGAGGTCGAGGGCGATGGCGGCGGCGCCCGCGACCTCCTTGTGGACGAAGAGCACCTCGTCGCCCACCGTCTTGATGACGCGCCCGCCGTGCTCGGTGACGACGTCGCTCGCGAGCAGCTCGAAGCGCTGGACGAGCCGGGCGAGCTGCCGCTCGCTCATCCGGCGCACGAAGGAGGTGAAGGACACGAGGTCGGCGAACCCCACGGCGCGGTACGGGGCCGAGGGGTCCCACCGCACGGCGGGGTCGGCGTCGGCGAGCATGCGCCCGATGGCGTTGGTGAGGTGGCGCCGCCACACGTAGACGAGCAGCGGTTCGATGTCGTCCGCGACCGAGGCGAGCAGGGCGGCGGCGTCGGCGGCGATCCCGGGGGCGGGCACCGAGCGGCTGTCGCGGCCCTCGAGCTCCTCCGACGACGGCGAGGTCAGCGACTCGGCCACGAGCTGGGTCTGCCACACGGCGAGGCGGTCGGCGGTGCGCGCGAAGGCCCTCGTCATGCCCAGTGCCAGGTCCTCGCTGACCCGCTCGTCGCGGATCAGCCTCGCGACGCGCTGGAGGGCGAGGAGGTCGGCCTCGGTGAACATCGCCTCGTCGTCCTCGACGTTCTGGAAGCCCATGGCGTGCCAGAAGCGCCGGGCGGTCGCGGGCTCGACGCCCGCGCCCTCGGACACCTCGCGGCGCCCCATCGAGGCCGGGCGGCCGAGGAGGGCGAGGAGGGCCCGCTCGGTCAGCTCGTCGGTCGTGGGGCCGGGTGTCGTGGAGTCGAGGGTCGTGGGGTCGGGGACCGTGGGGATGGGAGGCGTGGGGCCGGGGGTCGGGTCGGCGGACATCCCTGACCCTCCTTCCTCAGCGCGAGCGGACGTGGACGACGTCACCGGCGGAGACGGCGGTCGTGCTGCCGGCCGCGGACCGCACGGTCAGTCTGCCGTCATCGTCGACCCCTGTCGCGAGTCCCGACCGGACCCGGCCGCCGGGCTCGTGGACCTCGACGTCGCGACCCACCGTGGCACAGGCGCGCCCGTAGGCGGCCCGCGCCCCGCCGCCGGGGCCGGTGTCGTCGCGCAGCAGCCGGGCGAGGTGGCGCAGGTACGCGGTGAGGAGCGCGTTGCGGTCGACCCCCGGCGCACCGGCGGCTCGCAGCGAGGTCGCGGTGTCGAGGGGAAGGTCCGCACGCGCGGTGTCGACGTTGAGGCCGGTGCCGACGACGACGCCCTCGGGCGACCACTCGCACAGGATGCCGGCGAGCTTGCGGTCGCCGTCGGAGGGGACGAGGACGTCGTTGGGCCACTTCAGGCTCGTCGTGACGCCGGCGACCTCCTCGACGGCCTCGCGCACGGCGAGCCCGGTGAGCAGTGGGACCCACGACGGCCCGGACGCGGGGACGGGGACGAGCACCGAGACGGCCAGGGCAGTCCCGGGGGTCGTCGTCCAGGCGCGCCCGAGGCGCCCGCGACCGGACTCCTGGACGTCGGCCACGACCACCCGCCACGGTCGCGGGTCGGCCCTGACCTCGTCGTTGGTCGAGCCGACGCGGTCCCGGACGTCGACGGGCAGCCACGGCTCGCCGGGTGTGACGGACGCCGCGTCGAGCGGCCGGCTCGCAGGGTTCTCGCTCACGGACGCAAGGCTAGGCTCGCCGCATGTCGACGAGCGACACGCACGCCATGGGCGGCACGGAGGTGCCCGAGGGCATCGACACCTCGACGACGGCGGGGAAGCTGGCGGATCTGAAGCGGCGGGTGGCGGAGGTCGCGCAGGCGGGGTCGGCGCGGGCGGTGGACAAGCAGCACGCGCGGGGCAAGGGGACGGCGCGTGAGCGGCTGGCGTTGTTGTTGGACGAGGGCAGCTTCGTGGAGATGGACAAGTACGCGCGGCACCGGTCGGTGGCGTTCGGGGCGGACGCGAACCGCCCGTACGGTGACGGGGTGGTCACCGGGTACGGCACGGTCGACGGGCGCACGGTGGCGGTGTTCGCGCAGGACTTCACCGTGTTCGGGGGGTCGCTGGGCGAGGTGTTCGGGGAGAAGATCTGCAAGGTCATGGACTTCGCGATGAAGGTCGGCTGCCCGGTGGTCGGCCTCAACGACTCCGGTGGGGCCCGCATCCAGGAGGGGGTGGTCTCGCTCGGGCTGTACGGGGAGATCTTCCGCCGCAACGTCCACGCCTCGGGGGTGATCCCGCAGGTCTCCCTGGTCATGGGGCCCTGCGCCGGTGGGGCGGTGTACTCCCCGGCGGTCACCGACTTCACCGTCATGGTCGACGGCACCTCCCACATGTTCATCACCGGACCCGACGTGATCAAGACCGTGACCGGTGAGGACGTGGCGATGGAGGACCTGGGCGGGGCGCGCACCCACAACACCAGGTCCGGGGTCGCGCACTACATGGGCGCCGACGAGGACGACGCCATCGAGTACGTCAAGGCGCTGCTGTCCTACCTGCCGAGCAACAACATGGAGGACCCGCCGGTGTTCGGGGGCGAGAACGACCTGGCGGTCACCGAGGTCGATGCCGCCCTGGACACCCTGATCCCGGACTCGGCCAACGTCCCCTACGACATGCGCACCGTCATCGACGCCATCGTCGACGACGCGGAGTTCCTGGAGGTCCAGCCGCTGTTCGCGCCCAACATCGTCACCGGCTTCGGGCGGGTGGAGGGCCACGCCGTCGGCATCGTCGCCAACAACCCCATGGCCCTGGCCGGGACCCTGGACATCGACGCGAGCGAGAAGGCCGCCCGGTTCGTGCGCACCTGCGACGCGTTCAACGTCCCGATCCTCACCCTGGTCGACGTGCCCGGGTTCCTGCCCGGCACCGACCAGGAATGGGACGGCATCATCCGCCGCGGCGCCAAGCTGATCTACGCCTACGCCGAGGCCACCGTCCCCCTGGTCACCGTCATCACCCGCAAGGCCTACGGCGGCGCCTACGACGTCATGGGCTCCAAACACCTCGGCGCCGACATCAACCTGGCCTGGCCCACCGCCCAGATCGCGGTCATGGGCGCCCAGGGCGCGGTCAACATCCTCTACCGCAAGGAGCTCACCGCAGCCGCCGAACGCGGCGAGTCCCTCGAGGACGCCCGCGCACGGTTCATCACCGCCTACGAAGACGCCCTGGCCAACCCCTACATCGCCGCCGAACGCGGCTACATCGACACCGTCATCACCCCCTCCAACACCCGCATGAACATCACCAAAGCCCTGCGCGCGCTGCGCACCAAACGCCAGAGCCTGCCCCCCAAGAAACACGGAAACATCCCGCTCTGACATGGACACCACCCACCCCACGACACTCACCGTGACCGGCGGCGCCACCCCCGAGGAGGTCGCCGCGATCGTCACGGTCCTGGGCGCCCTGTCGGGCGCCGACGACACGGCCCCAGAGCCCGTCCGCTCCCGCTGGGCCTCCCCGCGCGCGACGATGCGGACCCCGGTCGGCCGCGGCCCCGGAGCCTGGCAAGCCAGCACCCGCCCCTGACCCCGTACCCATCTCGACCAATAGGTCACGGCAGGTACGGCCTCCTCAGCCGTCCCGGTCCGGACCCGCGCCCCCCCACACCTCCCGCACTGCGTACCCAGATCGACCAATAGGTCACGGCAGGTACGGCCTGTGGATGACGGCACGTCCCGACGTCGTCAACCTGCCAGCCTCGGTGGATGACGAGTTCACCGCCTCCGAACTCGTCCTGGCCGATCCTGCGCACCGAGGCCCGAAGCCTGGGCGTCACCGACCGAGCTCTTCGAAGCTCGAAGTTCCGGACGATCCTTCCGGGCGTCGTCGTGAGCTCGATCGTTCCTGACACCGTCGTCGTCCGAGCCCGGGCAGCGATCCTTCTCGCCCCCGATGGTGGGGTGATCAGCCACTTCACCGCCGCGCGTCTGTGGGGCGGCCGCGTACCCGACAACGAGTGGACCCATGTCTCGTTCATGAGGGACGTGCGCTTCCGGGTTCGTGGCATCAGGCCACATCGCTACCGACGGCGCCTCGACGTGAGGAAGTGGCACGGCGTACCCGTCACCTCACCCGAGCAGACCTTCTGTGACATGGCCAGGTTCCTCGGCCTCGTCGACCTGGTCGCCCTCGGCGACAGCCTCGTCCGCAAGAGCCGCCTCTCCCCCGAGCACCTGTCGAGCTACGCCGAGGGATGGTCCGGCCAGTTCAAGGCTGATGCCGTGGCGGCGGCACGGCTCGTCCGGGCGAGGGTGGATTCCTCGCCCGAGACGGCCCTCAGGCTCCTCCTCGTTCTCGCCGGTCTGCCGGAACCCGACATCGACATCCACATCCGCGCCGTGGACGGCACCCTCCGGTTCCGCATCGAGCTCGGCTACGAGAACGTTCGCTTCGCCATCGAGTACGACGGTCGATGGCACGAAGGCGCCGCACAACGCGAGAAGGACCGAGCTCGGCGGACGCACCTTTCCGAGGAGGAGGGTTGGACGTTCGTCGTCGTGACCGGGGACGAGCTCTACAACGCCACCGAAACGTTGCTCGTCCGCATCGTCGATGCAGCACGCAGCGCCGGAGTACCCGTCCCCGACCGGCTGTCCGACGGATGGCGCCAGCACTTCCGCGTCATCAACGTCGCCGCGTGACCCGCCTCGGGTGGTCTGACGGCGCGGCGGAAACGATCCGGCGGCGTACCCGACGTGACCTATTGGTCGATCTGCGGACGGTGCCGGCCCTGACCCGTACCCGACGTGACCTATTGGTCGATCTGCGGACGGTGCCGGCCCTGACCCGTACCCGACGTGACCTATTGGTCGATCTGGGGACGGTCAGGGGGTGCGGCGGCGGAGGGAGCGCTCGAGGTCGGCGTGGTCGACGTCCCCGAGGGCGCCGGCGTCGAGGACGCGGCGCGCCTGCTCGACGTCGCCCATGAAGGCCCGGAACGCCTCGGGGACGGTGATGCCGTGGGCCGGGCTCCCGAGGACCTCGACGACGTCGCCCGCCGTGACGGTCCCGGCCTCGACGACCGCGAGGTAGGCACCGGTCCGGCCGCGCTCGGCGAAGCGCCGCACCCAGGCGCGCTCCCCCATCCACGCGGCGAAGGTCGCACAGGGGATGCGGGGCCCGGCCACCTCGAGCAGCGCGGAGCCGACCCGCCACCGCTCGCCGAGGACCGCGCCGTCGACGTCGACGCCCACCGTCGTGAGGTTCTCGCCGAACTGCCCGTCGTGGAGGTCGCGGCCCAGCTCCGTGCCCCACCAGTCGAGCTCCTCGCGGGCCACGGCGTACACGGCCTGCCGCGAGCCCCCGTGGTGGCGGCGGGCCACGACCTCGTCGCCGACGACCCCGCTGCCGAGGCCTCCCTTCTTGGGACCCGGGTCGCGCACGTCGATGCTCGCCACGGGTCGCTTGTCGATCGCGGTCTCGCGCCCCCGCGGGACGATCCCGCCCCGCGGGCGCCCGACGTTGACGGACCTGACGTGGGGCTCCATGGGCCCGAGCGTAGGCGGCGCGAGAGGTCGGGAAACCCGGAGGCCGGGCGCGCACCGCTCCGGTAGCGTCCCCGGCGTGACCGACACCCCCGCGCTCCGCCAGCCCACCGCCGTCGACGCCGTCGCCGACGCCCACTTCGACGCCGTCGTCGCCGCCAGCCCGATCGAGGCGACGTACCTCGGCGTC
Source organism: Oryzobacter terrae (assembly GCF_042756445.1). Lineage (GTDB taxonomy): Bacteria > Actinomycetota > Actinomycetes > Actinomycetales > Dermatophilaceae > Oryzobacter > Oryzobacter terrae. The sequence goes on from NZ_CP170578.1 coordinate 1,106,844, forward strand.
CCCGGCGCCGACGACGACCTCGACGACCTGTCGCCCGACGGCTACGCGCACCACGTGCAGATCGCCCGCGACACCCTCGCACGGCTCGACGCCGTCGAGGCCGTCGACGACGTCGACCGGGTCACCGTGGCGGCGATGCGCGAGCGGCTCGGCCTCGCCGTCGAGAAGCACGAGGCCGGCTACGACCGGATGGAGCTCAACGTCATCGCCTCGCCGCTCCAGGGGGTGCGCGACGTCCTCGACCTCATGCCCACCGACACCCAGGAGCAGTGGGCGACGATCGCGGCCCGCCTCACGAAGGTGCCGCGCGCCCTCGACCAGTACCTCTCCACCCTCCGGGAGTCGGCCGAGCGGGGTCTCGTCACCCCCCGGCGGCAGGTCACCGAGTGCATCCAGCAGTGCGCCGACCTCACCGCCGACGACGGGTTCTTCACCGCCTTCCTCGAGGGCGCCAGGGCCGGCGACGCCCCCCTCGACGACAGCGTCGCCGCCGACCTCCGCCGCGGCGTCGATGCCGCCGCGCAGGCCTACCGCGACACCGGCGAGCGCCTGCGCTCCGACCTGCTCGACCGCGCCCCCGAGTCCGACGCGGCCGGCCGCGAGCGCTACGAGCTCGCGTCGCGCGAGTTCCTCGGGGCGACGGTCGACCTCGAGGAGACGTACGCCTGGGGCCAGGAGGAGCTCGCGCGGATCGAGGCCGACATGCGGGTCACGGCCGACCGCATCCTCCCCGGCGCCTCGATCAAGGAGGCCATCGCCCACCTCGAACAGGACCCCCGCTACCTCCTCCACGGCACCGACGAGCTGCGCGAGTGGATGCAGGGCAAGGCCGACGAGGTCATCGAGACCTTCGCCGACACGCACTTCGACATCCCCGGCCCGGTGCGCACCATCGAGGCGCGGATCGCCCCGACCCAGACCGGCGGCATCTACTACACCGGTCCGAGCGACGACTTCGCCCGCCCGGGCCGGATGTGGTGGTCGGTCCCCAAGGGCGTCACCGAGTTCGGCACGTGGCGCGAGCTGACGACCGTCTACCACGAGGGCGTCCCGGGCCACCACCTCCAGGTCGCCCAGACCGTGTACCGCCGCGAGCTGCTCAACAAGTGGCGCCGGATGATGTGCTGGACCAGCGGCCACGGCGAGGGCTGGGCCCTGTACGCCGAGCGCCTCATGGCCGAGCTCGGCTTCATGGACGACCCGGGCAACTACCTCGGGCTCCTCGACGGCCAGGCGCTGCGGGCGACGCGCGTCGTCCTCGACATCGGGGTCCACTGCGGCTTCGAGGCGCCGGCCGAGCTCGGTGGCGGTGCGTGGGACTACGACAAGGCCTGGACCTACCTCGACACGCACGCCAACCAGGGCGAGGAGATGCTCCGCTTCGAGCTCAGCCGCTACCTCGGCTGGCCCGGCCAGGCGCCGAGCTACAAGATCGGCGAACGGCTGTGGCTCCAGCTGCGCGACGAGGTCGCGGCCCGCGAGGGAGACGCGTTCTCGCTCAGGGACTTCCACCGGCGCTCGCTCGACGTCGGCTCGGTCGGGCTCGACGTCCTGCGGGAGGCCGTGCTCGGCTGACGCGGACACCCTCTCGCCCGAGGGCCACCGACGAGGCAGGATCCTCCCGTGGAGATCGCCCTGCTGCTCGTGGCCGTCGTCCTCGTCGTCATCCTCGTGAGCCGGGTGGCGGCGCCGCTGCCGCTGCCCGCCCCGCTCGCCCTGCTCGCCGCCGGCGCGGTCCTGTCGTTCGTGCCGGCCGTGCCCGAGGTGCGCCTGTCGAGCGAGGTCGTGCTCCTCGGGCTGCTGCCGCCCCTCCTCTACGCCGCCGCCCTGTCGACCTCGCTCATCGACATCCGCACCTTCCGGGCCAAGATCCTCAGCCTGTCGGTCGGCCTCGTGCTCTTCACGGCGCTCGGCGTCGGGCTCGTCGCGTGGCTGCTGCTGCCGATCCCCTTCACGCTCGCGGTCGCGCTCGGCGCGATCGTGTCCCCACCCGATGCCGTCGCCGCCACCGCGGTCGCCCGCCGGATCGGCCTCCCGCGGAACATCACGACGATCCTCGAGGGAGAGTCGCTGCTCAACGACGCGACCGCGCTCGTCGCGCTGCGCACCGCGCTCGCCGCCACCGGACTCGCCGCGCACGGCGCCGCCACCCACACGGGCGGTGCGGAGGACGTCACGGTCGCGTCCGTCGGGCTCGACCTCGTCGTCGCCTCGCTCGGTGGCGTGGCCATCGGCGTCGTCGCGTACCTGCTCATCGGGACGCTGCGACGGCAGCTGACCGAGGTGCCCGCCGACACCGCGCTGTCGTTCGTCGCCCCCTACCTCGCGTACGTCCCCGCGGAGCAGGTCGGGGCCTCCGGGGTCCTCGCCGTCGTCACCGCCGCGCTCCTCCTGGCGCACCGGTCGCCGGTCCTGCAGAGCGCGCCGTCGCGGCTGTCCGAGCGGATCAACTGGTCGAGCCTGACCTTCGTCCTCGAGAACGCGGTGTTCCTCCTCATCGGGCTCCAGGTCTTCACCCTGCTGTCGGACGTCGGCGAGGCGAACCTCGGCCGCACCCTGCTCGTCGGGCTCGCGGTCCTCGTCACCTGCCTCGTCCTGCGCCCGGTGTGGATGATCGGGCAGGCGCTCGTCTGGCTGGGGATCCACCGCGTCGAGCCGGAGGTCCGGCGACAGCGCCTGCGCGGGTCGGTCGTCGGGTCGTGGGCGGGGATGCGCGGCGTCGTGACGCTCGCGGCCGCCCTCACCCTGCCCGAGGAGACCCCGCTGCGGGCCGAGCTGCTCGTCATCGCGCTCGTCGTCACGGTCGGGACGCTCGTCCTGCAGGGCATGACCCTGCCGCTGCTGGCGCGCGCCCTCGACGTCCGCGGACCCGACCCGCGCGAGGACGCCCTCCAGGAGGCGACCGTGCTCGGCGCGACGACCGGCGCCGGGCTGCGCCTCGTCGAGGCCGACCCCGAGGCCGACCCCGCCGTCATCGGCACGCTCCAGACCCAGGCCGAGGCGCGGGTCAACCGGGCGTGGGAGCGGCTCGGCGCGCTGGGCCCCGTCGACGACGAGACGCCGAGCGAGGCCCAGGCCCGGCTGCGCACCGCGATGATCCGCGAGGAACGCGCCGAGCTGCTCCGGATCCGCGACGCCGGCCAGGTGGACCATGCCGTGCTCACGACGATCCTCGGCGCCCTCGACGCCGAGGAGACCGCCCTCGGCTGGGCCGCGACCCGCAGCTCGGCGCTGCGCCAGTCGCCGCTGCTCCCCCCGGACCGGATCGCCAGCGGCTGCGAGCACATGGCCGCCACCGAGAAGCCGGTCCCCCCGAGGACGGCGGACGGCTGCCCGACCTGCCTCGCCGAGGGCATGCGCTGGGTGCACCTGCGGGTCTGCGCGCACTGCGGGGCCGTGGGGTGCTGCGACTCCTCCGAGGGCAAGCACGCCGCGGCGCACTTCCGCGAGAGCGGGCACCCCGTGATGCGCAGCCTCGAGCCCGGGGAGGCCTGGCGCTGGTGCTACGTCGACGAGGTGCTCGGCTGACCTCGTTCAGCCGACGCCGACCTCGACCCCTCCCGGCTCGCCGTCACCGAGGAACGCGGCGAGGGCTGCGGCTTCCGCCCTGACCTCGTCGGCCTCGGCCGGCCGCAGCGACCGCAGCGCCTCGACGAGCACGGTGACCCCCGAGCGGTCGGCGCTGCGCCGGGGGACCCACGTCGCCGCGACCGTGCCGTCGACGAGGACGAACCGCGCGCCGGACACGCTGAGGCCGCGGTGCTCGTCGTCGATGACGCGGCTGCGGTCGTCGTACCCGAGGACGGTGTTGTCGAAGGCCGGGAGGAAGCGCACGGGGACCCGGGTGTCGTCCTCGGGCAGCTCGGCGTCGGCGAGGTCGAGCAGCTCGCGGCCACGCTCGTCGCGGTACGAGACGAGGGAGGGTCGCAGCGCCTTCACGACGGTCGGCAGCCCGCTGACGCCGCACCACGCCCTCAGGTCCGAGCTCGAGGCCGGCCCGAACGCCCGCAGGTAGCGCACGACCATCCTCTCGAGGACGTCGTCGGGCGACCGCGGGTCGGTCCCGAGCCAGGCCCTCACGGTGGTCAGCCGCGCCGGGCCGGTCGTGCCCCAGAGGCCGCGCGGTGGGACCTGGACGAGGGCCACGAGGCAGGTGAGGGCGTCCCCGAGCCACCGCGGCTCCACGTGCGGCCACCGCACCCCCACCTCGCGCGCGACGTCGGTGGCGGTCCTCGGATCGGCCGCGAACAGCGGCGCGGCGAGCGAGGTCAGCTCGTCGAGGTCGACCCCCTCGAGCGTGCGACGGTGCACCCCGAGCATCTTCGTGACGAGCATCGCCTGGTGGGCCGGCCGCAGCGCGAGGCAGTCGGCAGCGGTGTGGAGGTGCAGCGTGCGGCGCATCGTCAGGGTCCGCACGAGGGAACGGTCCTCGAGCGCCGTCGCGAGGTGGGCCGGCTGGAAGTCGGCCAGCCGCGACCAGAGGCCGGTGTAGGGCTCGAGCGGCTCCTGCGCCTGGAGGCCCACGAGGTGCGTGACGGCATCGGCGACACCGAGGTGGTGGCGGCGCAGGAGCAGCTGGCGGTCGAGGGTCGCGAGGGTCAGCCGACGCCGGTCGAGGGTCTCCACGGACCCGACGCTACGTTGGGGCGATGACGGCCACCCCCTCCGCGACCCTCCTCCTCGCCTCCGCCTCCCCCGCGCGGCTCGCGACGCTGCGCTCGGCCGGGGTCGAGCCCCTCGTGCGGGTCTCCACCGTCGACGAGGACGCCGCGGTCGCCGCCGCGGAGGCGGTCCACGGCCCCCTCGAGGCGGCCGACGTCGCCCTCCTCCTCGCCCGGGCCAAGGCCGAGGACGTCGTGTCGGCACTCGAGGACGACGACGAGACCGGGGTGCTCGTCCTCGGGTGCGACTCGGTCCTCGAGCTCGACGGCGAGGTCCACGGCAAGCCCACCGACGCCGCCGAGGCGGCCGCCCGCTGGCAGCGGATGCGCGGGCGCAGCGGCGTGCTGCACACCGGCCACTGGCTCGTCGACACCCGCGACCCGGACGAGGACGGTGGCACGGGCGGCATGGTGGGCGGCACCGCCTCGACGACCGTCCACTTCGCCGACCTCGACGACACCGAGGTCGCCGCCTACGTCGCCACCGGCGAACCGCTGCGGGTCGCCGGCGCCTTCACCCTCGACGGGCTCGGCGGTCCCTACGTCAGCGGGATCGAGGGCGACCCGCACAACGTCGTCGGAGTCTCGCTCCCCCTGCTGCGTGAGCTCCTGCTCGAGCTGGGCGTCGCCTGGCACGACCTCCGGGGCTGAGAGCGGCGCTCGGCCGACCCTGCCCGGTCAGACCGGCGGGACGTCGCGGCGCTTGTCGGCGAAGTGCCGGTCGCGCCGCGCGGCGTACCGCAGCCGCCGGAGCAGCTCGTCGCGCAGGTCCTCGGCCTCGATGACCTGGTCGACGACGAGGTCGGCCGCGAGCCGCTCGAGGTCGACGTCCTCCTCGTACTCGGCCCGGCGGGCGGCGACGAACGCGTCACGGGCCTCGACACCCTCGGCCGCCTCGACCTCGGCGATCTTGTTCGCGTACACCGCGTTGACGGCCGCCTCGGGACCCATGACGGCGATGCGGGCGGTGGGCAGCGCGATCGTGGCGTCGGGTCCGAAGCCGGGCCCGCCCATCGCGTACAGCCCTGCGCCGTAGGCCTTTCGGACGACGACGCAGAACTGGGGCACCGTCGCCGACGACACCGCCGAGACCATCTTCGCGCCGTGCCGGATGATGCCGCCGCGCTCGACCTCGGAGCCGATCATGAAGCCCGGGACGTCGGCGAGGTAGACGAGCGGCACCGAGAAGGCGTCGCAGAGCCAGATGAAGCGGGCGGCCTTGTCGGCGGAGTCGCTGAAGAGGACGCCCCCCTTGACCATCGAGTTGTTGGCGACGATGCCGACGGTCTCGCCGTCCATACGGCCGAACCCGATGACGAGCTCGGCCGCGAAGAGCGGCTTGATCTCGAAGAAGCTGTCGGCGTCGACGAGGCCGTCGATGACGTCGTGGACGTCGAACGGCTGGCTCTCGCGCTCGGGCACCGTGGCCCGGGTGAGCGTCACCGCCGGCTTCTCGGCGTGGTACGTCGGCAGCGGCGAGCGCCAGTTCTCGGGGAGGTAGGACAGGTAGAGGCGCGCGAGCTCGATGGCCTCGGAGTCGTCGTGGGCGAGCAGGTCCCCGACACCGGAGACGGTGCAGTGCATCCGGGCCCCGCCCATCTCCTCGAGGGAGACCGTCTCGCCGACGACCATCTCGGCCATCCGCGGGCTGCCGAGGTACATCGAGGCGTTGCCCTCGACCATGATGATGACGTCGCAGAAGCTGGGGATGTAGGCCCCGCCCGCGGCCGACGGGCCGAAGAGGCAGCAGACCTGCGGGACCTTGCCCGACAGCGCGACCTGGTTGTGGAAGATCCGTCCCGCCCCGCGCCGGCCCGGGAACATCTCGACCTGGTCGGTGATGCGGGCGCCCGCGCTGTCGACGAGCCAGACGACGGGCAGCTCCTCGCGCAGTGCCGTCTCGGTGGCCCGCACGATCTTCTCGACGGTCCGCGCCCCCCATGACCCCGCCTTGACCGTGGGGTCGTTGGCGATGACGACGACGGGGCGGCCGTCGACCGTCCCCCGCCCGGTGACGACGCCGTCGGCGGGGAGCCCCGGGGCGAGCGCGTTGGCGAAGCGGCCGTCCTCGACGAACGAGTCGTCGTCGAGGAGGAGGGCGAGGCGCTCGCGCACGTAGAGCTTGTGCTGCTTCTCGAGCTTGGCCGCGGCGGCCTCGGTGGGCCGGGCCGAGGCCTCGCGCGCGGCCTCGAGGCGGCGGCGGACGTCGCCGACGCGCGGGTCGCCGAGGACCTCCGCACCCACGGTGGCGTCGCCCTCGGTCATGCCGGCAGCCCCAGGGCCTTGGCGATGACCATCCGCTGGACCTCGGAGGTGCCCTCGCCGATCTCGAGGATCTTCGCGTCGCGGTAGAAGCGCGCGACCGGGTACTCCTCCATGAAGCCGTTGCCGCCGAACACCTGCGTCGCGATGCGGGTCGCGCTCACCGCTGCCTCCGAGGTGTACAGCTTCGCCACGGCCGCGGCCTGCTTGACGTCGGCGACCGAGCGGCGCCCGGCCTCCTGCTCGTCCTTGAGCCAGGCGGCGCGGTAGGTGAGCAGGCGGGAGGTCTCCTCCATGACGGCGAGGTCGGCGATGGGGAACGAGATGCCCTGGTTGACCCCGATCGGCTTGCCGAACGCGGTGCGGGTCTTCGCGTACGCCGTGGTCTCCTCGCGCATGCGGGTGATGAGGCCGAGCGCGAGCGCACTGATCGCGATGCGCCCGTCGTCGAGGGTCTTGAGGAACTGGCGGAAGCCGTGACCGCGCTCGCCGAGGAGGTTCTCCTCGGGCACGCGGCAGCCCGCGAAGGAGAGGCCGTGGGTGTCGGAGATGTTCCACCCGAGCTTGTCGTAGGCCGGTTCGACGGTGAATCCCGGTGTGCCCGAGGGGATCATGATCGCGGAGATCTCGGGTTTGCCGTCGTCGCCGGTGCCCGTGCGGGCGGTGACCGTGACGACCGAGGTGATGTCGGTGCCGGAGTTGGTGATGAACGCCTTGGCGCCGTCGACGACCCACTCGGACCCGTCGAGGACGGCCCTGGTGCGGGTCGCCCCCGCGTCGGAGCCGGCGTCGGGCTCGGTGAGGCCGAAGCCGGCGAGCGCGCGGCCCGCGACGAGGTCGGGGAGGAACCGTTCCTTCTGGGCGTCGGTGCCGTACGTGAGGATCGGGTTGATCCCGAGGCCGACGCCGGCCGACAGCGTGATGCCGATCGACTGGTCGACCCGGCCGAGCTCCTCGATGGCGATGCACAGGCTCGTGAACGCGCCCCCGTCGGCGTCCTCGAGGGAGCCGCCGTACTGCTCCGGGACGACGAGCCCGAACAGACCGAGGTCGCCCATCCGCGGGACGAGGTCGGTCGGGAAGTGGTGCTCACGGTCCCAGCCCGCCACGTGCGGCTCGACGGCCTCGGTGGCGAACTCGCGCACGACGGTCCGGAAGTCCTCGTGGTCCTTGCTCAGCTCGAACATGTGCGCCCCTTCGGCGGTCGCGACGGGCACCCGGGTCGCGGGCGCTCGGAGGTCGGTTCGTTCTTGACGTTGACGTCAACGTAAAGCAATACTGGCCGGTATGCCAGTCCCCGGCGCCACCTCCGTCCGCGCGAGCTCCGTCGACCGTGACCGCACGTGGTCGATCGCCCAGGTCGCCGACGAGTTCGGGGTCACCCACCGCACGGTGCGCCACTACGAGGAGCTCGGGCTCATCAGCCCGGAGCGCCGCGGCACGACCCGCGTCTACCACCGCCGCGACCGCACCCGCCTGGCCCTCATCCTGCGCGGCAAGCGGCTCGGGTTCCCGCTCGAGGAGATCCGCACGATCATCGACCTCTACGACGCGCCCCGCGGCCGGCGCAGCCAGCTCGAGTACGTGCTCGACCAGATCGACGAGCGCCGCACCGACCTCGAGCAGCGCCGCCGGGACCTCGACGCCGCCCTCTCCGAGCTCGACGAGTTCGAGCGCCGGTGCCGCGCCGACCTCGAGCACGCCCCCCGGGCCTGACGCAACGGGGCCGGCACCCTCGCCGGGTACCGGCTCCGTCGGAGACGGGTCCGTGGTCGCCGGCCGGGGACCCGTCCACATCGCCTCGAACCGCATGCAAGAGGCGACCCACCCGTCGACCGTCGCCCACGGGTGCCCACCGTCCCGGGTGGTCGTCGCCGTGCACCTCCTGCCCGCAGGGCGGCCGCGCACCACGGGACGCTGCTGCCCGTGATCCTGCTCCTCCGCGGCCCTCGCGCCCATGCCCCATCCGGGCCATCTTCGGCGACCCGTCGGCCGGTGACGACCCCGGTCGGACCGACCCCTCTCAGCGGGCGAGCGCGGCCAGGAAGGCGTCGATCTCGGCCCGGGTCGGGGCCGTGTCGGGTCCGCGCCGGGTCACCTTGATGGCGCCGGCCGCGTTCGCCCGGACCGCGGCCTGGGCCCACGGCGACCCGGCCGCCCGCTCGGCGAGGAGGACGCCGGTGTGCGTGTCGCCGGCGCCGTTGGTGTCGACCGGCCGCTGGGGGTGACCGGGCAGGTAGGTGGTGCGGCCGCCCTCGCGGACGGCGCAGCCTCGCGGTCCGTCGCGCACGATCGTCACTCCCCCGTCGGGCAGAAGGGTCTCGACGACCTGGGCGGCCTCCTCCGTGCCGCTGACCCCCGCGAGCGCGGCGGCCTCGTCGGCGTTGCCGGTGAAGACCGTCGTGCGCTCCAGGACGGCGTCGCGCGTGCGGGTGTCGAGCTCGGCGAAGGTCGCGCCGGGGTCGAGGACGACGACGACCCCGTCCTCGAGGGTGCCGAGCCACTGCACGAGGGGGTCACGGGTCCGGCCGACGAGCGAGTACCCGCTGACGCAGACGAGGTCGCCCGGCTCCGGGGCGCTGGCCGACAGGGACTCGACGCTGATGTGCCGCTCGGCGCCCTGCGTCGTGACGAACGACCGCTCGGCACTCGGCTCGACGAGGACGACGCACACGCCGGTGTCGAGGTCGGTGAGCCGGGGCGAGGCGAGGGTGATGCCCTCGGCGTCGAGGGCCGCCTGCACCAGGTCGCCGTTCGACCCGGTACCGACCGCTCCGGCGTGGACGCACTCGGCTCCCGACCGCGCCGCCGCGAGGAGGATCGTCACCGCTCCCCCGGCGTAGAGGCGGTACGACGAGGCCATGACGTTGCCGCCACGGGCCGGGAGCGCGGGCACCTCCATCACCGCGTCGACGAGCGCCTGCGCGGTGTGGATGACCCTGGGCATGCCGCCGAGTATGCCGGTGGCGGCCCCGAAGGATGGCTCCGCGCCCCGTGGAGAGCCGGGAGTCGGAGCCGGCGCACGAAGGATGGCTCCGCGCCCTTCCACCCCGGCGCTGAGGGGCCACGAGCCATCCTTCGCCGATGTCCACAGGGTGGATGCCGCCCCTCCCTCCTCCACAACCTCACGTCGCGGGTGGTGCCACGCGCGCCACCGGCCGAGGGTCGGGGCGTGGAGAGCCGCCGGACGCCCCTTCCCGCGGAGCTCGTCGGTCACCCGTTCACCGTGGCCAGAGCCCGCGACCTGACGGTGTCACCGAAACGCCTGCGCGGGAGCGACCTCGTCGTCCCGACGCTCGGGGTCCGCAGCCCGACCGGCGCCTGTTCGACCCCGGCGGGCCATGCCGCCGCCTTCGCCCTGGCCCTCCCCGAGGACGTCGCCTTCAGCCACCTCAAGGCCGCACGGCTCCACCGGTTGCCCACCCCCACCGCTTGGCCCGGCGCGAGCGAACCCCTCGACACCATGAGGCCGACGGACCGTCCACCCGTGACGAGGGCCGGCTGTCGGACCCACCGGGGACTCGAGACCCGCGCCGTCGTCCAGCGTGCCGGCGTCCGCGTGACGTCGGTGCTCGACACCTGGTGCGACCTCTGCGCCGACTGGTCGGCACCGGACCTCATGGCCGCCGCCGACGTCATCCTGCGTCGACGCCTGGCGACGACGGAGCAGCTCCGGTCCGTGGACCTACGTGGGCATCACCGCCCACGATCTCGTCGAGCCGTCGGCATCGCGCACCCGTCGTCGGCTGGAGCGCCTCGTCGGGGACGGCCGGCACGAAGGATGGCTCCGCGCCCCGTGACCTCGGCGCCGAGGGGCCACGAGCCATCCTTCGCCAGGGCTCAGACGCGGGCGCGGACGGCGTAGAGCTCGGGGAAGAAGGTGAGGTCGAGCGCCCGCCGCAGGAAGTCGACCCCGCTCGAGCCACCCGTCCCCTGGCGCATCCCGATGGTGCGCGAGACGACCTGGAGGTGCCGGAAGCGCCACTGCTGGAACAGGTCCTCGATGTCGACGAGCTCCTCGCACGTCTCGTAGACGCCCCAGTGCTCGGAGGGGTCGGCGTACACGGTGGCGAAGAGGTCGACGAGGTCCTCGGACACCCGGTAGGGCTGGGTGACGTCGCGCCCGAGGACCGCCTCCGGCACCCCGTAGCCCCGGCGGGCGAGGTAGCGGAGGAACTCGTCGTAGAGCGTCGGCTGCCCGAGCAGCTCCTCGAGGGCGGCGTGCTCGGTCGGCGAGTGCTCGAACACCCGCACCATGTCGGCGTTCTTGTTGCCGAGGAGGAACTCGACCGACCGGTACTGGTGGCTCTGGAAGCCGGAGCTCGTCGCGAGGAACGGGCGGATCTGCGCGTACTCGCTGGGGGTCAGCGTGGCGAGGACGTCCCACTGCTCGACGAGCTGCTTCTGCACGTGCTTGACGCGGGCGAGCCGCTTGAGCGCCGGCGCCAGCTCGTCGGAGGCGAGCAGGGCGCGGGCCGAGTGCAGCTCGTGGAGCAGCAGCTTCATCCACAGCTCGGCGACCTGGTGCTGGATGATGAAGAGCAGCTCGTCGTGCTGCGCGGGCTCGCTGCGGGGGTGCTGGGCCGACAGCAGCGTCCCGAGGTCGAGGTAGTCCCCGTAGGACATCGCCGTCGTGAAGTCCGTGGAGATGCCCTCCTCGAGGGTGCGCTGGGCGCGGTCGGCGGCGTCGCTGCTCATGCGACGCATCCTGCCGCAGTGCTCAGCGGGGGTCGACGCCGACGAGGGCCGCGTTCCCCCTGCCGTCGACCTTGACGGTCGCGACGGCCGTGCCGTCGCGCACCGCGTCCTCGAGGGCGAGGGCGTCGTCCTGCGGGAGGAACCAGCTCTCGATCCCGCACTCCAGCTGCCAGCTCGAGTCGTCGCAGCGCAGGAACAGGCCCTCGTCGGGCCGGCTGCGCAGGGCGGGACCGCCGACCCACACGTCGCCCTGACGCGTCAGGGGGATCCAGGCCTCCCCCCGTGCCTCCTCCGCCGCCGCGATCTCCGCGTCGGTCGGCTCGCGGTCCAGGACGGGCCGGCCGGGCAGGTCGGGGTACGACAGGTCGACGTAGGCGCCGCGGAAGGGGTCCATCGGGTCGACGGGCGCGACCCGCAACCGGATCTCCTCGCCGGTGAGCCGCGCCGACAAAGGCGCCCACACGGCGACGACGACGAGGAGGACCTGGACGACGACGACCGCGAGGACGAGGACGCGGCGGCGGGCTGTGCCGTCGCCGGGCTCGACCTCGGGCGACGGTGGCGTGGGCGGGACGGTGGCGGTGGGCGTGGTCACGACAGGGCCTCCTTCGCCTCGCGCACGAGCCGTCGTCGGCCGCGGTCGGCGAGGACGCCCGTGGCGAGGAGCACGACGCCCACGACGAGGAAGAGGGTCGCCCCCGACAGGATCGGGGCGAACACCGCGAACGCCTGCGTCGTGACGAAGACGACGAGGGCGGCCGTGGCCAGCCAGGTGAGCCGGCCGGTGTCGCGCATCCCCCCGAGGACGGCGTACCCGCTGGCGACGACGAGGTAGGCGGCGACGGCGAGGAAGGCCCGAACCCACGCGCCGGCCGAGAGGTCGTCGGGCTGGAGGGAGTCGGCGTCGTAGCGCCAGAGGCCGAGGCCGACGGTGAGCGACAGTCCCAGGGCGGCCAGGGCCACCTCGAGCCGGTCGACCCGGTCGCCCCGCAACGCGGCGAGCACCGCGAGGACGACGGCCACACCCGTCCCGACCCAGAGCACCCAGACCGGGCCCGAGTCGCCCCACTCGTAGGGCAGTGCGGCCATGAACAGCGCGAGGAGGACGAGCACGGCACCGACCTCGCGCCACGGGGGAGCCAGCTCGAGGCGACCGAGCACCGCGGTACCGACCCCGACGGCCACGGCGGCGAGCCCGGCGGCGGCGATCGCCGTCGAGAGGGAGAAGGCGTCGTCGGCGGCGGAACCGACCTGCCACACGAACCAGACGGCGAGGAGGACGACCCCGAGCACGAGCGGCGCCACCCCGCGGACCGCGTACGCCCACAGCACCGCCCCGAGGCCCCACACGCCGACGAGCAGCGGCTCGTACGCGGGGACCTGGAGGCTCTGGGCCGCCTGGAACACGACGGCACCGAACGCCCCGGCGGCGAGGAGGCGTGCCGCCCCGACGACGGGCGAGGCGACGTCTCCCTCGCGGTCCCGACGGGTGGCGAGCACCTCGGCCGCCGCGACGAGCCCGAGCCAGATCGCGACGACGAGGGCGAAGCGGCCGAGCGGGGGCAGCTGGTCGAGGTTCGACGCGACGAGCCAGATGAGGCCGAGGCCGACGAAGCAGGCGCCGAGGGTGAGGACGATGCGCGCCAAAGTGACCTTGCGGACCTCGACGTACCGGCGGCGGATGGCGCTCGCCGTGGCGTCGTCGACGAGACCCTCGGCGTGCCACGCCCGGAGCTCGGTCTCGAGCCAGTGCAGCTGCGAGGGGCTCGCGGCGTGGACGGCGGGGTCGCGGTGGGCGGGAGCGTCGGGGGCGGTGGTGGGCGGCGCGGTCATCGCGTGCTCCTCGGGGGGCCGGGCAGGCACCGTCGTCGGTGCTGACCCATGGTCCTCCCGCTGGCCCTCCTCCGGCCATGAGCACGCCTACTCAGGACGTGTCACGCCGGTCAGCCGCCGTGGAACTCCTCGGGGTTCGGGCCGGTGCGGAAGCCGTTGTCGAGCGCCTCGATCGCCTCGAGGTCGGCTCCCGTCAGCCGCAGCTCCGTCGCCGCGAGGTTCTCGACGATCCGCGAGGGCGTCACGGACTTCGGGAGGACGACGAGGTCGTGGGCGAGGTGCCAGGCGATGACGACCTGGGCCGGCGTGGCGCCGCGCTCGCCGGCGATCCGCCCGATGACGGGGTCGTCGAGGACGCGCTTCCCGGACGCGAGGGGGCTCCACGACTCGGTGACGATGCCGCGCTGGGCGCCGAACGCCCGCAGCGGCCCCTGCTGGAGGTAGGGGTGCAGCTCGATCTGGTTGATGCTCGGCCACTCCCCCGTCTCGTCGTGGAGCCGCTGGAGGTGCTCGGCATGGAAGTTGCAGACGCCGATCGCGCGGACCCGGCCTGAGGACCGCAGCTCCTGGAGGGCGCGCCAGGTGTCGACGTAGCGGTCGTGGCGCGGCGTCGGCCAGTGGATGAGGTAGAGGTCGAGGACGTCGAGGCCGAGCCGCTCCATCGAGGCGTCGAAGGCCGCGAGCGTGGCGTCGCGGCCCTGGTCGGAGTTCCAGACCTTCGTCGTGACGAAGACGTCGTCGCGGTCGACGTCGGTCTCGGCGAGGGCACGACCGACGCCGGCCTCGTTGCCGTACACGGCGGCGGTGTCGACGTGGCGGTACCCGGCGTCGAGGGCCGCGAGGACGGCGGCGGTGACCTCGTCGTCGGGCACCTGCCAGACGCCGAAGCCGATCGTCGGGATCTCCACCGGGCCGGTGGGCGTGGTCAGGGCGGTGGTGCTCACGGTTGGCATGCCTCCACCGTAGGCACGGCGGCCGCCCCACGGGGCGACCGCCCCCGGCGGAGCGCTCCCGGCACCCGGCGGCGCAGCGCTCGGCGCACGGGGGCCTGGGCGAGGAGGACGCCGCCCAGGGTGACGGCGACGGCGCCGAGGTGCACGCCGCCGAACGGCTCGCCGAGCAGGGCGACGCCGAGCGCGGTCCCCACCACGGGGTTGACCAGCCCGACGACCGCGACGGCGCCGGCGTCCATCCGGGTGAGCCCGCGGAACCACAGGACGTAGCCGAGCGCCGTCCCGGCGAGGCCGAGGTAGCCGAGGGCGGCGACGGCGGGCAGGTCGAGGGCGGGCGGGGCCCCCTCGCCGAACCAGGCCACCGGCAGGAGGAGCAGACCCCCGGCGACGAGCTGCCACGAGGTCGTCGTCAGGACGTCGGTGGGCGGCGCCCATCGCTTGACGAGGACGAACCCGACCGACGAGGAGACCACCGCGCCGACCACGGCCGCGACCCCGACCGGGTCGACCGTGCCGGCGCCTGCCCGTCCGGTCTGCCACACGAGGGCGAGGACGCCGCCGACCCCCGCGACCGCGGCGAGGACGGTGACGCGGGCCTGGCGCTCACCGAGGACGAGGAAGGCCACCCCCATGACGACGAGGGGCGACAGCGCGGTGAGCGTCGAGCCGAGGCCGCTCGGCAGCCGGTAGGCCCCGACGTAGAGCAGCGCGAAGAACAGGCCGTGGTTGAGGGACCCGAGGACGAGGGACCGCCCCCACCACCGGCCGCGTGGGAGGCGGTGCACCCACAGGAGGAGGAGCAGCCCGGCCGGCAGGACCCGCGCGGCCGCCGCGAAGAAGGGGCGGTCCGGCGGCAGCCAGAGCTGGGTCACGGCGTAGGTCGAGCCCCACACCATCGCGGGAACCGCGGTGAGCGCGACCGTGCCGAGACCCGGCGAGGTGTCTTCCATGGAAGAGATAATACCTTCCATGGAAGATACATTCCTCGCCATGGACCACGGCACGGACCACGTCGCCCACGTCGTCGAGCAGTGGCGGACCGAGCGGCCCGACCTCGACGTCTCGCCCCTCCTCGTCATCGGGCGCGTCCACCGCGTCGCGAACGCCCTGACCCCCGAGCTCGTGGCGGTCTATGCCCGGCACGGGCTCGGGGAGGGCGACTTCGACGTCCTCGCGACGCTGCGGCGCCAGGGCGAGCCGTACGCGCTGACCCCCGGTGAGCTCGGGGAGCGGACGCTCGTGACGTCCGGCGCGGTCTCGAAGCGGCTCGACCGCCTCGAGGTCCGTGGGCTCGTGACCCGTCGCCCGAGCGACACGGACGGGCGCTCGCGGACCGTCGCCCTCACGGCCGAGGGGCGCCGCGTCATCGACGCCGCGATGGGCGACCACGTCGCCAACGAGGCCCGGCTGCTCGGCGCGCTCGACGTCGACGAGCGCGCCACGCTCGGCACGCTGCTCGGCCGGCTCGCGTCCTCCCTCGGCGTGTGACCGACCTGCCCGGTCAGTCCTGCTGCCGCAGGGTGCGGTCGAGGAGGGCGCGCAGCTCGGCGAAGTGCCGCTCCGTCGCGGCCTCGTCGAAGGCCGAGGTGTCGGCCATCGTGTACCCGTGGGCGGCGCCCTCGTAGACCTCGTTGCGGTGGGGGCGACCCGCGGCGACGAGGGCGGCACCGAGGGCGGAGACGGCCTCCGGCGGCATCGAGCGGTCGTGGTCGGCGTGGCCGAAGACGAACTCGGCACGGGACGCCGCGATGGCGTGGTGCGGGCTGTCCGGCGCCTCGGTGGCGAGGCCGCCCCCGTGCCAGCCGCCCACCGCGCGCAGCCGGTCGGGGTGCCAGCCCGCGGTGCGGACGGCGAGACGGGCGCCCATGCAGTAGCCCGTGACACCGACGCGACCGCCGCCCGAGTGCGTGGCCAGGGCGGTGAGCCAGGCCACGGCATCGTTCTCGGCGAGGTCGGGGGTGAGGTCGCGGACGCGGTCCATGACCCCGCCGGCGAAGAACGCCTCGCGGGCTCCCGGCTCGCGCAGGTCCTGGGTCGGCGCGAGATCGGCGGCACTCCCCCACCGGTGGAAGACGTGGGGGACGAGGACGACGTACCCCCACGACGCGATCCGGTCGGCCATCTCCTGGGTGCGCGGGCGCAGGCCGATCGCGTCGACGTAGAAGAGGACGCCGGGGCCGCCCGGCTCGCCGGCGAGGTAGGCCTCGACCGGGCCGTCGGCGGTGGTCACGGACGTTCGTTCACCCATGGCGGCACGGAGCCCGCCGGGGGTCCGGTACCGGTCGCGAGAGTGGCGCGTGACGCATCCGGGCCACCCCGGGCGGCAGCTCACCTCCCGCTAGAGTCCGGGCCATGGCCATCACCAGTGTCCTCATCGCGAACCGGGGGGAGATCGCGGTGCGCATCGCCCGCGCCTGCCGTGACCACGGCGTCCGCTCGGTCGCCGTGTACGCCGACCCCGACCGCGACGCCCTCCACGTGCGCGTCGCCGACGAGGCGTACGCGTTGGGGGGGTCGACCCCGGCGGATTCGTACCTGCTGCAGGACAAGCTGATCGAGGTCGCCCACCGGGCGGGGGCGGATGCGGTGCACCCGGGGTACGGCTTCCTCGCCGAGAACGCCGAGTTCGCGCAGAAGGTGATCGACGCGGGGCTGACCTGGATCGGACCCGGCCCCGAGGCCATCGACTCCCTCGGTGACAAGGTCAAGGCGCGCCACATCGCGCTGGCCGCCAACGCCCCGCTGGTGCCCGGCACCGCGGACCCGGTGGCCGGGCCCGAGGAGGTCGTGGCGTTCGCGGCCGAGCACGGCCTGCCGGTGGCTATCAAGGCCGCGTACGGCGGTGGCGGGCGCGGCCTGAAGGTCGCGCGCACCATGGAGGAGATCCCCGAGCTGTTCGAGTCCGCGGTGCGTGAGGCGGTCACCGCGTTCGGGCGCGGGGAGTGCTTCGTCGAGCGGTTCCTGGACCACCCGCGGCACGTGGAGACCCAGTGCCTGGCCGACACCCACGGCACCGTCGTCGTGGTCTCCACCCGCGACTGCTCGCTCCAGCGCCGCAACCAGAAGCTCGTCGAGGAGGCCCCCGCCCCGTTCCTCACGCCTGAGCAGCACGCCGAGCTGGTCCGGGCGTCCAAGGAGATCCTGACCGCGGCCGGGTACGTCGGCGCCGGGACCTGCGAGTTCCTGATCGGGCCGCAGGGCGACATCTCCTTCCTGGAGGTCAACACCCGCCTGCAGGTCGAGCACCCGGTCTCCGAGGAGGTCACCGGGATCGACCTGGTGCGTGAGCAGCTGCGCATCGCCGACGGCGAACCCATCGGCTACCCCGACCCGGCCCCGCACGCGCACTCCATCGAGTTCCGCATCAACGGCGAGGACGCCGGCCGCGGCTTCCTCCCGGCGCCCGGCACGGTCACCCGGATGACGGTGCCGACCGGCCCCGGCGTGCGCTGGGACGCCGGGATCGTCGAGGGCGACACCGTCGCCGGCGCGTTCGACTCGATGATCGCCAAGCTCGTCGTGACCGGCGCCACCCGCACCCAGGCCCTGCAGCGGGCCCGCCGCGCCCTGGCCGAGCTCGTCATCGAGGGCATGCCCACCGTGCTGCCCTTCCACCGCGCCGTCGTCACCGACCCCGCGTTCGCCCCGACCGACCCCGACGCGCCGTTCACCGTGCACACCCGCTGGATCGAGACCGAGTTCGACAACACCATCGATCCGTTCGCGGGCGGCCCGGCCGACGCGCCCGAGGCCGCCGAGCGCCAGACCGTCGTCGTCGAGGTCGACGGCAAACGCCTCGAGGTCACCCTCCCCGCCGGCCTCACCACCAGCACCGGCGGCGGCACCGGTGGCGGGTCACGTCAGAAAGCCCCCCGCCGCAGCGCCGGCACCACGACCGGCGCCGCCGCCTCCGGCAACTCCCTGACCGCCCCCATGCAAGGCACCATCGTCAAGGTCGCCGTCACCAACGGCGACACCGTCACCGCCGGCGACCTCGTGGTCGTCCTCGAAGCCATGAAGATGGAACAACCCCTCACCGCCCACAAGACCGGCACCATCACCAACCTCACCGCCACCATCGGTGCCACCGTCACCAACGGCGCCATCCTCTGCGACATCACCGACCCCCAGGGCTGACTCGTTCGCGGAGTCAACCTCGACGGGTGAGGGCGAGGGAGGCGAACGCTTCGTCGGTCGCTGTCTGCCACTCGGCCTCGACAGGAGCAGTCGACGTCGACGTCACATAGACCATCGTCGCTCCGTTGGATGCGCAGAGTTGGCGCTGCATGACGGGCCCGTTGTCGCTGGAGGTCCACGTGAACGCGATCTCTACGGCGTCGGCTGCGCCGGCCACCTGAACCCGACGTCGCTGGACGAGCGCGAAGTCCTGGAACGTGCTGTCCGACCGATACTCGGCCACCATCCCGTCCACGACCTCATTGACAGAGGTGACGTCGTCCTCTGCGGTGACCAGGATGTTGCTTCCGCTGAAGCACTCACGCGCTTGGACGTCTCTGTCGTCCACACCAAGCGGCCTCCGGGCGCCAACCCAGTTCTCCGGGACGTCGATCGCGAAGTCCGTGGCCTGCACACGGTCGAGATCGGCGAGCGGCGGCACGGTCTTCTCGGCGACGAGGGAGTTGAAGACCTCACGCACGAGCTCGCTCTCCCCTGCGGACAACGACACCGCCGCCATGACCAAGCTGCCCCCACAGTTGACGTCGGGGGTGTACGAACTCACACCGATACCTGCCAGGAGAGACCCGTCCTCCGACTTCCACACCCGGGGGCTCTCCAGTCCCACGAAGAAGCCGCGCGAGAGGTCATGCGGCCGCTCGGTCATCTCCGGGCCGACCGTGTCCTCGAGCCACTGCTGCAGCGTGGCATCCAGCTCCTCGGCTACGTCCCCTTCGGGGATGTATCCCTCCGACCGGTGCACCCACAGGCCGGTGTCTCCGTCCGCGTGCGGCGTCGCCGCCCAGTCCGTCCCCGCGTACTGGGTCTCTGCGGTCCAGGTGTCGGGAACCACGGCAGTGAGGGACAGCTCCTCGGTCGACACACGCTGGGACACTCCGGTGTTGGCGCGCGTCTTCTCCACCGTCTGGATCTTGCGACCGCGACTGAACAGATCGGCGCGGTATTCGCCCTCAGGTAGCGCGACTTCCGTTGCGATCAGCCGATTCAGGTGGTCGCCGGGAATGACAGTGGCCTGACTCGCGTCATCCAAGACCCCCCACCGGACGTCCTTCGAAGGTCGGAAGTACCACACGACGCTGATGTTGCCGTCGGCCTGCTCCTCCGTGCTGACCCTCACCTCCTGGGGGAACACGTCCAACGTTGCGTCAGCAAGCCTCGGGACATCGCCGCGGTCTACGGCAAGGGCTGACACGACCACCTCCTGCAGCGCCCCGATGTCCCGTTCGTCATCAAGCAGCTCGATGTCCGCCAAGGCCCACAACGCCGTCTGCAACCGTGACGATGCGTCGCCGATGCCGCCACCCGGACACATCGCACCCACGTTGAGGCACCGAACAGCTCGTCGGTAGTCGGTCGCGGCGCCATCAGTGTCACCGAGCGCCGCCCGCGCCAGGGCCGCGTTGAAGCGCCCCGCGTGAAGGGTTGTCCCCGCCGACGCCTGATGGGACTCCAGCTGGGTGACGGCTGATCGGGTAAGCCCGAAACCTCTGCGCAGCAGGGCATCGGCATCAGCGGCGCCCTCGTTCAAGCCGGACAGGATCAGGGCCCAGCCGAAGTTCAGGAGCGCGCCGGGAGTCCGCGGACCGAGGTCCACCGCCGTGGCGAGGTCAGCCGTGAAGTCGCTCAACACCTCCGGACGGAGCTCTGATGACAACACCCCGGCCGCCGGGATCGCCGCGTTCTCGCACGCCCGTGCCAGGGCGCGCTGGGCGTAAGCCGGGCCGTAGCCTGAGGTCCGTTCGATGGCCCGATCCAGGATCTCTTGGTCACAGACACCGATCCTCGCCTCAGCGACATCGCGGGCGAACTCGACCTCCTCGGCGGCCCTGAGCCGCCCGTCGCCGATCGCGGCGCCGACCGGGACCGTCACCGCCACGACCGATCCGAGGGCAGCCCCCGTGATCCCCACGAGCAGCAGGCGGGATGACATGCGTCGGGTACGTCCCCCGTCCGAGGCCAGGGCGAGCAGGAAACCGGAGAGTCCGAGCAGCACCAACGCCACGGTGTAGCTGGAGGAGCGCGAGGACCAGCCGTCGGCGGACTGGTTGGACCTGTCGGCCAACGTCGCGCAGAGGAAGGCAGGCTTCTGTGAGGCGAAGATGTGGCGCACTGCGCCGTCGTCATCCTGGCGGAGCGAGTCAAGGACCGATCGAGCGTCAGAACGTGACCCCGCTCTCGTCGGGCAGTCCGATGGGGCGGAGAAGGCGAGGGCCGGCTGGCCGACCGCGGCGACGAGAGAGTCCACGAACGTCTCCCGGGTCCCACGCAGCTGATCGGTCGCCTCCGCTTCGCCGTAGTCCCCACGAAGATTGGCGGCAGCGACGCGTGCGTCGAGAACCGCGACCTCGTGAGCGGCCGACAGGTCCCACAGCGCCTGAGCGTGGCCACGGTGAGCCAACGCTGCAGTGAGTGACCGCTGGTTGTCGGCGGTCGCGCGAAGCGACCGCTCCGCACCCGTCGACAACGAAAGCCCGATGGCCGTTGCGGAGAACGCCACGACCGTGAGGGCAGCCGCGACCTCCGCCCACCAGTGCGGGCGCTGCAGGCTCCAACGAGGACCGACGTGACGACGATCGAGCCACCACTGCACCACCAAGACCGTCAGGACAAGGCCGAGTCCCGCTCCCACGGCCGCCCCCTCCCCGAACCAGACCAGCAGCACGAGTCCCGAGGCGATTGCGCTCACGGCCATGGCCAAGGCCACGTGGAGGAGCATCCTCAGCCCCCGCGGCGAGATGCGTCGAGGGCGGTGGCGCCTGTCGCTGAGGACATCGACGCCCACCAGCCCGAAGAGCGCGAGGCTGAAGGCCAGGCCGGCCGTCATCAAGCCGTACTCACGCGCGTTGAGATCGGCCAGACGGGGCGCGCTGTCGACCTCGATCCCTGGGTACTGCGGCATGACGGACAGCGCCCAGGAACCGAGGGCTCGCATGCCGGACGACGTGCTTTCGCCGGTACGGGGACAGGCGCTCTCTGCGTCTCCACCCAACATCTGCGAGTTCAGGGACTGCAGTGCCACCTGCACCGGAAGGACGCCCGAGCCATCCGGATCGGGTCCGAGCAGCTTGTATCGCTCTGCCTCGAACGCCACGAGCGTCGAGCAGTACTGCGCCACAGTGCGGACGTCGTGATCGACGTACGTCTGGAGCTGCGCGGCCCACATCTGTTGCTGAACGAGAGCAGCGCGACGACTACTCGTCACGTCATCGGCGAGATCCGACGCGCGCGTGGCCTGCCACACCGAGAACGCACTCAAGGTGACCGCGACCGCCATCAACGTGACGAGCACCACCTCGCGGCCCACGACGGTTCCGGCAACCCGTCGGATCAGCGCCGCGATCCGCGGTGCATTCCCACGACCACGCGTCGCACCGGCGTCGTCGACATGCCCTGCCCCTGGATCCGCCGCTCGGCGATCTGACATGTCCTCACGATGGGTGCAGGCGCCCTGCGCTGTCACTAGCCCGTTGGTACTAGCGCGAGCCCGTTGGTCCTAGCGCGCGGACGGCGGACCGGCTAATGCCCAGCGGCGCGGAGGTGCCCGGGAGTGATGGCTCAAGCTTCGTTGATCCGCGCTACGTCGCCGCGCCTGCTCAAGCCGAACCTCCTACTGGCCGGGGACGAGGGGCTGCGGGTCGGCGTCGTCGCGTCGCGGCTCGGGATCGTCGGGCGTCCCGGGCGCGGGGTTGGGTGCCGGGACCTCAGGCGTGCTGCCGGGCAGCGGCTCGGGCAGGCTCGGCTCGCGCGACGGGTCGGTGGCCGAGGGCTCGGACGGAACGGGAGCCGGGACGTCCGGGTTCGGCCCGGGGGCCGGGGCATCGGGCGTCGACCCCGGGTCGGGGGTCGGGACCGGCGGCGGCGCGGGTGAGGGCGGCGGCGTCGGCGCGGGCACCGGCTCCGGTGCGGGCACCGGCTCCGGCGACGGCCCGGGGGCCGGCTGCGGGTCGGGCAGACCCAGCTGGTCCTCGAGGAAGTCACCCCCGGAGTCGACGGCGTCCTTGAACCTCCCACCCGTGCGCTCGTCGACGAGGTCCTCGAGGCGCTCGATGGCGCTCCGGGCCTGGTCCGGGTGCTCCTTCGCGTAGTCCTTGGCCTTGTCGACGTACTCGCCGGGCTCCCCCAACGACTGCTGACCACTCATCGCCACACCTTCCGGTCGGACCTGCGGACCCTCGTCACGCTAGCCCGCAGCGCCCGCCGGAGGTGCTTTGGTGTCGTGCTCGCTCAGCCGCCCGTCGTGGGCGGGGGCGGGGTGCTGCCGGTCGGCGGGGGCGGCGGCGGGGTCGTGCCCACGGCCGGGTGCGTCGTGCCGGTGGGGGTCAGGCCGAGCGAGCGACGCAGCGCGCTGCTGCCCTTGCCGAGCTTGGCGTCGTACTTGCCGTGGGTGCGGCTGCTCACGGTCGACTCGACGCGGTCGAGCGCCTGGCCGACCTTGTCGGGGTTCTCGCGGGCGTAGTCGCGGGCCTTCATCGCTGCGGCGCCAGCCATCGCGAAGAGGGTCCTCGTGGGGATCTTGGCCATCAAGGGGCACCTTCCGTGTCCTCGGGTGTGAGCCGTGCTGCCACCGTAACCTCCGGCGGGCCGCGGGAGTTCCGCGGTGGCACCCCCACTACCCCGTCGTGACCCGACCGACACCGCCCCGCCCCCGCGAGCCGCCGGCCGGACATCGAGCACGTCACCCCCGTGGGGAGGGGACCGCTTGGGGGTGACGTGCAGCCCGGGCCTGACCCGATCCTGGGCCGGCACGCCCCTCGAGGGTGGCGTGCCGGCGTCGGATCCTCTGGTGGCGCGACCGTAGCAGCGCCCGGGCCGGCCGGGGAATGGCCCGATCGAGCCATCCCTGACCGGGCGCCGGGCTGGTCGGGGAGCCCCGCCTACGCGCCCGCGCACACCGGCTGGAACTCGCGGTCGGGGAGGTGGTCGCGCCACTCGCCCTCCGACAGCTCGCGGCCGGCGATCGCACAGGCGGAGCGCGCCCAGGACGCCGGGTCGAGGTCCCACCGCCGCACCGGCCCGAGGTCCTGCGCCACGAGCAGCGCCGAGCGGTCGGGGGCGTACCCCACGGCCGTGGCGCCGTCGACCGACACGGCCCCGAGGAACGCCCCCGTGCGCCCGTCCCACCGCCCGACCCGTCCGCTCGCCGTCGTCGACCACTCACTGCCGTCGGCCGAGAAGGACGGCGCCCACCCGGCGAACGGCTGCCGGTCGGACAGCGGTGCGACCCACCGGCGCTCGTCGACGTCCCGCAGCCCCACGGCCCCGTCCGTCGTCGTCACGGCGAGCCGCTCCCCGTCGGGGGACCAGGCCAGCCCGAAGGCCTCCACCCCGAGGTCGAGGGGCCGCACCGCGCCGGACCCGGTGTCGACGAGCACCGGGGCGGCTCCCTCGACCCCCACGAGCACCTCCGTGGTGCGGGGGCGCTCCTGGAGGAGGGCCACCAGGGAGTCGGCGTCCCCACCGCCCGCCGGCGTGACGTCCACCGGCTCACGACGTGGGTCGAGCGTGCGGGCGTCGAGGACGTGCACCCGCCCCCGGGTCGTCCCCACCACGAGGGCGCCTCCCGCGACGAACTCGGCGTAGAGCACCTGCTCACCCCCGGGAAGGTCGCGGCGGGCCACCTCCTCCAGGGTGGCGCCGTCCCAGACCGTGACGACGTCGTCGCGGGTCTGCACGGTGAACAGGGCGCCGTCGGGGCTCCACGCGCCGTCGAGCCAGGACGCGAAGTCCTGACGGACCTCCACGGTGCGCGACTCCACCCCCGTCGCGACGTCCTGCACCACGAGCGTCGGCTCGGGCCCGCCGTACACCCTCAGCAGGCGTCCACCGTCGGGGGAGAACGAGACGAACGCCCCTCCGCCCGAGGGCGACTCGCCGCCCATCGACGGCAGGAAGCCCCGCTCGCCCGTGAGGTCCCAGGCGAAGACCATCCCGTCGAAGGACGCCGTGTACAGCGTGTCGCCGGACGCGTCGAAGGCCGGCCACCCCCCGCCGTCGTCCTGGCCGAAGACCTCGACGGGCTCGTCGCCGCTCGTGTCCCAGACCACGAGGGTGTCGCCCGCCGACGCCATCCTCGAGCCGTCGGCGGAGAAGGTGATGCGGTCCACGCCGCCGACGACCGGGACCACCCGGCGCACCTGACCCCGGGTGGTGTCGACGAAGGCGAGCTGCGTCCCGGCCGCGGCGACGAGGGTCGTCCCGTCGGGGGACAGCGCGAAGGCGTCGTCGACCGCAGCGACGTCGAGGTCGGCCGGGGCCAGCGTGCGCAGCGTCCGGCCCGAGGGCAGCTCGGTCTCGCGCAGGACCCCGCCCCCGGAGGTCCACAGCGACCTCCCGCCGGCGGCGACGAGGGGCCGCTCGCTCTGGTCGCCCAGCTCGAGCAGGGCCACCGGGCGGTCCCGGGCGATGAGGTCCCACACCCCCACGAGGGTGGCGTCGGCCCCCTCGGTGACGGGGAGCGTCGCGGCCAGCCAGCGCGAGTCCGGGCTGATCGAGACGTTCTGCTGGGCGTGGCGCCCGGCAGGGATGCCGCCGAGCTGGGCGTCGGCGACCGTGCCGTCGGGGTCGAGGAGGACGACCGCCGGGAGCGCGGCGCCCTCGAGGACGTCGGACAGCGGGGTCGCCACGAGCGTCGTCCCGTCGGGCGAGGCGAAGACGCCCGCCCCCCGCAGCTGCGGGTGGGTCGCGACCGCGTCCAGCGTGTCGGCGCGCCGCACGAGGAGGCCCTCGTCCGGCGCCTGGGCCATGACGAGGCCGGTGCGGACGCTCGTCGCGAGGCTGACGACCCGCGGGGTCCGTGCCATCCGGACGAGGTCGGGCGCCCGGTCCAGGGTCGCGAGGAGGTTGGCGCGCGTGTCGGTCGACGCGTCGAGCCGCACCCCGGCGACGGACAGCAGGAGGGCGGTGTCGAGGTCCTTGGACCGCAGCGCCTCGGCCCCGAGGCGACGGGCGTCCGACGCGGTGGCCGCCGCGTCCGCGCGTCGTGAGGCGACCGAGGCGACCACGCCTGCGGTGGAGGCGAGGACGGCGAGCACGACCGTCGCGACGAGGCCGGCCCGCAGCCGACGGTTGACCCTCCGCTCGCGGCGCACCTGCTCCTCGGTGGCGCGCTGCTCCCGGTCCGCCAGCGCCGCCGACGCCGTGAGGAAGTCGGTCTCGTCCTCGGCGAGCACCGGGTGGGTGCGCTCCACCCACTCGCCCGCGCGAACCTGCCGGACGCCGCGGTAGAGCTCGCTCTCGGGCCGGCCCTGGGCGACCCAGCTCTCCGCGGCGACGGAGAGGTGGCGCAGGATCCGCTGGCCGTCGACGTCCTCGTCGAGCCAGGACCGCAGCCGGGGCCAGGCGACGGCGAGGGACTCGTGCGCGACCTCGACCGAGTCGCCGTCCGCACTCAGCAGCCGGGCCACGACGAGCCGCTCGACGAGGTCCCTGCGCCGCAGGTCGCGGTCGACCGTGCGTCGCGGGACGCGGGTCCGGACCGGCGCCCCGTGCTCCCCCGTCGTGACGAGCCGGGTCATGAGCTCCCTCAGGAGCACGCGGTCGCCGACGTCGAGCGAGCGGAACAGTCCCTCCGCCGACTGGGCGACCGCCTCCCGCACCCCGCCGGTCGCGCGGTAGGCGGCGACGGTCAGCGTGCGGCCCTCCCGCAGCTCCCAGGTGCGGCGCAGCACGTGCGACAGCAGCGGCAGGGCGCCGGGCTCCCCCTCGACGTCACGGACGAGGAGCTCGACGAGCCCGTCCTCGAGCCGGAGGCCGGCCTGGGCCGCCGGGCCCTCGATGGCCTCGCGCAGCCCCTCGACCGACAGCGGACCGAGGAGGTACAGCCCCCCCTCGACGAGCCGGGCGACGTGCGTGTGCGCCGACAGGTCGCCGACCCGGTCGGCGCGCAGGCCCAGCACGAGAAGCCCGCCACGCCGGTGGTGGTCGGCGAGGACGGCGAGGAACTGGCGCACCTGGTCGGCCGGCGCGGCGAAGACCTCCTCGCACTGGTCGACGACCACGGTCGTGCGCCGACCGAGCCGCAGCCCCTCGACCGCGGCCAGGGGCTCCGGGCCCGGTGTCACCACGGTCACCACCTGCCCGTCGGCGAGCAGCGCCGCCGCCAGGCCGGCGCGCAGCAGCGACGACTTCCCACACCCCGAGGGCCCGACGACGGCGAGCACCCCCGTCTCGTCGAGCCGCCGCAGGCAGGCGGCGACGTCGGCCCCCCGGCCGAAGAACGCCGTGGCGTCGTCGGCCTCGTACGCGAGGAGGCCCGGGTAGGGACAGGCGTCCCCGGCGGCGTCGAGCGGCTCCGGCGCGGCCAGGTGCGGGTCCTGCCGCAGGACGGCCTGCTCGAGGGCGGCGAGGGCCGGCCCCGGGTCGAGACCGAGCTCTGACGCGAGCCGGTTGCGGGCCTGCTGGAGCGTGGCGAGGGCGTCCGCCTGGCGTCCGCACCGGTACTGGGCGAGGGCGAGCAGCGCCCACCGCTGCTCGCGGGTGGGCTGCTCGCGCACGAGGACCGCGGCCCTCGTGGCGACCTCCTCGTGCCGGCCGAGCGCGAGGCACACCTCCGCCCCGAGCTCCTCGGCGTCGCGGCGCTGCTCCATCAGGCGCTCGGCCTCGATGCGCGCCGGCTCCCAGTCGGCCAGGTCGACGAACGGCTCGCCCCGCCAGAGGTCGGTGGCGCGGGTGAGGACGTAGTCGGCACGGTCCGGCTGGCCCTCGGCGAGGAGGGTGCGGGCTCGGGCCACGAGCTCGGCGAAGCGGACGGCGTCGACCTCGTCACGGTGCAGGTGCAGCCGGTAGCCACCCTCGGTGGTCTCGATCGCGGAGGCCCCGAGGGCGCGGCGCAGCCGGACCACGCAGCCCTGGACGACCTTCCCGGCCGACGCGGGCGGGTCGTCGCCCCACAGCGCCTCGGCGATCGTGTCGGCACGGACGGGGGACCCCTGCCGGAGCACGAGGACCTGCAGCGCCGCCCGGTCCCGGGGACCGAGGGACACCGCACCCCCGTCGACCTCCAGGGGACCCAGGACGCCGACCCGCACGAGCCCACTGTGTCGAGGCACCGGGTGGGTGTCAACGAGATCGACACCCACCCGGTCGCCCGACGGCCGGTGCGCCACCGCGGTCCCCGTCAGCCCAGCAGCGTCACGGCGACGGAGCAGAGGTCGAAGCCCCCGAGCCGCGAGACGCCGGTGGGCTCGGACTGCTCGTCGGAGACCACCGTGTCGTCGTCGGGGTCGGCCGGGTCGTTGACGGCGAGGTGCACCGTGCCGACGACCCGCCCGGAGTCGACCCCGAAGAGCGCGCCGGAGGGCGTGTGGACCGTGACGGTCACCGTGGCGGTGTAGACGGCCGTGATCGTCCCGTCGCCGTTGTCGGTCACCCGGGCGTCGGCCTCGCGGACGACCTCCCGCGCGGTGAAGGACTCACCCGTGGCGAGGTTGGTGTACACGTCGTGGGTGTTGTAGCGGAGCGAGAAGTAGTCGAGCCCGCCCGCGCGCGTCCGCGTCTGGAACCGCACGTTGGTGGTGCCGTCGTGGTGGACCGGGAAGGCGACGCCGACACACTCCCCGACGTCCTGCTCGACGTGCTCGAAGGAGAACCGCAGGTGCGAGGTGTCGGGGGGCACGGCCACGGCGGATGCCGCGGCGCCTCCCCACAGCCCGGCCGCACCCACGAGCGCGACGAGTCCGCGGCCGGTGCGGCGGCGGGCCGCCGACCGGCCGAGGGAGGGGTTCTTCGGTGAGCGGCTCATGGTGGCCTCCTCGTCGGGGGACCGTTCCGGACCCGATGCCACCACGGTCACCGCCCCGGTATCACCGGGGTATCAGCGCCCCGTCAGCCGGTGACGTGGAGGCGGCGCGCGGCCTCGGCGATCGACCCGGAGAGCGAGGGGTAGACGGTGAAGGTCGAGGCGACCTGGTCGACGTTGAGGCGGTGCTGCACCGCGAGGGTCACCGGGAAGATGAGCTCGGACGCGCGCGGGGCGACGACCACGCCCCCGACGACGGCCCCCGACCCCTTCTGCGCGAAGAGCTTGACGAAGCCGTCGGTGATGCCGAGCATCTTCGCCCGGGCGTTGCGGGCGAGCGGGAGCATGAGGACGTCGGCGTCGACGCGCTCCTCGTCGACGTCCTTCTGGGTCACGCCGACCGTGGCGATCTCGGGGTCGGTGAAGATGTTGGCCGAGACGACCCCGAGGTTGAGCGGGGCGACGGCGTCGCCGAGGGCGTGTGACATCGCCAGCCGCCCCTGCATCGCCGCGACCGACGCCAGGGGCAGCACGCCCGTGCAGTCCCCCGCGGCGTACACGCCCCGCACCGACGTGCGCGAGACCCGGTCGACGACGACGTGCCCGGAGGGGGAGAGCTCGATCCCGTTCTCCTCCAGGCCGATGCCGCGCGTCTGCGGGACGGACCCGACGGCGAGCAGCGCGTGCGAGCCGACGACCTCGCGGCCGTCCTCGAGCCGGACGACGACGCCGTCGGCGGTCCGCTCGACCGCCGCCATCCGCGAGCGCCCGAGGACCTCCATCCCGCGCTTGGTGAAGACGTCCTCGATGACGGTCGCGGCATCGGGGTCCTCCCCCGGCAGGACCCGGTCGCGGGAGGAGACGAGGACCACCTGCGAGCCGAGCCCGAGGTAGGCCTGGGCGAGCTCGGCTCCGGTGACGCCCGAGCCGACGACGACGAGGCGCTCGGGGAGCGCGTCGAGGTCGTAGATCTGCTGCCAGGTGAGGATGCGCTCGCCGTCGGGGCGCGCGGTGTCCATGACCCGCGGGGTCGCGCCCGTGGCGACGAGGACGACGTCGGCCTCGAGGTCGAGCTCGCCCTCGGACGTGTCGACGCGCACCGAGGTCGGCGAGGTGAGGACGGCGGTGCCGGCGAGGAGGCGGACCCCGACCTCGGTGAGCCGGGTCGTGATGTCGGCGCTCTGCGCGGCGGCGAGGGCGAGGACGCGGCGGTTGACCTCGCCGAGCTCGGCGACGGCGTCGGAGACCTCGTCGCCCTCGGCGTCCTCGAGGTGGACGCCGAGGTCGGCGGCGGTCTCGAACTCGCTCATGTAGTCGGCGGTGGAGATCAGCGCCTTGCTCGGGACGCAGTCGGTGAGGACGGCGGCCCCGCCGAGCCCGTCGCGCTCGACGACCGTGACGTCGGCGCCGAGGTGGGCCGCGACGAGGGCGGCCTCGTAGCCGCCGGGACCCCCGCCGAGGATGACGACTCTGCTCGACCGTGCGTTCACGGCCCCCATCCAACCACTGGGCGCGGCTCCTCCCCGACCCCGCCGGGTCGTCGCCGCGCGGTGCGCAGGACGCAACGGTTCGGTGTCGCCCCGAGGACGCGCAGGTCACGACCCGGGAAAGAATGCGCCGAAACACCAATGGTGCGGTTCCGAACCTTCAGCGATGTCCCTACAGTGCGCTGAAGGAGCGACGCCGCTCGGTGGCTCGCGCCGTACCCCTCAGGAGGTCCTGCACCATGTCCCACACCTTCGCCCGGCGCACGGGGGCCCTCGCGGCCGCCGGGTTCGTCGCCGCCGCACTCGTCGCCTGTTCCCCTCCCACCGAGAGCGGCTCCGGCAGCTCGGCCTCCGGGTCCGCCGGCGGTGCCGACGCCAAGACGGCCACCTCGGCCGCCGACCTCGGCGGCATGGAGGCCCTCGTGGCGGCCGCCAAGAAGGAGGGGGCGCTCAACGTCATCGCGCTCCCGCCGGACTGGGCCAACTACGGCGAGGTCATCAAGGGCTTCTCCGCGAAGTACCCCGAGATCAAGGTGACGAGCGACCAGCCCGACGCCAGCAGCGCCGACGAGATCGCCACGGCCAAGCGCCTCAAGGGCCAGGCCGGCGCCCCCGACGTCTTCGACCTCGGTGCCGCGGTCGCCCTCGCCAACACCGACATGTACGCCCCCTACAAGGTCGCCACGTGGGACGACGTCCCGGCCGACTTCAAGGACGCCGACGGCAAGTGGATCAACGACTACGGCGGCTACATGAGCATCGGCTACGACTCCGCCAAGGTGCCCGCGCCGACGAGCGTCAAGGACCTCCTCAAGGCCGACTACAAGGGCAAGGTCGCGCTCAACGGCAACCCGACCGAGGCCGGAGCCGCCTTCGCGGGCGTGCAGATGGTCGCGATCTCCGAGGGTGGCACCGCCGGCGACCTCACCAAGGGCGTCGACTTCTTCAAGCAGCTCAAGGCCGCGGGGAACTTCCTCCCGGTCGACCCGACCCCGGCCACCGTCGAGTCCGGCCAGACGCCGGTCGTCATCGACTGGGACTACCTCAACGCCTCCCTGTCGGCGAAGCTGCCGACCTGGAAGGTGTTCGTGCCCAAGGAGGCCGTCGTCGCCGGGTACTACTACCAGGCGGTCAACGTCGACGCCCCGCACCCGGCCGCCGCGCGGCTGTGGCAGGAGTACCTCTACAGCGACGAGGGCCAGAACCTCTGGCTCAAGGGCGGGGCCCGTCCGGTCCGCTTCGACGCGATGAAGACCGCGGGCACGCTGGACGCCGCCGCGGCCGCCGCCCTGCCGGCCGTCGAGGGAACGCCGGTCGTCCCGACCCAGGCCGACTCCGACACCGGCAAGAAGTACCTCGCCGACAACTGGGCCAACGCCATTGGCTGACAGCCGGCCCGCCGGCTCCACGGGGGCGCTCGGACGGCTTCGGCCGTCCGGCGCCCTCGTGGGCGTCGTGCCGTTCTTCGCGTACACGACGGTCTTCCTCCTCATCCCGACCCTCGTCGTCGTCGTCGGCGCGTTCCTCGACGGCTCGAACCGGCTGACGACCGGGAACATCGAGGGGCTCACCCAGCCCGCGGTGGTGCGCGGGCTCACCCAGTCGCTCATCCTCTCGGCCGCCACGGCGCTCGGGGGCGCGGCCCTCGGCGGACTGCTCGCCTACGCCGTCAGCACGGCCCGGGAGGGGTCGGTCACCAAGCGGTTCGTCACCTCCGTCTGCGGGGTGCTCGCCCAGTTCGGCGGTGTCGCACTGGCCTTCGCGTTCATGGCGTCGTTCGCCGCCAACACCGGGCTCATCACCAAGCTGCTCGCCGGGATCGGGATCGAGACCGGTGGAGGGCTCTGGCTGTACGAGTGGGACAAGGGCCTCATGCTCGTCTACCTCTACTTCCAGATCCCGCTCATGCTCATCGTCTTCCTGCCCGCGGTCGAGGGCCTGCGCCCGCAGTGGCGCGAGGCCACGGAGACCCTCGGGGGCACCTCGTGGACGTACTGGCGCCGGGTCGCGGCGCCCATCCTCTTCCCCTCGTTCGTCGGTGCGACGCTCCTGCTGTTCACCAACGCCTTCTCCGCCTACGCCACGGCCGCGGCCCTGGTCTCCCAGGGCCAGCCCCTGATCCCCCTCCAGATCGCGGCCACCTTCCGGTCCGAGGTCCTGCTCGGCCAGGAGAACCTCGGCAAGGCGATGGCCCTGGCGATGGTCGTCGTCGTCGCCGTGGTCATGGCGGTCTACGCCTGGCTCGACAAGCGCTCGAGCCGCTGGATGCAGCGATGAGCGGCCAGAGGGCGGCGTTCCACCGCCGCCAGCGGGTCTTCCGCTGGGTCGTCCTCCTCGTGGTGATGACGTTCTTCGCGCTGCCGCTGCTGAGCATGCTCGACTTCACGACCCAGGGTCCCGGCGGTACCGGACGCACCCTCGACACGTGGCGCACCCTCGCGGACTTCTCGGAGATCTCCCTCGAGTACCCGGCCCTGCGCGAGGGCCTGCTCGCCTCCCTCGGCCTGGCGGCCCTCACGGTCGTCGTCATGCTCGTGCTGCTCGTCCCCACGATGACGTGGGTCCGCCTGCGCCTGCCCGGGCTCTCGCGCACGGTCGAGTTCATCTGCCTGCTGCCGCTCACGGTGCCGGCCATCGTCCTCGTCGTGGGCCTCACGCCGGTCTACGCCTGGGTCTACTACCTCCTCGGCTCCTCGACCCTCTGGCTCGGGCTCGCGTACGTCATCCTCGTGCTCCCCTACGCCTACCGGTCGATCGACGCCGGGCTGCGCTCGATCGACGTGCGCACGCTGGCCGAGGCCGCCCGGTCGCTCGGGGCCGGCTGGGGCACCGTGATGTGGCGCGTCATCCTGCCGAACCTGCGCAGTGCCGTGCTGTCGGCCTCGTTCCTCACGGTCGCCCTCGTCCTCGGCGAGTTCACCGTGGCGAACCTGTTCTCCAAGAAGAACCTCCAGGTCGCGATGTACGAGCTCGGCAAGTCCGACGCGAAGATCTCGGTCGCCGTCGGGCTGGCCTCGCTCGTCTTCGTCGCGATCCTGCTGTTCGCCATGTCCTTCGTCGGCAGCTCACCTGCCGGCGCCTCCCCGTTCTCCCGACTGCGTCGTCGCAAGGAGCCCACCGCATGAGCACCGCCACCTCCACACGGACCGGAACCGCGGTCCAGCTCACCGACCTGCGCCGGCTCTACGGCGGGGTCGCCGCGCTCGACGGCCTCACCCTCCACCTCGAGCCGGGCGAGCTCGTCGCCCTCCTCGGGCCCTCCGGCTGCGGCAAGACGACGGCGCTGCGCTGCCTCGCCGGGCTCGACGACCCGACGAGCGGCACCATCGAGGTCGGCGGTCGCGACGTCACCGGCATCCCGACGAACAAGCGCGACATGGGGATGGTCTTCCAGGCGTACAGCCTCTTCCCGCACATGACCGCCCGGCAGAACGTCGAGTTCGGGCTCGAGCTGCGCAAGCGCGACAAGGCCTCCCGCCGGGCCCGCGCCGCCGAGATGCTCGAGCTCGTGGGGCTGGCCCAGCACGCCGACAAGTTCGCCCACCAGATGTCGGGCGGCCAGCAGCAGCGCGTGGCGCTGGCGCGGGCGCTGGCCATCGAGCCGCAGGTGCTCCTCCTCGACGAGCCGCTCTCGGCGCTCGATGCCAAGGTCCGCACCCAGCTGCGCGACGAGATCCGGCGCATCCAGCTCGAGGTCGGCACGACGACGCTCTTCGTCACGCACGACCAGGAGGAGGCGCTCGCCGTCGCCGACCGCGTCGGCGTCATGTCCGTCGGTCGCCTCGAGCAGCTCGCGGCACCCGACGAGCTCTACTCGGCGCCCGTCTCCCCGTTCGTCGCCGACTTCGTGGGGCTCACCAACCGGCTCGCCGCGACGGCCGCCGACGGGACGGCGCACGTCCTCGGGGGCACCGTCCCCCTGCTGCCCGGCTCGGCCACCGGCCCCGACGTCGTCGTCCTCGTGCGGCCCGAGGGCGTCACCGTCTCGCGCGTGGAGGGAGAGGCGCCGGCGTCCGACGCGTCGTCGGCCACCGTCGTCAGCTCGAGCTTCCTCGGCGGCCACGGCCGGGTCATCGTGCGCACCGCGGCCGACGAGCTCGTCACCGTGCAGGTGTCGAACACCTCGGTCACCGACTACCGCCCGGGCGACGCCGTGCGGCTTCAGCCGCGCGGGGACGCCGCGCTGGCGGTCGCGGCCGGCTGACCCGAGCGGAGCGCGAGCCGGTCGCCGACGAGGACGAGGACGGCGACGAGGGCCACGACCGTGGCCAGCGCCCCGGCCGCCCCGAGCGGCTCGTCGACGGCGAAGGTCGGCAGCATCCGGTCGGGGACGGCCATGGCGAAGACCATCGCGAAGCCCGACCCGATCCAGCTGCCGGTCATGTTGCCCCGGTGCCCCTGCACGTTCCCCCGCCGGATGTTCCAGACCCCCAGCGAGACCGTGACGAGGGTGACGAGGCTGAGGACGTGCAGCCACGAGAAGGCGCCGTCGCGAAGGTGGCGGATCCAGAACGAGGACACCGCGGTCCAGAGCATGAGGACGACCCACACGCGGCCGAGGTGCCGGTGGCGGGCGCCGCCCTTGCGGCGGGCGAGCTGCACGCCGCCGAGGAGCACCGAGGTGAGCGCGGCGACGACGTGGGTGACGATCAGCAGGGTCCAGGCGTGCACGGTCATCCCTCCCGGAGGGCGGCGGCCAGGCGCCGCACGGTGGTGGTGAGGTCGGCGGGGTCGACGCCGTGGTCCCGGACGAGGACGTCGAAGCGGTCACCGAGGACCGCGCCGGCGGCGGCGAGCCGCTCGGCCCCGAGGTCGGTGAGACGCAGCTCGCGCCGGTTGCCCCGCGCCCGACCGGCGTCGACGAGGCCGTCGCGGACCAGGCCCGCGACCATCCGGCTCGTCGCGCCCTCGCTCGCCCCGAGGCGCTCGGCGAGGTCGCGCTGGGTCGGGCCGTCGGCCTCGGAGACGTGGAGCAGCACGACGAAGCGCCGGTAGGTCAGGCCGACGTCGTGACGGGCGAGGAGCCCGTCGGCGGCGCGGTCCATGAGGGCGACGAGGACGTGGAGCTCGTGGGCGAGGCTGGGCATGCACGAAGTCTTGCACCTGCAAGTTGCAGATGCAAGGTCTGCCCCTCGTGGGCGCACCGGGCCATCGGTAGAGTCCCCCCGTGACCGACACCGCCGCCAGCCACAACCTGTCCGACCCGACGACCGACCCGTTCGCCGTCGCCGAGGCCGCCGCCGCCGTCATCCGCGAGCGCACGGGGGTCGAGCGCCACGACGTCGCCCTCGTCCTCGGCTCCGGGTGGGGCCAGACCGGCGACCGGATCGGCGAGACGCTCGCGACCATCGAGAACACCGACGTCCCCGGGTTCGGGAGGGCCGCCGTCGCCGGGCACACGGGCACCATGCGCTCGGTGGCCATCGGCGACACCGGCCGCAGGGCGCTCGTCTACGGGACGCGGACCCACTTCTACGAGGGGCGCGGCGTGCGCGCCGTCGTCCACGGCGTGCGCACCGCCGCCGCGGCGGGCTGCACGACGATCGTCATCACGAACGGCTGCGGCGGCCTGCGCCCCGAGTGGGCCCCCGGGACACCGGTGCTCATCTCCGACCACCTCAACCTCACCGCACACTCCCCCATCGAGGGCGCGAACTTCGTCGACCTCACCGACCTCTACTCGCCCCGGCTCCGTGCCGTCGCGCAGGAGGTCGACCCGACCCTCGACGAGGGCGTCTACGTCCAGTTCCGCGGGCCCCACTACGAGACCCCGGCCGAGGTGCGGATGGCCAAGGTGCTCGGCGGCGACCTCGTCGGCATGTCGACCTCCCTCGAGGCCATCGCGGCGCGGCAGAGCGGACTCGAGGTCCTGGGCATCTCGCTCGTCACCAACGCGGCCGCCGGGATCTCCGAGACGCCGCTGAGCCACGAGGAGGTCCTCGAGGCCGGACAGGCCGCGGCCGACCGGTGCGGGAGCCTGCTCGCCGCGGTCGTCGCGCGGATCTGAGGGCCCCGATGAGCGAGCGCCTCGCCTCCGTCCTCGACGCCGCCCGCGCCTGGGCGGCCGACGACCCCGACCCCCGGACGCGGGCCGAGCTCGAAGCACTGGTGCAGCGCAGCGAGGGGGGCGACGACCCCGCCGCCACCGAGCTCGCCGACGCCATGTCCGGGATGCTCGAGTTCGGCACCGCGGGCCTGCGCGGACGCCTCGGCGGCGGGCCGAACCGGATGAACCGCGCCGTCGTCATCCGGGCAGCGGCGGGTCTCACGGCGTACCTGCGCACCGTCGCCGCCCAGCCGTTCGTCGTCGTCGGGTTCGACGCCCGGACCAACTCCGACGTCTTCGCCGCCGACACGTGCGCCGTCGTCACGGGGATGGGCGGGCGGGCGGTCGTCCTCCCCCGGCCGCTGCCGACTCCGGTCCTCGCCTACGCCATCCGGTACCTGGGCGCCGACGCGGGCGTCATGGTCACGGCCTCGCACAACCCGCCCGAGGACAACGGGTACAAGGTCTACGTCGGCGACGGCTCGCAGATCGTCCCGCCGGTCGACGGCCGCATCGCCGCGGAGATCGCGGCCGTGGCCTCGGTGGCGTCGGTCGCGCGGGCCGACGACGGGTGGGAGACGCTCGACGACGAGGTGCTCGAGGCCTACCTCGACGACGTCCGCGGCGTCGTCGCCGCCGACAGCCCTCGCGAGGTCACCGTCGTCCACACCGCCCTCCACGGCGTCGGGTCCGAGACCGTGCGCCGCGCCTTCACCGCCGCCGGCTACGCCGAGCCGATCCCCGTGCCGTCGCAGGCCGAGCCCGACCCGATGTTCCCCACCGTCTCCTTCCCCAACCCCGAGGAGCCCGGCGCGATGGACGCCGCCCTCGAGCTCGCGGAGCAGACCGGGCCCGACGTCGTCATCGCCAACGACCCCGATGCCGACCGGTGCGCCGTCGCCGTGCCCGGGCCGGGCGGGTGGCGGATGCTGCGCGGCGACGAGGTGGGCGCCCTGCTCGGGGCCCACGTGCTGTCCCGCGGCGAGGCCGGTGGCGTCGTCGCCGACTCCCCCGACTGCGTCTTCGCCAACTCCATCGTCTCGAGCCGGCTGCTCGCGACGATGTGCCGCGCGGCCGGGGTGCGCCACGAGGAGACGCTCACCGGCTTCAAGTGGATCGGCCGGGTGCCGGGCCTGCGCTACGGCTACGAGGAGGCCCTCGGCTACTGCGTCGACCCGGCCAGCGTCCGCGACAAGGACGGCGTCTCGGCCGCGCTCCTCGTCGCCGAGCTCGTCGCCTCGCTGCGGGCCCGGGGCCGCTCCCTCACCGACCGCCTCGACGACCTGGCGCGCGAGCACGGGGTCTACGCCACCGACGCCTTCTCGGTCCGCGTCGACGACCTCTCGCTCATCGGCCGGATCATGGACCGGCTGCGCGCGCAGCCCCTGACCTCCGTCGCCGGCGTGGACGTCGCCCGGGCCGACGACCTGGCACGGGGTGACGGGGGCCTGCCGCCCACCGAGGGGCTGCGCTACTACCTCACCGACGACTCGCGCGTCATCGTGCGCCCGTCGGGCACCGAGCCCAAGCTCAAGGTCTACCTCGAGGTCGTCGAGCCGGTGACCGGCGCCGACCTCAAGGGTGCCCGGTCGCGGGCCGCCGCCCGCCTGGCGGCCGTGCGCGCCGACCTCGAGTCCGCCACGAGGGCCTGAGGACGACGCGTGCGCGCCGGGGGGCGGACGACACGGCGGACGTCGCGGCGGGCGGTGCTCGGCGGGGCCGCGGGGGGTCTCGCGCTGACCGCGGCCGGGTGCGACCCCTTCCGCAGCCCCACGTCGCCCGCGTCGACGACCGCCGGCGACGACGTCCACGGCCCGATCGACTTCCCGGAGGGTCCGCTCGACCCGGCCACCCTCCTCCCCTACGGCTCGCGGTACCGCACCGAGGACGGGGAGGTCCGCACCCTGGAGCGGGTCGAGGGGCCCGTCCTCGACGCCCGCGGCACCGTCGCGCTCGCCGACCCGGGCTTCATCCGGTACGAGGAGGTCGTCCCGCTCGCCTCGTTCACCGGTCCCGTGCGGAGCGAGCTGGGGCTGTTGTCGTTCCCCGCCCGCACCGTCGACGCCGGCACGGTCCCGGCGAGCCGTCGGGGCGCGACCGTGGCGTTCGGCGAGGTGGCGGCGGTCGACCGGTGGGAGGCCGCTCGCGGCGCCACGGGCGACTGGCTCGGGGTCGGGGTCGACGCCGCCACCGGCGCCCTCTACGACGTCTCGGCCAAGCCGGCGCTCGACCGCTGGGAGCAGGCCCAGTGGGTCCCGCTGTTCGAGGAGGTCATCCGCTCGGGGTTCGCCGAGGTCCGGCTCGACGGGCGCACCGTCGCGGTGATGTTCGACTGCGGCGTCGGCGACGGGTGGTACCCCGCCTACCTGGGACGCGACCGCTCGGGCGCCGTCAGCGCGGTCGCCCTCGACCTCGAGCTGCGCCACCGCCTCACGCGGCTCCCCTGACGCAGGTCGTCTCCCGGGTCGCGCGGCTGCGGCTGCACCGACATCGACCGGTCGGTCACCGGAGGGACGGCCGAGCCCCGCCCGGGCGTACCCCGCGTGACCTTTCGGGCGATGGGCGTACGGGGCGAGACCTGACAGGTCGGGCTCGGCGCGGTCGTCGGGTGCTGCCCCACCGGCGGTGTCCAACGCGCGGACGCGCCCCTAGAGTGGAGCGGTGAGCACCCAGACGGCTGTCGACCCCACGGTCCGCGCCCGAGACCTCCTCGGGGTCTCCCGCCTGACGAACCAGGCCCTCACCTCCTGGCTGCACGGCCTGCCGGGCGTGGACCAGGTGGGCTGCGAGGCCCGGGCCGCGGGCCTCGGCACCCGCTCGATCAAGACGACGAGCAAGGCCTGGGCGATCGACACGGCGATCTCGATGATCGACCTCACGACCCTCGAGGGCGCCGACACCCCCGGCAAGGTGCGCGGCCTCGCGACCCGCGCCGTCGTGCCCGACCCCACCGACCTGACGACCCCGAGCCCCGCGGCGGTGTGCGTCTACGGCGACATGGTGACCATCGCCAAGGAGGCGCTCGGCGACTCCGGCGTCAAGGTCGCGGCCGTCGCCACCGCCTTCCCGAGCGGCCGGGCCAGCCGGGCCGTCAAGCTCGCCGACGTCAAGGACGCCGTCGACGCCGGGGCCGACGAGATCGACATGGTCATCGACCGCGGCGCCTTCCTCTCGGGCGACTACCTCACCGTCTTCCGCGAGATCGCCGAGACCAAGGCCGCCTGCGGCGACGCGCGGCTCAAGGTCATCATGGAGACCGGCGAGCTCGTCACCTACGACAACGTCCGCCGCGCCTCGTGGCTGTCGATGCTCGGCGGCGGCGACTTCATCAAGACCTCGACCGGCAAGATCTCGCCGGCCGCGACCCTGCCCGTCACGCTCGTCATGCTCGAGGCCGTCCGCGACTGGCGCGAGAGCACCGGCGAGATGGTCGGCGTCAAGCCGGCCGGCGGGATCCGCACGAGCAAGGACGCCATCAAGTTCCTCGTCACGGTCTCGGAGGTCGCCGGCGAGGAGTGGCTGACCAACGAGTGGTTCCGCTTCGGCGCCTCGAGCCTGCTCAACGACCTCATCCTCCAGCGCCAGAAGGCGAGGACGGGCGCGTACAGCGGCCCCGACTACGTCGCCGACGACGCCCCCAGCGGCTACTGACCCACCCACGGATCCCGAGGACGCACAGATGCCCCCCTTCGAGTACGCACCGGCCCCCGAGTCGCGCTCGGTCGTCGACATCGCGAGCAGCTACGGCCTGTTCATCGGCGGCGAGTTCGTCGAGGCCACCGGCGGCACCCCGTTCAAGACGATCAACCCCGCCACCGAGGAGTCCCTCGCCGAGGTGAGCGAGGCGAGCGCCGCCGACGTCGACGCGGCCGTCCGCGCGGCC
This sequence comes from Oryzobacter terrae, assembly GCF_042756445.1. GTDB lineage: Bacteria > Actinomycetota > Actinomycetes > Actinomycetales > Dermatophilaceae > Oryzobacter > Oryzobacter terrae. The sequence goes on from NZ_CP170578.1 coordinate 1,146,600, forward strand.
CGCACCGCCCACACCCGCGTCTGGTCGCGGATGAGCGGCGCCGACCGCGGCAAGTACCTCTACCGGATCGCCCGCATCCTCCAGGAGCGCGCCCGCGAGTTCGCCGTCCTGGAGACCCTCGACAACGGCAAGCCGATCAAGGAGAGCCGCGACGTCGACGTCCCCCTCGCGGCGGCGCACTTCTTCTACCACGCGGGCTGGGCCGACAAGCTCGAGCACGCGTCGCTCGGCCCCGACCCGCGCTCGGTCGGCGTCGTGGGCCAGGTCATCCCGTGGAACTTCCCGCTGCTCATGCTCTCGTGGAAGATCGCGCCGGCGCTCGCGTGCGGCAACACCGTCGTCCTCAAGCCGGCCGAGACCACCCCGCTCACGGCGCTGCTCTTCGCCGAGGTCTGCCAGCAGGCCGAGCTCCCCCAGGGCGTCGTCAACATCGTCACGGGCGCCGGGCCGACGGGTCAGGCCATCGTCGACCACCCGGGCATCGACAAGCTCGCCTTCACCGGCTCGACCGGCGTCGGCAAGATGATCGCCCGCGCGATCGCCGGCACGCGCAAGAAGGCCACCCTCGAGCTCGGCGGCAAGGGCGCCAACATCGTCTTCGACGACGCCCCCATCGACCAGGCCGTCGAGGGCATCGTCAACGGCATCTTCTTCAACCAGGGCCACGTGTGCTGCGCCGGCAGCCGGCTCCTCGTCCAGGAGAACATCGCCGACGACCTGCTCCGCCGTCTCCAGCGCCGGCTCGGGACGCTGCGGGTGGGCGACCCGATGGACAAGAACACCGACGTCGGCGCCATCAACAGCGCCGCCCAGCTCTCGCGCATCGAGGCGCTCGTCGACGCCGGCGAGGCCGAGGGCGCGACCCGCTGGGACAGCGGTTGCGACCTGCCGACCGCCGGGTTCTGGTTCCGCCCCACCGTGTTCAGCGGGGTCAGCCAGTCGCACCGCATCGCCCAGGAGGAGATCTTCGGGCCGGTCGTGTCGGTCCTGACCTTCCGCACCCCGGGCGAGGCCGTCGCCAAGGCGAACAACACCCCGTACGGCCTGTCCGCGGGGATCTGGACCGAGAAGGGCAGCCGCATCCTCTGGATGGCCGACCAGCTCAAGGCCGGCGTCGTGTGGGCCAACACGTTCAACAAGTTCGACCCGACCTCGCCGTTCGGCGGCTACAAGGAGTCGGGCTACGGCCGCGAGGGCGGTCGCCACGGCCTCGAGGCCTACGTCACCACCGCCGGAGGTGCCAAGTGAGCGCGCGCGTCGACGTCCGCAAGACGTACAAGCTCTACATCGGCGGGAAGTTCCCCCGCTCCGAGAGCGGCCGCTCGTACGAGGTCTTCGCCGCGCCGAGCGGGGGCCGCCGGGCCGCCGCGGCCCCGCGCTTCCTCGCCAACGCGTCGATGGGGTCGCGCAAGGACGCGCGTGACGCCGTCGTCGCCGCCCGCAAGGCCCAGCCGGGGTGGGCCGGCGCCACGGCGTACAACCGCGGCCAGGTCCTCTACCGGGTCGCCGAGGTGATGGAGGGGCGCCGCGCGCAGCTCGTCCAGGACGTCCGCGACAGCGAGGGCCTGACCCCCGCGCGGGCCGAGGCCGTCGTCTCCGCCGCCATCGACCGGTGGGTCTGGTACGCGGGCTGGTCCGACAAGTTCACCCAGGTGCTGGGGGGCCTCAACCCGGTCGCCGGGCCGTACTTCGACATCTCCGCCCCCGAGGCCACCGGCGTCGTCGCGGTGCTGGCGCCGCAGGGCTCGAGCCTGCTCGGGCTGGTCTCGGTCGTCGCGCCGGTCGTCGTCTCGGGCAACACCGTCGTCGTCCTCACGAGCGAGGAGCGCCCGCTGCCGGCGGTCACCCTCGCCGAGTGCCTCGCGACGTCCGACGTCCCGGGCGGCGTCGTCAACATCATCACGGGCCGCACCGCCGAGGTCGCGCCGTGGCTCGCGAGCCACCGCGACGTCAACGCCATCGACCTCACCGGTGCCGCGGACGCCGAGGGCGTCGTGTGGGGCGACCTCGAGCTCGCCGCCGCCGAGAACCTCAAGCGCGTCGTGCGACCGGGCGGCACCGGCGTCGCGGCCGTCGAGCCCGACTTCGAGCCGGTGCCCGACCTGCGCCGCCTGTCGGCGTTCCTCGAGACCAAGACCGTCTGGCACCCCAAGGGCCGCTAGCCGCTGACCACGGGCCGGCACGACGGGCGCCGACCCCGGTCGGGCGCCCGTCCCGGTCCCCCTAGACTCGTCACCCGTGGACGAGCAGGCGAGGGAGACCGACCGACGCCGGGTCGTCGTCCTCGCCGGGCCCAGCGGGTCGGGGAAGTCCCGCCTCGCGGCGCGGCTGCACGCCGAGCACGGCTGGCCCATCTTCCGGCTCGACGACTTCTACCGTGACGAGGACGACCCGGCGATGCCGCGGCAGGCCGAGCTCGGCATCGTCGACTGGGACCACCCCGACAGCTGGGACGGCGAGCGCGCCGTCGCCGCGCTGTGCGCCCTCGTCGACACCGGGTCCACCCCGACGCCGGTCTACGACATCTCGCGCAGCCGCGCGGTGGGCACGCGCGAGGTCGTCGCGGGACCGTACGACCTCGTCCTCGCCGAGGGCATCTTCGCCGCCGAGGTCGTCGACCGCCTGCGCGCGTGCGGCGTGCTGCACAGCGCGTGGTGCATCCACCACGCACCACCGGTGACCTTCGTCCGGCGCCTCCTGCGCGACCTCAAGGAGCTCCGCAAGCCACCGCTCGTCCTCCTCCGCCGGGGCCTGTCCCTCATGCGCGACGAGCCGGGGATCGTGCGCCGGCAGACCGACCTCGGCGCCGTCCCCGCCCGGCCCGCGGCAGTCGAGTCGGCGCTGCGCGACTGAACGGCCGGGCCCTCAGCCCCCCAGCAGGAGCGGCGCGCACAGCCCGGCGCCGACCACCATCCCGATCGCGATGCCGAGGATGATGCCCTGCCCGAGCTCGCGGGACCGCCGCCACACGATGAGGCCGACCGCCCCGCCGAACAGGGCGACGAGGAAGACGACCGCCACCGACTCGGACGCGCCCGCGGAGGACTCCCCGAACCCGGTGGAGATGATCGCGGCGAAGCTGACGACCACCCACAGGACGAACCCGATGACGAGCCCCACGAGGACCAGCGCCCAGTGGTACCGGCGCGGCGCCGAGGGCTCGCCGTAGGGGTTGACCGGCCACGGGCCCTGCGGCGGCGGCCCCTGCGGCGGCGGGCCCTGCGGGGGCGGTGGCCCCGGGGGTGGCTGGTCAGCGGACACCGAGCACCTCCAGGGTGGTGAGGACGGCGCCGGCCGCGCCGGCGAGGGCGAGCAGCCCGAGGTAGGCCAGGACGAGTCGGGTGTCGCGCAGCACGCACTTCGAGCGCTCGAGCCCGGCCCGGCGCGCCCGCCAGTAGCCCGCGAAGCCCAGCGCGGCGAAGGCGAGGACGGCGAACGGGCCGGCGACCCAGGAGATGAGGGCGACGGTGGCGAAGATGCACAGCCGCAGGGGGTCGAACGGCTGGGGCGGCGCCGTCGTGGGGGTGGATGGGGCGGCAGCGGTCACGGTGACGACACCTCCAGGGTGGGGCGACCACCGGTGGCGGTCGAGATCCGGGTGCGGGACAGCGGCGCCCATGCCTGCACGGCGCAGAACGGGGCGCACTGGTGGGCGGCGGTGCCCTCCTCGACGGTCGCGACGTGCACGCAGCACTGGAGCAGCCGCTCCTCCACCATCGTCGACATGTCCATGAAGGGCTTGACGGTCACGCGCAGCACGCGCTCGCCGAGCATGGCTCGCAGCCGGCGCCGCTGACCGGGCAGCGCGGAGGCGGAGAGCGTCCGCAGCGTCCCGATGCCGAGGTCGCAGCTCTCGCAGACGTCGCGCCACAGCCGGCCGACGTCGGGGTGGGACAGGGAGGACTGCTCGGAGAGCAGGCCCATGAGCGAGTCCTTGACGACGGTGCGCATCGTCGCCGGGATGGCGTCGTCGGCGATCCGGTTCGCGACGAGGTCGGGGTGGAGGTCGAGCAGCTCCTTGAGCCGCTCGTGGCCGACGAGGGAGGTGAGCGAGCGCCACGTGCCGCCGTCGTCGCGCAGGAGGTAGCCCACCGAGCAGCAGTGCGGGTGCGAGCACGGCAGGGCGGTGAGGTCGCGCCACGTCACCTGCCCGCCGGTCTGGCCCTCGAGCCGCGCGAGGACGCCGGTGTGGGTGAGCCGGTCGAGCGGGTCGATGGCGCCCGAGCGTCCCGACCCGAACACCGGCTGGATGGTGACCCCACCGACGTAGGGCGTGTCGAGCCCGCGCTTGATGACCGCGCCGATCTCCTCGTCGTTCACCCCGAGCGCCACCGTCATCGTCAGGGTGGTGAAGACGCCTGCGCCGGAGAGCCGTTCGACGGCGAGATCCTTCTGCCGTCGCAGGTCCGCGCCTCGGTGGTGGCGGGAGGCGTCGGCGCTCAGGCCGTCGTACTGGAGGTAGACCTCGACCCGCTCGCGGTGCCGGGCCAGGAGCGCGAGCAGAGCGTCATCGGTGGCGAGGCGGATGCCGTTGGTGTTCACCAGGATCCGCACGACGGGACGCGCCACGAGGGCATCGAGGAGCTCGGCGAGGTGCGGGTAGAGGGTCGGCTCCCCACCGCTGAGCATGACGACGTCGAGGCGGCCGTCCTCCCGGGACAGGCGGGTGTCGACCGAGGCGAGCACCTGCTCCAAGGGAGCCACGGCGGCGAGCGCCGGCGATGACTCGGCGAAGCAGGTGGGGCAGCGCAGGTTGCAGTGGTCGGTGACGTCCTCGAGGAGGATGCACGTGTGCTGGGTCTGCATCTCCGGCAGGCCGTGGGCGTACGCCGCCGGCACGGGCAGCCAGTTGCCGCGCACGTCGGGCTCGTGCTGCTTGGTCGGCGCCGTCCACTCCTCGAGGTAGGACAGGATCTCGGGCGACTCGTCGTAGAGCGTCCGGACGAGACCGTGGTCGGGGCAGCCCCGCTCGAGCCAGACCCGGTCGTCGCGCACGACGAGCCACCCCGAGAGCCGCCGGACGTCCTCGAGGGGGCGGTCGGGGACCTCGTCGTGGCAGCGCGGGCAGAAGGCGACGACGTAGCGGTGGATGCGGTCGCCCCGCAGCGGCTTGCCGCTCATGCCGAGACCTCCTCGGGTCGCGTGGCCGGGCCCGGGGCTCCGGCTGCGTCGAGCCGCGTCGCCGACGCCGCGCGGGACCGCCGCAGGAGGACGACCGCCCGCAGGACGACCAGGGGCACCGTCACGGCGAGGAACAGCTGGGGGCGGGTCAGCCCGTGCCAGACCACCTCGTTGCCGCGGACGAGCTCGACGAGGAAGCGGAACACCCCGTAGGCGGCGACGTAGAGGACGAAGGTCGTGCCCGGCGGCAGCGCACGGTGCCGCAGCCAGACCCACAGCGCGACGAACGCGGCGAGGTGGAAGGCGACCTCGTAGAGGAACGAGGGGTGCAGCGGGACCCCGGCCGGGGCGCCGAGCCGCCCGGCGGTCGCGGGGTCGAGCGTGATCCCGAACGCCGTTCCGGTGGGCGTGCCGGGCCGCTCGGTGAGCAGGCACCCCACCCGCCCGACCGCCATCCCCAGGGCGACGGCGGGTGCGAAGAGGTCACCGGTGCGCAGCCGGTAGCCGACGAGGCGCTTGGCGACGTGGACCCCGAGCCACGCCCCGACGAGGCCGCCCAGGACCGAGCGGTTGCCGAAGGCCCACTGCTCGACGACCCCGGCGTTGGCGCGCAGGTCGACGTGCTGGAGCCAGGTCCCCATCCGCATGAGGACCGCACCGCCGAGGAGGGCACCGGTGACGACCCACACGAGCCGCTCGTCGGTGTGCCCGCGGCGCCGCGCCTCGACGACGAACACGAGGCCGGCCGCCAGGACCCCCAGCGCGACGAACACCTCGTGCGTCGGCAGGCCCGGTGCCACCCCCAGCAGATCCCCCGCCCGCGAAGACATGGGGCAGAGCCTCCCACCGGACGACGTCCCTGGGAAGGACCGAGGCCGTCTCGCCGCGCAGGTGTGTCGGTTAGGGTGGCGCCGTGGTGTCAGGAGGGGGTGCGTCATGAGTGACCAACAGTGGGTCGCACCGGGATCCACGCCGCCCGGTCCCGCTCCCTCGGGCCCTCCGCCGCCACCTCCGCCCTTCCCCGGCTCCCCGCCGCCCGGGTCCAGCGCGCCACCCGGGTCGTCCGTGCCGTACCCGCCCGGCGGGCCCGCGAGCGGGCCCCCCGGCGGGCCCGCGGCGGGAGCGCTGCCCGGGTCGCCGTACGTCGCCGGGCTCGAGTTCCGGCCGGGCATCATCCCGCTGCGGCCCCTGACGCTCGGTGACATCTACTCGGCGGTGACGAAGGCCGTGCGCGGCAACGTGGCGGCGACGATCGGGCTCGCCGTCGTCACCTCGCTCGCCTGCCTCGTCCCGACGACCGCCCTCGGCGGGTGGCTCGGCAGCCTCGAGAGCGGCAGCTTCGAGTCCACCGAGGTCGGCGTCGGCCTCTTCGCGCAGTACGTCCCGGCGCTCGGCTCGTTCCTGTCGACGATCGCGCTCACCGGCTTCCTCTCCTACGTCATCGGCCAGGCCGTCCTCGGGCGCAAGGTCGGCATCGGCGAGACGTGGGACGGCACGAAGCGTCGCCTTCCCGCCCTGCTCGGAGCGACGCTCGTGACGCTCGTGGCGCTCGTCGTCGTCCTCGCGGCCCTCGTCGGTCCGGGCGTCGCCCTCTTCGTGCAGGCCGACGGCTTCGACGCGGTCGCGCTCGTCGTCACCCTCCTCGGCACGCTCCTGGCGGTCCTGCTCTACGTCTTCCTCTGGGTCCGGCTGGGCTTCACGACGGCGGTCATCGTGCTCGAGAACCGCGGCGTGTTCTCGGCGTTCGCCCGCTCGTGGCGGCTGACCTCCGGCCGCGGCTTCTGGCGACTGCTCGGCATCCGCTTCCTCACGGCGCTCGTCGTGGGGTTCGCGGGCCAGATCATCACCTTCCCCATCGCCCTCGGCGGGGTGGTCCTCGTCCTCGCGGCCGGGGCCGAGGAGCAGCTGTTCATGTGGCAGGCGATCCTCACCGGGATCGCGAGCCTCATCGCGGGCGCGCTCACCACCCCGTTCACCGCCGGCGTCGACGCCCTCCTCACCGTCGACGCGCGGATCCGTCGCGAGGGCCTGGACGTCCAGCTCATCCACGCGTCGCAGCAGGGCGGCCCGGCGCCGTGGCCGAGCGCCGCCCGGGCCCGCTGACGCGGTGCGCGCCGACCCCCCGCTCGACCCGACCTCGCCCGAGGCGCGGCAGTGGCTCGAGGACGAGCTGCGGCGCGCGATGTACCACGAGCAGAAGGGCCTCCTCGAGCGTCTGTGGGACTGGCTGCGCGAGGTCCTCGGGGCCGCTCCCGGTGGCGGGTCGCTCCCGCCGTGGTCGATCTGGGTCGCCGCCCTCGTCGGGCTCCTCGTCGTCGGGCTCGTCCTCGCGCGGTCGCTGCGCGCCGAGCGGAGGATGACGCGCGGCCCGCGCGGCGGCGTCCTCGACGGCCCCACCCGCACGGCCGACGAGCACCGTGCCGACGCCCGGGCCGCGCTGGCGTCCGGAGACCACGAGGCCGCCGTCCTCGAGGGCTACCGCGCCCTGGCCCGGGCCGCGGTCGAGCGCACCCTGCTCGACGACCTCCCCGGCCGCACCGCCCACGAGGTGGCCCTCCAGCTCGGCCCGGTGTTCCCGGCCCACGCCGGGCGCCTCGCGTCGGCCGCCGACACCTTCGACGCCGTGCGCTACGGCCGCCGCACCGCGAGCGAGGCGACGGCGCGGGCCGTCGTCGACCTCGACGACGAGCTGGCGACCACCCGACCCGTCCTGCCCGAGCTGCCCGACGCCGCCGTGGTCGTGACGCCGTGAGCACGCTCGTGAGTCCCGGGGCCGAGCCGGGACCGGACGCGCCGCGGTCGGCGCCCGCCGTCGAGCCGGACGTCGAGGCCTCCCCCTCCGGGACGCCCACGCCCCGGGGCCGGCGCCGGCTGCTCACCCGCCGCACCGGGACGTACGCGCTCGTCGTCGGCCTCGGCATCGTCCTCCTCTCCGTCCTCGCCCTGTCGGCCCAGCGCCCGACCGCGCCCCTCGACCCCGACGGGACCGGGCCCGAGGGGGCCCGCGCCCTCGCCGAGGTGCTGCGCGACCAGGGGGTCGAGGTCGACGTCACCCGCTCCATCGGCGGCCTCGAGGACGCGGCGCCCGACGGCTCGACCACCGTGCTCGTCGCGGATCCGAGCAACCTGGGCCCCGGAGCGGGCGCCCGGCTGCGGGAGGCCTCGGTCGGCGTGCGGCGCCTCGTCCTCGTCGGCCCGTCCTCCGAGCTGCTCGCCGAGCTCGGTGTCGGGGCGGAGTCCTACCCCGGCGGCACCGACGCGCTCCCGGCGCGGTGCGACTCCCCGCTGGCGCGCGACGACGACGAGGTCGGGCCCACCGAGCGGCGCTTCCTTCCCCTCGGCGCCGCCGGCGACCCCACCGGGTGCTTCCCGCTCCCCGGCCCCGACGGCGAGGACGACCCCGACGGCTCGGGTGTCGCCCTCCTCGACCTCCCGGCCGACGGCGAGGCACCGGCGACGGTCCTCGTCGGCTTCGGCTCGTCGTGGGTCAACGAGACCGTCGCGTCGCAGAGCAACGCCGGCCTCGCGCTCCGCGTCCTCGGCTCGACGCCTCGCCTCGTCTGGTACGTGCCCGGCTCCGGCGACCTCACCGCACCCGGACCCGGGGAGAGCGGGCCGGGCAGCGGGCGCGCCGACGTCTGGCCGGTGTGGACGACCCCCGCCCTCGTCCTCCTCGCCGCCGCGCTCGTCCTCCTCGCCCTCGTGCGCGGGCGCCGTCTCGGCCGGCTCGTGCGCGAGCCGCTGCCCGTCGTCGTCCGGGCGGCCGAGACCACGCAGTCGCGCGGACGGCTCTACCGGCGCGCGGGCGACCGCCCCCGGACCGCCACCGTCCTGCGCCTGGCCACCCGCCACCGCCTCGCCCGTCGCCTCGCCGTCCCGCCGGCGGCCGGAGACGTCGCCCTCGCCCACGCGGTCTCGGCCGCCAGCGGGGTGCCGTCGCCCGAGGTGTCCGGCATCCTGTTCGGACCGGACCCCGTCGACGACTCCGCCCTGATCCAGCTCGCCCAGCAGCTCACCGACCTCGAGGAGAGGGTTCGACACCCATGACCGAGCACCCGTCCGCCGCAGCGGATCCCACGACCTCAGCGGCCCCCGCGCCCGCCGGGGCCGTCCCGACGCAGGCCCCCGGTTCGGCCGAGAGCGCCCGCGCCGCCCTCCTCGCCGTGCGGGCCGAGGTCGCCAAGGCCGTCGTCGGCCAGGACGCCGCCGTCGCCGGGCTCCTCGTCGCGCTCCTCTGCCGGGGCCACATCCTCCTCGAGGGCGTGCCCGGCGTCGCCAAGACGCTGCTCGTGCGCAGCATCGCGGCGGCCCTCGACATCGGCACCAAGCGCGTGCAGTTCACCCCCGACCTCATGCCCGGCGACCTCACCGGGTCCCTGGTCTTCGACGCCCGGGCCAGCGACTTCAGCTTCCGACAGGGACCGGTGTTCACCAACCTGCTCCTCGCCGACGAGATCAACCGGACGCCCCCGAAGACCCAGTCAGCCCTGCTCGAGGCGATGGAGGAGCGGCAGGTCTCCGTCGACGGCCACCCGCACGCGTTGCCCTCGCCGTTCATGGTCGCCGCGACCCAGAACCCGGTCGAGTACGAGGGCACCTACCCGCTGCCCGAGGCGCAGCTCGACCGCTTCCTCCTCAAGGTGGTCCTGCCGCTGCCCCCGCGCGAGGACGAGGTGCAGGTGCTGCGCCGCCACGCCACGGGCTTCGACCCGCGCAACCTCGCCGCGGCCGGCATCCGTCCCGTCGCCGGGGCCGCCGACCTCGAGGCCGGGGCCGCCGCCGTGCAGGCCGTCGCGGTGTCCGACGAGGTCGCCGGGTACGTCGTCGACATCGCGCGGGCCACCCGGACCTCGCCGTCCCTCGCCCTCGGGGTCTCCCCCCGGGGCGCGACGGCGCTGATGAACACGGCGCGCGCCTGGGCCTGGCTGTCCGGTCGCACGTACGTGACGCCCGACGACGTCAAGGCCCTGGCCCACGCGACCCTGGCGCACCGCCTGTCGCTGCGTCCCGAGGCCGAGCTCGAGGGCGTCGGCGTCGGGTCGGTCCTCGACAGCGCGCTCGGCTCGGTGCCCGTCCCCCGCTGATGGCGATCACCTGGCGCGCCGTCGCACTGGCCCTCCTCGGGCTGGTGCCGGTCGCGCTGTGGCCGCAGGGCTCGACGGTGCGCTGGTGGCTGCTCGTCGTCGTCCTCCTCGTCGGCCTCGACCTGGCGCTGGCGCCGTCGCCGAGGGTGCTGCGCCTGTCGCGGGGTGCGTCCACCCAGGTGCGCCTGGGCGAGCAGACGACGAGCACCCTGTGGGTCACCAACACCTCCGGTCGCGGGGTCCGCGGGCTGCTCCGGGACGCGTGGGCGCCGTCGGCGGGAGCGCGTGACGCCGTGCACCGGGTCGCGGTCCCGCCGCACGAGCGGGTCCGCCTGACGACGCACTTCTCGCCCACGCGCCGCGGCGACCGCCACGCCGACCGCGTGACGCTGCGCCTCGACGGCCCGCTCGGGCTCGCCTCGCGCCAGCGGTCGGTCGAGGTGCCGGGCTCGTTCCGCGCCCTGCACGCCTTCCCGGCCCGCAAGCACCTCCCGAGCCGGCTCGCCGTCCTGCGCCAGCTCGACGGCCGCGCCGCCGTGCGCATCCGCGGCCAGGGCACCGAGTTCGACAGCCTGCGCGACTACGTCGACGGCGATGACGTGCGCTCCATCGACTGGCGGGCCACGGCCCGGCGCCAGCACCTCGTCGTGCGCACCTGGCAGCCTGAGCAGCACCGCCGGGTCGTCATCGTCCTCGACACCTCGCGCACGAGCGCCGGCCGGATCGGCGACGCCCCGCGCCTGGACGCCGCGATGGACGCCGCCCTCCTCCTCACCGCGCTCGCCGGCCACGCCCGCGACCGCGTCCAGGTCCTCGCCGGCGACCGGACGGTCCACGCGCGGATCTCCGGCTCGGACCGCGCCGGGCTGCTCCACGACACCATCAGCACCCTGGCCCCCGTCGAGGCGCGGCTCGTCGAGGCCGACTGGTCGGCCCTGGCGACCGAGGTCGTCCGGCTCGGCACGCACCGGGCGCTCGTCGTCCTCCTCACCGCGCTGGAGTCGTCCGCGATCGAGGAGGGGCTGCTCCCCGTCCTGCCGCCGCTCGTCGCCCACCACCGCGTCGTCGTCGCCTCGGTCTCCGACCCCGCCGTCGAGGCGATGCGCACCGACCGGTCGTCGACGAGCGCGGTCTACGACGCGGCGGCGGCCGAGCGGACCGTGGCGCTGCGCCGCCGCACGGCCTCGGCCCTCGAGCAGCTGGGCGTCGACGTCATCGACGCCTCCCCCGACCTGCTGCCCGTGCGGCTGGCCGACCACTACCTCATGCTCAAGCGCCAGGGCCTCCTCTGACGAGGGCCGTGCCGAAGGATGCCTCGAGGCCCCTGATTCGGGTGGAGAAGGGGCGACGAACCATCCTTCGTCGCCGATCGGCCGGCGGGACGCCTCAGGCGGCGGTGGCCGGAGCGGTCTCACCGGCGTCGCTGCCGAGGACGTCGCCCGTGACGCCGTCGCGGACCGCGGACCGGCCGACGACGAACACGTAGGCGAGGAAGAGCGACTCGGCGACGATGCCGATGGCGATGCGCGCCCACGTCGGCAGGCCCGAGGGCGTGACGAACCCCTCGATGAAGCCGCTGACGAGCAGCACGGCGACCAGGCCCAGCGAGACCGCGATGGCCGTGCGGCCCTCGGCCGCGAAGGACTCGAGCCGGCTTCGTGGACCCGGTTCGATCCACGACCAGAACAGCCGCAACCCGATTCCCGCGGCGACGAACACCGCGGTGAGCTCGAGGAGACCGTGCGGGAGGATGAGCCCGAAGAACAGCTGCCCGCGGTCGTGGAAGATCATCAGGGCCGCGGCGACCCCGACGTTGACGACGTTCGAGCCGAGGATCCACAGCACCGGCAGCCCGAGGACCCCGAGGGCGATGCACAGCGCCGCGACGCGGGCGTTGTTGAGCCACACGAGGGTCCCGAACTCCTCGTGGTCGAACTCGGAGTAGTAGTTCTCGAAGTCGGTGCCGACATAGGCGTCGATCTCGGCCGGGGTCATCCGCGACTCCCAGACCTCCGGGTGGTTGACGCCCCACCACGCGACGAGCGCCGCGAAGACCACGCTGAGGACGGCGGTCGTGCCCCACCACCAGCGGGTCCGGTAGAGGGCGGCGGGGAAGGTGCGGGTGAAGAAGCCGAGGAGGTCCGACCACGTCGAGCTGCGGGCCCCGGCCGAGGCGACCCGGGCCCGGGCGAGGAGCGAGGACAGGTACGAGACGACCGACGGGTCGGGGCTGGCGGACCGCACGACCGACAGGTGGGTGCTGACCCGCTGGTAGAGGTCGAGCAGCTCGTCGGCCTCGGCCCCGGTGAGCCGGCGGCGCGAGGACAGCTCCTCGAGGCGACGCCACTGCGGCTGGTGCACCGTGAGGTAGGCGTCGAGGTCCACGGGGCGAGCGTAACCCGACGTCATGGGTGCTGCCGGACCCTCGGTCCCGGTGCGGCACGGCGGGTTAGGCTCGCCGCGTGAGCGACCACGGGGGCTACCGCAGCTACGCGGGCGACGACCTCGTCACCGGCGAGGGCGTCGCCGTCGAGGTGCCCACCGCCAGCGTCGCGGCCCGGATGGCGTCGGCCGCCATCGACGTCATCCTGGCCCTGGCCCTGCTCGTCGGCGGCTTCTTCGCCTTCGGGATGGCGTTGGGCGAGGCGAGCGAGGCGATGGTGGGCATCGTCGGCATCGCCTGGAGCACCCTCGTCATCGTCGGCGTCCCGGCGACCCTCGAGACGTTCACCCGCGGGCGCACCCTGGGGAAGATGGCGCTCGGGCTGCGGGCGGTCCGCGACGACGGCGGGCCCATCCGCGGTCGGCACGCGATCGTGCGGGCGCTCGTCGCGTACGTCGAGATCTACCTCCTGCTGGGGGCCCCGGCGCTCATCACCTCGATGATCCATCCCCGCGCGAAGCGGCTCGGCGACATGGCCGCCGGGACCGTCGTCGTGACCCAGCGGGCAGCGCTGCGGCTCACCGCTCCCCCGGTGGTCCACCCGGTCCTGTACCCCTGGGTCACCGGCGCCGACATCGCCTCCCTGCCCTCGGGGCTGACGGTCGCGGTGCGCCAGTTCCTCTCCCGCGCACCGTCGTTGTCACCGGAGTCGAGGCAGCGCCTCGGCACCGACCTGCTGCGCGCGGTCCTGCCGCACGTCAGCCCGGCGCCCCCGCAGGGGCACCACCCCGAGGTCGTCCTCGCGGCGGTCGTCGCGGAGCGCCGGCGGCGCGACCTCGAGCGGCTGGGGCGCGAGGAGCGGCTGCGGGCGCGCGTCCTCCCCGCCGACCCGCTGCTCCCCCGCCCCTGACCGGGTCGGGTCAGGCGTGGGCGCCCAGCGCCGCGTAGCCGGGCTTGACGACGTGGTCGATGATCTCGAGCCGCTCGTCGAACGGCAGGAACGCCGACTTCATCGCGTTGATGGTCGCCCAGCGCAGGTCCTCGATGGTCCACCCCGCCTCGTCGACGAGCAGCTGCATCTCGCGGCTCATCGACGTCCCGCTCATGAGGCGGTTGTCGGTGTTGACCGTGACGCGGAAGCGCAGGTCCTTGAGCATGGTGATGGGGTGCTCGGCGACCGAGGCCGCGGCACCGGTCTGGATGTTCGAGCTCGGGCACATCTCGAGGGGGATGCGGGTGTCGCGGACATAGGCGGACAGCAGCCCCAGGACCGGGTCGCCGCCCTCGGCCGGCACCGAGATGTCGTCGACGATCCGCACGCCGTGCCCGAGGCGGTCGGCGCCGCACCACTGGATGGCCTCCCAGATCGAGGGCAGGCCGAACCCCTCGCCGGCGTGGATCGTGAAGTGCGCGTTCTCGCGGCGGAGGTACTCGAAGGCGTCGAGGTGGCGGGTGGGAGGGAAGCCGGCCTCGGCGCCCGCGATGTCGAAGCCGCCGACGCCCCGGTCGCGGTAGGCCACGGAGAGCTCGGCGATCTCGCGGCTGCGGGCGGCGTGACGCATGGCGGTCAGCAGGGTCCGCACCCGGATCGGCGTGCCGGCCGCGGCGGCCTCCTGCTCGCCCTCGCGGAAGCCGGCGAGGACGGCCTCGACGACGCGCTCGAGGTCGAGCCCGCCCTCGATGTGCAGCTCGGGGGCGAAGCGCGACTCGGCGTAGACGACGCCGTCGGCCGCGAGGTCGAGGGCGCACTCGCGCGCGACACGGGTCAGCTGCTCCTCGGTCTGCATGACCGCGACCGTGTGCGAGAACGTCTCGAGGTAGCGCTCGAGCGAGCCGGAGTCGGCGGCGTCACGAAACCACGCGCCCAGCGCGTCGACGTCGGTCGTGGGGAGGTCGGAGTACCCGGAGGCCTCGGCCAGCTCGACGACCGTAGCGGGCCGGAGCCCGCCGTCGAGGTGGTCGTGGAGCAGCGCCTTGGGCGCGCGGGCGACGACGGTGGCGGGGACGGCGGGCATCAGGCGATCCTGTCGATGACGATGGGGGTGCGGTCGACGGTCGTGCCCTCGGGGGCGACCTCGATGCCGCCGTCGAGGGCGGCGAGGGCCCGCTCGAAGCGGTCGGGGGTGTCGGTGTGCAGGGTGAGCATGACGTCGCCCTCGCGAACGGTGTCGCCGGGCTTGGCGTGGATCTCGATCCCCGCGCCGGCCTGGACCGGGTCCTCCTTGCGGGCCCGACCGGCGCCCAGGCGCCACGCGGCGACACCGACCGCGAAGGCGTCGAGGGTCGACAGGACGCCGCTCGAGGTCGCCCGCACCTGCTCGGTGTGGGCCGCGGTCGGCAGAGGTGCGTCGGGGTCGCCACCCTGGGCGGCGATCATCCGGCGCCAGGCGTCCATCGCGCGGCCGTCCTCCAGCGCCGCGGCCACGTCCTGGCCACCCCGACCGGCGGCCTCGAGCATCTCCTCGGCGAGGCGGACGGTCAGCTCGACGACGTCGGCCGGGCCACCGCCGGCGAGGACCTCGACCGACTCGCGGACCTCGAGGGCGTTGCCCGCGGTGAGGCCGAGCGGCGTGGCCATGTCGGTGAGCAGGGCGACGGTGTTGACGCCGGCGTCGGTGCCGAGGTCGACCATCGTGCGGGCGAGCTCGGTGGCGTCCGCGCGGGTCTTCATGAAGGCGCCGCTGCCGACCTTGACGTCGAGGACGAGCGCGCCGGTGCCCTCGGCGATCTTCTTGCTCATGATCGAGCTCGCGATGAGCGGGATGGCCTCGACCGTGCCGGTGACGTCGCGCAGCGCGTAGAGCTTCTTGTCGGCCGGGGCCAGGCCCGAGCCCGCGGCGCAGATGACGGCGCCGACGTCCTCGAGCTGGCGCATCATCGCCTCGTTGGTGATCGACGCCTGCCAGCCGGCGACCGACTCGAGCTTGTCGAGGGTGCCGCCGGTGTGGCCGAGCCCGCGACCGCTCAGCTGGGGAACGGCGACGTCGAAGACGGCGACGAGGGGGGCGAGCGGGAGGGTGATCTTGTCGCCCACGCCGCCGGTGGAGTGCTTGTCGGCCGTGGGGCGCGAGAGCGAGGAGAAGTCCATCCGCTCGCCGCTGGCGATCATCGCGGCGGTCCACGTGGAGATCTCGCGGCGGTTCATCCCGTTGAGGAGGACGGCCATGGCGAGCGCGCTCATCTGCTCGTCGGCGACGACCCCGCGCGTGTAGGCGTCGATGACCCAGCGGATCTCGTCGTCGGAGAGCTCGCGGCGGTCGCGCTTGTGGGTGATGACGTCGACGGCATCGAAGGCTTCGCTCATCCCGCCATCATGGCAGTGCCCGGGGGTGCGGTGTCACCTCCCCCTGCGCGCCCGGCGGTCGGATCCGGCGTCAGGGACGGACCGGGGAGACGGCATCGAGGGTCTCGCGGCCGAACGCCTGCGGCAGCACCTCGCGCAGGGTCAGGACACCCTCGGGCGTCTGGACGAGCGTCTCGGGAGTTCCGTTCTCCCAGAGGAGCTGTCGGCACCGGCCACAGGCCATGAGCGTCGTGCCGTTCTTGTCGACGCAGGCGACGGCGACGAGCCGGCCGCCTCCGGTCTTGTGCAGCTCGGAGACCATCCCGCACTCGGCGCACAGGGTGACCCCGTACCCGGCGTTCTCGACGTTGCACCCCGACACGATGCGGCCGTCGTCGACGAGGCCGGCGACGCCGACCGGGAACCCGCTGTACGGGGCGTAGGCGAGAGTCGTCATCCGGACGGCCTCGGCGTGGAGGGCGTCCCAGTCGACCTCGGGCGTCGAGGACGTCGAGGGCGCCGAGGACGTCGCAGCGGACTCGGTGCTCATGTCGCCTCCAGGGCGGTGTCGTCGACCGGGCCGGCGGCGCGGCGGCGCAGCACCGCGACGGAGGCGAGGAGCCGGGCGCCGAGGGCGATCGCCCCCTCGTCGACGACGAGGTCGCCCTGGTGCAGGTCGAAGGTCGGGCCACCGTGGGTGCGGGTGCCGAGCCGCGCCATCGCGCCGTCGGTGTGCGCGAGGTACCACGAGAAGTCCTCGCCCCCGAGGGACTGGGTGGTGGGTACCGGGTGCATGCCGCTCGCGAGCGAGGCGAGCCGGAAGGCCTCGATGCCGGCCGCGGTGTTGACGACCGGGGGCACGCCCTTGACCCGCTCGACCTTGGCCTGGACGCCGTAGGGCTGGACGACGGCGTGGACGATCTCCTCGAGCAGCGGGCCGACGGTCAGCCAGGCCTGCGCGTCGAGCATCCGCAGCGTGCCGCGGCACTCGCCGGTCGACGGGATGACGTTGGGGGCGCGGCCGGCGCTGATCGTGCCCCACACGAGGGCGGTCCCGGTGCGGGGGTCGAGCCGGCGCGAAAGGGCGGCGGGGACGTCGGTGACGACCTTGGCGAGCGCGTAGGTGAGGTCCTCGGTGAGCTGCGGCCGCGAGGTGTGCCCGCCCCGGCCGTGGAGCGAGACGGCGACCTGGTCGCAGGCCGCGGTGAGGGGACCCTCGCGCAGCCCGACCTCGCCGACGTCGAGCGTGGGGTCGCAGTGGACGGCGAAGACCTCGTCGACCCCGTCGAGCGCCCCGGCGGTGATGGCCTCGAGCGCCCCGCCGGGCATGATCTCCTCGGCGGCCTGGAAGATGCCGCGAACCGCGACGCCGCGCTGGACGAGGGCGGCCTCGCAGTCCTTGAGCGCGATCATCGCGCCGAGCAGCGCCGTGACGTGGAGGTCGTGGCCGCAGGCGTGGCAGACGCCGGGGGTGGTCGAGGCGTAGTCGAGTCCGGTGCGCTCCCGGACCGGCAGCGCGTCCATGTCGGCGCGCAGCGCCACGCGGTGCGTCGGGTCGGGTGCGCCGACCTCGGCGAGCAGACCCGTCCCGGGCAGGAGGCGGACGCGGACGCCCGCGGCGTCGAGTCGGTGGGCCACGACCTCGGTCGTGCGCGTCTCCTCACGGGACAGCTCGGGGTGGGCATGGAGGTCACGGCGGACGTCGATGAGCTCGGCTGCGAGGTGGGAGATGCGCTCGCCGAGGGCAGCGAGGAGGGCATCGTCGTTCATCAGGCGGCCGAGTCTACTCGCGGCGGTGGTCGTGCCGCTGACGGTCACGAGGACGCGGCGCCGGGTGTCGCGGCGCCCGGTGTCGCGGTGCCCGGTGTCGCGACCCCCGGCCTTCCGTCGGTCGCGGGGCGCGCGGCCCGGTGGTCGTCCCACCGGCGGGCCATGTCGTCCATCTCGCGCCGGACGAACTCGAGGAACTCCACCGACAGCTGCATCCGCTCCCCCGCGCGCGTGCCGGCCCCGAGCTCCACCCGGGCCTCGACGAGCGCCGTGAGGATGGGGGTGTAGATCTGGTCCTTCTGCATGAGGACGTCGTGCCAGGCGTCGTCGAGGACGACGAACACGTCGCGCCGCGAACCCCGCTCGCGCTCGCGGCGGATCATCCGCACGTTCGTCAGGTACCGCACGGCGCCCGAGACGCCCGCGGGGCTCACCTCCAGCTCGCGAGCCAGCTCCGCCGCGGTGAGCCGGCCGTCCTCGGTGGCCATGAGCGCGGCGAAGACCCGGGCCGGGAGCCGGGCGAGGCCGGCTTCGGCGAGCGCCCCGCCGAGGTGCTCGACGACCTCGGCCCGCCGCTCCTCGCCTGGCTGCGACGGCCCGGCAGCACCCTCGGCGGTCGTGGTCATCCCTCAACATTACAACATTCACAAACTTCTGAATCAGGCGTAGCGTGATGGTCATGACCGACGTCATCCGGGTCCGCGACCTCGTCAAGACCTTCGGCCGCACGAGAGCCCTCGACGGGCTCGACCTCACCGTCAGCGCGGGCGAGGTCCACGGGTTCCTCGGCCCCAACGGGTCCGGCAAGTCCACGACGATCCGCGTCCTCCTCGGCCTGCTGCGCGCCGACTCCGGAGAGGCCACCGTCCTCGGCGGGGACCCCTGGCACGAGGCCACCGAGCTGCACCGCCGGCTCGCCTACGTCCCGGGGGACGTCGTGCTCTGGCCGAGCCTCACCGGTGGGGAGGTCGTCGACCTCCTCGGGCGACTGCGCGGCGGGCTCGACGAGGCGCGCCGCCGTCGTCTCGTCGAGGCGTTCGCGCTCGACGAGCGCACCCGCGGCCGCGCGTACTCCAAGGGCAACCGGCAGAAGGTCGCCCTCGTCGCCGCGCTCGCGAGCGACGTCCCCCTCCTCGTCCTCGACGAGCCGACCTCGGGACTGGACCCCCTCATGGAGCAGGTGTTCCAGTCGGAGCTCGCGGCGGCGCGGGCCGACGGTCGCACCGTCCTGCTGTCGAGCCACATCCTCAGCGAGGTCGAGCGGGCCTGCGACCGGGTGAGCATCGTGCGGGCCGGGCGCGTCGTCGACACCGGCAGCCTCGACGACCTGCGCCACCTCACCCGCAGCCGGGTGCGGGCGACGCTCCGGGACGCCCCCTCCTCCGCCGAGGTCGCCTCGTGGGCGGGGACCCACGACGTCGTCGTCGAGGACGACACCCTCACCTGCTCGGTCGAGGCCGCGCACCTCGGAGACCTCGTCGCGGCCCTCGGCTCGCGCGGGGTCACCGCCCTCACCTGCCAGCCGCCGACCCTCGAGGAGCTCTTCCTCTCGCGCTACGACACGAGGGAGGCGCAGCCCGCGTGACCACCGCCGGCGCCCCGCTCCACGCGTCGCCCGCCGCCCGTGCGGCGGCTCCGGACCTCGGCCTCACCGGCACCGGCGAGCTGCTCCGCCTCGCCCTGCGCCGCGACCGGGTGCTCGTCCCGGCCAGCGTCCTCGGCCTGGTCCTGCTGTCGGTCGGGTCGGCGCAGGCCACCCTGGCGCTCTACCCCGACGACGCCTCGGCCACCGCAGGGCTCGGCGGCGTGCTCGCCAACCCGGGCGTCATCGCCCTCTACGGCCCCCTCGCGTCGCCGACCGCCGACGCACTCGCCGTGTTCAAGACCGTGATGATGGGCGCCTTCCTCACCGCCGTCCTCGCCCTCGTCGTCGTCCGGCGGCACACCCGAACCGAGGAGGACGAGGGTCGCCTCGAGCTCCTCGGGGCGGGTGTCGTGGGGCGCCGGGCGCCCCTGGCCGCCGCAGTGCTCGTCGCACTCGGCGCCGTCGTCCTGGCCGGCGGGCTGTCCGCCGCGGGGCTCGCGGGCCTCGGGATGGACGGCCGCGGCTCGCTGGCGTTCGGGGTCGCCTGGGTGACCGCCGGGTTCGCGAGCGTCGGGATGGCGGCCCTCGTCGTCCAGCTGGCCTCGACGACGCGCGGCGCGGCCGGGCTCGGGTTCGGCGCCCTCGGGGTGGCCTACGCCCTGCGGGCCGTCGGCGACTCGGTTCCCGAGGGCGACGCCCTCCACGCGCTCGGGTGGCTCTCCCCCCTCGGGTGGGCCGGGCGGGTCGAGGCCTACGGCGCGGACCGGCTCGGGCTCCTCGGGCTCGGGGTGGCCGCGCTCGGCATCGGGCTGGCGGCCGCCGTGGCCGTCCTCGACCGCCGCGACCTGGGCGCCGGCGTCATCCCGGCGCGTGGTGGACCGGCGCGTGGGGGCCGTCTCCTGGCCGGGCCGCTCGGCCTCGTGGCGCGGCAGTCGCGCGGGACGGTGACCGGCTGGACCGTGGGGATGCTCCTCGGCGGTGTCGTCGTCGGCGGGCTCCTCGGGTCGGTGGCCGACCTCGCCGACGACGCCGCGGTGCGCGAGATGCTCGACCGGCTCGCCGGCAGCGCCGGCACGGTCGAGGACGTCTACGTCGCGACCGAGGTCCGCTTCGTCGCGGTCGCCGTGGCCGCCGCCGGGATCGCCCTCGTCCTGCGGCTCGTCGGCGCCGAGCGCCGCGGTCTCGGCGAGCTCGTCCTCGCCACCGCGACGAGCCGGACCCGGTGGTTCGGTGCCCACGTGCTCGTCGCCCTCGTCCTGCCCGCGTTCCTCATGGCGGTGCTCGGCACGGTCGTCGGCGTCGTGGGGCCCGCGGCCACGCCGGCCGCCCCCGGCCTCGCAGCCGTCCTCGGGGCGTCCCTGGCGACGCTCCCCGCCGTGTGGGTCGTCGTGGGCGTCGCGGCCCTGCTCTCCGGTGCGGTGCCGCGGTTCGCCCCCCTGACGTGGGGCGTGCTGCTCGTCGCGTTCGTCGTGGGAGAGCTCGGGCCGACGATGGACCTGCCGTCCTGGCTCGTCGAGGCGTCGCCCTTCGCCCACGTGTCGCAGCTTCCCGGCGGCGCGTTCGAGCCGCTGCCCGCGGTCGTCCTCGTGGCCGTCGCGGCGGCCCTCGTCCTGGCCGGCCGAGCGGCCTACCGTCACCGCGACGCCGTCTGACGCCCGCCCGCCCTTCCCCGTGGCGCGTGCTGCGGCGCGCGGCCTAGGTGAGGTCGGTGCGGCCCTCCGCCGTGAGGAGGTCGACGACCGCCTTGACGTCCTGGGCGCGCGCCCGGGTCGTCACGAGGAGGGCGTCGGGGGTGTCGACGACGACGACGTCGTCGAGGCCCACGACCGCGACCCGCCGCCCGCCGGCCGCGACGACGACCCCGGCGGCGTCGACCGTCGTCACGTCGCCCGGGTTGCCGAGCACCCGCACCGCACCGTCGCCGGGCAGGAGCGTCGCCAGGCTGGCGAAGTCGCCGACGTCGTCCCACCCGAAGGGCGCGGGCACGACGACGACGTGCCCCGCGCCGGCCGCGGGCTCGGCCACGGCGTGGTCGATGGCGATCCGGGTCAGGCCCGGCCAGACCTCGTCGAGGCGGCTGCGGTTGGCGGCGATGGCGCGCAGCCCGGCGGCGAGGTCGGGGTGCCAGCGCGCGAGCAGGTCGAGGAGGGTGGCCGCACGCACGACGAACATGCCCGCGTTCCAGCGAAACTCGCCGGAGTCGATGTACTCACGCGCCCGCGCGGCATCGGGCTTCTCGACGAACTCGACGGCGTGGAGGGCCGTCGGCGCACCGGCCAGCGGCGCTCCCGCCCGGATGTAGCCGAAGCCGGTCGCCGGGAAGGTCGGCTCGATGCCGATCGTCACGAGGTGGCCGTCGCGTGCCACCTCGACGGCCTCGCGGATGACCTCCCGGAACGCCTCGGCGTCGGGGATGACGTGGTCGGCGGCGAAGGAGCCGATGACGGCGTCGGGGTCCTCGCGCTCGACGACCGCCGCCGCGAGGCCGATCGCCGCCATCGAGTCGCGCGGCGACGGCTCGGCGACGACCCGGTCGGCCCGCAGCCCCGGCAGCTGGTCGCGGACGGCGTCGGCGTGGACGGCCCCGGTGACGACGACGACGCGGTCACCGGTCAGCGGCTCGAGACGGTCGACGGTGGCCTGGAGCAGGGTGCGCCCGCTGCCCGTGAGGTCGAGGAGGAACTTCGGGTGCGCGGCCCGGCTCAGCGGCCAGAGCCGCGTCCCCGCCCCGCCCGCGGGCACGACGGCCCAGAACGCGGGGATGTCCGACACGGCAGGCGAGGCCATCGGCTCAGGCCGGAGCCGACCCGAGGGGGAAGGACCGCTGGACCCGCCAGACCCCGTCGTCGTCGTGGAGGTAGAGCTCGACGGCCTCGACGCGGAAGGCGCAGCGGAAGTCCGCGAGGCCCTCGAACGCGCCGTCGAGGGACGGCTCGTCGAGGTGGTGGGCCACCGTGACGTGCGGGTGGTACGGGAACTCGAGGTGCCGCTCCACGGGACCCGAGCGCACCGCGGCCTCGAGCTCCTCGCAGACGGCGATGCCGTGCGAGACCTGGACGAAGACGACCGGGGAGACCGGGCGGAAGGTGCCGGTGCCGGACAGGACCATGTCGAACGGCTCGACGCGCGCCGTGACCGAGGCGAGGTGCTCGAGGAAGCCGGGCAGCACCTCGTCCTCGACGACCGTCGGGGGCAGGAGGGTGACGTGCGGCGGGATCGCCGAGGCCATCGGGTCGCCGAACTGCTCGCGGGCGTCCTGGAGCTGGGTCCCCCAGGGCTCGGGGACGGTGACGGCGACGCCGTGGACGGGCATGACCGGTGACCCTACCGGCCCGCGGGGAGCAGGCCGACGGCCTCCCGGACCCGGGCCGTCGTGGCCTCGGCGACGACCCTCGCCCGCTCTGCGCCACGGGCGAGGATCCGGTCGAGCTCGGCCGGGTCGTCGAGCAGCTCGGTCATCCGCACGCGGAAGGGCGTGACGGCCTCGACGACGACGTCGGCCACCGCCTTCTTGAGGTCGCCGTAGCCGCGGCCCGCGAACTCGGCCTCGAGGTCGGCGATCGCCGTCCCCGAGAGCACCGAGTGGATGACGAGGAGGTTCGAGACCCCCGGCTTGTCCTCGACGTCGTACCGGACCTCGGACCCGGTGTCGGTGACCGCCGAGCGCAGCTTCTTCGCCAGCCGCGACGGGTCCTCCATCATCTCGAGGATGCCCTTCTCGGTGGAGCTCGTCTTGCTCATCTTCGAGGTGGGGTCCTGGAGGTCCATGATCTTCGCGGACGCCTTGACGATGTACGGCTCGGGCACCCGCAGCACCTCGCCGAAGCGGGTGTTGACCCGCTCCGCGAGGTCGCGGGTGATCTCCAGGTGCTGGCGCTGGTCCTCGCCGACGGGGACGAACGCCGCGTCGTACATGAGGATGTCGGCGGCCATGAGGACCGGGTAGGTGAAGAGGCCGACGTTGGCGTTGTGCCCCTTGGCGGTCTTGTCCTTGAACTGGGTCATCCGGTTCATCTCGCCCATGGCCGTCTGGCAGGCGAGGACCCACGCGAGCTCGGTGTGCTGGTGGACGTGGCTCTGGCAGAACACCGCCGAGGTCTCGGGGTCGACGCCGCCGGCGATGAACTGGGCGGCGGTGATCCGGGTCCGGCGCCGCAGCACCTCGGGGTCGGTGGGGACGGTGAGGGCGTGGAGGTCGGCGACGAAGTAGTAGGTGTCGAAGTCGCGCTGCAGCCCGACCCAGTTGACGAGGGCCCCCAGGTAGTTGCCGAGGTGGAGCGAGTCGCTCGTCGGCTGCATCCCCGACAGGATGCGCGGGCGTGCGGGAGCGTCGGACGTGGGGGTGGACATGCGGTCATTCTGTCAGGGGCGCTCTCCCTAGACTCACCGGTATGACGAGTGCCGCCGACGCCCACCTCGCCATGGCCGACGCCCCGCCGACCGGGGTGTGGTCGGCGCCGGGGCGGGTCAACCTCATCGGCGAGCACACCGACTACCACGGCGGGCTCGTCCTGCCCATCGCGCTGCCGCACCGGACGACGGCGGCGGTCTCGGCCCGCGACGACGACGTCCTGCGGGTGCACTCGGTGCAGGCCGGCGAGACCGTCGAGGTCGACCTCGGGTCCGTCGGGCCCGGCTCGCCGGCCGGCTGGGTCTCGTACGTCGCCGGCGTCCTGTGGGCCCTGCGCGACGAGGGGCACGCCGTGCGCGGGCTCGACGTCACCGTCGACAGCGACGTCCCCGTCGGGGCCGGCCTGTCGTCCTCGGCCGCCCTCGAGTGCGCGGTCGGCGCCGCCGCGAGCGACCTGTTCGACCTCGGCCTCCTCGAGGACGACGCGGGCCGGGCCCGCCTGGCCGCCGCCTGCGTGCGCGCCGAGAACGAGGTCGCGGGCGCGCTCACCGGCGGGATGGACCAGTCGGCCGCGCTGCTCTGCCGCGAGGGCCACGCCCTCCTCCTCGACTGCCGCTCCGGGGAGACCTCGCACGTCCCGTTCGACCTCGGCGCCCACGGCGACGGCCACGTCCTCCTCGTCACCGACACCCGGGCGTCCCACTCCCTCAACGACGGGCAGTACGAGTCGCGCCGGCGCGTCTCGGAGGCCGCGGCCCTCGCGCTCGGCGTGGCCTCGCTGCGCGACGTCGACCCGCACCACCTCGACGAGGCGCTGGCCCACCTCGCCGACGACGAGCAGGTGCGCCGGGTGCGCCACGTCGTCACCGAGATCGCCCGCGTCCGGGCCACGGTCGAGGCCCTCGAGGCCGGCGACCTGGCCGCCGTCGGGCGGCTGTTCGACGCCTCGCACACCTCGTTGCGCGACGACTACGAGGTCAGCTGCCCCGAGCTCGACGTCTCGGTCGAGGCCGCCCGTGCCGCTGGCGCCCTCGGGGCACGGATGACCGGTGGCGGGTTCGGCGGCTCGAGCATCGCCCTCGTCCCGGAGGCCGCGGTCGCCGCGGCGGAGCGAGCGGTCGCCGACGCCTTCACCGAGCGCGGCTGGACGGCCCCGCGGTCCTTCGCCGTCACCCCTGGCCGAGCGGCGGCCCGCGACTCCTAGAGCGCGTACTCCACCGAGACGGGCGCGTGGTCGCTCCACCGCTCGGCGTACGACGCGGCCCGGCCGACCTCGGCCCGGACCGCGGTGCGGGCCAGCGGCGCCGACGCG
This sequence comes from Oryzobacter terrae, assembly GCF_042756445.1. GTDB lineage: Bacteria > Actinomycetota > Actinomycetes > Actinomycetales > Dermatophilaceae > Oryzobacter > Oryzobacter terrae. The sequence goes on from NZ_CP170578.1 coordinate 1,171,489, forward strand.
ATCTGGTAGTCGATGCGCCACCCGGAGTCGTTGTCGAAGGCCTTCCCCCGCCACGACCACCACGTGTACGGCCCCGGGCCCGCGCCGTGCAGGACGCGGTGGACGTCGACGAAGCCGTGGGTGTCGACCCACCCGTCGAGGTGCGCCTGCTCCTCCGGCAGGAACCCGGACCTGCCGCGGTTGCCCTTCCAGTTCTTCAGGTCGTCGATCGTGTGCGCGATGTTGAGGTCACCCGTGAGGACGGCGAGGCGCCCGTCGGCCGCCCACTCCCCGAGGCGGTGCCCCGTCGCCGTGAGGAAGCGCTGCTTCTCCTCCTGGCGCGGGGTGCGCGCCTCCCCCGTGTGGACGTACGCCGAGGCGACGGTCACGACCCGGCCCGCGAGCGGGAGGTCGGCCTCGACCCACCGCCCGGTGCCCTCGAACTCGTCGGTGAGGACGTCGCGCACCGCCACCGGCTCGACCCGCGACAGCACCGCGACCCCCGCGCGGCCCTTGTCGACGCTCGGGGCGTGGGCGACGTGCCAGTCCTCGAACAGGCTGCCCCGCAGCTCCGCGCGGAGCTGGTCGCCGTCGGCCCGGACCTCCTGGAGGGTCACGACGTCGGCCGCCGTGGCCGCCAGCCAGTCGATGCCACCGCGGCGGGCGGCGGCCCGGATGCCGTTGACGTTCGCGGAGACGAGGAGCACCGCGCCATCGTCGCAAGCGGCCCCGGGCGTCCCGCCGCGGGGGTGGGGGCCCGCGCCGAGGGGTCCGAACTGCGAGAACTCGCAACCCGTGGGCCCCTGCCGAGGGCGCTGCCCCCCGTGCCGGGCGTCTATCATCGGAGTGCAGGTTCCGCCGAGGGGCCTGCGACGGGGCAGGGGCTCGTCCCGCGTCCGGCTCAGAGAGGGACTGTCGATGAAGGGCGCGTCCGAACGCGTGCGGAGCTCCACCGCCCGGTTGGCGTGGGGTGTCGTCGACGGCGTCATCTGGGCCGTCGCGGTCGTCGCCGCGACCTTCCTGCGCTTCCAGTACGACCTCGACGCGACCTTCGTCGCGAACACCTTCATCGCCGCGGGGGCGGCGGCCGCGGCCCACTTCCTCATCGGCCTCGTCGTCGGTCCGTACCGACGCGGCGTCCAGCGGGGCTCCTTCGACGAGGTCCGCGACCTCGCGGTCACGACCGGCATCGTCACCCTGCTCCTCTTCGCCGTCACGGTCTCCCTCGAGATGACCCGCCCCGAGCTCGACGTCCTCCTGCCCGGCACGGTGCCCCCGATCGCGGGCCTCGCGGCGTACTCGGTCCAGATGGCGACCCGCCTGCTGTTCCGCACCCACCACCAGCGGCGCGCGACCCGGCGCGAGAACTCGGTTCCCGTCATCGTCTTCGGTGCGGGCTCCGCGGCCCGGCTCCTCGTGCGCAGCCTGCTCCACGACGACAAGTCGCCCTACCACCCGGTCGCCCTCCTCGACGACGACCGGTCCAAGCGCCGGCACCGCCTCGAGGGGCTGAAGGTCCGGGGCACGCGCGCCGACATCGAGCAGGTCGCCCGGTCCACCGGCGCCACCCAGCTCGTCATCGCCATCCCGAGCGCCACGGCCCAGACCGTCCGCGAGCTGCGCACCGCCGCGGAGAAGGCCGGGGTGCATCCGCTCGTCGTCCCGCCCATGAGCCAGGTCATCGGGCGCGGCCTCACGGCCCGCGACATCCGCGACATCAACCTCGCCGACCTCCTCGGCCGCCACCCCGTCCACCTCGACGAGTCCGCCATCGCCCGCCAGCTCACCGGCCGCGTCGTCCTCGTCACGGGGGCCGGCGGGTCGATCGGCGCCGAGCTGTGCCGCCAGATCTCGCGGTACAACCCGGCCCGCCTCGTCCTCCTCGACCGCGACGAGTCGGCCCTGCACGCGGTGCAGCTCGACCTCGACGGCGAGGGACTGCTCCAGAACGACAACATCGTCCTCGCCGACATCCGCGACCTGCCGACGCTGCGGGCGCGCTTCGCCGAGCACGAGCCCGAGGTCGTCTTCCACGCGGCCGCGCTCAAGCACCTCCCCCTCCTCGAGCGCTTCCCCAGCGAGGCCTGGCAGAGCAACGTCCTCGGCACGCTCAACGTCCTCACCGCGAGTGCGGAGTTCGGCGTCGAGACCTTCGTCAACATCTCCACCGACAAGGCGGCCGACCCGACCTCGGTCCTCGGCTACAGCAAGCGGCTCGCCGAGCGGCTCACCGCCGGGTTCGCGCAGTCCGGCCGCGGCCGCTACATCAGCGTGCGCTTCGGCAACGTCCTGGGCTCCCGCGGCTCGGTGGTCCCCGCCTTCACCGCGCAGATCCAGCAGGGCGGCCCGGTGACGATCACCGACCCCGACGTCGAGCGCTACTTCATGCTCATCCCCGAGGCGTGCCAGCTCGTGATGCAGGCCGCCGCCATCGGCTCCTCCGGCGAGGTCCTCGTCCTCGACATGGGCGAGCAGGTCAAGATCCTCGAGCTCGCCGAGACCCTCATCGCGATGGCCGACCGTCCCGGGATCGAGATCCGCTTCACCGGACTGCGCCCGGGCGAGAAGCTCTCGGAGGAGCTCTTCAGCCTCCACGACGAGCACCGGAGCACCGACCACCCGCTCGTCATGGCCACCGACGTCCCGCCGATCGGCGCCCGCGTCGTCAGCGACCTGCACCCCATCGCCACCGAGGTGCACAGCGTCCTCGTCGGGCTGGCCGCGGTCAGCCGCGAGGTTCAGCCGTCGATGCCTGGCAGTGCCACCGACCTGAGCCGCTCGACGACCTGAGCGTGCGCGGCGGCCTCGGCCGCCGGCAGGTCACCGGCCCGGCGGGCCACGACGCGGTCGACCGCACCGACCCGCTCGGCCACCCGGTAGACGAGCGCCTTGGCATGGGTCGTCGCGACCATCCGCGCCGACGTGAGCCGCCCCACGAGGCCCGGTCCGTGCTGCCGGACGACCGCGCGGGTCCCGGCCATGCTGCGGGCGTACTTCTCCGCGGGCACCGTCCCCGCCTCGCGGAGGTAGAGCAGCACGGCGTCGAGGACGACGGTGCGGCGCCGGCCGAGGGTGCGTACCCAGAGCTCCTGGTCCTGGCAGCGGCGGTAGCGCGGGTCGTAGCGGTGCTCGGCGAACCACCCGGTGCGCGCGGTGACGGTGGCGTGGACGAGCGGCGCGTACCGCAGGTGGGCCGAGGGGTCGGCGGTGTCGAGGGAGGGGCGCATCCCGGTGGGCCGGCTGCGGGCGTCGATGGAGACCGCGTGCCCGCCGACGACGTCGACGCCCGGGTCGGCGCGCAGCACGGCGAGCGAGCGCTCGAGGCGCTCGGGGTGCATGAGGTCGTCGCCGTCCATCCTCGCGAGGTACGGGGTGTCGACGAGGTCGGTGATCTCGTTCAGCCGCACCGGGGTCCCGAGGTTGGTCGCGTGGCGCACCACGGTGACGCGGGGGTCGTCGATCGCCTCGACGAGGTCGCCCCCACCGTCCGTCGAGCCGTCGTCGACGAGCAGCAGCCTCCAGTCGGTGTGCGTCTGGGCGAACACCGAGCGGACGCAGTCCAGGATCGTGTCGCCGTTGTCCTTGAACGACACGGCCACCGTGACCTCGGGAGCGGGGTGCTCAGCCGCGACGACCTCAGGCGCGGGGTCCTCAGCCACGACGACCTCCGCTCGCGTCCTCGCCCGACCACGCGGCCCTCAGCACCGGCACGACGACGTCGAGGTTCCACGCAGAGTCGACGAGGACGGCCTGGGCGTCGGCGCGGCTGGGCCCGGGCCGGCGGGCGGCGGCGAGCACCTCGGCGGCCCACGCATCGGCACCGGCACCCGTCGGCATCGACGTCACGAGCCCGGGGACGACGTCGGTCGCACCCGTGACCTCGGCCGACACGACGCAGGGGACCCCGCTCGCCTGCGCCTCGACGAGGGTGATCGGGGCTCCCTCCCACAGGGACGGGAGGACGAGGACGTCGAGGTCGGCCATGACACCCGGGATGTCGGTGCGCAGGCCGGTGAGGTGCACCCGGCCGGTGAGCCCGGCGGCGGCCACGGTCGCCTCGACAGCGGGGCGGTCGGGTCCCTCACCGACGAGGACGAGGTGCACCGGGTCGCCCTGCGCGGCCCAGCGGCGGGCGACCTCGACGAGGAACCCCTGGTTCTTCACCGGGACGAAACGGGCGACGTGTCCGACGACGAGGGCGTCGTCGGGAAGCATGAGGTCCGCTCGCAGCGTCCCGACGGCGTCGGCGAAGGGCCGGGGGTCGATGGCGTTGGGCACGACGCGGATGCGGGGGTCGTCCTGCGGGTCCCGCCGGAACAGGAACTCCGAGGCGCCGACGGTGCACGCCATCCCGAGCGTCATGCTGCGGCGCAGGCCCCACGAGGCGAGGGCGCTGTAGGCCCGTCGAGCCGGTCCGGCGGTCGCCAGGACGGCGCGACGGTCGGTCTGGCTGTGGGCGATCCGCACGGGGACACCCACGAGACGCGCCACGGTGAGGGGCAGGGCCGAGAACGTGCTGACGAAGGCGTGGACGGCGTCGAACGGCCCCTCGGACCGCATCAGCCGGGCGAGGCGGACGGCGTACCCGACCGGGTCGCGTCCCAGGCGGCAGACGGCGAGGTGGTGGCCCAGGGCACGGATCTCGTCGTCGAAGTCCGACGGCCGGTCGGAGTGGACGAGGAAGGTCAGCCGCACCTCCTCGGGAGGGACGGCACGGGCGACGTTCATCAGCCACGACTCGATGCCACCACGGTTCATCGCCCCGACGACGAGCAGGACGGACGGGGGTCGGGTGCTCATGAGGCCTCCTGCGTGATCCGACGGACGACGACGGCGAACCCGACGAGCTGCACGACCGCGGTGGCCGCGGTCGCCAGGACCGCGCCCCACAGGCCGTACGCGGGGATCGCCACGAGGGAGACGACGACCGCCGCCACCGTCGAGGCGGCCGCGGTCGGCAGCTGCGCGCGGAAGCGCTGGGCGGCGGTCGCGGCACCGAGGAGGAAGCTCGCCGCGAACGAGATCGCCGAGGCCAGGCACAGGGCGGCGAGAAGGCCTGCGGCGCCGGCGTAGTCGTCGGTGTAGAGCAGCGACAGGACCGGCCCCCCGACGAGCCACGACAAGAGGGCGCCCACGAGACCGAGGCCGACCCCGAAGAGCACGCCGAAGCGCAGGATCCGGAGGAAGCCCGCGACGTCGCCGTCGGCGTGGTGGCGGGCCAGCCTCGGTGCGATCGCGTTGCCGACCGAGTTCACGACGTTCCCGGCGGCGAGGACGACGTACGAGACGCCCGCGAAGATCCCGAGCGAGTAGGCGCCGAGGTCGGCCTCGACGACGAGGCGCGGCACCGTGGTCGCGAGCGCGCTGAGGACGAGCACGGTCGCGAGCGGGAGCGCGGTGCGCACCAGGGACAGACGGCCCGGGCTCGGCGGGTTCCGGGGGCTGGGGGCGGTCTCGGCTCGCACGGCCCGCAGCGTGACCGGGAGGACGTAGCCGACGAGGTTGAGCAGGGACCCGGCGGCGAAGCCGAGCATGCCGACGAGCAGCTCACCCGAGGCCAGCACCCCCGCGGTGAGCAGCACGACCGACAGGACCCCGTTGACCACCTGGCTCGTCGCGATGACGTCCATCCGCTCGAGCCGCTGGTGGTAGCCGAACAGCACGTCGGAGACGGCGTCGAGGGCCTTGGCGACGGCGAAGAGCCCGATCGCGACGACCGTCTCGCGCGCTCTCCCCGTCACGACCGCGTACCCGAGCGAGAGGACGACGAGCGCGACCGCTCCCCACACCCGCACGACGACGTAGTCGGCGAACGGGCGGGTGCGTCGGACGTCGGTGGCGAGGACGATGCGCAGCTGCATCTGGACGAGGACGAGGATCGGCGCCGTCACCGAGGCCGCCAGTGCGAAGACGCCGACGTCCTCGGTGCCCAGCGTCTTGGCGATGACGGCCACGGCGGCCCACTGGGCGAGGGTGTAGACGACGTTGCCGGCGACCGTCCAGGCGATGGGGACGCGCAGGGAGCGCGGTGGCTCGACCTGGGTCACGCGGCCACCACCGGCGGGCCGTCTCCGGGCCCTCCTCCGGCTGCGGGCTCGGGTTCGCCGTCGGTCCCTCCCCGGCCACCGCGTTGGACCCAGCCGCGGACGGCCAGTGCACCGCCGAGGAGGAGCACGACGCCGACGAAGGTCGAGGCGGTGAACGCCTCGACGACGAACTGGCTGAAGCCGCTGCGCGGCGCGAGGACCACCTCGCGCGAGAGCAGGAGGCACGCGAGCCGGGCCTCCCAGGAGCGGTGCAGCCCCATGGTGAGGAACCAGATGACGAGCCCGAGGACGACGCTGCCGAGGAACACCCCGAGGTAGGAGCCGTCGGCCCAGAGCTCGGCGACGTACGACGACCCGAGGCCGCGGCCCTTGAGGTACTCACCCCCGAGCACCCGGTAGGACAGGAGCTGGGCGAACAGGCCGCTCGTCTCGGCACGCTCGACCGTCTGGCCGGTGAGGGCCCCGTCGCCGAGGCCGACGACGCCGGGGGCCCGGCGCAGCAGGAGGTCGAGGAGGTGGCCGAGCGAGTAGACGTGGCCGTCGGGGACCTGCGCGCGGTAGACGAAGCCGTACCCGACGACCTCCAGGCTGACGCTCTGCGCGTAGAGGGTCTCCCACAGCGGCCCGAGGAGCCCGTCCGCCCGCCGCGCGGGGAGGGTGCGGGCCCGCCCGACGAGGCCGAGAAGGAGGAAGGCGACGGGGACCGCGACGAGCGCGCCGTAGGCGAGCCGCTTGCTGACCCACCGGTGGCCGGAATGGTCGGTGGCCGAGCGGTACGCGAGGTAGACGAGGACGACCCCCAGGGAGAGCACGACGGTCGTGCGCTGCCCGGAGAGGAGCGAGAGCGCGCTGACCCCGAGGTAGGCCCCGCTCGCCCAGGCCACCCCGCGCGGGCGCGGGTTGGTCGCGAGGTAGGCGAGGAAGGCGACGGTCGTGGCCCCGGCCGCGACGCGGACCGGCGCGGGGAGGGAGGTCTGGTAGGTCGTGTAGAGGTCGAAGTACGAGGTGTCACGCACGTAGATCGCGGCCTCGACGTCGAGGGCCGCCTGGGCGACGAGGCAGACGACGAGCATGAGGACCGCCACGACGCGGATGCTCGGGAGGAGGGAGTCGCTCCGGTACGCCCGTGGTGTCGACCGGTGCCCCAGGCCACGGGCGTACGGCAGCAGCCACCACCCGAGGTGCAGCCCGAGCAGCGAGAGGCCGAGGCAGACGAAGATGTGGGTGTTGACGTCGGGCCGGTTGAACGGCATCGCGAACTGGTCGATGCGGTTCGGTGGGTAGCCGACCCACGACAGCACCGGGCGCGCGAGGAGGAAGACGAAGAAGGCCGCGAGGAAGGTCAGCCCGAGCGCCGAGACCCGCGGCCGCGAGGCGAGCCGGCGCACCGCGGCGAAGAAGACGAAGAAGCAGCCCACCATCGCGGGTGTCGGCTGCGTCGTGGACCATCCCGCGACGAGCAGGGTGACCCCGGCGACGAGGCTCCACGTCCCCACCTGCGGCGAGGCGAGGAGGTGTCCGACCGAGCGGGCGGCCTCACCGGCCCGCTCGCCCGCGGGCCGGGGTGCGACGCGGGCGTTCACGGGCGCGCCACCTCGCGCAACAGCGCGTCCAGCTCGCCCCACAACCGGTCGCGGTCGTACCGGGCGAGGGCGCGCACACGGGCCCGCTCGCCCATCTCGTGGCGCAGGCCGACGTCGTCGAGGAGCACCGCCAAAGCCCGCCCGAGGGCCTCGGCGTCGCGCCGCGGGACGACGAGGCCGGTGCGTCCGGGCTCGACGACCTCACGGCCGCCCGTGCAGTCGGTGACGACGGCGGGGACGCCCGCCGTCGCGGCCTCGATGACGACGAGCGGGAGCCCTTCGCGGTAGCTGGGCAGGACGCACACGTCGGTGTCGGCCCAGAGGTTCTCGAGGTCGTCGACATGACCGACGAGGTGGACGTGGGGCAGGCTCCCGAGCCGCGCGGCGAGCTCGGGCCCGGCGGGGTCGGGGCCGTCGACGCGGCCGGCGACGACGAGGTGGGCGTCGGGGTGCGTGCCGGTGATCCGCTCCCACGCGGTGGCGAGCTCCCGCAGGCCCTTGTCGCGCGTGATCCGGCCGGCGAAGGTCACGACGGTCGCCGACGGCGCGATGCCGAGGGCCTCCCGGTAGCGCGGCGACCCCGTGCTCGGGGCGACGCCGTTGCACGACCCGTCGGCCAGCAGGCGGACCCGGTTCGCGGGGACGATCGACAGGGCGGCCACGCTCTCGCGCAGCTCGTGGCCGACCGGGACGACGACCGTGGCCAGCCGGCAGGTCAGGGACTCGAGGGCGGCGAGGACGCGCCTCCTCACCCCGGACGCCCCCTCGAGGCGCAGCCCGTGCACCTGGTAGACGGTGGGCACCCCCAGGACGCGGCAGGCGGCGACGCCGAACAGGCTCGCCTTGGGGGTCCCCCACACGGCCACCGACGGCCGGACCCCGCGCAGCCACCCGACGAGCGAGCGGACCGCCCTCAGGTCCGAGCGCCAGGAGGGGTTGCGCTCGAGCGGCACCGGGAGGAACCGCATCCCCTCCTCGGCGGCGAACCGGGCGACGTCGGCCTCCTCGTTGCACAGGAGGGCGACGTCCCACCCCCGGTCGCGGAGGAAGGGTGCCTGCCCGCGGATGAAGCCGCGCGCCGAGACGCCCGACGTCATCCCGTAGAGGACGAGGGGGCGAGCGCCGGCGGGTCGACGGCCGGCCGTCCGGCGGCCGGCCGTCCGGCGGCTGGGACCTCCGCCCATCAGAAGGAGCCCTTGCCGTGCAGCGCGACGCGGACGGTGCGGGCGATGATCCGCAGGTCGAGGCGCAGGCCGGCGTTCTCGACGTACCAGCGGTCGGCCGCCATCTTCTGGCCGTGGTCGTGCGAGGAACGGCCCGTGACCTGCGCCCAGCCGGTGAGGCCCGGCTTGACGAGGAGGCGCCTGGCCTGGTCGGCGTTGTAGTGGCGCACGATCGGCAGGATCTCGGGACGCGGGCCGACGAGGCTCATGTCGCCGAGGAAGACGTTGACGAGCTGGGGAAGCTCGTCGAGGCTCGTGCGCCGCAGCAGCCGGCCGACCCGGGTGACCCGTGCCTCGGCCGTGGCGGCGGTCTTGAAGACGAAGTCGTCGGGCACGCCCTCGAGCCAGCCCGTCGTGTCGACCTCACCGGCGAACTCCCCGGACACCGACATCGTGCGGAACTTGAGCATCGGGAACGGGACGCCGTCGATGCCGGCGCGCTGCTGGCGGAAGAAGACGGGACCGCCGTCGTCGAGCCGGATGGCAGCGGCGGTGACGGCGACGAGGGGCGACACGACGACGAGCCCGACCGCGGACACGGCGAGGTCGATCGCCCGCTTAGCCGCCCGATACGACGCGCTGGACACGCTCGACCCTCTCCCTGGTGCCGAGGTCCTGGTCGGGCGCCGGGACGAGGCCCCCACGGCCGTCGGCGACGCCGACCACCTGGGTGGGGTGGGCCACGTCGTCGACGACGACGACGCCGAGCTCGCCGACCCAGCCGCCCGAGACCACGTCGACGTCGTCGAGGACGGCGCGCGCCGGCCCTCGCTCGGCGAATCCCGGTGCGGGCCAGAGGACCTGGGCCTCGGCGAACCTCGTGTCGAGGCGCAGGACGCGGACTCCCGTCGACGCGGCTCCGGCGATGAACCCGGGCGAGAGGTTGCCGATGCCGACGTCGACGACGAGCGCGCCGGGGCGCAGCCGGGTGAGCCACTCCTCGTCGACGACGCCGTCAGCGCTCACCGCGGTGACGAGGAGGTCGAGGTCGGCGTCGGCGTCGGAGAGCACCGCCGGGTGCGCCGGCTGGTGTGCCGGGACCACGGCGGCGACGGCCTCGACGGTGCGTCGGACGGCCAGCGGGTCCCGGCCGTGGACGAGCACCCTCGCGTTGCGCTCGGCGAGGAGGAGGACCGCCTTGAGGCCGATGTTCCCCGTCCCGACGACGGCGGCCCGCAGGCCGGCGAGGTCGGGACCGAGGACGGTGGTGAGGAGGACGTCGAGCGAGCGCACGGTCGCGTCGTTCGGCTTCGTCGGGACGACGACCGCGTGCTGCAGCACCTCGCGGGCGACGGCGAGGAGGTCGAGGTCCTGCTTGCGCTCGACGTCGAGGGCGAGGACGCGGCCGGGGGCGTCGAGGGCGCGCAGCACCTGCTCGGCCTCCTCGCGCGTCTCGACGAGGACGGCGGCCAGCGGCCCGTGGGCGTCGCGGCGGTCGGGGAGCCGCCTCGGGCCACCGCCGCGCAGGCGGGCCGTGCACGAGACGATGACGCGCAGCTCGGGGTCGGCCGGCAGCCACGAGGGCGTGGTCGACTGCATGACCCGCTCCCTCTCTCCCGGACGCTGTCGTCCCCTGCCCCGAACGGGCCCAGCATAGTCGAACGACACACTCGTCACGGGCGCCCCATCGGCGCCCCACGGGCGGCCGTCGGACGCCTGGAGGAAGGCGCCTCCGCCACCGCGCCGGCACCGGTCGCCGGTCGTCGCGGTCCGCTGTCGCGGACCGCCCCACCTACCCGTGAAGGCCGTCCTCCGCTAGGGTTTCTCTTGACGTCAAGATAACCGCGACCACCGAGGAGCGTCGACGCAGACCATGGCAACGATCATCTACACCCTCACCGACGAGGCCCCGATGCTGGCCACGTACTCCTTCCTCCCCGTGGTGCAGGCGTTCGCCTCCTCGGCCGGGGTCGACGTCGAGACGCGCGACATCTCGCTCGCCGGCCGCATCCTCGCCCTCTTCCCGGAGCACCTCACCGAGGAGCAGCGGATCAGCGACGACCTCGCCGAGCTCGGCGAGCTGGCGACGACGCCCGAGGCGAACATCATCAAGCTGCCGAACGTCTCGGCCTCGATGCCGCAGCTCAAGGCGGCCGTCAAGGAGCTCCAGTCGCAGGGGTACGCCCTCCCCGACTACCCCGACGACCCGAAGACCGACGAGGAGCGCGACGTCCGCGCCCGCTACGACAAGGTCAAGGGCAGCGCGGTCAACCCCGTCCTGCGCGAGGGCAACTCCGACCGCCGCGCCCCGGCCGCCGTGAAGAACTACGCCCGCAGCCACCCCCACTCGATGGGCGCGTGGTCCTCCGACAGCAAGACCTCGGTCGCGACGATGGGTCACGACGACTTCCGCTCCAACGAGCAGTCGGTGGTCCTCGCCGGAGACGACACCCTCACCATCCGCCACGTGGCCACCGACGGCACGACGACCGTCCTCAAGGAGGGCCTCGCGGTCCTCGAGGGCGAGGTCGTCGACTCCACCGTCATGCGCGCCGCCGCCCTCGACGCCTTCCTGCGCGACCAGGTCGCGAAGGCGAAGGCCGACGACGTCCTCTTCTCGGTGCACCTCAAGGCCACGATGATGAAGGTCAGCGACCCCATCGTCTTCGGCCACGTGGTGAAGGCTTGTCTTCCGGCCGTGTTCGAGCGGTACGGCGACGACCTCGCCGCCGCCGGCCTGTCGCCGAACAACGGGCTCGGCTCCATCCTCGACGGCCTGTCGGCCCTGCCGAACGGCGACGAGATCAGGGCCGCGATCGACGCGGGGGTCGCCGCCGGCCCCAAGCTCGCGATGGTGAACTCCGACAAGGGGATCACCAACCTCCACGTCCCGAGCGACGTCATCGTCGACGCCTCGATGCCCGCGATGATCCGCACCTCCGGACACATGTGGGGCCCCGACGGCGAGGAGGCCGACACCCTCGCCGTCATCCCCGACAGCTCGTACGCCGGCATCTACCAGGCCGTCATCGACGACTGCCGCGCGCACGGCGCCTACGACCCCACGACGATGGGCTCGGTGCCCAACGTCGGCCTCATGGCGCAGAAGGCCGAGGAGTACGGCAGCCACGACAAGACGTTCGAGATCGAGGCCGACGGCCGGGTCGAGGTCGTCGACGCGGCCGGCGAGGTCGTGATGTCGCACGACGTCTCCACCGGCGACATCTGGCGTGCCTGCCAGACCAAGGACGCCCCGATCCGCGACTGGGTCAAGCTCGCCGTCACGCGCGCCCGCGCCTCGGGCACCCCGGCCGTGTTCTGGCTCGACGAGACCCGCGCCCACGACCGCAACCTCATCGCCAAGGTCGAGACCTACCTCGCCGACCACGACACCGAGGGCCTCGACCTGCGGATCATGGCGCCCGTCGAGGCGGCCACCCTGTCGGTCGAGCGGATCCGCCGCGGCGAGGACACCATCTCGGTCACCGGCAACGTCCTGCGCGACTACAACACCGACCTCTTCCCGATCCTCGAGCTCGGCACCTCGGCCAAGATGCTCTCGGTCGTGCCGCTGATGAACGGTGGCGGGCTCTTCGAGACCGGGGCCGGTGGGTCGGCGCCGAAGCACGTGCAGCAGCTCGTCCAGGAGAACTACCTGCGCTGGGACAGCCTCGGCGAGTTCCTGGCCCTCGCCGAGTCCTTCCGCCACGAGGCGACGAACGGCAACGCCCGCGCCGGGGTCCTGGGCGAGTCCCTCGACCGCGCCACCGAGCGCCTGCTCAACGAGAACAAGGGCCCGGCCCGTCGCGTCGGGCAGATCGACAACCGCGGCAGCCACTTCTGGCTCGCGCGCTTCTGGGCCGAGGAGCTCGCGCAGCAGACCGAGGACGCCGACCTCGCCGCGACCTTCGCGTCCGTCTCCGAGCAGCTCGTCGCCGACAGCGAGGCCATCGACGCCGAGCTCATCGCGGTGCAGGGCAGCCCGGCCGACATCGGTGGCTACTACCGGCCCGACAGCGAGAAGGCGGCGGCGGTCATGCGCCCGTCGGAGACCTTCAACCGGATCCTCGCCACGCTGGGCTGACGGCTCGGGTCGCCGTGGCTCGAACGAGCCATGGCGACCCGGTCCCCGCACGGAGGACGATGGCGACCATGGTCGCCGGCACCGCCCGTGCTCGGCGCCGCCGGGTCGCTGCGGCACCGGCGGCGTGCGTCCTCGCCCTCGTCGCGGCCTGCGGCATCGTGGGCGACGGACGGCCCTCCCCGGTCCCGGGGGGCCGGTCGCCCGCCGCGGTCCCCGCCGCCCCGGCCGCGTCGGCGACGCCCTCCCCGCCGCCCCTGCCTCCGGTGACGGACCTGGCCGCGGCGGGCGGGACGACCCTCGACGTCAAGGACGCCGACTGGGTCCAGGTCGTCGACGGCAACGTCTGGACCACGCTCGGCTCCGAGCGGGCCGTCCGGCTCGACCCCACCACGGGCGCGGAGACCGTGCGGGTCCCCACCGGTGGGCAGGTCTGCACGGCGATGGACCAGGGCTTCGGGTCGCTCTGGGTCGCCGTGTGCTCGACTCCCGCCCAGGTCCTGCGCCTCGACCCGTCCACGGGGAAGGTCGCCGCCCGCATCGAGGTCCCCGACGTCGAGGTGATGGAGGAGGGCTCGGTCGCGAGCGGTGAGGGGTTCGTGTGGGTCGTCGCCCTCGGCGCCGAGCGCACCCTCGTCAAGATCGACCCCACCACCGACGAGGTCGTCGACCTCGTCCCCGTGGAGGTCGGGGTCGTCGGTGCCCGGGCGGGCGAGGGCGCGCTGTGGCTGACCAACCCGCAGGACGGGGTGCTCACCCGCCGCGACGTGGGGACCGGTGCCGTCGTGGCGACCATCCCGACGGGCAGGGGGGCACGCTTCTTCGCCGTCGGCGAGGGTGCGGTGTGGGTGCAGAACAACGTCGACGGGACCGTCTCGCGGGTCGACCCGGCGACGAACCGGGTCACCGCCACGGTCGTCGTCGACAGCGGCCCCGTGCAGGGAGGCGACCTCGCCGTCGGGGGTGGCTTCGTCTGGGCCCGCACGAGCGACGCGCTCGTCGCCAAGATCGACCCCGCGACCGCCACGGTGGTGGCGAGGTACGGCCCGGCGGCGGGGAGCGGGAGCGTCGCCGCGGACGGCAGTGCCGTGTGGATCAGCGCCCACGACGTCGACGCGGTGCACCGACTGCCCCTGCCCTGACCGTGCCCGATGCGGCCGTCGGCGCCTGACGGCGTCCGATCGCGCTCGATGGCGCTCGGGGGCGCCTGACCGCGGCTGACCGCGGCTGACCGCGCCCGGTGGCGTCGCGGTCGCGACGACGCGGCCCGGCGTGCCCGGGTGACGTGACGGCCTCGGCAGAGCACAATCACGTCCATGACCACCCCCACGATGGCGCAGCGACTCGGCGCCGAGCTCCTCGGCACCTTCTGGCTCGTGTTCGGCGGGTGCGGCTCGGCCGTGTTCGCCGCCGTCTACCTCGCCCCCAACGTCGTCGCCGGCCAGAGCGTCCAGCTCGGCATCGGCTTCGTCGGGGTGGCCCTGGCGTTCGGCCTCACCGTGATGACGATGGCCTACGCCGTCGGGCACATCTCGGGCGCGCACTTCAACCCGGCGGTGACCATCGGCGTCGCCGTCGCGCGCCGCTTCGAGTGGAAGGACGTCCCGGCCTACGTCGGCGCCCAGGTCGTCGGCGGCCTCCTCGCCGGGCTCGCGGTGTGGGGCATCGCCCGCGGCCGCGACGGCTTCGACGCCACCGGCAACCTCGCCGCGAACGGGTTCGGCGAGCACTCCCCCGGCGGCTTCGGGCTCGTCTCGGTGTTCGTCGCCGAGGCGCTGCTCACCGCGGTTTTCCTCTACGTCATCCTCGGCGCCACCGACTCGCGCGCGCCGCAGGGCTTCGCCCCCATCGCGATCGGCCTCTCGCTCACCCTGATCCACCTCATCTCCATCCCCATCTCGAACACGTCGGTCAACCCCGCCCGCTCCACCGGCGTCGCGTTCTTCAACGGCGACGGTGCCCCCGGGCAGCTGTGGCTGTTCTGGCTCGCACCGATCGTCGGGGCCGCGATCGCCGGTGCGACCTTCCACCTCATCACCGGCGTCGACCGGCGCGACCGCGACATCTCCGGCGAGATCGAGCCGGAGGACGTCCGCGTCGCCGACGGCGTCGACCCCGACGTCGCCCGCTGACCCACCCCGCGCGTCCCGAGATCGACCGATGGGTCACCTCAGGTCCGCGACCCCACCCGTTCGGCGGTGTCGTGCCGGAAGAGCAGGTACGCGCCGACGGCGCACAGCACGTGCCAGAGCCCGTGCCACTGGAGCAGTGACTCCGGGTCGCACCACGGGTGACCCCGGCGGCCGAACTGCCAGACCGTGTAGGCGACGAGCAGCGTGGCGACGGCGGCCACCCCGAAGGCGGCGTCCTGCCGAACGTCCTCGCGACGCCACAGGGCCACCTCGACGAGGACCGCGAGCACGATCATCACGGCGAAGGCCGCGTTGCCCGAGTGGCGCACGAGCGGCACCCGCCCACCCGTGAGGAGCACGACCATCCCGATGACGACGAGCACCGGGAACAGGACCGCGAACAGGCCCGGGCCGCGCCGGGCCAGGCGCATCACGGCGTAGGCGAGGGCGAAGCCCGACACGAGGAACATGCTCAGCAGGTCGAGGTCGCCGCCGAGCCGGGTCTGGGTGGCGTGCATCGCCATCGACCCGGGTCCGAGGAGGACGACGACGACGGCGTAGGTCGAGGCGAGACCCGGGTGGGCGCCCATCGTCAGGCCGAGGCGGGCGCGGTCGGCGGCGTACGCGGCGACGGCCAGGCCGGCGGCGACGAACCCGAGGTTGCTCCACGTGTTGGCGGGCTGGCGGACCCAGCCCGGGCGGGCGGCCTCGCAGAACCCGCTCCCCCGGCCGACGTCGGCGCCGAGCCAGCCCCAGCGCGCAGCCGCCAGGACGAGCGCGAGCGAGACCACGGCCGTGGCCGCGGCGGCGACGAGGGGGCGGCGGTCCGGCTCCTGCGGCAGGGCCGGCGTCGGGGTCGTCACGGCGGTCAGCCCACCACACGGCCGCCCGCGGCGCCACGCCCGCGCGCTGATAGCGTCGAACCGACACATTTCCTCGCGTACGAAGGGGTACCCCCGTGAGCCAGACGCCCGTCAAGGTCGCCGTCACCGGCGCCGCCGGCCAGATCGGCTACAGCCTCCTGTTCCGGATCGCCAGCGGTGCGCTCCTCGGCCCGGACACCCCGGTCGAGCTCCGCCTGCTCGAGATCACGCCGGCGCTGAAGTCCCTCGAGGGCGTCGTCATGGAGCTCGACGACTGCGCCTTCCCGACGCTGGCCGGGGTGCAGATCGGCGACGACGCGACGACGGTCTTCGACGGCGTCAACCTCGCTCTCCTCGTCGGCGCCCGCCCGCGCGGGCCCGGGATGGAGCGCGGTGACCTCCTCGAGGCCAACGGCGGCATCTTCGCCCCGCAGGGCAAGGCGCTCAACGAGGTCGCGGCCGACGACGTGAGGATCACCGTCACCGGCAACCCCGCCAACACCAACGCGCTCATCGCGATGAGCAACGCCCCCGACATCCCGACCGAGCGGTTCTCCGCGCTCACCCGCCTCGACCACAACCGCGCGATCTCGCAGCTCGCGGCGAAGCTCGACGTGCCCGTCACCGAGATCCGGAAGATGACGATCTGGGGCAACCACTCCGCCACGCAGTACCCCGACCTGTTCCACGCCGAGGTCGGTGGCCGCAACGCCGCCGAGGCCGTCGGCGACCAGGACTGGCTCGCGAACACGTTCATCCCCACGGTCGCCAAGCGCGGCGCCGCGATCATCGAGGCGCGCGGTGCGTCCTCGGCGGCCTCGGCGGCGTCGGCGACCATCGACCACGCCCGCACCTGGGTGCAGGGCACGGCCGAGGGCGACTGGGTCTCGATGGCCGTGCGCTCCGACGGCTCGTACGGGGTCCAGGAGGGGCTCATCTCCTCCTTCCCCGTCACGGTGAACGACGGCCGATGGGAGATCGTCCAGGGCCTGGAGATCGACGACTTCTCGCGCGGGAGGATCGACGCCTCGGTGGCAGAGCTCGCCGAGGAGCGCGACGCCGTCAAGGAGCTCGGCCTCATCTGACCCGCTCTCCCGCCTGATGCCCCACCGAAGATCTTGGAATCAGGCGGGAGAGGTGCGCGCCTAGGGGGCCATCGAGAAGTAGAGGAAGGCCGCCAGGAGGGTGAGGTGGACCGTGCCCTGCAGGCGGGTCGCCCGGCCGGGGACCACCGTGAGGACGGCGACGACCATCGTGATGCCAAGGAGCACGATCTGGGTCGAGCCCAGCCCGAGGTGGAGGGGCGTCGGCATCCAGATCGACGCGACGGCCAGGGTCGGGATCGTCAGACCGATGCTCGCCATCGCCGACCCCATCGCGAGGTTGAGCGAGGTCTGGATCCGCTCGCGGCGCGCGGCGTTCGCGGCGGCGATCGTCTCGGGCAGGAGGACGAGCAGCGCGATGATCACGCCGACGAAGGACAGCGGCAGGCCGGCCGCGAGCACCCCGGACTCGATGGCCGGGGACTCGATCTTGGCCAGCCCGACGACCGCGACGAGCGACAGGAGGAGCAGGCCGAGCGACACCCAGGCCTCGCGGTCGGTCGGTGGGTCGGCGTGCTCGTCCTCGGCCAGCGGCTTGCCCTGGTCGGTGACGGGGAGGAAGAAGTCGCGGTGCCGCACCGTCTGCGTCACGACGAAGGCGGCGTACAGCGAGAGCGAGGCGAGGGCCGCGAAGGCCAGCTGGCCCCCGGTGAACTCCGGCCCGGGCTCGCCCGTCGTGAACGTCGGCAGGACGAGGCACAGGCCGGCCAGGGCCGCCACGGTCGCGAGCGCGCCGCCCGTGCCCTCGGCGTTGAAGTGGACGAAGTTGAAGCGCCGCGCCCCGAGGAGGAGCGAGAGCCCCATGATCCCGTTGACGGTGATCATCACGGCCGCGAACACGGTGTCACGGGCCAGCGTCGCGGCCTCGTCGCCGCCGGCGAGCATGAGGGTGACGATGAGGGAGACCTCGATGACGGTCACCGAGACGGCGAGGACGAGCGAGCCGAAGGGCTCCCCCACCCGGTGGGCGACGACCTCGGCGTGGTGGACGGCGGCGAGCACGGCCGCGGCTAGCAGCGCGGCGACGAGCCCGACGACCACGATCCCGATGTCGCGTCCCCACGTCGCGGCCAGCGCGACGAGGGCGACCGGGGGCACGATCCGCCACACGCGGGTCATGAGCGGGCTGGCGCTCGCGCCCGCCATCAGGAACCGGCCCCGGCGACCTGTCGCTCGGCCGCCTCGACGACGTTCGACAGGAGCATCGCGCGCGTCATCGGCCCCACCCCGCCGGGGTTCGGGCTGACGAACCCGGCGACCTCCCACACGTCGGGGTGCACGTCGCCGGCGACGACCGACTTCCCGCTGGCCTCCTCGACGACCCGCGAGACGCCGACGTCGAGGACGGCCGCACCGGCCTTGACCATGTCGGCGGTGACGATGCCGGGTACCCCGGCCGCCGCGACGACGATGTCGGCCTGGCGCACCTCGGCCACGAGGTCACGGGTACCGGTGTGGCACAACGTGACCGTGGCGTTCTCGGAGCGACGCGTGAGGATGAGGCCCAGCGGGCGACCGACGGTGATGCCGCGGCCCACGATGACGACCTTCGCCCCGGCGATCGGGACGTCGTACCGCCGGAGCAGCTCGATGCAGCCGACGGGGGTGCACGGCAGCGGGGCCTTCTCGCCGAGGACGAGCCAGCCGAGGTTCGTGGGGTGCAGGCCGTCGACGTCCTTGGCGGGGTCGACGGCGGAGAGGATGGCGTTCTCGTCGAGCCCGGTCGGCTGCTGGACGATGAAGCCGGTGCACTCGGGGTCGGCGTTGAGGTCGCGGACCACCCGCAGGACCTCGTCCTGGCTCGTGCCGGCCGGCAGGTCGCGCCGGATGCTCCGGATGCCGATCTCGGCGCAGTCCTTGTGCTTGGCGCCGACGTACCACTGGCTGCCGGGGTCGTCGCCGACGAGGACGGTCCCGAGCCCGGGGACGACCCCGCGTTCGGCCAGGGCGGCCACGCGGGCGCGCAGCTCGTCCTTGATCGCGCCGAGGATCGCCTTGCCGTCGAGTGTCGTGGCTGCCACGTGCCAATCCTTCCATGGGTGGCCCGTCGCGCCGGGCCGAGGTCCACGACCCCGCGGGGCCGGGCACACGAGGTCCCCGGGGTGCGCCTCGTGGCGCTCCGGGGACCGGTCCTTGTCACCCGTTCCAACGACCGGACCTCCGGAAGGTTCCGCTGCGGCCGTCGGGCTTCGTCGTGCTGCACCCCGGAAAGGCTCGCCATCCCCCGGTTCAGAACCGGGGTGGAGCGCACAAGTTCGGGGTCACCCCGAACTTGCGCACCAAGGCGCGCTGCGGGTCGTGCTCGGGGCGGGTCGTCAGTCGGGAACGGCTGAGGCGAGGGCGGCGACCGCCCCGGTGAAGCACTCCTCCGGCGGGGTGACGAGGCCGGCGCCGACCTGACCCGTGCCGGCGACCCGCCCGGCCATCCCCGTGTTGATCTGCGGGAGGATCCCCGTGCGGACGACCTTGGTGACGTCGATGCCCGTCGGCGTCCCGCGGAACCCGAGGACGGGCACCTGGTAGATCGGGTGCTCGCCGGTGGTCACCTCGTACATCGTCCGGGTGGCCCGGAGGGCGAACGGCACGTCGCCCCCGACGAACTTGACGATCGCCGGGGCCGCCGCCATCGCGAAGCCACCGATGCCGCCGGTCTCGGTGATCGCCGAGTCGCCGATGTCGGGGTTGGCGTCGTCGGGCCCGAAGTCGCCGAGGAAGAGGCCCTCGGGGGTGTTCGCGGGTCCGGTGAACCACTGGTCACCGGTCCCCGACACCCGGATGCCGAAGTCGGTCCCGTTGCGCGCCATCACGGTGACGACCGTCGAGCCCGGGATGCCCTCGGCCGCGCGCGTGGCCAGCTTGCAGGCGGGCATCCCGAGGTTGAGGAAGAAGTGCTCGTTGGCCCCCGAGAACCGCACGGCCTCGGCGACGTCGGCCGACGACGCGTCGGCGGTGATCATCCCGGGGAGCAGCTCGCGCAGCAGCATGAGCGACCCGGCGCGGTTGCGGTTGTGGCCCTCGTCGCCCATCTGCAGCATCTGGGCCACGATCGAGCGGATGTCGATCGGCCCGGTCGAGCGGACCGCCTGCGAGAGGATCGGGCCGAGGACGCGGGTCATCCAGTGCAGCCGCTCGATGACCTCGGGGCCGTAGGCGCCATAGCGCAGCACCTTGCCCAGGCCCTCGTTGAGCGAACACCACGACTCGTTGCCGTGGACGTCGTCGCGCAGCGCGTACATCCACATCGACGGGCTGACGACACCGGCCATCGGCCCGACGGCCCCTCGGTGGTGACAGGGCTCGAGGTCGAACTCGCCTGCGGCAAGGCGCTTCTCGGCGTCCTCGGCGGTGTCGGCGAGGCCCTCGAACAGGACGGCCCCGATGAGCGCTCCCTTGAGCGGACCCGACGCACGCTCCCACTCGATCGGCGGGCCCGCGTGGAGGAAGGTCCCCCGCTCGAGCCCGAGGGAGTCCGAGGCCGGGACGACGTCGGTGAGGACCGCCTCGGCCGCCGTCATCCGCTCGAACGCCAGAGCGTTGGCGGCCACCCGCCGCGGGTCGCCCATGACGCGGGCGAGGTCGGCCTCGGTCCCGGCGAGCGGCGGCTGCCACTGCGTCTCGGTGACCGGTACGGCCTGGTCGCGCAGGGCGTCGGCGAGGAGGGAGACGCCGGCGGTCGCGACGACGGGGTCGGCCTCGAGGAGGCCACGAAGGGGGCGGGACTGCTCGCTCATCGACCGCTCCTCAGCAGCTCGAGCGCGTGCCGGGTGGCAGCGCCGTTGGACAGGAAGACCGAGGCGCCGGCCGCGGCCAGGACCTCGGCGCACCGGCGGCGGTCCTGCGGGTCGGCGTCGGTCCCGGTGAGGGACACGACGACCGGCAGCGCGCGTCGGTCGGCGTGGGCCGTCTCGCGCGCGG
The DNA here is from genome assembly GCF_042756445.1 of Oryzobacter terrae. Classification (GTDB taxonomy): domain Bacteria; phylum Actinomycetota; class Actinomycetes; order Actinomycetales; family Dermatophilaceae; genus Oryzobacter; species Oryzobacter terrae. Next base: position 1,192,355 of record NZ_CP170578.1, read on the forward strand.
ACCGGATCGCCTCGGCGAGCTCGTCGGCGGGGTCGGCGTGCGCGCCGTGGCCGAGGACGAGGTCGAGGAGGAGGACGCCGCACGTGGGGTCGGCGGCCTCGGCGGCGATCCGCTCCATCCGCAGCGTCGGGTCGATCATCGGGTGGGCGCGCCCGCGGGTCATCCCGTCGTCGCCGAAGTCGATGACGACGTGGCCGTCGTCGCGCAGGTCGGGCCCGAGGTCGAGCGAGGGGTCGTGCGCGATGTTGCTCCGGATGCCGCCCAGCTCGGCCTCGGCGACCGTCATCGCCTCGTCGGCGAGCGTGCCGCCGCAGAAGAGGCCGCGCAGCGCGGGACCGTGCGCGATGCCCTCGGGCTCGGCCGGTGCCACGGTGGCCGGCCACGCGGGGACGTCGTGGCCCTGCGCCCCGAGGAACGCCTCGACGGCGGCGGTGAGGTCGGGGCGGCCGGCTCCGAGGACCGCCCAGTGGACGGACAGGCCGAGGGAGGACGCGTAGGCGTCGACGTCGGCGAGCACGGCGTCGGCCGGGGGCTTGGAGACGAGCAGGACCGACTCGGTGGCGGGGTCGTCGGCGAGCGCGCGGAGCGCCTGCTTCGTCGACCGGCCGCCCACGACCTCCTTGAGGTCGCGACCGCCGACCCCGAGCACGTGGCTGATCCCGACCCCGGCCGCGTCGAGCAGGCACATGACCTGCTGAGCGCCGGTGCCGGAGGCCGCGACGACCCCCACGGAGCCCGAGCGCACGACGTTCGCGAACCCGAGGGCGACGCCGCCGATGTGCGCCGTGCCGCAGTCGGGCCCCATGACCAGGACGTCGGCCTCGGCGGCGGCGTCCTTGAGCCGGACCTCGTCGTCGACGGACACGTTGTCGGAGAACAGCATCACGGACAGGCCTGAGGCGATCGCGTCGAACGCCTCGGTCACGGCGTGCTGGCCCGGGACCGAGATCACCGCGAGGGTGGCGCCACCGCGGGCGGCGGCCGAGCCGAGGGTGCGTGGCGGGACGACCTCCTCACCACCACCGGTGTCCTTCGTGGCGCGCAGGTCGGCCAGGGCCGCGGCGACCGCGGCCAGCCCGGCCTCGAGCGCGTCGTCCGACTCGGTGCGCAGCGCCACGACGAGGTCGTTCGCGCCGGCCTCGGCGGGGACGTCGAAACCCATCGAGCGGAGCACGTCGACGTTGAGCTCGGTCGCCATCGCGACCTGGGCGGCGGTGACCCCGGGGGTCGCGGCCACCGTGCGCGACACCTGCATCAGGCTCACCGAGTCGTGGTAGGCACCTCGTCTCAGCTCGACGTGGGTCGTCATGCGGCGCTCCGTCCGGTCGGGGTCGAGGTCTGGGTCGTCGTCTGCCGCACCGGGACCGGCACGTGGGTCCGCAGCGCCTCGAGGACGCCGGTGACGAGGTCGCGGCCGGAGGTGTGCCCGAGGGCGACGACCTCGGGCAGGGCACGGGCGGTGGCGTCGACGTGGCCGAGCACCACGGCGTCGACGAGGGCGACGACGGGGCGCGCCGCGAAGCCGTCGGTCGCCGCCGCGAGGAGGGCCGCCGAGACCGCGGTCGTCGTCCCGAGCCGGTCCCGCACGGCGGCGACGAGGGGACGCGAGACCCGCAGGGCGTGGGCCACGAGGAGCGCGCCGGCGAGGGCGTCGTCACCCGAGGGCGTCAGCCCGCGCCCGCGCCCGACGAGCTGGTCGAGCCCGGCCGGCCCCGGGAGCCTTGAGAGGACGGCGGCGGTGGCGGGGGCGAGCCAGGGGTCGCAGCCCACGGAGGCCTCGAGGAGCAGGGCCGCCACGGCCTCCCGCGACCCGGGGCACGAGGCGCCGGCTGCCACCCGGCGGACCCGGGCCGGGCGCCACGTGCGCACGGCGACGACGTCACCGACCGGCAGCTCGACGCGACCCCCGCCGACCAGTATCCGGTCACCCGCGGCGACGCCCCACGGCAGCGGCCCGTCGGCAAGAGCGCTCGAGCGCGCGCCGAGGCGCAGCGCGGTGGGCAGGGCGACGGCGTCGGACGGGACGACCGGCAGGACCGAGCCGTCGACGTCGAGGTAGAGGCCGAGCCGGTGCTCACCGAGGACGACGGCCTCGCGCACCGGTCCCCGGACGACCGCCACGGTGAGCGCGGAGGCGGCGGCCGGCAGGGCGGACCGCGGGGAGGGTGACGGCATGATGACGACGCTAACGAGGGGGCTACAGTGACCGGATGGTCATTGTTGACAACGATCGGCCTGACGACGCACAGACCTTGCCATCCACCGGTCCGCGGTCCGCCGTCGCCTCGCCCCTGCACGACTCCCCGGTGCCCACCGACCCGGCCGAACGGGCCGCCGCCCTCGAGGCGCTCGTCGAGCAGCAGGCGGCCCTGCTCCAGCGCGAGGACGAGGTGCACCGCGTCCTCGTCCGGATCGTCCTGGCGGGCGGCTCGGTCACCGAGCTGTGCGAGGCGGTCGCGGGCTTCTTCGGCGGTGCCGCGGTCGTCACCACGACCGACGGCCGCGTCCTGGCCATGGCCGGCAGCGACGCGGAGGTCGAGCGCGTCCAGGGGCTCCCCTGCTTCGACCGCACCGGCCGCCTCGTCGTCGAGTCCGAGCCGGTCGGCGCCCGCGAGGGCGACGGTCCCGAGACGACCCGCGCCCTCGTCAAGATCGTCGCCGGCGCCTCCGACCACGGCCTGCTCGGGGCCTTCTCGCCCGACCGCGCCCTCACGCCCACCGACGTCCACATGCTCGAGCGCGCGGCCACCGTCGCCGCCCTCGCCATCACCAAGGAGGCCGCGGTCGCCGCGGTCGAGGGCAAGTACCGCGCCGAGTTCCTCCGCGACGCCCTCGCCGGGAGGGCCGGCGACCCCGCCGACGCCGTCTCGCACGCCACCTCCCTCGGCTGGGACATCGACCGCCCCATGGTCGTCGTCGTCGCCGAGACCGACGAGAACGACGCCGAGACGACGCGGGCCGCAGAGGAGGTCCGCTCCCTCCAGGAGCGCTTCGTGCGGGCCTGGGTCCAGGCCGTGCGGGCCCGCGACGTCTCGGTGCCCGTCGCCGGGTTCAGCCAGGAGGTCGTCGCCCTCCTCCCCGTCGACCCGACGAGCGAGGACGACGCGGTGATGCGCACGGTCGGCGAGATCGCGAAGGTCGTCCGCGGCGACGGCGGCGGGGGCCGGCGCACCTTCTCCACGGGCGTCTCGCGCCCCATCCGCAGCGTGGCCGACCTGCCGACCGCCTACGACGAGGCACTCAAGGCCGTGCACGTCGGCCGCCAGATGTACGGCGAGTCGGCCCTGACCCACTTCGACGGCCTGGGCATCTACCGGCTGCTCGCCCTCGTCCCCGACGGCGCCGACCTGCGACGCTTCGTCGAGGAGAGCCTCGGTGAGCTCGCCACCGACGACTCCCCCGAGAACGAGGACCTGCGCACCACCCTGTCGGTGCTCATCGACACCAACCTCAACGTCGCCGAGACCGCGCGCCGGCTGTTCTTCCACTACAACACGCTGCGCTACCGCATCGCCAAGCTCGAGCGGATGCTCGGGCCGTTCACCACCGACCCCCAGTTGCGGCTCACCCTCGCGCTGGCCCTGCGCATCCACCAGATGCGCGGCATCTGAGCCCGGGCCGGCACCCGTCAGGCGCACGGCCGAACCTGACAGCGACACCCCCGATCGGCTGTCAACCCTTGCCGAGGGTGTCGCCTGACAGCCTCACTACGGTCCGTGTATCACGGACTCGTGATCCGCGTCACCGACGACGCGGGCCCCGTCACCGCGCGCCCCTCGGCCGCGGATCCCCGGAGAGAGGCACGCGCATGGCGCTCGGATTGGGTTGGAAGCTGAAGGGTGACGGGCGCTCGCTCGGACCCGACGAGGTCGTGGCGCCCGACGAGCGCCTGTCCTGGGGGAAGACCGTGGGCCTGGGTGCCCAGCACGTCGTCGCGATGTTCGGGGCGACCTTCGTCTTCCCGCTCATCATGGGGCTCAACCCCCAGCTCGCGATCATGATGAGCGGCATCGCGACCATCGCGTTCCTCCTCATCGTCCAGGGCAAGGTGCCGAGCTACCTCGGGACGTCGGCCTCCTTCGTCGGTGGTGTCGCGGCGATCCGGGCCAACGGCGGCGACTCCGCCGACGTCACCGGTGCGATCCTCGTCGCGGGCCTCGTGCTCGTCGCCGTCGGCGTCGCGATCCACTTCCTCGGCTCCTCGGTGCTCCACAAGGTGCTGCCGCCCGTCGTCACCGGCGCGGTCGTCATGCTCATCGGCTTCAACCTCGCCCCCGTCGTGGCCGGCATCTACTGGCCCCAGGACCAGTGGGTCGCCATCGCGACGATGCTGTTCACGATCATCGCGGCCATCGCGTTCCGCGGCTTCATCAGCCGGATCGCCGTCTTCCTCGCGCTGATCTTCGGCACGGCCCTGTCCTGGCTGCTCGACTCGACGGTGGGCAACATCACCTCGGTCCTCGGTGGGGCCACGGAGGCGACGAGCCACGAGCGGTGGAGCACCGCGGGCGTCGGCGACGCCGCCTGGTTCGGCTTCCCGCAGCAGACGATGGTCGCCGCCGACGGCAAGGAGGTCGTCGGCTGGCACACGCCGAGCTTCACGGTCACCGCGATCCTCCTCGTGCTGCCCGCCGTCATCGCGCTCATCGCCGAGAACACCGGCCACGTCAAGGCGGTCGCCGAGATGACCGGCCACGACCTCGACCCGTCGATGGGTCGCGCCATCGCCGGTGACGGCATCGGCACCGTCCTCGCCTCGTCGGTCGGCGGCTCGCCGACGACGACCTACGCCGAGAACATCGGCGTCATGGCGGCGACCCGGGTCTACTCCACGGCGGCCTACTACGTCGCCGCCGCGGTCGCCATCCTCTTCGGGCTCTCGCCGAAGTTCGGGGCCCTCGTCGCCTCGATCCCCGGCGGCGTCCTCGGCGGCATCACCGTCGTCCTCTACGGGATGATCGGCCTGCTCGGTGCGAAGATCTGGAAGGAGAACGGGGTCGACTTCGGCAACCCGATCAACCTCGTCCCCGTCGCCGCGGGCATCATCATCGGCGTCGGCAACGTCCGGATGCAGCTGACCGACAACTTCTCGCTCGAGGGCATCGCGCTCGGCACGATCGTCGCCGTCGGCGGCTACCACCTCGCCCGGGCCATCGCACCGGCCGAGCTGCGCGAGCGGGCCGACGGCACCGCGATCTCCGTGGGCGACCACGTCTACGGCGACAGCGACGGCGTCGACGACCTCTACCAGAAGGGCTACCCGGGATCGCCGGGCGAGCGCGACGCCGACCGGGACCGCCGTCCCTGACCCGTCGCCCGGCCCGCGGCCGGTCCCCTCGCGGGGGCCGGCCGCGGCCGTTCCCGGGGCTTTGGCAACCTTTGACCACCTCATGAGGCAGTGTCGGCACTGCGTCCCTACCGAACGGAGTGTCCAGTGGACATGATCGAGGCATGAAGCCCGGTCCGTTCGTGCACCACGCGCCGCGCTCGGTCGAGGAGGCCGTCGCGGTGCTCGCCCAGGTCGGCCACGACGGCAAGGTGCTCGCCGGCGGCCAGAGCCTCATCCCGGTGCTCAACATGCGCCTGGCCGGCCCAGGCCACCTCGTCGACGTCAACCTCGTCGCGGGGCTGGGCGAGGTCACCGTCGACGACGCCTGGGTGCGCGTCGGCGCCCTCGTCCGGCACGCCGGGCTCGAGCGGCACGAAGGCGCCTTTGCCGCGAACCCCCTTCTGCGCCAGGCCCTCCGCAACGTCGCCCACCCGGCGATCCGCAACCGCGGCACCACGGTCGGCTCGATCGCCCACGCGGACCCTGCCGGCGAGATGCCGTCGGTGGCGGTCCTCACCGGTGGCGTGATCGAGGCCGTGAGCGCCCGCGGCCGGCGCGAGATCGCCGCCGCCGACTTCTTCGAGGGTCCCCTCGAGACCACCCTCGAGCACGACGAGCTGGTGGAGGCCGTGCGCTTCGGCCGCTTCGCCCCCGGCACCCGCACCGGGTTCGTCGAGTCCGCCCGCCGCCACGGCGACTACGCGCTCGCCGGCGTGGCCGTGGCGCTCGAGGTCGAGGGCGGGACCATCCGCTCGGCGCGCGCCGCCTTCGTGTCGGTGACGCCCGTGCCCACGGTCCTCGACCTCTCCCCCGTCCTCGCCGGCCGCGACGCCGCGGCACCCGTGCCTGACGAGGTCGCCGAGCTCGTGCGCGCGCACGTCCAGCCCGAGGACGACATCCACGCGAGCGCCGACTACCGCCGGATGCTCGCGGCCGAGCTGACCCGTCGCGTCCTCGTGACGACCGCCCACGACGACGAGGAGGGCGCGGCGTGAGCGAGCCCGCCACCGAGCAGCAGCACGAGGTGACGATCACGGTCAACGGGGTGCCCCGGACCGCGACCGCCCCGGCCCGGCGCCTCCTGTCCGACTTCCTGCGCCACGACCTCGGGCTCACCGGGACCCACGTCGGGTGCGAGCACGGCGTGTGCGGCGCCTGCACCGTCCTCGTCGACGGGGAGCCGATGCGGTCGTGCCTGATGTTCGCCGTGTCGGCCCAGGCGCACGAGGTCACCACCGTCGAGGGCATCGGTCACGATCCCGAGCACCTCAGCCCCGTCCAGCAGGCGTTCGCCGAGTGCCACGGCCTCCAGTGCGGTTTCTGCACACCGGGTTTCGTCACGACGATCACCGCCTACCTCGAGGAGAACCCCGACCCGACGGAGGCCGAGGCACGCGAGGCGATCTCGGGCAACCTGTGCCGCTGCACGGGTTACCAGAACATCGTCAAGGCCGTCGGCCGGGCCGCCGAGATCCGCCGCGGCCTCGTCGAGCTCGCCCCGCCCGTTCCCGGGTACCCGGGCGGGGGTCCGCGGTGAGCACCCGCCAGTTCGGCGAGAAGGTCCAGCGCCGCGAGGACCCGCGCCTGCTCACCGGCAACGGTCGCTACCTCGACGACCTCGGCCGCGGTTCCCTCGAGGCCGCGTTCGTCCGCAGCCCGCACGCGCACGCCCGGGTCGTCGACGTCGACATCGACGACGCCTGGGAGGTCGACGGCGTCGAGGCCATCTACACGTGGGAGGACCTCGACGGGCGCGTCGCCGAGCCGCTGCCCGTCCTCATCCCCCACCCGGCGCTCACCCACCCGCGCGTCGGGTACTGCCTGGCCAAGGACGAGGTCAACCACGTCGGCGAGGCGGTCGTCATGGTCGTCGCCCGCAACCGCTACCTCGCCGAGGACGCCGCCGCGCGCATCCGGGTTCGCTACGAGACGCTCCCCGTCGTCGTCGGGATCGAGAAGGCCCGTGACGGTGGGGTGCTCGTCCACGACGACGTCCCCGACAACGTCAGCGCGCACCTCCTCCAGGAGGTCGGCGACCTCGAGGCGGCGATGGCCGCCGCCCCCCACCGGCTGACCCTCGAGCTCGAGATCGAGCGCAGCGCCTGCATGCCCATGGAGGGCAAGGGGGTCTACGCCCGCTGGGACGCCGACGACCAGTCGCTGCGGCTCTACTCCTCCACCCAGACGACGACCGGCGTGCGCGCCGCCGTCGCGGCGAAGCTCGGGATGCCGTTGGCCAAGGTCGAGTGCGTCGCACCCGACGTCGGCGGCGGCTTCGGGGTCAAGATCATGCATCCGTGGCCCGAGGAGGTCCTCGTGCCCTGGGCGGCCCGCAACCTCGGCCGCGACGTCAAGTGGACCGAGGACCGCCGCGAGCACTTCACCTCCAGCGCCCACGAGCGCAGCCAGCTCCAGGAGGTCACCGTCGGGTTCGACGACGACGGCCGCCTGCTCGCCCTCGACGTCCGGTTCTGGCACGACAACGGCGCCTACACCCCGTACGGGATCATCGTCCCGATCATCACGGCCACCCAGCTCCTCGGGCCGTACAAGCCCGGCGCGTACCGCGTCGAGTTCTGGTCGCTGTACACGAACACCGTTCTCGTGACGCCCTACCGGGGCGCCGGACGCCCGCAGGGCTGCTACGCCATGGAGCGGACGATGGACGCCATCGCCGCCGAGCTGGGCCTGGACCGCGCCGAGGTCCGCAGCCGCAACTTCATCCAGCCCGACGAGATGCCCTACGACCACGGCCTGATGTTCCAGGACGGGCGACCGCTCCGGTACGACTCGGGCGACTTCCCCGCCTCGCTCGCCAAGCTCAAGGCGCTCGTCGGCTGGGACGACTTCGCCGCCTACCGCCGCGACGCGGAGGCCGCCGGACGCAAGGTGGGCCTGGGCATCGGCTGCTACGTCGAGGGCACCGGCGTGGGCCCCTACGAGGGTGGCCACGTCCACGTCGAGACGAGCGGCCGGGTCAACGTCGCCACGGGCCTGACGACCCAGGGACAGGGCCACCAGACCATCCTCGCGCAGATCGTCGCCGACGAGCTCGGCGTGCGGATCGAGGACGTCCACGTCACCACCGGCGACACCCGGCGGATGGCCTACGCCGTCGGCACCTTCGCCTCCCGCGGGGCGGTGATGTCGGGGAACGCCGTCGCCCTCGCCGCGAAGGTCGTGCGCACCAAGGCCCTGCGGATCGCCGCCGACGCCCTCGAGGTCTCACCCGACGACCTCCGGATCGACGACGGCGTCATCTCGGTCAAGGGCACCCCCGACGGCCCGCACATCGACCTCTCCACCGTCGCGGTCATGTCGAACCCGCTGCGCTACGCCTTCGACGCCTCGGCCCAGGCGGCCACCCAGTTCGCCGGGACCTTCGACCCCGACAAGCCCCCGGTCGCCGACGACGACGAGCCGGGCCTCGAGGGGCAGGACTTCTACTCCCCCACCCAGGCCACCTTCGCCAACGGGATGCACGCGGCCATCGTCGAGACCGACCCGGTGACGGCCGAGATCCGCATCCTGCGCTACTGCGTCGTCCACGACTGCGGCGTCATGGTCAACCCGATGATCGTCGAGGGCCAGGTCCACGGCGGGGTCGCGCAGGGCGTCGGCGGGGCGCTGTACGAGCGGATGGCCTACGACGAGTCGGGGCAGCTGCTCAACGCCTCGTTCATGGACTTCCTCATCCCCTACGCCTCCGAGGTCCCGCACATCGAGACCGACCACCTCGAGACCCCGAGCCCGCTCAACCCGCTCGGGATCAAGGGGGCCGGCGAGGCGGGGACGATCCCGGTCACGGCCGTCATCGCCTCCGCCCTCGAGGACGCCGAGGGCTTCCCGATCCGCTCGATGCCGATCAGCCCCTCCGAGCTGTGGACCCTCCGCCGGCAGCACGCCGCCTCGGCCACCGGCCCCTCCTCGGCCACCGGCCCCTCCTCGACCTCCGACCCCGATCCCGCGCAGGAAGGCCCGCGATGAAGATCTCCGGCAGCTCCACCCTCGAGGCCCCCGTCGAGAAGGTCTGGGAGGCGATCCAGGACCCCGCGGTCCTGGCGCGCTGCATCCCCGGCTGCGAGTCCCTCACCACCGTCGGCGACGACCGCTACGCGATGTCGGTCACGGCCGGGGTCGCGGCCATCAAGGGCACCTACGCCGGCGAGGTCTCCCTCTCCGACAAGGTCACGCCCTCGTCGCTGACGATGAGGGCCTCCGGTGCGGGCGCACCCGGCACCATCGACGCCGACGTCAAGGTCCGCCTCGTGCCCTCGGCGGCCGGCGGTACCGAGCTCTCCTACGACGCCGACGCCTCCGTCGGGGGCGCCATCGGCGGGGTCGGGCAGCGGATGCTGGCGGGCGTGACGAAGAAGATGGCCGGCCAGTTCTTCACCGCCCTCGACCGCGACATCGCCGGCGTCCGGCCCGTCGACCTCCGACCCGCGGGAGCGACAGCGCCCGCCACGGGGGCGGCCCCGGTCCACGCCGGGCGCAGCGCCACCGCGACCGCCAACGCCAACCTCGGGCTGGACTCCGGGGCCGGGTTCGCCCTCGGGGTGCTCGTCGGTGGGATCCTCGCCCTGGCGGGTGTCGCCCTCGGCGCCCGGATCGGAAGGCGGTCCTGATGCGCGCGTTCACGGCCGCGGCCGTCCAGGTCGCCCCGGTTCCCGGTCCCCTCACGACGGACTCGGTCGCCGCCAACCTCGACAAGCTCGTGGCGTTCACCCGCCGGTGCGTCGAGGCGACGGGGGCCGAGCTCGTCGTCCTGCCCGAGTCGGCGACGACGGGCTTCACGCCCGGCCTCCCCGTGGAGGAGCTGTGGGAGCTCGTCTCCGAGCTTCCCGGCCCCGTCATCGAGCCCCTGCGCGACGTCGCCGCCGAGCTCGGGATCCACCTCGTCGCCGGGACCTACGAGCGCGGCCCCACGCCCGACGTCGTCCACAACTCCTCGGTCCTCATCGCCCCCTCCGGCGAGGTCCTGGGGATCTACCGCAAGACCCACCCCTTCTTCTCCGAGGGCGTCGGCGGGGGCGGCTGGGTCACGCCCGGCGACACGGTCACGGTGTGCGACACCGAGCTCGGCCGGATCGGGATGATCATCTGCTTCGACGGCGACTACCCCGAGCTGTGCCGGATCCAGGCGGTCCAGGGCGCCGAGGTCATCTGCCGCCCGTCGGCGCTGCTCCGCTCGGCCGACGTGTGGGAGCTGACGTCGCGGGCGCGCGCCTACGACAACCACGTCTTCGTCGTCGGCGCCAACGCCGTGGGGGCCGACCCGGCCGGGGTGCTCTACTTCGGCAACAGCCACGTCGTGACCCCCATCGGACACATCGTCGCGAAGGCGGCCACGCACGAGGGCTGGGTCTCGGCCCGGCTCGACCCTGCCGAGGCGCTGGCGTCGCTGACCCCGGGCTCGAACATCAGCCAGGGCTTCGACCACCTGCGCGACCGCAACCTCGACCTCATCCGCAAGCACCGCGAGGAGCTCGAGGGCCCGGCGAAGACGTCGTTCCCCCACGGCTGAGGGCGCCCGCGCGCGAGGGTCAGCCCGGGACGACCCCGCGGACCCAGCGGGCGACCGACGTCATCTCGACGGGGCCGTCGCCGAGCCGGCGGTGCAGCTCGGCGCGCAGCGCCTCCCGGCCCCCGTCGTCGAGCTCGCGGGTGAAGTCGCCCGCGGGGCCGATGCCGAGGAGGAAGGGGTCCCAGTAGTCGTCGAACGTCTCGAAGAGCATCGGCACCTCGAGCAGCCCGCCGCCCACGTCCTCGAGCCCGGCACCGTGGAACAGCGCCTCGACCCCGCCCGCCCGCGCCGGCCGGGCCAGCGCCTCGTCGACGGCCCCGGCCCCGGGGTGCACCGTGGCCGCCGCGTCCCAGTAGGTCCGCAGCATCGCCATCCCGCCGCCGTAGTCCCACACTGCCGCCCCGACGACGCCGCCCGCCCGGGTGACCCTGCGCATCTCGGTCGCCCCGCGAGCGGGGTCCGGGAGGAAGTTGAGGACGAGCAGCGCCAGGGCGGCGTCGACCGTGCCGCGCGCCTCCGGCAGCTGGAGGGCCGATCCCACCTGGACCCGAGCCCGCCCGGGCACGAGGCGCTCGCGGGCGGCGGCGACGAACGGCGGCGAGGGGTCGATGGCGACGACGTGGGTCCGCGGCCAGCGGGCCAGCACCTCGGCCGCGAGGTTGCCCGTCCCGCACCCCACGTCGAGCACCGTCCCGGGCCCGTCACCGGGCGCGTCCCCGAGGACGGAGTCGAGGAAGCCGGGAGCCAGGCGCGCGCTCCATCGACCCATGAACCGCTCGTAGGCGGCCGCGTCACCGAACACGGGTCCCACCGTCCCAGAACGCCACCGCGCTGACCAGAGGGCGCCGCGCCCGGCGTTCCCGCGAACCCCTGTGGACGCAGCGGCCGACCGTCTAGGCTCACGGCACCGGGTCCGGGGGGACCCGTGCCGTCCGCACGGACGGCCGTCGCGCAAGGAGACCGGATGCAGGCCACGCTGCTCGTCATCGGAGGCATCGGCATCCTGCTGCTCCTCGTCTCGCTCGTCGCGGGGGACGTCGTCGACGGCTTCCTCGACGGGGTCGGGCCCGACCTCCTCTCCGGGCTCGCCGTCGCGGGGTTCCTCGCGGCGTTCGGGTTCGTCGGGGCGCTCGTCGCCGACGCGGGCGCCTCCCGTCCCGTCACGCTCCTCTCCGGGTTGGTCGCCGGCGCCCTCGTCGGGGTCGGTGCGGGTCAGGCCAGCAAGCGGCTCATGCGCGGCGGTGACGAGGCCAACGTCACGAGCCGCGGCCTCGTCGGGCTCTCGGGCACCGTCATCGAGGCCGTGCCCGCCGACGGGTTCGGCATGGTCAACGTCGTCGCGTCAGGGCACATCACCCGGCTCAACGCCCGTGCCGACGAACCGCTCCCGAGCGGCACCGCGGTCGTCGTGACGAGCGTCCTCAGCCCCACCTCGGTCCGCGTCTCCCGACGCGAGGGCTGAGCCCACCACTCCCACGGGGGGACCCCGGCGGAACCGGTGACCCACCGGCGACGTCCACCACGCACACTCACGCACAGGCGCCCTCGGGCGCCGGGAAAGGTCAGGCAGACATGTTCGGGTTCGAGATCCCCGTCGCGTTGCTCGCCGTCCTCGGGCTCATCGCCCTCCTCGTCCTCACGGGCCTCATCATCGCCTCGCGCTACAAGGTGGCCGGCCCCAACGAGGCCTTCATCGTCACCGGGCGCAAGGGCAAGGAGGTGAAGAACCCCGAGACCGGCGAGATGTCGACCGACCTCTCCGGCCAGAAGGTCGTCATGGGCGGCGGGATCTTCGTCGTCCCGTTCGTCCAGCGCCTCCACATCCTCGACCTGTCGAGCCGCCGCATCATGGTGCAGATCCGCGGCGCGGTCTCCGGGCAGGGCGTCAAGCTCAACCTCGACGGCGTCGCCATCGTCAAGGTCGGCGGCAACGAGGACTCCATCCGCGCGGCCGCCCAGCGCTTCCTCACCCAGCAGGGCGAGGTCGAGACCTTCACCCAGGAGACCCTCGCGGGCTCGCTGCGCTCGATCGTCGGCTCGCTCACCGTCGAGCAGATCATCCGCGACCGGGCGGCGTTCGCGCAGCGGGTCGCCGACGAGGCCGAGTCCTCGCTCACCGGCCAGGGGCTGGTCCTCGACACCTTCCAGATCCAGGACATCACCGACGACGGCTCGTACCTGTCGGACCTGGGTCGTCCGGAGTCGGCGAAGGTCGGGCAGGTCGCCGCCATCGCCGAGGCCAACGCCCGGCAGGCCGCCGAGCAGGCCCGGATCGTCGCCGAGCAGGAGATCGCCGTCAGCCAGCGCCAGCTGGCCCTCAAGCAGGCCGAGATCAAGGCCGAGACCGACGCCGCACAGGCCCAGGCCGCCTCCGCCGGCCCGCTCGCCCAGGCCGACCGCGACCAGGCGATCCTCGCCGAGCAGGAGAAGGTCGCCGTGCGCCAGGCGGCCCTCAAGGAGCGCCAGCTCGACACCGAGGTCCGCAAGCCCGCCGACGCCGAGCGCTACCGCGTCGAGCAGGAGGCCGAGGGCGCCCGCAACGCGGCCATCGCCGAGGCCGAGGCGCGCAAGGCCGCCGCCATCGCCGCCGCGCAGGCCGACGCCGAGAAGGCCCGCCTCACCGGTGAGGCGGAGAAGGCCCGCCGCAGCGCCCTCGCCGACGCCGAGGCGATCGAGGGCTCGCGGCGCGGTGAGGCCGACAAGGCCCTGCGCGTCGCCCAGTCCGAGGCCACCCGCGCCGAGGGCGAGGCCCAGGCGAGCGCCATCCTCGCGACCGGGCAGGCCGAGGCGGAGGCGATGAACAAGCGCGCCGACGCCTTCGCCCGGTACAACGAGGCCGCCGTCCTCCAGATGCTCGTCGAGGTGCTGCCCAAGGTGGCGCACGAGGTCGCCGCACCGATGGCGGCCATCGACCAGCTGACGGTCATCTCGACCGACGGCGCGGCGGCCCTCCCCCGTCAGGTCACCGACAACCTCACCCAGACCCTGGCGATGCTCAAGAGCACGACGGGCGTCGACCTCCAGGCGCTCCTCACGCGCTACACGCAGGGGTCCGGGCCGTCCTCGACCTCCACGGCCGAGGCCGCCTCGGCCGCCTCGGTGGCCCCGTCGGCCCCGGCGCCCGCCACGGCCGCGGTCGGCTCCGGCCCGGCCGTCGTCGACGGGGAGCCGGCGCCCCGGGCCTGACCCGCGCCGACCCGCGCCCACCGCCCCGACCCGGGGCGCTGGGCGCGGTCGTCGGCAGCGGGTGGCAAGGATGGACGGCGAAGGGCGGGTCCGTCGGCAGATCCTGACAACGCATCGCCCCCCGGCAGGGGGTTGGATCGTGGCCATGGCCGAGCAGACGCAGCGACGGATCAGGGTGGGCATCGACACCGGCGGGACGTTCACCGACGTCGTCGCCTTCGACGAGGACACCGGTGAGCTCGTCACGACCAAGACCCCCAGCACGCCCTCGAACCCGGCCGACGGCTTCATCAGCGGCATCGAGAAGATCCTCGCGATCATGGGCGCCGGCGGCGGCGACATCACCGCCGTCTGCCACGGCACGACCGTCGCGACGAACAAGCTCCTCGAGGGCAAGGTCGAGAAGCTCGGCTTCGTCACGACCGAGGGCTACGAGTTCATGCTCGAGATCGCCCGCCAGGCCGTCCCCGACGGCTACGGCAACTCCTACTTCTGGGTCAAGCCGCCGCGCATCGTCGCCGCCGACCACGTCCGCACCGTCGGGGGCCGGATGGACTTCGAGGGCAACGAGCTGCGCCCCTTCGACGAGGAGGACGCCGTCGCCGCCGCCCGCTGGTTCAGGGACCGCGGCATCACGACGCTCGGCGTCTGCCTGCTGCACTCCTACGCCAACGACGAGCACGAGCTCGCGGTGCGCGAGGTGCTGCGTCGCGAGCACCCCGACGCCGTCGTGTCGATCAGCTCGGAGGTGCTGCGCGAGTACCGCGAGTACGAACGCTCGATGACGACGCTCGTCGACGCGGCCGTGAAGCCGAACGTCAGCCGGTACGTCACGAACATCCACGAGCGCCTCGACGGCTTCACCGGCGGGCGGCCCATCCCCTTCTACGTGATGAAGTCGAACGGCGGGGTGCTGTCGGCCGACGAGGTCGTGCACCAGCCGATCACCACGGTCCTGTCGGGACCGGCGGCCGGCGCCCTCGGCGCCGCGCTCATCGCCCGCCGCGCCGGCTTCGACAAGGTCCTCACCTGCGACGGCGGCGGCACCTCGACCGACGTCTCGGTCGTCCTCGACGGCGAGCCGACCCTCACGACCGAGGGCACCGTCGGGGACTACCCGAGCAAGATCCCGATGATCGACGTCGTCACCGTCGGCGCGGGAGGCGGCTCCATCGCGTGGGTCTCCCCCGAGGGGGCGCTCAAGGTCGGCCCGCAGTCGGCCGGGGCCGACCCGGGCCCGCTGTGCTACGCCAAGGGCGGCACCGAGCCCACGATCACCGACGCCCACGTCGTCCTCGGTCGCATCCCCCCGCACCTGCTCGGCGGAGAGATCCCGCTCGACGTCGACGCCGCCCACCGCGGCATCGCCACGCTCGCCGAGCGCCTCGGTCTCGACCTCGAGCGGTGCGCCACGGGCATCCTCGAGATCTCCGCGTGGAACCAGGCGAACGCGCTGCGCCAGGTCTCGGTGAAGCGCGGCCTCGACGTCCGCGACTTCGTGCTGACGACCTTCGGGGGCTCGGGCTCGCTGCTCGCCTGCCGCCTCGTCGACATCCTCGACCTCGCCGGGGTCGTCGTCCCGCAGAACCCGGGCAACGTCAGCGCCTTCGGGCTGCTCACCGTCGACGTCAAGAACGACTACGTCCAGACGCACGTCGCCCGCCACGCGAACCTCGACCACGGCGCCGTCGAGAAGGTCCTCGACGAGCTGACCGCCAAGGCCGCCGCGGCCCTCGACGCCGAGGGCTTCGGGCGCGAGGACCACCAGTACGTCCGCACCGTCGACCTGCGCTACTTCGGCCAGGCCTACGAGGTCCGCGTGGCCGCCGGCACGGGCCGGGTGGACGAGGCCTTCGCCACCGCCGTCGCCGACCGCTTCCACGACGAGCACCGCCAGCTCTACGGCTACGACTTCCGCGACGACCCGACCCAGCAGGTCGAGTGGGTCAACCTGCGGGTCACCGGCGTCGGCCCGATCACCCGCCCCGAGCTGCTCGAGATCCCCTCCCGCGAGGGCGAGCCGCTCACCCCCCGGTCCTCGCGCGAGGTCTGCTTCGACGCCGACCGAGGGCGCGTCAGGACCGATGTCTACTGGCGCCCCGACCTGCGGGCGGGTGACGCGTTCTCCGGTCCCGCCATCGTCGAGGAGTTCGGCTCCACGGTCCCGGTCCACCCCGGCTTCACCGTCCGCGTCGACGCGTTCGGCAACCTCGTCGTCACGAAGGAGGCCTGACCATGTGCGGCCCCACCATCCGCCACGCCATCGCTCCCGCCGCCACGTCCGGCAGCGCCCCGGGAGCCCTCGGCGACGCCCCGGTCAACCCGGCCGGCCTGCCGACGTCCTACGAGCACGGCAACCGCCTGACCTCGCTCGGCAGCGAGGTCGACCCGATCCTCGTCGAGATCGTCCAGGGCACCCTGGCGAGCGTCGAGATGGAGGTCGAGACCGCCATCGCGCGGACCTCGCGCTCCCCGATGATCCGTGACGCGCACGACTTCCGCGCCGGCATCCACGACCGCCAGCTGCGCAAGCTGACCGGGCGCTCGTACTCCGCTCTCGTGCACCCGATCGCGCGCGACTTCCCGCTCGCGGAGATGCGCGAGGGCGACGTCTTCTTCCACAACGACGTCTACGAGTCGGAGGGCGGCATCGGCCACCTCCCCGACCTCTGCGTCACCGTCCCCGTCTTCCACGAGGGCGAGGTCGTCGCGTTCGTCCAGGCGTTCGGCCACCACGACGACATCGGGGGCGCCGTCCCCGGCTCGATGCCGAGCAACGCCCGCACCGTGTTCGAGGAGGGCCTGTCGGTCCCCCCGATCAAGCTCTGGGACGCCGGGGTCCCGAACAGGGCGGCGCTGCGGATCATGACCCGCAACAGCCGGATGCCCGACAGCCTCGCGGCCGACCTCGACGCCGAGTGCTCGGCCTGCCTCATGGGCGCGCGCCGCCTGTCCGAGCTCTTCGCACGGTACGGGCGCGACACCATCGAGACGGCGTTCGACGCGATCCTCGACGCGACGACCGAGACCTACCGCCGCGAGATCCTCAGCAAGATCCCCGACGGCACCTACGTCTGGGAGGACTACGCCGAGCACGACGGCGTCGACGAGCCGCAGCTGCACACCCAGCGGATCACCCTGACCAAGGTCTCGACCGGCGGCCCCGGTCCCGGCGACGGCGGCCCGAAGCTCATCATCGACTTCACCGGGACGAGCAAGCAGGCCAAGGGCCCGATCAACCACTGCGGCGACTACGTCGGCGGCAACTTCCTCAAGAAGTGGCTCGCGCCGGTCCTGCGCAACCTCGCCGACACCCCCGAGCGGATGGCCGAGCTCGACGTCAACGAGGGCATCGTGCCGCTCATCGAGATGCGCTTCCCCGAGAAGGGCACGCTCCTCACACCGATCTACCCGGCCCCGACGAACGCCCGCACCTTCGTCATCCTCCGGCTGCTCGGCGTCCTCGCCGGGGTCGTCGCGAAGGCCGTCGACGGCCAGATGCCGGCCGACCAGGAGACGATCCGGTACACCGGGGTCTACGGCAAGGACCGCGACGGCAACGACTACCTCATGCGCGAGGTGCTCGGCGGCGGCTCCGGTGGCCGCTACTACGCCGACGGCGAGGACACCATCCACGTCGTCCCCGACTCGCGGAACCTGCCGACCGAGTTCACCGAGAGCCGCTTCCCCTTCCTCGTCGAGCGGCTCGGCCTCGCGGTCGACTCGGGCGGCGCGGGGCGACACCGCGGAGGGCTCGGCTACGAGAAGCACATCCGGATGCTCCAGGACGCGAGCTTCATGTCGATCGCCGACCGCTCGATCCTCGCCTGCTGGGGCGTCAAGGGCGGCAAGGCCGGACGTCCCTTCGAGGTGACCATCGACCTCGGTGGTCCCGAGGAGCGCGTCGTCGACGCGCTCGCCGACGCCGAGCCGGTCAAGGCCGGGCAGGTCATCCGGATCCGCACCACCGGTGGCGGCGGCTGGGGCGACCCGCTCGAGCGCCCCTACGACGAGGTCGAGCGCGACCTGCGGTGGGGCAAGGTCTCGTTCGAGGGCGCGCGCACCGACTACGGCGTCGTCGCGAGCGGGACGAAGGACGAGCCGGTCGTCGACGCGACCGCCTCGGACGCCCTGCGGGCCGAACGCCGCGCCGCACTCGGTGCGCAGCCGTTCTTCGACCGGGGTCCCGGCTACGCCAGACTTGCCTCGGGGAGCGCGGCTGCCGAGGTCGACTGGGTCTGACGCGTGACGCGAGTGCAGGAGGCGGCGGGGTCGGGGACGGTGGCGGTCCACGACCCCGTCGTCGCCCCGCTCCCACCCCACGACCGGGCTGACGACCCGCGCCCCGTCCTCGTCGTCGGTGCCTCGGGCAAGACCGGCCGGGCCGTCACCGCGGCCCTGGTCGGGCGAGGCGTCCCGGTGCGCGCCGCGGTCCGTCCCGGCCGGGCGGACGGGGGGCCCTCCGGGAGCGAGCCGGTCACCCTCGACCTCGTGACCGGGGAGGGCCTCGAGGCCGCGCTCGCCGGCGTGCGGGCCGCCTACCACCTCGCACCGAACGTCCACCCCGACGAGGTGGGGATCGCGCGGCGCGTCGCGGAAGCCGCCCGTGGCGTCGGCCTCCCGCACCTCGTCTTCCACTCCGTCCTCCACCCCGACGACGACCGGATGCCGCACCACACCCGCAAGCTCGCGGCCGAGTCCGTTCTCCGCGAGGGGCTCCCGGGTGGTCTCGTCGTGCTCCGCCCGTCGGCGTACCACCAGAACCTCCTGCCGCAGGTGCTCGACGGTGAGGTCGTCCTGCCCTACGGCGCCGACGCACCCTTCACCACCGTCGACCTCGAGGACGTCGCGGAGGCCGCGGCAGTCGTCCTCCTCGACACCGCGCACGCGGGCGAGGTCCACGACCTCTGCGGACCGGAGGTGCTCACGACCCGTCGGATGGTCGAGCTGGCCACCGAGGTGCTGGGCCGCGGGGTCCGCCTCCGCGAGATCGGCATCGACGCCTGGCGGAACGGTCCCGGCGCCGCGCTCCCGGTGGAGGCGCGCGACGTCCTCGCCGCCATGTTCACGGCCTACGACGACGGCGGCCTCGTCGGCGACGCCACCGCCCTCACCACGCTTCTGGCCGCGACGGGGCGCCGCCCCACCACCTGGGCCCGGGCCCTGACCCGTACACGCATCGACCAGTAGGTCACGACGGGTACGCCGGCTCCGTCCTGGGGACGTACCTGACGTGACCTTTCGGACGCTCGGGGTACACGGCGTCCGTGGTGAGGGCGCGGGTTAAAGGGCTGGTCGAGTCGGGTGCGGGCGCTCCATACTGGCGCGGTCCCCGACGCAGGAGGAGACCCGTGGACACCAGCACGTTCTACGCCCTGTTCTCGGCGACCTGCTTCACGCTGACCGGCCTGTGGTGGACGGTCGTCGAGCGCCACCCGCACTGGCTGCGCGACGACGGGACGCGGCGCCAGGTGGCGTCGGTCTACCTCGCCTTCCTCCTCCCCGCCCTCATGGGGCTCTTCGCGCAGATCGGCGGACCCGACACCCCGATGTTCTGGCGGGTCAGCTTCGTCGTCATCGCCGTCTTCGGGGCGGTGTCGACCGTGCGCTTCCTCCGGAACTCGCGCCGCGACCGCGACGCCGGCGTGTTCGCCCGTCACTGGTGGGGCTCGGCGGTCGTCTACGCGGCGGTCGCCGTCCTCGGCGCCGCCCCCGGACTGGCCCGCGGGATCGGCGTCACCCCCCTCCAGGCCGAGGCGACGCTCCTCGTCCTCCTCGTCGCGCTGGCGCACGCCCTCGTCTGGGAGTTCCTCACCCACCACCGTCCGGAGCCCGCCGCCTGAGCGCGCGCGTGGCTACCGTGGGGTGATGGCGGAGTACGAGGTCAACCCGGCCGCGGTCGCGCACGTGCGCGACCTCATCGACAAGAGGCAGTACGTCCTCGAGAGCGACTGGGGCGACGTGCAGCCCGACGCCGACGCCCAGAACGCCTACCTCGAGCGGCACTCGTGGGACGACTACGCCGCCTGGCACCTCGGTGTCACCAAGGGCGCCAACGACGAGACGAAGGCTCGCTACGCGTTCGTCGCCGGTGACCTGCGCCGGGTGCACCGCAGCGCCCTCATCGCCTGCGTCTACCGCGCGGCGGAGTGGCGGCACAAGAAGGTCGAGCTCGCGGCGCACGACCTGCTCCAGCACCTCGACGCCGTGAGCGGCCACGCCACCTGAGCGTCCACCACCCCACGGCGCACCGTTCCCGCACGCGACGGCGGCGGGCGACGTACCCTCAGGGGACACCCTTGCCCGGCCGGCCCTCTCCCCGGTCGTGCGAGAGGCTCCCGGTGACCACGCTCGAGCAGCACTCGACCATCCCCGACGACCTCATCGGCATGCTGGACCTGCTCGCCGAGACGATCGTGCAGGCTCTCGGGTTCGGCGTCGCCGTGGTCAACCTGGCCCGCGCGGACGGGACCATGGAAGTCGTCTCCGTCGCCGGGGACGAAGACGCACGCAGCCTGCTCCTCGGCACTGCCGACAGCATCGACCGGTGGCGAGGGCTGCTCGAGGCCAGCGAGGACTGGGGGCGGCTGCGCTTCCAGGACCACCACCACGACCTGGCCTCCGCCGACGTCTTCGCCTGGGTCCCGGACATGGAGATGGTCGACGCCGAGGACGCTTGGCACCCGGAGGAC
Organism: Oryzobacter terrae; assembly: GCF_042756445.1. Lineage (GTDB taxonomy): Bacteria > Actinomycetota > Actinomycetes > Actinomycetales > Dermatophilaceae > Oryzobacter > Oryzobacter terrae. Next base: position 1,213,089 of record NZ_CP170578.1, read on the forward strand.
GCGCTCTTTGCGCCGCTCGTGACCGAGGACGGCACGCTCCTCGGCGTCCTCTCGGTCGACCTGCCCCGCGACGGCCTCCGACCGGGGTTGGCGACCCGCAACGCCCTCGAGGCCTTCGCCGTCTCGGTGACCCTCGCGATCGAGCACGCGACCCTGCGCCAGCGGGCCGAGCGCTCGGAGCAGGCCGTGCTGAGGCAGGCGACGCACGACCCACTGACCGGCCTCGCGAACCGTGCTCTGCTCGAGGAGCGGCTGGGTGCGGCGCTCGCTCGTGACGACGAGCACCTCACGGCAGTGGTGTTCATCGACCTGGACCGGTTCAAGCTCGTCAACGACCTCCTCTCGCACGCGGTCGGCGACCAGGTGCTCTGCGCCGTGGCCGACCGGATCGTGGGGTGTGCGCGCCCCTACGACACCGCCGCACGATGGGGCGGCGACGAGTTCCTCGTCCTGCTCGAACAGCTGCCCTCCGAGGCGGCGGCTCTCGAGGTCGTGCGCCGGATCACCGCGTCCCTCGTCGACCCCGTGCACACGGGGGACCGGGAGGTCCGCGTCACCGTGAGCATGGGTGTCGCGCTCGTCGGACCCCGCGACTCCGTGGACCCGGACGAACTCATCCGGCGGGCGGACACGGCCATGTACGAGATCAAGAGCTCGGGACGCGACAGCCACGCGCTGTTCCACGCGGCCGACCGGTCGACCAGGCGCCGGCGCCACCTCCTCGACCTGCTCTCGCGTGCCGTGACCGAGGACCGGGTCGTCCTGCACTACCAGCCGCTGATCCGGGTCGACGACCGGTCCATCGTCGGCGTCGAGGCACTGCTCCGGCTGCGGGACGACGACGGGTCGCTCGTCCCACCGCTCGACGTCCTGCACCTGGCCCTCGAGGGCGGCACCCTCATCCCGATCGAGCACGAGGTGATCCGCCAGTCGTGCGAGCAGGTGGCCCGTTGGGTGGACGACGGCCACGACCTGCGTCTGGGGGTCAACGTCTGCGCCGAGCAGATGCGCCGCATCGAGGACTTCGAGCACGTCGTCCACCACTCGCTGGACGCGAGCGGGCTGGACGCGGCCCGCCTGGTCTGCGAGCTCACCGAGCACCACCTCGTCGACATGAGCGAGGCGACGGTCGCCGGCATCGGCCGGCTCGTCGAGCACGGCGTCCGGATGAGCATCGACGACTTCGGGACGGGCTTCGGGTCGTTGACGTACCTCAACGCCTTCCCGATCCACGAGCTGAAGATCGACCGCTCCTTCGTGGAGGGCCCTGAGCGGACCAGCGGTGCCATCCTGCGAGCGATCGCGAGGCTCGCCCTCGAGCTCGGGATGGACTGTGTCGCAGAGGGGGTGGAGACCCCCGAGCAGCACCATCTCGTCCGCGCCTCGGGCATCCCGCACGCCCAGGGCTACCTCTACGCCCGCCCCGTCGACCCCCGGGCTCTCGGTCCGTTGTTGCGATCGGGGCTGTCGCACCCACCGACCACCGCGACCGATGGCAGAACGTGACAGTGCCCCGGGCCCAATGACGGCCCGGGCTGCCGAACGGGCCCGAGCCGGCCGTGGCTAGGTTGGCGGGACACCGACCCGCACCAGGAGCCCATCGTGAGCGGACCCCTCGACGACGTCGTCGTCATCGACCTGACCCGTGCCCTCGCCGGTCCCCACTGCGGGATGATGCTCGGTGACATGGGCGCCCGCGTCATCAAGGTCGAGAGCCCGGGCTCGGGCGACGAGTCGCGCGGGTGGGGACCTCCGTTCGTCGGCCCCGACGACCAGCCGGTGTCGACGTACTTCCTGTCGTGCAACCGCAACAAGGAGTCCGTCGAGCTCGACCTCAAGAGCGACGGCGGGCGCGAGGTGCTGGCCCGGCTGGTGACCCGCGCCGACGTCCTCCTCGAGAACTTCCGTCCCGGTGTCCTCGACCGCCTCGGCTTCACCATCGAGCGGCTGCACGAGCTCAACCCCGGCCTCGTCGTCCTGCGGATCAGCGGGTTCGGTCACGACGGTCCCGAGGGCGGCCGCGCCGGCTACGACCAGATCGCCCAGGGCGAAGGCGGCCTGATGTCGCTCACCGGCACCGACGCCGACCACCCGCAGCGCGTCGGGGTCCCCATCGGCGACCTGCTCGCCGGCATGTACGGCGCCTACGGGGTCGTCGCCGCCCTGCACGAGAGGAACCGCACCGGCGTGGGCCGCGAGGTGCGGACCTCGCTGCTCGCCTCGATCGTCGGGGTCCACGCCTTCCAGGGCACCCGGTACACCGTGGCGGGCGAGGTGCCGACGGCCGGCGGCAACCACCACCCGTCGATCAGCCCCTACGGCCTGTTCACCTGTGCCGACGGGATGATCCAGCTCGCCTGCGGCAGCGAGGGACTGTGGCAGAAGCTGGCCAAGGGCTTCGGGATCGACCCCGCCGCACCGGAGTTCGCGACGAACCGCGACCGCGTGAGGAACCGTGAGGCCGTCATCGACACGGTCAACGCGGCGTTCGCCGACATCCCCTTGGGCACCCTCCTCGCGCGGCTCGCGGAGTACGGCATCCCCGCCGGGGAGGTCCGCACCCTCGACCGGGTCTACGACTGGGACCAGACCCGCAGCCAGGGCCTCGTCATCGACGTCGAGCACCCTCTCCTCGGCCGGATCGAGATCCCGGGCCCGCCGATCCGCCTCGACGACAACGCCTTCGCGGGCGGTCGCGCCGAGCACGCCCATCCGCCGCTCCTCGGCGAGCACACCGAGGCCGTCGTCGCCTGGCTCGACGAGCTCGACGCGCTCGACGCTCGCAGCACCGACGACGCCGACCGGTGAGCGACCGGCCGCGGCGGCCCGGGGCGCACGAGCTCCTCGCCGCCGTCCTCGACGAGGGCAGCTTCTCGTCGTGGGACGTCGCGCCGCTGCGGGTCGCCGAGACCGGGAGCGCCTACGACGCCGAGCTCGTGGCCGCCGCGGAGCGGGCTGGCACCGACGAGGCGATCGTCACCGGCGAGGGCCGCATCCACGGGCACCGGGTGGCCGTCGTCGTCGGGGAGTTCCGCTTCCTCGCGGGGTCGATCGGGCGGGCCGCCGCCGAACGGGTCACCCTCGCCTTCGAGCGGGCCACGAGGGAGCGGGTCCCGCTGTTCGCGGCCCCGGCGTCCGGCGGCACCCGGATGCAGGAGGGCACCCCGGCCTTCGTGACGATGGTGAAGATCTCCGCCGCGGTCGCCGCGTTCAAGCAGGCCCGGCTGCCCTACATCACCTACCTGCGCCACCCCACGACCGGCGGGGTGCTCGCCTCCTGGGGCTCGCTCGGCCACGTCACCGTCGCCGAGCCCGGCGCGACGATCGGCTTCCTCGGCGCGCGGGTCTTCGAGGCCCTCTACGGCGAGGCCTTCCCCGAGGGTGTCCAGACCGCCGAGAACCTCTACGCCCACGGGCTGCTCGACGCCGTCCAGCCGGTCGAGGCGCTGCCCGAGATCGCCGGGCGCTTCCTCGACCTCGTCATGGCCGAGCGCGACCTCGGCCGGGTGCCCCCGGTGCCGAAGGAGCCGCTGCCCGACATCCCCGCCTGGGAGTCGATCACCCGTTCCCGCAACCCCGAGCGGCCCGGCGTGCGCGCGCTCCTCAAGCTCGGCGCCACCGAGGTCCTCCCCCTCTTCGGCACCGGAGCCGGCGAGTGGGACCGCAGCCTGTTCCTCGCGCTGGCGCGGTTCGAGGGCGTGCCGTGCGTCGTCCTCGGGCAGGACCGGCGGTCCGAACGGGCCGAGGCGCCCCTCGGGCCCTCGGGCCTGCGCGTCGCCCGCCGCGGGATGAGGCTCGCGACCGAGCTCGACCTGCCCCTCGTCAGCGTCATCGACACCGCGGGTGCCGCGCTGTCCAAGGAGGCCGAGGAGGGCGGCATGGCCGGCGAGATCGCCCGCTGCCTCGCCGAGCTCGTCGTCCTCCCGGTACCGACCGTCTGCGTCCTGCTCGGCCAGGGCACGGGCGGTGGGGCCCTCGCCCTCATGCCGGCCGACCGGGTCGTCAGCGCCCAGCACTCGTGGCTGTCACCGCTGCCGCCCGAAGGGGCCTCGGCGATCCTCCACCGGACCCCGGACCGCGCTCCCGAGATGGCGGCACAGCAGCGGGTGCGGGCGCTCGACCTCCTCGCGGACGGGGTCGTCGACCGGATCGTCGCCGAGCACCCCGACGCCGCCGAGGAGCCGCAGGCCTACTGCGCGCGGATGGCCCACGCCATCCGCCACGAGCTCGCCGAGCTGGCGGCCCTCGAGCCGACGCGACGCCTCACCGCCCGCCACGACCGGTGGCGCGCCCTGTGACCCGACGGGTCAGCGCGCGGGCGTGAGGGCGTCCTCGGCGCGCACCGGGGCGTCGACCGACGGGCGCGGGCTGCGCTGCTCGTGCAGCGCGAGCCCCACGACCGACGCGAGGACGATCGCGACGCCGAGCCACTGCGTGCCGGTGGGCCGCGCCCCGAAGGCGAGGATGCCGACGACCGCGGCGGTGAGCGGGAACGCGAGCTCGGCGAGGGTGGCGCGCGAGGCAGGCGTGCGGCCGAGCGCGAGGTAGTAGAGGACGAGCGCGACGAGGCCCGGGAACAGCGCGAGGAGGAGGATGTTCGGCGCGGCGTCGAGACCGACGGCCAGGGGTGTCGAGGTCGCACCGGCGATGACGAGCAGCGTCACGAGGCCCACGCCGAAGCGCAGTGCGGTGAGGTCGGTGAACGACAGCTCGGCCCGGGCCGCCCGGCCGAGGACCGTTCCCGCGGCCCACAGCGCGGCGGCGCCGACGGCGAGCAGGGCCGCCTGGGCGCTCGAGACGGTGACCCCGAACGGGTCCGCGAAGGCGAGCAGCCAGGCCCCGACGAGCGCCGGCACGAGGAAGACCCCGTACGACGGGCGGAGCCGCTCGCCGAGGACCACGGCCGCGAGCGCCACGGCGATGAGCGGCTGGAGCTTCTGGAGGACCTGCGGGGTGATGGGGTCGCCGAGCCGGAACGCCGCGGTGAACAGCGTCGTCGCGAGGGCCGACGAGCCCGCCCCGATGACGAGCACGCTGACCTTCGTCCTGGTGCTCGCGCGCCACACGTGGCGCACGGCGCGCACGAGGAACGGGCTGACGAGCACGACGAGGACGAGGTGCTCCCAGAAGACGACGGCCAGGGCCGGGTACTCCTTCGCGAGCGGTCCGCGCCACAGGGCCGACAGGCCCCAGAAGGAGGCGGCGAGGGCGACGAGCCAGGTGCGGTCGGAGACCTTGGGTGCCATGGGCGCCAGCATCCCCCACGCAGCGCGAGCCCGGGACGGCGGTCCCACCCGCCGGGCACCCTGCGCCCCGCGTCCTCGCGGCTGCGCCCCGCGTCCTCGCGGCGTGTGCTCAGGTGGTCGCCGGGGCGACCACCTGAGCACACGCGCCGGGGAGCCGTGGGGCGGAGTTGCCAAGGCGGCGTGCGGCGACTGGCAGGTCTCGACAACGCCGGTGCTCGGCCACGGCTCCTAGGGTCGAAGTCCCCGGGCACCCGTCCGGACGACACGGAGGTGGCGAGGATGCGCGTCCTGCTCGCGCTCGGCGGCAACGCGATGACGTCCGCCGACGGCAGCGCCACCCCGGACGCCCAGATCGCCGCCGTCGAGGTGGCGATGGAGGCCGCCGCGCAGCTGGTCGCCGCCGGTCACGAGCTCGTCGTCACGCACGGCAACGGCCCCCAGGTCGGCAACCTCCTCGTGAAGAACGAGCTGTCCGCCCACGTCGTCCCGCCGGTCCCGCTCGACTGGTGCGGCGCCCAGACGCAGGGGACGCTCGGGTTCACCATCCTCGACGCGCTCGACGCCGCCCTCGCCGGGGCCGGCGCCTCGCGCCCCGTCGCCGCGCTCGTCACCCGCACGCTCGTCGACCGCGACGACCGCGGGTTCACCCGCCCCACGAAGCCGATCGGCCGCTACCTGCCCGAGGAGCAGGCCCGGTCGATGATGGAGCACGGCCAGGTCTGGGAGGACCGCGGAGACCAGGGCTGGCGCCGGGTCGTCGCCTCCCCCGAGCCCCTCGAGGTCGTCGACGTCGGGGCCGTGCGGGCCCTGCTCGCCGCGGGCCACGTCGTCGTCGCCGCGGGCGGGGGCGGCATCCCCGTCGTCCGCGACGCCGAGGGCCGCCTCCACGGGGTCGAGGCGGTCATCGACAAGGACCTCACCGCCGCCCTGCTCGCCCGTACCCTCGACGCCGACGTCCTCGTCATCGCCACCGACGTCGACCACGCCGCCGTCGACTGGGGCACTCCGCAGCAGCGCGACCTCGAACGCGTCTCGCTCGCCGAGCTGCGCCGGCACACCGAGGCCGGCCAGTTCGCCTCCGGGTCGATGGGCCCGAAGGTCGAGGCCGCCACCCGCTTCGTCGAGGGCGGCGGCCCGCGAGCCGTCATCACCTCGCTCACGCACATCACCGACGCGGTCGAGGGCACCTTCGGCACCGTCATTGAGCCCGAGATCTCCTGACCACCACCAGAACCCGTCCCCGACCACCACCGGTCGCCCCAGGAAGGAACGCACCGTGCCCGACGCCATCGAGGTCCGCAAGGTCCCGCTGCACACCGTCTCCGACGCCTCCGAGCTCGGGAAGCTCATCGACGCCGGGGTCATGGCGGCCGACCGCGTCGTCGCCGTCATCGGCAAGACCGAGGGCAACGGCGGGGTGAACGACTACACCCGGATCATCGCCGACCGCGCCTTCCGCGAGATCCTCGTGGCGAAGGGCGCCGACCCCGCGAAGGTCAAGGAGATCCCGATCGTCTGGTCCGGCGGCACCGACGGCGTCATCAGCCCCCACGCGACGATCTTCGCGACGGTGCCCGCCGAGGACGCGGAGCAGACCGACGAGCCGCGCCTCACCGTCGGCTTCGCGATGAGCGAGCAGCTGCTGCCCGAGGAGATCGGCTACGTGCCGATGGTCCGCAAGGTCGCCGACGCCGTGAAGGTCGCCATGGAGCGCGCCGGCATCACCGACGCGGCCGACGTCCACTACGTGCAGACCAAGACCCCGCTGCTGACGATCCACACGATCCGCGACGCGAAGTCGCGCGGCGAGAAGGTGTGGACCGAGCACACCCACGAGTCGATGGACCTGTCCAACGGCTGCACCGCCCTCGGCATCGCCGTGGCCCTCGGCGAGATCGAGATGCCCACCGACGCCGACGTCATGCACAACCGCGCCCTCTACTCCTCGGTCGCGTCGTGCTCCTCGGGCGTCGAGCTCGACCAGGCCCAGGTCGTCGTCGTCGGCAACGCCCGCGGCGTCGGCGGCCGCTACCGCATCGGCCACTCGGTCATGCAGGACGCCCTCGACCAGGACGGCATCTGGGCCGCCATCAAGGACGCCGGGCTCGACCTGCCCGAGCGCCCGCACCGCAGCGACCTCGACGGCCGCCTCGTCAACGTCTTCCTCAAGTGCGAGGCCTCGCAGGACGGCACCGTCGCCGGGCGCCGCAACGCCATGCTCGACGACTCCGACGTGCACTGGCACCGCCAGATCAAGTCCTGCGTCGGTGGCGTCACGGCGTCGGTGACGGGCGACCCCGCGGTGTTCGTCTCGGTCTCCGCCGCCCACCAGGGACCGGAGGGCGGCGGCCCCGTCGCGGCCATCGTCGACCTCGGTGCGGGCGAGCCGACCGGGTACCGCCCGCCGACCGCCTGATCCCGCCGGAGCGGCCTGACCAGCCGCGATGCCGCGCCCGACGCGCCGTCCCCGCCTCCGCGGGGGCGGCGCGTCGGCGTCGTTACCTAACCGTGACATTCCTCCGGCCCCACGGACCCCCCTGCCGCGGGCAGCATCGCTCTCACCTTTGTAAGCGCTTTCAAGGATGAGGGCAGATGACGGAGCAGTCTCGGGCACGGCAGCAGTCGGCGACGATCTACGCGGTCGCCGACCTCGCCCAGGTCTCGATCGCCACCGTCTCCCGGGTCCTCCAGGGCTCCCCCGTCGTGACCGACAAGACCCGCCAGAAGGTCCTCGCCGCCGTCGAGCAGCTCGACTACCTTCCGTCCGGCGCCGCCCGCAGCCTCGCGGTGCGCCAGCACGACACCTTCGGGCTCGTCCTGCCCGAGATGAGCGGTCCGTACTACGCCGACCTCCTCGTCGGCTTCGAGACCCGGGCCGCCGAGCTGCGCCAGAGCGTCATGCTCGTCCTCGCCGGCACCAAGGGCGACGGGGCCCGGGCCGTGCGCGCCCTCGCCTCGCGGGTCGACGGGATCGCGGTCATGGGAACCGACGTCAGCCACGCCGGCGCCACGACGAAGCCGATCGTCGTCGTCGCGGGCGACGCGCGCCCCGGCATCGAGGTCATCACCACCGAGAACACCGACAGCGCCCGTCGCCTCACCGACCACCTCCTCGGCGACCACGGCCGCACCCGGCTGCTCTTCGTCGGCGACCCCGACGCCGCTCACGACGTCCTCGAGCGGCACGCCGGCTTCGTCGCCGCGCACGAGGCCCGCGGCCTGACCCCGGCACCCCCCGTCCTCGCCCCGTTCCGCGAGGCCGAGGGCACCGCCGTCGCCGACCGGATCATCGCCGGCGAGCTCGACACCGACGCGCTCGTCTGCAGCAACGACGAGCTCGCGCTCGCGATCATCGCCCGCCTCGTCGACTCCGGCACCGACGTCCCCGGTGACATCGCCGTCGTCGGCTGGGACGACGTCATGACGGCCCGCTACGTGCGGCCCGGCCTCACGACCGTCCGCCAGCCCGTGCGGGAGGTCGGCGCCCTGGCCGCCGACCGCCTCCACCACCTCGTGTCCGGCGCTCCCCCGAGCGACGGCCGCCACGTCCTGCCCACCGAGGTCGTCATCCGCAGCTCGTGCGGGTGCCCCGGTGCCGCCGGCCCCCAGACCTCGCCACGTCCCTGACCCGTCCCCCTGCAGTAGCCCCACCCAGAAAGTGAGTTGTCCCATGAGACGCACCTCCACCATCACCGTGGCCGGCCTGGCCGCCGTGGCCCTGAGCATGTCCGCCTGCGGACGCGAGGACGCCGGCAGCGGCGCCAGCGAGACCGGAGCCTCCGTCGCCGCCGGAGCCGCCAAGGGCACCATCACCGTGTGGGCCATGGGCGCCGAGGGCGAGAAGCTCCCCGAGCTCGCCAAGGAGTTCGAGGCCGCCAACCCCGGCGCCAAGGTCGAGGTGACCGCGATCCCCTGGGACGCGGCGCACGACAAGTTCACGACCGCCATCACCGCCAACAAGACGCCCGACGTCGCCATGGTCGGCACGACGTGGATGGGCGAGTTCGCCAACATGGACGCCCTCGACCCGACCCCCGGTGAGATCGACAAGTCGGTCTTCTTCGAGGGCGCCCAGAAGACGACCGAGGTCAACGGGACCTCGTACGGCATCCCCTGGTACGTCGAGACCCGCCTCGTCTACTACCGCACCGACCTGGCGAAGAAGGCCGGCATCACCACGCCCCCGACCGACTGGGCGGGCCTGAAGGACATGGCCAAGGCGATGCAGGACAAGGCCGGCGCCAAGTACGGTATCGGCCTGCAGGCCGGTGGCGTCGGGTCGTGGCAGTCGATCATGCCGTTCGCCTGGTCCGCAGGCGCCGACCTCACCAAGGACGGCGGCAAGGCGTACAACTTCGACAGCCCCGAGATCCTCAAGGCGGCGCAGTACTACCAGTCGTTCTTCACCGACGGCATCTCCGACAAGGCCGCCCCGGCGACCCCGACGACCGAGCCCGACTTCGCCAGCGGCAAGGTCCCGATGTTCATCTCGGGCCCGTGGATGATGTCCGCGGTCGAGAAGGCCGGTGGCGAGGGCTTCAAGGACAAGTACGACGTCTTCCAGATCCCCGCCGACAAGCAGTCGTCCTCGTTCGTCGGCGGCTCGAACCTCGTCGTCTTCAAGAACACCAAGAACCGCGACACCTCGTGGAAGTTCGTCCAGTGGCTCGGTGACGCCAAGACGCAGGCCAAGTGGTACGGCATCTCCACCGACCTCCCGTCGGTGAAGAGCGCGTGGCAGGACCCGGCCCTGTCGGGCGACAAGAAGCTCGCCGTCTTCGGCAAGCAGCTCGAGACCGCGCAGGCCCCGCCGTCGTTCCCGACGTGGGAGCAGGTCGTCAACTCCTTCGACACCGAGATGGAGAAGGTCACCAAGACGGGGGCCGATCCGGCCGCCGCCCTGAAGACCGTGCAGTCGCAGGCCGAGTCGATCGGCACCGGCAACTGACATGTCCACCGTCACCGACGGCGCCACCACCGCGCGCCGCGAGGACACCCCCTCCCGGAAGTCCCGTCCACGGACGGGGCTCCGGGAGGGGCGGGCCGCCTGGGTCCTCGCGATCCCGTTCTGCCTGCTCTTCCTCGTCTTCACGGTCTGGCCGGTGCTCCAGTCGCTCTTCATGAGCGTCACCGACACCCGCGCCAAGGACCTCCGGAACCCGTTCGCCGTCGACATCGTGGGCCTGGAGAACTACACCCGGGCCCTGTCGGACCAGAACTTCCTGCGGGCCGTGCGCAACACGGCGTACTTCGTCGTCGTGGGGGTGCCGCTCACGCTGCTCCTCGCGCTGGCGGCCGCCGTCGCCCTCGACCGCGGGATCACGAAGTTCCGCTCGGCGTTCCGGCTCGGCTTCTACCTGCCGGTCATCACCTCGATCGTCGCCGTCGCCGTCGTGTGGCAGTTCCTGCTCAAGACGGACTTCGGGCTCATCAACACCGCGCTCGGCTGGGTCGGCATCACCGGCCCGAACTGGCTCGGAGACCCGAACTGGTCGATGCCGGCGATCATCATGATGGCCGCCTGGCGCAACTTCGGCACGGGGATGATCATCTTCCTCGCCGGGCTCCAGGCCGTCCCGTGGGCCCTCCACGAGGCCGCCTCCATCGACGGGGCGAACGCCTGGCAGCGGTTCCGGCACATCACGCTCCCCCTGCTGCGCCCGACGATCCTCTTCGTCTCCGTCACGACGATGATCGGCTACCTCCAGTTCTTCGAGGAGCCGTTCGTCATGACCAACGGCGGGCCGCTCGACAGCACCGTGTCGATGTCGATGTACACGTACAAGCAGTTCGGGTTCGGCAACTACGGGTACGCCGCGTCCCTCAGCTACATCATCTTCGTCGTCGTCGCCATCATCACGGCGATCCAGTTCCGCGCCCTGCGCGAGAAGGGATGAGTGCCCGATGAACCGCACCAGCCGCGGCTCGTGGTGGCTCTACGGCGTCCTCACGGTCGCCCTCGTCGCCGTCGCCGCCCCGTTCGTCTGGATGGTCCTCGGCAGCTTCAAGACGACCGCCGAGCTCCGGCGGACCCCGCCGACCTGGCTCCCCGAGACCGCGACGCTCGACAACTACACCCAGCTGTTCTCGCGCCTCGACTTCGGGACCTACTTCTTCAACTCGACCGTCGTCGCCATCGTCGTCACCATCGGCAACCTCCTCTTCTGCTCGATGCTCGGCTACGCCCTGGCGATGCTGGAGTTCCCGGGCAAGAAGGCGCTGTTCGCGCTCGTCATGGGCACGCTGCTCATCCCGGGCGTCGTGACGTTCGTGCCGCTGTTCGTCCTCGTGGCGAACGCCGGGCTCATTGACAGCCTGCCGGGTCTCTTCCTGCCCTTCCTCGCCGCCCCGTTCGGGGTGTTCCTCATGCGGCAGTTCATCCTCGGGCTGCCGCGGGACCTGCTCGACGCAGGGCGCGTCGACGGCGCGGGCGAGCTGAAGATCTTCGCGCGGATCATCCTGCCCCTGTGCGGGCCGGCCCTCGCGACGCTCGGCATCCTCACCTTCCTCGGCAGCTGGAACAACTTCCTCTGGCCGCTCGTCGTGGCGCAGACCGAGGACACCTACACCCTCCCGGTGGCACTGGCCCTGTACGCCAAGGGCCAGAACGCGACGGACTACGGGCTGCTGCTCGCCGGCGCCACCGTCGTCGTCATCCCGATCCTGCTCGTCTTCCTCGGGTTCCAGCGACGCGTCATCGAGGGCATCGCCACCACCGGCATCAAGTAAGTCGCACCGTCACCACCCGCACGACCGACCGAAGCCACACCGACCGCAACGGGCCGCCACGAGCGGTACCGACGAACGGAGACTCGACCATGTCCGACCTCACCGTCCCGACCCCCGCCCGCCGCCACCTGCTCGTCGGCGGGGCGGCGACCCTGGCCGCGATCGGCCTCGCGCCGCCGTCGGCCGCAACCGCGGGCACCCGCACCGGGACCGCCGCCGCCGCCGTCAAGACCGGGGGCGTGCCGAACTCGCGCCTGCACCGCTGGGCCGCCGACACGTGGCACAGCCTCGACGCGATGACCGACCCGAGCACGGGCCTGCCGGCCGACAACATCCCCGAGTCCCTCGCGCCCGGGGACCGGTCGGGCTACACCTCGCCGACGAACATCGGCGGCTACCTCTGGTCGGCGGTCGTCGCGCGTGAGCTCGGCATCATCTCGGCCGCCGACTGCAGCCGCCGGCTGCTGCGCACCGTCAGCACCCTCGAGGGGATGGAGCACCACGAGCCGAGCGGGATGTACTTCAACTGGTACGACGAGGCCACCGGTGACGCGCTGCGCACCTGGCCGACGGACGGCGCCAAGGTCGAGCCCTTCGTCTCCAGCGTCGACAGCGGCTGGCTCGGCGCCGCCCTGCTCGTCGTGGCCAACGCCGACCCGGTCGCCGGGCCCCGCGCCCGCGCGCTGTTCGCCAAGATGCGCTGGGACGCCTTCTACAACCCCGGGGACGGCAAGGACGGCCACCCGTCCGTGCGGACCGGAGGCCTGATGCACGGTGGCTTCTTCCCGTTCGCCGACGGCCGCCCCGGCGGGACGTACGAGGGCACCCACATCGGGGGCGAGGACGTCTGGCTCACCACGCACCACTACGACACGATCGTGTCCGAGACCCGGATCACCAGCTACCTCGGGATCCTCACCGGCCAGGTCCCCGGCCGGCACTACTACGCCGCCTACCGCACCTTCCCGCGCGGGGACTGCAACAACTGGAACTGGCAGGAGATGCAGCCGGTCGGTGAGACGCGGACCTACCTCGGGGTCGACGTCTTCGAGGGCGCCTACACCTACCGCGGCATGCACATCGTCCCGGGCTGGGGCGGCAGCATGTTCGAGGAGCTCATGCCCGCGGTGTTCGTGCCCGAGGAGAAGTGGGCGCCGCGCAGCTGGGGCGTCAACCACCCCCTCCACGTGCGCGCCGAGCGCGAGCACGGCATGGAGGAGGCGGGCTACGGCTACTGGGGCTTCTCCCCCGCGAGCGACCCGTTCGCCAACTACCGGGAGTACGGCGTCGACGCCCTGGGCATGAACCCCGAGGGCTACTTCTCCGACAAGGAGATGACGAACTACGACGCCGGCTTCGGCGACTGCCGTCCGGGCGCGAACCCGACGCCGACGTTCGGTGACGGCGTCGTGACGCCCCACGCCTCCTTCCTCGCGATGATGTTCGAGCGTGGCGAGGCGACGGCGAACCTCATCGGGATCCAGCAGAAGCTCGGCGCGTACGGCAGGGGCGGGTTCTTCGACGCCGTCGCCGTGCACAGCGGCACCATCGCTCGGCGCTACCTCTCCCTCGACCAGGCCATGGTCATGGGCGCGCTCGGCAACGTCCTCGGCAAGGGCGTCCTCCGCCGGGCGTTCAGCACCCCCGAGGTCGAGGCCAGGCTGCGGCCGGTCATCGGCATCGAGGAGTTCGGCGCCGGCGTCATCGAGGAGTGAGCACGTCCCCTCGGGGGTCGCTGTCCGTACGAGTGCAGGAGATGTGATGGAGCCCGTCAGGCACACGACCCCCGAGGGCGTGGCGTTCCGCGACCTCAACGGCAACGGGGTCATGGACCCCTACGAGGACCCTCGACTCGCGCCCGAGGCGCGGGTCGAGGACCTCCTCGGCCGCCTCTCCCTCGAGGAGAAGGTCGGCCTGATGTTCCAGACCGTCATCGAGGCCGGGGCCGACGGCTCGGTGCTCGAGGGACCCGGGGCGATCAGCAAGTCGGCGACGAGCGTCGTCGTCCTCGACAAGCACCTCACGCACTTCAACGTCCACGCACTCGACGACCCCCGGATGGCAGCCCGCTGGCACAACGCGCTCCAGGCACTCGCGGAGCGCACCCCGCACGGCATCCCGGTCACCGTCTCGAGCGACCCGCGGCACGCGTTCATGGAGAACGCCGGGGTCTCGTTCACGGCGACGACGTTCTCGCAGTGGCCCGAGCCCCTCGGCCTGGCGGCCCTTCGCGACACCGAGGCGGTGCGGCAGTTCGCCGACATCGCGCGCCAGGAGTACGTCGCCGTCGGGATCCGGGCCGCCCTGCACCCGACGCTCGACCTCGCGACCGAGCCGCGCTGGGGCCGCCAGGCAGGGACGTTCGGGCAGGACCCCGCCCTCGTCACCGAGCTCGGCGTCGCCTACCTGCACGGCTTCCAGCAGGAGTCGCTGGGCGCCGGGAGCGTCGCCTGCACCGCGAAGCACTTCCCCGGGGGCGGTCCGCAGAAGGACGGTGAGGACGCGCACTTCCCGTACGGACGCGAACAGGTCTACCCCGGAGGCCGGTTCGCCGACCATGTCGCACCGTTCCCCGCGATCATCGAGGCCGGCACCGCGGCGGTCATGCCGTACTACGGGATGCCCGTCGGGCTCGAGGTCGACGGCGAGCCGGTGCAGGAGGTGGGCTTCGGCTACAACCGCCAGGTCGTCACCGGGATGCTGCGCGAGGGTCTGGGGTACGACGGCGTCGTCGTCACCGACTGGGAGCTCGTCAACGACAACCACGTCGGCGACCAGGTCCTCCCGGCGCGCGCCTGGGGGGTCGAGCACCTCGACCCGCACGGCCGGATGGAGCTCATCCTCGAGGCCGGTGCCGACCAGTTCGGCGGCGAGGAGTGCGTCGAGATCCTCCTCGACCTCGTGGCCCGGGGTCGGGTCACCGAGGCGCGGGTCGACGAGTCGGCCCGGCGCCTCCTGCTCGTGAAGTTCCGCCTCGGGCTGTTCGACGACCCCTACGTCGACGAGGACACCGCGGCCGCCGTCGTGGGCCGCTCCGACTTCCGCGAGGCCGGCTACGCCGCACAGGCAGGGTCGGTGACCGTGCTGGCCAACGCGGCCGCGGGGGGCGGCGGGGGCGTGCCGCCCGTGCTGCCGCTGCGCCCGGGGCTGCGGATCTACGCCGAGAACGTGGCCGAGGACGTCGTGGCGCGGCACGGGACGCCCGTCGCCCGCCCCGAGGACGCCGACGTCGCCCTGGTCCGGCTCGGGGCACCCTTCGAGCCGCGGGCCGACCTCTTCCTCGAGGCGTGGTTCCACCAGGGGTCGCTCGACTTCCCGCCCGGCCTGGTCGCCCGCCTCGCCCGCCTCGCCGCCTCGTGTCCGCTCGTCCTCGACGTCGAGCTCGACCGCCCGGCCGTCCTCACGCCGCTGCTGCCGTTCGCGGCGGCCGTCGTGGGGACCTTCGGGTCGAGCGACGCGGCCCTCCTCGACGCGCTGACCGGTGCGATCCCGCCGCGCGGGCGGCTGCCGTTCGACCTCCCGCGCTCGATGGACCAGGTCCGCGCGCACCACGAGGACGTCGCCGGCTACGACGACCCGTTGTTCGCCTTCGGGCACGGGCTCGACCTCACGGTGTCCTGACGCGCGTCCGGGGCTCGTCCGCGTCCTCGCCGCTGACGTCCTCGTGTCAACCGGGAGGGCGGCTCGCGCGTCCTAGGGGTGTGCCACCGACGAAGGGAGACGCACGATGGACACCCGTTCAGCCACCAGCCCGAGGGGCTCACGCCGGAGGGCCGGTGCCGTCGCCGCCCTCGCCGCCGCGCTCCTCGCCGTTCCCGCCGCCACCGGAGCCGCGCCCGCCACGGCCGCCCCGTACTGCGGCATCACGTGGGGGTCCGGGGCCAAGACCTCAGCGCCCCTGACCACCGGTCGCGTCCTCGCCGTGCGGGCCGGGCGGCACGCGTGCTTCGACCGGCTCGTCCTCGACATGACCGGCCGGGCCCCCGGCTACGACGTCCGGTACGTCACCGTCGTCAAGAGCGACGGGTCGGGGTTCCCCGTGCCCGTCGCCGGCGGGGCCCGGCTCGCGGTCGTCGCCCACAAGGGCGCGACGAGCGTCCCGGCGATGCCGTCGGTCGCGGGGTTCACGACCTTCCGCCAGGTGCGGTGGGCCGGGGCGTTCGAGGGGTACACGACCGTCGCGCTCGGCGTGCGGGCCCGGCTCCCGTTCCGGGTGTTCACGATCCGCGACGCGGCGACGAACCGCAGCCGCCTCGTCGTCGACGTCGCCCACCGCTGGTGAGCGCCGGCTGAGGCGCCCGCCGGGCGCGGGTCGGTCCGGCGGGCCCGGCGCCGCGCGGGCAGACTGACCCCATGGCGCCGACCCCCCGCACCGCCCGGCTCGTGGGGCTCGACCTCGCCCGCGGCCTGGCCGTGGTGTCGATGCTCGTCGCCCACCTCTCGCCCGTCGGCGGCGTCCTCGACCTCAGCGAGTACCTGACGGCGCCGCTGTTCGCCGTCGTCATCGGCGTCGCCATGGGCCTGCAGCTGGGGCGACGGCACCCGGGCGTCATCCCCTTCCTCGTCGCCAACGTCCAGCGCGGCCTCGTCCTGCTCGTCCTCGGGCTCGTCCTCCAGACGCTCTACGGGCAGGTCGACGTCGTCCTGCCCTACCTGGGGATCCTCGTCCTCGTCCTCGCGCCCGTGGCCCTGGTCCTCCACCGCGCACCCGTGCTGCTCCTCGGCCTCGCGGCGTCACTGGCCGTCCTCGGTCCGCTCGTCACCGAGCGGGCGCGCGACGCCGAGGTGGCTGCGGGCGACCGGTGGCCCGGCATCGGGGCCGACCTCGTGACCTGGCTCGCGTCCGGCGACTCCTACCGCCTCGTGTCGTTCCTCCCGATGGCGCTGGCCGGCCTCGCGCTGGCGGCCGTCGTCGTCGAGGTCTCGCGAGGAACGCGCGGATGGGGTGTCGCCGGCGTGCTGACCGTCGCGTCGGTCGGCGCCTACCTGCTCGGGGCGTCCTCGGCCGACGGAGCGGCCGCCTACTCGGGGTCGACCGCGGAGGTCCTCGGCGCCTCGTTCCTCGCCTCGGCCGTCGTCGTCGCCTGCTTCGCGCTCGCCGACGCCGTGACGCTCTCGGGCGGTGGGGTGGCGGCGCGGGTCGCGGGCCCCGTCCTGGCCACCGGTCGCCTCGCCCTCACGGCGTACACGGCGCAGATCCTGTGGCTCGTGCTCGTGTCCCTCGTGCGCGGCACAGGGGTCTCCGACGACTCGTGGCTCGTCCTCTCCTCGACCGCCGTCGTCGTGGTCGGCGGGTGCTGGGCCCTCGAGCGCTGGTGGGGCACCGGGCCGCTCGAGTGGCTGCTCCACGTCATCCGTCCCGTCGCCCCCGAGGGGCGCGACCGCTCCGGCTGAGCCGTGGCGGTGCCGCGTCCCCGAGGGCCCGCGTCGCTCGTGCGTCAGTGGGCGAAGTGCCGCGTGCCCGTGAAGTAGAGGGTGACGCCCGCGGCCTGCGCCGCCTCGACGACCTCGGCGTCGCGCATCGAGCCGCCCGGGGCCACGACCGCCCGGACCCCGGCGTCGAGGAGGACCTGGAGGCCGTCGGCGAAGGGGAAGAAGGCGTCGGAGGACGCGACGGCTCCGCGGGCTCGCTCCTCGCCGGCCCGGTTCACCGCGAGGTGGCAGGAGTCGACCCGGTTGACCTGGCCCATGCCGATGCCGACCGAGGCGCCGTCGCGGGCGAGGAGGATCGCGTTCGACTTCACGGCCCGCACGGCCCGCCAGGCGAAGCGGAGGTCGGCGAGGGTCGCGTCGTCGGCGGCGTCCCCCGCGACGAGGCGCCAGGCCGACACGTCGTCGCCCCCGGTGACGGCGCCCTCGTCGTCGCGCACCACGGCGTCGACGGCGTCGCGCACCTGCATGAGGAGCCCGCCGCCGATGGGCCGGATCTCGGCTCCCTGACGCTGCGGCGCCGCGCACTCGAGGAGGCGGATGTTCTTCTTCGCGGTGAGGACCTCGAGGGCCTCGGGCTCGAACCCCGGCGCGACGACGACCTCGGTGAAGATGTCGGCGACGGTGCGCGCCATGTCGGCGGTCACCGGCCGGTTCGTCGCGATGATGCCGCCGAAGGCCGAGACCGGGTCGCAGGCGTGGGCCTTGCGATGGGCGTCGGCCACGTCGGTGCCGACGGCGATGCCGCAGGGGTTGGCGTGCTTGATGACGGCCACCGTGGGCTCGTCGCCGTGGTCGTACGCGGCGCGCACGGCGGCATCGGCATCGACGTAGTTGTTGTACGACATCTCCTTGCCGTGCAGCTGGCGCGCCTGGGCGAGCGCCGGCTGGGGCTGGAAACCGTTGGTGTACAGGGCTGCTCGCTGGTGCGGGTTCTCGCCGTACCGGAGCGTGGCCGCCTTGGTCCACGTCGCGCCGGCCCACGCGGGAAAGCCCGTGCCGTCGGTGGTGTCGACGTAGGCGTTGCCCATCCACGAGGCGACGTGGACGTCGTAGGTGGCGGTGTGGACGAAGGCCTGGGCGGCGAGGCGCTTGCGCTGCTCGAGCGTGAATCCGCCACCGCGGACGGCCTCGAGGACGTCGCCGTACGTCGCGGGATCGGTGACCACAGCGACGCTCGGGTGGTTCTTCGCGGCTGCGCGGACCATCGAGGGGCCGCCGATGTCGATCTGCTCGACGCACTCGTCGGGGCTCGCGCCCGACGCGACGGTGTCGGCGAAGGGGTAGAGGTTGACGACGACGAGCTCGAAGGCCTCGACGCCGAGCTCCTCGAGCTGGGCGACGTGGTCGGGCTTGCGGGTGTCGGCGAGGATGCCGGCGTGCACCCGCGGGTGGAGCGTCTTGACCCGGCCCTCGAGGCACTCGGGGAAGCCGGTGAGGTCCTCGACCCTGGTCACCGGCAGGCCGAGCGACTCGATGAGCGCCGCGCTGCCGCCGGTGGAGACCAGCGCCACCCCGGTGTCGTGGAGGCCGCGGACGAGGTCCTCGAGGCCGGTCTTGTCGTAGACGGAGACGAGCGCCCGGCGCACGGGGTGGACGTCCTGCGACGGTCCGGGGGCGGAGACGGCGGCCATGGGGAACTCCTCGGGGTCGGGTCGGTCACGCTGCGGGACACCCAGGCGGGCGATGTCCCGACGTGTGACTTCCCGGTGGTGACCCACCCGCGCCAGTCGTCTCCGGCCACCATATCGGCGCCCTCGCCCTGCTTCCAATCCGTCGCGTGTGCTCACGTGGTCGCCGGGGCAGCCACCCGGGCACACGACCCGGTGGAGGGGTCAGGTGGCGTAGGGCGACGGGGGCAGGGGGTCGGGCCACGACGCGCCGAGGACGCGGTCGACCTCGACGACGAGGACCACCCGCTCGGGGTTCGGCCGCGGGGTGCGGTACCGCACGGTGTAGCGCTCCTCGGCGTCGCGGACGGCGGCGGCGTCCTCGAGGACCCGGGTGGGGCCCTCGAGGGTGAGCCAGCGGCGTCGGTCGACCTGGCCGAGGGCGGCGCGTCGGCCCCCACGGGCGTTGCGGGCCTTGACGCTCCCCCGGCTCGTGATGACCCGGGCGACGAGCGCCTCGTCGTCCCAGGTGAACCCGACGGGGACGACGTGGGGCGAGCCGTCGGCGCGCAGTGTGGTCAGGGTCGCGAGGTGCCGCTCGCGCATGAACTCCACGGCAGCGGGGGGCAGGTCGGCGGGGTGCAGGGCCACGCCGCCGATCGTCGCACGCGCCGTGCCGGTGGCGGGTCAGGCGGGGGGCTGCCAGGAGCGGTCGGCAGCGAGGTGGGTGAGCACCTCGACGAGCATCTCGCGCTCCTCGACCTTGATCCGCTCGTGGAGCACGTCGACGGTGTCGCCCTCGAGGACGCGGACCGCCCGCTGCTCGATGATCGGGCCGGTGTCGACGCCGGCGTCGACCCAGTGGCACGTGCACCCCGTGACGCGGACGCCGTGCTCGAGGGCGTCGCTCACGCCGTGGGCCCCCGGGAAGCTCGGGAGCAGCGCGGGATGGGTGTTGACGACCCGGTGCGCCGCGAGGAACACGGGCCCGAGGACCTTCATGAAACCGGCCGAGACGACGAGGTCGGGCTCGTGGGCGTCGACGAGCCGGGTGAGCGCGGCGTCCCAGTCGGCCCGGGTGTCGTGGTCGGCCACCCGGCAGACGAAGGTCGCGACCCCGCGCAGGGCCGCGCGCACGGCGCCGCCCGTCCCGTCGCGGTCCGACCCGACGGCGACGACCCGGAAGGGGCCGCTCTCGGACTGGGCGTCGAGGATCGCCTGGAGGGTCGTGCCCGAGCCGGAGACGAGGACGACGAGGCGCAGCGGCGTCAGCGGCTGCGGCGGCGTCACTGGCTGGAGCGGCGTCTCCCGCTGACGCGGCGTCTCCGGCTGAGGCGGACTCACCGGCGCAGCCGCCACGCGTCGCGCAGGACGACGACGAGCGCGCCGAGCATCATCCAGCCGAAGACGGCGAGGACGAACGAGGCGGTGGGGACGCCGACGTCGGACAGCCGGAACTGGCCGGCGGAGCCGCCGCCGAGGACGTCGAGGACCGCAAGGAGCAGGGTCGCGGTCGCGCAGCCCACGGTCGAGACGGTGAGCTTGGTCCGCAGCCGCGACAGCCGCGCGACCTCGCCGAGGGCGCGTCGGGCCACGAAGGCGCCCGTCCCGACGACCGGGAGGACGGCGAGCGCCGTGAACCACGGGAAGCCGCCGGGCTGCGGGAGCGCCGCGAGGACCGGGACCATCGGCAGCAGGCCGCCCTCCGAGCCCGACCAGGTGACCGCGCCGCCCTCGACGACCTCGAAGCCCGAGCCGGCGAGGAAGGAGACGGCCCACAGGGCGAGGTTCGGCAGCGACAGGGCCTGAGCGGCGCCGAGGAGCGCGGAGCCGAGACCCGGGGCGCCGACCTCCGCCGAGATCGTCGCGACGCGCGACCAGCCGAGGGCGACGACGCCGACGACGACGAGCAGCCCGACCGCGAGCAGCGCGGCCGCGCCGGCCAGCCCGGGTCGCAGGCCGCGACGGACGTCGTCGGGCAGCCACGGCAGGTCGAAGAAGGGACCGAGGACGTCGGGGTCGTCGCGCACGACGGGCCGCAGCGCGAGCGCGACTGCGGCCAGCGGCAGGAGGACGCCGGGTCCGACGACCGAGAGGGCGTCGACCCGGAACGGGCCCGTCGTCGTGAGGCCGACGCCGAGGGCCACGGCCAGGAGGTAGCCGCCCCACCACGAGGCGAGCGCGCCCGCAAGCCCCTTGGGCACGAGACCGGCCCAGTGCTCGCCGTCGGTGGAGACGTCGACCATCGCCTCGCGGACCCCGACCCGGGCGAGGAGGACCAGGGCGGCGAGGCCGAGGAGCGGCACGAGCGAGAAGAGGGCGGTGCCCGCGAGCAGGTGCCCACCGGAGAGGAGGAACCACAGCGAGGCCCCCGTGCCGACGGCCTGCCAGACGGTGCCGACCGACAGCGGGTCGACGAGCCACGCGAGGACGACCGGTGCCCCGACGAGGAGCAGCGCCGCGACCCCCGTGACGAGGCCGATCACGACGCCGCGCCACCACGGCGGGGTCGGCACGGTGTCGGGTTCGCCGGGTTCGCCCTGCTCCCCGTGGGGCAGGGCGGCGCGGAGGCGGTCGATGACGGTCATCACCCCCAGTGTGCGGGAGGGCGACACGGCCCGGTCCGAGCACACGCCGGGGCGGGCGTCATCAGGTCCGTTCGGCCGACACCCGGAGGGCTCGCCGGCCGCTTGCCCTCCCCCGCGCCCACTCCAGTACGGCAACACGCCGACGTCCGGGGTCGGGCGTCGGCGTGTTGCCGTACTGGAGTGGGGCGGGTGCCCGGCGCTCAGGCGGTGAGGCCCTGCATGATCTCGCGCATGAGGGCGGCGGCCTCGGACGGCGTCCTGCCGACCTTGACCCCGGCGGCCTCGAGGGCCTCCTTCTTCGCCTGCGCGGTGCCCGACGAGCCCGAGACGATGGCGCCGGCGTGGCCCATGGTCTTGCCCTCGGGGGCGGTGAAGCCCGCGACGTAGCCGACGACCGGCTTGGTCACGTGCTCCTGGATGTAGGACGCGGCCCGCTCCTCGGCGTCGCCACCGATCTCGCCGATCATGACGATGGCGTCGGTGTCGGGGTCGTTCTCGAAGGCCTCGAGGCAGTCGATGTGCGTCGTCCCGATGACCGGGTCGCCACCGATGCCGACGGCCGAGGAGAAGCCGAAGTCCCGCAGCTCGTACATCATCTGGTAGGTCAGGGTGCCCGACTTGGAGACGAGGCCGATGCGGCCCGGGCCCGAGATGTCGGCCGGGATGATGCCGGCGTTGGCGACGCCCGGGGTGATGAGGCCGGGGCAGTTCGGCCCGACGATGCGCGTCGTGCCCTTGTCCTTGGCGTAGTTGTAGAACTCGGCGGTGTCCTTGACCGCGACGCCCTCGGTGATGACGACGGCGAGCGGGATCGCGGCGTCGATCGCCTCGACGGCGGCGGCCTTGGTGAACTGCGCGGGGACGAAGATCACCGAGACGTTCGCGCCGGTGGCCTCGACGGCCTCGGCGACGGTGCCGAACACGGGGACGGTGACGCCGCCCTCGAACTCGACGGTGGTGCCGGCCTTGCGGGGGTTGACGCCACCGACGATCGCGGTGCCGCTGCGCAGCATCCGCTGGGTGTGCTTCATGCCCTCGGAACCGGTCATGCCCTGGACGATGACCTTGGAGTCGGCGTTGAGGAAGATGGCCATGGGTGTCGTGTCTCTCTTCTCTTGCGCTCTGGGTCAGTTCTGGGAGGCCAGCTCGGCGGCGCGGCGCGCGGCGCCGTCCATCGTCGCCTCGACGGAGACCAGGGGGTGGTTGCGCTCGGCGAGGATGCGCCGGCCCTCCTCGACGTTGTTGCCGTCGAGGCGGACGACGAGCGGGCGGTCCTCCTCGTCGCCGAGGGCGTCGAGGGCGCCGACGATGCCGTTCGCGACGGCGTCGCACGAGGTGATGCCGCCGAAGACGTTGACGAACACCGACTTGACCTGCGGGTCGGACAGGATGATGTGCAGCCCGTTGGCCATGACCTCGGCCGAGGCGCCGCCGCCGATGTCGAGGAAGTTCGCGGGCTTCTGGCCGCCGAACTCCTCGCCGGCGTAGGCGACGACGTCGAGGGTGCTCATGACGAGCCCGGCGCCGTTGCCGATGATGCCGACGGAGCCGTCGAGCTTGACGTAGTTGAGGTCCTTCTCCTTCGCGGCGGCCTCGAGCGGGTCGGCCGCGGCCTTGTCCTCGAGGGCCTCGTGGTCGGGGTGGCGGAAGCCGGCGTTCGCGTCGAGGGTGACCTTGCCGTCGAGCGCGACGATCTCGCCGTCCTCGGTCTTCACGAGCGGGTTGACCTCGACGAGCGTGGCGTCCTCGTCGCGGTAGACGGTCCACAGCATCTGCAGGACCGGCTCGATCTTCGCGGCGGTCTCGGCGTCGAAGCCCGCGGTCTCGACGATCTCGCGGGCCTTGGCGGCGTCGATGCCGGTGTTGGGGTCGACGGCCACGCGGGCGAGGGCCTCGGGGCGCTCGACGGCGAGGGTCTCGATGTCCATGCCGCCCTCGACCGAGCACATCGCCAGGTAGGTGCGGTTGGCGCGGTCGAGGAGGATCGAGAAGTAGTACTCCTCGGCGATGCGGGCGCCCTGGGCGATCATCACCTGGTGGACCGTGTGGCCCTTGATGTCCATGCCGAGGATGGCGCGGGCGTGCTCCTCGGCCTCGTCGGCGGTCTTGGCGACCTTGACGCCGCCGGCCTTGCCCCGGCCGCCGGTCTTGACCTGCGCCTTGACGACGGTGACCCCACCGCTCGCGGCGCCGATGCGCTCCGCGGCCGCGCGGGCCTCCTCGGGGGTCGTGGCGACCGCTCCGGCGAGCACGGGCACCCCGTGCTTCTCGAACACGTCACGGGCCTGGTACTCGAAGAGATCCACGAGGCGATCCGTCCTTCATCTGCTGGTGGAGGGGAGGTGGTCCGCAGGGGAGCCTAACGGGGTGCGGCGGTGCGGTCTCCCCCGGAGCCCGCGGTGGGACCGATCTCACCCCCGAGCGGTCGCCCCGCTCGACGACCGGTGGTTGGGTGGCGGGGTGACCCCGATGCCGCGGCGCCGCGCCGCACTCGTCCCGCCCGCGACGCTCCTCGCCACCACGCTCCTCGCGACGGCTCTCCTCGGCGGCTGCGGCGACACGGGGCCGGGAGCACCGGGACCGACGACCTCCCCGACGACCGCGACCGCCGCGCCCTCCTCGTCGCCCACACCGACCTCCGCTCCGGGCCCGGTCGTGCTCACCCGCACCGGCGGGCTCGCGGGGTACGACGACCGGCTGGAGGTCGCGCCCGACGGCGCGGTCACCGGGACGACCAGGGGCGGGGAGGTCACCTGCCGGGTGGCGAGCGACCTCGCCACGATTCTGGCGACGGGCGTCGCGCCCTCCCCCGCCGGACCGGCCGCCGGCACCGACCGGATGACGGTGACGCTCACCCGGGGCGCGACGAGCGTCCCCCTCGGCGAGGCCCAGGGCGGCGACCCGCTCTCGGAGGCCGCTCGCACCCTCCTCGACGACGTCCAGCAGCCGGCGAACGCGAGGACGGTGTGCCGCTGAGCGCGACACACCGTCCCGGCGTCGTGGTCCTGCGTCAGTTCGCGCAGGTCTGGGCGCCCTTGGGGACGGCGATGGCGGTGAACGCCTTCTCGACCGCGAGGCACTGGGCGGTGTTGCGGCCGTAGAGCTCCTTGGCCGAGGCGATGGCGCCGTTGCGCGCCGCCGCGTAGCCGCTGCTCGAGGTGAGCTTGGTCGTCAGGGTGCGGTACCAGACGCGCTCGGCGACCGTGCGCCCCACTCCGGTCACGGCGGGGGCGCTGTTGCACAGCGGGCTGTTGTAGGCGACGCCGTTGACCGTCTTGGCGCCCGAACCTTCGGCCACGAGGTAGTACCAGTGGTTGAGCGGCCCCGAGGAGTAGTGGACGTCGATCCGGCCCAGCGTGCTGCTCCAGCAGTCACGGCTGCGGCCGTCGCGGCTCGGGCGGTCCATGTACCGCAGCGGGGTGCCGTTGCCGTTGATGTTGATCTTCTCGCCGATGAGGTAGTCGCCCTGGTCGGCGGTCGTGTTCGCGTACCACTCGACGGCCGTGCCGAAGATGTCGGAGGTCGCCTCGTTGAGCCCGCCGGACTCGCCGCGGTAGAGCAGGCCCGCGGTGTTCTGGGTGACGCCGTGGGTCATCTCGTGGGCGGCGACGTCGACCTGGGTCAGTGGCCGGGCGTTCCCCGCGCCGTCGCCGTACGTCATCTGGGTGCCGTCCCAGAACGCGTTGACGTAGCCGTTGCCGTAGTGGACCCGGCTGCGGGCGCCCTTGCCGGTGTTCCAGATGCCCGCCCGGTTGTGCGCCGAGAGGTAGTAGCCGTAGGTGACCTGGGCACCCCACTGGGCGTCGGCCGCGGCCGTCTGGGTGTTGGCCGGCAGACCGGTGCCCCAGATGTCATCGGTGTCGGTGTACTCGGTCCCGGCCCCGGAGGTGCCCCGGTTGAGGTTGGTCGTGTAGTTGTTCACCGAGTCGCGCAGCCTGTAGCTGTTGATGGCGACGGCGGTCGTGTTGAGCGGGACCGCGCCGCTGTACTGCGTGTTCCCCGTGCCCTCGTGGATCTCCTCGATGCGGTCGAGGAGGCGCCCGGTGCGGGCGTCGACGAAGGTCCGCAGGCGGCTCGGGGTCTGGGTCGGGCGCACGCCGGTCGTCGTGACCTCCCACGCGAGGCGCGGGGCACCCTGGACGGCGTAGACGACGAGGGCGGCGGCGCTGGAGTCGACGGCGTAGCCGGCACGCGAGGCCGCCAGGGCCTTGGCGGCCGCGGCGCCGACGCGCGGCGTCCTCGACGCGAGGGCGAGCGTCGCCGGGTTCGCACGGTGCTGCGCGGTGACGGCGCCGGCACGCGAGCGGGCCACGACGAGGTCGCCGCCGACGACCCGCAGGCCGTCGAGCGTGCGGTCGTAGCGGACGTGCCGGGTGCCGTCGGGGTCGACGACGACGCCCCGGACGGTCAGGGCCTCCCCAGGGGTCAGCCCCACGGACCGGGCCACCGCGGCGGCCCTGCCCTGCTCGGCCTGGCGCAGGGCGTCACCGGACGAGGCCACGGCGGCGGACGTCGCGGCCGTGGCGGCGGTGACGGCACCGGGGACGGCGCCGGGTGCGGCCGACGCCGCGGACGGGGCGACCGCGACGACCGCGGTGGTGAGGGCTGCCGCGAGGGCGGCGCCGGTCATCAGTCGGTTGGGCATGCGTCACTCCTGGTCGACGAGGCCGTGTCCCCCACGGCGCCCCCATCGTGCTGCAGGAGGTGCCCACGTGTCGCCCGTTCCGACGAATCGCCACCGGCGAGTCGTCGGAACGGGCGGGCACTCAGCTCGTGGCCAGCGACGTGTCGTCGACGACGAAGGAGGTCTGCAGGCTCGAGTCCTCGGTCATCGTGAACCGGATCGTCACCGTCTTGCCCTTCCAGGCCGTGACGTTGAACGACTTCTGCGTGTACGTGGCGTTGGTGCCCACGTTCGAGTACGTCGCCAGGGTCGTGACGGTCGAGCCGTCGACGACCTGGGCGCGCATCGTGTCGTACGCGGTCGAGCCGGACTCCGCGGTGTCGGTGCGCAGCCAGAACGACAGCGTCGCCGCCGTGGCCGAGGCCGGGATGGCCACCGACTGATTGATCGTCTCGGTGCCCGACGACCCGTTGCCGCCCAGCCACGCCTTCCACGAACCCGTGCGCGCGGGGCGACCGGTGTTGTTCGTGATCGGACCGCTGGTGCCGGTCCACACCGTCGCGCCGGACTCGAACCCGGCGTTCTGGAGCAGGTTGCCCCCGGTGGGCGGCGGGGTGGTGCCCCCGCACGACTCGGAGCCGGCGGCGACGTTGATCCCCGAGAACGCGGCCTGGACCGCGGTGCACGTGGCCGAGGTCGCGCCGAAGAGCTCCTTGGCCGAGGCGATGGCACCGTTGCGGGCGGCGGCGTAGGTGCTCGACGAGGTGAGCTTGGTCGACAGGGTCCGGTACCAGACCTTCTCGATGTTGGCCCGGCCCGCACCGGTCACCGTCGTGCCGTTGCACGTCGTGCTGTTGTACGCGACGCCGTTGATCGTCTTGGCGCCCGAGCCCTCGGAGGCGAGGTAGAACCAGTGGTTCAGCGGACCCGAGGAGTAGTGCGGGTCGAGGTTCCTCGTGTTCGTGGTCCAGCAGTCCTGGCTGGCGCCGTCCTTGCTCGGCTTGTCCATGTAGCGCAGCGGAGTGCCGTTGCCGTTGATGTTGATCTTCTCGCCGATGAGGTAGTCGCCGACGTCGGTGCTGCTGTTGGCGTAGAACTCGACGGCCGTGCCGAAGATGTCGGAGGTCGCCTCGTTGAGGCCGCCCGACTCCCCCGAGTAGACGAGGTTCGCCGTGTTCTCGGTGACACCGTGGCTCATCTCGTGCGCGGCGACGTCGATGGAGGTCAGCGGCTTGGTGTTGCCCGCGCCGTCGCCGTAGGTCATCTGGGTGCCGTCCCAGAACGCGTTGACGTAGGCGTTGCCGTAGTGGACGCGGCTGCGGGCGCCGGTGCCGTTGTTCCAGATGCCGGCGCGACCGAGGACCCCGTTGTAGTAGGCGTAGGTCTTCTCGGCGCCGTACTGGGCGTCGACCCCGGCGGTCTGGCGGCTCGTCGTCGACCCGTTGCCCCAGATGTTGTCGGCGTCGGTGAACTGGGTCCCGGTCCCGGAGGTCGCCCCGTTGAGGTCGGTCGTGTAGTTGCCCAGGCTGTCGCGCAGCTGCCAGGTCGACCCGCTCTGGATCGTGTTGATGGTGACCTGGCCGGAGTACTGGCTGTTGCCGGTGCCCTTGACGACCTCGTCGTACGAGGTGATGACCTCGCCGGTGTCGGCGTCGACGAGCGTGTGCAGTCGGCTCGGCGTCTGGTCGGCGAGCGTGCCGGTGGTCAGCACGTCGTAGGCCAGCCGCGGGGTGCCGGAGCCGGCCCAGACGACGAGCTCGCCCTCGCTCTTCTCACCGCGGGCGCTCGAGCGCTTCTCGCCGGTGGCCACGGCGTCCTGCTTCGCGACGCCGGGGGTCGTCGTCCTCGCCGCGACGTCCTTGCGGTTCGCGTTGTAGCGCACCGTCTCGACGTCACCGCCCTTGGACTTCTCGACGACGAGGTCGCCGCCGACGACCCGCAGGCCCTTCCACGTGCGGTCGTAGCGGGTGTGCGTGGTGCCGTCGCGGTCGGTGACGACGGATCGCCGGACGAGCTTCTCGTCCGAGCCCAGCCCGAGGGCTGAGCGGTCCTGGTCGGCGCCGGCCTGCATCGCGGTCGGCACCCCGGCCGCGGTGGCGGCGGGGACGCCGGCCGCGAGGGACGCGGCGACGGCCACGCCGAGGGCGAGGCCGCTGGTGAGTCGGTTCACGGGTTCTCCTTCGTGAAGTGGGCCCGGGGTTGTCCGGGCCACGCGGAAACGTCCTCCTCGAAGGCCCTGCGCCACAACAGGTCCTGTGAAGAATTGACCAAAGGACAGGAACTCTTTACCGCTCCCGACCCGACCCTTGACCGGACTCACAGGGCCCCCGCTCAGGGCGCTTGACGGCTTCTTGACCCACTTCTGGTGCAGACGGGGCACCACGACGTCCCGACATCCGGTAGTGCGTCACGTCGGGGGCGGAGTCGGGCGGTCGTGGCCGTACGCTGGGGCCGCCATGGCGTCGTCACCGCGGCCGAGCGCCGCTCCGCAGGTCGAGGTCCCCGCACCGAAGCGGCCCTCGCCGCGGTCCGTCGTGCGTGCCCTCGCCGGTGCGGCCCGCTTCGTCCTCGACCCGGCCGTCATCGCCGGCGGCGCCGTCGAGGCCGCCTGGCTCACCGCCCATGCGGCCACCTGGCCCCTCGGCCTCGTCGGCGGCCGGGGGCGGCGCGGGACCCCCGCGTACCGCGTCGAGCACCTGCCCCCCGTCCAGCGCGGACTCATCGTCTCCGACGTCGAGGCCGCCGGGACGCCGATCCTGCTCGTGCACGGCATCGTCAGCAACCGCTCGGTCTTCACCCTCCTGCGGCGCGGCCTCACCCGGCGCGGCTTCTCCAACGTCTTCGCGATGAACTACACGACCCTGTCCACCGACGTCCGGGCGGCCGCGGCGAGCCTGGCCGAGGAGGTCGAGCGGGTCGTCGAGGAGACCGGGTTCGAGCGCATCCACGTCATCGGCCACAGCCTCGGCGGCCTCATCGGGCGCTATTACGTGACCCGCCTCGGTGGCGACGCCCGGGTCCACACCCTCGTGACCCTCGGGACGCCGCACGAGGGCACCTGGGCCGCCTACGCGGTGCCGACCCGGCTCATGCAGCAGATGCGTCCGGGCAGCGGGGTCCTGCGCGAGCTGGCCCGACCGGCCTGCGGCTGCCGCACCCGGTTCATCTCGTACTGGTCCGACAGCGACGAGGCGATCCTGCCGCAGCGCTCGGCCGCCCTGCGGCACCCGGACCTGCGCTCGAGCAACATCCGGCTGCACGGCGCCGGGCACCTCACGCTCCCGATGATGCGCGAGGTCGTCCACGGCATCTCGACGGCGCTGGCGTTCCTCGACACCGACGGGGCCACGGTCACCTCCGGCGTCCTCCTCCTGCCTCGGGACGAATGAGCCCGAAGGGGCGGTTGTGACTCGTGTGACGGGTGGTGCTGACACCTTCCCTTTTCGACCCGCTCCCACACGCCGTGTGACCCGGATCACATCCCGGCGCCTCCCCCGCACGACACCGGGCGTTCACGGGCCGTGCACCCGGTCCGGACCCCCGTCGACGTGGACGCGAAGTTTGTGTCACGGAATGGTCACGGTACCGTGCTGTCCGAGCCACCAACGCCCCGCCCCTCCACCCCTGAGGTCCTGTCCCCTGTGAGTTCTTCGTACCGGGGGCGCCACTACGCCGGACGCCATCGTCTGTCCAGCCGTGGTGCGCGCCTGCCCCGCGCCTTCTCCTCGAGCTTCGTGCTGCCCACCACGGCGGCCGCGGCTCTCGTGGTGACCGCGACCGGCGCCACGGTGGCGGAGTCCTCGGCGGCCCTCACCTTCGAGGTCTCGGGACAGCAGACGGCCCTCGCCCGCACCGAGCAGGCCGCCGACGACGCGACGACGAGCGACCTCGCCTCGCGCCGGCAGGCCTCCGCGATGCAGACCGCCGCCCTCCAGGGCCGCGTCGAGGCCAAGCAGCGCGCCGCGCGCAGCGCCGCCCGCAAGGCCGCCGCCGAGGCCGCCGCCCGCGCCAAGGCCGAGCGCGAGGGCAAGCGCTGGGTGCGCGCCATCAAGACCGGCACGCTCACCTCCGGCTTCGGCCCCCGCTGGGGCAAGACGCACGACGGCCTCGACGTCGGCGCCCCCACCGGCACCCCGCTCTACGCGATGTCGCGCGGCACCGTCATCCTCAGCGACAACGTCTTCAGCTTCGGCAACAAGATCGAGATCCGCTACTGGGACGGCACCGTCTCCTGGTACGGCCACCTCAGCCGCCGCGACGTCCAGACCGGCGACACCGTGATGCCCGGTGACCAGGTGGGCCTCGTCGGCAACACCGGCCACTCCTTCGGCTCGCACCTGCACATCGAGATCCACCCCACCGGTGGCGACAACCCGATCAACCCGGCGCCGTGGCTGCGCAAGCACGGCATCATGGTCGGCTGACCCCGGCGCACGACCGCACCATCCCCCACAGCGCGACCCCCGGATCCTCCGGCGGGTCGCGTCGTCGTCTCCCGACCGCGTCGGGGCGCGACGGGTCGCGCTAGAGCTTCTCGAGGGGGGCGAAGCGCAGCACGAAGCGCTTGACCCCGAGCTCGCCGCCGAAGTCGACCTCGGCCTGCGTCTTGTCGCCCTCGCCGAGGGTGCGCACGACGCTGCCCATCCCGTAGCTGTCGTGGGTGACGCGGTCGCCGGGGGCCAGCGCGATGATCGGACGGTTGCCCGGCGAGCGCACGCCGGGCCGGGCGGCGAGGGTGGCGATGGCGGGACGCTGGTCGCGCCGGCCGATGGCGGCGGCCCCGGACAGCTCGCGCTCCCACTCGACGAGCTCGGCGGGGATCTCGTCGAGGAAGCGCGAGGGCGGGTTGTACTGCGGGGCGCCCCAGGCCGAGCGGACCGCCGCCCGGCTGAGGTGCAGGCGCTCGCGCGCCCGGGTGATGCCCACGTAGGCGAGGCGGCGCTCCTCCTCGAGCTCCTTGGCGTCGCCGAGGCTGCGCAGGTGCGGGAAGGTGCCGTCCTCGAGCCCGGTGAGGAACACCACCGGGAACTCCAGGCCCTTGGCGGTGTGGAGGGTCATGAGGGTGACGACGCCCGCGGCCTCGGCCTCGGCGGTGTCGGGGATCTCGTCGGCGTCGGCGACGAGCGAGACGCGCTCGAGGAAGTCCTCGAGGCTGACGACCTCACCGGTCTCGCGGCGGGCGTCGTCGAACTCGCGGGCGACGGCGACGAGCTCGGCGAGGTTCTCGACCCGGGTCTCGTCCTGCGGGTCGTGGCTGGCCCGCAGCTCGGCGAGGTAGCCGGAGCGGTCGAGGATGGCCTCGAGGAGGTCGGAGACGCCGGCGTCGTCGTCGTCGCGGACCTGGCCCAGGCCCTCGAGGAGCCCGGTGAACCCCTTGATGGCGGCGACCGAGCGGGTGGCGATGCCCGGGGCGTCCTCGGGTCGGCCCAGCGCGGCGACGAACGGGATCCGCTCGCGCTCGGCGAGGGCGACGATGCACGCCTCGGCACGGTCGCCGATGCCGCGCTTGGGGACGTTGACGATGCGGCGCAGGTTGACCGTGTCGGAGGGGTTGGAGAGCACCCGCAGGTAGGCGAGCGCGTCCTTGACCTCGCGGCGCTCGTAGAACCGGGTGCCGCCGACGACCTTGTACGGCAGGCCGACCCGGACGAACACCTCCTCCAGGGCACGGGACTGGGCGTTGGTGCGGTAGAACACCGCGACGTCGCCGGGGCGCACCCCGTGGTCGTCGCCGAGCCGGTCGATGCTGCGGGCGACGAAGGAGGCCTCGTCGTGCTCGTTGTCGGCGACGTAGCCGATGATCTTCGCACCGTCGCCGCTGTCGGTCCACAGGTTCTTCTTGCGGCGGCCCTCGTTGCGGGAGATGACGGTGTTCGCCGCCCGCAGGATGGTCTGCGTCGAGCGGTAGTTCTGCTCGAGGAGGATGGTCCGCGCGTGCGGGTAGTCCTCCTCGAACTCCTCGATGTTGCGGATCGTCGCGCCGCGGAAGGCGTAGATCGACTGGTCGGCGTCACCGACGACGACGAGCTCGCTCGGCTCGACGCCGTGATCGGTGCGGGTCTCCTCGGACCCCACGAGCTCACGGACCAGCTGGTACTGGGCGTGGTTGGTGTCCTGGTACTCGTCGACCATGACGTGGCGGAAGCGCCGGCGGTAGTGCTCGGCGACGTCGGGGAAGACCTGGAACATCTGGACCGTCATCATGATGAGGTCGTCGAAGTCCATCGCGTTGGCCGCCCGGAGGCGCCGCTGGTACTCGGTGTACGCCTCGGCGAGGACCTGCTCCTGGTGGGTGCCGGTCTCGGAGACCCGCCGGGTGAAGGTCTCCTCGTCGACGAGCTCGTTCTTGAGGTTGCTCACCTGGTGGCCGAACGCGCGCGGGTTGTAGCGCTTGGGGTCGAGGTCCATGTCGCGCAGGACCATCGACATCAGGCGCTGGCTGTCGGCGGCGTCGTAGATGGAGAAGGTCGAGCGCAGCCCCACCTTGTCGGCCTCGCGGCGCAGGATGCGCACGCAGGCGCTGTGGAAGGTCATGACCCACATGGCCTTGGCCCGGGGCCCGACGAGGGCCGAGACGCGCTCCCTCATCTCCGCGGCGGCCTTGTTCGTGAAGGTGATGGCGAGGACCTGGCCGGGCTGCACGCCCCGGGCCGCCATGAGGTGGGCGATGCGCTGGGTGAGGACGCGGGTCTTGCCCGAGCCGGCGCCGGCGACGATGAGGAGGGGCGGTCCGTCGTGCAGGACGGCCTCGCGCTGCTGCGGGTTCAGGCCCTCGAGGAGCTCCTCGGGGTCGGTGCGCGGGCGCTCCCCCGGACCACCCTCGGGGCCGCGGCCCGCCGCGGCCGCCTCGGCCCACGTGGGGACACCCGCGGCGTTGACGAGGGCCGCGTGGGCGCTGTCGTGGGTGGCGGGGTCGACGTTCGGCTCGGGCTGCTGGCCGCCGATGTCGAGGCCGTCGAAGAGGGTGCTCATGTCGGGGTCAACCCTACGTGGCGGGACCGACCCCCACCGCCTCGTCCCCGGGACGGGACGGCGGCCGGGACCCCGCACCACGGGGGTCCCGGCCGCCGGGGCGACCGCGCCGGTCAGGGCCGCAGGGACGCGGCCGCGCGTGCGGCTGAGCGGAGGGGGGTCAGCCGCACCACGGGTACACGAAGATGCTGTTCGCCCCGGCGCGGTGGTCGGCGACGAGCGTCTTGTAGTCGATGACGGTGTCGAGGGTGATGCCCTCGGGGAGGACGCCGCCGCGGGGCGTGACCCCCAGGGACACCGCGGTCGCGACGGACACGCCGTTGGCCTGGACGGCCTTGAAGGCGCCGATGCTCTTGAGGGTGGCGATGCCGGCGGCCTGGCAGCGGCCGTCGGCGGCCTGGGCGGGGGCGGCGACCAGGACGGTCGCGCCGACGGCGGCGACGGCGACGGCGGCGATGCGGGAACGGGTGCTCATGGTGGGTCTCTCCTCGTGGGGGTCGGTCCGCGGCTCCTGCAGCCGCGGGGACTGGCCACAGGTTGACCCGGGCGCGGCCTCCCTGTCGAGACTTTGTCAAAGGTTAGACGCCACGCCCTCTTCGCCGTCTCTCAGGGAGTGGCCGGGACCCGCGGTCTCCCCGGTTCGAGGTGTTGCGCCAGCATGCGGTGCCGGCCGGATCCCTCGACCCGGGGAGGGCACGCCCTACGGTGGGTGCCATGGCCTCGCGCAAGGGTGAGTTCGGGGAGCCGGTCGTCCTCGACGTCGACGGCTTCGACGTGCGCGTCTCCAGTCCCGAGCGGGTGTACTTCGCCGCCCGCGGCGAGACCAAGCTCGACCTCGTCCACTACTACCTGTCGGTCGGTGACGGCATCGTCAACGCGCTGCGCGAGCGCCCCTGCATGCTGCACCGCTTCCCCGACGGGGTGTCCGGCCCGAAGGTCCACCAGAAGCGGCTCCCCCGGGGCGCTCCCCCGTGGGTCGAGACGGTCCGGCTGCACTTCCCGCGGTACGGCCTGCACGCCGACGAGCTGTGCGTCACCCGCCTGGCCGACGTCGCCTGGGCCGTCCAGATGAGCACCGTCGAGTTCCACCCGTGGAACAGCCGCCGCGCCGACACCGAGAAGCCCGACGAGTGGCGCATCGACCTCGACCCGATGCCCGACGCCCCCTTCTCGCGGGTCCGGCGAGCCGCCCACGTCGCCCATGAGGTCCTCGACGAGCTCGGGGCCACCGGCTTCCCCAAGACGAGCGGCGGCCGCGGCCTGCACGTCTACGTCCGCATCGTCCCCGACCACGGCTTCCAGGACGTCCGCCGGGCGGCCCTGGCCTTCGCGCGCGAGGTCGAGCGCCGCCTCCCCGACGACGTGACGACGGCGTGGTGGCGCAAGGACCGCGACCCGGCGTCGGTGTTCGTGGACTACAACCAGAACGCCCGCGACCACACCATCGCTGCGGCGTACTCGGTGCGCGGCAACGACATCGGCACGGTCTCGACGCCGATTCGGTGGGACGAGGTCAACGACGTCGAGCCCGACGACTTCACCATCGCCACGGTCCCGAAGCGCTTCGCCGACCTCGGCGACCTCCACGCCGGCATCGACGACGCCGTCTTCGACATCAGCCCGCTCCTCGAGTGGGCCGACCGCGACGAGGCGGAGGGCGCGGAGGCACCCCCCGAGCCCGAGGACGACACGGGCAAGCCCTGATGGACCTCGTCGTGCCACCGGGTCCCGGTGTGCCGCAGGGCCTCACGGTGCCCGCGGCCGATCTCGTCGAGCGCTTCTCGCGGTCGTCGGGCCCGGGTGGCCAGGGGGTCAACACCGCCGACAGCCGTGTCGAGCTCGAGCTCGACGTCGAGGCGTTCGCCGGGTTCACCGACACCCAGCGGCGGCGGGTGCTGCGGGCCCTCGACCCCCGGCTCGTCGGAGGACGCCTCCTCGTCGTCGCCGCGTCCGAGCACCGGCAGCAGCGGCGCAATCGGGTCGCCGCGCGTGAGCGGATGGCGGACCTCCTCCGCGACGCGATGGCGCCTCCTCCGGCACCGCGACGGGCCACCCGTCCCACGCGCGGCTCGAAGGAGCGGCGCCTGTCGGCGAAGAGGCGACGCGGCGAGACCAAGGCCGGCCGCTCCCGTCCGGCCCCCGACGCCTGACCCACGACCCTCCGACGCGGGTCGAGGTGACAGAGGACCACCTCGTGCTCTGACCGTCACCTCGACCCGGAGCCGGCGGTCAGTGGTTCAGGAGCCAGGCGGGCCCGAGGACGCGCGCCCCGATGTCGTCGAGCCGCCGGGAGAGCTCGCGGTCGGCCGTGACGACCGTGACCTCCGAGCCGTCCGCACGGGCCCGACGCGCCTGCGCCACGATCTCGTCGTCGCCGTGCCCGGCGGCGTGGACGGTGCGCACGACGCCGTCGAGCCCCTCGGCCACCCCGGGACGGGCCTTGCCCTCGAGGACGAGGACGACCGCGTCGAAGCCAAGCTCGGCCGCGACGACCTTCGCGTGCAGGCGGGCCGCCGCCCCGGGGCGGTCGCGCCACCACCCGTCGGGACGGGAGCCGACGACGTTGGCGCCGTCGACGACGAGGACGAGGTGAGCCGGCGACGTCACGGAGCAGCCGCCCCGCCGACCAGCCCGACGACCTCCTGCGCGCAGCCCCACGCCAGCGTCACGCCGGCACCCCCGTGGCCGTAGTTCGTCACGACCGTCCGGCCCGCCACCTCCGAGCGCTGCAGCCGCACGGAGGGCGCGACAGGACGCAGGCCGACCCGCGCCCCGAGGACCTCGGCGTCGGCCAGCTCGGGCACGACGGACCGCACCCTGGCCACGATCGCCTCGTGGACCCCGGGGTCCGGCTCGAGGTCCCACGACCCCAGGACGTCGGTCCCGCCGCACACGACCCAACCGGGGTGCGGCAGCGCGTAGACCATGCCGTCGGGGTGGTCGTCGTCGACGACCCACCGGTCCAGGCCGGGGTTGGCGAGGAGGGCGACCTGACCGCGCGAGGGCTGCGGGCCCTCGTCGCCGAGGAGCTCCGCCGAGCGGATACCCGCCGCCACGACCACCACCGCCGACTCGACGTCGCCGACGTCGTCGACCCGGCCATCGACGAGCTCGACCCCGACGGCGCGACACCGGTCCTCGAGCCACGCGAGGTGCACGGCCATCGTCACGAGCGGCACGCGGCAGACGACCCCGCCGGTGGCGCCGTCCGGCAGCTCCGAGGGCGCCGCCTCGCGCCGGCCCTCGACGCCGGCGGCCCACCACCGGTCGGCTGTCCCTCGCTCGACCATGACGCCCTCGCGCAGCGCCACTCCCGCGGCCGGGACCTCGGCGAGCGAGTGGAACCACTCGAGCGCGGTGAGGCCCCAGGCGGCGACCCGGTCGCGCGGCTCGACGTGGTACGGGAACCAGAGCCCGCCGGCCACCGCCGAGACGGTCTCGGCCGCGGGGACGTCGCGCACGC
Source organism: Oryzobacter terrae (assembly GCF_042756445.1). GTDB lineage: Bacteria > Actinomycetota > Actinomycetes > Actinomycetales > Dermatophilaceae > Oryzobacter > Oryzobacter terrae. The sequence goes on from NZ_CP170578.1 coordinate 1,249,751, forward strand.
AGCGGACCCGGTGGCCGGCCTCGGCGAGCGCCAGGGAGGAGGTCAGGCCGACGACGCCCCCGCCGACCACCGTGACCTCTGCTCCGTCCGCCATGGAGGCATCCTCGCGCACCCGCTCCCCTACGGTGGCCTGATGGAGCCGCGCGACCCCCACCCGGTGACGGGCCAGGAGTTCGCGTCCCCCGTCCCGCCGGGCACCGGCTGGCCGGGCGACCCGGCCGACGCCACGACCCGGGTCGCGCGCACCCCCGCGGGCGTCCGACGCCTCGCCGCAGGCTCCCGCGAGCTCGACGTCCTCCAGGCGCGGATCTCGGTGTGCCGGGCCTGTCCCCGTCTCGTCGCGTGGCGTGAGGACGTCGCCCGCACCGGCCGCCGCGCCTCGTTCGCCGACCAGCCGTACTGGGGCCGCCCGGGACCCTCCTTCGGGGACCCCGAGGCGCCGACGCTCCTCGTCGGGCTCGCACCGGCCGCGAACGGCACGAACCGCACCGGCCGGATGTTCACCGGGGACGCCTCGGGCGACTTCCTCTGGGCGGCCCTGCACCGCACCGGGTTCGCCGCGATCCCCACCTCGACCGCGGCGGGCGACGGCCAGCGGCTGACCGGGATGCGCATCGTCGCGGCCGTGCGCTGCGCACCACCGGACAACGCGCCCACCCCGCAGGAGAAGGCGACCTGCTCGGCCTGGCTGCGCCGTGACCTCGAGCTCGCCGAGCCCTTCCTGCACTCCATCCTCTGCCTCGGGGCGATCGGGTGGGACGGAGCCCTCGCCGCCGCCCGCACCGCCGGGTGGCAGGTCCCGTCCACCAGGCCGAAGTTCACGCACGCCGGCCAGGTCGTCGTCACGAGCCCGGCGGGACGGCCCGTCCGCCTCGTCGGCTGCTACCACGTCAGCCCCCACAACACCTTCACGGGACGGCTGACCCCGCAGATGCTCGATGACGTCCTGCTCTCCCTCCGTCCCGGTGGCGCGTAACCCGTTCGCCCACAGCCACGTCCACGACCTAGGGTCGCTGCATGATCCGCCTCGTCCGTCCGACCACCCGCCTGCAGCGCTCCTACCTCGAGGCCTCCGCCGAGTTCGGCGGGGCGCACCGTGACGGGGACGGCGACCTCGTCGAGGAGGCGGACGACGGCTTCCCCGGGGTCGCCTTCACCCGTGCGAACCTCGAGACCGAGGAGGGCTTCGCCCGCTTCGTCGCCCGTCGGCTCGAGCAGGCCGAGGAGGACGCGCCGCGCCCCGAGGGCCGCGTCCCGTGCACCTTCCTCTGGGTCGTCGACGACACCGACCCGGACACCTACCTCGGCTCCCTCGCCGTGCGGCACCGCCTCACCCCGTACCTCACCGAGGCCGGCGGGCACATCGGGTACTCCGTGCGCCCGTCGGCCCGCAACGCAGGGGTCGCCACCGCCGCCCTGCGTGAAGGGCTCGTCGAGGCCGGACGGATCGGCATCGACCCCGTCCTCCTCACCTGCGACGTCGACAACGCCACCTCGGCCGGGGTCATCGAGCGCAACGGCGGTGTGCTGGAGGACGTGCGCGGCAGCTCGCGCCGCTACTGGGTCCCGGTCCCGGTCCCGGACACCGTCCCCGCCGACGCCGACTGAGCCCGCCTAGGGTGGATCCATGAGCGCGCACACCGGTCCCGCCCTCGTCGTCACCGCGCACGGAGGACCCGAGGTCCTCGCCGTCGAGGACCGCGACGTCGGCGAGCCCGGCGTCGGCGAGGTGCTCGTCGAGGTCGCGGCCACCGGGGTCAACTTCATCGACGTCTACCAGCGCGAGGGCGTCTACCCCGTCCCGACGCCCTTCGTCGCCGGCAACGAGGGCGCCGGCACCGTCGTCGCGGTCGGCGCCGGGGTCGCGGGCTTCGCCGCCGGCGACCGGGTCGCCTGGCCGCAGGACCTCGGCTCGGCGGCGGCGTTCACCGTCAAGCCCACGTCGGTCCTCGTCGCCGTCCCCGACGGCGTCGAGCTCGAGGTCGCGGCCGCCGTCATGCTCCAGGGGCTCACCGCCCACTACCTCGTGACGAGCACCCACGACGTGCGCGAGGGCACCGTCGCGCTCGTCCACGCCGCCGCCGGTGGGGTGGGCCAGCTGCTCGTCCAGATGGTGCGGCGGCGCGGCGGCAGCGTCGTCGCGACGGCCGGCGGACCCGAGAAGTGCGAGACCGCCCGGTCGCTGGGAGCCGAGCACGTCATCGACTACCGCGCGGTCGACGACCTCGCCGCCGCCGTCCGCGAGGCCACGGGCGGCCGGGGGGTCGACGTCGCCTACGACGGGGTCGGCAAGGACACCTTCGACGCCTCCCTCGCGAGCCTGCGCCCGCGCGGGACGCTCGCCCTGTTCGGCGCGGCCAGCGGCCAGGTGCCGCCGTTCGAGATCCAGCGGCTCAACCAGGGCGGCTCCCTCTTCCTCACCCGGCCGACCCTCGGCCACCACCTCGCGACGCGCGAGGAGCTGGAGTGGCGGGCCGGCGAGGTGCTCGGCGCCGTCGCCGACGGGTCGCTCCACGTCGCCGTCGGCGGGCGCTACCCCCTGGCCGACGCGGCCCGGGCCTACGACGACCTCGAGGGGCGCCGGACCCAGGGGAAGCTGCTCCTCCTCCCCTGACCCGACCGCACGCCGCGAGTAGCCTCCACGACATGGCCGACGTGACGATCCTCCACAACCGGGCGTGCTCGACCTCGCGGTCGGCGCTGGAACAGGTGGAGGCCTCCGGGCTCGACCACGAGGTCGTCCACTACCTGAGGACGCCGCTCGACGGCACCGCCCTGCGCGACCTCCTCGACAAGCTCGAGGACGAGCCGACGGCACTGGTCCGCCGCGACCCGTACTTCACGGGCCTCGGCCTGACCGACGACGACGTCCGCACCAGGGAGCAGGTCGTCGCGGTGCTCCTCGAGCACCCGCGGCTGCTCCAGCGGCCGGTCCTCGTGCGCGGCCAGCGCGCCATCATCGGCCGCCCGAAGGAGCGCGTCCCGGCCTTCCTCGCGACCTGAGCCACCGGCCGGGCGACGGCCTCAGGAGGACGAGGTCCACAGCACCGCGACGGCGGTGTTGAGGACGGCGAGCGCCCCGGCCGCGTGGACGAGCGTCACCTGCTCGCCCGCGCCGCGGCGGGACCTGCCCGCGGCGATCTCGGCGCACGCGGCCACCGCGATCGCGACGACGAGCTTGACCCCGACCTTGGGGTGGTTCACCGGTTCGTCGCCGGCCTCGAGCAGCCCGACGAGCAGCAGGCCGGTGAGCACCTGCGCCCGCGCGCCCCAGAGCAGCGCCGGCGTGACCCGGCCCCGCGCGACGAAGACGGCGCTGCCGACGACCGCGGCCATCCCGAGGAGGTGGAGCAGGACGAGGAGGTGGTGCACGAGGTCCATGCCGACACCCTAGGGCGCGGGACCCTCAGAGGAGACGACGCCCCATCGCCCACGCCGTCAGCTCGTGGCGCGAGGAGAGCTGGAGCTTGCGGAGCACCGCGGAGACGTGCGTCTCGACCGTCTTGACCGAGATGAAGAGCTCCTTGGCGACCTCCTTGTACTGGTAGCCGCGGGCGATGAGCCGCATGACCTCGCGCTCGCGGACCGAGAGGCGGTTGAGCTCCTCGTCGACCTCGGCGATCTCCCCGGCGGCGGCGCCGAAGGCGTCGAGGACGAAGCCGGCCAGGCGCGGGGAGAACACGGCGTCCCCGTCGGCCACCCGGCGGATCGACACGATGAGGTCGCGCGCGCCGATCGTCTTCGTCACGTAGCCGCGGGCGCCGGCGCGGATGACGGCGATGACGTCCTCGGCGGCGTCGGAGACCGACAGCGCGAGGAAGCGGACCGGCCCACCGGAGCGGCTCTCGACCCCGACGCAGCTCGCGATGACGTCGACGCCCCCGTTGCCGTTGCCGCCGGGGAGGTGGACGTCGAGGAGGACGACGTCGGGCTGCTCGGACCGGATGACCGAGACGGCGGTCTCGACGTCGGGGGCCTCGCCGACGAACTCGCACACGGCCTGGCCGCCGGCGAGCATCGCCTCGCTCAGCTCGGCGCGCACCCCGGTGCGGAACATCCGGTGGTCGTCGACGAGGACGACGCGCACCGGTGCCGGGACGCCGCCCTTCGGCGTCGCGGGGGTGCTGGGAGTGCTGGGAGTGCTCATGCCTCTCCTCCTTCGACGGGTGGCAGCGTCAGCTCCACCTCGGTGCCGTCGTCGCGGCGCCGCACGCGGGCGGTGCCGCCGTGCCGCTCCATCCGGGCCAGGATCGAGTGCCGGACGCCGAGCCGGTCGACCGGGACGGCGTCGAGGTCGAACCCCTCGCCGCGGTCGCGGACGAAGGCCTCGACCCCGGTGGGGCCGATCTCGACGTACGCGGTGACGGGTGCGGAGCCGTGGCGGACGGCGTTCTGGAGCGCCTCGCGCATCGCCTGGGCCAGGGCGGCGCCGTGCGGTCCCTGCGGGCGGTCGCCGGTGACGACGAGGTCGATCGGCACGCCGTGGAGGTCCTCGACCTCGTGGGCGACCTCGGTGACCGCCGCGGCGAGCGAGGCCTGCGACCCCTGGGGCCCGGCGTAGAGCCACGAGCGCAGCTCGCGCTCCTGGGCCCGGGCGAGACGGGTGACCGCGGCGGAGTCGGTGGACTGCCGCTGGATGAGGGCGAGGGTCTGGAGGACGCCGTCGTGCAGGTGGGCGGCGATGTCGGCCCGCTCGGTCGCGCGCGCGGCCAGGACCTGCTCGCGGCGGAGGTCGCTCCACAGCCGCAGGGCCCACGGCGCGGCGATGATGAGCGCGCCGACGAGCACGGCGACCGCGGCGAGGAGGGCGTCCCAGACGGCCGAGAGCGACTGCCCCCGGGTCACGAGGACGAGGATCCCGGCGACGGCGAGGACCGACCCGAAGGTCACCCGGACCCACCGGAACCGGGTGTCGTCGCCGGTCGAGCCGGTCGAGCCGAGCCAGCGCGTGCGCTGGGCCTCGTCGAGGTTGGACCACGCGACGATCGCGCCGACGACGATGACGAAGAGGGGCACGAGGGTCCCCGCGGCACCGGAGCCCTCGACGAGCGGGGAGACGAGGACGATGCCGACGCCGACGAGGACGGCGCCGGCGACGACCACGGTGCTCCACTGCCGCCGCCCCGAGAGCGGGACGTCGACCGAGCTGCCGTCGGTGTCGCCCTCGGGGGTGAGCGCCCAGAGGAAGAGGTAGGCGGCGATCCCGCCGCCGCCGAGGACCGCGAAGGCGATGAAGGCGACCCGCACGGTGCGGGTCGTCAGGCCCAGGTGCCGGGCGACCGCCGCGCTGACCCCGGGCGTCCAGCCGCGCCGCGCCCGGTCGCGGACGAGCGGCGGCCGGGCCGGACGCCCCGAGGGGTCGCCAAGGACCGGGCCGGCGTCGGTCGCCGTGCGCGCGGAGGGGTCGTAGGGGACGGGCACGCCACCATCCTGACGCACGCCGGGGTGCCCGACGGCCGGACCCGGGGTCCGGTCAGGGAGGGCTCAGGGTCGACCCTCATGGCGAGGGCCACCCCTGACGCGCCACGGTGGGTGACATGACGGAGAACCCCACCCAGACGCCGCCCCCCGCCGGGCCTCCCCCGGCCGGGCCGGACCCCCGCTACGCCCGCCCCCACGACGGCGGCTCGGCCCTCGACGACGCCTTCGCCCGGCTCCGGGAGAGCGGCTACGGCCGCGACACCGACGCCCGCTGGTTCGGCGGGGTCTGCTCCGGCCTCGGCCGGCGCTGGAACGTCGACCCGGTGCTCGTGCGGGCCATCGCCGTCGTCCTCGCCTTCTTCGGCGGCATCGGCATCACCGCCTACGTCGTGCTCTGGCTCGTCCTGCCCGACCAGCGCGGCGACATCCTCGCCGAGCGGGCGATCCGCCGCGGCGACCTCGGGCCGGTGGCGCTCCTCGTCGTCACCGCCCTGCTCCTGCTCGGCGGGTTCTTCTCGATCGGCCAGGGCAACGGCTGGGTCGCCCCCCTGTGGGTCGTCGCCCTCGCCGGCCTCGCCTTCGTCCTCATCCGGCGCGACCGGGTCTCCGGTCCGTCGCCCACCCACGTCCCGGCGCCCGCCGGGAGCACCCCGCCCCCGCCCCCTCCAGGAGGAGCCCCGATGAACGCCCCCACGACCGCGTTCTCCCCGCCGGCGGGCGCCGCCGCCCCGGGGGCCTCGGCCTCCCCCGGCTACGCGATGCCCCCCGGCCAGCAGGCCCCGTACGGCGCCGCGCCGCAGCCCGGCCCCTACGGCGGCCAGCAGCCCTGGGGCGGCCAGCCCTGGGGCGGCCACCCGGCCCCGCCGGCCCCGCCGCGTCCCGTCGCCCCTCTGCCCCCGCCGCGTCCGCGGCGTCGCCGCCCCAGCTGGTTCGTCGGCCTGGTGTCGCTCGGCATCGCCCTCGTCGGCCTCGGGCTGGGCGTCGCCCTCGCCGAGCCCCTCGGCTACCCCGGCAGCGCCGGCACGCTCGGCCTGCTCATCGGCCTGACCGGTGTCTCGCTCGCCGTGCTCACCCTCGGCATCTCCGGCCGGGCCGCGGGCTTCAGCGGCTTCCTCACCGTCCTCCTCGCCTTCCTGCTCGTCGGCTCGGCCGCGGCGTCGCGGGTCGACCTCGAGGAGTCCTCCGGCTTCGGCCCCCGCACCTGGACCCCGGTCCCGGCCGCCGGGGAGACCCGCTTCGAGCACGGGGGCGGCGACGTCGTCCTCGACCTGGCCCGCTTCGCCGGCGCCGAGGCGGACCCGGCGCGACGACAGGTCATCTCCGTCGAGGTCGGCGCCGGTGACCTCCGCATCCTCGTCCCCGAGGGCGTCTCGGCCCAGATCGGGGCCAGCGTCGGCTTCGGCTCCATCATGCAGCGGTCCGCCGACGGGTCGACCGCCCCCGACTCGACCGGGCCCGACCGCTCGGTCACCACCACCGTGGGCGACGGCCCCACAGCCGTGACGATCGACGCCCAGCTCGGGGTCGGCGAGATCACCATCGAGGAGCAGTGATGACGACCAACGACAGCACCCAGGGACCGGACGACCGCACCGACGACGCGCTCGCCCGCGAGGTCTTCGACGAGCCCACGACCGCCGTGCCCACGACCGCCGGGACGACGTGGGCCCCCGCCCCCGGCGGGGCGGCCCCCGGCACCACGGCCACCGCCACGGCGGTGCGGCCCGACCAGGCCCCGGCGACCTCCGTGCAGCCCCCGCCCCGCGAGTACGTCAAGGGCCCGGCCCCCTTCGCCATCGTCCTGGGCCTGCTCGGCCTCGTCGTCGCGGCGACCACCCTGTTCACCGAGATCGTCGGGATCGACGTGCCGTGGGGCGACCTCGGTCCGTGGACGGTCGTCGGTGCCGGGGTGCTCGTCCTCCTCGTCGGGGGCCTCGGCCTGCGCGCGAGCCGCGGTCAGGACTGAGGGCCGGCGTGGAGGTCGGCGACGCCGGCGGCCCGCAGGGCCACCGCGACGCTCGCCACGACCTCCACGGACCCCAGCTCGTCGAGCCGCACCCACCGGGCGTCCGCGGTCGACCCACCCACGTCGTGGACGACGGGTGCGGTCGGCCGCGGACAGCGTGCCGTGTGGAGCAGCCGCACCGCGTGATAGTCCTCGAGACCGCGCGGCGAGCGCCCGATCCAGTGCTGGGTCATGACGTCGACGAGCTCGACGCCCTCGACGACCTGGCCCGTCTCCTCGAGGACCTCGCGGACCACCGCGTCCCGGGGGCCCTCCCCCGGGTCGAGGCCGCCGCCCGGGAGGTTCCAGCGTCCGCCGGCCCCGGTGCGCGCCGCGAGCTGGGTGAGCAGCAGCCGGCCGTCCTCGACGACGACGGCGTAGGCGGCCACCCGCTGGTGCGGGGTGACGCCCGCGCGCTCGGTGGCGTCGAGCCCCGGTCCCTGCGGCCCGCCGGGCCCCGTCGAGGCCGCTCCGGGACGCGCGGGGTCCACCGCGTAGCGCAGCGTGAGGTCGCCCCGGACGCCCTCGACGCGTTCGGCCCGCCCGGTCCACCCCCGGGCGTGCAGCCCGTCGAGCGGGTCCTCACCGTGCCCGAGCGCGAAGGCCGCCACGGTGCGGGCGCCGTGGACGCCCACGACGGTGATCACCGGACGGGCACCCCGGCCCGGTGGTACTGGGCGAGCGTCGCCTCGAGGACGCCGTCCCAGTCCTGCGCCGGCGGGACGGCGCGGACGTGCTGACGCAGCCGTTCCCGCAACCCGTCGTCGCCGGCGAGGCGCGCCAGGGCCGCCGCGAGCCCGGCGTCGTCGTCGGCGAGCAGCCCCTCGACACCGTCGCGGACGAAGTCGTCGGTGCCGGTGCCCCGCAGCGCGACCACCGGCAGGCCGGCCGCACGCGCCTCGAGGGCCGCGATGCCGAACGCCTCGAGCCGCGTCGCGGTGAGGTACGCGTCGGCGGAGTGGTGGAGGCGGCGCAGCGCCTCACGGTCGACCCGCCCGGGGAGCTCGACCCAGTCGAGGCCATGGGTCCTGACGTACCGCTCGAGGACGCGGCGCTGCGGTCCCTCGCCGACGACGGTCGCCCGCAGGGGCACCGCGGGGTCCAGGAGCCCACGGGCCGCGCGCAGCGCACCGAGCAGGGCCAGCGGCCGCTTGCGGGACGCGAGCCGGGTGGCCGTGACGACGTGCACGGCCCCGCCCGAGCGAGCACCGCCCCCCACCGCCGTCCCGTCGTCAGCGACGCCGGCGGCGGCGCCGGCGTCGCCGGCGGCGCCGGTACGCCACCAGGCCACGTCGACCCCGTTGGGGACGACCTCGACCCGGGCGCCGCGGGCCGCGTCGGAGACCCGCGCCGCGGCCATCGACGACACCGCGCCGAGGGCGACCCCGCGCCGGGCCCAGCGCGCGAGGTGGCCCACCGCCCGGAACACCGGTCGGGAGCGGTCGATGACGCAATGGAACGTGGCCGTCACGGGCAGCCCGAGGTCGAGGGCGAGGGGCACGAGGTCGGTGGCGAACGGGCTCACGACGCCGAGGTGCGCGTGGGCCACGTCGAAGCCACCGGCGGCCAGCCGCCGACGCACCTCGGAGCGCGCGAAGGGGTTCACCGGGACGCCGAAGGGCAGCGCGATGGCCAGGCGGTGCACGGTCACGCCGTCGTCTCCGACCGTGGTGGCGCCACCCCTCTCACCGTCGGGGCCGGTGGTGGCCGTGAACACCTCCACGTCGTGCCCCGCCTCCACGAGGTGACGGGAGAGGTCGCGCACCTGCGACTCGATGCCACCGAGCCGCGGCGGGTAGCAGTCGGTGAGCATGGCGACCTTCACGAGGCTCAACCCTGCCATGCGCGAGGATGGGCGACGATGTCCCGCACGATCGTGGCGTTCCACGCCCACCCCGACGACGAGGCCCTCCTGACCGCGGGCACGATGGCCCGGCTGGCCGACGACGGCCACCGGGTCGTCCTCGTCCTCGCCACCGACGGCGGGGCGGGACTGGCCTCCGAGGCGCTCCGGGCCGACGGGCGGCTCGGGGAGCGCCGGCTCGTCGAGGCGGAGCGCTCCGCGCAGGCCCTCGGCGTCGCCCGCGTCGAGTGGCTCGGCTACGCCGACAGCGGCAGCGGCCCGGCGCCCGGCCCCGACGCCCCCGGCGTCACCCGCTTCTGCCGCGCCCCCCTCGAGGAGGCCGCCGAGCGGCTGGCGGCCGTCCTGCGCACCGAGCGCGCCGACCTCCTCCTCTCCTACGACGCCAACGGCGGGTACGGGCACCGCGACCACGTCCGCGTCCACGAGGTCGGGGCGCGAGCGGCCGAGATCGCCGCGACCCCGCGCGTCCTCGAGGCCACGATCCCGCGCGACGCCATCGTGCGCGCCGTCCGGCTCGCCGCCCGGGTCTACCGCTTCCCCGCCGAGTTCGACCCCACGAGCCTGGAGCGCGCCTTCTCGGCCCGCGCCGACGTGACCCACCGGATCTCGGTGCGGCGCCACGTCGCGGCGAAGCGGGCGTCGATGCGGGCCCACGCCTCGCAGGCCACCGGGGGCGGCGCGGCCGCGGTCGGCGCCGGGGGCCAGACGGGCGACCGGACCCTCGCGGCCTTCCTCCGGATCCCCCGACCCCTCTACGATCTGGTGTTCGGGAGGGAGTGGTTCCGCGACCCGTCGCTCCCACCGGGGGGCCGGGTCAGGACCGAGATCTTCGAGGGGGAGGCATGAGCGTGCGCACCAAGCAGGTGCTCCAGGCCGTCGTCGGCCTCGGGCTCGCCGCCGCCCTCCTCATCTGGGGCCTGCCGTACTTCGCGAAGACCTCGTGGAGCGAGATCTGGACGCACGTGCGCGCCGTGCCCCTCAGCCACGTCCTCGGCTTCCAGGTCCTCATGCTCCTCGGCCTGTGGAGCTACACCTTCACCTTCACCGGGGCGCTGCGCGGCCTCAGCCACTCCAAGGCGCTCATCATCAACCTCTGCGGCTCCTCGGTCTCCAACCTCCTGCCGGGAGGGGGGGCCGTCGGGCTCGCGGCCACGTACGCGATGTGCCGGTCGTGGGGCTTCACCCGCCGTGCGACGTCGACCTCGGCGATCGTGACCGGCGTCTGGAACGTCCTGGCCCGCATCGCCCTGCCCGTCGTCGCGATCCTCGCGCTGTGGGCCGGTGGGGTCAGCCTGCCGGCGGTCCTCACCGAGCTCGCGGTCGGGGGCGCCATCACGGGGCTGGCCATCCTCGTGGCCTTCGTCGCGATCATGGCGAGCGAGCGCGCGGCGCAGGTCATCGGCCGCACCGTCGACCGGCTGCTCGGCCCGCTCCTGCGCAAGCGCAGCCGCGCCTCGGGGAAGCCGCAGATGAGCATCCAGGAGCTCGTCCACGACCTGCGCGCCCGGATCAACGACGTCGTCTCCAGCGGGTGGCCGTCGATGACCCTGGGCATGATCGGGTTCTTCGGGGCCTACTACGTGCTCTTCGTCCTCGTGATGCGCGAGACCGGCGTCACGACGATGCCGCTCAACCTGCTGTTCGCCGCGTTCGCGATCGGACGCCTCCTCACGGCGGTCGGCATCACGCCGGGCGGCGTCGGGGTCACCGAGACGGCGACGGCGGCCGTCCTCGTCGGCTGGGGCGCCGAGCCCGCGGCCGCCACGGCCGGTGTCGTCCTGTTCTCGATCCTCACCCACCTCATGGAGGTGCCCCTCGGCGGCCTCGGGTGGCTGCTGTGGTCGGTGAGCCCCAAGGTCGCCCCGCCCCCCGAGGGGTCGGAACCCACGTTCGTGCCGACCGCCGGTCGGACCGCCCCGTCGCCCGAGGGCCCCGCTCCCTCCTGACGCCTCAGGCGTCGTCGCGGAGGAAGACCATCGCCATCGGGGTCTGCTCGCTGCCCTGCCCGAGAGGGTTGTCGGCGAACATCTCCTCGTAGCGGTCCCACGGTTGCGCGACGTCGGCGCCGAGCACGTTGCGCCCGATGTCGTTGGCGTCCATGACGACGGTCCCCTGGAAGGTCGAGCGCCACGGCTCGGGCAGCCGCTCGCGGATGGCCGCGGTGAGGCGGGCCGCCACGTCGTCGGGGTCCTTGGGGGCGAGCTTGGCCGAGACGTTGCTCGGGTACGCGGAGTACTCGGTGGGCCCGTCGATGGCGTTGATGGAGTTGCCGACGAGCTCGTAGAACAGCCCCTTGCGCCCGATGACCTTGCCGATGGCGCCCCCCGCGGAGGCGTACAGGACCCGCGGGAGGCCGGCCTCCTGGATGGCGAGCTGCATCGTGAAGGGGCTGCCGAGGCCGATGCCCGCGGGCGTGCGGGTGACGTAGCGGGACAGCACCCGCGCGGGGCGGCCGACCTTGATGTCCCAGACGAAGTAGGAGCGGCCCTGGGTGATCGCGACGATCTTCTCGGAGATGAAGAACCACCAGGGCCCGGACGTCGCGGCGGCGTGCTCGGGCCCGGCCGAGGGCAGGCCGGCGAAGAAGCGGTCGACGTGCTCGACGACGCGGGCGTCGAGGTCGTCGTCCTTGCTGACCAGCTCGGTGCGCACCGGGTAGCGGCGCACCGTCTCGCCCCGCGCGGTGACGAGGTCGAGCTCGCGCCGCTCGTTGGCCTCGTAGTCGGTCTTGACGTGTGCGGCGCGGGCGGCCTGCGCGGCGTCGGCACCGTCGTCATTGTCGTCGAAGAACTCGCGCAGCCACAGCTCGAGGTTGATCAGGCGCCAGAACGTCATCGTGTCGACGTCGTTGGCGCCCTTGATCCAGCCCTCGAACGCCGCGATGACCTCGGTCTGGTTCACGTACGGGCGGTTGGCGAACGACTCGCTGAGGAAGATGTTGTAGAAGTGGTTCTTCAGCCGCATGAACCACTCGACCTGCGGGGTGGTGAACCCGATCTTGTTGCGGCGGCGGTTGATCGACTCGGGCAGCAGGCCACGGGTGGCATCGCGCAGCACCCGCTTGTTCCAGCCGTCCTTGATGATCGCCTCGTCGGAGAGGCTGAAGACGAACTTCACGACCTCCTTGTCGAGGAACGGCACGCGCCCCTCGAGGGAGAAGCGCATCGTGTTCTTGTCCTCGTAGCGCAGCAGGCTGGGCAGCGAGTTGTGGAAGAGGTCCTCGACGAGGCGCTTCTTGAGGTTCGCGCCCTCGCTGGCGTACTTCTCGCCGCTGTGGGCCCGGACGAACGCCGCGTCCATCAGCTGCGTCGTGGGGACCGACTTCTTCAGCCTGACCTTGGCCTTGAGCTTGAAGCGGCCCAGCCGGTAGAGGACGTCGAGGCTCTTGGCGAGCTCGGCCGCGGCGACGGCGGCGCCCTGGGCGCGCAGCTGCCGGAGGTAGACGGCGTAGTAGGGGATGTAGCCGGCCATCATCTCGTCGGCGCCCTGGCCGTCGAGCAGGACGGTGACGTGCCGGGTGGCCTCGCGCATCACCTGGAACTGCGCGTAGGGACCCGAGGAGATGAGCGGCTCCTCCTGGGTGCGGACGAAGTCGAGCAGGTCGGCCTTGAACTCGTCGGCCGTGGGCTTGATCTTGTGCGACTCGACGTGGCCGGTGCAGATGTCGAGGACGTCGTCGACGTAGCGCTCCTCGTCGTTGATCGAGCCCGGGAAGACCGCCGAGAAGGTGTTCTGCCGGGCGCCGACCGCGCTCAGCGACAGCGAGTCGCCCTCGTCGAGCAGCTGGTTGATGATGACCGCGACGGCGCTGCTGTCGAGCCCGCCCGAGAGGCTGGTGCCCACGGGGACCTCGGACTGCAGGCGCAGCCGCACCGACTCGACGAGGCGTCGCTTGTACTCGGCGGCCGCGGCGGCGTCGTAGGGGCGCTGGACGCTCGCGAGCTCGAGGAGCTCCTCCTTGAGCCGGGTGAACATGCGCCGCTGGACGCCCGTCGCGTCGGCGGTGAGCATCTCGCCGGGGGCCAGTCGCTCGATGCCGTCGAAGAAGGTCTCGGTACCGTCCTCGTGGGCGCGGAAGCGCAGGTACCGGTAGACCGAGCGCTCGTTGACCTTCTTGTCGTAGAGCCCGCTGGCGAGGATCGGCTTGATCTCGCTGGAGAAGAGGAGGACCTCGCCGTCGCCCTCGGGGTGCGGGACGCGCGCGACGTAGAGCGGCTTGATGCCGAAGTGGTCGCGGGCCAGGGTGAGCCGCTGGTCGCGACGGTCCCAGATGGCCAGGCCGAACATGCCGTTGAAGCGGTCGAACGCCTCGGGCCCCCACTGGGCGAAGGCCTGGAGGACGACCTCGGTGTCGCTGTCGGTGACGAACGTGCGGCCCTGGGCCTGCAGGTCCGAGCGCAGGTCGAGGTAGTTGTAGACCTCGCCGTTGTAGGCGATGACGTAGCGGCCGTCGGCGGTCTCCATCGGCTGCTGGCCGTGGGCGACGTCGATGATCGAGAGGCGACGGTGCGCCAGTCCGCAGGCGCCGTCGGTGACGATGCCCTCGCCGTCGGGGCCACGGTGCTGCTGGCAGTCGTTCATGCGGGTCAGGAGCGCCCGGTCCTCCGGGAGCCCGTGGTAGCCGGCGATGCCGCACATGCGTCTGGTTCGTCCTGTCCTCGGGGGCGGAGCTGCCGAGGGCGCTGCCCTCGGGTGGTGCTCGGGTCGTGCTGGTGGGGCTCGGGTGGTGCTGGTGGGGCGGGCGCCCCGGACCTCAAGCCTGCCACGGATGCCGCGTCACGCCGACTCGCGGGCGCCCCTCCATCCGTGCGCGGGCCTGGCGCAAGTTCGGGGTAACCCCGAACTTGCGCGCTTCACCCCGGTTTGTGTCCCGGGTGAAGGGCGCAAAAGTCGGGTGGAGCGGCGCCCGGGCGGTCAGCCGGTTGGCAGGTGGGCGTCGAGCCAGCGGACGAGGTCGGCCGTCACCTCGTCGCGGTTGGTCTCGTTGAAGATCTCGTGGCGCGCGCCGGGGTAGAGCGTGACCGTGGTGTCGGTGACGCCCGCCGCCGCGTACTGCTCGCGCACCGACCGCGGGCCCTTGCCCTTGTCGCCGACGGGGTCCTGGTCGCCCGCGATGAGGAGGATCGGCAGGTCGCGGCGCACCCGCGCCACGCGGCGCTTGTCGTTGATGCCCTGCAGCCCGCCGAACAGGTCGCTGAAGAAGCCGCTGGTGAAGGTGTTCCCGCACTGCGGGTCGGCGACGTAGCGGTCGACCTCGGCCTCGTCGCGCGAGAGCCAGTCGAAGTCGGTGCGGGCCGGCTTGTAGGCCGAGTTGAACTGGCCGAAGGTCAGCTTGTCGAGCAGCGGGCTGACGTGCCGGCGCCCCCGCAGCCGCGACTCGGCCGCCGCGACACCGAGGCCGACCTTGCCGAGCGGCCCGGGGTCCCCCGCGGTCCCCGAGAGCACGAGCCCGGCGAGGTCGCGGCTGTCCTCGATGACGTAGGCACGTGAGAGGAACGACCCCATCGAGTGACCGAGGAGGAAGACGGGCAGCCCCGGGTTCTCCTCCTGGGCGAAGCGGGTGACCGCCCGGAGGTCGGCGACGACGGTGGCCCAGCCGTCCCGGTCGGCGAAGTACCCGTGGTCGGCCTTGGCGGCGGTTGCGCCGTGGCCGCGGTGGTCGTGGGCGTAGACGGCGTACCCGGCCGCGGTCAGGGCCTCGGCGAGGCGGGTGTAGCGGGCGGCGTGCTCGGCCATCCCGTGCGCGATCTGGACGACGCCCCTGGGCTCGCCGTCGGGGAGCCAGCGGTGGGTGTGGAGGCCCGTCCCGTCGCTCGCGGTCACGGTCGTCGTGCTGGTCTGCATGGTCGCCGCCTTTGGTTACCAGTGGGTAGTCGAGCCAAGGGTGCCACGGACGGTCGGCTCCGTGGCTACCGTCCCACCATGTCCCCTGCGCGACCTCACCCGGCCCCGTCCGCATGACCGTCCCCGACGCCCCCGCGGGTGGGGTCATCCGGCTCACGATCCCGGGCTACGGGCCGTTCCGCCCCACGGTGCACGTCAACGACCGGCTCGTCCCCGCGCGGTTCGGGACCCAGGACGTCCCCGTGCCCGCGGGGCGCACCGTCGTGCGGGCCTACGTGACGGCGATGGCCGAGCACGGGCACGCGGAGCTCGCGGTCGACGTCGCCCCCGGAGCGGTCGAGACCGTGCACTACTCCCCGCCGTGGATGTACGGCCTGCCCGGCGTCATGTCCAGCACGACGCCGACGGGCTGGCGCCGGATCGCCCCCTCTCCGCAGGCCGCGATCATCGTCGCCGTCGTCGCCGTGTTCGTCCTCTACGGCCTCCTGCGCTGAGGCCGCGAGCTCGCCGCGCCCACGCCTCGACGAGGGATGGCTGCGCGCCCCCGAGGGCGACCGGGTCGGGGCCGCCAACCATCCTTCGCCGTCCACTAGCCTCGGGCGCCATGACCGAGGTGACGCCGGGGGGACCGGCACCGCAGGGACCGCGCCCGCAGGGCACCATCCGGCTCACCCTCCAGGGGAACGCCCTGACAGCGGGACTGACCCCGGTGGTGCACGTCGGCGGGCACCGGCTGAACAGCCGCTACGGGACGATGGACGTGCCCGTCTGGGCCGGGCCGAACCGGGTCGACGTCCACGCCCAGTGGACGCGCCGCTACGGCGAGGCCAGCCTGGAGGTCGACGTCCCGCCGGGCGGGGTCGTCCCCGTGTTCTACGCCGCGCCCCACCACGTGTTCTCGCGGGGGGACATCGGGCTCGAGCCCCAGCGCCGCCGCGGGCTCGCCGCGAGCATCGCGATCATCCTCGGGAGCATCGGGCTGGTGGTCGCGGCCCTGGTCGGGGTGTTCGCGCTGGCGATCGCCCTGGTCTAGCGCGTCACTCCCACTCGATGGTGCCCGGCGGCTTGCTCGTGACGTCGAGGACGACCCGGTTGACCTCGCGCACCTCGTTGGTGATGCGCGTCGAGATCTTCGCGAGCACGTCGTAGGGGACGCGGGTCCAGTCGGCGGTCATGGCGTCCTCCGACGACACCGGCCGCAGGACGACGGGGTGCCCGTAGGTGCGGCCGTCGCCCTGGACGCCGACCGAGCGCACACCCGCGAGGAGGACGACCGGGCACTGCCAGATGTCGCGGTCGAGCCCGGCGGAGGTCAGCTCCTCGCGGGCGATCTGGTCGGCGGCCCGCAGGACGTCGAGGTTCTCGGCCGTGACCTCTCCGACGATCCGGATGCCCAGGCCCGGGCCCGGGAACGGCTGGCGCCAGACGATCCCCTCGGGGACGCCGAGCTCGAGGCCGACCTGGCGCACCTCGTCCTTGAAGAGCAGCCGCAGCGGCTCGACGAGCTTGAACTGGAGGTCGTCGGGCAGCCCGCCGACGTTGTGGTGCGACTTGATGTTCGCGGTGCCGCTGCCACCGCCGGACTCGACGACGTCGGGGTAGAGCGTGCCCTGGACGAGGAACTCGACCGGGTGGTCCTCGGCGCCCGCGTGCGAGCCGACGACGTCGCGGGCGGCCTGCTCGAAGACGCGGATGAACTCGCGACCGATGATCTTGCGCTTCTCCTCGGGGTCGGTGACCCCGGCGAGCGCGGAGAGGAAGCGGTCCTTGGCGTCCACGACGACGAGGTCGACCCCGGTCGCCGCGACGAAGTCCTTCTCGACCTGCTCGGCCTCGCCCGAGCGCAGCAGCCCGTGGTCGACGAACACGCAGGTCAGCTGGTCGCCGACGGCCTTCTGGACGAGCGCCGCCGCCACCGAGGAGTCGACGCCGCCGGACAGCCCGCAGATGACGCGGGCCTCGCCGATCTGGGCGCGCACCGAGGTGACGAGGTCCTCGACGACGTTGGCCGCGGTCCACTCCCCCGACAGCCCCGCGCCGCGGAGGAGGAAGTTCTCGAGGACCTGCTGGCCGAAGGTCGAGTGCAGCACCTCGGGGTGCCACTGGACGCCGTAGAGGTGGCGCTCGTCGTCCTCGAAGCCGGCGACCGGTGCGCCGGAGGTCGTGGCGGTGACCCGCATGCCGGCCGGCGCCTCCGACACCGAGTCGCCGTGGCTCATCCACACCGACTGCTCGTCGGGCTGGCCGTTGAACAGGGTCGAGGTCGTGTCGGAGATCCGCGCGGGGGTGGCGCCGAACTCGGACAGGCCGGTCTTCTCCACCGTGCCGCCGAGCGCCCGGGCCATCGCCTGGAAGCCGTAGCACATGCCGAAGACGGGGACGCCGGCCCGCAGCAGCGCGGGGTCGAGGGAGGGGGCGCCCTCCTCGTAGACCGACGACGGACCGCCCGACAGGATGATGGCGGCCGGCTCCTTGGCGAGCATCTCGGCCACGGGCATCGAGTGGGGGACGACCTCGCTGAAGCAGCTGGCCTCGCGGACACGCCGCGCGATGAGCTGCGCGTACTGGGCGCCGAAGTCGACGACGAGGACGGGGCGGTCGGCGAGGTGGACCGGCCCGCCGCCCTCGACGACGACGTGGTCGGGGTCGTCGTGGTGGGGTGCGGTGGGCTGGAGGGGGGCGTCGCTCACGAGGCCAAGGCTACTGTCGCGCGGCAGCGAGCCCGGCCTCGACCTCGCCCGCCACGCGGCGCTCGACCCAGAACGAGAGGAACGGCACGCAGCCGGCCAGCATGACGAGGACCATCCTCGTCAGCGACCAGCCCACCTTGAACCCGAGCAGCGCCGTGGCGACGAGGTAGACCATGTAGACGAAGCCGTGCGGCTGCGGCCACCAGTGGAGGGGGTTGTCGGTCCCCTTGAGGTCGAAGCCGTAGGACAGGACCATCTCGACGACGAGGACGAGGAGCCCGATCCCGACGACGAAGGCCATGACCTTGAAGAAGGTCAGCCGGGTCCGGGTGCCGTCGACGTCGTCGATGCGCAGGGCCGTGGGCGCCGCGGCGGAGGGCGCGGTGGCGGGGGTCTCGGTGCTGGGGTCAGGCGTCGTCACGCGGACCATTGTCCCCCGCGCGCACCGGGGTGGCCGCGTCGGCCCCGGAGGGCGGGGTGCCGGCTGCCCCCGTTCGGGCACGGTCGGCAGGGGCCTCCCGGCGGGACTCGTCGCGGACCATCCGCCACCACAGCCAGAGGGCGAACCCGGCGAAGATCCACCACTGCACCGCGTACGCCGCGTTGCGCCAACGGATCCCGGTGTCCCCCACCGGGGTCGGCACCTTCGTCAGCTGCGTGCCGGCCGCAGGGTCCTCGGCCTCGAGGAAGACGAAGCCGTTGTAGAGGTCACCGGGCCAGGTGTTGACGAGGATCGACAGGTCGACCGAGCCGATCTCCCCCGGCCCCACCGGGGTCCGGGTCGGTGACTCCCCCGGCGCCAGGCCGCCGCGCAGGGTGAGCCGGCCCGGGGGCGGCGCACCGGCGGCTACGGCGTCCTCGACGAACCCGCGCAGCACCGCGATGGTGCCGCCCGACCCGTCGACGACGAAGGGGGTGACGACCCACGAGCCGGGGCGGCCCGCGAGCCTCCGGTCCGGGACGAGGACCTGGCCGTCGGTGTAGCTCCCCGTGGCCGTGACCGGGCGGGAGGACAGCTCTCCGGGGAAGCGCTCGTGCGGTCGCAGCACGCTCGTGAGCGCGACCGGGGTGCGCGACCGGGCCTCCTCGACGGCCTCGCGGTGCGCCGTCGACTCGGCCACCCCGAGCTGCCAGCGGCCGAGGAGGACGAACGCGACCGCGACGACGAGGACGACCCCGAGCAGCCCGAGGAACCTCGGTGTCAGGGCGGTCCGCAGCACCCTCCGAGGCTACGTGACGGCCCTCGGCGAGGATGGAGGGGTGAGCGAGCCGAGCGAGGAGCAGCCCGTCGTCGTGGCGATCCACCTGGCGAAGGGGCGCCGGCTGCCGATGCGTCCCACCGACCGGGTCCACGCGGAGGAGGGTGCCGGCCTCGTCGGCGACCGCTACCACGGGACCCGGCACCGCCACGTCAGCGTGCAGTCGGCCTCCGAGCTCGCGGAGGCGACCGAGCGCCTCGGCGCGCCGGTCCCGTTCGGGGGGACGCGGCGCAACGTCACGCTGAGCCACGGCGGGGTCCCGACCCGGCCGGGGACCCGGGTCACGGTGGGCGGGGCCGTCCTCGAGGTCGTCCGCAAGGCCGCCCCGTGCCGCATCCTCGACGACGAGATCGCGCCCGGGGCGGCGCGGGCGCTGCACGACCGCGCCGGGACGATCCTGCGGGTGCTCGTCTCCGGTGACATCGCCGTCGGGGACCCGTGGGTCGTCGAACCCCGAGGCGACGACGAGGCCTGACGAACGAGGATGCGGCACAGGCGGATCGAGCCCGACCGCCCACCACGCCCGAAAGTCGGTGGCTGATGCCGACGCACCCCCGTAGCGTTGCTCATCGTGCCCACCCGACCGCCCTGGCGTTACGGCGTCGAGCCGCACGAGGACGCCCCGGCCGACGCCGACCGCCTCCTCGTCTGGCTCGCCCGCCGGCAGTGGCGCACGCTCCTGGCCGGAGCCGCCTGCGGCATCCCGTGGATGCTCGCCACGGCGCTGATCCCCGCCGCGATCGGCCGTGCCGTCGACTCGGGCATCGTCGCGCGCGACACCTCCTCCCTCGTCACGTGGAGCCTCGCGGTGGTCGGGCTCGGTCTCGTCTCCGCGGCCACGGGGAACGGGCGCCACTGGTTCGCGGTCCAGAACTGGCTCGTCGCGGCCTTCCGCTCGGGCGTCGTCGTCGACCGCGCCGTCCGCCGGGCCGGTCCCGCGCTGACCCGCGCGATGCCCGCCGGCGAGGTCCTCGCGAGCTTCACGAGCGACTTCGGCCGGATGGGCCACACCTTCGACGTGTTCGCCCGCTTCATGGGTGCGATCGTCTCGTTCGTCGTCGTCGCGGTCGTCCTGCTCAACGGGTCGGTCCTGCTCGGCCTCATCATGCTCGTCGGCGGGCCGCTGCTCGTCGCGTCGCTCGCCTTCGTCATGAAGCCCCTGCAGCGCCGACAGAGCGCCCAGCGCGAGCAGGCCGGCAAGCTCACGGCCCTCGGGGCCGACACCGTCGCCGGGCTGCGCGTCCTACGCGGCATCGGCGGTGAGGACGCCTTCCTCGCCCGCTACCGCGACCAGTCGGAGGCCGTCCGCCTCGCCGGCGTGCGCGTCGCCGGGACCCAGGCGACGCTCGACGCCGCCCAGGTGCTCCTGCCGGGGATCTTCGTCCTCGTCGTCACCGCCGTCGGGGCCCGCCTCGCGGTGACGGGCGAGATCACCCCAGGGCAGCTCGTCGCCTTCTACGGCTACACAGCCTTCCTCACGATGCCGCTGCAGACCGCGGTCGAGTTCGCCGACAAGTTCATCTCCACCCGGGTCGCCGCGCGGCGCATCGCGAGGATCCTCGCCGTCGAGCCCGACCACGCCGTCGACACCGCCGCCACCGACCCCGTGCTGCGACGCGAGGTCGAGCAGCTCGTCGAGGGGGCGACCCTCGTCGACCCCGTGTCGGGGGTCGAGGTCCTCCCCGGCCGGATGACGGCCGTCGTCAGCGCCCGCCCCGAGGAGACCGCGGCCGTCGCGGCCAGAGTCGGCCGCACCACCCCCGGCGAGCACGGGGTCCGCTGGGGCGCCGTCGCCCTCGACGACCTGCCCGTGCGCGTCGTGCGCGAGCACGTGCTCGTCTCCCAGCCCGACCCCCGCCTGTTCAGCGGGGCGGTGCGCACCGAGCTCGGCGGGGCCGACGACGACGCCCGCACGGCCGCACTGCTCGTCGCCGACGCCGAGGACGTCCTCGTCGCCATCGACGGCGGCCTCGACGGCGAGGTCGAGGAGCGCGGCCGCTCGCTCTCGGGCGGCCAGCGCCAGCGGCTGGCCCTGGCCCGCTCGCTGCTGCGCGACGTCGACGTCCTCGTCCTCGTCGAGCCGACGAGCGCCGTCGACGCCCACACCGAGGCCCGCATCGCCGAGCGCCTCGCCCAGCACCGCAAGGGCCGCACGACGCTCGTCGTCACGGCCAGCCCGCTGATGCTCGACCGGGCGGACGACGTCGTCCTCCTCGAGGACGGCCGCGCGACCGAGCGCGGCAGCCACCGCGAGCTGATGCGCCGCTCGGCCGCCTACCGCCACGTCGTGGTGCGGGGGGAGGACTGATGGCGCCGCTGCGCGAGAAGACCGACCACGCCCGGCGCACCCTGCCGATCGCGAGTGCCGCGGTGGTGCGCCGGCACGTCGGCGTCCTGCTCCGCGAGCACCGGGGCCCGCTGCTGTGGGTCCTGCTCTGGCACGCCGTGGCCGCGGTCGTCGGGCTCGCCGGTCCGTGGGTCATCGGGCAGGTCGTCGGGTCCCTGACGGACGGCACGGCGAGCCTCGAGCGGGTCAACCGGCTCGTCCTCCTCCTCGCCGGGGCCGTCGTCGTCGAGGCCGTCGTCACCTGGGTGGCCCGCCGCAGCTCGTTCGTGCTGTCCGAGCGGGTGTTCGCACGGCTGCGCGAGGACTTCGTCGGGTCCGCCGTCCGCCTGCCCCTGTCCACCGTCGAGCGGGCCGGGACCGGCGACCTCCTCGCCCGGACGACGAACGACGTCGACGCCATCAGCTACGTCATCCGCTTCGGTGTGCCGACGATCGTCGTGTCGTGCATGACCGCGGTCGTCATCGCCGGGGCGACGATCCTCACCTCGCCCCTGGCGGCCCTGCCGCTGCTCCTCACCCCGCTCGTGTGGTGGTTCCCCACCCGCCGCTACCTCAAGGTCGCCGGTCCGGGGTACCTGTGGGAGCACGCGACGTACGCGCGGCTCAACGGCGTCGCGGCCGAGACCGTCGAGGGGGCGGCCACCGTCGACGCGCTCGGTCTCCAGGACGTGCGCGGGGAGCGGTTCGCCGAGGCCGTCCGCGAGAGCCACGACGCCGAGCGCTACACCACGGGCATGCGGCTGCGCTGGTTCCCCTGGCTCGAGGTCGGGTTCTTCGTCCCCATCGCGGGCACGCTCATGTGGGGAGGGTTCCTCGTCTGGCAGGACACGATCTCGGTGGCCGCCGCGACCGCGGTCGTCCTCTACGTCCAGCGCCTCCTCGACCCCCTCGGCGAGCTCGTCGGGATGCTCGACGAGATCCAGTTCGCCGCGACCTCGCTCTCGCGGATCCTCGGCGTCGCCGAGGTCCCCGCCGACCGGGTCGCCACCGGGGCGGTCCCCGACGGCGAGCAGGTCGAGGTCGAGGACGTCCGGTACGCCTACCGCGAGGGCCGCGACGTCCTCCACGGAGTCTCGCTCGACCTCGTCCCGGGCGAGCGCCTCGCCATCGTCGGGCCCTCCGGCGCCGGCAAGTCGACGCTCGGGCGCCTCATGGCCGGGATCGACGGGCCGCGGTCCGGCCGGGTCGCTGCCGGCGGGGTCCCGCTCGTCGACCTCGAGCTGACGACCCTGCGCGGCGAGGTCGCCCTCGTCACCCAGGAGCACCACGTCTTCGTCGGCACCCTCGCCGAGAACCTCCGCCTCCCCCGGCCCACCGCCACCGACGCCGAGCTCGAGGACGCCCTCACCGCGGTCGACGCGCTCGAGTGGGCGCGGGCGCTGCCGGCCGGCCTGGCCACGGTCGTCGGCTCCGGGGGGCACGAGCTCTCGGAGGCGCAGGCGCAGCAGGTCGCCCTGGCGCGCCTCGTCCTCGCCGACCCGCACACCCTCGTCCTCGACGAGGCGACCTCGCTGCTCGACCCGCGGGCGGCCCGGCACCTCGAGCGCTCCCTCGCCGCGGTCGTCGAGGGACGCACCGTCGTCGCCATCGCGCACCGGCTGCACACCGCGCACGACGCCGACCGGGTCGCGGTCGTCGAGGACGGCCTCGTCAGCGAGCTCGGGTCGCACGACGAGCTCATCGAGCGCGACGGGTCCTACGCCGCCCTGTGGCGCTCCTGGCGCGACGAGGGCTGAGGCGCCCTAGGCGTCCCGCGCGGCCGGGGCCCGCTCGTCCAGGTCGCCCTGCCCGTCGTGCTCGTCCTGCTCGTCCTGCTCGTCCTGCTCGTCCTGCTCGTCCTGCTCGTCATGCTCGCTGCCGTCCTCGGCGGCCCGGCTCTCGCGCAGCCGGCGCACGACGAGCCAGACGAGCACGAGGGCCAGCACCGCCACGACGCCCTTGCCGACCGGACCCACGTACCGCTCGACGACCTCGTACTCGGCGCCGAGCCGGAAGCCGACGGCGATGAAGACCGCGTTCCAGATCCCGCTGCCCAGCGCCGTGAGGGCGAGGAAGCGGGGCAGCGGCATCGCGTCGAGCCCCGCGGGCACCGAGACGACCGAGCGGATGAAGGGGATGAACCGCCCGACGAGGACGACCGCGCTGCCGTGGTCGTCGAAGAACCGCATCCCGCGCTCGAGGTCGCGGACCCCGAAGAGGAAGAACCACTTCCGCTCGGCGAGGTGGTGCAGCCGCTCGTAGCTGAACCGCACACCGAGGAGGTAGAGGACCATGGCCCCCGCGAGGGAGCCGACGGTCGCGCAGGCCCAGGCGAGGTAGGCGTTGAGCGTGCCGTCCTGGGCGGCGAACCCGGCGAACGGGAGGATGACCTCGGACGGGATCGGCGGCAGGATCGTCTCGAGGGCGATGAGCAGCCCCACACCGACCTCACCGATCGACTCGATGATGCCGATGACCGTGTCGGTCAGGTTCGTCAAGAGCGGGTCCCGTGGTCGAGGAATGGCGATGCCGCCGGCGGCGCAGGGGTGCCACCGGCGGCATCTGCGACGACTGTATCCCGGAGGGGGCGCCGGGCCCGGTCAGGGGTGCAGGGTGATCGCGATCGGCGCGTCGGCACTCAGCGCTCGACGAGCCGGATCGTCACCTCGGCGACGGCGTCGTCGTCGAGGCCCTCGCGGGTGCGCACCGCCTTCTTGACCGGCAGCACGAAGGCGCCGGCCTCGGCGGACGGGAAGAGGGACGTGCGCCAGACCGACCCGCCGACGGTGACCTCGACGCGGACCGAGCCGAACCCTCCCGTCGCGTCACCGACCACCTCGTCGACCTCGTCGCTGACGTCCTCGGGCACCGTGACGAAGCGCCAGGCGCCCTCGCGCCAGCGCCACAGGGGCGCACGGAAGGACCACGACCGCTCCTCCGCCCTGCTCACCCCGCCATCGTCGCCGCCGCCACCGACACGCGGTCAGTGCCGGGTGCGAGCAGCTCGGCCTGTGAGGGCCGCCGGTCGGGCTCGCCGGCCCGCGGCCACAGCGACATCGCGCGCTCGGCCTGCGCGGTGATCGTCAGCGACGGGTTGACCCCGAGGTTGGCCGACACGGCGGCGCCGTCGACGACGTGGAGGCCGGGGTACCCCCACACCCGGTGGAACGGGTCGATGACCCCGCGCTCGGGCGTCGAGCCGATGGGTGCCCCGCCGAGGAAGTGGGCCGTCATCGGCACGTCGAGGACGTCGAACCAGGACCCTCCGGTCGTGGCGTAGCGGCCGGTGGCCTCCGACAGCTGCTCGGCGAGCACCTCCATCGAGCGAGCGCCCGCGGGGATGTGGGTGGGGTTGGGCTCGCTGTGCCCCTGGGTCGAGGTGAGCGTGCGGCCGAACAGGCCGCGGCGGCCGGAGACCCGCAGGCTGTTGTCGTGGCTCTGCATGACGAGCCCGATGACCATCCGCTCGCTGAACCGCCGCACGATCGGCGAGACGCGCAGGAGCGGGCGGGGGTCGCGGACCACGGCGCGCAGCGCCTCGACCCACCGCGGGCGACCGGTCCCCCCGGGCACCGCGACCGTCGCGAGAAGGCCCATGGCGTTCGACCCCTTGCCGTACCGGACGTTCTCGACGTGGGTGTGCTCGTCGGGGTGGAACGACGTCGTGATGGCGAGCCCGCGTGAGAGGTCGACCCCCTCGGGGACGCGGTCGACCATGGCCCCGAGCAGCGCCTCGGAGTTGGTCCGCGTCAGGTGTCCCAGCCGGTCGGACAGCCGTGGGAGCTCGCCCTCGTCGCGCATCGCGTGGAGCAGCGCCTGGGTGCCCCAGGTGCCGGCCGCGAGGACGACGTGCCGGGCCGTGACGACCTGCCGGTCACGCCCGGGCACCGGGCCGGTGCGCTCGTGGAGGACGCGGTGGACCGGCGCGCCCCCCTCCTCCGACCCGGGGACGACCCCCACCCGGGTCACCGTGCGCATCGGCCGGATCTCGACGCCGAGGCCCTCGGCGAGCGCGAGGTAGTTCTTCACGAGGGTGTTCTTGGCCCCCACGCGGCAGCCGACCATGCAGTTGCCGCACTGGGTGCAGCCGGTCCGGCGGGGTCCGGCGCCACCGAAGTAGGGGTCGTCGACGGTCTCCCCCGGCCGCCCGAAGTACACGGCCACCGGCGTCCTGCGGAAGGTGTCCCCGACCCCCATCGCCTCGGCGGTGCGCCTCATCGCGTCCTCCACCGGTCCGTCACAGGGGTGCTCGGACTCGCCGAGCATCCGCCGCGCCGTGGCGTAGTGCGGCGCGAGCTCGGCCTCCCAGTCGGTGACGTCGGCCCACTGCGGGTCCTCGAAGAACGCCCGGGGCGGCGTGTAGAGGGTGTTCGCGTAGTTGAGCGACCCACCCCCCACCCCGGCCCCCGCGAGGACGACGACGTCCGGCAGGCGGTGGATGCGCTGCACCCCGTAGCACCCGAGCCGCGGGGCCCAGAGGTAGCGCGGGACGTCCCACGAGGTGCGGGCGAAGTCCTCGTCCTCGAACCGCCGCCCGGCCTCGAGCACGAGGACGCGAAGACCCTTCTCCGCCAGCCGTAGTGCGGTGACCGAACCGCCGAACCCGGAGCCCACGACGACGACGTCGACATCGACGCCGGTGTCCACGCCGGTGTCGCCGCCGGTGTCGACGTCGACGCCTGCGTCCGGTGCGGGGGCGCTCACGTCAGGCCCACGGCCTTCATCGCCCGCAGCGCGAGCGTCAGGGTGCGGGCGAACGCCTCGTCGGACTGCCGGGGCAGCGGCGCGATGCCGATGACGTGCTGCGAGGAGACCGTCTGGCTCTCGGTGTACTTGAGGATGCCCTCGCGGCCGTGCCGTCGCCCGACCCCGGAGGCCTTCATCCCGCCCATCGGCGAGCCGATGCTGCCCCACGTGGCCGCGTAGCCCTCGTTGACGTTGACCGTTCCCGCCTCGATCCGGGCGGCGAGCTCGCGGCCGCGGCGCACGTCGCGGGTCCACACCGAGGCGTTGAGCCCGTACTCGGTGTCGTTGGCCAGGCGGACGGCGTCGTCGTCGGAGGCCACGGTGTGGATCGCCACGAGGGGCCCGAAGGTCTCCTCGTCGCGGCAGGCCATCGCCGCGGTGACGCCCTCGAGGACGGTCGGCTCGACGACGAACGGGCCGAGGTCGGCGCGGGCGCGGCCCCCGGTGAGGACCCGGGCGCCCTTGGCGACGGCGTCGTCGACGTGGTCGAGGAACCGCTCGAGCTGCGACTCGTTGACGAGGCTGCCCATGTCGGGGCCCCAGTGCAGCCCGGTCGAGATCGTCATCGCCTCGACCGCCGCGACGAACCGCGGGACGAACTCGGCCGCGACGTCGCGGTGGACCGCGAGCCGCTCGACGCTGATGCACAGCTGCCCCGCCGAGGCGAAGCACGCGCGCACGGCGCCCGGGACCGCGCGGTCGAGGTCGGCGTCGGCGGCGACGTACATCGTGTTCTTGCCGCCGAGCTCGAGGCTCGCGCCGACGAGGCGGCGCCCGGCCACCTGGGCCACCTTGCGCCCCGTCGCCGTCGAGCCGGTGAAGCACACGTAGTCGACCTGGTCGACGACCGCCTGTCCGGTGGGCTCGCCCGGGCCGAGGACGACCTGGAGGAGGTCGGCCGGCAGCCCGGCCTCGACGAGGAGGGCGACACCGGCGAGGGCGGTGAGGGAGCCCTGCGGGTCGGGCCGCAGCACGACGGCGTTGCCCGCGACGAGGGCGGGCAGGGCGTCGGTGAGGGCCAGGCTCAGGGGGTAGTTCCACGGCGAGACCACGCCGACGACACCGCGCGGCCGGTGGTGCTCCACGGTGCGGGTCAGCAGCGGGAGGGCCCCGAGGTGGCGCTGCGGCCGGAGGTAGCCCGCCGCCGTCCGCCCGTAGTGCCGGGCGGCGACGGCGCAGTCGGCCACCTCCTCGAAGGCGTGCCCGCGGGCCTTGCCCGCCTCGAGCTGGACGAGGTCGAGGAGGTCGGACTGCCGGTCGAGGACCAGGTCGTGGAAGCGCAGGAGGACGGCGGCCCGCTCGGCGACCGGCACCCGGGCCCACGCGCGCTGGGCCCGCCGGGCGACCTGCACCGCGGTGGCGACGTCGCCCGCGTCCGCGACGGGGAGCACCGCCAGCGGCGCGCCCGTCATCGGGGTCACCGTGCGCAGCTCACCGCCGCTCCCGGAGGCCACCGCCCTCGCCGTGAGGTCGCGGACCCGGGACGGGTCCACCGCCCAGGTCGCGCGGGGATCGGTCTCCGGGTCAGCGATGACGTCGGCCATTACCGCAGGGTAACCACCGCTGGGCGGGTCCGACACGTGAAGCCACGAACCGGTCGCCGAACGGCCGTCGGCCGGTCGTCGGCCGGTCGTCCGGTCACCCGGCGAGCATGGCCCTCATCTCGGCGATCTCCGCCTGCTGCGCGACGATGATCTGCTCAGCGAGCTCCCTCGTGCCGGCGTGCCGCCCCTGCCGCAGGACGTCGCGCGCCATGACGACGGCGCCCTCGTGGTGCTCGACCATCATCTCGAGCCAGGTCAGGTCGAACGCGGCACCGCGCAGGGCCGCGAGGTCGCGCAGGTCCTCGGCGCTCATCATCCCGCCCATCCCGCCCATCGCGTGGCCGTCCATCGACCCGGTCATCGGCGCCGTGCCCCACTCCTCGAGCCAGCCGGTCATCCGGTCGACCTCCGGCTGCTGCGCGCCCCTGATCCGCTCGGCGAGGTCGCGCAGCCCCGCGCTGCCGGTGCGGTCGGGGACGAGGTCGGACATCTCGATGGCCTGGAGGTGGTGCGGCACCATCATCATGCTGAACATGAGGTCGGCCTGGTTGTGGTCGGCCGCGGTGGACGACGACGGGGTCGCGGCGCCCATCATCGAGCCGTGGCCCCCTCGATGGCCGTCGTCGGTGCTGCAGGCCGACGTCGCGAGGGCGAGGGTCGAGGCGGCGGCGGCCGCAACGATCCGGGTGGTGGTTCTCCTGGTGGTGGTCATGGTGGATCAGCCTCTCTGGCAGTGGTTCTCGGACGGGTCGGGGGGACGAGCCCGCCTACGTCCGGGACACACAGAGGAGGAGTCCGCCCACCGGGCGCGGCGGTGGGTGCGTCATGGCGAGGAGCGGTGCGCTCTGCCTCCGGGAGCCGGGACCCCGGCCGCGGGACCGCCACGGCGACCCGGTGGCCCGGAGCAGCGCCGCCGCGACGAGCACGGCGAGACACGCGGCCAGGGCTCCCGCCGGCGCCTCGGGTGAGATGCCGAGCCGGTCCTCGACGTCCGGCACGGACGGCAGCGACGGCACGTGGTGGCCGGGTGAACCCATCGACGACGACGCGTGCGTGGACCCGTGCCGGGCGTGCGACGCCGTCTCGCCGGGGCCGGAGCCGCCCTCCGCGCACAGGAACAGGACGTGCATCGCGAGGACGCCGGCCACGAGCGGCAGCAGGAGGACCGCACGGCGCAGGGCCGCGGAGGCTCCGGCGGCGGGCGTGGTCCTCATACCTCCCAAGGGTATGCGACGCCGGCGGGGTGCGACCCCCCGGTCAGCTGCGCTGGTAGGGCGCGACGACGACCTCGACCCGCTGGAACTCCTTGAGGTCGAGGTAGCCCGACGTCGCCATCGCGCGGCGCAGCGCACCGACGAGGTTCGTCGTGCCGTCGGCGAACCGGCTGGGGCCGAAGAGGATCTCCTCGAGCGGGGCGACCGCCCCGACCTCGACCCGCTCGCCGCGCGGCAGCTCGGGGTGGTGGGCCTCGGGACCCCAGTGGTACCCGCGGCCGGGGGCGTCGGTGGCCCGCGCGAGGGCCGCCCCGAGCATCACGGCGTCGGCGCCGCACGCGACGGCCTTGACGATGTCGCCGCTCGTCCCGACCCCGCCGTCGGCGATGACGTGGACGTAGCGGCCGCCGGACTCGTCGAGGTAGTCGCGACGGGCCGCGGCGACGTCGGCGATGGCGCTCGCCATCGGGGCGTGGATGCCCAGGGTGCGCCGGGTCGTGTGGGCCGCGCCGCCGCCGAAGCCGACGAGGACGCCGGCCGCGCCGGTGCGCATGAGGTGGAGGGCGGCCGAGTAGGAGGCCGCGCCACCGACGATGACGGGGACGTCGAGCTCGTAGATGAAGCGCTTGAGGTTGAGCGGCTCGGCGCGGCCGGAGACGTGCTCGGCCGAGACGGTGGTGCCGCGGATGACGAAGAGGTCGACGCCGGCGTCGACGACGGTCTTCCACAGCTGCTGGGTGCGCTGCGGGGTGAGCGCACCCGCGACCGTGACGCCCGACGCGCGGATCTCGCGCAGCCGCTCGGTGACGAGGTCGGGGTCGATCTCGGTGCGGTAGATCTCCTGCATCCGGGTGGTCGCGAGCGCCGGGTCGAGGGTGGCGATCTCGGCGAGCAGCGGGGCGGGGTCCTCGTAGCGGGTCCACAGCCCCTCGAGGTCGAGGACGGGCAGCCCGCCGAGCTTGCCGAGGGCGATCGCGCTCTGCGGCGAGATCACCGAGTCCATCGGCGCGGCGATGACCGGGATGTCGAAGTGGTACGCGTCGATCTGCCAGCCGACCGAGACCTCCTCGGGGTCGCGCGTGCGCCGCGAGGGCACGATGGCGATGTCGTCGAAGGAGTAGGCGCGGCGGCCGCGCTTTCCACGGCCGATCTCGATCTCGGTCACCGGGGCAGCCTACCGATGCCGCGAGGCGCCCTCGTGCGCACCCGCCTCCGGCTCCCGCGGGCCACGAACCTGTGAATCCGGCGTCCGTGGGCGTGGGCGACCCGAAAAGTGGTGGGGCCTGTCGGCGGCAGGGTGCAGACTTCTCCATGGCGATGACGCCACCCACCTGCGAGGGGTGGCGGCCGTCTCCGGACGACGCGCCCGTTCGCCGTCCCGTCCACTCGACATGGAGCCAACGTGTCAGCTCAGTCCGCGCCCGTGGCGCCCCCGCAGTACCCCGAGAAGATCGACGCGGCCGTCCTCAAGGTCGCCGGTGTCGTCGTCCTCGGCGCCATCATGTCGATCCTCGACATCACCGTCGTCAACGTCGCGCTGCCGACCTTCCAGAACGTCTTCGCCGAGGGTGGCGAGCCCCTGGCCTACTCCGCCGTCGCGTGGACGGTCACGGGCTACACGCTGGCCCTGGCCACGGTCATCCCGCTCACCGGCTGGGCCGCCGACCGGTTCGGCACCAAGCGCCTCTACATGACGGCGCTCCTGCTCTTCACGGCCGGCTCCGCCCTGTGCGCGAGCGCGAGCTCCATCGAGCTCCTCGTCGCCTTCCGCGTCCTCCAGGGCCTCGGCGGCGGCATGCTCATGCCGCTCGGCATGACGATCATGACCCGCGCCGCGGGCCCGGCCCGGATGGGCCGCCTCATGGCGATCCTCGGCGTCCCCATGCTCCTCGGCCCGATCTTCGGCCCGATCCTCGGCGGCTGGCTCATCGAGAACTACTCGTGGCACTGGATCTTCCTCATCAACCTGCCGATCGGCGCGCTCGCCCTCGGCTACGCCTTCCTCGTGCTCCCGGGTGACCGCCCCGAGCCGTCGGAGTCCTTCGACTGGGTCGGCATGGCCCTGATGTCGCCCGGGCTCGCGCTCTTCCTCTACGGCGTCTCGTCGATCCCCGGAGAGGGCACCTTCTTCGCCACGAAGGTCCTCGTCCCGGGCGTCATCGGGCTGCTCATGGTCGCCGGCTTCGTCGTCTGGAGCTTCCGTCCCGCGCACCCGCTGCTCGACCTGCGGCTGTTCCGCAACCGCAACCTCACGGTCTCGATCATCACGATGTTCCTCTTCGCCGCGGCCTTCTTCGGCGGGCTGCTCCTCGTCCCCACCTACTTCCAGCAGGTGCGTGGCGAGTCGCCGGTCGACGCCGGGTGGCTCATGGCCGTGCAGGGTCTCGGCGCGATGGTGACGATGCCGATCGCCGGTGCGCTCACCGACAAGCTGCCCGTCGGCCGCATCGTCCCCTTCGGCCTGCTGGGCATCACCGGCGGCATGTTCGCGCTGACCCAGCTCGACGGCTCGACGAGCTACGCCTACATCCTCACGGTGCTCTTCATCATGGGCCTGGGCATGGGCGCGACGATGATGCCGCTGATGACGTCGGCGCTCAAGACGCTCACCTCGCACGAGGTGGCCCGCGGCTCGACGCTGCTCAACATCAGCCAGCAGATCGCCTCGTCGATCGGCGTGGCGATCATGTCGGTCGTCCTCACCAACGGCCTCGCCAACGACTCGCTCCTCAAGGCCGCGACCGGCTTCCGCGAGGCCTCGGCCGG
Organism: Oryzobacter terrae; assembly: GCF_042756445.1. GTDB lineage: Bacteria > Actinomycetota > Actinomycetes > Actinomycetales > Dermatophilaceae > Oryzobacter > Oryzobacter terrae. The sequence goes on from NZ_CP170578.1 coordinate 1,281,430, forward strand.
GGTCACCGACCCCGCGCAGCTCGGCGGCATCGCCGCCCGCTTCCCCGAGGTCGCCGCCCTCCTCGCCCGTGGCCAGGAGGCGTTCCAGGCAGCCGTCGCCGACGCGATGGCCGGGGCGTTCAGCACGACGTTCTGGGTCGCCGCGATCCTGCTCAGCCTCACCCTCGTGCCGGCGTACCTCCTCCCGCGCAGGCGCGAGGTGTCGCACCTGCTCGACGACGACGAGGCCGCCGACGTGGCCCCGCCCGTCATCCTGCACTGACGCCGCCGTACCACCACCGGATGCCGGTCCCGCCAGCGCGGGGCCGGCATCCGTCATGCTGGGGCCGTGCGCAGCGGACCCCACCAGGCCATCACCGACGTCCAGGGCATCCGGGTCGGGCACGCCACCCGTGACGAGCCGGGGTGGCTCACCGGGGTGACCGTGGTCGTGGCGCCGCCGGGCACCGTCGGGGGCGTCGACGTCCGGGGTGGCGGCCCCGGCTCCCGGGAGACCGACCTGCTCGACCCGCGCCGCTCCGTCGACCGGGTCGACGCGGTCGTCCTGTCGGGAGGAAGCGCCTTCGGCCTCTCGAGCGCCGACGGCGTCATGGCCGGCCTCTGGGAGGACGGCCGCGGCTGGCCGGTGGGCCCTGAGCCCGGGCAGGTCGTCCCGATCGTGCCCGCGGCCATCCTCTTCGACCTCGGCCGCGGCGGGCACTGGCGCCGCCACCCGGGACCGGACGACGGCCTCGCGGCCTACCGTGCCGCGTCCGACGGCCCGGTCACCGCGGGATCGGTCGGCGCCGGGACCGGGGCGATGACCGGCGGACTGCGGGGCGGGGTGGGGTCGGCCTCGGCCGTCCTGCCCACGGGCGGCACCGTCGGGGCGGTCGTCGTCGTCAACGCCGTCGGGTCGGCCTGGGACGGGGCCGGTCGGCTGCACGCCGCCGCCCTGCTCGGTCCCGACGAGGCCGCCCTGCTGCCCGTGCCCGACCAGGACGCCGTCGACGGGCACCTCCGCGCGCAGGAGGAGGCCGTGGCGGCCCTGCGGGCGGGGACGGCGACGACGCTCGCCGTCGTCGCGACCGACGTGCCGCTGTCCAAGGCCGGCTGCCAGTCGCTCGCCGGAGTCGCGCACGACGGCTTCGCCCGGGCACTCTCCCCCGTGCACACGTCCTTCGACGGCGACGCCGTCTTCGCCCTCTCGACGGGGACCGCGGCCGAGCCGAGCCGGATCGACCTCGTCGACCTCCAGACCGCCGCTGCCGACGTCGTGGCGCAGGCCATCGCCCGGGCGGTGCTCGCGGCGACCTCGGTCGACCGCTCCGCCGACGGCGGGGCCGTGCTGCGCTCCTACCGCGACGCCCTCACCCGCCGGGGCTGAATGCCCGGCGCGGCCGCGGCTCAGCCCTTGCCGGAGTAGTTCGGCGCCTCGACGATGCCGGTGATGTCGTGCGGGTGCGACTCGCGCAGGCCCGCGGTCGTGATCCGGATGAAGCGGCCCTTGGCCTTGAGGTCGGGGATGGTCCGCGCGCCGACGTAGAACATCGACTGGTGGAGGCCGCCGATCAGCTGGTGGGCCACGGCACCCACCGGTCCGCGGTAGGCCACCTGGCCCTCGATCCCCTCGGGGACGATCTTGTCGTCGCTCGCGACGTCGGCCTGGAAGTACCGGTCCTTGCTGTACGACTTCTTGCCACGCGAGGACATCGCCCCGAGCGAGCCCATGCCGCGGTAGGCCTTGTACTGCTTGCCGTTGATGAAGACGAGGTCGCCCGGCGACTCCTCGCAGCCCGCGAGCAGCGAGCCCACCATGACGGTGTCGGCGCCGGCCACGAGGGCCTTGGCGATGTCGCCGGAGTACTGGAGGCCGCCGTCGCCGATGAGCGGGACTCCGGCGGGGCGGCACGCGAGCGAGGCCTCGTAGATCGCCGTCACCTGCGGGACGCCGACACCGGCGACGACCCGGGTGGTGCAGATCGAGCCCGGGCCCACCCCGACCTTGACGGCGTCGACCCCGGCGTCGACGAGCGCCTGGGCACCCGCGCGGGTGGCGACGTTGCCGCCGATGACCTGGACGTGGCGGGTGGCCGGGTCCTTCTTGACCCGCTCGATCATCTCGAGGAGCAGGCGGGCGTGGCCGTGGGCCGTGTCGACGACGAGGACGTCGACCCCGGCGTCGACGAGGGTCGTCGCGCGCTCCCACGCCTCGCCGAAGTAGCCCACGGCGGCACCGACGAGCAGCCGGCCGTCGGCGTCCTTGCTGGCGTGGGGGAACTGCTCGGACTTCACGAAGTCCTTGACGGTGATGAGCCCGCGCAGGCGACCCTCGGCGTCGATGATCGGGAGCCGCTCGCGCTTGTGCTGGCGCAGCAGGAGGGTGGCCTCGTCGTTGCTGATGCCGACCTGCCCGGTGATGAGCGGCATCGGCGTCATGACGTCGCGCACGAGGGTGTGGCCCCACTCGGCCACCGGGGTGAAGCGCAGGTCGCGGTTGGTGACGATGCCGAGGAGGTGCTCGCCGGGGTCGACGACGGGCAGCCCGGAGACGCGGTAGCGGCCGCAGATCTCGTCGAGCTCCTCGAGCGTCGCGTCGGGGCCGATGGTGACGGGGTTGGAGATCATCCCGGTCTGGGTCCGCTTGACGAGGTCGACCTGGTAGGCCTGGTCCTCGATCGACAGGTTGCGGTGGAGGATGCCGATGCCGCCGTTGCGGGCCATCGCGATCGCCATCCGCGCCTCGGTGACGGTGTCCATCGCCGCCGAGATGAGCGGGACGCGGATCGAGATCTCGCGGGTGAGGCGGGCGGTCGTGTCGACCTCGCTCGGGATGACGTCGGTCTCGCCCGGCTGGAGCAGGACGTCGTCGTACGTGAGGCCGAGGGCGGCGAAGGGCGAGGGCGGCGCAGGTTCGTACGTGCCGGCATCGACGGTGGGGCTCGCGGGGGCCGGGGTGGGCGGCTGGGGCGCGGAGCCCGCGTGGTCGGCGTGGTCTGCGGAGGTGCTGGTCTCGTCCAGTCCGAGGCTCATCGCCTGATTCTACGGGCTCCTCCTGTGTCCCCCGGACACCCCCGCCGCGGCCCGCGGGTGAGGTTGACCAAAGCCTTACCCACGGCTTGCCCTCCCCCTACCAATGCGCTCCTACCGTGATGCAGAGCCGCTCGGGGAGTGGCACCACACCGCAGGAGGACACATGGCCGAGATCACCAGACTTCCTGGTCCCGTGGCCGACCTGTGGGACTGGCAGCTCGAGGGCTCGTGCCGTCGGGTCGGTCCCGAGGTGTTCTTCCACCCCGAGGGCGAGCGCGGGAGCAAGAGACGCACCCGTGCGAGCGCAGCGAAGGAGATCTGTCTCACCTGTCCGGTCCTGCAGCAGTGTCGCAGCCACGCCTTGTCCGTCCGCGAGCCCTACGGGGTCTGGGGCGGTCTCACCGAGGACGAGCGCGAGTCGCACTACGGCAGGGACCGGCACATCGCCTCCTGACCCTTCGGTGACCAAGGGGTGGTCACCGTCGCCCGGCCCCGGGGGCGAGGAGAGGTCGGGGCCGCAGGACCGCAGGTGGCCCGCCACCGGCCACCGCAGTCCAGCGGCCCCGACCCGAACTTCCCGCTCGAGCCCGTCGCACCGCGCGACGGGCTCGAGCGCGTGCGCGGCGGCTAGCCTGCTCGGGTGAGCGCGCCCATCGAGGTTCCCATCCGCGACGAGTCGATCCGCCTCGGTCAGCTGCTCAAGCTCGCCGGGGTCGTCGACGACGGCGCCACGGCGCGCGAGACCATCGAGCGCGGGCTCGTCACCGTCAACGGCGAGGTCGACACGCGCCGGGGCCGCCAGGTCCGCGTCGGCGACGTCGTGACGCTCGAGGACCAGACCTTCACCATCACCGCCGAGCCCTGAGCCCCGAGCCCTCAGGCTCCGACCACACACCGTGGCTCGGGGATGCGCCCGGTGCTCGCCCTCCGTCGAGGTATTCACCCGGCGTGGGGCACTGCTCGAATACCTCGACCCGCGGCCGGCGCCCCCCTCGAGGCCCGTGCTCGTCCTCCGTCGAGGTTTTCACCGGGCGAGGTGCACCGCTCGAATACCTCGAACCAGCGGAGGGTCAGTCGGCGCAGAGCCAGTCGACGCCGGCGGCGACGTGCAGCGCCGTCGTGTCGTGGAACGGGAGCGAGCCGTCCCCGGGCTCGAGGAGGAGGTCGATCTCGGTGCACCCGAGGACGACCGCCTCGGCCCCGGCGGCGGCGAGCCGGTCGACGACCTCGAGGTAGGCCGCCCGGGACTCCTCGCGCACGACGTCGTGGACGAGCTCGTCGTAGATGACCCGGTGCACCAGGTCGCGGTCGTCGGCGTCCGGCACGACGACCTCGAGCCCGCGCTCGCGCAGCCGCCCGACGTAGAAGCCCTCCTCCATCGTGAACCGCGTCGCCAGCAGCCCGACCCGCCGGTGCCCGTCGGCCAGCAGCGCGTCGGCGGTGGGGTCGGCGATGTGCAGCAGCGGCACGCCGGCGGCGTCCTCGACGGCCCCGGCGACCTTGTGCATCGTGTTCGTGGCCAGCAGCAGCGCCTGTGCCCCGCCGGCCGCCAGCCCTCGGGCGGCCGCGGTGAGCACCGCCGTCGCGGCGTCCCAGTCGCCGTCGTGCTGGGCCCGCGCCACCGGGTCGAAGTCGACGCTGTGGAGCAGGAGCCGTGCCGAGTGCAGCCCCCCGAGCCGCGCCGCGACGCCCTCGTTGAGCCCGCGGTAGTACGACAGCGTGCTCGTCCAGCTCATCCCGCCGAGCACCCCGAGCAGCCTCATGCCCGCGAGCCTACGACCGGACCGGCGCCGACGCCCGGGACGACGGATGCCGCCCGCCCCGGGTGGGCGGACGGCATCCGGTGTGGTGCTGGTGCGCCTCACGGCGCGAGGGGGGTGGGGCTCAGTGGCCGTGCCCGTGGCCGTGGCCACCGGAGGCGCCGGCCGGCTCCTCCTCCTTCTTCTCCACGACGAGCGTGTCGGTGGTGAGCACCATCGACGCGATCGACGCGGCGTTGCGCAGCGCGGAGCGGGTGACCTTGACCGGGTCGATGACGCCGGCCTTCACGAGGTCCTCGTACTCGCCCGTGGCGGCGTTGAGGCCCATGCCGGACGCGAGGTCCTGGACCTTGGCGACCGCGACGTAGCCCTGGAGGCCCGCGTTCTCGGCGATCCAGCGCAGCGGCTCGGCCGCGGCCTTGCGCACGATGGAGGCGCCGACCTTCTCGTCACCCTCGAGGTCGAGGCCGTCGAGCACCTTGACGGCCTGGATGAGGGCCGAGCCGCCACCGGCGACGATGCCCTCCTCGATGGCCGCGCGGGTCGCCGAGATGGCGTCCTCGATGCGGTGCTTCTTCTCCTTGAGCTCGACCTCGGTGTGGGCGCCGACCTTGATGACGCACACGCCACCGGCGAGCTTGGCGAGGCGCTCCTGGAGCTTCTCGCGGTCCCAGTCGGAGTCGGTGCGCTCGATCTCCTGCTTGATCTGGTTGACCCGGCCGGTGACCTCCTCGTGGTCGCCCGCGCCGTCGATGATGACGGTCGAGTCCTTGGTCACGACGACGCGGCGGGCCTGGCCCAGCGTCTCGAGCTCGACGGCGTCGAGCTTGAGGCCGACCTCCTCGGCGACGACCTGGCCGCCGGTGAGGGTCGCGATGTCCTGGAGCATCGCCTTGCGGCGGTCCCCGAAGCCGGGCGCCTTGACGGCGACGACGTTGAACGTGCCGCGCATCTTGTTGACGACGAGCGTGGACAGGGCCTCGCCGTCGACGTCCTCGGCGATGACGAGGAGCGGCTTGCCGGCCTTGACGACCTTCTCGAGCACCGGGAGGACGTCGGCGATGGCCGAGATCTTGCCCTGGTGGATGAGGACGTAGGCGTCCTCGACGACGGCCTCCATGCGCTCGGGGTCCGAGACGAAGTAGGGGCTGATGTAGCCCTTGTCGAACTGCATGCCCTCGGTGAACTCGAGCTCGGTGGAGGCGGTCGAGGACTCCTCGACGGTGATGACGCCGTCCTTGCCGACCTTGTCGAACGCGTCGGCGATCGTGGCGCCGATCTCCTGGTCCTGCGCGGAGAGCGAGGCGACCTGGGCGATCTCGTCCTTGGACTCGATCTCGCGGGCCGTCCTCAGCAGCTCCTCGGACACGGCCTCGACGGCCTTGTCCATGCCGCGCTTGAGCCCGGACGGCGAGGCGCCGGCGGCGACGTTGCGCAGGCCCTCGTGGACCATGGCCTGGGCGAGGACGGTCGCGGTCGTCGTGCCGTCACCGGCGACGTCGTTGGTCTTGGTCGCGACCTCCTTCGCGAGCTGGGCGCCGAGGTTCTCGTAGGAGTCCTCGAGCTCGATCTCGCGGGCGATGGTCACGCCGTCGTTCGTGATCGTGGGGGCGCCCCACTTCTTGTCGATGACGACGTTGCGGCCCTTGGGGCCGAGCGTCACCTTGACGGCGTTCGCGAGGGCGTCGACGCCCCGCTCGAGCGCCTTGCGGGCGGAGTCGTTGAACTCCAGTTCCTTGGCCATTGCTGTCCTTCTCGGTCGTGGGTGCCGGACGCGGGCGACGTGCGCCCGCCGGCATGGGTGCTGCGGTCGGGAGAGCCGGACGCGCCCCGGTGGCACCCGGTCAAGGTGCGCACCGGGGCGCGGTCACGGCGAAGGGTGCTGCGTCAGCCGACGACGGCGAGGACGTCGCGGGCGGAGAGGATGAGGTACTCCTCGCCGCCGTGCTTGATCTCGGTGCCGCCGTACTTGCTGTAGATGACCCGGTCGCCGACCTGGACGTCGAGCGGGACCCGGTTGCCCTTGTCGTCGATGCGACCCGGGCCGACGGCGAGGACCTCGCCCTCCTGGGGCTTCTCCTTCGCGGTGTCCGGGATGACCAGACCGGAAGCAGTGGTCTGCTCGGCCTCGAGGCTCTTGATGACGATGCGGTCCTCGAGCGGCTTGATGGAAACCGACACGGTGTGCTCCTCCCCTGTGGGGTGAGTCGAAGTGGACGGGACTGCGTTCCCGGAGCCGCTCTCGCCGTCGCGGGGGTCGATCCCGACCCGGGTTCGCTGGCACTCACCGTGGGTGAGTGCCAATGAGGCAAATCTAGGTCGCGCGTTAGCACTCGGTCAACTCGAGTGCCAACACGCGGTCATCCGACGGCGGCCGACGGCCCTCGGCCGGGCGTGGCCGGGAGCGCTCGGGGGCAGTGGCAGGATGTCGCGCCGTGGACGTCGGGATCGTGCGGACCCTCGGGAGCCCCGAGGGCAAGGAGCTGCTGCGCTCCCTGCCGCCGTACGACGAGGCGCAGGTCATGCCGCTGCAGGACCGCCTGCGCCGCGAGGGCCACCCCGCCGAGCTCGTCGCCGCGGTCCTGACCCAGCAGCGCCTCCGCGCCCGGGCGGTCGCGAAGTTCGGCGAGTTCGCCGACGAGATGCTCTACACCGCCGACGGCCTCGAGCAGGCCTCCCGCCTCGAGGTCGCCGCCACCCACGCGGGACGGTTCTACAACGCGAGCCTGGCCACCGTGCACGACCTCGGCTGCGGCATCGGCGCCGACGCCGTCGCGATGTCGGCCCTCGGCGTCACGGTGCAGGGCGTCGACATCGACCCGGTGACCGCCGCCGTCGCCGACATCAACCTGCGGCCCTGGCCCGACTCGCGGGCCCGGGTCGGGCTCGCCGAGGAGTTCGAGCCGCCGCGCGACCCGCTGCGCTCGCGGGTCGGGGTGTGGCTCGACCCGGCCCGTCGCGTGCCCGGGGTCACCGGGCGGCACGGACGGATCAAGCGCGTGTTCCGGCTCGACGAGATCCGCCCCACGTGGGACTTCGTCGTTCAGGTCGCCACGGCCGTGCCGGCCACGGGCGCCAAGCTGTCGCCCTCGATGCCCAAGGACGCGATCCCGCTCGGGACCGAGGCGCAGTGGACCTCCTTCGCCGGTGAGGTCCTCGAGTGCGCGGTGTGGTGGGGGCCCCTCGCCCAGCGACCGGGACGCAGCGCGCGCATCCTCGGGCCGAACCACTCCCCCGTCGAGGTCGACCAGTCGATGGCCGAGCCCGACGTGCCGACGACCGCGTCGCTCTCGGCCGTGGGGCCGTGGCTCTACGAGCCCGACCGGGCGGTGACCCAGGCCGGGCTGCTCGGCGCGGTGACCGCCGCGACGCTCGGCAGCGAGGTCGACCCCGGGCTCGGGTACGTCGTCTCCGACGCCGAGGTCGACGTCGACTTCGCCCGTCGCTACGCGGTGCGCGAGGCCTTCCCGTTCTCCGTGAGGTCGCTGCGGGCGTGGCTGGCCCAGCACGGGGTCACCGGCCTGACGATCAAGAAGCGCGGGGTGCGCCTGGACGACGACGAGCTGCGCCGCCAGCTGCGGATCGGCCGCAAGGCCGGCGACGGCGCCCAGGCGACCGTCATCCTCACCCGGGTCGCCGGCCAGCAGGCCGTCCTCGTCGTCGACCTCGCCTGACCGCGAGTCCCCCGTCGCCCGACCACCGCTGCGACGGGTGGGGGTGCGCGGGCCCGAGCGCGGCGGACCGGGTCAGAGGGCGGGATCGGGCTGGGCCCCGACGTGACGGACCGCGTCGGCCCCGGCGGCCAGGGCGGCGGCCAGGGCCTCCTCCCGCTCGGCCCCCCGCGCCAGCGCCGCGGCGAGGGCACCGCAGAACGCGTCCCCCGCACCGGTCGTGTCGAGGACGTCGCGCGCCTCGACGGCCTGCGCCGGCGCGGTCTCGCCGTCCCACGAGGCCCCGTTGGCGCCGAACGTCACGAGCAGCGAGCGCGGCTCGGCGCCGGCCTCGGCGAGCGCCTGCATCTCGTGCTCGTTGGCGACGACGGGGTCGGCCAGGGCCACGACGTCCGGGGGCAGCGCCGCGTACGGAGCCGTGTTGAGGACCACGCGCGCGCCCCGCCCGGCGGCCCGGCGGACCGCGGTGCAGACGACCGCCCGGGGGACCTCGAGCTGGACGAGCAGGACGTCCCCGGCTCCGAGGGCGTCGACCGCCGCGACCTCGCGCTCGTCGAGGAGGTCGTTGGCACCGGGGACGACGACGATCGAGTTCTCGCCGTCGTCGGAGACCGCGATGAGGGCGTGCCCGCTCGGCGCACCCTCGACGACGCGCACCCCCGTGACGTCGACCCCCCGGGCCGTGAGGCGCTCGCGGTAGGCGGCCCCGCCCTCGTCGTCGCCGACGCAGCCGACCATCGCGACCTCGGCCCCTGCCGCCGCCGCGGCCACCGCCTGGTTGGCGCCCTTGCCGCCCGCGAGCCGCTGCAGTCCCTCCCCGAGGACGGTCTCGCCCGGCCTCGGGTGGCGCTCGACGCGGGTGACGAGGTCGACGTTGAGCGACCCGAGGACGAGGACGCGCCCGGGCATCAGACCTCGCCCCGCACCGTGCGCAGCCACAGCTCGGCGATGCGTGGCCCGTCGATCCCGAGGGCGACGTCGACCTGGGCGGGCGCGAGGCCGTGCGGGTCGTGGTGCATGTCGCCGCTCCAGTCACGGGTGTCGACGACCGTGCGGCCCCGGGTCCACGTGCCGGTGAGCTCGACGCGCACGGGGCGGCGCTCGGTGCGGACCGCGTCGGGCAGCAGCATCATCGCCACCGCGCCGGCGTCGCCGATCGTCGCGCCGGCGTTGGCGAAGCGGCGGTGGTGGAAGGAGATGAGCCCGGCGGCGAGGTCGGCGACGGGGGTCCCGAGCGCGCGCAGCCCCTCGACGTCGGCATCGGTGACGAGGGGGTCGTAGAACACGTCGAGGCCGTACATCGCGACGGTCACGTCGTGGGTGGCGCAGGCGTCGAGGACGATGGCGGCTGCCTCGGGGTCGTGGAAGACGTTGAACTCCGCCGCGGCGGTCGCGTTGCTGATCCGGGCGCCCCCGCCCATGAACACGATCCGGCCGATCCGGGCGAACGCGGCGGGGTGCACACGCGCCAGCAGGGCGAGGTTCGTCATCGGCGCCAGCGGCACGACCGTGACCCGCTCGTCATCGGGGGCGGCCTCGATGACGTCGCGCAGGAGGTCCAGCGCCGTGCGCGCGTCCGGGGTGAGGGTGGGCGCGGGGAGCCCGAGGTCGGCCATGCCGTCGGAGCCGTGGACGTGCCGGGCGTCGACCGGCTCCTCGAGGAGCGGGCGCGCGGCGCCGACGCCGACCGGGACGCCGCCGCACCCCGCGGTCTCGAGGACCCGCAGCGTGTTGCGCACGACGTCGTCGAGCGGCGCGTTGCCGCCGACGCAGGTGACGGCGCGCAGGTCGAGCCCGGGGTGGAGGGCGGCGAGGAGCAGGGCGCAGGCGTCGTCGACGCCGGTGTCGACGTCGAGGACGACGGGGATCGCGGACATGGCCACGATCATGGCCGATGCCCCGGCCGCGGTCACCTGCGCATTCGGAGGGCGGCGGGGGGATCACGTAGCGTCGTCGGGTGACGTCCCGGCCCCGCTCCGCCCGCGCCCGCACCGCGCTCGCCGTCGGTGGCGTGCTCGTGACCGTCGCCGGGTGCTCGGGGGGCGAACCCACCGCGGCGCCCTCGGCCTCCCCCGTCCCGTCGTCCTCGACGCCGTCGGCCACCCCGACCCCGAGCGAGACCCCCGCCTCCTGCGCCGAGCTCACCGGCGAGGCCCTCTCGCCCGACCAGCGGCTCGGGCAGCTGCTCATGGTGGGGCTCGACACCAACGCGTCGCGGTCCTCCCTCGACGACCTCGTCACCGACGAGCACGTGGGGAACGTCATCTACCTCGGGGGCTGGGAGGGCGCGGCCAAGGTCGCGCGGACCTCGACGCACCTCAACGACCTCGTGTCGACGAAGGCCACCGGCGACGTCGGCCTGATGATCGCCGCCGACCAGGAGGGCGGCATCGTCCACCAGCTGCGCGGCGACGGGTTCACCCGACCCCCGAAGGCCCTCGACCAGGCCGAGCTCGAGCCGGCCGCGCTGACCAAGGACGCCTCCGGCTGGGCCCGGGAGATGAAGGCGGTCGGCGTCAACGTCAACCTCGCCCCCGTCGCCGACACCGTGCCGAAGGACATCGGTCGCGCCAACGAGCCCATCGGCAGGTGGGGCCGGCAGTACGGGTCCGACCCGAAGACCGTCGCGACGTACTCGGTGGCCTTCCTCCGCGGCATGCTCGACGAGGGGGTCGAGGGCGCCGTCAAGCACTTCCCCGGCCTGGGCCGGGTGCGCAACAACACCGACTTCTCGTCGTCGGGGATCACCGACGACGTCGCCACCGCCGACGACCCCTTCCTCGAGCCCTTCCGCGCGAACATCGAGGCCGGCGTCGGCCTCGTCATGATGTCGTCGGCGCGCTACCCGAAGCTCGACGCGAAGAACCCCGCGATGTTCTCGGAGCGGATCGTCACCGGGCTGCTGCGCGAGGACCTCGGCTACGACGGGGTCGTCATCACCGACGACGTCAACGCCGAGGCCCTGCGCGACGTCCCGCCGGGCGACCGCGCCACCCGGCTCGTCGATGCGGGGGGTGACGTCGTCCTCACCGGGAAGGCGTCGGACGCCGACGAGATGATCGAGGCGCTGGCCGAGAAGGCCTCTGCCGAGCCGGAGTTCGCGGACAAGGTCGATGCGTCCGTCCAGCGGGTCCTCGCCCTCAAGGACCGGATGGGGCTGCTGCCCTGCTCCGCGGGCGACGCGAACTAGCCCCTGCGGCCCGCCGGCGACGAGCCCTTCCTCCCGCCTGTCGGTCCCGTCCGCCACGATGGGGCCATGCCCCGATGGGTCCTGCACGTCGACATGGACCAGTTCATCGCGGCGGTGGAGGTGCTCCGCCGCCCCGAGCTCGCCGGCCTGCCCGTCGTCGTCGGGGGTCGCGGTGACCCCACCGAGCGGGCGGTGGTGTCGACGGCCTCCTACGAGGCCCGGGTCTTCGGCGTCCGGTCCGGGATGCCGTTGCGCACCGCGCTGAAACGCTGTCCCGAGGCCGTGTTCCTCCCCGTCGACAAGCCGGCCTACGACGCCGCGTCGGCGGTCGTCATGGACACGCTGCGAGCCGTCCCGGGCGCCGTCGTCGAGGTCCTCGGCTGGGACGAGGCGTTCGTCGGGATCACGGTCGAGGACCCCGATGACGTCGCGCACCGGATCCAGCGCGACGTCCTCGCCGCGACGGACCTCCACTGCTCCGTGGGGATCGGCGACACCAAGGTCCGGGCGAAGATCGCCACCGAGTTCGGCAAGCCCCGTGGCACCTTCCGGCTGACCCGCGAGACGTGGACCGAGGTCATGGGCGACAAGCCGACCCAGGAGCTCTGGGGCGTCGGCAGCCGCATCTCGCAGCGGTTGGCGACGCTCGGCATCCTCACCGTCACCGACCTCGCCACGGCCGAGGATGCCCTGCTGGCAACGGAGTTCGGCCCGCAGTCCGGGCCGTGGCTGCGCGAGCTGGGACAGGGCGAGGGTGCGTCGGAGGTCGACGACACCCCGTGGGTCCCGCGGGCCCACGGACGCGAGACCACCTACCAGCGCGACCTCGCGACCCCCGACGAGGTCGCCGGGGCCGTGCGGTCGCTGGCGGAGCAGGTGGTCGAGGACATCACCGCCGAGGGTCGTGCCTGTGCCCGGGTCCACCTCAAGGTCCGGTTCGTGCCCTTCTTCACGGTCAACCGCTCGCGCAAGCTCGCGGAACCGACCTCGGACCCGCAGGTCATCGCGCGGACGGCCCTCGACCTCTACGAACGGCTCGACGACGCCCGCCCGGTCCGGTTGCTCGGCGTGCGGGCCGAGATGGTGCCGCCCGACGGCGGCTACGACGCGCCGCGCACGCACGGCAGGCGCGGGATGCCCTGAGGTCGAGCGGTCAGCCGGCGGCGCAGTCGCTGTCGTCGCGGTACTCCTCGCGGCGACACGCGCCGTCGACGAGGGCACGCTCCCCCAGGTCGGAGGCGAGCGTCCCGGTGAGCGTGTAGCTGATCCCCACGTCGTCGCACGACCCGGCGCTCTGCCACGCGAACACGGTGGCGACCACCTCCCGCTCGGTCTCCTCGAGCTCGAGCCGCGAGCCGTCCTGGCAGGCGCTGCCGATGTACGTCACCTCGACCGTGCGCCCGGTGACGTCCGGTGGCTTGACGAACGGCGTGGGGTGGCCGCGCGAGGCGCCGAACCACCAGAGGACCCCGGCGACGAGGCCGACCGCGAGCGCGACGACGACGGCGCTCGCCAGCACCGTCAGCAGCCGTGTCCGCGTCATCCGCACCTCCGGTCTCGGGACCCTGTGGCGCCAGCGTGACGGCGGACGGTCGCCCGGGCCATCCGTCGATCGGACACGACGGCTCGGCCGGACGGACGCGGGGGCGCGATGTCGTGTGACCGCGGGCCGCCGCGATGGTCAGGATGTGAGGTCCAGACCCTCCGGCGGCACGACCATCAGGTCGACGTGCACCTCGAGGAGGACGCCCGCCTCGTCGTACGTCCGAAGGAGCGGGTACAAGCCGTCCCCCCACCCCGAGTGGGTGAGCACGACGTTCTCGCCGTTCGTCGCGAGGGGCAGCGCGATGTTCGCCGACCCCGCGCGCAGGTGGGACGGGTCGTCCATGAGCCCGAACCACCCCCCTCCCTCGTCCGGCTCGAAGAGGTCGTCGTACCAGCCGGAGCCACCGGTTCCGGGTGGGTCCTGCGGTGGCATCCCGGAGGTCACCGCCGCGGCGTCGACGAACGCGACGGTGGCGGTGTCGACCGGCACGCCGTAGAAGGCGTCCGGGTCGTCCGGGGGCGCCGCTCCGTCAGGGGCGACGACCTCGAGTCGCACCGGGATGCCGTCGGCGACCCGGAGCGTGAGGTAGGCCTCCCGCAGGTGGCTCCCGTCGAGCGCCTCCGAGACGTCGGCGATGGTGAGGTGGACGGGGTACGAGCCCGGGGGGACCGACGTCGTCAGGGGGTCGTCCAGCCGGACGAACGGGTCGGTGGCACCCAGCACCCCGCTCGGGACCACGAGCACGCCGAGGTCGACGGTCGTCAGGTCGTACTCGCGGCCACCCCCGGCCACGCGCCCGGTCACCCCGGCACGGACGTCCCCCACCTCGAACATGCCGACACGCTACCGACGGTGGCCGGGGCGTGGAGGACCCGCTCCGGCCGAGGTGGCTCAGGCGGAGACCTCGGTGACCGGCATCGAGGAGTCGGCGGGGATGGAGAGGTCGGACGGCGGGCGCCCCTTGAGGACCATCTGCGCGCCGAGGGCCGCGACCATCGCCCCGTTGTCGGTGCACAGGCCGGGCCGCGGCACGCGCAGCTCGATGCCGGCGGCGTCGCAACGCTCCTGGGCCATCGCCCGCAGGCGGGAGTTCGCCGCCACCCCGCCGCCGATCTGGAGGTGGCCGACGCCGTGCTCGCGGCACGCGAGGATCGCCTTGCGGGTCAGCACGTCGGTGACGGCCTCCTGGAAGGACGCGGCGACGTCAGCGACCGGAACCGGCTCTCCGGCGGCCTCCTTCGCCTGCACCCACCGCGACACGGCGGTCTTCAGCCCGGAGAACGAGAAGTCGAACCGGTGCCGCTCCATGTCGCGGCCGGTCGTCAGGCCGCGGGGGAAGTCGATGACGACCCGGCCGTCGCGCGCCATCCGGTCGATGTGCGGGCCGCCCGGGAACGGCAGGCCGAGCACGCGCGCGACCTTGTCGAAGGCCTCCCCGGCGGCGTCGTCGATCGTCGAGCCGAGGCTGCGCACGTCGTGGGTGACGTCGGGGACGAGGAGGAGCGAGGAGTGCCCGCCGGAGACGAGCATCGCGAGGGTCGGCTCGGGCAGCGGGCCGTGCTCGACGATGTCGACGGCCACGTGGGAGGCGAGGTGGTTGACGCCGTGGAGCGGGACGCCGAGGGCGAGTGCGAGGGCCTTCGCCGAGGCGACCCCGACCATGAGGGCGCCGGCCAGCCCCGGACCCGCGGTCACCGCGACCGCGTCGAGGTCGCGCAGCGACACCCCCGCGGTCGTGCAGGCACGCTCGATCGTCGGGACCATCGCCTCGAGGTGGGCGCGGCTCGCGACCTCGGGCACGACCCCACCGAAGCGGGCGTGCTCGTCGACACTGCTCGCGATGGCGTCGACGAGGAGCGTCTCGCCGCGCACGATCCCGACGCCGGTCTCGTCGCACGACGTCTCGATGCCGAGGACCAGGGGCGCGTCAGCCATCGCGGGGCTCCCTCCCGGAGAGTGTCTTTCGCAGGACGAGCGCGTCGACGTCACCCGGTTGGTAGTAGCGCCGACGCGTGGTGACCAGGAGGTAGCCGGCTCGCTCGTAGAGCGCCCGGGCGGCGGTGTTGTCGGCCCGCACCTCGAGCATGACGTGGGACGCGCCGCGCTCGGCCGCCCGCCGCTCGAGCTCGGTCAGCAGGGCCGCGCCGAGCCCGCGGCCCCGGGCCCGCGTCGCCGTCGCGACCGTCATGACGTCGGCGGTGTCGCCGCCGTGGTCGAGCCCGGCGTAGCCGAGGACGCCGGCCGCGTCCTCGGCCACGACGTAGTCCCGGCGCGGGCGGCCGGCCAGCTCGTTCCACCAGGACGGCGTCGACCAGGCGTCGTGCGGGAAGAGCTCGCGCTCGAGGTCGGCGAGGGCGGGGACGTCGGTCCAGCGCGCCTCACGCAGTGCCACGGCGTTCACGGCCGCGCCCGCTCGGCGGTGGTGAGGGCATCGGGGCGGCGCAGGTAGAGCGGCTCGACCGGCATCGCGAGCCCGGCCACCACCCCGCGCCCGGCGAGGAGCGCGAGCAGGCCGGCGTCGACGTCGAGCGGTTCGGTGGCCTCCCCGAAGAGGTCGGGGTAGAGCAGCGGGCCCCGGCCGGCCGTGGGCAGCGCGCGAAGCTCGTCGGGGACCTCGGCGGGCCGGTCGACGGCGGGGCCGACCTCACGCTCGGCGCGGCCGTCCGCGACGGCGTAGGTGGTCCAGTAGACCTCGCGGCGACGGGCGTCGGTGGCGACGAGCAGCCGTGGGCCCTCGACGCGCCCCGTGGCCACGGCCTCGTGGGCGAGGACGTCGAGCGAGCAGAGCCCGTGCACGGGGATCCCGAGCGCGTGACCCATCGTGACGGCGGTGACCATCCCCACCCGCAGCCCGGTGAACGGCCCGGGTCCGGTGCCCACCGCGACACCGGTGAGGTCACCCATCGCGGTCCCGGTCTCGGACAGCACCGTCTCGACGAGCGGCGCGAGGTGCTCGGTGTGGCCGCGGGCGTCGAGGCGCGAGCGGCTGACGACGAGGTCGGATCCGTCGGAGAGGCCGACGGCGATCGCGGAGGTCGAGGTGTCGATGCCGAGGATCAGCACGGGGTGCCCCCGAGGGTGGCGAGGGTGGCGGTGGCGTCGTCGGTGGCCCACCGTCCGCCGATCCCGGTCACGGTCGCCGTGCGGACCTCGCTCGCGGGGTCGACGTCGAGGACGACCTCGAGGCGGTCCTCGCTGAGGTCCTCGGCGACCCCGTGGCCCCACTCGACGACGGTGACCGACGACGCGACGTCGGCGTCGAGGTCGAGGTCGTCGAGCTCGAGCGACCCGGCGAGCCGGTAGGCGTCGACGTGGACCAGGGGCGGACCCTCGACGAGGGACGGGTGGACCCGGGCGATGACGAACGTCGGCGAGGTCACCGGGCCACGGACGCCCAGGCCCTCACCCAGGCCCTGCGTCAGCGTCGTCTTGCCCGCGCCCAGCCCTCCGGTGAGGACGACGAGGTCACCGGGCGCCAGCAGCCGCCCGAGCACCAGGCCGAGCGCCTGCGTCTCGTCGACCGTGGCGAGGACGACCCGCTGCGCGCTCACGACGCGGCCTCCCGGCCACCACGCCGCCCACGGGTGGAACGGGCCTTGGCCATCCGGCGCTTCTTCGAGATGTCCTGCACGGTGCGCCGCACCCGCGGCTTGCTGCTGACCGGCAGCCCTTCGGCGACCGCGCGCTGGGCGCGGGAGATGAGCATGAGCAGCTGCTGAGTGACGACGGTGGGGTGCTCGAGCTGGATGATGTGGCCGGCGTCCTCGACGACGACGTGCTCGGCGCCCGGGACGCGGCGGACGATCTCCTCCGAGTGGGAGGGCGGCGTGATGAGGTCGCCCGCCCCGTTCATCACGAGCGTCTCGATGCCGGTGAGCGCCCCGAGCTGGTCGCCGAGGTCGAGGCGGTCGATGTCGGGGAGGAAGGCCGCCATGACGTCGAAGGACGTCGAGAAGATCATGTCGCCGACGAGGTCGATGAGGTCGGTGCTCACCGGGGAGTCGAAGGCCCACCGCTGCACCGCGAGGTCCTGCACGCCGCGGCCGAGCTTGCGCAGCAGCCCGATCGGGCCGGCGTGCCGCGACATCCGGGTGAGGACGCCCGGCCCCAGCGAGCCCACGACGCGCCCGACCGTGGGCCCGAGCCCGAACTCCGTCATCTCGGCGCCACCGGGGCTCGTCGACACCAGTGCCACGGCCAGGACCCGGTCGCGCACGACGTCGGGGTGCTGCCCGACGTAGGCCATGACCGACATGCCGCCCATCGAGTGGCCCACGAGGACGACCGGGCCACTCGGGCAGGTCGCCTCGAGCACCGTCGCGAGGTCGCGGCCGAGCTGCCCGACGGTACAGTTCTCCAGGGAGGAGACACCCGAGCGTCCGTGCCCGCGCTGGTCGTAGCTGACGACGCGGAACCCCTCGTGGATGAGGGCGCGACGCTGGAGCACCCACGAGCGCATCGACAGGGCGAACCCGTGGACGAGGACGACGGTCGGCATCCGCCCCGTGACGTGGCGGCGGGCGCGGCTCGTCGTCTCGGGGGCGTCGATCTCGACGTGGAGGGACACCCCGTCGTCGGCGTTGACGGTCAGCGACTCCGTGGGCGTGTGGGCCCACCCGTCGGGGGCGTCGACCGAGCGGAAGCCGGCGCGCGCCTGCAGCACGCGCTCGCTCACCGCGTTCGCGGCAGCGCCGAGCGGGGCCAGGGGGCGCAGAGCCATCAGGCCGGTCCCCCGAGGTGGCGGCGGGGCAGGCGCGGTCCCATCCGCGTCACGATCTCGTAGTTGATGGTGCCCGCGGCCTCGGCCCAGTCCTGGGCGGTGGGCTCGCCGTCGACGCCCCGGCCGAGGACGACGACCTCGTCGCCCGGGCCGAGCGTGGAGTCGGGGCCGAGGTCGAGGACGACCTGGTCCATGCAGACGCGGCCGGCCAGCGTGTGGCGGCGGCCGCCCGCGAGGACGGGCCCCCGGTTGCCGGCCGCGCGCGGGATGCCGTCGGCGTACCCGACGGGGACGAGCCCGAGCAGGGTGTCCTGCGTCGTCGTGTACTCGTGGCCGTAGCTGACGCCCTGTCCGGCCCGCGCCGCCTTGACGCCCGCGAGCCGCGCGGTGACCCGCATCGCCTCGCGCAGCCCGAAGTCGGCCGGTGACCCGAGGTCGGGCACCGGCGACAGCCCGTAGACCGCCACGCCCGGACGCACGAGGTCGAAGTGCGCCGACGGGTTGGTGAGCGTCGCGGCCGAGTTCGCGAGGTGGCGCAGCCCGGGGCGGACCCCGGCGCGCTCGAGCTCGGCGACGGCCTCGACGAAGCGCTCCTGCTGGGCGCGGACGGTGGGGTGCTGCGGGGCGTCGGCGTAGGCGAAGTGCGACCAGACGCCGGTGACCTCGATGGCGCCCTCGGCCCGGGCGCGGGCGACGGCGGCGACGACCTCGGACCAGTCGGTGAGGACGCCGTTGCGCCCGAGCCCGGTGTCGACCTTGACCTGCACCCGCGCCGGTCGGCCGAGGGAGCGGGTCGCGGCGAGCACGGACTCGAGGCTCCAGGCGCTGCCGACGGTGACCTCGATGTCGGCCTCGAGGGCGCCGAGGACGTCGGCGCCCGGGGCGAAGAGCCAGGTGAGCAGGGGTGCGGTGACCCCCGCCCGGCGCAGCTCGAGGGCCTCGGCGAGCTGGGCGACCCCGAGCCAGGAGGCGCCACCGTCGAGGGCGGCCCGCGCGCAGGGGACGAGGCCGTGGCCGTAGGCGTCGGCCTTGACGACGGCCATGACCTCGGCGGACCCGGCCCGGCGCGACAGCTCGGCGACGTTGTCGCGGATGGCGGCGAGGTCGACGTCGACCCACGCCGACAGCCCCGTGGTGGCGGGGTCGGTGGGCGGGGCGGGAGTCGTCGTCATGGGCTCCCTGAGTCTAGGACGCCGGTGCGGGCCGCCGGCCCAGCAGGTGGGCGATGACGTGCGGGAGGGCGTGCGCGACGGCGAGCGCGCGCACCGGGCCACCGGGGTTGGCCCGCTCGGCGGCGACGCCGTGGACGAGGGCCGCGAGCGCCCCGGCCCGGTCCACCGGCACCCCGGCGGCGACGATCGTCCCGAGCAGCCCGGCGAGGACGTCGCCCGCCCCCGCGGTGGCGAGCCAGGGCGGGGCGTCGGCCTGCGAGAACACCGGGGCGTGGCCCGGCGGGACGACGAGCGTGGTCGCGCCCTTGAGCAGGACCGTCGCGCCCGTGCGGTCGGCGAGGTCGCGGGCGTGGCGCAGCGGCGCGGCCTCGACCGCCGCCCGCTCGACCTCGGATCCGGTGAGACGGGTGAGGAGGCGGGCGCACTCCCCCGCGTGCGGTGTCAGCAGGGTGGGGCCGCGCCGGGCCCCGAGGACGGCGTCGTCGAGGAGGTCGAGGCCACCGGCGTCGACGACGACCGGCTCCGCGCCGGCCAGGGCCTCGCGGGCGACGTCGAGCTGCGCCTTCGCCCCGGCCGCGCGCGACCCGACGTCGAGCCCCGGCCCGACGACCCAGGCCTGGACCCGCCCCGGCCCGTGGACGGCTTCGGGGACCGCGGCCCGCACCAGCGCCGTGGGGGTCGGCGTGCCGACGTAGCGCACCATGCCGACCCCGCTCTCCACCGCGGCCGTGACGCTGAGCAGCGCGGCCCCGGTGTACGACTCGCCCCCCGCGACGACGCCGAGGACGCCGCGCGAGTACTTGTCGTCGGCCGCGCCGGGCACCGGCCAGAGGGCGGCCACGTCGTCGTGGTCGAGCCGGCGGACGCAGGGCGAGGCGTCGACCTCGAGCCCGATGTCGACCACGGTGAGGACGCCGCACGCCTGCTCGGTGGGCGCCAGGAGGTGGACCGGCTTGGCCACCGAGAACGTCACGGTCTCGTCGGCGAAGACGCCCTCGGGGTCGAGGGCGCCGCCCATCGGGTCCTGACCCGAGGGCAGGTCGACGGCGATGACGTGGGCGGTCTCGGGTACGGCCGCCACCCAGGCGGCGCCCCACGCGGGCAGCCCCGGCCGGGCCCCGATGCCGAGCACGCCGTCGAGGACGACGTCGGCCTCCTCGAGGAGCGCCGGGTCGGTCGTGAGGACGACGCCCGCCTCCTGCGCGGCCGCACGGGCGCCCTCGTGGACCGTGTCGTGGTGGACCGCGACGGCGTTCCAGCCCTCGCGGGCCATCGCGGCGACGGCGTACAGCGCGTCGGCGCCGTTGTTCCCCGGGCCGACGAGCGCCGCGACCCAGCGGCCCCCGCGCGCCTCGAGCCGCGCCGTGGCGACCGCGGCGAGGCCGGCGACGGCGCGCGCCATCAGCTCGCCCTCGTCGAGCCCCGCCATGAGGGCGGCCTCGGCGGCGTAGACGTCGTCGACACCGAAGGCCTCGATCACGCGCCGGCCCCCTCGGTCGGTCCGGACGGCCCCGACGCCTCGGCGACGACGACCGCCGAGGCGATCCCGGCGTCGTGCGAGAGGGAGAGGTGCAGCGACCCGATGCCGAGCAGGTCGACCTGCGTGGCCACCGTCCCGCGGACCTCGAGGTGCGGGCGGCCGTCGGCTCCCCGGTGGACCTCGGCGTCCTGCCAGTTCATCCCCGCGGGCGCACCGAGGGCCTTGGCCAGGGCCTCCTTCGCGGCGAACCGCGCGGCGAGGGAGTTGAGCGGGAGCACGCGCTCGGCCGGGGTGAAGAGGCGCTCGCGCAGGCTCGGGGTGCGGTCGAGGGTGGCGCCGAACCGTGCGACGTCGACGACGTCGATGCCCACGCCGACGATCACCGCGCGCCCGCCGGGCGGGTCACTCGACGGTCACCGACTTCGCCAGGTTCCGCGGCTGGTCGACGTCGAGGCCCTTGGCGGTCGACAGCTGGAGCGCGAACACCTGGAGCGGCACGACCGCGAGGAGCGGGGCGAGCAGCGGCGAGCACTGGGGGATGCGGATGACCTCGCTCGCGAACGGCACGACGTCCTCGTCGCCGTCGTGCGCGACGACGATGGTGCGCGCCCCCCGGGCCCGGATCTCCTGGATGTTGGAGACGACCTTCTTGTGCAGCTCGTGCGGGGTGTCGGGAGCGGGCACGATGACGAAGACCGGCTGGCCGGCGTCGATGAGGGCGATCGGCCCGTGCTTGAGCTCGCCGGCGGCGAAGCCCTCGGCGTGGATGTAGGCGAGCTCCTTGAGCTTGAGCGCGCCCTCCATCGCCACGGGGTAGCCGACGTTGCGGCCGAGGAAGAGGACGGAGCGGGTGTCGGCCATGAACTTCGCCATCTCGACGACGCGGTCCATCCGGTCGAGGAGGTCCTCGATCTTCGCGGGGATCTCGTGGAGCTCGGCCATGACGGCCTTCGCGTCGTCGGCGTAGGTCTCGCCGCGCAGCTGCGCGAGATAGAGGCCGAGGACGTAGCAGGCGGTGATCTGCGCGAGGAAGGCCTTCGTCGACGCGACGGCGATCTCGGGACCGGCGTGGGTGTAGAGGACGGCGTCGGACTCGCGCGGGATGGTCGAGCCGTGCGTGTTGCAGATCGACAGGGTCATTGCGCCGAGCTCGGTGGCGTGCTTGACGGCCATGAGGGTGTCCATCGTCTCGCCGGACTGGCTGATCGAGACGACGAGGGTCGTGCCGTCGACGATGGGGTCGCAGTACCGGAACTCGTGGGCGAGGCTGACCTCGACCGGGATCCGGGTCCAGTGCTCGATGGCGTACTTCGCGACCATCCCGGCGTAGGCCGCCGTGCCGCAGGCGACGATCGTGATGCGGTCGACGGCGCGCAGCTGCTCCTCGCTGATCCGGACCTCGTCGAGGACGAGCCGCCCCGACTCGTCGGTGCGCCCGAGGAGGGTGTCGGCCACCGCGTGCGGCTGGTCGTGGATCTCCTTCTCCATGAAGGTGTCGAAGCCGCCCTTCTCGGCCGCCGCGGCGTCCCACGTGACCTCGTAGGCCTTCCCCTGCGCGGGTGAGCCGTCGAAGCCGATGACCTCGTGGCCGTCGGGGGTGATCGTGACGATCTGGTCCTGGCCGAGCTCGAGGGCGTGGCGGGTGTACCCGATGAAGGCCGCGACGTCGCTGCCGAGGAAGTTCTCGCCGTCGCCGAGGCCCACGACGAGGGGGCTGTTGCGGCGGGCGCCGACGACGACGCCGGGGCTGTCGGCGTGGACCGCGAGGAGGGTGAAGGCGCCCTCGAGCCGCTGGACGGCGCGCTGCATCGCCGTGGTGAGGTCGCCCGTCACGTCGTACTCGCGGCCGACGAGCTTGGCGGCGACCTCGGTGTCGGTCTCGGAGTCGAAGACGGCGCCCTCGGCGAGGAGCTCCTTCTTCAGGGCGTGGAAGTTCTCGATGATCCCGTTGTGGATGAGGGCGAGCCGGTCGCCGTCGCCCCCGCGGTGCGGGTGGGCGTTGCCGTCGGTGGGGCCGCCGTGGGTCGCCCAGCGGGTGTGCCCGATGGCGGTGCGGGCGGCGCCGAGGGGGTGCTCGCCGAGCGCGGTCCGCAGGTTCTCGAGCTTCCCGGCGCGCTTCTCGGCCTGGATCCCGTCGTCGGTGACGAGGGCGACGCCGGCCGAGTCGTACCCGCGGTACTCGAGGCGGGTCAGGCCCTCCATGACGACGTCGAGCGCCGCGCTGTCCATGGTCCGGCCCACGTAGCCGACGATTCCGCACATGCCCGCCAGCCTAGTGCGAGGCGGTCCGCGCGCCGGTCACGGCCGGGCGGCGGCGGTGCGGCCACCCCGGGAGCCGCCGCGAGGGCCGCGGTGCGGGCCGCCGTGCGGGCTGCCGTCGGAGGCGGCGGACGATAGGCAACAATGGCGCGCGTGAGCCCGACCCGCAGGCCCAAGGCCGCGCCGACGCCGTACGTCGAGCTCGACCGGGCTGCGTGGTCGCGGCTGCGCGAGAACCAGCCGATGAGCCTGGAGCACAAGGACCTCGCCCGGCTGCGGGGCCTCGGGGACCGGTTGGACCTGCGTGAGGTCGAGGAGGTCTACCTCCCGCTCTCGCGCCTGCTCCACTACTACGTCGAGGCCGTCCACGGACTGCGCCTCGCGACGAGCGAGTTCCTCGGCGAGCGCCCGAGCCGGGTGCCCTTCGTCGTCGGTGTCGCCGGGTCGGTGGCCGTGGGCAAGTCGACGACGGCGCGCATCCTCAAGGAGCTCATGAGCCGGTGGCCGCAGACGCCCAGGGTCTCGCTCGTGACGACCGACGGCTTCCTCCACTCCAACGCCGAGCTCGAGCGCCGCGGACTGCTGCAGCGCAAGGGTTTTCCCGAGTCGTACGACCGGCGGGCCCTGCTCCGCTTCATCGCCGACGTCAAGTCGGGGCTCCCCGTCGTCGAGGCGCGGCAGTACTCGCACCTCACCTACGACGTCCTGCCCGGGACGGTGACGATCCGCAAGCCCGACGTCCTCATCGTCGAGGGGCTCAACGTCCTCCAGCCGCCGGCGGTCCGTCCCGACGGCTCGAACACCGGCGCCATCTCGGACTACTTCGACTTCTCGGTGTACGTCGACGCCCCGGTCGACGAGATCCGGGCCTGGTACGTCGAGCGCTTCCTCCGGCTGCGCGAGACCGCCTTCGCCGACCCCCAGTCGTACTTCCACCGCTACGCGGCGCTCAGCGACGAGGAGGCGCGGGAGACGGCCACCGGGATCTGGTCGCGGATCAACGAGCCCAACCTCGTCCACAACATCGTGCCGACGCGCGACCGCGCGACGCTCGTGCTCACCAAGGGTGAGGACCACGCCGTGACGCGGATCCGGCTGCGCAAGATCTGACGGGTCGGTCAGTACCAGTGCGGTGAGCGGGCCTGCCACTGGTCGAGCGCGTTGCACGGCGTGCCGTAGGACTTCTTGATGTAGTCCAGGCCCCAGCGGATCTGGGTCACCGGGTTGGTGCGCCAGTCGCTGCCCATCGTCGCCATCTTGCGACCGGGGAGGGACTGCGGGATGCCGTAGGCGCCGGACGACGGGTTCTCGACGTACCAGCGCCAGTCGCTCTCGCCGATCCAGAGCTGGTCGAGGCAGGGCCACTGCGCCTGGCTGTACCCGAACTCGGGGAGGAGCAGGCGGGCGACGGCCTTGGGGTCCTGCTGGGCGTTGGCGATGATCCGCTTGCGCTCGGCGGCCCGGGCGGCGCGCTCGGCCGCGGCCTTGCGCGCCTTGGCGAGCTTGGCGGCACGCGCCTTCTCGAGCTGGGCGTTGCGGGCGGCGGCGGCCGACAGCTGCGCGTTGGCGGCACTGCGGTCGGCGGCGACGCGGGCGACGTCGGACTGCTCGGTCTTCGACTGCTCGGTGGAGACGGTCGAGGTGAGCGCGTCGACGGCGAAGGTCAGCGACTCGGCGTTCGCGGCGCCCCCGGAGGACGCCGCGGCGATCGCGCCCGTGGACAGGAGCGTGGCGGCGATCCCGGCCGTGACGACCGGACGACCCAGCGCCGTGCGCGCGGCCCGGCCGACGACCGAGCGCCGCGGGGCAGCGTGGCCACCACGCCCGACGGGGGCGTGACGGGGCGCGTGGCGCGGAGCGTGGCGGGCCATGAGGCGTGCAGGGACCTTCCTGGGACAACGGGTGGCGGCGGCCGGGGCGCATCGCGACCACCCGGCGGCGTTACCGAATCGAGACCTTACTGTAGGTGAGATCGCCGAGGGGGCGAAATCGACAGGACGCCCGAGGGGCGGACGCCGCCGCTCGCGCCGGGGCCGTCCACGGGACGCCCCGGCAGGCGCGCGGGTCAGATCTCGATGCCCTCGAGGAGGTCGGTGACGAGGGCCGCGATGGGGCTGCGCTCGGACCGGGTCAGCGTGACGTGGGCGAAGAGCGGGTGCCCCTTGAGCGCCTCGACCACCGCGACGACACCGTCGTGGCGCCCGACCCGCAGGTTGTCGCGCTGCGCGACGTCGTGGGTGAGCACGACGCGCGAGTTCTGGCCGATGCGGGAGAGCACGGTGAGCAGGACGTTGCGCTCGAGGCTCTGGGCCTCGTCGACGATGACGAACGCGTCGTGGAGGCTGCGGCCGCGGATGTGGGTGAGCGGCAGGACCTCGAGCATGCCGCGGTCGAGAATCTCCTCGACGACCTCGCGAGAGACCAGGGCCGACAGCGTGTCGAAGACCGCCTGGCCCCACGGGTTCATCTTCTCGGCCTCGGACCCGGGCAGGTACCCGAGCTCCTGGCCGCCGACGGCGTACAGGGGACGGAAGACGACGACCTTGCGCTGCTGGCCCCGCTCCATCACGGCCTCGATGCCGGCGCAGAGGGCGAGCGCGGACTTCCCGGTGCCGGCGCGGCCGCCGAGGCTGACGATGCCGATGTCGGGGTCCATGAGGAGGTCGAGCGCGATCCGCTGCTCGGCGCTTCGGCCGTGGAGGCCGAAGGCGTCGCGGTCGCCACGCACGAGGCGGACCTGCTTGTCGGGGCCGACCCGACCCAGGCCGGAACCGCGCGGGGAGAGGAGCTTGAGCCCCGTGTGGCAGGGGAGCTCGGCGGCGGCAGGGCTCTCGAGGCGGCCGTACTCGTAGAGGTGGTCCATCTCCTCGACCGAGATCTCGAGCTCGTCCATGCCGGTCCAGCCGGACTCGACCGCGAGCTCGGCGCGGTACTCCTCGGCCTCCAGGCCACAGGCCGAGGCCTTGACCCGCATCGGCACGTCCTTGCTGACGATCGTCACGAGGCGGCCCTCGTTGGCGAGGTTGCGCGCCACCGCGAGGATGCGGGTGTCGTTGTCGCCGAGGCGGAAGCCGGCGGGCAGCGACATCGTGTCGGTGTGGTTGAGCTCGACCCGCAGGGTGCCGCCGTGCTCGCCGATCGGGACGGGGGCGTCGAGGCGCCCGGCCTTGATCCGCAGGTCGTCGAGCATCCGCAGGGCCTGACGGGCGAAGTAGCCCAGCTCGGGGTGGTGGCGCTTGGCCTCGAGCTCGGTGACGACGACGACCGGGAGGACGACCTCGTGCTCCTCGAACCGGGACATCGCCCGCGGGTCCGAGAGCAGGACCGAGGTGTCGAGCACGTACGTGCGGCGCGGCTCCTTCCCCTGTCGTGCTGCCGGTGCCGGTCGCGTGCTCGAAGCCATGGCCACTCCTGAGGAAGGGAGAGAAGAGGTGCGTGGGATCGACGCTACGACTCGGTCCGAGCTCGTCCGCGGAGGCCGTCAGCGTGTCGGCGGCCGTCCCGAAACCAGCCGTTCGGACGACCCTGTGACGGGTGTGACGAGTGGTGCGGATGGTGCGTGGGGTGGCCCACGTCAGGACCCGAAGCGGCGCTCGCGCTCGCCGAACGCCCGCAGCGCGCGCAGGAAGTCGACCTTGCGGAAGTCGGGCCAGTAGGCCTCGCAGAAGTAGAACTCGCTGTGCGCGCTCTGCCACAGGAGGAAGCCGCCGAGCCGCTGCTCCCCCGACGTGCGGATGACGAGGTCGGGGTCGGGCTGGCCCTTGGTGTAGAGGTGCTCGGCGATGTGCTCGACGTCGATGACCTCGGCGAGCTCCTCGATGCTCGTGCCCCTCGTCGCGTGCTCCTGGAGGAGCGAGCGCACGGCGTCGGCGATCTCGCGGCGCCCGCCGTAGCCGACGGCGACGTTGACGAGCATCCCCTCGACGTCGCGGGTGCGGTCCTCGGCGGCCTTGAGCCGGGCGGCCGTCTGGGCGGGGAGGAGGTCGAGGGCGCCCACGGGGTGGATCCGCCACCGGTGGGCGTCGGCGAGGGTCTCGACGGCCTTCTCGATGATGCCGAGGAGGGGGCGCAGCTCGACCTCGGGGCGGTTGAGGTTGTCCGTGGAGAGCAGCCACAGGGTCACGACCTCGACCCCCACCTCGTCGCACCACGACAGGAGGTTGGCGATGTTGTCGGCGCCGGCCTGGTGGCCCTCGCTCGCGCCGGCTCCTCGCGCCCGGGCCCAGCGGCGGTTGCCGTCGAGCATGACGCCGACGTGGCGCGGCACCTCGCGGTTGGCGAGCTCCTTGGTGAGGCGGCGGGCGTACGCGGCGTAGAGCACGTCACTCAGCGCCATCCGACCTGTCCTCCCACCGCTCCGGGGCCGGCCGCGCGCTCGCGGTCGGATGCCACCCACGCTACTCCGACGACCCCGGGCGCACGACGCGGCGGGGCCCGGTGCGACCGTCGGGTCGACCGTGCGACCGTCGGGTCGGCCCGTCGGGTCGCCAGGTCCGGGTGCGGCCCGGATCACCCGGCGACCCGGCCCTAACCTACGGTCGCGTAGGTTACGCTGGGCCGATGACGCGCCCCGACTCCCCGCCCGAGCCCGACTCGGGCCCCCTCGAGGCGCTCGAGACGCGGGTCGAGGCGGCTCTCGAGCTCGTCAAGCCCCGCCTGCGCGGCTGGCTGCACGCGGGGATGACCCCCCTCGCGCTCGTCATGGGCATCGTCCTCGTCGTCCTCGCGAGCACCACCGAGGGCAAGGTGTCGGCGGCCGTCTTCGGCGGCACCGCGGTGCTCCTCTTCGGCACGTCGGCGGTCTACCACCGCGGGACCTGGTCGCCGCGCGTCGGCGCCTTCCTGCGCCGGTTCGACCACTCCAACATCTTCCTCATCATCGCCGGCACCTACACGCCGTTCGCCCTGCTCCTGCCGCGCGACCAGGCCACCCGGATGCTCGTCATCGTCTGGAGCGGCGCCATCATCGGGGTGCTGTTCCGGGTCTTCTGGACCAATGCCCCGCGCTGGCTCTACGTGCCGGCGTACATGATGCTCGGCTGGGTCGCGGTGTTCTACTTCGGCCCGCTGCTCGAGCACGCCGGTGGCGCGGTCATGGCCTGGGTCGTCGTCGGCGGCGTCCTGTACAGCCTCGGCGCCCTCGTCTACGGCATCAAGCGACCCGACTTCTCCCCGCGCTGGTTCGGGTTCCACGAGGTGTTCCACACCCTGACGATCCTCGCCTTCGGGGCGCACTTCGTCGCGGCCTCGCTGGCCCTGACGGGCCCCGCGGTCTGACCGTCGCGGGCCTCGGCTACCGGCGAACCCGGATCGAGCCGGGTGGGCGAGGGTCAGTCGCCCCCGCCACCACCGCCGCCGTCTCCCCCGCCACCCGACGAGCCGGAGCCGCCGTCGGAGTCGCCGCCGCTCGACGGGCCGTCGGACGGTGTGGGGTCGGGGCCGCGGTCGGGGCCGTCGGAAGACCTGCCGGACGAGCCGGCGTCACCGGACGCCGCGACGACGGGGGTCGAGCCGTCGGCCTGGGGGTCGTTCCTCCCCCGACCGGCCTGCTGCTGGCGGTAGGACATCCGCCGCATCCGCGCGTTCATGTTCCGCATGAGGAACCACAGCGCGAGCGCGAGGACGAAGAAGGCGAGAAAGGCCAGGAAGCCCGGTCCGCTGTCGGCCGAGGGGGCGTCGGTCGCGAAGGTCATGCCTGCCGCTCCGTCCGGGTGTCGAGGGCGACGGTGAGGTCTCCCGAGGTGGCGAGGGCGTCGGCGGCCGCGACATCGCTGGGCAGGCCGGCGAAGAGGTCGTCCTCGCCCTCGGTGATCGGGACGTAGGAGAGCGCGGCCTCGTAGTCCTCGGTCGGCCACACCTCGGCCTGCACGCCCCGGGGCACGCGGAACCAGGTGCCGTCGGGGTCGACCTGGGTCGCGTGGGCGAGGAGGGCGGCATCGCGCTGCTCGAAGTACGCCGAGCACTCGACGCGGGTCGTCACGGTGCGGTCGGGGCGCTGCCACCCCTCGAGCCACTCGGCGTACGGGCTCTCCTCGCCGAGCGCCGTGAGGGCCTCGTGGAAGGCCTCGATGCGCGCCTTGCTGAACGTCTGGTTGTAGTACACCTTGAGCGGCTGCCAGGCCGGGCCGGCGTGCGGGAACGACTCGGGGTCGCCCGCGGCGTCGACGGCCGCGACCGAGACGTCGTGGCACCTGATGTGGTCGGGGTGCGGGTAGCCGCCGTTCTCGTCGTACGTCGTGACGACGTGCGGGCGGAACCGTCGGATCTCGCGGACGAGGGCCTCGGTCGCCACCTCGAGGGGCGCGAGGGCGAAGCAGCCGTCGGGCAGCGGGGGGAGGGGGTCGCCCTCGGGGAGCCCGGAGTCGACGAAGCCGAGCCACACGTGCTGCACCCCGAGGATGGCGCGGGCGCGCTCCATCTCGTCGCGACGGACCTGCGCGAGGTCGCGCAGGATGTGCGCGTCGTCCTTGAGCCGGGGGTTGAGGACGTCGCCCCGCTCGCCGCCGGTGCACGAGACGACGAGGACCTCGTGGCCCTCGGCGACGTAGCGGGCCATGGTGGCGGCACCCTTGCTGGACTCGTCGTCCGGGTGCGCGTGGACGCACATGAGCCGGAGCCGGTCGGTCACGGGAGGGACCCTTCGCGTCAGAGACCTCGGGCATCCCCGAGAATGGACGCCGACCATCCTCTCACCCCGTTCCCCCACGTCATCGAGGACCCGCATGCCCCTCCCCCGCCCCGCCCCCGGCACCGCGCGCTGGTGGGTCGTCGGCACCGTCGGCGTCCTCCTCGGGGTCGCGTTCGCGGTGTGGTTCGGCCTGGCGTCGACGGTCGGCTCGGTGCGCCCCGAGGTGACCGCCTACCGCGTCGAGTCCGACAGCTCGGTCGTCGTCGAGTACGACCTGCACCGCCCCGAGGGCACCGCCGTGCTCTGCCGCGTCGACGCCCTCGACGCGACGAAGGGGCGGGTGGGCACCGTCGAGGACGCGGTCCCGGCGACGGGGCCCACCTCGATCCACCGGGAGGTCCGCATCCGCACCAGCGTCCGGGCCGTGACGGGGGTCGTCGACTCGTGCACGCGGGTGCCGGCGCCCACGCCCTGACCTGCGCCGAGGCGGTCGTGGGCGGCACCGGTCGCGGCGCTCCCGCCTCGGGGGATGTGGACGACGGATGTGACACCCGCAGTGGCGCCACGTAGACTGTGTCGTTCCGCACCTCGGGTCTGGGTCCGACGCGTACGCCTTCACGGCCGCCATCGGACCCGGGCCCGTTGCCGTAGTCCGGCGGCGGCCCGAGACCGGGCCCGACCGCCCCCATGACCAGGAGTACAGACGTGACCGAGACCGCCAACCAGGCGAGCTACCTGACCCAGGGCGCCTACGACCGCCTCAAGTCCGAGCTCGAGGAGCTCACCGGCCCGGGTCGCAGCGAGATCGCGAAGAAGATCGAGGCGGCCCGTGAGGAGGGCGACCTCAAGGAGAACGGCGGCTACCACGCCGCCAAGGAGGAGCAGGGCAAGATGGAGGCCCGCATCCGCCAGCTCACCCAGCTGCTCGAGACCGCGACCATCGGCGAGACCCCCGCCGACGACGGCATCGTCGAGCCCGGCATGGTCGTCACCGTCGACATGTTCGGCGACGAGGAGACCTTCCTCCTCGGCTCGCGCGAGATCACCGACGACACGATGCAGGTCTACTCCGAGAAGTCGCCCATCGGCGCGGCCGTCAACGGCGCGAAGATCGGCGACACCGTCTCCTACGAGGCACCCAACGGCAAGCAGATCGAGGTCAAGGTCCTCGCGACCACGCCCTACGAGGTCTGAGCCCCGCTCCGCGCGAGCGCCCGACGGGCCCGTCCCCCCACCGCGGGGGCCGGGCCCGTCGTCGTCTCGGGCGGACCGACGCGACCGGTCACGGTGGTGACGTCCCCGGCGTGACTTCGTGGTCGGTGCCCGTACGGGTCAGGCGGAGAGGGTGCCGGTGACGAGGGTGCGGGTCGCGCCGCCGACCCACGTCGTGCCGTCCTCGACGCTGACGTGGACGCGGCCCTCGCGACCGATGACGGTGCCCTGGGCCGCGACGTAGCGCGGCGGCAGGTGGCCGGCCGGGACGAGCCACTGCGCCAGGCCGGCGTTCAGGCTGCCGGTGACGGGGTCCTCGCCGAAGTCCCGGTCGTCGGAGTAGAAGGCCCGCACCTCGAGGCCGACGCCGTCCTCGCGCGCTCCCGGCGCATAGGCCGCGGCCAGCCCGAGCTTCATGCCGCGCGCCTTTGCTCGGTCGGGGTCCGCGGCGAGGACGACCTCCGGGGAGCGCAGGAGCAGCCCCAGCCAGCCCGGCCCGTTGTCGACCCAGGCGGCCTCGACGACGTCGTCGGGGCGCAGGCCGAGGGCGTCGACGACGCGGTCGAGCTGACCGCCCTCCACCGGCCCGGACCGCACGAGCGGCGGCGCGGCGAAGCCCAGCCGCTCCCCACGGCGGACCTCGACGAGACCGGCGGCGCACTCCTGCACGACGACGCCGTCGCGCGCGGCCACCCCGCCGGCCTCGAGCCACGCGTGGGCGCTGCCGAGGGTGGGGTGCCCCGCGAACGGCAGCTCGCCGCCGACGGTCCAGATCCGCACGCGGTAGTCGGCCCCCTCGCTCGTCGGAGCGCAGAGGAAGGTGGTCTCCGAGAGGTTGGTCCACCGCGCGATGGCGAGCATGTCCTCGTCACCGAGCCGGTCGGCGTCGTGGACCACCGCGATGGCGTTGCCCCGGAAGGGGACGGTCGAGAAGACGTCGACGACGCGCACGGCCACCATGCGCCCATGCAACCACGACGGCGGAGGTCGGCCCGGCGGGCGGGCCGACCGTCCGCGACGGCTCAGTGGTGCGAGGTGACGACCGTCCCGACCGTGGCGAAGTCGTAGACCCACTTCGCGACCGACACCGGGAGGTTGATGCAGCCGTGCGACCCACGGTCGCCGGCGTACCCGAACGACGAGCGCCACGGCGCACCGTGGAAGGCGAACCCGCGGTGGAAGTACGACACCCACGGGACGTCCGGCGTCTCGTACCGCGTGCCGTCGGCGTTGCTGCCGCGCATCGTCTGCTGGGTGTACTTGAGGTAGACCGCGAAGGTCCCGGTGACGGTCGGCTTCTCGTCGGACCCGTTGACCATCTTGACCGGGCCGTAGACCTTCTTCGCCCCGACGTAGGCCGTGATGGTGTGGGCGCCGAGGTCGACGTCGACCCACTTCTCGCCCTCGGCCGCGGGGTAGGCCAGGTGCTCGGCGCCGACCGCGATCCGCTTCTCGTCCCACGTGGCCTTCTGGGTGGTGTACGCGAACCGGCCGGAGTACGCCCGGCCCGCGACGACGGCACGGACGACGTCGGCGGCGTTCTTGACGGTGCGGCCGTCACGGGCCTCGGTCCGCACGAGCCGCACGGTGCCCGCCGCGTCGCGGTAGCGCAGCCCGGTGCGGACCTCGACCTTGGCCTCCTTCGCCTGCGTCGAGACCCACGACCTCACCTTCGCGGCGTCGACGGTCGGCGCGCCGAGCCCGCCGCCGGTCGAGGGGATGACGACCCACGAGGCCTTGGTCTTCGCGGACGCGGCGTGCTTGTCCTCGCCGTCGGAGACGGCGACGGTGCGGCGCACGAGGGCGTTGGCCCGCTCGGCGACCTCCTGCGCGGCCGCGGTCGACACCGCCGGGTCGGCGCGCGTGAAGCGGACCGTCGCCGTGGCGGACTCGAGGTCGCGGGCGGCGTCGGCGACGACGTCCTGGAAGCTGTCGGGCGCCACGGCGCGGCCGGGCACCGCCGGGGTGACGACGAAGGAGGACCGGTCCTTCGCCAGGACCACCCGGGCGTCGGTCGCGCGCCCGTCGTCACCGACGAGGTCGGCGACGACCCGCGTGGTGGTCGCGGGGTCGGCGGCCACCACGGCGTCGACGTCGCGCGGCGAGACGAGCGAGGTGGCGTAGGAGGACCACGACCGGTTCGCGGCGAAGACCGCGTCGACCGTGGCGTCGACGTCGACCGACGCACCGAGCTCGGCGAGGCTCGCCCGGCGGGTCGTGTCACCGGTCGTGACGGTGACGGTGACGTCGGCGGCGCGCTCGCGCACGGCCTGGGTGACCTCCGCGCGGGTCAGGCCCGCCACGGACACCCCGCTGACGGTGCTGCCGGGCAGGGCCCGGGACTGGAAGTGCGCGGCATAGGCGGTGCCCGTCCCCGCGATCACCAGGGGTCCTGCCACCGCTGCGGTGAGCAGCACCTTCGTGCGCCGTCTCATGCTGTTCCTCGTGCCTCTCCCCGTGCGACGGACTCCTCGGCCCGCGCCCGCGACCCATGATGAGGCACGACGGGCCCGAGGACCACTCGGCGTCCACGACCGCCGTGTCGGCGTGCCCGCTCCACGCGCTCAGTCGGTGGTGCGCCGGATGAACGCGCGCACGGCGAGCGGAGCGAGGACGGCGGACAGCCCGACCGACCAGATGATGGTCGTGAGGACGGGGTGCTGCAGCGGCAGAGCGGTGTCCGGGGGCACCGGAAAACCGCCGTCGTTGCCCCACAGCTGGCGCAGGGCCAGGACGAGCGCACTGATCGGGTTCCACTCGGCGAGGAAGCGCAGCCAGTCGGGCATGACGTCGGTGCGGGCGAACGCGTTGGACAGGAAGGTGATGGGGAAGACCGTCGTGAACATCACGCCCTGCACGGCCTCGACCGAGCGCAGCGCCGACCCGCACAGGATGCCGATCCAGATCATCGCGAAGCCGAAGAGGACGAGCAGCGCGTACCCGGCGAGGCCGCGCAGGAGGCCGTCGTGGACACCCCACCCGATGAACAGGCCGGTGAGCGACATGACGACGATGCCGATCATCGAGTGGATGATGCTCGAGACGCTGCGGGCGACGACGACCGACGAGCGGCGGATCGGCAGCGAGCGGAACCGGTCGACGATGCCCTTGCCGATGTCGGCGTTGAGGCCGATGGCGACGATGAACGCACTGAACGTCATCGTCTGGGCCATGATCCCGGGCAGCAGCCACTCCTTGTAGTCGACGCCGGGGACCGTGATGGACCCGCCGAAGACGTACGCGAAGAGCAGGACGAACATCACGGGCTGGATCGTGACGTCGGTGAGCATCTCGGGCTGGCGCTTGATGTGCGAGAGGTTGCGCCGCACGAGCGCGCCGATCTGCCGCCCGACGCCGGCCCCGCGCTCGTCGGGGTGGGTCGGGGTGAAGGTGGAGCCACCGGTGGTCGTCTGCGTCGTCATGCGGGCACCTCGCTCGTGCTGCGCGAGCCCTCGGGCCCGGTGGTCGGCTCCTCGGCGCGGTGGCCGGTGAGGCTGAGGAAGACGTCATCGAGGCTCGGGCGCTGGAGCCCGATGTCGTCGAGCTCGATCCCCGCCTCCTCGAGCCTCGCGGCGATCCGGGTGAGCGCGCCCACCCCCTCGGCGGGCGCGGTGAGGCGGCGGCTGTCGCGGTCGACGTGGAGGTCGGGGACCTCGTCGCGGACGAGCTCGGCGGCCCGCTCGACCTCGTCGGGCCGGCTCACCGCGATGACGAGGCTGGCCCGCCCCGACTGGTCCTTCAGCTCGAGCGGCGTGCCGTCGGCGATGACCCGGCCGTGGTCGACGACGACGATCCGGTCGGCGAGCTGGTCGGCCTCGTCGAGGTACTGCGTCGTGAGGAAGAGGGTGGTGCCGTCGCGGACGAGGTCGCGCAGGACTCCCCACAGCTCGACCCTGCTGCGCGGGTCGAGCCCCGTGGTCGGCTCGTCGAGGAAGAGCACCGGCGGCGTGGCCACGAGGCTCGCCGCGAGGTCGAGGCGGCGCCGCATGCCGCCCGAGTAGTCCTTGACGACCTTGTCGGCCGACTCGCCGAGCGAGAACCGCTCGAGGAGCTCGTCGGCCTGCCGGCGCACCAGGGCCTTGGGCAGCCCGTAGAGGTCGCCGACGAGCCGGAGGTTCTCGCGACCGGTGAGCAGCTCGTCGACGGTGGCCGACTGGGCGGTCAGGCCCATCCGGTGGCGCACGGCGTCGGCGTCGGCGACGACATCGAACCCCGCCACCCGGGCGGTGCCCGACGTGGGTCGCGAGAGCGTCGTCATCATCCGCACGGTCGTCGTCTTGCCCGCGCCGTTGGGGCCGAGCATCGAGAAGACCGAGCCCTCGGGGACGGTGAAGCTGACGCCGTCGACGGCGGTGAAGTCGCCGAACCGCTTGACGAGGTCGACGGCCTCGATGGCGGGCGCGCTCATCGGACCGGACCCGCGGACGGGGCACCGGGAGGGGACGTGCCTGGACCGGGAGGGGTGGCGTCGCTCATGCGACCCACGCTAGGCGCTGCCCCCGACAGCCGTCACACCGATTTTCGCCCCTGTCCGGCCGCGGGCCGTCGTGCCATGCTGCACGAGGCGGCGCGCGAGGACGGGGCCGCGCGGAGCGACGACGCGGACGGAGACGCCGATGGCACAGGGTTCGGGGACGGCGACGGACCCGTGGGCGCTCACCACGGCGCCCGGCAGCTCGGCCTACACGATGCACCGCGACCCGGACGCCGACCCGCCGGCCCTCGTCTGCCGGGTCGGCTCGACGACGCTGCGGTACCACCTCAGCGCCGTCGAGGACCTCCACGCGTGGCTCGTCGAGCAGGGCGACTGGGTCGACCTCGGGGCCGCCGACGAGAAGAAGCCCGCGGCACCCGGCACGGTCGAGGCGTGGGGCCGCGCCGACGACAACCCCGTCGGGGGCTGGTACGGACTGCGCCCCGGCTACCGCGGCCGCTTCGGCATGTACCTGCCTCCCCTGCTCGAGGCCCTGGGGCTGGTCGAGCTCACCCACGACGCCCGCAACAACCGGGTCCGCGCCCTCTGACGCCCGGACGGGGCCGGCCGGCCGGTCAGCCCGCCGGTCGGCCCGACGTCGGGTCCGCGAGCGGACGGGCGAGGGCGGCCGCCGCCACCGGGTGGGCCTGCGCCAGGAGCCCCACGGCGAACAGGACGTACGCCGCGTCGACGCGGGTCGCGGCGGCCTCGGGCACCCGCCAGCCACCGGCGTGGTCGCCGGCCACCCGGGCGAGGACCCGGTCGGCGAGCCCGGCAGGCGCGTGCCGCAGCACCCCGCCGGACCCCACGACGAGGACGACGTCGGCCAGCGGCCGCGGTCGCTCGGAGGGGTGCCCGGGGCGCCCGTGCCGCCGGGCCGCCACGACGGCGGCCGTCACCGCCAGCTCCTCCTCGGCCGCCCAGTCGGCGTCCGACACCGCGAGCGAGCCGGTGTCGGCGGCCACCGCGGACGCGTGCGCCGCCGTCTCCGGCGCGACGTCGAGCCGCTCCCGGGCGGCGGCCTCGACGACGCCGAGGGCCGTCCACCGCATCCCGAGGTCGGCCTCGACGGTGCGGGCGTGCCAGAGCGTGCCGACGACCTCACGGTGGATCGTCGCGTCCTCCCCCTGCGGCGTGATGACCGAGTAGACGTCGGTCGTCGCACCCCCGACGTCGACGACGAGCAGGTCTCCCCCCGCGACCTCCGCGAGCACCTCGACCCCGCGCAGCACGGCGTCCGGCGTCGGGGCGCGCACGAGCTCGGCGAAGCCCCGCCCGCGCGAGAGCCCCTTGCCGCCGATGACGTGGGTGAGGAAGGCCTCGCGGATGGCGCCGCGCGCCGCCTCGGGCGCGACGACGCCGATCTGCGGGAGGACGTTGTCGGTGACGACGAAGCGGCGGCCGGTCGAGCGGAGGAGTGCGGCGACCTCGTCGGCGGCCTCGACGTTGCCGGCGACGACCACCGGCGCGGCGAGCCGTGCCCGGGCGAGCCGCCCGGCGTTGTGGAGGAGCACCTCCGCGTTGCCGCCGTCGGTGCCACCGACGAGGAGGACGAGGTCGGGCCAGGCCGCGCGCAGGGCCGTGACGTCGGCCCCGGACATCGGCCCGGCCGCGACGTGGACGACCTTCGCGCCCGCCGACAGTCCCACCCGGTGCCCGGCCTCGGCCGTCACCGCCCGCTCGTAGCCGACGACCGCGAGGCGCAGCCCTCCCCCGGCGCTGGAGCAGACGAGGACCTCGTCGGGCTCCCCGTGGTCGGCCACGGCGGCCCGCACGGCGTCGACCCCGTCCATGACGTCGGTCCCGACCGTCGTGGGGTGGCTCGCCGTCGCGAGGACGGCGCCGGACGAGCCGTCGACGAGCACCGCCTTGGTGAACGTCGACCCGACGTCGACGCAGAGGACCAGGGGCACGGGGGTCAGGTGAGCCGGTCGAGCGCCTGGCCGAGGTCGGCGACGAGGTCCTCGACGTCCTCGATGCCGACGGAGAGCCGGATGAGGTCGCCCGGCACCTCGAGCTCGGTCCCGGTGACGGACGCGTGCGTCATGAGGCCGGGGTGCTCGATGAGCGACTCGACCCCCCCGAGGGACTCGCCGAGGATCCACAGCTGCGTCTCGGCGCACACCTTGGTCGCGACGTCCTCGCCGCCACGGACGCGGAAGGCCACCATGCCGCCGAAGCGGGTCATCTGGCGGGCGGCGACGTCGTGGTTCGGGTGGTCGGGCAGCCCCGGGTAGTGCACCGCCGTGACTCCGGGGTGGGCGAGGAGGAAGTCGACGACCTTCTCGGCGTTGTCGCAGTGGCGCTCCATCCGCACGGCGAGCGTCTTGAGGCCGCGGAGGACGAGCCAGGCGTCGAAGGGACCGGCGACGGCGCCCATCGCGTTCTGGTGGAAGGCGATCCGCTCGCTGACCGAGGCGCCGTCGCGGGTCGTGGCGCCCTTCGCGACGACCACGGCGCCCCCGACGACGTCGCTGTGGCCGCCGGCGTACTTCGTCGTGGAGTGCACGACGACGTCGGCGCCGAGGGAGATCGGCTGCTGGAGGTAGGGCGAGGCGAAGGTGTTGTCGACGACGAGGAGGGCGCCGGCCTCGTGGGCGACCGCCGCGATCGCCTCGATGTCGGCGATGCCGAGCAGCGGGTTCGTCGGCGTCTCGACCCACACCATGCGGGTCCCGGGACGGATGGCCGCTCGCACCGACTCGACGTCGGCGACCGTCGCGATGGAGTGCTCGACTCCCCACGGCCCGGCGACCTTGTCGAACAGCCGGTAGGTGCCGCCGTAGGCGTCGGAGGGGACGACGACGTGGTCGCCCGGGGTGAGGAGGGCACGCAGGACCGTGTCCTCTCCGGCGAGGCCGCTCGCGAACGCGAAGCCGCGCTCCCCGCCCTCGAGGGCCGCGATGCACTCCTCGAGCGCGGTGCGCGTGGGGTTGGCCGACCGCGAGTACTCGTACCCGCCGCGCAGCCCGCCGATGCCGTCCTGCTTGTACGTGCTGACCTGGTGGATGGGGGGCACGACGGCGCCCGTCGTCGGGTCGGGCTCCTGTCCGGCGTGGATGGCGCGGGAGGAGAAGCCGAGGTGCTCGATCGTCATGGACGAGAGCCTAGGACGTGGGCGGCCGGCCCGAGGTCGGCGGCCCCGGCGCCGTGGACCGGCGTCGCGGACGGGTGCCGTGGACCGTCGCCGGTCCCGCCCTGCACGGGTCCGGCGGCGGCCGTCGGTGTCGCACTCGGCGACCCGGCGGGACGAGGTGGGCCGGCCCCTGTCGCCCACCCACCTCGCCCCTGCTCACGGTGTCGGTCGGCCGAGGTGTCCGCCCTACACGGACCCTTCGGTCGGCCGTTCTGCTGCTGTCGTTCGTGGTCGCCAGGACGTCGGCCCGCCCCCAGCGCGGGTCTGCCAGCTCGTGTGTGGTCCGAGGACGGGCGTTCACGTGACCGGTCCCGGGCCCGCCCCCAGCGCGGGTCCTCGTCGGTCTCGTCGTCGTCATCCGTCTCGGTCGCCGGTACGTCGGCCTCAAGCCGTCCGGCAGTGGTTCTGTGGTGCTGCTCCGGCCCGTGGTCCGGCGGCCGGCCCCTTGCACCGTCCTGCCCGACCTGGTCGGTCCCCACCGTGGGTCTCCCCGGGTGAGTAAGCCAAAGGTAAAGGATTCGGGCCCCGATCTTTACCCTTTCTTTAAGAATGGGGCGATCTTTCCTCGTTCTGGCCGAACGGTTGATGGTGGCGGCGAGCACCCCTACGGATACCGGGGATCGTGCCGGAATAGCCGTGCCACCTCGCCTGTTTCGACCACCATGCTCTTCGGATCCCGAGCCAAGACCACCCTCCCGACCCGCGACGAGGCCCTGCCGGGCCGCGACCACCGCGTGTTCCACGTCCCCAGCACCCACGAGGTCCTCGGGACCCCGCTCGAGGGCCCCTGGCCGGAGGGGACCGAGGTCCTCTACGTGGCGATGGGTTGCTTCTGGGGCGTCGAGCGCATCTTCTGGACGCTCCCCGGCGTCGTGACGACCGCAGCGGGCTACATGGGCGGCTACACGCCGAACCCGACGTACGAGGAGACCTGCACCGGGCGCACCGGGCACGCCGAGGCCGTCCTCGTCGCCTACGACCCCGCCGTCACCTCCCCCCAGCTGCTGCTCAAGGCGTTCTGGGAGAACCACGACCCCACCCAGGGCAACCGTCAGGGCAACGACCTCGGCACCGCCTACCGCTCGGCCGTCTTCTGGACCACGCCGGGGCAGGAGGCCGCCGCCCGCACGACGAGGGACGCCTTCCAGGCGGTCCTCACGGGCGCCGGCCGGGGTGGGATCACGACGACGCTGTCCGCCGCGGAGGAGGCCGGGCCCTTCTGGTACGCCGAGGACTACCACCAGCAGTACCTGCACAAGAACCCCAACGGCTACTGCAACCACGGCCCCAACGGGCTCACCTGCCCGGTGGGCGTCGCGAACCTCCCGGCGCAGACCGACGTCGCGCCCCCCTCCGCGCTCCGCTGAGGCTGCGGATTCCGTAGGCACGAGGAAGGGCCCCGCCGACACCGGCGGGGCCCGTCCTCGTGTCCGGCAGGGCGTCAGCCCGCCCGCACCACCCGGTCGGCGTGTGCCCGGTCGGCGTGCACCTGGTCGGAGTTCCGCCGGACGGCGTACGCCACGTCGGCGGTCGCCCCGGCGGGAGCCGCCGAGAGCGACATCGCGTCGAGCACCTCGTGCCCGGCCTCCTCCACCGGGCTCTCGTCGGCGTGCGCCGTCTCCTTGAGGGGCAGGACCCTGATGAGGGCCGTCGCCACGAGGACGAGCGCGACGACGGGCAGCGAGATGAGGAACACGCCGTGCAGCTGCTCGGCCAGGCCCTGGCGCACCGCGTCCGCGACGACGGGCGGCAGCGAGGCGAGCGCCGCGGGGTCGAGGACCGACCCGGCGTCGGCGGCGCCCTCGGGCATCGACGCGGCGACCTCCGCAGGCAGGTGGGCGGCGATGGCGCCGGCCAGGCCGCTCGTCATCACCGTGCCGAACACCGCGATGCCGACGGTGGACCCGACGTTGCGGAAGAACTGGGTCGAGGCGGTCGCGACCCCGAGGTCGGCCCGGCCCACCGAGTTCTGCACGACGAGCGTGTACTGCTGCATCGCCAGTCCCAGCCCGACGCCGAGGACGACCATGGCGAGGGTCAGCTCGCCCTGGCCGGAGGTCCAGGTGAGCCGGGTGAGCAACCAGAGCCCGACGCCCATGACGAGCACCCCGGCGACCATGATCGCCTTGTAGCGGCCGGTCCGGGTGATGACGAGCCCCGCCAGGATGCCCATGACGATGAGGCCCAGCATGAGCGGCACGAGGATGAGGCCGGAGTTCGTCGCGTCGACGCCGAGGACGCCCTGGGCGTACACCGGGATGTAGATGATCGAGCCGAACATCACCATCGCGACGCCGAAGCTCGCGAGGTTGCTCGTCGTGAACACCGAGGAGCGGAAGAGCCGCAGGGGGATGACGGGCTCGACGGCGCGGCGCTCGACGAGGACGAACGCGACGAGCGCGACGACCCCGAGGGCGTAGAGGCCCAGGATCGTCGCCGACCCCCAGGCGTAGGTCGTCCCGCCCCACGAGGTGGCGAGGAGCAGTGCGACGAGCGCGACGGTGAGCGTGCCGATGCCCAGGGTGTCGACCTTCGCCTCGCGTCGCTGGTGCGGCAGGTGGAGGAAGCGGGCGATGAAGAACGTCGTGACGGCGCCGATGGGCACGGCGGCGAAGAAGAGCCAGCGCCAGCCCCAGTGGTCGGTGATGACGCCGCCGGCGAGCGGTCCCGCCACCGCCGTGACGCCGAAGACGGCGCCCATGAGGCCTTGGTACTTGCCACGCTGACGCGCCGGGATGATGTCGCCGATGATGGTCTGCGACAGCGGCATCAGGGTGCCCATGCCGAGCCCCTGGATCGCGCGCCCGAGGACGAGGACCCAGAAGTTCTGGGCGAACCCGCTGACGAGCGAGCCGACCATGAACACGACGAGCCCGGCGAGGTAGAAGCCGCGGCGGCCGTAGAGGTCGGACAGCTTGCCGACGACCGGGACGGCGATCGCCGACACGAGCATCGCGGCGGTGGCGACCCAGCTGTAGTGGTCCATCCCGCCGAGCTCGGCGACGATCCGCGGCATCGCCGGTCCGACGATGGTCTGGCTGATCGACGCGACGAGCATGCCGAGCATCAGGCCGATGAAGACGCGGCGGGCGTGCGGGCTGAGGCGGTAGGTCTCGGGAGTGGTTCGCGCGGGGGCGGTCCGCGTGGTTCCGGTGGCGGTCACGCCGGGGTCCTCGCGGTGTCGGCGACGTCGTCCGTAGGTAGTTGCATGACACAAGCATATTCGCGTTCTTGCAGTCACTGCAAATCATGGGGAGGTGGGTACCCTGCCTCATGGCCAGCAGCGCGGACCCGGCCCTGGCGGACCGGGCGACCCCACCCCCGAGCGACCCTGACGGTGACGACGCCCTCGGGCGTCGCGAGAGCAAGAAGCGCGAGACCCGGGCCCGCATCCACCGGGCCGCCGTCGAGCTCGCCCTCGAGCGCGGGACCGAGCGGGTGACGGCCGAGGACGTCGCCGCGGCGGCCGACATCTCGCCGCGGACCTTCTTCAACTACTTCGCGACGAAGGAGGACGCGTTCGTCGGCTCCGACCCGGGCATCGCCGAGCGGCTGCTCACCGCCGTCGTGGAGCGCCCCGCCGCCGAGACCCCCTCCGAGGCGGTGCGCGCCGTCGTCGCCGCGCACGTCGCGACCCTGGAGTCCGACACGCAGCTCTGGCGCCGTCGGCGCGAGCTCGCCGCCCGCGAGCCGGCCCTCGCGCTGCGCCTCGCCGGGACGACCGACGCCGTGGAGCGCGCGCTCGTCGAGGCC
The DNA here is from genome assembly GCF_042756445.1 of Oryzobacter terrae. Classification (GTDB taxonomy): domain Bacteria; phylum Actinomycetota; class Actinomycetes; order Actinomycetales; family Dermatophilaceae; genus Oryzobacter; species Oryzobacter terrae. The sequence continues at coordinate 1,323,443 of NZ_CP170578.1, forward strand.
GCCCTCACCCGGTCCGGCGCCGACCGCGCGACCGACCTCGGTCCCGCCCTCGCCGCCCACCTCGCGATGGCGGCGGTCCGGGCCGCGGTCGGGCAGCACGTCGCCTCGGGGTTCGAGGGCTCCCTCAGCCAGCGGCTCACGACCGCCTTCGCGGCGGTCGACGCCGGTGCTGCCGGTGCCGCCGGTGCCGGAGGTGCAGCCGGGGACCCGGTCAGGGACGCACGAAGCGAGCGGTGAGCGGCGCGCCCTCGCCGCGCAGCTCGAGGCCGGCCGGGGTGCACGACCAGGCCACCGGCCGCGTCCAGTCGGTCGCGGGCACCGTGGGCGCCCCACCGGGGGGCGCCTCCGGTCGCACCTGCCAGGCGAAGTCCGGGGCGGCCAGCGTGCCGTCGGCGAACGACACGTCACCCCCGCCCGCGCTCGCGTCGGCCCAGCCGACGGACCGCCCCATGACGACGGCGCGCGTCTGGAGGTCGCTCGAGAGGCCGAGGTACCCGTCGGTGAGGTCGAGCCGCTGGCCCCCGGTCATCTCGAAGGACTCGAGCGGGATGCCGAGCGACGTCAGGTACGCGGCCGACTGGCTCTCGTAGTCGGCGACGTCGAGGACCCAGCGGCCCGAGAGGCAGTCGTCGACGATCGGCGTCCCCTCCGTCTCGGGCGCCGCCGAGGCCGAGGCACTCGGCGTCGGGCTCGCGCTCGTGGTCGAGGGGGCCCCCGACGACCGGGTGCCGGTGGGGGTCGGGGTGTCGTCGGCGCACGCCGCGAGGAGGGCGGCGACCGCGAGGGCCGCCGCCGTCGCGACGAGCCGGTACCGGGCCACGCGGCGCTCCCTCCCTCGCACGTCCATCCGTCCCCCGAGCATCCCGCCCCCCGCGTCGCCCGGCAAGGGGGTCAGAGGGCGACGGCCAGCTCGGTGCCCTGCCGGATGGCCCGCTTGGCGTCGAGCTCGGCGGCGACGTCGGCGCCGCCGACGACGTGGGTCGGCACCCCACGGGCGGTGAGGTCGTCGACGAGCTCGCGCACCGACTCCTGGCCCGCGCACAGCACGACCGTGTCGACCGCGAAGGTGCGCTCCTGCGCACCGCCCTCGCCCAGCCGGACGTGCAGCCCGTCGTCGTCGATGCGGACGTACTCGGCGACGCCGGTGACGTGCTCGACGCCCTTGGCCCTCAGGGCCGCGCGGTGCACCCACCCCGTCGTGCGCCCGAGGCCCCTTCCGATCGAGGTCGTCTTGCGCTGGAGCAGCACGACGTGGCGGGGGCTCGGCTCCGGGCGGGGAGCGGTGAGGCCGCCGCGGGTGAGGGCGGGGTCGCCGACGCCCCACTCGGCCCGCCACGCGTCGACATCGAGGGTCGGCGAGTGGTCGTTCGTGAGGAACTCGCTGACGTCGACCCCGATGCCGCCCGCCCCGATGACGGCGACCCGCTCCCCCGCCACCCGCTCGCCACGGACGAGCTCGGCGTAGGTGACGACCGACGGGTGGTCGATCCCGGGGATCGAGGGGACCCGGGGCGAGACGCCAGTGGCGACGACGACCTCGTCGAAGCCCTCCGCGACGAGCTCGTCGGCGGTGACCCGGTGGTCGAGGTGGACCTTCACCCCGGTGACCTCGAGGCGGCGGGTGAACCAGCGGATCGTCTCGGCGAACTCCTCCTTGCCGGGGATCCTCATCGCGATGTCGAACTGGCCGCCGACGTGGTCGCGGGCCTCGAACAGCTCGACCCGGTGGCCCCGCTCGGCGAGGGTCGTCGCCGTGGCCAGTCCCGCGGGCCCGGCACCGACGACGGCGACGTGCCTGCTCGTGCGCGTGCGGCCGATGACGAGCTCGGTCTCGTGGGCGGCGCGCGGGTTGACCAGGCAGGTCGCCCGCTTCTTGACGAAGGTGTGGTCGAGGCAGGCCTGGTTGCAGGCGATGCAGGCGTTGATCTCGTCGGTCCGGCCCTCGGCGGCCTTGCGGACCCACTCGGGGTCGGCGAGGAAGGGGCGCGCCAGCGAGACGAGGTCGGCGCCCCCGGACGCGAGGACCTCCTCGGCGACGTGCGGCAGGTTGATCCGGTTCGTCGCGACGACCGGGAGGCCGACGTGCTCCCTGAGCCGTCCGGCGTACCCCGCGAAGGCCGCCCGTGGCACCGAGGTGACGATGGTGGGGACGCGGGCCTCGTGCCAGCCGATGCCGAGGTTGAGGAGGCTCGCGCCGGCGGCCTCGACCTCCTGCGCGAGGGCGACGACCTCGTCCCACGTCTGGCCGTCCTCGACGAGGTCGAGCACCGAGATCCGGTAGATGACGAGGAAGTCCTCGCCCACGGCCTCCCGCACGGCGCGGACCGTCTCGACGGCGAAGCGACGGCGCTTCTCGGGGGTGCCGCCCCACCGGTCGGTGCGGTGGTTCGTGCGCGGCGCGAGGAACTGGTTGACGAGGTAGCCCTCGGAGCCCATGACCTCGACGCCGTCGTACCCGGCCTCACGGGCCAGGCGGGCCGCGCGGGCGAAGGCCCGGATCTGCCGTCGCACGCCGCGGTCGGACAGGGCGCGCGGCGTGAACCGGCTGATCGGGCTCCTGATGGCCGACGGGGCGACGCACCACGGCGTGAACGCGTAGCGCCCGGCGTGGAGCAGCTGCATCGCGACGAGCCCCCCGGCCTCGTGGACGGCGTCGGTGACGACCCGGTGGGTGCGAGCCGCCCTTCGCGTCGTCAGCATCGAGGCCATCGGGTACAGCTGGCCCTCGACGTTCGGCGCGTAGCCGCCGGTGACGACGAGGCCGACTCCGCCGCGGACCCGCTCGGCGAGGTAGGCCGCGAGCTTCGGGAAGTCGCGCGCGCGGTCCTCGAGCCCGACGTGCATCGAGCCCATGATCACCCGGTTCGGCAGCGTCACGTGGCCGAGGTCGAGGGGCGCCAGCAGGTGGGGGAAGTCGCTCATCGGGCTGCCGGCTCGCTCCGTCGTCGGGTCATCGTCCGCGGCGCCACCATCGACGCCGCGCTCGAGCCTGTCCCGTTGTTACCGGTGGGTCAACCTCCACGGCCTGTGAGGCTGCTCGCAGCGCCCGCCAGCCCTCGACCATCGCGTCGACGTCGACCGTCGGCGCGAGGAGCTGGGGCATCCCCGGGTCGGGTGGGCGCAGGCGGTCGCGGCGGACCCGGCGGTTGAAGTCCTCGAGGACGGTGCGCACGGCCTCCTCGGTGCGCAGGTCGAGCAGCGACTCGGGGTAGCCTGCGGCCTCCTTGCGCATCGCCAGCGCGGGCGGCATCGCGGCCGAGAGGTCGAGCTGCTCGTCCTCGAGCTTCCTGCGCACCCACCACAGCGGGTCCTCGGGCCCCTCGGGGTCGCCGAGGTGCAGCGGCCTCCCGGCGCCGGGCAGGTCGTCGAACTCGCCGCGCTCCTGGGCCTCCCGGATCGCGCGCTCGACGGGCGTCTCCCACCGTGGTCGCTCCACGCGTCCAGTTCTACCCCGTGCACGCCCCCGGTACCGGCTCGAGGTGGGATCCCACCGCCAGGGGCCCGGGTCTCACGTCGACCCGGCGAGGTGGCCCGTCAGTCGGTGAGGAAGGAGAGCAGGTCGGCACGGGTGAGGACGCCGACGGGCTTGCCGTCCTCGACGACGAGGATGGCGTCGGAGCCCTCGAGCTCGTGCCGTGCCGTGGCGACGGGCTCGCCCGAGCCCACGAGGGGCAGCCCCGGGCTCATGTGCTCGGCGACCGAGTCGGCGAGGTGGGCCTTGCCGGTGAACAGCGCCTCGAGGAGGTCGCGCTCGGACACCGCCCCGGCGACCTCGCCCGACATCACGGGCGGCTCGGCCTTGACGACGGGCATCTGGGACACCCCGTACTCGCGCAGGATCTCGATGGCGTCGCGCAGCGTCTCGCTCGGGTGCGTGTGGACGAGGGCGGGGATGTCGCCGGCCTTGGCGTGGAGGACGTCGCCGACGCGGGTCTCGGCGTCGCTGTGGAGGAAGCCGTAGGACTGCATCCACTCGTCGTTGAAGATCTTCGACAGGTAGCCGCGGCCGGAGTCGGGCAGGAGGACGACGACGACGGCGTCGTCGGGCAGGTCGCGCGCGACCCGGAGCGCGGCGACGACGGCCATCCCGCAGGACCCGCCGACGAGCAGGCCCTCCTCGCGGGCGAGCCGACGCGTCATCTCGAAGGACTCGGCGTCGGACACCGCGACGACGGTGTCGACCTGGGCGGGGTCGTAGGCGGAGGGCCAGAAGTCCTCGCCGACGCCCTCGACGAGGTACGGACGGCCCGTGCCCCCGCTGTAGACCGAGCCCTCGGGGTCGGCCGCGACGACCTGGACGCGGCCGCCCTCACGGTCGGCCGAGACCTCGCGGAGGTAGCGCCCGGCGCCGGAGATCGTGCCGCCGGTACCCGCGCCGGTGACGAAGTGGGTGATCCGCCCGTCGGTGTCGGCCCAGATCTCGGGGCCGGTCGTCTCGTAGTGCGACAGGGGACCGTTGGGGTTCGAGTACTGGTCGGGCTTCCACGCGCCGGGGGTCTCGCGCACGAGGCGGTCGGAGGTGGAGTAGTAGGAGTCCGGGTGGTCGGGCTCGACGGCCGTGGGGCACACGACGACCTCGGCGCCGTAGGCCTTGAGGACGTTGCGCTTGTCCTCGGAGACCTTGTCGGGGCAGACGAAGATGCAGGTGTACCCCCGGCGCTGGGCCACGAGCGCCAGTCCGACGCCGGTGTTGCCCGACGTCGGCTCGACGATGACGCCGCCCGGCCTCAGCGCTCCCGACTGCTCGGCCGCCTCGACCATCTTCAGCGCGATGCGGTCCTTCACCGATCCACCGGGGTTGAGGTACTCGATCTTCGCCAGCACCGTGGCCCCGATGCCCTCGGTCACCGAGTTCAGCCGCACGAGCGGGGTGTTGCCGACCAGGTCCACGATGTGCTCCGCGTACTTCACGCCGCCCATCCTGTCACGACCGCGCGAGGCCGCCCGCCGTGGGAAACCGCGGCGGGAAACCCGGAGGCGCCGACCGTGCGCGGTGCGCCACGATGACGCCATGGACGACTACCTCGCCGTGAACCGGCTCAACTGGGACGAGCGCGCCCCGGCCCACGCCGAGAGCCCCGACTACGGGTTCGACAGGTTCGTCGCCGACCCGGCGCACCTCAGCACCGTCGTCCGCTTCGACCAGCCGCTCCTCGGCGACGTCGCCGGGCTGCGGGGCCTCCACCTCCAGTGCCACATCGGCACCGACACGCTCTCGCTCGCCCGGCTCGGCGCGACGATGACCGGCCTCGACCTCTCGCCGGCCTCGCTCGAGCAGGCCCGCCGCCTCGCCCGGGAGGCCGGCCCGGACGTCGACTACGTCGAGGCCGACGTCTACTCGGCCCCGCAGGCCCTCGGCGGTCGCACCTTCGAGCTCGTCTACACCGGCATCGGGGCCCTGTGCTGGCTGCCGGACATCGAGCGGTGGGCCGACGTCGTCGACGCCCTCCTCGAGCCCGGCGGCCGCCTCTTCCTCCGCGAGGGCCACCCGATGATGTGGGCCGTCGACGACGGCCACACCGACGTCCTCGCGCTCGGCTACTCCTACTTCGAGACGCCGGAGCCGTGGGACGAGGACGAGCCGGGGACCTACGTCGCGACCGACGTCGAGTTCGAGCACAACCGGGCGATCTCGTGGAACCACGGCCTCGGCGAGACGATGACCGCCCTGCTGTCGCGCGGCTTCGAGGTCACGGGGTTCGTCGAGCACCGCAGCGTCCCGTGGGACGCCCTGCCGGGCCGGATGGTCAAGGGCGAGCTCGACGAGTGGAGCCTGGTCGAGCACGCCGACCGGCTGCCGCTCACCTACACCCTCCAGGCCCGCAAGGGGCGCTAGCCCACCCGGTCGGGGTGGTCCGGCCGACGGCCGGAGAGGTCCTGCTTCTCGCCGTGGAGGTACACGCTGACGACGGTGTCGTCGCCCGGCTGGTGCTCCTCGCGCACCGGCGTGACCTGGGCCTGGACGCAGAACCAGGCGCCGTCGTGGCGGACGTAGGTGTCGGTGTACGTCGACACCTCGACCCGCGCGGCGGTCGCCCCACCGGGTGTGGCGAGGACGTACCGGTTGGTGGCCCGGACGAGGGCCACGCCGCCGACGACAGTGATCTGCTCGTCGCGCGTGTCCCAGTACGGGATGCGGTCCGCGGAGAAGCCGGTGGCCCACTGCGCGAGGTAGGTCGCGCGGTCGAGCCGGGCGCCGTCACCCTGGATCGTCACGAAGTCGGGGTGGAGCAGCGCGTCGTGCGCCACGACGTCGTTGGTGACGAAGTGGTGGATGAAGCGCGCGTTGATCGCCCGCAGGTCCTGCACGGCACGGGGCGAGGCGAGGTACTCGGCCTCGGCCGTGTCGCCCGGTGTGGACGTGCGAGCGCCCTCCGTCGTGCCCGGAGCTCCCGCCGTCCCCGCCGGGCCGCTCACTGCGCCCACGGCGGCGTGAAGGCGTCGGTACCGACGACGGCCTGCCCACCGACCGGGAGGCAGCACAGCAGGCGCAGCGGCTCGTCGTCGCCGTTGCGCAGCTCGAGCTCGACGCCCGGTGGCACGACGATCGCGTCGCCCGGGCCGGCGTCGAACCGCTCGGTGTCGAGGCGCACCTCGGCTCGGCCACCGAGGACGACGAAGACCTCCTCACGGGTCAGCGAGTGGGGGGTGGCGGGCGTCCCGGGAGCGATCTCGACCTGCCAGACCGAGGTCTCGGCCGTCCCGCGACGGGGGGTCGCGAGGGAGGTGAAGCGGGTGCCGTCGAGGTCGTGGCGCGGGGCCTCGCTGAGGGGCAGCACGGTCATGGTCGTCCTTCCGGAGTCGGTCGTCGGTGTCGGCCGAGGGTAGGCCGACCTTCGCCAACTAGTCAAGCCACTTGACCATCAGACGGTCGGCGCGCTCGCGGCGTCGCGGGCGGCGTCCCCGTACGGTGACCTCGTGGACGACTCGACCCCGCTGGCCCGGCTGCTGGCCATGTCCTTCCGGCTGATGATCGATGACCTCCACGCCCGGCTCCGCGAGCGCGGCTGGGACGACGTCCGCCCGGCCTACGGCTTCGTGCTCCTCGCCCTGCGCGACGGGTCCCTGCGCGCCAAGGACGTGGCCACCCTCATGGGCACGACGAAACAGGCGGCCTCGCAGCTCGTGGCCGCGATGGAGGCGGCCGGCTACGTCACCCGGGTCGCGAGCGCCCGCGACGGACGGGCGCGCGACCTCGCCCTCGCCGGGCGCGGTCGCGAGCTGCTCGCGGCGGTCGAGGAGGTCTACGCGCAGATCGAGGACGAGTGGGCCCGGCGGGCGGGGGCGGACGCGCTGGCCACCGCACGCCGCGCGTTGTCCGCCGTCGTCATCTCCGGGGACGACTCCGTGCCGCCGGCCGTGCGTCCCGTCTGGTAGCGGGGTCACTGGCCCCGGCGGGAGGGGCCGTCGAGGAAGCGGGCGGCGTCGACGACGACGCGCTCCACCGAGCCCCGCGCCAGGAGCCGGCCGGAGGTGTCGTGCGCCTCGACCGCGAACGCGACCCGCCGGCCGTCGACGCCCGTGACGACCGCGGCGGCCACGACCTCGGTGCCGGGGCCGCTCGCCGCCAGGTGCTCGACGTGCACGACGGTGCCGACGGTCGTCTCCCCCCGGGCCAGCGACCCGTCGAGGGCGGCACGGGTCGCGGCCTCGACCCACGCCACGAGGCGCGGCGTCCCCAGGACGGGGAGGTCGCCCGAGCCGAGGGCCTGCGCCGTGTCCTCGTCGCCGACGACGTGCCGCACCCGGCCCTGCGCTCCCACCGCGACGTCCACCCGCCCACCGTACGGCCGGGGCGGATCGGCCGAGCGGGCGAGGACGGCCCGAACCCGTCACGAGCCCCCGGCCTGCGGGGTTACCGTGGGAGACCCGCGAGAGGAGCCGACCGACCCATGGGACGAGCACGCCGAGCGCGCAAGATCGTCGCCACCGCCGCCTACGGCGGGGGCGGGCTGGCGGCTGCCGGTGCGGCCCTGGGCGCGGCGGGGTGGGGCGTCATCAAGGCCGAGGCAGCGCTCGCGCGCCGGGTCATCGGCCACCCCTTCGACGACTCCCCCGACGACGCCGGCGTCTACGGCGCCGGGACCGGGACCCCCTACGAGCTCGTCGTCCTCGGCGACAGCTCGGCCGCGGGGCTCGGCGCCGACTCTCCCCACGAGACCGTCGGCGCCATCGTCGCGTCCGGCGTCGCGGCCCTCACCGGGCGCCGGGTGCGCCTGACGAACCGTGCCGTCGTCGGCGCCGAGTCCAGTGACCTCGAGCGCCAGCTCGCCTCGGCGCTCGAGGAGGTCATGCGCCCGGACGTCGTCCTCGTCATGGTCGGCGCCAACGACGTGACCCACCGGATCGAGCGCTCGGCGTCGGTGCGCTCCCTCGAGCAGGTCGTGCGGCGGGCCCGGGCGCTCGGCTGCGAGGTCGTCGTCGGCACCTGCCCCGACCTCGGGACGGTCATGCCCGTCCGCCAGCCGTTGCGGGCCCTGCTCCAGCACTGGTCGCGCGACCTCGCGGCCGCCCAGACCGTCGCGGTCGTCGAGGCCGGCGGCCGGACCGTCTCGCTCGGCGACCTCCTCGGGGAGGAGTTCCTGCGCGCTCCCCACGAGCTGTTCAGCAAGGACCGCTTCCACCCCTCCGCCGCCGGCTACGCGCGCGTCGCGGCGGCGCTCCTGCCCAGCGTGTGCGCCGCCCTCGGCGTCTGGGGCGCCGACACGACCGACCGGCCCCCGGAGCCGCGCCGTGGCGAGGGCGTCGGGCCGGTGTCCGTCGCCGCCGGCCAGGCCGTGCGCGAGGCCGGCACCGAGGTCGCCCCCACCCAGATCGGCGGGCAGAGCCGCGGCCCGCGGGGGCGCTGGGCCGTGCGGCTGCGCCGTCGCCCCGACCACGTCCCCCCGGCCGAGGACACGCCCGTCCTGCACGCCGCGGACGGCGCCGGCGAGCCGGCCGACGCCTGACCGTCCCGGTCCAGGGGCCGCACCCCGGCCCGGCTCGGCGCAGCTCGGCTTAGCCGGCGACGATGGCCTCGAGCTCGATCTCGACCCTCCACCGCTCGTCGACGAGGCCCGCGACCCGGACCATCGTGCTCGCGGGGCGGATCGACCCGAAGATCTCCCCGTGGACGGTCGACACCGCATCGACGTCGTCGACGTCGGTGATGTAGTGCCGGGTGCGGATGACGTCGTCGGGTGTCCCGCCGAGCTCGGCGAGCGCCGCGAGGGCGATCTCCCAGCACCGCCTCGCCTGCTGGGCCGGGTCCTTGGAGACGTGTCCGTCGTCGTTGATCGGAGCGGTGCCGGAGACCGCGATGTGCTGGCCGACGCGGACCGCGCGGGAGAACCCCACGCTCCCCTCGTACGGCGACCCTGACGAAGCCCGGCTGCGCGTGGTGTCCATGGGCCCATCCTGTCCCTCTTGGGCGCCGAGCACGACCCCTGACGTCGAGGTCGGCGAGACCGAGCCCACACCCCCGCCCGGTGCCGTCGGGCCGGGTCGACACCTACGCTGGGCTCGCCAGTGAGCGAGCGCTGCGCGACCGGTCCGGTCCGGTCGCCCGCCGCCCCGATGCCAGGAGGATCCCGTGACCGAGGCCGTCATCGTCGCCACCGCCCGCACCCCCATCGGACGGGCCTTCAAGGGCTCGCTCAAGGACGTGCGGCCCGACGACCTGTCGGTCCAGGTGGTCCGCGGCCTCCTCGACCGGCTCCCCGGCCTCGACCCCGAGACCGTCGACGACCTGTACTGGGGCTGCGCCGAGCCGTCGGGCAGGCACGGCTCGAACATGGCGCGCGTCATCGCCGTCCTCGCCGGGCTCGACCGCCTCCCCGCGGCGACGGTGAACCGCTTCTGCGCCAGCTCGACGCAGACGATGCGGATGGCCTTCCACGCGATCAAGGCCGGCGAGGGCGACACCTTCCTCGTCGGCGGGGTCGAGTGCGTCTCGCAGTACACGAGCTTCACCGGGGCCGGGGGCAGCGAGGGCGACGCGCAGAACCCGCTGTTCGCCGAGGCCGCGGCGCGCACCGCCGAGACGGCCCGGACCAACGCGGTGTGGACCGACCCGCGCGAGGAGGGCCTGCTCCCCGACGTGTACGTCGCGATGGGGCAGACGGCCGAGAACGTCGCGACCTCGCGGGGCATCTCGCGCCTGCGCCAGGACGAGTGGGGCGTCACGAGCCAGAACCGCGCCGAGAAGGCCATCGCCGACGGCTTCTTCGCCCGCGAGATCCTCCCGGTCACCCTCGCCGACGGCACCGTCGTCGCGACCGACGACGGGCCCCGCGCCGGGGTGACGCTCGAGGCGGTCCAGGGCCTCAACCCCGTCTTCCGCGAGGGCGGCACGGTCACCGCCGGGAACTGCTGCCCGCTCAACGACGGCGCCTCGGGCGTCGTCGTCATGAGCGACGCGCGGGCCGAGTCGCTCGGCCTGACGCCCCTCGCCCGGATCGTCTCCACGGGGGTGTCGGGCCTCTCGCCCGAGGTCATGGGCCTGGGTCCGGTCGAGGCGTCGCGGCAGGCGCTCGACCGTGCCGGCCTGGGCATCGACGACATCGACCTCTACGAGATCAACGAGGCGTTCGCCTCGCAGGTGCTCGCCAGCGCCGACGACCTCGGGATGGACCCCGAGCGGCTCAACGCCCACGGCGGCGCCATCGCCCTCGGCCACCCGTTCGGCTCGACGGGCACCCGCATCATGACGACCCTGCTCAACGGGCTCGAGGCACGTGACGGCCGCTACGGCCTGGAGACGATGTGCGTCGGCGGCGGGCAGGGGATGGCGATCGTCGTCGAGCGCCTCACCTGAGGGTCCGCCCTACGGCAGGGCCCGGCGGAGGCCGGCCAGCAGGTCGCCGACGCCCTCGCCCGCGTCGGCCGCGCAGGCGTCCCAGACGAGGACGGCGAGCTGGTCGGGCACGACGGCCGGACCGAGGTCGGGCACGGTGGCGCCCGTGGTGGCGGCGGTGCGGGTCGCGAGGTCGTCGAGGACGGCGCGCACGGCCGGCAGGGACTCCTCCGCCCGGTCGAGCGGGAGCTGGGCCCAGCGGGTGCGGATGCGGTCGAGCTCGCGGCGGGCGTCCTGCGGCACGACGTCGACGCCGCTCACCCCGCCGACAGACGGCACCGCCGGGGCAGGTGAGCCTGCCCCGGCGGTGTCGTGCGTGCGGTCGTCGGTCACTCGCGCAGGCGGGCGAACAGGCGGAGGAACTCGATGTAGAGCCACACCACCGTGACGATGAGGCCGTGGGCGAGGAGCCAGGAGTACTTCTGCGGGGCCCCGCTGCGGATCGCGTACTCGATGGCGTCGAAGTCGAGGGCCAGCGAGAAGGCGGCCAGGCCGACCGCGAAGAGCGAGATGCCGATGCCGAGCATCCCGGTGCCGCCGAAGCCGAACGGCTGGCTCGAGAACGACGCGTAGACGAAGTTGACGACGGCGAAGATCGCGTAGCCGAAGATCATCATCGTCATGATCCGGCGGAACTTCGCCGTGACCTTGATGAGCCCGAAGCGGTAGGCGAGGAACATGCCGACGAAGGTCGAGACCGTGGCGAGCACGGCCGTGGGGACGATGCCCTCCCAGCCCGGGACGCTGTTGAAGAACTGGCTCACGGCGCCGACGAACAGGCCCTCGACGACGGCGTAGGCCACGATGAGCGGCACGCTGAGCGTCTTCTTGAAGGCGATGACGAGGCCGAGCACGAGCGTGGCGACCATCCCGCCGATCCACACCATCCCGCCGAGCGCCGGGCTCGCGGCCGCGATGCCCCAGCCGACGGCCCCGAGGACGAGGACGATGGCGAAGAGCCCGAGGGTCTTCATGATGACGTCGTCCATGGTGACCCGGTCGGTCTGCACGGGACCGGCGGGCTCGCGGTTGTACATCTCCTGCAGCTGCTGCGCGGACATGGCGTCCTGCGCGGCAGGCGCCGCGGACATCCCCTGGCCGCCGGAGCGGAAGCCGGCGTAGCCGCCCTGGGCGTCCTTCTCGAGGCGGTTGAAGGCCGGGTTGCTGGCCACTGTTCCTCCGTGTGGTCGAGGCGGTGGTGTCCCACCGCGCTGTCACCAGACTAGACGTGCGGCCGGTCCCCGGTGTTCCCGCTGTGGGCTCCCTGTGCGAGCAGGTGCTCCTCGAGCCGGATGAGCTCGCGGGCCAGGGCTTCGGAGTGCCGCTCGGCCCGCTCGCGCTCCACCACCCGGGCGAGCTGGGCGCCGAGGTGGCGCATCACGAGCTCGGCGTCGGTGTCGAAGGGGTGCGGGGCGGTGCTGAAGAACTCGAGGACGCCCGCCGACTCCTCGCCGACGAGGATCGGGACCCCGCTCGCCGAGACGAGCCCGGCGTCGCGGCCGGCGAGGTCGCGCGAGGAGCGCGGGGCCGGCAGCTCGGGCAGCCACACGGTCCGGCGCTTGGCGAGGACCTCGGCGGGCAGCGCCAGTCGCTCGGGCACCTCGGCCGTCGTCTCGGCGATGAAGTCGGCGACGACCGCGCGGTCGAGCTCGACGTCGACGTGCCAGACGTGGTGGCGCAGCTCTCCCGTCATGTCGTCGAGGAGGTAGACGTGGGCGACGTCCCAGCGGCCGTGGTCGCACACGGCGACGAGGGCGGCATCGAGGGCGTCGCCGACCGAGGTCGCCGAGTTGGCCACCGCGGCGATCGTGCCGAGGACCGCGAGGGTGCGGGCCCGCCGCTCGAGGGCCTGCTGCTGCGCGTGGCGCTCGGTGGTGTCCTGCATGACGAGCCCGAACCCGCGCAGCGCGCCGGCCTCGTCGCGCAGGGCCGTGAGGACGGTCGTCGCCCAGAACCGCTCGCCGCCGCGTCGCAGGCACCAGCCCTCGTCGCGCGCGCGGCCGTCGGCGACGGCCCGCTTGAGCAGGGCGGCGGCGCGACCGGTGTACGGCGCCTCCTCCGGGAAGAACACCGACAGGTCGCGCCCGAGGATCTCGGCCTCCGCGTACTGCTTGATGCGGGCGGCGCCCTGGTTCCACGACACGACGCGGCCCTCGGGGTCGAGGTTGACGATCGAGTAGTCGCTCACCTGGTCGACGAGGCGCTCGAGGCTGGCCTCGCGCTCGCGCAGGTCGGCCTGGAGGGTGCGCTTCTCGGTGACGTCGCGGAAGCTCCACACGCGGCCGACGGGCACGCCGCCGACCCACTGGGGCTGGGAGTACCGCTCGAAGACGCGGCCGTCGGCGAAGCGGAGCTCGTCGACGCTCGTGGCCTCGGGGTGGTCGTAGAGCCGGTGGACGCCCTCGATGAAGGCGGCGGGGTCCTCGAGCTGCTCGACGACGTAGTCGAGCAGCGAGGAGTCGTCGCCCGCGGCCAGGATGTCGTCGGGGACGGCCCAGAGGGCGGCGAAGCGCGAGTTGTGCCCGACGATGCGCTGGTCGTGGTCGACGACGAGGATGCCGTCGACCGTCGACTCGAGCGTGGCGGTGAGCAGGGCCAGCGAGGTGACGGCCCGCTCGCGCTCGGCGATGCGCGACTGGGCGAGGGCGACGAGGCCGGCGGCCCACGTCGGCACCTCGAGCTCGGGTGCCGGGGGCTCGACACCGGGCGCGTAGGTGAGCACGACGCGGCCGCGCACGCTCCCGTCCTCCCCCCGGACCTCGGCGTCGGTGCGGGCGCCGTCGGCGGGCACGGCCTCGACGTCGGTGCGCAGGGCGACGCGCGGCTCGAGCCCGTCGAGCTCGATGCTGCACGCGACGGCGGACGTGGCGGCGACGCCGGCGGTCGGGAGGTCGGCGATGACCTCGGCCAGGGTGGCCGAGCCGGTGAGCCGCTCGACGACGGCGGCCTGGGCGGCGAGCATCCGCTCGGCGCGGCGCTGGGTCGTGACGTCGACGAGGTAGCCGTCCATGACGGCGCGGCCGTCGTCGGAGCGCGCCACGACGGCGTCGTCGAGGAGCCAGACGACCCGGCCGTCACGGCGGATGACGCGATAGTCCGAGCGCGCCCTCGTGTCGACCTCGAGCTCGGTCTCACTCGTCATGAGCCGCTCGCGGTCGTCGGGGTGGAGCAGCGAGAGCCAGAGGACACGGTCGGCGATGAGGTCCTCGGGCAGGACGCCGAGGATCTCCTCGATGGCCGGGCTGACGTGCAGCCACTCGCCGTCGGGGCCGGGTTCCGCGACGTACACGGCGATGCCCAGGCGGTGCTCGAAGGCAGCGGCACCGGAGGACGGGCGGCTGGCCCAGTCCTCGTACGCGCTCTCGGTCCTCGTCACGGGTGCTGTGTCCCCACGGTGGTCGGCATTCCCCTGCCTCCCGCAGGATAACCACGGGTCTCGCGCCACCGCGCTCGAATCGGGCCCGACGGGCCGTTCGGTCGCACGTCCTCGCCGGTTCGGCGGTCCCGGGGTGCCCTCCGTGCCCCCGACGGGTCTCGAACCCGCACCTGTGGCGCTTTTAAGGCGCCTGCCTCTGCCAGTTGGGCCACGGGGGCGGGGCCACGGTATCCCGCGGCCCCGCCGGCGGCACCCGACCTCCGCCGCCGCCATCCCTCCATCGCCTGCGCCTCCCTCCGTCGCGTGCCACGGCGCGGTCCGTGCGGTGGTCACCGCACGGACCGCGCCGTCGGGCGAGATCTGGGTCGGTGCCTAGGGGGTGGCTGTCGGGCCCGGCGTGGTGCTCGACCCGGTGGAGGGGGTGGGCGAGGCACTCGGCGACGGGGGCCCGCTCGCCCCGGAGGACGGCGCCTCCGACGGTGACGGTGAGGGCGAGGGCGCCACCTGCTCCGGCAGCGGGGAGATCGACAGCGGGGGCACCCACGACTCGGGCTCCCCCGACCACGCGTCGCTGCCGCTCCCGCGCACGGGGAAGACGGAGAGGGTGACCGTGTCGGGTGGCCACGCCGTCGCCTCGCCATCGGGTCCCGTGACCACCGTGACGACCGACGGGTCGAGGGAGACGGGCTGCCCGAACTGGTCGAACACGCGGGCGCCCGGGACCCGCTGGCCGGCGGCGTCGTAGACGTAGAGGTTCGAGACCGATCCGCCGTTGACCCACACGCCCGAGTCCGAGACCGCGCTGCCGACGACCTCGGTGCGGCTGTCGAGCACCCACACCGCGACGGGGACGAGGGCGAGGGCGGCCACGACGTTGACCACGGCCAGGAACGTCCCCGGACCGGAGCGGACCTCGCGGGCGGCGATCACCCGGCCGGCCCAGAACGACAGGCTGGCACCGAGCACCATGAGCAGGAACCGGCCCCCGCCGAGCATCGCCGCGACGACCCCGCCGAGGGCCACGCCGCGGGCGACCCACCACACCGGACGCAGGTCGCGCAGCCACGGCGAGCGGGTGAGCGTGCGGGCGCCGGCGGCCCGCAGGGCCACCGCCACCTCCGCGACGACACCGCGACGGGTCCCCACCCCGTAGCGGCTCCCCTCCGCACGGGGCGGGAGACCGGCGGCGGCGCGCAGCTCCGACGCATAGGCCTCGGGCTCGCCGAGGAGGTCGCCGAGGCGTGCCCCGGACTCCGCCGCGCGCTCGGCGAGGTCGGCCTGCATCCCGGCCGTGAGGTCGTCGACCTCCTCCTGCGGGAGGTCGCCGAGCCAGGCCCGGACCGCCCCGACGTAGTCGAGGACGTCCGCGTCGGACGCCCTCGGGCTCCCGATCACCGTCGTGTCGTTCATGACCGCACTCCCGCCTGGTCCAGCAGACCGTCCATCGTCCGGGCGAACTCCGCCCACGTCTTGCCCTGCGTCTTAAGGACCGTGCGCCCCTGGGCGTTGATCCCGTAGTACTTGCGGTGCGGCCCCTCGTCCGAGGGCACGACGTACGACGTCAGCGCCCCCGCCGAGTACAGGCGCCGCAGCGTCCCGTAGACCGAGGCGTCGCCGACCTCCTCGAGCCCGGCGGCCCGTAGCCGCCGCACGACGTCGTAGCCGTAGCCGTCCTCGCGTGCCACGACCGCGAGGACCGCGAGGTCGAGCACTCCCTTGACCAGCTGGGTGCCATCCACGGCCCCACCTCCTCGCCATCGATCCGTTGGTGTGGATCGCACACTACCGCGCACTCCGTATTACCGCCGCAACCGCAGCACCACGAGCGTGTCGCCCGTCGCCGGCGCGTGTGCCCAGGCGGTCGCCCCGGCAGCCACCTGAGCACACGCGACGGCACCTCCCCGCGGCGTGTGCTCAGGCGGTCGCTCCGGCAGCCACCTGAGCACACGCGACCGGAGGGGGGAGCGGGTCAGAGGAGGGAGAGGGCGATGCCGTCGAGGATGTCGTGCTCGCTCGTCACGACCTCGGCCCCGGGCGAGCGCTCGAGGACGCGGTCGAGCACCTCGGCCCAGACCAGTGCTCCCGCGCCGATGACGTCGACGCGGCCGGGGTGCATGTACGGCAGCGTCGCCCGGTGCTCGCGCGTCATCGCGAGGAGGTCGGCGCACGCCCCCAGGTGGTCGGCCGCCGGCACCCGGGCGAGGTGGATGCGCTCGGGGTCGTAGCGGGGCAGGTCGAGGGCGCGAGCGGTGACGGTCGTGATGCTGCCGGCGAGGCCGACGACGGCACCGATGCCGTCGAGCGGGACGGCCTCCTCCGCGGCGTCGAGGGCGGCCCGCACGTCGTCCCGGGCCGCGTCGACCTCGGCCGCGGTCGGCGGGTCGGAGCGCAGGTGGCGCTCGGTCATCCGCACGCACCCGACGTCGACCGACCGCCCCGCCTCGACGTCGGTCGTCCCGCGGACCAGCTCGGTGGAGCCGCCGCCGAGGTCGACGACGAGGTAGGGGCCCGGCAGGCCGAGCGCGCGGAGGTCTCCGGTGGCTCCGGTGAACGACAGCCGGGCCTCGGTGTCGCCCCCGACCACCTCGGGCGCGACGTCGAGGTCACCGAACGCGGTGCGCACACCCTCGACGAACTCGTCGGCGTTGCGGGCGTCGCGCGAGGCGGAGGTCGCGACGAACCGGACCCGCTCGACCTCGGCCCGACGGCAGACCTCGGCGTACTCGCGCGACATCGCGAGGGTGCGCTCCATCGCCTCTGGGGCGATGACGCCGGTGCGGTCGATGCCCTGGCCGAGCCGCACGACCTCCATCCGGCGCACGACGTCGACGAGCCGTCCGTCCGCGTCGACGTCGGCGACGAGGAGACGGATCGAGTTCGTGCCGCAGTCGACGGCCGCGACGCGCGGGCTCACGCGCCGTCCTGCGCGGCGGACGCGCCCGGGGCGGCCGGGGCGTCCGAGGCGGCCGGGGCGTCGAGGGAGCACGGGTGGTTGACCCACCACGGGTCGAGGAGGTCGAGGGTCTCGTCGCCGAGCGGGTTGACCCCGGGGCCCGCCCCGAGGGAGTGCGCCGCGAGGACGTGGAGGCACTTGACGCGCGTCGGCATCCCCCCGGCCGACACCCCCGCGACCTCGGGCACCTCGCCGAGCTCGGCCCGGCGGCGGAGGTAGTCCTCGTGCGCCGCGCGGTAGGCGGCGGCGAGGTCGGCGTCGGCCTCGAGGCGCTCGGACATCTCGCGCATGACGCCTTGGCTCTCGAGCGTCGACACCGCCCCGGTGAGGCGCGGGCACGTCGCGTAGAAGGAGGTCGGGAACGGCGTGCCGTCGGGCAGCCGCGGCTCGGTGCGCACGACGTCGGGCTCGCCGCACGGGCAGCGGTGCGCGACCTCGGCCACGCCGCGGACGGGGCGCCCGAGCTGTCGCGAGACGGCGTCGAGGTCGGCCTGCGCGACGGGCGGCAGGTCGGGACCTGCGGTCACCGGCGGGCGCCCGGGGCGTCGGCGGTTCGCGTGGACTCCCAGACCGCCTGGTACCAGGCCATCTCGGGTGCGGCGTCGTCGGCGAGCACCTGCACGGGGTCGGCGGTGCCTGCCGACGGCTCGGCGTCGAGGACGGTGTAGGACCGCTCCCCCGGCTTGACGAACTTCAGCCGCTGGCGAGCCTGCTGCTCGACGTAGGCGGGGTCGCGCCAGCGCTCGCGCTCGTCCTCGAGCTCGGCGACGTCGCGCTCCTGGGTGGCGACCCGCTCACGCAGGGCCGCGATGTCGTGCCGCTGGCCGACGTAGGCGGCGACCGTGGACCCGAGCAGGACCATGAGGAACGCGAGGATCGAGACGAGGACGAGCCCCCGGCGCGCCCGCCGGTCGGTGGCCGCCGAGGTCAGCCGGCCGCGCCAGCCACTGCGGACGGGCCCGGCGACCTTGGGCGCGACGGTCGCGGCCCTGGCCGCCGGACGCGCGCGCCCGGCGGAGGGGCGTCGCGGAGGTCGCGACGCCGGTCCGCGGGAACGTCCGGTGGCCATGCCTCGAATCCGCCTCTCGCTCAGCCCTGCTGGCGGTTGGCGAAGCGCGGGAACGCGCCGGCGCCGGCGTAGACCGCCGCGTCGTCGAGCTCCTCCTCGATGCGCAGGAGCTGGTTGTACTTCGCGACGCGCTCGGACCGCGCCGGGGCACCGGTCTTGATCTGGCCGCAGTTCGTCGCGACCGCGAGGTCGGCGATCGTCGTGTCCTCGGTCTCGCCCGAGCGGTGGCTCATCATGCAGCGGTAGCCGTTGCGGTGCGCGAGGTCGACGGCGTCGAGGGTCTCGGTGAGCGAGCCGATCTGGTTGACCTTGACGAGGAGCGCGTTGGCGGTGCCCGTCTCGATGCCGCGGGCGAGGCGCTCGGGGTTGGTGACGAAGAGGTCGTCGCCGACGAGCTGCACCTGGGTGCCGAGGCGGTCGGTCATCGCCTTCCAGCCGTCCCAGTCGGACTCGTCGAGGGGGTCCTCGATGGAGACGAGCGGGTAGCTGGCGACGAGGTCGGCGTAGTAGTCGATCATCTCGGCGGAGGTCTTCGACCCACCCTCGAAGGTGTACGTGCCGTCCTCGTGGAACTCCGAGGCCGCGACGTCGAGCGCGAGGCCGATCTGCTCACCCGCGGTGTACCCGGCCTTGTCGATGGCCTCGAGGATGAGGTCGAGCGCGGCGCGGTTGCTCGGCAGGTTGGGGGCGAAGCCGCCCTCGTCGCCGAGGCCCGTGGCCAGGCCCTTCTCCTTGAGGACGCCCTTGAGCGCGTGGTAGACCTCGGTGCCCCAGCGGAGGGCCTCGCGGAAGGTCTCGGCGCCGATCGGCGCGATCATGAACTCCTGGATGTCGACGTTGGAGTCAGCGTGGCTGCCGCCGTTGAGGATGTTCATCATCGGCACCGGCAGGACGTGGGCGTTGGGGCCACCGACGTAGCGGAACAGCGGCAGGTCGGCCGAGTCGGCGGCGGCGCGGGCCACGGCGAGCGAGACGCCGAGGATGGCGTTGGCGCCGATCTTCTCCTTGTTGGCGCTGCCGTCGACGGCGAGCATCTCGGCGTCGACGAGGCGCTGCTCCGAGGCCTCGAAGCCGATCAGCTTGGGCCCGAGCTCCTCGATGACGGCGTCGACCGCCTTCTCGACGCCCTTGCCGAGGTAGCGGCCCTTGTCGCCGTCACGGCGCTCGACGGCCTCGAAGGCGCCGGTGGACGCGCCGCTCGGGACGGCCGCCCGGGCGAGGGTGCCGTCGTCGAGGGCGACCTCGACCTCGACGGTGGGGTTGCCGCGCGAGTCGAGGATCTCGCGGGCGCCGACTGCCTCGATGGTGGCCACGCCGTACTCCTGGGGGTGGGGCGGAAGGGGATCGCCTCCGAGCGTAGTCCCCGGCGCGCGCCATCCTCCCGACCGACCCACCCCCCGGACGGCCCGTCCTCAGGCCTGCCGTCCCGGCTCCGCCCCGGCCGGCGCACCGTCCTGGGCGCCGGCCTGCACGCCGTGCTCGGCGACGACGCGCGCGACGAAGTCGACGAAGTCGGTCGGCGGCCGGCCGAGCAGGCGCCGCGTCTCGGCGAGCTCGCGCGCGGAGGCGGTGACGGCGAAGCCGCGCAGCTTCTTGAACGAGGAGATCCAGTCGTCGCGGCGGTACCCGGTGAGGTGCCGGCTGAGGGCGGCCTCGATGGCGGCGTCGTCGTCGCCGCGGTAGCGCACCGGGCGCCCGAGCGCCTCGGCCCACACCCGGGCGCACTCCGGCCCGGTGAGCGAGCGCGGCCCGACGAGGGAGTACGAGCCCGCCGGGAAGGACGGGTCGAGGAGGACCCGCGCGGCTGCCTCCCCGACGTCGAGGAGGTCGACGCGGTTGAGGCCCTTCGGGTGTGCCGGGTGGACGAACTCCCCGCCGCGGATGACGTCGAGGAGGACCTCGTCGTTCTGCATGAAGTTGCTGGGGGTGAGGATGACGGCGTCGGTCGCCGAGCGCTCAACCATCCGTCCGATGACGATCTTCCCCCGGTAGCGCGGGAGGAGCAGGCCGTAGCCCAGCCGCATGGCCCAGCTCGCGAGGGCGGTCCGCCCGAAGACGTGGATCCCGGAGAACACGAGGCGGGCGCCCTCCTCCTCGCAGACGTCGATGACGGTGCGGGTCAGCTCGACCTCGTCGGCCTCGTGCGGCGAGACGTGGAAGACGACGTCGACCCCGGCGACCGCCGCGACGAGCGAGGCGCGGTCGCGCAGGTCGCCGACGCGCACGTCGAGGCCGTCGGAGGAGGCGAGGCGCGACGGGTCGCGCACGAGGACGCGCGGCTGGACACCGCGGGCGCGCAGGGCGCGCACGACCTCGCGGCCCATGAGGCCGGTGGCGCCGAGGACGAGGATCGTGGGCGGGGCAGCGGGTGAGGTGGACACGGGGGCTCCTTCGGTGGTGGTCGGTGTGTCGGGGACGACGGTGCCGCCGGCTGCTTGGCCCGTGCTTCGACGCCCGCCCCAAGCCGCACCCAAGCGCTCCCCCGCACCGTGGGGGTCCTCGCAGGCACCGAGCCTGCGCACCGACCGTCCAGGAGGACCACGATGACCGCCCGACCCGCCGCCGCGCCGAGCCGCCGGCAGCTCGACCTGCCCGGCCAGACCCACGTCGCCGAGGGCCCGCACGACCACACCGGCATGTACGTCATGCACCACGCCTTCCGCCGCGACCTCGCCGCGTTCGCCGCCTCGGTGCGGGCCACGCCGCTCACCGACGTGCCGACCTGGCAGGCGCTGGCCCGCCGTTGGGACCGGTTCGCGAGCTGCCTGCACCACCACCACACCGCCGAGGACGAGCTGTACTGGCCCGCCCTCCTGCGGGCCGCCGAGGCGCGCGGCACCGGCGCCGACCTCGTCGAGGTGCGCGCGATGTCCGAGGAGCACGCCGACATCGACCCCCTCGTCGAGGCGTGCATCAGCGGGTTCGCCGCCGTCGTCGACCACCCGTGCGAGGAGCACCGCAACGCCCTCGACATCCGCGTCGCCGGCCTGCGCGAGGTCCTCGGCGAGCACCTGCGGCACGAGGAGACCGTCGTCCTCCCCCTCGTGCAGCGGGTCATGACCACGGAGGAGTTCACGGCCGTGGAGGCGGCGATCGGCCGGTCCTACCCGCTGCGCGAGACGGCCTTCCTCATCGGGTGGGCCATGTCCGGGCTGCCGCCGCAGGGCCGTGAGGCGATGGTCGCCCTGGCGGGGACGCCCTACCGGGTCCTCCACGCCCTCGTGCGGGGCCGCTTCGAGCGCGGCGAGCGCGCCGCCTTCCGCCACGGTGGGGGCGGGACCCTCTGACGAGCCGACGCCGGGACCGTCAGAAGCCGAGGCCGGCCCGGCGCTCGTCGAGCCAGCGGAGGTAGGCCACCTGGCCCCACTGCGTCGCGAGCGCCTCTGCCTCGACGGCGAGCGCGGTGGCCCGCGCGGTCTCCCCGAGCACGGCGTGGGCGACCGCGCGGTACCCGTCGACCGGTCCCGCCACGGAGGAGATCCCGGAGACGACGAAGCGCCCGGCCGCGGCGTCGAGCACCTCGAGCCCGGCACGGGCGAGGTCGTGCTCGCCGAGCGCGGCGGCCGCCTCCACCCGCTCGGAGGCGTCGCTGAGGACGTACCAGACGTCGCGCAGTGGGGCGAGGGGGGCGCGGTCGAGCTCGGCCCGCAGCTCGGTCACCCGGCCGTCGAGGGCGAGCAGCTGCATCACCGGACCCCGGACGAAGTCGTCCGGGGCGCCCCGGAAGTGCTCGAGGAGGGCGTCGAGGACGAACGGGCGCACCGACGGCCGCCACGTCGCGGTGAGGTAGCTGATGCCGAACTCGGTCCACTCCAGGGCCGGCGTCACGAGCTGCTCGTTCTGGCGACGCATGGCGTCGGCGTGCGCGTCGGCCGCGGCGTCGTCAGCCCGCAGGAGCGAGAGGCTGAGCCGCACGAAGTGCAGGACGAACTCGACGTAGGCGAGCCGGCGGCGGCGGGCGATCTCGTCGGCGGCCGCCGAGTGCTCGAGCCAGCCATCGAGGTCACCGTCCTCGACCGCGATGCCCGCCGCGGCGAGGTGCGCCACCGCGAGGGCCGCCTCGTCACCGCCCTCGCGCGCCGCCTCGACCTCCTCGTGGGCGAGGGCGCGTCGCCGGTCGAGGTGGGCCACCCGCCACATGGCGAGCCACCCGGAGCGGGCGGCCCAGGCGCGCAGCGACGGGTCGCCGAGCCGGCGGGCGACCGCGACGCCCTCGTCGACGAGCGCCTCGACCTCCGGCTCGGACCCGGGCCGGTAGTACAGCTGCACCGCGAGCGCGAGCATGAGGACGCACCGGACGGGCGAGTCGTGGTGGTCGAGGCCCTGCAGCGAGGACCGGAGGTCGTCGACGAGGTCCTCGTCGACCTCGTCGTGCTCCTGGGGGAGCCAGGCCGAGTAGCGGGTCAGCTCGGCCGCCGCCCCCGCCACCCGCTCGGGGTCGTCGTCGGCGTGCGCCAGGGCCACCGCCTCGACGACGGCGCTGACGACCGGGCGCCACTGCGCCGCCCAGGCCGCGGCCGCGCTGAAGTCGAGGAGGAGGTCGTAGCGCTCCTCGCGGGTGCCGGCCGGGTCGAGCGCGTGGGCGTCGAGGGCGGCGCGGTACAGCTGGGCCGCCTCGACGTTGGCGGCGTCGCGGCGGGCCTCGGCCGCGGCGGTGGCGGCGGCCCGCCACGCCCGGGCCGCGTGGACCGGCCCGGCCGCGAGCCAGTGGTGCGCGAGGTCGAAGGCGCGCTCGGCCGGCGCGAGCGCCCCCCGGGGGGCCGACTCGAGGGCATGGGCGATCCGCGCGTGGGTCCGGGCCACCCGTGGAGGGGACGTCGCGGCGAGGACCGCGTCGCGGGTCAGGGCGTGCTCGAAGACGAGGCGCCCGTCGTCGCGCTGGTGGACGATGCCGGCGTCCTGGGCCGGCTCGAGCCGGTCGGCCACCTCGTCGGGGGCCCAGCCGCCGACGTGGGCGAGCAGCAGCGGCGAGTGCTCGCGGCCCAGCGCCGCCGACACGAGGAGCACCTCGCGCGTCGGGTCCGGGAGGTCCTCGAGCCGGCGCGCGACGACGGTCTGCACCGACTCGGGCACCTCCTCGCGCCACGACCCGCTCGTCGTGGCCAGCCGGGCGAGCTCGACGAGGAAGAACGGGTTGCCCCCGGTGCGCCGGCGCCACGTGTCGACCTGGTCGGGATCGGCCTCCGAGCCGGTCACCGACGAGACGAGGGCGCGGGCGTCCTCGGCCCCGAGGCCGCCCAGCTCGACGGTGCGGCCCCCGTGCCGGGCCAGGGCCACGGCGAGGTCGGCCAGCGGGCCCGTCGGCTGCGGGCGGGCGCGGCGGGTCGCCAGCAGGGCGACGGGGTCGCCGGGCCCCAGGGTCGTCACGAGGTGGCTCAGCGCGCGCAGGGTCCGGGTGTCGGCCCAGTGGAGGTCCTCGACGACGAGCAGCACGGGCCCGGACCGCGCCCGCTCGCGCACGGCCCGGGCCAGCGCGTCGTGGACCGCGAACGCGCGCTCGGGTCCGACGTCGTCGGCGCCGGGCCCGCGCGCGAGCTCGGCCGGGCGGTCGACCCCCAGCCCGTCGAGAAGGGCGAACCAGGGCCAGAGCGGTGGGGCCCCGTCGTCCTGCGAGCAGCGGCCGACGGCGGTCGTCATCCCGAGGCCGGCGGCGGTCGCGAGGGCCTCGTCGACGAGGCGGGTCTTCCCGGTGCCGGGCTCCCCCACGACGAGGACCGACCCCGGGGTGCCCGCCACGGCCGCGCGGAGCACGGCGGTGAGGACCTCCTGCTCGGCCTCGCGGCCGACCGTCGCCCAGCTCCCGGACGCCACGGTCGGTGGCGCGGCGGCGGCGGGTGGGGCGAGCGCGTGGACCGGGGTCGCGACCTGCGGGCGCAGCCACGCGCCGAGCCCGGCGTCCTGGCGCAGGACCGCCTCCTCGAGCGCGCGCACCTCGGGCCCCGGGTCGAGGCCGAGCTCGTCGGCGAGCAGCTCGCGGTACCCGCGCAGGACCTCCAGCGCCTCGACCTGCCGTCCGGTGCGCACGAGAGCGAGGGCCTGCAGCGAGCGGGTCCGCTCGCGCAGCGGGTGGCGCGCGCCGGACTGCTCCGTCGCCGCGAGGACGGCCGCGTGCTCCCCGAGCGCGAGCAGCCCGAGGGCGGTGTCCTCCTCGGCGGTGGCGCGCAGCTCGTCGAGGGCGGCGCGGTCGGCGATGACGGCCGGGTGGTCGCCGAGGTCGGCGTAGGCCGTCCCGCCCCACGTCCGCAGCACCTCCTCGAGGGCGTCGACGTGGGCCGCCACCTCCTCCCGGGAGGGCCACGTCGCGTCCGGGCCGGTGGTCAGCTGGGACCACAGGGGCGCGAGAGCGGAGTGCCGGGCGCGGACCTCGCGCGCGAAGGCGACGGCGTCGACCTCGGCCGGGTCGATGTCGAGGCGGTAGCCGTCGTCGGTCGTGACGAGGACCGTGGGCCGGGCGCGCGGTGCGAGGTCGGGCTCGAGGACGCGGCGCAACCCCGAGATGTAGGCGTGCAGCGTCCCGTGGGCGCCGGCGGGCGGGTCGTCTCCCCAGACGAGGTCGACGAGACGGTCGGCGCTCGTCGTCGTCCTCGGCGCGAGGGCGAGCGCGGCGAGGATGCTGCGCGGCTTGCGGGCGGCGAGGGGCACGGGACCGCTCGGCCCGTCGACGACGGTGCTCCCCAGGACGCGGACCCTCACGAGCGCCCACGATAGCCAGCGACGGTGCAGGTCAGACAGGGGTTTCGGGGGGCCGGTCCGGGTCGGTCCGCGACGGGCGCGGTCCGGCCGGTCGGCGGCCGGCCCGTGGTGGGCGCGGCGCCGTCGGCGCCCTCGCGACGCAGGGGTTGGCGGCGCCCTCAGCCGAGCGCGGTGTACGCGACCGCGATGGCGGTGCCGACCCGGGCGTTGTTGCGGACGAGGGCGAGGTTGGTCGTCAGCGAGCGCCCGTCCGACAGCTCGACGAGGCGACCGAGGAGGTAGGGCGTGATGTCCTTGCCGGTGATGCCGAGGCGGTCGCTGTCGGCGAGGGCCCGGGCGATGACGGCGTCGATGTCCTCGCGGACCATCTCGTCCTCGGCCGGGACCGGGTTGGCGATCGAGATGCCGCTGCCGAGCCCGAGGTCGAACTGCGCGCGGATGAGGGCGGCGGCCTCCTCGGGCGTGTCGACGCGCATCGGGACGGGGATGCCGCTCGAGCGCGAGAAGAAGCTGGGGAACTCGTCGGTGCCGTAGCCCACGACGGGCACCTCCATCGTCTCGAGCACCTCGAGGGTGCGGCCGATGTCGAGGATCGACTTCACGCCGGCGGAGATGACGGCGACCTCGGTGCGCGACAGCTCGGTGAGGTCGGCCGAGACGTCCATGGTGTCGTGGCCGCCCTGGTGGACCCCGCCGAGGCCGCCCGTGACGAACACCCGGATGCCGGCGAGGGCCGCGATGCGCATCGTGCTCGCGACGGTCGTGGCGCCGTGGACGCCCGTGGCGACGACGTGGGCGATGTCGCGGACGCTGACCTTGCGGATGCCCTGGTCCGCGCCGAACATCTCGAGCTGCTCGTCGGACAGGCCCACGGTGGGTCGGCCGTCGAGGATGGCGATCGTCGCGGGCACGGCTCCGCCGTCGCGGACGATCTGCTCGACCTCGCGGGCCATGGCGACGTTCGCCGGGTACGGCATCCCGTGGCTGATGATCGTCGACTCCAGCGCCACCACCGGACGGCCCTGCTCGAGGGCTTCGCGGACCTCGGGGGCGACGGCGAGCATCGGGTGGGGCGCAGCGGTGGTGCTCATGCGGGGATCTCCTGGGTGGACGGCTGGTGGGGGGTCAGGTGGGCCGCGACGAGCGCGGTCGTGAGGTCGGGCCGGACGGTGTCGGACGACGCGACGGTGAGCGAGGCGAGGACCTGGCCGAAGCGCGCGGCCTCGACGACGTCCTCACCCGAGAGCAGGGCGTGGACGTAGCCGGCCGTCATCGAGTCGCCGGCCCCCGTGACGTCCTCGGCGGTCGCGTCGGGTGCCGACACGAGGACGACGCGGCGGCTGCGCGCCGGAGCGTCGCCGGCGGGCCGCGCCGCGACCGACAGCAGGCTGCCACTCGTCCCGCGGCTGACCCAGACGTGCTCGACGCCCCGGTCGTGGAGGAGCCCCGCGGCCGCCACGACGCCCTCGACGTCGTCCCGGACCGGGCTGCCCACGAGGGCGGCGAGCTCGGCGACGTTGGGGGTGACCGTGTGGATGCGCACCGTCCCGTCGAGGACGGGGGCGGCCTCGGTGGCCTTGGCCACCGAGACGGGCTCGAAGATGCCGGGGATGCCCGCCTCGTCGGCGGCCGAGAGCAGCCAGCGGATGACGGGCGCGGCGAGGTTGGCGTCGACGACGAGGGCGTCGGCCCCCTCGAGCAGGGAGGGGACGACCGCGAGGTCGGCCACGGTGAGCTCGTCGGTGGCCCGCATGTCGGCGACCGCGACGAGGAGGTCTCCCCCGTCGTCGAGGACGGCGGCGTAGGTGCCCGTGGGGTGGACCGAGGTGACGACGTGGCGGCACTCGACCCCAGCGGCCTCGGTGCGGGCGACGACGGTGCGCCCGGCGAGGTCGTCGCCGACCGCCGCCACGAGGACGGTGGGGCTGCCCAGCCGGGCGAGGTTCTCGGCGATGTTGCGCCCGACGCCGCCGACGGTGGAGGTCGAGGTGCCGGGGTTGCTCGAGCCGATGACGGGGGTGACGGCGATGCGCATCTTGGCGTCGAGGACGGCGCCCCCGACGACGACGACCGAGTCGGCCTCGGGGCGCACGATGTAGCCGCGGCCGAGGACGACGCCCTTGCGGCCGAGGTTGCTGAGGTGGACCGAGACCGCGGCGCGGGTCGAGCCGATGCGCTCGGCGAGGGCGGCGGCGTCGAGGAGCGGCTCGGCGCGCAGCAGCGCCACGATCTCGCGTTCCCTCGCCGTCAGGTTCACATTGCAGATATTAAGCGCACTTGCACGACCAAAGCAACCCGATGTCGGCGGCCCTCCCCCTCGGGCGGTCGACATCGCGCGACATGCCCACGACCGGGCCGCTCCATCGGCATGTCGCGCGACCTCGACCGTCGTGGCGCTCGTGGGCGGGAGGCGTCCTCAGGCGGGGAGGCGGCAGGGCGGGGAGGTCAGGTGGAGGGGGTGGAGGTGCGGGCGAGCCGGGCCACGGTCTCGCGCAGGCGCGCCTCGGCCGCGGCCACCCCGGCCCGCGCGCCCTCGACGTCGGCGAGGACCGCCGGGTCGGCCGTCAGCGACCGGCGGCGCAGCCGGGCCAGGACCTTGTCGGCCACCAGGCCCGCCGGCAGGGTCGGGGGGATCCCGTGGAGGAGGTCGTCGGCGACCCGCTCCCCTCCCCCGGAGTCGCCCCCGTCCCCGGGGTCGTCGCCGTCAGGGTCCCCTGCGCGGGAGGCCCTCTCCTGCGCCTTGATCCGCTCCCACGCCTGCTCGACCTCGGCCGGGGTCGTCGCGTCGCCGTCGGAGAAGACGTGCGGATGGCGGCGCACGAGCTTCTCGACGAGCAGCCCGGCCACGGTGTCGATGTCGAAGGCCGCGTCCCCGGCGTCCTCGGCGACCCGGGCGTGGAAGACGACCTGGAGCAGGACGTCGCCGAGCTCCTCGGCCAGGTGGCGCGGGTCGCCGGCCTCGATGGCGTGGAGCACCTCGTGGGTCTCCTCGACGAGGTAGGGGGCGAGCGAGGCGTGGGTCTGCTCGGCGTCCCACGGGCACCCGCCCGGGGAGCGGAGGCGGTCCATCGTCGCGACGACGTCGAGGAGGCGCCCGCCCTGCACGTCCCACGACCCGACGACGACCTCGACGTCCGGGGGCACCTCGAACCGCGAGACCTCCGAGGCGATGGCGTCGGCGAGCCCGGGGTCGCCGTCGGAGGACCCGAGCCAGACGACGGGCAGCGACCCGGCGAGGTCGACGAGCCGGCGGGCCAGCTCGGGCGGCGAGGCGTCGCCGACCTCCTCGACCGGGAACCCCGCCTCGTCGACGGCCTCGGCGAGCGGCTCCTCGAGGGAGCGGGCGAGGCGCACCGACGCCTCGGCCACCGCGCTCCAGGCGCCGTGCGACAGCAGTCCGGGGGCGACCCGGGGCGAGGTGAGGACGAGCCCGAGCCGGCCGGGGGTCACTGCGGGGCGTCGGTGGAGGTGATCCAGCCGGGCTGGGTGAGCTGGACCGACGCGGTCTGCGGGTCGAACCTGCCGTAGCGCGGGTTGATCGTCACGTCGAGGGCGCCGAGTCGCTCCTGGAGGGTCGCGGCGTCGGCCTCGGTGATCTGGCCGCCCTGCTGCGCCGTGCCGATGGCCGTCGCGAGCCGGACGATCTCGAGCGCCCCCTCGCTGGGGTCGGCGAGGCCGCGCTCGGAGGCGGTGCGCCGGGCCACCGAGTCGGAGACGGCGATGCCCTTGCCGGCGAGGAGCTCGAGGACGACGGGGGCCTGGACGAGCGCGGTGAGCGTCCCGCTCGGGCTCAGCGAGGACTGGAGGAGCGCGGGCTCCATCGCGTTGACCTCGCGCATCGTCGTCTGGAGCTCGCTCTCGGAGATGACGGTCCCGTCGACGGTGGCCGCGCGGTCGGCGGACGTGGCACCGCACCCGGTGGTCACGAGCGCGGCACCGAGGGCGAGCACCGCCACGGAGCGGCGAACCGAGAGAGTCACGGGGTGTCCTTCCAGTCGGGTCGGGGGCCGGGTGGGCGCACGGGTCAGGCCCCGGCGGTGGCCACCCGAGCGGCCTGCCCCACATTGTCCATGACGACCGCCCGGATGACGTCACCAGCCCACGTGAGGACCTCGCGGTCACGCAGGGGCTGGCCCGCGACCGGGCGGGTCATCGGCTTGGGCACGAGGACCTGGCGCAGCGCGGGCTTGACGATGGAGCGCGGGTAGAGCCGGTGGAGGCGCAGGTCCTGGCTCTCGCGCAGCTCGATGGGGCCGAAGCGGACGTGGTTGCCCTGCACCGCGATGTCGCCGATGCCCGCCGCCCGCGCCACGGTGCGCAGCCGGGCGACCTCGACGAGGTTGCGGACCGGCTCCGGCAGCGCGCCGTAGCGGTCGAGGAGCTCGGCCTCGATGTCGGCGAGCTGGGTCTCGTCGGCGACGGCCGCGAGCTTCTTGTACATCTCGAGGCGCAGGCGCTCGTGCGGGATGTAGTCGTGCGGCAGGTGGGCGTCGACGGGGAGCTCGATCTTGATCTCGGCCGGCGCCTCCTCGCCGTCGCCGCGGAAGTCGGCGACGGCCTCGCCGACGAGGCGCACGTAGAGGTCGAAGCCGACACCGGCGATGTGGCCGGACTGCTCGCCGCCGAGGAGGTTGCCGGCGCCGCGGATCTCGAGGTCCTTCATCGCCACCTGCATGCCCGAGCCGAGGTCGGTGTGGCTCGCGATGGTCTGCAGCCGGTCGAGGGCCGTCTCGGTGAGCGGCACCTCGGGCGGGTAGAGGAAGTACGAGTAGGCCCGCTCGCGGCCCCGGCCGACGCGGCCCCGGAGCTGGTGCAGCTGGGAGAGACCGAGCCGGTCGGCGCGCTCGACGATGAGCGTGTTGGCGTTGGAGATGTCGAGCCCGGTCTCGACGATCGTCGTGCAGACGAGGACGTCGAAGCGCTTCTCCCAGAAGTCGAGGACGACCTGCTCGAGGCGGTGCTCGCCCATCTTCCCGTGGGCCACGGCGATGCGGGCCTCGGGGACGAGGTCGCGCAGGCGCGCCGCGGCCTTCTCGATCGAGGACACCTTGTTGTGGACGAGGAAGACCTGGCCCTCGCGCATCAGCTCGCGCCGGACCGCCGCCGTCACCGTCTTCTCGTCGTAGCCGCCGACGTAGGTGAGGACGGGGTGGCGCTCCTCGGGTGGGGTCTGCAGCGTCGACATCTCGCGGATGCCGGTGACCGCCATCTCGAGGGTGCGCGGGATGGGCGTGGCCGACATCGCGAGGACGTCGACGGAGGTGCGCAGGGCCTTGAGCTGCTCCTTGTGCTCGACGCCGAACCGCTGCTCCTCGTCGACGACGACGAGGCCGAGGTCCTTGAACCGGACCTCCTTCGACAGCAGGCGGTGCGTGCCGATGACGAGGTCGACGGTGCCGTCGGCGAGGCCGTCGAGGACCGCCTTGGCCTCGCGGTCGGTCTGGAAGCGCGAGAGCGCGCGGACGACGACCGGGAAGCCGGCGTAGCGCTCGGCGAAGGTGTTGACGTGCTGCTGGACGAGGAGCGTCGTGGGGCACAGGACGGCGGCCTGCTTGCCGTCCTGGATGGCCTTGAACGCCGCGCGCACCGCGATCTCGGTCTTGCCGTAGCCGACGTCGCCGCAGACGAGCCGGTCCATCGGGACGGGCCGTTCCATGTCGGCCTTGACCTCGTCGATGGTGCTCAGCTGGTCGGGGGTCTCGACGTGCGCGAAGGCGTCCTCGAGCTCGCGCTGCCACGGGGTGTCGGGGGCGAAGGCGTGCCCGGTCGTCGCCATCCGGGCCGAGTACAGGCGGATCAGCTCGGCGGCGATCTGCTTGACGTACCGCTTGGCCTTGCTCTTCGTCTGGTGCCAGTCGGAGCCGCCCATCTTGTTGAGCGTGGGCTGCTCGCCGCCGACGTAGCGGGTGACCTGGTCGAGCTGGTCGGTGGGGACGTAGAGCCGGTCGCCCGGCTGGCCGCGCTTGGACGGGGCGTACTCGATGACGAGGTACTCGCGCGTCGCCGTGGCGACGGTGCGCTGCATCATCTCGACGAACCGGCCGACGCCGTGCTGCTCGTGGACGACGTGGTCGCCGGGGCGCAGCTGGAGGGGGTCGACCTGGTTGCGCCGCCGCGACGGCATCTTGCGCATGTCCTTGGTCGAGGTGCCCGAGCCGCCCGCCGAGCCGGTGAGGTCGGCCTCGGTGACGACGGCCAGGCCCGCGGCGAGGGCCACGAACCCCGGGCCGGCGGCTCCCGTGGTCACCGTGACGACCCCGGCCTCGAGGTCGGCATCGTCGGGGGCGAGGCGGGCGGTGACCTCGTGCTGTGCGAGGACCTCGGCGACGCGCTTGGCCAGGCCCGGGCCCTCCGTGGCGACGAGGACGGTCCAGTCGTCGGCGACCATCCGGCGCAGCTCGGCGACGGCCTCCTCGGTGTTGCCGCGGAAGGTCGGTGAGGCCTCGAGCCCGAGGTCGAGGGTGTCGTCGAGGTCGTCGGCGGCGAACGGGGTGAGGTCGAGCCACCGGACCCCGAGGTCGCGGGCCTGGCTGCGCAGCTCGGCGAGCGTGCGGAAGCTCGCCGTGCCGAGGACGGTCTGGAGGTCGATGGGCACGCTGTTGCCGCTCGCGGCGTTGGCCCAGCCGGCCTCGAGGAACTCCTGGCTCGTCGCGACGAGGTCGTGGGCGCGGGTGCGCACCCGCTCGGGGTCGCACGCGACGAGGAGGGCGCCCTCGGGCAGGACGTCGAGGAGGGTCTCCATCCCGTCGACGAGCGCGGGGGCGAGCGACTCCATCCCCTCGACGGCGATGCCCTGCGCGAGCTTCTCGAGGAGGTCGACGGCGCCCGGCAGGACGTCGGCGAGGGCGGCGGCTCGCGCGCGCACCGCGTCGGTGAGGAGCAGCTCGCGGCACGGCGGGGCCCACAGCCCGTGCTCGGCGACCTCGAGGGAGCGCTGGTCGGCGACCTTGAACCAGCGGATCTCCTCGACCGTGTCGCCCCAGAACTCCAGCCGCAGCGGGTGCTCCTCGGTGGGTGGGAAGACGTCGAGGATGCCGCCGCGCACGGCGAACTCCCCGCGGCGCTCGACGAGGTCGGTGCGGGCGTAGGCCGCGGCGGCGAGGCGCTCGACGACGTCCTCGAGGGGGACGTCGTCGCCCTGCTGGAGGGCGACCGGGCGCAGCTCGCCGAGGCCGGTGGCGATCGGCTGGAGGACGGCGCGCACCGGCGCGACGACGACCGAGAGCGGTCCGTGGCTGGCGTCCCCGGCCTCGGGGTGGGCGAGGCGGCGCAGCACCGACAGGCGCTGGCCGACGGTGTCGCTGCGCGGGCTCAGGCGTTCGTGCGGGAGGGTCTCCCACGAGGGGAAGTGGCCGACGGTACCGGCGCCGAGGATGCCCTCGAGCGCGGCGTGGAGGTCCTCGGCCTCGCGGCCCGTGGCGGTGACGGCGAGGACCGGGGCGCCCGCTCCGGGCTCGGGGGCCAGGGTCGCGACGACGACGGGGCGGGCGCCGGGCGGGGCGGCGGCGGTGACCTCGGCCCCGGGGACGGCGAGGTCCTCGCGCAGCCGCACGGGACCGGGGAGCGACGCGACGCGCGCGCGCAGGAAGGACAACGAGGCCATTTCTCGCAGTCTAGTCGTGGGGTCGGACAGGACGACGGGCGGTGGGCCGGCAGGGAGCCGGCGTCACCGCCCGTCGTCGGTCGTCCCTCAGGGGGTGCGGACGCGGAACCCGTCGATGGTGAAGACCACCGGGGAGTTCGTCGTCGAGCCCGAGAGGTAGGAGTACATCCCGACGCCACCGGCGACCTGGAGGCCGGCGGTGCTGTCGGTACCCGTGCGGGTCCAGGCGGCCGGCTCGGTCGTCCCGGACTTCCAGATCTTGGCGCGCAGGGTGGTCGGGGAGCTCCCCACCGCCTGCATCCGCACCTCGAACCGGTCGCCGGCCGCGGCGGTCAGCCCCGACACGACGCCGCCACCGGGGACGAGCGTCTCGGTGCCGGACACCGTGCGGGCCAGCCACAGGGACACCGTCCCGTTGGCCGCCAGCTGCACCTTGGCGCGGTAGTCGGTCGTCGCGGCGACGCGCCGGCCGATGAGGCTGATGTACTGCCCACCGCCCGTTGCGACCTTGCTCGCGCCGACGTTGAACGAGACGTCCGAGGACGCCACCGACAGCGCGTTGAGCGAGGCCGTGTAGCCGTTGCCCGCGTTGAGGCTCAGGCTGCCGACGCCGGCGTTGACCGACCACCGGTCGGCCGGGCCGCCCACGGTCCAGGCGCCGCCGACATCGGCGGTGCCCCAGCCGTTCGCCACGGTGCGACCGAAGTCGTCCCGGGCGAGGAAGGGCGGTGCCGTGGTCGTCACCGACGCGGTCTCGGTGTCGGTGGCGCCGTCGTCGTCGGTCACCGTGAGGGTGATCGTGTAGGCGCCGGCCGAGCCGTAGGTGTGGGTGGCCGTGGCGGAGGCGCCCGTGGTGGCCGGAGTCCCGTCACCCCAGTTCCACGAGTACGACGCGATGGTGCCGTCGGTGTCCGTGGAGCCCGAGCCGTTGACCGAGACCACCAGGTCGTTGACCGTGGTGGTGAACGCGGCCGTCGGGGCCTGGTTGGCCGGAGGTGCCGTCACCGTGAACGTGGCCGTCTCGGAGTCGGTGGCGCCGTCGTCGTCGGTCACCGTGAGGGTGACCGTCTTGGAACCGGCCGTGGTGTAGGTGTGGTTGGCCGTGGCCGTGGCACCCGTGGTGTCGGGCGTGCCGTCACCCCAGCTCCACGAGTACGACGCGATGGTGCCGTCGGCGTCCGTCGAGCCCGAGCCGTTGACCGACACCGCGAGGTTGTTCTCGGTGTGGGTGAACGCCGCGGTGGGCGCCTGGTTCGGCGGCGGGGCCGTCACCGTGACCGTGGCGGTCTCGGTGTCGGTCGCGCCGTCGTCGTCGGTCACCGTGAGGGTGACCGTGTAGTCGCCGGCCGCCGCGTAGGTGTGGCTGGCCGTCGGCGTGGTGACCGCGGGGGACCCGTCACCGAAGTTCCACGAGTACGACGCGATGGTGCCGTCGCCGTCGGTGGAGGTGGAGCCGTTGACGTTGACCGTCAG
This sequence comes from Oryzobacter terrae, assembly GCF_042756445.1. Lineage (GTDB taxonomy): Bacteria > Actinomycetota > Actinomycetes > Actinomycetales > Dermatophilaceae > Oryzobacter > Oryzobacter terrae. The sequence continues at coordinate 1,357,444 of NZ_CP170578.1, forward strand.
GTTGCTCTCGGTGTGGGTGAACGCGGCGGTGGGCACCTGGTTCGGCGGCGGGTCCGTCGCCGTGACCGTGGCGGTCTCGGTGTCGGTGGCGCCGTCGTTGTCGGTCACCGTGAGGGTGACCGTGTAGGCGCCGGCCGTCTCGTAGGTGTGGCTGGCCGTGGCCGAGGTCCCGGTGGTCGGCGAGCTGCCGTCACCCCAGTTCCACGAGTACGACGCGATGGTGCCGTCGCCGTCCGTGGAGGCCGAGGCGTTGACCGACACGGTGCGGAGGTCCTCGGTGTGCGTGAACGACGCGTTCGGCGCCTGGTTCGGCACCGCTCCACCACCCTTGGCGAAGTGGTCGGAGACCGTCGCCGGGCTGAGGACCGAGGAGTAGACCGCGGCCTCGTCGATGGTGGCGGCGAGGAACGGGCTGCAGCAGCCCCAGTGGTTGTCGCCACCGACCCGCCAGAAGCCGTCGTACGCCTGGGCGTCGGTCTGGCCGTTGGTGCCCACGAGCACGCCGTCGACGTAGAGCTTCATGCCCTCGGTCGTGTTCTGGGTCGCCACGACGTGGTGCCACTGCCCGTCGTTGACGGCGTTGTCGGTGGTGATGGTGTTGGTGAAGCCGGTCCAGACACCGAAGGTCAGCCTGCCGTCGTTGTTGAGGTAGACGTGACGGTCGTAGCAGCCCGAGGTCCCGGTCTGGGAGCACCCGAACCCGATGATCTTCCCGCCGCTGGTGGACGTCGTCTTGAACCACGACTCCAGCGAGTAGGTCCGCGGGTTGCTGTACACGGTGTTGGAGGCGACGAAGCCGTCGTTGCCGTTGAAGGCGACGGCCTTGTTGGTGGCCCCGTCGAACGCGCCGGTCTGGCCCTGGGTGTAGCCACCCTGGTAGATGCCGTTGGACTCGTTCGGACCGGAGTCCTTGGCGACACCGTTGGTGTCACCCAGGCGCCAGTACAGGTCGGGGTTCGCGTCCCAGACCGCCTGGCCGTAGGCGTCGGTCGGACGGGTCGGGACGTCGAGGGTGCGACCGCTCGCGCGGTAGTGGTCCTGGACGGCCGTCACCGGCAGGGTCGTCGGGTACAGCGCGACCTCGTCGATGTCGCCGGCGAAGTAGGCGTTGCCGTCCCACGGGCTGTCACCGCCGATGCGCCAGTACCCCTGGTAGGGCTGCGCGGCGGAGGTGCCGCCGTTGGCCCCGACCTTGCGGCCGTCGGCGTAGAACGTCAGGCCGGCCGGGCCCATGGTGCCCACGACGTGGTGCCACTGGCCGTCGTTGAGCGCGCCGGGCGTGCTCACCGTGTACATGCCGTTGTTGTAGACACCGAAGGTCACGCGCCCGTTGGGCGACATGTAGATGTGGCGGTCGTAGTTGGTGCTCGTGCCCGTCGCGTTGTTGCCGAAGCCGACGATCTTGCCGCCGGAGGTGGTCGTGGTGCGGAACCACGCCTCGACGCTGAAGACGTTCGGGCCGTCGACCGGTGCGGAGTTGACCGCGTAGCCATCGGACCCGTTGAAGGCCGTCGAGCCGTCGGACTCGCCGATGATGGCGCCGGCCTGGCCGCGGGTGTACCCGCCGGACAGGGTGGCGTCGTCGAAGGCCGCGTAGTCGAGGACGGTGGCCCCCGAGCTCTCACCGAGGCGCCACAGGTGCTCGGCACCGTCGTCGCGCACCGACGTCGCGTAGGCGCTGGCCGCACCGGTGCCGACGGTCACGGTGTTGGACACCGGGCTCCACAGGATGTTGCCCGAGGAGTCGGTGATCCGGACTTGGTAGCGCACGGAGCTGCCCGGGGTCAGGCCCTTGTCGATGAAGCCGACGCGGGGCAGGGTCCAGAAGTTGGACTTCACCTTCTGGGTGTCGACCCAGGTGTTGTTGTTGCGCAGCACCTCGTAGGTCAGCTCCTCGTCGTCGTAGTCCCAGGCCGTCCCGAAGGAGACCCGGACCTCGCCGGCCGACAGCGAGACCGCGGAGGTCGTCGGCGTCGGGGTGGCGGGGACGGTGGAGTAGGACGGGCCGACCTTGTTCGGGGCGCCGGCCTTGGTCCGGAAGCGCGTGATGCCCTGCTGCGCGACGCCATTGACGCGCGGGAACTCCCCACCGACGACGACCCACTGGCCGTCGGGCGAGGTGTCGATGGCCCAACCGGCCTGGCGCGCACTGGTGTACGAGCCGAACGCGAAGTTCGGGTACCAGTGGAGGTTCCCTGCGTAGGCGGTTCCGAGCAGGCCATAGGTGCTCGCCCATCCGTACACGTCGTCACGGGTCTGGACACCGGTCGGGTAGGTCGTCTGTGCTCCGGCCTTCTGCCAGCGCACGCGCGGGTTGGTGTCCGGGAAGCTGCCGATGACGGTGCAGTCGTGCTGGTGCGACACGTTGTAGAGCACCTGCCCGACGGGCGCGATGTCGTAGGTGTCGCCGAGGCAGTCGCTCTGCCAGTTGATCTGGCCGGTCATCGGGTCGAGGGCGAAGGTGCCCTCGTAGGCCGCGCCCGCGCCGAACGCGTAGCTCGTGCCGTAGACCTGCGTCGCGTCGCTCTTCAGCGCGGTGATGGCGCCGTTGGCCCCGGCGGTGCGGATCTTCTCCTGGGCGGGCCAGGGGTTGATCGTGCCGTCGAGGTTGATCGAGCCCATGCCGTAGGCGGCCTGGCCGGCGAGCGTGGTGAACGAGCCGCCGGGGATGACGCGGGTGCGGTCGGGCGACATCGTCATCGTCCAGACGTAGCCGCCGGCGGCGGCCGGCGCCCACGACGTCATCGCGCCGTTGCTCGTCTGGAACGCGGCGAGGCGGGTGCGGGCGATGCCGTTGGCCGAGGTGAAGTTGCCACCGGCGTGGACGGTCGAGGCGGTGATGCCGAGGCCGCGGACCTGTCCACCGATGTTCGGCGCGAAGCCCGCGATAGCGGCACCGGTCGCCGGGTTGAGCGCGGCGATGTGGCCGCGGGTCTGCCCGGCGGCGGTCGTGAAGTCACCGCCGACGTACAGGCGCGTGTTGTCGAGCGAGGCCCGGATGACCAGGCCCTGGGCGTTCAGGCCCGGGTTCGTCGCGAAGCCCGCGACGCGCGCACCGGTGGAGAGCTGGTACGCGAAGATGTTGTTGGCGACGACCTCGCCGGCGCCACCGGCGGCGACGCCCGGCGGGCGCGCGCGGGTGAACGACCCGGTGACGTACACGACGTCACCGATGATCGCCTGGCTCCAGACGACGCCGTTGACCTGCCAGCTGGGCAGGGAGTCGGCGGTCACCGTCGGAGGCGGTGGGTCCACGGCCGCGGCGAGCGCGGCGGGGGCGGCCTGGACCGTGGCGGCCTGGCTCTGGGCGGGTACTGCGGCGACAGCGAGCGCGGCGACCGACACGGCGATGGCGCCCCGTCGAATGGCGGCGCGCAGCGGCGAACTGCTCATATGGATTGTCCTTTGTTAGGCCGCCCCTGCGGCGGCCGGCGTGTCTCCCTGCGTGCGACGATGGACCAGGGGCTCCCGTGGGGGAGGCCTTCGCCGCGACACACTCGGGACACCGGCGCTGGCGGGTCTGGGGGACCCACCGGGACGCGTGGCGACCCGAGATACCCGACACTGTAGGCGTCAGGGGGGTCCCGGCATAGGCGGTTCGACGAAAACCCGCAGGCCACAGGGCTGCGCGAACGGGCGGGCGACGAAGGATCAGCCGAACGGCCGATGCGAGGGGGGCCGACCGGACGAACCGCACGGACGAACTGGCGCGCCTCACGGCGCGAGCCGTAGCCTCGACGGACCGCGTGCGATGCAGCCAGGTCGCACGCGGTTCCGTTTTTTTGACAGCCAGCCAGGGGAGGCGGTGACGTGGGACAGGAACACCTCGTGGACCGGGGGCGGGGGGAGGCACTCACGGTCCGCGTCGCCCTCGAGCGCCTCAAGGCCGCGCAGAAGCCGTCGGCCGGGACGCCCCTGTACTCGCGCATCGTCAACCGGCCGGTGGGACGGGTGTTCGCCGCCGTCGCCGCCACGTCCGGGCTCGGCCCCAACGCCGTGTCCCTCATCAGCTCCGCCTTCTCGCTCACCGGGATCGCCCTCGTCGCCTTCGGGTCGCCGTCGGTCGCGCTGGGCCTGCTCGTGGCCCTGCTCCTCGTCGTCGGCTACGCCCTCGACTCCGCCGACGGGCAGGTCGCCCGCCTCACCGGCAAGGGGTCGGTCACCGGCGAGTGGCTCGACCACATGCTCGACGCCGTGAAGATCGCCTGCCTCCACGCCGCGGTCGCCTGGAGCGCGCTGCACCACGCGCAGACCACGACACCGGTCGCCATCGCCCTCGGGTTCGGGATCGTCGCGTTCGTCACCTTCTTCGGCATGATCCTCACCGACCAGCTGCGGCGGGCCGCAGGAGTGCCGAAGGCCGAGGCCGCCTCGACCGGCTCCGACCTGCTGCGGGCGCTCGTCGTCCTCCCCAGCGACTACGGCGTCCTCTGCCTGGCCTTCCTCCTCTTCGGGCTGCCCACCGCGTTCTACACGGTGTACGGGCTCCTCGGGGCGGGCACCGCCGTCCTCCTCGTCGTCGCCGTGGCGCGGTGGCACGCCCAGCTCCACCACGTCGACGACGCCCGAAGGAGCTCGTGATGACCCAGACCCGCGGTTACGTCCCGGGTGTGTTCGACATGTTCCACGTCGGGCACCTCAACCTCATCCGCGCCGCCCGTCCGTACTGCGACCACCTCATCGTCGGCGTCGTCACCGACGAGGTCGTCGAGGCGGTCAAGGGCAAGCCCCCGGTCGTGCCGCTGCGCGAGCGGATGGAGATCGTCGGGGCGCTGCGCGACGTCGACGAGGTCGTCGTCGACGTCCACCGCGACAAGTACGACTCGTGGCAGGACCTCCGCTACGACGTCGTCTTCAAGGGCGACGACTGGAAGGACTCCCCGAAGGGCCAGAAGCTCGAGGCCGACCTCGCGGGCGTCGGCGCCCGCGTCCACTACTTCCCGTACACCCGGAACACCTCGAGCACCCTCCTGCGCGAGGTCCTCGGGACGCTGTCCGAGGAGGTCACCCTCCTCGTGGCCGACCACGAGCGAGCCCCATGACGGTCGTCCACGTCCTCGGCACCCACGGGGTGCCGGCGGCCTACGGGGGGTTCGAGACGGCGGCGCAGGAGGTGGGGCTCTTCCTGCGCGACCGCGGCTGGGACGTCCACGTCTACTGCCAGCTGCCCGGTGAGGGGCCGACGACCACCGACGAGTGGCACGGGCTCACCCGCGTCAACGTCCACGAGCCCCGCGAGGGCTGGCGCGGCACCGCCGCCTTCGACCTCACCTGCGTGCGCCGCGTCCTCGCCGAGGCCGGCCCCGACGACGTGTGCCTGACCTTCGGGTACAACACCGGCGTCTTCAACGTCGCCCAGCGCCTGCGCCGGATCCCGAACGTCATCAACATGGACGGGATGGAGTGGACCCGGCGGCGCTGGGGCGTCCTGCGCCAGGGCATCCTCCTCGCCAACGAGCGCTTCGCGGGCCTCGTCGGCGACGTCATCGTGGCCGACCACCCGGTCATCGCGCAGTACCTGCGGCGGCACTTCGGGGCCTCCCGGGTCGACACCATCACGTACGGCGCCCACCCCGTCGACGCGGCGCCGACCGCGCCCGTCGAGGCCCTGGGCCTCACCCCGGGCGGCTACGCGACGATGGTGTGCCGGCCGATCCCCGAGAACTCCTGCCTCGAGATCGTGCGCGCCTGGTCGGCCCGACCCCGGGGCATCCCCCTCGTCGTCCTCGGGACCTACCAGGACGACGACCCCTACCACCGCGAGGTGCGTGCGGCCGCCGGTGACGAGGTGCTCTTCCTCGGCGCGATCCACGACCCCGAGGTCGTCGGGTCGCTGCGCCGGCACGCGCGGATGTACCTCCACGGCCACACCGTCGGCGGCACCAACCCGTCGCTCGTCGAGGCCATGGCGGCAGCCAACCCGATTGTGGCACACCGGAACAAGTACAACACCTGGGTGGCGGGCGACGGCGCCCTCTACTTCTCCGACGAGGTCGAGCTCGACGCCCACCTCGGGGCGACGCTCGACGCGCCGGAGGTCCTGCGGGACATGGGACGCACGGTCCGCGACCGGTTCGACTCCGAGTTCACCTGGGAGCGCATCGGGTCGCAGTACGAGCAGGCTCTCCTGCGGGCGATGGCCCGCAGGGGCAAGGGACGGAAGGCACGGATCTCGCGATGACGAAGGTCGCACTGGTCGGACTCGGGAAGATGGGACTGTCTCACCTGTCCCTCATCCGCCCCCTCCCCTCGGTGGAGGTGGTGGGCGTCTGCGACTCCACGGGGTACGTCCTCGACGTCCTCGGGAAGTACACCGGGGTGCCGACCTTCACCGACTACTCCGAGATGCTGCGCCGGGCCGAGCCCGACGCCGTCATCGTCGCGACCCCGACCCACCTCCACGGCCCGATGGTCCGCCAGGCCCTCGAGCGCGACATCCACGTCTTCTGCGAGAAGCCGCTCGTCCTCGACCCCGTCGAGGGCGACGACCTCGTCCGGCTCGCCGCCGAGCGCGGCCTGGTGACCCAGGTCGGCTACCACAACCGACACGTCGGGACCTTCGCCGAGGTCCGGCGGCTGCTCGACCTCGGCGCGATCGGACCGGTTCGCGGCGCCCTCGCCGAGGCCTACGGGCCGGTCGTCGTGCGCCCGCCGGGACGCTCGTGGCGCAACCGCGGCGGGATGGGCGGCGGCAGCCTCTACGACTACGCGGCCCACCCGCTCGACCTCCTCACCTGGTACCTCGGCGAGCCGCTCGGGGTGAGCGGTGCCCGCCTCACGAGCATCCACTCCCCCGAGACCGACGACGCCGTCTCGGCGACGATCGCCTACCCCGAGGCCACCGCGACGCTGTCGGTGAACTGGTCCGACGAGTCGCAGCGCAAGATGTCGACGCGCATCACCCTGTGGGGCGAGGCCGGCCGGATCCACGTCGACCGCCAGGAGGTGCAGGTCCACCTCAACGGCCGCGGCGGCGTCCCCGACGGCTACGAGGTCGGCTGGAACGTCAAGTACGGCACCGAGCTCACCGCCGCCCCGACGTTCTACGTGCGCGGCGAGGAGTACTCCACCCAGCTCGAGGAGTTCGTCGGGCGCGTGGAACGGCGCGAGACCGAGGGGTTGTCGACCTTCGCCAGCGCCTCGGTCACCGACCGCGTCATCGCCGCCATCCGCGACGCCGACGCCGTCCCCGTGCGCCCGCTCTCCGGCACCGACGGCAGCGCCGTCCCGCTCTCCCCCGCCCGCCCCGCCAGCACGGCTCGTCGCACCCGGGCGGCCGTCGCCCTCGCGGCGACCGCCGCCACCGCCGCCGGCCTCGAGGCCGCCCGACGGCTCGTCCGGCACGCCCGGTCCGACAGGAGGACCCGATGACGACCACCCCCGCCACCCCGGCCGTCCCGGTCCGCCGGCTCGACCGGCTGCTCTTCGGCGACAACCAGTTCTTCGGCGTCAACCACATGTCGGAGGAGAAGGCCCGCTCCCAGCAGCTGCGCTTCCAGCGGATCGACTCGGTGATGTCGGTCCTCGACGCCGCGCGCGACGAGGGCATCAACACCTTCATGTGCACCACGCACGACCGGGTCGCCGAGATCTGCGACATCGTGCGGGCGAACCCGACGGCCTACCCCGACATGGTCTTCCACCCGTGCATGCCGTACGCGCACAAGTACGCCAACGCGGTCACCGAGGACGGCTTCCTCGGCGCGATCCGCCGCTTCATGCCCGACAGCGGGGTCGTCGGCGCCGCCCTCAAGGGCACCCGCTCGCTCGCCGCGAAGGACGTCGAGGGCATCGCGACCCTCCTCATCGACGCCGAGCTGAAGATGTTCGAGGGCCTCGACACCCCGGTCGTGTGGATGCAGAACGTCATCGTCGACCTCCTGCTGGGCCTGGGCTTCCTCGACGCGTTCCGGATCTTCGCCGACCACGTGCGCTCCAGGCACGGGGCCGAGCCGGGCTTCATCACGATGAACCTGCCCCAGCTCCTCGACGCCCTCGAGACCGTCGGCGTCGAGAACCCGCTCGTGTGCTCGAACATCAACAAGCTCGGCTTCCGCATGTCGGGTGGGGTGGAGGGCTACCTCGACGCCCTCGAGCGGCGCCCCTTCCGGGCCGTCGCGATGTCGGTCTTCGCCTCCGGCGCCATCCCGGCCGAGGAGGCGATCGAGTGGGCGTGCGGGCTGCCGAACCTCGAGTCGATCGTGTTCGGGGCGTCCAGTCGTTCCAACATCGCCCACACGGCTCGCCTCGTCGAGCAATACTGGTCGTAGCGGAGCCGGACCTGTGGCCTCCGACGAGCGGACAGGCACGACGACGCGATGACCGAGGTACTGACGGTCGGGGCCCTGGGCTCGACCCTGCTCCGGCGCTGGAAGCTCATCGCGCTGCTCGCCGTCCTCGGTGCCGTCGCGGGCACGGCCTACGGGGTCGTCAGCCCCAAGGCCTACACCGCCAAGGCGGTCCTCATCGTCATGGCCGGCGCCAGCGACCAGAGCGGCTTCTACCAGGCCGCGCAGTTCGCCGAGAAGCGAGCGGCGACGTACCCGACGCTCGTCACGGCACCCGAGGTCGTCGACGCGACCCGTGAGTCGCTCGACCTCCCCTACACCTCGACGGCACTGCTCGGGATGGTCACGGCGACCAACCCCACCGACACCCCGGTCGTCGAGATCGCGGCGACGTCGCCCTCGCCCACCGAGGCCAAGGAGATCGCCGACAGCATCGCCGACAACATCGCCGACTACGCGATCGAGCTCGAGCGGTCCGGGGCGCGCAACACCTCGGTGACGATCCAGAAGGCGGTGCCGGCGCGCGAGCCCACCTCCCCCACCTCCCCCTCCTCGACGATCCTCGGCGGCCTCGGCCTGCTCGCCGGCGGCGCGTTCGGCGTGCTCGTCGCGCTCGTCCTGCGCTCCATCCCGGCCCGGCGTCGCGACCCCGCCGCCTCGGGTGCCGAGCGCGGCTCGCTCGCCGGGACGGCTCCGGCCTCCGCTCCCGGCTCGGCCTTCGCTGCCGGCTCGGCCGCCGCGACGGCCACCACCGCCGCATCGAGCCGGTGGTCCCTGAGCCCGCGCCGCACCGAGGCCGGGGACGAGCCGAGCTCGCCCGAGCGCCCCGAGGCGCCCCGGACCGCCGAGACCGCCTGGGCGACCGAGCCCGACCGGGCCCGTCAGCACGACGAGCCCACCGCGGCCGAGCAGCACGACGAGGGCGCAGCGTCCGAGGACCACGCCCGCGAGCGCGACGACGAGCCCGGTGACGTCGACCGGTCCCCCGAGCCCGACGAGTACGACGGGTCGGACGACGAGGACGACGACGGCGCGGCGGCCCGCGACGACGGCCGCCGGGGTCCGCGCGCCGCCCGGCGCCCGGCGACCACGGTCGGGGCGCCCACGGTGCGCCTGGCCTCGAACGGTTCCCCGGCCCGTGAGGGAGCGCGGTCGGCCACCTGGTCGCGATGACGACCCGGAGGTGGCCCCACGCCGGGGCCCTGCTCGTCGCCTTCCTCGCCACGTGCGCCCAGGTGCCGTGGCGCCCCGACAGCCTCTACGCCGGAGGCGCCGACCCCGTCGTCGTCGCCAAGGCCGCGCTCACCCTCACCGCCCTGGGCATCGGGGTCCTCCTCGTCCGTTCCCGCACCGAGCGCTACCCCGTGCCGGCCGCTCCCTTCATCTGGGTGTCGGCCTTCCTCGGGTGCAGCGTCCTCGGTGCCGCCGCCGACGGGCGGCTCGTCCCCACCGCCGTCCTCGCCGTCCGCGTCGTCCTCGTCCTGCTCATCGTCGCGGTCCTCGTGCGCACCTACGCCATCCGCGACGTGCTGCACGCCTTCGTCGTCACCTTCGCGATCCTCGTCATCGCCGCGACCCTGACGACCCTGGCCCTCGGCACGACCGGACGGCTCCACGGCGGCCTGCCGCCGCTCCACGCCAACGAGCTCGCCTCGCTCACCGTCATCTGCCTGCTGTGGGTCGTCGGGCGGCTCTTCCGGGGCGAGGACCGTCCGTGGTCGCTGCTCTTCGTCCCCGCGTGCATCGCGATCGTCGTGCTGACCCAGTCGCGGACGTCCCTCATCGCCGGCGTCACGGCCCTCATCGTGCTCGCGCTCTTCGCGACGCGCGTCCGGGTCGCCGTCGCCGCGGCCGCCGTGTGCATCCCCCCGGCGGTCCTCGCGCTCGTCGTGCTGACGCCGGTCGCGGGCCAGCTCGTGACCCGGGGCGAGGACACCCAGCGCCTCACGACGTTCGCCGACCGGCTCTACGCGTGGAAGGCCGCCATCGCCCCCGGCCAGAGCTTCTCGCACCAGTGGTTCGGTGGAGGGCTGTCGCAGAAGACGATCCAGGTCACCGGGCAGCCGTGGACCGAGCAGGTCCTCGACAGCAGCTGGGTCTCGGCGCTCGTCCAGGCCGGGTGGGTCGGGCTGGTGATCGCCATCTCCTGGGTGGTGGCGACCGGGGTCGCCCTCCTCGTGGCGCGGCGCGAGTGGCGGGGCGTGCTCCTGGCCCTCCTCGTCTTCCTCGCGATGCGCGGCTTCCTCGAGAGCGGCCTGTTCGACGCCACGACCTCGTTCATCGTCCTGTGCATCCTCGCCTTCGCCTCGGTCCTCAAGCGCATCCCCGGTGAGGGGCTGTCCGAGCTCGTGCCCGTCGACCTCGCCGAGCCGGTGCCCGCCGACCCCAGCCGGGTGCTTCCCCCCGCGACCGGTGCCGGGCAGCCCGTCGGCGCCGGGGCGCGCGCCGGAGGGCCTGCGTGAGGGTCCTCGTCGTCAACCCGGGGGCCGACGTCTACGGGTCCGACCTCCAGATGCTCGAGAGCGTCGTCGCGGTCGTCGGCGCCGGCCACGACGTCACCGTCGTCACGCCGGGCCCGGGCCCGCTGCACGAGCGCCTCGCCGCCGCGGGCGCCGCCACGCACGTCGCGCGCTACCCCGTCATCCGGCGCGCCTACCTCTCCCCCACCGGGCTCGTGCGCCTGGCCGCGGAGACCGCGCGGGCGCTGCCCGCCCTGCGCCGCGTGCTGCGCGCGACCCGCCCCGACGTCGTCTACGTCAACACCGTGACGATGCCCTGGTGGATCCTCGCGTGCCGGGTCGCCCGGGTGCCCGTCCTCGTCCACGTCCACGAGGCGGAGGACGCCGACCCGGGCCTGGTCCGTCGCGCGATGGCGGCCCCGCTCCTCGCTGCCACCCGTGTCCTGTTCATCTCGCGCACGGCCGAGCGCGCCGCCCTCGAGGTCCTCCCCCGGCTGGCGGAGCGGTCCGTCGTCGTCCTCAACGGGGTGCCCGACCGTCCAGGCCCCCCGGTCCCCGCCCCGTCCGCCCCGCCGGTCCGCCTCGCCCTCGTGAGCCGGCTGTCCGAGCGCAAGTCCCAGCACGTCGCCATCGAGGCCGTCGACCACCTGCGGCGCGCGGGCCGCGACGTCCACCTCGAGCTCGCGGGCACCGTGTACCCCGGCAACGAGGCGTACGAGGAGCGGCTGCGCAGGGAGGTGGCGCAGCGCGGCCTCACCGACCACGTGACCTTCAGCGGCTACGTCAGCCCGAGCTCGGCCGTGTTCGACCGCTGCCACGTGGCGCTGTCCCTCTCGGTGCGCGACGCGCTGGGCAACGTCGTCGTCGAGGCCCAGCTCGCGGAGCGACCCGTCGTCGCGACGGCCGCCGGTGGCCACCTCGAGAGCATCGTCGACGGCGCGACCGGCCTGCACGTCCCCTCCGACGACGCCGAGGCCGTCGCGGCCGCCGTCGCCCGGCTCGTCGACGACCCGGAGGGCGCGCGGGCGATGGCCCTGGCCGGACGGGAGTCCGCCCGCACGACCTTCGGCGTCCGACGCTACGGCGAGCGGGTCGTCGAGACCCTGGCCCAGCTCACCCGCTGAGCGGCTCCTCCGGGGGCCGGCCACGTGGCTCTCCGGCGACGGGTGCCGACCCTGGGTCCGGCCCGTCGCTCCCTGCAACCAGGGTGCGACGGGCCGGGGTTCAGGGGGTCACGGCTGCGGCGGACCGACCCAGAGGTCGTCGTGGCGGAAGACCACGGGGGCGTTGGTCGCCGACCCCGACACGTAGTCGTAGAACCCGACCGACCCGGCCGCCTGGAGGACGGCCGTGCTGTCGGTGCGCGAGAGCAGCCAGGCCGTCGGCTCGGTCGCTCCCGTCCACACCTTGAGGCGCACCGTCGTGGGCGAGGTGCCGGTCGCCTGGACCCGGACCTTGAGGACGGTGCCGGGGGTGTAGGTCACACCGGTGACGGTCGCCGAGCCCAGCGCGGTCTCCACGCCGGCGTCGACCCGGGTGACGTAGGCGGTGACCGCGCCGGTGCTGCCGAGGAGCAGCTTGCCGCGGTACTCGGACCCTCCGGCCACCGATCGGGCGATGACGGAGACGTACTGCCCGCCGCCCGTGGGCGCCTTGTCGGTCGTCACCGTCGTCGTGATCTCGGTGTCCTGGATCGCGACCGAGGTCAGCCGGGCCGTGGCGCTCGCGCCGACGCCGAGGTTGACCGTGCCGAGGCCGCCCGCGACGGAGTACCGGCTCAGCGTGCCGCTGAGCGTCCAGGCGCCACCCTTGTCGGCGGCGCCCCAGCCACCGGTGACCGTGCGGCCGAACGCGTCGCGGGCGGCCGAGGGGTCACCGACGACGGTCACGGAGGCCGTGGTCGAGTCGGTGGCGCCGAGGCCGTCGGTGACCGTGAGCCGGACCGTGTAGGTGCCGTCGGCCGCGTAGGTGTGGCTCGTCGTGCGACCGGTGCCGTTGGTGCCGTCCCCGAAGTCCCACGCGTAGGACGCGATGGCCCCCTCGGCGTCGGACGACGTCGAGGCGTCGAGGCCGACGACCAGGCGGTCGACCGAGCTCGTGAAGCGGGCCTGCGGGGCCGCGTTGGCCGCCACGGTGACCGGCTTGGTCAGCGTGGCGCTGCCCCCGCGGTCGTCGGTGACCGTGAGCGTGACGTCGTAGGTCCCGGCGGTCGCGTAGGTGTGCGACGCGGTCGCGCCGGTGCCGTTGCCGCCGTCGCCGAAGTCCCACGCGTACGAGGCGACGGAGCCGTCGGGGTCGGTGGAGCCGGTGCCGTCGACGGACGCCGTGAGGAAGTCCGAGGAGGACGTGAAGGCCGCGGTCGGGAGGACGTTGGCCGGTCGCGTCACCGTGACGCTGCGCGTCGTCGATGCCGTGGTGCCCTGGTCGTCGGTGACCGTGAGGGTGATCGTGTACGGACCCTCGGTGGCGTAGGCGTGCGAGGTCGTGCGGCCGGTCCCGGTGGAGCCGTCGCCGAACGCCCAGGCGTAGCTCGCGACGGAGCCGTCGGGGTCGCTGCTCGCCGAGGCGTCCACCGCCGCGCTCAGGCCCGTGGGCGTGGCCGTGAAGGAGGCCGTGGGGGCCTGGTTCGCGACGACGGTGACCGAGGTCGAGGAGATGGCGGTGGCCCCGCGGTCGTCGGTGACGGTGAGGGTGACCGGGTAGGTGCCCGCCGCCGCGTAGACGTGGGTGGGCGCCATCGCGGTGCTCGTCGACCCGTCGCCGAAGGTCCACGCGTAGGACGCGATCGTGCCGTCGGGGTCGGAGGACGTGGAGCCGTCGAGCGACGCCGTGAGGAACGCGCTGGACGACACGATGCGCGAGGTCGGCGCCTGGTTGGCCATCGCCCGACCGCTCGCCGTGTAGTGCGCGCCGACGACCGAGGCCGGGATGGCGGTGGTGTAGACGGCGACGTCGTCGATGGTGCCGGCGAGGTAGGTGCTCGTCGTGCCGGCCCAGCAGCGGTCGCCGCCGGCCCGCCAGTAGCCCGTGTACGAGGCGGCGGTGGTCGTGGGGTTGGTCCCCCGCTCGACGCCGTCGACGTACAGGCGCATGCCGTCGGCACCCTGGGTGGCGACGACGTGGTGCCACGCGCCGTCGTTGTACGCCGCCGGGCTGACGATCGTCTGCTGCCCGTTGCTGCTGACGCCGAACATCAGCTTGCCGTCGTTGCGCATGCAGACCATGCGGTCGTAGTTGCTGCTGAGCGCGGACGTCCCCGAGCTGCCGAACCCGACGAGCCGGCCACCACGGGTGGTCGTCGTCTGGAACCACATCTCGGTGCTGTACGTGGTGGGAGCACCCCACGCCTGCTGGGAGACGACGGACCCGCTCGTGCCGTTGAGCGTCACGGCGGTGTTGCTGCCGCCCACGGCGCCGGGACGGCCGTAGGCGGAGACGCCTGCGTACGTCGCGTCGTTGGCCGAGCCCGAGGAGTCGCGGGCGAGGGAGCCGCTGGCCTCCCCGAGGCGCCAGTAGGCGTCGGGACCGTCGGCCTGGACCCGCGCACCGTAGGTGTCGGTCTGGGCCGCCGGCGTCGGGTCGGTGCCCGTGACCGCGGTGTAGTGCGTGCGCAGCGTCTGGATCGGCAGCGCCGAGGTGTAGACGGCGACCTCGTCGACGGCGCCGGACAGGGCGGCGTCGGTGGGCCGGTTGCCCAGGCCCGAGGTGCTGTCACCGAGGACGCGCCAGTAGCCGCGGAAGGCCGGGCCGCCGGTGGCGGTCTGGCTCCGGCCGGCACGACGGCCGTCGATGACGATCGTGCTGCCGCCGGCGTCGACGACGGCCGCGACGTGGTGCCACGCGCCGTCGTTGACCGACTGGGCGGACGTCGTCGTCACCAGCGAGTTCGCGGCGTTCTTGACGCCGAGGTTCACCCGGCCGTTGTCGCCGAGGTAGAGCGCGAGGTCGTAGCTCGAGGACGAGTTGGACGACGAGCTGCCGAGGCCGATGATCCGGCCACCGCGGCTCGAGGTCGTCTTCACCCACGCCTCGAGCGTCACGGCCGCCGGCTTGGGCTCGGCGAAGGCGGCGTAGGCCTTGGGGTTCGAGCCACCCGAGGACTGGAGGGCGCCGCCGGCGACCCCCGTCGTCGTGCTGGTGCTCGCGAGGGTGAGGTCGGTGGCACCCGCGGCGTCGAGCGAGGGCGACGTGCCGTTCTCGAAGCGCCACAGGTGCTGGGCGCCGTCACCACGGACGAGGGCCGAGTATGCCGACGGGGTGGTCGAGGACACGGTGACCGCCGCCGACTTGTTGCTCCACTGCACGTTGCCGGTGGCGTCCTTGACGCGCACCCTATACGTGTGGCTCGCACCCGGGGTGCGGCCGGTGTCGGTGAACACGAGCGGGGGCAGCTTCCACCACACGCTCGAGGAGGTCACCGAGCCGATCGACGGCCCGTTGTCGCGGTAGACGTCGTAGGTGAGGGTCTCGTCGTCGCGGTCCCACGTGGAGTTGAAGCGCACGCGCACCTCGCCCGCCTCGGTCGAGGTCGCGACGGGGTCCATGCCGGCGAGGTAGATCGGCTTGAAGGAGTGCGGGCCGACCGACTTCTTGAGGAAGCGGACCAGGCCCTGCTGGGCGGTGCCGTTGACCGTGGGGAACTCCCCGCCGAGGACGAGGTAGTCGCCGCTGCCCTCGACGGCCCAGGCCGCCTGCCGGTCGGGGGTGTAGGAGCCGAACTCGAGGTCGGGGTACCACTGGCGCAGACCGGCGAAGGCGTAGCCACGGAAGTCCCACCCGTAGGCGTCGTTGCGGGTCGTCATCCCGGTGGCCTCGGTCGAGGAGGCCATCGCCTTCTGCCAGCGCGAGCGCGGGCTGGTGTCGCCGAAGCCGTCGATGACCGAGCAGTCGTGGGCGTGGGCGACCGAGTACAGCGAGCCCTGGAAGGACTCGACGTCGTAGGTGTCGCCGAGGCAGTCGTTGACCCACCGGATCGCCCCGCCGTTCGGGTCGGCGGCGAAGGTGCCCTCGAAGCTGGCTCCCGAGCCGAAGGCGTACCCCGACCCGTAGACGTTCGTCGCGTCGGCCTTCAGGCTCGTGATGCCGCCGTTGAGGCCGGCGGTGCGGATCTTGGTCTGCGCGGCCCACGGTCGCGTCGCGCCGGTGGCGGCGTCGAGCGCGCCCATGCCGTAGGCGGCGGTGCCGTTGAGCGTGGCGAACGAACCGCCGGCGATGACCTGGGTCTGGTCGGGGCTCATGACCATCGTCCAGACGTAGCCGCCGGTGCCGGCGGCCACGGGGGCCCAGTCGGTCATCTGCGCGTTGGAGACCCGGAAGGCCGCGAGGTGGGTGCGCGTCGCGCCGTTGGCCGACGGGAAGTTGCCGCCGACGTAGACGGTGTCGGCCGCGACGGCCAGGGCGCGGACCTGGCCGCCGATGTTCGGGGCCCAGTTGAGCAGCGCGCCGGTGGCCGTGCTGAACGCGGCGACGTGGCCGCGGGCGATGCCGTCGACGGTCGTGAAGTCACCACCCACGTAGACCCGCGACCCGTCGGCCGAGGCGCGGACGACCAGGCCCTGCGCGTTGAGCGCGTGCGAGAAGTTGCCCACCGGGTTCCCGGTGGTGACGTCGTAGGCGAAGATGTTCTGCGCCGCGATCTCACCCGCTCCGCCGACGGGCACACCCGGCGGCCGGGCCCTGGTGAAGCTGCCGGTGACGTACACCGTGGTCCCGACGACCGCCTGGCTCCACACGACGCCGTTGATCTGCCACGTGGGCAGGGCGTCGGCGCCGACGGTGTCGACCGCGACGGGCTCGTCGGCGCTGGCGGCGGGCGCCAGGGGGACGACGAGGCCGAGCGTCACGACGAGCGCGGCGAGCGCGAGGCGCCCGACCCGGGGGATGAGGTGTGCGTTCATGACTGGCCTTCTGAACGGTCTGCGCCGGGGGTCCGGAGCACGACGGTGCGGACGAGGACGCCACTGAGGACGGGGCCGACCGCGAGGACGAGGGGGGTGAGGGGCGCCGCGAGACCGATCGGGCCGAGGGCGAGGGCGAGCAGACCGGTCCCGACGACGACGTCGAGGGCCCGCAGGCCGAAGACCGCGCGCTGGCTGCCACGGGTGACGGCGAGGCTGGCGAACGGCTGCATCGTGGCGGTGGCGGCCGCGAAGAGCGCCCACCCCGCGACGGTGACGAGGTGGACGTCGATCGCGCGACCGACGGCCAGGGGGGCGAGGAACGGGGTGAGGGCGGTGACGACGACGCCGAGGGCCACGGCGGTGCCGGCCATCGCGAGGCTGGCCCGGCGGGCTCGCGCGCGCAGGACGTCGAGCGGGAGCGCGTGGTCGCGGGCGTAGGTGCTCAGCAGGTACGAGCCGAGCCCCTGGACGACGAGGAGGGCAGGTGCGCCGAGGATCCGGCCCGCCTCCACCTCGCCGAGGGCCACGGCGCCGGTGGCTCCGAGGAGGACGAACCGGCTGATGGTCAGGCCGGTGGGGGTGAGCGCGACCTGGGCGCCGCGCCATCCTCCGAACGCGATGACCTCGCGCAGGGCCGCCCCCCGGAGGGGGACGAGACGCCGCTCCGCCCGCGGGAGCACCGCGAGCGCGACGACGATGCCGGCGGCCTGGCCGACGGCGACCGACAGGAGGAACGAGCCGACCCCGATCTCCTCGACGAGGAGCAGGCTGAGCAGGGTCGTGGCGACGGCGACGCCGTCGACGACGAGGAGGGTCCAGAAGCGCTGGACCGCCATGAGGACCCGGCGCAGCACCTCCTCGACCTGGAAGGCGGCGGTGGCCACGGCGAAGAGCACCGCCTCGCCGCCGGTGAGGACACCGGTGAGGTCGAGGACGAGCGCCGCCCCCACCGAGCCGGCGAGGGTGACGACGACGAGCCAGGCCTGGAGCGCGGCGCGCACCCGGCGGTCGTGGCGGTCCAGGACCGTGAGCGAGTCGCCGACGAGGCCGCTCGTGACCGCGGTCGTGAGGATCGTCGTCCCCAGGCAGAGCGAGATGGTGCCGAGCCCCGAGGCGCCGAGGGCGTGGGCGGCCACGACCTGGAGCGCGAAGCTGCCCGCGGCCTGCGCCAGCTGCGCGAGCGCGGCGGCGAGGGCGGGCAGCCGGCGGAGACGCCCCGGGAGGGACGCCACCCGACCGACGGTGGGGGCCGACACGGGGGTCAGCCGGCGGCTCGGGCGTCGCCGCGGAACTCCGCGGACGTGTGGACGCCGTCGAAGTCGACGACGAGGCGGGTGCGGTTCAGCGAGGCCTTCGGCACGGCGAACGCGTAGCGAGCCCCGGCGGTCTTGCCCGCGGCGAGGGTGCCACCGAAGTCCTTGGCGTCGACGTCGTCGGCGTACACGCGCTCGGCGACGAGGTTCTTCGCGCCGTAGGTGGCCGTGACGACGACCGCCTGGAGGTCGAGGGCCTTGCTCGTCCTGTTCTCGAGGCGCACCTCGAAGACGGCGAACTCGCGCCCGGCGAACGCCCCGAGGCCCTGGCCGGACTCGACGCCGCTCGTGACCTTGCCCACCGTGAGGCGGAGGCCGTCGGGGTAGGCGACGGCCTTGTCGAACGCCGCGGGGGCGGCGCTGACGGTGGGCGTCGCCGGGGCCCCGGGGCGCTTGACCTTGGCGACCACCGAGGGTCCGGGGGTCGGGGTGGGGCCGACCGAGGACGGGGCCGGGGTGGGCCGGGCGGTCTCGGTCGGCGCGGACGCCGACGGCGAGGCCGAGGGCGACGTGGAGGCGCCGGGCGCCGCCGTGTCGGTGGAGTCGGAGCCACTGCACGCGGTGAGCGCGACGAGGGCGAGACCGCCCACGAGCGCCGCGACCCGGGTCCGGGTCGGCACTCGCGTGGCGGGGTGGACGACAGCGCGGCCCCGCTGCCCCGTGGGGGCGGCGGGGTCGGCGGTCGTCCGTCGAGCGTGGGTCATCAGTAGGCCCCTCTGCCGCGGATCACGGCTTCAGCGGTGCGGACGAGGATCTGGGCGTCGAGGGCGAGCGACCAGTTGTCGACGTACCAGAGGTCGAGCCGGACCGAGTCGCCCCACGAGAGGTCGCTGCGGCCGGAGACCTGCCAGAGACCGGTCATGCCGGGGCGGACGCGCAGGCGGCGCACGGCGTCGCTCTCGTAGCGGTCGACCTCGCTCGTGAGCGGCGGCCGCGGCCCGACGAGGGACATCTCGCCCTTGAGCACGTTGAACAGCTGCGGGAGCTCGTCGACCGAGAAGCGGCGCAGGAAGGCCCCGACGCGGGTGACCCGCGGGTCGGTGCGCATCTTGAACAGCGTCTGGTTGGCGTCGTGGCCCACGGTCTCGAGGTCGGCCAGGCGCTGCTCGGCGTCGACGACCATGGTGCGGAACTTGATCATCCGGAACATCCGGCCGCCCTCGCCGACCCGGGCCTGGGTGAAGAAGACCGGGCCGGGGGTGTCGCGCTTGACGAGGTAGGCGATCCCGAGGAGCACCGGGGCCGCGAGGACGATGAGGAGGAGTGCCCCGAGCCGGTCGGCCATGAGCTTGATGCCGTAGCGCAGGCCGCTGGAGATCGGGCGCTCGACGTGGAGCATCGGCACGCCGGCCGCCGGCCGCATCGTCAGGCGCGGGCCCGCGACCTCGACGATCCCGGGGGAGATGAGGAGGTCGACGTCCTGCTGCTCGAGCGACCAGCCGAGGCGGCGCAGGGCCACCCCGCTGAGCTCGGGGTTGCTCGCGACGGCGACGGCCTCGACCTCGTGGCGCTCGACGACCCCGAGGGTGTCGTGCTGCGAGCCGAGGACCCGCACGCCCGCGGCGCGGAGGTCGGCGACGGCCGGGTCAGAGACGTCGCTGACGCACGCCCCGACGATCCGCATGCCCGAGGCAGCCGGCTCGCGCAGGATGTGGTCGGCCATGTCGCGCACCGAGCTGACGTCACCGACGAGGAGCGTCGGCTGGAGGTAGTAGCCCTCCAGGCGGCGTCGGGCGATGTGCCGGCGCAGCAGCCAGCGCGAGGTGCCGGACAGCGCGAGCATCGTCGGCGCCGCCACGAGGACGACGGTCCGCGAGAACGGCGCGTGGAGAAGGAAGGACGCGCACGCGATGACGGCCACGAGGGTGGCGGCGGCGCGCGTCACGGCTCGGTACTCCTCGGTGCCCGAGCCGGCGAAGCGCAGCGCGTACGCCCCGTGCGCGGCGAGCGCCAGGACCCAGGCGACGACGAGCGCCAGGGCCATGAGCCACGGCACGATGGAGGGGGCGGAGACGTCGTCGACGACGAGGCTCCGGCCCCAGACCCCCAGACCGACGCCGGACACACCGGCGACCAGGTCGACGGACAGCGTCCGCCAGCGGTGGGATCTCTCCCACTCGCGAAGTCGTCTGCGAACACTCGCGTGCCCGTGGGCCGCGAGATCGACGTGCGCTGCCTCTCGTGGTTTTCCCCACGAGGGCGCGCCGATACCCTGCGCAATGCTCATCGAACGTCGACCCCTGCAATCGATAGTGTTCGAAGACGACCGGCTCGGTTGAGCCGGCTAGGTTTTCCCCGCTGGTCCTGCAACCGACGAGGTGAACCACACCTTAGGAGACGCGGCCCCGTGTGGCGATACCGTTTCGAGCAACATCGGCCGTTCGGCTGATGTTCGGATCGGCCGTTCGGCTCATGAAGTGCTCAGGAAGCGTCGTCGGCGCCCCGGGGACGGACCGCTCAGCGGGGCGCGTGGACCTGCTGCTGGGCGTCGAGGAGACCGAGCCCGACGAGCGCCTCGACGGCGTCCGCCGCGTCGTCGACGAGGAACGGCAGGTCCTTCCTCTCCGTCGGCGAGAAGTCGCGCAGGACGAAGTCGGCGGCATCCATCCGGCCCGGCGGGCGGCCGATGCCCACCCGCACGCGGTGGTAGTCCTTCGTCCCGAGGGAGCTGCTGATGGAGCGCAGCCCGTTGTGACCGCCCTCTCCCCCACCGCGTTTGAGGCGGACGGTGCCCGAGTCGAGGTCGAGCTCGTCGTGGACGACGACGAGGCGCTCGGCCGGGACCGAGAAGAAGCGCAGCAGCGCCGAGACCGGGCCGCCCGACTCGTTCATGTACGACGTGGGCACCGCGACGACGGCCGCGGGCCCCGGGACCCCACCGGGTCCGGTGCCGAGGCGCACCTGCGCCGCGTGGGCCCGGGCCTTGTGGGTGCGCAGCGCGGAGCCGGCGCGACGGGCCAGCTCCTCGACGACCATCGCGCCGACGTTGTGGCGGTTGCCCGCGTAGCCGGGTCCGGGGTTGCCCAGGCCGACGACGAGCCAGGGTCCTGAGTCGGTCACGGCGGACACGATAGCCGCGCCACCGCCCGTCGGCCGACCCGGCGCCGGGCTCCCCCTGCCCGTCGGCCGACCCGACGCCGGGCTCCCCCCGCCCGTCGGCCGACCCGACGCCGGGCTCCCCCCGCCCGTCAGGGCCCGGTTGCCCCCGCCCGCTCGAGGCCGCCCCCCTCATCAGGTCGAGGTCGCGCGACATGCCCACGTCAGGCCGGGCCACTCGGCATGTCGCGCGACCTCGAGGGGGCGACGGGCCCCGACGCGAGCAGGGCCCGGTCCGCGAACGGACCGGGCCCTGCTGGGTGCTGCGGGTGAGCGGGGTGGCTCAGGCCTCGTCGGAGGCCTTCTCGCCCTCGCCCTCGGCCTCGGCGGACTCGCCCTCGGCGGCCTCCGCGGACTCGGCGGCGTCCTCGTCGGACTCCTCGCGCTCGATGCCGGCCTCGGCCTCGGCCTCGGCGAGCTCGGCCTCGAGGGCCTCGGCGGTGACCTGCGCGGTGACGTTGACGACGAGCGCCTCCGGGTCGGTGACCAGGACGGCCCCGGCCGGGAGCTCGACGGCGCCGGCGAGGAACTGGGTGCCGGCCTCGGCGCCCTCGACGTTGACGGTGACGCTCTCGGGGATGTTCGTGGCCTCGACCTCGAGCTGGAGGCTCTGGTGGTCGGTGGTGACGACGGTCTCGGGACCGGCCTCGCCCTCGACGTGGACCGGGACGTCGACGGTGACCTTCTCGCCCTTGGTGACGACGACGAGGTCGATGTGCTCGATGACCGGCTTGATCGGGTCGCGCTGGACGTCCTTGGCGAGCGCCAGCTGCTCGTCGCCCTCGAGGACGATCGTGAGCAGCGCGTTGGTGTTCTTCAGCGCGAGCATGGTGTCGTGGCCCGGGAGGGTGATGTGGACCGGGGCGGTGCCGTGGCCGTACATGACGGCGGGGACCTTGTGGGCGCGGCGGATCTTGCGCGCGGCGCCCTTGCCGAACTGGGTACGCGGCTCGGCGACGAGCTTGATGGCGTCGGACACGGGGAGCTCCTGGCTGTGGCTGGGGGTCTGGGTGCGGTCTCCTCGACGTGGGACGCAGCACCGATACCGAACCGCTCGCGGGACGACCCGCGAGCCCTGGTCGGGACCACCGAGCCGCCAGCGTCGATCACGGATGCGTCTGGCCGCTGGTGCGGCCCGGACCGCACGTCGGTGTGCGGTGCGACGTCCCTCGCCGAGGCAACCCCCCGAGTCTAGGCGACGGGCGCGGGAACGTCGAAATCGGCCGCGACGGCCCTCGCGTCGCGGCGCGCCTGGTCGCGCTCCCCGAGCCGCACGGCGACGACCCCGGCGAGGAGGACGGCGCCCCCGACGAGCTGGACGGGGCCGGGCAGCTCGGCGAGCACGAGCCAGGCGAAGAGGACGGCGAAGAGGACCTCGGTGAGCCCGACGAACGACGCGAGCGTCGAGCCGAGGTGGCGCGCGCCGAGCACGCCGAGGACGTAGGCGAGGGCCGCCGCGACGACGACGAGCTCGCCGATGGCCAGCCACGCGGGGATCTCGGACCCCGCGACGAGGACCGCCCCGGTGCCGCGGTGCATCGGGAGGACGCCGACGACGCCGAGCAGCGCGAGGACGACCGCCCCGACGGCGAGGCCGAGGCCGGCGAAGGCGGTCGCGGGCAGGAGGGTGGGCCGCCCGGCGAGGACGTAGTGGCCGGCGAGGCCGGTGGCGGCGAGCAGGCCCCACAGGACGCCGACGAGGCTCGGGGTGCTCTGCCCCGTGACGTCGAGGACGAGGGCGAGGCCGGCGATCGCCAGGACGATGCCGACCCCGGTGAGCCGGTGCGGGCGCACGCGGGTCAGGGCCCACACCCACAGGACGACGAGGACGATGCCGAGGTACTCGATGAGCAGGGCGACCCCCACCGTCATCCGGTTGACGGCCTGGAAGTAGCCGAGCTGGGCGGCGGCGACGGCGAGCGAGCCGTAGAGGGCGACGCGCGGGAGCTCGTGGGCGACCTCCCGCCAGCGGCCGCGCAGGGCCCAGAGGGTGAACGGGAGCAGGAGGAGCGCGGCCCCGGAGATGCGGGTGAGGACGACGGCTCCGGGGGTCCAGCCGGCGGTCATCAGCGCCTTGGCGAAGGGGCCGGACGTCCCGAAGGCCGCACACGACAGGAGCATGGCGGCCAGCCCCAGCCCCAGGTGACGGCGCACCATCTCGACCACGACGACCTCCTCGTTCCCACCCCGGCGTCAGGACCGAAGTATGCTGTTGCCCATGACGGTAGTGTCCGACTGTGTCAGGAGTCAAGATGCTGTTCACCTATGACACCGACGTGACGCTGACGCACGCCGCCGCGGTGGCGAACACCGGGCCGGGGCTCGGCGACGAGGACCGCGAGGAGCTGCCCGACCTCCCGGCGCTCCAGGCGTGGTTCGACCGGTGGGAGTGGACCGGCCGCCGACCGACGAGCGAGGCCGAGGTGGCCGCGGTCCGCGCGCTGCGTCCTCGGCTGCGGCACCTGTGGTCGCTGCGCGACGACGACCTCGTCACGGAGGCCAACGCGCTGCTCGAGGAGAACGGCGCCCTCCCCCGGCTCGTGCGGCACGGGCACTTCGGCTGGCACGTCCACGCGACGTCCGACGACGCCCCCCTCGCCCAACGGATCTCGGTGGAGGTGGGGATGGCCCTCGTCGACGTCATCCGGGCCGACGAGGTCGACCGGCTCAAGGTGTGCGCCGGCGACGACTGCGAGGACCTGCTCGTCGACCTCAGCAAGAACCGGTCGCGCAAGTTCTGCGACGGGACGTGCGGCACCCGCGCGAACGTGGCGGCCTACCGCGCGAGGAAGGCCGCCGGGGCCTGACCCCGCCGCACCCTCCCCGCACACGAACCGACCGAGAGGTCACGACAGGTAGGGGCAGTCCGCGTGCGTGTCGTGACCTGTCGGTCGAGCTCCGTACGGTCAGGCGCGGCCGCCGAAGAGGCTCGTCACCGAGCCGTCCTCGAAGACCTCCTTGACCGCGGCGCTGATGAGCGGGGCGATCGAGAGCACGGTGACGCCGTCGATCTCCTTCTCCGGCGGGATGGGGAGGGTGTTGGTGACGATAACCTCCTCGGCCGAGCAGGCGCGCAGCCGCTCGATGGCCGGGTCGCTGAGGATCGCGTGGGTCGCCGCGATGACGACCGCCTTTGCGCCGTCGGCCATGAGGGCGTCGGCGGCCTTGGTGATGGTGCCGCCGGTGTCGATCATGTCGTCGACGAGGACGCAGACGCGGCCCTTGACGTCACCGACGACGCGGTTGGCGACCATCTCGTTGGGACGGTTGATGTCCCGGGTCTTGTGGATGAAGGCCAGCGGGACTCCCCCGAGGCGCTTGGACCACTGCTCGGCGACCTTGATCCGGCCGGCGTCGGGCGAGACGACCGCGAGGTCCTGGTCGCCGTACCTGCGGGCCACGTACTCCGAGAGGATCGGGATGGCCATGAGGTGGTCGACCGGCCCGTCGAAGAAGCCCTGGATCTGGTCGGTGTGCAGGTCGACGCAGATGAGCCGGTCGGCGCCGGCCGTCTTGAACAGGTCGGCCATGAGGCGGGCGCTGATCGGCTCGCGGCCGCGGTGCTTCTTGTCCTGGCGGGCGTAGCCGTAGAACGGCATGACCACGGTGATCCGCTTGGCACTGGCCCGCTTGAGCGCGTCGACCATGAGCAGGTGCTCCATGATGCACTCGTTGATCGGGTTCGTGTGGCTCTGGATGACGAAGGCGTCGGACCCGCGGACGGACTCCTCGAAGCGCACGTAGATCTCGCCGTTCGCGAAGTCGTAGGCGCTCGTGGGGACGAGCTCGGTGCCGAGCTGCGCCGCGACCTCCTGGGCCAGCCCGGGGTTGGCCCGGCCCGAGAAGAGCATCATCTGCTTCTTCGGGCGCTTGCGGATGTTGGCCGACGGCGGTCGGTTCTCTTTGCTCACTGGTGGTCGCCCTCCGCGGCGGTCGTGGGGTCCTCGGCAGTGGGACTCTCGGGGGCCGCGGCGGCCCGCTTCGCCTCGGCGGCGGCGCGGGCGGTGGCGGTGCCGGCGCGGGCGCGCTCGACCCAGCCGTCGACGTTGCGCTGGCGGCCGCGGGCGACGGCGATCTGGCCGGGGTCGACGTCGCCCACGAGGGCCGAGCCGGCCGCGACGTACGCGCCGTCGCCGACGGTGACCGGGCTGACGACGACGGTGTGCGACCCGACGAAGGAGTGCCTCCCGATCGTCGAGTGGTGCTTGGCCACGCCGTCGTAGTTGGCGAAGATCGTCCCGGCGCCGATGTTGGCGCCCTCCCCGATCGTCACGTCGCCGGCGTAGGTGAGGTGCGGCACCTTGGCGCCGTCGCCGATGTCGGCGTTCTTCGTCTCGACGAACCCGCCGATCTTGCCCTTCGCGCCGAGGCGCGTGCCGGGCCGCAGGTACGAGTACGGCCCGACCGTCGCGCCCGCGCCGATGACCGCGAGGTTGGCGACCGCGCGGGTGACCTCGGCGCCGTCGCCCACCTCGGTGTCGGTGAGGGTGACCTCGGGGCCGATGACGGCCTGCGCGCCGATGCTCGTCGCGCCGAGGAGCTGCGTGCCGGGCAGGACCGTGGTGTCGGCGCCGATCGAGACGTCGACGTCGATCCACGTCGTCGCGGGGTCGACGATCGTCACACCCGCGCGCATGTGCTGCTCGCACACCCGGCGGTTGAGCTCGCGGCCGAGGGCGGCGAGCTGGACCCGGTCGTTGACGCCCTCGGTCTGCCAGAGGTCGTCGACGACGTGGGCGCGCACCGGACGGCCGGAGTCGCGCGCGATGGCGACGACGTCGGTGAGGTACTTCTCGCCCTGCGCGTTGTCGGTGCCGACCTGGGCCAGGGCCTCGCGCAGCAGCACGGCGTCGAAGGCGTAGATGCCGGAGTTGATCTCGGTGAGGGCGCGCTCGTCGGGGGTGGCGTCCTTGTGCTCGACGATCCGCGCCACGGCGCCCTCGGCGTCACGGACGATGCGGCCGTATCCGGTGGGGTCGGCGAGGTGCGCGGTGACGACCGAGACCGCGGCCCCGCTCTCGGTGTGCGAGGCGGTGAGGGCGACGAGGGTCTCGCCGGCGAGGAGCGGGACGTCGCCGTAGGTGACGAGGACGGTGCCCGACAGCCCCGCCGGCAGCGCGTCGAGGCCGCACTCGACGGCGCGGCCGGTGCCCTTGACGTCGTCCTGGTCGGCGATGACGAGGGCCGGGTCGAGCGAGGCGAGGACCTCGACGACGCGGTCGCGCTCGTGGCGGACGACGACCTCGACGTGCTCGGCGCCCGAGGCGCGGGCCGCGCGGACGGCGTGGCCGACGAGGGGCTGCCCGCCGATCCGGTGGAGGACCTTGGGGGTCGCCGACCTCATCCGGGTGCCTTCGCCGGCGGCGAGGACGATGACGGCGGCCGGGCGGGGGGTGCTCACGCTCAGGGGCTCCAGGTGTGCTGCGGGGGCCAGCGGACGCCGTCATGCTACCCGCGCCCGGACCCCCGCCCCGACCCGCCGCCGGGGCCCGTCGCGCTCCCTCCGACCCGAATGTCACCGAACCTCCGCCGGGACCCCCGATATCGGGTGACATCCCGGAGGTTCGGTGACATCCGAGGTCCCACCGACCGGCCGAGGGGTGCCCGGCGCGCGGACGACGCGCGCCGGGCACCGGCTCGGGGGCGGGGTCAGAGGAGGTCGGTGAGCTCGGGGCGCGACCGCTCCCGCACGGCCTGGAGGGCCTCCATCGCGGTCCGCGCGTCGCGGGCGGCGGTGGCGAGCCCCTGGCACTCGGGGAGGGTGTGCAGCGACAGGGCCAGCCGGACGACCGGGACCTTGCTCGGCGCCATCGACAGGCTCGAGACCCCGAGCCCCGCGAGGACGAGGGCCAGCAGCGGGTCGCCCGCCGACTCGCCGCACACGCCGATCGGGACGCCGGTCTGGCGGGCGCCGTCGCACGCCGCGGCGACGACGTCGAGGACGGCCGGCTGCCACGGGTCGAGCAGGTCGGAGAGCGCGCCCTGCATCCGGTCGGCGGCCATCGTGTACTGCGCGAGGTCGTTGGTGCCGAGGCTGCCGAAGTCGACCTCGGCGAGGACGTGGCGAGCCCGCAGCGCGGCCCCGGGGACCTCGATCATGACGCCGGCCTTCGGGAGCCCGTTCTCGCGGACCCGCCGGGCGAACCACGCGGCCTCCTCGACCGTGGCGACCATCGGGGCCATGACGCGCACGTCGGCCCCGGTCTCCTTGGCCGCGACGGCCAGCGCCTCGAGCTGCGCGTCGAGGAGCTCGGGGCGCTCGGCCGACAGGCGCAGCCCGCGACGGCCCAGGGCCGGGTTCTCCTCCGGGCCGAGGTCGGCGAACGACAGCGGCTTGTCGGCGCCGGCGTCGAGCGTGCGCACGACGACCCGGCGGGAGCCGAACGGCGCGAAGACCTTCCGGTAGATGTCGGTCTGCTCCTCCACCGTCGGGGCCCTGTCGGCCGAGAGGAAGACGAACTCGGTGCGGAACAGGCCGACGCCCTCGAGGTCGAGCGGGCCGGCCTCCTCGGCGTCCTTGACCCCGCCGATGTTCGCGAGGAGCGCGATGGCGTGCCCGTCCTTCGTCACCCCCGGCCCACGGCTCGACGACAGCGCCTCGGCCCGCTTGGCCCGGCGGACCCGCTGGGCCTCGACGAGCGAGGGGTCGGGGGCGATGGTGACCTCGCCGGTGTCGCCGTCGAGGGCGACGGGGGTCCCGGCCGGGATCTCAGTGGCCCCGGCGAGCTGGACGACCGCCGGGATCCCCATCTGCGCGGCGAGGATCGCCGTGTGGCTCGTACGACCGCCCGCCTGGGTGACGATGCCGACGACGAGGGAGCGGTCCAGGGTCGCCGTCTCGGCCGGGGCGAGGTCCTCGGCGACGACGACGCTCGGCTCGGTGAAGTCGGGCACGCCCGGCGACGGGACGCCGAGGACGGCCGCGACCGCCCGCGACCCGACGTCGCGCAGGTCGGTGACCCGCTCGGCGAAGTAGCCGCCGAGCGCCTCGAACTGGGCGCAGTACTCCTCCACCGCGTTCGCGATCGAGGTGGCCCGGCCGCGACCGGCGTCGAGCTGCTTGGTCGCCGCCTTCACCAGGCCCTTGTCGCGGGCGATGAGGGCCGTCGCCTTGAGGATCTGCTGCCCGGTGTCGTCGGCGTGGGCGGCCTTGGCCTCGAGGGCGACCGCGACGGACTCGAACGCGGCCCTGACGTCGGCGAGCGCGGCGTCACGGTCGTCGACCGCCGGCTCGTCGGCGGGCGGCCGGACCGGCGGCGCGACCTGCACCACCGGCCCGTAGGCCGAGCCCGGGCTGACGCCGATGCCCTGCCGGGTCTCCGTCGCGGTCACCGCGCTCACTCCGCGTCGAGGTCGCGCGAGAGGAGGGCGACGAGCCCGTCGAGCGCCTCGTCGGCGCCGTCGCCGTCGGCGGTGAGGACGACCTCCTCGCCGTGCTTGGCCCCCAGGGCCATGACGCCGAGGATGCTCGTCGCGTCGACGGCGTCCTCGCCCGGGCGGCCGATCTCGACGTCGAGCCCGGTGTCGCTCGCGGCCTGGACGAACAGGGCCGCGGGGCGGGCGTGGAGGCCGACCGACGAGGCGATGGTGACGGTGCGCTGTGCCATGGGTTTCATCCTTCGGGTGGATCGGTGCGGACGTGCTCGGGAGGCGGTGCGGATGGTGCTGTGGTCGTGCGGGTCCTTCCTCAGACCGTAGCCACCGCGTCCACCTCGGCGAGGCGACGGTCGCGCGACTTCAGGGCGACGACGGCGACGGTCATGACGAGGACGCCGATGACGAGGGCGAGGAGGAAGAGCAGGATCTGGGTGATGCTGCCCATGATCGGGAGCACCCAGATGCCGCCGTGGGGCGCCCGGATGGCCGAGCCGAAGAGCATGACGAGCGCTCCGGTGATCGAGGACCCGACGACCGACGAGGCGATGATGCGCACCGGGTCGGCGGCGGCGAACGGGATGGCGCCCTCGGAGATGAACGAGGCGCCCAGCAACCAGGCGGCCTTGCCGTTCTCGCGCTCGGGCTCCGAGAACAGGTGCGGGCGAACGGTGGTCGCCAGGGCCATGGCCAGCGGCGCCACCATGCCGGCGGCCATGACCGCGGCCATGATCTTCAGCGGGGCCGAGTCGGAGGCGGCACCCGCGGCGCCGAGGCCCCCGGTGGCGAAGGCGTAGGCGACCTTGTTGACCGGACCGCCGAGGTCGAAGCCCATCATCGCGCCGAGGATGAGGCCGACGAGGACGGCGCTGGAGCCACCGAGCCCGTCGAGACCGTTCTTGAGTCCGTCGCTCAGCGCCACGATCGGGCGGCCGAGGAGGGTGATGAACAGGCCTGCGGTGATGAGGGTCGAGACGATGGGGATGACGACGACCGGCATGACGCCGCGCACGCCCTTGGCGACCTTCCACCCGGAGACCCACCGGGCGACGAGACCGCCGATGACACCGGTGGCGAGACCGCCGAGGAAGCCGGCGCCCATCGTCGCGGCGATCGAGCCGCCGACGATGCCGGGGACCAGGCCCGGCCGGTCGGCGATCGCGAAGGCGATGAAGCCCGACAGGATCGGGACGAGGAAGCCGAAGGAGGCCGCCCCGATGACGAAGAGGAGCGCGGCCCACGAGGTGAGGCTGAGGGCGTTGAAGTTCTGGGTGATGTTGTACTCGCCCTCGGCGGTGAGGCCGTACTTGACGATCTCGATGGCGCCCTGCTCCCCCATCGCGACCTGGGCGAGCATGAACGACAGGGCGATGAGGATGCCGCCGGCCGCGACGAACGGGATCATGTACGACACACCCGTCATGAGCCACTGGCGCACGCGGGTGAGGGTGCTCGCGCCGTCCTCGACCTTCGTGACGAGCCCACCCGAGGCACGCGCCGTCGACGCCGCGGCGGCCGCGGCCTCGGCCCTGCTGGGGTCGGCCGCCCACTCGGCGACGAGCGCCTCGGCCTGGGCGACGAGGGCCGGGCCCTCGGAGATGCCCTTCTTGACGCCGACGTCGACCGTCGGCTTGCCGGCGAAGCGGCCGGCGTCCTTGACGGGGAGGTCGTGGGCGAAGATCACGGCGTCGGCGGCGGCGATCTGCGCCGCGCTCAGCGGGTTCGAGCCGGCCGAGCCCTGGGTCTCGACGGTCATCGTGTGGCCGGCGGCCTTCGCCGCGGCCTCGAGGCCCTCGGCCGCCATGTAGGTGTGCGCGATCCCGGTGGGGCACGACGTCACGCCCACGAGGGTGAGGGAGCGCTTCTCCGGGGTTGCGGGCGTGGCCGGGACGTCCGGCGCGGCCGGGGACGGGGCGGCCGACGTGTCGGGGGCGGCGGCCGGCGTCGCCTCCGGCGCGGGCGCCGCGGCGGTGGGCGCGGCGGCGGCGGCCGCGGGCGTGGCGGCCGGGGCGGGGTCGAGGGCGACCTCGGCGCTGACGATCCGCACGACCTCCTCCTCGCTCGTCGCGGCGGCGAGCGCGGCCTTGAAGTCCTTCTTCATCAGGGCTCGGGCGAGCTTGGGGAGCATCTGCATGTGCGCGTCGCCCCCGCCCTCGGGTGCCGCGATGAGGAACACGAGGGTGGCCGGGCCGTCCTTGGCGCCCCAGTCGATCCCGTCGGTGCGGCCGAAGACGAGCGAGGGCTCGGTGATCGCCGCGCTGCGGGCGTGCGGGATCCCGATGCCGCCGGGCAGGCCCGTCGCCATCTTCGACTCGCGCTCGGCGACGTCGGCGAGGAACTGGTCGAGGTCGGTGCAGCGGCCACTGGCCACGAGCCGCTCCGCGAGGACGCGGGTCGCCTCGTGGCGGTCGTCGCCGGTCAGGTCGAGGACGACCTGCTCGGTGGTGATGAGGGACATGGCGTTTCCTTTCGGGGCGTCTGGTCAGTGACCCAGGACGAGGGTGGGGTCGGGAGTGCTGGTGACCTGGACGGGGATCCCGTCGAGGTCGGACGGGGTGGGGACGCGGCTGCCGGGGAGGGTGACCGCGGCGGCGCCCCACGTGACGGCGGCGGCGAGGGCGTCGGCGGGGGCGAGCCCGCTCGACAGGCCGTGGAGCAGCCCGGCGAGCATGCAGTCGCCGGCGCCCACGGTGGACAGGGGGGCGGTGATCGTCGCGCGGGCGTGGACCGCCTCGTCGGCCGTCACGAGGACCGCGCCGTCGCCACCGAGGCTGACCGCGACGACCTCGATGCCACCGGCGACGAGCCCACGAGCGGCGTCGAGGACGTCTGCGAGAGTCGGCAGCTCGCGACCGACGAGCTCGGCGAGCTCCTCGTGGTTCGGCTTGATGAGGTCGGGGCGCGCGGCGACGGCGGCCGTCATCGGCGCGCCGGAGGAGTCGACGGCGACCTTGACGCCCCGTTCGCGGACCCGGGTGACGAGCTGGGCGTAGAGGTCGGTGGGGGCGCCCGGCGGCAGGCTCCCGCAGCCGACGACCCAGGTGGCGGTGCACGCGGCGTCGAGGGCCTCCTGGAGGAGGAGGTCGACCTCGACCTCGGAGAGCTGCGGACCCGGCTCGTTGAGCTTGGTCGTCGTGCCGTCGGGCTCGAGGACGCTGACGTTCATCCGCAGCGCCCCGGCGACGGGCACGCTGCGGCGCGGCACCCGCGCGGCGTCGAGCAGCTCGTCCATGAGGTGGCCCTCGGGACCGCCGGCCGGGAGGACCGCGACGGTGTCGGCGCGCTGGGCCGCGAGGGCCCTCGAGACGTTGACGCCCTTGCCGCCGGGGTCGACCCGTGAGGACGTCGCCCGGTGGACCTCGCCGCGGCGCAGCACGTCGATCGTCACGGCCCGGTCGATGCTCGGGTTGGGGGTGAGGGTGACGATCACGCCGTCACCACCTGGGGGCCGGCGGCACGCAGCTCGGCGACGACGTCGTCGGCGAGGTCGGTGTCGGTGACGACGAGGTCGACGTCCTCGAGGCGGGCGAAGCGGTGGAGGTGGTCGTCGCCGGCCTTGCTCGAGTCGGTGGCGACGACGACCCGGCGGGCCGAGCGGACCATCGCGGCCTTGACGAGCCCCTCGGCCTGGTCGGGTGTCGTGAGGCCGCGAGCCGCCGAGATGCCG
Source organism: Oryzobacter terrae (assembly GCF_042756445.1). Taxonomy (GTDB): domain Bacteria; phylum Actinomycetota; class Actinomycetes; order Actinomycetales; family Dermatophilaceae; genus Oryzobacter; species Oryzobacter terrae. The sequence continues at coordinate 1,389,541 of NZ_CP170578.1, forward strand.
TTGGTGCCGAGGACGGCGACGTCGACGACGAGGCCGTCGAGGGCGTGCGTGGCCCAGTCGCCGACGGCCGCGCCGGTGACCCCGCGCACCCGCCCCCCGAGGACGTAGAGGCTGATGCCGGGGTGGGTGGAGAGCAGCGACGCCGCGGCCACCGAGTTCGTGACGACGGTGAGGTCGAGGTCGGGCGGGAGGAGCTGGACGACCGCCTGCGTCGTGGAGCCGGAGTCGAGGAGCACCGTTCCGCCCGTGGGGAGCTCGTCGAGGACGCGGGCCGCGATGCGGCGCTTGACGTCGGTGAGGCGGGAGGCGCGGGTGGCGAGCGTGGGCTCGAGCTCGAGGCGCTCGACGGGGATGGCGCCGCCGTGGACCCGGCGGAGCGAGCCGCGCTGCTCGAGGGCGGTGAGGTCGCGGCGGACGGTCTCGGTGGCGACCCCGAGCGACTCGGCGAGCGAGGCGACCTCGACCCGGCCGGCCCGTCGGGCCTCGACCATGATCCGCTGCTGGCGCTCCGCTGCGTACATCGGACTCCCTCGTCCCCGGTGGCCCCTCGTCGGGCCGGTGGATCCATGAAACCACCCCCACGATCCGATGTAAAGAGAAACGGGCGCCCGTTTTTGTGGTTTTTACCCGGTGGTGTGGGTTCTGGCCGGCGCCGGCCCCTCGTCACTGCGGCAGCGGCCCGCCACACTGGACCGGTGCCCGTCCCCGCGCCGCCGACCCGGACCGTCCCGATCCTCCCCTGCCCCGACCTCGAGGAGGCGCTGTCCTTCTACGGGTCCCTCGGCTTCCGGGCCACGTTCGTCCAGCGCCGCCCGTACCCCTGCGCCGTCGTCGCCCGCGACGACTGGGAGATCCACCTCTCCGGCATTGACGGCTTCGTGCCCGAGCACTCGTACGCGAGCGTCATCGTCGTGGTCGCCGACCCCGGAGCCCTGCACGCCGAGTTCGCCGCCGGGCTCAAGGCGGCGCGGGGCCGGGTCCCGCTGGCGGGGATCCCTCGGCTGCTGCGACCGCGGCGCAAGCAGGGGACGGTGTCGGGGTTCAGCCTCGTCGACGTCGGAGGCAACTGGCTGCGCTTCTACCGCCACGGTGGCGTCGAGGGCGAGGACGACGACGGGGTCTCGGGGCTGAGGCGGGTGCTGCTCGGCGCCGCCCGCCAGGGGGACGCACGCGGGGACGACGGCCGGGCGGCGGGCCTGCTCGAGAAGGGGCTCGCGAGGCACCCCGACGCACCCGTGGGCGAGCGGCTCGAGGCGATGGTCTACCTCGCCGAGCTCCGGGTGCGCCTGGGCGACACCGCGGCGGCGCAGCGGCTCGTCGACGACATCGCGGCCCTGCCGCTCGACGACCTCGAGCGCGCCGAGCTGGAGTCGTTCCTCGGCGCCGCCGACGAGGTCCGCGCCGCGCTCCCCGGGTAGGAATCGAACCTACGTCGCTTGTCCTGATTCAAAGTCAGGCGGGCCCTGCCAGCAGACCAACCGGGGAACGCCGCCCACCACCGGCGAACGGCACACAGCGAGGGTAGTGGACCCCCGGCGCCCGCCCACGGCGGCGCCGACCCGTGCCGCCAGGGGTCGACCGGCGGGGCGAGCGGGCGCCGACGACCGTGGGCGACCGGGCGGGAGAGCGGCCACCGGGGCAGAATGGCCCGGTGAGCGATCCTTCGACGACCAAGCCACCGAAGTCCGGGCGCTCCCGGATGACGGGGCGCGAACGGCGCGAGCAGCTCATCGGCATCGGGCGCAAGCACTTCGCCGACAAGGGGTTCGAGGGCGCCACCATCGAGGAGATCGCGCACTCGGCCGGGGTGTCCAAGCCCGTCGTGTACGAGCACTTCGGGGGCAAGGAGGGCCTGTACGCCGTCGTCGTCGACCGCGAGATCCAGAGCCTGCTCGGCGGCGTGACCGTGGCCCTGGCCACCGGCGGGACCTCGCGCCAGATCATCGAGAAGGCGGCGCTCGCCCTCCTCGACTACGTCGAGGGCTCCACCGACGGCTTCCGGATCCTGGTGCGGGACAGCCCGACCGGTCAGGCCACCGGCTCGTTCGCCAGCCTCATGAGCGACATCGCGAGCCAGGTCGAGCACATCCTCGCCGCGCAGTTCAAGGAGCACAAGCTCGACCCCAAGGCCGCGCCGATGTACGCGCAGATGCTCGTCGGGATGGTCGCGCTCACCGGTCAGTGGTGGCTGGACTCGCGCCGGTTCAAGAAGCACGAGGTCGCGGCGCACGTCGTCAACCTCGCGTGGAACGGGCTGACCGGCCTCGAGGCCAAGCCGACCCTCACGCCGGACGAGCCGTCCGGGACCTGAGCCGTCGTGGGCCCCTCCGGGCGGCGCCTCGACGAGCGTCAGCCGGACGCCGGCGCCTCGTCGCGGGAGCGGTCCTTGCGCCCGACGGCGAACACCCGCCGGAACGGGAAGAGCACGCCCGCCGACGACCGGGGGTACGCCTCGGTGAGCGCGGCGCCGTAGGGCTCGATGAACGCCGCGAGCTCGTCGGGGTCGGTGAGGATCTCGAGCACCGGTCGCAGCCCGGTGGAGCGCACCCACGTGAGGACGGGGTTCTCGTCGTCGGCGCCGGGGTCGAGGACGTGGAGGTAGGTGGTCTCCCAGGCGTCGACCGTGCAGCCGAGCCGGGTGAGGTAGCGCAGGTAGGTGGCGGGCTCCCCGACGGCCGGGAGGTCGAGGGCGGCGGTGAGCTCGCCGGAGCGCTCGTGCTGCTCGGCGGTCTCGCGCATGAGGCGGTGGCTGGGGGCGTCGAAGTTGCCGGGGACCTGAAGGGCGAACCAGCCGCCGTCGGCCAGCGCCCCGACCCACGCGTCGAGGAGGTCGAGGTGGCCCGGCACCCACTGGAGGGTCGAGGACGTGACGACGACGTCGGGCGCCTGTCCGAGCGAGGTGGGGTCCCAGTCGCGCAGCTCCGCCTGCACCCACTCGACCCGGTCGTCGCGGTCCAGCTCGCGGGCGGCGTCGAGCATCGACTCGCTGGAGTCGATCCCCACGACCCGTGCCTCGGGCCACAGCCGGGCGAGGGTGAGGGTGGCCGGACCGTGCCCGCAGCCGAGGTCGACGACGAGCGAGGGGCTGTCGGCGCGGACCTGCGTCACGAGGTCGGAGAACGGTCGGCTGCGCTCGTCGGAGAACCGCGCGTAGGCCGTCGGGTCCCAGCTGCCGTGCTCGCGCATGGCGCCTCCTCACCATTCGTCTCGACGTCAAGAATGTTGACGCGGAGTAGAGTCCGGCCATGGCCGCTGACGATGTCGACCGTATCGTCTCCGCGTGGCGCCGGGAGCGCCCTGACCTCGACGTCACCCCCCTCGAGGTGCTCTCGCGGGTGTCCCGGCTGGCCCGTCGCCTCGACCGCGCTCGCGGCACCGCGTTCGCCGAGCACCGGCTCGACGGCTGGGAGTTCGACGTCCTGTCCGCCCTGCGTCGCGCCGGCACCCCCTACGAGCTGAGCCCCGGCCAGCTCGTCTCCGAGACCCTCGTCACGAGCGGGACGATGACGAACCGGGTCGACCGGCTCGCCGCCCGTGGCCTCGTCGAGCGGCACCCCGCCCCGAACGACCGCCGCGGGGTCATCGTCCGCCTCACGCCCACCGGGATGACCGTCGTCGACGCGGCCCTCGCCGACCTCATCGCCCACGAGGAGGCCCTCCTCGGCGACCTCGGGTCCACCGAGCGCGCCGACCTCGCCGCCCTCCTGCGCCGCCTCCTCCACCCCTTCGAGGGCGACGCCTGACCTCCGCGGCACGCGGACGCCCTCCCACCAGCGCACTTGGAAGGTAAGCCTTACCTCACTACAGTGCTCGCGTGAGCGTCGTCCACCCCCCGGCTCCCCGGCCGGACACCGCCGCGCCGTCGCGGCCCCCTCGGGGAACGACGCCCGGCGACCTCGGTGGCTGGCTCGGGACCGGCCCGGGAGGACCCGACGACCCCGCGGTCCACGTCGTCGAGGACGGCTGCCTCGTCACGCTCAGCCGGGCCGAGCTCGCGGCCCGGGTCGCCACCACCGCCCGACGCCTCGCCGGCGAGCGCCGGCTCGTCCACGTGCGGGCGCGCAACGACCTCGGCACCCTCGTCGGCCTTCTCGCGGCCCAGGCGGCCGGGCACGTCGTCCTCCTGACCCCCGGCCCCGGGGCCGCGACGGACGCGCTCGCCGCCGCGTGGGACCCCGACGTCACCCTCGACGGTGACGGCACGGTCGCGGTGCGCCGGGCCCGGGCACGTCACGACCTCCACCCCGACCTCGCCCTCCTCATGAGCACGAGCGGGTCGAGCGGGTCACCACGCCTGGTCCGGCTCTCGCACGAGAACCTGCGCAGCAACGCCCTCGCCATCGCCGGCTCCCTCGGCATCCGCACCAGCGACCGCGCCGTCACGAGCCTGCCGGTCCACTACTGCTACGGCCTGAGCGTCGTCCACAGCCACCTCGCCGCGGGCGCCTCGGTCGTGCTCACCGAGGGTTCGGTCGCCGACCCCCGCTTCTGGGACCTCATGGTCGAGGCCGGCGTCACCACCCTGGCCGGCGTCCCCCACTCCTTCGAGCTGCTCGACCGGGTGGGCTTCGCCGCGATGGACCTCCCCCGGCTGCGGACGGTGACCCAGGCCGGGGGGCGCCTCGACCCCGCCCGCGTCGTCGCCCTCGCCGAGCTCGGTCGCGAGCGCGGCTTCGACCTCTTCGTCATGTACGGGCAGACCGAGGCGACGGCCCGGATGGCCTACCTCCCGCCCGACCTCGCCGCGAGCCACCCGCACGCGGTCGGCGTCGCGGTACCGGGAGGGCGCCTCGACCTCGTCGACGGCGAGGTCGTCTACGACGGGCCCAACGTCATGCTCGGCTACGCGCACGAGCCGGCCGACCTCGCCCTCGGCCGCGCCGTCGAGCGCCTCTTCACGGGCGACCTCGGGCGCTGGACCGGCGACGGGCTCCTCGAGGTGACCGGCCGCCGCTCCCGCGTCGCGAAGGTGCTCGGCCACCGGGTCGACCTCGAGCACGTCGAGCGCTCCCTGCGCGAGAGCGGCCACGACGTCCGCTGCGTCGCCGGCGGGCCCGGTCTCGTCGTCTGCGACCCGAGCGCCTCCACCGGCCCGACCGTCCCGGGCCACGGGCGCGACGAGCGCGACGGGCACGTCGACGTCGCGGAGGTGGCCGCGGCCCGCGCCGGCGTCCCGGCCCGCAGCGTGCGCCTCGCCTCCCCCTCCGACCTCGGGCTCCCCGGCGTCCCCCTGCTGCCGAGCGGCAAGGTCGACTACGCGGCGCTGACGTCGGCGGCCGAGGGCCTTCCCGAACCGGCCTCGGGTGCGCCGCTCGCCGGCACGCTGTCCGAGCGCTTCGCCGCGATCCTCGGTCGGGAGGTCGGCCCGCACGACACCTTCGCCTCGCTCGGCGGCGACTCGCTGTCGTACGTCGAGGCTTCCCTCCACGTCGAGGAGTGCGTCGGGGACCTTCCCCGTGGCTGGCACGTCACGCCGCTGCGCGACCTCGAGGCCGCCGCCGTGGCCCACGCCGCGACCGTCGCCGGCGCCACGGCCGCCCCCGGGACCACCGGCCGGTGGTCCCGCCTCGACGCCCGGCGCGGGATGCGCACCGTCGAGACGAGCGTGGTGCTGCGGGCCGTGGCGATCGTCCTCATCGTCGGCACGCACGCCCACGTCTTCCGGCTCCAGGGGACGGCGCACGCCCTCCTCGTGCTCGTCGGCTACAACCTCGTGCGGTTCCGCCTCGGTGACGCGCCGCGGGCCGAGCGCACGCGTGGCCTGCTCACCGCCGTGGCGCGGGTCGTCGCACCCACCCTCGCGGTCGTCGGCACGGTCCACCTCGTCACCGGGCAGTACGCGACGTCGACGGTGGGGCTGGCGAACTGGCTCCTCGGCGAGCCGCGGCTCGGGCCGGACTGGCGCTTCTGGTTCGTCGAGGCCGTCGTCGTCGGGCTCCTCGCGACGACCGCCCTCCTCGCGACCCCGTGGGGTGACCGGCTGCAGCGCCGGCACCCGTTCGCCCTCCCCCTGGCCCTGACGGGGCTCGGGATGCTCTGGTGGCAGGACGTGCTCTTCCCGCCGGTCCCGCACATGCAGGGCTCGGCGCTCGTCGTGCTCTGGCTGTTCTGCCTCGGCTGGGCCTCCGGGGCCGCCGACGGGCTGCGCGAACGCCTCGTCGTCAGCGCCGTGGCCGTGCCGGCCGTGGGCACGTTCTCCGGCAACCCGCGTCGCGACCTGCTGACCCTCGCCGTCGTCCTCCTCGTCGTCTGGGTGCCGACGACCCGGGTCCCGAGGGCGCTCGTGCCCCTCCTCCAGGTCCTCGCCTCGGCGTCGCTGTTCACCTACGTCGTCCACTGGCAGGTGCTCCAGGAGCTGCGGTCCACCCCCTGGGTGGCCTTCGGCGCGGGGCTGGCCGCGGGCGTCCTCGCGTGGTGGCTCTGGACGCAGGCCGGTCGCCTGGCGGCCCGGGCTCGGACTCGGGTTCGGGCCCGGGCTCGGGCTCGGGCTCGGGCGGAGGTCAGCCGACGAGCTCGGCGGCCTCGAGCCACTCGAGCTCGAGCGACTCCCGCTCGTCGACGATCTCGCGCAGCTCTCGGTTGAGCTCGAGGACCCGCTCGTGGTCCGTCGCCGCCGCGGCCATCGCCGCGTGCACCCGGTCCTCGCGCCCGGCCAGGCGGGTGAGCTGCTTCTCGACGCGCGCCATGACCTTGCGGGCCTCGCGGGCCGCGGCCGGGTCGGGCGGCGTCGCCGGACCGGCGGAGCCGGACGTCGGGGATGAGGTCGCCCGGGCCGCGCCCGACGGGGCCGTCGAGGCGGCGGAGGCCGCGGCGGCCTTGGCCGTCGCCCGCAGCCGCAGGTACTCCTCGACCCCTCCGGGCAGGTCGCGCAGGCGCCCGTCGCCGAGGAGGGCGACCTGGCGGTCGGCGACCCGCTCGAGCAGGTAGCGGTCGTGCGAGACGACGACGAGCGTGCCGGCCCAGCCGTCGAGGAGGTCCTCGAGCGAGGTCAGCGTCTCGATGTCGAAGTCGTTGGTCGGCTCGTCGAGGAGCAGGACGTTCGGCTCGTCCATGAGCAGGCGGGTCAGCTGGAGCCGGCGCCGCTCGCCGCCGGACAGGTCGCCCACCCGGGTCTGCTGGCGCGCCCCGGTGAACCCGAGCCGCTGGGCGAGCTGCGAGGCGGTGAGCTCCTTCTTGCCGAGCCGGACGAGGGAGCGGACGGCCTCGACCGCCTCGATGACCCGGCGCCCCTCCCATGCCTCGAGCTCGCGGACCTCCTGGGTGAGGAAGGCGAGGCGCACCGTCACGCCCTCGCGCCTCTTGCCCGCGGCGAGGGGGTGGGACCCGGCGATGGCTCGCAGCAGGGTCGACTTCCCGGCACCGTTGACGCCGACGATCCCGACGCGCTCCCCCGGGGCCAGGCGCCAGGTGAACCGGTCGAGGAGCGTGCGGTCGCCGACGGCGAGGCTGGCGTCGACGAGGTCGACGACGTCCTTGCCGAGACGGGTGGTCGCGAAGCGGACGAGCTCGACGTCGTCGCGCGCCGGCGGCTCGTCGGCGATGAGGGCGTTCGCCGCGTCGATCCGGAACTTCGGCTTGCTCGTGCGGGCCGGGGGTCCCCGGCGCAGCCAGGCGAGCTCCTTGCGCAGGAGGTTGTCGCGGCGGTCGGCCACCACCCCCGCCATCCGCTCGCGCTCGGCCTTGGCGAGGACGAAGGCGGCGTACCCGCCCTCGTAGGAGTGCACTCCCCCGTTCTCGACCTCCCACGTCTGGGTCGCGACGGCGTCGAGGAACCACCGGTCGTGGGTGATGACGACGAGCGCGTTGTCGGGGCGGGAGTGCTCGCGCACGAGGTGCTCGGCGAGCCAGGCCACGCCCTCGACGTCGAGGTGGTTCGTCGGCTCGTCGAGGAGCAGCAGGGTCGGGTCGGCCACGAGCAGGGCGGCGAGGGCCACCCGCCGCCGTTCACCGCCGGAGAGGGGTCCGACGGTGGCGCCGAGCCCGCCGACGGCAGGGGCGTCGATGCCGCCGAGGAGACCGGTGAGGACGTCGCGCACCCGGGAGCTGGCCGCCCACTCGTGCTCGGCGAGGCCGCCGAGGACCGCCTCGTGCACCGAGGACCCCGGGTCGAGGGTGTCGTCCTGGGTGAGCACCCCGACGGTGAGCCCGCCGGTGCGCGCGACGCGTCCCGTGTCGACCTCGCGCGAGCCCTCGAGGACGCGCAGCAGGGTCGTCTTGCCGCCACCGTTGCGCCCGACGACGCCGATCCGGTCGCCGCCACCGACCCCGAGGGAGACGGCGTCGAGCACCTGCGCGGTGCCGAGCGCGAGGGAGGCGCGCTCGACGGAGACGAGGTTGGCCACTAGTCGACCCGGCGCTGGAGGACGTGCGCCCCGTGGACCGGACCGCTGGCCCGCCGCACGTCGCGCACCGCACCGCTCGCCGTGAGGGCGACGGCGAGGTCGATCCCGGACTCGCTGTCCTCGACGAGGAAGGCGATCGTCGGCCCGGACCCCGAGACGATGCCACCGAGGGCGCCGAACTCCATGCCGGCGGCCAGGACCTCACCGAGGGCGGGCCGCAGCGAGATCGCCGCGTCCTGGAGGTCGTTGGCGAGCTGGGGCGCGAGCTCGTGCGGGTCGCCGCTGCGCAGGGCGGCCATGAGGGCGGGGTTCGCCACCGGCTCGGGGACGTCCTCGTCGCCGCGCAGCCGGTCGCACTCGGCGTAGACCTCGGGGGTCGACAGGCCGTCCTCGCCGAGGGCGAAGACCCAGTGGTAGGTGCCGCGGGCGAGGACGGGGGCGAGCAGCTCGCCCCGCCCGCTGCCGACGGCGGTCCCCCCGGCCACGAGGAAGGGCACGTCGCTGCCGAGGTCGGCGCCGAGCTCCTCGAGCTCCTCGCGGTCCAGGCCGAGGTCGAAGAGGTGGTCCAGCGCCACGAGCGTGCCCGCGGCGTCGGCGGAGCCCCCGGCCATGCCGCCGGCCACCGGGATGCCCTTGCGGATGTCGACGTGGACCGGCTCGACGTCGAAGCGCGCGTCGACGAGGCGGGCGGCCTTGAGGACGATGTTCTCGCCGTCGAGCGGGACCCCGGCCGCCAGCGGGCCGCTGACGGTGACCCCGAACGCGTCGGCGACCGAGACGGTGACGTCGTCGTAGAGGCTCACCGCGTGGAACACCGTGGCGAGGTGGTGGTAGCCGTCGTCGCGGCGCGGGCCGACGAGGAGCTCGAGGTTGACCTTGGCGGGGACGCGCACCGTCACGGGGGCGGGTACGAGGGGCGCCGAGGTCATGCGCCCACCCTAGCCAGACCCGCGGGGGCCTCAGGACCTCGCGGGACGCGCGGCGGCGATGGCGGCGAACGCGGTGACGTCGAGCTGCTCGCCGCGGGTGCGCGGGTCGATCCCGGCCGCGACGAGGGCCTCCTCGGCGAGGGCCGGTGAGCCGGCCCAGGTCGCCAGGGCCGCCCGGAGCGTCTTGCGCCGCTGCGCGAACGCGGCGTCGACACAGGCGAACACGTCCTGGCGCGACGCCGTGGTCACGGGTGGCTCGCGGCGGGTGAGCGCGACGAGCCCGGAGTCGACGTTCGGCACCGGCCAGAACACGCTGCGCGACACCGTCCCGGCGAGGCGGACGTCGGCGTACCACGCGGCCTTGACGCTCGGCACCCCGTACGTCTTCGAGCCCGGTCCGGCGGCGAGCCGCTCGGCGACCTCGAGCTGGACCATGACGAGGATGGTGCGCAGGGTCGGGACGTGCTCGAGGAAGCGCAGCACCACCGGGACCGAGACGTTGTACGGCAGGTTCGCGACGAGGGCGGTGGGCGGAGGGCCGGGCAGCCCGGTCACCTGCATCGCATCGGCCTCGACGACCTCGAACCGGTCGACGAGGTCCGGGGTGTGCTTCGCCACGGTGGCCGGCAGGGCGGCGGCGAGCGCGGGGTCGACCTCGACGGCGACGACCCGCCCGACGACCGGCAGGAGGGCGAGGGTCAGCGACCCCAGGCCCGGCCCGACCTCGACGACGGTGTCGTCCTCCCCCACCCCGGCGACGCGCACGATCCGGCGCACCGTGTTGCCGTCGACGACGAAGTTCTGGCCCCACTGCTTCGTGGGCCGGATGCCGTGCCGTGCCGCGAGCTCGCGGATCTCGGCGGCCCCGAGGAGGGTGTGGTCGCTGGGGTCGGGCACGGCCTCACCCTAGCCGCGCTCCGAGGTCAGGAGCCGACCCGCCCGAGCCGCTCCGCCACCCGCGCTCCCCACGAGAGACCCCGCCCTCCCACGGAAAGGTTTCCGGTGGGACGGCGGGGTCTCTGGGGGACTCCCGAGAGGCGTCAGGGGGTCAGGCCGCGTGGGCGCAGCCCCAGGGCGAGAGCCCGGCCTTCTCGTAGTACCGGTTCGCGACCGTGATCTGCTCGGCGCGCGAGGCGAGGTCGGGGCGCGAGGCGAAGTCGTCGCCGCCGTTGTAGTTCCACGACGAGATCGAGAACTGCAGTCCGCCGTAGTAGCCGTTGCCGGTGTTGATGCTCCAGTTGCCGCTCGACTCGCACTCGGCGATGCGGTCCCACATGTCCGCGCGGGCGAGGTTGATCGCACCGCCCGAGCCACCCGAGCCGCCGGACGACGCCACCTGCTTGGTGCCGACGCGCACGACCGCGGTCGTGGGCCGCGAGACGGTGGTGGAGGACAGGACCTTGGTCTTCGAGCGCTTGCCGTCGACGTAGGTGATCTCGCGGGTCACGGCCTTCTTGCCGGCCTTGCCGGAGGTGACGACGCGGGTCTGGCCGACGTACAGCGAGTCGTCCTTCTTCTTCACCGTGTCGTAGGCGATGGACTCGGTGGTCTTGACCTTCTTGACCGTCACGCGCTTGAGGACGATCTTCATGCCGTCGTCGACCGGCGTCTGCAGCCCGGGGGCCAGGATGTCGCGAGCGCCCTTGGTGAGGTCGAGCTCGGCGAGGACGCCGTCGACCTTCGGCGCGACGGAGGTGACGGTGCGCGTCCGGCCGTCGGCGGTGACCGTGACCCTCTTGGGCATCGTCACCGACATCGCCAGGCCGCCGCGGCCCAGCGGCTGCGAGCGCGAGGCGGACAGGACCGCCCCGTCGGCCCGGATGCCGAGGTCCTTGAGGGCGGCGTCGACGGTCGTCGCGGTGGTCCAGTACTCCCGCGTCACGCCGTCGACGGTGACCGTGAGCTTGCGGCCGTAGCGGACGGAGATGTGGTCCCCGTCGCTCACGGCGCTGCCGACGGCCGGCACCACGACGTCGTGGGCACCCACGGCGATGTCCTGCTTGTCGAGGACGTCACCGACGGTCGAGCCGAAGACGTGGACCGTGGTGGGCCTGCCGTCGACGGAGACCTGCACGGACTTGTCGTAGTGGGCCACACCCACCGAACCGGCGGCCACGGCGAGCGCGGCGACGCCCTGGGCGGCGTGACGAAGAGGTCGAGAGAACAGCACAAGTGCTCCTGGGTCGTGCTCTCCGGGCACCGGCGTCGGACGTCCAGCCGGGGGCGGCCACGAGCCCGGGTCGGGGCGCGTGCGTGTGGGTCGCGAACCGGTCCGGCGGCGCCGGCGGAGCGGTGTTCACACGTGTCGTCCGAGGCGAACCGGCCCCGGCCATCCCGTCAACCGTGCAGGAGCGGGCACCCAAGGTCAAATTTCGGTAACGACGATTCTCAGGTTCGGGTGCCTCATCCGTGCTCATCCGTCATACCAGCCACACGGGTCACGAGATTCGCGTCACAGCGTCGGTGAACGGTCACTCACCAGGGTCCGTAGAGCCGCTCGGCGTTCTCGCTGAGGGCCGCGCACAGGGTGGGGACGGCGACCCCGAGGACGCCGGCCATCGCCCGCACGGTGAGAGGCACGAGCGCCGGGCTGTTCGTCGCCCCGCGCCACGGGTGCGGGGTGAGGTAGGGGGCATCGGTCTCGACGAGGAGCAGCTCGAGGGGGGTCGAGGCGAGCGCGTCGCGCAGGGCCTTGGCGTTCTTGAAGGTCACCGTCCCGCTGAAGGACAGGTGGTAGCCGCGGTCGACGCACTCCCGGGCCATCTCGGGGCCCCCGGAGAAGCAGTGCATGACCGTGTGCTCGGGCGCGCCCTCCTCGGCGAGGACCCGCAGGACGTCGTCGTGGCTGTCGCGGTCGTGGATCTGGAGGGTCTTGCCGAGCCGCTTCGCGAGGTCGATGTGCCACCGGAACGAGTCCTGCTGGGCGGGGACGCCCTCGGGGCCGGTGCGGTAGTAGTCGAGCCCGGTCTCGCCGACCACCCGCACGCGCGGGTGGGCGGCATGGCGCTCGATCTCGGCCCAGGCGTCCTCGAGCTCGCCGCGCTGCGCCAGGCCCGGCACCTCGTTGGGGTGCAGGGCCACCCCGGCGACGACCGCGCGGTGGCGCTCGGCCGCCTCGACGGCGAACCGGGCCCCGGGCAGGTCGCACCCCACCTGGACGACGCGGTCGACCCCGACCGCCGCGGCCTGCGCGAGGATCGGCCCGAGGTCGTCGACGCGAATGACCTCGTCGTCGCGGCTGATGTCGAGGTGGGTGTGGTTGTCGACGACCGCGATCGGCAACGGGTCGGGGGGCTCCGGCTCGCCCCGTCGGCTCGGCTGCGACGACATCGGGTCAGCGGTCCGCGGCTCGGGCCAGCTCGTCGTCGACGACGGACTCGTCGAGCTTGGTGAACACCGGAGCGGGCTTGCTGATGGGCGTCCCCACGACGACAGGCCGCGACTCCCACCGGGGGGTGCCAGCGTAGTCGCCGGTGATGACCGGCCAGGTGTGGCCCTCGTCGGCGGCGTCGAGCCCCGTGACGGTCTCGAGCCGGGGCATCGGCATGAACTCGCCGCTGCCCCCGAGCACGGCGTCGACCCGGTTCGCCGCGTGCGGCAGGAACGGGGCGAGCATCGTGTTGAGGTCGCTGACGCACTGGACGAGCGTGTGGAGCACGGTCGCGAGGCGCTCTCGCTCGTCGTCGCCCTTGAGCTTGAACGGCTCGGTGCGCGAGACGTAGCCGTTGACCTCCCCGACGACGCGCATGGCCTCGGCGATCGCGGCCTTCTGGCGGTGTCGCTCGAGCAGGCCACCGACCGAGGCGAAGCCGCCGAGGACGGCCGCGCGGACCTCCTCGTCGACCGGCTGGAGGGGCCCGGGCCGCGGGACCTCGCCGAAGTTCTTCGCGACCATCGCCGCCGTGCGCGAGACGAGGTTGCCCCAGCCCGCGACGAGCTCGGAGTTGTTGCGCTGGACGAACTCGCGCCAGGTGAAGTTGCTGTCCTGGCTCTCGGGGCCGGCCGCGCAGATGAAGTAGCGGATGCCGTCGGGGCCGTACCGGTCGAGGACGTCGCGCACGAGGATGGTGTAGCCGCGGGAGGTGGAGAACTGCTTGCCCTCCATCGTCAGGTACTCGCTGGAGACGACCTCGGTGGGCAGGTTCAGCTCACCGTAGACACCGGGCTCCCCTCCGCGAGAACCCTTTCCGGCGTAGCCGAGGAGCTCGGCCGGCCAGATCTGGCTGTGGAAGGTGATGTTGTCCTTGCCCATGAAGTAGTACGAGAGCGCCTCGGGGTCGTTCCACCACTCGCGCCAGCGCTCGGGCACACCGATGCGGCGGGCCCACTCGACGGACGCCGAGAGGTAGCCGACGACGGCGTCGAACCACACGTAGAGGCGCTTCGTGGGGTTGTCGCGCCAGCCGTCGAGGGGCACCGGGATGCCCCAGTCGATGTCCCGGGTCATCGCGCGCGGGCGGATGTCCTCGAGGATGTTGAGGCTGAACTTGATGACGTTGGGTCGCCACGTCCCCGACTCGGCCCGCCCCTCCAGCCACCCGCGCAGCGCCTCGGCGAGCGCCGGCAGGTCGAGGAGGAAGTGCTGGGTCTCGACGAAGGTCGGGGTCTCGCCGTTGATCCGGCTGCGCGGGTCGATGAGGTCGGTGGGGTCGAGCTGGTTGCCGCAGTTGTCGCACTGGTCGCCGCGGGCCTCGCCGTACCCGCAGATCGGGCAGGTGCCCTCGATGTAGCGGTCGGGGAGGGTGCGCCCGGTGGAGGGCGAGATGGCGCCCTGGGTCGTCTGCTCGACCATGTAGCCGTTGCGCCACACCTGGGTGAAGAGCTCCTGGGCGACGGCGTAGTGGTTCGCGGTCGTCGTGCGCGTGTAGAGGTCGTAGGAGCACCCGAGGTCGGTGAGCTCCGCGGCGATGACGGCGTGGTTGGTGTCGACGAACTCGCGCGGCGTCACCCCCGCCTGGTCGGCGAGGACGAGGATCGGCGTCCCGTGCTCGTCGGACCCGCTGACCATGAGGACGTCGTGCCCCGCCATCCGCATGTACCGGCTGAAGACGTCGGAGGGCACGCCGAACCCGGCGACGTGGCCGAGGTGGCGTGGGCCGTTGGCGTACGGCCAGGCGACGGCGGAGAGGACCTTCATGTCCCGAATCCTAGGTGGCGGCGCCGCCCCGGCCTGCGCCGCCGTGGCGCGGACGACGACCACCTCGCGGAACCGCGCGGGAGCGCCTGTCGTCGCAGGCCCGGGACTACGCTCGGCACCGTCGGGTGTTGCTCCCGGCGACACGGCCGCACCGGCGGTCGTGGGCACGACAGGAGGGACCACCGTGCTCGCTGCCCTCACGGGGATGGGGCTGTCGGCGGCTGCCGGCCTCAACGCCTACATCCCGTTCCTCGTCGTGGCGCTCGGCGCCCGCTTCACCGACTACCTCGTGCTCCCGACGGGGTACGAGTGGATCGAGAGCAACTGGGCGATCGGCATCGGGGCCGTCCTCCTCCTCGCCGAGGTCGTCCTCGACAAGGTGCCGGCCGTCGACACCGTCAACGACGCGATCCAGACCTTCATCCGGCCGAGCATGGGCGGTCTGATCTTCGCGGCCTCGACGGCCGCCTCCGAGCTCGACAACTCCAGCTGGATGCGGGAGAACCCTTGGGTCGGTGTCGTCCTCGGCGTCGTCATCTCGGGGCTCGTCCACACGGGCAAGATGGCGGCCCGCCCGGTGGTCAACGTCGGCACGGCCGGGATGGGCGCCCCCGTCGTCTCCACGGTCGAGGACGGCGCCTCCATCGGCCTGTCGCTCATCGCGGTCCTGGCGCCGGTGTTCGTCGTCGTCGCCCTCGCGCTCCTCGCGTGGCTCCTCATCTGGATGTGGGTCCGGGTCCGTCGCTGGCGCCGGTCGCGGCGAGACCCCGCCTACCAGCCCGGCTGACGCGGGCGCCTCACTCGTTCGTGACGACCTGGTCGGCGGTCGGCTGGCGGGTGCGCTGCGCGCGGTCCCAGTCGGTGAAGCTGAGGTCGGAGGGGGCGCTCTTCGGCCCGACCGCCCGCAGCAGGGCGGCGCTCCCGTCGGCCGCGACCCACAGGCGCGCCCCCGCCTTCCCCGTGAGCAGCCACGCGTCGGTGCCGCGCAGGCTCGTGCGCTCGGCGGCCGACCGGTCGGACTCGAGGGACGCGAACTCGGCGAGCCCGAACTTCTCGGTGAGGATGCTGCGCAGGGTGAACGACCCGAGCTCGGTGGCGTCGGACTCGCTGATCTCGACGTACTTGCCGACCATGTCGGCCCCGGCCTTCGGGTCGCCGGTCTGCTCGACCCAGAACGCCTCGTCGCCACCGAGCCAGTAGCGGCCGCTGACGGTGCGCACCTCGGGGGTGCCGCCGGCGGGGGTGGTGATGAAGACCGTCTGGTTCGAGCCGTTCGCGACGCCCTCGACGTCGATCCGCAGCCGGCGGCCGTCGCGGGTCTGGGTGCCCGTGGCGTGGCCGGACCCCGCGGACAGCGCGGACGTGCGCACGTCGCGGTACACCTCGGCGACCGTGGGCCCGTCCGCCGGTGGCGGCGTCGCCGTGGGCGACGCCGACGGCGTGGCCGACCCCGAGGGGGTCGGCGTGGTGACGGTGGGCGTCGGCGAGGCCTGGGTGGCCGACGCGGGCGGGGTCACCGACGGGGGCACCTCGTCGTCGCTGCACCCGGCGGTGAGCAGCGCGGCGCAGACCGCGAGCACCCCCAGGGCGCGGCGGTGCGGGGTCCTCGACATCGCTGGGCTCCTCCCGTCCACCCGCAGATCGTAGGTCGGTCGGATCGGCCCGGCCCGCAGGAGGGGTCGGCTCCGCGCGCCCCGGCGGGCTCAGCCCCCGTCGTGCAGCCCGCGGACGAGGAGCGGGACCGCGGCCCGCACGAACGGCTCGCGCGCCTCGGCCGGCATCCGGGTGGCGGTCGACAGGACCCCCTCGATGGCCGCGATCGCGACGCTCGCGAGGAGCGCCGGGTCGGCGTGCCCGCCGTCCTCGACGAGGCGCAGGACGACGGCGTCGAGGCCGCGCCGCCAGTCGGCGAACACCTCCATGAGCTCGGGACGCCGGGCCGCCTCGAGCGAGAGCTCGGCCTGGGTGCGGCAGACCTCGGGCCGCTCGAGCCAGCGCAGGAGCAGGGCGGTGACGTCGGCCGCGACGGCGTCGGGGTCGTCGCGGTGGCCGGCGGCCCCGCTCGTCATGACGTCGACGTCGTGGGCGAGCATCCCGGCGACGTGCTCGGCGAGGGCCACGAGCAGGGCGCTGCGCGAGCGCAGGTACGCCGAGCAGGTCCCCTCGGGAAGGCCCGCCCGTGCGTCGACGGCCCGGTGGGTCAGGCCCCGCAGCCCCGCCTCGGCGACGACGTCGACGGCCGCCTCGAGCAGCTCGGCTCGCCGACCGACGCGGACGCTGGCGGGAGGGGTCACCGCGCCATTGTGTCGCGCGGCGTCCCCAGCCGGGCCCAAGCGCGCCCCAAGCGCGGGGTGGGGAGATGGGTCCCACCGACCCGGGGCTCCGCCCCGCCACCGAAGGAGATCCCCGTGCCCACGACCTCACCCCCCGACACCACCGCGACCCGTCCCGCCGGACCGCGTGCCCGGCGCCGCCGCGCCGCTCCCGACCGCAGGCCGCTCGCCGGCGTCCTCGGCGTCACCGCCGTCTCGCTCGCCGGCTCGGTCCTCGCCCTGCGGACCGGGCTCGACGACAGCTGGTGGGAGGCGGTCGGGCCCACCGGACGCCTGTCGGTGCCCCTGCCGATGAACGCGGCCCTCCTCGTCCTCGCCGTCGTCGCCGGTTCGACCCGTCGGCGCCCCGCGGTCGTGGCGGGTGCCCTGCTGGCCCTGGCCGTGACGGTGGCCGTCGTCTCCGGGGCCTTCGACGGGGGGTACGCGGCGGCGCTCGGCCCGACCCAGCGGCTCGCCCAGGTGGTCCTCGTCCTCGGGCTCCTCGGGGTCGCCGGGATCGGGGTGGCCCGCGTCGTGGGGCTGCGCCGGGCGCAGGGCTGGGCCGACGGCCGCCCCGACGGTGCGGGAACACCGTGACGACGCCTACGGTTCTACAGGTGTAGAGTGTTCTACATCCGTAGAAGAAAGGATCCCGCCATGGGCCCCATCACCGGACTCGCGACCATCGCGAGCACGCTCCTCGTCGTCCTCGTCGTCAGCGGCCTCGCGGTCGTCGGCCTCACCCTCGCGGTCGTCGTCCCCGCGCTGCGCCGCGAGCGCACCGCCCGCCTCGCCCGCCGGGTGAGCGTCCACCGCTGGTACCTCCACCCCGCGACGGCGCACTGAGCCGACCAGCTGCGGTGGGCCCTGGTCTGCCGCGGTCGGCGGTCTCCGCTGCTCCTCCCAGCCCGCGCCCAGCCGACGTGCGGCGGACGCCCGGGCGGAGCCACCTACGCTGTCGCCATGCGGCGGCAGCACCTCGGTGAGACCTGGCTCGTCCTCGGCGTCTCGCTCGGGGCGTCGGCGGTCTGGTCCCTGCTGCGGATCGTGGACCGGCTGACCCGCCCGGAGGCCCTCGGCAGCCAGACCTCGGCGATGAACAGCTCGGTCACCCCCGACCGCCCCTGGCTCGACCTCACCTACCAGCTCGTCGGCATCGCCCTCGCGCTCGTCCCCGTCCTCCTCGCCCTGCACCTCCTGCGGCGCGACGACCCGGCCGAGCCCCGCACCATGGGCTTCGACCTCAGCCGCCCGGTCCGCGACCTCCTCCACGGCGCCGGGCTGGCCGCCCTCGTCGGCCTGCCGGGGCTCGGCCTCTACGCCGCGGCGAAGGCGCTCGACCTCAACACCACCGTCGCCGCCGCGAACCTCGCCGCCGCGTGGTGGGCCGTGCCCGTCCTCGTCCTCGCCGCCGCGCAGAACGCGGTCCTCGAGGAGGTCGTCATGGTCGGCTACCTCTTCCGGCGGTGGGGCGAGGCGGGGTGGGGGACGTGGCGCGTCATCCTCACCAGTGCCCTCGTCCGCGGGACGTACCACCTGTACCAGGGGTTCGGCGGCTTCCTCGGCAACCTCGTCATGGGCGCCGTCTTCGGCTGGGTCTACACGCGCACCCGCCGCGTCATGCCGCTCGTCGTCGCGCACACCGTGCTCGACGTCGTCGCCTTCGTCGGCTACGCGCTGCTCAAGGACCACCTGTCCTGGCTGTGAGCGCCCGCCCGCTCCGGTGACCCACGGCGTGCGACGATCGGGACATGCGCACCCCCGAGGCCCGGCGACGCACCCTCACCGTCCTCGTCGTCATGGTCGTGCTGACCGCGGCCGCGTGGGCGCTGGTGCTCGTCGAGGTCGTCGACGGCAGCGGGCTGACCGCCCTGCGGGCGGTCGCCTGGCTGCTCACCGCGCTCACCGGTGGCGCCGCCCTCGGCCTGCGCGACGCCGGCCGCGCCCACGACGAGGGCATGCGGACGCCGCAGCGGCAGCGGCCCACACCGCCGCAGCAGCGACCGACCGGTCCCCCGGACGACGCCGCCCCCTGACCCGGGGCCCCGACCTCAGCGGGAGGCGCGCAGCGCGCTGCGCAGGTCCTTGTTGAGGGTGGAGATGACGTCCTGCGGGATGCCCTTGGGGCAGGCCTGCGAGCAGGCGCCGACGTTGGTGCAGCCGCCGAAGCCCTCGTGGTCGTGCTGGTCGACCATCGAGACGACGCGCGCCATCCGCTCGGGCTGGCCCTGGGGCAGCTCGGAGAGGTGGGTGACCTTGGCGCCCATGAAGAGCATGGCGCTGGCGTTGGGGCAGGCGGCGACGCAGGCCCCGCACCCGATGCACTCGGCGGCGGCGAAGGCCCGGTCGGCGTTCGGCTTCGGCACCGGCACCGCGTGGGCGTCGGGGGCCGAACCGGTGTTGACCGAGATGTAGCCGCCGGCCTGGATGATCCGGTCGAAGGAGCCGCGGTCGACGACGAGGTCCTTGATGACCGGGAAGGCGTTGGCCCGCCACGGCTCGATGGTGATGACCTCGCCGTCGCTGAAGCTGCGCATGTGCAGCTGGCAGGTCGTCGTCTTCTCGGGACCGTGGGCCTCGCCGGAGATCATGAGGCCGCACATGCCGCAGATGCCCTCGCGGCAGTCGGAGTCGAACGCGATCGGCTCCTCGCCCTTGGCGTTGAGCTGTTCGTTGAGGACGTCGAGCATCTCGAGGAAGCTCATGTCGGGGCTGATGTCCTTGACCTTGTAGGTCAGGAGCTCGCCCTTGTGACGGGGTCCGGCTTGGCGCCAGATCTTCAGGGTGAGGTTCATGCGCGTCCTCGCGAGATGTCGAAGGGGTGGAGCGGGCGGCGGCGGGGCGTCATCACTTGTAGCTCCGCTGCTTGACCTCGATCGCCTCGTAGACGAGGTCCTCCTTGTGCAGCACCGGCGTCGACATCACGCCGTCGCCGTCACCACCGGCGAACTCCCACGCGGCGACGTAGAGGAACTCGTCGTCGTCGCGCAGCGCCTCGCCGTCCTCGGTCTGCGACTCGGCACGGAAGTGGCCGCCGCACGACTCGCGCCGGTGGAGGGCGTCGATGCACATCAGCTCGCCCAGCTCGAGGAAGTCGGCGACGCGGCCGGCCTTCTCGAGGCTCTGGTTGAGGGTGTCGGCCGCGCCGAGGACGCGCACGTTGCGCCAGAACTCGTCGCGCAGGCCACGGATGAGGTCGATCGCCTTGAGCAGGCCCTCCTCCGAGCGCTCCATGCCGCAGTACTCCCACATGACGTTGCCGAGCTCCTTGTGGAAGGAGTCGACGCTGCGCTCGCCGTTGATGGCGAGGAGGCGGCGGGTGCGCTCCTCGACCGCGGTGCGGGCCGCGACGACCTCGGGGGTGTCCTCCGGCAGCTGCTCGAACGGGCCCTTGGCGAGGTAGTCGCGGATCGTGTTCGGCAGGACGAAGTAGCCGTCGGCCAGGCCCTGCATCAGCGCCGAGGCGCCGAGCCGGTTGGCCCCGTGGTCGGAGAAGTTGGCCTCGCCGGTGACGAACAGCCCGGGGATGCTCGACTGGAGGTCGTAGTCGACCCAGAGGCCGCCCATGACGTAGTGGACCGCCGGGTAGATGCGCATCGGGACCTCGTAGGGGTTCTCCCCCGTGATCCGCGCGTACATGTCGAAGAGGTTGCCGTACTTGGCCTCGACGGCCGCGCGGCCCAGGCGGGCGATCGCGTCGGTGAAGTCGAGGTAGACGCCGCGCCGGAAGTCGCCGACCATCGGGCCGACGCCGCGGCCCTCGTCGCAGACGTTCTTCGCCTGGCGCGAGGCGATGTCGCGGGGCACGAGGTTGCCGAAGCTCGGGTAGATCCGCTCGAGGTAGTAGTCGCGGTCGTCCTCGGCGATCTCGCGCGGGTCCTTGGTGCAGTCCTCGCGGTTCTTCGGCACCCAGATCCGGCCGTCGTTGCGCAGCGACTCCGACATCAGGGTCAGCTTGCTCTGGTGCTCGCCGGACACGGGGATGCACGTCGGGTGGATCTGCGTGTAGCAGGGGTTGGCCATGTAGGCGCCCTTGCGGTGCGCCCGCCAGCTCGCGGTGACGTTGGACCCCATCGCGTTGGTCGACAGGTAGAAGACGTTGCCGTACCCGCCGGAGGCGAGGACGACCGCGTCGGCGAGGTGGGTCTCGATCTCGCCGGTGACGAGGTCGCGGGCGATGATGCCGCGCGCGCGGCCCTCGACGACGACGAGCTCGAGCATCTCGTGGCGGGTGAACTGCTCGACCGTCTTCGCGGCGACCTGCCGCTCGAGCGCCTGGTAGGCGCCGATGAGGAGCTGCTGGCCGGTCTGGCCGCGGGCGTAGAAGGTGCGCGAGACCTGGACGCCGCCGAAGGAGCGGTTGTCGAGCAGGCCGCCGTACTCGCGGGCGAACGGGACGCCCTGCGCGACGCACTGGTCGATGATGTTCGCGCTGACCTCGGCGAGGCGGTAGACGTTGGTCTCGCGTGCGCGGTAGTCGCCGCCCTTGACCGTGTCGTAGAAGAGGCGGTGGACCGAGTCGCCGTCCTCCTTGTAGTTCTTCGCCGCGTTGATGCCGCCCTGGGCCGCGATGGAGTGGGCCCGTCGCGGGGTGTCCTGGAAGCAGAACGACTTGACGTTGTAGCCGGCCTCGCCGAGCGTCGCCGCGGCCGAGGCCCCGGCGAGCCCCGTGCCGACGATGATGACGTCGAGCTTGCGGCGGTTGGCCGGGTTGACGAGCGAGGCGTCGAACTTGCGCTGGGTCCACTTGCCCGCGATGGGGCCGGCGGGGGCCCGGGTGTCGGCGATCGCCTCGCCCTCGGTGTAGAGGCCGTGGACGATGCCGGCGTTCTCGGTCTTTCCGAACATGGGTCAGTGCCTCACTTGATCAGGCCGAAGAGGATGGCGAGCGGCGGGAGGAGGAAGCCTCCGGCGACGACGAGGGCCGTGGCGTTGCCGATGAGCCTGGCGCGGCGGTAGGCCTTCTGGGTCCCGGTCCAGCCGAGCGTCTGCTGGGCGCTGAAGACCCCGTGCGCGAGGTGCAGCGCGAGGGCGAGCATCGCCAGGACGTAGAGGAGCGTCATCCACGGGACCTGGAAGCTCGCGACGACGAGGCGGTACGGGTTGTTCTCGACGTCGGGACCGTTGGCGCCCGCGTTCGGCGAGATCTTCAGGATCGTGAAGTGCAGGAGGTGCCACGCGACGAAGAGGAGGAGGAAGACCCCGCCCCAGCGCATCCACGCGGTGCGCAGGGCGGTGCGCCCCGCGGCGTACTTCGAGCGGCGCGCGTTCCCGGCGCGGGCCCAGAGCGAGAACGCGGCGTACGCGTGACCGACGAGGCTGAGCAGCAGCACGATCCGCACCGCCCAGAGCAGGCCGCCGTACGGGAGCATCGGCTCACCGAAGGTCCGCAGGTGCTCGGCGTAGGTGTTGAACGCCTCCTCGCCCGCGAGCGCCTTGAGGTTGCCGTACATGTGGAGCAGGACGTACCCGACGAACACCAGCCCGGTCCCCGCCATGAGGATCTTGAGCGCGATGGTGGTGCGGCGGGCCGTCGCGGGACGCGGAGGTGCTGACGTAGTGGCCACGCGGTCAGGGTAGTCGGGGGCCGGGGTCGCGGCGAGGCTGGGGCGCGCTCGCGCACTGTGAGATTGGCCCGGTTACCTGCGGGTACCGGTGCGCGCCACCGCCGCTGTCTAAGGTGCTGCCGGGACGAGCGGGCTCACCGGGGGGAAGTCGGCGCGGCCCGGGACGCCGTTGACGTCCTGCGTGTTCATGGCGAACTGCAGCACCCCGAACGCCAGGGCGTCGGCGTTGACGTCGAGGGCCTCGTCGTTGGAGTTGTCGACGTCGTCGCACGCCTGCTCGTGGCAGGGGTCGTAGGGGATGCCCGCCGTCCCGCCCCAGCGCGCGGCCTCCTCGACGGTCTTGATGCCGTCGTCGCCGGTGGTGAGACCGCCGGTGGGGATGCCCACGGCCATGAACGCGCCCTGGTCGGAGCGACCGGTGAGGTCGGTTCCCTTCCACGGGATCCCGCGCAGGGAGTAGAACGCCTCGAGGGTCTTCTCGACGCGCGCCGAGCCCTCGGGCCCGGGGCCGGCGCCGGTGGCGTCGGAGTCGTCGCCGTCGTGGACGAAGAAGACGTGGTTGGGCGAGCCGATGACGTCGGCGTCGAGGTAGAGCGCGATCCGGTCGCGCTCGGCCTGCGTCAGCCCGCGGACGTAGTGGGCCGACCCGGCGAGGCCGGCCTCCTCGGCGCCCCACCACGCGAACCGCACCCGGTTGTCGGGCTCGACGCGCGCCATCTGCACGGCGACCTCGAGCAGCGCCGCCGCACCGGAGCCGTTGTCGTTGATGCCCGGCCCGGCGTTGACCGAGTCGAGGTGCGCGCCCGCCATCACGACGTTGTCGGGGTCGCCCCCGCGGGTCTCGGCGATGACGTTGGCCGTCGTGACCGGCCCGCTGAGGGTGGCCGTGCGGACGTGGAGGACGAGGCCGGGGGTCGCGGCGAGCTGGCGGCCGAGGTCCTGGGTGACCGCGACGACGGGGAGGTCGAGCCCGGCGTCGGCACCGAGGGTCGCGTTGAGGGCACCCGGCTCGCTGTTGGAGACGACGACCGCCGACGCCCCGGCCGCGGCCGCGAGGGTGGCCTTGGCGGCGAAGGTGCACGACCCGCGGGGGACGAGGGCGACCGTGCCCGGCACGAGGCCGGCGTAGTCGGCGGCCTCGCACCCGGGGGTGGTGTCGGCCGGCCCCCCGGGCAGGACGCTGACCGGCGCGGTGACGTCACCGCTGCCCGAGTACCCGAGGACGCTCGTCGGCAGGGCCGCCGGGTCGGGGCCGACCCGCTCGAGGAGGGTCGGTCGGGTCGTGACGAAGGTGTCGAGGGTCAGCTCCTGCACCGTGGGGGTGTAGCCCGCGGCCCGCAGGGTGTCGACGACGTGGTCGACCGAGGCGGTGGCGCCCGGCGTGCCCGAGACCCTCGTGCCGCCGTGGGCGGAGGCGATGGCCTGGAGCGCGGCCTGGTGGGCCCGCACGCCCTCGAGGGTGACGCACTCCTCGAGCAGGGCGTGGGTGTCGTTGACGCGGGCGGCGCAGGCCTCGTCGGTGGCCGCGAGGGCGGACGGGGCGGCGGACAGCGCGACGGCACCGACGGCGACGACGACGCCGATCCGGTGCGCACTGCGGGCCATGGGTGTCCTCCGGGTGGGGTCCGAGCCGGTCTGGGTGCCCTGACGGTAAGCCCTCGCCCCGACAGGTGGGAACCCTGTGACGGGGACCAACGCGTGGGACGCGGTCAGGGTGCCGCCGGTGGCGCGGGTGAGGTGGGGGTCGAGGGCGCCGCTGGGGTCGTGGGGGTCGAGGGGGGCGTGGGGGTCGAGGGGGGCGCGGGCGCGCGGGCGGCGACGACCGCGTCGTAGAGGGCCTTGCGCGACAGGCCGGTCTCGGCGGCGACCTCGGCGCACACGGCCTTGAGCCGCTCCCCGGCGGCGACGCGGGCCCGGATGCCGTCGAGCCGGCTGTCGAGGTCGGCGACGACGGCGGTGGCGCCGGCGACGACGACGGTGATCTCCCCGCGCACCCCCTCGGCCGCCCACCGGGCGAGCTCGTCGAGCGGACCGCGCCGGACCTCCTCGTACGTCTTGGTCAGCTCGCGGCACACCGCGGCGGGGCGGTCGGGCCCGAAGGCCTCGGCCATCGCCGTGAGGCAGCGCTCGAGGCGGTGCGGGGCCTCGAAGAAGACCATCGTCCGTGGCTCCCGGGCGAGGGCGGTCAGGGTGCTCGCGCGCTCACCGCCCTTGCGGGGGAGGAAGCCCTCGAAGCAGAAGCGGTCGACGGGAAGGCCGGAGACGGCGAGCGCCATGAGCACGGCGGAGGGGCCCGGGACGCCGGTGACCCGGATCCCGGCGTCGACGGCGGCGGTCACGAGGCGGTAGCCGGGGTCGGACACCGACGGCATCCCGGCGTCGGTCACGACGAGGACGCGCTCCCCCAGCCGCAGCCGCTCGACGAGGTCGGGGGTGCGCGCGGCCTCGTTGTGCTCGTGGAAGGAGAGCACCCGTCCGGTGGGCTCGACGCCGAGGTCGCCGCACAGGCGGCGCAGCCGACGGGTGTCCTCGGCCGCGACGACGTCGGCGGTCCGCAGCTCGTCGGCGAGGCGTGGGGCGGCGTCGCGCGGGTCCCCGATCGGGGTCGCCGCCAGGACGAGGACACCGTCGGTCATGGGGGGATCCTCGCACGCGGGGCGTCCGGAGGGCTCACCTAGGCTGACCCGGTGACCCGGACCGACGAGCTGCGATCGCGCCTGCTCGGGTACCGGCCCACCGACCGGCTGTGGGGCTGGCTCGGGCCCGGGCTCATCGCGCTCGTCGGGGGGCTGCTGCGGTTCTGGACCCTCGACCGACCGCACGCGCTCGTCTTCGACGAGACCTACTACGTCAAGCAGGCGTACTCGCTGCTCCACCACGGCGTCGAGATGCGCGTCCTGTCGTCGCTGAAGAAGCCCGACGAGGCGTTCGTCGGCGGGCAGCAGGACATCTTCTCCACCGTCGACGGCGACTTCGTCGTCCACCCGCCCGTGGGCAAGTGGGTCATCGCGGCCGGCCAGTGGCTGCTCGGCTCGGACTCCGGCTGGGGCTGGCGGTTCTCCGTCGCCCTGCTCGGCACGCTGTCGATCCTCGTCGTGGGCCGGGTGGCCCGGCGGATGCTCGGCTCGACGGCGCTGGGCTGCGTCGCCGCCTTCCTCCTCGCCTTCGAGGGCTCGCACTTCGTCATGTCGCGCACGGGGATCCTCGACGTCATCGTCATGTTCTTCGCGCTCTGCGGGTTCGCGGCGCTGCTCCTCGACCGGGACCGCAGCCGGGAGGTCCTCGCCGAGAAGGTCGGGGCGCTCCCGCGCGGCACCTGGCCCGAGGGCATGG
Organism: Oryzobacter terrae; assembly: GCF_042756445.1. Classification (GTDB taxonomy): domain Bacteria; phylum Actinomycetota; class Actinomycetes; order Actinomycetales; family Dermatophilaceae; genus Oryzobacter; species Oryzobacter terrae. The sequence continues at coordinate 1,415,161 of NZ_CP170578.1, forward strand.
GACCGTGGCTCGGCTGGCGCCCGTGGCGCTGGGTGGCCGGCATCTCGCTCGGGCTCTGCACGGGCACCAAGTGGTCGGGTCTGTTCTTCCTCGCCGTGTTCGGGCTGCTGACGATCTGGTGGGACATGGGGGCCCGCCGGGCCGCCGGGGTGCGGCGCTGGGCGGCCGGGGCCGTGCTCAGGGACGGGCCGCTCGCCGCCGTCGCCATGGTGGGGACCGCCGTGGTCACCTACACGCTCTCGTGGTCGGGGTGGTTCCTCACGAGCTGGGGCTACCACCGGCGGTGGGACACCTTCAACCCCGGTGAGGGCGTGCAGTGGCTCCCGCCGGTGCTGCGCAACTGGGTCAGGTACCACCAGGACGCGTACGCGTTCAACACCACCCTGCAGACCCCGCACCCCTACCAGTCGAACCCCTGGTCGTGGCTGGTCCAGACCCGCCCCACGTCCTTCTACTACGAGGACCCGAAGCTCGGGATCGACGGGTGCGCCGTCGACGCCTGCTCCTCGGCGATCAACCCGATCGGGACGATCTCGGTCTGGTGGGTCGGGATCGTCGCCCTGCTCGTCGTCCTCTGGTGGTGGGTCGTGCGGCGCGACTGGCGGGCCGGGGCGGTCGTCGCCGGGGTCGCCGCAGGCTACCTGCCGTGGTTCGTCTACCAGGACCGCACGATCTACACCTTCTACGCCGTCGCCTTCGAGCCGTGGGTCGTCATCGCCATCGCCTTCGCGATCGGCCTGTTCGTGGGGCGGCGCCCCGACGACCCGGACCGGTGGCGCACCCGCTGGCTCGTCGTCGGCGGGTACCTCCTGCTGACCCTCGCGCTGTTCACCTTCTTCCACCCGGTCTACGTCGCCGACACCATCCCCTACGAGCAGTGGCGGTGGCGGATGTGGTTCCCCAGCTGGATCTGACCCGGGGCCGGGCGACCCCCACCCCGGGGGCGGGGGTCGGCGATCTGCACGAAACCTCCACAGTTCCGCCCCACGCCTCCCACCGGCGCCGCCCTAGCGTGACGGCATGACCTCCTCGACCGCCTCGCGGACCGCCGCCTCCTCGTACCGGTACGCCCTCCTCCTCGCGATGGCCACGGCCCTGTTCCTCGTCCTCGGCGCGGGAGCGCTCGGCGTCATCGGCGACGGACGGGCCGACCGCTGGTACCTCGTCGTCATCGGCGTCCTCGCGATCGGAAGCGTCGTCGCCCGGTTCCGGGCTCGCGCGATGGCGGTCGTCCTCCTCGCCACGGCGGTGGCGCAGGTCCTCGTGCCGGTCGGCGTCCTCGCGGCGGGGACGTCGGCGACGGGGTCGGTCTCGGTCCTCGACGTCGCCGGGCTCACGGCGATGTACGCAGGCCTGTTCGCGCTGTCGTCGTGGCTGTTCCACCGGGCCGGCCGGGCCCGCCCGGCCCTCGCGCGGCGCTCCCCCGCCTGAGGACGTCCGCCCGGTCGAGGGTCGGCGGCACGGGCACGCGGGACGGTCGACCGTCCGGGCCGGTGTCGGTGGGCAGGGTTAGGTTCGGGGCATGTTCCTCCTCGGCGACGACCAGCGGCTCGTCATCAGCGCGAGCGACCTGCGCACCGCGTCGGTGTGCGAGTTCGCGCTGGTGCGCGACCTCGACGTCATCCTGGGCCGGGCCACCCCCGCCGCGTCCAGCGCCGACGCGATGGCCGAGCGCGTCATCGCCCTCGGCAACGAGCACGAGCAGGCCGAGCTGCGCCGGCTCGTCGGCGCGCACCGCGGTCGCGTCGTCCAGTTCGAGCGGCCCACGTACACCCGTGCGGGCCTCGAGCACGCCCACGCGCAGACCCTCGAGGCGCTGAGCTCCGAAGCCGAGGTCGTCTACCAGGCCACCTTCTTCGACGGCGGCTTCGTCGGCCACGCCGACTTCCTCGAGCACACGCCGCAGGGCTGGCTCGTCAGCGACACCAAGCTGGCCCGTCGCGAGTCCGTCCCGGCCCTGCTGCAGATCGCGGCCTACGCCGCCATGCTGCGCGCGTCCGGGGTGCCGGCGGCCCCCGTCGCGCGGCTCGTCGTCGGCAGCGGCGACGTCCGCGACTTCGAGCTGCACGACATCCTCCCCGTCTACCGCGCGCGCCGCGAGCGGCTCGACGCCCTCCTCGCCGAGCACCACGCCGACACCGGTCCCGCCCGCTGGGGTGACCCTCGCTGGCTCGCCTGCGGCCGGTGCGAGGTGTGCGAGCCCGAGGTCGAGGCCGCCCGCGACCTCCTCCTCGTCGCCGGCGTCCGCGCCCCCACCCGCCGTCGCCTGCACGAGGCGGGCGTCACCACCATCGACGAGCTCGCCGTGCGCACCGACCCGGTCCCCGACGTCCGGGCGGCCACCCTCGAGCGGCTGCGCCACCAGGCCCGGCTCCAGCTCGAGCAGGAGCGCGACCCCGGCGGCGGGGTGCGCTTCGAGGTCACCGACTCCGACCCGCTGCGCCGGATGCCCACCCCCTCCCCCGGCGACGTCTTCTTCGACTTCGAGGGTGACCCGCTCTGGTCCGAGCCCGGCTCGAGCACGTGGGGGCTCGAGTACCTGTTCGGCTGCCTCACCGTCGATGCCGTCACGGACGTCGATGCCGCGGGGGCCGGTTCCGGCGGCGAGGAGTTCACCCCCTTCTGGGCCCACGACCGCGCCGCCGAACGGCAGGCGCTCATCGACTTCGTCGGCTGGCTCTCCGACCGGCGCCGCCGCTGGCCCGACCTGCACGTCTACCACTACGCGGCCTACGAGACGGCGGCCCTGCTCCGCCTCGCCGCGCGGCACGGCGTCTGCGAGGACGAGGTCGACCAGCTCCTGCGCGACGGCGTCTTCGTCGACCTCTACGCCGTCGTGCGCGCCGCCATCCGGGTCTCCCAGCGCTCCTACTCGATCAAGAAGCTCGAGCCGCTGTACATGGAGGCGCGCGAGGCCGCGGTCACCAACGCCGCCGACTCGATCGTCGTCTACCACCAGGTCATCGCCGCGGGCATCGCCGAGCGGGCCGACGAGCGGCAGCGCCTCCTCGACGAGATCCGCGACTACAACCTCGACGACTGCATCTCGACCTGGCGGCTGCGCGACTGGCTGCTCGCCCGGGTCACCGAGCACGGCGCCACCGACCTCATGACCCCGGGCGCCACCGAGGTCGCCGAGGCCCAGGCCCCGAGCGACCAGCGCCTCGCCCTCATGCGCCTCGAGACGCTGCTGCGCAGCCGCCTCGAGGGCATCCGGCCCCACGAGCGCTCCCCCGAGCAGCAGGCCGTCGCGCTCGTCGCGTCGTCGGTGCTCTTCCACGTCCGCGAGGACAAGCCGGTGTGGCAGGCCCACTTCGAGCGGCTGCGCACCCCGGTGCGCGACTGGCGCGCCGCCGACGGCGTCTTCCTCGTCGAGGGCGGCGCGGTCGTCGAGCCGTGGAGCCTCCCGCCCCGGGCCCGCTCCGCCCGGCGGACCCTCCGGCTCGACGGCGAGCCGATGCGCAGCATCCCGCTCGGGCCCGGCTCCGAGGTCAGCGCCGTCTACGCCGACCCGGCACCCCAGGGCGTCGTCACCCTCCCCGGGCACTGCAACGCCCGCTCCACCGCCACGGTGCGGGTCCTCGACGCCGTCGACACCGTCGCCCCCAACGGGCGCCTGCACCAGGCCCTCCTCGTCGAGGAGCTGACGCCGAAGGGCGGCGGCGAGCACACCGCGCTCCCGGTGGCGCTCGTCCCGTCGAAGGTGCTGAGCACCCGCCCCATCGACGACGCCCTCGCCGAGGTGGCCGAGTCCGTCGTCGACGCCGGCGACGAGCTCCCGCGCACCGCGGGCATCGACCTCCTCGTGCGGCGCCCCCCGCGCCAGCGCGGCGGCGCACCGCTGCCCGTCGTCGACGACGGCCCCACGCGCCACGTCGACGCCATCACCTCCGCGCTGCTCGACAGCGACTCCTCGTACCTCGCCGTGCAGGGCCCTCCCGGGACGGGGAAGACCTACGTCGCGTCCCACGTCATCGCCCGCCTCGTCCTCGACCACGGCTGGAGGGTCGGGGTCACCTCACAGGGCCACAAGGCCATCGAGAACGTCCTGCGCGCCGTCATCGCGGCCGGCGTCCCCCGCGAGCAGGTCGGCAAGGCGAGCCGCGAGCCCGCGACCGCCACGTGGACCTCGCTCGAGCGGGCCGACGAGCTCGCCGGCTTCATCGCGCCGCTCGAGCGCGCCGGGCTCGGCTTCGTCGTGGGTGGGACCGCGTGGGACCTCACGAGCACCAAGCGCATCGAGCGGGGCCGGCTCGACCTCGTCGTCGTCGACGAGGCGGGTCAGTTCTCCCTCGCGAAGACGCTCGCCTGCTCGGTGGCCGGCAGCCGTCTGCTCCTCCTCGGCGACCCCCAGCAGCTCCCGCAGGTCTCCCAGGGCACCCACCCCGACCCCGTCGACGCCTCGGCGCTCGGATGGCTCATCGGCGACGAGCCCGTGCTCCCGGCGTCCCTCGGCTACTTCCTCGAGACGACGTGGCGGATGCACCCGGCACTCACCGAGCCCGTCTCGCGGTTGTCCTACGCGGGGCAGCTCCGGTCCCACGAGCCGGTGACGAGCCGGCGGCGCCTCGACGGCGTCGAGCCCGGGCTGCACGTGCGCCTCGTCGACCACCACGACAACAGCACCTGGTCCCCCGAGGAGGCCGACGCGGTCCGCGACCTCGTCCACGACCTCCTCGGCCGCACCTGGCACGACCTCTCCGAGCGAGATGCGACCGGCGCCGAGGTCGGCCCGCGCCCGCTCGGTCCCGCCGACGTCCTCGTCATCACGCCCTACAACGGGCAGGTCGGACGGATCCGGCGCACCCTCGACGACGCGGGTCTCACCGACGTCGCCGTCGGCACCGTCGACAAGTTCCAGGGGCAGGAGGCGCCGGTCGCGATCCTGTCGATGGCGGCGTCCTCGCACTCCGACGTCTCGCGCGGGATGGGCTTCCTCCTCGACCGGCACCGGCTCAACGTCGCGGTCTCCCGCGGGAAGCACTCGGCGTTCGTCGTCCGCTCGCACGTGCTCACCGACTTCGCACCCCGGACTCCCACCGAGCTCGTCGCCCTCGGCGCCTTCCTCGGGCTGTGCGCCACCGCCGTGACCACCGCGGAGCTCGACGTCACCGCCCCGCTCGTCCCCGCGCCCGCCTGACCCCGACGCCGCCACCCGCCTGCCCTCCCCGGTCCCTCGCCCTCCGTCCGACGCGCTCCCCCTCGTCCCATCCGACACGATTGCCCCATCCGCCTGCGGTTTCGGGCCAACCCTGAGACGATTCCCGCGTCCTTCGACAACGCAGGGGATTCCGTCCGACGGGGATGGTGTGGCGATGTCGTCAGCATCACGAGCAACCGTGGTGATCCTCGGCGCCCTCTGGTGCGCCTATCCCCTGCTGCCCGCCGGTGGCCCGCGCGACGTCGTCTACGACACGTTCGCCGTCGTGTGCATCGCCGTCGGCCTCCTCTCCGCGCGCCGCCTGCCGATGCCGGTGCGGCGCGGGTGGGTGCTCGTCCTCCTCGGCTTCGGTGGGTGGGTCCTCGGCGACGTCGTCTTCTCGGTCGAGCAGTACGTCGTCCACTACGACGCCTACCCGGCACCGAGCGACGCCTTCTACCTCGCGGCGTACGTCGTCATCGCCGTCGGCCTGCTGCGCCTCGTCCGCGGCCGGCAGAACCGCTCCGACCCCACCCCGCTCCTCGACGCCGCCATCGTGGCGGTCGGCTTCGGGATCGTCGTGGGGACCTTCCTCATCGCCCCCATCGCCACCGACTCGACCCTCTCGGTGGCCGGCCGGCTCGCCGCGTCGGGCTACCCCGTCGCCGACGTGCTGCTCATGGGCGTCGTGGTCCGGCTGTGGACCACCGTCGGCGCCCGGACGCCCGCGCTGCGCTGGCTGCTCCTCGCCGTCCTCGCCACCCTGGCCGCCGACCTCGTCTGGTCGGTGATCGCGCTGCGCGACCCGGGCGCCGAGACCGCCGGGTGGCTCGACATGCTCTGGCTGCTCGGGTACCTGGGCGTCGCGACGGCGGCGAGCACGGGGTCGGCCTCGCACCTCGGGTCCGAGGGCGTCCAGCGCGAGAGCGCCGCGTCCCCGCAGCGGCGGATGCTCCTCCTCGGCTGCGGGCTCGTCCTCCCGGGGCTCACCCTCCTGCTCGACGGGGTGCTCGACGGCGTCATCGCCTGGCGGCTCGCGGCCATCGGGTCGGTCGTGCTCTCGATCCTCGTCCTCGTCCGGCTGGGACTGCTCGTGCGCACCGTCGAGGTCCAGGCCGTCCAGCTGGCCGCGCTCGCCCGCAGCGACGGGCTCACCGGGGCGCCGAACCGTCGGACGTGGGACCACGAGCTCGGCCGCGCCTTCCAGCAGGCCGAGGACACCGGCGGGCCCCTGTCGGTCGCCCTCATCGACCTCGACCACTTCAAGCGGTACAACGACGAGCACGGCCACCAGGCCGGCGACCTGCTCCTGCGCGAGGCCGTCGCCGCCTGGTCCGACCTGCTGCTCCCGGGTGAGCTGCTCGCCCGGTACGGCGGCGAGGAGTTCGGCCTCCTCCTGCCGGGGTCCGACGTCGACCAGGCCGTCGACCGGCTCCAGGTGATGCAGGACCTCATGCCCCGTGGTCAGCGGTTCTCGGCCGGGGTCGCCGCCTGGGTGCCCGGGACCGAGCCCGGCGCCGTCGTCGAGCTGGCCGACCGCGCCCTCTACGACGCCAAGCACGCCGGCCGCGGGTGCTCCCGGATCTCGAACCGCGCTGTTTTCACCCGCACCCTCCCCGTCCACCAGATCGCCCTCCAGCCCGTCGTCGAGATCTCCTCGGGGACCCCGGTGGGCTACGAGGCGCTGAGCCGTTTCGCCGAGGGCGACCCCGAGTCGGTCTTCGCGCAGGCCCACCGCGACGGGCGCGGTCCCGAGCTCGAGGCCGCCGCGATCTCGGCCGCCATCGCGCAGCGACCACGCGGCGCCTACCTGTCGGTGAACGTCAGCGTCGGGGCGCTCGTCAGCGACCAGGTGCAGGAGGTCCTGCCGGCGGACCTGCGCGGCGTCGTCCTCGAGATCACCGAGCAGACCGACACCGACGACTGGGACGAGGTCATGGCCGTCGTCGGGGACTGCCGGGCCCGCGGTGCCCTCGTCGCGATCGACGACTGGGGCCGGGGGTACTCCAACATCGAGCGGATCATGCGGCTGCGCCCCGAGGTCGTCAAGCTCGACCGCAGCCTGCTCGGCGACCTCGAGGACGTGTGCCGACAGGAGTCGCTGCGCACCCTCGTCGGGTGGGCCCGGAGCATGGGGGCACGGGTCTGCGCCGAGGGCGTGGAGACGGCCGAGCAGTGGCGCCTCCTGCGGCACGTGGGCATCGACCTCGGGCAGGGCTACTACTTCGGCCGCCCCACGATCGGCGTCCCGCCCGTGACCGCCCCCGCACCGCTCGCCGAGCCGACCCGCCGCTGACCCAGGCGTCCGGCGGGCCCGTCGACCCGCTGACCCGGCCGTCGCAGCACGACCCCGGCGGACCGGGCGTGTCGCTGGGTCGGCCCGTGTCCGCGACCCCTCATCGTCACGGACACGGGCCGGGCTCGAGGCCCGACCGCCGAGCGGTCAGCGGATGGTGTAGCCCCCGTCGACGACGAGGTCGGCACCGTTGACCATGTCGGCGGCGTCGGAAGCGAGGAACACGGCGACGGCGGCGACCTCCCCCGGGTGCGCGAAGCGCCCGGTCGGGATGAGGGCCTTGTGGGCCTCGCCCTTCTCGCCCGCCCACGCCTTCTTGCCGAGCTCGGTGAGGACGACCGTGGGGCTGATCGAGTTGACGACGACCCCGCGCCCGGCCCACTCCGAGGCCAGGACCTTCGTCAGTCCGATGACCCCGAACTTCGAGGCGCAGTAGGCCGCGTGGTCGGTGAGCGCCACGCTGCCGGCCTGCGACGCGAGGTTGACGATCTTGCCGCGGCCCCGGGCGAGCATGTGCCGCCCGGCCGCCCTGCTGACGAGGAAGGTGCCTTTGAGATTGACGGCCATCGTCGTGTCCCAGGCCGAGACCGAGAGCTCCTCCGCGGGCGCGAGGATGGCGACGCCGGCGCTGTTGACGAGGACGTCGACGCGTCCGTGGTGGGCGACGACCTCCTCCACGGCGGCGGCCACGGAGTCCTCGTCGGCGACGTCGCAGTGGTGACCCGTGTGCTCCGGGCCCAGCGCCGCGGCCCGCTCGAGCGCCCCCGGCCCGTCGAGGTCGACGACGGCGACGACGGCGCCCTTGTGCGCGAACGCCTGTGCGACGGCCAGCCCGATGCCCGACGCGCCACCGGTGACGATCGCGACCTTCCCCGCGAGGGAGAAGTCGAGGTCGACCTCCGGTCCCTCGTCGGTGGCGGTGGAGGGGGCGGGCGTGGTCGTCATCGGGGTCCTTCGTCGTCAGGGGTGGGTCCGCTGCCGTCGTAGCCGGACAGGACGGCGACCTTCTCGGCGCTCGCGGAGGTGGTGTCGAACTCGTAGCCGAGCCACTCGCGCGCGAGCCGACGGGCCAGCTCGAGCCCGACGACCCGCTGCCCGAAGCACAGGACCTGGGCGTCGTTGCTCAGCACGGAGCGCTCGACGGAGAAGCTGTCGTGGGCCGTGACCGCACGCACGCCCGGCACCTTGTTCGCGCTGATGGCGACGCCGAGACCGGTGCCGCACACGAGCAGTGCCCGGTCGACCCGGCCGTCGGCGACGAGGCGCGCGGCCTCGACCCCGACGTGGGGGTACGCGGTGTGCTCGTCGGCGCCGACGCCGACGTCGAGGACCTCGACGACCCGGGGGTCGGCCTCGAGGTCGCGCTTGAGCGCCTCCTTGTACTCGAACCCGGCGTCGTCGGACCCGACGACGACCCGCAGCGCCGCGGTCACGACGCTGCTCCTGGGGCACCGTCGCCGGCGAGGACGCCCGCGACCGCGTGCGCGACGAGGGCGAGGGACGTCGCCCCGGCGTCGGGGGTCCCGACGCTGCGGTCCGCGAGCGGGCGGGCCCGTCCGATGCGCGGGCGCAGGTCCGAGGTGGCCTGGGCGGCAGTCGTCGCCGCGTCGGCTGCTCGCGACCAGGCCTGTGCGAGAGGCGAACCCGCTGCGACCTCGGCGTCGAGCACGAGGAGGAACGGGAGGAGGGCGTCGACCATCGTCTTGTCGCCCGGCTCGGCGCCGCCGAGTGTCATGAGGGCGTCGGACCCGGCCCGGACCGCGGCGACGACGTCGGCGCCCCCGAGCGACTCGGCGTCATCGGGCAGCGGCGGTCCGGCGGCGGAGAGGAACGCGCCCCACAGGACGCCGGAGGTCCCGCCGGCCCGGGACGCCCACTGACGGCCGGCGGCCGTGAGCACCGACGCGGCCCCCGACCCGGAGTCCGCGGCGGACCGGGCGGCCGCGGCCGCCGCCGCGACCCCCTTGACCATGCCCCGGCCGTGGTCGCCGTCGCCGGCGACGGCGTCGATCCGCCCGAGCTCGTCCTCGGCCCCGCGCAGGGCATGCTCCATGGCCGCGAGGGCGTCGGCCACGAGCAGCCCGGCGACGCGCGAGGCGTCGGTGGTCGCGACGGTCGGCAGGTCGGTCGGCGTGGTGACGAGTGACCTCGTCGGGTGGGCCACCGTGGCCAACCCGGCCACCCGGTCCGCCCGGTCCGCCCCCGCGAGCGTCGCGAGCGCGCCCTTGCGGAAGGCCGGGGTGTCGGCCGGGGCCCGCCAGAGGCGCTCGAGGTCGTCGTCGAGGTACACGAGGGTCAGCGACACCCCCGCCATGTCGAGGCTCGTCACGAGCTCGCCGACCTCGGGGTCGACGACGGTGTAGCCACGCTCGCGCAGCAGCCGGGCGACCGTGCGCCAGACGACGAACAGCTCCTCGTACTTCGTCGACCCCAGGCCGTTGAGGATCGCGCCGACCCGTCTCGTGGACGCGGCCGGCTCCTCGGCCAGCACCCGGTCGAGGAGCAGCTCGGCGAGGACGGCCGCCGTGGGCAGCGCGTCCTCGGAGATGCCGGGCTCACCGTGGATCCCGAGCCCGACCCCCATGAGCCCGTCGGGGACGTGGAAGAGGGCGTCATCGGCCCCGGGCATCGTGCACCCGTCGAGACCGACGCCCATGGTGCGGGTCCGGTCGTTCGCATGGCGAGCCAGCGCCTCGACCGTGTCGAGGTCGAGGCCCTCCTCGGCCGCCGCCCCGGCGACCTTGAACACCACGAAGTCCCCGGCGATCCCGCGCCTCCTCCTCGCCTCGTCCACGGGAGCGCTCGCGACGTCGTCGGTGACGTAGAGCGTCCGGGTGTCGACCCCCTCGGCGACGAGGCGGTCGCGGGCGAGGTCGAAGTTCATGACGTCGCCCGCGTAGTTGCCGGTGACGAAGAGGACCCCGCCGCCGCCGTCGGCGGCGCGGGCGACGCCGTACGCGTCGTCGGTGGAGGGCGAGGTGAAGATGTTGCCCACGACGGCCCCGTCGGCGAACCCGGCGCCCACGACCCCGCAGAAGGCCGGGTAGTGGCCGGATCCACCACCGACGACGACCGCGACCTTGCCCGCGCGGGTGCCGGTGGCCCGGACCACGCCGCCGGGGGCGGCGACGGCGTACCGGGCATGGGCGTCGAGGAAGCCCTCGAGCATGTCGTCGGTGAACGTCGCGGGGTCGTCGAAGAGCTTGGTCACGAGAGCGCGGTCCTCGGGTCGCCGGGTGGGTCCTGGCGGTCCGCGCCCGGCGAGGGGTCGACGTCACCGCACTGTTTCTAACATCGCAGATGTGATAGTTATCGTCAAGAACTTGATTTGTAACAGTGGCGATGCGGCCCGCTAGGGTCCACCCACGGATCGAGCTCGCCCCGCGTCGCCGGTCCGCCCGACGACGAGGTGCACGAGGGAGCCATGGCGAGGCCGAGACACGGCGAGGACCCCCTCGCCACCGACCCCGACGCGACGATGAGCCGCGCCGAGCGGCTCCACGCCATCAGCGAGGCCGTCATCACCGCGGGCTCGGTGCGCATCGAGGACCTGCCCGAGTCCTTCGGCGTCTCCCTCATGACCATCCACCGCGACCTCGACCACCTGGCCGCGCAGGGGCTGCTGCGCAAGACCCGCGGGCTCGTCACCGCCCTCGGCAGCAGCCTCGCCGAGTCGAGCACCGAGTACCGGGCCCGGCTCAACACGACGGCCAAGCGGACCCTCGCCCGGGCCGCCGTCGAGCTCGTCGAGCCCGGGCAGGTCCTCATCCTCGACGACTCGACCACCGGGCTGCACCTGGCCGACCTGCTCCCCGAGCGACAGCCGCTCACCGTCATGACGAACTTCCAGCCGATGCTCGACGCCCTCGTCGGCAACCCCGACCTCAACCTCATCAGCCTCGGCGGCCAGTACTACCCCTGGTGCCGGGCCTACATGGGGTCGCTCACCGTCGACGCCCTGGCGAACGTGCGCGCCGACCTCCTCATCATGTCGACGTCGGCGATCACCGACGACGTGTGCTTCCACCAGCACCACGACACCGTCCTCGTCAAACGAGCGATGTTCACCGCAGCCCGGCGCCGGGTGCTCTACGTCGACCACAGCAAGTTCGAGCAGCGGGCCCTGCACGCCCTGCTCCCCCTGCGCGAGTTCGACACCGTCATCGTCGACGCCGACACCCCGGCGGAGCACCTCGAGCGGCTCGAGGGGCAGGGCATCGAGCTCGTCGTCGCCGCCCGCGACTGAGGGAGACCGGGCCGGCCCGCGCACGCCCGGAGCCCCGGACGACGAAGGACCGGACACCGCGGTGTCCGGTCCTTCGAGCGGGTGGTGGAGCTGAGGGGATTCGAACCCCTGGCCTTCTCATTGCGAACGAGACGCGCTACCAACTGCGCCACAGCCCCGAGTGCGGGAGCAACGATAACACCAGCGCGAGGGCTCCTCGAAACCGGCTCGACCGCACCGGACCCGGGTCCGCGAGGGCCGTGCCGGGCGGCCTCGGCGGCACGGATCGTCGGTACCAGCGCCTACGATCGCGGCATGCCCTTCCGCCTGCCTCGCCCCTCCACGAGGGGCTCCGGCCCGTCGGACCTCCCGACCTCGCTGCCCGTCCCCGGCGTCCCCACCCCGGCGTCGGCGAACCCCCGCACCCCGGTCGAGTGGTCGGTCCCGCGCGGCGTGCGGACGGCGAGCGAGTGGGCCTGGCGCGGGATCGTCGTCGCGGCCGGGGTGCTCGCGGTCCTCTGGCTCACCGCGATCCTCTCCGAGGTCGTCATCCCCCTCATCGTCGCGCTGCTCCTGGCCGCGCTGCTCCACCCGGTCCACCACTGGCTGGCCCGCTTCGTGCCGCGCGGGCTCGCGGCCGGCATCACGGTCATCGGCACCCTCGCGGTCGTCAGCGGGATGCTCTCGTTCGTCGGCTCGCAGCTGACGAGCCAGCTCGACGACATCACGACCAAGGTCACCGAGGGCATCGAGCAGGTCCGCCGGTGGGCCAACGCGACCTTCGGCCTCACCGACACCCAGATCCAGGAGTACCTCGACCAGGCCCGCGAGGCGCTCAGCTCGGGCAACCTCAACGACACCCTCGCGTCGGCCGGGCTCACGGCGACCCACATCGTCGCCGGCTTCTTCCTCGCCCTGTTCTCCCTCTTCTTCTTCCTCTACGACGGGCCGAGCATCTGGGGGTGGGTCGTGCGCCTGTTCCCGAGGGGCGCCCGCGAGAAGGTGCACTCCTCGGGCCTCATCGCCTGGGACCAGCTCGGGGCCTTCACCCGGGCCACGATCGCCGTCGCCGCGGTCGACGCCACGGGTATCGGCCTCGGCGCCGCCATCCTCGGCGTCCCGTTCGCCTCGGGCATCGCCCTGCTCGTCTTCTTCGGTGCCTTCGTCCCGGTCGTCGGTGCCGCCGTCTCGGGCGGCGTCGCCGTGCTCCTCGCCCTCGTGACCCTCGGCCCGATCCAGGCGCTCATCATGCTCGGCGTCGTCATCGGCGTGCAGCAGCTCGAGAGCCACGTCCTCCAGCCCTTCCTCATCGGCCGGGTCATGCGCATCCACCCGCTGGCCGTCATCCTCGCCATCGCGACCGGCATCATCCTCGCCGGCATCCTCGGCGGCCTCATCGCCGTGCCGACCGTCGCCGTCCTCAACGCCGTCGGCCACCACCTCCTCGACGGGCCCGAGTCGGCCGACGACGTCCCCCCGGGTGGGGCCCGCACCGCCGAGGAGACGATGAGCGCGCAAGAGGCCGAGCGCGCCGAGGAGGCCGCCGAGGACGTCGAGGAGCGCACCGAGGCCGCCGCCGAGCGCGACCGCCCCGAGACGACCTGACTCGCACCGCAGACCGGCCGACCGGCGACCGGTCGTGCGCGCCGCGCCCGCTGGAGGCGGCGTCCCCGAGACGCGGGACGCCGCCTCCAGCGGTGCAGGGGGGTGCCGGAGGCGGCGTCTTCCGCGACAGGGGCGGGTCTCAGGCGCCGGCGACTCGGCGCTGCTCGTAGGCGGTGTCGTCCTCCACCTCGCGCACCACGGGTGCGGGGTCGGGGGTGACGGCGGCCGGGGGCACCTCGGGGCGCTCGGCCTTCGCCTTCATCGTGTAGGTCGGGCGGGGGACGGGGACCGGGTCCCACGTCAGCGGGATGTCGTCGTCGACCTCGATGGGAACCATGACGTCGGGTCCGACGGCGACCGGATCGGCGGCCACCGACGTCGTGGGCACGGGCTCGGCGACGGCCGCGACGACCTCGTCGAAGGTCTGCGCGGCCACCCGCCCGGACGGGGCGGCGACGACGGCCTCGGCGGTCGCGAGGGTCTCGGCGGCGGTGGCGACCTCGGTCGTGCCGCCGGCGACGGCCGGCCGCACCACGCGGCCCTGCGAGGCCGAAGGAGCCGGTCGGGAGGCGGTCCGGGCCACGGGTGACGCACCGGCGGGCGCGGTGGCGCGCAGCCGCTCGAGCTCGCGGGCCCGGCGACGCTGCGCCCGGACGAGCGCGCCCTCGAGGCGGACCCCCGACCGGACGAACGCGATGGCGGCGACGACCCCGAGCACGGCAGGGGCGAGTGCCCACGGCGGCAGCAGCGAGAGGCCGACGAGGGCGCCGATGGCGACGAGCCCGACGAGGGCGGCGAGGAAGAGCAGTCCGCGGACGCGTCGGCTCGGGCGGACCCGGGGACGCGCGAGGGGGGTCGGTGCCCGACGGGCGGCAGCCCGCTCGAGCGGCACCGGACGCTCGGAGCGCTCGGCGTGCGACGGGCGGTCGACGCGCTCGGTCACCGTGCCCGGGGCCGGCGGCTCGGCGGCGACCGCGCGCTTGACGATGACCTGCGGTCGGGCGGACCGCGCCGGGTGCACGGCATAGGACCGCGGCGTCGGCTCGGAGAGGTCGGTGGTCGGCAGGGCCTCGCGGCGCTCGAGGACGCGCATCGCCGAGGAGAACTGCTCGACCGAGCGGGCGGTGGCGACGTGGTCGCGGCGACGCACCCAGTACTGCACGAAATAGGCAGCCCAGACCCCCAGGAGGACCAGGAAGATCAGACTCGACGGGGACTGCACGCTCCGACCGTAGGGGCGCTCACCCGTGTGGTCCCGGATCCCCCTCGGTGTGTCGCGCAAGTGACTGCTGTGACGAGTGGTTCGACGAGCCCGTCGGCGCCTCGAGCAGCCGCGAGAGCCGGTCGAGCAGCGTCTCGCCGGCGAGGTCCTCGACCGTGAGGGCGAAGGACAGGTGGTCGCGCCACGACCCGGCGATGTGGAGGTAGTGCGGGCGCAGGCCCTCGGCGCGGAAGCCGAGCTTGCGCACCACCGCCAGGCTCGCGGTGTTCTCCGGTCGGATGTTGACCTCGATGCGGTGCAGCCCGATCGTCGACAGGAGGTGGTCGCCCGCGACGGCCAGGGCCGTCGGCGTCACGAGCTGGCCCGCGACGCTGCGGCTGACCCAGTACCCGGCGAAGCAGGACCGGAACGACCCCAGGACGATCGAGCCCATCGACATCTGCCCCACGAGCCGTCCGTCGACCTCGATGACGAGCGGGAGCGAGCGCCCGAGGCGGCCGTCGGCCTCGTACTGGGCGACGAGGTCATCGAAGGTCCGCGCCGGGGCGTCGGGGTCGGGCGAGGTCGCGTCCCACGGCTCGAGCCACGCGGCGTTGGCGCGCCGGATGGACTGGAAGGTCGGACCGTCCTCGAGGACGAGCGGCCGCAGGGAGATGTCGATCCCGGTTGGGGTCCGTCCCTCGAGCCGGACCGGCCACTGCCACGCCGGCTCGGGGCCGGAGAACGGGCCGGCGTCGGGCCCGTGGTCACCGCCGACCCGACGGCGCAGCCGGTCCCACATCAGTGGTCACCGCCGTGGGCCTGGCTGAGGGCGTGCGGGAGGACCTCGGCGAGGACGGCGAGCGCGTCGCGCACGCCACCCGTCGACCCCGGGAGGTTGACGACGAGGGTCCGGCCGGCGAGGCCCGCGAGCCCGCGCGAGAGCGCCGCCGTCGGCACCCCGGCCGCGATGCCGCGCGCCCGGATCGCCTCGGCGAGGCCGGGGACCTCGCGGTCGAGGAGGGGACGGGTCGCCTCGGGCGTGCCGTCGGTGGGGGTCAGCCCGGTCCCGCCGGTCGTGAGCAGGAGGTCGGGAGCCGTCGCGAGCGCGGCGGCGAGGGCCTCGGCCACGGGCGGCCCGTCCGGCACGACGGTCGCGTCGGGGACGGTGGCACCCCAGCCGCGCAGGGCCTCCACGAGGAGCGCGCCGCCCCGGTCGGGGTACACCCCGGTGGCGGCGCGGGTCGAGGCCGTGACGACGACGGCGGTCCGCCCGGCCAGGGGGGCGTCGGTCGCGGTCACGGCGCCTCCTCCCAGTCGCCGGAGCGTCCGCCGGACTTCGCCGTGACCCGGATGTCGGTGATCCGGGCGTGCTTGTCGACGGCCTTGACCATGTCGACGAGGGCGAGGGCGGCGACGGAGACCGCGGTGAGCGCCTCCATCTCGATGCCCGTGCGGTCGGCGGTGCGCACGACGGCCCGGATGTCGACGCCGTCGTCGGCGACCTCGAGGTCGACCTCGACGGCGTGGACGGCGACCGGGTGCGCGAGCGGGACGAGCTCGGGCGTGCGCTTGGCGGCCTGGATGCCGGCGATGCGGGCCACGCCGAGGGCGTCGCCCTTGGGGACGACGCCGTCGCGCAGGGCCGCGACGGCCGCGGGCGAGAGGAGGACCCGGCCGGCCGCGGCGGCCCGCCGGGCGGTGACGTCCTTGCCGGACACGTCGACCATGTGCGCGGTGCCGTCGGCGCGCACGTGGGTGAGCCCGGGCGGGCGGGCGGGGTCAGAGGCCACGGTCGCGGTCCTTCCCCAGCAGCGGCAGGCAGCGCAGCCGGTCGCCGGGCTCGACGCGCGTGACGTCGGCCGGCACGAGGGCGAGGGCGGTGGCTCCGGCCAGGGCCCCGAGGACGTGCGACCCCTGTCCGCCGGAGGGGCGCACCCGTCCGGCCTGCTCCACGACCCGGGTCAGCTCGACCTTCCCCGGCGCGGCGGCCCACGCGGTGTCGGCGACGGCCTCGAAGGCGCCGTCGGCGTCGGGGTCGAGGCCGGCGAGGCGGCGCAGGGCGGGCAGGACGAAGACGTGGAAGGAGGCGAACGAGCTGACCGGGTTGCCGGGCAGGGTGACGGCCGGGGTCCGCGACGGGCCCACGACCCCGCAGCCCTGCGGCATCCCGGGCCGCATCGCGACCTTGACGAACTCGACCCCGCCGTCCTCGAGGAGGACCTCCTTGACCGTGTCGTAGACGCCCATCGAGACCCCCCCGCTCGTGACGACGAGGTCGGGGGCGCCCGGCAGGTCGGCGAGCAGCGCCCGCACGGCCGGGGCGTCGTCGGCGACGTGGACCGACGCGGCCACCACGGCACCGGCGGCCTCGACGAGCGCGGCGAGCATGAGGCGGTTGGAGTCGACGATCTGCCCGTGCTCGAGGGCCGACCCGGCGGCGACGAGCTCGTCACCGGTGGAGGCGACGAGGACGCGGGGCCGCCGGTGGACGACGACCTCGCCGACGTTGACCGCCGCGGCGAGCGCGATGTGCCCCGGGCCGAGCCGGGTGCCGGCGGGGAGGACGACGTCGCCGGTGCGCACGTCCTCGCCCCTCCGGCGCAGCGATCGCCCGGGCTCGGGCGCGAGGTGGATCGCGGCCTTCTCGGCGCCGCCGTCGGTCAGCTCGACAGGCACGACGGCGTCGGCCCCCTCCGGCACCGGGGCGCCGGTCATGATCCGCAGCGCCCACCCGGGCTCGAGGACGTGGCGGGTGGTGTCGCCGGCGGCGACGTCGCCCTGGACGGGAAGGACCACCGGGGTCTGCCTGCTCGCGCCGGTGAGGTCGGCGGCGCGCACGGCGTAGCCGTCCATGGCGGAGTTGTCGAAGCCGGGGAGGTCGACGGCGGCGGTGACCGGCTCGGCGAGGACGAGGCCGAGGGCGTCGCCCACCGGGACCGCCGTGGCCGGGAGGGGTGCGACGAGGGCGAGGACGGCCGCGCGGTGCTCGTCGAGCGTCCGCATCACACCTCGCCCTCGAGGCGGGCGCCGTCGGGGATGGTCCGCTCGCCGCCGGTGACCCGGACGTCGCCGAGGCACACGACGTCGGCGCCGAAGGTGGCGTCGGCCTCGACCCGAAGGCTCGTGCAGTCGCGGATCGAGGGCACCCCGCGGGGGAAGCGGGCCTCGAAGCCCTCGACGAGCCTGTACGCGCCCCCGAGGTCGACGAACGGCTCGGGGTGCTCGATCGTCGACTCGACGTGCGACTCGTCGGTGAGCCGGTAGAGGTCCGAGCGCAGGAGCAGCAGCTCGTTGGTCGTCTTCACGGGCCGGAAGCGGGTGCGGTCGACGGCGAGGGCTCGCGACCCCTCGAACACCTCGACGGCGGCCCCCATGGCGGACTCCACCTGGATGACGGGCGTGGAGTCCGGGCGCGTGGGGTCGACCGTCTTGCGGTTGACGATGATCGGCAGCCCCAGCACGCCGTCGCGCTCCTCGAGCCGGGCGGCGAGCGCGTCGAGGTCGACCCAGAGGTTGTTCGCGTGGAACCACGGGTGGCGGTCGGTGTCCTGGAAGAAGTGGTCCTCGCCCTCGGCGACCATCGCGCTGTCGCGCAGCACGAGCCGGCCGTCGGACCGGCGGTGCGCCAGGTGCCCGCCCTTGCGGTCGTTGACCGTGCGCTCGCACACCTCGGTGACGTACGGGATCCCCTCGGCGGCCATCCACGCGGGCACCGCGCCGTCGCACGTGGCACCGAGGTTGTCGGCGTTGGAGAGGAAGGCGTAGCGGAAACCCCTCTCCCGCAACGTGTCCAGCAGACCGGTGGTCTGCAGCGCCACGTAGACGTCACCGTGGCCCGGCGGGCACCACTCGAGCTCGGGGTCGTCGGGCCACTCCACCGGCGACAGGTCGTCGGTGCGCAGCTTGGGCTCGCGGTTCTGGACGAAGTCGAGCGGGAGCCCGTCGACGGCGAGGTCGGCGTACCCGGCGAGGAGGGCGAGGGACTCGTCGCGGGTGCGGAACGAGTTCATGAGCAGCAGCGGCGTCGACGTCCCGTGCCGCTCGCGCAGCGCGAGCACCTGGCGGGCGATGACGTCGAGGAAGGTGAGCCCGTCGCGGACGACGAGGGCCGACTTCGGGCCGCGGATGCCCATGCTCGTCCCGAGTCCCCCGTTGAGCTTGACGACGACGGTACGGCCCAGCGCCTTCGCCACCGCCGCGTCGTCGGGGCGGACGTCGTCGAGGTGCGGCACCTCGGTGAGCGGGTCGATGGAGTCCTCGGGGATCGTCCCGGCGACGTGCTCCTGGAGCTGCTCGTGGTACGCCGCGAACACCCTGACGGCGAGCTCGGGGAC
Source organism: Oryzobacter terrae (assembly GCF_042756445.1). Lineage (GTDB taxonomy): Bacteria > Actinomycetota > Actinomycetes > Actinomycetales > Dermatophilaceae > Oryzobacter > Oryzobacter terrae. The sequence continues at coordinate 1,433,965 of NZ_CP170578.1, forward strand.
CCCGGCGTCCCGCATCTTCTCCGTCGCGGCCCGCAGCCCGTCGGTGGTCATGGCGCCCACCCTACGATGCAGGGGTGGCGCGTGATCCGGTGAAGTCCGCCCGTCGGTCCGACCGGCGGGCGCTGCGGCGCGAGATCGCCGCGGTGCGCGACGTCGGCGCCGACGACACGGCCCTGACGGGTCACGTCCTCGCCCTCCTCGACGAGCTCGCCCTGGGGCCAGGGGCCGTCGTCACGTCGTACGCCTCGATCCCCGGGGAACCCCCGACCCGTGGGCTCAACGCGGCGCTGGCCGCGCGCGGGGTGACGGTGCTCCTGCCGATCACGCTCCCGGACCTCGACCTCGACTGGCACGACGCCGACGACGCGGGGCAGGCCCCCCTGGGTCGCTCGGCGGTCGACCGCGCCGACCTCGTCCTCGCCCCGGGGCTCGCGGTCGACCGCACCGGGACCCGGATGGGCCAGGGCGGGGGGTGCTACGACCGCGCCCTCCCCCGGCGACGTCCGGGGACGCCGGTCGTCGTCCTCCTGCATCCCGGGGAGCTGCTCGACGGGGCCGAGAAGCCGCTCCCCCGCGCCGCGCACGACCAGCCCGTCGACGCGGTCGTCACCGCCGACGGCCTCGTCGACCTCGGGCTCAGCCCGTGGCGGGGGCCGTCTCGGGCCTGAGCGTCAGGACGTCGGGGTCGGTGTCGCGGACCGCGGCCTCAGTGAACGGCCACGGGCGCTGGATGCCGGCGACCCAGTCCCCGACCTGGTCGGAGTAGTGGTCGGACGCGGGGTGGCCGCTCGTCCCGGTCTGGTTGACCCACGACGAGCCGTCGAGGTTCGCGAGGTCGACCACCATCCGCATCGAGGGCGCCGCGGTGACCGAGTAGCCCTGGCTGGTGTCCCACGCGTTGGCGTTGACGACGGCCGAGCCGCCGGGCAGGTCGTAGGGCCCGTCGTTGACGAGCCACCGGACGGGACCGGGAACGGTCTCGCCGCCGAGGACCCGGTGCTCGAGGGTGACCCGGTGCAGCTTGCCCCACTGCCACTTCGACGGGTCCTTCCCGAGCTCGGTCGTCAGCTCGAGGCGCGCGGCGACGAGGGCCTGGCGCAGGATCTCGTTCTTGCCCTCGGTGATGTTCGGGGTCAGCTTGTTGTCCCACCAGGCGCTCTTGTCGTCCTCGAGGAGCGCCTTGACCGCCGTGCGGTAGCGGCCACCACCCTCGGCCTTGAGGCCACTGGGGAGCTCGTCGTCGAAGAGCAGCTCGATGAGGTTGCGCCACACCGCGTTGTAGTACGCGGCCGCGGCGCCGGCCTCGGCGTCGCCCGAGGGCGTCGACCCGTCCCAGCCGCGGAGCAGCTCGCGCGCCTCGCGGGTGAACTCGAGGAGCCCCTCGGCGTCGGGCTCGTTCTCGGTGCTCGTCAGGGACACGTCGAGCAGGGCGGGGACGAGGATCTCGGCGAACGCGTCCTGGGAGTCGAGCTGGATGGCCGCCATGTCGGCCGGACCGACCTTGTCGAGGTCGGCGAGGCGCTCGGCGATGCGCGAGGCCCGCCAGCCGTGGTCCCAGTCGGTGGTGAGGAAGGGGCGGGGTCCGGCGGTGACCGGCTGGTTGGCCGTGACGACGACGCCGTCGGCGGGGTCGAACGACCACGGGAGGTCGCCGAACTCGACGAACCCCTCCCAGTCGTACCGGGAGTCCCACCCGGGCGAGGGCCAGTAGCCCGCCGGCGCCCGCGGGATCGAGGAGCGCCGGATCGGCACCAGGCCGGGGGCCTGGTAGCCGATGTGCCCCTCGCGGTCGGCGTAGACCAGGTTCTGGGCGGGAACCGCGAAGAGGCGGGCGGCCTCGCGGAACTCGTCGAAGTCCGTCGCGAGGTTGAGGTCGAGGATGGCGTCGGCGGTCCGGCTCGGCTCGAGCGCCGTCCACGCCAGGGCGACGGCGTAGCTCTCGTTCTCGTCGCCCTCCTGCTGGGTGGGGGCGCGCGTGCCCGCGTCGCCGGCCGCCTCGAGGACGTCGGACATCACGGGGCCGTGGGTCGTGGAGCGCACGAGGATCCGCTGGTCGGCGCCGCCGCGGATGCGGATCGTCTCCTCGCGGGTCGTGACGGCCTCCCACTGGCCGTCGCGCAGGTAGGTGTCGCCCACGATCCGCTCGAGGTAGAAGTCGGTGACGTCGGGCCCGAGGTTGGTGAAGCCCCAGGCGATCCGGCCGTTGTGCCCGATGATGACGCCCGGCACGCCCGCGAAGGAGAAGCCGCTCACGTCGAGGGGGCAGGACGAGGAGACCGTGCGGCAGTGCAGGCTGTTCTGGATCCAGATCCCCGGCTGCCCGACGCCGAGGTGCGGGTCGTTGGCCAGGAGCGGCTTGCCCGTCGTCGTCCGCTCACCGGAGACGACCCAGGAGTTCGAGCCGAGGCCCTCTCCACGGCCGAGCAGCTGAGGCACGGCGTCGAGCGCCGCCTGGACCGACGCGTACGCCGAGGTCGCGCCGGGCGAGGTGACCCGCTCGTCCGCGGGAGCCGTCGAGGCCGCACCGGCGTGGGTGCCCGCCGTGGTGAGCGCCGACGGCACGGCGGAACGGGTGACGCCGGCGTCGCTCGGCGGCGACCACTCGTCGGGCGAGAGGATCGGCGGGTGGGCCTCGGCGTCGTAGGGCGGGTAGAGCTGGGTGATCTGCGCCGGTGACAGGCGCCCCGACAGCCGCGCCCGGGCGAGCTCGTCGGCGTAGTTGCCGCGCAGGTCCCAGGCCATCGCCTTGAGCCAGGCCAGGCTGTCGAGCGGCGTCCACTCCTCGACCTCGGCGTCGGGGAGCTGGAGCCCGAGGACGGCGTACTCGACGGCCATCTCGTCGGGGGCCCGGCCGCGCAGGTAGGTGTTGACGCCGTCGGCGTAGGCCTGCAGGACCTGGCGGGTCTGCGGGTCGAGCTTGGGGAGCTCGGCCTCGGCGACGCGGCGCCACCCCATGGTGCGGATGACCTTGTCGGCGTCGAGCCCCGCCGCCCCGACGAGCTCGGCGAGGCGCCCGGCGGTGACGTGGCGCCGGAAGTCCATCTCGAAGAAGCGCTCCTGCGCGTGGACGTAGCCCTGGGCGCGCGCGAGGTCGGTGAGGCTGTCGCCGTACAGGTGCGGGATGCCGCTCTGGTCGCGCATCACCGTGACGTCACCGGCCAGTCCGGGCAGCGTCGCCTCCCCCGAGGTCCGCGGCAACGGCTCGCGCACGGCCGAGACGACGACGAACCCCGCGACGAGCGCGCCGACGACGAGCAGCGCGAGCAGTCCCAAAAGGACCCGACGGACGACGGCGACTCGACTCACCCTGCGAGACTAGGTCACCGACGAACGACGACACGAGGACGGGCCGTGCGACAGACCGTGATGCTGCCGTGGGCGGACGGGGGTGCCGCCACGGGGTTCTCGGTCGACGACCTCACCCCCGTCCTCCTCCTCGGCAGCCTCGTGCTCGTCCTCGCCGTCGCCGCGGTGCGCCTGTCGGTCCGCTCCGGCCTGCCCACGCTGCTCATCTACCTGGGGATCGGCCTCGTCCTCGGGGAGTCGGGTTTCGGCATCCGCTACGACTCCGAGCAGCTGACCCAGGTCCTCGGCTACACCGCGCTCGTCGTCATCCTCGTCGAGGGCGGCCTCACGACCCGCTGGTCGAGCATCAAGCCGTCCGTCGCCCCGGCCGCCCTCCTCGCCACCGTGGGCGTCGGCGTGTCGGTCCTCGTCGTCGGCGTCACCGCCCGGCTCGTCCTCCACTGGTCGTGGGAGATCGCCTTCCTCGTCGCCGCCGTGCTCGCCTCCACCGACGCCGCCGCCGTCTTCTCCGTGCTGCGCCGGGTCCCCCTGCCGCGCAACATCTCCGGGATGCTCGAGGCGGAGTCGGGCTTCAACGACGCTCCCGTCGTCCTCCTCGTCACCGCCCTCGCCGCGGCGCTGGCGCCGCAGGCCGAGGGCCACCCGTGGTGGTGGGTCGTCGGGCTCTCCGTCATCGAGCTCGTCGGCGGCACGGCCGTCGGACTCGCGGTCGGGTGGCTCGGGGCGCGGGTGCTGCGCGCCGTGGCCTCGGCGTCGTCCGCCCTGTTCGCCATCGGGGTCATCGCCGTCGCCGTGCTCGCCTACGCCGCCGCCGACGCCCTCCACCTGTCGGGCTTCATCGCCTGCTACCTCGCCGCGCTCCTCCTCGGGAACCTGCGCCTGCCCCACCGTCCCGCCGTCGTCGGCTTCGCGACGGCGATGGGCTGGATCGCCCAGATCGGCCTGTTCGTCCTGCTCGGGCTGCTCGCCTCCCCGTCGAACTTCCCCTCGGTGGTCGTGCCGGCGCTCGTCATCGGGACCGCCCTGCTCGTCCTCGGGCGCCCGCTGTCGGTCATCGCCTCGTGCGCCCCGTTCCGGATGTCGTGGCGCGTGCAGGCCTTCCTGTCGTGGGCCGGGCTGCGCGGTGCGGTCCCCGTCGTCCTCGCGACCGTGCCGGTGACGATGGGTGCGCAGGGGGTCACCTGGATCTTCGACCTCGTCTTCGTCCTCGTCGTCGTCTTCACCTTCATCCAGGCCCCGACCCTCCCGTGGGTCGCCCGGCGCCTGGGGCTCGTCTCGGTCCACCGCCAGGTGTCCCTGGCCGTCGAGGCGACACCCCTCGAGGAGCTGGGCGCCGAGCTCCTCGAGGTCGACATCGGGCCCGGTTCGCGGATCGCCGGCGTGCGCGTCTTCGAGCTGCGCCTGCCCGGCGGCGCCAACATCTCGCTCGTCGTGCGCGACGGCAGGTCGTTCGTCCCCCGCGAGGGAGACGTCCTGCGCACCGGCGACCAGCTCCTCGTCGTCGCCCCGAGCTCCCTGCGCGCCACGGTGGAGCGGCGGCTGCGCGAGGTCAGCCGGGGAGGCCGGCTCGCCGGCTGGGGCTCGGGCCCGGGACCCGGCTGAGGCCGCCCGCGGACCCGGCCGGGACGTCCCGCCCGCCGGTCCCGGGAAGGGTCCGGGCCCGTCCTCGCTTATCCTTGTCACGACGCCGCCGCGAACCACGGCCCCACGACTTCCCGGTCGGGCCCCGCGGAGGCACTCCCGCAGCAGCTCCCAGGAGGACAGCCGTGCCGACGTACGCCTACGCGTGCACCGAGTGCGACCACCGTTTCGAGGTCGTCCAGTCGTTCAGCGACGACTCCCTCACCGTGTGCCCCGAGTGCGAGGGTCGCCTGCGCAAGCTCTTCAACGCCGTCGGCATCGTCTTCAAGGGCGGCGGCTTCTACCGCACCGACAGCCGCTCCGGGGCCGCGGTGCCCAGCGGCTCGTCGGGGTCGTCGGGCTCGGGGTCGGGCTCCTCCGACGGCGGGTCGTCCACGGGCTCGTCGGGGTCCTCGTCGTCCGGTGAGGGCTCGTCGACGTCGTCGGGCTCGAGTGGGTCGTCCGGCTCGAACGGGTCGTCCGGGTCGACCGGGTCCTCGGGGTCGTCCACAGGCCCCGCGCCCGCCGCGGCGTCGTCCACACGCTCGGCCTGACCCCGCGTCATCGGCGCCGTGGCGCCTAGCGTCGCGGCATGGCCGCACGTCCACGCCCCCTTCCCGCCCTCCTGGGCCGGGGGCGGCGTGCCCGGTGGTGGCGCACGGTCGTGCGGCGCGGCATCGCCACGGCCCTCGCGGCGGCGAGCGTCCTCCTCGTGCTCCACGAGCTGCGGCCGCCCCCGCCGGCCGAGGTGCCCGTCCTCCTCGCCGCCCGCGAGCTGCCCGCGGGCCGGGTCCTCGCCGTCCACGACCTCGTCCGGGCGCGTGCGCCCGCCCGGGGCGCCCCACCCGGCGCCGTCGTCGATCCCGGTGACGCCGTCGGTCGTCGCCTCGTCGCCGGCCTCGCGCCGGGTGAGGCCCTCACCCGCACCCGCCTCGTCCCTCGCGGACCCGCCGACGGGCTGCCCGCCCGGCGTGTCGCGGTCCACGTCGTCGCCGCCGACCCGGCGTCGGTCGACCTCCTTCGTCCGGGGGCCCTGGCGCGGGTGTACCCGGCGGCCGGAGGACGCGCGCTGGCGTCCGGTGCGCTCGTCCTCGCCACCGATCCCCCGGCATCGGCCGAGGTCAGCGCCGCCACCGTTCCCGTCCGTGGCGTCGTGCTGGCGCTGACCGCCGAGGAGGCCGACGCCGTCGTCGGTGGCCACGGGGGCCTCGAGGGCCCGGTCACCGTGGGGATCGTCGCGGTGGGCTCGTGACGGCACGGCGCAGGGCGCGGTGCGACGGCAGGCCCTAGGCTGACCAGCGGGGACGGTTCCGTCTCGCACCGTGGCCGTCAGATCCACCGAACCGAAGGAGCACGCCCATGAAGGGCTTCAAAGATTTCGTCCTGCGAGGCAACCTCGTCGAGCTCGCTGTCGCATTCATCATCGGCGCGGCGTTCGCCACCGTCGTCAAGGGCTTCACCGACGTCGTCATCGAGGCCATCGCCAAGGCCGGCGGGGCACCGAGCTTCGACGACTGGAAGCCGGGCGGCTTCGTCACCGTCGGGCCGTTCCTGTCCGCGCTCGTCGCCTTCCTCATCACGGCCGCGATCGTCTACTTCTTCATCGTCAAGCCCTACGAGGCGGCCAAGGCCCGCTTCTTCCCGGCCGAGCCCGAGGCCGACACGGTCGACCCGAACACCGAGCTGCTCACCGAGATCCGCGACGCCCTGCGGGCCCCGCGCGCCTGAGCCACCGCACCCCACGAGGGCCCGTACCGGTCTCCGGTGCGGGCCCTCGTCGTCGGGTCACTCCCAGTGCGGCGGACGCTGCTCGCGCAGCCAGCGGTCGTGGGCTGCCTCGCCGGGCGGCGGGGGCTCACGCGGCGGCACCACGTCGGGCAGGTCCTCGGCGGTGGGGTTGGTCCCGGAGCGCGCCGCACGGCGCCGGGTCCGGCGACGCGCACCGCCGACCTCGCGCTTCTCGCGCTCGGGCTCGCCGGGCGCCTCGAACGAGGTGTCGACCGGGTCGCGCAACCCGGCTGGCTCGGGGGCCCCACCCACCGACGGCTCGGTGGCGGGGTCGCAGTCCGCCGACGGCCGCTCGCCGTCGGCGCCCGCGGTGCCCTCGGGCTCCTCAGTCACCGGGTGCCTCGCGCACGCCGAGGACCTCGAGGATCCTCGAGACGTCCCTCGCAGGGTCACGAAAGACGTCGGTCGACCAGACCCGCACGTGCCGCCAGCCCAGGCGCTCGAGCTGCTCGGCCCGCAGCCGGTCACGGTCGCGCGCCGTGCGCATCGCGGCGTACTCCGGCCCGTCGGACTCCACGGCGAGCACGAGGTGGCCCGGCCGGGCCGGGTCCTCGACGGCGAGGTCGACGGGGTCGGCCGACGAGCCGAGCCCCTCGTGGACCACGAGCCCCTCGGCGCGCAGCCGCCGGGCCAGGTCGGCGAGGACGACCGACCGGGAACGGTCGGTGGTCGCGGCGTCGGCCTCGGGAGCCGCACTCGCGGGTCGTCCGTCGCCCGAGGCGGTCGAGCCGGGGAGCCCCTCGCCCGCGGCGTAGGCGAGGAAGTCGCGCAGCATGACCGCCCCGCGCGCCCGCAGCCGCTCGGGGTCGAGGTCCCCGGCGGCGATGGAGGACACGACGGTCATCGAGCGACGGGCCCGGGTGACCGCGACGTTGAGGCGCCGCTCCCCTCCCTCGGTGTTCAGCGGCCCGAAGCGGTGCAGCACCCGGCCGTGGGGGGTCTTGCCGTAGCCGATGGTGAGGAGCACGTCGTCGCGCTCGTCGCCCTGCACCCGCTCGAGGTTCTTGACGAAGAAGGCCTCTGGCCGGTCCTCGTCGAAGAACGCGGTGAGCGCGGGGTCGTCCTCGAGGCCGGCGAGCGCCCGCCGCAGCGCGTCGTCGACCCGCTGGGCGTGGGTGATGCCCAGGGCGATGACGCCGAGGGAGCGCTGCGGGCGGGTGCGGGCGTGCTCGATGACGAGCTCGACGACCCGGTCGACCTCGGCCGTCGTGGACTCGACGGCCGCCTCGCCCTCGGCGACGACCCCGTGGCCCTCGACGAGGACGTGGCGGACGACGGGGTCGGTGCCCGTGCCCGGGAAGGTGACGAGCGAGCCGTCGTAGACCTCGGCGTTCGCGAAGGCGATGAGCCGTTCGTCGAGGGACCGGTAGTGCCAGCGGAGCCGGCGGGCCGGCAGGGCCGCCGCGAGGACGTCGAGGATCGACTCGACCCCCTCGGTGATCGCCTCGTCGGCCGCGACCGCACCGTCGCCGTCGGTGACCGTCGTGAAGAACGAGGTCGGCGGCAGCTGGCGGGAGTCACCGGCGACGACGACCTGCCGCGCCCGGGACACCGCCGAGACGGCCTCGGCGGGAGGGATCTGCGACGCCTCGTCGAAGACGACGACGTCGAACCACTGGCCGGGCGGCAGCACCGACGCGACGACGAGGGGGCTCATGACCCAGCACGGGCGCACCGCCGTCACGAGCTCGGGCGCCCGGCCCACGAGGTCGCGCAGGGGCGCCAGCCGGCGCGCGCGTGCGGCCTCCGCCCGCAGGAGGGACTCCTGCTCGGGGTGCTCGGCGAGGACGTCGGCGACGTGGTCGGCCACCGCCGCGAGGACGCGGGTCGCGTTCTCCGACACCACCGCCCGGTCGGCCTCGGCGAAGTCGGCGACGGTGCGGCTGAGCGCCCGGCCGTCGTGGGCGGCGACGCGGGGGTCGCGGGTGGCGACCTCGTCGGCGAGCGAGCACCACCACACCCACTCGACCTCGGGACGCACCTCCTCGGCCGGCACCCCCCGCGACCTCAGGTCGTCGACGAGCGGGCGCAGGCCCGCGGACTCGAGGCCGTCCAGGGCCTCGCGGACGGCGGGGGCCACCCCGACCCGTCCGGCGGCCGCCGCCAGCGCGGCCACCCGCTCACGCAGGGCCGCGAGGTCGAGGTCGAGCAGGCCCGGCCCGTCGGCACCCTCGGGCCGGGCCAGCCGGTCGTCGAGCCACTCGACGTCGGCGACCAGGCCGGCGTGCGCCGCCTGGGCACGGTCGAGGTCGACGGGGATCTCGGGACGCCCTCCGGAGCCCGCGAGGTGCCGCCACGCCACCCGCTGCTCGCTCGCCGCGGCGAGGGCGACGTGGAGGTCGGCGGGCGGGCGACCGGGACGCAGGAGGGCCCGGGCCTGTCGCCGCAGTCGCCACCGCTCGAGGAAACCGAGGTCCGCCCCGACCTCTCGGCGGTGGGCCGACGTGCCGGTCGCGGCGACGAGGTCGTCGAGGGGGATGTCGAAGACGTCGGGGCGGAAGGTCTCGAGGGTCTCGCGCACGTCGCCGACGGTGTCGAGGACGCGCGACCAGCCGCGCGTCGTCGGGGCCTCGGGGAGACGGATGCCGCGGAAGACGTCGGCGAGCGTCGCCGCCGTGCCCTCGACGCCACCGGGCCCGTCCGACGCCAGCCGCTCGGCGCGCTCGCGCGCCTCGGCCGCGGCGTCGGCGTCGCGCAGGTCGGCCCCGAACCACGGGTCGTCACGACCGGGCCCGTCCCAGTCGGACAGCGAGGCCAGGCTGGTGGCCGTGGCCGCGGCGCGCCCCACGCCCTCGCGGTCGAGGCCGACGAGGGCCTCGCCCCGCAGCCGGACGCGCGAGCGTGGCGGCGTCGGCAGCGCGGCGAACGCCGAGACGGCCTCCTGCACCTGGTGGAGGGAGACCCCCCACGGGTCGCGGCTCTCGTGGAGCGCCCTGACGTGGTCGCCGAGCCGCGCCGCCGCCGCCCGACGGGTGTCGGCGGCCCCCGTGACCCGGGCGGCCGTCGCCGGGTCGCGCCGAGGCGGTGCACCCGGTCGCGAGGGCGCGGCCCCGGTGAGCCGGTCGAGCCCGTCGGCGAGCTCGCGGGCCACCCGGCGCCGGCCCTGGGCGCCGGCGTGGAGGTCGAGGACCAGGTCGGCGAGCCCGACCCGTTCGAGCCTCCCGACGACGGCGTCGATGGCCGCGCGCTTCTCGGCGACGAAGAGCACCCGCCGGCCGTCGGCGGCCAGCGAGGCGATGATGTTCGAGATCGTCTGCGACTTGCCGGTGCCGGGCGGCCCGTGGACGACGAGGTGCGAGCCGGACCGGACCGCCTCGATCGCCTCCTGCTGGCTGCTGTCGGCGTCGAGGACGAGGACGTCGCGGGCCGGGTCGTCGAGGTCGAGCCGGGCGGGGTCGAGCTCGGAGCGGATGGCGCGCAGCGCGTCGGGATCGCCGGCGAGGGCCGCGACGACGTCGTGGTCGGCGAGCGAGTCGGCCTGAGCCGCCAGGTCGGCGACCATCGGCAGCTTCGCGTACGAGAACGTGCCGAGGACGACCCTCGGCTGGACGGCGAAGTCCGGGACGGCCGAGCACGCCTGCGCCAGCGCCGCGTACGCCGGGTACGGGTCGACCGTGCCGTCGACCGAGGCCAGTGCCTCGATGGCGTCGTCGTCGACGGTGATGCCCTGCTCGGACGAGAGGTAGTGGGCGAGAACGGGGTTGAGCTCGACCTCGGGACCGAGGTCGAGGACGTAGTCCCCGTGCGCGGCCCCCGTGGAGCGCAGGGCGCACGAGCGCAGCAGGACAGGGGCCGCCGGCGGTCGCGGGACCTTGCGCCCGTCGGGCAGCGTGACGCTCCACGTCGCCATCCCGATGGCGAGGAAGCAGGTGAGGATGCCGCGCTCCTCCTTGAGCTCTCGGCTCTTCGCCGCGATCGCCCGCGCGCGGCGGCGGGCCTCGTCGAGCGCACCCGGCTCGCGGAACAGGTCGGACAGCCGCGTCGGGCGTCCGGTCATCAGCATGGCCACGCCGCCGGGGTGCGCGGTGGTGAGGTCGAGGGTCCCGGAGGTCAGGTCGCGGTACCAGAGGAGGGTGTTGCGGCCCCCGAGGTCGACGAGGTGCCGGGTCCACGCGGCACGCGCCGCGGCCACCCGGTCGGCGCGGGGGTCGACCTCGGCCTCCGGAACCGGGGTGGACTCGCGGACCTCGCCGGCGGCGGGCCCCGAGGGGTCCCCGCCGGGGGGTCCCTCGTCGCGCGTCCGCGCCGTCTCGCTCACCTCAGCAGGCTAACAACGTGGCGGCCCGGCGCCCGTCAGGCAGCGGCGCGGGTCCGCGGCCGGGCGAGGGCGGCGGCCAGCCCCACGGTGACGGCGACCGCCAGGGCTCCGAGGGCGAGGGCGCGGTAGCCGGAGACCTCGACGACGACGCCCGCGAGGGCCCCGCCCGCGCCGGCGACGAGGGCCATGACGAGGTCGGAGGCGCCCTGGGCAGCGGGCCGCTCCTCCGCCGGGACGGCCGTGGTGAGCAGGGCCGAGCCGGCGACGAGGGTGCACGACCACCCCAGCCCGAGGAGGAAGAGCCCCGCGAGCAGGGTCGAGGAGTGCCCCTCGGGCGAGACGGACGCCAGCACCGTCGCGCTCGACAGGACGAGCGACCCGACGAGGGCGACGGCCCGGCCCCCGAACCGGTCGACCGCCATGCCCGTCAGCGGGGAGAAGGCGAACATCCCGAGGACGTGCATGCTGATGACGAAGCCGATGACGTCGAGCTCCGCGTGGCCGTGGGCCATGTGCAGCGGCGTCATCACCATGACGCTGACCATCGTCACGTGGCCGAGGACGAGGGTCACCAGCCCCAGCCGGGCGTCGGGGATGCGGGAGACGACGCGCAGCCCGCGGACCATCGAGCCCTGGGCCGCGAGGGCAGCGCCTCCCCCGGCGACGTGCCGGCGCCGCGCCTCGAGGAGCGGGTCGGGCCGCAGCCGCCACATCAGCAGCCCGAGCGCGAGGAGCAGCCCGACGACGGAGAAGACGTAGGGACCCGCGAGCGTCGGCAGCCCCAGGGCGCGCGCCACGGGTTCCCCCGGCGTCACGAGGTTGGGGCCGAGGACGCTGCCGACGGTCGTCGCCCACACGACGACCCCGAGGTCGCGGGCCCGGTGGTCGGGGTCGGCGAGGTCGGTCGCGGCGTACCGCGCCTGGCCGTTGGCCGTCGTCGCTCCCCCGAAGAGCAGGCTGGCGACGAGGAGGAGGGCGAAGCTGCCGATCGCCGCCGCGGCGATGATGCCGACCGCCCCGACGGCCGCGACGAGGTAGCCGAGCGCCAGCCCCGGTCGTCGGCCGCGGGCGGCCATGAGGCGCACGACGGGGATGGCGACGAGCGCCGAGCCGAGGATCTGGAAGGTCCCGCCGAGACCGGCCCAGCGGGCCGAGCCCGAGACCTCCTCGGCGATGAGCGCCCCGACCGCGACACCGGCGGAGAGCCCGACGCCGCCGAGCATCTGCGAGGTGACGAGGACGCGCACGACGTGCCGCTGCACGGGGTCGCGCGTCGTCGTCGAGGTCACGCCGGGAAGCCTCCCACGGGTGGTGGGGCGCTCAGCGGCGGACCCGCGTCATCCTCCACTCGTTGTGGTCGTCGACGCGGGCGTACTCGAGCTCGTCGAGGGCCATCTTCGCGAGGGCGAGCCCGCGGCCCTCCTCGCTGTCGACGGCGGGCATCGCGAAGCGCAGCTCGGGCAGCGGCGGGCCGCCGTCGGAGAGCTGCCCCCGGAGCCGGTCGGGCTCGACGGTGAGGGTGAAGGAGTACTTGATCGTCCCCGGGGGCATGCCGTGCTCGACGACGTTGTTGGCGATCTCGATGACCGCGGTCTCGAAGAGCATGAGGTCGGTGCCGCGGACGTCGGGGTGGTCGGCACGGACCCGCGCGAGGAGGTCGTGCAGGAGGTTGATCGTCTCCGGCACCGCGAGGGTGTCGACCCGGTACTCACCAGCCATGGAGGGCGTCCTCGAGACGGTCGAACGGTTGGAGGATCCGGTCGAGGTTGGTGAGGGCGAGGACCATGCGCACCTGCTCCTGCGGTTCGGCGATCCGCAGGTCGCCCCCCGCCTGACGGGTGCGCTTGAGGCCGGCGACGAGGGCACCGAGCCCGGAGGAGTCGACGAAGCTGGTCTCGCTCAGGTCGATGACGACCCGGGCCTGACCGGACTCCACGACCTCGTCGATGGCGCTCTTGAGGGCGGGCGCGGCCACCATCGTCAGCCGACCGTCGCAGCGGAGCACGGTGGCATCCGGGAGGTTCGAGGTGTGGACCTGCATCACGAGGTGATCTCCTTCGGGGGGTTGTCGGCGTCGGGACCGCGGTAGCGGGCCGCCTGCCAGATGACGCTGAGCACGATGAGGTCGTAGGCGATCCAGCCGGTGTTGACACCGGTGCCGATGACGCTGTCGGAGTTGCCCGTCCACAGGCGGATGATGCCCACGACGACCGCGAACACCAGGAGCACCGCCGTGACGAGCTGCGGGGCGACGAGACGGTAGGGGAAGCCGGTGCGCTCGGTCTTCGTCTTCGGCGTGACGACGAAGCCGAGGGGCCGCTTGAACCACACGTTCGCGGCGGCCGTCAGGCACGCCCGGATCCACAGGGGGAACAGGGCGAGGCTGTACTGGTGGCCGCGCCAGGTCTTCCTCCCTCGGCCGACGACGTAGAAGAGCAGCTGGTTCATCGCCATGTACGGGACGAAGAACGACAGGAACGTCAGCCCGTAGGCGTTGACCGGCAGGACGCCGAAGACGAGGTAGACGAACGGGGCCGTGAGGAAGACGACCGCGGCGAAGCCGGACAGGTAGCTCCACATCGTCGAGAAGTACATGAGCCGCTGCGGGACCGACAGGCCCTTCTGCACCAGCGGGTTCTCCTTGAGCATGACCTGGAGGGTGCCCTGGGCCCAGCGCAGGCGCTGCTGGAGCATCGTGCCGAGGTCGTCGGGGGCCAGGCCGCTCGCGAGGACCTCGTGGTGGTAGACCGACGTCCAGCCCAGCGCGTGCAGGCGCATGCACGTGGCCATGTCCTCGGTGACCGACAGGGTCGCCATCGGCATCATCGGCTGGGCTTCGTCGGAGCGGTCGACGTCGACGGCCTGGACGAGCTGGCGCACCGACTCCAGCGCCCCGAGCGGCGACATGTCGCGGGCGGCGAGGCGGGCCATCGCGGCGTCGTCGACGACGAGGGCGCCGAGCTCGGTGTCGTACTGGGGGACGTCGCGCAGGGCGCCGATCTCCTCGAGGTCGGCGCGGATGGCGGCGAGGTCCTCGTCGACGATGGAGCGGGCCGCGGCGTCGACGCGCTGCTGGAAGGCGTAGGTGACCTCGGAGACGAGCTGCCCGGCGGAGAGGTCGGCGCGCGCGCTGTCGGCGGCGGCGCGCACCTCGCGGACCGCGGCCAGCGCCACGGACCCGTGCTCGGAGGCGTGCTTCTCGGCGCGGGCGAGCAGCCGGCTGGAGGTGCGCAGCGCGTCGGCGACGGCGTACTCGACCTCGCGAACGTAGCCGACGATGCCGAGCTGCATCAGCGCCTCGCGGCGCAGGATGGCGTTGGACCCGCAGAAGAACGCGGCGTTCCAGCCGTCCTTGCCCTCCTGGATCGGGCCGTAGAACAGCGGGGCCTGCGAGCCGAGCGGGTCGGAGTCGGTGACGTTGGTGAAGAACTGCGGCGTCTGGACGAGGGCGACCGTCGGGTCCTGGAACCAGCCCAGGGTGCGGTCGAGGATGTGCGGCTCGGGGATCTGGTCGGCGTCGAGGATGAGCATGTACTCGCCCTGGGTCGCGAACAGGGCGTTGTTGAGGTTGCCCGCCTTGGCGTGGCGCGGGCGGTCGTGCCAGTCCTCGGTGCGGGTGATGTAGCCGACGCCGAGGTCGGCGGCGGCCGCGCGCATCTCGGCGCGGTCGCCGTCGTCGAGGATCCACGTCCGGTGCGGGAAGCTGATGAGCTGGGCGGCGCGCGCGGTGGTCGAGACGAGCTCGACCGGCTCGTTGTACGTCGTGATGAAGACGTCGACCGTCTCCTCGCCCGTGGGCTCGGGGGCGGCGCCGCGCCGCTTGCTGCGCCACACGGTGAGGCCGAAGAGGTAGGCGTCGACGAGGGCGTAGGTCTCGGCGAGGACGAGGGGGACCGCGATCCACCAGTTCGTCCAGTTCACCGAGAACAGCCAGCGCCAGCCGACGTAGGCGGTGCCGAGGACGAGGGTGAGGACGACGAGGACACGGATGACCAGCTGCTTGGTCACTCGTTCCTCCGCTTCACCACGACCACCGTGACGTCGTCGGTGGGACCGGACTGCTGGGCGAACTCGCTGATCCGGTCGACCATCTGCTGGGCGCTGAGGTTCTCGGCGCGCAGCTCGGCGAGGGCGACGAGGGCCTCGTTGGGGTCCTCGAAGAAGTCGAGGATGCCGTCGCTGACGATGACGAGGGCGTCGCCCTTGTCGAGGATGAGCTCGCGGGCCTCCCAGCGGTCGCCGCTCATGGCGCCGATCGGCAGGCCGCCCGAGTAGAGGCGGCGCGGGATGCCCTCGGCCCCGACGACGACGGCGAGGCCGTGGCCGGCGTCGACGTAGTGGCCGCGGCCGGTCTCGGGGTCGATGCAGGCGCCGAACGCCGTGACGAAGGTGCTCGTGTCGCCGAGGTCCTGGTCGAGGTCGTAGGCCGTGCGGGTGAAGGCCTCCTCGATGCTGATGAAGCGGGCGGCGCCCCGCAGGACCGCGCGCACCGACGAGGCGATGAGCGCCGCGCCGATGCCCTTGCCCATGACGTCGCCGGCGAAGATGTGCAGCCGGTCGCGCGCGACGAACCAGTCGTAGAAGTCGCCGCCGACGTGGCGGGCGGTGACGCACTGCCCCGCGACCTCGAAGCCCGAGACGCTGACGACGGAGTTGGGGCGCAGCGCCCGCTGGACGAGGGCGGCGCGGTGCATCTCGTTCTCGGTGACGAGCTCCTGCTCGACCCAGTCGGCGAGGGCGCGCAGGAGCCGCAGCTCGGCGGCGGTCATCTCGCGCTCCTCGTACCCCATGACGCACAGGGCCCCGATGCGCTGGTCACCGGAGTGGAGGGGCTCGCCCGCGTAGAACTTCAGGCCAGTGGCCATGAGCGAGGCGGAACCGGAGAAGCGCTCGTCCACGGTGATGTCGGGGACGAGGAAGGGCCCCTCCTGGCGGATCGTGTGGTTGCAGACCGAGTCGCGACGGGGGGTCTCGACGGACGCCAGGCCGATGCTGGCCTTGGACCACTGCCGCTCCTCGTCGATGAGGTTGACCGCGGCCACGGGGACGCCGAAGAGCTCCTTGGCCAGGCGGACGAGGCGGTCGAAGCGCTCCTCGCGCGGGGTGTCGAGCACCTGCAGCGCGTCGATCGCGCGCAGCCGCGCCTTCTCGTCGACGCGGTCGGCGACGTCGTGTCGGGACAAGGATCCACCTTTCCCCCCTGCAGGGACCAACTCTAGCCGGGGCACGACGACGACGGTATGCGAGACCGTTTTCGCACGAAAGTCGAGGAGGGAGGTTCGGACCGTAGGGCCGACCCCCTCCACCGTTCGGACGATGCTCCCGTGCCGGTTCCGGTCGGGCCGCCCGCGGCGGACCGCCGTCAGTCGGCGGTCCGTGCGGGCGATAGCCTGTGGTGGCCCTGCCGGCACCCGGCGCGGCCCAGCCCTCGTAGCTCAGGGGAAGAGCACTTCTCTCCTAAAGAAGGTGTCGCAGGTTCGAATCCTGCCGGGGGCACCCCACGAAACCCGCTCTGACCAGCGGGTTTTCGTCGTTTTTGGCCCCTTCGCCTGAAGGTCAGAAGTGGCCAAAATATGGCACAAAGTGGCATTCTTATGGCACATGTATGGCCCGGAATCGAGGGTGACCACGAGGGCCACCCACCGCGCCTAGGGGTGTCATGGCAGGACGAAGCGGGTTCGGAAGCATCCGGAGGATGTCGTCGGGACGGTTCCAAGCGCGGTACTACGGTCCCGACCTGCAGTACCACTCCGGGCCCACGACGTTCGATACCAAGGGCGACGCACAGGCGTGGCTGATGACCGAGCGCGCGCTCGTCTCGCAGCAGCGATGGACGCCGCCGAAGGTGCGCGATGACGAGGCCCGTCGTGCCGCTGGGCGTCGCCGCGCGCACACCTTCGCGGTGTACGCGGAGCGATGGCTAGAGGGGCGCGTGACGACGCGTGGGAAGGGACTGCGGCCGTCCACGGTCGCTGGATACCGGAACGCTCTCGACGTCCACATCCTCCCGGCGTTCGGAGCGCTTCCTCTCGACGAGATCAACAGCGCCGTCGTTCGCCACTGGCGCGGTCAGTTCGCGACGCGTGGCAACGACTCCGCAGGCGCGAAGGCGTACAGCGTCCTCAAGGCAATCCTGCAGACGGCCGAGGACGACGAGCTGATCCTTCGCAACCCGTGCCGGCTCAAGGGAGGCGGCAGCGCCGCCAAGGTCCGCGAGTCGGTCGCCCTTTCCCCCGTCGAGCTCGCCGCGCTCGTCGACGCCATGCCCGACCGCTGGCGGGCGCTGACGCTCGTCTCAGGGTGGTGCGGCCTGCGGATCGCCGAGGCCGCTGGACTTCGCATCAACGACGTCGACCTCACCACCGGCGCCCTCCACATCCGCCAGACCGCGCAGTACATCGGCCACCCCGCCCGACTCGTCCTCGGACCGCCGAAGTCCGAGCGCGGCATCCGCATCGTCCACATGCCCGACCACGTGATCGAGGCGATGGGGACGTACCTGGGGACGAAAGCGGGGACGAGCCCGAAGGGCTTCGTCTGGACCCGCACCGACGGGCAGCCGATCTCGCGGCACACCACGCTCAAGGCGTTCCAGACCGCGACCGCCTCGATCGGCCGTGCCGGGACGGTGTGGCACGACCTCCGCCACACCGCCAACACCCTCGCCGCCGACGCCGGTGCCACCCAAGCGACCCTCCAAGCACGGATGGGCCATGCCGATCCCAAGGTCAGCGCGCTCTACCTGCACACCTCACAAGCCCGCGACCAAGCTCTGGCCGCTGCCTTGTCGCGCATGGCCGGTCCGTCGCCCTCCCCGTGAACCTGGCTCCCGGCGTTCCCCCACACGAGTCATATGGGCTGCGCATCGGGTCCAGCTGCCTTCGCAGACGGCAACCGTGATGCCGCCAACGTCGACAGGCACGTCGATCGCTGAAGGATCCGCTTGGGCTCGAGCGGCCGGCTACCCCAGTTCTGATCGGGCCTGCCGGTGCGCGATCGACAGCAGCCACGGCAGCGCGGTTCCGTCCGTGGCGAGGTCGTACCTCGGCGCACTCTCCCACACGATCGCAAACGTCCGGCCTGTGCTGGCCTGCGCCTTGCTTTCCTCGCCGAGCACCATCAGGCTGAGTCGGTAGACGAGCGGGCTCACGATGTCGTACAGCCGCATGAGAGCGCTGCTGTCCCCGCTCCCACACCGCTGCAACAGCTCAACGACCGTGCCGTTCAAGGGACGCGGCGAGAGCGCGCCGGTGGTGGTCACGCGCTCACCCGGTGACTCGATGAGTGGCGCTCCATCCGGCCATCATGACGGCCGGACGCCCGCCATAGCATCGGAACGATGAACCTTCAACAATCTCCGCGGGGGCGCCGTCACGACATGTGGAAGCGCTGAGAGCCGTGACCAGAGCGCGGCATCTGCGCCCGCACGTCGTCGCGAACCTCACGTCGGGTGCGTGCAATGGAGCACGACCAGCACCCGCCAGGTGAAGGAACGCCCATGCACAAGAGAATCGCCGTCCTGCTCGCAGTGCCCGCCACTATTGCCCTGTCCGCCGGGGCCGCCTTCGCGGTCAGCGCCGGCGCGTTCGACGCCGCGCTCCACGCGGTGCCCCACGACCACGTGGCCGACGGTGGCTCGGACGTCACCGGCAACGCCAGCCTCCGCCTCACGGGACGCACGCTCGACGTCCGCCTCACCGCGTCGGGCCTCACCCCCGGCGAGCCGCACGCCATGCACATCCACGGCGACGTCCAGGCCGCCAACGAGTGCCCTGGCATCGAGGCCGACGCCAACACCGGCGACGCGATCGACCCCGACTCTTTCCTCGCAGGCACCAAGGACGGGCTCATCTCCCTGGGCGAGGGCCTGCCCGACTACGGACCCATCGACGTCTCGCTCACCGTGACCGGAGACACCAGCGCCGCCAGCGGCCTGAGCCTGGAGCGCTTCCTCACCGCCGACGCCGCCGGCCGGATCGACTACCACCGCAGCGTCGTCGTGCCCAAGGACGTCGCCAAGAACCTCGGCAATCTCCACATCGTCATCCACGGGGCCGACCTGCCCGGTGACGCCGACGCCAGCTCGCTGAGCAGCCTGTTCGAGGCCACCCTCCCGGTGGCCTGCGGCGAGATCGACAACGCCAGCCGCTGAGGACACCCCTCCGGGCGCCCCTCCACCATCGGGGCGCCCGGAACGGGCGGTCACCCGGGTCAGCGGACCGACGTCGTCGATCTCGGGACGGTGAGCAGGAACCGGCAGCCTGGCCCCTTCGCCGGGGTTACCTCGACGTCCCCGCCGTGTGCGCGGGCAATGCCTCGCGCGACGGCGAGCCCCAGGCCGGCGCCGACACCCGCACCCGGCGTCCGGCCAGCGGTCGCGCGCCAGCCCGGCTCGAACACCCGGGACGCCTGGTGCGGGTCGATGCCTCCGCACTCGTCGTCGACACTGATGGCCGCCGCCTCGGCCACCGCCCTGAGGCACACGTGGACCACCCCCTGCTGCGGGGTGTGGTTGACGGCGTTGGTGACGAGATTGCTCAGGGCCCGGCCGAGCTCGGAGGCGTCGATGTCCGCCAACACGGAGCCCGACGATGTGCCCTCGATACTCACGCCCAGCCGCTCAGCCACCGGTCGGGCCGACGCCACGGCGTCGGAGACGAGGTCGGCGAGGTCGACCGTGGCGCGGTCGAGCACCAGCGACCCCGACTGGAGCCGGGACAGCGCGAGCAGCCCGCCGACCATGTCGGACATCCGGTCTGTCTCGGCGCGGATGCGCGCGGGGTAGTCGGACCCGTCCGGGGCGACGCCGTCGCCCAGCGCCTCCGCCATCGCGCGGATTCCGGCAAGGGGCGTGCGCAGGTCGTGTGACATCCAGGCGACGAGCTCCCGGCGGCGGGCCTCGACCTCGCGGTCCCGTTCGCGCTCGGACGCCTCGGTGACCGAGCGTCGCACGACCTCCTGGACGCGGCTCGCGAGGAACCATCCGAACAGGCCGGCGATGGGCAGGCAGGTGGCCAGGACCGCGAGGACGACGTGGTGGTCGTGCTCGCTGATGAACATCCCCTGGGCCGTGGCGACGATCCCGGCGGTGACGATGACAATGACGACGACGGGCGTGAGGACCGCGGCCCGGACGAGCGAGGTCTGCGCCTGCCAACGGACCAGCAGGGCTCCGAGGAGCCCCACGACGATCGCGGTCCCGGCGGCGAGGAGGACCGCGTTCAGCACGACGGCACCTCCTGCGGGTCCCAGCGGTACCCGACACCCCACACGGTGCACAGTCGCCGCGGTGACGACGGGTCGACCTCGACCTTCTCGCGCAGCCGCCGGACGTGGACGGTCACGGTCGACTCGTCGCCGTACTCCCAGCCCCAGACCTCCCTCATCAGCTGGGCACGCGAGAACGCGGTCCCGGGCTGGGAGACGAGGTGCTCGAGAAGGTCGAACTCACGCACCGTGAGCTGGAGCGGGGTGTCGGCGCGCGTGGCCTGGTGGCGGCGGCGGTCGATGACGAGGTCGCCGTCGACCAACAGGTCGCCCGCTCCCTCGGCCCCGCCTCCGGTCGTCCCCGACCGCAGGTGATCGGTGCGCCGAAGGATCGACTGGACCCGCAGGACGAGCTCACGCGTGCTGAACGGCTTGGCGAGGTAGTCGTCGGCGCCGAGCTCGAGCCCGAGGACGCGGTCGGACTCGTCGCCCCGGGCGGTCAGCATCATGATTGGCAGGTTCCCGCGGTGGGCCCGCATCCGCCGGAACACCTCGAGGCCGTCGAGGCCCGGCAGGGTGAGGTCGAGGAGGACGATGTCGGGCGAAGCCGACCGGGCCAGCTCCACGGCCCCGAGACCGTCGTCGCACTCGAGGACCTCGAGGCCGGCGCGGCGCAGGTAGGTCGCCACGACCTCGCGCAGGACGGGGTCGTCGTCGACGACGAGGACGGAGGGCACGTCCTCAGGGTAGGCACCGAGCGGGGGGTCGGACACCGCCTCGATGGAGGCCGTCGGGTTCGTCACGGCGTGACCCTCGTGAGGACGACGAAGGTGCGGCGTCGTCGCCGGACCTCACGGACCCTCGTCCACCCGGACAGACCGGCCGCAGCGACGAGGGCCTCGGCGCCGACCTCCGCCCAGGGAAAGCGCCCGCTGCCACCCGACACGGGTGACGACACCCGCGCCGTGAAGCGTCGGTCCCTGTGCCGCTCAAGGGCCGTCTCGACCACGAGGCACGCGGTGGGAGAGGCGAGCTCGGCGGACCGCAGCAGGAGGAGGGTGGGGTCTCCCCCGATCCCCACGTTGCCGTCGAGCAGGAGGACGACCTCCCACGTCCCGGCACCGGGGACGTCATCGAAGACCGAGCCACAGTGGACCGGCAGGCCGCGGTCGGTGGCGAGGCGGACCGACTCGGGCGAGACGTCGACGCCGAGGGCGGCCCGACCGGTCCGGCGGGCCTCGGCGACCATCCGTCCCGGTCCGCAGCCGACGTCGAGGACCGAGCCCGTCGTCGACGCCAGGAGCCGCCGTTCGACCCGGTCGGCGCCGGCGAGGAACCGGTCGACCTCGAGCGGCCGCGGGGCGGGGCCCGGGTCCGGTCCGTCGTCGTGGAGGAGCAGCGGGCCGCCGGTGCGCAGGGCGTTCTCGTACGGTTCGCCCCCGCCGGCGCCGAAGCAGTCGACGAGGGGGAACACCTCGGCCGTCATGGGCCCTCGCGCCGCGCCCGCAGCCCGGCGACGAGGGTCGCCGCGACGGCGACCGCCACGATGGCGCCGTACCCCAGCAGGTACGGGCGGTCGAGCAGCGAGGGGTTGTCGGGGCGGGCCCCGAACCGGCCGAGCACCGGCACGGCAACGATCGTCAGCGGTCCGAGGACGACGAGGAGCCACAGCAACGGCCTGCGCCACGGCTGGTCGGCCCGCAGTGCCGCCAGCACACCGAGACCCACGACCGCAGGGGCGAGAAGGCCGTCGTGCGCGACGATCCCGCCCGCCACCCAGACCCCGACGGCCAGGACCTGCTCGCCCGGGAGGCGGAACAGCCTCAGCAGGCCGTAGGCGGCAAGAGCGACCCCCATGAGACCGAGGAGTGCACGCGTCGTCCTCATGGCGCCACCACCTCCACCTCGTGGACCCACTTCGTCTGCAGCACACCGGGTCTCGCGGGTGCGATGAGGCGGCACGGGAAGCCGTGGTCCGGGTCGAGCGGTTCGCCGCCCAGGGTGAGCGCGAGGAGGCTGTCGCCGTGCCGGGCGAAGTTGGCCGGCAGCCGGCTCTCGCGGTAGGCGCCGCGCGTCTGCAGCGACCGGACGACGACGTCGTCGGACGGCCCGCCCCCGACGAGGGCCATGACATCTCTCACCGGCACACCGCCCCACTCACCGCTGGCGCTCCATCCCTCGACACACGAGATCGGCAGCACGGCCGAGTGCTGGGCCATGGCGCGCAGGTCGTCGAGCGAGAGCTCGACGGTCGTGGTGGGACCGATGACCCGCAGCCGCCACGCCGGGTCCGCGACGAGGTCGGCGACACCGGCGGCGAGCGCGCTCCGGTTGACCGGGATCCCCTGCGGACCCTGACCCGACCGGACGGCGAGCACCG
Source organism: Oryzobacter terrae (assembly GCF_042756445.1). Lineage (GTDB taxonomy): Bacteria > Actinomycetota > Actinomycetes > Actinomycetales > Dermatophilaceae > Oryzobacter > Oryzobacter terrae. Next base: position 1,456,524 of record NZ_CP170578.1, read on the forward strand.
CGACCCGCCGCAGCCCGGGCACCTCGGCGGCGGTCGTCGCGACGACGGCGACCGCCGCCGAGGCCCAGGTGGCATGGAGGAGCGTGCGGCGCGTGGGCGCGCCGGGAGCTGGGTCCCCGGGGGCGTGCTCGTCGTCGACCGGGTCGGCGAACGCACGGCGGATGACGGGCAGCTTGACCGCCACGTGCACGGCGAGCGAGCCGACGGCGACCCAGGCCAGGGCGTAGTGCGCGCCGACGAAGCCGAACGACCACGGGTACCACTGGGCCGAGTTCGCCAGCCCGGTGACGAGCTGGAAGATCGCCGCTCCGACGAGGAGAGCGATGGACCCGCGCTCGAGGAGGTGGAGGACGAGCTCGCGCGGTCGGGTCGGCGGGCGCACGAACAGCCGGGGGAAGACCGACCACAGCTTGACGAGCAGCAACGGGATCGAGGCGGTCCCGGCGGCGACGTGCAGCGCCTGGGTGACCTGGTAGAGCCGGGTCGGCCCGGTGGGCAGAGCGACCGGAGGGGTCGCCAGCTGCGAGGCGTGGCTGTACAGGCCGGTGGCGAACGCGATCGAGAAGGTGATCCCCAGCCACAGCCCGATCCGGGCAGCCGTGCGGGGTCCACGCAGACCGCTCGTGAACGACTCGGTGCGCGGGATGCACTCGTCGATCCGGGCGGCGACCCCACGCAGGGCCCGCTCGTTCACGACGCCGACCCCAGCGACGTCGTCGTCGGCGCTCCGCCGAGAGCACCCGCGGCCATGGCCCGCCAGGTGGCGGCGAAGCGGGTCGAGGGTGCCTGCTCGGCGACGACCCGGGCGTCGTCAGGAAGGTCGACGTCGCGCAGGGTCACCGTGAAGATCGGGGGGTGGCCGGCGCCCGAGAGCGCCGCGGCCGTGAGGCGGCCGGTGTCGGGCCGGCTCATCGGGACACCGTCGAGGACGGCGGCCTCTCGGGCGTGCGTCGTGGCGAGGACCCACCACCCCCCGTCGTCCGCAGGTCCGAGGACGGGCCCGCCGTACCGGTACGCCGCCTCCGCCACCTCACGGAGCAACTCGGCACCTACCTGCGGGGTGTCCATGCCGATCTGCACGACGGGCCCCCCCTCCCGCCGGTGGGCCTGGCGGTGACCGTCCACGAGCCGCTGCCCGAACGTCTGACCGCCCTGTGCGACGACGAGCCAGCCACGGCACGCGCGGGCCAGCTCGTCGGCCCGGCACCCCGCGGCCAGGTCGCCGGTGAGCGCGAGGACGCGGCGCCCCGGGGGGAACGCCTCCGACCCCGCGGCGAGGGTGTCGAGGAGGGCGGCGGCGGCGAGGTCGGCCGCGCCCTGGTCGCCGGCGACCGGTGCGAGACGGGTCTTGGCCATCCCCGGCACCGGCACCTTGGCCATGACCAGGACGCTGCCCCTCACGGCAGGACCTTCGCGAAGTCCCGCGCCGTGCGCAGGGTGCCCCTGACCGACCCGGAGACCTTCGAGCGGGTGCCGGCAGCCCGGGGGTGGTAGGTGATGTCGTGCTCGGTGAGCACCCAGCCCCGCTGCTGGGCCCGGACGAGCAGCTCGACCGGGTAGCCGAAGCGACGGTCCCGCACCCCGAGGGCGAGGAGGTCGTCTCGTCGGCACACCCGCACCGGTGCGATGTCGTGGACGGGCAGGCCGGTCCGGCGTCTCAGCCACGCGAGGACGAGCGCGTTGCCGATCCGGGCGTGCCAGGGCCACACGCCCCGCTGCGCTGGTCGCCGACGCCCGCAGGCCATGCTCGCCCTCCCGGCCCTGACCTCCGACAGGAGCGGGAGCAGCTCACGCGGGTCCATCGAGCCGTCACCGTCGAGGACGGCGATGTAGGTCGCCGTAGCGGCCTGGACACCGGCGTGGACGGCGGCGCCGTAGCCGGGCCGGGGCTCGTCGACGACCCGGACCCCCCACCGCCGGGCGACGTCGGCCGTGCCGTCCTTCGAGCCGTTGTCGACGACGACGACCCCCATTCCCTCCGGCACCGCGGCGAGGACGCCGGGAAGGGCCGCCGCTTCGTCCCGGCACGGGATCACCAGGTCGCAGTCGAGGTCCATGTCCTCGACGTTAGGTGCGGCAGTGGCGACTTCGTCAGGGGCAGGCGTCTTACGGACCCCTTACGAATCCCTTGCGGACCGCTCGGGACGGTGCTCTCCGCCTCACGGCGAGGCATCCTTGGCTCCATGCCGCAGACCGCGACGGACCACCACGGAACGCAGGTGGATCCATCGCCGGGCGCCGGGGACAGGGCCCGGCGGGCCCTCGTGGCCGCCGGGGTGCTCGTCGTCCTCGCGATGACGGCACCCCGGCTCCTCGGGGTCGACGTCAAGGCCGGCAGCGCAGCGCCCCTCCTCGGGGACTGGGTGCCACGGGTGTGGTGGACCACGCCGGTGACCCTCGTCATCGTCGCGGTGGCGGCCTGGGGTGATCTGGGCGCCGCCCTCGACCGGGTTCCCTGGCGCCGGCTGCTCCTCCTGTCGTGGGGTGCCTCGGTCCTCTGGATGGTCGCGCTCGCTCTCGTCGACGGCCCGTCGGGGATGGGCCGGATCCTCGACCACGGCACCGAGTACCTCGAGAGCGCCCGCGGCATCGACGACGTCGGCGCGATGCTGCGCGAGTACGTCGCGCGCATCCCCCTCGACGCCCCCGGCCACTGGGCCGTGCACCTCGCCGGCCACCCTCCGGGAGCCGTCCTGATGTTCATCGGGCTCGACCGGATCGGCCTGGGCTCGTGGCAGGCCGCCGGGGTCGTCGTCGTGCTGGTCGCGGGGACGCTCCCAGCGGCCGTTGCCACGACGCTCGACCGGCTGGGGGCGCGAGCCGCTGCACGGCGCGTCCTGCCCTTCCTTGTCATCTGCCCCGCAGCCGTCCTCATGGCCGTGTCGGCCGACGCCGTCTTCGCCACGACCGCCGCCTGGGCCGCAGCCGCCCTGGCCGGCTCAGCGGCGGCCCGTTCCGGGGCGACACGTTTCGGCCTGGCCGCCCTGGGGGGCCTCCTCTTCGGCTGGTGCGTCATGGAGTCGTACGGGCTGTTGCTGCTCGGCGTCCTCGCCGTCGCCGTCCTTCTCGCCGCGCGCGGTTCGGCACGGGAGCGCGTCACCCTGGGGGTGGTCGCCGCTGTGGCGGCATCGGTCGTCGTGCTCACCTTCGCCGCCGTCGGCTTCGCCTGGTGGGAGGCCTACCCCGTGCTGCACGAACGCTACTGGGCCGGGCTCGCCAGCTCGCGACCGTCCTGGTACTGGCTCTTCGGGAACCTCGCGGCCCTCGTGCTCGTCGCGGGGCCCATGCTCCCGGCCGCGCTCGGCGCCGGGTGGCCGCGCCTGCGGGCCCTGGTGGCCTGGGACCGTCCCGACCCGGTCGCGACCCTCGTGGCCGCAGGGGTCGTCATGGTCGCCCTGGCCGACCTCTCCCTCATGAGCAAGGCCGAGGTCGAGCGCATCTGGCTGCCCTTCCTCCCGTGGCTGCTCCTGTCGGTGCTGTGGCTGCCGGCTCGCTGGCAACGTTGGGCCCTCGCTGCGCAGGCGGTCGCGGCCGTCGTCCTCCAGCACCTCGTCCGCACGGTCTGGTGAGGCGCGGACGGCCGGCGTCAGGGGCGCAGCGGCGCCGTCGCGAACTGGGCGAGCCCCTCGGCGGGAGTGATCGACGCCGTGAAACCCAGCTCGTCACGCGCTCGTCGGGGTGAGGCGACGACGTGGCGGACGTCCCCGACGCGGAACTGGCCGGTGACCCTCGGCTCCAGCCCGATGCCGGCGCCGGCCGCGACGGCCCGCGCCACGTCCGCGATGCCGATCGGCTCCCCCGAGCACACGTTGTAGGCGACGTGCTCCCCCTCGGACCGGTCGAGGACGGCGAACGCGGCCGCGACGTTGGCCCGGGCGACGTCCTCGACGTGGACGAAGTCGCGCACCTGGCCCCCGTCCTCGAACACGACCGGCGCCTCGCCGCGCTCGAGGGAGGAACGGAACATCGCGGCGACCCCCGAGTAGGGGGTGTCCCGCGGCATCCCCGGCCCGTAGACGTTGTGGTACCTCAGCGAGATCGCGCTGCCGGGCGACTGGCGCGCCCATGCCGCGGCGTAGTGCTCCTGGGCCACCTTGCTCGCCGCGTACGAGCTGCGGGGGTCGAGCGGGGCCGACTCGTCGACCAGCGCCCAGCTGAGCGGGCCGTCGCAGACCGGACACGGGTTGTCGAAGACCCCCGCCTCGAGTCGCTCCCGGGTTCGCGGACCGGGCGCCTGGTCGCCGTGTTCCACGCAGGTGTAGCGGCCCTCCCCGTAGACGACCATCGACGACGCCTGGACGAACCGGCCGACGCCCCGCTCGTGCATCGCCGCGAGCACCGCCGCCGTCCCGAGGTCGTTGTGGCCGGCGTAGAGCGGGAGGTCGGCGGCGGTCACCCCGGCTCCGAGCATCGCCGCGAGATGGACCACGACGTCGACGCCGTCGAGGAGGTGGGCCCACCTGCCGGCTTCCCGGGTGTCGAGCAGGTGCACCCCGTCGGGGGGTGCGGAGCGGGTGGCCTCGCCGTGCGCATGGGGCAGGAGCAGGTCGACCGCGACGACCTCGACCCCACGTCGGCGCAGCTCGGTCGCGGTGGCCTTCCCGATGAAGCCGGCGGCGCCGGTGAGGAGGACTCGCATGTCCGACAGTCTGCGACGCGGTCGAGCGGATCGTGCCCGCGCTGCGCGACCGTCAGGGATTCGTAAGGAGTCCTGGACCGGCGTGAGCCACGGCGGTACCAGACAGGCACGGCCCGCGCGTGACATGCTGGACCGGAGGCATTCGGCCTCCGCCCGGACCCGACGAGGAGGGCAGCCGATGAGCGAAGGACACGGCACGTCCGACGATCCCTGGGTGCTGACGACCGCCCCCGGGTCGTCCACGTACACGATGCACCGCGACCCCGACGCCGACCCCCCGGCGCTGGTCTGCCAGGTCGGCAGCACCACCCTGCGCTACCACCTGACTGCCGTCGAGGACCTCCACCGGTGGCTGCTCGAACAGGGCGACTGGGTGGACCTCGGTGCGGCGGACGAGAAGAAGGACGCCGCTCCCGGCACGGTCGAGGCGTGGGGGCGCTCGCAGGACAACCCCGTGGGTGGCTGGTACGGCCTGCGTCCGGGGTACCGCGGGCGCTTCGGGATGTACCTGCCGCCGCTGCTCGAGGCTCTCGGCCTCGCCGAGCTGACCCACGAGGCGCGAAACAACCGCGTGCGAGCGGTGTGACGTCCAACGGGGACCCCGCTGCGCCGGGTCAGCCCGGGCCGAGGTCTTGTGTCTCGAGGACGGCCGCCAGTCGCACGAGATCCGCCGTCATGGCCCGCCGCATGGCCCGTTCCATCACCGGTGAGGTGACACGGCTGAACCCGGTCGGCTCACCCCGGTTCCTCAGGGTCATCCGGGTGGCACCGTCGACCCCCTCCCACGTGTAGGTCGTCTCCATCGGGAAGGGACCGTCGGCGGTCCGCATGACGAGCCGACGCCCCGGAACCAGGTCGACGACCTCGTAGGTGTACACCAGGCGGCGGCCGAGGAAGCGCGCCACGAACTCCATCCGCGAGCCGAGGGCGAGCGGCGGCGGTGTCCGCCACTGCACGGACCGGATGTTCGCGTACCACTGCGGTGCGTTCGTGGGGTCGCCGGCGAACGTTGCCACCTCGTCCGACGGGCTGCGGATGACCCTCTCGACTTGGACGTCGACCATGAGCTCAGTGTCCCTCGGGGGAGACCGCCCTGTCACGACACGCGGTCAGCGGAGAGCGACGTCCGAGGGCGAGAGCGCATGGGCCTCGGCAGAAGATGACTGTTGCAGGCGCGCGATGGCGTCGATCACCGCTGGTCGGTACTCGGGCCTGGCGGCGGACTCCAGGTCTCGCAGCGCGACCTGGACCCGCCGCTGGATGCGAGGACTGTCCTTTCCCCAGTGGCCGATCTCGTCGAAGGCCAGTGCCAGGTAGTCGTCGAACCGTGGCTGCGGAACCGTCAACAGGAGGCGCCCGTCGTCGGCTGTCCGCTGTCGCGGCGGCAAGGCACGGGTGGCCAGTCTGCGCGTGATGTCGTGGATGTGGTCCAGCGCCTGGACTGCTGTCGTCGGATCGTTGATCCCCGGGGAGAGGGCACGCTCAGCGATGTCGACGAGCTGACGCAGGCCGAAGCCGACGTCCTGGTCCATGCTGCGCTCGCGACCCAGGTGCACGGCTGCGTGCCAGAAGTCGTCCTGCAGGGTCGACTCGCCGCGCAGCTCCATGAGCGGGGCACCGGTGGCCACGAACTCGCCGACGGCGCGCAGGAGACGGATCGATCCGCCGTGGTTGTCGGCGGCGTCGGCGAGCGCTGCGTCGTCGAGCCACTGCAGCACCCCCGGTCGGTGGGCGGCGAGCGTGCGAACCGGACCGTCCGGCCAGAGGAGCGCCGGCTCGGGTTCGGCGTCTGCCGCGATGCGCTCGTCGAGGAGGGCTCGGGTGTCATCGGCGATCGAGCTCAGGATGGTCGCGGCGCGGATCGACTGGGCGATGTGGTGGATGTACGCCAGGAACACCAACACCGAGGTCAGGACGAGGGCGAAGGCCATCGTGACGCTGATCTGGGGAACGAACGGATCCACCTGCGCTGTGCCACGCACACCCCGGAGCACCACGAGCCCGTAGACGAAGGTCGCGACGAAGACCCCCAGGGCAACCTGGTTGAAACGGTCCCCGAGGAACGAGCGCAGGACCCTGGGCGAGAACTGGCTGCTCGTCAGCTGCAGGACCACGATGGTGATCGAGAAGACGAGGCCGGTGAACGAGATCATCGAGGTGATGATCGCGGCGAGCAGCGCGCGCGCGCTCTCCGGGCCGCCGGCGAACAGGAACGGCAGATGCAGCGAGGTGTCCAACGACTCGTCGACAGCGGTCACCCCGAGGGCGAGCACGGTCGCCGCGACGGCAAAGAGCAGGGGTATGGCCCAGAACCGCTGCGTCAAGCCCTTGATCGTTGCTGTCATCGGGTGGGGTCTTCCGACGCGTCGAAGAACACGAGGCTCCTTCGGCCGTGTGTGCTCGGACAGTACCGCGGTCACCGGGGGCAACGGGTGGTCGTTCGCGGACAGGTTGGCGCACCGGCGGATCCGTCGCACTGGGCTCGGGTCAGGACGGCGATGGTCATCGAACTGTCATACAGGGACTCGGTCCCCTGTCATGTGCGCTTGCGAGGGTGATGTGGTCAAGAAGAGCCACCTGCCCTGATGGGCCAGAGAGAGAGCCGAGGTTGAGCATGACCAACGCCAACATCGTCCTGGACAGCGCCAAGCGCATCGACGAGCGCACCTCCCACGCCATTGCGGCAGCGCAGCTGCGTGGAGAGGCCCGCGCCCCCGGGGGGCGTCCGCGTGAGATGATCCGCGGCATCGCCGTCGAGCTCGAACGACTGGGGTTGCGACCCAACCTCCCTGAGCTCGCACGGCGGTACAACGCCGGCCGGACCCGCCTCCCGGCGTGGCTGGCCGACCGCGACCGCACGACCACCTGAGCCGCCACCATCGGCATCCGGCCGAGCGCGCCTATTCCGCGGACGTGGTCCCGGCGGAAGGCGTCGGCTGCAGGAGCTCTGCGTAGTCGCCGGCCGTCAGGGGTCGGTCGGTCAGGGCACCGCCGGGCAGTGGTGCGGCGATTCGCGTGCCGTCGGAGGTGAGTACCACCTCATCGACGTCGGGCACGGACGCCACGGTGAGCACCAGCTGTCCGACCGCCAGTGGGAGCCTTCCGGCCCCGGTGGGCAGCTGCCCGGCCTGGATGTCGATGGTGGCCCTGGTGCCGGTGAACGAGGCGACGGACACCGTGACGTCGGCGCCCAGCGCCGTCGACCGCCCAGCGGCCCGGTCCTGCTCGGTGGGTCCGGCCACCAGCTGGCCCACGGTGCGTTGCAGGGTCTCCAACGACGACCCACCCTCGGGAACCGCCGCGGATCGCACCAGCACGTCATCCTTGATGAGGTACACGTGCGGACCCGAGCCGGCGGCCGAGGTCGGCGACGGGACGCTGGACGCCGACGGCGTCAGCAGTCCATAGGGGACGGACTCGATCGCCTCGACCGACGAGCTTCGTGGGGCCCCGCAGCCGACACAGACCGCGATGACGATCATCGTCACCCACGTCCGCGACCCACGTCCGAGCATCGTCATCGGACGTCCAGGTCCTCGGAACGCACACCGGGGAGGGCGATCACGAAGGTGGCACCGCCGCCGGGCGTCTCCTCGCACCAGACGGAACCGCCATACGCCCTGACGGTCTCGGCGACCAGGCTCAGGCCGAGGCCGGAGCCTGGCGCCGAGCCTCGCGAACCCACGCGCACGAAACGGTCGAAGACGCGGTCGCGCTCCGCCACGGGCACTCCGGGACCCCGGTCCACCACCCGAACCTGAACGCTGTCGCCGACCTCGCAGACCTCGACGGCGGCAACACCGCCGCCATGGGCGTCGGCGTTGTCGAGCAGGTTGACGAGAGCACGGTGCAGCTGCGCCTTGTCACCCACCACACCGAGGCCGGCCCGGCCGATGGAACGCGGGACGTGCGTGCGCATCGTGTCCTCCAGGGAGTGACGGACGAGCTCCTCGACCTGGACGACCTCTTCTCCACGCTGACGAACTCCTGCGTCGAGCCGACCGAGCTCGAGCAGCTGCTCGAGGGAGCGATGCAGGCGGCGCACCTCCCGCTCGACGAGCCGGATCGCGGCAGCACGTCGTTCGCTGCTGCCCTCGGCGGTGGACTCCAGGACGGCGATGCTCGTGATGAGCGTCGTCACCGGGGAGCGCAGCTCATGGGCGACGTCAGCGGCGAACCTGGCGTCACGCTGCATCCGCTCGTCGAGCGCTTCGACCATCGTGTTGAAGGAGCCGACGATGACGGCCAAATCCGGATCCGACGTCTCGGGGAGTCGGGTGGTCATCCTTCCGGCCGCGATGTCCGCGGAGGCGGATGCGACGCTCCCGAGCGGGGCGACGAGTCGTGCCGACGCCGACCCCCCGATGAGGCCGCCGCCGAGCGTCGTGGCCAGGGCGAAGCCTGCCAGAACGAGGGCGAGGGTGCTCAGGGTGGACTGGAGCTCGGTCGTGGGCGTCAGCTCGTAGAACTCGACCCCGACACTGGGGATGGGGACACCCACGAGGACGGCGGGTTCGCCACCGAGGCTCGTCCACGTTCGCGCCGCCTTCCCCTCCGAGACGAGGCGTCGCACCGCGATCGGGACGTCGTCGGCGTCGGAGTCCAGCGTGGAGGAGTACCACTGCCCGTTCCGGTTGACGACGACGACGGCCCCTGGCGGGGGCGAGGTCTGGTCGAGGACGTCGCTGACGGTGGCGCCGGCGGTGAGCAGGCCTTCTCGCGCCAACGCCGCATCGACGAAGGTCTGTCGCGCTGCCGTCGTCTCGCGCTGTTCGACCAGGTAGTGGCGCGCGGTCAGGTAGGTGCCGATGGACAGGAGGGATGAGATCGCGAGCGCCAGCGCCGCGAAGGACACGGTGGCCCTGGTTCGGATCCCCAGCGGGAGCCGAAGGCTCACGCCGGGTCCAGGCGGTAGCCGAGACCGCGAACGGTGACGAGGAGACGCGGGTCGGAGGCGGTGGTCTCGATCTTCGTCCGCAGGCGACGCACGTGGACGTCGACGATGCGCTCGTCCCCGAAGTACCCGTGGTCCCACACCCGCTCGAGGAGGACCTGACGACTGAGGACCCGCCCCGCGGACGTGGCGAGCTCACGAAGCAGATGGAACTCGGTGACCGTCACGTGCACCTCGTCGTCGCCGCGACGGACGACTCCTGCGCCGAGGTCGAGGACGAGGGGTCCGTTGGAGGAGTCGAGGACGACGACGTCCTCGCTGTCCCGTGACGAGTCCGTTGGTGACGACGGAGCCCGACGGCGCAGGGCACGCAGCCGAGCACTGACCTCCTTGATCTCGAAGGGCTTGGTGACGTAGTCGTCGGCTCCGGCCTCGAGGGCCGCGACGATGTCGTGCGTGTCCCCCTTGGCGCTGAGGACGATGACCGGCACGTCGGACCGGCGACGGATCTCACGGATGAAGGTGAACCCGTCCATCCCCCCGAGCATGAGGTCCACGAGGAACAGGTTGATCTCACCCAGGGACTCCTCCGCCAGAGCCGACTCGGCGTCGGCGAACGTCCGCACCTCGTAGCCCTCGTCCTCCAGCGCCATCGCGAGCAACGCCCGGATGCCGTCGTCGTCCTCGAGGACCAGAAGCCTGATGGGCATCCGACGAGTGTGCCAGCCCCTTCGCGTGCACAGGCCGACGCTCACTGCGGATCGGCACTTCGTCATAAAACTGCAAAGTAGTGGCCCGGCTCCCTGACATCTCTCGGTGCCAACCTGCACGGATGGCACTCCCCCCTCCACCTGGTCGCACAGTCAGGGTCCTACGGGTCTCGCCCGGCAGCGGTCAGCGAAGCGCCGACGTCCTGACGTTGCGCACCCTGGTCGCAGACAGTGCCAGGACGGGCCAGGGCGTCCAGGTCGACCTCTCGGACGTGGGTCGCGTGACCTCCGCCACGGTTGCCACCATCCTCTGGGCGCGTCGGTGCTGCGCCCTGCGGAACGTGGAGTTCACGGTCGTCGGAGAGCGAGGCGACACCCGGCGGCTGTTGCGGCACTGTGGGGTCCTGCCCGATCGGCGGCAGAGACCGTGACGAGCCACATCGTCGGTGACGCGCTCACGCGCACCGAGACGTTCTCCGGATGGACCGTGACGGTCGCGGAGTACCCCAAGGGAGTGGCTCGGATCGACCATCGCCCTCGGCTCACGCAGGTCGTCGTCAGTGACCAGCTCGACGACGAGCCGGACGGACCCGACCCGTGCTACGCCGCAGCCGCGTGCACACCGGACGGTGAGCTCCTGGTCGCCGTCCGTTGCGCACCTCCCGCGCTCGTTGTGACCCCGACTGGGTGCCGAACACGACCCAGTGACGGCTCGGGACACGACAGCGAGTTCCCGCTCCCCTCCGAGCGGCTGATCCTCCTGTCCTGCAGCGCCTTCGAAGCGGTGTCCGACCTGCTCGTCGAAGGGGTCCGCACCACGCCCGACCGGCTGTTGGACGAGGCTCCCGCGGCGCTCCTGATCGCCCTGCTCGGTCTCGGTGGCACCGGCGCCGGCGCCGTCATCGACCACCACCCGACGAAGGGCCAGCCATGACACCGAGCAGGGCCTTCCTCCAAGCACTGTCGGACGAGCGGACCATCGAAGCCCTCCACCTGCGGCTCGCACGGACCGCCGAGGACGCCACCGAGGCTCTCGACCGGCTCGCGGACCTGGCCGAGATCGAGGCCGCTGCATTGTCCGTTCCGCACGCCGACGCTCCTGACTGAGCAGGGCGAAACGCCTCGCATCCCACAGGGGGGCGCCCGTCTGACGGAGGAGATGCACGTGGGGCTGCACTAGGGTAGGAACCGGTGAGCCGGGAAGTCTGGTCGGCATCTCACAGCCGACCCTGCACCCGCCGACGCGAGGTGCCGTAGACGAAGGACCTTTGTGGCCTTGTCCCGGAAACCATCCACACCCACCCTGTTTGCCCGAGGGAGCTGGCCAGAGGTCTCTCGGGTCAGCGACGTCCTCCGACGCGAGACCGTCGGTGGGGCCCTGCTGCTCGCCGCGACCGTCATCGCCCTGACGTGGGCCAACTCGCCATGGTCCGACTCCTACGCGAGCCTTCGCGAGGTCACGGTGGGACCGGAGGCATGGCACCTCGACCTGTCGCTGGGGACGTGGGCCGCGGACGGCCTGCTGGCCATCTTCTTCTTCGTCGCAGGCCTGGAGCTCAAGCGGGAGTTCGTCGCCGGAGACCTACGGGAGCCACGGCGGGCGGCGCTCCCCGTCGCGGCGGCGCTCGGCGGGATGATCGTCCCTGCTGTCCTGTTCGTCGTCGTCAACCTCACGGCCGGTGGGGACGCGCTGCAGGGGTGGGCCATCCCGACCGCCACCGACATTGCGTTCGCCCTCGCTGTGCTGGCGGTGGTCGGCACCTACCTCCCCGCGGCGCTGCGGACCTTCCTGTTGACCTTGGCGGTCGTGGACGACCTCTTCGCCATCACGATCATCGCGCTGTTCTACACGCGCGAGCTCGATGTCGTGCTCCTCCTGGCCGCCCTCGTGCCCTTGGCGCTCTTCACCTTGCTCGTGCAGCGCCGGGTGCGGTCATGGTGGCTCCTGCTCCCCCTCGCTGGACTCACGTGGGGTCTCGTCCATGCCTCGGGCGTTCACGCGACGGTCGCCGGTGTCCTCCTCGGCTTCGCGGTGCCGGTGCTTCGCAGCCGCGCCGCCGGAGGGCCGGAGGCCGGACCGGGCCTCGCCGAGCACTTCGAGCACCGGTTCCGTCCAATCTCCACAGGGTTCGCCGTCCCGGTCTTCGCCTTCTTCGCCGCTGGCGTGACGGTCGGCGGGTTCGGGGGCTTCGCGGAATCGCTCCGCGACAGCGTCGCCATCGGCATCGTCGCGGGGCTCGTCCTGGGAAAGACCGTCGGGATCTTCGGTGCCACCTTCCTCATGGCCCGCTTCACGAGGGCAACGCTCGACCGGCATCTGTCGTGGACCGACGTCTTGGGTCTGGCCATGCTCGCTGGGGTGGGGTTCACCGTGTCGCTGCTCATCGGTGAGCTCGCCTTCGGCGTCGGAAGCGAGCGGGACGAGCACGTGAAGGTGGCGGTGCTCACGGGATCCCTTCTCTCGGCCGTCATGGCGTCGCTGGTCCTCCGCTCCCGCAACCGGACCTACCGACAGCTGTGTGCCTTGGAGAGCGTGGACTCCGACGGGGACGGCACCCCCGACGTCTACGAAATCGCAGCCGACGGGAGACCAGGGTCGGCGCCGCACCCCGGTGGGAGCTGATGGCGACGGCCTTCGTCTGCGGAGAAAGAACCTGCACATGTTACGGAGTTCTGACGGGGTCACCCCAGGGCTGGCGCGATCGACCGGCGATGGGTTGGACTGGCCTCGTGACCCCGTCAGACAGGAACCGGATGCGTCCGAGGCCGGTCAGGTTCGGGAGTGCCGTCGCGGCGCTGGGGACCCTGCTGGTCGTCACGGCCTGCGGCGCGACGACGACGCCGCCGCCGTCCGAAGGCACCTCCAAGGCTCCAGCCACGTCCTCGACCACGAACACGCCCGCTCCCGGAAGCTCCCCCATGTCACCGCCCGACGGCGCGGCAGCAGGCGCCTACCTGTCGAAGGCCGACTATGCCGAGCAGGCGGTGTCCCGAGCGGGGACCACGGTCGTCTACTTCTTCCACGCGCCGTGGTGCCCCACCTGCCGAGCAACCGAGAAGGCCATCGGCCGTGACGGCATCCCTGCCGGCCTCACCCCCGTCAAGGTCGACTTCGACACCGAGAACGACCTGCGCAAGAAGTACGGGGTCACCACCCAGCACACCTTCGTGCAGGTCGACCCGTCGGGTGCCGAGCTCGCGAAGTGGACCGGCTCGATCGGTGGCGCGGAGATCCTCGCCAAGACGATCTGAGGTGCTCTTGGCACTCCTTGGGGCCGTCCTCGCCGGGGCCCTGACCACGCTGGCGCCCTGTGCCCTCTCGCTCCTGCCGGTCGTTGTCGGGGGGTCGATCTCCGGGGCCGCCGACGCGCACGCGGTGCGTCGGGCGGTCATCGTGACCGCCTCACTGGGCGCGTCGGTGTTCGTGTTCACCCTCGCCCTTCGAGCGACCACCGCGCTGATCGACGTCCCGCCTGCGGTGTGGCGGTGGGTCAGCGGCGGTCTCCTCATCGCCCTGGGCGTGACGGCGGTGTTCCCCGAGGTCTGGGACCGAGTGTCCACCACGACTGGATTCGCGCGGGGCAGCGCGCGCGGTCTGGCCGCGGCGCACCGGCGGGAGGGAGGGCTCGGGGCCGTGCTCACAGGGCTGGCCCTTGGGCCGGTGTTCACCTCGTGCAGCCCGTTGTTCGGGTACGTCGTGGTCACCGTGCTGCCCGCCGAGCCGGCCCGTGGTCTCGCGCTGCTCACCGCCTACGTCCTCGGCCTCGTGGGAGTGCTCCTTCCCATTGCCGTGCTCGGTCAGCGCGCTGTGCGCAGGCTGCGCTGGGCGGCCGACCCGCGCTCGTGGCTCCGGCGCGTCGTGGGCGCGCTCTTCGTGGTGATCGGCCTGCTCGTGGCCACCGGTCTCATGCAGGGCCTCGAGACCTGGGTGCTGGAGCACTCACCGATCGCCCCGTGGGAGATCGGTGCCGACCTCGTGCAATAGCGGCGATGGCAAGAGCACAGCGGCGGGGTGCGCGGCTCACCCGCTCATCGGGTTGGTCAGGCCATTGACAGGAAGAGCTTCTCGAGGGTTGCGGCATCTTCGTCGGTCATGCCGTCGGGGGAGGTGACGCAGCCGCGCAGGCCGGAGGAGACGATGGCGAAGCCGGCGCGGTCGAGGGCCTTCTTCGCGGCGACGAGCTGCTGGACGACGTCCTTGCAGTCATGGCCTTCTTCGATGAGGCGGACGACGCCACCGATCTGGCCTTGGGCGCGCTTGAGTCGGTTGATGACGGGGGTCATGTCGTCGGTGGCCAGGACAACCATGGCGGGGGTTCCCTTCGGGTGCAGTGGGGCTGGGTTGGTCAGGAGAGGGGGGTGCCGCCGAGGGCGGTGAGCGCGGCGAGGAGTCGGGTGCGGGCGTCGTCGGCGACCGGTGCCAGGGCGGGGTTGCCGGTGAGCGTGACCATCGTGGCAGGGTCCATCGCTTCGACGACGGTGTGGTCGCCCTCGGCGCGGATGACGACGTTGCAGGGCAGCAGGAGTCCGATGGAGGGCTCGGCGGTGACGGCTGCGTGGGCCAGCGGGGGGCGGCAGGCGCCGAGGATGAGGTGGGGTGGGATGTCGGCGCCGATCTTCTCGCGCAAGGTGGCGGCGAGGTCGATCCCGGTGAGGATTCCGAAGCCCTGCTCGGCCAGTGCGGCCCGGGTCTTCGTTGCTGTGTTCTCCACCGATCCGGCGACGGTGGTGGACAGGGCGTAGGTCGTGGCGTTGCTCATGCGCTGGCCTTCTTCGTGTCGATGTCGGCGCGCACCGTATCCATGTCCAGGGCCCGGACCGAGGCGATGAGGGACTCCAGCGCCGCGGCCGGCAGGGCGCCGGGCTGGCTGAACACCAGGATCCCTTCGCGGAAGACCATGAGGGTGGGGATAGAGGTGATCCGTGCGGCGGCCGCGAGGGACTGCTCGGCCTCGGTGTCGACCTTGGCGAAGACGATGTCGGGGTGCTGCTGCGACGCGGCCTCGAAAACCGGCGCGAACTGCCGGCAGGGGCCGCACCACGACGCCCAGAAGTCCACGACGACGGTGTCGTTGGTGGTGATCGCCTCCTCGAACGTCGTGGCGGTCAGGGCGGTGGTGGCCATCCGTGCTCCTTGTGGCTGAGATGAGATCTCGATTTGACGGGGATACTCCCCTATGTATTACCGTCACTCTATCGGATACTCCCCTATGTATCAATCCAGCAGGTTGGGCCACCCGGGCCCCGTGAGGAGACGGACCACCCATGACGAACTCGCCAGCCCCCGCGGCGTCCGAGCCGGTCATCATCCCCATCGACACCCCCTCGCTCGGCGACCGCTCCTACCTGGTCCACGACGGCGACGTCGCGTTCGTCGTGGACCCGCAGCGTGACATCGACCGCGTGCTCGCGATCGCCGACGAAGAGGACGTGCGGATCACGCACGTGTTCGAGACCCACATCCACAACGACTACGTCACCGGGGGACTGGCCCTGGCGCAGCACACCGGCGCGAGCTACCACGTCAACGCCGCCGACGACGTCGGTTTCGAGCGCACCCCTGTCCGTGACGGCGACGTCGTCGAGGTCTCCCCCACGCTTCGGGTCCGGGCCATCGCGACCCCTGGCCACACCTTCACCCACCTGTCGTACGCGTTGGAGTCCACCGAATCCGCCGACGACCCGGAGGTCGTCGCGGTCTTCACCGGGGGAGCCCTGCTGTACGGCACGACCGGACGACCCGACCTGCTCGGACAGGAGCACACCCACGACCTGGTCCACCACCAGTACGGCTCCGCCCGACACCTCGCCGCCGAGCTCCCAGACCAGGCTGCGGTCCTGCCCACGCACGGCTTCGGCTCCTTCTGCTCCCCCGGATCCTCGTGCAGCGCGACGTCCTCCACGATCGGCGACCAGAAGCGGTCCAACCCGGTCCTGACCCGAGCCGAGGAGGACTGGGTGCAGCAGACCCTCGCCGACCTCGAGGCCTACCCGGCCTACTACGTGCACATGGCGCCCGCCAACAGCGCCGGCCCGGCCGAGCCCGACCTGTCGGCGCCGCGCACGGCCGACCGCGACGCCATCGCCGCCAGCGTCGGCGCCGGGGAATGGGTCGTCGACCTGCGCACCCGCACCGCGTTCGCCGCCGGACACGTCACCGGTACCCTCAACATCGGCCTCGACGGCCAGTTCGCCACCTACGTCGGCTGGCTCATCCCGTGGGGAACCCCCCTCACCCTGCTCGGCGACAGCGCGGAACAGGTCGCCGACGCCCAGCGCGAGCTGGTCCGCATCGGCATCGACCACCTCGAAGGCGCCGCCACCGGGTCACCCCCGGACTGGACCGCAACGCCGTTGGGCAGCTTCGAGCGCGCCGCCTTCGCCGACCTCGCCCAGGTCCGCCACCACCGCCACGTCGTCGTCCTCGACGTCCGGCGCGAGTCCGAGCACACCGACGCCCACATCGAGGGCGCCGTGAACATCCCCATCCACCAGATCCTCACCAGCGTCGACGAGGTTCCCGCGGGAGAGGTGTGGGTGCACTGCGCCGGCGGCTACCGCGCCTCCATCGCGGCATCAGTCCTGGCCGCCCACGGCCGCCACGTCGTCGCCATCGACGACGACTTCGCCCAGCACGCCGGCTCGGCCGGACTCCCCCTGACCTCCGCCGCCTAGCGGCCGGACCCACACCCCCACACCAAGGAGAACCACCATGTGCCGACCCGCCACCTGCAAGGTCTGCAGCAAGTCCACCTGGGCCGGCTGCGGCCAGCACGTCGACCAGGTCATGGCCGGCGTGCCCCGCACCGACCGCTGCCCCGGCCACACCGACGCCAAGCGCGCCGCAGCCTCCGGCCCCAGCCTGCTCAACCGTATGCTCCGCCGCCCCTGACCCCCCAGACCGCGGGACGGACCCCTCCCCTCGCGTCCGTCCCGCCCGCCCGGCGCAACCCCTGTCCCTGCCGCCGGGCGCCCGGGGGCGGAGGCTGCATGACACGCCTTCGCCCCCGGGACCTCACTTCAAGGAGTACGTCCGTGACCGTCCTCGCCGTCCCCGTCGCCCTCGCCGTCGGGCTCGTCATCGGCGCCTTGGGTGGGGGCGGCGCGATCCTCACCGTCCCCGCCCTGGTGCACCTGCTCGGACAGTCACCACATCAGGCAACCACCAGCTCGCTGGTCATCGTCGGCACCACCTCGCTCATCGCGATGGTCCCCCACGCCCGGCAAGGCAACATCCGTGTCGGGCAAGGACTGGCCTTCGGCCTCCTGGGAGTCGCCGGCGCCCTCGCCGGGAGCGCCGTCAGCGCCCGCATCCGTGGTGAGGTCCTGCTCCTGACCTTCGCCGGCCTCATGCTCGTCGTCGCCGCCCTCATGGTCCGCAGGGCACTCTCCCCCGCCACCGGCGACCCGGACGAGCCCACAGAACCGATGCTGACCCTGCGCCCCCTGACCTGCGCCTGCCCCCGCGTGGTCAAGGTCGTCGTCACCGCCACCGCGGTCGGCCTGCTCACCGGGCTGCTCGGGGTCGGTGGAGGGTTCATCCTCGTTCCCGCCCTCGTCCTCGCCCTGTCCCTGCCGATGCCAGCGGCCGTCGGGACCTCGCTTCTCGTCATCGCCGTCAACTCCGCTACCGCCTTCGCCGCCCGCCTCACCCTCACTCCAGAGCCGATCGACTGGCAACTCATCGCCGCATTCACCACCGTTGCCGCGTTCGGAAGCCTCGCCGGCGCCCGACTGTCCACCAAGCTCCCCGCCCGTGCGCAGACCGTGGCCTTCGCCGCCCTCCTGACCCTCGTGGCGACCTACACCGCAGCGGCCACCCTCCTCTGACCGCACCGCGACCCACCCTTGTCGCGGCTCCGCCTCGTCGCCCCCCTCCCCCACCACCCGCAGGACCCCGGAGCCTGGCGCCCCCGCGGCCAGCCGACAGCCCCTGAAGTCGAACCATCGAAGTGCCACACACCTAATGCACCCCGGGTCCGAGAAGCGTTGTGACGGAACCCGTTCTGCCCGATCTCGACCACACCATGGAGTGACCCTCAACGTTCCACCTGACGCCTATGGAGTCAGAAACGTTAGGGAGGCTCCGAGATGGACGAACAGTTCAAGAACCCGAAGGCGCACCTGCGTGCGCTTGAGCGTCGCGCGGCTCGCCGCGGCCAAGCCCGGCTAATTCGCCTGCGCGACGAGCGCCGGGAGCTCGCCCGGCTCGATCGAATCGCGAGACGGGTCCCAAAGGATCGTGGCGTCGTCACCTGCGGCTGGTGTGGTACGAGCATCAAGGTCGCGCGGGTTGGGCGGATGCCGAAGTGGTGCTCATCCGCGTGCCGGCACCGCGCCTGGGAACAGCGGCGAGCGGCAGAGTCCGGCCTGGTCGCCGTCGAGGTGGTCGATCGCGCCGTTGAGGTGATCCGTGAGGTCACCAAGACCGAGACCGTCCCGGTCGTCGTCTCTCCAACCTCCGCGACGCACTGGTCCGAGTTGCTTACGACATTGGCCGACCGCCTCGACCAAGGCCGCATTTACGACCGCGACGTCTCCGAGCTGCTCCCCGCCATGTCTGCGCTGATCCTCGCCTTCAACCGACGCGCCCGCTGACCCCGCACCTCAAAGTCGTCACAACGACTCGGTCACGGGCTTCGTCCCTCCCCCTTGACCTGCGGTTTCACCTTGGCCATCACGCTTCGTCCCTACTCAAACCGCGGGGCGCAGGGCGCGCTCAAGGTCAGCCTGGGGCATTGCGAACTAGCGCTGGCGCTCCTCACGGTCGCTCGTGTCATCCTCAGCACGTGACCCCCCGTTCTCGCCGCTCCGCTTCCACGCCCGTGGTGTCCCGCCGACCCGATCCGCTCGTCTGGGCCGAAGCTCTGAAGCAAGCCGGTGGAAACGCCCGCCGCCTCAAGCTCCTCGACGACGGAACCGTCCTAGTGCTCCGCAGCACCGGACGCTGACTGCCCTCTCCACAGTCGTCCCAACGACTCAGCCCCGATCAGGGGTGCAGTGGCCGTGTGCACGTTTGCCTGGGCTTCGAATTCGCCCGGTGCAGTTGCATTGAGCGGGTGCTCGCGCGGGTGCCCTGATTGGATTCGCGCTGACTGCGGCATGTGCGTCCTTAGGGCGCAGCGTGTCGTACGGCGGGACGAACGCAGGATCGCTAGCCGCCAATGAGCCCTAGTGGGGTTGCGCCGTCATCCGTCGCCTGGCCCGACAGTGCCCGCCTCGCAGCGCAGCCTCAACATCGCCGCCTGGTCCAAGGCTGAGCGTGTGGTTAGGGACCACAGTCGATGCCCGGACCACATCAGTAGGTTGGCGCGGCGGGTTCGTCGAGGAACTGCTCGAGGGTGTGCCAGCCACCTGAGTGGTAGGCGGTGGAGAGGATGGTGCCGACGTAGCGGTAGTGCCATGGCTCGCTGTTGTAGCCGGTCACCGTGGTGTAGCCGGTCTCGTAGCGCAGGATGTAGCCGTACTTCCAGGCGTTCTTCTTCAGCCAGGCGCCTTGGGGTGTGTTGCCGATGCAGTTGTGTTGGCTGCAGCTGGCGTCACCCACGGGGGCGATGTCGAGACTGAGGCCGCTTTGGTGTTCGCTGTAGCCCGGACGCGCGATCCACTTGTCGGCGTAGGCCTGACCATTGGTGGCGACGCGGTTCCGGTAGACGCTGGACTGTGTGCTGTAGGACCGGTAGCCGCTGGCGATCTTCATCCGCCCGGCGCCCTCGGTACGGGCGGCGGTGAACATCCGCGAGAGGGAACTCGCCGCTGCGCGGCGCAGGCGGGCCCCGTTGGGGTAGGTCACATCGGGCGTGACGAGGTCTGAAGGCACGTAGGTTTTCGGCCGCAGTGGGTTCTTCTTGTTCACCAGCACCCACGCACTGTTGGCGGCGGTGATGCTGCTGCAGGCCGTGAGCTTTCCCACGAGGCTGCGCAGAGATCCTTCGCCACCGAGCAGTGCCAAGCGAGTGGTGGTTGCGCCGAGCAGCGGGGTACGCGCTGTGTCCGGGACGCAGTGCGGCGCGCTGTAGTACAGCGGCCGCTTCTTCGTGCCTGCGAGGAAGCCACCGGCCATGGCGTTGACGAAGTCGCGGCCGTTGGCCACGTACGACGTCCCTGCTGTCAGCTCGGGGTGGGCGCTCGCGTTGATGCGCGCCGCTACCGCGTAGCGGTCTGTGCCGGTCGCGCGGGTGACGTGGTCCGCGCCGAGAGTGGCCTTGAGTTGTTTCTCGATACCAGCGGAGACGGCGGCGGTGCCGCCCACGATGGTGACCGAGGTGACCTCGAGGTCTGCCAGGAGCGACATCGGCGCGACGGGGAGGCTGGCAGCCGCGCCGTCGATGGTGATCAGTGGTTCCCGAAGCGAGCCGGCTGCCGGGCCTGCGGCGATGCCGTCGGTCCACACTCGTCCCGTGGTGATCCAGGCGTGGCTCACCGGCTCGCGGAAGGCATGTCGCACGAGCGCCTGGGCGGTCTGGTAGCGACTGCTCCCTCCGACTCGCACCACGTCGGCGGCATACTTCTTGGCCTGGGCCAGGACCGTGCCGGAGACAGTGTCGGCAGGACCGACGACGACGATCTGCTCGGGGTGTAGTCGCGCGAGCTCGGTAGCGACGACCGAGGGGATGCCGTCCGGTCGGGTGAGCAGCACGGCGGCGCTGTCGTTGACGGCGGCGGGGGTGGCGCTCAGTGAGTGCCACGGGCTGGTGCCCGAGACGAGATATACAGTCTTTGCCTGGGTGTCGGCAGGAAACGCCGCATGTGATGCCGCGACTGATGTCGCGTATCGGTCGACACCTGCCACGCGCGAGACGCTCGGGGCGCTGACCATGGGCGCAGACGCCGCGAGGATGCCGGCCGTGGCCGGCGTCGGTGCTGCGGCAAGAGCCAGGACGAGGCTTGAGGCAGTGGCGAGCGCGAGGGTGTCCCGCCTTGAGGGTGCCCATCCATGGCGGTGTTCGCGCTTGGATGTGGCGGGCCCCGGCCGGGTCGAGTCCATGGCGGGACCGCTAGTTCCGGTAGTACCCGGCGATGTCGCCGACCAGCTGGACCGTCCCGCTCGAGCTGTTGGTCAGCGCCACCTTCCCGTTGGAGCCGACCTTGACCACCACCAGGTTCGGCACGGTCTGGCCCGCCACGAAGTTCACGTTCGAGGCCGTCGGCTTGCTCGTCCCATCAGGGAACACCGTGATGTACCCGGCCGCCTTCGCCTGCGTCACCGTCACGTTCATCACCACCGCAGACACCCCAGAAGCCGGCACCCCACCACGACCGGTGACCTGCACACGCGCCGTGCCACGAGCCGCCACCGGACCCGCACTGCCCACACTCGAGCGCGTGTCCAACACCCGCGAGGGAGCCAACGACACGAACGACCCCGGGGTCGTCGCGGTCCCCGACAGGTAGTAGCCGGCGACGTCGCCGACCAGCTGGACCGTCCCGCTCGAGCTGTTGGTCAGCGCCACCTTCCCGTTGGAGCCGACCTTGACCACCACCAGGTTCGGCACGGTCTGGCCCGCCACGAAGTTCACGTTCGAGGCCGTCGGCTTGCTCGTCCCATCAGGGAACACCGTGATGTACCCGGCCGCCTTCGCCTGCGTCACCGTCACGTTCATCACCACCGCAGACACCCCAGAAGCCGGCACCCCACCACGACCGGTGACCTGCACACGCGCCGTGCCACGAGCCGCCACCGGACCCGCACTGCCCACACTCGAGCGCGTGTCCAACACCCGCGAGGGAGCCAACGACACGAACGACCCCGGGGTCGTCGCGGTCCCCGACAGGTAGTAGCCGGCGACGTCGCCGACCAGCTGGACCGTCCCGCTCGAGCTGTTGGTCAGCGCCACCTTCCCGTTGGAGCCGACCTTGACCACCACCAGGTTCGGCACGGTCTGGCCCGCCACGAAGTTCACGTTCGAGGCCGTCGGCTTGCTCGTCCCATCAGGGAACACCGTGATGTACCCGGCCGCCTTCGCCTGCGTCACCGTCACGTTCATCACCACCGCAGACACCCCAGAAGCCGGCACCCCACCACGACCGGTGACCTGCACACGCGCCGTGCCACGAGCCGCCACCGGACCCGCACTGCCCACACTCGAGCGTGTGTCCAACACCCGCGAGGGAGCCAACGACACGAACGACCCGGGCGGCCCGCACGCGAAGGACCCGAAGGGCGCGCTCGTGTCCCCCTGTGCGTCACCACCATCGATGGCACCACCGAACCAGATCGTCGCGGTGCCCGCCACGATCGAGGTCCGCCCCGTGTCCTTCACCATCCGCACCTCAGCACCGGTAGCGAACCACTCAGGCTCCACGTTGCCGTACGGAGTTCTCAGCCCAAAGTAGAACTGGCCATCGTCCCCATCGATGATGTTGGTGGCCACCCCAGTGAGAACGACATGTCCATCGCTGTTACAGGACGGCGTCACGACACCCGGCCAAATGTCTCCCGCAGTCGCCGCAGACGCGCTGGGAAGCGGCACAAGCGCCGCTGCCGCAACAAACAGCGGTACCAGCGCTCGGCTGACCGCACTACCTGTCGTGCCACCGCGAAGGCGGTGGATCACCAATGCGCGCATGTGCGACTCCCCTGGCTTAGGTGCTTCCGCAGGCACCGTAGAGACGCTCCACCCCTCCCGTCTCAAGAACCCAGAAAGTTGCGACAAGTCGCAGGCCTGACTGAGAGGTTCCACATGATGATCGACCTCAGGCGATCCATGCTGATCGCGGCAGATCAGGAAGTACCGCGCCACCACGGTGATGACGCAGAAGTTCACGCAGGGCGCACGTATATCTGCGTCATCTCGGAGTTTCTGCGCCGTCGCGGTGATGGCGCGGAAGTTTGCGGCAACCAGCGACCATCGGCATGTTCGATCGTTGATGACCAAGTGAAAGTCCGCCGGCCGGACCTGTCCCTGGAGCGTCGCGGCTGCGCATTGGGAGTCACAGGAGGCCACCATGACTCAGACCAGTCAACGCCAGTACGAGTCGCTCGCGGACGCCGCCAAGCGCACGGGACTCAGCATCCGAACCCTTCGGCGTCGGATCGCCATGGGCGAGCTCACCGCCTATCGGGCCGGCCCGAGGGTCATCCGGCTCGACCCCGAGGATGTCGATCGCCTCATGGTGCGGGTGCCCAGTTTCCACTGACGTCGCCGGAGACCAGGCACACTTGGCGTCGCGTCAGGCCGTCCGTCCGTGGCCTGGCGCGAAGGAAGCCGTGTCGAATCGTGAGACGCCGATCTCGTCGCCACGGCCCACTCGGCGCCCTCCTGGGACACGAAACGACACGGCTGGCCTGCGTATATGGCACATATCTGGCACGCGGCCCCAGCTCAGCGATCGACGGCTGACGTTTCCGCAGGTCAGAGCCTTTCTTCGGACAGTTTCCGGCGTCCCTCCTAAAGAAGGTGTCGCAGGTTCGAATCCTGCCGGGGGCACCCTCACACCACCCGCCGGCGAGCCGCGGGTCCACCCGCTCACGACGTCGTCCCCGCAGGGTCGCTACGCACCGACGCGTGAGGTGCCGTCGACCATCCGCTGCAGCAGCTGCATCCCCACGCCGTCGACGGACCGAGGCGTCGCCGTGACGAGGGCGACGCCCGCACCCGCGGCGCGGTCCAGGACGACGACGCTGCTGAAGCCACCGGTTCCCCCGTTGTGCCAGGTGAGATCGACGTCCCGGCGCGTCATCGTCATCCACCCGGCACCGATGCGCAGCCGCGAGCCGCGGAGGTCGGTGACGGGGTCGAGGGCGGTGACGCCCGGCGCGGTGCCGTCGAGGAGCGCCCCGAGGAGGCGCCCGAGGTCGCCCGCGGTCGAGCGGACACCTCCGGCTGGCCCCACGGCCTCGCCGGTCCACGCCTCGCGCTCGCGTCCACGCCTCGTGCGCCCCAGCACGGCGCTCGGGCCGAGGAGCTCCGGCGACGCGGGGACGGTCGTCGAGGACATGGCCAGGGGCCCGGTCAGTCGCTCGCGCAGGAGGTCGGCGTAGCTGCGGCCGGCGGCGGCGGCCACGGCGTGGCCGAGCAGCATGAAACCCAGGTTCGAGTACCGCGGTCGGGGCCGCCCCACCGGAGTGACCCGCGCGGCGTCGACGAGCTCGTCGAGGGTCTGCCCATACGGGTTGGCACCGCGGCGGACGAGGTCCCAGGTACGCCGGACTCCGGCGCTCCCGGCGGCCAGGCGCGGGAGCCCTGAACGGTGGACGGCAAGGGCCCCGAGGGTCACGGACGCGGTCGGACCGTCACCGAGCGGAAGGAGGTCCCCGAGCGGGGTGTCGTCGGCGACCTCCCCGCGGTCACGGGCGTCGGCGAACAGCAGGCCCGTCAGGCCCTTCGACACCGACCCGATCTCGACGTCGGCGTCGACGGGCAGCCCGACCGAGGCGGTCCGTGCGCCGTGGTAAGGATGGGCGAGAGCCACGACGAACCGTGGGTGGTGGCGACCCAGGAGGCGGCTGGCCTCCGCTGCGAGAGCCGGGTCGCCGCCCGTCCGGGGGCCGTCGGTGGGGGCGTCCATGCACCCTCAACTCCTCAGGTCCCCGGCGCGTGCCCCCGCGGCCCACGCCGGTCGGTCGCTCCCTCTCGCCGGCCACGGCGGACGTGGTGGACGGGTGGCGGGTGACAGCGCTCCGCTACGACCACCCAGCGAGGACCTCCTCGAGTGCCGCTCGCTGGAGGTCCAGCGAGGGCCGCGGCTCCGGGTCCGACACGGTCACGAGCGCCTTCCAGAGGGCCCAGCCCCGGGCCCGTCGCCACGTGTCGGTGTCGGTCGCGACGGCGTCGGCGAACGCACCTCGCTCCTCCTCCCCGCGGAGGAAGGTCCAGGCGAACACGAGGTCGCAGGCCGGGTCGCCGGTCCCACAGGTGCCGAAGTCGATGACGGCCGACAGCCGGCCGTCGCGCACGAGCAGGTTGCCGACCGCGAGGTCGCCGTGGAACCACACCGGCTGCCCTGCCCAGCGGCTGGCCACCGCGTCCTGCCAGATGGCGCGACACCTGCTGACGTCGACCGCGCCGTCCAGCGTGGAGAGGGCGTCCTCGACCTCGGGCCCGTACACCGACGGGTGGCACCCGCGGTGGAAGGAGTGCAGCCCGGCGCGAGGTCCGTCGGCGGCGGGCACGGCTCGCAGCGCGCGGAGGAAGGCACCCACGTCCCGTGCCAGGGCGACCCGGTCGAGCCGGCCGTCGTCATCGGGGGAGACGCCGTCGAGCCAGCGCCGGACCGACCACGGCCAGGCGAACCCCTGCCCCGGAGCACCCGTCGCGACCGGCACCGGCACCGGCGTCTCGAGGTGCCGGCTCAGCAGCGGGAGGGCCGCGTCCTCCTTGGCGATGCCGGCGACGTAGCCCTCCCCGCTCGGCAGCCGCACCGCCAGGTCCCCGCCGAGGCGGAAGGTCCGGTTGTCGTGCCCCTGCACCGGCACCGGCCGGACGTCGAGGTCTGCCCACTGGGGGAACTGGTCCGCCACCAGGGCGCGGACGAGCGGGGCGTCGATGGGCATCGACGAGACCGTAGGGGCTCCCCGGCCCCACCGCCACCAGGTGGTGACGGGCAGCGGCGCGTCTCCGTCCTCAGGGGGAGGCGGACGGCCGCCCGACGCGCGCATCATCGGTCCCATGAGCCAGACCGTGCTGACCCCCGGAGCCGACGTGACCACCCCGCACGGACGAGGCCTGGTCGTCGACGTCCGGGCAACCCCGGCGGGGACGTTCCTCGTCGGGGTCGAGGACGCCGACGGCGAGGTCCGCTACTTCACCGAGAAGGTCGTCCGCCTCACCGCAGCCTGACCGCGGCAGGTGCTTCCCGTTCCGCGACCACAGCGGGACACTGTGCGCATGGCCGTCGTCATCAGGCTCACCGTGGCTCCCGCGACCCGGGAACAGTTCGACGCGTTGGACGACCGCGTGGGGAAGGCGATGGACGCCGCCGGCGGACCGCCCGCCCGCCTCATGTCCCACGTGGTCCATCCGGAGGGCGACGGCTTCGTCGTGTCCGACGTCTGGCGCTCGGAGGCGGAGGGCGTGGCCTACGTCGACCACACTCTGCGCGCCCTGATCACCGACGTCGGGCTGCCGGACGGGCAGATGCAGGTGGCACCCGTGTGGTCGTTCGCCCGGCCGTAGCGGTCCTCCCCGTGGCTGTCAGGTGGAGGTGCGCCGTCGGGCGGCGTCGGTGGGCACCCATCGGGGTGTCCGCCTCACGGCTGCGTGAAGTCGAGCCGCTCGCAGACCAGGACCAGCTCCTCGACGGCGACGTCCGCGCCGGTGGCCGACAACGCGGGTGAGGTCCACCGCTTCGGCTGCGCCCGGTGCAGCACCCAGGAGGACACGGGGTCTCGACTCTCGTCCAGGAGGGTGATGGTGACCTTCTGGGGCGAGATCGTCCCCTCCCGCGTGGCCTTCAACCAGGCGAAGAGGCGCGGGTCGCCGATCACCCCACGCTTCAGGGTCACGTCACCGGTCTTGTTCAGGGTGGGGATCCTGCGGACGTGGTTCTCCCGGTCGTTGCCGTTGCGGTACTCGGCGTAGACGACGTCGCTCGAGACGCCGCTCACCTCCGAGAACCCGCCGGCGACCTGGTCCTCACCACCGGTGTCGCCGAGCGTGACCAGGAAGTTGAAGCTGCCGTAGGGGTTGTCGCGGGACGCCATGCGCCTTGAAGGTACTCCTGCCGAGGGGGCGTCGATAGCCTCGTCGGCATGGACGCAGACCCGCTCGGCGCCAGCGGCTTCGAGGTCGAGCTCGGCGACGCCGAGGTCGGCTGCAGCGAGGTGACCGGCCTCGTGCTCGAGCCCGGGGCCGCCCCGACGGCCACGGTGACCCTGCGCCGCGGGGTGACCGGTGACGGCGCCCTGCTCGAGTGGGCTCGCCGTCCCGAGCCGCGGAGGGTGACCATCACCGTGCTGGACGCGCGCCGCGAGCCGGCCGCCCGGTACGTGCTCGTCGGCGCGCGGCCCGTCCGCTGGACCGGTCCGACGCTCGACGCGTTGTCGGTGGGAGTGGCCGTCGAGGAGCTCGTGCTCGGCGCCGATGAGGTGCGCCCGGGCTGACGTTCGGCCACGGGCGGGGGACGTCGCCGGCCGCCGCCCTGCGCGACGGTTGAGCGCCGTGACGGTGGCGTCCTACGCTGGGTCCGAAGAGCTGGCCCCACCCTCCCGGAGATCCTCGTGTCCGGCACCCTCATCGGCGCGTGCCCACTGCGCGCCCACGTCGACCCGCGCCTCACGCGGTTCAGCGCCGGGGCGACCGCCGTCGTCCTCGCGGTGGTCCTGCTCACCGTCGGCGCGGTTCGCCCGCTGGGCCTCGGACTGCTCGGGTCGCAGGTGGCCGTGTTCGCCTTCACCGCCTTCGTCAGCTTCCAGTGGTCGCTGTGGGCGCAGCTCTACGCCCGGTTCATCTGGCCGCGGATCGGACCCCCGACCGCGCTCGAGGACGCCCGGCCGCCGAGGTTCGCCCAGCTCCTCGGCTTCGTCGTCACCGTGCCGGCCCTCGCCTGCTTCGTCGTCGGCCTCGACGTGGCCGGGTGCGCGCTGACGGCGCTCGCCCTCGGCATGACGGCACTTCATGCCTCCACGGGGCTGTGCCTGGGCTGCACGGTGTACGCCGTCCTCCCGCGGAGGTGGCCCTGAGCAGCGGGTCGATCCTCGTCGCCGGCGAGGGCGACGACGGATGGCTCGCGGCCCCACCGGAACCCTGAGGAGGGGCGTGCCGCTATCCGTCGACCCGGGGTCGCCCGAGGGCGCTGCTTCCCGGCCCGGCTCCGGCACCGGGCCGAAGGTCCCTGTCGGGCCGCCCGGACCCGTCCCACGATGGCCTCAAGGGCCCGAAAGCGGTTCGGGCGATGTCGAAGGGACGACACCATGTCCGGCTCACCTGCATCGAAGACCACCACGTCCGACACGCTCCCTCGCGAGGTCGGCCTCCCCGTGACCGTCGGCCTCGACGGCGACGGCAACGGCTGGGCTGCTCTCGACTGGGCCCTGAGCGAGGCGGTCGCCACCCGGGTGGCGACCGACGTCATCCACGTCCACCACGTCGAGCCCGCCTGGCGAGGGTCCGCCGCCCTCGGCGTCGTCCCCGCGGCGACCGAGGACCCGGTGCTCGTCGAGGCCGCGTCGAGGGCCGCGGGGCAGCGACGCGGACCCGAGCCGTCGCTCCACAGCCTGATCGGCTCGCCGGCGCAGCACCTCGTCCGCGCGTCGCGATCGTCCTCCGTGCTCGTCGTGGGCGCCCCTCGGCACGGCGCGCTGGGCCGGGTCCTCATGGGGTCGACCGCGGTCGAGGTGGCCGCTCGCGCCCACTGCCCGGTCGTCATCGTGCGCGACGGGCTGCCTCCCGCCGACGAGCGCCGGGGCGTCGTCGTCGGCGCCGACGGCTCCGCGGGGAGTCGGGCAGCCATCACCACCGCGTTCCGGCGGGCCGCCCGCCTCCACCAGCCCGTGACCGTGGTCCACGCCTGGCACGTCGAGTGGGACAGCGCCGCCCTCCCGAGCGACGCGCCCGGCGCGGAGATCGAGCGGCTCTCGTCCCGGGCGGAGCAGGCGACCGCCGAGGTGGTCGCGAGCTGCGCCGCGGACTTCCCGGACGTCGTCGCGCACTGCCACACGGTGATGGCGGACCCGTTGCAGGCGCTCGTCGAGGCCTCCCACGGCGCGGAGCTGGTCGTCGTCGGCACCCACGGCCGCGGGGAGCTGGCCGGGCTGGTCTTCGGTTCCGTGAGCCAGGGCCTCCTCCGCCGCGCCCACGCCCCCGTGATGGTGGTGCGGTCCGCGGAGCACGCCGCCTGAGGCCTGCGCCACGACGGTCACGCCCGTCACGCCACCGGGTCACGTGACCCGGGCCCACGGCGGGACGACGATGACGTCGCACGGCAGTCCGTCGAGGACCCCTCGCGCGACGGACCCCCGGACCAGGCCGGCCAAGGTCCCCCCGCCTCGCGTCCCGACCACGAGGACGTCGTCGGGTCCGCACCGGTCGAGCAGCGCGCCCACGGGGTCCCCCCGCACGACCTCGAGCCGGCACGTCACCTCCTCGCACTCGGGAACGAGGCGGACGGCACGCCATGCGGCCTCGAGGGCCTCTCGCTCCCGGGCGGCGTCGTGGGTCACGGGCACCGCGTGCAGCACCACGAGGTCCGACCCCCGGTTCGCTGCCTGACGCGCGGCGAGCCGCAGGAGGTCGCTCTCGTCCCGTCGAGCACCGAGACCGACGTGCACCGTGGCGGAGCGGTCCGGGCCGGGGTCCGTCATCCCCCCGTAAAGCCGTGGCAGGAGCACCGGCGACCTGAAACGTCGCGCGAGAGCAGCGCTCGTCGACCCGGTGGCGAACGCGGCCTCTCCCCGGCGACCGTGGTCACCCAGGACGAGGAGACGGGTCCGGTCCACGACGGCGTCGAGCTCGGGCGCGTCCGTGGCGCCCACGACGGCGGAGTCGACGCGGAGGTCGGGGTGCGCGCCGACGAGCTGCACCGCCCGCTGCGACGTCGCATGCGCGAGGACCATGGCGTCCTCCTCCATCCGGCGCAGCTGCGCCAGGCCGCCGGCGGCCAGCTCCCCGGCGGCGACGGTGAGGAGGAGCAGCGGGCTCCCGCTCGTCGCGGCCTCCCGGGCGGCGGCCCGCACCGCCTTCTGGCTCTGCCAGGACCCGTCGGCGCCCACGACGACGAGGTCGGGGTCGTTCTGCGTGCTCATGGACACCTCACGGTTCTGGATGGTCGGCGGTACCCGACGTGACACCACTGTGGGCCCACGGACGACGGTGGACCCGGGACCTTCGGCCCGTCCTTCCCGGGCTCAGCGCAGTGCCGTCCTGACGCCCTGGTGGGTCGCCACGTAGACGGCGGCCTGGGTGCGGCGCTCCATCCCCAGCTTGGCGAGCACGGAGGTCACGTAGTTCTTCACGGTCTTCTCCGCCAGGTGCATCGCGGAGCCGATCTGGCGGTTGGTCAGCCCGGCTGCCACGTGGTCGAGGATGCGCCGCTCCTGGGGGCTCAGCTCGTTCAGCCGGCGGTCGACGGGGGTGGCGCTCCTCCAGGCCTCCCGGAGCCGGTCGGCGCGTTCGGTGTCGAGGAGGTTCTCCCCGGCGGCGACCCGCCGGATCGCGTCGACGAGCCCGTTGCCCCTGATGTCCTTGAGCAGGAAACCGGACGCGCCCGCGAGGACCGCGGTGGCGAGCGCCTGCTCGTCGTCGAACGAGGTGAGGATCAGCCCGGCGATCGACGGGTCGACGGAACGCACCTCGCGGCAGGCCTCGACGCCCGACCCGTCGGGGAGCCGGACGTCGTAGACCGCGACATCGGGTCGCAGGGCGGGGATGCGTCTCGCCGCCTCGCGAGCGGACCCGGACTCCCCGACCACGTCGAAACCGGGCGTCCCGGTCAGCAGGTCCCGAAGTCCCCTGCGCACGATCTCGTGGTCATCGAGGAGGAACACCCGCACCGGCACCACTCCCACCGCCCGTCGTCCTCGGCTCACACCTTGTCCTGATGGAGAGCCTAGGGAGGGCCACGACCCACCGGCAGGGTCGAAGGTCCCCAGATCGCCACGGTCCCGAGGGACCTTCGCCCCTGTCCGGGACGTGATGGTCGGAGGATGCTGGCCGCATGACCGACAGCACCGGCGAACCCGGCGACGTGCGCGAGATCCCGACCCACGAGTGCCTGGCGCTCCTGCGGGAGTCGCCCGTCGGCCGGCTGGCCGTCGTGGTCGAGGGACGTCCGGAGATCTTCCCGGTGAACCACGTGGTCGACCACGGCACCGTCGTCCTGCGGACGGCTTCCGGCACGAAGTTCTCGGGATCGGTGGGGCTGCCGGTGGCGTTCGAGGTCGACGGGTACGACGCCGGCACCGGGGAGGCCTGGAGCGTCGTCGTCCACGGAACGGGCCGGAGCATCCTGCGGATCGAGGAGGTCGTCGACGCCCTCCAGCTGACGATCGTCCCGTGGCAGGGCGGGCCCAAGCCCCAGATGGTGCGCATCGTGCCGGACCGGATCACCGGTCGCCGTTTCCGCGTCGCCGGAGGGTTCCGTCGTCAGGGCCCGGACCCCGCATCCTGAGGTGCGCGTGCCGGCCGGGGCCACAACGGGGGCCAAAGGTCCCTTACCGGGTCCGCGACGGGCTCCGACGATGGGCTGGTGACCACTCCACTGCTGCTCCCGTTCGCACGCGGCGACGCGTCCCAGGCCGACCTGCTCGGCGGCAAGG
Organism: Oryzobacter terrae; assembly: GCF_042756445.1. Classification (GTDB taxonomy): domain Bacteria; phylum Actinomycetota; class Actinomycetes; order Actinomycetales; family Dermatophilaceae; genus Oryzobacter; species Oryzobacter terrae. Next base: position 1,487,963 of record NZ_CP170578.1, read on the forward strand.
GCGCCAACCTGGCCGAGATGACCCGCCTGGGGCTCCCCGTGCCTCCCGGTTTCACGATCACGACCGAGGCGTGTCGCCACTTCCTCACGACCGGTGACCTCCCCCCCGAGCTGCGCGACCTGGTGTCGACGGCGGTGGCCGGGCTCGAGGCCCCGTCCGGACGGGGTTTCGGCTCGGCCAGCGACCCCCTGCTCGTGTCGGTCCGATCGGGGGGACGGTTCTCGATGCCGGGGATGATGGAGACCGTCCTCAACGTGGGGTTGACCGACCGGACGCTGCCCGGCCTGGCGAGCCGGGGTGGCTGGCACTTCGCCTGGGACTGCTACCGGCGACTGCTGCAGATGTACGGCCACACGGTGCTGGGCGTCGACGCCGGGGCCTTCGACTCGTTGCTCGCCGAGGCCCGCTCCCGCTACGGAGCCGTCGACGACGCGCACCTGCCCACCGAGGCCCTCGAGGGCCTGGTGACCCGGTTCCGGGCGGTCCTCCTCGAGGACGGGGGCGCCGAGCTGCCCCAGGACCCCCGCCGGCAGCTGGACGACGCCATCACCGCCGTGTTCCGGTCCTGGACGGGCGAGCGGGCCCGGACGTACCGGGCCCACGAGGGCATCCCCGAGACGCTGGGGACCGCCGTCAACGTCGTCGAGATGGTGTTCGGCAACACCGGTGAGCACTCGGGCAGCGGCGTGTGCTTCACCCGCGACCCCGCGACCGGAGCTCCCGGCGCCTACGGCGACTACCTGCCCGACGCGCAGGGGGAGGACGTGGTCAACGGCAGCCGGACCACGCTGCCCCTCAGCGAGCTCGGCACCCACGAGCCCGCCCTGCACGGTCAGCTCCTCGGGCACCTCGCCACGCTCGAACAGCACTACCGGGACCTGTGTGACGTCGAGTTCACCGTCGAGAACGGCCGGCTCTTCCTGCTCCAGACCAGGGTCGGCAAGCGCAGTCCGGAAGCCGCGTTCCGCATCGCCGTCGACATGGTGGACGAGGGCCTCATCACGGCGGACGAAGCCCTGTGTCGCGTCGACGGTCACCAGCTCGAGGCCCTGCTCCACCCGCGGTTCGAGCACGCGGAGTCCGGGGTGGTGCTCGCGCGCGGTCTGCCGGCCAGCCCGGGCGCCGCGGTGGGGGTGGCCGTGTTCGACCCGGCGAGGGCCGTCGCGGCTCGGGCCGGCGGGACGGCCCCGGTCCTGGTCAGGGTCGAGACCTCTCCCGACGACCTCGCGGGGATCATCGCCGCCGAAGCGGTCGTGACGGCCCGCGGCGGGCTGACCTCCCACGCGGCGGTCGTCGCCCGCGGCCTGGGCCGGACGTGCGTGACGTCCGTGGGCGGGCTGGTCGTCGACCCGGCCGCGCGTCGCGCCGTCACCGCCGACGGCGTCGTCATCACCGAGGGTGACGTGCTCTCCGTCGACGGGACGAGCGGCGTCATCTACCTCGGGGCCCTCGAGGCCTCCCCCAGCCCGGTCGCGCTCGCGCTGGACTCGACGGCCCGAGACCACGACGACGCGCTCGTCCACGCCGTCGCGACGATCCTCGAGCACGCCGACGCGCGGAGGACGCTCGGCGTCCGCGCCAACGCGGAGACGGCGGCCGACGCCCTCCTCGCCCGACGGCTCGGCGCCGAGGGGATCGGGTTGTGCCGCACCGAGCACATGCTCCTCGGCCCCCGACGAGAGCTCGTGGAGCGCGTCGTCGTCGACGACCGCCGCGAGGACGCCCTGGCGGAGATCGAGGAGCTCGCGACCCGCGAGTTCGAGGCGATCCTGGCCACCATGGACGGGCTGCCCGTGGTGGTGCGACTGCTCGACCCGCCGCTGCACGAGTTCCTTCCCGACCTCGTCGAGCTCGCGACGGACGCCGGGCGCCGGGAGGCGCGACACGTGGTGGACGAGGCCCAGGACGCCCGCCTGGCCACCGTGAGGAGGTGGCACGAGACGAACCCGATGCTCGGGCTGCGCGGGGTCCGGCTCCTCACCGTCCTCCCGGAGCTCGTCGTCGCGCAGGTGCGCGCTCTCGCCGTGGCGACCACCGCGCTCCGGGACCGAGGGCTCGACCCGCGCCCCGAGATCATGGTGCCGCTGGTCGCCATCGAGAGCGAGCTCGCCGTCGCGAGGTCGCACATCACGCGGGCCCTGCGGGACACCGCCGTCGCGCCGGTTCCGCCGGTGGGGACGATGATCGAGCTGCCCAGGGCCGCCCTGACGGCCGACGCGCTCGCGGGGCACGCCGAGTTCTTCTCCTTCGGCACCAACGACCTGACCCAGACCACGTGGGGGATCTCCCGCGACGACGCCGAGGCCGGCTTCCTCGCCACCTACCGCCGCGAGGGCCTCCTCACCCTCGACCCCTTCGTCACGCTCGACCGGGTCGGGGTGGGCGAGCTCATCAGGACGGCGGTACGGCTCGGACGGGGCGCCAGGCCCGCCCTCGGGCTGGGTGCCTGCGGGGAGCACGCGGGCGACCCCGCGTCGATCCACTTCTTCGCGGAGGTGGGCCTCGACTACGTCTCCTGCTCCCCGCCCCGGGTGCCCATCGCCCGCCTGGAGGCCGGTCGGGCCGCCGTACGCCGGCACCCCACCACCGACACCAGATGATCCGAGCAGCGGGACGGAGCACGCATGACGACGACCCTGACCTTCCTCGGTGCGGCCGGCACGGTGACGGGGAGCAAGTTCCTCGTCGAGGACGGGACCAGCCGCCTCCTCGTGGACTGCGGCCTCTACCAGGGTGAGCGTCGCTGGCGACGGCTCAACTGGGAACCCCCACCCGTGCCCGCCGCCGAGCTCGACGACGTGGTGCTCACGCACGCCCACCTCGACCACTGCGGATACCTCCCGGCGCTGGCCCGCCACGGGTACGGCGGCCCGGTGTGGGCGACGCACGGCACGGCGGAGCTCGCCGGCATCGTGCTGCGGGACAGTGCGCACCTGCAGGAGGAGGACGCCGTCCACGCGGCCGCGGGCCGGTGGTCCCGCCACGACCCGCCCCTCCCCCTCTACGACGCCGTCGACGCCGAACGGGCGATCGACCTCCTCCGCTCGCGGGCGTTCACCGTGGCCTTCGACCTCGCGGGAGGCGGCTCGGTGACGTTCGACCGCGCCGGCCACGTCCTGGGCTCGGCCACCGCCCTGGTCGAGGTCGGCGGGAGCAGCATCCTGTTCTCCGGGGACCTGGGCCGACCGGCTCACCCCCTCCTGCGGCCCCGGGCCCGCCCGCCCGCCGCCCGGACCGTGGTCCTCGAGTCGACGTACGGGGACCGCACCCACCCCGCGAGCGACGGGCTGCACACCGCACTCGGGGCGGCCGTCACGCGCACCATCGAGCGAGGGGGGTCGGTCGTCATCCCGGCCTTCGCGATCGACCGCACCGAGCTCGTCCTCCTCGCGCTGGCGCGGCTGCGAGCCGCCGGCTCGATCCCGGACGTCCCGGTGTACGTCGACAGCCCCATGGCCCTGCGCGCCCTCGACGTCTACTCCCGACCCGAGGCGCGGTCCGAGCTGGCCGGCTCCGGGCTGGACGAGCTGTCCGTCCTGCGGCAGCTGCGCACCGCCCACACCGCCGAGGAGTCACGGGCGCTGAACAACCCGGGCGCCCCGTGCGTCATCGTGTCCGCGTCGGGCATGGCGAGCGGGGGGCGCGTGGTCCACCACCTGCGACAGCTGCTCCCCGGCCGGCGCAACTGCGTCGTCCTCACGGGGTACCAGGCCGTCGGCACGCGAGGTCGCGACCTCCTCGAGGGAGCCCGCCAGGTCAAGATCATGGGTGAGTACGTCCGGGTCCGCGCCGAGGTCGTGAGCGACGACGAGTTCTCCGTCCACGCCGACGCGGACGAGCTCCTCCGCTGGTTGCTGGAGATGCCCACACCGCCACGGACCGTCTACCTCGTCCACGGTGAGCCCGACGCCGCCGCCGCCCTGGCGGAGCGGGTCCGAGCGGCGCTGGACTGCGTCGTCGTGGTCCCGCGGCTGGGCGAACGCGTCGTCGCCGACGAGGGCCGCACCGGGACCTAAGCCCCTGCCGCGCCCCACGCCGGGGCGATGGACTGGACGCGGGACGCCACCGCGGGTGTCCCGCGAGAGGAGAGTCATGAAAGCACTCGTGTACCACGGCCCGGGGCAGCGGTCCTGGGAGGAGGTGCCCGACCCCACCCTGACGTCGGACACGGACGCCATCGTCAAGGTCGACGCCGTCACCATCTGCGGTACCGACCTGCACATCCTCAAGGGGGACGTCCCGGCCGTCACCGACGGGCGGATCCTCGGCCACGAGGCGGTCGGCACGGTCGTCGAGGTCGGGCCGGGCGTCAGGAACGTCAAGCCCGGGGACCGCGTCCTCGTCTCGTGCATCACGTCGTGCGGCCGGTGCAGGTTCTGCCGCGAAGCCCGCTACGGGCAGTGCCTCGGAGGGGGCGGCTGGATCCTGGGCCACCTCATCGACGGCACCCAGGCGGAGTACGTCCGCGTGCCCTTCGCGGACACCTCGACGTTCCTCGTGCCCGAGGGGGTGAGTGACGAGGAGGTCCTCATGCTCGCCGACATCGGACCGACGGGCTACGAGGTCGGGGTGCTCAACGGCAGGGTCTCGCCCGGACAGACGGTCGTCGTCGTCGGGGCCGGGCCCATCGGGCTGTCGGTCATCATGGGAGCCAGGCTGTTCAGCCCGGCCCACGTGGTCGCGGTCGACATCGCGGACTCCCGCCTCGAGGCCGCCAAGCAGTTCGGCGCCGACGTCACGGTCAACCCCTCCCTCGAGGACGCGGTCGCCGTCGTCCGGGCGCTCACGGATGGTCTCGGCGCCGATGTCGCCGTCGAGGCCGTCGGCGTCCCCGCCACCTTCGAGCAGTGCACGGCCCTGGTCCGGCCGGGCGGGACCGTGGCCAACGTCGGTGTCCACGGCCAACCGGCCGTCCTCCACCTTGAGGACCTCTGGATCAAGGACGTCACGATCACGACCGGGCTCGTCGACACCAGCTCGACGCCCACCCTGCTGCGACTGGTCGCCAGTGGCCAGGTGGACGTGGCGCGCTTCGTCACCCACCGGTTCGCCATGGCGGACTTCCCCGAGGCCTACGACGTGTTCGCCGACGCGGCGACGACGCAGGCACTCAAGGTGGTCCTCACCGCCTGACGCGCACCGGGTGCGCGGCGCGCCCTCGGCCGTCGTCCTCCGGGCTCCGGGCTCAGTCGGCGGGGCCGGCGGTCTCGACGCCCAGGACGCGACGGAGGTCGGGCAGGAGGTCGGCGACCGGTCGGTCGCTCGTCAGGGCGATGAGCGTCGTGCCCCCCGGCCTCCGGCCGTCCTCCGGGGTGAAGAGCGTGACGACCTGGCCCAGGGCCGCCTCGACCTCGGCCACGGGGTCGGAGGTCTCGCCGCGCAGGTGCCGGCGCAGCACGTGGTTGTGCGCCGCGACGACCGACGCGGCCATGAGCTCGGCGCGCAGCGCGGAGCCGCCCTCCTCGCCCATCCAGTCGACGATGAACTCACGGAAGAGGCGCTGGTAGCGGGCGACGCTCGCGATCTCGCGGTCGCGCAGGGCCGGGATGGCGGTGACGAGCCGGTACCGCCGGCGGGCCCGCTCCCCCTCGGCGACGTAGTGGAGCAGGACGAGGCGCACGGCGTCGGTGACCGCGGCGATGGCCGTCCCCGCACCCGAGCTCTCGAGCCGGGCCGCGACCCGGCGCAGGAGGTCGTCGTGGTCGGGGAAGACGGCGTCCTCCTTGCTCCGGTGGTGCCGGAAGAAGGTGCTGCGCCCGACGCCGGCCCGTTCGGCGATGTCGTCGACGGTGGTGTCGTCGTAGCCGCGGTCCTCAAAGAGCGCCAGGGCCGCGTCGGCCAGCCGCTCGCGTGCCGTCGTCATCGGGCCACCTCACCACCGAGACCTTCGTCTCATCCGTCGGCCCCCGCCTTGCGATGGGACTCAGTTCCGTATGCATGATACTGCGTACCACCACCGACCCGATGGAGCAGCGCCATGTCGACCCTCGCCGTGCCCCACCCCCGAACCGTCCTCGCGGAGGTCGTGCTCCCCCGCGCCCTGACCCGCACCGGGGTCACCGTCGCGGCGGGCGCCGCCCTGACGGCGCTCGCGGCCCAGGTGGCGCTTCCCGTGCCGGGGTCCCCCGTCCCGGTGACCGGACAGACCTTCGCGGTGCTCCTCGTCGGAGCCGCGCTCGGCCCCGGACGGGCCGTGGCGAGCCAGGCGCTCTACCTCCTCCTCGGGGTGATCGGCCTCCCGGTGTTCACCCAGGGCGCCCACGGCGTCGAGGTCCTCTTCGGCGTCACCGGCGGCTACCTCGTCGGCTTCCTCGCCGCCGCGGCCATCGCCGGGCTGGGCGCGCGCCGCGGCGCCGACCGCTCGGTGGTCCGCGAGCTGGCCGTGGCCGTCGCGGCCTCGGCTGCGATCTACGCGTGCGGCGTCACCTGGCTCGCTGCCTGGACCGGGATGTCGCTCGGCGCGGCCGTCGCGGCCGGGATGCTGCCCTTCCTCCTCGGCGACGCGCTCAAGGCCCTCCTCGCCGCGGGAGTGCTCCCGGCGGCGTGGAAGGTCGTCGGCGCGGTCGAGTCGCGCGACGAGTCGCGATGAGCGCCATCGGTGGCACCGACGTGCCCGAGGGCATCGACACCTCGACGACGGCGGGGAAGCTGGCGGATCTGAAGCGGCGGGTGGCGGAGGTCGCGCAGGCGGGGTCGGCGCGGGCGGTGGACAAGCAGCACGCGCGGGGCAAGGGGACGGCGCGTGAGCGGCTGGCGTTGTTGTTGGACGAGGGCAGCTTCGTGGAGATGGACAAGTACGCGCGGCACCGGTCGGTGGCGTTCGGGGCGGACGCGAACCGCCCGTACGGTGACGGGGTGGTCACCGGGTACGGCACGGTCGACGGGCGCACGGTGGCGGTGTTCGCGCAGGACTTCACCGTGTTCGGGGGGTCGCTGGGCGAGGTGTTCGGGGAGAAGATCTGCAAGGTCATGGACTTCGCGATGAAGGTCGGCTGCCCGGTGGTCGGCCTCAACGACTCCGGTGGGGCCCGCATCCAGGAGGGGGTGGTCTCGCTCGGGCTGTACGGGGAGATCTTCCGCCGCAACGTCCACGCCTCGGGGGTGATCCCGCAGGTCTCCCTGGTCATGGGGCCCTGCGCCGGTGGGGCGGTGTACTCCCCGGCGGTCACCGACTTCACCGTCATGGTCGACGGCACCTCCCACATGTTCATCACCGGACCCGACGTGATCAAGACCGTGACCGGTGAGGACGTGGCGATGGAGGACCTGGGCGGGGCGCGCACCCACAACACCAGGTCCGGGGTCGCGCACTACATGGGCGCCGACGAGGACGACGCCATCGAGTACGTCAAGGCGCTGCTGTCCTACCTGCCGAGCAACAACATGGAGGACCCGCCGGTGTTCGGGGGCGAGAACGACCTGGCGGTCACCGAGGTCGATGCCGCCCTAGACACCCTGATCCCGGACTCGGCCAACGTCCCCTACGACATGCGCACCGTCATCGACGCCGTCGTCGACGACGCGGAGTTCCTGGAGGTCCAGCCGCTGTTCGCGCCCAACATCGTCACCGGCTTCGGGCGGGTGGAGGGCCACGCCGTCGGCATCGTCGCCAACAACCCCATGGCCCTCGCCGGGACCCTGGACATCGACGCGAGCGAGAAGGCCGCCCGGTTCGTGCGCACCTGCGACGCGTTCAACGTCCCGATCCTCACCCTGGTCGACGTGCCCGGGTTCCTGCCCGGCACCGACCAGGAATGGGACGGCATCATCCGCCGCGGCGCCAAGCTGATCTACGCCTACGCCGAGGCCACCGTCCCCCTGGTCACCGTCATCACCCGCAAGGCCTACGGCGGCGCCTACGACGTCATGGGCTCCAAACACCTCGGCGCCGACATCAACCTGGCCTGGCCCACCGCCCAGATCGCGGTCATGGGCGCCCAGGGCGCGGTCAACATCCTCTACCGCAAAGAGCTCACCGCAGCCGCCGAACGCGGCGAGTCCCTCGAGGACGCCCGCGCACGGTTCATCACCGCCTACGAAGACGCCCTGGCCAACCCCTACATCGCCGCCGAACGCGGCTACATCGACACCGTCATCACCCCCTCCAACACCCGCCTGAACATCACCAAAGCCCTGCGCGCGCTGCGCACCAAACGCCAGAGCCTGCCCCCCAAGAAACACGGAAACATCCCACTCTGACATGGACACCACCCACCCCACGACACTCACCGTGACCGGCGGCGCCACCCCCGAGGAGGTCGCCGCGATCGTCACGGTCCTGGGCGCCCTGTCGGGAGGCGACGACACGAACCCGGAGCCCGACCGCTCCCGCTGGGCCGTGCGAACCGCCACCCTGCGCAGCCCCGTCACCGCCGGACCCGGCGCCTGGCGACACCCGCACCGCTGACCCGAACACCCCTGGGAGAGAACGTGAAGACAGTCCTCATCGCCAACCGTGGAGAGATCGCGGTGCGGATCGCGCGTGCGTGTCGGGATCATGGCGTGCGCTCGGTCGCCGTGTACGCCGACCCCGACCGCGACGCCCTCCACGTGCGCGTCGCCGACGAGGCGTACGCCCTCGGCGGCACGACCCCGGCGGATTCGTACTTGCTGCAGGACAAGCTCATCGAGGTCGCCCGGCAGGCCGGCGCCGACGCGGTGCACCCGGGGTACGGCTTCCTCGCGGAGAACGCCGAGTTCGCGCAGAAGGTGATCGACGCGGGGCTGACCTGGATCGGACCCGGCCCCGAGGCCATCGACTCCCTCGGTGACAAGGTCAAGGCGCGCCACATCGCCCTGGCCGCCAACGCCCCGCTGGTGCCCGGCACCGCGGACCCGGTGGCCGGGCCCGAGGAGGTCGTGGCGTTCGCGGCCGAGCACGGCCTGCCGGTGGCGATCAAGGCCGCGTACGGCGGTGGCGGGCGCGGCCTGAAGGTCGCGCGCACCATCGAGGAGATCCCCGAGCTGTTCGAGTCCGCGGTGCGTGAGGCGGTCACCGCGTTCGGGCGCGGCGAGTGCTTCGTCGAGCGGTTCCTGGACCACCCCCGGCACGTGGAGACCCAGTGCCTGGCCGACACCCACGGCACCGTCGTGGTGGTCTCCACCCGCGACTGCTCGCTGCAACGCCGCAACCAGAAGCTCGTCGAGGAGGCCCCCGCCCCGTTCCTCACGCCTGAGCAGCACGCCGAGCTGGTCCGGGCGTCCAAGGAGATCCTGACCGCGGCCGGGTACGTCGGCGCCGGGACCTGCGAGTTCCTCATCGGGCCGCAGGGCGACATCTCCTTCCTGGAGGTCAACACCCGCCTGCAGGTCGAGCACCCGGTCTCCGAGGAGGTCACCGGCATCGACCTGGTCCGTGAGCAGCTGCGCATCGCCGACGGCGAACCCATCGGCTACCCCGACCCGGCCCCGCACGCGCACTCCATCGAGTTCCGCATCAACGGCGAGGACGCCGGCCGCGGCTTCCTCCCGGCGCCCGGCACGGTCACCCGGATGACGGTGCCGACCGGCCCCGGCGTGCGCTGGGACGCCGGCATCATCGCCGGCGACACCGTCGCCGGCGCGTTCGACTCCATGATCGCCAAGCTCGTCGTCACCGGCGCCACCCGCACCCAGGCCCTGCAGCGGGCCCGCCGCGCCCTGGCCGAGCTCGTCATCGAGGGCATGCCCACCGTGCTGCCCTTCCACCAAGCCGTCGTCACCGACCCCGCGTTCGCCCCGACCGACCCCGACCAGCCCTTCACCGTCCACACCCGCTGGATCGAGACCGAGTTCGACAACACCATCGAACCCTGGACCGGCCCCACCACCGACACCACACCCCAGACCCCGCCACGGCAGAGCATCATCGTCGAGGTCGACGGCAAACGCCTCGAGGTCACCCTCCCCGCCGGCCTCACCACCAGCACCAGCAGCAGCGGCGGCACCGGTGGCGGGTCACGTCAGAAAGCCCCCCGCCGCAGCGCCGGCACCACGACCGGCACCGCCGCCTCCGGCAACTCCCTGACCGCCCCCATGCAAGGCACCATCGTCAAGGTCGCCGTCACCAACGGCGACACCGTCACCGCCGGCGACCTCGTCGTCGTCCTCGAAGCCATGAAGATGGAACAACCCCTCACCGCCCACAAGACCGGCACCATCACCAACCTCACCGCCACCATCGGCGCCACCGTCACCAACGGCGCCATCCTCTGCGACATCACCGACCCCCAGAGCTGACCCCGGCGCAGCGAGGTCGACCCGTCAGCGGTGGCTGAACGCCGGGCGGGGGCGCCCGTCGTCGACGACCTCGGGGATGCCCAGCCACTGGCTGCGCTCCTCCCCCATGTGGGTCGCGACGAACTTCTCGAACGGCACCGGCTCCCCGATGAGGTAGCCCTGCGCGAAGTCGACACCGAGCTCCCGCACGACGTTGAGCGCGCCCTCGTCGGTGACGAACTCGGCCACGGTCCGCTTGCCGAGCGAGCGGGCGATGCCGAGGACGGACCGGAGGATGGCGCGGTCGACGGCCGACTCGTGGGCGCCCTTGACGAACTCGCCGTCGATCTTGATCGTGTCGAAGCTGAGGTGCTTGAGGTAGTAGAACGAGCCGTAGCCGGAGCCGAAGTCGTCGAGGGCGAACTCCACCCCGAGCGCCCGCAGCGGCTCGGCGAAGCGCCGGGCGGCCCGCACGTCGGACACGGCCGCGGTCTCGGTGACCTCGACGACGAGGCGGCTGGCGTCGACCCCCTTCTCGCGCAGGAGGCTCTCGAGGGTGAGCGAGATCGACGGGTCCCCGATGGAGTGCGCCGACAGGTTGATGCCGAGCCGGATGTCGGGGTCGATGCGCAGGAGGCGGGCCAGCATGTCGGCGGCGTTGCGGGCGACCCACCCGTCGATGGCCGGGGCGAGCCCCGCCCGCTCGGCGACCTTGATGAACGCCCCCGGCGCGACCGCGACCTCGCGGTCGACGAGCCGGATGAGCGCCTCGGCCCCGGTGATCCGGCCGGTGTCGAGGTGGAGCACCGGCTGGAGGTAGAGCTCGAACAGGTCGTTCTCGAGGGCGTTCTCGATGCGGGACTTCCACTCCATCGCCGCGAAGGTCCGCGGCTGGACGCCGTTGCTGTCGTCGAGGACGGCGAACCGGTCGCGGCCGGCCTCCTTGGCGTCGTACATGAGCATGTCGGCCAGGGCGAGGATGTTCTCGGTGCGGGCGGCGGCCGCCGCGAAGGTCACGACCCCGATGCTCGCGGTGACGCGCCGCGCCGCTCCCTCGAGGGTGCGGCTGTTGTCGCGGACCCGTTCGACGATGGAGTCGGCGACGTGGCCGGCCCCGGAGCGGTCGGCATCGGGCAGGAGGATGGCGAACTCGTCGCCACCGAGCCGCGCCACGAGGTCGGTCTCGCGCAGCGTCCCACGCAGCAGCGCCGCGACGGAGACGATGAGCTCGTCGCCGGCGTCGTGGCCACGGGTGTCGTTGACCTCCTTGAAGTGGTCGAGGTCCATGAGGATGAGCGCGCCCGTGGGCCCGGAGCGGGCGCACCGGGCGAGGTGCTCCTCGAGGGCGAGGTCGAACCGGCGACGGTTCGGCAGCCCGGTGAGGACGTCGTGGTCGGCGAGGTGGGAGAGCTGCTGCTCGTACTGGCGACGCTCGGAGACGTCGACCACGTTGACGAGGATGACGTCCTCGTCGGCCTGGGAGGAGATGACCCGGCTCGTCAGCGACACGTGGACGTCCTCGCCGAGGGGCCCGGGGATGGTCCACTCGCCGGCGACGCGCAGCCCCGGGTGGAGGACGGCGTCGCCGAGGTGGCGGGCCACCTCGTCGCTGTTGTCGGGGGCCAGGTCGCCGAACGGGCGGCCGACGAGGTCGTCGACCTCGCGGCCCACCATCGTCATGAGCGACTCGTTGACCTGCAGCACGACCCCACGCAGGTCGAGGACCGCGACACCGTGCGGGGCGTCGGCGATGAGCCGCTCGGTGCGGGAGTGCGCGGCGCGCAGGTCGTCGAGGCGGCGGTGCTCGTCGGTGACGTCTCGCAGGACGAGGAGCGCCCGGTCGGGGACGCCGGTGGCGGTGTCGGCGAGGGGCGCGGCGTCGACGGAGACGAGGCGCGGCTGGCCGCGGTGCATGTCGTCGGCCTCGACGACGAGGCCGCGCACCGTCTCACCGGAGAGCGCGATGCGCGAGGGCCGCTCACCCGCCGGGAGGACGGAGCCGTCGACCCGGCTGCGGGGCGGGGCGACGTAGGCGTCGAGCCGGCCGGTCGTGCTGTCCTCGGCGACGGCGAGCCAGCGCCGGGCGGCGTTGTTGTGGAGCACGACGCTGCCGTCGCCGTCGAGCACGACGAGGGCGTCGGGGATCGTCTCGGTGATGACGCGGAGGTCCTCGGCCTGGCGGCGCGCGGTCCGTCCGGCGTCGGCGACGTCGGCGACGAGGCGGTCCCGCTCCCACTGGGTCGTCGAGAGCACGAGGGTGAGGACCGTCGCGAGGAGCATGAACGCCTGGAGGGTCAGGGCCTGCCCGGCGACGTCGCCGACGTCGCCGAACGGGCCCCCGGGGGTCACGAGGACGAGCACGAGCGTCACGATCGCGGTGAGGGCGCCGTGGAGCGCCGCGAGCGGGACGGGGAGGCGCAGGCCGCCCCAGACGAGGACCGCCAGCGGGAGGAAGGAGAGCGAGACGGTGCGGCCCGGACCGAAGACGAGCCAGAGCACGAAGCCGGCGACGACGAGGATCGGCACGGCCTCGGCGAGGTGCCGGCGGGTGATGAGCGAGCGCGCGTCCTGCAGGGCGAGGCCGGTACCGGCGATGACGATGACGGCGGCCCCGTTGCGCAGCACCCAGCCGAGGGCGGTCTGCGCGGACACGCTCGTGCCGCCGACGGTGAGCGCGACCATCCCGATGCCCGAGCTGAGGACGACGGCGGAGGCGGCGGCGATGAGGAAGCGGACGACGTCCCCGAGCCGCCGCAACGGTGGCGCCCCCCGGGTCCAGTCGGCACTGGCCGCGGCGTAGCGGTCGGTGAGCCAGACGTACGCGGAGGCGGTCCCGACGACGGTGAGGACGTTGGCGAGGCCGATGATCGGCGAGGACCACACCTGCACCCCGGTGAGCGCGTTCCCGACCGTGGCCATGACCCAGACGAGGACGCCGACGACGAGGCGCTCCTGGGTGCTGACGGCACGCAGCGCCCAGACGACGCCGATGCCCGCGGCCGGCCAGAAGAGGGCCAGCCCGGTCTCGGGCAGCACCGTGAGGCGCCCGACGACGATCGCGAGCGCGTAGGCGGCGGTGAACACCGCCGTTCTGCGGACCAACGTCTCCACGCCTCTCGGACTACGGGCCACGGGCACCCCTGCCGTCCTCAGTATGGGGTCCGTCGCGCGGATGCGTCGCCCGAACACGGAACACGGGCCACACTGCTCCCATGGATTTCACGGCACCGCTGCAGGCGACCGGGGGCACGACCACCGGGTTCGTCGTCCCTGACGCCCTCGTCGACGAGCTGGGCGCCGGCCGTCGCCCGAAGGTCGTCGCGACCCTCGGGACGCACACGTGGCGCACGAGCATCGCGGCGATGGGCGGGCAGTTCTGGCTCGGGGTCAGCGCGGCGAACCGCGAGGCGGCGGGGGTGGCCGCGGGCGAGACGCACACGGTCACCGTGGAGGTCGACACCGCCCCGCGCACGGTCGAGGTGCCCGACGACCTCGCCGCGGCGCTCACCGCGGCACCCGCTGCGGCGGCCGGCTGGGACCGGCTGACGTTCAGCGCCCGGCGGGCTCACGCCGAGGCCGTCCTGGGGGCGAAGAGGCCCGAGACGCGCGCGCGACGCATCGAGGCCGTCGTCGCGGCGCTCACCGGGTGATGGCCGGGACCGTCCCGCCTTCGCCGCGGCGATGACGCGCATCGAGGCCGTCCGGGGCGACATCACGACCCAGGATGTCGACGCCGTCGTCAACGCGGCGAGCTCCGCGCTCCTCGGCGGCGGGGGTGTCGACGGCGCCATCCACGCGGCCGCGGGACCGGCCCTGCTCGAGGAGTGCCGCCGGCTGCGCCGCACCACCCTCCCGGACGGGCTGGCCGTCGGGGACGCCGTCGCCACCGGTGCCGGGGCGCTGCCGGCCCGCCACGTCATCCACACGGTCGGTCCGAACCGGCACCGCGGGCAGACCGACCCGGCGCTGCTCGCCTCCTGCTTCACCCGCAGCCTCGCGGTCGCCCGGGAGGTGGGCGCCCGCAGCGTCGCCCTGCCCGCGGTGGGCGCGGGGGTCTACGGCTGGGACGGGCGGGAGGTCGCCGAGGTGGCGGTCACGGCGGTCCTCGCCGACACCGCGGCCGCGCCCGGTCTCGACCTCGTGCGCTTCGTCCTGTTCTCGCAGCGGCTCCTCGACGCCTTCACGGCGGCGCTCACCCGGCACACCGGCACCTGAGGGCGGGCGCCACCGGACGAGGGCCCCGGGACGCCGACGGGCCCCGCACCGTGAGGTGGGGGCCCGTCGGGGGTGCGGCGCGCGGCGCCGCGTGGTCAGTTGACCGTGACGTGGACGTGGTCCATGTGGTTCTGGGTCGGCGACCCGCGGTCCTCCATCGTGCTCCAGCCCTCGCCCGGCGCCCAGTAGCGCTGCTGCCAGATGAGGTACTTGACGTTGAAGGTGCCGACGTTCGCCTGGACGAACTGGGCGATGGCGTCACCCTGCGACGAGCTGGTGATCATGATGTCGACCGCGTGGCCGGTGCCGTGCTCACCCGCGCCGGCGCGGAAGCCGCCGATGCTCGAGGGGTTGAAGTTCGCGTGGACCGCGGTGCACAGGCGCGCCGCGTCGTTGACGAGGCCGATGCCCGAGCACCGGCTCGAGATGCCGACGCCGCTGACCTTGACGGCCCGGCTCGAGCTGCTGCTCGACGACGAGGACGAGGACGTCTCCTCGACGGTCGGCTTCGGCTTCGGCTTGGGCTTGGCGACGGCCTTGACGCCGAAGACACCCACCTGGTCGGGGGCGGCCGGCGCGGCATCGGCCGGGGCGGAGACCGCCGGGGCCGGCGCCTGGGCGGCGCGGGAGGCCGAGCGGGAGGCCACCTCGGAGGCGCGGCCCTCGAGGGCGGCGCTCGTCGTGGTGGGCAGGCTCAGCGCTGCGGCACCGGGCTCGGCCCCCACGGGGAGGGCCAGGGCTGCGGCGGCACCGGCGACGACACCGAGGCTGGCGATGGACTTGACGGCCCACGACGCACTGCGGCGCTGGAACCCGTCAGGGAGACGGCGGACGGCACCTGGAGCACGGCGGCGACCGGGAACACGAGATCGTGACACGGGTGGGACTTGCCTTCCGGGGCGGGTACTGATCTGGACCACCGTAGGCCACGGGACGGCGAAACGTCACATTCCGGTAACGGGGATCGAGACGCGTGACCGAGGACGGTCCCGTGGCCGAGTCCGGTCCCAGGCCGCTGACCTGCGGCTTTCGTCATCTCGGACGCGGCCTGAGCGCTCTCTCAGGCCGGGGCGGTGTGTCTCAGGTCGCCTGGACGAAGACGTGCGAGGCGATGTCGCTGGGCAGCGAGACGCCCGTGGACTCCGGCGCCCCGTCGCGGAAGGCGACGACGCGCGTGCCGTCGCGGCGGACCCGGGCCGGCTGGCCGGGCATGAGGCCGGCCGCGGTGAGCAGCCCGAGGGCCTCGCCGTCGACCTGCACCGGCTCGCCGATCCGCCGCACGACGACGGTGGCGACCGTGTCGGTGGCGATGTCGTCGAGGGTGGTGAGGCCGTGGCGGAAGTCGATGCGCTCGCCGAGGTCGCCGAGCTCCTCGAGCCCGGGGATCGGGTTGCCGTAGGGCGAGAGCGCGTGGTCGGGGAGGATCTCGAGGATCTTGCGCTCGACCCGCTCGGACATCACGTGCTCCCAGCGGCACGCCTCGTCGTGGACGAACTCCCACTCGAGGCCGATGACGTCGACGAGGAGCCGCTCGGCGATGCGGTGCTTGCGCATGACCCGGGTCGCGAGGAGCCGGCCGTGCTCGGACAGCTCGAGGTGGCGGTCGCCGGCGACGTGGAGCAACCCGTCGCGCTCCATCCGGCCGACGGTCTGCGAGACGGTGGGGCCGGAGTGCCCGAGGCGCTCGGCGATGCGGGCGCGCAGCGGCGTGATCCCCTCCTCCTCGAGCTCGAAGATGGTGCGGAGGTACATCTCCGTGGTGTCGATGAGGTCCGTCACGCGTCCCAGCCTACGGGGCGCCTCGGACAGCCGCGGCCCCCAGTCCGCGTGCGCACGGGTGGGGTGGCGTCGACCCCGGGGTCAGGGGTCGCGGCGGCATCAGGAGTCGGGGGCGGCGGCGGGATCAGGGAGTCGGGGGCGGAGCCGGGCGCCGGCGGGGGTCGAACTCGGGAAGCCACCTCCACAGCCACGCCCCTCCGGCGAGGGCGAGTGCGCCGACGACGACGCTCGCGGTCCCGATGGACGCCACCGCCGCGACCGCGCCGACGACGACCGACGCCCCGTTGTGCCCGACGAGGGAGAGCAGCCGCCAGAGCCCGAGGAAGGGCGCGCGGCCGACCGCCGGGGCGGCGTCGGCGCCGAGGGTCATGACGATGCCGGACCCGAGCCCGTTGCCGACGCCCATGAGGAGCGCCACGACGGCGACCCCGGCGAGCGTGGTCGTCAGCGGCAGGACGACGAGGCCCAGGCCGACCAGGGCCGCGACGGGGACGGCGACCCAGACCCGGCCGTGCCGGTCCATGACGGTGCCCGCCGGCCAGAAGAGGACGACCTCGACGAACGCGGCGGCCGCGAAGACGAGCGAGGTCTGCGCCGCGGTGAGGCCGACGTGCTCGGCCCACAGCGGGACGACGACGACCCGCGCCGAGCGCGCGAGCCCGATGGCGAGGACCCCGAGCCCGACGGTGAGCAGGACGTGGCGGTGGCGGCGGACGACCTCGACGACCGGCATCCGCTCGCTCGCGGGACCGCCGCTCCCCCTCGCCCCCAGGTCGCCGGCGCCCCACGCGACCGCGGCGGCGAGCAGTCCCGCGACGACGGCGATGGAGAAGGCGCTGCGCGGGCCCCACTGCGCGACCACGGGCGCCCCGATGAGGGGTCCGACGAGCAGGCCGATCCGGGTGACCCCGCCGAGGGTCGACATGGCCCGGGCCCGCAGGTGCACCGGTGCGGCTCCGGTGAGGTAGGACTGGCGGGCGAGGAGGAAGACCGCCCCCGACGGGCCGGTGAGGACGACGGCCAGGCCGAGCACCCACAGGCTCGGCGCGAGGAGGGCGAGGAGGCAGGCGGCGGCGTCGGCGACCCCGGCGAGGACGAGGGCACGCCGTTCACCGATCCGCTCGACGACGACCCCGGCCGGGACGGCGGAGACGAACTCCGAGAGGGTGCCGAGGCCGACGAAGAGGGCGGCGAGGCCGACCGATGCCCCGAGGTCGCGGGCGGACAGCGCGATGACGGGCAGCACCGCGCCCGCGCCGACCGACCAGATGATCGACGGGCCGAAGGCCGGGACCGCGATCCGCCGCAGGGTGAACTCCTCGGCCACGCGCCCTCCCTCCCGTGTCGCTCGCCGTCGACCAACTTATCTTGACATCAAGATATACCGCCGGGCGAGCCCGGCGGCGCGGCGTTGCTCCGGTACCCCACGAGGCCTGTGGAGGACGACGCGGTCCGTCGAGGCTGCTCGGTAGGTTGGGCGGATGGAGCTGACGATCCCCAGCCGGTACTGCGGCCCCCCGGAGTCCGGCAACGGCGGGTGGGTGAGCGGCGCCGTCGCCCGGGCCGTCCCGACGACCCCGGGGCGCCCGGCGGTCTCGGTGCGGCTGTCCTCTCCCCCGCCCCTCGAGCGCCCGCTCGAGCTGCGGTCCGAGATCGAACCCGGCGACGACGGCCCGCTCGTCACCGTGCACCTGCTCGACCGCGGCCACGTCGTCGCCACGGCCACCCCGGCCCCCGACCTCGAGGACGCCGACCCCGCCCCGGTCTCCCCCGACGCCGCCCGCGCCGCCGAGGAGCGCTACGAGGGCCTGGCCGACCATCCCTTCCCCACCTGCTTCTCCTGCGGCACCGCGCGCACCCCCGGCGACGGCCTCTGCCTGCGCCCCGGCCCGCTCGACGACGGCACCGGCCGCTACGCCACGACGTGGACCCCCGACGAGGCCGACGTCCCCCTCGTGTGGGCCGCCCTCGACTGCCCGGGCGGCTGGTCGGCCGGGATCGCCGGCCGGCCGATGGTCCTGGGCACGATGACCGCGCGCATCCGGGCCCTCCCCGAGACGGGCGAGCCCCACGTCGTCCTCGCGTGGCAGCGTGGGTCGCAGGGGCGCCGCCACCTCAGCGGCAGCGCCCTCCTGTCGTCCTCCGGCGAGGTCCTGGCCCGGGCCGAGGCGACGTGGGTCGCCGTCGACCCGACCACGATCCGTCCGAGGGAGAGCGCATGACCGACCCCACCCCGCCCACCGACGACCTCACGTCGACCGGCCCCGCCTCCGCGACCCTCGCCGAGGGCACCCTCTCGCTCGACGCCGTCCGCGACGAGCGCCGCACGGCCGTCGTCACGGGGGCGAGCAGCGGCATCGGCGCGGCCACCGCGCGGCTCCTCGCCGACCACGGTTTCCGGGTCGTCTGCGCGGCGCGCCGGGCCGACCGGGTCGAGGCCCTCGCCGCGGAGATCGGCGGGGTCGCCCTCGCCTGCGACGTCACCTCCGACGACGACGTCGCCCGCCTCGCGGAGACCGCCGGAGAGCGCGTCCACGTCGTCGTCAACAACGCCGGCGGCGCCCTCGGGCTCGAGCCGGTCGCGCAGGCCGAGGTCGACCTCTGGCGCTCGATGTACGAGAGCAACGTCCTCGGGACCCTGCGGGTCACCAAGGCGCTCCTGCCCGCCCTCGTCGCCGCCGACGGCGAGGGCGTCGTCGTCAACGTCGGCTCGATCGCCGGGTTCACCGCCTACGAGGGCGGGGGCGGCTACACGGCCGCCAAGCACGGGGTGCACGTCATGACCGAGACGCTGCGCCTCGAGCTCGTCGACCAGCCCGTGCGCATCACCCTCGTGGCCCCGGGCATGGTCCACACCGAGGAGTTCTCGCTGACCCGCTTCGGCGGCGACCAGGAGAGGGCCGACCGGGTCTACGACGGCGTGGCCCATCCCCTCGTCGCCGAGGACGTCGCCGACGCGATCGTCTGGGTGGCGACGCGGCCGGCCCACGTCAACGTCGACCTCCTCGTCGTCAAGCCCCGCGCCCAGGCGGCTCCGCACAAGATCCACCGCACCACCTGAGGCGATGCCGGCGGTGGAGCGCTTCGAGGACGTCCTCGCCGTCGGCGGGAGGTCCAACTCCCTCGGCCGCGCGGCCGAGGTCCTCGACGTCGTGCGCGCAGACCCCTCACGGACCGACGAGCTGTTCGCGTGCATCTCGGCCGAGGACCCGTGGGTGCGGATGCGGGCGGTCGACACCTTCGAGAAGCTCGTCCGCGAGGACCCCGAGCGTGGCCGCCCCTACACCGAGCGGGTCGTCTCCGACCTGACGCGCAGCCCCCAGGCCTCGGTCCAGTGGCACGTCGCCCAGCTCGTCGACCTGCTCGAGCTGACCGGTGCCCAGCGGACCGGGGCCATCACGTGGCTCCGGGAGCGGCTGGCGACGACCGACGTCGACTGGATCGTCGCCGCGCAGGCGATGACGACCCTGGTCTCCTTCGTGGAGGGGGGCCACGTCGACGCCGCCGACCTCGACACGTTGCTCGCGGTCCAGGAGACCCACCCGTCGGCCTCGGTGCGCCGCAAGGCGACCCGCTTCCGCGAGGCCCTTCGCGAGCGCACCTGACGTTCGGCCCCACGGCGGGGCGCCGACGCCACCACCCGCCGCCGCCTTATCAGGGCTGGCGCCGGTGGACCCGCCAGGACGCGGCGTCGTCGAGGTCGCCCTCGCCGACACGGGTGAAGACGAGGCGGTCGTGGAGCCGGCTGCGCCGCCCCGCCCAGAACTCGACCTCGTCGGGCACGACGAGGTAACCGCCCCAGAAGTCGGGCACCGGGACGTCGGAGGCCGAGCCGGTGTCCGGCCAGCGATCCGCCAGGCGGGCGTACTCGTCCTCGAGGTCGGCGCGCGAGCCCACCTCCTCGGACTGGCGCGAGGCCCACGCCGAGATCCGCGACCCCCACGGCCGCGACGTGAAGTACGCCCCGACCTCGTCGCGCCCCAGCTCCTCGACCCGCCCGCGGAACCGGACGGCCCGGAACATCGAGGGCCAGGTCAGCGACACCGCGGCGACCGGGTGCGCGGCGACCTCACGGCCCTTCGCCGACGTGCGCCCCGTGTAGAAGCCGACGCCGCGCGCGTCGAGGACCCGGACGAGGACGGTGCGCACGTTGGGCACGCCCTGCGCGTCGACCGTCGCCACCGACGCGGCCGTCGGTTCGGGGACGTCGCCCGAGGCGGCGGCCCGCGCCACGGCGTCGTCGACCCAGGCCCGCGCCTGGGCGAGCGGCGTCGGGAGGAGGGCGTCCTCGGAGAGCCCGTCACCGTCGTAGTCGACCCGCACCTCGCTCATGGGCCGATGGTAGGCGTCGCCGGCGACCGCGACCTCAGGGTGTCGGCCGGCGGGAGTCGTACCGGAGGAAGCCGGGCTGGCGCAGCGAGAGCAGCCCGACGGCGAGGACGCACGCGACCCCGCCCCACACCGCCATCCACCCCTCGCCGATCCGTTCGGCGACGGCACCGCCGACGAGCTCGCCGACCCGTGGTCCGCCGGCCACGACGACGATGAACACGCCCTGGAGCCGCCCGCGCATCCGGTCGGGGGCCGCGGTCTGGAGGATCGTCGTGCGGAAGACGGCGCTCACCGCGTCGGCCCCGCCGGCGAACGCCATCGCGAGCAGCGCCCCGACGAGCGCCTGCTCGCGGGTGAGCCAGCCGTCGACCCCGAGCAGGGCCACCCCGAGCCCGCAGATCCCGACGCCCCACCCGACGATGCTCACCATGATCGCCAGCCCCTGGCGGCGCACCGAGCCGAGCCGACCGGACAGCAGCGTCGCGAGCACGGCCCCCACCGCCGCCGCCGCGTACAACAGGCCCACGGTGCTCGCCCCGCCCCCGAGGATGACGGCACCCGCGGCCGGGAAGATGACGCGCGGCTGGGCGAGGAGCATCGCGGCGATGTCGGCGACGAACGTCATCCGCACGTTCGGCGCGGTCGCGAGGAAGCGGAAGCCGTCGACGACCGAGCCGAAGCCGGCGCGGGTCGTCCCGCCCTCGTCGTGCTCCTCGGGCGGGAGCGGGCGCAGCCGCCACAGGCCCCACAGGGCCGCGAGCGTCACCAGCGCATCGACCGAGTAGGCCGTGCGGAAGCCGCCCCAGTCGACGAGCAGTCCCGCGAGGAGCGGGCCCACCATCATCGCGACCGACATCGCGAGGACCCCGAGGGCGTTGGCGGCGGGCAGCTGCTCGCGCGGCAGGATCCGGGGGTAGATGCTCGAGCGCGCCGGCGAGCTGACGCCGAAGGCCCCGTTCCACACGGCGACGAGGACGTAGAGCAGGACGACGTTCGTGTTCCCGAGCCAGGCCTGCACCGCGCACGCGATGGACGTCACCCACGCGACGGCGTTCGCGGCGAGGGCGACGACCCGGCGGTCGTGGTGGTCGGACAGCGACCCGCCGTACAGCCCCATGACGACGAGTGGCACGAGCGCGAAGAGGCCGACGAGCCCGACGGCGGCGGTCGAGCGGGTGAGGTCGTACACCTGCAGGCCGATGGCGACGACGGCCATCTGCGACCCGACGTTGGAGAGGGTGAACCCGGTCCACAGCCGCCGGTACTCCGCGTTCTCCCGGAGCGGCGTGAGGTCCGGGAGGAGGGAGCGCAGCACCCCGCGATCATGCCGGACGGCCGGCGGCGATCGTGGCGCGGCCGGTCCCCGACGGCGGCGTAGGGTCCGGGACATGGACTCCCCTGCGCGGATCGCGCTCCTCATCGACGCCGACAACGCCCGCGCGGCGCGCATCGACGTCATCCTGTCCGAGCTGTCGGCCTTCGGCGAGACGAGCATCCGCCGGGCCTACGGCAACTGGACCAAGTCGGGCCTGAAGTCCTGGACCGCCGTCCTCCACGACCACGGCATCCGCCCGGTCCAGCAGTTCGACCCGAGCAAGGGCAAGAACGCGAGCGACATCGCCCTCGCCGTCGACGCCGTCGAGATCCTCCACACCCAGCGCCCGGACGCGTTCGCCCTCGTCAGCTCCGACGCCGACTTCACCCCGCTCGTCATGCACCTGCGCGAGCACGGGGTCGCCGTCTACGGGTTCGGCGACGCCAAGACCCCCTCGCCGTTCCAGAGCGCGTGCTCGCGCTTCCTCGTCCTCGACCGCCTCGCCGAGCGCACGACCGACGACGGCGACGTCGAGGCGTCCGGTGACACCGCCGCGAGCGACGGGGCCGACAGCGCGCCGCTGCGCGTCTCCCCGGAGCAGCTGCGCGCCGACGACAAGCTCGTCTCCCTCCTCAAGCGCGCCGTCGAGAGCGCAGCCGACGAGTCCGGCTGGGCGCGGGTGGGCACGGTGGGCAACCACATCTCGAACCAGAGCTCGTTCGACCCCCGCAACTACGGCTACGCCAAGCTCAGCCGGCTGCTCGAGGCCAGCGGCCTCTTCGACGTCCGCGACGAGGGCCTGACGACCGTCGCCGTCCGTGACAGGAAGCTCACGGCCCCGCGCTCGTCCGGCCGCAGGGCGATCCGCCCCGCGGGTGCGGCCGAAGGATCCACCGGCGGGGCCTCGCCCGCTCCCGCGACCGAGGAGCCGACGGCGACGGCACCGGCCCGCAAGGCCGCGGGCAGCTCCCGGAAGGCGGCGGCACCGGCCACGACGACCACCAAGAGGACGAGCCGTGGGGGTCGCGCGCGATGACGTGCACAATGGGCGCGCCCGACAATGGCGACGAGCGACGATCGGAGAGCCCATGAGCACCACCACGGGGACGACCGCGGCCACCGCCGCGGACCCTGACTTCCGCCCCGGCCTCGAGGGGGTCGTCGCGTTCGAGTCCGAGATCGCCGAGCCCGACAAGGAGGGCGGCGCGCTGCGCTACCGCGGCGTCGACATCAACGACCTCGTCGGGCGCGTCTCCTTCGGCCAGGTGTGGGGACTGCTCGTCGACGACGAGTTCGACCCGGGCCTGCCTCCGGCCGAACCGTTCCCGCTCCCGGTCCACACCGGCGACATCCGCGTCGACGTCCAGTCGGCCCTGGCCCAGCTCGCCCCCGTGTGGGGCTTCAAGCCGCTCCTCGACATCGACGACACCGAGGCCCGCGACAACCTCGCCCGGGCGTCGGTCATGGCCATCTCCTTCATCGGCCAGTCCGCCCACGGCCAGGCGACGCCGATGGTCCCGCAGAGCGAGGTCGACAAGGGCCGCACCATCGCCGAGCGCTTCATGATCCGCTGGCGCGGCGAGCCCGACCCCAAGCACGTCGACGCCATCGACTCGTACTTCATCTCCGCCGCGGAGCACGGCATGAACGCCTCGACGTTCACCGCCCGCGTCATCGCCTCCACCGGGGCCGACGTCGCGGCCTGCCTCTCCGGCGCGATCGGCGCCCTCTCCGGCCCGCTCCACGGCGGTGCCCCCAGCCGCGCCCAGCACATGATCGAGGGCGTCGAGCGGATGGGCGACGCCCGCCGGTACGTCCGCGAGGCGCTCGACCGCAAGGAGCGCCTCATGGGCTTCGGGCACCGGGTCTACCGGGCCTACGACCCGCGCGCCTCGGTCCTGCGCGACACCTGCCGGCGCCTCGGCGCCCCGCGCTACGAGGTCGCCCTCGAGCTGGAGAAGGCGGCCATCGCCGAGCTCGCCGAGCGCCACCCCGAGCGCCGGATGGAGACGAACGTCGACTACTGGGCGGCGGTCCTCCTCGACTTCGCCGACGTGCCGGGCGACATGATGACGCCGCTGTTCGCCTGCGCCCGCACCGCCGGGTGGTCGGCGCACGTCCTCGAGCAGAAGCGCACCGGGCGCCTCGTGCGGCCGAGCGCGCGCTACGTCGGGCACGGGCCGCGACCCATCGAGGACGTCGCGGGCTTCCGCTCGCGCGCCTGACGAGGCCGCGCGTAGGCTCGCCGCACGGCCGGCCCGAGGGCCGGAGCCCCCGCTCCCCGGGAGGAAGCGTGCAGCGATCTCGTGTCGTGTCGTCCCTCGCCGTCGTCGCGACGGCGCTGGCCGTCGCCCTCGGCGGACCCGCCCCGGTCGCGACGGCGGCCCCCACGGTGCAGGTGACGACCGTCGTCAGCGGCCTGGTCCACCCGTGGGACCTCACCTGGGTCGGCGACCTCCTCCTCTACGACCTGCGCGCCGGCCAGGTCTGGAGCAAGCGCGGCGCCGCGGCCCCGCAGCGGGTGACGATCTCGGGGTTCCCGGCGATCTACGGCGTCGGGGAGGGCGGCCTGCTCGGCATGGTCGCCGACCCCGCGGCCGCGACCAACCGCCGGTTCTACACCTGCCAGGCGGTCCGGGACGGCGGCGGCAACCCGCTCGACGTCCGCGTCCTGCGCTGGCGGCTCACGAGCGACACGACCGCGGTCTCCGACGGCTCCCCCGTCGTCACGGGCCTGCCGCTGACGAGCGGACGGCACTCGGGCTGCCGGCTGCGCTTCGGCGCCGACGGGTTCCTCTACGTCGGCACCGGCGACGCCGCGGTGGGCACGAACCCGCAGAACCTCGGCTCCCTCGGGGGCAAGGTGCTGCGCGTGCGCTGGGACGGGACGATCCCCGCGGACAACCCCTTCGTCGGCACCGGCGGGAACGCGCGGTACGTGTGGACCTCCGGCCACCGCAACATCCAGGGCCTCGTCGTGCGCCCGGGGACGAGCGAGCTGTGGTCGGTCGAGCACGGCTCCTCGCGCGACGACGAGGTCAACGCCGTCGTCCGCGGGGCCAACTACGGGTGGGACCCCGTGCCGGGGTACAACGAGGCGGTCCCCATGACCGACCTGACGAAGTTCCCCTCGGCCCGGCGGGCGATGTGGTCCTCGGGTCCCTCCACCGTCGCCACGAGCGGAGCGGCCTTCCTCAGCCACCCGGGCTGGGGGTCGTGGCGCGGCCTCCTCGCCGTGGCCGTCCTCAAGGACCAGGGCGTGACCCTGATGCGCACGAACCCGACGATCGGTGCGAGCGCCGTCGTCGCCACGCTCCCCCTGCCCCAGGCCGAGGGCTTCGGGAGGGTGCGCACCGCGCAGGAGGGGCCTGACGGCGCGCTGTGGCTCACGACGTCGAACGGCAGCAACGACCGGATCGTGCGCATCGCACCCACCGCGAGCGTGCCGACCCTCGCGGCGGGCCAGCGGGTGTCACCGACGGGGGTCAGCCTCGTGCGCACCGGCACCGCGGTGAGCGTCTTCGTCCGCACGACCGGGGACCAGGTCCAGTTCCGGCGGAGCACCGACGACGGCGAGACGTGGTCGGGCTTCACCTCGGCCGGGGTCACCTCCTCGAGCGCGCCCTCCGCGACGTCCTCGGGTCCCGGCCGCGTCGACCTCGTGACGCGACGCTCCGACGGCGCGGTCGTCCTCACCCGGTTCAGCGGGACCACCCGCCTCGGGACGACCCAGCTCGGGGGCCGGGTCGCCTCGCAGCACGTCGTGTCCCTCGGCGACGGCACCCTCGACGTCTTCGGCGTGACGTCGGGCGGCGTCGCGTACCGCAACCACTGGGACACGCGGGCGTGGAGCGGCTGGCGCTCCGTCGGCGGGACGTTCACCTCCGGCCTGTCGGCCGCGGCCGACCCGGCGCGCGGCGAGGTCGTCGTCACCGGTCGCGGGACCAACGGGCGCACCTACGAGCGGACCTTCTCGCGCACGGCGGCGCTCGGGACGTGGGCGCAGCGGCCCGACGGGTTGTCGTCGTGGTCCGACCGGGCCCTCGGCGACGTCTGGCCCGGGCGGGCGCGGCTGGCGGTCGGGCTCGCCCGGGACGGGCGGGCCGTCGTGCAGCGCGGGGCCGCGGTGATCGCGACGACGGCCACGTGGACCTCCGCCGGTGACCTCGTGTCGCGTGCCGACGGCACCTACCTCCTCGTCGGGCGCGGTGGCGACGGCGCGCTGTGGCTGACGTACGGCGGCCCCTCCGGCTACCGGAACCGCTCCCTCGGCGGGACGGTGCGCTGACGCCGCGCTCGGACCCCGCCCACCCCCGCCGGGACTGTGGGGGCGCCCCCGGCGGGCGTGCAGGAGTTCCACGTGGTGGACCTCACGTCCGGCATGCGGTCACGGTGCGTGAGGATGGACCCCGGTCACGGGCCCGCCGACGATGCCGGTCCCGGGGCCGTCGGGAGCGACTCCCGCCGCCACCACGACACCCACCGACTCCGGAGACCCCTCGTGAGCGACGCCCAGATCACCATCCCCGCCGACCTGCTGCCCGCCGACGGGCGCTTCGGCTCCGGCCCCAGCAAGGTCCGTCCCGAGCAGGTCGAGGCGCTGTCCGCCATCGGCCGCACCGTCCTCGGGACCTCCCACCGCCAGGCGCCCGTGAAGAACCTCGTCAAGGAGGTCCGCGAGGGCCTCGCCGCGTTCTTCGCCCTCCCCGACGGGTACGAGGTCGTCCTCGGCAACGGTGGGGCGACGGCGTTCTGGGACGTCGCGGCGTTCGGCCTGGTCCGCGACCGCGCGCAGCACCTCACCTTCGGCGAGTTCTCGAGCAAGTTCGCGTCGGTGACGGCGAAGGCCCCCTTCCTCGGCGAGCCCACCGTCATCTCGAGCGACCCCGGCACCCTGCCGACCGCGAAGGCCGAGGCCGGGGTCGACGTCTACGCCTGGGCGCACAACGAGACCAGCACCGGCGTCATGGCCCCCGTCCAGCGCGTCGAGGGCGCCGATGACGACGCGCTCGTCCTCGTCGACGCCACCTCGGGCGCCGGCGGCCTGCCGGTCGACGTGTCGCAGGCCGACGTGTACTACTTCGCCCCGCAGAAGTCGTTCGCCTCCGACGGCGGCCTCTGGCTCGCCCTCTTCTCGCCGGCCGCCCTCGCGCGGGTCGAGGAGGTCACGGCCTCGGGCCGCTGGGTCCCCGACTTCTTCAGCCTGCCCACGGCCATCGACAACTCGCGGCTGAACCAGACGTACAACACGCCCGCGGTCGCGACCCTGGCGATGCTCGCGAACCAGGTCCAGTGGCTCAACGGCAACGGCGGCCTCGACTGGGCGACCGCCCGCACCGCCGACTCCTCCGGCCGCCTCTACTCGTGGGCCGAGGCCAGCGAGTACGCCACCCCCTACGTCACCGACCCGGCGCACCGCTCGCAGGTCGTCGCGACGATCGACGTCGACGACGCGATCGACGCCGCCGCCATCGCCAGGGCGCTGCGGGCCAACGGCGTCGTCGACGTCGAGCCGTACCGCAAGCTCGGTCGCAACCAGCTGCGCGTGGCCTGCTTCCCGGCGGTCGAGCCCGACGACGTCAGCCGGCTCATCGCCTCGGTCGAGTACGTCGTCGACCGGCTCTCCTGAGGGCGTCGGCCGGCCCACGCGGATTCGGGCTCGGCCGCCGTTCGCCCGTAGCATGGGGCGTCGTGAACGACCCGCGGGAGCTCCGACGCCCCCGATGACGACGTGAGCAGGAGAACTCTGGCGTGCAGGACACCCTGACGGCCACCGAGCCCACCTCCACCGTCGCGACCGGGGCCACCCGCGCCGAGATCACCGCGCTGCGCGCCTGCGCGGTGCTGCTGGTGGTGCTCTACCACCTGTGGCCGGGGCGGCTGCCCGGGGGCTTCATCGGGGTGGACGTCTTCTTCGTCATCTCCGGGTTCCTCATCACCTCCCACCTGCTGCGCGAGTCGACGAGCACCGGCGGCATCGCCCTGGCGCGGTTCTGGGCCCGACGGGCTCGGCGTCTGCTGCCCGCCGCCTACCTCGTGCTCGCGGCGACCTCCATCGGCGTCGTCGCGTTCCTCCCCGTGGGGGCGTGGCAACAGAACTTCCGGCAGATCATCGCCTCGACCCTCTACGTGCAGAACTGGTCGCTCGCCGCCGACTCGGTCGACTACCTGGCCTCCGACGTGGACCCCGCCGCGGCGCAGCACTACTGGAGCCTGTCCATCGAGGAGCAGTTCTACCTCGTCTGGCCGCTGCTCATCCTCGGCGCGACGGTCTGGGCGGCCCGGAGGTCGTCCTCGCCGCTCCGGGCGACCTGGTGGGCCATCGGCGTCCCCACGCTGGCCTCACTGGTCTTCTCCCTCTGGATCACCCAGGCGAACCCTCCGGCGGCCTACTTCGTGACCCCGGCCCGCGCCTGGCAGTTCGGCGCCGGCGGGCTGCTGGCCCTCTTCCTCGCGGGGCGGGTGAGCCACGAGGCCCGGAGGGCAGGGCCTCCGGCCAACCCGCTGCTCCGCACGGCCGCGCCCTCCCTCGTGTCGTGGGCGGGCTTCG
Source organism: Oryzobacter terrae (assembly GCF_042756445.1). Classification (GTDB taxonomy): domain Bacteria; phylum Actinomycetota; class Actinomycetes; order Actinomycetales; family Dermatophilaceae; genus Oryzobacter; species Oryzobacter terrae. Next base: position 1,516,351 of record NZ_CP170578.1, read on the forward strand.
GGGCGCTCCTGTGGTGTGGCCTCACCTACGACGAGACCACACCCTTTCCGGGCACCGCCGCGATCCTGCCCGTCGTGGCCACCGTCGCGATCATCGCGGCGGCCGAACCCCGCGGCCGGCTCTCCCCCGCTCCCCTCATGCGATGGCGTCCGGTCGGGTTCTTCGGTGACATCTCCTACTCGCTGTACCTGTGGCACTGGCCCCCGATCGTGATCCTGCCCGTCGTCCTCGGCGAGAAGATGGGCCTGGGAACCCGGGTCCTGGTGCTGCTCGGCGCCGTGCTGGCTGCAGCGGCCACGAAGACGTGGGTCGAGGACCCGGTGCGCTTCACCCGGCGCCGCGTGCTCCGCCGCCCCCTGACCGCCCTGGTGGCGACCGTCGCCGGCGCGGCCGTGCTCGTGTCGGGCGCCTGGCTCGGTCGGGACACCGCGGTCGCGGTCCAGGCCACCCAGCAGGCGCAGGCCCAGGCCGTCCTCGAGGACATCCCCGACTGCTTCGGCGCGGCGGCCATGGACCCCGAGAACCCCTGCTCGAACCCCGACCTCGAGGGGACGCTGATCCCCGCGCCGGCGGCGGCCCGGCGCGACTGGCCGACGTACAAGGGGTGTTCGCCCGGCATCACGGGGACGGCGTTCGTCGGGTGCACCTTCGGCGAGGTCGACGACCCGGACGTCCCGCACGTCGTGCTCATCGGCGACTCCCACGCCCAGGTCCTCCTCACGGCGCTCGAGTCGCTCGCCCACCAGCGGAAGATCGCCGTGACGGCCCGCATCAAGGGGTCCTGCTCGTGGACGCGCGACCCGATGGCACACCCCGACCGACAGCGGGTCGAGTCCTGCCAGAGCTGGAAGGGCTCGCTCCAGCGGTGGCTCGTGGCGGAGGCCCCCTCGATCGACCTGGTCGTCACGACCGGGTACGCGAGCGTCAACAGCGGGAGCCCCGAGCAGCAGGTCGCGAGCATGAAGGCCGTGTGGGCGCCGGTCGCGGAGCTCGGGGTGCCGATCGTCGCGGTGCCCGACAACCCCGTGCCCGCCAAGGGCGCGATGACGTGCCTGGAAGGGGCGGACGAGATCCGTCCCGACACCTGTGCGACGAGCCAGAGGGCCGCCCTCTCCCGCTTCGACGCCTTCCGCGCGACGGCCGGCACGGTGAAGGGCTCCATGCTCCTCGACCTGACGCCGTACTACTGCCGCGACGGCAGGTGCCCGGCCGTCATCGGTGGCGTCACGGTCTACCGCGACTCGCACCACCTCACGGTGACGTACGCCCGTACCCTGGCGCCCTACGTCCTCAGAGGCCTGGTCGACCTCGGCGCGATCCCGCCCACGGGCTGACCACGGGTGCGGGACGCGCCTCAGCGCGTGAGCGCGTAGACGACCGCGACGCCGACGAGGACACCGAGCACGCCGAGCGTCATCCGGCGGCGGAACAGCGGCGTCATCGGGCCGGCTCCGGCACGGGGTGGGTGGCGCGCTCGGGGAGGGCGGCGTCGACCCGGACCCGCACCCGCGGGCGGCGCTGCGACTCGTAGCTCACCCGGACATTCTGCGACCGGGCCAGCCAGATGGACACCCCGACCAGGGTGACGCCGACGGCGACGGTGCCGATGCCGATGGTCCAGCGCGGCCCGAACGTCTCCGAGATCCACCCGATGAGCGGGGCGCCGGCCGGGGTGCCGCCCATGAAGATCGCCATGTACAGCGCCATGACGCGGCCGCGCATCTCGGGCGCCACGCGGGTCTGGACCATCGCGTTGGCCGTCGTCAGCGCCGTGAGGGCGGTGAGGCCGACGGGGACGAGGGCGAGCGCGAACAGCCAGTACGACGGAGCGAGGGCCGCCAGGGCGGTGGCGACCGTGAAGCCGACGAGGGCGACGAGGAGCACGCGCAGGCGGGGCCGCTGGCGCCGGGCCGAGAGCAGCGCGGCCGTCAGCGACCCCACGGCCATGATCGAGCCGAGGAGCCCGAACTCGCTGGCGCCCTTGTCGAACACCTTGGTCGCCATGAGCGCCATCGTGATCTGGAAGTTCATCCCGAAGGTGCCGAGCACGAAGACGAGCAGCATGACGAGCTGGATGTCGCGGCGCCGCCGGACGTAGCGGAAGCCGTCGCGGATGCCGCCCCGGCCACGCGCCAGGGGCGCCGGGCGCAGCTCGTTCGTCTTGAGCATGAGGATGGCGCCGATGACGAAGACGAAGGTCACGGTGTTGAGCAGGAGCGCCTCGCCGGTCCCCCACCACGCGATGACGAGCCCCGCGGCGCCCGGGCCGATGAGCCTTCCGAGGTTGAACGAGGCGGAGTTGAGCGAGACGGCGTTGGCGAGCTTGTCGTCGGGGACCATCTCGGAGACGAAGGCCTGCCGCGCCGGGTTGTCGATCGCCGTCGTGACCCCCTGGAGCAGCGCGATGACGTAGACGTGCCAGAGCTGGGCCACGCCCGTGACGGCGAGGACGCCGAGCAGCAGGCTCGTCACGGCGAGCATCGTCTGGGTGGCGAGGAGGGTGCGCCGCTTGGGGAAGCGGTCGGCGATGAGCCCCGCCCAGGGGGCGAGGAGGAGGAAGGGGAGGAACTGCAGCCCGGTGACGACACCGAGCGCGGTCGCCGACCCCGCCGTGAGGACGGTGAGGACGAGCCAGTCCTGGCCGACGCGGCCCATCCACGTGCCGATGTTCGACACGAGGGCCCCGGCGAACCAGAGGCGGTAGTTGCGGACCTCGAGCGAGGTGAAGGTGGGGCTCACTCGGCGGCCACCCGTTCCAGCAGCGCCGTCGCCTCGACGAGGAGGGCGCGCTCGGCGTCGGTGAGGGTCTCGAGCCGCGCGGCGAACCACTGGTGGCGGCGGCGGCGGGTCTCCTTGATCGTCGCGCGGCCCTCGGCGGTCAGCGACAGGATGACCTGCCGGCCGTCGGTGGGGTCGTCGGCACGGGCGACGAGGCCCCGCTCGACGAGGCCGTTGACGGTCCGGCTCATGCTCGGGGCGCTGACCTTCTCGATGGCGGCCAGCTCCTTGGGCGTCCGCGGACTCTCCTCGAGCCGGACGAGCACGGAGTACTGGTGCGGTGCGACGGTCGAGTCGCTCTCGAACCGCACCCTTCGCGAGATCCGCAGGCACGCGATCCGCAGGTCGCTCGTGAGCCGGTCCTTCTGGCTGCGCGTCATCGCCGGACGGGTCGTCGTGGTCGTGGTGTCGGCCATGGCGGGCTCCTCGGCAGTCGGTGCGGGCAGGTCCTTAGCACAAGTCATTACCTCTGCTAAGTATTCCACACCTGCCACGGCTCGTGGGCGCCAGCGCCTCGCACGCAGCGGTGCCGCACCTCCCCGAGGGGCGGTGCGGCACCGGTGTGACGGCGGCGGGGTCGGCCCGCCGGCGGCTCAGCGCGACACGAGGTCGGTGAGCGGGGAGATGAAGAAGTACAGGACGAACAGGCCGGCGACGACCCACATCATCGGGTGGACCACCGACGCCTTGCCCTTGACGACCTTGATGAGCACGAACGCGATGAAGCCCGCGCCGATGCCGACCGAGATCGAGTACGTGAAGGGCATGAGGATGATCGTGAGGAAGGCGGGGATCGCGATCTCCAGGTCGTCCCACTCGATCTGCTTGACCTGCTGCATCATGAGGAACCCGACGAGGACGAGCGCCGGCACCGCGGCCTCGTTCGGGATGACGTGCACCAGTGGCGTCACGGCGATCGACACGAGGAAGAGCACCCCGGTGACGACCGAGGCCAGCCCCGTGCGCGCCCCCTCCCCGACTCCCGACGCCGACTCGATGTAGGACGTGTTCGACGAGACGCCGGCGGCGCCACCCGCGGCGGCGGCGATGGAGTCGACGACGAGGATGCGGCGGGTGTGCGGCGGGTTGCCCTCCTCGTCGAGAAGGTCGGCCTCGGCGCCGATGGCCGTCATCGTGCCCATGGTGTCGAAGAAGTCGGCGAGCATGAGGGTGAAGACGAGCAGGACCGCGGCGACGACGCCGACCCGGCTGAAGGACCCGAGGAGGTTGAACTCGCCGAGGGTGCCGAAGCTGATGGGGTCGAGCTGCGAGGGCCACTCGGGCACCGACAGGTTCCAGCCCGTCGGGTTGACGATGTTGTTGCCCTCGGCGTCGACTCCCGTGACGGTGGGCCCGACCTTCGCGACCGCCTCGACGACGAACGCGACGAGGGTCATCGCGATGATCGAGATGATGATGGCGCCCTTCACCTTGCGCACCCACAGCGCGATGATGAGGACGAGGCCGAGCCCGAAGACGAGGGTCGGCCACCCGGCGAGCTGCCCGCCGATGCCGAGCTCCACCGGCACCGGACCGGCGCCCGTGCGGCGGACGAACCCGGCGTCGACGAGCCCGATGAGCGCGATGAACAGGCCGATGCCCACCGAGATCGCCGTCTTCAGGGGGGCCGGGACGGCGTGGAAGACCGCCTCCCGGAACCCGGTGAGGACGAGGACGAGGATCACCAGTCCCTCGAGGACGACCAGGCCCATGGCGTCGGCCCACGTCATCTGGCTCGCGATGGCGAAGGCGACGAAGGCGTTGAGGCCGAGCCCCGTCGCCAGGGCGAGCGGGAAGTTGGCGTACAGGCCCATGAGGATGGTGAGGACGCCCGCGACGAGGGCGGTGCCCGCGGCGATGGCCGCCAGGTTCGGGGCGTCACCGCCACCGAGGTACTTGCCGTCGGCGTCCTGGACGAAGCCGAGGATCAGCGGGTTGAGCACGACGATGTAGGCCATCGTGAAGAAGGTCGCGACCCCGCCACGGACCTCGCGGGCCACGGTCGAGCCGCGTCGCGAGATGTGGAAGAGGCGCTCGAGGAGCCCGTCGTCGGGCGTCGTGTCGGTGGGGGCCCTGGTGGCCGTCGCGTCGGACATGGGCGCGACCCTAACGGGGTCGTGTTACCGGCGCATGACGGGGGTCCGGGCGTGGACGGCGCCCCTCGTTACGCTGGTCCCGTGACCCCCGACGACCCCCGTCCCGACGCCGCCGCGCCGGCGCCGCACCCGCCCGGCAGCCCCGCCGGCAGTCCCGCCGGCAGCCCGGCCGGGCGCCTCGGGCGGTCGATCGGCGAGGCCGCGCCAACCGAGCCGGTCGACGTCCCGACCCGGACCCTCGTCGCCGTCGGGACCGGGCTCTGGCTCGTCGCCCTCGTCGTCACGCTCGTCGTGCCCATGCTCCACGAGGGCGAGCGCTCGTGGTGGCCGTGGGCCTGCGTCACCGGCATCGCCCTCGGGGGCTTCGCCTGGTGGTACGTCGGACGGGGCCGCGGCAGCGCCGCCGGCGCCTGACCTCCTCCTCCTCCGGGCCTCTGCCCCGGTTGGAGGTGATCTGCCGGCGGGCGGCCCCGGCGGATCACCTCCACCCCGGCGTCGCGAGGCCTCCGGCAGGTCCCCCACCCGACCCCGAGCGCGGCCCTGAGCCGACCCCGGAACCGGTTCCGCGACGGCTCGTGCGCCCTCACGGTGGAGGGACCGCCGTCCCCGACACCGGAGTCCCGTCATGCGCCGCCACCCCCTCGCCACCCTCGCGCTCGTCCTCGGCACCCTGGCCGGCCTGGCCGTCGTGCTCGTCGGTGGCGGCATCGCGTACGCCTGGTGGTCGGCAGGGATCGACACCCGGGGCCAGGTCGCCTTCACCCGACCCCTGGCCGTGCCACCCCTGGCCCCCTCACGGTCCGTCGACGGCGTGCGCACCTTCTCGCTGACGGCGCGCGAGGGCCGCGCCGACCTCGGCGGCGACGAGCCGTCGCGGACGTGGGGCTTCGACGGCGAGCACCTCGGACCCACCCTCAGGGCGACGCGCGGGGAGCAGGTCGCCGTCGAGGTCCGCAACACCCTCCCCGAGTCGACGAGCATCCACTGGCACGGCATGCACCTGCCGGCGGCGATGGACGGCGGCCCCCACCAGCTCGTCCGGCCCGGCGCGACGTGGCGCCCCACCTGGGAGGTCGACCAACCGGCTGCGACCCTCTGGTACCACCCGCATCCCCACGGCCGCACCGCCGAGCACGTCGCGCGCGGCCTCGCCGGGTTCTTCCTCCTCGACGACCCCGAGTCCTCGGCCCTCGACCTCCCGCACGACTACGGCCGCGACGACCTCCCGATCCTGCTGCAGGACACCAACATCCGAGGTGACGGATCCCTCGTGTCCTCGCACGGGCGGACCGTCATCGCCAACGGGACGCCCGGCGCGTTCGTCGACGTGACGACCGAGCGGATCCGGCTGCGGCTGCTCAACGCCTCGACGATGCGCGTCCTCGACGTCCAGCTCGACGACGGGGGCCTCCTCGACCTCGTGGCGACCGACGGCGGGCTGCTGCCCGCCCCCGCACCCGTCGACCACCTCCGCCTGTCCCCCGGCGAGCGCGCCGAGGTCGTCGTGACGATGGAGCCGGGCGAGCGCCGCGTCCTCCAGAGCGTCGCCCCCGACCTCGGAGGGAACGTCCTCAGCGACCGGTTCGACGGCGGGGGCGCCGCGTTCGACATCCTCCAGCTGCGCGCCGCCGGCACCCTCGCGCAGAGCCCCGAGGTCCCGGCGGTGCTGTCGAGCGGCACCCTCGCGACGGCCGGCGACGAGGACGCGGTCGACCGGACCCGCGACATCCGGGTCGACGGGCGCTCCATCAACGGCCGCTCGATGGACCTCGGGCGGATCGACTTCGCCCCCGTCGTCGACACGACCGAGCTGTGGGTCGTGCGCAACACCTCGGGGAACGGGCACAACCTCCACGTCCACGACGTCCAGTTCCGGGTGCTCTCGCTCGACGGGCGGCCCCCGACGGCCGAGTACGCGGGGCTGCAGGACACCGTCTTCCTCGACACCGGCGTCGAGTACCGCCTCCTCATGCGGTTCACCGACCACACCGACCCGGACGTGCCGTTCATGGTCCACTGCCACCTGCTGCGCCACGAGGACGAGGGGATGATGTCCCAGTTCGTCGTCGTGCGCCCCGGCGAGCAGCCCGGCACCCCACCGGCGGTGCTCGACGAGGACCACCACGGTTGAGGGAGTCAGGCGGGGTCGAGCTCGAAGTCGTCGAGGATCGGCGGCGAGACCTTCTCGGGCTCGGGGGCGTCCATGTCGACCTCGGAGTGCGCTCCACACCCGTGGTCGAGGCTGACGACCCGCGAGTCGGAGGGCGACCACTCGTTGGCGCAGACCCCGAAGACCGAGCGCAGCGCGCCGGACATCGGGATGAAGAAGCCGCACGTCGAGCACGGCGCCGGCGCCTTGACGGCGACCGCGGCCGTCGGGCCCGACTCGCCGTCGTACCACCGCTGGGCGGCGGCCTCGCGGCCCTCGGCCGAGAGCACGCGGGGCCGGCCGAGGCCGAGCTCCCAGAGGGCCACCGCGTCGACCTCCTCGTCGCCCGAGGCCTCGAAGCCCGGCTCGAGGAGCGGGTCGTCGGCGACGAACGGGGTGAGGTCGCCGGGGCCGACGTCACCGGGCGCGAGCCGCTCGGCGTAGGGCAGCCACTCGGCGGAGAGGAGCGACCCCTCACCGGGGACGAGGTTCGCCTCGCAGACGGTGACCGTCTTCGAGCGCGGCACCCGCGCGACGGAGATGGCCCAGCGCCACCCGCGGTACGCGAGCGCGGTGCAGCCGAAGTAGTGCGTCGCGAGGCGCTCCTCCACCATCTCCATGCCCAGGTGGTCACCCACGGTCCCGGGCTCGGCGATGGCGACGGCGGCCTCGCGGGCCACGTCGGTGGCCGAGCGCAGGGTCGGGTCGGTCTTGGCGGCGGTCGTCATGCCTCGAGATCGCCCGCCACGGCCCGCAGCACCTGGGCGACCTTGGCGCCGTGCGCCTTGTCAGGGTAGTGCCCGCGGCGCAGCGACTCGCTGACCGAGTCGAGGAGCTTGATGACGTCCTCGACGATGACGACCATCTCGTCGGCCGGCTTGCGGTCGCGCACGCGACGACCCTCGGCGACGGAGGGAGCGGGGTCGAGGACTCGGACCGACAGCGCCTGGGCGCCGCGGCGACCCTCGGCGATGCTGAACTCGATCTTCTGGCCGCCCTTGAGACCGGTCACGCCCTCGGGGAGGGCGCTCGCGGGCACGAAGACGTCACCCTCGCCGGCGTCGCCGGACACGAAACCGAAGCCCTTCTCAGCATCGAAGAACTTCACCTTGCCAGTCGGCACGGTCCACCTCTGTCACTCGCTCCCGGGGTGCACGCCCGGGCGGGCGCACCGTTCAAGGCTAACGGCTCGGAAGGGGCGCCCGCTCCCGGGTTCCCGCCACCGGGGCCGCCCGGCGCGTGCGGGTGCAGGTCCAGGCTGTCGGACCCGTCGAAAACCCGTCGCCGGTGTCGGAGGCGCGTGGCACGGTGGACCGCGTGCCCGAGACGACCGAGAACACCCCCGGCACCGCCGCCGCGACCCCCGACGAGCACCGGCTGACGCTGCGCGGGTTCTGGTCCGCGCTGCCCACCCCGGGGCGCTGGCTGCTGTCGACGACGGCCATCTCCACGCTCGGACGCGGCATGACCCTGCCCTTCACGATCATCTACGTCCACGAGGTCCGGGGCGTCTCGCTCGACGTCGCCGGGCTGCTCATGGGGCTCATCGCCGTCGTCGCCCTCGCGGTCACCGGTCCCGTCGGCGCGCTCACCGACCGCATCGGCGCGCGCGTGGTCGTCATCGGGGGCAACGTCGCGCAGGTCCTCGGGGCGGTCGTCCTCGCGTTCGCCACGACCGTGCCGGCGTTCGTCCTCGCCTTCGTCCTGCTCGGGATCAGCTTCGGGGTCGGGTGGCCGGCGTTCAACGCGATGATCTCGAGCATCGTCGACGGCCGGCTGCGCACCCAGTACTTCGGCATCAACTTCGCCCTCGTCAACCTCGGCATCGGGGTCGGGGGCGTCGTCAGCGGCTTCCTCACCGATGTCGGCCGGCCCGAGACGTTCACCGCGATCTTCCTCGCCGACGCGGCCTGCGTGCTCGTCCCCATCGCCCTCCTCCTCGGTCCCCTGCGCCACGTCGCCGGCCGGCCCGAGGCCGCGGCCGACGGCGCGCCCGGCGGTACCGGCTACCTCGCGATCCTGCGCAACCCGGCCGTCCTGTGGATCACGCTGCTCACCTTCCTGTCGAGCTTCGTCGGCTACGGACAGATGGAGGCCGGCTTCCCCGCGTTCGCGCGCCAGGTGAGCGAGGTGTCGACCCGCACCATCGGGTTCGCGTTCGCCGCCAACACCCTCGTCATCGTCGGGCTGCAGTTCCTCGTCCTGCGGCGCATCGACGGTCGGCGGCGGACCCGGGTCTTCCTCGGGCTCGTCGTCCTCTGGGCCGCGGCCTGGCTGCTGCTGGGGGCCACCGGGCTCGTGGCCGGAACCCTCGCGGCCGCGGTCGGCGTCGTCGTCTTCCACGTGCTCTTCGGCCTCGGCGAGACGATGCTCCAGCCCACGGTGCCGGCGATCGTCAACGACCTCGCCACCGACCGCGACCGGGGCCGCTTCAACGCCGTCTCGGCGGGGGCCTTCCAGGTCGGGGCCGTGACGGCACCCGTCGTGGCGGGGTGGATGCTCGACCGTCGGCTGGGGAGCGCCTTCATCGGCCTGCTCCTCGGTTGCCTCGTGCTCGTCGCCGTCCTGGCGCTGGCGCTGGAGCGCCGGATCTCCCCCGAGGTCAACGGCGTCGGCGGCTGACCGGTCAGCAGGGGTGCCCCGTGGCGGGCCGCCATCCGTCCGCGGACGAGGAGGGGGGTGCGGGGTCCCGGGCCCTGAATCCCAGGACCCCGCAGCCGACGACGGGTGCGGTGGCGGCGCCCGTCGCGGGCTAGGTGACGACGACGAGTCGTGTCACCGCCATGCCCTCCTTCTTCGCGACCACGCGCACCTCTGCGCCGGTCGCGAGACCGGTCGCCCCTCGCGTTGCGGCAACCGATCCATCGAGAACGTACGTCGCCTCGAACCCGTCCGAGGACCGGACGACGAGAGTTCGGCCGGACGTATAGGTCCGGACCTCACCCGTTTGGACGACCATGACGGTCGGCGTGCCGTCGACCGTCGCCGTGAACTCGCCGTGGAGCACGTCGCCACCGAGACCACCGAGTCCGAGACCGCCCATCCCGCGGCCCATCCCGCTGCCGCCACGGCCCTGGTCGGGGGCCGCCGGGGGGACGACCCGCCCCTGCGGGCCGTCCGGCATCATCCCGCGACCGCGCTGCTGCCCCGGTGCGCCGTCCCCGCGTCCGGGACGGTCGGAGAACGGGCCGCGATCATCGGAGAAGGCCATTCGGTCGTGGTGGTCGCCGCCCACGGCCCGCAGCACGAGCCCGCCGACGAGGGCGGCGCCGGCCAGCAGCACGACGACCGTGACCAGGCCCGCGACCGCGAGCGCCACGCGCCCCCCGGACGTCGACGTCGCTTCCCCCCACCAGCGCTGCGGCGCGCGAGGTGGACCTGCGGTGGAGGACGCGGTCGCGACCGGTGCGCCGGGAGCGGGCTGGGCCCACTCGGGGTACCCGGCGGGGCCGCCGGCACCGCCCGACGGCGTGGGCGACCCGGCGCTCCCGGTGGCCGCCGGTGTGGCGGCAGCGGGCTGCGGCAGCACCGCCGTGTCGTCGGCCGCGGGCGGAACCGGGTCGGGCTGGACGGCCTCGGCCGAGGGCTCGACCGGCTGCTCGGGGTCGGCGTCGGACGGCGGGGTGGGGCGCGGGCTCATGGGGCTCATGATCCGCCGCGCGGGCCGCGCCGTCACCCCCGCAGGACGGACTCATACGCAACTCCCATGTCCCTGTCAGGGACGGCGGGCGCGTGCGGTGGACCGGTCAGCCGCCGGTGAGCGCCCGCACGACGCCCGAGGGCGACGGCCGCCCGAGCTGCGTGGCCATCCAGGTGCTCGTCTCGACGAGGGCGTCGAGGTCGAGGCCGGTCCGCACGCCCGCTCCGTCGAGGGCCCAGACGAGGTCCTCGGTCGCGAGGTTGCCCGTGGCGCTCTTGGCGTAGGGGCAGCCGCCGAGGCCACCGGTGGACGCGTCGACGACGGTGACGCCGTCGCGCAGTGCCGCCATCGTGTTGGCCAGCGCCTGGCCGTACGTGTCGTGGAAGTGCACGCCGACCCGCTCGGGGCCGATGCCGGCGTCGTCGAGGGCCGCGAGGAGGCGGTGGACGTGGCCCGTCGTCCCGACCCCGATGGTGTCCCCGACCGAGAGCTGGTCGCAGCCGAGGTCCATGAGGCGGCGGCAGACGTCGACGACCTGCTCGACGGGGACCGGACCCTCCCACGGGTCGCCGAAGCACATCGAGACGTAGGCGCGCACCCACAGCCCGGCGTCGCGTGAGCGCGACACGACCGGGCGGAACATCGCGACCGACTCCTCGACGGTCCGGTTGAGGTTGCGCCGGGCGAAGGTCTCGGTGGCGCTGCCGAAGATCGCGACCGCGCCGACCCCGGCCTCCAGGGCCCGGTCGAGCCCGCGCTCGTTCGGCACGAGGACGGGGCGACGCGGTCCGGTGCCCTCGGTCCCGAGGAGGTCGAGCACCTCCTCGGCGTCGGCGAGCTGGGGCACCCAGCGCGGGTCGACGAACGAGGTCGTCTCCACGGTCTCCAGCCCGGCCGCGACGAGCCGGCGGACGAACTCCGCCTTGACGGAGGCAGGCACGACGGACGACTCGTTCTGCAGCCCGTCCCGCGGGCCCACCTCGTACACCGTGACCGACGACGGGAGCGTGGGGTCGGGCTCGACCTGCGGCAGCGGGAGTCTCACCCACCGATCCTGACACGGACCGTCACCCGGGTCACGAGGTGGTGCGGGCTCCTCGCGGCGGATCTCGCTGACCGTCGACACCGGGGGCGGCGCTCCCGCTACCCTCGTCGCGACGGGCCGCCCGGTGCCCGTCGGGGGCGGCACGACGACGGAGGACGGCGCGGATGACCGACACGAACGAGCCCGGGTCGCGTCACGAGGACCCCACGGCTCCACCGGTGCCCGAGACCCCGCCCGTGCCGCCGGCCCCCTGGGCCGTACCCACCGACCAGGCGCCCGACTACCACCAGCCGGTGTACCACGAGCCCAGCTACGGGGCGCCGGTGTACGGGCAGCCCCAGCCGCCGGCCCACGAGCAGCCGCAGCCGCCCGCCTACGGGCCGCCCACCGGCTACGGGCAGCCGCCCGCCTACGGCCAGCCCACCGCCTACGGGCAGCCCCCCGCCTACGGGCCGCCGGCGTACGGGCAGCCGCAGCCGCCCGCCTACGGCCAGCCGTACCCCGGCACGTACGGGCCGGCGCCCGCCTCGAACGGCAGCCTCATCGCCCTGACCATCACCTCCGCGGTGGCGGCGGTCATGTGCTGCAACGTCCTCGGCATCCCGGCGCTCATCATCGGGATCGTCGGGCTCACCAAGCAGTCGACCGACCCGGTCGGCGCGGCGAAGCTCGCCCGCTGGGGGTGGATCGCCTTCGGCATCTCCGTCGCCGTCGCGGTCATCGGGTTCGTCGTGTTCATGGCGGTCGGGATGAGCGGCGGCTTCGACGGCGGGTCCTCGGACTTCGACTCGTACTGACCCGGCTTCTCCCAGTCGACGTCCAGCCGACTCACAGGAAGTGGCCCGAGACTGGATGGGTGAGCACCCCGACGGTCCCCGAGGCGAAGCTGCTCGTCGTCGAGGACGAGCCCAACATCCGCGAGCTCCTCGCGACGTCCCTGCGCTACGCCGGGTTCGACGTCGCGACCGCCGCCAACGGTGCCGAGGCGCTCCGGGTCGCCGACGACCACGAGCCCGACCTCTGCGTCCTCGACGTCATGCTCCCCGACATGGACGGGTTCACCGTCACCCGTCGGCTGAGGGAGCAGGGCCGCCAGCTGCCGATCGTCTTCGTCACCGCCCGTGACTCGGTCGACGACAAGATCAAGGGCCTGACCGTGGGTGGCGACGACTACGTCACCAAGCCGTTCAGCCTCGAGGAGGTCGTGGCCCGCATCCGCGCGGTGCTGCGGCGGACCCGCGGCGACGTCGACGACGACCGCCCCGTCCTCGTCTTCGAGGACCTCGAGCTCGACGAGGACTCCCACGAGGTGCGCCGGGCGGGCCGCGTCATCGAGACCAGCCCGACCGAGTTCAAGCTGTTGCGCTACCTCATGCTCAACCCGAACCGCGTGCTGTCGAAGGCCCAGATCCTCGACCACGTCTGGGACTACGACTTCCGAGGCGAGTCCGGGATCGTCGAGTCCTACATCTCCTACCTCCGCCGCAAGATCGACGCCGACGGCCTGCCCGCTCTCATCCACACCAAGCGCGGCGTCGGCTACGTCCTCCGGCTGCCCCCGCAGGGCTGATGGCGCAGCTCCCCTCGAGGGCGCCGCTCGACGCCGTCGTGCGCCGCCTCGAGGCCGTGCCGCTGCGCCGACGCCTCGTCGCCATCGTCGCCTCCCTCGTGGGGGCCGCCCTCGTCCTCACCAGCCTGGCCACGGCCTACCTCATGCGCTCCGACCTCATGGACCGCGTCGACAACGAGCTGCGCTCGGTCGCCAGCCCGGTCGCGAGCCAGGCCTTCGACGACCTGCGCAACCGCCAGTCGGGGCTGCCGTCGAGCTACGCGTTCCAGCTCCAGAGCCCGGGCGCCGACATCTACAAGGGCCCGACCGGCGCCCGCTCCACGCCCCTCATCCCCGACCTCGCGATCGACGACCAGCGGGTCCGGTCCGGCCTGCCGTTCACCGTCCGGTCCAGGGAGGGCGGCACCCGCTGGCGGTTCGTCGCCGGGCGGGTGCTCGGCCAGGACGCGACCTTCGCGGTGGGCGTCCCGCTCGACACCGTGACGCACACGGTCACCCGCCTCCTCGTCCTCGCGGCGCTCATCGGGACGGTGGTCCTGCTCCTCTCGGTCGTCCTCGCGCGGTTCGCGGTGCGCCGGGCCTTCCGCCCGCTCAGCCGGATCGAGGACACGGCCGCGGCCATCGCCGGGGGCGACCTGACCCAGCGCGTTCCCGAGCGCCAGGCCGACGACGAGGTCACCTCGCTGACCCGGAGCCTCAACACGATGCTCTCGCGCGTCGAGTCCTCCTTCGCCGTCCGCGAGGCGAGCGAGGAGCGGATGCGCCAGTTCGTCGCCGACGCCTCGCACGAGCTGCGCACCCCGCTCGCGACGGTCCGCGGCTACGCCGAGCTGTACCGCCAGGGGGCCGTGCGCGACCCCGAGGCCGTGGCCGGCGCGATGGAGCGCATCGAGGCCGAGTCGGGCCGGATGAGCGGCCTCGTCGAGGACCTGCTCACGCTCGCGCGCATCGACGACGCCCCCGAGGTCGAGGCCGGCCCCGTCGACCTCACGGTGCTTGCCGCCGACGCCGTCGCCGACGCGCGGGTGCGCGCTCCCGAGCGCCGCATCCAGCTGCTCGGTCTCGAGGGTCCCGTCGGACCGACCGTCACCACGGGCGTCGAGGCCCAGCTGCGCCAGGTCGTGACGAACCTCGTCGCGAACGCGTTGCGGCACACCCCGCTCGGCACTCCCGTCGAGGTCGCCGTCGGCACCGATGGCGGCGAGATCGCCCTCGAGGTGCGCGACCACGGGTCGGGTGTCCCCCCGGAGGTCGCGACGAAGGTGTTCGAACGGTTCTACCGTGCCGACCCCTCACGCGGCCGGACCCAGGGTGGAGGGAGTGGCCTCGGGCTCGCGATCGTCGCCGCGATCGTCGGTCAGCACCAGGGGCGGGTCGGCGTCGCGGCGACCCCCGGAGGCGGGGCGACCTTCGTCGTCCGACTTCCACAGCAGGCTCCCAGCGTCTGACCAGCGCGCGCCCACCTCGGCGGACTTGACTGGCGCTCAGCCAGTTTCCCACCGAAGGAGCCCACGATGAGCGACCCGAACACCACCCCCCAGTGGTACTCCCCGCGTGGCGGGACCGCGACGGATCCCGCTCCGGAGGCGCCGCGGGCACCCGCCCCGGCGCCGCCGGTCGGACAGCCGGCGAGCGGCGCGCCCACCACCCCGATCCCCCAGCCCCCGCCGTCCGGTGGGGGTCACGAGGCGCCGGCGGCGCCCCACTCCCCCTTCCCCCCGTACGCCCCGACCGGTCACGGGCCGACGCCGCCCCAGGGCCCGTTCGGGCCGTCGGGTCCCAGCGGCGCGCAGGGATCTCCCGCCCCGCGCTCGGGTCGGCGCCGCACGGCCGAGCTCACGGCCGTCGCCGTGCTGGCCGCCCTGCTCTCCTCGGGCGGCACCGTCGCCGCGGTCCGGCTGTTCCCCGAGACGACGTCGACCCCCTCCTCGACGTCCTCGACGCAGCTGGGCCGCGGCACGGACACCGCACCGGTCGTCCAGGCCGACGCCTCCGCGCCGAACTGGACCGCCACCGCGGCGGCCGTGACCCCGAGCGTCGTCAGCATCACCGCGACGAGCGGCGACGGTGGCGGGCAGGGGTCCGGCGTCATCATCGACACCAAGGGCCACGTCCTGACGAACAACCACGTCGTCACCGGCGCCGACAAGCTCACGGTGACCCTCGCCGACGGCCGGACCTTCGACGCCGAGGTCCGCGGGACCGACCCGTCCACCGACCTCGCCGTCATCACGATCACCCGAGCGCCGAGCGACCTCACTCCGGTCGCGTTCGGTGACAGCGAGGGGCTCAAGGTCGGCGACCCCGTCATGGCCGTCGGGAACCCCCTCGGCCTCGCCGGCACCGTCACGACCGGCATCGTCAGCGCCCTGAACCGGCCGGTGACGACCGCGGGCGAGAACGACTCCCAGGACCCGTTCCAGCAGAGCCAGTCCGAACCGGTCGTGACGAACGCGATCCAGACGTCCGCGGCGATCAACCCCGGCAACAGCGGCGGCGCGCTCGTCAACGCCACCGGCCAGCTCGTCGGCATCAACTCCTCGATCGCCTCGCTCGGCAGCTCGTCGTCCGGGCAGTCGGGCAACATCGGCATCGGCTTCGCGATCCCCGTCAACGAGGCGCGCTCGATCGCCACCCAGCTCATCGACTCGGGCGCCGCGACGCACGCGTACCTCGGGGTCACCCCCAAGGACGGTTCGGCGAGCAACGGGTCGGGCTCGATGGCCGGCGCCGAGGTCACCTCGGTCGGCGACGGCACCCCGGCGGCGGCGGCCGGCCTGAAGGTCGGCGACGTCATCACGGCGGTCGACGGCGAGCGGGTCGAGTCGGCCCTCTCCCTCGTGGGCCACATCCGGGAGCGCAGCGCCGGCGCGACGGTGACGCTGACGGTGCTGCGGGACGGACGGAGCACCGAGGTCGAGGCCACCCTCGCCGCCAAGCCGTCGACCGACACGAGCGGTGACGGCAACGGGAACGGCAACGGCTGACCTCTCCCCGCCCCGGGGCGGAGGCGCCGGGCCCACACGATGAGTGTGCGTGCTCAGGCGCCTTCGCCGTCCCCGGCGCGATGGTGGGCGGTATGAGCCACCGCACCACCGTCCACCAGCTCGAGTCCGACTTCGCCGACGCGATGGCGCGCCTCTACTCCGTCGGCAACGGGCTGGCTCGCCTGCGGGCCGAGCTCGACGTCGAGGCCGCCCGAGCCGCCGCTGCGCCCGTGCCCGCGGCACCGGCCCGACCCGTCCCACCGGTCCCGGCACCCGCGACGGCCTCGTCGACCCCGTTCGCACCTGCCCCGCCCGCCGTGCCCGCCGGCGGCTGGGTTCCCCCGGCCGCCCCGCCCGCCGGCGGCTGGGCGCCCCCGGCGGCGCCCCCCGCACCACCAGGTGTCCCCTGGTACCGCCGCGAGGGCCGCGTCACCGCCGCGCTCGCCATCGCCGGCGCCGTCATCACGATGGCCGGGGTCGCCATGCTGCTCGTCCTCGCGATCCAGCAGGGCTGGTTCGGCCCCGGGGCCCGGGTCGCCGCGGGCGCCGTCCTCGCGGCCGTCCTCGTCGCGCTCGGGGTCCGGGGTGGCGAGGCGGACCTCCGGACCACCCGCGACGGCGCCCGGGTCGGCAGCGCGCCGGTGGCCCTCGTCGCCACGGGGGTCGCCGCCGCGTACCTCGACGTCGTGGCCGTCACGAGCGGCTACGGCTGGGTCGCGCCGGGCGTCGGGCTCGTCGTCGCCGGGGTGCTGGCCCTGGCCGGGCTCCAGCTCGCCCGCCGCTGGGACAGCGAGCTGCTCGCCGTCCTCACGGTGGCCGGGGCGGCGGTGCTCGCGCCGGTCGTCGCGGGTGACTTCGGCTGGGTCGTCTCCGCCTTCCTCGCGGTCCTCTGCCTCGCCGCCTGGTGGGCCGGCGGCATCGCGACGCGCCCCACGCTCACCCTCGTCCGCACGCTCCCCGTCACCGGCTCGCTCCTCGCCGGCGGCGTCCTCTCGGGGGTCGACTCGGCGGACGCCGTCGGCCACCTCGCCGTCGCCGCCGTCGTCGTCCTCGCGACGCTGCTCACCTCGGCGGTCTCGGTCCGCCGCGACCGGGAGGACGTCACGTCCTCGGTCGCTCTCGGCCTCGTCGTCACCGGGCTGCTGGCCTGCGCCGCCCCGTTCACCGAGCCGACCCGCACCCTCACCCTCGCCGCGACGGCTGCGGTCCTCCTGCTGGCGGCCACCGCGTTCTCGCGCCCTCCCCTCGGTCCGGTGGGCTCCCACCTCGTCGTCACGAGCGGTGCCGCCGGGACGCTCGCCGCCGTGCTCGCCGTCCTCGCCGGCGCCCCGTCCCGCTACGTCACGACCGGTCTGCTCCTCCTCGGCCTCGGCCAGCTGGCCGTCGCCGGGGTCAGCCGCTCGCGGACCACGCTGGCCCTCGCCTCGGGGGCGACGGCCGTCGGCCTCACGGCATGGCTGCAGCACCCCTTCGCGGTCGTCACGACCTCGACGGCCCTCGACCACGACCTCGTCGCCGCGCTGGTCGACAGCGTCGTCGCCGGAGGTGTCGTGGCCGTGGGTGTGTGGGCGGTCGCCTCCCAGCGGGGCCTGTCCGCGACGTCGCGGACGCTCACCTGGGTCGCCGCCTGGCTCACCGGGCTCGGCGCCTCGGCCACGGGCCTGGTCGCGGCCGGCACCCTCGCCGGCGCCGAGGCGGGGCACCCCGTCACCGGCTTCACGGTCGGTCACGCCGTCGCCACGGTCACCTGGATGCTCGCCGCCGCCTGGCTGCTGCTGCGGGGTCTCGACCGAGCCGCGGACTCCGACCTCGTCCTGCGCAGCGGGCTGCTCCTCAGCGGCGTCAGCGTCGCGAAGCTCTTCGTCTACGACCTCGCCGCGCTCAGCGGGATCGTGCGGTCGGTCGCGTTCATCGTCACCGGACTGGTCCTGCTCGCCACCGGGACCCGCTACGCCCGCGCCTGGGAACGGCGCCGCCTCACGGCGTGACGAGCCGCCCGCCCTCTGCCAGAGTGTCCGGATGGACGCGCTGAGGGGGCGGTGGCGGACCGACTGCGGACAGGTGACGCGGGCGTCCCCAGCCGAGGTCGACGAGGTCGGGGCCCGGCTGCTGCGGCGGTGGCGGGAGCCGCACCGGCGCTACCACGACGCCACCCACCTCGCCGAGGTGCTCGCCGCCGTCGACACCCTGTGCTCCGCCGACGACGTCGCGGCCGCGGACCACACGGTGGCCGTCCTGGCCGCATGGTTCCACGACGCCGTGTACTCCGCGGAGGACCACGAGACCAACGAGGTGGCCAGTGCCGACGTCGCGCGCGAGGAGCTCGGGCGGCTCGGCGTCCGTGACGAGATCCGTTCTCGCGTGGCCCTTCTCGTCCTCGACACCGTCGCGCATGACCTGTCGGGCGAGGACGCGACGGACCCGGCGCGTGTCGTCCTCCACGACGCCGACCTCTGGATCCTCGCGTCCCCCGTCGCCCGGTTCGACGAGTACTGCCGCCAGGTCCGGGACGAGTACGCGCACGTCCCCGCGGCCGCCTACGCCGCCGGGCGGTCCGACGTGCTGCGGCCCTTCCTCGTCAGGCCCCGGGTGTACCTCTCGGCCCACGCCCGTTCGGCCTGGGAGGACACCGCGCGCGAGAACCTCGCGCGCGAGCTCACCCGGCTCGCGGGCTGAGCGTCGCCGCGACGAGCGGCCACCAGAACTGGTCGGAGCAGAGCCCGACGAGCTCGCCCCACGAGACCCAGCGCCGGTCGGAGGTGTCGGCGTGCTCGGTCGACAGCGGGGGGCGACGCCCGGGCAGGTCGACGACGAAGACCTGGAGGAGGTCCCGACCCTCGCGCCACAGGCCGCCGGACGACCGGTGGTGGAACCGCTCGTAGCCGACCGGGACGAGGTCGGCGGCGTCGACGACCAGTCCCGACTCCTCGCGGACCTCGCGAACGGCGTTCTCGCGCACCGACTCCCCCTCCTCCCGCCAGCCTCCGGGGGCGCCCCACTCGTCGCGCCGGATCGAGTGCACGACGACGTGGTCGCCTGCGGAGTCGCGGACGAAGGCCATGGCGGCGAACACCCGCGACCCGTCGGCCTCGCGGTCGGAGCGGATGAGGTCGATGTCGGCCGTGGTGCCGTCGACGAACTCGACGCCGAGGACGCGGGCGACGCCCTTGTCGCCCTTCCTCTTCTGCATCCGCAGGCCGCTGGCCTGGAGGGCCCGGACGAGGTCTCGCGGCGGGGTGGGGTGAGCCCCGGCCGCGACGACCGAGCGGTACCGCTCCTCGGGGACGTCGTAGTGGTCGCCCTCGAACCCGCGCTCGGGGATGCCGACCGTCCGCGCGAACGCATGGAGCTCGGCCAGGCTCGTGTCGCTGACGAGGTGTGACCAGCGCCGCCCGTGCGCCTCGGGGCCGGGCGGGTCGATGAGGATGGCCACGCCCTCGATCGTAGGTGGCCCCGGCGTCCGCACCCGGCGATAGCGTCGGGGTGTGGTCCTCCAGCTCGGTCGGCGCGACGCCCGACGCCTCGCGGTGCGGGCCCAGCTCCTCGCGAGCCCACGACCCACCGACGTCCTCGACGTCGTGCGCCGGCTCAGCGTCGTCCAGGTCGACATGACCGCCCACGTCGCCCCGAGCGCCGACCTCGTCCTGTGGTCGCGCATCGGGGCGTCGTACGACCCCGACGAGCTCGACCGCCTCTTCGAGGACCGCCGGGTCCTCGAGCTCGACGGCCTGTTCCGGCCGAGTGAGGACCTCGCGCTGTTCCGCGCGCAGATGCGGGCCTGGCCGGGCCCACCGCCGCTCACCGAGTGGATGGAGGACGTCTCCGACTGGCTCGACGCCAACCGCGAGTGCCACGACGACGTCATCGCCCTCCTCCGGTCGGAGGGCCCGCTGTCGACGCGCGACCTCCCCGACACCTGCGTGGTGCCCTGGCGCTCGAGCGGGTGGAACGACGACCGGAACACCCGGATGCTCGTCGGCCTCCTCGAGGCGAGGGGCGAGGTCGCGGTGGCGGCGCGCGAGGGACGCGAGAGGCTCTGGGACCTCGCCGACCGCGTCCACCCCGAGACCCCGACGGTGCCCTTCCCGGAGGCCGTCGCCGAGCGGAACCGTCGCCGCCTGCGGGCGCTCGGCATCGCCCGGGCACGCACGACCCAGCACCCGCTCGAGCCCAACGACGTCGGCGACGCCGGGGAGGCCGCCGCCGTCGAGGGGGTGCGCGGCGCGTGGCGGGTCGACCCCGAGCTGCTCGACCAGACGTTCCGCGGGCGCACGGCACTGCTGTCGCCCCTCGACCGGCTCGTCGCCGACCGCAAGCGGATGGCCGAGCTCTTCGAGTTCGACTACCAGCTCGAGATGTACAAGCCGAAGGCGGCCCGGAAGTGGGGGTACTGGGCGCTGCCGGTCCTCCACGGCGATGCCCTGGTGGGCAAGGTCGACGCCACCGCCGACCGCGACCGCGGCGAGCTGCGCGTCGACGCCGTGCACTGGGACGAGCAGTCGCCGGCCGCGGCGGCGGTCGAGGGTGTCGAGCGCGAGCTGCGCTCCCTCGCGAGGTGGCTCGGTCTCGAGCTCGTCCGCCCCGGCTGACGGGTTCTCGGACACCACCCGGCCCGAGCCTGTGGACAACCCGCCGGCGGCGTCGGACGTCCGGCCTAGGGTCGTCGACGAGGGGGTCGCCGACCGTGGCGGTCCGTGAGGAGGGGGTTCTCCATGGCAGCACAGTTCCAGGTCGACACCGACCGCATCGCCGCGGCCGCGGGCGACGTCGCACGGATCTCGGGCGAGATCGAGGGTCAGGTCGCGGTGATGATGGCGCGGCTCACCGGTCTCCAGGACGCGTGGACCGGGTCGGCCTCGGCCCAGTTCCAGGGCGTCGTCGGGCAGTGGCGGGGCACCCAGCAGCAGGTGCGTGCCTCCCTCGACGCCATCGGACAGGTCCTCGGCGCCGCGGGCACCCGGTACGCCGAGGCCGAGGCGCAGGCGGTGCGCCTCTTCACGTGAGGCGGGGCGTGCCCTACTCGGTGGCGATGGCGCGCAGCACGTCGAGCCGGGCCGCCCGGCGCCCAGGCCAGAGGGCGGCCAGGACACCGACCACGCCGGCGGCGCCGACGAAGAGCGCGAGCTGTCCGCCGGGGATCGCGAGGACGTCGATGCCGTCGTCGATGAGGGAGCGCTGCATCGCGATCGCGAAGGCGAGCCCGAGGACGATGCCGAGGACCGCTCCGAGGAGGGCGATGGCCACCGACTCCAGCCGCAGCATCGTCCGCAGCTGCCGACGGCTCAGGCCGACGGCGCGCAGCAGCCCGATCTCGCGGACCCGTTCGATGACCGAGAGGGCGAGGGTGTTGACGATGCCGAGGATGGCGATGACGACCGCGAGCCCGAGGAGGGCGTAGACGATGTAGAGCAGCTGGTCGATGGGCTCGCGCTGCGAGGCCGCGAACTCCGCCTGGTCGCTGACCCCGACCGTCGGCAGGTCCGCGACGGCCTCGGTGAGGGCCCGCTTGAGCGCGGCCCGGTCGGCGCCCGGCTGCGCGGTGACGTAGAGCGTGCGGTCGGTGGGCGGGACCCCGATGGCCTCGAAGCCCTCGAGCGACATCGTGACGTCGGCGGTGAGCGCCGCGTCCTCGACGTAGGTCGCGACGACGGTGCGCTCCGCCTCCTCCCCGGCGTACTCGAGGGTGAGCGTCGACCCCACCGCGAGGCCGGAGTCGGCGGCGAGCTCGGTCGAGATGGCCACCGCGCGCGCGTCGAGGTCGGCGAGCGTGCCGGTGACGACGTCGGGTCGCACGACGGTGGCGATGACGGCCGGGTCGACGCCCGCCGCGAAGTCGCGGTCGCCGTCGACCTGGATGAGGGCACCGCGGATCCGCGCGACCTGGTCGACGCCGGGGACGGCCTCGATGTCGCGCGCGACGGCGCTCGAGAACGGCTGTCCGACAGGGTTGGAGACGATGTAGTCGGCGATGATGTCCTCGGCGAGGCTCTTGTCGAGGCTGGCCTTCGTCGACGCCCCGAGGACCGACATCATCGTCACGAGGGAGACGCCGATCATCAGCGCCGAGGCCGTCGCCGCGGTGCGCCGCGGGTTGCGCCGCGCGTTCTGCTCGGCCATGAGGCCGACCGCCCCGAACGCCCGGCGGTACACCCAGCCGAGCCCCGCGAGGACCGGGCGTCCGAGCACGGGGCTGAGCAGCGCGGTCCCGACGAGGACCCCGAACGCGCCACCCCCGAGGACGTACGTGGGCTCCGAGCCGACCTCGTAGAGACCGGCCACCATGGCGCCGATCCCCGCGAGGAGCAGCACCGCACCCACGGTCAGCCGCCACCTCAGGCCGCTCTCGGCGAGGGCGACGTCGTCGCGCATCGCCGCGACCGGCGGCACGCTGCCCGCACGCCGTGCCGGGAGGTAGGCCGCCGCGAGGGTCACGACGACCCCGACGACGAGGCTGACGATGATCGTCCGGGGGTCCAGGACGAGCGGGTTGTCGCTGAGGTCGAGCCCGATCCGGCCGAAGAGGGCCTTGATCGCGATGGCGAGCAGGACCCCGAGCCCGATCCCGATGGCCGACCCGACGAACCCGACGAGCCCGGCCTCGAGGAGGACCGAGCGGGCGACCTGCCGGCGGCTCGCGCCGATGGCCCGCAGGAGGGCGAGCTCGCGGCTGCGCTGGGCCACGAGGATCGAGAAGGTGTTGACGATGAGGAAGGCCCCCACCGTCAGCGCGATCCCCGCGAAGACGAGGAGGAAGGTCGTGACGAACGAGAGCGCCTCGTCGATCCGGCTCGCCGCACGGGCGGCCGTCGCGTCGCCGGTCGCGGCCTGCATGTCCGTCGGCAGCGTCGCGGCGACGGCCGTGCGCAGCTGCTCCTGGGTCGTCCCCGGTGCCGCCGTCACCCAGATCTGCGAGAAGGCGTCCTCGCCCTGGAGGAAGAGCTCCTGCGCCTGCGCGGTGTCGAACATGACGACGCTGGCGCCGACGAGGGTCGAGCCGCCGAACTTCGCGGTGCCGACGAGCCGGACGTCGACCCGGGGCGTCTCGGTGGAGGTGACGAGGGGGACGTCGTCACCCACGAGGTAGCCCGACTTCGTCGCCGTGGCGTCGTCGAGGACGATCTCGCCGGCCTTCGCGGGCCAGCGCCCCCGCTCGAGGACGGCCGAGGCGACCCCGTTGGCCGCCGGGCCCTGCGAGTAGTTGACGGCGATGCCGGGGGGCCCGCCACCGCCGATGATCTTGCCGTCCTTGCCGACGACGAAGGTCCCGAAGCTCGTGATCCGGCCGTCCGCCCGGGCGGCGCCGGGGACGCTCCCCAGCTCGTCGACCATCGAGGCGGGGATCGTCCGCACGCCCGAGGTCCCGGCGCCGAAGCCGCCGCCACTGTCGGCGGACGTGCCCGGCCGGACGATGACGTCGCCGACGGCGCCGCTCGTCAGGCCGGTGAAGGCACGGTCGAGGGTGTCGGTGAAGACGTAGGACCCGGCGACGAACGCGACCCCGAGGATGACGGCGAACGCGCTGAGGAAGAGGCGCAGCTTGCGGGCGAACAGGCTCCGCCACGTGGCGCGCAGCACGTCAGGCCCCGACGGGGTGGTCGAGCGCGGCCATCCGCTCGAGGACGCGCTCGGGCGTGGGCTCGCGGATCTCGTCGACGACGTGGCCGTCGGCGAGGAAGACGACGCGGTCGGTCCAGCTGGCGGCGCCGGGGTCGTGGGTCACCATGACGACGGTCTGGCCGTGGGTGTCGACGACCCGGCGGAGGAAGCCGAGCACCTCGGCACCCGAGGTCGAGTCGAGGTTGCCGGTGGGCTCGTCGGCGAAGACGATGTCGGGTCGCCCGACGAGGGCCCGGGCGCAGGCCACCCGCTGCTGCTGCCCGCCCGACAGCTCACCGGGGCGGTGTCCCAGCCGGTCGCGCAGCCCGACGGTGTCGACGACCTCGTCGAACCAGGCCTGGTCGGGGGTCCGCCCGGCGATCGCCGCCGGCAGGACGATGTTCTCCTCGGCGGTGAGGGTCGGCACGAGGTTGAAGGCCTGGAAGACGAAGCCGATCCGGTCGCGGCGCAGCTCGGTGAGGTGCTTCTCCTTGAGGGTCGTGAGGTCGACGTCGCCCACCCACACGTGGCCGGCGGAGGCGCTGTCGAGGCCCGCGGCGCAGTGCATGAGGGTCGACTTCCCCGAGCCGGACTTGCCCATGATCGCGGTGAACTCGCCCGCGTACAGGTCGAGGCTGACGTCGTCGAGCGCGACGACCCGCGTCTCCCCCGAGCCGTACACCTTGGTCAGGCCCTCGACGCGCGCGGCGGAGGCCTGCCGGCCGGTCGTCGGGGAGGCGGCGTTCGCGAGGGTCATCGTCTGGTCCTTCGGGGAGGGGCTCACGCCCGCGGCGGTCGGGCCGTCGCGGCCCACGCGAGGCCGGTGCGCACACCGGTCCTGCCCCGCCAACGCTAGGCGACCCCCGCGGTGTTCCGCGCTCGAGGGTCACCCTGAGCCGACCCCGAGTCGACCCCGGTCGGCGTCCCCCCGTGCGAGGGCAGGGCTTCGATGCGGGTCGCGTAGACCGTCCGCAGGCGCGGGTGGTCCGGGCCGCCGTCGACGACACCGGTGACCCACGCGAGCTCGAGGGCGTCGGTGGCCACGTGGCACAGCGCGATGTTGTTGTCGAACCACGGTCCGTCGGTGACGCTCCACCGGAAGGGCGGGTCCGGCACGCGGCGCGATCGCGCGGCGATGAACCGCATCGGGCGCACGAGGGAGCGGGCGAAGAGGGACATGACGACGCGCACGCCCCGCGGCATCGGGTTGCGGATCGGCGAGCAGACGGCCTGGACGACCCGCGCGGAGGCGCCGAGCGCCTGCGGGTCGGCGACCTCCGCGAGGTAGGAGTTGTGGACGTCGCCCGACAGGAAGGTCACCGTCTCAGGGGCCGCGCCCCGCTCGCCGCGGGCCACCTCCATGACCATCGCGAAGACCTCGTCGAAGCCGTTGTTGAAGGCGGCCCAGTGCTCGAGGTCGATGTGGCGGCGCATCTTCTCGGCCCCGTGGGCGACCCGTCGGCCGTAGGCACCCTGCGCCATCGCCTCGTTCATCGCCTCGAAGTCGTGCAGGCCCGGAGGCAGGAGGAAGGGCAGCGAGGTCCCGATGAGGACGTGGCGCGACCCCCCGCGCAGCACGCCGTCGAGCCAGTCGAGCTCGCCGGCATCGAGCATCGAGCGCGAGTCGGGGCGCAGGTCGCGGGCCGCCCTGCTGTCGATGACGACGAGGGTCGAGTCGCCGAGGGCCCGGGTGTAGCTCCAGCGGTAGCTCTCCGGCTCGGCGTCGGCGCGGGTGGCGAGCTCGTCGAGGACGTCGGTGAGGTCGAGCTCGCCCGCGGCGCTGCTCGCCGCGTGGTCGGCGACGAGCCGCCACACCTCCTCCTCCGCGAGCTCGGCCGGGGAGAGGTTGCCGATGTGCTGGTGGACCCAGTAGGCGGCCAGGCCCGAGACGATCCGCTCCTGCCACCACGTCGTGGCCCTGATGTCGCGACGCCACGACCACGAGGTGTTCCAGTCGTCGCGGATGTCGTGGTCGTCGAACATCATCGCGCTCGGGACGGTCGAGAGGACCCAGCGGATGACGTCGTCGCTCCACGCGAGCCGGTAGAGCTCGGCGTACTCGACGTAGTCCTTGATCTCGGGCCCCGGCGGCTCGTCGAGGCTGCGTCGGGAGCGCATGAACTCCTCGAGCTCGGCGTGCGGCGTGGTGTCGGCGTAGACCTGGTCGCCGAGGAGGAGCAGGAGGTCGGGCCAGGCCGTCGCGGGGTCGTCGCGCAGCGCGACGGCCAGGCTGCGCAGCGCGTCGATGCCGTGGGCCCGGTTGCCGGCCTCGTCGTGCGACCCGTTGGTGCGGCAGGTCCCGAAGGCGAACCGGGTGGTGCGCCGCGGGTCGAGGGTGCGGATCCGGCTCTCGGGAGCCCCTTGGAGCGGCCAGACCGCGACGTCGTCGACGGCCACCGTGTAGGCGTCCTGCGAGCCGGGGACGAGGCCGTCGAGGACGACGAGGGCGTAGTGCGAGCCGTGGACCGAGAACGTCGGGGCGCTCCACGCCCGTCCGGCGCGCTCGACCGTCACCGTCGCCGCGGCGGCCGTGCGGACCCACACCGTCGCCGACGTCTCGTCGACGTGGCGCAGCAGGGGTCCGAGGACGAGGGCGTCGTCGGGGTGGGGTCCGGGGCTCACCGCTCCATCGTGCCCTGCGGGGCTGGGCGTCGGCTGTGGGTGGTCACCCGGGTTCCCCCCTGACCCGGCTACCGTGACCGCCATGCCCGACCTTCGCCCCGAGGACGACGAGCGCGAGGCGCTCCCCCCGGGCCCGGAGACCGACGAGCCCACCGCCGACCCCGGGCCGCCACGCCTCGAGGTCGCGGCCGTCGCGGTCCTGCTGACGTCCGTCGTCCTCGCCGTCGTCCCGGCGACCGCGCAGGTCGCTCCGATCCCGTGGGTCGCCGGCATGGTCATGGTGCTGCTCTCGCGTCGCTGGGGGCCCGGTGACAAGGGCGTGGCCCTCCTCGCGTTCGGGATCCTCGGCGTCCCGTTCGTGCTCCTGGGCCGGGACGAGCTCGCCGCCCCGGCCAGCGTCGTGACGGGCGTCGTCCTCGTGCTCGTCTGGACCGCGGCGTCGGCCTGGCTCCTGCGCCGCTCGCGCTCGCACCGCGAGGAGGGGCGC
Source organism: Oryzobacter terrae (assembly GCF_042756445.1). GTDB lineage: Bacteria > Actinomycetota > Actinomycetes > Actinomycetales > Dermatophilaceae > Oryzobacter > Oryzobacter terrae. The sequence goes on from NZ_CP170578.1 coordinate 1,543,321, forward strand.
GGCCTCCGGATGCGCTGACGGGCGGCTCCGGGAACGCCCCCGGGACGCCGGGACGCCGCGAGGGCGGCCCCCCGTGGTGGGGGACCGCCCTCGTGTGGCGCGAGCCGTGGGGGTGCGGGTCAGAAACCCATGCCGCCCATGTCGTCGCCACCGGGCATGGCCGGCGGGTTCTTCTCCGGCTTGTCGGCGATGACGGCCTCGGTCGTGAGGAACAGCGCCGCGATGGACGCCGCGTTCTGCAGCGCCGAGCGGGTGACCTTCGCCGGGTCGATGACGCCGGCCGCGACGAGGTCGACGTACTCACCGGTCGCGGCGTTGAGGCCCCAGCCCGGCTCGAGGTTGCTGACCTTCTCCGCGACGACCCCGCCCTCGAGACCGGCGTTGATCGCGATCTGCTTGAGCGGCGCCTCGATGGCGACCTTGACGATGTTCGCACCGGTCGCCTCGTCACCCTCGAGGGTGAGGTTGGCGAACGCCTTGGCACCGGCCTGGATGAGGGCGACGCCACCACCGGCGACGATGCCCTCCTCGACGGCGGCCTTCGCGTTGCGGACGGCGTCCTCGATGCGGTGCTTGCGCTCCTTGAGCTCGACCTCGGTGGCCGCGCCCGCCTTGATGACGGCGACGCCGCCGGCGAGCTTGGCGAGGCGCTCCTGGAGCTTCTCGCGGTCGTAGTCGGAGTCCGACTTCTCGATCTCGGCGCGGATCTGGTTGACCCGACCCTGGATCTGGTCCTGGTCGCCGGCACCCTCGACGATCGTCGTCTCGTCCTTGCTGACGACGACCTTGCGGGCCCGACCGAGCAGGTCGAGGTCGGCGGTGTCGAGCTTGAGCCCGACCTCCTCCGAGATGACCTGGCCACCGGTGAGGATCGCGATGTCGCCGAGCATGGCCTTGCGACGGTCACCGAAGCCGGGCGCCTTGACGGCGATCGACTTGAAGGTGCCGCGGATCTTGTTCACGACGAGCGTGGACAGGGCCTCGCCCTCGACGTCCTCGCTGATGATGAGCAGCGGCTTGCCGGACTGCATGACCTTCTCGAGGAGGGGCAGCAGGTCCTTGATCGAGCCGATCTTGGAGTTCGCGATGAGGACGTACGGGTCCTCGAGCACGGCCTCCATGCGCTCGGTGTCGGTGACGAAGTAGTGGCTGATGTAGCCCTTGTCGAAGCGCATGCCCTCGGTGAGCTCGAGCTCGAGGCCGAAGGTGTTGCTCTCCTCGACGGTGATGACGCCTTCCTTGCCGACCTTGTCCATGGCCTCGGCGATCATCTCGCCGATCTGGGGGTCAGCGGCGGAGATCGAGGCCGTGGCCGCGATCTGCTCCTTGGTCTCGACGTCCTTGGCGTTGCTGAGCAGCTCGGCGGACACGGCGGCGACGGCCTTCTCGATGCCACGCTTGAGCGCCATCGGGTTGGCGCCGGCCGCGACGTTGCGCAGGCCCTCGCGGACCATTGCCTGGGCGAGGACGGTCGCCGTCGTCGTGCCGTCACCGGCGACGTCGTCGGTCTTCTTGGCGACCTCCTTGACGAGCTCGGCGCCGATCTTCTCGTACGGGTCGTCGAGCTCGATCTCCTTGGCGATGGAGACACCGTCGTTCGTGATCGTGGGGGCGCCCCACTTCTTCTCGAGCACGACGTTGCGGCCCCTGGGGCCGAGGGTGACCTTGACGGCGTCGGCGAGGGTGTTCATTCCCCGCTCGAGACCGCGTCGAGCCTCTTCATCGAAAGCGATGATCTTGGCCATCCGGGTGGTTCCTCCCACGCGAATCGAAGGTGGAGACCGGGCGGCGCCCGCGACGGACGGATCGGGTCCTGCGGCTCATGTCGCCGCGGGGTCCCGGCCCTCGCCGGACCGGTCTGGATTGTCACTCTCCATGGGAGAGTGCTAACGCCATTATTGGCACTCACCGGGGGAGAGTGCAAACGCCGCGACGCCTGCGGCCGCCCTCCGGACCGGTGCCGTCGGCGGGCCGCGGCCGGTGACCGTGCGGGTCAGTGACCGGCGCGCGGGGTCGGCGCCCCGCCCGTGCGCCCCTTCGCCACCTCCGCACGCGCCCCACGGCGACGCCCGAGGAGGCGCCGCGCGACGTGGTCGGCGAGCACCCCGAGGACGAGGGCCACGAGGATGCCCGCGGCCGCACCGAGGAGCGCGTGGTCGGCGAACCAGCGCCCGGCGAGCGCCCCGATCCCGACGGTCCAGGCCGCCCACGTCGTGGCGGCGAGGGCCGCGAAGGGCACGAAGCGTCGCGGCGGGTAGCCCGTCGCGCCGGCGGTGAGGCCGACCGCGAGCCGGCCGACGGGGACGTAGCGGGCCACGAGGATGACGAGCCCGCCCCGCTCCTCGACGGTCGAGGCGGCGAGGTCGAGGCCGCGGCGCAGCACGGGACGGCGGACCCGTGCCAGCCGCTCGGGCCCGAAGCGCCGCCCGGCGAGGAAGGCCGCCGAGTCGCCGAGGAACGCCCCCACCGCCGCGGCGATCGCGAGGAGGACGAGGTGCGGACCCTGGGTCGACACCGACACGGCGGCCAGGGCGACGACGACCGACTCGCTCGGCACCGGGGGCACGAGGGCGTCGCCGGCCGCGACGAGGAGCACCAGCGCCAGGACCCACGGCGCGGCCGCGTTGGCCTCGATGAACGCCGTCAGGGTCTCGAACACGTCGGCGCCTCTCGCGCGGTGGTGCGGCCACGGGCGCGGCCGCGCCCCTCACCGCAACGCTAGGAGCCCCGTGGCCCTTCCGGAACGGGTGGCGTCCCCCACCGGACCCTGAGCCGTCCCTGAGGGCGGCGCGTCCTCAGAGGACGGGCTCGTGCCCCTCGAAGGTGGCCCGCATCGAGCCGTCGGCCTCGGACGCGACGGGGTCCTCGAGGTCGGCGACGAACACGGCGACGGCCTCACGGGCGGGGTTGCCGTCGAGCTCGGTGAGGACCTGGCGCCAGGCCGCGAGGTTGGGGTGCTCGAGCGTCGTGCAGGCCTCGGCCGGCTCGAGCGACTCCACCGACGCCGCCAGCTCGGCACGCGAGAGGGGCAGCGTGGCGGTGGAGCCGTCGTGGCGCAGGACCGAGGCGAGGACGACGGCCGGCAGGCCGTGGGTGCCTCCGGGGACGTTGACGTGCGGGAAGACCCACTCGACCGACGAGGAGGCCGGGCTCAGGCCCACCGCGTAGGCGACGGGGGCGCGCCATCCGTCGATCGGCGCGGCGAGGTGCTCCCGGATCGCGGCGAGCCCGTCGGGGGTGCTCCAGTCGAGGTCGGTCATCGGCGCATCCTCGCAGACCCCACGCGCCCCACCGGCCGCGCCGCCAGGTGAACAGGAGGTGAACGCGGACCCTCACATTGGTGAAGTGGAGGTTGCCACCCCAGACTGGTGCCTCGTGGACGCAGCAACCATCACTCTCGTGCTCGTCATCGTGACGGCGCTCGCCTTCGACTTCACGAACGGGTTCCACGACACCGCCAACGCCATGGCCGCCTCGATCTCCACGGGTGCGCTCAAGCCCAAGGTGGCCGTCGGGCTCTCGGCCGTGCTCAACCTCGTGGGGGCGTTCCTGTCGGTCGAGGTCGCGCTCACGGTGTCGAACGCCGTCATCAAGATCCAGGACAAGTCGGGCGCCCCGCGCCCCGAGCTCCTGGCCGACGGCGGTGAGGCGTTGCTCCTCATCGTCCTGGCCGGCCTCGTCGGCGGCATCCTCTGGAACCTGTTCACCTGGCTGCTCGGCCTCCCCTCGAGCAGCTCGCACGCGCTCCTCGGCGGGTTGACGGGGGCGGCCGCCGCCGGACTGGGCCTGGCGGGCGTGAAGTGGACGGGCGACGGCACCAAGCTCGACGGCGTCGTCGGCAAGATCCTCCTGCCCTCGCTGCTCTCCCCCCTCGTCGCCATAGGCGTCGCCTTCGTCGGCTGCTGGCTGGTCCACAAGGTGACCAACAGCGTCATGCACCAGCTCGAGGAGCGGTACTTCCGCTGGGGCCAGATCGGCAGCGCCTCGCTCGTCTCGGTCGCCCACGGCACCAACGACGCGCAGAAGACGATGGGCGTCATGACCCTCGCGCTCATCGCGAGCGGGCACTGGGACCGCACCGACGCCGTGCCCGTGTGGGTGAAGGTCAGCGCCGCGCTCGCGATCGCCCTGGGCACCTACCTCGGCGGCTGGCGGATCATCCGCACCCTCGGCAAGGGTCTGGTCGACATCACGCCGCGCCAGGGCATGGCGAGCGACGGGTCGACCGCCGCCGTCCTCCTCGCGTCGAGCCACCTCGGCTTCGCCCTCTCCACGACGCACGTCGCGACCGGGTCGGTGCTCGGGGGCGGGCTCGGCCGCGGCACCCACGTCCGCTGGGCCACGGCCGGCCGGATGGTCACCGCCTGGGCGACGACCTTTCCCATCGCCGCCGCGGTCGGTGCGCTGATGTGGTGGCTCGGCCACACCATCGGCGGCGCCTTCGGGGCCTTCGTCGTCTTCGTCGTCCTCGTCGCGCTGTCGGGGTGGATGTTCCACCGGTCGCGCCAGCAGCACGTCGGCGCGCACAACGTCAACGAGGCGTGGGAGCGTCCGAAGGACCCGCCGGCCCCCACGTCCCAGCCCACCGAGACCAAGACCCACTGAGGAGCCACCCGTGCGCAGCATCCAGCTCGCCCTCGTCGGAGCCTTCGACGTCCTGCTCGCCGGCCTGCTCTTCGGCGCCGGCCTCCCCGTCGTCTACGCCCTCGCGATGCGGGCGCTGACCCTCCGGTCGACGACCTGGGTCGACGACGGCGGCACCATCCACAGCCGCCCGAGCCTCCTCGGCCGCGGCGTCTCCGGGCTCCTCATCGCCGTGATCGTCCTCGGCGTCCTGCTGGGGCTCGTGCTCATCGTGTCCTCGGGCTTCGGCAAGACGCTGAGCTTCGAGAACATCATCCCGACGATCGTCGACAAGAAGTGAGGGTTCGATGACGACCCAGCTGACCGGCCCGGTCCTCCAGTACATCCGTGACGGCTACCCCGAGGGCGTGCCCGACCGCGAGACGGCCGCGCTGTACGCGGTCCTCCACGAGCGCATCGGCGGCGAGCGGGCGCTCGACGTCCTGCGCAAGCTGCACTCCGAGGGCCTGCTCTCCGAGAAGGCCGCCCGCGCCCTGCTCCCGGACGACGTGCAGATGCGCAAGGTGGCGGCGAAGCTCGTCCTCGGCGGCTGGCCGCTCGCCGGCGAGACCGAGGACGAGGACGCCCCGCCCAAGGAGGGCAGCGCGCTCGCCCGCATCGTCAACTGGCTTCGCGAGGGCTACCCGGGCGGCGTGCCCGACCACGACTACGTCCCGCTGCTCGCGCTCCTCGAGCGCCGCCTGACCCGCAGCGAGGTCAAGAAGATCGCGAAGGCGCTGCGCCGGGCCGACGTCAGCCCGGCCGGCCCGTCGGACATCGCCGCGGCCATCGCCGAGTACACGCACAGCGACGCCAGCGACAACGACCTGCGCCGGGTGCGCGACCAGCTGTCGAAGAAGGGCTGGCCGGTCGAGTTCCCCGACCCCGACCTCCCCTGACCCCCGCCTGAACGAACAGCGACGCCCGTCCGGCTTCCCTCACGGACGGGCGTCGCTGGTTCGTGGGCGCCCGGTACGGGCGCGGCGTCCTCAGGTCGGGGTCACGGCTCCATGCCGAGGCGACGGGCCGAGCGCGCGCGCTGGCGGCTGGCGCGCAGGCGGCGGAGGCGCTTGATGAGCATCGGGTCGTGCTCGAGCGCCGACGGGTGGTCGATGAGCGAGTTGAGCACCTGGTAGTACCGCGTGGAGCTCATGTCGAAGAGCTCCTTGATGGCCGTCTCCTTCGAGCCGGCGTACTTCCACCACTGGCGCTCGAAGGCGATGATCTCGCGGTCGCGCTCGCTGAGTCCCTCCGCTGGGGCGGTGGTGCTGAGCTGTTCGGAGGCGGCGCTCACTGGTTCGTCCTCGACCCTTCGCTTCGTGGTGGTCCTGCGGCGCTCACTCTACCCGGGTGAATGACACCTTTGTCATTCGTCGGAGCACCTCGCCGCGTGTCGGCTGGACACCGTCCGGATCGCTCGACTCACGAGTCACACGGACCCCACCACTCCCACCCCGACGGGTGGGCGTCACTCCATCGTGTCGAGGATGGCGCTGATGTCCTCGCGGCTCGTCTCGGGGTTGACGACCGCGAAGCGGGCGAGGGTCTCCCCCGCGTGGGTCGTCGGCACGACGAAGGCGAACTCGTCGGCGAGGAGCCGGTCCGACCACGCCTGGTAGTCGGCGGGCTCCCACCCGAGCCGCCGGAAGACGACGACCGACAGGTCGCGCTCGCGGACGAGCTCGAGGGAGGGTCGCCGCACGACCTCCGACTCGGCGAAGCGCGCGACGTCGAGGGTCTGCTCGATGGCGGCCGTGTAGGCGTCGGTGCCGTTGACGGCCAGCGAGAACCAGAACGGCAGGCCGCGGGCCCGGCGGGTGAGCCCGACGGAGTAGTCGGTGGGGTTCCAGTCGGGCGTCTCGGTGAGGACGTCGAGGTAGCCGGCCCGCTGGGTGTGCGCGGCGCGGGCGAGCGCGGGCTCGCGGTAGAGCAGGGCGCAGCAGTCGAACGGCGCGAAGAGCCACTTGTGCGGGTCGACGATGAACGAGTCGCAGTGCTCCACACCGGAGTACAGCTCGCGCACCGACGGCGCGGCGAGGCCGGCGCCCCCGTACGCGCCGTCGACGTGGAACCAGATGCCGTACTCGCGGCAGACCTCGGCGACCGATGCGAGGTCGTCGATGATGCCGAAGTTCGTCGTCCCGCAGGTCGCGACGACGACGAAGAAGGTCTCGGGGCCGTGCGCCTCCAGGGTGGCGCGCAGGTTCGCGCCGGTGAGCCGCCATCGGTCGTCGGCCTCGACCGGGACGAGCTCGGCGTCCATGACGTCGCACGCCGCGGCGATCGAGCTGTGGGCCCCGGCCGTGGCCGCGACGCGGAACGGGCGCACGCCCTCCGGAGCGCGGTGGCGCGCCGTGGTGCGGGCGGCGTGCAGGGCCGACAGGTTGCCGATGGTGCCGCCCGGGACGAAGACCCCACCGGCCTCCGCGGGCATCCCGACGAGGTCGGCGACCCAGCGCAGGGCCTGGTTCTCGGCGTACACCGCGCCGGCGCCCTCGAGCCAGGAGCCGGCGTAGATCGAGGACGCCCCCACGACGAGGTCGAACATCACGGCGGCGTCGCTCGGTGCGCACGGGATGAAGGAGAGGTAGCGCGGGTGGTCGGTCGACAGGCACGCGGGCGCGAGGTCCTCGGCGAACAGCCGCAGGGTCTCGAGGCCACCGAAGCCCTGGGCGGTGATGGTCTGGCCCACCGCCGCGGCCAGCTCCTCGGGGGTCGCCGTCCCGTCGAGGGGCGCCTCCATCCGGACGCGCTCCTCGGCGTACGCGACGACCGCCTCGGCGAGGGCCGCGAGCTCGGTGTGCTTGTTCTCCTGGTACGTCTTCCCGTGCACGGCGGCGAGTCTAGGTGCGCGGCCGACCGAGGAGGTACGCGTGCAGGTCGGCCACCGTGTCGAGGACGACCTCGGGGTCCGCGGCGACGAGGTCGTTGCGCTCGCCCGCGCCCCAGGTGACCGCGACCGCCGCCATCCCGGCCGCCTTCGCCGACAGGACGTCGACCGTCGCGTCGCCGACGTACGCGCAGTCGGCCGGGTCGACCCCGAGCGAGGCCGCCGCGTGGAGGAGGGGGTCGGGCTCGGGCTTGTGGCGCTCGGTGTCCTCCAGGCCCGCGGCGACGTCGATCGCCCCGGCGATGCCGACGCCCTCGAGCGCGAGGCGCGCGGTCTCCCTCCGCTTCGAGGTGGCGACGGCGGTCCTGACCCCGGCTGCGGCGAGGGCCTCGAGCAGCTCGGGGACGCCCTCGTAGCGGCGGATGAGGGCGGCGGTGTTGGCGAGGTTCCACTCGCGGTAGGCCAGGTCGAGGGCGACGCCGTGCTCCGGGCTCTCCTCGAGGAGGGCGGCCAGGAGCGGGCGGCCGATCCACGCGCGGGCGCGGGCCTCCTCCACCTCTTCGCCGAGCACGTGGCGGAAGGCGTGCTGGTACGAGGCGACGATGAGCGGGATCGTGTCGGCGAGGGTGCCGTCGAGGTCGAAGAGCACGGTGCGCCAGCGGGGTGTCGTCACGAGGACCAGTCAAGCCGACGCGCCCCCACGCCCTCGACCCGGTCCACGCCGGACCGCGGCCGGCAGCGGCGGACGGCTCACCATGGACACCAGGTCGACCGGGTGATCCATCCGAACAGTTGGCTCACCGGGGCGGCCACAGTCGAGGTCGCGCCGGGTGATCCATCCGAACAGTTGGCTCACCGGGGCAGCCACAGTCGAGGTCGCGCGACATGCCGACGGATGGGTCGCATCGTCGGCATGTCGCGCGACCTCGACCTGGCGCGAGGGCTGTGGGGCGTCCACAGGCGGCCGAGGGCTCGTCAGGACCGGGAGGGGGCGTCGGGGCCCGGAGGGGGCGTCGGGGGCCGGACGGGTCGTCAAGGGTGGGCTCCAGGGGAGGTGACCGGGGTGGCGAGAGGGCCCCGACGTGGGGATACGGTGGGAAACGATGTCCACTCCCACCGACGCCCGGCCCCTGCGCGACCTCGTGCACCCCTCGTGGGCGCCGGCCCTCGAGCCCGTCGAGCCGGTCGTCGCGAGCCTCGGCGAGTTCCTCCGGGGAGAGGTCGCGGCCGGCCGGGGCTACCTGCCCGGCGGCGCCCACGTCCTGCGGGCCTTCGCGCAGCCGCTCGACGCCGTGCGCGTCCTCGTCGTCGGCCAGGACCCCTACCCGACGCCCGGTCACGCGATGGGCCTGTCGTTCTCCGTGGCCCCCGACGTGCGGCCGGTCCCGCGCAGCCTCGTCAACATCTTCACCGAGCTCGGCACCGACCTCGGCCTGCCGACACCGTCCACGGGCGACCTGACCCCGTGGGCCGAGCAGGGCGTCCTCCTGCTCAACCGGGTCCTCACGGTGGCCCCCGGCGCACCGGCGAGCCACCGGGGCAAGGGGTGGGAGCAGGTGACGGCCGCCGCCATCGCCGCGCTCGTCGCCCGGGGTGGCCCGCTCGTCGCGATCCTCTGGGGACGCGACGCCCGCAACCTCGCGCCCCACCTCCCGGGGGTGCCGTGCATCGAGTCGCCGCACCCGAGCCCCCTGTCGGCGCACGCCGGGTTCTTCGGGTCGCGTCCGTTCAGCCGCACCAACGAGCTCCTCGTCCAGCAGGGGGCCGACCCCGTCGACTGGAGGCTCCCGTGACCCAGCCCGCGGCGCCCGCGCGCGTGTGGACGCGGTACGTCGCCATCGGCGACTCGTTCACCGAGGGCATGTCCGACCCCGACCCGGCGCGACCCGACGCCTACGTGGGATGGGCCGACCGCCTCGCCCACCACCTCGACGCCGTCGCCGAGCGCGAGCACCTGCCCTTCGGCTACGCCAACCTCGCGGTGCGCGGGCGCAAGCTCGACGACGTTGTGGGTCGCCAGCTCGAGAGCGCCCTGACGATGCAGCCCGACCTCGTCTCGATGGTCGGCGGCGGCAACGACCTGCTGCGCCCCACGGTCGACGTCGACGCCCTCGCCGACCGCCTCGAGGACGCCGTCGTCACCCTGCGGCGGACCGGCGCCGACGTCCTCCTCGCCACCCCCACCGACACCCGCGACGCCGGACTCTTCAAGGCCCTGCGCGGCCGCCACGCCGCCCACGCGGCGAACCTCTTCACCATCGCGCAGCGCCACGGGTGCCACGTCCTCAACCTCTGGGGGATGGCCGCCCTGCGCGACTGGCGGATGTGGGCCGACGACCGCATCCACCTGACGACCGAGGGGCACCGCCGGGTCGCCCTCGCGGCCCTCACCGCGCTCGGCCACGAGACCGACCTCGCCGACTGGACCACCCCGCTGCCCGCGGCCTCCCGGGGCCGGAGGGCCGACGAGCTGCGCGGCCACGCCCAGTGGGCCCGCACCCACGCGGCCCCGTGGGTGCAGCGCCGGCTGCAGGGGCGCTCCTCCGGTGACGCCGTCGAGGCCAAGCGCCCCTCCCTCGAGCACTTCCGCGACCCCGAGGGCGAGCCCCCGCACCAGTCCCTCCCCCACGGCTGACCGGCACGAACCGCCTGACGCCGCAGGTGCGGTGCTAAGGTCGCGCTCATGACGCAGTTGCGGATCAGTGATGCCGCGCTCCTCCTCGGGGTGTCCGACGACACCGTGCGCCGGATGGTCGACGCGGGTCGCCTCCCCAGCCACAAGGACGACGCCGGCCGGCTCGTCGTCGAGGGGGCCGAGCTCGCCGCCGTCGCCCGGGAGGTCGCCCGCCCGGCGCCCGTCGGCGTCGTGGCCGACGAGTCGGCCCGCAACCGGATGCGCGGCATCGTCACGCGCGTCGTCAAGGACACGGTCATGGCCCAGGTCGAGCTCCAGTGCGGCCCGTTCCGGGTCGTCTCGCTGATGTCGCGCGAGGCGGTCGACGACCTCGGGCTCGAGGTCGGCACCGTCGCCGTCGCCACGATCAAGTCCACCAACGTCATCGTCGGGGTGCCGCAGTGACGGTCCGCGCCCTCGCCCTCCCGACGACGCTGGCGGTCCTCCTCCTCACCGGCTGCGGCGGCGGCTCCCCCGACACCACCGCGTCGGCGGGCACCTCGTCAGGCGTCACCTCGTCAGGCGTCACCTCGACGGGCGCCACCTCGACGGGCGCCACCTCGTCGGCGGTCACCGGCGAGGTCACCGTCCTCGCCGCGGCCTCGCTGACCACGACGCTCACCACCCTCGCCGAGTCGTTCGAGACGGCCAACCCGGGTACCGAGATCCGGCTGAGCTTCGGGTCGAGCACGACCCTGGCCCGGCAGATCGCCCAGGGCGCCGAGGCCGACCTCTTCGCCAGCGCGGGCACCGCCGCCCTCCGGCAGCTCGGTGAGGTGCGACCCACCGCCACCGTGACGATCGCGAGGAACACCCTCGAGATCGCGACCCCACCCGGCAACCCGGCGAAGGTCACCGGCCTCGCCGACCTTGCGCGCGAGGACGTCGACGTCGTCCTCTGCGCCGCGACCGTCCCGTGCGGCGCGGCCGCCGACCAGGTGCTCGGGAGGGCCGGGGTCTCGGCGCACGTCGTCTCCCGCGAGGTCGACGTCACCGCCACCCTGGCCAAGGTCTCCCTCGACGAGGCCGACGCCGCCGTGGTCTACCACTCCGACGTCGTCGGCGCGAAGGACGCGGCCGTCGGCGTCGAGATCCCGGCCGGGCAGAACACCACGCTCGACTACCCCCTGGCCCGCTTCGGCGACGAGGCCGCCACCACGGCCTTCGCCGCCTACGTCGCCGGGCCGGAGGGGCAGCAGGCGCTCCAGGCCGCCGGCTTCCTCGCCCCGTGACGTCCGCGGCCCCCGGCAACCCCGAGGCCGCCGAGGCCACCGGCCGCGCCCCCCGCCCGCCGACCGCTCGACCCGGGACGAGCCAGGGGGCGTCGCGGGTCCGGCTCTCCCGGACCGTCCTCGTCGTCCCGGCCGTGCTCGGCTTCCTCCTCGTCGTCCTGCCGCTCGTCGGTCTCCTCGCGGGAACCGAGTGGTCGGGACTGCTGACCCGCCTCTCCGACCCCGACGTGCGTCCGGCGCTGCGGCTCTCCCTCGTCACCACGCTCGCCACGGTGGCGATCTGCTGGGTCCTCGGCACCCCCCTCGCGTGGCTGCTCTCCCGGGCCGAGGGGCGCTCCGCGACCTGGCTGCGGGCCGTCCTCACCGTGCCCGTCGTCCTGCCCCCGGTGGTCGGAGGTGTCGCCCTGCTCCTCGCCTACGGACGCCGCGGCCTCGTCGGCGAGCCGCTGCTCGAGATCTTCGGCCTGCGGATCCCGTTCACCCCGGTGGCCGTCGTCCTCGCGCAGGTGTTCGTTTCGCTGCCCTTCTACGTCCTCGCGGTCGAGGGGGCGATGCGCGGCCTCGACCGGCGCCTTCTCGACGTCTCGGCCACCCTCGGCGCCCGCCCGCTGCGCGTCCTCACCCGGGTCGCCCTCCCGCTCGCGGCCCCGGGCATCGCGTCCGGCACCGCCCTCGCGTGGGCCCGGGCCCTCGGCGAGTTCGGCGCCACGATCACGTTCGCCGGCAACTTCGCCGGCGAGACGCAGACGACCTCGCTCCTCGTCTACGTCAAGCTCCAGGACGACCCGCAGACCGCGGTGGCCCTCAGCCTCCTGCTCCTCGTCGTCGCCGTGGTGGTCCTCGGCCTGCTCCGCGGGCGGTGGGTCCGCTGAGCCTCGACGCGCACGTCCGGCTGACCCGCGGCGCCCTCGACCTCGACGTCTCCCTCGCGGCCCCCGACGGCGGGGTCGTCGCCGTCCTCGGCCCGAACGGCGCGGGGAAGACGACCGCGATCCACGCCCTGGCCGGTCTCGTCCGGCTCGGCGGAGGGCACGTGCGCGTCGACGGCACGACCTGGGCCGACGGCACCCGCCACCTCGACCCGAGCCTGCGCGCCGTGGGGATGCTCGCCGCCGACCACCTCCTCTTCCCCCACCTCACCGCGCGCGGCAACGTCGCGTTCGGCCCTCGGAGCCGGGGGGCCTCGCGCGCCGACGCCCTCGCCCGCGCCGACGCCGAGCTCGACGCGCTCGGGGTGAGCGACCTCGCCGACCGTCGCCCGGCGGCGCTCTCGCACGGCCAGGCGCAGCGCGTCGCGCTGGCCCGCGCCCTCGCCACCCGCCCCCGCCTGCTCCTCCTCGACGAGCCGCTCTCGGCGCTCGACCCCGCGCTGCGCCCCCAGGTCCGCGCCGGCCTGGCCGCCCGCCTGCGCACCTACGACGGCGCCACCGTCCTCGTCACGCACGACCCGCTCGACGCCCTGACCCTTGCCGACCACCTCGTCTTCGTCGAGGACGGCCGCGTCGTGCAGGAGGGCTCGCCCACCGAGGTCGTCGCCCGCCCCCGCGACGCGTACGTCGCCCACGTCGTCGGCCTCAACCTGCTCCGCGGCCGGGGCCGCGACGCCGGGGTCGTCGACACGGCCCTCGGTCCGGTCGTGACGGCCGGCCACGAGCACCGCGGCGACTCGTGGGTCGCCTTCGCCCCCTCGGCGGTCGCCCTGTACTCCGAGAGCCCGCACGGGTCGACGCGCAACACGTGGCCGGTCCACGTCGCGGCCGTCGAGATGGTGGGGCAGACCGCCCGGGTGCGGCTCGCCGTCGACGGCCCCACCGACCGCGAGCCCGCCCCCCTGGTCGCCGAGGTCACCGCCGCCTCGGTCGCAGCGCTGCGCCTCCAGCCCGGGCAGGCGCTGTGGGCCGGCGTCAAGGCGACCGAGGTCACGGCCTACCCCGCCTGACGCCTCCCCACCGACGCCAGCCCCACCCACTCCAGTACGGCAACACGCCGACGTCGCGCCCGCACGTTCGGCGTGTTGCCGCACTGGAGGCGGCGGGGGGCGGTGTCACGGCTGCTCGGGGCCCAGGACCGGGCGCACGAGCGTTTGGTCGGTCTCCGAGCACCTCGTACCCTTCGGGACATGCCAGCGACGAGGCTGATGCCGACCGAGGAGGGCCAGGACCTCATCGACCTGACCCGCGAGATCTGCGCCAAGGAGCTCCGGCCGAAGGTCGACGCGGCCGAGCGCGCCGCGGCCACCGACGAGTCCTTCCCGACCGAGGTCTTCCGCACCCTCGGCGCCGCGGGCCTGCTCTCCCTCCCCCACCCCGAGGAGCACGGCGGCTACGGCCAGCCGTACGAGGTGTACCTCCAGGTCGTCGAGGAGGTCGCGAGCGCCTGGATGAGCGTCGCCGTCGGCGTCTCGGTCCACTCCCTCACGGCGTACCCGGTGACGACCTTCGGCACCGACGAGCAGAAGGCCGCCCTCCTGCCCGGCATGCTCTCGGGCGACCAGCTCGGCGCCTACTGCCTCTCCGAGCCGCTCGCCGGCAGCGACATCGCCTCGATGACGACGCGCGCCACCCGCGACGGCGACGGCTACGTCGTCAAGGGCCGCAAGGCGTGGATCAGCCACGCGGGCCACGCCGACTACTACACGACCTTCGCCCGGACCTCCGACGACGGCGGGCGGGGGCTGTCGTGCCTCGTCGTGCCCGCCGACGCCCCCGGCATCTCCTTCGGCGCCCCGGAGCGGAAGATGGGCCTGCACTGCGACACGGTGCGCGAGGTCATCTTCGAGGACGTGCGCGTCGACGCCGACCGCCTCATCGGTGACGAGGGGCAGGGCATGGCGATCGCCCTGTCCGCCCTCGACGCCGGCCGCCTCGGCATCGCCGCCGCCTCCACGGGCCTGGCCCAGTCGGCCCTCGACCTCGCGGCGTCCTACGCGAAGGAGCGGCAGCAGTTCGGCAGGCCGATCGGGGAGTTCCAGGGGTTGTCCTTCCTCCTCGCCGACATGGAGGCAGCCGTGACGAGCGCGCGCGCCACGTACCTGCATGCCGCCCGCCTCAAGGACGCCGGCCGCGCCTTCAGCAAGGAGGCCGCGGTCGCCAAGCTCGTCGCGACCGACGCCGCGATGCGGGTCACCACCGACGCCGTCCAGGTCCTCGGCGGCGCCGGCTACACCCAGGACTTCCCCGCCGAGCGGTTCATGCGCGAGGCCAAGGTGACCCAGATCTTCGAGGGGACCAACCAGATCCAGCGCCTCGTCATCGGCCGCCACGTCCTGCGCTGACGGCCCGCGCACGGAACCGGCCCCCGTCGCCACGCGTCGGCACACCGAGACCACCTCGACGAAGGAGCCGTGATGCTCACCCCCGCCCGCCCCGCGCTCACCGCGACCGCCGCCGCCGCCGCGATCCTCCTCGCGACCGCCGCCTGCGGCAGCACCCCCTCGGGATCCGGTGCCTCCGGCGCGTCGAGCCCCTCCGCCCCCGCGCCCACCGCCTCGCCGACGCCGTCCACCGGCACCAGCCTGCCGAGCGTGCCGCCCACCCCGGTCCCCACCAGTGACCTCGGCGACGTCCCGGTGCCCCCCGCCGTCCTCGAGCGCCCGGCGGTCAAGGCCGCCGTCGAGGACGCCGCCACCCGCCAGAAGGTGGCCCCCGACGAGGTCGTCGCCGCCGCCTTCGTGCCCGTGACGTGGAACGACGGGTCGCTCGGCTGCCCCCGGAAGGACATGTCGTACACGCAGGCGACCGTCGAGGGAGAGCTGCTCATCCTCCGCGTCGGGACCGCGCTGATGCAGTACCACGGGCGGGTCGGGGGCCCGTACACGTTCTGTCCCGCCCCCACGTCCGGGTACACCGTCAACAGCTGAGGCGACGCCGGGAAAGGGGTGACCGGGCCATCTCATACGTGGCCCGGTCACCGAGATTCTGTCAAAGGGCGCCCCTCGCGCCGGTGACCGACACCCCGACGGGACCCGAACTCGGGGTGAAGGCCAGGCTCCCGGCACGAGGCCGCCGGCGGTCCACGGGACCGCTTCCGTCAGGCGTCGGGCTCGCGGGAGATCCCCGGCAGGAGCGTGTCGCCGCGGCGCAGGGCGTCGAGCGCGGCGGGGTGGGCCTCCTCGATGTGCCGCAGGCTCTTGCGCCGGTAGCGGACGAGCTGGACGAGCCCGATCCCCCAGAAGACGAACTGCACCGACATCGCGGCCCGGAAGTCGTCGAGGGTGTAGTCGGCGGGTCCGCCGGGAGCGAGGTGGTCGAGGACGACGCCGATGAGCGCGATCGCCACGAGCGAGGCCGTGAACCCCCCGATGTTGACCACTCCGGTCGCGCGCCCGAGCCGCGACGAGGAGTTGAAGGTGCGGGCGAGGTCGAAACCGACCATCGAGCCGGGCCCGCCGAGCGCCGTGACGACGACGAGGACGACGAGCAGCCACAGCGGCGCCCGCCCCGGCCAGAGGAGCACGACCGCCCAGACGAGCATGATCGCCACGACGATCCCGAGGACGAGCTGCGAGCGCCGGTAGGGCACCCGCGAGGTGAACGCGGCGACGAGGGGGCCGGCCCCCATCGCCGTCAGGGTCATGACGACGAGGAGGAGCGAGGCCGTCCGCGGCTCGAGGCCCTCACCGCGCACGAGGAACGGGTAGCCCCACAGCATCGTGAAGACGGTCGCGCCGAACTGCGACGAGAAGTGGACCCACAGGCCGAGGCGGGTGCCCGGGTTGCCCCACACCTCGGCGAGGGTGCGCGCCAGCGCCCGCACCTTGATCTTCTCCACCGCCTCGCCGCGGTAGGGCGAGTCCTTGACGAGGAGGACGAGGAACACCGAGAGCACGACGCCGACGCCGGCGGCGGTGCCGAAGGAGCGGGTCCACCCCCACGTGGCGAGCGCCGCCGACAGCGGGGTGGCGGCGAGGATCGCGCCGGCCTGGCCGACCATCCCGGTGAGCTGGGTGATGAAGGGCGCCTGCTTGACCCGGAACCACACGGCGACCAGGCGCAGCAGCGAGGTGAAGACCATCGCGTCGCCCGCCCCGAGGAGGATGCGCGCGGCGAGGCCGACCTCGAACGACCCCGCGAACGCGAACCAGAGCTGGCCCCCCGTCATGAGGAGCAGGCCGGTGAGCAGGAGCCGCTTGGAGCCGAACCGGTCGATGAGGACCCCGACCGGGATCTGCATCGCCGCGTACACGGCGAGCTGGACGACGGTGAACGTCGACAGCTGCGCGGCGCTGATGTCGAACCGCTCGGCCGCCAGCAGGCCGGCGACCCCCAGCGAGGTGCGGTGGAAGACGGCGAGGACGTAGACGGCGAGCCCGACGGCCCAGATCACCCAGGCGCGCCGCCGTCCGATGTTGTGCACCTGGCGGAGCACGGGACGGGTCACCGTCCGAGTCTAGGAGCGCACGTCGGCCGCCCGGCGCCGCGCCCAGCCCGCGGGAGAGGTGCTCGGAGGCCGACCCGTCACCGCGGCGCGCGCTCCTCGGTGACGCTGTTGCCGCCGTCGACGACGAGCACCTGCCCCGTGACGTACGCCGCGCCGGGCGAGGCGAGGAAGGCGACGGCGGCCGCGACCTCCTCCGGCGTGCCCGAGCGCCCGAGCGGGGTCGCTCGCGCCTCGTCGGCCTCCGCGGGCGTCTGCGACCCGGTGCCGACCCAGCCGGGCGCCACGACGTTGGCCGTCACACCGTGGGCGGCCTCGTCGACGGCGAGGGCCCGCGCCAGGCCGACGAGGCCGGCCTTGGCCGTGGCGTAGGCGACCTCTCCGCGCATCGCCATCACGGGACCGGTGAGGGAGGCGAGCATGACGACGCGGCCGGACCCGCTGCGGCGCAGGTGCGGGAGGGCCGCCCGCGTCGTGAGGAACGCGGTGTCGAGGTTGCGGGCGAGCGAGGCCGACCACCGCTGCGGGGTCGTGGCGAGCAGGTCGCCCTCGAGGTAGCCGTCGGCGTCGGCGCTCGCGACCATCCCGGCGTTGTTGACGAGAACGTCGAGGCCGCCGAACGCCTCGAGCGCCGACGCGACGAGCCGCGCCGCGCCGTCCTCACCCGTGAGGTCGGCGACGACGCCCACCGCCTCCGCTCCCCCGGCCCGCAGCTCGGCGGCCCGGTCGTCGACGCGGTCGGTCGTCGCGCCGATGACGACGCGCGCCCCGCACTGCGCGAGGAGGCGGGCGCACGCCATCCCGATGCCGGTCGGGGACCCGGCGCCCGTGACGAGCGCCGTGCGTCCGGTGAGGTCGAGGACGACGGGCAGGACCGGCGCCACGTCAGCCGACGGCGGCGGTGAAGGACTCCTCGAGGACGTCCATGCCCTCGTGGAGCAGCTCGTCGGAGATCGACAGCGGCGGGAGGAACCGGAAGACGTTGCCGTACGTGCCGCAGGTGAGCGTGATGAGCCCGCGCTCGTGACAGCCCTTGTTGACGGCGGAGGTCAGCGCGGCGGCCGGCTCCTTGGTGTCGGGGTCGGTGACGAGCTCCATCGCGATCATGGCGCCACGGCCGCGGACGTCACCGATCTCGTCGTACTTCTCGGCGAGGCGCCCGAGCCGGTCGGTGAGGATGTCGCCGATCGCGCGGGCCCGCGAGCGAAGGTCGTCCTGCTCCATCGTCTCGATGGCGGCCAGGGCCGCGGCGCAGGCGACGGGGTTGCCGCCGTAGGTGCCGCCGAGGCCGCCGGCGTGGACGGCGTCCATGAGGTCGGCGCGGCCGGTGACGGCGGCGAGGGGCATCCCGCCGGCGATGCCCTTGGCCGCGGTGAGGAGGTCGGGGACGACACCCTCGTGGTCGCACGCGAACCAGTCGCCGGTGCGGCAGAAGCCCGACTGGACCTCGTCGGCGATGAGGAGGATGCCGTGCTCGCGGCACCAGTCGGCCAGTCCCGGGAGGAAGCCCTCCGGCGGGACGATGAAGCCACCCTCACCCTGGATCGGCTCGATGATGACGGCCGCGGTGTTGTCCTCGCCGACCTGGGCGTGGATCTGGTCGGTGACGGTGCGCAGGGCCTGCTCGGCACACGCCTGCGCGCCGCCCGGCCAGCGGTAGGGGTAGGCCATGGGGACCCGGTAGAGCTCGCCGGCGAAGGGGCCGAAGCGGTGCTTGTAGGGCATGTTCTTCGCGGTGAGGCCCATCGTGAGGTTGGTGCGCCCGTGGTAGCCGTGGTCGAAGGCGACGACCGCGGGCCGACCGGTCGCGTGGCGGGCGATCTTCACCGCGTTCTCGACGGCCTCGGCGCCGGAGTTGAACAGGGCCGAGCGCTTCTCGTGGTCCCCCGGGGTCAGGGCGTTGAGCTTCTCGCAGACCTCGACGTAGGAGTCGTACGGCGTGACCATGAAGCAGGTGTGGGTGAAGGCGGTGATCTGCGCGGTGACGGCGTCGATGACGCGCTGGTTGCCGTTGCCGACGGTCGTCACGGCGATCCCCGACCCGAAGTCGATGAGCTGGTTGCCGTCGACGTCGCGGACGATGCCGCCCGACCCCTCGACGACGTAGACCGGGAGGCCGGTGCTCACGCCGGCCGAGACCGCGGCCGTCTTGCGCGCCTGCATCGCCTGGGAGGCCGGGCCGGGGATGGAGGTCGCGAGGATCCGCTGCTGCTCGATCATGGCGCGATCCTATCCGCGCCGGACGCGGCCCGGAACTGCGGAATCCGTCGATCGCCGAGGCCGCCGCCGCTGGTCCACGCTGCCCGGCACGGGGCCGGGCGCTCGCCGCGCGGGAGCGCGCATGCTCGACGAGCCGGCCGGGTAGGAAGGTCGATGGACGACCCGTCGAGGACGCGAGGAGGACGGCGTGCCCGGACGAGGCACTGGCGCTAGGACCCCCCGGAGGCCTTCCCGATCTCGCTCCACACGGCGGTCGAGCCGCTGTGGCCCGCGAGGAAGGTCGTGATGACGAGGCCGACGCCCGCGACGGCCACGAGGGCGGCGACGACGACGGCCACCGCGGCCCCGCCGCGGGCCCGGGCGTCCGGCGGCTCGGCGGGCGCGAGCAGCCACAGCGTGGCGAGGGCCACGAGGACGACGAAGACAAGCGCGGTGTTGCGCACCAGCTCGCCGCGCTCCGCGTGCGTCTCGATGGCCTCGAGGGTGGCGCCTCCGATCCCGAGACCGCGCAGCCGGGCCTCGAGCTCCTCGCCGCTCGCGGCCGCGACCGTCGCGCCGGCCGCGGAGACCGCGGCGAGCCCGAGCAGGGGCCAGCGCAGGACGGCGCGCCACGCAGGGCGCACGGCGTACAGGACGGCCGCGAGACCGGCCAGCGGCGCCAGGACGACGACGGCGTGGATGACGAGCACGTGGACCGGCAGACCGGCGATGGTGTCGAGCACGGTGGGTCTCCTCCCGCGGGCGGTGGCTCCCACGCTAGGACGGGACACGCCCGGGCCGTCACGCGATCGCGTCACGAGGGGGTCACGGTTCCCCGCGCGGCGGGACCGGCGACACCGCCCGACCAGCGGGGATCCGCACGCGGGTGCGGGCAGGGAGAGGCCCCCGGGAGATACGTGCAGGGGGTTCGCATCTCCCGGGGGCCGGTTCCTGGGCGGGTTCTGCCTCTTCGGCAACACCCGAGCCATTGAGTACATTACAGTCACGACGCTGAGATTCCCCTGAGAAAGCGGAAAAAGTCGTTGAGGCTCCTACTGGTTGAGGACGAGCGCCCCCTGGCGGCGGCGCTCGACGACGCGCTGCGCGAGGAGGGCTGGGTCGTCGACCACGCCGCCGACGGGCGCGAGGGTCTGCGGATGGCGCTGCTCGGGCAGTACGACGTCGTCGTCGTCGACATCATGCTCCCGTCGATGAACGGCTACGACGTGCTCAAGCACATGCGTCAGCGCAAGGTGTGGACCCCGGTCCTCATGCTGACGGCCAAGGACGGTGAGTACGACCAGACCGACGCCTTCGAGCTCGGCGCCGACGACTACGTCACCAAGCCCTTCGCCACCCGGGTCCTGCTCGCCCGCCTCCAGGCCCTGTCGCGGCGGGGCGCCCCCGAGCGTCCGGTCGCCCTGACGGTCGGCTGCCTCAGCCTCGACCCCACGACCCGCCGCGTCACCCGCGAGGGCAAGGAGATCCAGCTGACCGCGCGCGAGTACTCGCTGCTGCACCACCTCATGCGCAAGGCGGGACAGGTGCAGAGCAAGGGCGAGATCCTCGAGAACGTGTGGGACAGCGACTACCCCGGCGCCGACAACGTCGTCGAGGTCTACATCGGCTACCTCCGGCGCAAGATCGACGCCCCCTTCGAGACGAAGTCGCTCGAGACGGTGCGGGGAATGGGCTACCGGCTCAACCCGATCGAGGCTCGGCCGGAAGCCTGACGGCGAAGCGGCACCACCCGTCGGGCGACTCCTCCGCGGTGACCGAACCGCCGTGCGCCCGGACGATCTCCGACACGATCGCCAGGCCAAGGCCGGTCCCGCCGGTGTCGCGGGTGCGCGAGTCGTCGAGGCGCACGAAACGCCCGAAGATCCGCTCCCGGTCCTCCGGCTCGACCGGCGGCCCGTCGTTGTCGACGAGGAGGAGGGCGGTGTTGCCGCGGTGCGTCAGCGCCACCCGGACCCGGCCCTCCATGTGCCGTTCGGCGTTCTCGAGCAGGTTGCGCACGACCCGGCCGAGGCGGTGCGGGTCGCCGGTGACGCGCACCGGCTCGACGGAGACCTCGAGCGGCATGCCCCTCGCGCGCAGCGCTCCCGCCTCACCGGCGACGACGTCGTCGAGGTCGACGTCGTCGCGCGCGACCCCCTCGTCGGACTCGTCGGCCCGGGCGAGGGCCAGGAGGTCCTCGACGAGGATCGAGAGGCGGTCGACCTCGGCCGAGACCCGGGTGGCGACGGCCTCGCGCTCGGTGACCGTGCGGTCCTCGGTGAGGCGGTCGAGGAGGATGCGGATCGTCGCGAGAGGGCTGCGCAGCTCGTGGCCGGCGTCGGCGACGAAGGCGCGGCGCGAGGCGTCGGCGACCCGCAGCCGCTCGAGGACGTCGTTGAGCGTCTCGGCGAGCCGGGCCAGCTCGTCGTGGCCGGCGGGGATCTCGAGCGAGGGGGCGGGGCGCGAGGCGACGAGGTCCTCGACCTGGTGGCGCATCCGGTCGACGGGACGCAGGGCCTGGCCCACGGCGAACGAGGTCACCGCAGCGAGGAGGGCGATGAGGCCGAACGCGCCGATGAAGGCGAACTCCACGGAGCGCCCCAGGGCCGTGGTCTCGACGCGGGTCGGGACGGCGACGAGCGCGGTGTAGTGCCGCCCGTCGTCGGCGACGGCGTCGGCCACCGCGACGGCGTAGCGCCCCCCGCCGACCCCCGGGATGGAGCTGGCGACCGTCGAGCGCACCTGGCCGTCGGGGACGTCGGTGGACGCCATCGGGACGGTGGCACGCGAGTCGGTGCTCACCCGGACCCGGCCCGTCTCGTCGACGATCTGGGTGAGCCGGGTGCTGACGTCGTCGACGTGCGTCTCCTCCAGCTCCTCGATGGAGTGCAGGCCGATGTCGGTGCGCATCTCGATCGCCTCGGCGACGGCGATCTCGCGGGCGGAGACGTCGAAGAGCTGCCCGAGCGAGGTGTAGAGGATCCCCGCGATCGCCGCGCTGACGAGGATGACGACCGGCATCGTCAGGGCCAGGACGCGGCTGCGCAGCCCGAGCCGGGGAGTCATGGGCCCGAGTGTAGGTTCGCGGGCGCCGGACCACCCGGCACTCGCTGAGGACTCCTCAGCCGACCATGATCCCGCGCTGGCGCAGCCACGGCGCGGGGTCGACCGGGTTGTCGCCACCGGTGGGGTGGATCTCGAGGTGCAGGTGCGAGCCGAAGGAGTGGCCGGTGTTGCCGACGAGGCCCACCTGGTCACCGGGCATCACGGTGTCGCCCGTGCGGACGTCGCGGCGGCTGAGGTGGCCGTACCAGGAGACGGTGCCGTCCCAGTAGCGGATCTCGACCTTGTTGCCGAAGCTGAAGACCTCGTCGCTGAGGATGACGGTCCCCTTGGACATCGCGTACAGCGGGGTGCCCGTGGACGCCCCGATGTCGAGGCCGTCGTGCGTCTTGCCCCAGCGGGGGCCGAAGTCCGAGGTGAGCAGTCCGGTGCGGATGGCCCTGACCCACCGGTGGCTGGCCCGCTCGGCCTTGGCCCGGGCGGCGGCGACCCGAGCCTTCCGCTTCTTCTCGGCGGCCTGGCGCTTCTTCTCCTCGGCCGCCTTGCGGGCGGCGACGCGGGCGGCGCGCTGCTTGGCCTCGACGCGTCCCTTGACCGCGGAGGTCTGGAGCACGGCGGCCTGCCGGCGCTCGGCGATCTCGACCGTCGTCGCGACCTCGGCCGCCTGGGCCTCGCGCACGGCGACGACCTGGGTGGCGTCGAGGTCGAGGACGGTCGCCGCCGCGCGGGTGGTGCGCTGCTCCCCCGCGGCGGTCTGGGCCATCGTGATCCCGGCGGCGGTGACGACCAGCGTCGCGGCAACCGCCGTCGGCAGCACCGACGACGCCGTTCGCGCACGCGTCGCCCGGGGTGCGGGCGCCGCCGCGGTGCGGTGGCGTCCGGCGTACCGGGCTGGCGGTGGCGTGCTCACAGCGGCTCTCAGGGCAGAGGGAGTGCGGGGACTCGGGGTGGTGGGGCGAAGCGCCCACGGTAGCGTGACCGTTTCGTGATGTCGGCCGATTCGTCGGAACTGTGGACGAACCGTCGAGGGACCGCTCTCAGCCGGAGGTGGTGGCCCGGTCCTGCGGCCCGCCGCCGGCGGCGACCCGGGCGACGAGGCGTTCGAGCACCGGGGTGAGGACGTCGACCTCCTCGGTCGTCAGCTCGTCGACGAACAGGCGCCGCACGGTCCGCACGTGGTGCGGCGCGGCCTGCTCGATCGTGCGGCGGCCCTCGGGCGTCACGAGGACGAAGGCACCGCGGCCGTCGTCGACGCAGTCGTCGCGGGCCACGAGGCCACGTCGCTCCATCCGGGTCACGTGGTGCGACAGACGGCTGCGCTCCCAGTCGAGGAGCCGGGCGAGCTCGGAGACGCGCACCCGGCCGCCCGTCGACTCGGTGAGCCGCACGAGGACGTCGAAGTCCGGCAGCGACAGCCCCGAGGACGCCTGGAGGTCGCGGTGCAGGGCCGCCGACAGCGCGCTGCCGAGCTCGAGCCAGGCGCGCCAGAGCCGCTGCTCGGGAGCGGTCAGCCACGGGGGGTCGGTCATGGCCCGAGGCTAGCCGCTTCGGTGACACGTCAACGAGGTCGGCCGTTGCCGGCAGCGGGCATCGGCCGCGGGGCCGTCACGGGGGCGTCGCGGCACCCGTGCCACGATCACGGGGTGAGCACCGAGCGCGGACGCGTCCTCGTCGAGGTCTGTGTCGACGACGTGGCGGGCGCCGTCGCCGCCGAGCGGGCGGGCGCGGACCGGGTCGAGGTGTGCGCCGACCTCGATGTCGGCGGCGTCACGCCGAGCATCGGCACCGTCGCCTCCGTGCTGGCGCGGACCTCCCGGGTCGGGGTCCAGGTGCTCGTGCGCCCCCGCGGCGGCGACTTCGTCCACGACGAGGCCGAGGTCGCGGTGATGCTCGCCGACGTCGCGGCCGTCCTGGCGCTGCCCGCCGGCGTCCCGGTGGGCCTCGTCATCGGGTCGCTGACGACCGACGGGAGGGTCGACGAGGAGGCCACCGCCCGTCTCGTCGCCGCTGCGGGCGGCGCCCCCGTGACGTTCCACCGGGCGTTCGACGACACCGCAGACCTGTCGCACTCCCTCGAGACCCTCGTCCGGCTGGGGGTCGACCGCGTCCTCACGGGCGGTGGACCCGGCTCGGCCGCCGAGGGCACGAGTCGTCTCGCCTCCCTCCACGAGCAGGCCGCCGGGCGGATCGTCGTCCTCGCTGCCGGTGGCGTGCGACCCGGGAACGTGCGAACCCTGGTGCGCGACACCGGGGTCGGCGAGGTCCATGGTCGCGCCCCGGCCACCGTCGCCGGCCGGGTGGTGACGTCTGAGGACGTCGCGCGCACCCTCGTCGAGGCGTGTCGCGAGCCCTTCACCGACCCACTGGACGGCCACTGAGCCGGCGGTGCATCGGGGTGCCTGCCCCTGCAGGACGCCGCTCCGAGTCCGAGCTTCGGGGGCCACGGTCCGAGCCCCAGCGGACATCGCTGCTCCCGAGGCCAAGAGCGCGAGCGCGATCAACACCTGGAGCCGGAGGTCGACCCCGGTTCGGGCGAGTGGCGGACCGTCCGCCGTGGGGCCGGCAGGACCCGGCGGACCCTCGGAGCCCGGCGGACCCTCGGAGCC
Source organism: Oryzobacter terrae (assembly GCF_042756445.1). GTDB lineage: Bacteria > Actinomycetota > Actinomycetes > Actinomycetales > Dermatophilaceae > Oryzobacter > Oryzobacter terrae. The sequence goes on from NZ_CP170578.1 coordinate 1,567,924, forward strand.
CGGCGGACCCTCGGAGCCCGGCGAGCCGTCGGGCGGGGGAGGCAGGGTCGCCCCACCGACCTTGACGACCGCTGTGTCCGCGTCGTCTCGTGAGGTCGGGTCGTCGGTGCCCGAGTCGACGGAGGCCGAGTTGGTCACCGACGATCCCTCCGCCGCCGGCGTCACCCGCGCCGTGACGGTGACGACGGCCGTGGACGCCGGCGCCAGGTCACCCAGGGCGCAGGTGACGACGTCGTCCTGCGCAGCACACGTCCCCGTGTCCGTCTCGACCGCCCCGACGAGGACGAGCCCGTCGGGCAGGTGGTCGGTCACGACGACGTGGGCCGCCGTCGAGGGACCTTGGTTCCGCGTGGTCAGCGTGTAGGTGACCTCTTCGCCTGCTCGGACGACGTCCGTCGACGCCTCCTTGGAGATGCCGAGATCGGCAGTGGCCACTACGGCGACGACGACGGAGTCCGTGCGGTCGTTCGTGTCGGCGTCGGTCGTGGGCGACGCGACGACGGCGGTGTTCTCGATCGCGTCGGTGACGTCCGGTGCGACCGTCGCCGTGACGGAGACGACCACGACGCGCCCCGGCGCCAGGTCGCCGAGGTCGCACCGGAGGAGGCGGTCACCGCCGACGGTGCCACAGGCACCGGCGCTCGCCACCCGTGCGTTGCCCACCGCGTCCGGGAGCCGGTCAGTGAGGGTGACGGCGTCGCTCGTCGAGGGTCCGTCGTTGCGGACGGTCATCGTCCAGGTGATGTCCTCTCCGGCGACGACGGCGGCGACATCAGCCGACTTGACGACTGACAGGTCGGCGGCCCGCCCGGTCTCGGCGGACACCGTGGAGTCGTTGTCGGACGAGTCCGGATCGGGGGTCGAGGACGAGACGTGGGCGGTGTTCGTGAGCACGCCGGCGTTCCGTGCCAGCGTCGCGCTGACGGTCACGACGACGGGCTGGTCGACCGCGGCGACGCTGCCAAGGCGGCAGGAGACGACCCGGTCGTCACCGATGGGGTCGCACGTGCCCGTGCTGGAACTCGCCACGATGTCGGCCAGGCCCTTCGGCAGGGCGTCCGTGACGGTGACCTCGGTCGCCGTCGAGGGCCCTTGGTTGTCGACGGTGAGGCGGAACGTCACCCGGTCCCCGCCGACGGGGAGGGTGGGGGTGACCGTCTTGACGACCGACAGGTCTGCACTCGGAGCCGCGTCACCGGTCGCGGTGGCGGTGTTGTCATCGGCCTCGGGGTCCGAGGTCGGCGAGGCGACCGTCGCCGTGTTCCTCAGCGCGCCCGTGAAGGCGGGGTCGAGGAGGGCGCTGGCGGTGACGACCACCGGCCCGTCGGACGGCGAGAGGTCGCCGAGGTCGCACGCGAGCGTGCCGTCGACGACGTCGCACGTCCCTGCAGTCGTCGTGACGTCGACGTCGGAGAGCGCGGGGTCGAGGGGGTCCGCCACGGTGACGTCCGCGGCGCTGGACGGACCGGCGTCGAGGACGGTGATCCTCCAGGTGACCCGGTCGCCGGGGACGGGTTCGGCGGGCTCGATCTCCTTGCTCACCGAGAGGTCGGCCACCGGCGAGGGGTCGCCGCTGGCGGTCGCCGTGTCGTTTGCGGGCTCGGGGTCCTCAGTGTCGGAGTCGACGCTCGCGGTGTTGACGAGCGTGTCGGTGAAGCCGGCGTCGAGGGTTGCCGTCACGGTCACCGTCACGACGGCGCTCGCGTCGACGTCTCCGAGCCGGCAGAGGAGCAGGCCGTCGGAGGCGACGTCGCAGGTGCCCCCGCTGTCCGTCACCGCTGTCACCTGCGACAGCGCGACGTCCAGCTGGTCGGCGACGACGACGTTCGTCGCCGTGTCGGGACCGGCACTGCTCACGGTGATGGTGAACGTCACCTCGCCCCCGGGGACGGGCGCACTCGGCGACATCTCCTTCGAGATGGCGAGGTCGGCACTGGACGCCGCGGCCGCACCGGCGGCTCCGGGAGCGACGAGCACCGCGGCGAGCGACGCCAGACACACCGCGAGCAGGGCGCGCAGCGTCATCGCCACACGTCCCCTGACGGGACCACCGACCGACCGCACCTGTGACGACCCCTGACGCCCAGCACCACCGAAGCCCCGCAGGTGCGGCGCCTTGTCATGGTAGGGGCGCGGGGCGGCTCGTGGGTCCACTGCTGTGAGGTTGTGCCCAGGGACCGGCCACCCGACGCACCGCGCGGTGGACCGTCACCGCGCGCTGGCGGCGCCCTGCCCGAGGGGGACCAGCTGGAAGGTCTGCGGCGACACCGGGGCGCAGCACCCACCGGACGCGTCCTTGTCGGGGTCGAAGAGCCCGGCCCCGCCGCACACGCCCGTCTCCGGGAGGGTGAGCTCGACCCGGCCGGCGGCCTCGTGGTCACCGGCGAGGGCCGCGGCGACCGAGCGCACCTGCTCGAACCCGGTGAGCGCGAGGAAGGTCGGCGCCCGCCCGTACGACTTCATCCCGACGACGTAGAGGCCGGGCTCCGCGGGGTGGGCGAGCTCCGCCGCCCCGTGCGGGTACACGGTGCCGCAGGAGTGGACGTTGGGGTCGATGAGCGGCGCGAGCCGGACCGGGGCCTGCAGGCGCTCGTCGAGGTCGAGACGGACCTCTTCGAGCATGGCGAGGTTCGGCCGGAACCCGGTGAGCGTGACGACGCGGTCGAGGCGCTCGACCCGTGCGCCGTCCTCGCTCACGAGGGTGACGGTGCCGTCGTGCTGCTCGACCGCGGCGGTCCGGAACCCCGTGACGACCTCGACGCGCCCCGACTCCACGGCGGCGCGGGCCCGCTGGCCGAGGGCCCCGCGGGCGGGCAGCTCGTCGGCGTCCCCTCCCCCGAAGGCGTTGCCGACGCCACCGCGCCGCAGGACCCACACGACCTCGGTCCCGGGGACCTGCTCGGCGATGGCGGTGAGGGCGACGATCGCCGTGAGGGCCGAGTGGCCGGCACCGACGACGGCGGTGCGCCGACCTCCGTGGCGCTCGACGTCGGCCGGGGCGCCCTGGTCGGGCACGCGGTGGCCGAGGAGGGACGCGGCCTCGGCCTCGCCGTCGGCGGGGTAGCCGTCGCCCCCGAGGGGGTTGGGGTCGGAGAACGTCCCCGAGGCGTCGACCACGGCCGCCGCGGTCAGCCGCGAGCCCGTGCCGTCGGCCAGGCGCGCGTGTACGGTGAACGGCTCGTCCTCGCGTCCGGCGTCGACCACGCGGTCACGGCCGCGCCGGGCGACGCCGGTGACCGTGACGCCGTACCGCACCCGGTCGCCGAGGGCGTCGGCGAGCGGCTGGAGGTAGCGCGCGGCCCAGTCCGCTCCCGTGGGGTAGCCGCCGGGGTCGGGGGCGGTCCAGCCGCGGGGCTCGAGGAGGCGACGGGCGGCCGGGTCGACGAGCTCGGACCAGGGGGAGAACAGCCGGACGTGACCCCACGACCGGACCGCCGCGGCGGCCTGCTCGCCGCGCTCGAGGACGACGACCTCGAGGTCGCGCTCGAGGAGGTGCGCCGCGGCCGCGAGCCCTGTGGGGCCGGCTCCGACGACGACGACGGGGTGCTGGGGGGTGGGTGCGCCGGTCATGACACGCTCCTGATGGTTCGATGGATGTCGATACACCGATCTTGCCGTCCTATATCGACGGATGTCAAGATAGGGGCATGACGAGCACCGCACCCGTCCTCGAGCTGACCAGCGCCGGCGCCGTGGCCTGCTGCCCGCCCCTCACCCGCCAGGAGCTGGGCGCCGAGCAGGCCGAGCAGGTGAGCGCGATGTTCAAGGCACTCGGCGACCCGGTCCGGTTGCGCCTGTTCTCCAAGATCGCCGCCTCCCCCGGCGGCGAGGCCTGCGTGTGCGACATCCTCGACGTCGGCGTCTCGCAGCCCACCGTGAGCCACCACCTCCGCAAGCTGCGCGAGGCCGGGCTGCTCACGAGCCGCAAGGAGGGGACGTGGGTCCACTACGCCGTCGCACCGGGCGTCCTCGCCGCGATGGCCGCCCTGCTGCACTCCCCCGACTGAGGGGCGTCAGGCCCCGACCGGCTCGACGCCGAGCTCGTCGAGGAGGACGAGGACGCGGCGCCTGATCTCGTCGCGGATCGGCCGGACCGACTCCACGCCCCGGCCCGCCGGGTCGTCGAGCTCCCAGTCCTCGTAGCGCTTCCCCGGGAAGATCGGGCAGGTGTCGCCGCACCCCATCGTGATGACGACGTCGCTCGCCCGCACGGCGTCGGTCGTCAGCACCTTGGGGACCTCCGCGGTCAGGTCGATCCCCTCCTCGGCCATCGCCTCGACCGCCGCGGGGTTGACCCGGTCGGCGGGGGCCGACCCGGCGGAGCGGACCTCGACGGCACCGGCGGACAGGTGGTGGGTGTACGCCGCCGCCATCTGCGAGCGGCCGGCGTTGTGGACGCAGACGTAGAGGACCGAGGGTCGGGCGGCGGCATCCGGGGGCGTGGTCATCGTGGTTCTCCTGACGAGGGGTAGAGGGCGAGGACGAGGACGACACCGACGACGAGGCCCACCAGCTGGGCCGCGACGAAGGCCGGGGCGGAGGACGGGGCGATGCCGGCGAAGGTGTCGGAGAGGACGCGGCCCACGGTCACCGCGGGGTTCGCGAACGAGGTCGAGCTCGTGAACCAGTACGCCGCACCGATGTACGCGCCGACGGCGGGTGCGGCGAGGGCGCCACGACCCGAGCGCACGAGCGCGAAGACGAGGGTGACGAGGCCGGCGGTGGCGACCACCTCGGAGAGCAGGTGCGGCCCGGTCGCGCGCACGGTCGTCGACGTGGTCGTGGCCACGCCGAACATGACGTTGGCGAGCACCGCTCCGGCGACGCCGCCGAGCACCTGGGCCCCGGCGTACGCCCCCGCCCCGGCGAGCGACAGGCCCGACCCCGACCGCCGGCCGAGGAACCAGTCGGCGAGCGAGACGACCGGGTTGAGGTGCGCGCCGGACACGGGACCGACCATGAGGATGAGGGCGGTGAGCCCGAGGACGGTCGCCGTGCTGTTCTCGAGGAGCTGGAGGCCGACGTCCTCCGGCGAGAGGCGCTGCGCCGCGATGCCCGACCCGACGACCACGGCCACGAGGAGCCCGGTGCCCAGCGACTCCGCGAGGAGGCGGCGCGGGAGGGGTGGCGTCACGGGCTCGAGCACGCCAGCATCTTGACCGAGGCGCGACCACTCAGTCAAACTTGACTCAATGAACACTGAGCAAACGGTGACCCTGGAGAACCGGGTCCGGGTCCACGCCGCGATGGCCGACCCCACCCGGCTGCGCGTCGTCGACCTCCTCGCCACGAGCGACGCGTCGGTCTCGGAGGTCGGAGCCCGGCTCGGCGTGGCGTCGAACCTCCTCGCACACCACCTGCGCGTCCTCGAGCAGGCCGGGCTCGTGACCCGGCACCGGTCGGAGGGCGACGCGCGTCGGACCTACCTCTCCCTCGGGGGCCCCCTGGCGCCGCTGGTGCGGGACGGAGCCCCGCGGGGTGGCAGCGTCACGCCCGCCCGCAGGGTCCTGTTCGTGTGCACCGCCAACACCGCGCGCTCGCACCTCGCCGCCGCCCTGTGGCGGCGCGCCAGCACGGTCGAGGCCGCCTCCGCCGGAACCGATCCCGGCTCGAGGGTGAACCCGGCGGCGATCTCGGTGGGGCGTCGGCACGATCTCGAGGTCCCGGATGTCGCGCCCCGCCTCCTCGCCGACACGCTCGCCGGCGACGACCTCGTCATCACCGTCTGCGACCGGGCGCACGAGGAGATCGGTGTCGCTGCCTGGGCCCACTGGTCGGTCGCCGATCCCGTCGCCGGGGGACGCGCCGCGTTCGAGCGGGCGTACGCCGCGCTCGAGTCCCGGGTCCACGCCCTCGCCCCGGTGGTCGTGCCCGCCTGAGCCCGGCACCGGTCGGGTGCGGTCGGGCAGACTTCCCCCATGTCGCTCCCCGACCCGGCACTGGTCGTGCTCGTCGGCGCGTCGGGCTCGGGGAAGTCGACGTGGGCGCGGCGCTACCGCGCGGAGGAGGTCGTCAGCTCCGACACCCTGCGCGGCGTCGTCGGCAGCGGACCCCACGACCTCGACGCGTCGACCGACGCGTTCGCCCTCCTCGAGGCGATCGTCGCGGCGCGCCTCGGGCGTCGGCTGACGACCGTCGTCGACACGCTCGGCCTCGACGGGGACCGTCGACGGCGGTGGCTCGAGCTCGCCCGGACGGCGGGGCTTCCCGCGGTGCTCGTCGTCCTCGACACCCCCGACGACCTCTGCCGCCGCCGCAACGCCGAGCGCGACGTCCCCGTCCCCGCACCGGCCCTGGCGGGGCAGCTGCGCCGGGCCCGCGAGGTGGCCGGGGAGGTCGGTGCCGAGGGATGGGACGTCGTCCTCCGGGTCGCTCCGGAGACCGCCGAGGCCGCCCCGCGTCCCGAGCGCGCGGAGCCGGCAGACCGCCTCGGAGCGGCCGGGGACCGGACCTCGTCCACCGGGGTCGAGGTGCTCCTCCAGGTGTCGCGCTTCCCGTGGGGCGAGGACCCGATGGGGTGGCTGCGCGACGTGGCCCTCGCGGCGGACGAGGCGGGGTTCGCCGGGCTCTCGCTCATGGACCACCTCATCCAGATCCCGCAGGTCGGCCGGGCGTGGGACCCGGTCCCGGAGCCGTGGGTCGCGCTCGGTGCCCTCGCCGCCCTCGACACCGGCCTGCGGCTCGGCACCCTGTGCACGCCGGTCACCTTCCGCCAGCCGGGGATCACGGCCAAGGCCGCCGCGACCCTGTCGGCGCTCACCGGCGGACGGGCCTTCCTCGGCATCGGAGCCGGCTGGTGGGAGCGCGAGCACGCCGCGTACGGGCTGCCGTTCCCCTCGGCCCCGGAGCGGCTCGACGAGCTGGAGTACTCCATCCGGCTCCTGCGGGCGCTGTGGGCGCCGGGCACCAGGCCGCACTCCGAGCACGGGGTCCACCTGCCCGAGACCACCTGCTACCCCAGGCCACCCGCCCCCGTGGCGGTCATCGTCGGCGGCGGTGGGGAGAGGCGGACCCTGCGGATCGCCGCCGAGCTCGGCGACGCCTGCAACATCGTCTCCTCGGACGCCGAGCTCCTGCGGCACAAGGTCGACGTCCTGCGCGCGCACTGCGCGCAGGTCGGCCGCGACCCGGCCGAGGTCGCCGTCACCGTCCTCGACCTGCCCGTCGTCGGACGCGACCGCGACGACGTCTGGGCGCGGGTCGAGCGGCTGCGCGGCCGCACGAAGGCCGCGACGTTCGCGGCCCGCACGCACGCCGGCACGGTCGCCGAGCACCGCACCAGGCACGCAACGCTCGCCGGGCTGGGCGTCTCCCAGGTCTTCCTCACCACTCCTGACCTCTCCGGGCCGGAGGACGTCCTCGCCCTCGCGGGCCTGAACTCCTGAGCCGCGAGCGCCCTCAGCGGAACGACATCCGCCGCTCGCTGAGCAGGGCCACGGCGGCGTCCGCCAGGCGGGACCCCGACTCCTCGCTCCGCCCCCGCAGCAGCTCGAGCGCCTCCGGCTCGCTGAGTCCCTCGCTCGCCATGAGCACCCCGACGGCCAGGCCGACGACCCGCACCGAGTCGGTGGCCACGACGGCACGGGCCTCCCTGCCGGCCGCGAGGCGTGCGGTGAGGGCGAGCGACCACCGGTCGGCGAGGGCGCCGAGGACGGACAGCTCGGACGGGGTGACGATGCCGGGCGCCACCGACGCCAGCACGACGGACCCGATGGCGGCCTCGCCGGGGACGCCCAGCGGGACCGCGACCCACCGACGCAGCGCGACGCGGCTCCCGAGGACGGCTCCGGAGAAGGCCGGCCAGCGGCGCTCGTGCTCGAGGTCGCGACAGACGACGAGCTCGCCGGCCCCCACGGCCTCGGTCGACGGCCCCTCGCCCCGGCACGCCTCCACCGTCAGCGCGGCCGCGACGCCCGGGGCGCTGGTCACGACGACCTCAGGGCTCCCGGCACGGTGGTCGACGACCGCGACCTCGTCGAAGCCGGGCAGTCCCAGGCGGACGGTCGGCGGCTCCGGTCGGGAGGCCGACTCCCCCGCTGCGGGCACCACGTCCGCCGCGACGAGGTCGATCGCCTCGCGTTCCTCCGACGCCACGGCCCGCATCAGAAGACCGGCTTCCCGCCGGTCACGCCCAGGACCGACCCGGAGACGTAGCTCGCCTCGTCGGACGCGAGGAAGACGAAGGCCGCCGCGACCTCGACCGGCTGGCCGGGACGCCCGAGCGGGGTGTCGGAGCCGAAGCCCTCGACCTTCTCGGGCGCCATCGTCGCGGGGATGAGCGGCGTCCAGATGGGCCCCGGCGCCACGGCGTTGACCCGGACGCCCCGGGGGCCGAGCTCCTGCGCGAGGTTGGCCACGAGGTTGTTCAGGGCCGCCTTCGTCGCCGCGTAGTCGAGGAGGTGGTCCGACGGCTGGTACGCCTGGACCGAGGTCGTGACGAGGACGTTGCCCCGGTTGCGGGCGAGCTCCTCGGCCAGCTCGCGCACGAGCCAGAACGGCGAGAAGACGTTGGTGGCGAAGGTGCGCTCGACCTGCTCGGGCGGGAAGGCCTCGACGGCGTCGTGCGTCATCTGGAAGGCCGCGTTGCACACGAGGACGTCGACACCGCCGAGGGCGTCGAGCGCCGCCCGCGCGAGGTCGACGTTGGCCTCGTGGGTCCGCAGGTCACCCGGCACCACCACGACCCGTCGGCCCTCACCCCGCACGAGGGCGGCCGTGCGGTCGGCGTCGGCCTGCTCCTCCGGAAGGTGGGAGAAGGCGACGTCGGCCCCCTCGCGCGCGAAGGCGAGGGCGACGGCGCGGCCGATGCCCGAGTCGCCACCGGTGACGAGCGCCCGCTTGCCGACGAGGCGGTCGCGGCCCGTCCACGAGTCCTCGCCGTGGTCGGCGCGCGGGTTGAGCTCGGCCGTGCTCCCGGGCCAGTCCTGCTGCTGTGCGGGCAGGTCGGTGGTCATCGTCCGCTCCTCTCGTCGGTGCCTGTGCCCTCCCCCTCGTCGGGCCGGGCATCCCCCGACCGTGCGGGCGCGTCCTCGGACGCCACCTTGAGGTCGTGGAGGACCGCGGAGCCCTCGAAGGGGTCCTCCCAGCCGGGGGGTGGAGGTGGGTCCCGGGGAAGGGGAGGGTCCGTGACGGCCGGGGCCGTGGCGTCCTCCTCGGGCCCGTCCGCACCCTGTCCCGGTGCCGTCGTCATGACCTCTCCGTACCCCGTCCGGGCCTCGTCATCCGTCCGCGGGACGGACGGTCGCGGGCGCCGGCGTCGTTTTGCCGCGTTCCCGAGCGGGTACCGCCTCGGTATGACCACCACGCACGACGAGGCGACCACCACCGGGACGGAGGGGGTGGACGCCGACGCCGCCCAGGTGGCCCGGCTCGCCCTCGCCCGCGGGTGGTCGGTCGGCACCGCGGAGTCGCTGACGAGCGGGTCGGTCGCGAGCGTCCTCGGCGCGGCGCCCGACGCCGCGTCGTGGTTCCGGGGGTCGGTCGTCGCCTACGCCCGTGAGGTCAAGTTCCACCTCCTCGGCGTCCCGCGTGGCCCGGTGGTCAGCGAGGCCGCGGCCGTCTCGATGGCCCGCGGGGCGCGGCGCGAGCTGCGGGCCGACGTCGTGGTGTCGACCACGGGCGCCGGCGGGCCGCAGTCCGAGGACGGCCAGCCTCCCGGGACCGTGTGGCTCGCCGTCGCGTGGCCCGGGGGCAGGCACGCCGAGGAGCACCACCTCCCGGGCGACCCGGCCGAGGTCGTCGCCGGGGCCACGGCCCTGTCGGTGCGGATGCTGCGGGCCGCCCTCGAGGAGGAGGCGGGCTGACCGCCGCGGGTCGGGTCAGCCGGTGGCGACCCGGCCGAGCCGGGTCCAGGTCTCGACGACGGTGTCCGGGTTGAGCGACATCGTGTCGATGCCCTGCTCGAGGAGCCACTCGGCGAGGTCGGGGTGGTCGCTCGGGCCCTGGCCGCAGATGCCGACGTACTTGCCGCGCGCCTTGCACGCGGTGATGGCCGCCGCCAGCATGAACTTGACCGCGGGGTCGCGCTCGTCGAACCCGGCTGCCACGAGGCTGGAGTCGCGGTCCAGGCCGAGGGTCAGCTGGGTCATGTCGTTGGACCCGATGGAGAACCCGTCGAAGTGGTCGAGGAAGGCGTCGGCGACGACGGCGTTCGAGGGGACCTCGCACATCATGATCACCGAGAGGTCGTTCTCACCCCGGGTGAGGCCGTGCTCGGCGAGGAGCGCGACGACGCCCTCGGCCTCGGTGACGGTGCGCACGAACGGGATCATGATCTTGACGTTCGTCAGGCCCATGTCGTCGCGGACGAACTTCAGGGCCTCGCACTCCATCGCGAAGCACTCGCGGAACTCCTCCGAGAGGTAGCGCGAGGCCCCGCGGTACCCGATCATCGGGTTCTCCTCGTGCGGCTCGTAGAGCTCGCCGCCGACGAGGTTCGCGTACTCGTTGGACTTGAAGTCCGACATCCGCACGATGACCGGCTTCGGCGCGAAGGCCGCGGCGATCGTGGCGACGCCCTCGGCGACCCGCTGGACGAAGTACTGCCGGGGCGAGTCGTAGGGGGCCACGGCCGCGTCCACCCGGTCCCGGACCGTCCCGGTCAGTGACTCGTGGTCGAGCAGCGCCTTGGGGTGGATGCCGATCTGGCGGTTGATGATGAACTCGAGCCGGGCCAGCCCGACGCCCTCGTTCGGGAGTCGCGAGAAGGCGAACGCCTGGTCGGGGGTGCCGACGTTCATCATGATGCCGACCGGGATCGAGGGCATCGCCGCCATGTCGGTCTCCTCGACCGCGAAGTCGACGAGGCCGTCGTAGACGTAGCCGGTGTCGCCCTCCGCGCACGAGACGGTGACCTCGCGGCCGTCGGCGAGCTCGCGGGTGGCGTTGCCGGCGCCGACGACCGCGGGGATGCCGAGCTCACGCGCGATGATCGCCGCGTGGCAGGTGCGACCCCCACGGTTGGTCACGATCGCGCTGGCGCGCTTCATGATCGGCTCCCAGTCGGGGTCGGTCATGTCGGCGACGAGGACCTCGCCGGGCACGAAGTCGCGCATCTGGTCGGCCGAGGCGAGGACCCGGACCGCGCCGGCCCCGACCTTCTGGCCGATCGCGCGCCCCTCGACCACGGGCGTCCCCCCGCCGCTGATCCGGTACCGCGTGACCGTCGTCGCCGACTGCCGCGACTTCACCGTCTCGGGCCGGGCCTGGAGGACGTAGAGGCGCCCGTCGGTGCCGTCCTTCCCCCACTCGATGTCCATCGGGCGGCCGTAGTGGTCCTCGATGACGAGGGCGTGCCGGGCCAGCTCCTCGACCTCGGCGTCGGTGAGACTGAGCAGGGCCCGGTCGGCCGGGTCGACGTCGACGAACTCGGTGGTGCGGCCCACCTCGGCGTCGGAGGTGTAGACCATCTTCGTCGCCTTGTCGCCGACGCCCCTCTTGAGGATGGCGGGGCGGCCGGCACGCAGCCCCGGCTTGTAGACGTAGAACTCGTCGGGGTTCACCGCGCCCTGGACGACGGCCTCACCCAGCCCGTACGAGGAGGTGATGAAGACGGCGTCGTCGAAGCCGGACTCGGTGTCCATGGTGAACATGACCCCGGAGGCACCGACGTCGGAGCGGACCATCCGCTGCACGCCCGCCGACAGCGCGACCGTCTCGTGCTCGAACCCGTGGTGGACCCGGTAGGCGATGGCCCGGTCGTTGTAGAGCGACGCGAACACCTCCTTGACCGCGCGCAGGACGTTGTCGACGCCCGCGATGTTGAGGAAGGTCTCCTGCTGCCCGGCGAACGAGGCGTCGGGCAGGTCCTCGGCCGTCGCGCTCGAGCGCACGGCGAAGGTGGCGTCGGGGTTGCCCTCGGCCAGCTGCTCGTACGCGCGGCGGACGTCGGCCTCGACGTCGTCGGGCAGCGGCTGCGCGATGACGGCGGCGCGAACGGCCTGCCCGACGTCGGCGAGCGCGATGACGTCGTCGGTGTCCAGACCCCTCATGAGCTCGACGATCCGCTCGGCGAGCCCCTCCTGCCCGACGAAGCGCCGGTAGGCGTCGGCCGTCGTGGCGAACCCGTCGGGGACGTTCACCCCCGCCGACGACAGGTTCCCGACCATCTCGCCGAGGGACGCGTTCTTGCCGCCCACCTGGTCGAGGTCCTTCATGCCCAGGCTCGAGAACCACAGGACGTTGCTCATGACCGACTTCTCTCTGACGGGGTCCGCGAGCCCCGGGACGGCGTCCGCGAGCCCATCGACTGGAGGATCAGCGTCGACATCTCCTCGACGGACCGGGTGGTGGAGTTGATGACCGGGATGCCGTTGGCCTTGTAGAGGGCGTCGGCGCGGCGCAGCTCCTTGGTGCACTGCTCCAGGGAGGCGTAGGTGGAGTCCGGCCGCCGCTGCTGGCGCACCTCGCTGAGCCGCGCCGGGGTGGCGATGAGCCCGAAGCACCGGTCGCCGAGGTCGGCCAGGGGGCGCGGCAGCCGCGTCGTCTCGAGGTCCTCGTCGAGGAGCGGGTAGTTCGCGACGAACACCCCGTGCTGGAGTGCCAGGTACATCGTCGTCGGCGTCTTGCCGCACCGGGAGGGCGCCACGAGGATCACCTCGGCGCGGTCCAGGGCCCGCAGGCTCTGGCCGTCGTCGTGCTCGATCGCGTACTCCACGGCCTGCATCCGCGAGTTGTAGCGGACGATGTCGCCGACGCCGTGCAGCCGGGCGGCGACCCGGGCGCCACGCGCCCCGAGGACCGCCTCGACCTTCTCCATGTGCATCTCGAAGAAGTCGATGATCGGGCAGCGCGAGGTGAGCAGGACCTCGCGGACCTCGTCGGTGGCCGCGGTCGTGAACGCCAGGGGGGTGACCGGACCGTCCATGGCGGCATCGAGGATCGCGACGACCTTGTGCGCCTCCTCGGCCGTGGCGATGAACGGGATGAGGCGCCGCTCGAAGCGCCGCTCGGGGAACTGGATGAGCAGCGCGTTGCCCATCGTCTCGGCGCTGATCCCCGTGCTGTCGGAGAGGAAGAACACGGGGACGGCCGGGTCTTCCATGGGCCCGAGGCTATGCCCTGCGTCGCCGGGCGTGCCACGCGCGTTCCGCTGTGGGGGACCCGCTCAGGTCGTCACGACGATCTTGCCGCGCGCGTGGTCGACCTCGAGGTGGCGCATCGCGGCGGCGGCGTCCAGCAGGGGGTACGTCCGCTCGACGACCGCGCGGATCTCGCCGCGGGCCACCATGCCGGCGAGCTCGGCCAGGCGGGCGGCGTCCGGCGCGGCCCTCGGCACCCGGACCCGCAGGCCGAGGAGCCGTCCGACCAGCGCCGCCCGGGCCATGAGGCCCACCGGGCCGAGGACGCCGCCCTCGCCGGGGTTGCCGCCACCCGAGAGCACCAGGGTCCCGCCCGGTGCGACGACCCGGCGCAGGTCGCGCAGGGTGCGGTTGCCGACGAGGTCGACGACGACGTCGTGGGTGCCTCCGGCCCGGGTCACGTCCTCGCGGGTGTAGTCGACGACCTCGGCGGCACCGAGCGAGGTGACGAGGTCGACGTTGCGGGTGCTGCACACCGCGGTGACGTGGGCCCCGAGCGCCACGGCGAGCTGCACCGCGAACGTCCCGACCCCGCCCGAGGCGCCGACGACGAGGACCCGGTGGCCGCTGCGCACACCGCCGCTGGTGAGGCAGAGGTCGGCGGTGGTGGCCGCGAGCGGCAGCGCGGCGGCCTCCTCGAAGGACAGGCCGGGCGGCTTGGTGGCCAGGCAGGTCTGCGGGACCACGACGTACTCGGCGAGCGTCGCGCCGTCCTCCCCGAGCACCTCGTCGCCGACGAGCCACGACGTGACGCCGGGGCCCACCGCCTCGATCGTCCCGGAGACGTCGCGACCGCGGATCCGCTCCCGGGGTCCGGTGCGCCCGAAGACCCGGCGGTCCATGAGCCGGGCGACCCTCGGCTCGCCGCGCATGATGTGCCAGTCGGCGGCGTTGAGCGAGGCCGCCGCGACCCGGACGAGCACCTCGCCCTCCCCCGGCTCCGGGCGGGCGACGTCGTCGACGCGCAGCACGTCGGAGGTGCCGTACCGGTCCTGCACGAGCGCCTTCATGGTGTCCTCTGCCCTGGTGGTCCGGACGGTGCCGGCCGGTTCCTCGACGGTAGTGACGGGCCGGGCGCCCCACCATCGGGGTCGACCCTGACCCCGCCCCTGAGCCGCCCCGGGCCCGGCCACTCCCCCGACCCTCGACACGACGGCATGGACGGCCGCGGGAGCGGGTATGACCTGCTCGTGCCACGCCGACACTCCTGCTGCCTCCGCCGCCCCACCCCCGGACCTCGGGGGCCCCGATGACCGAGCCCCTCGACGAGGTCCTGGCCGAGCAGGCCGCCACCGGGCTCGGGACCGCCCACCGCGACGAGGTGGTCGCCGCCATCGCCGAGATGGTCGCGCACCCGGAGTACCCCTGCCTCGGTGCGCGCTCGGTCTTTCGCCGCGACGCCGCCACGACCGTCGTCCTCGACGACCTCACCGACACCTCGCCCGGCGGCTCCCTCGACCAGCTCGGCGAGGAGCTGCGGGCGTTCGCGCAGGACGTCGACGCCACCGGCGACCTCGTCTCGTTCGTCGCGTGCTTCCGCGGGCCGGAGCTCGAGGACGAGCCGCAGTTCGAGCACGCGCTCTGGACCGCGCTGCAGCACCTCCACGACCACGACGACGAGCAGTGGGCCGAGGGCGTCGCCGCCGATCCCGGCAACCCGCACTTCGCGTTCAGCATCGCCGCGACCGCCTTCTTCGTCGTCGGCCTCCACCCGCAGGCCTCCCGGATCGCCCGGCGGGCCCCTTTGCCGACCCTCGTGTTCAACCTCCACGAGCAGTTCGAGCGGATGCGCGCGGACGGCAGGTTCGAGCGGATGCGTGACACGATCCGGCGACGGGACACCGACCTCCAGGGGGCACCCAACCCCATGGCGGTCGACCACGGGGCGTCCTCCGAGGCGCGCCAGTACTCGGGCCGGGCGGTCCCCGACGACTGGGAGCCGCCCTTCACCGCCGACCCCGACCAGGCCCCGACCCCCACCGACGAGGAGCACGCGTGAACCCCGCGCAGCGCAGGTACCCGCGCACCGACGAGCCGCCCGCCTACGCCGGCGGACCCGAGGGCCCGGCCCCCGGGTGGACCCGCATCCCCCCGCAGACGGGGACGGCCGTGGTCCTCGCACCGGGCGACCGCCTCACCCTCCTCGACCCCTGCGGCGAGCAGGTGAGCGACCTCTACCTCGTCGCCGCCGACGACCCGGCCGAGGTGTTCTCCTCGGGGCGGACGACCGACTTCGGGAACTCGGTGTACGTCTCGACGGGCTCCTCGCTCTGGAGCAACCGGAGCCGGGTCCTCGCCGACGTCGTCGAGGACTCCGTCGGGACCCACGACCTGACCCTCACCCCGTGCAGCCAGGAGACCTTCGACCTGCTCTACCCGGAGTTCCACGGCGCGCCGCACCCCTCCTGCTTCGCGAACCTCGTCGGCGCCCTCGGCCGGCACGGCGTGGACCCCGACCGGATCGGCACGACCCTCAACGTCTTCATGGACGTGTGGACCGACGAGGGCGGGGAGCTCCACATCGACCCGCCGCCCACCCGCGCCGGCGACCGCTTCACCATCGAGGCGAGGCTGCCCGTCGTCGCGGGGATCACCGCCTGCTCGGCCGAGAAGTCGAACAACGGCACCTGCACCCCCATCGACGTCCGTGTCGAACGTCGGGGTCGCGACGACTGAGCCGGACGACAACGGGTAGGTCGCCTCCATGACGACATGGAGCACGACGGTGCGCGCGACGCACCTGCTGACCAACGCGGCCTGGTTCGGGGGGTCGCTCATGGGAGCGGTCGCCCTCAACCCGGCGTCCCGTGAGGGCGACGACGCCCGCGAGCGCGCCGCGATCCTCGACGAGGGCTGGGGCCGGTGGGGACCCGTGCAGGGCGCGGCCGTCGCCCTGCACCTGCTGAGCGGCGTGGCGATCGTCGCCGACAACCGGCGCCGCGTCCTGGCCCACCGGCCGACGACCGTCGCCGTCGTCCTCAAGACGGCCCTCACGGGCCTGGCCGTCGCCGCCAGCGCGGAGGCGTACCGGTCCGGCGCGGCCCTCGGGGACGCGCAGGAGGCCGCCGACCGCGACCCGTCCGCACGCCGGAAGGCACGCGAGCTCGGGGAACGGCTGCGGTGGGTCCAGTGGGCCACCCCGGCGGCGACGGCCGGGCTGCTCGTCCTCGACGCCTACCTCGGCGAGCAGCAGCGCGGCGTCGCCGGGCTGCTCGACCGGCCGCCGCGTCTCGGCCGCCGGTGAGGCGCGAGTTCGCGTTCGAGTTCGAGCGCTCGTACCGGCTCCCGGCGCTGCTCTTCGGGATCCGTCCGGCGACCGCTCGTGCGGCCGTGACCGAGGACGAGCTCCTCGTGCGCTTCGGCCCGTGGCGGCTGCGCACCCCGCGGTCCAACGTCGCCGGCACCGACGTCACGGGCGACTACGCCTGGCTGCGGACCGCCGGTCCGGCGCACCTGGGTCTGCGGGACCGCGGCGTCACCTTCGCGACGAGCTCGCGGCGCGGGCTGTGCGTGTCGTTCGTCGAGCCCGTCGTCGTCCTCGACCCGACCGGGACCCTGCGCCACCCCGCGGCGACGCTGACCGTCGCCGACCCCGATGCGCTGGCCGCGGCCCTGAGCGGCCCCTAGGTGTGATGTCCAGTCACGTTGGTCGAGTTTGTGTGAGGACTCGATCTGACCGGTGACAGGTGAAGACCTCCCGGTGTGGAGTGGAGCTGCTTGACGGTTCCGCTCCCGCACCAGGAGGTCCTCGTGTCTCACGCTACTCATTCCAACGCTGCCCTGACTCCACGCGCCCGGCTGCGGTTGGGACAACTGGTCGTGGATCACGACTGGCCTATCGCCCGGGCGGCCGAGCGGTACGACGTGTCCTGGAGGACTGCCGCGAAGTGGGCCGAGCGGTACCGCGACGAAGGCGCTGCCGGGATGGTGGACCGCTCGAGCGCGCCGCACCACCAGGCTGGCCGGACCCCGACCAGGGTGGTCCGACGGATTGTGAGCCTGCGGCTGCGACATCGCCTCGGCCCGGTCGCGATCGGTGACCTGCTCGGGATGCAGGCCTCTACGGTGCACGCGGTCCTGGTGCGATGCCGGCTCAACCGGCTCACCCATATCGACCGGGTCACCGGTGAACCGATCCGCCGCTACGAGCACGAACGTCCCGGCGACCTGCTCCACGTCGACGTCAAGAAGCTCGGCAAGGTCCCCGACGGCGGCGGCTGGCGCTACGTCGGGCGCGAACAAGGCTTGCGGAACCGGTCAGCGACCTCGCGGCGGACCGGAGCACCCAAGAGCAAGTACCACCACCCGCTGATCGGGACCTGCTACCTGCACACCGTCATCGACGACCACTCCCGGGTGGCCTACGTCGAGGCCCACGACGACGAGACGAAGGAGACCGCCACGGCCGTGCTCCGCAACGCTGTCGCGTGGTTCGCTGCCCGCGGAGTCACCGTGCGCCAGGTGCTGTCCGACAACGGTGGCGCCTACCGCTCCTACCTGTGGCGCGACACCTGCACCGAGCTCGGCATCACCCCGAAACGGACCCGCCCCTACCGACCACAGACCAACGGCAAGATCGAACGCTTCCACCGCACCCTGGTCGACGGGTGGGCCTTCAAGACGTTCTATCCCTCCGAGACCGACCGCCTCGCCGCCCTGTCACCATGGCTCCACCAGTACAACCACCACCGGCCCCACTCAGCGATCGGCAAGGTCGCACCCATCACCCGGTTGGACAACCTGGCTGGGCATCACACCTAGGCGCCGTCCGGGGAGCCGGCGTCGTCGGGGGCGGCGTCCTCATCGACGTCGAGCGCGGCGAGCTCCGCCAGGGCGTGCTCCCACCGGCGGCGGCGGGCCGTCGCCGACTGCTCCCACCACGGGTCCCCCCGCTCCCCCAGGCCGTGCTTGGCGAGGTCGACCCGGCGGCGGGCCCGCGCCACGGCGGCGTCGTCGGCCGACCGCCTCGCCCGACCCACGGCGGACCGCCCGCGTCCCAGGTGCGACAGGAGCGTCCCGCGGACGTCGGCGGGCAGGTCGGGGTCCTCACGCCGCCAGCGCCGCCCGTCGACGACGAGGAAGCGCTCGTCGTCACCGGGCCCCTCCGGTCGGTCGTCCACGGACCTCAGGCGGAGTCGGGGCCGACGTGGGGCAGGAGGATGGCGCGGGCGATGTCGAGCTCGTCGCCGCCCGACCGGCGGGCGGCCTCGGCGATGACGCCGCGTGCCGTCTCGCGGTCGACCCCGCGGCCCGCCATGACGACGCCCATCGCCTGACCGAGGGTGCTCTCGGCGTCGATGGCCTCGAGGGCGTGCGTGGCGCTCTCGCGGGACGAGAAGGTGAGGTCCGCGTTGCTGACGGCGTCGGGCGCCCACGCTCCGAGGACGGCGGCCACGTCCTCGGCCTTGCCCCGGAACGCCTCCGCCTCCGCCGCGTAGAGGTTGACGCCGCCCACGAGGTGCCCACCGTGGTGGATGGGCATCGACAGGGTGCTGCGCACGCCGTGCCGGGCGCTGGCGCGGGCGAAGTCGGCCCACCGCTCCTCGGCGAGGAAGCCGTCCTCGTCACCACCGTGGATCGTCTCGTCGGTCGCCACGGCGTCGACGCACGGACCGCCCACGGCGTACTGCACGCCGTCGAGCAGCGTGACGTCGGGAGAGGAGGAGACGAGGGTGAAGGTGACCCCGCCCTCGGCCACCGTCAGGCTGAGGCCCACGCAGCTCGGCACGAGGCGCTGGACCTGCTCGCCCTGGTCCATGAGCCCGCGCAGGAGGTCGGCCTCGGACCACCGGCCGACGGCCTCCATCGCCCGGCGGGTCTCCGGCAGGGGTTCGAGGGGCACGGGCACTCCCGCCGTCTGGTCCATGACGAGTCCATTCCCCGTCCCCGAGCGCCGCAAACTCCCGGAGCCGGTGGGGTCCTCGCGCCGCTGACCGGACGTCAGGGGGCGCGGTCGACGTCGAGGTCGATGGGCGCGACCCCGGTGTCCCCGACCTCCGTCGCGACGTCGACCAGCTTGCGGTTGGTGGTCTGGCTCGCCACCCGCAGGATGTCGAACGCCTGCTGGCGGGTGAGGCCGTGGCGGGCCATGAGCACGCCGACGGCGATCCCGATCTCCCGGTTGCTCTCGAGGCCCTTGAGCAGGTTCTCGGCCTTGGTGTGGGCCGCGTCGGCCGTGACGAGCAGCGCGCAGTGGCTGGCCAGGACGAGCCCCCGGTGGACGTCGGTGCGCGAGAACGCGTCCCGTCGGTCCGAGGCGAAGTTCAGGGCGGCCACGGAGTCGTTCTCGTCGAGCAGGTGGAGGCGGTAGGCGAGCATGCTGCGCACGCCCAGCTCGTCCCGCAGCCGTTCCCCGAGCGGGGCCCACCGCGGCTCGTCGGCGATCTCGGGCGTGAGGAAGGTGGCGTCCTCGACGGCGGCGTCGACGCAGGGACCCGACCCGAAGGCGTACTGGTGGGCGTCGATGGCGCGGGCCACGTCGTCGGTCGCGACCAGGGTGTGGAACCGTTCCCGGCGCAGCACCGTGACGCTGGCCCACCGGGCGCCGACGAGGTCAGAGGCACCCCGCTCGATGAGGCGCTGGAGCGCGGCGTGGCCGCCCACCGTGCCCAGGTCCCGGTGCACCTCGGCGACGGCCTCGGCGAGCCTGCGCAGCAGGCGGCTGTCGTCGCCCGGCTCCGCCGGGGTGCTCGGGCTCGGTTCCGGTCGGTCGTGATCGGTCACCGGTGGTCCCTACCCCCGATGCGTCGCGACACTCGTCGGATGCCGGACATTTCCCGAGTCCGTGGTCAGGGGCCGGTGACGCTCCAGCGACCGTCCGGGCCGCGCTCCGCCAGCCCCAGGGCGCGGAACCTCTCGAGCCAGGTCTCCATCGGCCACCACCCCCACACCTCGGCGAAGGCGTTGGCGTTGCGCACGATGTCGGCGAGGTGGTCGACCGGCGGGTCGGCGCTGTCGTGGTACTGGTGGACGGCCTCCGCCCCGCCGACGAGGGACAGGCGGCCACCCGAGCGCACGAGGCGCTGGCCGAAGTCGGTGTCCTCGGCGCCGTAGCCGACGTAGCGCTCGTCGAAGCCGCCGACGGCGCAGAAGTCGGCCACGGAGACCGCGAAGGACAGGGACCAGAACAAGGTGACGTCCTCGCAGGGCTCGACGGCCGTGGCCGGCAGCAGCGGACGGGCCGGGTGGTGCCGCGGCGCACCTCGGTCCTCGCCGCTCCCCGACGGCGGAGGCTGCTCGTAGGCCACTCCACCGCACAGGACGACGGGCCCCGCCGCGACCGGGGCCCCGGCGAGGACCTCGGCGTACCGCTCCACGAGCCGGGGGTCCGGGACGCAGTCGACGTCGAGGAAGACCAGGTCGTCCACCCCGGCCAACGTGGCGGTGGCCGCCCCGAGGTTGCGGGCCGCGGCGAGCGGCAGCAGACCGTCGGGACACGACACCGACGGGAGGCGGACGTCCCAGTCCGGGTCGGCCTCGGCGCGCACGACGTCGTGGACCAGCGGGTCGTCCATGGCCACGACGACGTACACGTCGGGCCCGCGCGTCTGGCGCCGGAGCCCACGGACCTGCGCGGCGAGGTGGTCGTGACGGCCCCGCACGACGGTGACGACACCGACCCGGCGGGTGCTCACGGCCCTCATGACACCCGGGTGCCGGCGAGGGCCGCCGGAGGCGTGGCCCTCCCGCCCTGCGCCCCGGCGAGGGCGTCGAGGTGGGTGGCCGCCGCGAGCGCGCCACGGCCGGTGCTCCAGCGCTCCCAGCCGCCACCGCCCCGCCGCTGGGCGCGGTCGAGGAGGTCGGGCCACTCCCGGGCAGAGGGCCACGTGCTGCGACCGTCGGCGACGTCCAGCCTCGACAGCGCCTCGACCGTCGCCTGCTGCTCGCCGTGGGGCCGGTGCTGCGCCAGCACCACGGCAGGCGCGCGAGCCGCCGCGACGTCGGCGACGGCGTTCTGCCCGGCGTGCGTGACGACGACGTCGGCCGTGCACAGCTCGAGCCACAGGTCGGGAGAAGGGGCGTCGGGACTGCGTTCGGTCCACCGCCACCCCGGTGTGGCCTCCTGCGCCGCGCGCACCGCGGCGTCGTCGACGTCGCGACCGCCGGCGCCCCAGAGCAGGAGGACGCGGGACGCGTCGTGGGCGGTCCCCACGCGGGTCGGACGCGGCAGTCCGTCGAACCGGGAGATCCCGCCGACGGGCCACACCTTGCGCGTCCACGACTCGGGCCACGACCGCGAGTGCGCCTCCGCGGGCCACGGGGCCAGCAGGGCGTCGGCGAGGTCGTGGGCGGCGCGGTGGGGGCGGTCGGTCCGGTCACCGGGCATCGCCGTGACGACGACGGGGACGCCGCACAGGCGCAGGAGGAGGGCGACCTCGACCGACACGTCCACGACGACGAGAGCGGGCCGCTCCCGCGCCACCCAGGACGCGAGCGCCGCCATCCGGTCGCCGAGGCCGGGGTGGTGCCGGGGAGCCCAGTGCAGGACCCCACCGGCCCGCACGTCGGCGTCGTCCTCGTCGGCCACCGCGGGGTCGTCGTCGGGCCCGAGCTCGACCCAGCGTCCGGCCCAGCCGTCGGGGGCGGGCAGCGAGCTGAGCCCCACCAGCTCCTCGCGCAGGTGCGCGGCGACGGCGAGCATCCGGGTGAGGTGCCCCCGGCCGTGGTGGTGGACGTAGTACCCGATCACGCGGCGCCCCGCAGGGTGCTCATCGACCCGTAGACGCGCAGGTACTCCTCGACCATCCGCTCGACCGAGCACGTCCGGACCGCGTGCCGGCGGCAGGACGCCCGCGACAGGCGCACGGCCTCGTCGACCGCGGCCCCCGCTGCCGCGACGTCGTCCGCGGCGACGACGCGACCCACCTGCTCCGTGAGGACCTCGGGCAGCCCGCCCCGGTCGAAGGCCACGACCGGGGTGCCGCAGGCGAGGGACTCGGCGGCGACCAGCCCGTAGGGCTCGTCCCACACGGGCGTCACGAGCGTCGCGGCGCTGTGGCCGACGAGCGAGCGGAGTCCGCTCGTGTCGAGGTGGCCCACGTACTCGGCATCGGGTCCCAGCCGCGGCAGGACCATGGTCTCGACGTACTCCCGGTCCCCCACGGGTCCGGCGAGCCGGACGCGACGACCGGCGGCGCGCGCGATGTCGATGGCGAGGTGCGGCGCCTTCTCGGGGACGAGGCGGCCGACCCAGGCGAGGGCGTCACCGCCGGGGCCCTCGCTCCAGCGCTCCACGTCGACGCCGTTGAGCACGACCTCGGCGTCGGCGACGTGGGACCACGCCCGGCGGGTGTGCTGGCTCACCGCGACGTAGCGGCTCCGGGGGTCGTCGGCGATCGAGACGGCCGGCTCCAGCCACGGCGTGGGGGGCGTGTGGAGGGTGGTGACCATCGGGGCCGTCGCCGCCCCGGCCATGGCGACCGGCAGGTGGTGGAGGCTGTTGTTGTGGATGACGTCGACGTCGTCGCGGGCCTGCAGCTCGAGCATCAGCTGGAGGTAGGCGTGGTGCTCGGCCAGCCAGGCCTCGGGCGCCATCGAGACGTCCTGGCGGGCCGCGCTGCTCAGGGCGAGGGGCCTGGTGGTCAGCTCCCTCGCGCCGAGCGCGGGGTCGCTGCCGTGGCCGGCGAACACGGTCACGGCCACGCCCCGCGCGCGCAGGCCGCGGCACAGGTGCCAGGTCAGGGACTCGAGGCCACCGGCGAAGGGCTCGGCGAGCGGGAAGCGCGCCGCGGCGATCAGGACGACGTGCACACCGGCCTCCGTTCCAGCACGGCGGCGTAGAGCTCCTCGTGGGCGCGGGCGAGGGCGCGCCGCTCGGCCCGCCGCTCCGCCGGGTCCGCCCGCCACTGCGGTCGTTCCCGGTGGGCGCGCAGCAGCGCCTCGCCCAGCGACGCGGTCCCCGGGGCGGGCTCCCCGCTGCCCGGGGCGGCGTAGACGAGGCAGGGGCGCTGCTCGGCGTAGTACCCGCAGTCGGGCGCGAGCACGGTCGTCCCGAGGTCGTGGCACGCCTCGAGCCAGCCCGAGTGCGTGCCGAAGCGGTACGGCAGGACCGAGACGTCGAGCGAGCCGAGGTACTCCCACAGCTCGTCGTCGCTGAAGAAGTCGTGGACCCGCAGGTCGATGGCGCCCGTCTCGGCGAGCGCGGTCAGCCGCGTCGCCAGGGGACGCGCGTACCGGTCGGAGCCCGGGGTCATGACGTCGGTGTGGGCGTCGACCCGAAGCGTGGTCCCGGGCATCGACGGCAGCGCGGCCACGGCCTCCTCGATGACGGGGGCCGGCTCCATCCCGGCGCGCAGGCTCTTGACGTGGATGCCCACGACGAAGCCCTCGTGGGGTGTCCGTGGGCGCGACAGGATCGGTTCGTCGACGACGTGGGGGTGCGGCAGCACGGTGGCGTCGCGGCCGTGACGCCGGGCCACCTCGGCGGCCGCACCGGGCGTCAGCGTCACGACGGCGTCGGCCCCGGCGACGAGGACGCCGAGCTGGGCGTCGTGCAGCTCGGGCTCGTCGTGGTGCGGGTTGCGGAGGTCGTGGACGGTCACGACGAGGGGACGGTCCCGCTCGCGGAGGGCGTCGACGAGGCCCTGGAGGCTCTCCGGGGACTCACCGTCGAACCCGAAGTGGACGTGCATGACGTCGAACTCGTCGGCGTGCTCGCGGACCCAGTCCGGCCGGAGCATCACCGGGGGCCACCACGGTGCGGCCTCGTGCCGGCCGGCCGTCAGCGGGTCGGCGAGGCGCGACACGCGACCTCCGCCGCCCAGCGGCTCGAGGTGGCGGACGTAGACGTGGTCCGACGGGATCGACGCGATGACGGGCACCGGGGACCTCCTTCCCTGCAGGGTCCCGAGGCCACCGCCAGGTCATGGCGCGTCGTCCGGGACACCGCGGAGATACCCGGGACGGGGCCGGGCAAACGCCGGGACAGGTGGTCGACCTCTCCGCGCTCGTCCCTGATGACCTGCGCGGACGCCTCTCCCACCCCAACCCTCACCACGGGGAACCCGAGCGGGCGCCCGGCCCTTTCTGCCCCTCGAAGTCGCTACGGTCGAGGAACCGACGTTGATCGTCGGTTGTGGTCCGACCAAGCGCCACACTTCGAGAGGAACGAAGTCGTGGCACCCCACCCGGCTCAGATCACCCCGCACTTCCAGAACCTGACAGACCGCCTCGACGTCGCGGCACGGCACATGGCCGAGCAGGCCGAGGGCACGGCGTCCGAGGCCGAGCGGCAGCGGCTGCGCCACCAGCTCATGGTCGAGGCCATCCCCCTCGCCGACCGGGTCGCCCTGCGGTACCGCAACCGCGGCATCGAGACCGACGACCTCATCCAGGTGGCGCGCGCCGCCCTCGTCAAGGCGGTCAACCGCTACCAGCCCCGCGACGACGCCGGCTTCTGCGCCTTCGCCCTGCCGACGATCTCCGGCGAGGTCAAGCGCTGGTTCCGCGACCGCGGCTGGGCCGTGCGTCCGCCCCGCCGCATCCAGGAGCTCCGCTCGAGCATGCGCGCGGAGGAGGAGCTGTTCCGGCACCTCGAGCACCGCGAGCCCACCACCGCCGACGTCGCGAGCTCGCTCGGCACGACGAGGGAGGACGTGCAGCTCGCCCGGCTCTCGGCCGAGGGCTTCCACGCCGTGTCGCTCGACGTCCCCACGGAGACCGGGACCACCCTGGGCGCGACCCTGTCCGACGGCGCCGACGTCGCCGACCTCGTCGCGACGAGGAGCGCCCTGCTCCACGCCCTGAGCCACCTGTCCGAGCGGCAGCGGCGCGTCGTGCAGCTGCGCTACGTCTCGGACCTGACCCAGTCCGAGATCGGGGCCGAGATCGGCGTCAGCCAGATGCAGGTGTCGCGGATCCTCGGCAAGGTGCTCGACGAGCTGCGACGCGAGCTCGTCGTCGCCGACCTCGACGACCGCCAGACCTCCCGCCCCCGCCAGCCGGCCGCGTGAGCACGCGGCGTCCCGGCCACCGCCGGGACGCCGCGCCACCCGCCCGGACCCGGGCCCGACCGACATTGGTCGGGCCCGTCGCGTTTCCCCGCGCCGACATCGGGCACGACTACCGGTGGAGTGGTCGTCACGGGGTTCAAACAGCCGGGCGCCGCGGCGGCCACTCGCGCGGCCCCACCGACCGAGGAGAGACCTGATGGCGACCAAGAAGACGACGACGGCGAAGCCGAGGGCGAAGGCGACCACGGCCTCCGCCGCGAAGGACCGCGAGCACCTCGGGACCGGTGGGGAGCTGCACCAGCTGGCCGGTGTCGACAGCCCGGCGCTGACGACCGCCCACGGCCACCCGGTCGAGGACGACAACAACTCGCTGCGCGCCGGCGACCGCGGCCCGACGCTGCTGTCCGACCACGTGCTGCGCGAGAAGATCTTCCACTTCGACCACGAGCGCATCCCCGAGCGCGTCGTGCACGCCCGCGGCTACGGCGCCCACGGCGTCTTCGAGAACTACGAGTCGCTGAGCGACCTCACCAGGGCCAGCGTGTTCGCGACGGCCGGCAAGAAGACCGAGACGTTCGTCCGGTTCTCCACCGTCGCAGGCAATCTCGGCTCGTTCGACCTCGCCCGCGACGTCCGGGGGTTCGCGACGAAGTTCTACACCGACGAGGGCAACTGGGACCTCGTGGGCAACAACATCCCCGTCTTCTTCATCCAGGACGCCGTGAAGTTCCCGGACCTGGTCCACTCGGTGAAGGAGGAGCCGGACCGCGGCTTCCCGCAGGCGCAGTCGGCGCACGACACCTTCTGGGACTTCGCCTCGCTCATGCCGGAGTCCACCCACATGACGCTGTGGCAGATGTCCGACCGCGCGATCCCCCGCTCGTTCCGGATGATGCAGGGCTTCGGGGTCCACACCTTCCGCTTCCTCGACGCCGCCGGTGCGAGCACCTTCGTGAAGTTCCACTGGACCCCGGTCCTCGGCATGCAGTCGGTCGTCTGGAACGAGGCCGTGAAGATCAACGGGGCCGACCCGGACTTCCACCGCCGCGACCTCTTCGACGCCATCACGGCGGGGGACTTCCCGCAGTGGGAGCTCGGGGTCCAGGTCTTCGACGACGCCTTCGCCGACGAGTTCGACTTCGACGTCCTCGATGCCACGAAGATCATCCCCGAGGAGCTCGTGCCCGTGCGCCCCGTGGGGATGATGACCCTGAACCGGGTGGTGGACAACGTGTTCGCCGAGATCGAGCAGGTCGCGTTCATGACGCAGAACGTGCCGCCGGGCATCGACTTCAGCAACGACCCCCTCCTGCAGGGGCGGAACTTCTCCTACCTCGACACCCAGCTCAAGCGCCTCGGCAGCACGAACTTCAGCCAGCTGCCCGTCAACGCCCCGCGCTGCCCGGTCGCGCACTTCCAGCGCGACGGCCACATGCAGACGTCGACGCAGCCGGGTCGGGCGGCCTACGAGCCCAACTCGTTCACCGGCGCCGACCGTGGTCCTCGCGAGGTCGGTCCCGAGGGGCACGTCCCCTTCCCGGCCCCCGTGGAGGGCGTCACCCGTCGGGTCCGCAGCGAGTCCTTCGCCGACCACTACAGCCAGGCCCGGCAGTTCTGGATCAGCCAGACCGACGTGGAGCAGGACCACATCGTCGACGCCTACGTCTTCGAGCTCGGCAAGTGCGACGTCCTCGCGATCCGACAGCGGATGGTGGCCAACCTGCGCAACGTCGACGAGACGCTGGCGACGCGCATCGCCGACGGGCTGCGGATGCGCCTGCCGGACCCCTCCCCGGCAGCCGCACCCCTCGTCGAGACCGAGCCCTCGGCGGCGCTGAGCATCCTCGCCAACGCCAAGGAGACCTTCGAGGGCCGCAAGCTCGGCGTCCTCGTCGGCGACGGGGCGACCGCGGCCGCCGTCAGCCGGCTGACCAAGGGCGTCGAGAAGGCCGGCGGGACGGTCGACGTCATCGCGGTCGCTGTCGGCGGCGCGACGCTGTCCGACGGCTCGACCCTCGAGGCCGACCACGCCGTGGCCGGCGCGCCCTCGGTGCTCTTCGACGCCGTGGCGGTCGTCACCGGACCGGACGGCGGGTCAGCCCTCGCGGACGAGCCGGCGGCGCGCGACTTCCTCACCGACGCCTTCACGCACTTCAAGGTCATCGGCCTCGCCGGCGACACCGACGCCCTCGTCGCGGCCGCCGGCCTCGACGGGAAGCTCGACGACGCCTGCCTGCCGGTCGGGACGGCCGCCGAGGGCAAGGCCTTCGTGGCCCGCCTCGCCGGCCCCCGGAAGTGGGACCGGAGCCTCACCGCCTGACGACGGGTCCCGCCCGGTCGACCGACCGGGCGGGGCGCGTCGGCCGCGCACCCGGTGTGGGACGCGTCAGCCCGCGTCGTGCCGGGACGCCTGCTGCGGCTCGATCTCGGAGACCCAGAAGGTCAGGCCTGCGGGGTCCCGCAGCATGTGCCACCCGCCCGGCCCGGGTCCGACGTCCTCGGCGCCGAGGGTGAGCAGCCGACGCACCTCGGCGCGCTGGTCGTTGGTCGCGAGGTCGAGGTGGCACCGCACCGGCCCGTCGGGCTCGTCGAGGCGCTGGAACAGCAGCTGGACGGGTGAGCCCTCGTCGTCGTGCCAGATCCCCGCGAAGCCGTCGGCCGAGGACTCCACCCAGCGGCCGGTGAGCAGGCGGCGCCAGAAGGCCACCTCGCGCTCGTGGCGCGCCCTCGGAGCGTCGACGCACACCTCGACGAGCCTCGAGCGGTACCCGCTCGGCCAGTGCACGGTGGCCGGCGCCCTGCGCGGGTGGGCCGGGACCACCGAGAAGGGCAGCCCGCCCGGCGAGCGCAGGGCCACCCAGTGCTCGGAGAAGGCGACGGTGTCGGCACCGGCGGCCAGGGCCGCGGCGACGGTCGTCGGCAGATGGCTGGACTCGACGTCGAAGTGGACCCGCGCCGGGCCGAAGACCTCCTGGAGGTGGATGTACGGGTCCGCTCCCGGTGGGTTGAGGCTGCGCCGCTCCGGCTGTCCCTGCCAGGGCGCGCCGAGTGGCCACCCCAGGGCATCCCTCCAGAAGCGGGTGGCCCGGGGCGCTGCGTGCGACGGGAGGTCGATCACGGTGTGCAGCCACGCCATCACCCGAGCATAGGAGCGTCGGGTCACCCCGCTCGATGGTGGTGACCGGCCTTCTCACGGGCCGGGGACGGTTGCGTGCCCTCCTCGTGGGTAGGACACCGACTCCAGTACCCGATCCAGAGGAGCACCCATGTCGGACGACGCGAAGGTCGCCAAGGACATCGTCGAGACGTTGAAGGACGGCGAGCGAGGCTTCACCGCCGCCGCGGAGAAGCTGCAGGACGGCGACCGGCCGCAGTGGGCCACGACGCTGCAGCGCCTGGCCGAGCAGCGCGCCGGGTTCCGCCGCGAGATCGTCGCGCTCGGCCACGAGTACGGCGACGACGTCGACGCCAGCGGTTCGGCCGCCGCCGCCCTGCACCGCGGCTGGATCTCCCTCAAGGACGCCCTGACCGGCGACGACGCGGGCAGCGTCCTCGGCGCCGCGGTCACCGGTGAGGACCACGCCGTCTCCGAGTACGAGAAGGGCCTCGAGCAGGACCTCAGCACCGGCTTCCGCGAGGTCCTGGTCCGCCAGCACGCCGCGGTCGTGGCCGCTCGCGACGAGGTCAAGTCGCTCCAGATCGCCGACTGACGACCGTCGGCCCCGGCGGCCCCGCCTCCCCTCGGGAGGCGGGGTCGCCGCCGTCGGGGGGCGGGGTCGCCGCCGTCGGCACGCGGCGTCATCGGCCCTGGTCCACGACCCGCCCCGCACCCGCCACACCGGACGGGGCCCGCAACCGCCGCTCGGGGGCGCATACTGGTGTCAATGGCAACCTCATCCGGGAACCCGCGCCCCCGTCACGCGAACAGCCCCTTCAAGACCGAGCCCGAGCCGACGATCGAGGAGTTCGCGGTCGACGACCGCGTCTGCCACGACTCGTACGGGTTGGGCCGGGTCGTGGGCATCGACGACGGTGGGGCGACCGTCGACTTCGGCAGCGGGACGGTGCGCATCACCACGCCGTTCCGCAAGATGACCAAGCTCTGACGCCGACGGTCTCGCGCGTCCTCACCTGAGGACGCGCCGGGCCTCCGCGCGCACCTCGTCCGCCACGGTGTCGATGAGGCCGGACCGCAGGTTCCACTGCTGCCAGTGCAAGGGGACGTCGAGGTGGCGCCCGGGCGCCAGGTCGAGCAGCTCGCCCGCCGCCAGCGCGGCCGCGGAGTGTTCGGCAGGCAGCATCGCCCAGCCGAGGCCGAGCCGGGTGGCGACCGCGAAGTCCGCCGACGCGGGCACGTGGTGCCGGGGGGACTCCACCGGCCGCCGCGCGAGGCGCCGCGCGAACCGGGCCTGCAGCGTGTCCTTGCGGTCGTAGTCGATGCGCGGTGCCCGGTCGAGGGCCGCCGCCGTCGGTCCGTCCGGGAACCACCGTGCCACGAAGGCCGGGGTGGCGCAGGCGCGGAACCGCATCCGGCCCAGCGGGGTCGAGGTGCAGCCCGGGACCGGGACGGCGTCGCCGGTGACCGCGGCCACGACCGCCCCGGACGCCAGCAGGCCGGCGGTGTGGTCCTGGTCGTCGCGCACGAGGTCGAAGACGACCGCCTCGCGCGCCGCGACCCTCGCGAGGGGCGGGAGGATCCAGGTCGCGAGGGAGTCGGCGTTGACCGCGATGGGGACCGTCGTCGTCCCCCCGCCGTCCGTGTCGGCCCCCAGCTGGCGGAGGGTCTCGGTCTGCAGGAGCGTGACCTGCTGGCCGAGCCTCAGGAGCGCTTCGCCGGCCTCGGTGGGACGGACGGGCTTGGACCGCACCACGAGGACCCGGCCGACCTGCTGCTCCAGTGACTTGACGCGCTGGCTGACCGCGCTCGGCGTCACGTGGAGGGACAGGGCGGCCGCGTCGAACGTGCCGTCGCGGACGACGGCGTCCAACGTCTCGAGGAGGTGGGAGGGGATCATCATCATCAATCTGGTTGATGGTGCATCAGAATCCTGAACTGGATTGAGGACGGGCGCCACCCTACCGTCGACGCGTGACCACCGCTCGGCTCCTCTCCTCCGCCCTCGCGGGCCTGGGCCTCGGCCTCGGTCTCATCGTCGCGATCGGGGCGCAGAACGCCTTCGTCCTGCGCCAGGGCATCCGGCGCGAGCACGTGCTGGCCGTCGTGCTCGTCTGCATCGCGTCCGACGCGGTCCTCATCGCCGCAGGGGTCGCGGGCGCCGGCGCCCTCTTCTCGGCGGCGCCGTCGCTCGTCACGGCGGCCCGCTGGGGCGGCGCGCTCTTCCTCGCCGGGTACGCCTTCCTCGCGGCCCGGCGGGCCCTGCGCCGGCCGTCGGCGGACACCGAGGGCCTGCACGTCGACGTGCCGTCGGCCCCGGGGCCGGGGACGGGCCGGCTGGCTGCGGTCATGGGCACCACCGTGGCCCTGACCTGGCTGAACCCGCACGTGTACCTCGACACCTTCGTCCTCCTCGGGTCGATCGGCTCCTCCCACGGCGAGACCGCGTGGGCGTTCGCGGCCGGCGCCGTCGTGGGCAGCACCGTGTGGTTCTCGGCGCTCGGCGTGGCAGCCCGCGCCCTGGCGCCCGTCTTCGCCCGGGCGTCCGCCTGGCGGGTCCTCGACGGCGGCATCGCCGTGGTGATGACCTGCCTCGCCGTCGGTCTCCTCGTGGGCGCGTGAGGGCGCGGCCCCCGCCACGACCGGTGGAGGTGTGGGCCGGGGCGACGGGGGTAGGGGTCGAGGACCGATCCCGAGGAGGCTGCGATGCGCGCAGTGGTGTGGCACGGCAAGCGAGACGTCCGCGTCGAGGACGTCCCGGACCCGACGATCCAGGACCCGGGCGACGCCGTCATCCGGGTGACGAGCACGAACATCTGCGGGTCCGACCTGCACCTGTACGAGGTCCTCGGCGCGTTCATGAACCCGGGCGACGTCCTCGGTCACGAGGCCATGGGCGTCGTCGAGGAGGTCGGCGCCGACGTGACCGCGATCGCGCCCGGCGACCGCGTCGTCATCCCCTTCCAGGTCTGCTGCGGCACCTGCTGGATGTGCGAGCACGGGCTGCAGAGCCAGTGCGAGACCACCCAGGTCCGCGACCAGGGCAAGGGCGCGACGCTCTTCGGGTACTCCGAGCTCTACGGCTCCCTCGCGGGCGGGCAGGCCGAGTACCTGCGGGTGCCGCAGGCCCAGTACACCCACGTCAAGGTGCCGGACGGTCCCGCGGACGATCGCTTCGTCTACCTCTCCGACGTCCTCCCGACCGCCTGGCAGGCCGTGGCCTACGCCGACCCCGAGCCGTCCGGGACGCTCCTCGTCCTGGGGCTGGGCCCCATCGGCGACATGGCGTGCCGGATCGCGCTCCACCGGGGCGTCCGGCAGGTCATCGGCGTCGACCGGGTCGACGCGCGGCTGGCCCGCGCCCGGTCCCGCGGGGTGACGACGATCGACCTGCGCGACCTCGACGGCGAGGTCGGCGACGCCGTCCGCGACCTCACGGGCGGGCGTGGCGCCGACGCGGTCGTCGACGCCGTCGGGATGGAGGCGCACGGGTCCCCGGTCATCGAGGCGAGCCAGAAGCTCGTCACCGCCCTCCCGGACGCGCTCGGCAAGAAGCTGATGACGACGGTGGGGATCGACCGGCTCGCCGCCCTGAGCGCGGCCATCGACGCGGTGCGGCGCGGCGGGACGATCTCGCTGAGCGGCGTCTACGGCGGCATGGCGACCCCGCTGCCGATGATGACGATGTTCGACAAGCAGGTCCAGGTCCGGATGGGCCAGGCCAACGTCAAGCGCTGGGTGCCCGACATCCTCCCGCTGCTGACCGACGACGACCCCCTGGGTGTCGACGACTTCGCCACGCACCGTCTCCCGCTCGCGGCGGCCCCCGAGGCCTACGCGACCTTCCAGGCCAAGGAGGACGGCATGGTCAAGGTGGTCCTCTCGCCGGGTGACGCCACCAGCACCGCCCCGTGACGGACGGGGCCGACCGCCCGGGTCGGCGCTCGGACGAGGACGACCACCCGGTGGTCGTCCTCGTCCCGGGCCTGGGGCTCGACGCGCGCTCGTGGCACCTCGTGCGCGCCGCGCTGACCACGAGGGTCGAGGTCGTGACGCTGCCCTCGATGGGCCGTCGTGCGCCGCGCGGCTGCGACCTCCACGTGGAGCAGCAGGCGGACCGCCTGCTCCAGGCCCTGCCGCGCGGGCGCGACGTCGTCCTCGTGGGCCACTCCGCGGGCTGCCCGGTCGTCGTCGAGGCCGCCGCCCGGTCGCCCCACGTGCTCGGGGTGGTCCTCGTCGGACCGGTGACCGACCCCCGCGCGCGCACCTGGCCGCGGATGCTCGCCGGCTGGCTCGCGACGGCCCCGCGCGAGCGCCCGTCGGAGGTCCCCTCCGTGCTGCCCCAGTACCGCTCCACGGGAGCCGGCTCCATGCTGCGCGGCATGAACCAGATGCGGCGGTACCGCACGCACGTGGGCCTCGCGGCCGTCCCGGTCCCGGTGCACGTCGTCCGGGGGGAGCACGACCGGATCGCCCGGCAGGACTGGTGCACCCGGCTGGCCGGCCTCGGTGCCGGCGAGGTGACCTCGGTCCCCGCCGGCGCGCACATGGTGCCGCTCACCCACCCGGGGGCGGTCGTGGCGGGCATCGAGCGCCTCCTGGCGAGGGTCGGGCCGGTCAGCAGGCGCTGACGGCCGACCTCCGGGCGGGCCGTCGCGTCAGGCGATGACGGCGTCGATCGTCTTCTTCAGGGCGCTCGGCTGCGCCGGGCTCCTCGGGGCGGTGGCCCGGGCCGCCGCCAGCTCGTCGCCGATCTCGCGCAGCTGGGTGCGGGTCAGGCCCTCGCGCACCTTCGGGAACCAGTCCTGCTCCTCCTCCTCGATGTGGTGCGTGACGTTCTCGATGAGGACGGTCGCCTTGGCGACGAACCGCTCGTCGGTGCGGTCCATCGCGGCCAGCTCCATGACGAGGACGTCGGCGACGTGGTGCTCCTCGTACGACTCGAGCACGTCGTCCTCGAGCTCGGGCAGGAGGGCGCGCACGCGCGGGTACATGACCTCGTTCTCGAGGTGCGTGTGCACGGTGAGCAGCTCGATGACCTTGCGGACGATGGCCTCCTTGCGCGCCGGCGTCGTGGAGGCCTTCTGGAACTCGCGGAACAGCCCTCGGACCTCCTTGTGGTCCTCCTTGAGCATGACGATCGCGTCCTGGGACATGAGGGGTCCTTCCGTTGGGTGGCCGTACGGCGGGGGCCGACGGCGTCTCCAGAGGGGTACCCGGGGGTCCCGGGGGCAAACGCGCGTGCCGCGGGCCGGGTGGGGTAGGACTGGTGTCGACACCAGCCCGTCCGGGCGGTCCCGCTCGAGGAGGATGCCGTGGCGACAGAGTGCGACGCCGTCGTCGTCGGCGCCGGGCCGAACGGCCTCGTCGCCGCGAACGCCCTCGGCGACGCCGGCTGGGACGTGGTCCTCGTCGAGGCGCAGGACGAGGTCGGCGGGGCGGTCCGCAGTGCCGAGGTCACGGCCCCCGGGTTCGTGTCCGACCTCTTCAGCGCCTTCTACCCCCTGGCCGCCGCGTCGCCCGTCATCCGCGACCTCGGGCTCGAGTCGCACGGCCTCACCTGGCGGCGCGCCCCCGACGTCATGGCCCACGCGTTCCCCGACGGCCGGGGCGCCGTGCTCCGCGGCCGCGCCGACGACACCGCAGCCGGGCTCGAGGAGGCTGCCGCGGGCGACGGCGAGGCGTGGTTGCGGATGGTCGCGGGCTGGGACCGGATCAGGGACCCGCTCCTCGACGCCCTCTTCACCCCGTTCCCCCCGGTCCGGGCCGGAGCGCGGATGGCCCGACGCCTCGGTGTCGCAGGTGGCCTCGACTTCGCCCGGCTGGGCCTGCTGTCGGTCCGTCGCCTCGCCGAGGAGGAGTTCTCGGGTGAGGAGGCTCGGGTCCTGTTGTCCGGCAACGCGATGCACACCGACATGTCACCCGACAGCGCCGGCAGCGCGCTGTTCGGGTGGCTGCTCGTCATGCTCGGGCAGGACGTCGGCTTCCCGGTGCCCGAGGGAGGGTCCGGCTCGCTCGCGGGGGCGCTGCGTCGGCGGGCCGAGAGCCTCGGGGTCCAGGTGCGCTGCGGCGTCCCCGTCACCTCCGTCGACGTCTCGGGCGGACGCGCGGTCGGGGTCCGGCTTGCCGACGGCACGTCCGTACGGGCGCGGTACGGCGTCCTCGCCGACGTCCCCGCGACGGCGCTGTACGGCAGCCTCGTCGGCCGCGAGCACCTGCCGGCACGTCTCGTCCGCGACGTCGAGAACTTCGAGTGGGACGACGCGACCCTCAAGCTCAACTGGGCGCTCGACGCCCCGATCCCCTGGTCGGCTCCCACGGTCCGTGCTGCCGGCACGGTCCACCTCGGGACCGACCACGACGGCCTCGTCGACGTCGCCGCGGACCTGTCGGTCGGTCGGATGCCGCGCGACCCCTTCATCCTCCTCGGCCAGATGACGACCACCGACCCGACCCGCTCCCCCGAGGGCACGGAGTCGGCGTGGGCCTACACCCACCTCCCCCGCGCCCTCGCCCACGACGAGGCCGCGGTCGGTCGGCAGGTCGAGCGCATGGAGCAGTGCGTCGAGGGCGTCGCCCCCGGCTTCCTCGCCACCGTGCGGGGCCGCTACGTGCAGTCCCCCGCGTCCCTGGAGGACGCCGACGCCAGCCTCAGCCGCGGCGCCCTCAACGCCGGGACCGCCGCCCTGCACCAGCAGCTCGTCCTCCGGCCGACCCGGGGGCTGGGGCGCCCCGAGACACCGGTCCCCGGCCTGTTCCTCGCGGGCGCCTCGGCCCATCCCGGCGGCGGGGTGCACGGGGCGTGCGGGTGGAACGCCGCGGTGGCGGCCGTCCGGCAGCGGCGACCCCTCGGGCCGGTTCGCCGGGCGTTCGTGCGCACGGCGTGGGACCGCGTCCTCAGGGACCGGTGAGCTCCTGGCGGTGACGGCCCTCGGCGATCAGGCCCAGCCGGCGCAGCGCCTCACGGTTGCGGGGCAGGATCATCGCCTGCCGGACCGGGAGCGGGACGAGCAGACCGGGGCCGCTCGACGCGTCCTCCGCGATCGAGACCGTGCACGACTGCGGTCCGTCGGGGACGACCTCGATCTCGACGCGCGCCTCGCCGAGCGGCCACCCTCGCGCCGTGAGGACGAGGTGGGCGGGCTCGCGCGCCTCCTGCGACGACGTCGAGTCCGACAGGAGCGCCGGCCAGACGCCGACGCTGTGGTGCAGCCTCGTCCCGGGGGCGGGCCAGCCCTCCTCGACCGCGCGGACGCGTGAGGCGCCCACGACCCACGTGGCGTACTGCCACCCGTCGGCCAGGACGTCCCACACGGCCTGGGCCGGCGCGGCCACCGACCGGGAGACGCGAGGGAGGTGGCGGGTCGTGTCGTCGGTCATCGTGGGCTCCTCGGGGGCGGGGTCGGGGGCGTCGGTACCTGGGGGGCCGTGACGCGGCTCGAGGACGTTGCCGGGGTTCGCGGGCAGGCCGGTCCACTCGGCGAGCCCGAAGGTGCGCATCAGGGGGGTGACGAGCCGGTCGTAGACCCCGGGGGCCATCCGGAACCCGGCGACGACCACCGGGTTCGTGACGACGACGTGGCGCAGCCGTCGCGGCCGGGCCAGGACCCGGACGACCGCGTCGGCGACGTCCTCGGCCGTCGCGACCGGCGGCGGGGGCTTGCCGTGCCGGCCCAGGACGCTCGCCGCCCGCCGGTAGACCGGGGTGTCGATCCCCCCGGGCGCGACGAGCGAGACCTCGACGCCCTCGCGGTCGCGGGTCTCGATCTGCACGGAGCGCACGAGCCCGTGGACCGCCCACTTCGAGAGCACGTAGGCACTCATGTAGGGCACGGCGATCTCACCGAGGAGCGAGCCGATGACGACGAGGTGCCCACCGCCGGTGCGGCGGAACGCGGACAGCGCCGACCGGGTGACCGACACCGTCCCGAGCACGTTGGTGTCGAGCACCGACGTCATGAGGTCGGCGGGGACCTCCTCGAAGAGCCCGTACGCGACGACCGCCGCGGCATGGACCACCGCGAGGTCGCGGCCGAAGTCGTCGGCCGCGGCGGAGACCGCGGCGTCGACGGCCTCCCGGTCGCGGACGTCGAGCACCACGACCGAGGCCGTCACCCCGTGAAGACGGCACTCGTCCGCCACGACCTCGAGCGCGCTCGCCGAGCGCGACGCCAGCACGACGGGGACGCCGAGCTCGGCGAGCCGCAGCGCCGTGGCGCGGCCGATGCCGCTCGACGCGCCGATGACGAGCGCCCCGCTCGGTCGTGTCGCAGCTGTCACGCGTCCTCCAGGTCAGGGTCGGGTCTCACCTGCGGGGGTACCCCGGACTCCCGGACCCAAACGGCCGACGCCGCCTGAGAACGACCACGGACCAGCGCGTTTCCCCCCACGGGTCAGGGGTAACAGGTCCCAGAACTGCTTCCTACGAACGGATGTGATCATGGACATCGGCGAGAGCTTCCAACGGACGACCGACGGCATCCTGGGCTTCCTGCCCAACCTCCTCGGCTTCCTCCTCCTCCTGCTCGTCGGGTGGGTCGTCGCCAAGGTGGTCTCCGGCGTCGTGCGCAAGCTCCTGGAGAAGGTGGGCATCGACCGCCACCTCCACGAGTCGCGCGCCCACGACTACGTCGACCGCTTCCTTCCCGGCGCCAGCCCCGCGAACGGCATCGCCCGCCTCGTGTTCTGGCTCGTCTTCGTGTTCTTCCTCCTTGCCGCCATCGGCGCCCTGGAGATCCCTGCGGTCACGACCTTCATGAACCAGGTCCTCGCCTACCTGCCCAACGTCATCGTGGCGATCGTCATCTTCGTCGTCGCCGCGCTCGTCTCGGGCGCCGTCGCCGCGGCGATCACCCGCGTCATGGGCGACACCCCCACCGGCAAGGTCGCGGCCGGGGTCGTCCCCGCCCTCGTCATGGTCATCGCGTTCTTCATGATCCTCGAGCAGCTCCAGATCGCTCCGGAGATCGTGCGGATCGCCTTCGCCGCCACCATGGGTGCGCTCGCCCTCGGCCTCGCGCTGGCTTTCGGGCTCGGCGGCCGCGGCGTGGCCCAGCGGATGCTCGAGGAGGCCTACTCCAAGGGTCGCCAGCAGGCCGACCGGGTGCGCGACGACATCAGCACCGGCAAGGACCGCGCCAAGGCCGAGGCCGCGCGCGCCGATGCCGACGTCCGGGGCAACGGGTCCGCGCACGCCACCACGGCCGGCGCCACGACGAGCGGCACCGCTCCCTACCCGGCACGCACCGAGGGCACGGGCTCCACGCTCTGACCCACGGATGACCGAACGGCCCCTCCCTGCGGTGCGGGGAGGGGCCGTTCGATGTGGTCACGCCGACGCGGTCAGCCGGGGTCGCTCACGCGGTGTCGGGCAGGCCCGGCGGCAGGTCCCCCGTGTCGGCCACGTCGGACGCGATGTCGGCCAGCTTGCGGTTGGTGTTCTGGCTCGTGGTCCGCAGCACGGCGAACGCCCGGTCGCGGGTCAGCCCGTGGCGCGTCATGAGCACGCCCACCGCGACACCGATCTCGCGGTTGGTCTCGAGCGCCCGGAGCAGCTGGAGCGACGTGGCGTTCGCGACCTCGGCCGCGACGAGGAGTGCCGCGTGGCTGGCGAGGACCCGGCCGCAGTCCACGTGGTGACGGCCGAAGGCGTCGGCGCGGTCCGCGCCGAAGGTCAGCGCCGCACGGCGGTCCTCCTCCTCGAGCTGCAGGGGGTACGACACCACGCTGCGCACCCCGAACTCCTCGCGCAGGCGCCGGCCGAGCCGGCCCCACCGCTCGTCGTCCGACACCTCCGGTGAGGCCACGACGACGCCGTGGGTGAGGGCGTCCACGACGGGGCCCCGCCCGGTCCGGTCCAGGGCCGCGGCGACGGACTCGGCCGTCCCACCCGTCGAGGCGACGGTGCCGGACCGGCCCCGACGCGCGAGGGTGACCCAGGCCCAGCGTGCCCCCATCACCGCCGGCGCACCGCGGGCGAGGAGCCGCTGCAGGGCCGGCGGCTCCTCGCTGCCCACGGGGCGGCCGAGGGCGGAGACGACCTCCGCGAGGGCGGACACCGACGCGTCCACGTCGGCGCCGACCCGCACGACGTCGCCCACCCCACTCATCCGACCTCACTCCCTTCACCTCGTGCTCCGCGGGACGCCGGCTCCGGTCAGGCCGAGATCGCCTGCCGTCCGCCGTCGTGGGCGATCTCGATCTTGCGCGGCTTGGCCCGCTCGGCGACCGGGACCTCGAGGCGCAGGACGCCGTGGTCGTAGTGGGCGGAGATCGCGTCGGTGTCGAGGGTGTCGCCGAGGAAGAGCTGGCGGCTGAAGACGCCGCGGGGCCGCTCTGCCGCGATCAGCTCGGTGTCGGTGGCCGGGGCGGAGCGCTCGGCCCGCACGGTGAGCACGTTGCGCTCGACGTCGAGGTCGATGCTCGAGGGGTCCACGCCGGGGAGGTCGAGCTCCACGACGAAGGTGTCGCCCTCGCGCCACGCGTCGATCGGCATCACCGCCGGCCTGGCCAGGGTCCCCACGGCTCCGAAGGCCTGCTGGGCCATGCGGTCCAGCTCACGGAAGGGGTCGGTGCGCATCAACATCGTCATCACCTCCATGTGTCCTGATGTCCGGTCAGGGCCACGGATCCCCGTTGGATCTGTGGTGTGCGCTATATATTTGATATAGCACTGGAGGCAGGTCTGGTGCAAGTCCCTCGGAACGGAGCGCAGGTCGTGGACACCTCAAGCCCTCGTGACGGCTCGCGGCCGTCGTCGACCCGCGGCGTCTACAGCATCTCCGTGGCGGCCGAGCTCGTGGGGACCGGCGTCCAGAACCTGCGGCTCTACGAGGCGCGGGGCCTCCTCACGCCCGACCGCACGAGCGGGGGGACCCGGCGGTACAGCGACGACGACATCGCGCGGCTGCGACGGATCTCCGCGTTGCTCGACGCCGGCCTCAACCTCGCCGGGATCGAGGCGGTGCTGCAGCTGGAGGACGCCAATGTCACTCTCCAGGAGGCGAACTCAGCGCTCCAGGACGAGAACGTGGCGCTGCGCGACGCTCACGACCGGGAAGCGGGCCCGCGGGCGCCGTAGTGACGGACCAGCGCACAGCGCCGGGCGGCCGCGGCGCCGAGCCCTCGGCCGGCGATGTCCTGCGGTCGACGTCGCCGCGGCGCTGCGAAGCCCCCGTCCCGAGCCACCGGATCGGGGGCTTCGCCGTGCCCCGCCGGACGGGAGCCCTGACTCCTCCGGCACCCGCCAATATGGCACGACCGGCGTCGGCGCACCTGTGGCTTCCCTGAGATTTCTCCACCACACAGGTGGAAACTCCTCGCAGGTCAGGGGACACGGCTGCACGCGCGCCGCACGGTCGGCGCCCACTGTCGTCGCGTCGTGCGAGGCTGCGCGGGTGAGGACGTCGACCGAGGCCTCGGTGACCTGGGCACAGGCCCTGTCGTGGCGGATGGAGCGCCAGCTGCTCGAGCCCGTCGGGTCCGAGTCGGTCGGTGACGTCGTCTCGCGGCTGGGAGCGGTGCTGTCGATGGACGAGTCGCTCGCCGAGCTCGCCGTCCGGACGCGGCGCACCACGTCGCGGCCGGGCGAGCTCGCCGCGGCCCTGGAGGCCGGGGAGGTCGTCAAGGCGTTCGCCTTCCGCGGGTCGATGCACTACCTCTCCCCCGAGGACGGCGGGACCTACCTCGCCCTGCGGGCTGCCGGCCGTCAGTGGGAGCGGCGGAGCTGGGTCGAGTACTACGGCCTCACGCCCGGCGACTGGACCGGCTTCCGTGCCGCGGTGCGGACGGCTCTCGACGACGGTCCGCTGACCATCGCCGAGCTCGGCGCGGTGCTGACCCGCCAGCGCGCCTACCGGCACCTCGAGGCGGTCTTCGCCGAGGGCGCCCACACCCTCGTCAAGCCGCTGACCTGGCAGGGCGACATGGGCTTCGGCCCACCGCGCGACGGCCGGCACACGTTCCAGCGCCTCGACGCGAACCCGAGGTGGCGGGGCATCCCCGAGCTCGAGGACGCCGGCCCGCGGGCCGTCACCGCGTACCTGCGCAGCTACGGGCCCGCGACGCGCGACCACCTCCACCACTGGCTCGTCGACGGCCTGAGCGCGGGGCGACGACGGCTCGACGACTGGGTCTCCGGGCTGGCCGACGAGCTCGTCGCCGTCGACGTCGAGGGTACGACCGCCCTCGTCGTGCACGACGACGTCGACGCCCTCGTGGCGGCGCGCCCCACCGACGCGGTGCGCTTCCTCCCCGGGCACGACCAGTGGGTCATCGGGCCGGGCACCAAGGACGTCAACGTCACCCCCTCCTCACGGCGTGACCTCATGACCCGTAAGGCCAACCCGGTCATCGAGGGCGGGGTCGTCCGCGGGACCTGGGCGCGCACGGCCGACGAGCTGCGGGTGACCTGGCTCGACGACCGACCCCCACCCGAGGAGGCGCTCTCGACGGAGGCGCGCCGCCTGGCCGACATCCTCGGCACCGAGCTCCCCCTCGCCCTCACCTCGTAGCCGGCCCCCGGTCGTCGACGACCGGCACCGGTCCCAGGCGCCGCAGCTGGGTCACGTGCCGCGGCTCCAGCTCCTCGAGCGAGCCGACGCCGAGCAGGCGCATGGTCCGTCGGACGTCCTCCCGCAGGATGTCGACGGCGCGGTCGACCCCCTGCCGCCCGCCGGCCATGAGGCCGTAGAGGTACGCCCGTCCGACGAGCGTGAAGCGGGCACCGTGGGCCACAGAGGCCACGACGTCGGCCCCCGACATGATGCCCGTGTCGAGGTGCACCTCGAGGTCGGCCCCGACCTCGCGCACCACGTGCGGCAGCAGGTGGAACGGCACCGGGGCCCGGTCGAGCTGGCGGCCGCCGTGGTTGGACAGGACGATCCCGTCGACCCCGGCGGACGCCAGCGCCCGGGCGTCGTCGACGGTCTGCACGCCCTTGACCACGACCCGACCCGGCCACTGGTCGCGGATCCAGGCCAGGTCCTCGAACGTCACCGTGGGGTCGAACATCGTGTCGAGCAGCTCGGCGACGGTCCCCGACCACGCCGAGAGCGACGCGAAGGCGAGGGGCTCGGTGGTGAGGAAGTCGACCCACCACGCGGGGCGCGGGATCGCGTCGAGGACGGTGCGGGCGGTCAGCTGCGGGGGGATCGTGAGGCCGTTGCGCCTGTCGCGCAGCCGCGCCCCTGCCACGGGGACGTCGACGGTGACGAGCAGGGTGTCGAACCCGGCGGCCGCGGCCCGGTCGACGAGTGCCATCGAGCGCTCGCGGTCCTTCCACATGTACAGCTGGAACCAGTTCCGCCCGCCGGGCGCGGCCGCGGCGACGTCCTCGATGGAGGTGGTCCCCATCGTGGAGAGCGAGAACGGGATCCCGGCCGCGGCGGCGGCGGTGGCACCCGCCACCTCGCCCTCGGTGTGCATCATCCGGGTGAAGCCCGTCGGGGCGATGCCGAACGGCAGCTCGACCCGCTTCCCGAGGACGTCCCACCCCGTGTCCACCTCGGACACGTCGCGCAGGATGCTCGGGTTGAACTCGATGTCCCGGAACGCTTCTCGCGCCCTGGCCAGCGAGCTCTCTCCCTCGGCCGCCCCGTCGGTGTAGTCGAACGCCGCCCGCGGGGTCCGGCGTCTCGCGATGAGCCGCAGGTCGTCGATGGTGAGCGCGCGCTCGAGGCGGCGCCGGGTGGGGTTGAGGGTCGGGGTCCTGAACTGCAGGAGCGGCCGCAGCTCGGAGGGCCGCGGGAGCCGCCTCGTCGTCATCGGCGCACCTGCCCGCACGTCTCCCGCTCCGGAGGTCCGGTCTCGTCCTGCCGCTCGGCCACGTCGCAAGACTGCCACCCACTCCGCGCAAAAGGACCCCGACGGCTCCTACGACGTCCACGGCACCAAGGCCGGCGCCGACATCCGCCTCGAGGTCAGCACGGACCTCAAGACCATCACCACCGCCCCCGCGCGAGGAGGCGGTCGGGGACCGAGCACTCCCGAGAGCTCCACGGCGGCCACGACGACGAGCGCCGCCGTCTGAGCCGACAGCGGCGGGCGGGTGCGTGAGGGTGTGACCTCGGGGTCCGGCGGGTAGGTCCAGATGGACGATCGGAGGACTCGTGCTGGAGCATGACCGGTGGGCCACGGGGTCGCGCCGGCGTCCGCCCGGCCGCCGAGCTGCCGCCTGCGCCACCGGGGTCCTGGTCGGGCTCGGGATGCTGACGGGCTGCGCCGCGACCACCACCAGCCGCGACGCGGCGGACGCCGCCTCGGACTTCGTGACCGCCCTGTCACGCGACCCGTCAGCCGCCTGCGCGCTGCTGGCACCCGGGACCCGCCAGGCACTGGAGGACGACGCCGGCACCGACTGCTCCACCGCCCTGTCGGACTCGGGCCTCCCGGAGGCCGGTCGGCGACAGGCCGCCACGCTGGCCGGGCACGCGGCCCAGGTGCGCTTCGCGGGCGACACGGTCTTCCTCGCCCTCTTCGACGACGGCTGGAAGGTCGTCGCCGCAGGGTGCGAACGGAACTCCGACGACCCGGCGGTTCCCTACGACTGCGCCGTGGAGGGGAGCTGACGTGCGAGTGATGTTCTGGGGCTACGCGGTCGTCCTCGCCGTCGGCCTCACCTTCTGCATCGTCATGGGAGTGCTGCAGCGGTGAGCGGCCGAGACCACCC
Source organism: Oryzobacter terrae (assembly GCF_042756445.1). Taxonomy (GTDB): domain Bacteria; phylum Actinomycetota; class Actinomycetes; order Actinomycetales; family Dermatophilaceae; genus Oryzobacter; species Oryzobacter terrae. The sequence continues at coordinate 1,610,737 of NZ_CP170578.1, forward strand.
GCGCCTGCTGCCTCGCGCCGGCTTCCTCCGCGAGAACGGCCTCTCGCTCTTCTTCGCGCTGCTGCTCCTCCTGGCCCTCGTCGGCCAGGCCCTCGTCGGCAGCCAGGCGTACGACGAGGAGGCACGCACGGCAGGACTGCAGGAGATCGGCGTCCTGGGCTACGTCCTGTCGTCGTCGTTCGCCGTCGACGTCGCCGAGAACTGGCAGTCCGAGTTCCTGCAGTTCACGCTCTACATCCTCGCGACCGTATGGCTGGTCCAGCGCGGCTCGTCGGAGTCGAAGAAGCCCGGGGACGAGGGACGCGAGAGCGACGAGCAGCAGATGGTCGGCGCACACGCCACGGCGGACAGCCCGCGGTGGGCCCGGGTGGGCGGGTGGCGCACCCGGGTGTACTCGCACTCGCTCGTCCTCGTCATGGCGACGGTGTTCCTCGTGTCGTGGACCGCACAGTTCGTCGCCGGTCGCGTCGCCCGCAACGAGGAACGGATGCGAGACCTCCTCGACCCGCTCGGCCCCGTGCAGTACCTCGGCTCGTCGGACTTCTGGCTGCGCACCCTCCAGAACTGGCAGTCGGAGTTCCTGGCCATCGGGACGATGGCCGTCTTCGCCATCTACCTGCGCGAGCGCGGGTCGCCGGAGAGCAAGGAGGTGGGCACCGCCCACGACGTCACGAGCTCGAGCGACTGAAGCCGGCCGCTACCGGTCGCCGTGGCGCCGGGCCTGCATTGGCGACGACGCGACCCGCCCGCGGCCGCTGAGGAGGACCATGGTCGCCACGGACAGGACGCCCAGCGGTACCACCGCGTAGGGCAGCGCGGCCAGCAGGCCCTGGACGTCGTCGACGACGAGCGCCAGGACGACGCCCGGCGGGATCGACAGGACGGCACCCAGGCCCAGCCCGGCCAGGACGGCTTCTCCTCGATGGTTCACCCGACCGAGTATCGCGCACCCGCGACCCGTCGACCAGAGGATCGGCAGCACGGCGCGACGGACCCGGAGGTCTTGACAACCGCGACGGGCTGCGCAGGATGGTTGGTCTCCTCCAGCAGCGTGGGGTTCCGAAGGCTGTCGAGAACGGAGCAGGTCGCCATGACTCCAGACACGAACGCATCGACCAGGAAGCTCATCCAGGAGCTCGTCGAGATCGAGGACCGGATGTACGTCCTCCGAGCCGCACGGAACGGAGCCAGCACGAGGACGCCGGCCGACCCGGAGCTCCTTCGGCTGGCCGGACGGGAGGAGCACGTCCTGGCGCAGCTGCGCCGCCAGCGCGTCACCCACTGAGGCGCCGGTGCCAGGCGCCGCACGGGAAGGAGAGGGATGGTGTCCAAGGATCTCAGCGACCCCGCCAACCGCAAGCGGCTGAGGAAGTCGTCGTTCGCCCTGCCGGAGGAGGAGAAGTACCCGATCCCCGACATCGAGCACGCGCGCAACGCCCTTGCCCGGGTGGCTCAGCACGGCTCCGCGGCCGAGCAGAAGAAGGTCCGGGCAGCCGTGGAGAAGAGGTACCCGAGCCTGAAGAAGGACGACTAGCGCGGAGGCGCGACCGTCCCCCGAGCCGACGTCATGGACCCACCTCGGCGAGCGCGCGCGGGACGAGCTGCGGCATCTCCCGCGCCAGGAACCCCACGTGCCCGACGGAGGCCACGAGCATCTCGGCCACCCGGGTGTGGACGAAGGCTCCCCAGACCGCGGCCTGCGCGGGCTGGGCACCGCGCGCCACGAGGCCTGCCACGATCCCTGCCTTGACGTCACCCGACCCGGCGACCGCGGCCCCCGGCGGGCCGGCCGGACATCGCCACACCCCGCCCGTCGGCTCGACGACGTAGGAGGTGTCCGAGCCCGAGAGGACGGTCAACCCGGTGGCGCGCACGGCGGTGCGCGTCGCGGCGAGGAGGTCCCGCGCGACCGTGTCCTCCCCCAGGCCGGTGAGCTCGGCGAGCTCGGAAGCGTTGGGCGTCAGCAGGCCCCTGCTCGCGAGGTGACGCATGCCGTCCTGGTGTGCGGTCAGGTACGCCGTGCCCAGGGCATCCACGACGACGGAGAGGTCCAGGTGGGGGACGACGTCCTCGAGGAGGGTGCAGGCCGAATCAGGGTCGATGAAGCCCGGGCCCAGGAGGACGGCGTCGACCCCCAGAGCCAGATCGACCACCCGCGAGGCGGCGGCGCGCGAGATGTCGCCCGACACCGAGGGCAGCCCGACGACCAGGCACTCCGGGAGAGCGGTCGCGAGGTGGGCGGCGGTCGCGGCCGTCGTGGCGACCTGTACCTTTCCGGCACCGGCGCGCAGGGCGGCCTCCGCCGCCAGCAGGACCGCTCCCGGCGTCGACTCGCTCCCGCCGACGACGAGCAGCCGGCCCTTGGTGTCCTTGTCGCCGTCCCCGCTCGGCAGCGGCCAGCCACGAAGCACGTCGGCCGTCAGGACACCGGCGCCGGGGTCACGTCGCTCAGCCACGGCGGCTGTCCGGACCCGCCGGGTCGTGCGGTGTGTGCGGCTCCTCGTGGGTCGGCTCGGCTCCCGAGGACTCGACGTGGCCGACCTCGCCGTACGCGACGAGCGCGAGGACCCCGGCGTTGCCCGGACGGTACGTCGTCAGGGAGCAGTTCCCCAACGGGGTGTCGGCGTCGGCCGCGAGGAGCTCCTCCTCGGACAGCGACTCCAGCACGTAGCGGAAGGCCATGATGACGGCCTGGTGGCTGAACACCCAGACCCGCGCGTCCCGGTGGTCCCGAGACGTGTCCGCCAGGAAGTGGCGGACCCTCAGCACCACGTCGGTCCAGCTCTCCCCGCCCGGGGGACGGTAGTAGAACTTCCCCATGGCGGCCCGCCGCTTCGCCTCCTCGGGGTACTCCTGGGTGATGCCCCGCCCGGTCATGCCGTCGAACAGACCGAGGTCGCGCTCGCGCAGTCTCTCGTCGCGCCGTGTCGGGACCTCACCCGGACAGGCGGCCAGCGCGTGGTCCATCGTGCTCGTCGCGCGGACGTACGGAGAGGACACGACCGTCTGCGGACGCTCCTGCTCGGGCAGGGCGGACAGGTAGTGCCCCAGCGACCTCGCCTGCGACACGCCGTTGTCCGACAGCGGGGTGTCCGGATCGCGGTAGGCCAGGTCCAGACGGGGCGCCCCCCTGGCACTCGCCGCCGAGGCCGCGAGGTTGCCCACGCTCTCACCGTGTCGGACCAGGACCAGCTCGGAGGGGGCAGACGACGCCATGCTTCATCCCTACCCAGACGGGCCATCCGCACGCCCACAGGTGGGATGCTGTGTCCATGCAGAGCAAGGGGGCGGCCTGCCCCAGGTGCGAGTCGCCGAAGATCACCACCGTGCAGCTGCCGCGGCCCCACGGGCCGGCCGAGCCGCCGGCCACCCAGCGGGGTTTCCGGTGCCTCGGCTGTGACACCCAGTGGGTCGACGACGACCAGTGGAGGGCTCTGCGCGACGAACGCTGACCGATGTCGTCCGGCTCACGGACGCGCGGCCCGGCCCCCGTTCCGAGGAACGGGGGCCGGGCCGCGTCAACTGCTCTCGAGCGTCAGGCCAGCCCTGACGGGGACCCGTGACCCGGGTTCCCCCCGGTGGCCGGGCCGCCGGTCGACGACGAGCCGCCCGTGGAGGACGTACCGCCGGCCGACGACGAGCCGCCCGTGGTGGACGTACCGCTCGTCGAGGAACCCGACGACGCCTTGTCCTGCACGTCGCTCTTGAGGTCCTGGGCCTTGGCCGCACCTTCCTCCTTGACGGTGGAGGCGCTCTCCCTGGCCGTGTCCTTGACGGCCTCGACGGCCTCCTGGGCGGGCTGCTTGAGGTGGTCGACGCTCTCGCCGGCGACCGACTTGGCCTCGTCGACGAGAGGCTGCGCCTTCTCGGCGGCCGCGGACGCGAGCTCGCGCTCCTTGGCGCTCGCGGGCAGCAGCGACCCGACGAGCCAGCCGGCAGCGAGCGCGACCGCGCCCGCGGCCAGCGGGTTGCCGCGCGCCTGCTGTCGTGCCATCCGGGGTACGTCTCGCACGGTGTCGGCGGCACCGTGCGCGTGGTCGCCACCGGCGTCGGCCACGTCGTGTGCGGTGCCCATGATGCTGTCCTTGAGGCGGGTGACCTTGGTGGTGGCGCGCTGGGTCGTGCGTCGCGCGACGCTGCTCGGGCGGACGCTGTCGGCGAGGACGTCGACGTCCTCGCTGAGGCGCCCCCTCGTCCTGTCGATCTCGCGGCGGATCTCGTCGGGGTCCTGGGTCGTGGTCATGAGTGGCGTCCTCTCAGGGCGTCGGGGATCTCGGTGGTGGTGTCGATGGTGCGAGGGGCGACGGGCGCCACTCGCTTGAGGCGCTTGCGGCCGATGGAGGCCGTGATCGCGGCGACGATCGCCCAGACGAGGGCGACGACGAGCGCCGACCAGCCGCGGCCGATCGCGTCGCCGAGGGCCCACCAGGCAGCGACGGACAGGAACACCAGGAAGAGGTGTCCTGCCACGGCCGCGGTGCCGAGCATCGCTCCACCGGCCTTCGCGTGGTCCGCGCTCTCCCTGACCTCGGCCTTGGCGAGCTCGACCTCCTGCCGCACGAGGACGGAGAGGTCGGTGGTGATGTCGCCCAGCAGCTCTCCGACCGACCGGAGCGAGGGCTCCGGCAGGTCGGGCCGGGTCTGGTGCTCGGTCACAGTCCACCCCGGTCGGTGACGTCGCGCGGGGACGCGGCGAGCCGTCCGTCCGAGCCGATCGGGGCGGGTGTGCCGTCCGTCTCGAGGGGCTGGGTCACCCGGTGGGGGGAGGGCAGACCCTCGCTGGCGAACGTCTCGACGGGGACGCCCTGGGCGCCCGTGCCACGGTCCGCGGTCGCCCGCGGTGCCGCGGGGGCCGAGGGCGTCTCGTCCGGCTGGTCGTCCCGCTTCTCGTCGACCAGGCTGCGACTCATGCGGCCGGCGAGGACGCCGAGTCCCGCCGCAACGGCCAGGAACGTCCCGGGCCGTCGCTGCGCGAACTGACGCGCCTCACCGAGGATGGCGCCGGGGTCGCGCCCCTCGAGCCATCCGGCGGCGTCGCCGGCACGCCGCGCGACGTCATCGACGAGTCCCCGCGCCATGCCGTCGTCGTCCGCACCGTCGGCCATCTTGCGCAGCTGGTCCGACAGCTCGCGCAGCCCCTGGGCTGCCCGGTCCTGCTGCGTCGTGGCCTGCTCGGTGAGGTCGGACCTCGTCTGGTGCCACAGGTGTCGAGCCTGGTCGCTCGCCTCCCGGGCCACCTTGCGGGCCTCCTCGCCCGCGGTCCCGGCCACCTGGGTGGCCGCGTCCTTCGTCTCGTGACCCACGGCCCCGACAGTGCTCTCGGGGGCCTGGGCACCACTCCCGTGTGTGGCTTGAGTACTCATCTGCGCCCGTCCTCTCTGGCCATCGAGGGTCGATGACACGCAAGAGAGTTACCCAATGTGGGTTGTGAAAACCCTTGCGGCACAATGTTTTTCAGTGACCAGGCGGCAGCCCGCGCGGGATCCGCTCACCACGGCCTCCCGGACCGGAGCCCGTACCCCGCCGGTGGTGCGCCTGCGACTGACCTACCCCTGCCGGCGGAAGCCATGCGCTCCGTCGCCGGCACCGACGTCCCTGAGAGGTCGCTGAGTGTCGCCCGACCCGACGTTTGTGCCCCACGCGGTCGGGGCAGTGAAAGAGGGCACGACCCCGAGGGAGCAGGGCCCTCGTACGGGTGCAGGCGAGACCCCCGCTCCTCTCGAGACGGGGGTCTCGTCGTTGGGGGTCGGGAACGGTCCGGTGCCGGCCCGTCCCCGAACGTCCTAGCGCCGTGACGGACGGCTCGTCGAGACACCCCGGACGCCGAGGGACGTGATGCGCCAGTCCCGCAGCGAGGCGAGGATCCGCTCCTCGCGCCGCGCGAGGCGGGCCACCTCCGCCGCGGTCCAGCTCCGCCCCTCAGGACAGTCGACGGCGTCGTGCAGCTCCTGGAGGCGGTCCTCCACCGCCTCCAGCTCCCTGATCAGCTCACGGATCGACGCATCCACTGGGTCACTCATCGGAACTCCGGTCGGTGTCGGGGTCGACGACCCCACGCCCTTGGAGGTGCTCCCTCCATGAGACGCCGCGGAAGGGCCGCCGTCAAGGTCCGGGTGCGAGCTCGCGCGACCTGCCCGGCCGGGCGGACCTAGCCTGTCGCCATGCGTGCCTACGAGCGTCTCCAGCAGCGGCTGGGCAGCGCGCTCGCTCCACCCGTCGCCGGCTCCACCCTCGAGCACGTCGTGGTCGCGCTGCCGTCGCACAGCATGCCCACCACCCTGCTGACGCACCACGCGTCCCTGCTGCCCGCGCTGGAACAGCGCGCCCTCGTGGACGGTCTGCGGCTGGGCACCTCACCCGGGGTCCGCGTCGTCGTCGTGCTGAGTGCGCCGCCCTCGCCGGCCGTGCTCGACTACTACGCGCGGCTGGCGCGACCCCGCTCCCCGGGTGCCGCACGGGAGCGGCTGTCCTGCCTCGTCGTTCCCGATGACGGCGCGCGGGGTGTGGCTGCCAAGCTGCTGGACCGACCGGACCTGATGGCCGAGCTGCGCCGACGGATCGCCGGGGACCCGGCGGTCATCGAGCCCTGGAACGTCACCGACGACGAGGTCGCCGTCGCCCTGGCGCTGGACCGTCCGCTCAACGGCGGCCCCCCGTCCCTGTGGCCGCTCGGCTTCAAGAGCGCCGCACGGCGCCTGTTCCGCGATGCCGGGGTCCCGGTTCCTGCCGGGGTCGAGGACGTGCACGACGCGGCCGAGGTCGCGGAAGCCGTCCGCGTCATGCGGCGCCACCTGCCCCGACTCGATCGTGTCGTCGTGAAGCTCGACAACTCCGGTGGGGGCGAGGGCAACTGGGTGATGTCGACGCGTGACGCCGCCGGAGCGGAGCTCGCGACGAGCGAGCTGGCAACTCGCGTGGAGACGGAGTCGCCCCCCTGGTTCCTCGCCGACCTCGCCCTCGGTGGGGTGGTCGAGGAGCTGGTCACCGGCAGCGAGATCTCCAGCCCCAGTGGCCAGGCGGAGATCCGCCCCGACGGCGAGGTCGTCCTCCTCGCGACCCACGAGCAGGACATGGGCGGGGACGACGGTCACGTCTTCACCGGGAGCCGCTTCCCCGCCGACGGGGCCTGGGCACCCGAGATCGGTCGCCACGTCCTCGCCGTCGGGCGCCGGCTGGCGGAGGCCGGGGCCGTCGGGTGGCTGGCGGTCGACTTCGTGGCGCACCGCGACGGGGACGGGAGCCTCGTGGCCGTCGACCTCAACCTCCGCAAGGGCGGGACGACCCACTCCTTCACCGCGTTGCAGTGCCTCGCCCGCGGGGCCTACGACCCGGAACGGTGCGAGTGGGTCTGCGACGAGGACGGCAGCACACGGTCCTACCGGTCGAGCGACGCCGTCGGTGGGCCCGGGTGGCTCGGGATGAGCCCCTCCCGGGCCATCGACTCGCTCACCGCTGCCGGACTCGCCTTCGACCACGCGAGGGGCACCGGCGTCGTCCTCCACATGTTCCCCGGGCTGGACCGCGACGGCACGGTCGGGGTGACCGCCATCGGCCGCAGCGCGGCGGAGGCCGACGACCTGTTCCGCGCGGTCCCGACGGCCCTCGACGTCGGACCCGGACCCCGCGACCCCGACCTGCCTCCGGCAGGGGCGATCGGCTAGGGCCCGGCGACCCTCGACGCGACCGCGCGAGCGACGGCCTCGGGTTGGAGCTCGGGCAGCCAGTGGCCCTCGTCGAGCTCGATGAAGCGGTAGGGCCCGGACACGAACCGGCGCGTCCGTTCGGCGGCGGCACGCCCGAGGGCGGGGTCGCGCCTCCCCCAGAGGTAGGTCGTCGGGACGCCGACGGCGGGGGTCGCGCGCCACGCGTGCCACGGGGGTCGCCGGACCGCGGCGCGGTACCAGGCCAGCGGCGGGCCGAGCGCCACCGGTCGGCGGAGCCGCTCGGCATAGCGGTGCGCGGTGGCCGGAGGGAGGCCGCCGCCGGCGAGCACGGGCTCGAGGACCTGGGCGAGCACCAGCTCGGGCAGCCACGGGGTCTGGAAGGCCAGGGTGTACCAGCTCAGCAGCGGCTGCCGCGAGTGCGTGAGGGACCACGAGTAGGCGGCCGGATGCGGCGTGGACAGCACGGTCAGGGTGCTGACGCGGTCGGCGTGGTGGGCTGCGGTGTGCCAGGCGACCGCGCCGCCCCAGTCGTGGCCGACGACGTGCGCCTGCCGCACCCCGGCGGCGTCGAGGACGGCGACGACGTCGGCCGCCAGCTCCTCCGTCCGGTAGGGAGCCACGCCCGGGGGGCTCCCCGAGGCCCCGTATCCCCGCTGGTCCATGACGAGCGTCCGCAGGCCGGCGGCGTGCAGGAGGGGGACCACGCCGTCCCAGCAGGAGGAGTCCTGAGGGGAGCCGTGGAGGAGCAGCACCACCTCTCCCCGTCGCAGCCCGCTGTCACGGGCAGCGAGGCCGACCCCCTCGCGCTCGGTGCGCAGGTCCCGCACCGAGGTGCGGCGGGTCGCCTCGGACGACGGTGCTTCTCGCATGTGGGCTGACTACCCCGGCCTCGCTGTCGCAACCCCTGCGGCCGGCCGGGCCATACTTCTCCCATGAGCGGGACGATGAGCGGGGACCACGCGCCCACGGGCACCGAACCCGTCGCGGCGGGCGCACCGGCGCCGGGGGTGGCCAACCCCGTGGCGACGGCGGTCCTGGAGCACCTCGCGGCCGTGATGGACACCGCGCCGCACGACCAGACCCAGGAGGACGCGCTCGGTGTCCTGCACTCCGTGGTGTCCCACGCGGTGGGCCTGGTCCGTGCGGCTGACTGGGCCAGCGTGACGATCGTGCGCTCCGGCTCCCCCTTCACGATCGCGTCCTCGCACCCGGAGGCGGTGCGGGCCGACGACGTCCAGTACGAGCTGCGGTCGGGTCCGTGCCTCGACGCCGCCCTCGACGACAACGTGTACCTGACCGGGGCGGTCCACCGTGACGACCGGTGGCTCGAGTTCGGCCGGCGGGTCCATGCCGAGGTCGGGGTCACCAGTGTGCTCGCCTACCGCCTCGTCCTGCTCGGCGACGAGAGCGCCGACGCGGCCCTGAACCTCTACTCGCGCGCCCCTGACGCCTTCGACGACGACGACCTCCACGAGGGCCTGCTCCTCGCGGCGCAGTGCGCCCTCCTCGTCTCGGCCCACCTCGCCAGCGACCGTGCCGACAACCTGCTCCAGGCGCTCGGGACCAATCGGGAGATCGGCGTGGCGATGGGCGTGCTCATGGCGCGGCACCAGCTCACCCAGGAGCAGGCCTTCGTCATGCTGCGCGTCGCCAGCCAGGACACGAACCGCAAGCTCGCCGACGTCGCGAGGGAGGCCGCCGAGACGGGTGAGGTCCCCCAGCGACGTCGCCGGACGTGACCGCGGCCGACCTCCGGGGGCTCAGGCCCTCCCGGCCGACGGCCGCCGACCCATCCTCGGTCGGGACGTCCTAGAACGGGCCGCGCGGGGCCGCCTCGGTGGTGTCGTCGGGCGCCGGCACCCGAGGGACCGGCCGGGGCGAGACGGGGACCATCGGCCAGCCGTCGGCCGCGCGGGGGTGGATGCTCCGGGTCTCGGCGCGGGCGTAGGAGGTGTTGAGCCAGTCCCCGACGTGCACCTTGGGGAGGATCTTGGCGACGGCGACCGCGACGTACATGACGGTGTTGATCGCGACGAAGGTGGCGAGGACCTGGGCCCATGGGGTCCACAGGGTCGACTCGGGCAGCAGGGCGCCGGTGGCGACGGAGGTGGCCAGGGTGCTCACACCAGCTCACCTTCCTCGACCTTGACTCGGCCCGAGGCGTCGGTGACGACGTGCTTCCACTCGGCCCGGCGACCCATGAGCAGGTCGAACACGCCGCGCACGTACACGGCGTTGAGCACGCAGGCGTAGACGAGCTCGGGGATCAGCAGGGCCCCGAGGAGGCGGGCCCGCCACCCTCCGGCCCAGACGCTGACGAGCCGTTCGACGGCGAAGACCGCTCCCAGCCCCATCCAGAAGGGGAAGAGGACGACCGAGTCGAGCGAGAGCGCGGTGACGACGACGAGGACGGCATAGGACGACAGGGCGACGACGCCGTAGCCGATGCCCATCTGCTGGGCCCAGTAGCGCACGGTCTGCGGCGTCAGCCCGTAGGCCCCGAGGTTCTCGAGGGCACCTCGCTGCCAGCGCAGGCGCTGCGCCCAGAGGGCCCCCCACGTCGGCATGACCTCGGTGACGACCCGGCACTGCGGCGCCGACGTCATCAGCGCGCCCAGCGTCTTGAGCGCCAGGGTGATCTCGTTGTCCTCGGTGAGCGAGACGGTGTCGTAGACCTCGCCGGGGCGGCCGGGCAGCGCCGTCCCCCGGTGCGCGGCGACCTCACGCAGCGCGCGGGAGCGGAAGACCGAGGCGGTGCCGGTGAGGACGAACAGCCGCCCGCGACGGCGCGAGATGTCGCGGCAGTAGCGGGTGTACTCGTTGCGCTGCATCTGCCCGAGGAGACCCGAGCCCTCCTCGCCGAGGAAGAGGCCACCCACCGCCATGAGCGCGCGGTCGTCGGTCATCCGACGGCGCACGGTGGCGATGTACGCGGGCGAGAGCACGGTGTCGGCGTCCATGACGAGGACGGTGTCGTTCTCGCCGAGCGTCGGCAGGAGGAGCTCGAGCGCCTGGTTGAGGGCGCCGGCCTTCTTGTGGGTGTTGCCCTCGGTGTGCACGACGTCGGCACCGTGGAAGCGGGCGACCTCCTCGGTGGCGTCGGTGCAGTTGTCCGCGACGACGACGACGCGCTCCGGCGGGCTGTCCTGGTACCAGATGGAGCGCAGTGTCGCCCCGATCCGGTCGGCCTCGTTGTGCGCCGGGATGAGGACGGTGACGGTCACCTCGCCGTCGTAGCGGCCGGCGGTGGCGGCCATGACGACACGGGGCGCCAGCGGCGTCGCGACGGTGTCACCCGACCGCCGGTAGCGGGTGCTGATGCGGTGCTCGGCACCGGCGACGGCCGCGGCGACGAGCAGCGCAACGGCCACCGCCACGACGACCATCTGGACGGAGGGGGCGGCGGACGAGTACAGGAGCGTCCAGACGCCGAAGACGGCGCCGTGCTCGATCGGCTTCGTCAGCTCGGGGTCGGAGAGCAGGAGGCCGCCACAGAGGACGAGGCCGGCGGCGAACGCCATGCCGAGGATGAGGGCGCCTACTCCACGCTGCAGGGTGCGTCGGGTGGTCATGCGGTGACTTCCGGTGGGACCGAGGGGCGAGCCCCTCGTGGCACGGCTCAGAGGTGTCGCGGACGGGGCGGGGCGTGCCAGGGACCTCGTCTCGTCCTCGACCAGTGTTCGGCGCCGTGGCGGAGGGGGTCAGCCGGATCGGCCCCGCCTCAGGACAACGGTGTCGGAGTCTGGCCGAACGGAGGACTCCGCGTCGTGCTGCCCGCCAATGGTGGGCACGGCGAGAACGACCGTCAGGTCTGCCGACGGGACCTCAGCGGACCCACACGACCTGCGGGCCGGTTCGACGGAACCCCGACGCGCACCACCGGTCGAGCTCCTCTCCGCGGGCGTAGCCCACGAGGGGCCGCTGCGGGAACAGGATGCCGGCGCAGGCCACCATCGACGCGATGTCCTCGCCGCCGTCACCGACGGCCCAGCAGTTGGAGAGCTCGACGAACTCTCCGGTGCGGTGCAGCACCGCACCCCCGACGAGCGCCCCGCCGGCGCGGCAGGCGAGGACGGTGAAGCGGGGATGGCCCAACATCGAGGGCAGCAGGACCCCCGACGTGTCGAAGGCGTCGTTCCAGCGCTCGAGCTCACCCTCGTCGTCCACGGTCCCCCAGCCCGGCGGCCACCCGCCATGCTCGGAGAGGGGTTCGAGGTGGAGCCAGCTCGCGGTGAAGAGCCGCTCGAACCCCGCTCCGCCCAGGTCCAGGGTCCCGTACGAGTCGGCGACGGAGCAGTGCCCGAACCCGGCGACCGCGTCCCGGACCTGGTCGACCGACACGTCCGGGCGGAGCGTCTTGGCCGCGGAGTGCCACCGGGGAGGCTCCCCCAGGGCGCGCCAGAGACCGTCGGCCACGGTGGTGGGGATGCCGTGCAGGGCGAAGACGTCCTCGTACCAGTGCAGGCTCGCCCGCACCGCGGCCTCGTGTCGCGCGTCCCGACCCCCGTGCATGCGTCAGTCCTACCACCGGGCCGGAGGCGCGCTGACGGACGTCGCGAGCCCTCGTACGATGCGTCCATGACGTCGGAGCGGCCGTCCCCCACGATGGCCGATGTCGCGCGTCGTGCCGGCGTCTCGCACCAGACGGTGTCCCGGGTGCTCAACGCCCCGCAGACCGTGAGCGCCGCCACCCGCCTGCGGGTGAACCAGGCCGTCTCCGACCTCGGGTACCGCCGCAACTCCGTCGCCCGTGCCCTCGCCAGCGGGCACACCCGCGTCATCGGGGTCGTCGTCGACGAGCTGGCCTTCCACGGGCCGGCCAGCACGGTGGTCGCCGTCGCGGAGGCCGCCCGGCAGGCCGGGTACGTCATCTCCCTCGACCCCCAGGACACGATGTCGACCGACAACGTGTCGGCCGCCCTCGAGCGCCACGTCGACCGCGCCGTCGAGGCCGTGGTCGTCGTGTCCGCCCACGGGTGGGCCGGGATCGACTCCTCCGTCGCCGACGTCGCCATCCCCGTGGTCAGCGTCGACGGCGCGCTGGGCGGCGCCACGGCTTCCGTCGGCGTCGACCAGAGGGCGGGGGCGACCATCGCCACGCGCCACCTGGTCGAGCTCGGGCACCGCCACATCGCGCACGTCGCCGGTCCGGCCGACTGGCCCCAGGCCGTGGAGCGACGGGCGGCGTTCCTCGCGGCACTCCAGGCCCACGGCCTCGGCCCGGGTCCGGTCCTCGACGGGGACTGGAGCGCCCGCTCCGGCCACCAGGCCATGCACCGGCTCCTCGGCCAGCACCCGGAGCTCACGGCGGTGGTGGTCGCCAACGACCAGATGGCGGTCGGCGCCTACCGGGCGATCGCGCAGTCCGGTCGCCGCGTGCCCGACGACATCTCGGTCGTGGGCTTCGACAACATCCCGGAGGCCGGCTTCCTCAGCCCTCCGCTGACGACCGTCCAGCAGGACTTCTCGGCGCTGGGGAGGGAGGCGGTCCGGCTGGTCCTGGCCGCGCTCGCGGGGGAGCCCTGCCCGTCACGGCTCATCCCCCCGCGGCTCGTCGTGCGGTCGTCGACGGCGCCTCCCGGAGAGGGTCAGACACCGACGAGGTGAAGCAGCAGGCCCTGGGCGGGGGCGAGGACCGGAAGGGGGAGCCCGTTCGTGCCGAGGAAGGCACCGGAGAGCACGACGCCGCCGTCGTCCAGGGCGTGCTCGAACCACCCGGGTGGCCGCGTCTGCACGGTCGCCGGGAGCCCCGCCTCCGGCCGCACGCGCACGCGGTAGCGACGCATCGGGTCGAGACCCGGGAGCGGGACCGGGCCGGGCGAGGTCCCACGCCCCGTCGCCAGCTGGACGACCGAGAAGACCGCCTCCGAGCGGTCCCTCGCCACGACTCCACCGACGACGAGCGAGGGGTCGGGGTGGTCCGACCGCACGACGTCACCGTGGTGCACGAGAGGTCGGAGCTCGCGGTAGAGGGCGCTCCAGCGCCCCAGCGTCCCGAGCTCGTCGTCCGAGCACCCTGTGAGGTCCCACTCCAGCCCCGCGTGGCCGCCCAGCGCCACGAGCATCCGCAGGGAGAGGTCGAGGTCGCGGTGGGTCGTGTGCGCTCGGGGAGGGCCGACGTGGGTGCCCATCCGCTCCGGGGGAACGAGCAGACCGGTCCACCGCTGGATCGCCACGCGCTCGAGGGCGTCGTTGCAGTCGGAGGTCCACACCCGCTCGGTGCGCTCCAGGATGCCGAGGTCGACCCGGCCGCCGCCGCTGGAGCACGACTCGATCTCGAGGCGCGGGTGCCGCCGGCGGAGCTCGTCGAGGAGGCGGTAGGTGGCGCGAGTCTGCGCCGCCACGGCCGGACGGTCCGTCCCGCGCCCGTCGCTGCGCACGGCGTCGTGCAGGTCGCGGTTGTGGTCCCACTTGAGGAAGTCGATGTCGTATTCGGTGACGAGCCGGCTCACGGCCTCGAGGACGTGGGCGTAGGCCGCGGGGGCGGCGAGGTCGACGACGTGCTGGTGGCGTGAGGGAAGCGGTGGCCCTGCGGCCGGTCCGAGGACCCAGTCCGGCTGGGCGCGAGCGAGATCGGAGTCGAGGTTGACCATCTCCGGCTCGAACCACAGGCCGAACTCCATCCCGAGCGAACGCACGTGGTCCACGAGGGGGTGCAGGCCGTCGGGCCAGGTGTCCGCCGACACCACCCAGTCGCCCAGGCCCTGGGTGTCGTCGCGGCGCGACCCGAACCAGCCGTCGTCGAGGACGAACCGCTCGACGCCGATCGAGGCCGCGGTGTCGGCGAGGCGCTTGAGGTGCTCCACGTCGGTGTCGAAGTACACCGCCTCCCAGGTGTTGAGGACGAGGGGGCGAGGACGTCGCGCGCGCGGGTCGGCCCGCGACCGTTGGTGCCCCGTGAGGCGTCGGGTGAGCCCGTCGAGCCCCTCGTCCGACCACACGAAGGCGACGTCTGGAGCGTGGTGGGTCTCCCCCGCCGCGAGCCGTACCTCGCCCGGGGCGAGGAGCTCTCCCCCGCCGAGGACCGCCGCGGACGCGCCGGCGGGCTCGGGCAACCGCTCGACGAGGTGCTCGTGGTTGCCGCTCCACGCGACGTGGGTCGCCCACACCTCTCCGTGGCGGAAGCCGAATCCCGAGGTGCCTGCGACGAGCAGCAGCGTGGCGTCGTGGCCGGTGCGCCCACGACGACCCTGCCGCGCGAAGGTGCCGTCGACGAGGGGATGGCGTTGGGGCACCCGCTCGCGCATCCACCGGCCGGAGAGGTCGAGGAGCTCGTCGGCCCTGGTCGGGAGGGGCGCGAGGATCCGGAGGGCGGCGACATCGAGCGCGGGCTCGTCGGCGGAGGCGGTGGAGGTGATGGCCGAGGACACGCGGAGGACGCCGTGCTCGTCGAGGTCGTAGCCGAGGACGACCTCGGCGGCGCAGGCCTCCGCCACGGCCCGGACCTCGATCCGCGACCCCGCCGCCGACACCGACGCGATCCATCGGGGCGCGGCCGAGCCTCCGGCCCGGTGGAGCGCGATCCCCGGCGTGCCCAGCCAGCCCTCGCCGGCCGTCGGGAGGACCGTGAGGTCCCACGGGTCGTCGAGGGCGTTGTGCGGGACCGGCCCCTCCCGCAGCAGGAGGAGGTCGAGGACGGCGTCGTCGGGCAGGTCGGCGCCCCAGTGCAGGACCGACGGGAGCCCGTCGCCGTCCTGGGCGAGGACGAGCAGGGCGCCCCCGCCGCGCACCGTCGTCGTGACGGTCATCCCTTGGTCGAGCCCAGCGTGAGCCCCGAGACGAACTGCTTCTGCAGGACGAAGAAGACGATGAGCACGGGGAGCGCGACGATGATCGACCCCGCGGCGACGAGGTTGGTGTCGGCGAAGAACTGGCCCCGCAGGTTGTTCAGCGCGCTGGTGACGGGGTACTTCTCACCGCGCGACAGGAGCACCGTCGCCCAGAAGAACTCGTTGTAGATCCACGTGACCTGCAGCGTCGCCAGAGCCGCGAGGGCGGGTCGGACGAGGGGCATCGTCAGCTGCCAGTACTGGCGCCACACGCTGGCGCCGTCGAGCTCCGCCGACTCGTAGATCTCGTAAGGCAGCGTCTTCATGTAGTTGCTGAGGACGAAGGTGCAGAACCCCATCTGGAAGGCCGTGTTGACGAGGATGAGCGACCAGTAGCTGTCGAGCATCGTGCCGCTCTCGCTCATGACGGCCGGCAACGGCACCTCCTTGAACATCCGGAAGACCGGGATGAGCAGGGCCTGGGGCGGGAGCAGGTTGGCGGCGAGGAAGATCCCGAGCAGCGTGAGGTTGAAGCGGTACGAGAACCGCGAGAGGACGAAGCCGACGAGGGAGGACAGGAAGAGGGTGAGCGCCACGGCCGGCACCGTGATGATCAGGGAGTTCTTGAAGTGCAGCCCGAAGTTGCCGCGGCTCCACGCCTCCTTGTAGTTGTCCAGGGTCCACCCGCCGAACGACAGGTACCCGTTGGTCTGGGTGAAGGAGTAGTCGCGGAAGGAGTTGTACGCCGACCACAGCAGGGGGAAGAGCCAGGCCAGGGCCAGGACGAACATCACGACGGTCGCCACGGTGCCGCGGCGACGGTTGATCACGCCTCCACCGCTCGAGTGCTGGCTCGTCGCTCCCTTCGGCGTGGCCGCCTGCGGCACGGTCTCGACGCTCATCGGCCCTCCTCCCGGAAGACGATTCGGAGGTACACGGCGATGAACACCGACGAGATGATCATCATGATGACGGCCAGGGCCGACCCGAACCCGTAGCGGGTGGCCTCGCCGACGACGTTCTGCGAGACGAGGGCCGAGATGAGCTCGAGCCCGTTGCGACCCTTGTTGATGATCCACACGAGGTCGAACGCGCGCAGCGACTCGATGACGACGATGACGAGCACGATGAGGTTGATCGGGCGCATCACCGGGAAGATGACGAGGAAGAACGTCTTGACCTCGCTCGCACCGTCCACGGCAGCGGCCTCGCGCAGGGACGCGTCGATGCCCTTCAGGCCCGCCAGGTAGAGCAGCATGATGTAGCCGGTGTGCCGCCACGCCGTCGCGACGAGCACCGCCCAGAGGTTGACGTCCGGGTCGCCGTACCAGTCGACGTTGGTCCCGAACACCTCGTTGATCAGGCCCTGGTCCGTGGAGTAGAAGAGCTGCCAGATGAAGCCCACGAGCGCCATCGACAGCACGACGGGCAGGTAGAACGCGGTCTGGTAGAACCGGCTCCCCCACATCTCGCGGTCGAGGACCACCGCGAGGGCGACGCCCGCGATCGTCGGCAGGACGAACAGGAAGACCAGCCAGATGAGGTTGTGCTGGATCGCCGGCCAGAACGGCGGGTAGATCGTCGCGATGTCGGTGTAGTTCTGGGTGCCGACCCACTGGATCCCGCTGAACCTGAACCCGTTCCACTTCGTGAACGACAGGAGCACCGACGCCAGGGCCGGCAGCCACACCAGCCAGACGACGAGGACGGTGGGGACACCGATCATCGCGGTGATGACCAGGCGGTCGCGCGGGCTCCGCCGCTTCTCCACCCGGCGGGACGCGCGGCGCTTGGCGGGACGTGCCCTCGTGGCCGTTGTCATCTGAGCTTCGCCGACCCTGGCTCAGGTGCCGAGGATGGACACGGCCTGCTGCTGGATCGACGCCGTGATCGAGTCGATGTTGTCGGGGTTCTTGAGGAAGTCCTGGATCGACGCGGTGATGACCGTGTTGGCCAGGTCGGCGTTGGTGTCGCGGTCGAGGAACTGGGCGATCGACTTCGCCTGCTGGACGACCTCGGCCGACTTCTTCTGCAGCTCGCCGTACTTCGCGGTGCTCGCGCCGGAGTTCGCGGCGATCATCGGTGCCGACGCCGCGTTGTTCGCGGCGTCGGCTGCCTCGGCGCTCCCGAGCCACTTGACGAACGCCTTCGCGGACTCCTGCTCCTCACCACCGGCGGCCACGCAGAAGCCGTCGATCGGGGCGTCGAGGGCGTCGGAGCCGATGGTCTGGTCGAGCGCCGGGAAGGTGAAGAAGTCCATGTCCTCGGCCGCCTCCTTGGAGACGCCGTCCACGACGAAGGTGCCGAGCAGGTACATGCCGCACTCCTGCTTCTCGACCGAGGTCGCCGCCTCCTGCCAGGTGCGACCGAGGGCGTTCTCCTGGTGGTAGGGCAGGAGCGTCTTCCACGTCGCGAAGACGTTCTTGACCTCGGGGCTGTCCCACTTCTTCTCGCCCTTGGTCAGGGCCATGTGGAAGTCGTAGCCGTTGAGGCGCATGTTGAGGATGTCGAAGGTCCCCATGGGCGCCCAGGCGTCCTTCGCGGCGAACGCGAAGGGGGTGATCTTCTTCCCCTGCATGTCCTTCATCAGCGCGTTGAGCTCGTCGAGGGTCTTCGGCTCGGCCCAGCCGTTCTTCTCGAAGACCGACTTCCGGTAGAACACCGCCCACGGGTAGTAGCTCACCGGCACGAAGTACTGCTTGCCGTCCGACGCCGTGGCCGACTTCTTGAACGCGTCACCGAGGCCGTCGATGGGCCAGACGTCGCTGATGTCGCTGATCAGCTCGTTCTCGGCGAACTGCGACATGCGGTACCCGGCGAACCAGGTGAACACGTCGTCGGGGGTGCCCTGGAGGTAGGTGTTGATGCTCTCCTGGAAGGTGTTGTGGTCCACGGCGTTCGGGGAGACCTGTGCGCCGGTCTTCTTGGCGTAGGCGTCGGCCATCGCCTGGAGCCGCTCGTAGGCCGGCCCCGAGCCCTTCGCCTCGTTCATGCCGAACTTCACCGGCCCGGCCTTCGCCGAGGCACCGCCGGACCCCGAGGGTGCCGGGTCCCCGCCGCACGCGGAGAGCACCGACGGGACGCCGAGGAGTGCGCCGGCGCCCAGGGCACCCCGCAGGAGGGAGCGGCGGTCCACGCCGGCGACGGATGCGGGGATGGTGCTCGAGAGGCGGCTCTCGCGGGGGGCCGGACGTGCCATGGGGTGTCTCCTTTGACGGGCCGAATCTCACAGAATCGACCAGAACCGAACATCGGCGATGCACGGCGAGTGTGGGAGAACCCCCTGCCGGTGTCAAGAGGTCGACACGCCCGCTCCACGTCTCTTCCAGCCTGTCGGACAGCCGTTTTCGCACGACACGGGCGATGTGAGCGCTCACAAACTCACCGGCGCGGGCTCCGGGTTGTCGAAGGTCGGCCGACAACCACGATGTGCGAAGTTGTTGACAACTGCGCGGATCCGTCCCCACACTGTCGGCCATGCGCCCGTGGCCCGCCGATCGCGTCGCCTTCGGCGGCGACTACAACCCCGAGCAGTGGCCCCGTGCGACCTGGCACGACGACATGCGCCTCATGCGCGAGGCCGGAGTCAGCTTCGTGACCCTCGGCGTCTTCTCCTGGTCCTGGCTCGAGCCGACCAAGGGCGAGTACGAGTTCGGCTGGCTAGACGAGGTGATGGACCTGTTGGCGGACAACGGGATTGCCGTCGACCTCGCCACGGCCACCGCCACCCCACCGCCATGGCTGACGACCGCGTACCCCGAGGTGCTCCCGGTCGACCGCGACGGGCACACCCTGTGGCCCGGCAGCCGGCAGTCGTGGTGCCCGTCGTCACGGCTGTACCGCGACCTCGCGCTGGGCCTGACGGACCGGATCGCCTCGAGGTACCACGACCACCCGGCCCTGGCCATGTGGCACGTCTCGAACGAGTACGCCTGCCACAACCTGCCCTGCTACTGCGACACCTGCGCCGCGGAGTTCCGGCTCTGGCTGCAGCGACGGTACGACGGGCTCGACGAGCTCAACGAGGCGTGGGGGACGGCGTTCTGGAGCCAGCGGTACGCGGAGTGGGACGAGATCCTGCCGCCGCGACGCTCGACCACCATCAGCAACCCGACCCAGGTCCTGGACTTCTCGCGGTTCGGCTCCGACGTCCTCCTCGACTTCTTCCTCGCCGAGAAGGAGGTCATCCGCCGGCACTCCGCGGCGGTCCCGGTCACGACCAACTTCATGACGCTCAGCCAGTTCCGGCACCTCGACTACCACCGCTGGGCACCGCACCAGGACGTCGTCAGCACCGACCACTACGTCGTGGACGCGCTC
This sequence comes from Oryzobacter terrae, assembly GCF_042756445.1. GTDB lineage: Bacteria > Actinomycetota > Actinomycetes > Actinomycetales > Dermatophilaceae > Oryzobacter > Oryzobacter terrae. The sequence continues at coordinate 1,630,490 of NZ_CP170578.1, forward strand.
GAGCACCCCCGGGCGGAGCTCGCCTTCGCGGCAGACCTCACCCGCGGCCTGGCCGGAGGGGAGCCGTGGATGCTGATGGAGCACTCGACGAGCGCCGTCAACTGGCAGCCGGTGAACCCGGCCAAGCGGCCCGGGGAGACCCTCCTCGACTCGCTCAGCCACGTCTCGCGCGGCGCGGACGCCCTGGGCTTCTTCCAGTGGCGGCAGTCCCGCGCCGGGTCCGAGAAGTTCCACTCCGCGCTCGTCCCGCACGTCGGCGAGGACAGCGACCGGTTCCGCGAGGCCTGCGAGCTCGGCGCCGTGGCCGGTCGTCTCGGCGAGCTCGTCGGCTCGCGCGTGGAGGCGGACGTCGCCATCGTCTTCGACTACGAGGCGCAGTGGGCGGTCGCCGGTCCGGCCATGCCCTCGGCGGAGGTCGACTACGTCACCGTCGCCCACACGGTCCACCGCCTCCTGCGCGACCGCGGGATCACCTGTGACGTCGTCCACCCCGACGCCGACCTCACTCGCTACCGCGCCCTGGTCGTCCCGACGCTGTACGTCGTCAGCGACGCGGCGGCGGAGGCCGTCGGAGCCGCCGCGCTCGGAGGGGCCGAGGTCCTCGTGACGTACTTCTCCGGGATATCCACGCCCGACGACCACGTCCGCCTCGGTGGGTACCCGGGGGCGTTCCGCGACCTCCTCGGGGTCAGGGTCGAGGAGCTCGCGCCCCTGCGCACCGGTGAGGAGGTCGCCATCGAGGGGTCCCTCGCCGACGGCGGCGGCCGCGGACGGGTCTGGAGCGAGGACGCTCGCGTCACCGGTGACGACGTGGAGGTCCTGCTGACCTACGCCGACGGTCCCCTGACCGGTCGCGTGGCCGCCGGCCGGCGACGCGTGGGCGACGGCGCGGCGTGGTACCTGGGCACGCTGCCCGACGACGCCACGTTCGGCGCCCTGCTCGACGACCTCGTCGACCGCGCGGGAGTGGAACCGGTGGCGGTCGTCCCCCCCGGTGTCGACGTCGTCCGCAGGCGGGGCGCCGCCGGCTCGTGGCTCTTCGTCGTCAACCACACCGATGAGCCGTGCGTCGTCGACGTCACGGGGCACGACCTGGTCTCCGGGGACCCCGTGGGTCCCGCGACCACCGTGCCCGCCCGCCGGGCCGCCGTCATCCGGGAGTCCTGACCGTGCTCGCCACCCAACGCCGCTCCGCGATCCTGGCGATCGTCAACGAGTTCGGTGGCGCGCGCGTCTCCGAGCTCGTCGACCAGCTCGGCGTCTCGGACATGACGGTCCGCCGCGACATCGAGCGCCTCGACGGGGAGGGGCTGCTCGAGCGGGTCCATGGCGGCGCGCTCGCCGTGGTGCCCCGGGCCACCGACGAGCCCGGGTTCGGCGCCAAGTCCGCCCTGATGACGGCGGAGAAGCACGCCATCGCCCTCGCCGCCGCACGGATGGTGCGTCCCGGGTCCACCATCGGCATCTCCGCCGGCACGACGACGTACGAGCTCGCCCGCGCCATCCGCGACGTGCCGCACCTCACCGTCGTCACGAACTCCGTCCCCGTCGCCCAGCTGCTCCACGACGTCGAGGGCGCCGCGCACGTCGTCGTCCTCACCGGAGGCGTCCGGACCCCCTCGGACGCCCTGGTCGGCCCGGTCGCCGTCACCGCGCTGGCCGGCCTGCACGTCGACCGCCTCTTCCTCGGCGCCCACGGCATCGACCGCGACGCCGGTCTGACGACCCCCAACCTCGTCGAGGCCGAGACGAACCGCGCCCTCGTCCGCTCCGCCCGGTCCGTCTGCGTCCTGGCCGACCACAGCAAGGTCGGCCTGGTGGGGCTGTCCACCTTCATGGGCCTGAACCAGGTCGACACCCTCATCACGGACTCGGGCATCTCCCCGCGCGCTCGAGCCGTCCTCGAGGAGCAGGTGGAACAGCTGGTGCTCGCCGAGCCTGCGGTGGCCCCTGCGGCACGGCGGCAATCGGGCGACTCCGACCCCTCACCGGTGGGCACCGGAGACTGACGTCGGGCCACGTCGAAGGACCGTGCGCGGCACCGGCGTTTGAGCGGTGGATCCGGGGGTACAGCCCACAGATCGCACACCGGTCATCGAGGGAGCTGTCATGGTGGAGTCAACCCGTCCGGGTACCAGGACGAGGTGGGGCCGCCACGCGCTCGCCCTCACGGCGCTCATGGTGTCCTCTGCCGGCCTTGCCGGTGTCGCCGCCGCGGCTCCTGCCGCACAGCCTCCCCGTCCGGTGACGACGACCTACGAGAACCCTCTCGCGCCGACCGTCCCCGGCGACGGCACCGTCGACAGCTGCGCCGACCCCATGGTCATCCAGGGCCAGGACGACGAGCGGATCGACGGCAAGCAGGTCTGGTACCTGTACTGCACGACGGACCCGCTCAACGACGACGACGTCGACGCACAGGGCGACCCTGTCTTCCACCGCATCCCGATGAGCGTCTCCACCGACCTCGTCACATGGACCTACGTCGGCGACGCGTTCCCCCTCGACGGCGGCGATCTCCCCGCGTGGATAGACCCGACCGCGGCCTTCTGGGCGCCCGAGGTCGCCTACTCCAGCACGACCGACCGGTACTACCTGTTCACCACGGTCACCGAGACGACCGCCGCCGGGGGCGGCTCGGACAGCTGCCGTGGTGACGGGGCGATCGGGGTCGCCGTCGGCGAGACCGCCACCGGGCTGTGGGAGTGGGCTGACGAACCCGTTGTCGCTCCCCGCCTCGACCCCAACGGTGGCGAGTGCTCCTACCTGTGGACCTTCGACCCGGACGTGCTCGGCGACACCGTCACCGACGAGGCGTTGCTGTACTACGGCTCCTACTACGGAGGCCTCTTCGCCACCCCCATGGACCTGACGGGTGACGGCGCGACCGCCCGTACCGCGAGCTCGGCAGACGACACCCGCATCGCCATCGGCAACCGCTACGAGGGCGCCAACGTGGTGTTCAAGGACGGCTACTACTACGTGTTCGCCTCGGCGACGAACTGCTGCAACGGCGCCCTGACCGGCTACAGCGTCTTCGTGGGGCGCTCCACCAGCCCCCTCGGCCCCTTCGTCGACAGGGAGGGCAACTCCTTCCTCGACGCGAACGTCGGCGGCACGCCCTTCCTCACGATGAACGGCAACCGCTGGGTCGGTACCGGCCACAACTCGGTGTTCGTCGACGAGGGCGGCCAGTGGTGGACGGCGTACCACGCGGTCGACCAGCGGGACCCGTTCTACGCGTTCGCCACCGGCTTCACGAAGCGACCCGCGCTGATCGACCCCGTCGACTGGGTCGACGGCTGGCCCGTCGTCAACGGGGGCGCCGGTGCGTCCGACACCCGGATGCCTGCCCCGGCCGCCCAGGAGGGCGAGCGGAGCCGCTACCGCGCCACCGTCGTGCACCCCCACACGACCGGGCGCCTCGTGGACGCCGACGACTTCGACGGCCGCACCCTCGACGCCGACTGGTCGTGGGCACAGGCTCGCACCGGCGACGCCTCCGTCTCCGGCGGCCTGTTGCGCTGGGAGGTCGAGCACGCCGACCTCTACGTCGACAGCGACACCGCCTCGGTGCTCGTGCGCGACGCCCCGCGGGGCGACTACGTCGTGGAGACCACGGTGCGCCTCAGCGGTCTCCCCGACGAGGGCTGCTGCTTCAACTACGCGCAGGCCGGCCTCGTCGTGTACGCCGACGACGACAACTTCGTGAAGCTGACGAGCGCCTCCATCTGGGAGACCCGTCAGACCGAGTTCGCCAAGGAGCTGAGCCCCGCCCCCGAGGGCTGGAGCCGCTACGGCAACACGGTCGTCGGTCCTCCCGGGGACGACTGGACCCACCTGCGCATCGTCGTCGAGCGCCTCACCGGCGCCGACCGGCGGGAGGCCGGCGGGGACACCGAGCGGTACACCGCCTACACCAGCCAGGACGGCACCACGTGGGTGCGCGGCGGGGCCTGGACCCACAGCCTGGGGGCCGACGCGGTCATCGGGCTGGTCTCCATGGGAGCGACGGACCAGGTGACCTCGCCGATCACGGCCGAGTTCGACGACGTCCGGGTGTACGCCGTCACCGGCGGCGCACGACGCTAGCGCGCGTCGGTGAGCCCCTCGGCCGGGGTAGTCGTGCCACCCTCCCCGGCCGGGGACGAGCTGCCGCGGACCACGAGGTGGTGCGGCACGATGATGCTGCTGCCCTCGGCAGTCTCCGGCGCGTCGAGCCGGAGCAGGAGCCGGTCGAGGGCGAGATCGGCCAGGACGCGCAGGTCGGGTGCGACGGAGGTGAGGTCCGGCTCGGTGTGCCGACCTTCGTCGATGTCGTCGAAACCCACGACGGCGACGTCGTCGGGGACGCAGCGTCCGTGTCGGCGCAGTGCTTCGATCGCGCCGAGGGCGAGCAGGTCGTTGAAGCAGAACAGCGCGTCGACGTCGGTGCCCGCGTCGACGAGCGACTGCACCGCCTGGGCTCCGCTCGCCCGCGAGAAGTGGTCGGTGGCGACCTCGAGCTCGTCGTCGAGTCCGATGCCCGCGGCCGTGAGCGCCTGGCGGTACCCCGCGAGCCGGAGCTCGGCAGTGGCCGCCGTCGACCCGCGCTTGGCCCCGACGGCGGCGATGCGCCGGCGACCCCCCGCGACGAGGTGGGCCACGGCCTCGGCGGAGGCCGTGACGTTGTCGACCGCGACGCGGTCACGCTGGCTCGCCATCAGGTGCTCACCGAGCAGAACGAGGGGGACGGCGGGCGCCGCCTCGTCGAGGGCCGCCTGGGTCACCGAGATCGGCGAGAAGACGAGCGCATCGACGATGGTGGGGCGGCGACCCAGCAGAACGTCGGTCTCGCGCACCGGATCACCGGCTGTCTGCTCGACGAGCACGGAGACCCCGCGTGCGGCCGCGGCGTCGATGACGGCCCCGGCGAGCGCGGAGAAGTAGGGGTCGCTGAGATGTGGCACCGCCAGCCCCACGAGGCCGCTGCGCCCGGTCCGCAGCGAACGCGCAGACATGTTCGGGACGTAGCCGAGAGCGGCGATCGAGGACTGCACGCGCTCGCGCATCGACGGGCTGACCGCCGGGTGCCCGTGGACGACGTTCGACACGGTCTTCACCGAGACGCCCGCGAGCTCCGCCACGTCCCGCAGCCGTACCGCCATCGTCGCTCCCTCCATCGTGATCGAAATGCATCGTCTCACACGGGTTACAACGTTGTTCCAACGTTGTATAAAGGGATCCTTCGCAGTCACCACATCGTCGTGGGAGGCCCCGTGCCACAGGTCAGAATCGTGTTGGACCCCTCGTTCACCGTGGGCGAGGTCGACCGGCGCCTCTTCGGGTCCTTCGTCGAGCACATGGGCCGTTGCGTGTACACCGGCATCCACGAGCCCGGTCACGCGAGCGCCGACGAGAACGGCTTCCGGGGTGACGTCACCGCCCTCACCCGTGAGGCTGGCGTCAGCGTCGTGCGCTACCCGGGGGGCAACTTCGTCTCGGGGTACCGGTGGGAGGACGGCGTCGGACCGGTCGAGGACCGTCCCACCCGCCTCGACCTCGCGTGGCGCAGCCTCGAGCCCAACACCGTGGGGCTCAACGAGTTCGCGACCTGGGCCGGCGGCGCAGGGGTCGAACCCATGCTCGCGGTGAACCTCGGCACGCGTGGGGTCCAGGAGGCCTGCGACCTGCTGGAGTACGCCAACCACCCCGGCGGGACGGCCCTGTCGGACCTGCGAGCCAGCCACGGCCACCGCGATCCGCACGGCGTGCGGCTGTGGTGCCTGGGCAACGAGCTGGACGGACCGTGGCAGACCGGGCACAAGACGGCCCACGAGTACGGGCGCCTGGCCCTCGAGACGGCGAAGGCCATGCGCCAGGTCGACCCCACCGTCGAGCTCGTCGCCTGCGGCAGCTCCAACAGCGCGATGCCCACCTTCGGCGCCTGGGAGGCGACCGTCCTGGACCACGCCTACGACGCGGTCGACTACATCAGCCTGCATGCCTACCACGAGGAGCGCAACGGGGACCTCGCGAGCTTCCTCGCCTCCCCCGTCGACATGGACCACTTCATCCGGTCGGTCATCGCCACGGCCGACCACGTGCAGGCCAAGCGCCGGAGCCGCCGACGGGTGAACCTGTCCTTCGACGAGTGGAACGTCTGGTACCAGCGGGACTTCGTCGGCCACACCGAGCTCGAGCTGGAGCAGGCACCCCACCTCATCGAGGACACCTTCACCCTGGCCGATGCCGTCGCCGTGGGCGGCTTCCTCATGACCTTCCTGCGGCACGCCGACCGGGTGAAGATCGCCTGCCAAGCCCAGCTCGTCAACGTCATCGGCCTCATCAGAACCGAGGCCGGCGGCCCCGCCTGGCGGCAGACGATCTTCCACCCCTTCGCCCAGACCGCCCGTCTGGCCCGCGGCACCTCCCTTCGCGTCGAGCCCCGTGGCGCCACCCACGAGACCGCGGTCCACGGCGAGGTCGACAGCGTCGACGCCGCGGCCACCTGGGACGAGGAGACCGGGGCGCTGGCCCTCTTCCTCGTCAACCGGCACCCCACCGAGACCGTCACCGTCACCACCGACCTCCGCGGCTTCCCCGATGCGCAGGTGAGCGAGTGCCTGCGCCTGCACGACGAGGACCCGCGCCGCGCGAACACGATCCACGAGCCAGACGCCGTGAGCCCCCGAGCTGACCCCACCCCGCGCGTGGAGAGGGGGTGTCTCGAGCTACGGCTACCCCCGGTGTCCTGGACCGCCCTCGCCCTCACCGTCCCGTCCGCCACGCCCGTGGCGTGACCGCACCACCAGATCCGCCCCGAGCGCACCCGCGTTCGACGTCGAAGGAGTACCTGTCATGACCGACCAGCCCACCCCCCGCGATCTCTCCCGACGCATGCTGCTCGGGTCGTTCGGTGCCGTCGGCGCCGGCGCCGCCCTCGCCGCCTGTTCCGGCACGAGCACCCCTCCCGGGGCCGCTCCCTCGAGCGGTGCCTTCGGCCAGGGGGCGACCTACAGCGGCCCCAAGGTCTCGCTCGCCTTCTGGAACGGCTTCACCGGTGGTGACGGGCCGTTCATGAAGAAGATGGTCGACGAGTTCAACAAGGCCAACCCGAACGTCACCGTGTCGATGAACACCCTCCAGTGGGGCGACTACTACCCCAAGGTCCCCACAGCGGTGGCTTCCGGCTCCGGCCCGGACGTCGGCATCATGCACATCGACCAGCTCGCGACGAACGCCGCCCGTCGCGTCATCATCCCCCTCGACGAGATCGCCTCAGGCCTCGAGCTCACGGAGGGCGACTTCGCTCCCGTCGTGTGGAATGCCGGGGTCTACAAGGACCAGCGCTACGGCATCCCCCTCGACATCCACCCCCTCGGCTTCTACGGCAACACCGCGCAGCTGACGAAGGCCGGAGTCGACGGGCTCCCCACCGACCGTGCCGGTTTCGAGGCGGCTGTCAAGGCCCTGCAGGACAAGGGCGGCGTCAAGACGCCGTTCTGGGTGACCGCCACCTGGCCGGCGCACCTGATGTTCACCTCCCTCATCCACCAGTTCGGCGGCGGCATCTACGACGAGGAGGGGGCCAAGGCCACCTTCAACTCGGAGGCGGGGGTCGAGGCGCTCGAGTGGCTGCGCGGCTTCACCCAGAGCGGGGCCAGCCCGAAGAACGTGTCGAACGACGCCCAGGCCGTGGCCTTCCGCCAGCAGCGCAACTCCCTCACGTGGGACGGCATCTGGATGATGAACGAGTGGGAGAAGGTCCAGGGCCTCGAGTGGGCGGCCAGCGCCATCCCGACGATCGGTGACAGGCCCGCGGTCTGGGCGAGCTCGCACAACTTCGTCGTGACGACCCAGGCGACGAAGGACCCGAACAAGCTCGCCGCGTCCCGCGCCTTCATCTCCTACATCTCCGAGCGGTCCATCGACTGGGCGAAGTCCGGCCAGGTCCCGGCCCGCAAGAGCGTGCGCGAGTCGGCGGACTTCACGGCCCTCAAGGTGCAGTCGACCCTCGCCGAGCAGCTCCCGAACGTCGTGTTCCCCCCGTCGGTGCCCGGCATCGGTGACGTCACGAGCCCGACCTACGAAACCGCGGTCAACGAGGTCATCCTGGGCAAGAAGCCCTCGAAGGCGGCGCTCGACGAGGCCGCGAAGAAGGCCGACAAGCTGCTCGCCGACAACCGGTCGAAGTACCAGGCCTGAGCCATGGCCACCCTGACCCCCGCACCGGTCACCGCCCCGCCGCAGCAGAAGCGGCTGGGCGGTGGCCGGGCACGGAACGGTGACCCGGCGGTCATGCGGACCGGCCTCGGGACGGCCCTGCTGTTCGTCGGGCCCTACCTCGTGCTCTTCGGCATCTTCGTCCTCGGGCCCATCGTGTACGGACTGTGGATCAGCCTCCACCAGTGGGACTTCCTCCTTCCCGGCAAACCGTTCGTCGGGCTGAAGAACTACACCGACCTCCTCACCGGCGGGTCGACGACCTCGGAGCCCTTCTGGTCCTCGATGCGGGCCACCGCGATGTTCACCGTGCTCAGCGTCCCGCTGCTCATGGTGCTCCCCCTCGCGCTCGCGGTCGCCCTCAACAAGAAGTTCTGGGGCCGCAACGCGGTGCGTGCGATCTTCTTCGCGCCGTTCGTCCTCGGTGTGGCCGTCATCGGTCTGCTCTGGCGCTACCTGCTCGACCCCAACGTCGGCGTCGTCAACTACTACCTCGACCTCGTCGGCATGGACCGGATCCCGTTCACCACGGCCACGCCCTGGGTCTGGCTCGCGCTCGTCGTCCCCACGATCTGGTGGACGGCGGGCTACAACATGGTCATCTTCCTCGCCGGCCTGCAGGACATCTCGGCCGAGCTCTACGAGGCGGCCGAGCTCGACGGGGCCAACGCGTGGCAGCGGTTCCGCCATGTGACGCTTCCCGGGCTGCGACCCGTGCTCGTCTTCGTCCTGACGATCACCATCCTCGCGTCGGCCAACGTCTTCGGACAGCCCTACCTCATCACCCAGGGCCAACCGGGCGAGGAGACCCGCACGGTGATCATGCAGATCGGTGAGGAGGGCCTGCGCCGGTTCAACATGGGCAGCGCCTCCGCGATGAGCACCGTGCTGACTGTCGCGCTGCTCGCCATCAGCCTGCTGAGCCTGTCGTTCCTGCGGGAGCGCCAGCCGAAGGAGAAGACCCGATGAGCGCCGACACGACCACCCGCCCGGCGCGCACCGAGGCACCGGAATTCACCCGTAGGTCACGGGTGCCCTGGCGAGCGCTCTTCCTCGCTCTCCTCGCCCTGCTCTTCCTCGCGCCACTGCTGTGGATGGCGACGACCTCGCTGAAGTCCACGGCGGAGGTGTCCCGGGAGGACCTGTCGTTCCTGCCCCAGACGCCGTCCACCGAGGGGTACCAGAAGATCCTGGACGCCCCCCAGACCCCGGTGGCGCAGTGGTTCCTCAACTCCATGATCGCCGCGACGGGCCAGACGCTGCTCGTCCTCGTCGTGGCGACGATGGCCGCGTACGCGCTTGCACGGTTGTCGTTCCCGGGGAAGCGCCTGCTGACCGGGCTGGTGCTCGCCACCCTGTTCGTGCCGCCGATCTCGCTCCTCATCCCCAACTACGTCATCGTCTCGCAGCTCGGCTGGCTCGACAGCCTCGCCGCAGTCATCGTCCCGGGCGCCGCAGGAGCGTTCGGCGTGTTCTTCCTGCGGCAGTTCTTCCTGTCGCTGCCCATCGAGCTCGAGGAGGCGGCGATGCTCGACGGTGCCGGCCGGTTCAAGACCTTCCTCACCGTCGTCGTCCCCCTCTCGCGGCCCGCGCTGGCGACGCTGGCCCTGCTGACGTTCCTCGCGAACTGGAACGACTTCCTCTGGCCGTTGTACGTGCTGTTCAGCCCCGAGCGGCTCACCATCCAGCCGGGGTTGTCGACCCTGCAGAGCGCGTACACGACCGACTACGCGACGATCCTCGCCGGAGGGGCGATCGCCAGCATCCCCGTCCTGCTGCTCTTCCTCATCAGCCAGCGTTTCGTCATCGAGGGCATCGCCCGCGGTGGACTCAAGGGCTGACCAGACTCGTCCGGCCGCCCGACATGAGGGCGGGCGGCCGGACGTCCACCCGACCCAGGAGCCAGACCGTGCCCATCGACCCACCCGTCTCCCCCGGGCCACCAGCCCAGGCTCTCCCTCGCGACCGGCAGGCCACCGCTCCACCGCTGTGGGACGGCTACTGCGCAGACCCCTTCGTCCTGCACGCACAGGACGGCCGGTACGTCATGTACGGCACGACCCCGGTGCCGCTTCCGGAGGGCCGCGCGTTCCAGGTCCTCGTCAGCGACGACCTCGAGACCTGGCGGGACGTCGGCGGGGCGCTCGCCGTCGCCGACGACGCGCCGGCCGACACGGAGTACTGGGCGCCCGAGGTCGCCCACGCCCACGGCACGTACTGGATGTACTACTCCACGGGGATCGGGGACGCGGGCCACCGCCTGCGGGTCGCCACGGCGAGCGACCCCACCGGACCGTTCGAGGACGTGGGTGCGGTCCTGACCCCGGACCTCCCGTTCGCCATCGACCCCTCGCCGTACCAGGATCCCTCGGGCGACTGGTGGCTCTTCTACGCCACCGACCTCGTCGAGGGGGCTCGCCCCGGCACGGTCCTCGCCGTCCAGCGCCTTCTCGACATGACCCACCTGGAGGGGGCTCCCACGGTCATCCTGCGCGCGACCGCCGACTGGCAACGGTACGAGGCCGACCGCCACATGTACGGCGGCGTCCACGACTGGCACACCCTCGAGGGGCCGGCCGTCCTCGACGACGGCGACGGCGGCTGCGTCCTGCTGTACTCCGGCGGCAACTGGCAGACACCGGGATACGGTGTCGCGGTCGCGACGGCGGGCTCCCCCCAAGGCCCCTGGCACGAGGACGTCTCCCGAGGACCGCTCGTGACGAGCGCGAGCACCGGGCTCGTCGGGCCGGGTCACTGCAGCGTTCTCGTCGACGACGACGGCACCCGGCACCTCTTCCTCCACGCGTGGGATCCCTCGGTGCAGCGCCGTCGCCCCCATCGGATGGACCTTCTCGTGCAGGACGGCAGCGTTCGTGTGCAGGACCCGAACGCGGACGGGCGCGCCGCGCGGCGGCCGGCGGAACCCACCGAGGGCGGCTGCTAGACCTCGACCCACCCAGCGCCCGCGACGACGTCGCCCACCGGGCCGTCGACCGTGTCGCCGAGCACCGTCGACGCCACCCAGTCCGCGGCGGTCCCGTCGAACTCGCGATGGTGTCGCAGCATGGCGTGCGTCCCGCCGCGCACGGTCACGAAGCCGACGTCTGCCGTGCGACCGAAACGCCGGGCCGCGCTCACCGCCGGCCCGATCGGGGCGATCCGGTCGCGGTCACCGTGCACGAACAGGACGTGACGACCCGGCGCCGAAGGCACGCGCTCACTGGGGTGGAGCCAAGCCGCCAGCGCCACCACGGAGGTGACCTGGGGATCGCCGGCCGAGAGCAGGCCGGCACGCCCGCCAAGGGAGTGGCCGACCAGCGCGACCGGCAGCCGGTTTCCGAACCGCTCACCGACCTGGCCGAGCGCCCACCGGACGTCGTCGACCGGCGTGCGCTGCGCATCCCATCCGCGTGCGGAGTTCAGCAGCCGGAGGACCGCCAGTCGGCCCCGACCGACCTGGGCCAGCCGATGCGCGACCGGCACCATCCGCAGGACCGACAGCTGGGCCGGGCTCACCGCCGTCGAGGCGCTGCGCCCCGCGCCACCGTGCAGGACGATCGCGGCCCCGTGGGGACGAGCCGGGACGTGGGCGTCGATCAGCCGGGCGGTCATGCCCCCGACATACCCCGCCACGCGGCCGTTCAAGAGCCTCCGCGACCTCGGGACACTGCGACGCGCAGTTCCGTGGGCCACAGAGGGCGTCAGGCGGTGGACGACACGTGGAGCGGGACGCCGTCGGTCGAGGGGGGTGGGCCGAGCCGTCTGCGGAGGGCGGGCACCTCGTCCGGTGGGACGGGGCGGCTGAAGAGGTACCCCTGGAACTCGTCGCACCCGTGAGCGCGGAGGTAGGCGGCCTGCTCCACCGTCTCGACGCCCTCGGCGACGACCGTGAGCCCCACGCTGTGCGACAGCGAGATGATGGAGGCGAGCAACGGGGCGCCCGTCGGCTCACCGTCGTCGATCTCCGCGATGAAGGACCGGTCGAGCTTGAGCCGGTCGACGTTGAGCTCCCGCAGCCTGCTCAACGAGGACCGGCCGGTTCCGAAGTCGTCGATGGAGAACTGCACGCCGTGCCGGACCAACGGGCCGATGATCTGCATGACGCTCTCGTCGGCGGCGAGGACGTTCTCGGTGATCTCGAGGTGGAGCGCGTCGGGCGCGAGCCCGGTGTCGGCGAGCACGCGAAGGACGTCGTCGGCGAAGGTCGGGCGCATCAGCTCCTGGTGCGAGATGTTGACCGCGACGACGAGGTCGGGCCACTCCTCGCGCCACTGCACCAGCTGACGGCACGCGGTCCGGAGGACGAACGTGCCGACCTCGACGATGAGCCCGGTCCGTTCCGCCGCGGGCAGGAACTCCGCCGGCGCGAGGACTCCGCGCACCGGGTGCCGCCATCGCACCAGCGCCTCCACGGCCACGGCCTCCTGCGTCACCGCGTCGACGATGGGTTGGTAGTGGACCGCGAGCTGGCCACTCGCCAGCGCGCCGCGGAACTCGGCGTCCTCGTCGCGACGCTGCGTCGCCTCGAGGTACATCGAGGGGTGGAACTCGCGGGCCTGGTCCCTCCCGGCGTTCTTGGCGGCGTACATCGCGAGGTCGGCGTCGCGCAGCATCTCGTCGAGGCCGGCCCCAGCACCCGAGGCGATCCCGATGCTGCCCCGAACGGCCACGGCGACGCCGTCGACGTGGAAGGGCTCCCGCAGCCGCGCCAGGACACGCTCGGCCGTCACCGCCGCCTTGGCGGGACCGGTGTCCGGCAGCAACAGCGCGAACTCGTCGCCGCCCAGCCGGACCACCGTGTCGACCGTGCGCACGCACCGTCCGAGCCGGTCCCCGACCTCCAGCAGCAGCGCGTCACCGGCAGTGTGCCCCAGCGTGTCGTTGACCTCCTTGAACCCGTCCAGGTCCAGCAACAGCAAGGACGTGTCCGACACCGCGTCCCCGGCGGCTCCCACGGCCCCCGCGCGCCGGCGCAGGAGGGCGCGGTTGCCCAGCCCGGTGACCGAGTCGTGGAACGCCAGCCGTTCGAGCTGCGCCGCCTGGCTCTCCAGGAGGGTGTGCTGGCCGCGGAGCTGGGCCACCACGGCATCGAGCTCGACCGCGAGGGCGCGCTCCCGCTGGAGGTCACGTGCCAGCACCGAGGTGCGGTACATCACCAGGCTCACGGCGAGCAGGGCCGCGCCGAGGAGGAACAGGCTGCGCTCGCGGTCGGCGTAGGACATCACCACGGTGAGGAGCGCGGCCGCGAGGAGCACTCCCTGGCGTGCGCTCCTGGTCAGCCGTGACGTGTCGGCCACCGGCTGTGCGTCACCCGCGAGGAATCCCACGACGTTCGGGTGCGACACCATCGCGGCGAGGAAGACCGCCGACACCATCCACGTCACGGACAGCCCTCCGCTGTACTGGAAGGACCCGTTCGCGCTCTGCAGCCCGTAGGCCGTGTCCCCGATGATCTCGGCACCGACCCAGGCGAGCATCAGCACGCCCGGCGCCGAGTTCCGCACGTCGTTCCCGATGGCCAGACGCGCCGTCAGGACGAACAACAGCAGGGTGAACCCGGGGTAGACGATCGCGACGACCGTCGAGGGCGACGAGACGCCCGACGCCAGGTTCGGCTGGACCACCGTGACCCAGAGGACGGCGAACATCGACGCGCTCACCACGAACGCGTCCGTGAGGGCGACCCGCCGTCCGGCAGGGCGGTGTCGAGCGCGCGCTCGCAGCACGAGGAAGAGGAACAGCGCATAGGTGGCGTAGACGGCGAAGTAGAGGGCGTCCACGAACGACGGGAAGGGCAGGGCACGTCCGGAGAGGACCGGGACCGGGTACCAGAAGACGCAGGTGACCAGGTACCCCACCTGGGCCGCGAGCAGCACCCACAGGAGCCTGCCGGCGCCGGAGCCCACCCTCAGGGTGCGCCAAACGACCACCGACGCGGCCATGACCTGGGGGACGAAGAACAGGGCGATCCGCCAGACGCTCTCCTGCGGGACGAACAGGTAGCAGGCCACCGCCACGGCTCCCACGGCGAGCATGCCGTGCCACAGGCGCAGCCCTCCCCGGTCCATTGGTCCAGTACAACAGCGCGCGAGCGGCCCCGCTCGGCCAGCGAGTCGTCCGAACGGCCCGTCCCCGCCGAACGAACGACGGAGGGTCTCGTGGGACCACCGTCCGGAGCCGAGGCACCGGCTCCGTCGGGAAGCACGGCCCGGACGGGCCCGCGGGGTCGACTCAGGGGTTCCGCGCCTACGGGGCGATGGCCGTCCAGAGTCCCAGCGGGTCGAGCACGTCCTCCATCCACTCCTGGACGTCGGCGGTGTCGACACGGTAAGGGAAACCTTGACCGCCACAGCTGTAGTTCTTCACCCACGAGTTCACCGCGATCACGGTGGACGAGTCGCCGGCGAAGATCGGCCCGCCGGAATCGCCGAAGCACGTGCCGACGCGGCCTCCGCCGAAGTTGGACGCGAGCTGGAGGTTGTAGCCGGCCGTGTTGGTGTTGAGGGCGTTGATGATGAAGGTCTTCCCCGTCAACCGCTCCCGGTAGGAAAGGGTGTTGTTCCCGTTCTTTCCGTTGGTGCGGGTGACGCCGTAGCCCGAGACGGTGACGACGGCGTCGATGCCCGTTCCCAGGGTGTCCGCGTAGCCGACCGGGGCGAGGGTGCCGTAGGTGTCGATGTCCGGGTAGACCGCCTCGACCGCACCCGGTTCCAGCACGATCAGCCCGGCATCGTGCGTCTCGGGGATGCCGGAGAGGTCGGTGAAGCCGTAGTTGAAGAGCTGGTCGGAGGTCACCCCGCCGCTCTCGGGGTAGCCGGAGGAGGCGGGAGTGCCGGTGACCGGGTCGTAGTCGGCGCCCGCGTCCTGCTCGAACCAGATGCGGGCCAGGGCCGCGACCGTGCCGTCGTCCTCGGCCGCCACGCAGTGGCCGGCGGTCAGGAAGACCTGGGGCGACAGCAGGGTTCCCGTGCACCGATGCAGGAAGGTGCCCTCTTCGTCGTAGAAGCCCACGAGGCCGACGTACTCGTGCTCGAAGTCCTTGACGACGTTCGGGCCGGTCACCGCAGCGGAGGAGGGGGCCAACAGCGTGATGCCTGCCGTCGCCAAGGTGAGGGGCAGCAACACCCAACGACTGAACTTCTTCATCATCTGTCGCTCCTTCGCGGTGTGATGAGGGCTTCTCCCTGGACCGTCGAACAAGAGGTCAGGGTGGTGAACCCGCGGGTGAGGCACATCGCCGAACTGGACCACCGCAGGATGTGGTTCGCCCTCGCGATGACCTGACGGCGGCGAGGCCTGCTCACCCTGCGCTGTGACCTGAGGATCCTCGGAGACCCTTTCCTTCGCCAACCTCGTCCTCCGAAGGTCCGGCGTCAAGAGGGGGAACTCCACGTTCTCTCAGGTGAGGGAGCCGTGAGCACCGGGACCAGGCGAACTCCGGCGCGGGTGCCCGGTGGGCGGTGCCGCTCGTCGGGCGTGCGTCGTCGGTGCAGGTGGGTGCCGCGAGCCGCACGACCCGTCATGTCACACTCGACGCAAGCCCATGCAATCCCCCGAGCGTGTGGGCCCAGCGTTCCAGGGTCGAGGCCCCGCCGGCCTCCCCTGGGACGCGCTCGCGCGAGTCGTCGCAGCCCCCGCTCGACGGTCGACCTGTCGCCGATCGTGCACCGCGCGCGGAACCAGCGCAGCGACGTCGTCGACGGCCACCGCAGCGCCGGCACCGACACCGCCGTCCACCCCAAGGTGCGGAAACCGCGCGGCGCCCAGGCTCACAAGTCGGACCCAAGGCTGAGGCAAGGACCGGGCCGCAAGGTCGTCCTGACCAACCCCCTCACCCCGGAGGCATCCCCGTGAACGATCGTCCTCAGCTCCTGTCCGGCCAGACGCATGTGGCCCTGGGACCAGCCAACGATCGCCTGTCCCTCTTCTCCGTGGTCGTGCTGGTCGCGAACGCCCTTGCGACGACGCTGGCCACAGCCGTCAACTGGCCGTCGCAGTTCGGGGGTGTGGTGGGGACCGACGCGGGTCAGGAGTGGCTGTCACGTGGCACGGCGATCTCCGCCCCGCTGGCCCCGGTGGCGTGCTTCGTCCTCATCGCGATCCTGGTGCGTTCCGGCAGCTGGGCGGGGTGGGTCGGGATCGGCCTGGCCTTCCTGACCGGCGGTCTGGTCCTCGTCGGGGGAATGGGCGAGCTGGTCGCTGCGCCCACCGGCGAGGTCGGGCGGGCGGTCCTCATCACGGCGGGTGTGCTCTGGGCCGTGGTCGCCGCGACCTTCGTCGTCCTGGCCATCGCCGCCGTTCGAGAGCGGCTGGCCCATCGCGACGCCACACCAGTGGCTCGCCTGCTGTGACCACCGCCCGGCTGCCGGCGGTGGGCATGCTCTGTGGCGCAGACCCTTCGTCCGTCCGGAGATGGAGGACAGGGGTTTCGGTAAGGACGAGGTGGAGCTGGTGTAGATCGTCGGCTGATTCTTGTCGTTTCGGTGTCGGTTGATCCTTGACACTCCCGGTGTTCAGTTTGTCGTGCGTGGTGTTTTGGTCAAGGCGCCTCCGAGGGGTCGTTTGTTGCGGACGGGTCCGGTGCTGTCGCGGGGGACGGTCCGCAGGAGCTCGTTGCCGATCCAGAACTGCAGGATGTCGGGGCCGACGTGGACGTCGCAGCGTTCCCCGGCGCGGTGGCGGCCGACGGAGACCTGTTGCCAGGACACGCAGACCACGCCAACGGTGGAGACCTTGCGGGCGACCCAGTCCGGTCCGGACCGGTCCGGGATGGTGCTGACCTGGCGTCGTGGGCCGGTGCCGTAGCGCTCGGCGGGGGTGGCCATGTCCAGGCCTTGGTGTGGGCGGTCGGTGTTGTAGGCGCTCACCCAGGCGTCGAGTCGTTGTTGGGCGTCGGCCAAGGTGGAGAACGTTGCGTCGGTGAGGAACTCCGCACGCAGGGAGCGGTGGAACCGCTCGATCTTGCCCGTGGTCGTCGGGGAGCGCGGCTTGGTCAGCAGGTGCTCGATGCCGTTGACGCGGCAGATCCGGTCGAACAGGACCTCGGTGGGTGGATGGTTGAACCGGCCGGTGAACACCTTGCCGTTGTCGGTCAGGATCTGTTCAGGCACCCCGTGCGTGGCCAGCGCCAGCTCCAGGGCGTCGCACACCGCCTGGGTGCGTTCACGCACGATCAAGCGGGCGCTGACGCAGAACCGGGAGTGGTCATCGACCCCGGTGACGCATTTGACGCTGGAGCCGTCGGCCAGGCCGATCCCGCCGACCACGTCCATCTGCCACAGCTCGTTCGGGCGTGCCCGTTCCCACCGCTTCCACGCCCGCTGCTCGCGCCGGCGCCGCCCGGGCTCGATCACCCCGGCCCGCCGCAGCGCCCGGTACACCCCCGACTCACTCGCGACCAGCCCGGCCTTGGCCAGCTCGTACACGATCCGCCGTGGACCCCCCGGATGCCGGCGCCGGGCCTCCAACACCGCGACCTCGACCACCACACCCATCTGGTGCGGACACGAAGCCGGCCGGTGCGACCGGTCGGCCAACGCCTCCAACCCGCCGTCCTCGTAGCGCGCCAGCCACGAATGCACCGACTGCCGCGACACCTGCCACGATGCCGCGACCTCGGTGACCGTGCGCCCATCACTGATGACCGCCAGAACCGCCTTGTACCGCTGCTCAGCCACACTCATCTCCCTCATCAAGGGAGCGTCAAGGATCAACCGAAGCAACTGTCAAGCCTCAGCCGAAACAACGTCACGCATCAACCGAAGCCCAACCGTCAAGCATCAGGCGCAGCAATACAACGAGGTGGAGCTGGCGGGGGGACTCGAACCCCCAACCCCCTGTTTACAAGGACCCGGTGGTTTCGTCCCTAACCCGCCTTGACCTGCACGAAGGCTGCCTGCGCTCGTCCCTGCTATCGCACGTGCGACCCGGTTGCGATAGTTATGCACAGCGTTGTCCACAGATGGCCGCTGTTCCGTGCGATTCGGGAATGCCCGCCGGGCCTTCATCAGGTCTGGCGATCATGGGGTTGAGGACGGTGCAACAGGCGACGGGGTCGAAGGGCCCAAGGGGCGCTTGTCTTGCGAACATCAATCCGTCTTCAGTCGGGAGGGCTGACGGCCGCACGAGCCACTCCCGTAATGGTCCGAACGAGCAGCCGCTCTGCCGGCGGTCGGCGCATGCACCAAGGCGACCTGAATGACACGCCGACTGTCGACAGGTCCTCGCAGCGAGAGGAGTCTTGGGATCAGGGGCGGAAGGCCGAGACGGGGCGGTCCAAGGCGCCATCCGTGATCGGAACCGTGCCCAGTCTGACGGCTCGGAGCAGGGTCGCGTGGTCGGCTTCAGTCTGGTCGGCGTAGGCACGAGCGAACTGCGCCATGGCTCGGTCCAGCTTGTCGGATCGTCCTGCATAGCCCGCGATCATGGAAGCACCACTGGTGCGCGCGTGCCCCTTGGCCAGCAGATGGCCGACGATCCCCGCGTAGTCCTCCAGCCCGGCGGGATCGATCGCGTCCAGCGGGACGGTGCCTTTCATGTTTCGGAACTGACGGACGTAGTACTGGCGCCCGTCGACTGAGGTCCAACCAAGCAGGGGGTCGCTCACCGTCTGCAGGGCCTGCTGATACTCCACTACCCGCTGACCTTGGTGATCGTGCCAAGCGGACTCGCCGTGCACATGCCTGGCCAGCACGGAACGACGCGCCTGCTTCAACTGCAGAAACAACACGTCGTCAGCGCTGCTGCCCTCGAGCAGGGCGACGTACGCCCGCAGTCCGACGCTGCCGACGCCGACGACCTTCTGAGCGATGTCCACCACGGTGTAGCCGCCCAGAACACGACGCCAGTGAGGCGCCAACGTGTCGAGGTACCCATCGAGTCCGGCCGCGATCTGCTCGGCGTCCTGGTCTGGGACGCGTGTCATCAGAGGTGGCTCGTTCACGAGCCGTCGACGTCCCTCACGTTCACGGGTGAATCTCGGAAGCGCCCTGTCACTCGTGCGGCCGCGAGCGCGCTTCACCGATCGGGAGATCTCCGCCCGAAGCGACTTCTCGGTCGCGGTTTCGTGCAGGCGCTTCACATCCAAGCGGTTGTAGGAACGCAGTAGCAGTGGCTGCTCGGCCAAGAAGGTCACCTCGCTGCGATAGGCGGCGACACAGGACATGACTGAGGCCGCGCACTCCTCCTCGCTGCACGAGTTCTCCCGACCCGCGACCCAGATGCTGGCGACGAGCCGGCGAAGGTCCCACTCCCAACTGCCTGGATGGGCTTCGTCGAAGTCATTGAGGTCGATGACGAGTTCGCCTTCGGGCGACGCGTAGAAGCCGAAGTTGCCGAGGTGGGCGTCGCCACAGATCACCGGGTTGATCCCGGTGGAGGGAAGCCTGGCAACGTCTTCAGCCATCACAACGGCGGTGCCACGCAGGAAGCCGTACGGCGAGCCGACCATGCGGCTGACGCGGATGGGAATCAGCTCGTTCAGTCGACCCTCGTGTGACTCTCGGATCATCTGGACAGGGTCGCGCCGACCCTCTTGCGGCTCCCAGTGCCCCAGTGCCTTACGGGGCACGCTCGCGCGCAGACCCTTACCCATGGCGAATCGCTCGTGCCGTGAGGTGGGTCGCTTTCTCAAGGACCCGAACGCTTCGCTGTCTGCGTGGGCAAGGACGTTGTGGGGTCTGGGGCCAGTAATCACGCTCGCACCTTCGCTAACCCTCGCCTCGACGGATCACGCGGCAGGTCGTTCGGGATTCTAGAGGCCTCAGCAGTGGGCGCAGCTGCTGCAGTTGACTCCCGAGGAGAACACATGGGCCCCGTAAGCCGGCTCTCATGATCCAGATCTGTCCCCAAGGACCGTGTCAGCGCAGAGTGATCCAGATGGTCTTGAGTTCCGTGTACTGCTCAAGGGCCTCGATGCCGTTGTCGCGGCCACCGAACCCGGACATCTTGTACCCGCCGAAGGGGGTCGTGATATCCCCCTCGCTGTACCCGTTGACCGCGACGGTGCCCGCCCTCACGGCTCTCGCGGTCCGCAGGGCCACGTTGATGTCGTTGGACCAGACTGTGGCCGCGAGTCCGTATGAGGTGTCGTTGGCGAGGCGCAGCGCCTCCTCGATGTCGTCGAAGGCCAGGACGGACACCACTGGGCCGAAGATCTCCTCGCGGGCAACCGTCATTTCAGGTTCCACGTCGTCGATGACTGTCGCTCCGGTGAAGTAGCCGCCGGACTCGGGGTGCAGCCGGCTCCCTCCGGTGACGACTCGGGCGCCGTCGGCCTTGGCCTGTTCCACATAGGCGAGCACCCGCTCGAGCGCTGCCGGCTCGATGAGCGGACCGATGGAGGTGGCAGCGTCCGTGGGATCGCCGACGGTGCGCTTCTCGGCCTCCACTGCCAGGGCGGCCACGAAGTCATCCTTGATGGAGCGGTGGACCAAAATTCGGGACCCAGCGCTGCAGTTCTGCCCGGCGTTCCAGAAGGCGGCTTCCGCGAGGTCGGCAGCGACGAGTTCGAGGTGGTCGCGGGTGTCGGCCATCACGATCTGGGGGCTCTTGCCGCCGCACTCGAGCACGATCCCCTTCAGGTTGGACTCGGCCGAGTACCTGAGGAACTCTCGTCCGACTTCTGTTGACCCGGTGAAGGTCACCATGTCGACGTCCGGGTGCAGACCGAGGGCCTTACCTGTGACGTGGCCGAGTCCCGGGATGACGTTGAAGACTCCGTCGGGCACCCCGGACTCAGTGGCCAGTTCCGCGAGGCGCAGTGTCGTCAGTGATGCGAGCTCCGGGGGCTTGATGACCAAGGAGTTGCCGGTGGCGAGAGCTGGGCCGATCTTCCACGCAAGCATCGCCATGGGGAAGTTCCAGGGAAGCACGGCCCCGACGACGCCGACGGGCTCGCGCACGATCAGTCCCAGGTGATCGGAACCGGTGGGGGACGTCTTGCCGAACACCTTGTCAGCCGATTCGGCGTACCAACGCAGGGTGTTGAGCACATCCGGGACGTCGAAGTCCCGGCAGTCGGTGATCGGCTTGCCGGCGTCGATGGCTTCGGTGAGGGCCAGTTCCTCGGCATGTGCTTCGATCAGATCGGCAAAGCGCAGCAGGACACCCTTGCGCTCGGCCGGGGAGATAGCGCTCCAGGTACCTGCGTCGAAGGCGCTGCGGGCGGCAGCCACGGCGCGGTCCACGTCAGCCGTGCCGCAAGCGGCCACCGTCGCGATCACGTGGCCCGTGGCCGGGGCCACTGCATCAAACGTGGCACCGTCGATCGCGTTGACGAACCGTCCGTCGATATAGGCCTGGGTGCGAACGGTTTTTGGCAGTGCGGTCATTGAATGCTCCTTCTCGGTCAGTTGAGCTCAGTCAGCGAAAGCCGGGTAGACGGTGTCTCTGACCGCCTCCCACTGGCCCCTCAGTTCGGTGTAGGCCGTGGTGGTGACGGGATCTGGTTCGACCGGCGGCGCTAGCTCGAGCACCACGGCCAACGCGTCGTGCAGGGTCGTGAACAGCCCCGTGCCCAGCCCAGCGAGGATGGCGGCACCGATCGCGGGCGCCTCGACGCGAAGTGAAGGTGTCACAGGCTGGCCCATGACGTCGGCCTTGATCTGGTTCCAGAGGTGGCTGCGAGCCTCCCCGTCAGAGATGGTCATCTGGCCAAGTTGGTGGCCACGGGTGAGGAGCACCTCCAGGAGGCCGGGGTATTGGTAGGCGATCCCTTCGAGCGTCGCTCGGGTGAAGTGGGCTCGACGGTGGTGGCCGCCGATGCCGTGGTAGACGGCGCGCGCGTTGTCGTCCTGTCGTGGGACCGAGGCACCTTCGACGTAGGGGAAGCACGACAGTCCCTCGCTCCCCCGGGGGACCTCGGCGGCCTCGGCGATGAGCTGCTCGTACGTCATCCCATCGCCGAACACGCTGCGGAACCACCGCAGCGTGGTGCCGGTACCGGTCGCGACGAGCTCGTGGAGATAGCGGTCAGGCACCAGGTGGGGCATGAGCCCGATGAGTCCGGTTGGGTCGAACTGGGGTCCGTCCCCCACAACCCGCCAACTCATCGATGACCCCGTTCCGATGCTGATGTCGCCCCGGTTGACGACCCCGGATCCGAGCGCTGCCGCGGGGTCGTCGCCGCCACCTGCGACCAGCACCGTGCCGGGGAGCAGGCCGATGGCACCCGCGTTGTCACCCAGGGTTCCGCGCACCTCCCACGGCTGATACCGCACATCGGGCAGCAGGCTCCTGGGGATGCCCGCCTCAGCGCACGTTGCGGCGCTCCAGTCCTGGGATCGCCAGTCGTTGAGGATGCTGCGCGTCGGCCCGGTCGGGTCGGTGCCGATGTCCCCGGTCAGCCGGTAGGCCAGGTAGTCCTTGGGCTGCAGCGCCCACGCGACCCGTGCCCACACGTCTGGCAGGTGCCTCTTGGTCCACACGAGGTTGGGCAGCACCAGGCCCGGTATTGGCAGGGTCCCGGCTCGCGCGATCAGCTCCGAGCGCCCCAGTCCGTTGTAGAGGTCTGCTGTCTCGGTGGGGTCGCGCCGGTCGGTCCAGTGAATGGTCGGCCCAAGCACCGTGCCGTTCTCGTCAAGGAGGACGGCGACGTCGCGTTGCCCGACCACGCACAGGGCCCGCACCTGACTGGCGGGTACCTTGGCGTGGGTCAGGAGCTGGGGCACTGCTGTGGCCAGAGCCCGGTACCAGTCGTCGGGGTCGTTCTCGGCCCACCCTTGGTGCGGCCGGTGCATCGGGTAGCTGCGTTCGGCCACCGAGACCACTCCGCGGTCTGGGTGGACAAGCACGGCTTTCAGCCCCGAGGACCCGATGTCGGCTCCGACGACGTAGCTGCTCATGACGCGCAGGCGTGCTCCGGGCCGGGAAGGGGTGCCGGTGTCGGCAGGGGTTCGGGGGCGCCGGGGAACTGGGCGCGCCAGTAGGAGGCGATCCACTCCACCTGCTCGGCCGGAAGCTCGCGGACGTCGTGGCCGAACGACTTGGCGGTGAGGAAGACCTCGCAGGCGCCTTCCACGACGGCGGCGGTGTGGAAGGCGTGCTCGAGGTCGGCGCCATAGGCGAGGAGACCGTGGAATTCCAGGAAGGTCGCCCCGCGGTTCTCGAGTGCCGGCTTGGTGTAGGTGTACATCTGGTCGGTCTCGGGCTGCGAGTACGGAGAGGTGACGACGGCTCCGCCCGTGGCCTCGCACAGGCCGGTCAGGATCGGCGGCAGGGTCCAGCCGAGGTTGGCGAACGTCATGACGGCCTTGCCGTGGGTGTGCACGACGCTGCCCACCTCCGGCCGGTTCTTGAGGATCATCGTGTGCATCTGGACCTCGGAGGTCGGCGGGCGCGAGCCGTCGACCAGGTTGCCGTCAAGGTCGACGATGGCGATGTCCGGGGGCGTGAGGAGGTCGTACTGCGTGGAGGCCGGGGTGCAGGCGACGAGCCCGGGCTCCCCCGGGACACGCACCGAAATGTTGCCGGCCGTGGAGTACACGAGGCGTTCGGCCTGCAGCTTCTTGGCGTAGGTGATGACCTTCTCGCGGATCTCGAGGTGCTTGACCTTCATCAGGATTCCTTCCTAGCGGGACTTGCGGTTCGAGCGGGCCACGGCGGCGACGCCCACGATGGTGATAAGCGCGGCAGCGACCGCAGCTGGTTTGGCGACGAGCCGCAACAGGGCGGGGACGTCAGACGAGGAGATGCTGACGGTGGCGGGCCAGGCACCCATCACACCGTCCACCTGAAGTCCACCCTCGCTCAGACGGATCGAGCGCGCCTCGAAGGGCATGTCGCCGATGGGTGAGCTGACACGCATCACTTGTCTCCGTTCTTCTCGAGCCAGGCCTTCGTGGCGACGAGGCCGGCCGCGTACCGCCCTTGGACGGAGAGGGGTTGGGTGGGCTGGAGGTATGTCACGCCGGATGCGCCGTCGAGCAGTGCACCCTCGACGTTGCGATTGGGCCGGGGGTCGGCAGCGAGAATGACGGCGTCACAGGCCAGCCGCCCCCGCCCGGAGGGGGTCTCGAACTCGAGGGCTGCGACCCGGGTGGTGCCGTGGACGGTCAGGCTGCCCGCAACTGAAACCACCTCGTCCCCCCATGTCGGCGGACTCGTGGCGTCGTCGAGCAGGTGCAGTGCGGTGACCTTGGTCCCGAGTCGTCGGCACGCGTGCGCCACGTGCGAGGCCCACGGGCCGTCACCGACAATGACGGCATGGTCCCAAAGCCGAACCCGTGCCTGAAGTAGATGCTCCGCAACGGTGGCGGGCAGGACACCCGCGGGTCGCTCCCCCACGACCCCCAGGTTCGCCGCCGTGGCAGGACGCAGCCCGCCGGCGATGAATAGGTGACGGCCGGGAAGGCTGTCGACTAGCCCGGGGCCCGTCACGAGGAGGGCAGCGCCATCCCACCTCAGGGCCGTCTGCCCGAGCCGGAGGTGCGCACCAGCGTCCTTGAGGGCCTTCGTGTATGAGAGGACATCCGGGTGGTCCCACCCAGCCGTCCCTCCGGTGACGGGAATGCGGTCAAGGACGAGTGTCGTCCCGCGAGCGGCGAGGGCGGTGGCGCAGCCCATCCCGGTGGGGCCAGCGCCGACGACCAGGTAGTCCGCTGTCACGATCCCACCGTCCCGCGAGAGGTCTGGCGCACGTCGGCCGGTCCGGACTGGGTGCGGAGCGCTGTCATGAATGAGACACCAGCCATGCACAGCGACCCCTGGCACCGGCCGTAGGTGGCACCGGTCCGTTTGCGGACACCGTCGACCGACACAGCCGGAACCGGGCACTCGAGCGCACGATTGATCTCGGCTGCACTGACGTGCTCGCAGGCGCACACGACCTGCCCGTACGCCGGATCCGTCGAGATGAGGACGGCGGGATCGATCGCGGTGCGCAGGCGCGGGGACGGCGGCAGGACCGACGTCGTGTCAGCGCGGTCCTTTGCCTCGAGCCCTGCCTCACGCAGAAGGTGGAGCGCGAGGTTGGCAGCAGCCGGCGAGATGCTGACCCCAGCGGATCGATCGGTGCAGTGGAGAAGGTTGTCCACGCGGCTGTCGAAGCGGAGCCGATGCTGTTCGTCGCTCGCCGGGCGGTTCGCCGCGAAGGTCTTGATGATCATGTCCGGAGTCAGCGACGGCACCAGGCTGGTTGCGCTCGAGATGAGCTCGGCCACGGTCGCGGCGTCAGTTGCCCGGTCCTCCGGGTCGGTCAGGTCGTGCGCGGTGGGACCGAGGAGTGCCGAACCGTGAGTCGTTGGAACGACGTTGATGCCCTTGGTGGTGGGTGAGTGTGTCGAGAAGACGATGTGGGACAGCCGCTGAGCGAAGGCGCGGTCGACGACGGCGTACTGTCCCTTGCGCGGCCAGTAGTGGAACGGCTCGCCACCGGCGAGTTCGGATACCTTCCCGGCCCCGACGCCGGCCGCGTTGACGACGAACCGCGCTCGCACCCGACCATTCGGCGTGCTGACCACGCTGAATCCGTCATCCATCCGTTCGATGTCCACGACGCGCGATCCGAGACTCACCTGCGCGCCGTTCGTCGCGGCCAAGTTTGCGTACGCCACGGTCAGGGCCATCGGGTCGATAACGCCTTCTTCCGGCATCCACAGCCCAGCCACACAGTTCTTGGAAACCAGGGGCTCGGCGGACCGCACCTTCTCGGCTGTCCACAACTCGCCCGGAACGCCGGCCTCGGTCAGCTCCTCGAGGGTGTGCTCGAGGGTGGCGGCCTCCTGCTCAGAGCGAGCGACCATGACCGCTCCGATGCGGCGGTAGGGGACACCCAACCGGTCGCACAAGGACTCCCAGCCCGGGTAACTCTGGTTGATGAGGTCGGTCTCGAGCGTGCCGGGCGGCCCGTAGTAGGAAACGGCGACGCCGGCGTTGCCCTTGCTCGCCCCTTCGCAGACGTCGGATTCGGCCTCCAGGAGCCGCACGGAGGCGGTTGTCGCAGCCACTCGAGCGGCTACGGCCGTCCCTAGGACGCCACCGCCGATGACGAGCACGTCGACATCGTTGGAGGGATGGGGGCGGTTCGTCGTCACGCCTTCATCCTCTCCTCTCGGGGTTCGGTCGCCGGAGGACCTAGCCATATGCGCCACATCGCGGATGTTTGAACTGAGCGTGTCATATGTTCGTGCGAACGTCAACTCTTGACTTTCAATCACCTCGACTGTTCACTGCTCTACACACAATGGTGTGCCCAGCGTCGTTCGGGCACGAGACATGAAAGAGGTCTCCATGAACACAGTCCTTCCCCCGGACGCCTCCGACGAGGAGCACCTGGCTCGCCTCGGTTACAAGCAGGAGCTCGGGCGCAGCCTCGGGTCGTTCTCGACCTTCGCTGCCGGGTTCGCGTTCATCTCCATCCTCACGGGGGCGTTCCAGCTCTTCCCCTTCGCCTTCGGCACTGCCGGGCCCGCGTTCTGGTGGACGTGGATCATCGCGTTCGCCGGACAGATGCTGTTCGCGCTCTGCTTCGCCGAGCTGTCAGCGCACTACCCAATGGCCGGCTCCGTCTACAACTGGGCGAAGAAGGTCGGCGGCCCCACGTCGTCGTGGCTGGCTGGCTTCGCCCTGACCCTCGCGCTCATCGTGTCCACCGCCGGCGTCGGTCTTGCGCTTCAGTTCGTCCTCCCGGCGATCTCGGACGTCTTCTGGATCTATGGCGACGGAAGTGGCCAGTACGACGCCGCGACCAACGGCGTCATCCTCGGGGCCTGCGGCATCATCCTTGCGACGATCGTCAACGCGTTGGGCAACAAGGTCGCGGCCGTGGTGAACAACCTCGGAGTCAGCGTCGAGCTCGTGGCCGCAGTCGTGATGATCGTCGGATTCTTCTTCGCCGCGAAGCGAGGACCTCAAGTGGTCCTCGACGACCTCGACCGAGGCAGCGCAAACTCTCTCGGCCTTCCAGGCGCGATGCTGATGGCGCTGTTGCTCGGGTGTTACATCATGTGGGGCTTCGACACTGCAGGTTCGCTTGGGGAAGAGACCGTGAATCCCCGCAGGAAGAGCCCACAGGCCATCTTGCGTGCCTTGGCTGCAGCCGGCATCTCCGGTGCCTTGCTGATGCTGGGAGCGCTGATGGCCGTCGGCGACCTCAACGCGGAGGAGTTCGCGTCTGGAGGACTCACCTATGTCGTGGAAAGTGTTCTAGGTGAGACGCTCGGCACCCTCATGCTCGTCTGCGTCGCGTTCGCAATCTTCGTTTGCATCCTTGCCAACCAGACAGGCGCCATGCGGATGATCTTCGCGATGAGCCGCGACAACGCCCTGCCCGGGAGCGCTCGGCTCGCGACCGTCAACAAGGTGACGAAGTCGCCGGTCCTCGCGGCCGTACTCGTTGGCGTGATCGCAATCCTGATCCTTCTCGCCAACATCCGCCAGCCGCAGATCTTTCTGGTCGTCACAAGCACCACGGTGGTTCTGGCCTTCATCGCCTATGTCGTCGTTGCGGGCGTGTTCGCTCTACGACGGATCCGCGGGCAGTGGATCGACGACCCCCGGTACTTCCACCTTGGGCGTTGGGGAGTTCCAGTCGCTGTCAGCGCCGTTGTTTGGGGGGTCGCGATGATCATCAACATCGCGTGGCCCCGGCAGGCCGTCTACAACCCTGTCGAGCCGTTCCACTGGTACCTGCAGTGGGGTGCGGTCCTGTTCGTCGCGGTCGCGCTCGGACTCGGCCTCGCCTACTACTGGTTCGTCCAGCGCCACAAGGTCGGCATCCTGGCCGCCCACGCATCGGAGTCCGGCGCCGCGCAGCGTTCGCTCACCGACGACGCCTTCGACCGTCGCTGACGTCGTTTGCTAAGCGGGCGGGTGGGCGACCTCAGGGTCGCCCCCCGCCCGTTCGCTGTGGTTGCCGCCGTGGAGAGCGGCTCAACACTGTGCAATGACCACACCAACACCGCTGTCGCGCAGTGCTTTGAGCTCGTCCGGATCCGCATCTGCATCGGTGATGACAGTGTGGACGCTGGCAATCGGAGCAATGGCAGTGAAGCCTCGGCGGCCGATCTTGGAGGAGTCCGCCACAACGATCGTCCTGCGGGCCCGCCTCACGATGATGGTCCCGATCTCGGCGACCAGGTGGTGAGGCGTCGTCAGACCATCCGCCGCGCTGATCCCGTCACACCCGACGACCGCAACGTCGGCACTGATGGCATCGAGGTCCGCAACGGCCTGGGGACCCACGAACGACTGGTAGTCCGGCAGCAGAAAGCCCCCCACTACGACCAGGTGCGGCTCCGGCCAAGCGCTGACCTCGTTGAGCATCGGCAGCGATGCCGTCAGCCTCGCTGTCCAAGAGATCTATTCGCTGCGTCGTTCAGGGTCGTCCGATCCGTCGAACAGCCGTCAGACAGCGTCGTGGGGCCGCCGCCGACCCATGCGGTAGGCGACGTCGGCACGTAGTGCCGACAGAGGCTTCGCCGGTTCAAGCGGTTCGCCCTGGGGTGGTCGAACGTCGCCGGGGTTGGGTGACGGCCATGTTCGATGATCCACGGTGTGGGCAATCGCCCACCATTGGCGATGTTCGAAAATGGTGGTAGCGCCGGCGCGACGGTCGGGCCCTAAGACTCTGCTGGTGGCCCCAGCCGCTCACGGGAGTCCTCCCCCGCCAACGCCTCCACGTTGGTGACGGCAGCCCAGCATCTCGCCTTGAGAGGAGGTACTATCGGTTAATACTGCTGCGAGAGTATGTCTTTCGCAATTGCTCTCCAGTGGTCAAAGTCGAGCGCGGCCGTAGCGGCGGGAGAAGTCTCGGGTAGCTCCAAAAAAGGTGCGCAGCTGCTCAGCCCTTCGCCACGACGACCTGAATACCGCAGTCGCGAAGCGCCTTCAGCTCGTGAGGGTCGGCTGCTGCATCGGTAATGACGGTGTGAACATCGGCGATCGGCGCGATGGCCGTGAAGCCCCGGCGGCCGATCTTCGACGAGTCTGCGACGACAATCGTCTTGCGGGCACGCGCAACGAGAAGGGTGCCGATCTCCGCGACCAAGTGGTGTGGCGTCGTCAGACCCTCCTCGGCGGTAATCCCGTCACAGCCGACGACCGCCACGTCCGCACTTAGGGCGTCCAGGTCCTGCACGGCCTGCGGCCCGACGAACACCTGGTAGTCGGGGAGGAACAGACCACCGACCACAACGAGATGGGGGTCAGCCCAAGAGCTCACCTCGTTGACCACCGGCAGGGAGGGCGTGACAGCCGTCATCACCGCACGTTGGGCGGGGCTGATCGCCGCGGCAACGCGAGCGACCGTCGAGCCCGAGTAGAAGAAGACGACCTTCTCGTGCTCCAGCATCTCGGATGCTGCTCGCGCGATCTGGGCCTTTGCTTGAGGGTTGCGCTGCTCCGCGTCAGCGTATCGGGGGGACATCGTCGCGGCCCGGGCTCGTCGAGCTCCGCCGCGCACGCGGACTAACAGCCCCTTGTCCGCCAGGGCGTTGAGGTCGCGGCGCAGGGACATCTCCGTCATCTCGAACTGGTCGGCGAGCTCCTTGACGGCAACAAACTCCTGCTCCTGCAAACGCTGCAGGATCCACTGCCGACGACCGGCAGTGGGCGTCCCCCGCCCAGTCTCCTCGTCGGCCATCGTGGGCGCGTCGTCGCGGCTCATCAACCCTCAGCCTCTCGTCCTGACCCGCCACGGAGTCTGTTCGCGGGGTGTTCGTAGCGTGATCGTAACCCACAATCCGGCGCGTCAGCACAATGCGCACGGCGCGCCCGCGGAGGCGTCGCGCTAGTGCGCGAGCACGGCCCGTGGCACGGTCGAGTTCAGTCACGAGCGTGACCTGTAGGCAGGAGATCAGCATTCGATGACGTTGACGGCGAGCCCTCCTCTGGCAGTCTCCTTGTACTTCACCTTCATGTCGGCTCCCGTTTCCCGCATCGTCTTGACCACCTTGTCGAGGGAGACGATGTGCGAGCCGTCGCCACGAAGGGCCGTACGCGCGGCCGTCACGGCCTTCACGGCCGCGACTGCGTTGCGTTCGATGCAGGGGATCTGCACCAGCCCCCCGACCGGATCACACGTGAGACCGAGGTTGTGCTCCATCCCGATCTCCGCTGCGTTCTCCACTTGGGCAGGAGTACCGCCGAGGACCGCAGCGAAAGCGCCCGCCGCCATCGAGCACGCGGAGCCCACCTCGCCTTGGCAGCCAACTTCCGCCCCTGAGATGGAGGCGTTCTCCTTGAACACGACTCCAATGGCCGCAGCGGTGAGGAGGAAGTCGACCACCCCGTCATCGGTCGCCCCAGGGACGAATCGACGGTAGTAGTGCAGCACCGCCGGGATGATCCCAGCGGCTCCGTTCGTGGGTGCGGTGACGACGCGGCCTCCAGCGGCGTTCTCCTCGTTAACGGCGAGTGCGTACAGGGTGAGCCAATCCATACCACGCAGGGGATCGGCGTCAGGAACCTCCCGACCGAGCTGAGCTGCCAAGTCGGGAGCCCGGCGTCGGACATGCAGACCTCCGGGCAGGACGCCCTCAGTGGTGGTGCCATTGCGCACGCACTCCTGCATGACGTCCCAGATCTTCAACAGGCCGGCGCGGACCTCCTGCGGCGAGCGCCACGCAGTCTCGTTGGCGAGCATCACCTGGGCGATGGACAGCCCCGTCTCGTGGCACAGGGCCAGGAGCTGGTCACCGGTGGTGAACGGGTGAGCGAGCGATGTGTGGTCATCGACGATCGCGGTCCGGCCGTGGGCGTCCTGCCCCACGACGAAGCCACCACCGACGGAGTAGTACGTCCGCTCCGCGATGATCGAACCTGCCCAGTCGAAGGCCGTGAACGTCATCCCATTGGGATGCAGCGGCAGCGTCTCGCGACGATGGAGGACAAGATCGTCATCCCCCTTGAACACCACTTGGTGCTCGCCCAGCAGCCTCAGGCGCAGTGATGCGCGGACCTCATGGAGGACCCCGTCGGCACTCCGCGGATCACAGGTCTCGGGCCGGTACCCACTGAGCCCCAGCAGGACGGCCTTGTCAGATCCGTGCCCGTGACCAGTGGCGCCGAGAGACCCGAAGAGCTGAGCCCGTACCCGGGCCACGTCGTCGAGCCGCCCATCGGACCGAAGCCCCTCGGCGAACATCAAGGCAGCCCTCATCGGTCCGACGGTGTGCGAACTCGATGGCCCGATCCCGATGGAGAACAGGTCGAAGACGCTCAGCGCCATCGTCAGCCTCCACTCATCGGTCGTGCCAGTCCGGCGCGCGCCTGCGCGTAGAGGTGTCCGGCGCGATAGGAGGACCGCACGAGGGGACCGCTCAACACGCCAGAGAACCCCAACGCTATAGCGATGTCTGAGAGCTGCTCGAACTCCCACGGAGCAACCCACCGCGCCACGGGGTGGTGGCGCGCGGACGGCCGGAGGTACTGGGTGACGGTCAGGAGCTGACAGCCGGCCTCGCGGAGCTCCTCCATAGTGCCCACGACCTCGTCGATCTCTTCACCCATACCGAGAATGAGGTTGGACTTGGTGATGGCGCCACGCGCGGCCGCGTGCCGGAGGACCTCCAGGCTGGTCTCGTATGCAAAGCCCGGCCTGACCCTGCGGAAGATTCGCGGGACCGTCTCGAGGTTGTGCGCGAAGACGTCGGGGGCGGAGCCGAGGACCTCGTCGACCAGGTCAGTCCGGCCACTGAAGTCTGGGACGAGCAGCTCGACGCCTGCGCCGGGGGCCGCCGCCCGTATTCGTCGAACGGTCTCCGCCCAGAGCCACGCTCCCTCGTCGGGCAGGTCGTCCCGGGTGACCCCGGTGACCGTGGCGTACCGCAGCCCCATGGCGGCGACCGACTCGGCAACCCGCCGCGGCTCGTCGAGGTCGGGGGGCGCCGGTCGACCGGTGGCGATATCGCAGAAGTCGCAGCGCCCGGTGCACGTGTCGCCCCCGATCAGGTACGTGGCCTCCCGGTTTTCCCAGCACTCGAAGATATTCGGGCAGCGCGCCTCCCTGCAGACCGTATTCAGGGAGGAGCCCTCGACGACGCAGGACACGGTGGCATAGCCGGGCCTGGTGCGGAACTCCCGACGCATCCAAGCCGGCTTGCGGTCGATCGGGCTCCCGGGGTTTTGGACCTCGAGTCGAAGCAGCCGTCGACCGGCGGTGGGAGGACTGCTCATCGTTTCCCGTTGGTCAGTGCGGGGTAGAGGGGGTGCTCGCTCGCGAGCGCGTGAACCCGCCGCCTCAGCCGACGTGCATGGTCGGCGCCGAGCTCGGGCCGGAGGGCAGCGGCGATGATGTCAGCAACCTCGGCGAAGGCGGTGGCGCCCAGGCCCCGGGTTGCCAGCGCGGAGGTGCCGATACGCAGGCCGGAGGTGACCATGGGCGGCCGGGGATCGTTCGGCACGGCGTTGCGGTTCACGGTGATCCCGACGGCGTGCAGGCGGTCCTCGGCCTGCTTGCCGTCCAGCGGTGAGTCGACCAGATCGATGAGCACGAGGTGGACGTCGGTGCCCTGGGTGAGGACCTTGATCCCGACCGTCCGCGCGTCCTCGCGCATGAGCCGTCCGGCCAGGATGCGGGCCCCTTCGACGGTCCGCTCCTGCCGCTCGCGGAAGGCCGGGCCGGAGGCGAGCAGGAAGGAGACGGCCTTCGCCGCGATGACGTGCTCGAGCGGGCCTCCCTGCAGACCCGGAAAGACGGCGCTGTTGACCTTCTTGGCGATGTCCGGGTCGTCGGTGAGGATGACACCGCCTCGTGGGCCGCCGAGCGTCTTGTGGGTGGTCGAAGTCGTGACGTGGGCGTGTGGGACCGGGTTGGGGTGCAGGCCCGCCGCGACGAGACCCGCGAAGTGGGCCATGTCGACGAAGAGGTAGGCGCCCACCTCGTCGGCGATCTGGCGGAACCGGGCGAAGTCGAGATGGCGTGGGTACGCAGACCACCCGGCGATGACCATTCGAGGCCGGTGCTCGCTGGCGAGGCGGGCCACTTCATCCATGTCCACCAACCCGTCATTTCCGACGTGGTAGGGGACCACGGTGAAGGTCTTGCCGCTGTAGTTCAGCCGCATTCCGTGGGTGAGGTGACCGCCGTGCGCGAGGTCGAGGCCGAGGATGGTGTCACCGTGCTGGAGCAACGCGAAGAACACCGCGGTGTTCGCCTGGGCGCCCGAGTGCGGCTGAACGTTGGCGTACTGGGCGCCGAAGAGGGCCTTGAGCCGGTCGATCGCCAGCTGCTCGACGACGTCCACGTGCTCGCACCCGCCGTAGTATCGGCGTCCCGGGTAACCCTCCGCGTACTTGTTCGTGGCGGCCGAACCCTGGGCCTGCATGACCGCGATCGGCGCGAAGTTCTCCGAGGCGATCATCTCCAGGGTGGTCTCTTGGCGTGCGAGCTCGGCATCAAGGGCTGCGGCGATCTCGGGGTCGACGTCGGCCAGGTTCTGGTTCAGCAGGTTGGGGGCCATGACGTCCTCAGCCCTGGGCGACGAGCGCGTCATACGCGGCGGCGTCCAGCAGGTCGGGTGCGCCGGCGACGCGGACCTTGAGGATCCAGCCGTCGCCGAAGGGGTCGGTATTCAGCAGTGCCGGGTCTTCCGCGGCTGCGCCGTTGACTTCGAGGACCTCCCCGTCGACGGGGGCGTAGAGCTCGCTGACCGACTTGGTGGACTCGATCTCCCCGCACGCCTGCCCTGCGGTGACCGCAGCGCCGACCGTGGGCAGGTCGACGTAGACGATGTCTCCGAGCGCGTCCGCGGCGAACGCGGTGATTCCGACGGTCGCGACGTCGCCGTCGATCCTCAGCCACTCGTGCTGGTCGGTGTACTTGAGATCGGTGGGGTTGGCCATGGTGGTGCTCCTCGTGGTGGTGGGGTCAGCGGGGACGGCTGTAGAAGGGAAGGTCGACCACGGTTGCCTCGACTGCAGTGCCGCGCACGTCGACGATGAGGCCCGTTCCCGGCTGCGCCAAGGAGGTGCCGACGTAGGCCATCGCGATGGGGTGCCCCAGGGTGGGCGACGGGGCCCCACTGGTCACCCATCCGACGCGGTCGCCGCTGGTGGGGTCCAGAACCGGAGACCCAGCCCGAGGGGTGCGTCGACCTCCCGGCCGGAGGCCGACACGAACGTGGTCGACCCTGACCTTGGCCTTGGCCTCCAAAGCCTGCCGCCCGACGAAGTCCCCGGCCTTGTCAAAGCGAACAACTCGTCCGAGCCCCGCCTCGAAGGGGGTGAGCTGCTCGGAGAGTTCGTTGCCGTAGAGCGGCATCGCGGCCTCCAGTCGCAGGGAGTCGCGACACGCGAGACCAGCCGGGATGACGCCAAGGCTTCCGCCAGCCGCGCACAGTGCGGTCCAGATGGCGACGGCATCGTCGGGGGCGCAGAAGATCTCAAAGCCGTCCTCCCCGGTATATCCGGTCCGAGCGAGCCTCGCAGGGCGCCCTCCCACGCGTCCCTCCGCGACGGCGTAATACATCAGGGCGTCGAGGTCGACGTCGGTCAGGGACCGAAGCACAGCCGTCGCCACCGGGCCCTGGATGGCGATGAGCGCCCAGTCGTCTCGTGAGTCGTGGACGACGGCATCGAATCCGTCCTCGCGCTCTCGCAATGCGTCGAGGACGACCTGCGAGTTGGCCGCGTTGGCGACCACCATGTATCGGTTGTCCTCAAGGCGGTACACGATGAGGTCGTCGAGGATTCCACCGTCGGGGCGGCAGATCATGGTGTACCGAGCCTTGGTCACGGCAAGCGCGCCAACGTCGCCGACCACGGCGTAGTCGAGGAATGACGCCGCCTGCGTCCCGGTGACCTCGATCTCCCCCATGTGGGACAAGTCGAACAGGCCGGCCGTGGTACGCACGGCGTGGTGCTCGGCCAGCTCGCTGCGATATCGCAGGGGCATGCGCCAGCCGGCGAAGTCAGTGAAGTGGGCCCCGGCTTCGGCGTGGACGTCGTGCAGCGCAGTGGGTTTGGACATCTGGCCCTCCTGGGGCGAGGTGGTCGAGGGGCCGGTCATGAGGAGAACGCCTCCGGCGGGGGGCATGAGCAGACCAGGTTTCGGTCACCGTGGCTGCCGTCGATGCGCCGGACCGGCGGCCAGTACTTGTCGTCGGACGTGCCGGAGGGATAGACGGCCTCCTGACGGGTGTAGGCCTTCCCCCACTCGCCGACCACCGATGCAGCGGTGTGTGGCGCCGCACGCAGCGGGCTGTCCTCCACGGCCCATCGGTCGCCGGCGACGTCCTCGATCTCGGTGCGGATGGCGATCATGGCGTCAATGAACCGGTCGACCTCGCCGAGGTCCTCGGACTCGGTGGGCTCGACCATGAGCGTGCCGGCCACCGGGAAGGACATGGTCGGGGCGTGGAAGCCGTAGTCGATCAGGCGTTTGGCCACGTCGTCCACCGTGACGCCGGTGGCCCGAGTTAGTACGCGAAGGTCGAGGATGCACTCGTGCGCGACGAGACCGTGGTTGCCGGTGAACAGGGTCGGGTAGTGCGGGGCCAGCCGGCGTGCGATGTAGTTGGCCGCGAGGACGGCGACCTTCGTGGCGTGAGTGAGGCCTTCGGCGCCCATGAGCCGGATGTATGCCCAACTGATCGGGAGGATCCCCGCAGACCCGTAGGGTGCCGCACTGACGGGGCCGATGCCCGTTCGACGAGTGGGGTCGGGGTGCATCGGGTGCGACGGCAGGTAAGGCACGAGGTGGGCGGCCACCGCAACCGGGCCGACCCCGGGCCCCCCACCGCCGTGTGGGATGCAGAAGGTCTTGTGCAGGTTTAGATGTGAGACGTCACCCCCGAAGGAGCCTGGTGCGGCCAAACCGAGCAGGGCATTGAGGTTGGCGCCGTCGACGTAGACCTGGCCCCCGTGCGCGTGCACGAGGTCACAGAGCTCCGTGATCCCCTCTTCGTACACGCCGTGCGTCGAAGGGTAGGTCACCATGACGGCCGCCAGGCGGTCGCCATGCTCTCTGCACTTGGCGCGGACATCGTCGAGATCGATCGTCCCGTCGTCGTTCCCCCGGACGACGACCACGCGCATGCCGGCCATGACGGCCGACGCCGCATTGGTGCCATGCGCGGATGAGGGGATCAGGCACACGTCGCGCGAGGCCTCGCCATTGGCGCGGTGGTACGCGCGGATCGCCAGCAGGCCCGCGAGCTCGCCCTGGCTGCCGGCGTTGGGCTGTATCGACACCTTGGCATAGCCGGTGAGGTCAGCGAGCCAGCACTCGAGCTGGTCGACGAGGGCGCCGTATCCTGCCCCAGCCTCGGCCGGTGCGAAGGGGTGGAGGTCGGCGAACCCAGGGAAGGAGATCGGCTCCATCTCGGTGGTCGCATTCAGCTTCATCGTGCAGGACCCGAGGGGAATCATCCCCCGGTCGAGGGCGTAGTCCTTGTCCGACAGGAATCGTAGGTACCGCAGCATGTTCGTCTCGGAGTGGTGTGTGCGGAACACCGGGTGGGTGAGGATCTCCCCCTCGCGCAGCAGCGCGGCGGGCAGGCAGGTGCCACCCGGCGCTGGGGTGGCGTCCGAGCCGAAGGCTCGCAGGACGGCCATGAGGTGTTCGGTGCAAGTGGACTCCCCGACCGAGACGCCCACATGGTCGGCGTCGACAAGGCGAAGGAGCACCCCCGCTCGGGCGGCGGCGGCAACGACGTCAGCGGCTCGTCCCGGCACGCTGGCGAGCACGGTGTCGAAGAACGTGTCGTGCACGACCTGGATGTCGGCCGCGCGCAGGCCCTCGGCCAGTGCGGTGGCATGCCCGTGGACACGGTCGGCGATCGCGCGTAGGCCGACCGGCCCGTGGTAGACGGCGTACATGGACGCGATGACCGCGAGGAGGACCTGCGCGGTGCAGATGTTGGAGGTCGCCTTGTCGCGGCGAATGTGTTGCTCGCGGGTTTGCAGTGCGAGGCGGTAGGCCGGACGACCGGTGGCGTCCACGCTGACGCCGACGAGCCTGCCCGGCAGCCCGCGCTCGAGCCCGGTCCGGACGGCGATGAACCCGGCATGTGGGCCGCCGAAGCCGAGGGGTACACCGAAGCGCTGACTGGAACCGACGACGACGTCGGCGCCCCACCGTCCGGGGGGCGTCAGCACGGTGAGGGCGAGGAGGTCTGCGGCCACCGCCACGAGCGCGCCCCGGTCGTGCGCGTCAGCGGTGAGGCCACGGTGGTCCGAGATGAGGCCCGAGGCTCCCGGGTACTGGACGACGACCCCGAACGCCTCGACGTCCGGCAGGCCTTGCGTGAGGTCGGCCACGACGACCTCGACCCCTACGGCCTCGCACCTGGTCTGCAGAACGGCCAGGCTTTGAGGGAGGACGTCGGCGTCGACGAGGACCACGTCGGGTTTGCCGGGCGCCGCCCGACGCATCACCGTGACGGCCTCTGCCACCGCCGTCGCCTCGTCGAGGAGCGATGCGTTGGCGGTAGGCAGACCCGTGAGATCCGAGACCATCGTCTGGAAGTTCAGGAGTGCTTCGAGACGGCCCTGCGAAATCTCAGGCTGGTACGGGGTGTAGGCGGTGTACCAGGCCGGACTCTCGAGGACTCGGCGCCGGATGACGCCCGGAGTCACCGTGGCGTGGTAGCCCAGCCCGATCATCGGCTCGCCTGGGGCGTTCGTGGATGCGAGGGAGCGCAGCTCGGCGAGGACCTGGGACTCGGTGGCCGCGGCGGGCAAGGAAAGGGAGGTGTCACTGCGGAGACCGCGAGGCACGGCAGCGTCGACCAGCGAGTCCAGGGAGGAGTAGCCGAGCTCGGCCAGCATCCGGTCCTGCTCGTCGGCGGTGAAGCCGACATGGCGAGACACGAAGTCACTAAGGGTAGGGGTGGTCATCGAAAGGCTCCCTGATCTGACCGTGCGAACACGACGGGGTGGGCTGCCTTCCCGCTCTGTCATCGGACCTGAGAGCTTCACCGCACGTGCGGCTTGCACCATCGGTGCAGGTTGCTGGACCTGCTTTCCAGAGTTCGCCTTACCAGAACGGTCTGTGGGCCTGAGAGATTCGTGGGAAGGGTTGCTCCTTCGGCGCCAGTTCGTCACGACCCTGGCTCTCCCGCCCTGGCTCGAACGGCGATGTATGAAGTTGTTCAGAGTGAACATATCCATGTTCGATCGGACGCGTCAAGAACTATCTCAGCGATGGCCTAGAACGGTTGCGCCATGGGCCTCACCGGCACCGAAAGGCGCGGATGCCCCAGCGCCGCATGGCTCAGTGGCAGGGCTAGGTGTGCGCGGTGGG
This sequence comes from Oryzobacter terrae, assembly GCF_042756445.1. GTDB lineage: Bacteria > Actinomycetota > Actinomycetes > Actinomycetales > Dermatophilaceae > Oryzobacter > Oryzobacter terrae. Next base: position 1,668,879 of record NZ_CP170578.1, read on the forward strand.
CCGGCGGAACGACGGTGGGAAAAGGTCGCTGGTGGGCCGCCGGCGGTAGTCACGCTCCGAATACGCCTGCTTCATCCGGGTGTAGTGCGCCAGGGCCCGCCGCTTGAAGTCGTGCTCGTCGACCCCGGGCACCCAACCGTCGACAACGACGTGGCGACCGGTGACGAAGACGTTCGTGACCGACCCACCGCTCGCGTTCATGAGCAGCCCGCGGATGGGGTCGTCGAGCACTCCGGAGCGCAACCTGCTCATGTCGACCACGGTGATGTTAGCTCGGGCTCCGACGGCTAGCCGCCCGAGGTCATCGCGTCCGAGCGCGGCTGCCCCGCCCAGAGTGGCGGCCCGGAAGTAGTTGGACGGGCTCCCAGCGCTTTGGTCGTGGGTGAGCACCTTGGCGAGGTTGTTGCCGTAGTCCATCGCGCGGATGAGGTCTGGCGGGAAGGAGTCACTGCCGAGCGCGATGTTCACCCCGGCGTCACGGTAGCGGTCGAAGGTCTCGAGGGCGGCGGCGTCGCTGGCGGACGTCATCGGACAGTGCACCACGGTGACTCCATGCTTCACGAGCTCCTCGATTTCACCCGAGTACTCCACGTGGTGTCCGCCAGAGTAGCCACCGACGAAGATGCCGTGGACGACGAGCAGCCTGGCGTCAAGCAGCCCAGCTTCTCGCAGGAGCTCTAGGGGTCGCTTGCCGTGACGAGTGTCGAGCTCAAGCAGCTCTCCGTTGCCCTGCAGGCAGTGGAGGCGCACCAGGGCCCCACGCTTGCGAGCCTCGGTCGCCGTCGCTGACAGGAGTTCGCGCGTCAGCGTCTCGATGCGACACGGCAGGAGCACACGGGTGATCAGGTCGTCGCGGCTGGCAGACCGTCGATGAACGAAACCGCCTCGCGCAGACCCTCGACACCACGCGCCTCGTCGAAAGACACTGTTGCGGTTCCGTTTTCGTCAACGGTGTTGACGCCCGAGCGGTAGCTGGGACCGAGGAACATGCGCAGGCCGTCGCGTCGGGCCGCGTCGGCCAGGCGTTCGCAGTCAAGTCTGGTCTCGGCTCATTCCCGATATACCTCAGCGGCGATGGGCACAGCCGTAGTGACGCCGTTGAGTAGCAGCTGGACCACGGCGTACTCGCGCACGAACTCGAGCTCGTCATCGGTGAAGACCTCGTGACGACGGCCGCCGAAGTAGTCGAACCACGACGCGACCGTCGACGACCACGGTGTGCACGTCCGCCCCGGTCGCGGACTGCACGACACGGTGAATCGGCATCCAGTCAGGGCGAGGAGTCCGTGGGGATCCTCGATGCTGATGTAGCTGCCCGTGACGATGGGCTGGTGGATGGCGTCATACCGCCCGGCGAACGCGGCCGGCACGTGATGCTCGTTGATACCCGGGCCATCCGGGTGGTCGTCGCGGTGCTGGAGCCAGACCAGGTCCGCTGTGTATGGCTCGTCGGCGCTGACCTTGAACGCACGCATCCCCAGGTCGGCAGCTCAGCCGGTCGTTGTACGCGTGGACGGTCTTGGTGGTGCTTCCACGCCAAGTCGGTGCGCTTATGTCGTCCCTTCTCCCTCAGCATGGTCGGTTCGAGCCAGCTGGTGGCGGTGCGGGCGCCTCGACCGCGTCAGAGTGCCCGCACCGCCTGTCTCGGACGAGACCTCAGAGTTCCTGGCCCGTCAGCATCCGCGCGGGGTTGGCAACAGTGATGGCCTCGTGGGTGGCGGTGTCGACGCCGAAGTCGGCCACCATGTCCTTGAAGACGGTGAGGACGTGCCCGAACCCCCAGCCGCCGTACTCGGAGAGGTAGTGCTTATGCCCGACGTCCTGCGAGATCAGCAGGGAGCCGGCGTAGCCCGCGTCGACGAGCCGCCCAATGGCCTTGGCCCGCTCACGATCGGAGGGGAGCCACCATGAGTTGGGGCCATCGCTGAAGTACCCCGAATTGCCGCAGAGGTCGAACTCGACGAACGCGCCTCGCTCGGCGAGCGACTGCTGGTACGCGACCGCATCGGCGAACTCAATGTCGTTGTGAGCCAGCGCAGCGTCGATGTGGCAGAGCACGACCCGCTGGAGGTCGACTCCCTCCCCCTCGAGGAGGTCCAGGACGTCATGCCCGGCGCGCGTCGGCGGGTGGACGTGAACGGATAGCGGCAGACCGGTCTCCTTCTGTGCGGTGGCGGCGGCCCGAAGGACCTTCTCCTCGTTCGGGTGGAGTGGGTGGGTCGTCCCGATCTCGCCGATGATGCCGGGGCGCACGTCGGTGCCCTTCAGGCCCGACTGGATCTGCTGAAGGAGACTTTCGGTGATCTGTATGCGGCTGGCCTGGCGAACCTGGTCGGGCTGGGCGAAGTTCACGTAGTGGCCACAGCCGGCGACGATGTTGACGCCCGTGCGCTCGCTGATCTCCCTCAGCGCGAGGGGATCGCTGCCGATGTCGTTGTTGGTGGCGTCAACGAGGGTCTGCCCGCCCGCGGCCTTGAAGAGCTCCAGCTCGCGGACAGCGAGCTCGACGCTGTCGAGGATGCAGTTGTCCCGGTTGCCGTACGGGTTGCCGCGGATGGCGCCCAAGTTGGCGAGGCCAACCTGCTCCGACTCGTGCGGTAGCAGAGTGAAGCGGGCGAGCTCGTCAACGTAGGGCGACAGGTCGATGAGGAGGTGCTCGTGCGGGAGGGTGCGGCCCAGGGTGGATACCTCGACAGGGCCCGTGACCGTCATGACGGTGGTCATCGCGATGTTCCTTCCGATCCGGTGGCGCCGATCTCAGATCGACGCCACCGGGCTGGGTGGGGACTGGTCAGTCCGTGGTCACTTGCCGACGGCGGAAGCGCACTCGGCGAGGTTCGCCTTCGTGATCGCCGGGGTGTCGATGTAGGTGATGTTCTCGACCTTCTGCCCCTTGAGCACCGACGTGGTGATCTCGGCGACCGTCGATCCGTCCACAACCGGGTTCTGCAGGTTGGTGCCGTACTGCTTTCCGGCCTCGATGTTGGTGTAGCCCTCGATTGTGCAGTCGGAGCCCACAGCGACGAGATCGGTTCCCGCCTTGTACCCCGCGCGCTCCGCGGCGACGATAGCCCCGGCGAGCATGTTGTCCGCCTGAGCGAACACGCCGACGATCTTGTCCTTGCCGAACTGCGAGATCAGGTTTGCAGCGGCCGTGGTGGCCTGGGTCTGGTCCCAGTTCCCGGGCTGCGAACCGACGATCTTCAGACCGGGGGCTTCCTTCTTCAGGGTCTCTTCGAACCCCGCTCCACGGTCGATGGTCGAGCCGCCGCCTGGAGTGCCGGTCACCATGATGACCGAGCCGGAGTCACCGTTGCCGGTCTCCTTGAGGCCGGCGATAAGTGCCTGGGCGGCCTGCACGCCGAGCTGCTTGTCGTTCGGGCCGACCCACGCGGCCCACAGGCTCGTGTCGTCGGTGCGCGGCAGGTACGTAGTCACGACGACCGGGATCTTCGTCGTCTGCTTGATCCGCTCGAGCGCCGGGATGATGGAGGTGTTGTCAGTCGGCCAGATCACGATGATGTCCGGCTTGGTGCTGACGGCCTGGTTGAGCTGCTGAGCCTGTTCGGCCGCGTCGAAGTTGGTGACCGACATGGTCACCTCTGCGCCCGCCATCTTCATCGCGCTGGTGAAGGCGTTGGCCTGGCGTGCGCAGTACTCACACGACTGCGAGACGGTGAGGTACGCGATGCGCTTGCCCGCGATGCTGTCGCTGGCGCTGCTCGCGGTGCCGCTGCTGCCGTTTTCGGCGCTTCCACATGCGGCAAGGGTGATGGAGAGGATGGCTGCCGCGATTGCGGCGACCAGGGTGCGGGGACTTCTCATGGTGAACCTCGTTTTCATTAGGGGAGCTGTACTCGTTGTGGTTGGCGAACTCGGTTGTGGATGAACTGGTTGAGGGGTCCGTCGAAGATGACGACGAGCAGGAGGATGCTGCCGTTGACCAGTTGGATGATGGCTTGGTCGGTCCCGGTCAAGCTGAGGCCATTGGAAATCACCGAGAGCAGGAGCGCGGCACCGAAGACCCCCGCGAGGCTGCCCTTGCCACCCGTCAGCGCAATGCCCCCGAGGATGGCCGCGGTGGCGGCCTGGAGGAGGAAACTCTCCTCGGCGCCGGCGGTCCCCGTGGCGAGCGAAATGCCTTGGAGTGCGCCGCCGAGTCCTGCGAGGCTGGCCGAGATCACGAAAGCGGCGATAACGGTGCGCTTCACAGGCAGACCTGACGCCCTGGCCCTCGCCCGGTCGCTACCCACGGCGTAGACGAACCGACCGAACCAGGTCCATCGGGCGACCAGCATGAGCGCGATCGCGAGGGCGACCTGGACCAGGGACTGGAGCGAGAAGACGCCGGCAACCGGTTCGGTAAGTTTCAGCCCGGCCTCGTAATCCAGTGCCTGGACGAGCTGGCCCGCCGCAACGGCGAACCCGAGACCGATCGCCAGCACCATGGAGCCGACGGTGACGGCCAGCGAGGGGATCCGGACGAACGCGGTGATTGCTCCGTTCAGGAGGCCGATCGCTGCCGCGACGACTACCGCTACGCCCATCGCGGGGACCATCCCGAGGCTGTCGTTCAGCTTCACGGCGATGAGGGCCGCGAGAGGAAACACGCCGGCGATGGACAGGTCGAACTCGCCGATTAGCATCACCACAGCAAGGCCGGAGGCCACCATGACGAGGACCGAGAAGATCTGGAGGAGGGCGAAGACGTTCCCCGCGCTCGAGAAGGCTGAGTTGGTCACGACGAAGTAGAGGGCTGCAAGGAGGGCCAGGCCCCACGCGAGGAGATTGCGGAAGTTCCAGTAGAGGAACGTCGAGGACTTCATCGCCGGCCTCCCGCGCTCAGCATCGAAGACAACCCGGTGAGGGTGACGGCCAGCAGGACCAGAACGCCCTTGATGACGAGTTGGTTCTCGTAGCTGAGTCCGGATAGCGCCAGAACGTTGCCGAGAAGCCCGACGAATAGCGCTCCAACGGCGGCGCTCAGCGGGGTACCTGCGCCTCCGTTGACGGCGATGCCGCCGACAACCACGGCGACGATGACATCGAAGCCGAACGCGCCCCCGAGGAGGAGGTTTCCCTGGCCGGATTGGGCGGCCAGCAGGCCTGCGGCCAGTCCCGTGCACGCGCCCGAGACGGCGAACGCGGTGAGCACCAGCGGCCAGACACGAGTCCCAGAGATCTGGGCGGCCCGTTCGTTCAGTCCGATGAGGGTGATCTGCCGCCCGGTGACCGTGTAGCGGTGCCACAAGTACAACGCGACGGTGACTAGCACGAATGTCAGCACCTGGAACGGTAGAAAGCCGAACAAGTTGCTGTTGAACAGGCTTGCGTCTGCTCCGCCGGTGATCGTGTGCCCTTGGGTGTAGAGCTGACCGACGCCGAGGAGGATCGCCGAGAACGCGATGGTCGTGATGATCGGGTTGGTGCGCAGCCGACCAATGACCAACCCCTGGGTCGCTCCGATGAGTAGGCCCACGGCAATCGCGAACGCGAGCCCGGCCCAACCGCTGACATCGAGGGCACGGGCGAAGGCGATCGTCCCGATGGCGATCATGGACGAGATGGCCAGCGAAAAGATCTGGCCGGAGATGGTGATGAGGCTGAGTCCCACCGCTGCGATTCCAGTCAGGGACACGGACAGCAGCAAGGCTCGGATGTTGGAGGTGGTGCCGAAGTTCGGGACAACGAAGAGGCTCACCAGCGCAAAGGCTGCGGTGATCAGCCCGATGACGACAGAGCCAGTGGCGCGCAGCGAGAGCGATCGCCTCGACGCGCTCGTGGCGGGGGCGGACGCGGTCGGGACGGTGGAGTTACTCATGCGTGTGTGACCCGTTCAGGATTTCGGTGAGCAGCTGGGAGTCGGCCACCGCGTCGACCTTGTGAGTGCCGACATGGCGGCCGCGGTACATCGTGATGACACGGTCGGCGAGCTCACGGATCTCCACGATGTCGCTGGAGTACAGGAGGACCAGGACCCCCTTGGCGGCGCGTTGACGGATGCTCCGGTAGATCTCGGAGCGAGCACCGATGTCGACTCCGCGGGTGGGCTCGTTGAGGACGAGCACCACGGGCTGGCTGGCGAGCGCGCGGGCGATGGCCACCTTCTGCTGGTTCCCGCCGCTAAACGCAAGGACTGGTTCGCGGACCCGGGAAGGATCGAGCGCCACCAGGGCGGCCAGTTCCTTGGCGAGGGCAGTCTCGAGTCGACGGTTGATAACGCCCCTCGACGTCGTGCGATGCAGCGCACCTGAACTGATGTTCGTGGTGACCGCCGCTTCGAGAAACACGCCCTCGTTCACGCGGTCCGGGGAGATGTAGGAGATTCCAGCGCGCTGGGCTCGTGCCCGGTCGCCGACCGCCAGGACTGCCCCGTCGAGCAGTACCTGCCCGCCATCCAGAGGAAGCAGACCGGCGACGGACCGCACGAGGTCGTCGGCACCGGACCCGATCTGCCCGAACAGCGCCACCACTTCCCCGCCCCTCACCTCGAGGGACACGTCGTCGTAGGCTCCGGTCGCGCTCGCGTGCTCCACCGCAAGCACTGACCGAGCCTCGGGCCCGGACTCCGGGATGTCTTTCTGAACAGGCTGGTGATCTGCCCCGAGCATGGCGGTGACCAGCGTCTTCATGCTGAAATCGCCGGTCGGACCAGTGGCGACGACTCGCCCAGCACGCATCACACTGATCCGGTCAGCCAACTCGAACACCTCGCCGAGGCGGTGGGTGATGTAGACGATCGCGGTCCCTGTGTCGGTCAGGGAGCGGATGACGGAGTGGACCCGCGCGATCTCGACGTCGGACAACGTGGCCGTCGGCTCGTCCAGGATGAGGACCTTCGCGTTGGCCATCAGGCCGCGCGCAATCTCGAGGAGCTGACGCTGCGCGAGCGAGAGTACCTCGACCGGCTGGTCCAGGGCCATGTTCGACAGGCCTGCGGCAGCCAGGCTTCCTTGCGCTCGCTCGCGCAGCTTGGCGTAGGACACGACGGGACCGCGGCGGCCACGGCTGGACAAAGCCAGGTTGTCCATGATCGACATCTCGGGGATGACCGAGAGCTCCTGGAACACCATGGCGACATCCCCGGACTCGTGGGCGGGGCCGTGGATGCGTCCTGAGTCCGGTGTGATGACACCGGCGATCGCCTTGACCAAGGTGCTCTTGCCGGCCCCGTTCTCTCCGAGCAGGGCATGGACCTCCCCCGCCGCGAAGGACACCGACACATCCGACATCGCCCTCGCACGGCCGTAGCTCTTGCTCAGCCCTTCCACGGCCAGCAGGACCTGCCCACGTTCGTCGGACGGCGCCTGCGCGCTCGTCGCGCTCACGCTGACTCCTCGGTCATGGGTTCTCCTGTTTGTCCGATCAGGCTTCGTTGCCTGCACTATCGAACAGCATGCAGTGTTTGTTTGGCAATGGGGTGTTCTGTAACGAACATGTTTCAAGCTCTGACCGTGCTGAGGGGTGACATTCCGTGGCTCGTGCCTACGCCTTCGCCAAGGTGCATGTGTTCTCGTCGATCCCGTACTACGGCAACCCCGTTGCGGGGGTTCTCGATGCGGACGACCTCACTGACACGGACATGCAGGCTGTGGCCCGCTGGACGAACCTGTCCGAGACGACGTTCGTCCAGGCCGCCACCCATCCCGGCGCGGACTACCGGCTGCGGATCTTCACGCCCCGCGGCGAGCTGCCCTTCGCGGGAACCCCACACTGGGATCAGCGCACGCCTGGTTGACGTCGGGCGGTACACCGTCGAGCACGGCAACGCTCGTGCCGGAGTGCGAGGTAGGCCTGGTGGAAGTGCATCGAGGAGATGGCACGCTGTCCTTCGCTGCCCCACCCCCGGTACGCACCGGCCCCATGGACGAGGAGTTGGTGACCCAAGTAGTCGCCTTCTTTGGTATCGACCGTGAGGAGGTCGTCGCACACCAGTGGGTCGACAACGGGCCCGGATGGGCCGTCCTGCGCCTGCCCACCGCGGAGCAGGTTCTGGCACTCGGGCCGGACCTGTCGGTCATCCCGGACGCAATGGTTGGCGCGGTGGGGCCTTACCCCTCCGGTTCGCCCTACGCCTTTGAGCTGCGGACCTTCGCGACACGGGTGGGTGTCGCCGAGCACCCGGTGTGCAGAAGCATGGACGCCAGCGTGGCGCAGTGGCTGATCTCGAGCGGGGTCACCCCGAGTACCTACCGGGTCTCCCAGGGGCCGCGCGTCGGCCGGGCTGGCAGCATCACGATCACCACGACCAGACCGAACGCGGATGTCTCGGTCGGCGGCGCGACGACGACTTGCGTCAACGGCACCATCTCCATCTGACTCTCCCTCAGCAAGGTCAGCCGGTGATCAGTCGGGACAACTTGAGAAGGCTGTCGACCGGGTTGCCTCCGACGGGGGTCAGTACGACGCTGCTCGCCCCAGCCGCTGCGATCTCATCTACCCTGCGTCGCGCCTCGTCGGGGGTTCCTACCACCCCGAGCTGCTGCACCCACTCCTCCGGCAGGTCACGAACGAAGTCTTAACGAGATCGCGACCGCACGCGCAGGTCACGCATGCCTTCGGCGTTTGCCAGGGTTCGAGGTGCGGGGCCCAGTCCGGCTCGCCCATCCATTGAAGCGACGGCCTGATGGCATCGATGGCGGCATTAGCGTCAGGGTCGACGACATGGGTAGCGGTGATCCCGTGAATCTTCGTGGGACCAACGTCGCGGCCAGGGTTGAGTAGGGTCGACCACTGGTCTTGGACCTGACCCAAGGCGGACACGTAGACGACCCCGATCTCGACGATTCGGTCATGGGCTCAGGTGAGAGGCCGGTCGTCTCAACGTCGACTGTGTACCGAGTCGTCATGCTTCCCTCGAATCGCTCACCGTGAGATTCCTGCTGCATCATGCCCGGCCCACCGCGGCGTCAACTGTCCTGCGAGGAATCCGACCTCCACGGACGACCTCGCTCCAGCCCCCACCGAGTAGACAGCCTCCCGACGAGCTCTGTACGAGTAAGGCTTCACGCGGCGAAACCCAGAGCCACACACCTCATGCACCCCGGGTCCCTGATGAGTCGTTGGCACGACATCAGTCCCGTTCAGGGGTGACCGCCAGGCTGCCGGCGATCTCTTAGGGAGTCGTGACAACGAGAAACGTTCCACGACAGGGGAAACCCGCCTCCGATCCCGACCAGCTGATGCTGATCGAAGTCGGTCCGGCGGGGTACTCTCCGCGACAGCCAGTGCCGAGAGTTGCCCAAGCGCCCTCATGGCATCAGGTCCCCCGAGTGCCGGGCCAGGTGGTCACCTGCGGCTGGTGCGGACGCGACACCCCTGTACCCGCGCGAGGACGCATCCCGAAATGGTGCTCCTCATCGTGTCGGCACCGAGCATGGGAACAACGCCGGGCAGCCGACTCCGGCCTCGCAGCCATTGAGGTAGTCGATCGCCCGGTGGAGATCGTCCGAACCGTCACCGAGGTCGAAGTGCGGTCCGCTCCCACTTTCGCGTCGCCCTCCACCGCAGATCACTGGTCGGACCTGCTCCTCGCACTGGCCGGCCGACTCGACCGGGGCCTGATCTACGACCGCGACGTTCGCAAGCTCCTCCCGGCCATGACGGTGCTGATCGGCTCATTCGACCGTCGCGCCCGCTGAGGCCGCGCCGCGCGCGGTCGTCATTACGACTGTCGTTGAATGTCTGGTGTTCGCAGTGCGAAGTCCTGTCATCCTCAACGATGTGACCCCACGCCCCCGCCGATCCGCCACATCACCGGTGCAGTCCCGACGCCCTGATCCCTTGGTCTGGGCGCAAGCGCTCAAAGAGGCCAGCGGTGACGTCCGACGACTCAAAGTCGACACGGACGGCACGGTCCTCGTGCTTCGCAAGGCCAACAGCTAGGCACGAGGCCAATCGACGAGCCGCGGGGAAGTCCTGCCAACGACTTAGTCGTTCGCTGTGCGGCATGGTCGGACGTCGAGTCTCTGGCGGCGAAGCGACGCGGCCCAAGCTGCCCGTTGGCTAGATGCTTCAAACTACGGGCCTCGACCGGCTTTCCTACAACGTCAAACGCCCGGCGGTCGAGGGCGAAGCCAGGCGAGCAGCGCCACGGCCAGGCCGAGGCCCGCAACGACGTCGGCGGAAGCGATGGCCATCAGTACGCATGCAAGCGCGAGGCCCCCGGCGGCCAGCAGTGCCACGGTGTGACTGCGCGGGGTGGGTAGGCTGTTCTTCACGGTGGTTCCTTCGGCTAGAGGCGGACTTCCGAGACGGCGTCCTCCGTGTCCGCGGAGGGCGTCGTCACCTAAGACATCACGACCTCGGTGCTTATGTCTCGTCCTGCTAAACCGTTCGATAGACTGTTTCAACACGGCCAGGTGCTCCCTCGCGCGCCAAGGGCGCTCTGGACGTGCTAAGACGTCCTGACCTAGAGTGCCTCGCGTGACTAGATCTGGACGCCTGCAGCGGCGTCTGGAGATCTTGGACGGCCTCAACGGGCCGAATGCACGCGTCTACGACAGCGCTGTAAGCGCTCTACGCCATCTGGCGGAGGAAGGTCGTGGCGTGGACCTTGTCAAGGTGCGTGCGCCCTTCGTGCGCGGGCCTGGCGGCGGGGTTGTTCCCCCTTTGGCCGCCTTGGTGAACTCACGCGGGCATGCGCTACAAACTGCGCTGGTGGCCCTATTCGTCGCTCAGAACAAGGTCGGCTCGGCGCCGCATGTGCTGGACCTGCCTTTGACTGCGGCTAGTTCGCGGCAGGTGGCGTGGTCGGACCTGGTGGTGCTGCCGGAGGAGGAAGGATCAGGCTCGGCATCACGGACGCTAAAGCAGCGCAAAGCTGTTGCGGCGCGGTCAGCGCTGAGAAGGCTGACCCGGGCAGACGTGTCGTTGGTGGAACTACCGGGAAGGGGTTCTCGCAAGGGCGGATACGACTCAGTGAGGCTGCTAGAGGATGTAGGGCCTCGTCCGGTCGGCCTGCCGGTGCCCTACAAAGTGCCGGTTGCGGGGGACGACCAGATATCGATCCCCGCGGCGTTCTTCCTGAACGGCTGGGTGTTCACGTTGGCCGACTCGGAGATCGTGACGTACCTGATGTATCGGATGCTCTGTCGGGGCGGGCGTGGAGCGCGGATCTCGGCGGCAGAGCGGGAGGACTTCTTCGGAGTGAAGACGTCGGCTTGGGAGCAGTACTGGCTGCTCGAGGCCTGTGGTTTGGTACAGGTGGAGCCCGGTGAGGGCCGGCGCAGCGACGGTACGTTTGTGGGTCAGGCTCGGGGCGCGGAGCCAACCAACCACGTGTTCCGGATGCGGGATGAGACGCTCAATGACGGGGCGCTAACGAAGGTGTGGGGCGTGGTCGACGCACGCGTTGATCGAAAGAAGGCTTGAGTTGGTCACAGGGGAACGCGTCAGGCAAAGAGCAAGAGAACGCGCACCGACATTCGCCGCCGGACCGGATCAGAGGCGGCGCTGAGACGCACCCACCGCCGCGGACACCTGGAGCCAACGGATCCAGCGCCGAACTGGGACCCGGGGGCGTGATGAGTGAATCTGTTTGGCACTCGAGGCGCTGACGTGACTCATCGTTGCCTGTCGGACTGTCCGGGTCGACAATGCACTGATGACAAGCGGGCAGTCACACACTCCATACGCGCTGAAGTCGCCGGCGGACTGGACCCTTTTCGTGGCGCATGGCGATGATGTTCGAAGGTTGGTGGTGTTCGTCCACGGCTTCAACGGTCGCTCGGTCAAAACGTGGCTCGACTTTCCGGTCGCTGGGGGCTCCCGAGATTGGTGGCGCCAGGCGGACCTGCTCTTCGTCGGTTATCAGTCTCTGCGCGACAACATCTCGGGAGTTGCGGGCCGGCTTCGTAGAGAGCTTCCTCGCTTCTACCCCAACCCCCTCCCGGAGGCCATGACTGTGGGAGGCGTGACGGCGCGCGACTCCGTCACGGCGTACCAAGAGTTGGTGTTAGTCGGGCACTCCCTTGGGGGAGTGGTCTTGCGGCGAGCCATGGTCGACACAGCCATGAGGTGGCGAGAGGCCGGCCAGCCAGACCCGGCGCCTTCCCTGCTCACCGGGCAGTTGCGATTGTTCAGCCCTGCGAGCGCTGGCTTCCAAGCCGCGGGCTTGATGGGCGCCGTCCGCGCCACCGGAATTTGGGCTGCCATCGAGTTCGTCTTGAGTTCCTCCTCCGCGTACACGGATCTACAGCCCAACTCCACGATCTTGACTGAAACTCGAGTCCGAACGGAGCATCTCGCCACTGAGGAGGGTCTCGCGGCCCTGCGCGCAAAGATCGTATGGGCGAATCCCGATGAGGTTGTGATCACCGAGCGCTACTCCACTGACTATGTAGATGATCCTTGGGATGGAAAGTCCCATTCCTCGGTTTGCAAACCGAAAGTGAAGAACTTCGAGATGCCTTGGAACTTCGTCGAGACGGGAGACGTCTCGTGAGCGCCCACGCCTATAGGTTGGCAATCCTCGAAACCGATCTGCTGCCCAACGTCCTAGAACCCTGCCTGGCATTCGATGACGAGATACTGGCGGAGGCGGCTGGTCTGATCGCGGCGGGGGCCGGCGTGGACTTCGGCGATTACAGCCTGTTTGACGTTCCTCGGCCGCTGGTGAACGTACGCTCACACGCCGCGGTGGCGCTTCTGCGGGTTATGGACGAGTTGGCTTGGGCGCGACTCGGAGCCAGCGTCGAGTACTACACCGGGGACGTCATTACGCATATGCATCGAGTCATCCAAACTGTGCCTGCCGCCTCGACCCTTGTGGGCCTAGACGAGAGCCTGAGCCAAGCTCCGCGCGGAGCCGCGCCAGAGATGTCTTCCGTCGGCGATTATCTGACAGGGGTTCCGGCTATGCGCGAAACCACGTCGGCATCTGAGGTCGTGGAAGCGGTTCGCCTCCTCGAGTTCGCTGACGAGCGGGAGTGGCAGATGGAGTTGGCACGGCTAGACGCGCTTACGCAGGTGCTGCGTGACGGGGTTGTCGCCACACTCCCCCTTTCCTCTTTGGACGCTGTGAGGTGGGGGTTGACAGGAGCCGAGACCACGATGGAATACAACCGATTCGAAGCTCAAGTCCCTTCGCGTCTACTGGGCTCCGTGTCTTTTGCCAACGAGCGGGAGCATGATCTCACGGTGGTCAGACGTTCACTCGCAGATGCCGCAGTGGCCCTCACCGGGGATGAAGTGGCACAGAGTTCGCGACGGTTGGCGCGCTCGATTGATGAAGCCCGAGAACAAGCCGCTGGTGTCGTGCAATCGCAGGTGTCCCCGGCGCGCCAAACCGCGACCGAGCTAGTCATCGGCGATGTGCAGGCTCGTGAGGTGATTCCCTCGAAGGAGGAGCAGCGGCAGTGGCGCCAAGGGATGGCCTCCGACTAAGACCACCGCCGAGTCGGTCGCAGCGGCCCACCGTAGGCACGTTGGACACGCACAGCCCCGGCCATTTGGTGTGACGTGCCGCGGGCGCCGCGGGCGTTTGCGGTCGCCCCTGACGCGCTCCCCCGGGGAAAGTCGGTTGCGGCGGTGAGACGCGGGTATGCAACGCCGGCCCCTTTAGATCTAGTTGCGTCTCCATTGAGGGTTCGGCGCCGCCCAACCCAGTCATCGAAGTGGGCCATCGATGACGAATTGTTCCTGAGTTCGTGGCTCGGGGTCGGCGCGCTTCGGTAGGACTTCACCCTCGCTCCGGAGGCTTGGGGTACTACCCGGGACCGGTGATCTGCTTCTTGACGACCTCGGCAGTGACGTCTACCAAGATGTCGCGACCGGCGCCACCGACCCAGTTCGCCACCTTGCGCAGGAATCCGGCCTCCTCGGCATCACTTTCGGCCTCGGCTTGGGCCTCGATCGCCTCGATCACGCGGCCAGGAATCGCCTCGGCCACATGCCTCACGACTGTGGGGTTGATACCAATCGCGGCCGTCCCACCGTCCATCACAACCGTGTGGAAGATCTGCCTGACCTCCGCTGCCGGCGGGAGAGCGTCAACTGAGGTCGACACTCCCCGAGGTGGTGCCGCCTCGTCGATCGCCAACAGCAGGTCGAGTAACCGACTACGCACGGACTCCAGCACGCCGGTCAAGGCGTACGCCGTGACTGTGCGGTAGATCGTCTCCACGTTGTGCATGGGACGCCACGTGATCTCGCCACTTTCGATCTTGTGGTTGATCAGGGCAACGACGCTGGCGTTCCAAGGCCCGACGAGCTCTCTCTCGCCGCTCTCGGCCATGCTCGCAACCTGCGACTCGATCTCACCCACGCCATGCATGACGTAATTGTTGAAATGCCTCTCGGCCTCCGCTCGCATGTCCTTTGGCATGTTCTCGACTGCAATCGGGACGCGCCTGATCGAGCTTCCGTAGGGACCCGTGAAATCTACGAAGACTTGCGTCGGAAGGGGACCCCGGTACGAGGGCACGTCATCAACATCGTCGTAGCCTTCCGCCTCGCACTTGGCCCACACCCCAATATCAGGCACGCCCGCACGGCTGGACAGGATCCGTACTCTCCGGAGAAGTTCAGCGAGCCCTACCGAGGAGCCAGCGGTGTCGTCGATTAGGGATGAGAGGAGGGTCACGAGAAGGATGCTCGCATGAAGCACCGACAGAGCAAGGCCCGAACCCATGCAATCGGATCTGGCAGCGCGGCTGGGCGGTTTGGACAGCCGTCGTCCTTGACCGCCAATATGGCCCGCGTAAATACGCGGGGCGAAGGAACGGCGTCCAGCAGGTGTTGAACGGCTTCATGAACTGCCCCTGCCGGCCATGCGCGACCTATGCGTAGAACGTTTTCATGGACGGTACCCGAGCCGCGCTACTGATGGGTGCTGCCCTCTGCCTCATGAAGGAGTAGGTGCGCGACCGTCCCGAGGTTCTGCCAACCATCCGCCATCGTCCGTAAATTCTCGATTCCCAACTGGTAACTCTGGGCGCTCTTGCCCTTACCTCGGATCGACACGTGCCAGGTCCAAAGCGTGTTGTTGCTGTATGTGTGGGTCCCGTGCACCAGTCGGTTCCGCCACTCGTACATACGCTCGTAGCCGTCCACGACGTCGGAGAGCACCGGGAACTCGTGGGCCAGCGGCTTGAGTCGTCGTAGCAGCTGGTCTCCGCTCAGGCCTTTGCCCTCAGGCGCGTCTTCCTCCACGGCCAGAAGCCTGTTGAGCAGGAAGTCTGCGTGAGAAGCGTGGTAGACGATGCGCCCGATCTCGACTGCGAACTCACTGGGCAGATCGTCCATGTGAGCCAGCATGCCAGTGGAGGCCTTCGACATTCGCGACACCTGCCGTCCCATATCCGATTTCTCAGGAGCAGACTGGCCATTCCCGAAAGTCGGGGAGAAGATTCGCTCGCTTGTCTGGCCCTTCCCTAAGTGGGCGGTGTGACGCGGCCTCGACTCTCTCGTCGAACTTCTGGCCCTGTGGGATCGCGGAAGGGCATTGGGGGACTAAGGAGGACACCATGACCCAGCCCCCGCGTCGCCAGTTCGAGTCCCTCAGTGCCGCGGCCGAGCGCACCGGAGTTAGCGTCCGCACGCTCCGCCGTCGGATCTCTGCCGGCGAGTTGCGTGCCTACCGCAGCGGCCAGCGCCTGATCCGTCTCGATCCCGAGGACGTCGACCGCATGCTCGTTCAGATCCCGACTGCCAGCTGATCGGCTCAGCTCTCGGTCATCCCGTCGGCAGCCTGTCGGCGCGGGCCATGGCCGAGAGCGCAGCAGCGATTTCCCGGTCGCGTCCTTGGGCGGCGTGCTGGTACCTCAACGCGGCGTTAACCGAGCTGTGGCCGAGTCGTTGTTGGAGTTCCGCGAGAGTGGCACCCGCCCGGGCGGCCATTGTGGCGCCGGTGTGGCGGAGGTCGTGGAGCCGGAGATCCGGCCTGCCGGCCGCCTCGCGTGCGTGACGCCATCCCCGGTGCAACGTGGACGGCTGCAGGTGGCCGACGCCGTCACGTCCCGGGAACAACAGCGCGCCCGGACCCTCCCCGGTCATCGCGTCGAGGTGATGCTGGAGGGCAGGGACGACGTGAGGCGGGACGGACACGACCCTCGTCCCTGCCGCGGACTTCGGCGTCCCCACCACCGGCCCACCCTTAAGCCACGACACCGCACGGACGATCCGGATCGTCCCTGCTGCCACGTCGACGTCCCCACGGCGCAGCTCGAGCACCTCCCCAGCTCGAAGCGCGCACCAAGCGCAGAGCAACACGAGCGCCCGGTGCCGCGTCGGCATGGCGGCGACGATGGCGTCGAGCTCGTTGAGACTGGCGGGCCGCACGTCGCGGGCTCGAGGCGTGTTCGCCGCCCCGCGGATCCGGCAAGGGTTGTGGTCGAGGATCTCGTCGGCCAGGGCAGTGTTCATGATCGCCTTGAGCAGCGAGTACGACCGGGCCCTGACCGCTGGCTTGTCGGGAGGGAGCTGGGCCCACCACGTCCTTACCGTGCTCGGCGATATGTCGTCCAGGACCATGTCTCCGAAGAACGGTCGCAGGTACTGCCGCAGCAGGTACGCGTAGCCCTCACGCGTCCGTGGCTTGATGCCTCGCTCGCGCATCCACTGCTCCGCGTACGTGTCGAACGTCAGCGCCGACGCCTTCGGGGCGGGCTTGGCCGGAGCAACCCACTCCCCCGCCGCGATCTGCTCGCGCCTTCGGCTCAGCCACGCCTCCGCGTCGCCTTTGGTGAGGAACGTCTGAGGTCCCGGCCGGCGCACGAGGTCGGGGCCCAGGTAGCTCGCCTGGTACCTCCCTGAGGAGAGCCGGCGGATGTACCCGAAACCACGGCGCCGCGGTCGGCCGCTCATCGCGCACCTGTCATGCCGGGTGGCCGTGCGATATACGTGCGATATCTCTGCCCAAATACGTCCATCCGCGTCCGCTCCTGTCCCCCGCGGCTTCAATGCTTTGTTGCCTCAATAGCAGCACAGGACAGGGGTTTTCGGCAAGGACGAACTTGAGCTGGCGGGGGGACTCGAACCCCCAACCCCCTGTTTACAAGACAGGTGCGCTACCGATTGCGCCACGCCAGCGGGCCGCGGGTGCGCCGCGGACAGCCCCGGAGTCTACGCGGGGACGCGCGTCGTCCTCACCGGGTCCGGGGTCAGGGCGACGAGGTGTTGTCGGTCGTCGCAGGGCCCCGCGTGCGGTCCCACGGCGCGGCGAGGATCTCGCCGAGGACGGTGCCCGAGGCGATGGCGAGCAGGACGGCGCCCGCCCCCAGCAGCGTCGTGATGCCCGACTGGATCGACAGCGACCCCGCCGCGCCGCCGCTCTGGGCGACGAGCTCGTAGAGGCCGCGGAAGATCGTCAGACCGGGAAGGAGCCCGAACGACGCCGGGATGACGACGACCATCGAGGGAGCGCCGAGCCGGTTCGCGACGACACGGCCGACGACGCCGAGCGCGACCGCCGCGACCCCCGTGGCCGTGATGATGCCGATGCCGAACCCTCGGTTGAGGAGCGCCGCCGTGCCCGCCGCCGCAACAGCCAGGACCCCTGACGCGAGGACGAGCCGGCGCCGGCTCTGGACCGTGACCGCACCGGCAAGGCCGACGAACAGGGCTCCGCCGAGCGCGGCCAGCACGGCCGACTGGTCGGAGCGCAGGTCGAGCACCGACGGCGAGACGAAGTCGGACCCGATCGCCTCGGTGAGCGTGAGGAGGGCGCTCAGCCCTCCGGCGACGCCGATGACGATGCCCAGCAGGGCGAGGAAGACGGCGAGGAGGCGGCCGGCACCGGTGAGCGGGAAGCCGAACAGGACGTCCTCGATGGCCGAGGCCATGGTGCGCCCGGGCAGCATGGCGACGATGCCGCCGGCGACGATGAAGGCGAAGTCCCGCTCTCGCAGACCGAGACCCGCAGCGGTGCTCACGGCGTAGACGCCACCGGCGAGCAGGGTGGCGACCACCGCGTTGATCGCGTTGCCGTAGAACTCGGGCAGGTCGATCCGGTTGTGCAGCCGGCTGACCCCGGTGACGACGAGGACGACCGCGACGGTGGCGACCGCCGCAAGCGGCGAGGCGCCGATCATCACCGCGACGGCCGAGGCGAGGACCGCGTTCGCCGCCGAGACGGCCCACGCGGGGAAGTTGCGGGGATGGCGCTTGATGGAGCGCAGCCGTTCGGCCGCGACCGACGGCTCGATCTCGCCCGCGGTCAGCTCCTCGACGAGCTGGTGGACCGCGACGAGGCGGGCGTAGTCGTGGCGGTTGCTGCGGACGACGCGCAGGAGGGTGTGGGGTCGACCGTCCGAGCTCGTCGCCTGGACGAGGAGCGACTGGAGGGTGATGTCGACCTCGACGAGGTCGACCCCCGAGGCGGCCGCCACCGCGGCGACGCTCCCCTGGACCTGCGGAGCGCCGGCGCCGCACCGCAGCATGAGCTCGCCGACCCGGACGGCGAGGTCCAGGGCGGCGCGGACCTTCGCGTCCTCGGCCGCCTGGTTGGGGATCCGGGTGTAGCGGTAGGGAGTTCGACGCAGGAGGTCGGCCATCGGCATCGGCTCGGTGGGAGACTCGCCGAGGATGAGGCGCGCCCTCCGGTCACGGGCAGGTCGGACGGCGGCCTCACGGTCGACCGCCGGGCGCGGGCCGGAGCGTCGCGGGCGCGGCTGACGAGCGGTCGGGTCGACGGAGGGGTCCGCGGGGTCGCCGCTCCAGTCGGGCCGGCGGCCGTCGGGACGGGGGTCGGGCGTGCTCACGGGACGCGCGCCACCTGGTCGACCCACGCGGGAGCCTGCGTGCGCGGCCACCAGTCGGGGCCGCCCGAGGCGAGGGCGGAGGCGACGAGCAGGGCCGACCCGATGAGGAGGACGCCGGCCACGACCTGCGCCGCCGTCGCCCCGGGCGTGATGCCGCGGACCATGCTGCGGCTGCCTCGGCGCAGGCTCGCCCCGCCCGGCCCCCACCACGCGGTGAGGGCGGCGAAGACGCCCGCCGCGGCGAGCGGGACGACGCCGTCGGGCCGGACGTCCCCACCGGTCGCCCCTCCGACGACGAGCGCCCCCGCGAACATCGCGCAGCCGCCGACGAGGAGCGGGAGGGCGAGCGTCACGAGCGCCCCCACCGCGCCGATGACGAGGTGCCACGGGCCGGCGGCCAAGGCGACCGCGACGTCGCTGCCGCGAGGACCGCGCTCGTGGCGGCGCATGACGAGGGAGGTCACCGACCGGTCGGCGGTGCGCGCCACGACGACCCAGCCGAGGAGGGCGAGCGCCGCGACCACGGGCAGCCGCACGGTGAGGCCGGCGAGCAGCGCGAGGAGGCCGAGCAGGGTGCCGGTGCGCGAGGCGAGCCCGATGCGAGGGTCGCCCCAGCCGCCGTGGACGACGTCATCGGCGCCGACGGGTGCCCCGGCGGTACCGGGGGTTCCGGGCGTCCCGGGAGCGACGGGTCCCTGCGGCCTGGCGTACGCCGCCAACGGTGCCCCGACGTACGGCGCGAGGGCCGCGGGTGCCGTCTGCGCTGCGGGCCGCGCGCTTGCGGGCCGCGCCTGCTCCCACCCGGGAGGTCCGGCCGGCCGGCCCGGGGCCACCATCGGCGGGGGCAGGGGGTCGGCGGCTCGGCCCCACACGGGAGGTGCCCCGGGAGGCCCGGACCCAGCGCCGGCCGGGACGGCGTGGCCCGGCTGGGCGGCCAGTGCGGCAGCGGCGGCCCCGAGGACGACACCGCCGACCCCGGCCGCCGGTGCGGTGACGTCGGGTGGCGGGGTGGCGGGCGCGAGGGGCGCGGCCGCGGCAACGGGCCCGGCAGCCGCAGCCGCGATCGCCGCGGCGCCCGGGGCACCGACGGACGCCACGGGCAGCGCGGTGGTGCGCGACGTCCTCATGACCTCCGTCGCCGGGCGCACCCGGCGGACCTCGATGGCCTCGGTGACCGGGGCCCCGTGCGCGTACTGCTCGAGCGCGGCGACGACCTCGCCGTGGTGCGGGCGCTCGGCCGGGTCGGGCGACAGAGCGGCGTAGAGGAGCGGCTCGATCCGGGGGTCGACGGCCTCGAGGTCGGGGTCCCCGGCGGCGACCCGGGCGAGGACCGCGCCCATCGCCCCGCGCCCGAACGGCGGCGTCCCGCTCGCCGCGAAGGCGGTCGTCGCGGCCCAGCCCCACCAGTCGGTGGCCGCGGTGACGTCCTCGCCGCCGACGACCTCGGGCGCCAGGTAGCCCGGCGTCCCCATGACGAGGCCCGTCATCGTCAGCCGGATGTCGTCGGCGACGTGCGCGATGCCGAAGTCGATGAGGACGGGGTCGCCGTCGACGAGGAGGACGTTGCCCGGCTTGACGTCGCGGTGCACGACACCGGCCGAGTGGATGGCGTCGAGCGCCTCGGCGATGCCCGAGGCCACCCGGTGCAGCTCCGCGGGCGGCAGCGGTCCGCGCGACCCGACGTGCTCGTCGAGCGAGGGCCCCGGGACGTAGCGCGTGACGATGTAGGGGGTGGGGCCGTCGACGTCGGCGTCGATGACGGGCGCGACCCGCGGGCTGCGGATGCGCCTCAGCGTCGTCACCTCGCGCGACAGGCGGGCTCGGGCGTCGGGGTCGTGGGCGATGTGCGCCCGTAGCACCTTGACGGCCACCGCCCGGCCGTGCCGGTCGAGCCCGAGGTGGACCACGCCCATCCCGCCCTCGCCGAGCCGCTGCACGAGCCGGTAGGGCCCGAGGCGCGCGGGCTCGCGCGGCTCCTCGGCCACCTCGGGCTCGACGGCGTCGGCAGTCATGTCACCACGGTAGGACGTCAGTCTGGGTGTGTGCTGGACCCGGGCCGGACACCCCGGCCCCGCGCCGCCTTCCCCGGGCACCCGGGACGCGGCCCGGTGGGGCGTCAGGACTGGATGTAGTCGCGCAGCTGGTCGCGCTCGGCCTGGAGGTCGCCGATCCGGTTCTTCACGACGTCGCCGATGCTGACGATGGCGTGCAGCCGGCCGTCGACGACGACGGGCACGTGGCGGATGCGCCGCTCGGTCATCGCCGACTCGAGGTCGTCGAGGCCGTCGTCGAGGCTGCACGTGTGCACCTCGGCGGTCATGATCTGCGACACGGGGGCCCCGAGCAGGCCGGCGCCGTCGGTGTGCAGGTGCCGCACGATGTCGCGCTCGCTGACGATGCCGTTGACCGAGCCGCCGTCGTCGCTGACGACGACCGCGCCGATCCGGTGTTCCGAGAGGAGGGCGAGCAGGTCGGTGACGGTGGCGTCGGACCGCACCGTCACGACCTCCGCGCTCCCCTTGCGCCTGACCACGTCCGAGATCCTCATGCCCCGACGATAGGGCGCTGCCCGACGACGCGCCAGACATGGCTGCCGCCGCGGCCATCCGGGTGCCCCCGGGCCCGCGCTCGTCAGCGGGGTGGCGCCGCGCCCGTCGAGCCGCGGACGACGAGCTCGGGCCGGAACACGTACTCGGCCCGCGGCGTGCCCTCCCCCGCGATCTCGTCGAGGAGGGCGCGCACGGCGGCGTCGCCCATCGCCTCGACGGACTGCCGGATCGTCGTGAGCGGCGGGTCGGTGAACGCCATGATCGTCGAGTCGTCGTAGCCGACGACGCTGAGGTCGAACGGCACCCGCAGCCCCGTCGAGCGCGCCTGGCGGATCGCCCCGAGCGCCATGAGGTCGGAGCCGCAGATGATGGCGGTGACCCCTCGCGAGATGAGCCGGCCGGCCGCGGCCGCCCCTCCCTCGAGGCTGAAGACGGTGTGGGTGACGAGGCGGTCGAGGTGGGCCGGGTCGACGTCGAGGTGCTCGCGCATCGCCGCGCGGTAGCCCTGGACCTTGCGGACGACCGGGGTGTAGCGCTCCGGGCCGAGGGCGAGCCCGATCTCGGTGTGCCCGAGCTGGACGAGGTGGTTGACGGCCAGCCCCATCGAGGTGACGTCGTCGTTGGAGACGAACGGGGCGTCGAGCTCGGGTACGGGTCCGTTGACGAGGACGATCGGCAGCCCGCGCTCGCGCAGGACCCGGTAGCGGGCGGGGTCGGACGTCGCGTCGGCGTGCAGGCCCGAGAGGAAGATGATCCCCGAGACGCCGCGGTCGAGGAGCATCTGGACGTACTCGTCCTCGTGGACCCCGCCGGGGGTCTGGGTGCACAGCACGGGCGTGAACCCCTCGGCCGCGAGCGCCGTCTCGATGACCTGCGCGAAGGCGGGGAAGATCGGGTTGACGAGCTCGGGCATGACGAGCCCGACGAGCAGCGCCGACTTCGGCCGCAGCCGGTTCGGGCGGTCGTAGCCGAGGACGTCGATGGCCGTGAGGACGGCCTGGCGCGTCGACTCCGAGACTCCGGGTCGGTCGTTGAGGACGCGGCTGACGGTGGCCTCGCTGACGTCGGCCTGGGCCGCGATGTCGGCCAGGCGCGCGGACCGCGACTCGTTCACCCGCGAACCGTAACAACGCGGCGCGAGACCGCCCTACCACCGGGGCGTCCCGCACGGCATACTGGCCGGACCGCTGACACCGATGTCGGCGAGAGCTCCACCCACCTTTACGACGGATCGTCCGGCACGTTCCTGCCGGTGAAGGAAGGCAATGACGCCATGGCAACTGTCCGCTTCGACCAGGCCACCCGGCTCTACCCGGGCAACGAGGTTCCCTCGGTCGACAAGCTCGACATCGACGTAGCCGACGGGGAGTTCCTCGTCCTCGTCGGTCCCTCCGGGTGTGGCAAGTCCACGTCCCTGCGCATGCTCGCCGGCCTCGAGGAGGTCAACGGCGGCAAGATCTGGATCGGCGACCGCGACGTCACCGACCTGTCCCCCAAGGACCGCGACGTCGCGATGGTCTTCCAGAACTACGCGCTCTACCCGCACATGACGGTCGCCGACAACATGGGCTTCGCCCTGAAGATCGCCGGCGTCGACAAGGGCGAGATCCGCAAGCGCGTGGAGGAGGCCGGCAAGATCCTCGACCTCACCCAGTACCTCGAGCGCAAGCCCAAGGCCCTCTCCGGTGGCCAGCGCCAGCGCGTCGCGATGGGGCGCGCGATCGTGCGCAGCCCGCAGGTCTTCCTCATGGACGAGCCGCTGTCGAACCTCGACGCCAAGCTCCGCGTCCAGACCCGCACCCAGATCGCCTCGCTGCAGCGCCGCCTCGGCGTCACCACGGTCTACGTCACGCACGACCAGATCGAGGCCATGACGATGGGCGACCGGATCGCCCTGCTCAAGGACGGCATCCTCCAGCAGTGCGCGACCCCGCGCGAGATGTACGACAAGCCGAACAACGTCTTCGTCGCCGGCTTCATCGGCTCGCCCGCCATGAACCTCGTCTCGGTGCCCGTCACCGAGGACGGCGTCCAGTTCGGCAGCCACCGCCTGCCCGTCGACCGCTCGGTCCTCGGCAGCACCGGCAACCAGGTCATCGTCGGCATGCGTCCCGAGGACGTCGAGGTCACGACGAACGAGGACGGCCTCGAGCTGATCGTCGACGTCGTCGAGGAGCTCGGCGCCGACGCGTACGTCTACGCGACCCCGGCCAGCGAGAACGTCAAGCTGCACGGTGGCGACGACGGCCTCGCGAAGCCGTTCATCGCCCGCGTCGACGGCCGCAAGGTCCCGGACAAGGGCTCGAAGATCTTCGTGTACCCGAACCCGAACCACATGCACGTCTTCGACGCGCAGTCCGGCGTCCGCCTCGGCTGACGCCCCACCCGCACGAAGCGCGACGCCCCGGACGATCCTCGTCCGGGGCGTCGCCGTGTCGGCCCCGTTCCGTGCGGGCCCCGACTGCGAGAGGCTGGGCCCATGGCCCTCGAGATCACCACCGCCCGGCCGGACCCGGCCCTGCTCGACCTCCCGTGGCGGCTCCCCCTCGAGGAGTGGCCCGAGGAGCTCCTCGCGGCCCTCCCCCGCGGCATCTCCCGGCACGTCGTGCGCTTCGTCCGCCTCTCGGGCCGGGTGCTGGCCTTCAAGGAGATCAAGGCCGACATCGCCCGTCGCGAGTACGAGATGCTGCGCAACCTCAACCGGCTGCGGATGCCGTGCGTCGAGCCGTTCGGGGTCGTCAGCGGGCGGATCGGGGCCGACGGCGAGCCGCTCGACGCCGTCCTCATCACCCGCCACCTCCAGTTCTCGCTCCCCTACCGCGCGCTGTACAGCCAGTCGCTGCGCAAGGGCACGGCGACCCGGCTCATCGACGCCCTGGCCGTCCTCCTCGTCCGCCTCCACCTCGCGGGGTTCTGGTGGGGCGACGTCTCGCTCTCGAACACCCTCTTCCGTCGCGATGCCGGGGCCTTCGCCGCGTACCTCGTCGACGCCGAGACCGGCGAGCTGCGCGACACGCTGAGCACCGGGCAGCGCGAGCACGACCTCGAGATCGCCCGGGTGAACATCGCCGGCGAGCTCATGGACCTCGAGGCGGGCGGGATGCTCCAGGAGGAGCGCGACCCCATCGAGATCAGCGAGCAGATCGTCATCCGCTACCGCGAGCTGTGGGACGAGCTGACCGGCTCCGAGCTCATCGACGACACCGAGCGGTGGCGGGTCGAGGACCGGATCCGGCGGCTGAACGCCCTCGGCTTCGACGTCGACGAGCTCGAGATCACGACCGACATCGACGGCGCGTCCCTGCGGCTGCAGCCCAAGGTCGTCGACTCCGGGCACCACTCGCGGCGGCTGCTGCGGCTCACGGGGCTCGACGTCCGCGAGAACCAGGCCCGCCGCCTCCTCAACGACCTCGACGCCTTCACCGCCGGCACGGGGCGCCAGGGCGACGACGAGGAGATCGTCGCGCACGACTGGCTGACCCGGATCTACGAGCCGGTGACCCGCCGGGTGCCGCGCGAGCTCACCGGCAAGCTCGAGCCCGCCGAGGTCTTCCACGAGGTCCTCGAGCACCGGTGGTACCTCGCCGAGCGGGCGCAGCACGACGTCGCCATCGAGGACGCCATCGCCGACTACGTCGCCTCGGTGCTGCCGGGCAAGCCGTTCGAGGAGTCGGTCGTCGGGGTCGACACCCGGGAGATGCCGGTCATCGCCGAGCGTCCCGCGCGGTCCTAGGATCGAGTCCACCCTTCCACGACCCCGGGGACGACGATGACCGACCAGCCGCAGGACCCGACACCGGAGCAGCGCGAGCCCGAGGGTCAGCGTCCCCCGTTCCCGGCGCAGCCGGACTACTCGCAGCCCGCGGCCGCGGCCCAGCCTCCCGCCGCTGCCGCCCCGCCGCCGGCGGGAGCGCACCCGCCGGTGGGGGCGCAGCCGCCTGTGGGGGCGCAGCCGCCGGTCCCGCCGCAGCCGCCGACGGCACCGTCCGGGCAGCCCGGGCAGGCGCCGCCCTACGGCCAGCAGCCGTCGCCGTACGCGCAGCAGGCCCCCTACGGTCAGCAGCCGGGCTACGGGCAACAGCCGGCGCCGTACGGCCAGCAACCGCAGGCCAACCCCTACGGCGGGTACGGCGCCGCACCGGTCTACGCCGGAGCCCGACCGACGCACCCGGGCTCCCTCGGGTTCGTCGAGGCCAACTTCGGCCAGGTCGCCGGCTTCGGGCAGCGCGTCGTCGCCCTCCTCGTCGACAGCGCGATCAGCCTCGTGTCCTTCATCCCGACGCTCATCGCCATCCCCATCCTCATCGCGGCCGCACCGAGCCGGACCGGCTACGACGAGTACGGCTACCCCGTGATGGGCGAGACCGACACGGGGACGCTCACCGTCGGGTTCGTCGTCCTCGGGCTCGGCATCCTGCTCGCCATCGCCGTGAACCTCTGGAACCGCGTGTTCCGGATGGGCCGCACCGGGCAGAGCGTCGGGAAGTCGGTGGTCGGCCTCCGGCTCATCCACGCCCAGACGGGCCGGCCCATCGGCGCGGGCATGTGCTTCGTCCGCGAGTTCATGAGCGGGATCATCAACCAGGTGGTCTACCTGTCCTACCTCTGGATGCTGTGGGACACCGACCGGCAGACCCTCGCCGACAAGGTGGTCAGCTCGACCGTCATCGTCGTCCCGAAGGGCTGAGCCCGGGGCGGCCGGCCCGCGGGGCGGAGCGGCGCCAGGGACCCCTCGGCCCCGTCAGGCCGGCGAGGCCCAGGACCACCCGGGCACGTTGCGGGCGATGGTCCACACGACGAAGCTGACGCCGAGGAACCACGGCATCCAGCGCGGGGGGTCCCAGCGCAGCGGCCGGCCCTGCCACCGGGCGCGGACCCAGACGGCGAAGAGCAGCACGATCCCGAGGTAGAGGAACGGCGCGAGCGGGTTGCGGGCGAGCGCACCGGCGAGGTCGAGGTGCGCGAGGTCGTGGGTCGCGCGCAGCATCCCGCACCCGGGGCAGTACACGCCGGCGAGCGCGTAGGTGGGGCACAGCGGGTAGTGCCCGGGCTCGTTGGGGTCGACGGCCCACACGTAGGCCGTCCCCGCGGCGACGGCGGTCGCGACCAGGCCCGGACGCACGAGGCGGCGCCACCGCGACCCGGAGGTCGAGGGTGGCGCCGCCTCGTGGTGGTGCAGGAGCGTCACGTCACATGGTCGAGGTGTCGCCCGAGATGGCGGCGAGGCCACCCAGGAAGAGGAACCAGATGACGGTGAGGACGAGCAGCACCATGGCGATGATGCCGAGGATGCGGCCGATCTGGACGATCTGACGGTTGCTGTAGCGACCCGGCTGCGCGTCGATCTCCTTGAGGGCGTTGTTGCCCATGACGAAGGCGGCGATGCCGAGCGGGGAGCAGCAGACGAGCCCGAGGATGCCGAGGATGAGGACGGTCATCCCCTTCGGGTGCTCGATCTGGCCGCCACCCATGGGCGGCGGAGGTGCGGAGTAGCCGCCACCGTCTCCGGGCGGGGGTGCGGAGTAACCGCCGCCGCCTCCGGGAGGCGGGGGCGGGGGGGTCGATCCGTAGTCAGACATGTGTTCCCTCTCTCGACGTTCAGCGGGGACGTCGGTCCCCCCAAGGGCCGGACTCGTCCGGCGGGGCGATCCTTCCACAGGCGGTCGCCGGGATGCGCGCAATCGCTCCGGTCCGCGGGGTGCGTCGAGCGGGCAGGACTCCCCGCCCTCGGGCGACCAGCCGGCGCCCAGGGGTCAGCGGCGGCGGCGCCGGGCGACCTCGTAGAGGGTGACCCCGGTGGCGATGCCCGCGTTGAGGGACTCGACGGCCGAGCTCATCGGGACCGAGACGATCTGGTCGCAGGTCTCGCGGACGAGGCGCGAGAGCCCCTTGCCCTCGGAGCCGACGACGATGACGAGCGGCTCGGAGGCGAGCTCGAGGTCGGGCAGCTCGACGTCACCGTCCATGTCGAGGCCGATGACGAAGAAGCCCGCCTTGCGGTACTCCTCGAGGGCTCGCGTGAGGTTCGTGGCCTGGGCGACGGGGATGCGCGCGGCGGCCCCGGCGGAGGTCTTCCACGCGGACGCCGTCATGCCCACCGAGCGACGGGCCGGCACGACGACCCCGTGGCCGCCGAACGCCGCGACCGAGCGCACGATGGCGCCGAGGTTGCGGGGGTCGGTGATGCCGTCGAGGGCGACGACGAGCGGGATGCCCGGCATCTCGGGGTCGACGAGGTCGCTCGGGTGCGCGTACTCGTACGGCGGCACCTGCAGGGCCAGGCCCTGGTGGACGGCGCCGTCGGTGAGGCGGTCGAGCTCGCCGCGCGGGGTCTCGAGCACGGGGATGGAGCGCTCGGTCGCGATCTTCAGCGCCTCGCGGACCCGGTCGTCGGAGTCGATCCGGCCGGCGACGTACATCGTCGTGGCCGGGACGTCGGCACGCAGGGCCTCGAGGACGGAGTTGCGCCCCGTGACGATCTCGCTGCTCGCCTTGTTCTTGCGCGTGCTCGTGCGACCGGCGTGGCCACGGCCACCCGCGCCGCCGCCCTCGCGCCGCTCGGCCGCCTTGGCCCCCTGGTGCGCCTTGTGGTTGGGGCGGTCGGCGGCCTTGGGCGTCGGGCCCTTGCCCTCGAGGCCGCGGCGGCGCTGGCCACCGGACCCGACAGTGGGGCCCTTCTTGCCGCCCTTGCGGATCGCTCCGCGGCGCTGGCTGTTTCCGGGCATGTCAGTCCTGCTCTCCCTTGGTCCGCACGAGGGACCAACGGGCCCCTGCGGCGGTGTCCTCGAGCGCGATCCCGGCGGCGGTCAGCTCGTCGCGGATGGCGTCTGCGGACTCGTAGTCACGTGATGCCCGGGCGTGGGCCCGGGCCTTGAGCCGCTCCTGCACCAGGGCGTCGAGCGCCGCGAGCGCGTCACCCGCCGAGGAGTCCCCCGCTGACCAGGCGGGGTCGAGCGGGTTGATGCCGAGCACGTCGGTCATCGCGATGACCGTGCGGGCGATGGTGGCGGCGTCGTCGCGGTCGCCGTCCTGGAGGGCGGTGTTGCCGGTGCGGACGGCCTCGTGGATCACGGCGAGGGCCCCGGAGACCCCGAGGTCGTCGTCCATCGAGTCGCGGAACTCGGCGGGGAGCTCCTCGTCGCCGGTCGGCCGGGCGGTCGTGACACCCGGGAGGGCGCGGCGCAGGAAACCCTCGATCCGCTCGACGGCGGTGTCGGACTCCTCGATCGAGCCCTCGTGGAACTCGATCATCGAGCGGTAGTGGGCCGCCGTGAGGTAGTAGCGCACCGCGATCGGGCGGTGCTCCTTGACGACCTCGCTGACCCGCAGCGAGTTGCCGAGCGACTTGCTCATCTTCTCGCCGCCCATGGTGACCCAGGCGTTGTGCAGCCAGTAGTTGGCGAACCCGAGGCCGGCGGCGCGCGACTGCGCCATCTCGTTCTCGTGGTGCGGGAAGCGGAGGTCGACGCCCCCGCCGTGGATGTCGAAGGTGTCGCCGAGGTACTTGCGGGCCATCGCGGAGCACTCGAGGTGCCAGCCGGGGCGACCGGTACCGAAGGGCGTCGGCCACGAGGCGGTCTCGGGCTCGTCGGTCTTGCGCCCCTTCCAGAGGGCGAAGTCGCGCGGGTCGCGCTTGCCGCGCGGGTCGGCGTCCTCGGCGTCGACCATGTCGTCGACCTTCTGGTGGGTGAGCTCGCCGTAGGTGGGCCAGCTGCGGACGTCGAAGTAGACGTCGCCGCTGCCGTCCTGCGCGGCGTAGGCGTGGCCCTTCTCGACGAGGGCCTCCATGAGGGTGACCATCTCGGGCACGTGCCCGGTGGCGCGCGGCTCGTAGGTGGGGGGCAGGACGCCGAGGGCGGTGAGCGCGGCGGACGTCTCGACCTCGTTGCGGTAGGACAGCGCGAACCACTGCTCGCCGGAGTCGGCCGACTTCACGAGGATCTTGTCGTCGATGTCGGTGACGTTGCGCACGAGGGTGACCTCGAGGCCGTGGCCGCGCGCCATCCAGCGACGCAGGACGTCGAAGGCGACGGCGAAGCGGACGTGGCCCAGGTGCGGCGGGGCCTGCGTCGTGAGCCCACAGATGTAGATCCCCGCCTTGCCGGGCACGACGGGGACGAAGTCACGCAGCTCGCGCGTGAGGGAGTCGAACAGCCTGAGGGTCACCCGCGCAAGGCTACCGGCGGGGAGGCCACCCCCTTGAATCCGCGGCCGGCTCCCACCCCTGCTGCTCCCGCCCTGCTGCTCCCGCCCTGCTGCTCCCGCCCTGTTGCTCATGCCCGCCGCCCGCCGCCCGGCCTCCCCGCCCTCGAGGAACCGCGCCGTCACCGTGACGGCGCAGATATCCCCGAACGGCCCACGAGGAACCGCGGCACTCGGGGAAAGGTGCGCCGTCACAGGGATGCCGCGGGATCCGCGGCTTCCGGCCCCCGTGACCTGTGGATGACGCCGCTCCTTTACGAGCCGATCCGGCCACCATCAGGGGATGTCCGACCACCTGCTCTCGCTCGCGGCCACTCGCGGCGGAGTGCTGACGACGCGCGACGCCGACCTCCTCGACGTCGACGCCCACGGCCTCGCCGCCCTCGTGCGGTCCCGGGACCTCGTCCGGGTGCGCCAGGGCGCCTACGTCCTGGGCACCGTCTGGGGCGATGCCCACGCCGACGAGCGACTCGCCCTGCGATGCCGCGCGGTGCTCCGCTCGCGCACGCAGGCCGGCCGGGTCGAGGCCGCCACGCACCAGAGCGCCCTCGCCCTCCACGGGCTCCCGGTCCACGGCGCACCCCTCGATGTCGTCGACCTCGCGGGCCGGGTGACCCGTGCCCGGCTCCGCGCCGGGTTGCGGGTCCGACCCACCGACGAGCGCATCGACGTCGTCGAGGTCGACGGGCTCCGGGTCGCCGTCGTCGGGGCCGCGCTGGCCCAGGTCGCACTGTGCGACGGCCGGGACCCGTTCGTCGTGGCCGGGGACCGCGCACTGGCCTCACGTGCCGTCGATGCCGCCGAGATCGACGCCTGGATCGGGCGGCTGTCGGAGACGCGCAGGGAGCTCGTCCGCGCCACCCGGTGGCTGTCGCAGCTCGATGCCGCCAGCGAGTCCGTCGGCGAGACGCGGGCCAGGCTCCTGCTCCACGACCTGGGCCACCCCACCACCAGCCAGGTGCGGGTCGCCGACGCCGCCGGTGTCGTCGTGGCGAGGGTCGACCTCCTCGTGGGTGACCGCGTCGTCATCGAGTTCGACGGCCTGGTGAAGTACGACGGCCCCGGAGGGAGGGCGGCCCTGGCCGCCGAGAAGCGTCGGGAGGACCTCCTGCGCTCCCTGGGCTACGAGGTCGTCCGGCTGACCTGGGCCGACCTCTCACGCCCCCGCCGGGTCGACGCCCTGGTGCGGGCAGCCCTGGCCCGGGTGAACCTGCGGTCGGCCGGGTGACGGGTGACCACTCCTTGAGGGAGGTGCGCCCTCACAGGGACGACCCGGTTTCCGCAGCTTGGCGCGCGAGGTCGCGGGCCAGCTCGCGGAACGTGCGCCGTCGCAGTGACACCGGGACGCGACAGGGGTCAGTGGCCGCGGGCGATCCACTCCTGGAGGTGGGGGGCCTCCTCGCCGATGCGGGTCGGGTCGCCGTGGCCGGTGAGGACGACCGTCGCCTCGGGAAGGTCGAGCAGCCGGGTGCGGATCGACTCGACGATCGTCGGGAAGTCGCTGTGCGAGCGACCCGTCGCGCCGGGACCGCCCTGGAAGAGGGTGTCTCCCGAGAACAGCACGCCGAGGGCCGGGACGTGCAGGCAGCAGGCGCCGGGCGCGTGGCCCGGGGTGTGGAGGACCGTGACCTCGACGTCGCCGACGGTGAGGACCTGCCCGTCGGAGAGCTCGCCGTCGGGCTCCCACGACTGCGACTGGTCCCAGAGGACGCGGTCGTCGGGGTGGAGGTGGACCCGCGCCCCGGTGGCCTCGCGCACCGCGGCCGCGGCGCTGACGTGGTCGTTGTGCCCGTGGGTGCAGACGAGGGCGACCACCCGGCGACCGGCCACGGCCGCGACGATCGCATCGGCATCGTGGGCGGCGTCGACGACGAGCACCTCCTCGTCGTCCCCGAGCAGCCACACGTTGTTGTCGACGTCCCACGAGCCGCCGTCGAGCTCGAAGACGCCCGAGGTCACGAGCCGCTCGACCCGCACGCCCCCGGGCGAGGTCGGCACCGGCGCCCCGACGTCGGCCGTCACGCCCCGCCCTCCATCACGACGACCGAGCGGAGGACGTCGCCGCCGTGCATCCGGTCGAACGCCGCCTCGACGTCGCCGATGCCGATCTTCTCGGTGACGAAGGCGTCGAGCGGGAAGCGGCCCTGGCGGTAGAGGTCGACGAGCATCGGGAAGTCGCGCGAGGGCAGGCAGTCGCCGTACCAGCTCGACTTCAGCGCGCCGCCGCGGCCGAAGACCTCGATCAGCGGCAGGGTGACCTGGAGGTCGGGGGTCGGGACGCCCACGAGGACGACGGTGCCGGCGAGGTCGCGGGCGTAGAAGGCCTGCTCGTAGGTCTCGGGCCGACCCACGGCCTCGACGACGACGTCGGCCCCGTGGCCGCCGGTGAGGGCGCGGATCGCCTCGACGGGGTCCTCGGTCGAGGAGTCCACGGTGTGGGTGGCGCCGAGGCGCCTGGCGGTCTCGAGCTTCCGCGGGTCGATGTCGACGGCGATGATCGTCGTCGCGCCCGCGATCGCGGCGCCCGCGATCGCCGCACAGCCGACCCCGCCGCAGCCGATGACGGCGATCGAGTCGCCCCGGCCGATGCCGCCGGTGTTGACCGCCGCCCCGAACCCGGCCATGACGCC
Organism: Oryzobacter terrae; assembly: GCF_042756445.1. Taxonomy (GTDB): domain Bacteria; phylum Actinomycetota; class Actinomycetes; order Actinomycetales; family Dermatophilaceae; genus Oryzobacter; species Oryzobacter terrae. Next base: position 1,700,961 of record NZ_CP170578.1, read on the forward strand.
GCAGCCGAGCAGCCCGACCGCCGCAGCCTCGGCGTCGCGGTCGACCTTGGTGCACTGGCCGGCGGCGACGAGCGTCTTCTCGATGAAGGCGCCGATGCCGAGCGCCGGGCTCAGCTCGGTGCCGTCGGTCAAGGTCATCTTCTGGGTCGCGTTGTGGGTGGCGAAGCAGTACCAGGGCCGGCCCTTGAGGCAGGCGCGGCACTGGCCGCAGACGGCCCGCCAGTTGAGGATGACGAAGTCGCCGGGCGCGACCTCGGTGACGCCCTCGCCCACGGCCTCGACCGTCCCGGCGGCCTCGTGCCCGAGGAGGAAGGGGAACTCGTCGTTGATGCCGCCCTCGCGGTAGTGCAGGTCGGTGTGGCAGACCCCGCAGGCCTCGACGCGCACGACGGCCTCGCGGGGCCCGGGGTCGGGGACCACGACGTCGACGAGCTCGACGTCGGCGCCCTTCGAGCGGGCGATGACGCCCTTCACGGTCTGCGGCACGGGTCCTCCTGGGGTCGGTGGGCGCCGGGGGTGCGGCCGCGGCGCCGTGTCGCCGCCACGCTAGCCGCGCATCCGCCGACCCGGGTAGCCGCGGCGGCGGGGTGCGCGCGGGGGCGTGGCCCGCCGCACCCGGTCGCGCGGGCCGGGCCCGGGTCCGCGTGACGGACCGGCCACCTTCGACGCCGCTCCGGTGGCTGCGTCGAACGCCTTTCCGGCGAGGAAAGCCGGTCGTATGCTCACGCCATGCCGCACCCCGTCTTCGACGACGTGATCCACGAGCCGCACCGGCTGCGCATCTGCGCGCTCCTCGTTCCGACGACCGGCACCGAGTTCGGCGTCGTGCGCGACGAGCTCGGGCTGTCCGACTCCGCCCTCTCCAAGCACCTCAAGACGCTGTCGACGCGCGGCTACACCCACCTCGAGCGCTCGGTGCGCGACGGCCGCCAGGTCACGACCGTCGTCCTCACCGCGGCCGGGCGCGAGGCCCTGTGCGGCCACGTCGCGGAGCTGCAGCGCATGGCGCGCATCGTCAGCGCCGACCGGCGCGCCCCGGCGGTCCGCAGCCGCTGAGCACCGGACGGGCCGGCACCGGACGCCGAGCGTCCGGTGCCGGAACGCCCGGCCTCAGCGCACCTGCGTCACAGCGGGCGCAGCCGGTACGACGACGCCCCGCGCAGGTACTCCTGCGGCCTGGCCAGGTTCTTCAGCTGGATCGAGTACGAGTAGTCGCCACCCGGGCCGGACAGCCGGGCCGAGAGCAGGTCGCCCCACACGTTGGCGCGCGGACCGGCGCCCTCCCAGTCGTTGTCCTTCATCGACCAGGTGCCCTCCCCCGAGGCGAACAGGGTTCCTGCGGCGATCGGGACGGCGGTCCCGTCGAGCAGCCCGTCGGTGTCGATGCACGGGGCCACGAGGTTTCCCGCCGTCGTCGACTTCCCCGCCTCGAAGGTCCACAGGTCCACCCCGACCACGGTGGTGGCCGTGGCCCGCAGGTTGCCCGGGCCGAGCTCGTGGACGAAGAAGGTGACGGGTTCGTCGGCGAGCGCGAGCGGGAACTCCGGCGGGTCACCGACCTCGCCGCCGACGAGCCAGGCGAGGAAGGCGTTCTCGGCGGCCACCTGCTCGGCGGTGCAGAACCCCGCCCGGGTGACGTTGGCGAACGCGACGAGGTCGTTGTCCTCGTCGGCGAGGAGCATGAAGGCGTCGTCGACCGTGACGGTTGCCGTCACCGGTGCCGCCTGCGCGGGGAGGGCGGGCAGGGCCGTGGCTGCGAGGAGGCCGAGGCAGCCGAGGGTGGTCACGACGCGGCGACGGTGCGACATCTGGGGGTCCTCTCTCCGGGAGCAGGTGGGCCCTGCCCCACCTCCCCGAACGTTCCTCGCCGCCGGCAGGGGGTGTCCATGGCCCGGACGGGGCATCCTGCGGGCCGCCGGCACCACCCGTTCGAGGGGGCCCGGCGGCCCGCCCGCGGGTCAGGCGCGCGCGACGACGAGGGCGGTCGCCAGCGCGGCGACGCCCTCACCTCGACCCGTGAGGCCGAGCCCGTCGGTCGTCGTGCCGGCCACCGAGACCGGGGCACCGACCGCTGCGGACAGCGCCGCCTCGGCCTCGGCACGGCGGCTGCCGACCTTCGGCCGGTTGCCGACGACCTGGACGGCGACGTTCCCGATGTCGAAGCCGGCCTCGCGCACGAGCCGGGCCGCCTCGGCGAGCAGGGTGGCCCCGGACGCCCCGGCGAGCTCGGGGCGGCCGGTGCCGAAGTGGGCCCCGAGGTCGCCGATGCCGGCGGCGGAGAAGAGGGCGTCGCAGGCGGCGTGCGCGGCGACGTCGGCGTCGGAGTGGCCGTCGAGCCCGCGCTCGCCGGGCCAGAGCAGCCCGGCCACCCAGAGCTCTCGCCCGGAGCCCTCGGGGGCGAGGGCGTGCACGTCGACACCGATGCCGGTCCGCGGCAGCGGGGCGGCAGGGCGCTGGGGGCCCCGGGGACCTTGGGGATCCTGGGGACTCTCAGCGCTCTCGGGCGTCACGGTCGTCCTCCGGTGGTGGGGGCGGCGAGCAGGCGCTCGGCCTGCGCGAGGTCGTCGGGGGTCGTCACCTTGTGGGCCCGCACGTCGCCCTCGACGACGAGGACGTCGTGGCCGAGGGCCTCGACGAGCGCGGCGTCGTCGGTGGCCCCCGCTCCCGCCGCGTGCGCGGCGAGCAGGACCTCGCGGCGGAAGCCCTGGGGCGTCTGGACCGCCCGCAGCGACTCGCGCGGCGGGGTGGAGGTCACGACCCCGGCGGCGTCGACGACCTTGATCGTGTCGACGACCGGGATGCCGGGCACGACGCCAGCGGCACCCGCGCGGACGGCCGCGACGACCCGGGCGAAGACGGCGACGGGCGTGAGGCAGCGGGCGGCGTCGTGGACGAGGACGACGTCGCACGACGGGTCGAGGGAGGCCAGGCCCGCGGCGACCGAGGCGGTGCGCTCGGCCCCGCCGGCGACGACGACGGCCCCGGGCGGGAGGGAGACCCCCGACCAGGCGGGTCCGGAGGGGTCGAGGAGGTCGGCGGGCACGACGACGGCGACCGAGGCGACCCCGGGCACCGCCGCGACGGTGTCGAGCGAGTGCGCGAGCAGCGGGCGGCCGGCCAGGGCGACGAACGCCTTGGGCAGCCCGGCCCGCAGCCGCGCGCCGGACCCGGCCGCGACGACGACGACGCCCACGCCGCGGGCAGCAGCGTGGGCGTCGGTCACGTCAGTGAGGTGGGGTGCGCGAGCGCAGCCCGGTCAGGACGCGAGGACCTCGTCGAGGATGACTTCGGCCTTCTCCTCGTCGGTCTTCTCGGCGAGCGCGAGCTCGGAGACGAGGATCTGGCGGGCCTTGGCGAGCATGCGCTTCTCGCCGGCCGACAGGCCGCGGTCCTTGTCGCGGCGCCACAGGTCGCGAACGACCTCGGCGACCTTGATGACGTCGCCGGAGGCGAGCTTCTCGAGGTTGGCCTTGAAGCGGCGCGACCAGTTGGTGGGCTCCTCGGCGAACGGGGTGCGCAGCACCTCGAACACCTTGTCGAGCCCTTCCTTCGACACGACGTCGCGCACGCCGACGAGGTCGCAGTTCTCGGCTGGGACCTCGATGACGAGGTCACCCTGGGCGACCTTCAGCTTGAGGTAGAGCTTCTCCTCTCCGCGGATCGTGCGGGTGTTGATCTCCTCGATGCGTGCCGCTCCGTGGTGCGGATACACGACCGTCTCGCCGACCTTGAAAACCATGTGGTGTTGTCCCCTTTCGAGGGTCCAAGGATACCACGCACCGGCGTGTCGCAGAAATGGAGGAGGTCGGCGTTTTCGCAGGTCAGAGCCTTGTGAGCGCCCTCCACCGACGGATTTCGGGTCTTGACAGAACGCCGGGTCCCATGCTTTCGCGCGCGTGGCGGGGGCGCGCGCACGCGCCGTCGGGCAGGAGCCGCGGGCCGCTGACGGGACGGCGTCCGCGGGCCCCGGGGGGACATGGATATCCTTGGCCCCGTGACGACCCGAGCCGCCTCCGCCCTGCGCGCCACCGCCCTCGCCGGCGCCCTCCTCCTCGGGGCGGCGGGATGCGCGGTGTTCTCGCCCGTCCAGACCGACTACGCCTACCAGCCGGCCGACGGTCCCGCCCTCGACACCGGCGACCTCAAGCTGCGCAACCTCGTCGTCGTCGCCGCCGAGAAGGGTGGCGACGGCATCCTCGTCGGGCAGGCCGTCAACGGCGCGGCCCAGGCCGTCCAGGTCTCGTTCTCCGTCGGGAGCGACACCCCGGCCAACCGCACCGTGCCGGCGTCCTCGGGCGCGGCCCTGTCGGCTCCCGGGTCCTCGGTCGTGCTCACGGCGGTCCCCGGCGGCCCCGGCGACGTCGTCGACCTCACCGTGACGACGCCAGGCTCCGGCCAGAACGTCGTCACCGTCCCGGTCCTGGCGCCCACGGGCTACTACACCCAGTTCGCCCCGAGCTGACCCGCCCTCAGGCCTCGAACTTGTAGCCCAGGCCCCGCACGGTGAGGATGTGCGCCGGCGTGCCCGGGTCGTCCTCGACCTTGGCGCGCAGCCGCTTGATGTGGACGTCGAGGGTCTTGGTGTCGCCGACGTAGTCGCTGCCCCACACCCGGTCGATGAGCTGCATCCGGGTGAGCACCCGGCCGGTGTTGCGCAGCAGCATCTCGAGGAGCTCGAACTCCTTGAGCGGCAGCGAGACCTGGGCGCCGCGCACCGTGACGACGTGGCGCTCGACGTCCATCCGGACCGGACCGGCCTCGAGGGTCGTGGGGAGGAGCTCCTCGGGCTCGGCGAGCCGGCGCAGCACGGCCTTGATCCGGGCCAGCAGCTCTCGCGAGGAGTAGGGCTTGGTGACGTAGTCGTCGGCGCCCAGCTCCAGACCGACGACCTTGTCGATCTCGCTGTCCTTGGCGGTGAGCATGATGACGGGGACGTTCGAGCGCTGGCGCAGGGCCCGGCACACGTCGACCCCGGACAGCCCGGGGAGCATGAGGTCGAGGAGGACGAGGTCGGCGCCGGCGGCGTCGAACTCGGTGAGCGCGTCGTTCCCGTTCTCGGCCACCGACACCTCGTACCCCTCCTTGGACAGGAGGTAGGACAACGGGTCCGAGAACGACACCTCGTCCTCGACGATCAGGATGCGGGTCATGCGGAGCTTCTCTCCTCGCTGGGCGCCGGCCGTGGTCGGCCGGCGTCGTCGTCCGCGATCGGCCGGTCGGCCGCCGCGGGAAGCGTCATCGTGAACGTCGAGCCGCGTCCCTCCTGGCTCCAGACGCCCACCTCACCCCCGTGGTTGTTGCTGATGTGCTTGACGATGGCGAGCCCGAGGCCGGTGCCGCCGGTGGCCCGCGAGCGCGCCTCGTCGACGCGGTAGAAGCGCTCGAAGATCCGTTCCTGCTCGGTGGCCGGGATGCCGACGCCCTGGTCGGTGACGGTCACCTCGACGGCGTCGCCCGACCGTCGAGCCCCCACGCCGACCCGGGTGCCGGACCCGCTGTAGTTCACCGCGTTCGTCACGAGGTTGGTCACCGCGGTCGTCAGCAGCTCGCCGTCGCCGAAGACGCGCAGCCCGTCCTCGGCGAGCACCGCGAGCTCGATGTCGCGCGACTCGGCCCCGACGCGGACCCGGTCGACGGCCTCGGCGACGACGACCCCGATGTCGACGAGCTCGGGCTCGTGGAGGGTGTCGGCGACCTGGAGGCGGGAGAGGTCGACGATCTCCTGGACGAGGCGGGTGAGCCGCGAGGACTCGACCATGATCCGCTGGGCGAAGCGCTCGACGGCGACGGGGTCCTCCTTGGCGTCGAGGACGGCCTCGGCGAGCAGGGAGATCCCGCCGACCGGGGTCTTGAGCTCGTGGCTGACGTTGGCGACGAAGTCGCGGCGGACCTCCTCGACGCGACGGGCCTGGGTGTGGTCCTCGGCGAGGACGAGGACGTGCGAGACCGCCAGCGGGGCGACGCGCACCCGCATGACGGCGCTGGCGTCGGTGTTGGGGCCGCGGGTGAGGTCGAGCTCGGCCTCGCGGATCATGCCGTCGCGCCGGACCTGCCGGGCGAGGTGGCGCAGCTCGCTGTGGACGAGCTCGCCGTGCCGGACGAGCCCGTAGCTGACCGCCGACGCCGAGGTGTTGACGACGGCGTCGCTGGCGTCGAGGACGACGGCGATGGAGCGCAGGACCGACAGCACCTCGCCGACGCCCCGGGGCAGGGGCGCCTCGTCGGCATCGGCGTCGGCGGTGCTGCGCTCGGACCAGCGCGACGCGACGACGGCCACCGCCCCGATGACGAGGCCGACCGCCCCGCCGAGGGTCGCCGCGAGCACAGGGTCCACGTCCGCCAGCGTACGGCCCGCACCACGGCGCTCCGGCGCACCCGACGGCCCCCGGGCGGGGGGACCTCCAGATGTTCACCGTCGGTGCGCCTCCGGTTCACCGCGGGCTGCCACAGTGCCGGAGGCCGCACTCGAGCACGACCAGCACCGAAGGACACCCCACTGATGCGCAAGGCCTTCCACGAGGAGCTCGACCGGGTCGCCGAGACCCTCGTCGAGATGACGCACCTCGCCGCCTCCGCGATGAACCGCGCGACGACCGCCCTCCTCGACGCCGACATCCACCTCGCCGACTCCGTCATCGCCGCCGACGCCGAGATCGACTCGCGGCGTGCCGAGCTCGACCTCATGTCGTTCGACCTCCTGGCCCGCCAGCAGCCCGTCGCGACCGACCTGCGGGTCATCGTCACGAGCATGCGGATGAGCAGCGACATCGAGCGGATGGGCGACCTCGCGCGCCACGTCGCCAAGGTCGCCCGCCTGCGCTACCCCGAGTCGGCCGTGCCGGCCGAGCTGCGGGCGACGATCCTCCAGATGGGCCAGGTCGCCGAGCGCATCGTCGAGAAGGCCGGGTCGGTCATCGCCGCCCGCGACCTCGTCGCCGCCCAGGAGATCGAGCGCGACGACGACGCGATGGACGAGCTGCACCGCGAGCTCATCGCCCGGGTGACCGGTGGCGGCTGGCAGCACGGGACCGAGGCGGCGGTCGACATCACCCTCCTCGCCCGCTACTACGAGCGCTTCGCCGACCACGCGGTCAGCGTCGGTCACCGGGTCATCTGGCTCGTCACCGGCGAGCTCGACCCGCGCAGCGAGTCCAGCCACGAGGACGCCGAGGACGACGCCCCGGTCCTCCACCGGGGCTGACCTCTCCCGGCCGACAGCCCCGGCGACGCCGACGACCGCGTCCGATCCGGGTTCGACGGTGCGACCGGGTCGACCCGGGCCCTCCCCACCGCCCGGTCGCGGTGTGACACTGGCGGGGTGACCTTCGTGGATGACGACGTCCGCGAGTTCGTCGCCGCCCGGTGGCCCGACCTCGAGTCGGTCGCCCACGTCGTCACCCTCGACCCCGAGGTGGCCCGCCGGCTCACGAGCGAGGTCCTCGTCGGGATGGCCCGGCACTGGTCCGAGGCGGTCGAGGACGGCCGGCCGGCCGAGCGCTCCCGTCACGACCTCCTCGTGGCCGCCCTCGGGTCGGCGCCCCGCCGGGGACCCGCGCCGGTCGCGGCCTCGGCGGCCGACCAGCCGGCGGTGCCCTCGGCCGTCCCGTGGGAGGACGTGGCCGGTGACGACCCGGTCGTCCTCGCCCTCGTCGCCGCGCTGCGGGCCGCCGACCCGCTCGAGCGGGCCGTCCTCGCGGCCCAGGAGGTCTGGGACGCCGGGCCCGACGAGGTCGCCCACCTCCTCGACCGGCCGGCGGGCCCGGTGCACGAGGCCGCGGCGTCCGTGCGCCGGCGGCTCGGCTCCGCCCACGACGACGCCCGGGCCGCCGCCGGGCTCGACCCCGCGCGCTGGGCCCTCGACCACGACACCGGCGACGCCATCGGCCACCTGCTGCGCGACCTCGACGAGCCCCCCGACCCCGCCGCGCTCGTCGCCGGGGCCGCCGGACGGCTGCGGCGCCGCTCCCTCGTCCTCGGGGGCACCGCCGCCGCCGGCCTCGCCGCCGGCGCGTGGGCCGTCGGGAGCACGGTCGTCCCCGACACCCCGGCTGTTCCCGCCGACCGTCCCGTCCCGCCGGCGGGCGACCCGTCGTGGGCCTCGACCCGCACGTGGACGGCCCGCGGCACCCTCGCCCGCGACCCCGCGGTGCGGGCCCTCGTCGAGGCCCGTGACCCCGGCGCCACCCTCCTCTGGGCCGGCGACGCCGAGGACCTGCGGGTCGTCGTGGCCCGACGCGACCTGTCCCGCGAGGGCTCGACGACGGTGCGGGTGTGGGCGGGCGCGCGCGGGGCGGGGGTCGCGGCGCTCAGCGAGGTGCCCCTGCGGGTCGAGGAGATCGAGGACGCCGACGACGCCGTGGCGCTCTCCCTGCCGAGCACCTCCGGCACGCACGGGCTGCTGCTCCTCCTCTCCCGACCCCAGGTGCTCCGCTGCGCCTACTCGCCGCTCGTCACCTACACCCGGGCCGGCGGCGTCCGGCGGCAGTGGCGCGAGGTCGGCCTCATCGACGGGGTGTCGACCGTGGGGCTGCGCCGGCCGCCGGGCCCGGCCCTGCGCGTCCGGCTCGGCCCGTTCGACGGTCCCCCGGCGGGGCCCCAGCGGGTCACCCTCGGGACGACGCGGGCGGCGGAGACCGACCCGTCGACCGCGCTCGTCGAGGCCGTCGCGCCCTTCGTCGCCGCCGCCTGCGGCCGCCCCCCGGACACGATGACGAGCGAGATCGCCCTCGAGGCCACGGTGCCGGGAGACGTCCTGGCCCCGTGGGTCGTGGTCGCGCAACCGGGCCCCGGCGAGGTCGTCGTGGTCCACACCCGACTCGACGACGGGTCGCTCCTGCGCACCGTGCGGGTCCGCGACGACGGGCGGGCGAGGGTGGGGTCCGCCGACCTCGAGACCGCCCGGCCCATCTCGGTCGAGGACGTCCGCAAGCCGTTCGCGGTCCGGCTGCCCCCGATGCGCGCCGAGATCGGGCGCTTCCTCGTCGTCGCGCCCGGCGCCGCGAAGGCCCAGCTGCTCGCCGTGACGTCGTCGTCGTACCCGGTGTCGGAGGTCGTCCCCGTCACCGGCGGCACCGCGATCCTCGAGGTCGTCAACGCGCGCCAGGCCGCGGTGTACCGGCTCGTCCTCTGGGACGAGGACGGCAGGAGGCTCGGCTCGTGGCGCCAGCTGTTCGGCCGCCGCGACCCCAACGACATGTGGCCGCGCTTCGGCTGACCCCTGCCGCCACGGCCGCGTCCGGTGTGACACTGACCCGGTGAGCACCGTGGTCGACGAGGACTTCACCGCCTTCGTCGACGCCCGCTGGCCCGACCTCGAGGCGGTGGCGCGCGTCGTCGTCCTCGACCCCGACCGCGCCCGCTCGGCGACGACCGCCGCCCTCGCCGACCTCGCGACCCGGTGGCGCCGCACCGTCGAGGAGGGGCGCCCCGGTGAGGAGGCCCGCCGCGCCCTCCTCACCGCCGCGCTGGCCGCCGCACGGCCGGCACGGGCCGCGGGCGTCCGGCTCCCCGGCCGTCGCGCCGCTCCCGGCCCTGCACCAGCCGGACCTGCCGGTCCGCCGGCCGTGCCGCCGGCCGTGCCGTCGGCCCTGCCGTGGGAGGACGACGAGGCGCCCGACGAGGTCGTCCTCGCCGTCCTCGACGTCCTCGCCGCGTCCGACCCCCTCGACCGCGCCCTCGTCGCGGCCCGTGTCGTGTGGGAGCTGCGCTCGCACGAGGTGGCCCACCTCCTCGGACGCCCGCACGGAGAGCTCGCCGGCCGGGAGGCTGCGCTCCTCGAGCGGGTGTCGGTGGTGCGGACCGAGGCCCGGGCCCGCGCCGGCCTCGGGACCGGCGGCGACTGGCGCGGCCGCGACGGCGACCTCGAGGACGCCGTCACCGAGATCCTCCGCGGCCAGGGCGACCCGCCCGATCCCACGGCCCTGGTGACGCAGCGGTCGGGCGGGGTGCGGCGTCGGCACCTCGTCCTCGGCGGGGTGGCCGCCGCCACGCTGGTCGGCACCGGTGCGGCCGTCGGGCTGCGCGCCGACCCCCCGCCCGCCCCCGCGCGTCCGAAGCCGCCGCCCGGGCCCCAGGACCCGAGCTGGAGGCGCACCGCCACCTGGTCGGCGCGTGGACCGCTGGGACGGGACCCCCGGACGCTGGCCCTCGTGCAGTCCAACGGCCCCTTCGGCAGCCGCGTCCTGTGGGCGGGCGACGTCGGGACGCTGCGCGTCGTCATCGGCTCGTACCCGGGGCCGGTCGACATGGACGGCACCGAGCTCACCGTCTGGACCGGGGCCCGGGGGCAGGACGTGCGCTCGCTGCAGATGGCGAACCTCGCGATGAGCGGCATCTACGGGATCGACGACCTCGTCGCCGTGAGCCTGCCCGACGGACCGTCGGAGTCCCCGAGCTCGGTCCTCGTCGTCCTCACGACGCCGACCGTGCCGACCGCCGAGGTGTCGCGCGTCATCGAGCCGCAGCCCGACGGCAGCGTCGACCGGACGTGGAGCCCGCTGCCCCTCGTCGACGGGGTCGCCGCGACCGTCCTCGACGGGCCCCTCGGACCGGCCCTGCGGGTGCGCACCGCCGGACGGGAGCAGCCCCCGGCGAGCACGATCGCGCCCTTCGCCGAGCTCGATGGGGGCGAGCTCACCCCGGAGTCCCTCGCCGCCGGCGCGCAGCGGCTCGTCTCGACCGTGACGGGCATCCCCGCCACCCGGATGACGACGACCGTCACCGTCGACGAGACGCTCCCCGTCCGCGTGTTCGCCAGGGAGCAGGGCAGGTCCCGGGTCGTCGTGGTCCGGACCCGGCTGCCGAACGGGACCCTGCTGACGTCCGCCGCCGTCACCGACCTCGCCGACGACGCCGTGGAGAACAGCGGCGCCATGCTCTTCCGGTCCGCCGCCATCACGCCCGAGGAGCACCTCGACGACCCCATCGTCACCCGCGTGGAGGACCTGCGCTCCAACGTCGGCCGCTACCTCGTCGTCGCCCCGGGCGCCGAGCGCGTGCAGCTGATCTCGGTGAGCCCCGACGGGTACCCCGTGTCGAAGGTCGCGCGGACGAACGGCCGCGACGCCGTCGTCCTCAACCTCGTCAACGCCGACCTCGCCTCCTCCCTCAAGGTCGTCGCCCGTGACGCGAGGGGACGCACCCTCTTCGACGACGTGCCGGTCGAGCCGATGTGGCTGTTCGGGTTCTGAGGCCTCGACCGTCGTCGAGGTCCTCGCCGGCGGACCGCCCGGACGCGTCGGCCCCGGTGTGACACTGGGCGGGTGACCACGACCGAGGCCGACCACCGCGAGTTCGTCCTCGCGCGCTGGCCCGAGCTCGAGGCGGTCGCGCGGGTCGTCACCGACGACGCCGACACGGCCCGACGGGTCACCACCGACGTCCTCGCCGCGCTGTCCTCCCGCTGGACCGCGGCGCTCGAGGACGGGCGCCCCGGCGAGCAGGCCCGGGCGGCACTCCTCGTCGCGGCCGTCGGTGCGGCAGAACGGCGTCCACGCGACGTCGGCGCGACGTCGGGTGTCCCGGCGCCCGTCGGCGACCTTGGGCTCGACGGCGACCTCGGGCTCGACGGCGAGGACGACCCCGGGGTGCGGGCGCTCGCCGCGGAGATCCGCGACCTCGACCCGCTCGGCCGGGCCCTCGTCGCGTCCCGGGTCAGCTGGGACGCCGACGCGATGGAGGTCGCCCGCCTCCTCGGCCGACCACGGGCCGAGGTGACCGTCCGCGACCGGGACGTCACCCGCCGCCTGACCCGGGCGCACGACGACACCCGCCGCGCCGCCGGGCTCGACCCCGCGCCGTGGCTGCTCGAGCGCGACCTCGACGACGCCGTCGGGGTCCTGCTCGGCCGCCAGGACGACCCACCGGACCCCGCCGCCCTCGTCGCGGACCGGGCCTCCGGGCTGCACCGGCGCCGGCTGCTCCTCGGCGGGGCCGCCGCCGCCGGGCTCGCCGGAGCCGCGTGGTGGGTGGCCTCCGGGATCGGCGGGGGCGGGCCACGGCCCGGGCCCACCGGGCTTCCAGCCGACGACCCCGCGTGGGACACGACGCGGCGGTGGCCGGCCCGCGGACGCCTCGCGGACGACGCCGACGTGCGGGCCCTCGTCATCAGGGACGCCCCCAGCGGGTCCCGCCTGCTCTACGCCGACGTCGTGGGCGACCGGACCGTCGTCGTCGCCTCCCCCGCCGACATCTCCGGGCGGCCCGGCGTCCGCGTCGTCGTGTGGACGGGCCCGCGGGGGGCGCCCCCGGCGAGCCTGGCGCGGGTGCCGCTGGCCCGCGACGCCCTCTCCGGGGTGCGTGACGTCGTCGCCCTCGTCGTCGCCCAGGACGTCGGCGACGCGCTGCTCGTCCTCGCACCGCCGACGCTCGAGGCCGCGCACTACGCCGCCGTCGTCACGCCGAACCCGGCCGGCGGCTCGGTCCGCTCGTTCACCCCGCTGCCGCTCGCCGCCGGCGTCGGGGTCGAGCTCGTGGGTCGCGGCCTCGGTCCCGCCACCATCGTCAGCGCCGGTGGCTACCAGGGCGTCCCGGCGGGCACCCCCGAGGCCCGCCACCTCGTCCTCCCGCAGGCGCCGGCGTCGGTGTTCGCCGACTCCCGCCGCGACCTCGTCGCCGAGCTCACCGGCATCCCCGGAGGGCTGCTCAGCACGCGCGTCGTCGTCGACAGCCGCGCCACCGCCGGCGTCCTCGACCCCGACGCGGCCGCGCCGGGCAGCGGGTCCGGTCGGGTCCTCGTCGTCCACACCCGCACCCCGGACGACGCCGTCGTGCGGTCCGTGCGGGTGACCGACGCCGGGCGGAGCCGGGCCGGGGCGTTCGACGCCGAGGAGGCGTCGGTCGTCGCCACCGCGGAGGTCGACGGGCCGGTCCTCGTCACCCTCCCGACGAGCAGCCGGACCGAGCGCTTCCTCGTCGTCGCGCCCGGGGCCGCACGGGCGCGCCTCCTCAGCTCGACCTCGGGCGACCGTGCCGTGACGCGACGGGTGCGCTGCCTCGACGGCACGGCCGTCCTCACCGTCCCCGACGCGCGCCAGGAGGCGCGGTACCGCCTCCTCCTCGAGGACGCCGCGGGCGCGCGCCTCTTCCTCGGGGTGCCCCCGAGGTCCTCGGCGCTGGTCTGACGCCCTCGGTCCGGCGGCCTCGGTCCGGCGGCCTCCGGCTAGCGGCCCTGGTTGGCGACCGCGGCGGCGGCCTCGGCGGCCGCCTCGGGGTCGAGGTACTCGCCCGGTCCGGTGGGCGCGAAGCCCTCGTCGAGGCGGTAGACGAGCGGCATGCCGGTGGGGATGTTCAGGCCCGCGATGTCGTCGTCGCTGATCCCGTCGAGGTGCTTGACGAGGGCCCGCAGCGAGTTGCCGTGCGCCGTGACGAGGACGGTGTGACCGTCCGTGAGGTCGGCACGGATCTCGTTCTCCCAGTACGGCATCATCCGCGGGATGACGTCCTTGAGGCACTCGGTGAGGGGCACGTCGACGCCGGCGTAGCGCGGGTCGCCGGTCTGGTCGAACTCGCTGCCGGCGTCGATGGGCGGCGGCGGGGTGTCGAAGCTGCGGCGCCAGAGCATGAACTGCTCGTCGCCGTACCTGTCGCGGGTGGCCGCCTTGTCGAGGCCCTGGAGGGCGCCGTAGTGCCGCTCGTTGAGGCGCCAGCTGCGCCGCACCGGGATCCAGTGCCGGTCGGCGGCGTCGAGGGCGAGGTTGGCCGTGGTGATGGCGCGGCGCAGGACGGAGGTGTGCACGACGTCGGGCAGCAGGCCCGCGTCCTTCATCAGCTGGCCCCCGCGCACCGCCTCGGCACGGCCCTTGTCGGTGAGGTCGACGTCGACCCAGCCGGTGAAGAGGTTCTTCTGGTTCCAGTCGGACTCGCCGTGGCGCAGCAGGATGAGCGTGTGTGCCGTCATGCTCGCCAGCCTAGCCACCGGCGCGGCGACGTGGCCGGGGCCCGTCAGTCCGTGGGCGCGGGGTCCCCCGGGCGCTCGAGGAGGTGGCGGAAGGCCTCGAGGTTGCGCAGGCTCTCGCCGCGCGAGACCCGCCACTCCCACTCCTTGTGCATCGAGGTGATGAAGCCCATGACGAGCAGCTCGTTGAACGGCTCGTCAGCGGCGCCGAGGACGACCCCGAGGAGCTGGTCGACCTGCTCCGCGGTGACGCCGGCCGCCGGGATCCGACCCGTGACGTAGACGTCGCCGGACCGGTCCACCGCGTAGGCGAGCCCGGGCAGGCGGAGGTTGCGGCGCAGGAGGAAGCGGTAGACCTCCTCGTGGTTCTCGTCGGGGTTGCGCACGACGAAGGCCGAGGCCGACAGCCCGGTGTCGGCCACGACGAGGGAGACGACGGTCTTGAGCTTCTTCTCCCCCGGCAGCGAGACGACGTACTCCTCGGGGCGCGCGCCGACCTCCCACTCGAGCCCCGACTCCTCGAGGAACGCCTCGACCGTGGCCGCGACGTCGCTGCGGACGTCGGTCACGGGATGACCGCCTGCGGGATCCCGGTGAGCAGCTCGGCGTCGTTGATCGACGCCTCCCGGGGCCGCGCCATGGCGTCGGCGTAGACCCCGGCCAGCCGCTCGGCGGTGCGGGCCCAGCCGAACCCGGCGGCGTGCTCGGTGGCCGCGCGCGACAGCCCGGCCCGCAGGTCGGGGCGCAGGGCGACGCGCGAGAGGGCGGAGGCCCAGTCGGCCGTGTCGTGGCCGTCGACGAGGATGCCGCCCGCGCCCACGGCGGTGGGCAGGCCACCGGTGTTCGTCGCGACGACGGGCGTACCGCACGCCTGGGCCTCGACGGCGACGAGGCCGAAGGACTCGCTGTGCGACGGGACCGCGACGACATCGGCCGCGCGGTACCACTGGGCGAGCGTGGGACGGTCGACCGGAGGGACGAAGCGCACGAGGTCGGCGACGCCCAGCCGGGCGGCGAGCTCGGGCAGGCCCATCGGCGAGCGGACCGCGGCGCCGCTGTCGCCCCCGAGGACGGCGACGACGAGCCGCGAGCGCAGTGCCGGGTCGCGGCGCACCATCTCGGCCGCCGCCCGGATGAGGACGTCGGGCGCCTTCAGCGGCTGGATCCGGCCGACGAACCCCAGGACCACGGCGTCGGCCGGCAGGCCCACGGCGGCCCGGGCCTCGGCGACCGACCCCGGCGTGAAGACGGCGAGGTCGACCCCGGGCTCGGCGACGGCGACGCGGGCCGGGTCGGCGCCGTAGAGGTCGACGAGCTCGCTCGCCTCGCGGTCGGTGTTGGCGACGAGCCGGTCGGCGGCCTCGACGACCTGCGCCTCGCCGATCTCACGGCCGCGGGGCTCGGGCTCGTCCCCGTCGGCGAGGTGCAGGTTCTTGACCCGCGCCATCGTGTGCATCGTGTGGACGAGGGGGACGCCCCAGCGGTCGGCGGCGAGCCACCCCACCTGGCCCGAGAGCCAGTAGTGCGAGTGGACGAGGTCGTAGTACCCCGGCGGGGCGTGGGCCGCGACGCGCATCATCCCGGCGGCGAAGGCGCAGAGCTGCCCGGGCAGGTCCTCCTTCGACAGGCCCTCGTACGGGCCGGCGGCGACGTGCCGGACGACGACACCCGGCTCGACCTCGACGACCGTAGGATGCGTGGCGGTCGTCGTGCGGGTGAACAGGTCGACCTCGATGCCGCGCCGCGCGAGCTGGCGCGAGACCTCGAGGACGTAGACGTTCATGCCGCCGGCGTCGCCCTGCCCCGGCTGGGCCAGCGGGGAGGTGTGGACCGAGACCATCGCGACCCGGCGGGGGGTCGGCGCGGCGTCGGGGGTGCTCACGGTTCCTACTCTGTCACGGGGTCACGGGGGGTGTCGGTGACGGTCACCACGCACCGTGGGGCCCAGACGTGGACGGCGATGCGGCCGTCCTGGCGCAGGTCGACGGCGCGGGGCACCTGCACCGGACCGATCGACACGTCGGTGCCGAGCACCCAGGTGAACGCGGGCTGCTCGACGACCGAGGGGTCGACCCAGTACGCGCGCTCCTTGAGGTTGCGCTCGGGCAGGGCGGGGGCGATGCCGGTCGTCGCCGGTCGCCAGTCGAGGTGGATGGCGACCATGTCGGCTCCCGGGACGGCGGCGTCCATCCGGATGCGTCCGTCGATCGGCTCGAACTCGATGCGCAGGGGCATGCTGCGCACGTCGTCGTGGACGACGCCGCTGTAGAGGACGGTGTCCTTGACCCGGCGCACGGCGTCGATGCGGACGTGCGAGAGCTCGGAGGTGACGACCTCGCGGTCGCGCTCGCCCGTCTCGACGAGGGAGCCCATGACGACGGTGACCGGCGCGCCCCGCGTCACGGTGTCGGCGAGGACGACGCTGTCGCGGGAGAGCCGGAACCCCGAGTCGTAGAGGGTGACCGACAGCCCTGCCCCGAGCGACTGGACGCCACGGGCCCCCTGGGCCACCTCGAGCAGCCCCGGCTCGACGTCGGCGATGCCCACGTCGCGGTCGAGGGCCTTCGGGACCCACGAGGTCAGGCCGAGGCCGAGGGCGGCCACGCACGACAGGACGAGCGCGACCATCGAGAGGCTCACCTCGCCGTCGCGCGCCCGTCTGCGGATCCAGTCGACCACCCGCTCAGCGTATGACGGGCGGCTGGGAGCGAGGGCCGCCGGACCTACGCTGGGGCGGTGGCGCAGCAGCGACCCGTGGGGGTCATCACCCGGGGGACGACGAACCCCAACCGGCTGCGCCGCTGCGACCGCTGGTTCGCCGGTCCGCAGGCCTGGCGGCTGCGCCGGCACCGGGACGGTCCGCCGGTGGTGGTCGACCTCGGGTACGGCGCCTCCCCCGTCACGGCCGTCGAGCTGCACGAGCGGCTGCGGCGGGTGCGCCCCGACGTCGAGGTCGTGGGGATCGAGATCGACCCGGTCCGGGTGGCCGCCGGGCGGCTGCTCGAGCGGCCCGGCCTGTCGTTCCGGCGCGGCGGCTTCGAGGTGCCGCTGGAGGGCGGGGCGCGGCCGGTCGTCGTCCGGGCGTTCAACGTGCTGCGCCAGTACGACGAGTCGGAGGTCGCCGCGGCCTGGGCGACGACGGCCGCGCGGCTCGCCCCCGACGGGTTGCTCGTCGACGGCACGTGCGACGAGCTCGGGCGCCTCTCGACGTGGGTGGCCGTGGAGGAGTCCGGGCCGGTCAGCCTCTCGCTCAGCTGGAGGCTGCGCGGGCTGGAGCGTCCGGGCGTCGTGGCGGAGCGGCTGCCGAAGGCGCTCATCCACCGCAACGTCCCCGGCGAAGGGGTGCACCGGCTCCTCGCGGAGCTCGACGCGGCGTGGGCGCGCGCGGCGCCGCAGGCGTCCTACGGGGTGCGGCAGCGCTTCCTCACCACGGCGTCGTCCCTGCGCGACGCGGGGTGGCCGCTTCTCGACGGGCCCTCACGCTGGCGGCTCGGGGAGCTGACCGTGGCGTGGGACGCCGTCGCGCCTCACCAGGGGCCGTAGGGCCCCTCGGTGCGCCCGCGGCCCATGACCTGGTCGAGGGCGGGGCGGACGTCGGCGAGGTAGACCCCGGCGCCGATGATCCCCACGATGCCGAGCAGGCCCGGGATCGCGCCGATCGAGACGACCCCGAGCAGCGCCGCCACGACGGTGACGACGAGCCAGAAGGGCTTGGTCCGCTTGCCGGCGGCCTCGAAGGCGTCGGAGGGGCGGCGCACGCAGTCGACGAGCGCCCACGCCTCGACCCCGAGGGCCGCGACGGACAGACCGAGGACGATCCACTCCTGGAGGTCGTAGAGCAGCTGCATGGGGAGAGCCTAGGCGTCAGACGTCGAGGACGATGGTGACGGGGCCGTCGTTGACGAGCTCGACGTCCATGTGGGCGCCGAACCGGCCCGTCGCGACCTCGACCCCGCGGGCCCGCAGCGCCTCGACGACCCGGTCGACGACGGGCTCGGCCACGGGGCCCGGGGCGGCGGCGTTCCACGACGGGCGCCGGCCCTTGCGGGTGTCGGCGTAGAGGGTGAACTGGCTGACGACGAGGACGGGGGCGCCGACGTCGCACACCGAGCGCTCGTCCTCGAGGATGCGCAGGTCGGCGATCTTGCGGGCCATCGTCGCGACCTGCTCGGGGCCGTCGTCGTGGGTGACGCCGACGAGGGCGAGCAGGCCCGGCCGGTCGATCGCGCCGACGACCTCGCCCTCGACGGTGACGCTGGCGCGCGAGACGCGCTGGAGGACGGCCCTCATGCGTCGGGGGCGGCGGGGCCGTCGGGGGCGGCGAGGTCGTCTGCGCCGTCGATGCCGACGACGACGAGGGCGCCCACGGGGGCGCCGTGGCCGAGGACCGGGGCGTCCTCGAGGCGCCCGTACGCGGTGGACTCGACCCCGAGCCGGCGCAGCACCGCCGCGAGGACGACGGGTCGGGCCCGCTGGGCGCCGTCGGCGATCTTGAGGGCGACGCCGCGCCCGTCGGCCAGGCCCACGGCGTAGACGGCCTCGGCGCCGTCCTTGGCGATGGCGCCCTCGGTCCCCCGGATCAGCGCCGTGACGTCGCGGCGGGTGCCGCCGAGGTACTCCGGGTGGGCCCGGACGGCGGCGGCGACGTCGCCCTCGGGGGTACCGGGCCCCGCGGCGGCCACCCGGCCGAAGGCGCGGGCGAGCCCGGCGAGGCTGATCGCCATGACGGGGGCGCCGCAGCCGTCGACCGCGGTGGCCGCCACCGGCTCGCCGGCGAGGTCCTCGATGGTGCGGGCCATGGCCTGCTGGAGCGGGTGGTCGACCTCGCGGTAGGTCGTGGGGTCCCAGCCGTTGACGAGGCACGTCGCGAGCATCGCGGCGTGCTTGCCGGAGCAGTTCTGGGCGAGGGGCCGGGCGACGTGACCGGCGGCGATCCAGATGTCGCGCTCGTCGGCGTCGTAGGGCAGGTCGGGGGTGTTCTGCAGGTCGGCCTCGGTGAGCCCGGCGGCGGTGAGCATCTCGCGTACGGCGTCGAGGTGGAAGGGCTCGGCGGAGTGGCTCGCACAGGCGAGGGCGAGCTGGTGCGGGGGCAGGGTGAGCCCGGCGCGCAGCATCGCGACGCCCTGGAGCGGCTTGTTCGACGACCGCGGGAAGACCGGGTCGGTCACCGACCCCCACGCGTGGAGGACGTCGCCCTCGGGACCGGTGACCGCGACGCTCGCGCGGTGGACCGACTCGACGACGCCCCCGCGCACCACGTGGGCCAGCACGGGCGCGTCGGCCAGGGCCGGCGGGGTCGGGAGGCTGCGGGTCGCTGTGGGCTGTTCGGGCACGGGGGCGACGCTACCCGCGCGGTGCCGCTCGGCCTCACCGCGTCCTCAGGGCGTCCTCACGGCGTCCCCCGGCCGGTTCCGTGCGGGAACGCGAACGACCGGGGCCGGGCGAGAGCACGGCCCCGGTCGTCGGGGTGGTCACCGGGAGGGGAGCCCGGGACCGGGACGGTCGGGCGAACCCGACCGAGGTGGAGAGGTCAGTCGCCGACCTTGGCGGCGGCCTTCTCGGTGGCCTTCTCGGCGGCGGCCGCGGTCTTGCGGGCGCTCGTCGTGGCGGCCTTGGCCGACGCGGTCGTCTTCTTCGTGGCCTTCTTCGCCGTCGTGGTCGTGCGCTTGGCGGCGGTGCGGGTGTTCTTCACGGAGGTCTCGACCTCGGTGGCCGCGGCCTCGGTGGTCTCGACGACGGTGCCGGCGACGATGGACGCGACGCGGGCGGCCTCGCTGCGACCGGTGGTGATGGTGGCCTTGGCGGAGCGCTCGATGTCGGCGGCGGCCTTGCGGGCGGTGGTGACCGCACCCTTGGCCTGGGCGACGGTGGTCTCGGCCTGGGCGACGAGGTCCTTGGTCGACTGCTGCGTCCGCAGGCGGGTCACGAGGCCCTTGCCACGGGTGGCGAGGCTCTCGTAGGACTCGACGACCTTGCCGCCGACCACGAGGGTCTGGTTGAGGGCGAGGGCGGGGAGCTCCTTGACCTGGCCGGCGATGGCGGTCGGGTCGAAGTCGACGGCGACCTTCTCGGCGCGGACGCGGGCGGCCTCGGCGCGCACGCGGGCCTCACGGACGCGCTCGACGACGAGGTCGGTGGCGCCCACGGCGGCGTAGAACGGGGTGGTGTCGACCTTGAGGTCCTGGAGGACGGGCATGGTGGATCTCCTTCTCGTGGGTGGTGCTGGTGTCTGGTGCCGGCGGCGCTGTCGGCGGGGTGCGGGGGGCGGTGCTCAGGCCCGCGGGTCGTCCTCGACGTAGGACTCGTAGATGTCGAGGAGGGCCTTCTTCTGGCGGGCGGTGAGGTGTGCGTCCTCGGCGATGGCGCGGCGCACGTCGGTGGTGGTGTCGGGGTGGGTGACCTCGGCGTCGAGGATCCCGGCCTTGACGTAGAGGCTCTCGGCGGAGACCTCGAGGCCCTTGGCGAGCTGTTGCAGGATCTCGGCGCTCGGGCGCTTCAGTCCCCGCTCGATCTGGGACAGGTAGGGGTTGGACACCCCGGCGAGCTCGGACAGCTGACGGAGGGAGAGCCGGGCGGCCGTGCGCTGCTCGCGCAGGTAGTCGCCGAGGCTGCTGCCCAGGTCGTTCAGCGGGTTCTTGCTCACGAGTCCATTGTGCTTGCTCTAGTTAGCGGAATGCAAACTCAGGCAAGCGTGAGGGTGCTCACACGGTGGATCCCAGGGGCGGACGGACGTCCTCGCGCCCCTCGCGGACCCGCTCTTCGTGGGGAGGTGCGCGTCAGGCGGTGGCGGCCTGGCGCTGGCGGGTGCGCAGGGTGATGTCCTGGCACTCCACGCAGATCGCCTCGGGAACCAGACCCCAGCGCATGAGGTGGCCGAAGACCCAGCAGCCGGCGCAGAAGCCGAATGCGCTCTCGAGGACCGCGAACACGACGAGGACGGCGAGCAGCCCGACGGTCACCGCGGGGGCGCCGAGCGCGAGGGCGAGGGTCGCGCCCGCGGTGAACAGCAGGCCCACCCCCTGGGCGAACCGCTTCGGGGCGCCGGCGACGAGGACGGGGTCGCCGAGCCGCGGCGCGATGACCTTCGTCGCGAGCTGGCCGAACGGGTCGTAGCGCGGTCCGGCCGCGACGCGCAGCGCGAAGCCGACGGCGAGGACGGCCGCGAGCCAGAGCCAGCCGGTCGCCAGGGCGAGCACGGCGACGAGCACGACGAACGCGGCCACCACGCGGGCGGCCTTCTCGTTGACGACCTTGGGGAACCCAAAAGCACGACGCATGTCAGCCATAACCACGAATTATGCAGTGGCCATTCCCCCTCCACCATCTCGCGTCCGCCCCTTGGCCAGAGACACCCTCGCCCGAGGACGTCCGGATGGATCACCGCGTGGACCACCCCCGCCGCCCGACCTCCCAGCCCGACCAACTGAACAGATGGTTCATCCGGTGGACCACCGCAGCCCCGCCCGGCCTCCCAGCCCGACCAACTGAACAGATGGATCACCCGGTGGACCACGTCATCTCGCCCGGCCTCCCAGCCCGACCAACTGAACAGATGGATCACCCGGTGGACCACGTCATCTCGCCCGGCCTCCCAGCCCGACCAACCGAACGGATGGATCACCCCCTGGACCGCGTGATCTCGCGCGTCGGGTGATCCGCGGTGGCCCACGGGGTGATCCATCCGGACGTGTCGCGTACAGACCCCCCCACGGACGACCGCCGGGTCGAGGGCGCCCACCTGTACCGGGCGCCGCCCGCCTACCTCCACGTTGCGGGGAGGACGTTGGGGGCCGCGCGACAGGGGTCCGTCAGGCCCCGCGGCGGTCCTTGATCGCGAGGAGGTCGCGGGTCTCGTCGCACGTCAGCGGCGGCCGCTGCATCAGCGTCGCGAGCTCGGCGGCCCGGGCCACCAGCTCGTCGTTGTGCGCGACCACCTGTCCCCGGCGGAACACGACGTTGTCCTCCATCCCGACGCGCAGGTGCCCGCCGGCCGACAGCGCCGCCGCCATGACCGGCAGGTGACCTCGGCCGATCCCCGTCGCCGACCACGACGTCACCCCGGCCGGCAGCATCGCGACCCCCGCCATGAGGGCCGCGGTCGTCGCGGGCATCCCACCGGGCACCCCGGTGACGAAGTCGACGTGCACCTTCCCGCCGAAGGGCAGGCCGTGGGTGTCGAGCAGCCGCGCCAGGGCGTGGACGTGGCCGAGGTCGAACAGCTCGAACTCGGGGACGACCTCGCGCTCCTGAGCCTGCACGTACAGCTCGCTCATGAACGGCCACGGGTTGAGGAAGACGTCGTCGCCGAAGTTCGTCGTCCCGCACGTCAGCGAGCACGAGTCGGGCTCGGCGTCCAGGACGGTCAGCCGCGTCTCGAGCGGGTCGTGCACCGAGCCGCCGGTCGACAGCTGGACCACGAGGTCGGTCGCCGCGCGCACCGCGTCGACCGTGGCCCGCAGGAACCCGGCATCGAGGGTGGGCGCGTGGGAGCCGTCGCGGACGTGCAGGTGGATGAGCGAGGCCCCGGCCGCCTGGCACCGCACCGCGGTCTCGACGACCTCGTCGAGGGTGGTCGGCAGCTGGGGAAGGTCGGCCTTGGCGTGCTCCGCGCCGGTGGGCGCGACGGTGATGAGGGTGCCGGTGCCGGCCGAGGACGAGGGGCTCATGGGCCCATCATGGCAGCGCCGTGACCCGCCCCGCGCGAGAGGATCTGCGGCGGATCAGCCGGTGACGACGACGGTCTGCGCGGCGGAGACCCCTCCGGCGAGAAGATCGGCGTCCTCGGCGACGGACCGCTTGATGACCGCGAGTGCCACCGGCCCGTCCTCGAAGTGCCGCGCGACCGACGTCAGCCGCCCGACCTCGCGCTCCCCCGCGACGACCGGCGCCCCGGCGTCGGGCAGCACGTGCCCCGACCCGTCGAGGTGGAGGAAGACGATGCGGCGCGGCGGCCGGCCGAGGTTGTGCACCCGGGCGATCGTCTCCTGCCCGCGGTAGCACCCCTTGTGGAGGTGGACCGCCGTGCGCAGCCAGTCGACCTCGTGCGGGATGGTGCGGTGGTCGGTCTCGTGCCCCAGGCGGGGACGCCACGCGGCGACGCGCAGGGCCTCGGCGGCCCAGGTCCCGGCGAGCGGCCGGTCCCCCAGCGCGGCCTCGAGGTCGCCGACCGGCACGATGAGCTCGCGCCAGGCCCGCCCCTCGGCCGGGTGACCGTCGACCGGGCCGTAGCTGACGGTGTCGCCGACGAGGCCGGGCCACGGGTCGACCCACGCGAGCGGCTCGCCCTCGACCGACTCGGCACCGACCGGCTCCCCCAGGACGGCGAAGTCCGCCGTCACGTCGGCCACCTCGACCCGCAGCATGAACCGCATGGAGTCGAGCCACTCGACGAGGGCGGGCGCCGTCCCGGGTTCGACCGTGATCCACGTCGTCGTCCCGTCGTCGACGACGTGGAGGGCGTGCTCGACGTGGCCCTTCGGCGACAGGACGAGCGACTCCCTCGACACCCGCGGGGCGAGGCCGAGGAGGTGCTGCGTCGTCATCGAGTGCAGCCAGGTGAGCCGGTCGGGACCGGTGACGGTGACGACGCCGCGGTGCGACAGGTCGACGGCGGCGAGCCCTTCGGCGAGGAGGCGCTGCTCGCGCGCCGGGTCTCCGTAGTGCGCGGCGACGCCGGCGTCGACGCCCTCCCCCTCGACGGCGCCGTGGCGCGCGAGCAGGGGCGAGGTGGTGGTGGACGTGGTCATGAGGTGGCCTCCCGGCAGGTACGGCAGAGGCCGTGGACGGCGGCGTGCGAGACGTCGGCGGCGAAGCCGAGGCGGTCGTCGAGGCGCGCGACGAGCTCGTCGGCGACCTCGAGGGGGAGCTCGCCGACCCAGCCGCAGCCACGGCAGACGACGTGGAGGTGGGTGGCGTGCTCGGCGAGGTGATAGCTGGGCGCGCGGTGGTCGACGTGGGTGTGGCCGACGAGGCCGAGCTCGGAGAGGGCCTCCAGCGCGCGGTAGACCGTCGAGGCCGACACCGCCGCCCCGCCGTCGGCCGCGACGGCCTCGGCGATCTCCTCGGGCGTGCCGTGGCCGAGGTGGCCCACCGCCGCGAGGACGCGCTCGCGCTGCGAGGTCAGGCGCTTGCCCCGTGCCCGCAGCCGTGCACCCAGATCGCTCACCCCTCCAATGTAGGCCGGGTGCGAGCGGGCCCGATCCGCCCCACCTACACTGACCGCGTGGATCAGCACGACCTGGACTCCATTCGGGAGGGCATCGCTCGACGCGACGCGGGGGCAGAGGACGAGACCGAGCGCCCGCGCCGGCGCGGGCTGCGGCGTGCCCTCATCGCCATCGGGGTCATCGTGCTCCTCGTCGTCGGGAGTGCCACCGCGTTCGTCGCGTACCTCGGCTACACCGTCAACGACAACGTCACGCAGGAGAACCTGCTTCCCGAGAAGCGGACCCCGATCGAGGCGCCTGACGGCACCCCGGTCAAGGAGACCGGGACCGGGACGAACTACCTCGTCATCGGCGCCGACACCCGCCCCGGCGACGCCGGCCGCTCCGACGTCATCGTCCTCGTCCACGTGCCGGCCGACGGCGAGACGATCCAGATGATCCACTTCCCCCGCGACCTCTACGTCTCCATCCCCGGCCACGGGAAGAACAAGATCAACGCCGCCTACGCGTTCGGCCGCGAGCCGCTGCTCGTCGAGACGATGGAGCAGCTGCTCAAGGTCCGCATCCACCACGTCGCGAAGACGAACTTCGACGGCTTCAAGAAGATGACCGACGCCGTCGGCGGGGTGCGCGTCTACGCCGAGGAGGCGAGCAACGGCAGCGGCAACGGCGGCCCGATCGTCATCAAGAAGGGATGGAACACCCTCAACGGCGAGCAGGCCCTGGGCTTCGTCCGCGAGCGCTACACCCTGAGCGAGGGCGACATCTCGCGCGGCCGCCGCCAGCTGGCCTTCATCAAGGCGCTCTTCCTCAAGGCCACGGCGCCCGAGACGATCACCAACCCGCTGAAGATCGCCAAGTTCACCGATGCCGCCACGGGCAACCTCGTCCTCGACCAGACCCTCACCGTCGGGATGATGCGCGACCAGGCCCTCGCCCTGCGCAACATCCGCTCGGGCGACATCGTCTTCGCGACCGCCCCGTTCACCGGCTACGGCACCTCCCCCGAGGGCGCGTCGATCGACGTCGTCGACACCAAGGGCATGGCCGACCTCGGTGAGGCCCTGCGCACCGACACGATGGACGACTACGGCGACGTCTTCGTCACCCCGTGAGCGAGGGCGTCACTTGACGCGCTTGAGCTCCGCCGACACGTGCGACTGGAGCGGCTGCCCCATCGCCGCCATGTCCATGACCCACAGCAGGTCGCTGTTGACGTAGCCGTACATCCGGTGGGCGGCGGTGTACTCCTTGGCGAACGGGCTGCGCATGACCCCGTCGGTCCGCAGCTCGACCTTGGCGGGCTCGGCCACGCCGGCGTACATCTCGACGACCCCGAACGGGTGGGTGAGCAGGAGCTCGACGTTCGTGCCGTCCTCGGACGCCGGGACCGGCCGCCAGAAGCCCAGCTCGGTCGCGAGCGGCCGGACCTGGTTGCCGTCGTCGTCGAGCAGCCAGGTCTGCGAGCGCCACTCGAGGAAGGGGCGCCCGTCGTGGCGGCAGGTGATCTCCTGCCCGAAGCGTCGCGACTCGATCGTCGGGTAGCCCACGAGTCCGGCACCCGCCCACCGGCCGACGAGCCAGGCGAGGGGGGCGAGGTCCTCGTGGAGGGAGGTGTCGAGCGTGAAGACCATAGGGTGCAGTCTATGGAGTCGCGCGCGACGACCCTCGTCGTCAAGGTCACCTGCGGCACCGAGGCCCTCGAACGGCTGAGCCAGGGCTTCACCGTCGCCTCCACGGCGCTCGCCTCCGGGCTCGAGGTCAGCCTGTGGCTCACCGGTGACGCCACGTGGATGGCCGTCCCCGGCCGGGCGGAGGACGTCGAGCTCCCCCACGCCCCGCCGCTCGCCGAGCTGCGCGACGCCCTCCTCGAGGGAGCGCGCGTCACGGTCTGCGGCCAGTGCGCCGCCCGACGCGACCTCACGCCGGACGCCCTCCTGCCCGGCGCGGTCATCCGCGGGGCGGCGGCGTTCGTCGAGGAGGTCGTCGCGCCCGGCGCCCGCGCGCTCGTCTACTGACGCGCTCGTCCACTGACGCGCCCGCCGGCGGGTGACGTCAGGCGGCGTTGCCGGCCGTCCGGCCAGCGTCAGCCGACGACGGCGAGCGAGAGCACGTAGACGACGACGCCGGGGACGAGCAGGCTCGCCGCGGCCGAGGCGAGCTGCGCCCGG
Source organism: Oryzobacter terrae (assembly GCF_042756445.1). Taxonomy (GTDB): domain Bacteria; phylum Actinomycetota; class Actinomycetes; order Actinomycetales; family Dermatophilaceae; genus Oryzobacter; species Oryzobacter terrae. The sequence goes on from NZ_CP170578.1 coordinate 1,727,192, forward strand.
AACGAGCCGATGGCGGGCAGGACGCTGAGGACGCGCCGCACCGCGTGGGCGACCGCGGCGGCGAGGAACCCGGTGAGCGCGGCGGGACCGGTGTCGGGTCCCCCGAGCAGTGCGGCCGCGAGGAGGGCGCCGCCGCCGCCGAGGAGCATCGCGAGGGGGAGCATCCACGGCCGGACCTTCGGGATCCCGGCGACGAGGTCGGCCAGGGAGGACGCCGCGATCGCGGCGAAGGCGACGACGGCGAGGTCGGCGGCGCGCTCGCTGCGGGTCAGCGGGACCCACGGCGACGCCAGGGTCACGGCCGCGATGCCGAACGAGGTCACCGCGATCGACTCGGTGAGCCGGGGCCTGCCGTCGCTGCGCACCATCTGGTGGACGAACATGACCGCGAGGCCGACGATGACCGCCACGGGCACGAGGCGCAGGAAGGGCTCGTCGGGGGGCAGGACGGCTGCCGCCGGCGCGAGGACCGCGACCGTCCCGATCGCCAGCGACGACCCGAACCGGCTCGACGAGCCGTGCAGGGTCGGCCAGCCCCAGGCGAGGACGACGCCGGCCCACGCGAGACCGGCCGCGAGGACGACGGGGTCGGCGAGGACGGCCAGGCCGAGGAGGGCGGCGAGGACGACGGTCGCGACGACGGCCACGGGCCGCGGGACCGTGGCGAGGGCCGGGAGCACGGGCTCGCGCAGCAGGGCGTCACGCCGGGCCCGTCGCGCCGCCCGGGTCTCGGCGACCGCCTGCTCCTCCTCGGGGGTCAGCTCGGTCGCTCGGTCGTCCACGCGCGGCATCCTCCCATCATCCACCGGCGAAGGGCGGCAGGACCTCGACCGCCGAGCCCGCCCGGACGGCGTCGTCGGGGCCGCTGGCGAGGCCGTCGACGAGGACCGTGCACACCGGCAGGACCGCGGCCAGCCCGGGCCGCGCCGCGAGGAGACGGGCCGTCAGCGCCCCGACGGTCGCCTCGGCGGGGACGGTCTCGCCGTCCACTCCCGCGGCCGCGCGGGCCCCGGCCCAGTACCGGACCGTGACCGTCTCACTCGCGCCGACATCCGGACGTTGGGTGTGCATGACCGCCTATCCTGTGGGCGATGGCCCACCTGCTGCTGTTGACGAACACCTTGGCGCCCAGCGCCGAGGTCGTTCCGGCGCTCGGGCTCCTGTCGCACCATGTTCGCATCCTCCCCGCCGAGGGCAGCGCACTCGTCGACGCCCCCCAGGCCGACGTCGTCCTCGTCGACGCCCGCCGCGAGCTCGCGATGGCCAAGTCACTGTGCCGGGTCATCGTCACGACCGGGAGCTCGGCGCCGCTGCTCGTCGTCGTCACCGAGGGCGGCCTCGCCGGCATCACGAGCGACTGGGGCATCGACGACGTCATCCTCGACACCGCCGGGCCGGCCGAGGTCGAGGCGCGGCTGCGGCTGGCCCTCGGCCGCACGGCCGAGGCGATGCCCGAGGAGGGCGGCCCCATCACGGCCGGGGCGCTCGTCATCGACGAGGCGACGTACTCGGTCCGCCTCCGCGGGCGGCTGCTCGACCTCACGTACAAGGAGTTCGAGCTCCTCAAGTACCTCGCCCAGCACCCGGGGCGGGTCTTCACCCGCTCGCAGCTGCTCCAGGAGGTCTGGGGCTACGACTACTTCGGCGGCACCCGCACCGTCGACGTCCACGTGCGGCGGCTGCGCGCCAAGCTCGGCACCGACTACGAGGTCCTCATCGGCACCGTGCGCAACGTCGGGTACCGGTTCGTCCCCGAGGTCGCCGACAGCTTCTCCGAGGTCGAGGGCTGAGGTGAGCCGCACCGAGCGGGTCGTCGAGGTCGACGGCGCCACGGCCGACGTCCTGCGCGGACTGTGGGCCCACGCCGCCGAGGTCGACGGCGTCGGGGCGGTGTCCGAGGCCTTCCGCCTCGCTGTCGGGCCCGCCCGCGAGGGCGTCGTCCACCTCCTGCGTCGCGCCGATGACGACGCGGTCGTCGGGTACGCCCAGGTCGCCGCGGCGGGGACCCCCGACGCCGTCGCCGAGCTCGTCGTCGACCCCGACCACCGCCGGGTGGGGCACGGGCGCGCCCTCCTCGACGCCGCCCTCGCCGAGGGGGCCCGCAGCGTCTGGTCGCACGGGCTCCTCCCGACGGCCGAGGCGCTGGCCGCGTCGGCCGGGCTCACCCTCACCCGCAGCCTCCACCGGATGACCCGACCGCTCACCGATGACGACCGCGCGGATCCCGCTCTGCCGCAGGGGTTCTCGGTGAGGGCCTTCCAGCCCGGCCGGGACGACGAGGCGTGGGTCGCCCTCAACGCGGCGGCGTTCGCGTCGCACCCGGAGCAGGGCCGTCTCACCGTGGCGGACCTCCACGAGCGGATGGAGCAGTCGTGGTTCGACGCCGCCGGCTTCCTCCTCGTCGTGGACGACACGACCGACGAGGTCGTGGCCTTCCACTGGACGAAGGTCGAAGCAGGGCAGGGAACCGGGCGGGCCCACGACGCCAGCGCGGACGAGGTCCGCGACGGCGTCGGGGAGGTCTACGTCGTCGGGGTGGACCCGGCGCACCAGGGGCGCGGCCTCGGAGGGCCGCTCACCGCGCTCGGGCTCGCACACCTCGCCCGGCAGGGCCTGGCCGAGGTCGAGCTCTACGTCGACGGCGACAACACCGCCGCCCGGCGCACCTACGAGCGGCTCGGCTTCACCGACGCCGCCGTCGACGGCCAGTACTCCGTCACCCCCTGACCCCCCGACTTATTGCCCGGAGCCCACGCTCCGACCGCCCTCGGGCGTGGGCTCCGGGCAATAAGTCGGGTGCGCGGGGCGACCTTCCGGTTGCCGGGTCGCTCTGCTCGGGGGAGGGTGCCGGGATGAGCGTCCCCCTCCGCACCGTGGCACCGCCTGTCGGACACCGGCTTCCACACCCGGGACTGCACCGCCGCCGGGTCCTGCTGGGCCGCCGGTGGTGGAGGACGGCTCGCCGTGGCCGCCCGAGGGTGAACACTGGGCGACAAGGGTCACGGCGCCCCGCCGCGACCTGACAGGATTGGGGCATGAGCACGGACACGAACGTCGAGCTCCAGGAGCAGGCCACCGCGCGCGACACCGCGGCCGAGGCCTCCGCCGACGCGCACATCGTCAGCGAGGTCTCCATCGCGAGCGCCTCGGCGAGCGAGACCCGCTCCCACCAGCCCCGGGCCACGAACGGCCGGTTCGTCCGTCCGCCGCAGCCGGCCCCCGTCGAGGACGACGACAGCCTGCCCACCGACCGCTTCCTCGACCGCGAGATCAGCTGGCTGCAGTTCAACGAGCGCGTCCTCCAGCTCGCCGCCGACGAGAACGTCCCGCTCCTCGAGCGGTGCCGCTACCTCGCGATCTTCACCTCGAACCTCGACGAGTTCTTCATGGTCCGCGTCGCCGGGCTCAAGCGCCGCATCGCCACCGGTATCGCGGTGCGCTCGGCGTCTGGCCTCGAGCCGCGCGAGGTCCTCGACCAGATCTCGCACGTCGCCCACGAGCTGATGTCGATGCAGGCCCGCGTCTACGGCGAGCAGGTGCGCCCCGCCCTCGAGACCGAGGGCATCACCATCGTGCGCTGGGACGAGCTCGCCGACGAGGAGCGCGAGCGCCTCGGCACCGTGTTCCGCTCGCGCCTCTTCCCGGTCCTCACTCCCCTGGCCGTCGACCCGGCGCACCCGTTCCCCTACATCTCGGGCCTGTCGCTCAACCTCGCGGTCGTCCTCGTCAACCCGCGCACCGGCAAGGAGCACTTCGCCCGCGTCAAGGTCCCCGAGGTGCTCCCGCGGCTGCTGCGCGTCGAGCCCGGCCCGGAGGAGGACGCGCTCGCCGACATGTACGACACCCGGTTCGTGCCGCTCGAGGACGTCATCTCCGCCAACCTCGAGCACCTCTTCCCCGGGATGGAGGTTCGCGAGCACTTCACCTTCCGGGTCACCCGCAACGAGGACCTCGAGGTCGAGGAGGACGACAACGAGAACCTCCTCACGGCGCTGGAGCGCGAGCTGACCCGCCGCCGCTTCGGCCCGCCGGTGCGCCTGGAGGTCGAGGAGGACATGGACGACCACGTCCTCGACCTCATCGTCCGCGAGATCGGGGTGGCCGCCTCGGAGGTCTACCGCCTCCCGGCCCCGCTCGACATCCGCGCCCTCAACGTCATCGCCGACCTCGAGCGCTCCGAGCTGCACTTCGAGCCGTTCGTCGCCCGCACCAACGCCGACCTCGCCCCCACCGAGAGCGCCAAGGCCCGCGACATCTTCGCCTCGGTGCGCAAGCAGGACGTCCTGCTCCAGCACCCGTACGACTCGTTCTCGACCTCGGTGCAGGCCTTCATCGAGCAGGCCGCGGCCGACCCGCGGGTGCTCGCGATCAAGCAGACGCTCTACCGCACGAGCGGTGACAGCCCGATCCTCGACGCCCTCATCGACGCCGCCGAGGCGGGCAAGCAGGTCCTCGCGGTCGTCGAGATCAAGGCCCGCTTCGACGAGCAGAACAACATCAGCTGGGCCCGCAAGCTCGAGCACGCCGGCGTCCACGTCGTCTACGGCATCGTCGGCCTGAAGACCCACTGCAAGCTCGCCCTCGTCGTGCGCCAGGAGGCCGAGGGGCTGCGCCGCTACTGCCACGTCGGGACCGGGAACTACAACCCCAAGACCGCCCGGATCTACGAGGACCTCGGGCTGCTCACCGACGACGAGCAGGTCGGCGAGGACCTCACCCGCCTGTTCAACCAGCTGTCGGGCATCGCGCCCCGCAGCCGGTTCAAGCGCCTCCTCGTCGCGCCGCGCTCGGTGCGCTCGGGCCTCGTCAGCCACATCGACGCCGAGATCGAGCACGAGCGGGCGAACCCCGGCTCCGGCCAGATCGCCATCAAGGTCAACTCCATCGTCGACGAGCAGATCATCGACGCCCTCTACCGCGCCTCGCAGGCCGGCGTGAAGGTCCAGCTCTGGGTCCGTGGGATCTGCGCGCTGCGCCCCGGCATCCCCGGGGTGTCCGACAACATCGAGGTCCGCTCGATCCTCGGGCGCTTCCTCGAGCACTCTCGCGTCTTCCTCTTCGGCGGGGGCGGCGAGCCGGTCGTCTTCATCGGCAGCGCCGACATGATGCACCGCAACCTCGACCGCCGGGTCGAGGCCCTCGTGCGCCTCACCGACCCGCGCCACGTCGCCGACCTCCAGTCCCTGATCGCCCGCGGCATGAGCGACGAGTACACGCACTGGCGGCTCGGCAGCGACGGCCGCTGGATGCGCCACCACCTCGATGACGACGGCCAGCCGCTCGCCGACCTCCAGACCGCGCTCATCGAGATGCACGCCAAGCGGCGTCGCAAGGCCCGCCGGCGCTGACGCCGCGCACCCCCAGGACGCCGTGTCGCCCACGAGGATCCCTGCCGCCGGGACGCTGCCCTGGCGGCTGCGCGACGAGACCCTCGAGGTCGCCCTCGTCCACCGCCCGCGCTACGACGACTGGTCGTGGGCCAAGGGCAAGCTCGACCCGGGCGAGGACTGGGCGGTGGCGGCCGCGCGCGAGACCGAGGAGGAGACCGGCCTGGTCGTGCGCCTCGGCCCCGCGCTGCCCGAGTCGCGCTACGTCGTCCTCGACCGGGGCGAGCCCGGCGACAAGGTCGTGCGCTACTGGTCGGCCCAGGTCACCGGCGGGCACGGTCGCCTGCTCAACGAGATCGACGAGGTCGTCTGGCTGCCCGTGCCCGAGGCTCACGCCCGTCTCGACTACGCCCGGGACCGCGACCAGCTCCTCGCCCTCGTGCGCCTCCAGCAGGGGGACCGGCTCGACACCTGGCCCCTCGTCCTCGTCCGCCACGCCCACGCCGTCCCGCGCGGCGACTACGACGGCGCCGACGACACGAAGCGGCCCCTGACCGAGGCCGGGTCCGCCCGCGCCCGCGAGCTCGTGCCCGTGCTCGGCGCCTACGGGGTGACCCGCGTGGTCAGCTCCCCCTCGGAGCGGTGCGTGGGCACCGTCGAGCCGTACGCCCGGGCCGTGACGGTGAAGGTCCGGCGCCGCGACGGGCTCTCGGAGGAGGGCCACGCCGAGGCCCCGCTCAAGGCGCGCACCCACGTGCGCCGGCTCCTCGAGCGCGGCGAGCCCGCCCTCCTGTGCTCGCACGGGCCGGTGATGCCCTCGATCCTCGACGAGCTCGCCGGCCGCCTCGACCTCGACGCCGCCGGGGCGGTCGAGGTGGTCGAGGCCTTCGCGGAGGCCCGCGACGACAGGCTCGCCAAGGGCGAGGCGCTCGTGTGCCACGTCGTCGGCACGGGTGACGGCGCGCGGGTCGTCGCCGTCGAGCGCCACCTGCCCTGAGGCCCCCGGCCCACCTGCCCTGAGGCCGCCAGCCCGCGTCCCCTGACGAGCCCGGCCCACCTGCCCTGTGGGGGCGGGTTCCGCTGACCATCCGGACGGTCAATGGCCGGATCCCGTTCACGGGCCGTTCACCCGGGACGGGCCACCGCGTCACCGAGCCTCCTTACCGTCACTGCCATCGGGCGAGGACGCCCGTCCCCATGACCCTTGTCCTCCGAGAGGTACAGACAGTGAGAATTCAGCGTTTCGGCCAGGTGGCGGCTCTCGCCCTGGTCGGGTCGATCGCCCTGGCGGGTTGCGGCTCCGACGACAACACCGGCACCGGCTCGTCGGGTTCCACCTCGGCCGCGGCCGCGAGTGGCGACTGCTTCGACGGCACCCTGAACGCCGAGGGCTCCTCCGCCCAGAAGAACGCGTTCGAGGAGGCCGCCGCCTCCTTCGGCTCGACCTGCTCCGGCGCGACCGTCAACTACAACCCCACCGGCTCCGGCGCGGGCATCAAGCAGTTCATCGCCGGCCAGGTCGACTTCGCCGGCTCCGACTCGGCGCTCAAGACCGAGGAGAAGGACGGCGTCGTCGAGTCCGACGCCGCCGCGGCGTACTGCGGCTCCCCGGCCTGGAACATCCCCATGGTCACCGGCCCGATCGCCATCTCGTACAACCTCGAGGGCGTCGACACGCTCGTCCTCACGCCGGCCGTGGCCGCGGACATCTTCAAGGGCACCATCACCAGCTGGGACGACCCGAAGGTGGCCGCCGTCAACCCCGGTGTCTCGCTGCCGAAGACGGCCGTCAAGGTCTTCTTCCGCTCCGACGAGTCGGGCACGACCGAGAACTTCACCAAGTACCTCAACACCGCGGCCGGCGACGTCTGGACCGACGAGCCCGCCAAGAAGTGGACCGGCAAGGGTGAGGGCAAGGAGAAGTCGGCCGGTGTGGCCGAGGGCGTGAAGTCCACCCCCGGCGGCATCACCTACGTCGAGTGGAGCTACGCCAAGGACAACGACCTCGGCATCGCCCAGGTCGACAACGGCGGCGGCGCGGTCGAGCTGACCGGCGCCTCGGTCGGCAAGGCCGTCGAGGCCGCGACGGCCGACGGCGAGGGCAACGACCTGCGCCTCAAGCTCGACTACGCGACCAAGGAGGCCGGCGCCTACCCGATCCTCCTCGTCACCTACGAGATCGTCTGCTCGAAGAACAAGGACGCCGAGAAGGGCAAGCAGATCAAGGCCTTCCTCAAGCACTTCTCCTCGACCGACGTGCAGAAGGGCCTCGAGGAGATCGGCTACGCCCCGCTCCCCGCGTCGGTCCAGAGCAAGGTCACGACCGCCATCGAGGCGCTGTCCTGACCCACCTCGGGCAGCGGCCCCGGCCGCTGACCTGACCCCGGAGGGGGCGGGCCGACACCGGCTCGCCCCCTCCGCCACGGCCACCGAACGACGACAGGACGAGCGAGGAGACCCGTGTCGACCTCCATCACCGGCTACTCGGCCAGCGACGAGCTGCCCGGACCCGACGGGCGTGAGCCCCTCCAGGGCGACGGCGCCGGCACCGGACGCCTCGGCGACCGGCTCTTCGGCGGGGCGGCCACCGCCTCCGGGGTGTTCGTCATCCTGCTCGTCTCGCTCGTCGGGGTCTTCCTCGTCGCGCAGGCCGTCCCCGCGCTCCAGGCGAACGAGGCCAACTTCCTCACCTCGCGCGAGTGGGCGACATCGGGCACGGCGCCGCGGTTCGGCATCGTCGACCTCCTGTGGGCCACCGTGGTCACCGCCGTCATCGCGATGCTCATCGCGGTCCCCCTCGGCGTGGCCATCGCCCTGTTCATCACGCAGTACGCGCCCCCGTGGCTCTCCCGGCCGGCCGCGGCGACGATCGACCTGCTCGCCGCCGTGCCCTCGATCGTCTTCGGCTTCTGGGGCCTGACGATCGCCGGCCAGTACTTCGAGCCGTTCGCAAACGTCATCGACGGCGCCCTCGGCTGGATCCCGTTCTTCGCCCGCGTCGACGACGGGCCGAGCGCGAAGAGCACCCTGGCGTTCGCGGGGATCATCCTGGCCATCATGGTCCTGCCGATCGTCACGGCCATCTCGCGCGAGGTCTTCGCCCAGGTGCCGACGACGCACAAGGAGGGCGCCCTCGCGCTCGGCGCGACCCAGTGGGAGATGATCCGCACCGCGGCGCTCCCCTTCGGCAAACCCGGCGTCATCAGCGCCGCGATGCTGGGACTGGGCCGGGCCCTCGGCGAGACGCTCGCCGTCACCATCCTGCTGTCCGCCCTCAACGACGGGTCGGCCTTCACCTCGTCGATCTTCAGCGGCGGCGCCACCTTCGCCTCGAAGATCGCCCTCGGCATCCAGGAGGCGAACACGGCGCAGAGCACCGGCGCGCTCATCGCCGCCGGGCTCGTCCTGTTCGTCCTCACCTTCGTCGTCAACGCGATCGCCCGCGTCGTCATCGAGCGCAGGAAGGCCTTCACCGAATGAGCACCCTCGAGCTCGACACCGGCACCCGCGGCGGCGCACCCGCCACGACCCCGCGCCCGATGCTGACCCCGAAGTCGGGGTCACGGGCCGTGCGCGACACCCTCGCCCGCATCGTCATGTGGTCGGCGTTCGCCATCGGCGTCATCCCGCTCGTCTGGATCCTCGTGAGCACCCTCCTCAAGGGCGGCGCGATGCTCCTCGACAGCGCGTGGTGGACCAACTCCCAGGCGGGCATCACCAACCGTCGCGTCGGCGGCGGGGCCGTGCACGCCATCCAGGGCACGCTCATCCAGGCCGCCGTCACCACCGCGATCTCGGTGCCGATCGGTGTGATGACCGCCGTCTACCTCGTCGAGTACGGCCGCGGCCGGCTCGCCAAGGCCGTGTCGTTCATGGTCGACATCCTCACCGGCATCCCCTCGATCGTCGCCGCCCTCTTCATCTACGCGCTGTGGGTGACGACCTTCGGCTTCCAGCGGGTCGCGTTCGCGGTCTGCCTCGCGCTCGTGCTCCTCATGGTCCCCACCGTGGTGCGCTCGACCGAGGAGATGCTCAAGCTCGTGCCCAACGAGCTGCGCGAGGCGTCCTACGCCCTCGGGGTGCCCAAGTGGAAGACGATCATGAAGGTCGTCCTCCCCACCGCCTTCTCGGGCATCGTCACCGGCATCCTGCTCGGCATCGCCCGCGTCATGGGTGAGACCGCCCCGTTGCTCGTCCTCGGCCCGTACACGCAGGTCATCGTCACCGACCTGTTCGCCACGAACATGGCGACCCTGCCGACGATGATCAACCAGAGCCGCAGCGAGAACCTCCAGCCCGCCCTCGACCGGGTCTGGGGCGCCGCGCTCACCCTCATCCTCCTCGTCTTCCTCCTCAACCTGCTGGGTCGCTTCATCGGCCGCTTCAGCAAGGTCAAGGGCTGACCTCCCTCTCCCGCAGCGACGTCCACCCCTCCCCGCACCGACTCCACGGCACGACGAAAGAGCACCGACACCATGGCCAAGCGCATCGACGTCAAGGACCTCGACATCTACTACGGCGACTTCAAGGCCGTCGAGGGCGTCACGATGACCGTCGAGCCCCGGTCCGTGACGGCCTTCATCGGGCCGTCCGGCTGCGGCAAGTCGACCGTCCTGCGGACCCTCAACCGGATGCACGAGGTGATCCCCGGCGGGCGGGTCGACGGCTCGGTCATGCTCGACGACCAGGACCTGTACGCCTCGTCGATGGACCCGGTCGCCGTGCGCCGCACCGTCGGGATGGTCTTCCAGCGCCCGAACCCGTTCCCGACGATGTCGATCCGCGACAACGTCGCGGCGGGGCTGAGGCTCAACGGGATGAAGAACAAGAAGAAGCTCGACGAGGTCGTCGAGCGCTCGCTCAAGGGCGCGAACCTCTGGAACGAGGTCAAGGACCGGCTCGACAAGCCCGGGGCCGGGCTGTCGGGTGGCCAGCAGCAGCGGCTGTGCATCGCGCGCGCCATCGCGGTCAACCCCCAGGTGCTCCTCATGGACGAGCCGTGCTCGGCCCTCGACCCGATCTCGACCCTGGCCATCGAGGACCTCATCAACGACCTCAAGGCCGAGTACACGATCGTCATCGTCACGCACAACATGCAGCAGGCGGCCCGGGTCTCGGACCAGACGGCGTTCTTCAACCTCAAGGCCACCGGGGAGCCCGGCCGGCTCGTCGAGGTCGGCGACACCCAGCGGATCTTCTCCAACCCCACCGAGAAGGCCACCGAGGACTACATCAGCGGCCGCTTCGGCTGACCGCCCCCAGGTCTCCTGACTTATTGCCCAGAACCCACGCGCCGAGGCACGTGGGACGTGGGTCCTGGGCAAGAAGTCGAGGTTGTGGGGCGAGTCGAGTGGGCGGTTGAGGATGTCCACAGGCGGCACTCGCTCGGAGGGCCGTCCACAGGCACAGGGCACCCCCTTCCTCGGCGGCTCCCGCGTGGCCAGCGTGCGTGCCATGGGCCTCGATGACCTCCCACAGCCGTTCACCCGCGCCGAGGCGACATCGGCCGGCGTCTCGGGGCGGCGCCTCGACCTCGCCCTGGGCCGGGGCGACCTCGTGCGCATCGCCCCCGGGGTCTACGCCCTCGCGGCCGGCTGGACGGCCGCCACGCCGTGGGAGCGCCACCGAGCCCTCGCGATCGCCGCGCGACGGGTGACACCCGACGCGATCCTCAGCCACACCAGCGCCGGCGCGCTCCTCGGCCTCCCGATGCCGCCCCGCCCCCCTCCCCGGGCGACCATGACCGTGCTGGATGACGTGCGCACCTCCTCCTCCGACAACTGGCGGGACTTCCATCGCGGAGCGACGCCGCCGTCGCACGTCGTCATCCGGCGAGGGATGCCCGAGCTCGTGCCCGCTCGGACCGTCCTCGACGCGGTTCGCGTCCTGCGTCCTCGCGACGGCCTCGCCCTGCTCGACGGCGCCCTGCGGCGAGGGCTCGTCCGACCCGGAGACCTGCGCGCCATGAGGATCCACCAGCGGCGATGGCCGGGAGTGACCCGGTTCGACGCCCTCCTTTCGCTGGCCGACAGCCGCCGCGAGTCGTGGCTCGAGTCGGCTAGCACGTGGACGATGGCCTCGTGGGCGGTGCCCCTTCCCACGCCTCAGGTGCTCGTCCTCGACGCCTCCGAACGCTTCGTCGCCCGGGTCGACGGCCTGTGGGCCGCGCACGGGGTCGTCGGTGAGGCGGACGGCGCGACGAAGTACGCCCTGGGCGCCTCGGGCACGCTCGACGCGAGAGCCGTCGCCCGCAACGCGGCGGCCCAGCTGAGTCGGGAGGACCGCCTGCGCGACCTCGGACTGGGGGTGGTGCGGTGGGGCACCACCGACCTCGACGAGCCGCTCGTCCTCCGCGACCGCGTCCTGCGGGCCCTCGATCGTGGTGACCCGGCTCGGGTGACCGCCCGGTTGCGCTGCTCGTGCTGCCAGCGCCCCTTGACTGATTGCCCAGAACCGACGCGATTGAGGCCGAACGGGGTGGGTGGTGGGCAATGAGTCAGCGGGGAGGGGGGTCAGAGGGCGACGAGGGCGATGGCGCCGTAGGCGAGCGCCGCGGCGATCCCGGCTCCGGGGAAGGTCAGCACCCACGCGAGGGCGATCTGCCGGGCGACGCCCCACCGCACCGCCTTCGCCGACCTCGTCGAGCCCACCCCCATGATCGCCGACGTGATGGCGTGCGTCGTCGAGATCGGGGCGCCGGTGGCCGTCGCGACGTAGAGCACCGCGGCGGCCGTGGTCTCGGCGGCGAAGCCCTGCGGCGGGTCGAGGTCGATGATCCGTCGCCCCAGCGTCCGCATGATCCGCCAGCCGCCCGCGTACGTCCCGAGGCTGAGGACGACGGCCGACAGCGCGATCGCCCACGCCGGGATCGACTCGTCCCCGGCCGGCCGGTTCCCGCTCGCGATGAGGGCCAGCGCGACGACACCCGCGGTCTTCGACGCGTCCTGCATCCCGTGGCCGAACGCCATCGCGGCGGCCGACACCGTCTGCGCGTACCGGAACCCCCGCGCCGTCGGTCCCGGTCGGGCCGAGCGGAACAGCCACAGGATGGCCGCCATGACGACGAACCCGCCGACGAGCCCCACGACGGGCGACAGGAGCATCGGCACGACGACCTTGTCGAGGATGCTCTCCCACTTCACGGTCGCCCCGCCGGCGAGCGCGGCTCCCCCGAGCCCGCCGATGAGGGCGTGCGACGACGACGAGGGCAGGCCCCGCCACCACGTCAGCATGTTCCAGCCGGTGGCCCCGACGAGCGCCCCGGCGCACACGGCGACCCCGACGCCACCCATCGGCACGTCGATGATGTCGCCGCCGATCGTCTGGGCGACCCGCACCCCGACGAAGGCCCCCAGCAGGTTCATCGCGGCCGCGAGACCCAGGGCGATCCGGGGCGTCAGGGCCCTGGTCGACACCGAGGTCGCGATGGCGTTGGCCGCGTCGTGGAAGCCGTTCGTGTACGTGAAGCCCATCGCCAGCACGACGACGAGCGTGACGGGCAGCCAGTCCACCCGCTCAGGACTCCCGCACGGCGATCGCCTCGACCTTTAGCGCCACGGCCTCGAAGCCGTTCGCCGCGGCCTCGAGCGCGTCGATGATGTCCTTGTGCTTCATCACCGTGATGGGGTCGGCCTTCGGGGTGTTGAACAGCTCGGCGAGCATCCGCCGGTACTGCTTGTTCGCCCGGTTCTCGAGCCGGTTCACCTCGGCCCAGTAGGCGGTGAGCCCCTTCATCGAGCGCAGCCGCGGCATCGCGTCGGCGGTGAGCTCGGCCATCCGCGAGATGACCTCGACCTGCTTCGCCACCCGCGGCAGGACCTCGTCGACGCGGTAGAGCACGATGAGGTCGACCGCCGCCTCGATGAGGCCGACGCAGCTGTCGAGGGCGACCGCGAGCCCGTGCATGTCGGCGCGGTCGAAGGGCGTGACGAAGGAGCCGTTGACCTGCCGCACGATGGCGTGGGTGGCCTCACCGGACGACGCCTCGATCTCGTGGACCCGCTTGAGGATGAGGTCGCGCTCGTCGGCCGAGGCGCCGAGGAGCGTGGTCAGCTCCCCCGCGGCCTCGACGAGGTGGCGCCCGGAGGCGGCGAAGAGCTCGAAGAAGCGGGGGTCCTGCGGGGTGAGGCGGATGCCCACGGGCGGTCTCCAGAAGAGGGGGCCGGACAGTGTGTACAGGCTATGGCCACCGGGAGGACGGCGGGTAGCCGGGGGCGCCCGGTCTCAGGCGCTGTCGGCCGCCCTGGAAGGCTCGACCGCCTCGGCCGGCTCGGCTGCTTCGGCCGTCTCGGCCGGCTCGACCGCCTCGGAGACGTCAGGGGTCTCGGGGGCGCCGGCATCGGGGGCGATGCCGAGGAGCTCGTCGATCTGGTCGTCGCTCATCGGGCCCTCGGCCTGGGAGGCCGCGAGGACCAGGTCTCCGACGAGCTTGATCTCGTTCTCGAGCTGCTCGTCGTTCAACGACGGGTCCGGCATCACGATGTCGAGGCTACGGGGGCCCGGACCCATTGCGGCGGTTGTCCACACCGAAATGACTCGTCCGAACCAGGGACTGTCGAACCTCGTGGTCACAACGGGGGGTGCCGCCCTCACGCAACGCCTCCGACCGCGCGTCGGCATCGGTGGGACGAGGCCGGGACGAGGCCGGGACGAAGGTGGGTGCCGGACCGGGAGCGCCTCACGGCGCGTGGCCGCTCGTAGCGGCTGATGTTGGGACCCGGGGCTGCCGCGGTCCGGCACCCACGGACGACACTAACGCCTCGGTGCCCGCAAGGTGTTCCCGAACGTGCGGACCCGCTCACCTGGCGAGGCTTCGCGCGAACGGGCCCCGGAGGCGTCAGTCGAGGTCGCCGGCGCGCCAGAGCGCGGCGCAGGCCCGCAGGTCGTCGCCGGTCGTGAGCATCGCGGCGCCGGACGTCGTGAGGTCGTGGGCCGCGCCCGGGTCGGTGCCGTCGCGGTCGTGGGCCAGCTCGGCCCGGCCGGCCGCGATGACGGCGCAGAAGGCCGCCGCACGCTCGAGGGCGACGGCGAGGTCGCCCTCGAAGACGCCGGCGAGGATCTGGTCGGCGACCCGCTGGAGCTCCTCCGGCTCGGGTGGCTCGGCGATCCCCGCGACGGCGTGGGCGACATCGGTGAACCGGATGCCCGAGGCGTACTGGCGGCTCGCCTCCTGCGGGCTGCGCCGGACCCACTCGCGCAAGGCGTAGAGGCGCCACAGGGCTCCGGGGAGCGAGCGGGCGGGCCGCGCGGACCAGAGGTCGGCGACGGTCGACAGGCCGAGGTCGTCGACGAGCCCGACGAGCCGCGAGGTCACCTGGGGGTCATGGGCCGCCCGCCCGGTGCCGACGAGGATGGCGGCCGTCTGGTGCGCGACCTCGGTGATCTCGGCGGGCCCGGGGCGCGTGCCACCGTGGGCCTCGAGCGCGTCGGGGCCGAAGGGCACCGGGCGTCGTGGCAGGGGGCGTCCGCCGTCTGAGCTCACCTCACCAGTGTCACACCACGTCCCTCACGGGTCCCTCGGCGCACCCCGCGGCGCGCCGGAGGCCGCTCGACGCGGGCTCAGGCGCGGGTGGTCACCGTGAGCAGCACGACTGCGTCCGTGACCGCCGCGAGGTCGTGGCGCTCCGGTGGGATGACGAGGTGGTCCCCGGCGCCGCCGCTCCACGCCTCGTCACCCGCGGTCAGCCGCACCTCGCCCACGAGGACCTGGAGGGTGGCCTCGCCCGGGGAGTCGTGCTCGCCGAGGGAGTGGCCGGCAGCGAGGGCGATCACCGTCTGGCGCAGGACGTGGTCCTGACCGCCGTGGAGCGTGACGGCCGCGCGACCGCTGCTGGCTCCTTTCGCCTTCTCGAGCTGGTCCCGGCCAAGACTGGTCAGTGACGTGCCGTTCACGGGTGGTCCTCTCGTCGGCCCCCACCATCCCTCCCGCGACGGCGCACGTCCAGTACGCCGACCGCCTCCCCCACGTTTGAGGCGTCCCCACGGGGTTAGGTTGGAGGAGCCGCCGACGACGGCGAGCCCCGCGCAGCGTGACGACGCCGGATCGCAGGGTGACGACGCTGCACCGCAGCACGAGACGGACGAGTCCGGGAGGACGGCATGGCCACCGAGGGAACCGCCGCGGCGAAGGAGCGCACCGCGCCCGAGCCCGACGCCGCCCACAAGCCCGACTCCCCCAGCGATCTCGACCGGCCGGGCTGGACGTACACCGCCAAGGCCGCGTTCGCCGAGTTCCAGCGCGACCAGTGCACCGACCTGTCGGCCGCGCTCACGTACTACTCGGTGCTCTCGGTCTTCCCGGCCATCCTCGCCCTCGTCTCCCTCCTCGGCGTCTTCGGGCAGGGCGAGTCGACGACCCAGGCGATGCTCGACATCGTCCGCCAGCTCGGTCAGGGCGACACCGCCACCCAGCTCGAGGGCCCGATCAGCGAGATGGTCGGGGCGAGCGGCGCGGGGATCGCCCTCGTCATCGGCATCGGGACCGCCCTGTTCTCCGCGTCGGGGTACGTCGGGGCGTTCGGCCGCGCGATGAACCGCGTCTACCAGGTCGACGAGGGGCGCCCTGTCTGGAAGCTGCGCCCCCAGCAGGTCCTCATCACCCTGGGCCTCGTCATCATGGCGGCGGTCGTCCTCGTGGCCCTCGTCGTCAGCGGGCCGGTCGCCGAGGCCGTCGGTCGCGCCATCGGGCTCGAGGGCGCGACCGTCACGACGTGGAACATCGCGAAGTGGCCGGTCATCCTCCTCGTCGTCATCGCGATGGTCGCCGTCCTCTACTACTGGACGCCGAACGTCCGCCAGCCCCGCTTCCGCTGGGTCTCGGTGGGGGCGGCGGTCGCCATCCTCATCTGGGTGCTGGCCTCCGTCGGGTTCGGCGTCTACGTCACGAGCTTCGGCTCGTACGCGAAGACCTACGGCTCGCTCGCCGGCGTCATCGTCTTCCTCCTGTGGCTGTGGATCACCAACCTCGCGCTGCTGTTCGGCGCCGAGGTCGACGCCGAGCTCGAGCGGGCGCGCGAGCTGCAAGCGGGCATCCGCGCCGAGCGGACGCTGCAGCTGCCGCCGCGGGACGACTCCGGGTCGGTCAAGGCCGCGGAGAAGCTGGAGAAGCGGGTCCTCGAGGGCCGGCGGATCCGGCTGGATGCCGAGCTCGATGCTGAGAACGAGGCCGCTGACGGCACGGTTGGCGCGCGCGCGACGGGGTACGGCTCCGTGCGTGCCCGCGACCGACACCCCCGATCCCGATCCGCCTCTCACGACGAGGTGGAGCTCGAACCCCTCCCCTCCGAGACCGCCCGGTCAGCGGGCCACGCGGGGCGCTGACCCCATGGCTCGACAGACCTTCGACAATGCAGGTGACACGCCGTCCCCGACGCCGTCCGACGGCGCCTATGCTCAGCCCCGTGACTTCCCGGACACCTCGATGAACCGCCTCGCGGGCGGCCTCGTCCTCGGCGGTCGCTACCAGCTCGCCTCCCGCATCGCGTCCGGTGGCATGGGCGACGTCTGGGAGGGGACCGACACCGTCCTCGACCGCTCGGTCGCCGTCAAGGTGCTGCGGCCCGGCACCGACGAGGAGGTCTTCGCGCGGCGCTTCCGCAGCGAGGCCCTCTACGCCGCCAACCTCGCGCACCCCAACGTCGCGACCGTCCTCGACTACGGCGAGGACGACGACCTCGCCTACCTCGTCCTCGAGCTCGTCCCCGGGGAGCCGCTGTCGGCGCTCGTCCAGCGGGAGGGCGCGCTCGACCCCGCGACGGTCCGCTCGATCGTCGGCCAGGCGGCCCTCGCCCTCGGCGCCGCGCACGAGGCCGGCGTCGTCCACCGCGACGTCAAGCCCGCGAACATCCTCGTGACCCCCGAGGGAGTCGTGAAGCTCACCGACTTCGGCATCGCGCGTGCGGTCGACGGCTCGGGCCACACCCAGACCGGCGAGGTGCTCGGCACCCCCCACTACCTCTCCCCCGAGCAGGCGCTCGGCGAGCCGGCCACCGGCGCCTCCGACCTGTACGCCCTCGGGGTCGTGGCCCACGAAATGCTCACCGGGCGCCGGCCGTTCGACAAGGGGACGCCGGTCGCGACCGCGCTCGCCCAGGTCAACGAGCCCCCGCCGCCGCTCCCTCCGCACGTGCCCGCCGGCCTGCGGGCGCTCATCGACCAGTGCCTGGCGAAGAAGCCGGAGGAGCGGCCCGCCAGTGCCCGCGAGCTCGGCGAGCGCCTCGGCCTCCCCGAGGAGGACCTCCCGGCCGCCGGCCCGTCGGCCTCCACCGTCATGGGCAGCGCCGAGCTCGACGAGGCGCACGCCGACGAGCGGCGGGCCGCTGCGCCCACCTGGTCCGGCTCCGACCCGACGCCGACTCCCGAGTCGACCGCGGTCGTCCGGCCGCCCCGGGGCCACGTCCACTGGGCGTGGGTCCCGACCATCAGCATCGTCGTCCTCGCCGTCGCGGTGGCCTGGTACGGCTTGACCCACTGAGGGGTGGGGTCGACCGGGGGTGGGCGTGCTGCTCGCCCCCGGTCGGTGTTCTTGGGGGCTGCGCGCGCTGGGCCATACTGTCCGTGGCCGACGGGGAGCCCCTCGGCCGGGGCCTCTAGCTCAATTGGCAGAGCTGCGGACTTTTAATCCGTAGGTTGTGGGTTCGAGCCCCACGGGGCCCACCCGTAGCCGGAGTTCGGATGGCGACCCGTGTCGCCGCGTTCGTGGGCGAGGATCGCCCCATGACGACGACCGACGACCTGCTCCCCCGCCTGGCCGGCCTCTCGACGACGAGCCTCGTCGACGCCTCGCCCTCCCTGCGCGTCCTGCCGGCCCGCCTGCGCCCCGTCGTGCCGGGCCGCCACCTCGTCGGCCGCGTCGTCACCGCCAGGGCCAACCGCGACCTCATGTCCGTCATCCACGCGCTGCGCGACGCGGGGCCCGGGGACGTCCTCGTCGTCGACGCCGGCGGGGACGAGCGCGCGGTCGCCGGTGAGCTCTTCGGCACCGAGGCCCTGCGGCGCGGCCTCGCGGGCATCGTCGTCCTCGGCCGGTCGCGCGACACGGCCACCCTCGCCGGGCTGCCGCTGCCGGTCTGGTCGACGGGCAGCGCCCCGAACGCGTACCCGGCGACGGCCCTGCCGGAGACCGGGACCACCCTCGACCTCGACGGCGTCAGGGTCGACCCGGGTGAGATCGTCGTCGGCGACGACGACGGCCTCCTCGTGGGCTCGCGGGCCGAGCTCGCGGCCGCCGTCGACGGGGCCGAGGCCATCGAGGCGAGGGAGAAGGCCCTGCAGGCCCGGATGCTCGAGGGCGCCTCGCTCTTCGAGGTCATGAACTACGACGAGCACCTGGCCGCGCTGCGCGACGGGCGCCCGGGCGGTCTGGCCTTCGGCTGACGCGTCTGCCCCACCCGCCTCCCCACCGACCGCAGGAGACCCGACATGACCTCGTTCGCCCGTCGCGCCGAGCGCGTGCAGCCATCGGCGATCCGCGAGTTCCTCTCTCTCGCAGGAGATCCGCGGATCACGTCGTTCGCGGGCGGCTACCCCGACCCGACGCTCTTCCCCATGGCCGACCTGCACGCCATCTACGACGGGCTGCTCTCGGCGGGGAACGCCTCGGCCTTGCAGTACACGGCCTCGGAGGGCCTGCCGGAGCTGCGCGCCCTCGTCGCCGCCCGGCTCACCGCCGACGGGATGCCCTGCGGCGCCGACGACGTCCTCATCACCCAGGGTGGCCAGCAGGGTCTCGACCTCACGGCCAAGCTCTTCGTCGACGCGGGCGACGTCATCGTGGCCGAGCGGCCGACCTTCCTCGGGGCGCTCATCGCGTTCAACCCGTGCGAGCCCGACTACCGGTCGGTCCCCATGGACGAGGAGGGCATGGACACCGACGCCCTCGAGGAAGTCCTGCGCACGACCGAGCGGGTCAAGCTCGTCTACACCGTCCCGGACTTCCAGAACCCCACGGGCCGCACGATGAGCCTCGCCCGGCGGCAGCGCCTCGTCGAGCTCGCCGAGGAGTACGACGTCGTCGTCCTCGAGGACACCCCGTACCGCGAGCTGCGGTACGAGGGCGAGCGCCTCCCGACGATCAAGAGCCTGGACACCACGGGCCGGGTCGTCCACCTGGGCAGCTTCTCGAAGATCCTCGCGCCCGGGCTCCGCCTCGGCTGGGCCCTCGCGACTCCCGAGGTCCGGGAGAAGCTCGCCCTGCTCAAGCTCGCGGCCGACACCCAGAACGGCACGCTGAACATGCGCGCGGCCGCGGCCTACCTCGCCGGCTACGACATCGAGGCGCACATCGCCGGCATGCTCCCGACGTACCGGCACCAGCGCGACCTCATGCTCGCGACGATGCAGGAGCACTTCCCCGCAGGCACCACGTGGACCCGCGCGGAGGGCGGCCTCTTCACGTGGGTCAGCTTCCCCGAGCGACTCGACGTCGCCGCCTTCCAGCGCGACACCCTCATCCCCAGGGCGGGCATCATCATCGTGCCGGGGGCGCCGTTCTTCGCCGACCACCCTGAGGGCAACCATGCGCGGATGAGCTACTCCGGCGTGCCCGACGAGCGGCTGGTCGCGGGCGTCCGCTCGATGGGCGAGCTCCTGAGGCAGGCGCTCGCCTGAGACCCGAGCGGCGCGTCCTTCACCCACAAGGCAACTCGACCCGTCGGCCGGCGTGACGGTCCCTCGTTCGTCAGCGGCCCCTGGCTTCTCCCACTAGGTTCTGACGGGTGCCCCTCTCCTCCCGCCACACCATCGGCATATCCCTGGCAACCATGACGGTCTTCATCCTCGGAGGATGCTCCAGCGAGGCGCCACATGCGATGCCAGATGTCGTCGGGAAGACACTGGATCTGGCCAAGAGCGACGTCAAGCGTGCCGGAATCGAGGACGACGTCGAGGTGCTCGGCGGAGGGATGCTCGGGATCCTGGTCGAGTCGAACTGGACGGTCTGCGGCCAGGAGCCAGCAACGGGGTCGCCCGTCAGCGATCCCCCGCGGCTCACCGTCGATCGCGGGTGCGAGGGCGAGGGTGGCGAGTCCGTGGAGCCAGAACCGACGCCTGCGCCGGAAACCACCGCGCAGGAACCGGAGGCAGAGCCGGAACCGGAGGCCAGTCCCTATGCCGGACCGAAGTACGACGTCGTCGTCGTCGACGCGGACCAAGGCCCCGCGGGCCTGAACCAGTACTGGGTCCACACGGGCAGGCTCGACTACGCGACCACGGCGTACAGGAACCAGGTCAAACGGATCATCGAGGACATCGCACTGACAGAGGGCTCGAACCGCTTCTTCGCGGAGATCGTCACCGAACGCGATATCGCCCTGGCAGAGTCGCCGTCCACGTACGAGGACTTCATCGAGGAGCACGGGATGGAGTACGCCATCAAGGAGATCCCCAAGAGGGAGAGGAAGGGCTACGTCGCGAGCTACTCGGGCGGCTACGACTTCGACCTCGGCGAAGCGAGCGAGGATGACGCGGCGTTCGGCATCGACTGGTGGCCGGCCGCCGACACGCAGAACGAGAAATGGAAGCCGTCGGCCACCGGGTAGGCCCCTTTGCGCGCGAGATCCTCCAACCCACCCGCCCTCTCGAGAGCAGAACCATGTCCCGTCAGCGTTACGGCTTGATCAACTTCGCCTTCGACTGCATCCTTTGCCTGCTGACTGGTGGGTTGTGGCTGATCTGGATCTTCGTCCGCGAGATGCGCAACCGCTGACGGAAACCTCGCTGACGGAGATCGACGACTGACCCGAGCCTGCGCCAGAGGACGGGATCCGGGGTTGACCCCGAGCCCGGTCGGGTCAGAGGCGGACGACCATCTTGCCGGTGTTGTCGCCGCGCAGGACGCCGAGGAAGGCGTCGACGGCGTGGTCGAGCCCGTCGACGAACGTCTCGCGGGACTGGAGCCGGCCCTCGCCGATCCACTGCGTCGCGTGCTGCGCGTACTCGCGGGCGAGGTCCCAGTGGTCGCCGACGAGGAAGCCCTCGATGCGGCCGCGCGTCTGGATGAGGCGGGAGAGGTTGCGCGGGCCGGGCGCGGGCTCGGTGTCGTTGTAGACCGAGATGGCGCCGCAGATCGCGATGCGCCCGTTGAGGCGCAGCGAGCCGATCGCGGCCTCGAGGTGCTCACCGCCGACGTTGTCGAAGTAGACGTCGATGCCGTCGGGCGCGGCCTCGCGCAGCTGGCGGGACACCGGACCGTCCTTGTAGGAGAACGCCGCGTCGAAGCCGAGGTCGTCGATGACGTGGCGGACCTTCTCGGCCGAGCCCGCCGACCCGATGACGCGGCTCGCACCGAGTGCCTTGGCGACCTGCCCGACGACGCTCCCCACGGCGCCGGCGGCACCCGAGACGAACACGACGTCGCCGCGCTTGACCTCGAGGATCCGCGTCAGACCGGCGTACGCGGTGAGCCCGGTCATCCCGAGCACACCGAGGTAGGCGGTCGCCGGGACCGCGGACACGTCGACGACCCGCGCGGACGACGCGTCGAGGACGGCCGCCTCCCGCCAGCCCATGCCGTGGAGGACGTGGTCACCGACGGCGACCGCGTCAGAGCGCGACTCCTCGACGACGCCGACGGCGCCACCCTCCATCGCGGCGCCCAGCTCGTACGGGGCGGCGTACGACTTGGCGTCGCTCATCCGGCCGCGCATGTACGGGTCGACCGACATCGCGATGTTCCGGACCCGGACCTGCCCTTCCTCGACCTTCGGCAGGAGGCTCTCGACGACCTCGAAGTCGGCGGGTGTGGGCCAGCCGACCGGGCGGGAGACGAGGCGCACCTCGCGCGGGGCGGCGGGCGTGGCGGGTGCGGCGGGCTGGGCGGTGTCGGACATGACGGCCTTCCGGACGGGAGCAGGGACAGGACGTCGAGGTCCAACCGTCCCGCTGCCCGCCCTATGCCGTGACCCCCGCCACCCCGGCGACCCCGGCTCTCCGGGCGGGACGACATCGACCGTGGACTCGATGTCGTCCTGGCGGTCAGGCAGCGGGGTGGGCCTCGCGGGCTCGGCGAGCGGCCTCGACCTTCGACTGCTTCTCGCGACGCAGCTTCATCTGCGGGTCGTCGTCGGTGCCGAGCTGAGCCGGTCCGAAGACGCTCATGGCGGCGTAGCGCAGCCGCCAGCCGATGCGGTACCCGAGCGAGAGACCGGTGCGGTCGGCCCTGGCCATGACGTCCTCCGATGATCGTTAGTGCCCTAAGTGTTATCACGCACGATACTCCCGGGAAGTCGTTAGGATGAAATCGTGAGCCCAGCCCCCCGCAGTTCCGCGAGCACCACCGAGGTCGTCGACCTCCTCGCCCTCGACCGCCAGGTCTGCTTCGCCCTGGCCGTCGCGTCACGCAACGTGATCGGCATCTACCGTCCGATCCTCGAGCCGATGGGCCTCACCCACCCGCAGTACCTCGTCATGCTGGCGCTGTGGGAGGAGTCGCCGCTGCGGGTCTCCGAGATCGCCGAGCGCCTCAGCCTTGAGCCCGCCACCCTCTCGCCGCTCCTGAAGCGCCTCGAGGCAGCGGGTCACGTCCTGCGCGAGCGGGACCGCACGGACGAGCGCGCCGTCGCCGTGTCGCTGACGCCCTCGGGTCGACGGTTGCGGCGACGGGCCGAACGGATCCCGGCGGCCGTCATCGACCGACTGGGGATGGAGGTCGCCGACCTCGAGGACATCCGCGACCGCCTGACCTCGCTCATCGACGCCACGCGGCGCACGGGCTGACCGTTCCGGTCCGCGGACCGGGCGCCCACCGGATTTCGGTGCTCGGCGACCCGGCCGGTAGCGTGGTCACCGAAAGGGAGTAGTCCCCAATCGCCGCGTCGACACGCTGACCTCCGGGTCCGGTGCGGTGGGCCACCTCTGTGTGGCGGACGAGACTTTCGGCCAGCTCGAACGACCCACGACAACGGGCGTGCCTGGCCGAAGGCGCGTCCCGACGCTCCTCGGCGGGGCACGCGAGGAGACCCACATGTACGCCTTCCTGCTCAGCACCGCCGTGATCTTCGTGGCGGAGCTCGGCGACAAGAGCCAGCTCATGGCCATGACGTTCGCGACCCGCTACCGGCTGCGCGACGTCCTCATCGGCATCACCGTCGCGACCGCCATCGTCCACCTCGCCTCGGTCGCCATCGGCGCCGCCGTCGGGACCGCGTTCAGCGAGTACCAGGGGGCGATCTCGATCGTCGCCGGGCTCGCCTTCTTCGGCTTCGCCCTCTGGACCCTGCGCGGCGACGAGCTGTCCGAGGACGAGGCCGACAAGGCCCGCCGCTCCACCGGGGCCGCGCTGCTCGCCGTCGGGACCGCGTTCTTCCTCGCCGAGCTCGGCGACAAGACGATGCTCGCGACGATCACCCTCGCCACCCAGGAGAACTGGTTCGGCGTCTGGGTCGGCAGCACGCTCGGGATGGTCGCGGCCGACGCGCTGGCGATCGGGCTCGGCGCCCTCCTGGGACGCGCACTGCCCGAGAAGGTCATCCGGTACGGCGCGGCGGCCGCGTTCGCGGTCTTCGGGGCGCTCCTCGTGGCCCAGGGCGCCGGCTGGCTCTGACGCGCCGGTCGGGCCGTCCGGTCGGGCGGGCGGACGGGCGGGACGCCGCGTCACGCACCGGGGCGAGGGTAGGGTCGTCGACCAGCGGACACGCCTCCCGACGACGCCTGGCCACCGCCCGCCCCGCTCGTCCCCGTCCCGCACCGGAGGTCCCGATGACCGAGCCCACACCCCTCCAGGAGCCCTCGAGCACGACGTCGGCGACCTCGGCGACGGTGAGCGTCGTCCTGGGCATCCCCGTCGACGGGGCCGGGCGGATCGCCGTCTCGGTCGCGGTCGCCGACCACCTCGAGCGCACCGAGTCGCTCTCCGTCCTCGGGCCGGACGGGTCCCCCGTCGCGCACCACGAGCTCGGGTTCGACCGGGGAACGCGGCTGCACGTCATCGAGGCCCCCGTCGGCGAGGTGACCGTCACCTACGACGCCACCGTCTCCCTCGCGGAGCGCGAGCCCGAACCGGTCACCGAGGTCGAGGCGCTCCTCTACGCGCTGCCCAGCCGCTACTGCCCGAGTGATCGCGTGGAAGCCTACGCCGCAACGGAGTTCGGTGACCTCGTCGGCGACGCGGCTCGCGTCCTCGGCATCGCCCAGTGGGCGCACCGCCGGCTCTCGTACGAGCCGGGGTCGACGACGTCGAGTGACGACGCCCTCGCCCCGCTCCTCACCGGCCGGGGGGTGTGCCGGGACTACGCCCACCTCGTGACGACGATGTGCCGCGCCCTCGGGATGCCGGCCCGCTACGTGTCGGTCTACGCGCCGGGGCTGTCGCCGATGGACGCCCACGCGGTCGTCGAGGTCGCCGTCGACGGCGTGTGGCGGCTCGTCGACGCGACCCGACTCGCACCCCGCACCTCCATGGTGCGGATCGGCACGGGTCGCGACGCGGCCGACGTCGCCATCACCACAGGGCTCGGGGGCTCCTCGGGTGCGCCGAGGTTCGAGGTGACCGCGACGGCTGCTCCCGGCCTGCCCGTCGACGACCCCGCCGAGCTGGTCAGCCTCCTCTGAGCGGCGTCGCCGCCCGGCGTCACGCCTCGAGCGGGGTGACGAGGGCGCCGAGGCAGTGGTACACGTCCGGTCGTCCGGGCCATATCGCGCCTGCCTCGCGCAGGTCGTCGTCGAGCTCGTTGCGCCAGGTGCCCCGCCCGTCGACGAAGTACCGCACGGCGTGGTCCCAGAGCCTGCGGTACCAGCCCTCCCAGTGCGCGTCCCCGGTGCGGCGCACCAGGGCCGCCGTCACCTGGATGCCCTCGCACACCGGCCAGTGGAGGCGGACGTCGGCCACCGGCGCGCCGTCCCAGTCGACGGTGTAGACGAGACCGGGGCGACCGTCGAGGGCCCACCCGCCGTCGAGCGCGCGGCGGGTCAGCTGCTCCGCTCCCTCGAGCAGCCAGTCGGGCGAGTCAACGAGCAGCGAGCCCTCGAGCTGGAGGAGGAAGCGCGCCCACTCCAGCGAGTGGCCGAACGTGGCGCCGAAGGGCCGGAACGGGTGCTGCGGGTCGTCGCGGTTGTACTCGGGGAGCTCGTCCCACGTCGTCGAGAAGTGCTCTGGCAGAAGCCATCCGTGCGCGCGGGCGGCCCGGTTGACGAGGCGGTCGGCGACGTCGAGAGCCCGCTCGTGCCACACGGCATCACCGGTGGCGTGGCCCATGGCGATGAAGGCCTCGACGCCGTGCATGTTGGCGTTGGCCCCCCGGTACTCCTCGGGCGCGGACCAGTCCGGGGCGAAGGACTCCCGCAGGGTGCGGGTCTCGTCGTCCCAGAGGTGGCTGTCGACCACCTCGATGACCTGGTCGAGGAGCCGTGCCGCCGCGGGGTGGCCGACGCCCAGCGCCGTCGCCGCCGCCAGCCCGACGTGGACGTGGTCGTAGGTGGACTTCGCTGTGACGGAACCGGGTTCGGTGAGCCACCCGCCGTGGACGGCGTCCGCGTGCAGGCCCGTGAGGGAGGCCATCGCGTGGTCGAGCAGCTCGCCGGACCCGGGGATGCCGTGCCGTACGCCGACGGCCGACGCCCACGCCATCCGCGCGGTGAGGAAGAGCAACGGACGGCGGTCGGACAAGGCCCGCCCGTCGGCATCGAGCCACTCGAAGCCACCGTCCGGGCGGATCGACGGGAGTACGAAGCCCAGCACGTCGGCCATCCCGCGCTGGAGCCACTGGCGGTGTGCGGGGGCGTCGAGCCAGGACGGTCCGGGTGAGGGGTGGGTGGTCGTCATCGGGTCCGCACCTCGACGCGGTAGGTCATCGCGTGGGACTCCCCCGGCTCGACCGTGACGGCGTTCTCGAAGGCGTTGGCACCCTCGACGCAGAGGAAGCCGGTCCAGTCGTCGTCGCCGATGTCGGGGACCTCGGCGGCCTTCTCCGCCCACGGGTTCCAGACGACGACGTTGGCGGACCCCTCGGTTGAGATGACGAGGCGCCGGTCGAGCACGGGGTCGTCGAGGACGACCGGTTCACCCGTGCGGTACACCGAGTCGGTCTCGCCGGCGAAGCGGACCGGCCCCGACTGGACGCGCTCGGCGCCGGTGACCTTGTCGAAGTAGGACCGGCCGTCGAGGCCGTCGAGTTTGACCTGCCGGACGTCGCCGACGGCGAGGTACGCGTGCAGCGCCTCCTCGACGACGATGGGAGCGTCTCCGGCGTTCGTCGTCGTGAGGGTGAGATCGAGGGCTGCGCCGACGCGCGTCGCCAGCTCGAGTTCGTAGGGGTGCGGCCAGTTCGCCGGCGAGACGTCGGCACTGCTGATCCGGTGGGTGACGACGACGTCCTCGCCGTCGTCCTCCCGTTCGGCGAGGTGCCAGGGCGCCGTGCGGACGAATCCGTGGGCGGGCTCCATCCCACCGCCTCGACCGGGTCCGAACCACGGCCAGCAGACCGGGATCCCACCCCGGATGGAGCGCCCCGCCTCCAGGTTGAGCGCGGTGCTGACGTAGAGCACGGGCGCAGCTCCGGCAGGGGCCCATCGGGTCACCTGGGCCCCTTGGTCGTGCACCTCTCCCGTGCAGGAGGCGGTCTCGACGACAAGGGGCTGAGGGAGGGGCGAGGCCATGTCCCGACCCTACGGAGGTGCGGCTCCGGTCGGCCACCGCTCCTCGCGCGTCCCACGGCGTGGAGTGGTTGTCAATGGCCCGGAAGAGCCACTGCTGAGAGGTCCCACAGCGCCCGCACAGCCGTTTCCCCAATCGTCGGCGCAGGTCAGCGCCCTGCCTCTACCTTTCGAACACCATCTCTCGACTCCGCAGGGGAGTGCCTCATGAGGCCCATGTCAACGGTGCGCCTTCTCGCCACCGCAGCCGCAGCAACGCTCGTCATCGCCCTGGGGGGAAGTGGTGCGCTGGCCGATGTGCCGGTGATCGACTCTGACGACCAAGCCGCCATCATCACGCCCACCGGCCCGATCAGCTTCGGCAACGTGTGTCTGGGGACCTCCATCAGCACGACGCGGCTCATCGCCGCGAAGCGGATGCAGGAGAACCCCGGAAACGTCCGATGGGCCAATGGCACCATCCTGACGGCCACAGCGAGCGCGACCGGCGGAGCCGCCGCCGCTGTCTCCGACCCCTTGATCACACTGCAGGGCAACTGGAACGCCGCTTCGGACGGGACCCTCTCGGGGGGCACGAATGCCACGGCGACCACCACCCTCAGTGTCGTCGCGGCCAGCACGCCGACGGCCATGTCCGGAACGCTGACGGTCACCTTGATCGGGGCGCAGGCCGGCGCGGGTGGGACCAGCACCCTGACCAAGACCGCGTCAGTCGGCTGGACCCTCAACGCGGTCTCGTGCAACACGGCTCCGTCGATCACCGTCAACGACATCACCCTCGAAGGCGACACCCTCGGCGGTCGCACCCTGACCTTCGCCGACATCGGCACCGCTGGTGACGCGGAGGACGCGGCAACGCCGAGCGTGTCGTGCTTGCCCGACATCGGTTCGGTGCTTCCCCTGGGCGCGAACACCGTGACCTGCACAGCAAAGGACAGCGCGAACCTCAGCTCGAGCGACAGCGGCGTCGTGACGGTCGTGGACACGACGGACCCTGTGATCACGGGGACGCCGGCAAGCGTGACCCTCGAGGCCACCTCCTCATCGGGCGTTGCTCACACCTACGTCAGCCCCACGGCCAGCGATGTGGTCTCGGGCACTCTCCCGGTCACGTGTTCGCCGGCATCGGCCACCTTTGCGCTCGGGAGCACGACGGTCACGTGCTCCGCAGTCGACAGTTCCGGAAATGGCACTTCGACGTCTTTCCAGGTGAACGTCACGGACACCACCGGCCCACAGTTCCCCCAGCAGCCCGCTGATGTCACCGCGGAGGCGTCCTCCTTCGCAGGGGCCCTCGTGACCTTCCCGGCCCCCTCCGCCACGGATGCCGTGTCAGGGAGCCTCGAGAGCACGTGCTCGCCTGCGTCCGGCTCCGAGTTCGCCCTCGGGAACACGCCCGTGGAGTGCATCGCCACGGATGGGGCCGGAAACACGGCAGAGACCTCGTTCGTCGTGCGCGTCGTCGACACCACGGCGCCCGAGCTCGACGTTCCGGGTGACATCACGACGGAGGCCACCTCGGCCGCTGGCGCAGTGGTGGCCTTCACGGCGACGGCTACTGACACGGTGGACGACAGCCCCACCGTCGTCTGCGCCCCGCCCTCCGGCGGCCTGTTCCCCGTCGGTGGGAGCACCGTCTCGTGCACCGCCACCGACGCGGCCGGCAACTCGTCCGATGCCGAGACCTTCACCGTGACGGTGCGGGACACGCGGCCTCCGGTCCTGCAGGGGGTTCCCGAGGACATGACGGTCGAGGGCAACACCACTGGCGGCGCCTTGGTGGCATACCTGGCGCCCACCGCGACCGACGTCGTCGACCCGAACCCCATCGTCGAGTGCGAGCCTGGCGTGTCGGCGTTCTTCGAGCTCGGCGAGACGACGGTGACCTGCACGGCCACCGATGACGCCGGCAACGTCGCGGAGGACACCTTCACGGTCACGGTGGTCGACACCACCGCCCCGGCGTTGTCGAACGTGCCGGACGACATGACGGTGGAAGGCAACACCGCCGGCGGTGCCATGGTGAGCTACGCGGCGCCGACGGCGAACGACATCGTCGACGCGAGCCCGACGGTCACGTGCACGCCGACCTCCGGCGCGAAGTTCCTTCTCGGAACCACCACCGTGACGTGTTCCGCCACGGACGGGTCGGACAACACCTCCGCCGAGGCCGACTTCGACGTGACGGTCGTCGACACGACCGACCCGACCATCACCCACGAGAGCACCCTGCCGGCCCCGAACGACGACGGCTGGAACAGCTCGGACGTCACGGTCACCTGGTCGTGCTCCGACGTCGTCGGAGTGGAGGACGCGACCGTCACGAAGGTGCTGGCTGACGAGGGCGCCGACCAGTCCGCCATCGGCACGTGCACGGACACGTCGGGCAACACCGCCTCGGACACCCAGTCCGGCATCGACATCGACGAGACCGGACCGTCCGCTTTCCTCTCGGTGACTGCGGGCACGATCGGAGACGACGGTTGGTACCGGTCTAACGTCACGGTCGGCACGTCCGGCTCCGACGACCTCAGTGGTGCGCCCTTGTGCACCGCCGACCAGGTCCTGGAGGTCGACTCCACCGGCACCGTCTTCAGCGGCTCGTGCACCAACCTGGCCGGGCTGACGACGGCCGCCGCCCCGATCACCGTGAAGCGGGACACCGTTGCACCGACGATCAGCGCCGACTCGCCGTTGGGTTCGCTCGGGAACAACGACTGGTACACCAGTGCGGTCACCATTCCGTTCTCGGCGGACGACGCCACGTCAGGCGTCAGTGTGGAGGCACGTTCCTTCAGTGTCAGCTCCGGCTCCGTCGAGGGAGCCGCCGTCACGGTCTCGTCCGGACCGGTGAAGGACAACGCCGGCAACGAGGCCGCGAGCATCACCACCGGCCCCTTCAAGATCGACCTGTCGAACCCGACCGGTGTCGCGTTCGTCGGCGGTCCGGCCGCGGGCAGCAGCCACTCCTTCGGGTCGGTCCCGGCCGCCCCGACGTGCACCGCGTCGGACGCCGTCTCCGGCATCAGCTCGTGTGTCGTCAGCGGCTACTCGACTGCCGTCGGCACGCACACGTTGAGTGCCACTGCGACGGACAACGCCGGTCGGACCGCGACGACCACGCGCGAGTACACGGTCCTGGCGTGGACGCTCAAGGGCTTCTACGCACCGGTCGACATGGGCGGCGTCTACAACGTCGTCAAGAACGGGTCGACGGTGCCGCTGAAGTTCGAGGTCTTCGCCGGCAGCAGCGAGCTGACGAACGTCAGCGCCATCGCCTCGTTCGGGACCACGAAGATCACCTGCAGCGGGACGGCGCTCCAGGACGAGCTCGAGATCGTCTCCACGGGAGGAACCAGCCTCCGGTACGACACCTCAGGTGGCCAGTTCATCCAGAACTGGCAGACCCCGAAGACGGTTGGGGCCTGCTACAAGGTCACGATGACAACTCAGGATGCGTCGACCATCACGGCGTACTTCCGTCTGAAGTGATGCTCTAGCGCAGAGCATGCCGAAGGGCCGGGTCCACGTGGACCCGGCCCTTCGGTGCGTCCCCGGCGAAGGACGTGCTGTCATCACGACACGTCCTGCGCCGTAGCGCGCGGTTCGGCCGGGGGTCAGCCGCGGTCGGCGGTGACGGGGTCGGGCTCGTCGGCGGGGTCGTCCGAACCGGCCGCGTCCCGACGGTCGTCGCGGCGGTTGGCGGCCAGGCTCGAGACCGTCACGAGGACGAGGATGCCGACGATGACGGCGAGCGAGGCCAGGGTCGGGACCTCGGGGACCCAGGTCCAGATGCCGTGCGCCCAGTGCAGGACGAGCTTGACGCCGATGAACGCGAGGATGGCGGCGAGCCCGTGGCCGAGGTGGCGCAGCGACCCGAGGGCTCCCTCGAGGACGAAGTAGAGCGCGCGCAGACCCAGCAGTGCGAAGGCGTTCGTCGCGAAGACGAGGTACGGGTCGCCGGTGATGCCGTAGACCGCGGGCACCGAGTCGACGGCGAAGACGATGTCGGTGCCGAGGATGGCGACCGTCACGAGCGCGAGGGGTGTCAGGGCGCGGCGTCCGGCCTGCGCGACCGTCATCCGGGTGCCGGCGTACTCCTCAGAGACGGGGAAGAACCGACGCAGCACCTTCACCGTGCGGATCTCCCCGATGTCGACCGCGTGGTCGGCGCCGGACACCGCGTCCTTGCCGACCTTGACCGCGGTCAGCAGGAGGATCGCGCCGAAGAGGAGGAAGGTCCACGAGAACGACGAGATCATCTGGGCCCCGAGGGCGATGAAGACGCCGCGCAGGACGAGCGCCCCGGCGACGCCGATGAGGAGGACGCGCTGCTTCAGCTCGTCGGGCACCGCGAACGCGGCGAGCAGGAGCATGAAGACGAAGAGGTTGTCGACCGACAGCGACTTCTCGACGAGGTAGCCCGTGTAGTACTCGAGCCCGCGGTCGCCGCCGAACTGCTGCCAGACGAAGATCCCGAACGCGAGCGGCAGCGCCACGTAGAACGACGACCAGGCGACGGCCTCCTTCATCGAGACCGCGTGGGGCTTGCGGGTCAGCACGAAGTCGAGGGCGAACAGGCCGAGGACGACGACGATCGTGGCGCCCCACAGCAGGGGCGTCCCGACGGAGTCGAGGGGCGCGCCGGGCGGGGCCGCGGCGGGCAGGGAGACGAGCAGGGACATGGGTGGCTCCTCAGGGCACGTGGAACGGCTCTGAGGTCTCCTTCACCGGTCCGGACGAGCCGGGCGGCGCCGCACCGGGACCACCATCGGGTGGTCGTACTGACCGGCGCGGGCTTGGGAAGTACTCCCCTCGTGCCCCCAAGTCTAGGGACGTGTCACCCAGTTCCCCAAACGCCGGGCCGAGGGTGTCGAAGGTCGGACCCGCGTGCCGAGGGAGCTCAGCCCTTCGTCGCCTCGAGGCGCGACAGGGCCTCCACGCGCTCGGCGGCGTGGTCGACGATCCGCTCCGGGTAGCCGTGGGCGTACCCGTCGGCGTGCTCCCACGGCTCGTGCGCCGCCTTGCCCGGCAGGTGGGCGAGCTCGGGGACCCACCGCCGCACGTAGGCGCCGTCGGGGTCGAAGCGCAGGCCCTGGGTCACCGGGTTGAACACGCGGAAGTACGGCGACGCGTCGGTCCCGGTGCCGGCGACCCACTGCCAGCCGTGGTTGTTCGACGCGACGTCGCCGTCGACGAGGTGGTCGAGGAAGTGGCGCGCCCCGAGCGGCCACCACACGTGGAGGTCCTTGGTGAGGAAGCTCGCCGTGATCATCCGGACCCGGTTGTGCATCCAGCCCTCGGCGAGGAGCTGGCGCATCCCCGCGTCGACGAGCGGGTAGCCGGTGCGCCCGTTGCGCCAGGCCTCGATGGCGTCCTCGGGCTCGTCGTAGCGCATCCGGCCCATCTCGGGCCGGAGGTCCTCCCACGCCGTGCGCGGCTGGTGGAACAGGACGTCGGCATAGAACTCACGCCACGCGAGCTCGGTCTCGTAGGTGTGGGCGCCCTTGCCCCGCTCCGCTGCCAGGTCGGCGAGCAGCGTCCTCGGGTGCAGGACACCGAGCTTGAGGTAGGGCGACAGTCGTGACGTGCCGTCGCGGTCCGGCCGGTTGCGGTCGTCGGCGTAGTCGTCGAGGCCCTCCTCGCGCCACGAGCGCCACCGGCGCAGGGCGGCCTCCTCCCCCGCGGGCGGGAGCTCGGGCAGGTCGGGGGCCGACAGGGCGGCGTCGAGTGCCGCCGTGGCCGCGGCGTCGTTGCGGGCGTGGCGCAGCGGCAGCGTCCTCGGGGTCGCTGCCGGATCGGGCCACCCGTGGGCGCGCCAGGCCTTCGAGAACGGGGTGAACACCTTGTACGGGTCCCCCGACCCGTTGACGACGAGGCCCGGGCCGACCGCGTAGGGGGTCCCCGTCTCCACCCACTCGACACCGTTCTCGCGCAGCCGTTCCGCGACCACGTCGTCGCGACGACGTCCCGCCGGGGTGGTCTCCCGGGTCACGTGGACCGAGGACGCGCCCACCCGCTCCGCGAGCGCGGGCACCACCTGCCGCGGGTCGCCGTGCAGGAGGGTGAGGTTGCCGTCGAGGGACTCGTCGAGCGCGCGCAGGGTGGCCGCGAGCCACGCCGTCCGCACCGCACCGCCGCCGTCCCAGAGCCGCGGGTCGACGACGAACGCGACGACGAGGTCGCCCCCACCCGCCGCGTCCCGGGCGGCGAGGAGGGCGGGGTGGTCGCGTCGGCGCAGGTCGCGCCGGAGCCAGAGGACGGAGGTCATCGCAGGCACCTCACGAGAGCCGGTCGAGGACGGGGGGCAGGAGGAAGAGCATGCCGAGCGACCAGGTGAGGTGGGTGATCGTCGGGCCGAGGATCCCCCCGGTCACCCGCCGCTGGAAGCCGACGACGAGGCCGACGAGCGCCCCGGCGAGGATGAGGAGGGGGATGCCGGAGGTCGCGGTGACGAGGGTGTAGACCACCGTGGTCACGGCCACGGCGTGCCGGCGGCCGACCCCCGCGTAGAGCGCCCCGCGGAAGTACAGCTCCTCCGCGATCCCGTTGACGGTCGTGATGACGGCGACGAGGGCCAGCGAGCCGAAGCGGGCGTGGTCGAGCAGCTCCTGCACCGGCTCGCGCAGGACGGGGATGCGGGCGACGACGACCGCGCCGAGCATGAACACCCCGAGCAGGAGGAAGCCGAGGGCGAGCGACTGGACGATCGCCCGGCTCGAGCCACGGCCCGCCCGCGTGTGTCCCCGGCCGAGGTGCAACGGCCCCGACACGAGCGCACCGGTCGCCCACACGGCGGCGAGGGCGAAGGTGGCGACGTAGAAGGTGGGGTCCCCCGGCTCGATCCGCAGGGCCCACGCGAGGACCGCGGCGCCGATGAGGAGCGTCACGAACGCGACGACCCGACGTCGCCGGAAGGCCCAGTCGGGCTCGGTGTGGTCGCGCGGGACCGGGTCGACGAGGGCGGCCCGGACGAACGCGCGGAGCTCGGCGACCGGGTTCATGCCCGAGGGCGGCCCGGCGACCCGTCCGCGGCCGTCACGAGGCCCCACCGGCCCAGGCCGGGTCGGCGGCCGTGATCCGCGCGGGGTCGACGGTCCCGGGCTCGGGGCGGGGGTCGGCGTCGTCACCGGCGATGGCGTCGCGCACCGCGACGTCGAACGGCAGGGCGCCGCCCGGGGGGTCGCCGACGTAGCCCTCGAGGTCGGACTCGGTGCGCACGACCTCGTGCAGCAGGCTCCCGACGAGGGGCTTCGCGATCCCGGTGGGCACCGGCGTCACGAGCCCGACCCACTGGCTGGCCAGGTGGGGGGTGAGGACGGGCACCGGGACGATGATCCGCGGTCGCAGCCCCGCGATCGCGGCGAACCGGTTGATCATCTCGCGGTAGGTGAGGACCTCGGGGCCCCCGATGTCGAACGTGCGGTTGACCTCGGGCGGCAGCGACGCCGCCCCGACGAGGACGTGCAGGACGTCGCGGATGGCGATCGGCTGGATCCGGTTGTCGAGCCACTTCGGGGTGATCATCGCCGGCAGGCGGGTCGTGAGGTGGCGCAGCATCTCGAAGGACGCCGACCCCGACCCGAGGATGATCGCCGCCTGGAGCACGGCGGTCGGGACGCCGCTCGCCATTAGGAGGTCGCCGACCTCGACGCGCGAGGCGAGGTGGTCGCTCAGCGGTCCGCGGTGGGGGTGCAGCCCGGAGAGGTAGACGATCCGGCCGACCTCGGCCTCGTACGCGGCGAGCCCGAAGGTGCGGGCCAGCTCGCGGTCGCGCTCGACGAAGTCGCCCTCGCCGTCCATCGAGTGGAGGAAGTAGTAGGCGACGTCGACGTCGACGAGCGCCTCGGCGAGCGTCTCGCGGGCGGTCGCGTCGCCCTCGACGACCTCGACCCTGGCGCGCCACCAGCGGTCGGCGACCTTCGACTCGTCGCGCGTCAGCACGCGAACCTGCCAGCCCTCCTCGATGAGGCGGGGCACGAGCCGCGAGCCGATGTAGCCCGTGACCCCGGTGACCAGGGCCCGGCGCGGCTGCGTCACAGGCGGTCCAGCGCGGTCTTCAGCTGTGCTCCGGTGTCGTTGCCGAGCTTCTCGAGGAAGGGCTTGAGCAGCGGGCCGGCGACCTTCGCCAGACCGGAGAAGGTGAAGTCGGCGTGGTAGACGACGGTCGACCCGCCGGCGGGGCCGGGCGTCACCGTGATGGTGTCGTGGCTGGTCGTCGTGTCGTTGCGCCCGACGATGACGAAGCGCGGCTCCTCGGCCGACTCCGTCGTGTACTCGAGCTCGACCTCGTTGCCCATGAACTTCGAGACGTTGCGGTACACGGTGCCGGGGCCGCCGTCACCCGAGACGCGTTCGCACGAGACGGTTCCCGAGTCCCACTCCGTCGCGTTGCGGAAGTCGACGAGGTAGGGGAACACCCGCTCGGGAGGGGTGGTGGTGGTGACGGTTCGTTCCACGGTGGTCATCGGTTCTCCTTGCGAGCCAGTCGGATCTGGGCGACGTCGAGGTAGTGCGTGGCGAACCCTGCTTCACAGTAGGCGAGGTAGAAGTCCCACATCCGCTTGAAGGTCTCGTCGAAGCCCAGCGGGCGGATCTCGGACCACTGCGCGTCGAAGGTCTCGCGCCAGCGGCGCAACGTCTCGGCGTAGTCGGTCCCGAACCCGTGCACCCTCTCTACCCGCAGGTCGGTGCGGTCACGCGTCACCTCGCGGATCGCCTGCATCGAGGGGATCAGCCCGCCGGGGAAGATGTACTTCTGGATCCACCCGAACGAGCCCTTGGTCGCCATGAGGCGGTGGTGCTCCATGAGGATCGCCTGGATCGCGACCGCGCCCCCGGGCGCGAGGACCTCGTCGATCTTGCGGAAGTAGGTCTCCCAGTACTCCTCGCCGACGGCCTCGATCATCTCGACGCTGACGACGGAGTCGAACTGCCCCTCGACCTCGCGGTAGTCCTGCAGCCGGACCTCGACCCGGTCGGCGAACCCGGCGGCGGCGATGCGCTCCATCGCGAGGGCCCGCTGCTCGGCGGAGAGGGTGACGGACACGACCGTCGCCCCGCGCCGCGCCGCGCGGATGGCGAGCTCGCCCCAGCCGGTGCCGATCTCGAGGACGCGGCTGTCCCGGCCGACCGACGCCGCGTCGAGGATCGCCTCGACCTTGCGGACCTGCGCCTCGTGGAGGTCCTGCTCGGCGAGCGGGCGGCCGGCGTCGAAGATGGCCGAGCTGTACGACATCGAGGGGTCGAGGAAGGCCGCGAACAGCTCGTTGCTGAGGTCGTAGTGGGCGCTGATGTTGCTGCGCGACCCCTCGAGCGTGTTGCGCTGGGCGCTGGGCATGGCCCGGTCGACGACACCTCGCAGCGACAGCAGCGGCTTGGGGACGAGGCGCCCCATCCGGGCCGCGAAGGGCATGAGCGCCTGGGCGAGGTCGGTCCCGGGGGCCGCGCGCCAGTCGCCGGCCATGTAGCCCTCGCCGAGGCCGATCTTCGGGTGCGCCTCGAGGCGCCGGAACATCGCGCCGGGGCGGACGAGCTCGAGGACCGGGGAGCCGGGGCCGCCGCCGCCGACCTCGGTGCCGTCGGGGTAGCGCAGCCGCACGTCCATGCCGGCGACCGTCGCGTGGACGATCCGGCGGGCCACGGCACCACGGGTGAGGACCTTGGACAGGCCGAACGTCGGGGTGAGCTCGATGCGGGGGACGTCGGTGGTCATCGCACACTCTCCAGGGAGGTCGTGGGTCGGGGGCGCACGGGCAGGCGACGCAGCCAGAGCCAGATCCCGTGCACCCGGATCAGGCCGCTCACCCGCTGCGTCATGAGCGGGTGCCGCAGCGCCGTGCGCACCACCGCCGACGACGTCGCCGGTTCGGGTGCCCCGGTCACCGAGGCGGTCACGAGTGGTTCGGCGCCGACCAGCAGACGGATGGCCACGCCCACGCGGGTCGGCTCGAGGTGGAAGCGGATCACGTACTCGCCCTCGACGTCGTTGAAGGGGGAGACGTAAAACTCCTTGGCGGTGTCGGCCCGTCCCGAGGCGTCAGGGTGGACGACGTAGGCGTGCCGGCCGCCGTAGGTGTTGTGGACCTCGACGAGGACCGCGCGCAGCGAGCCGTCGTCGGCGAAGCACCAGAAGGCGCTCATCGGGTCGAAGGTGTACCCCAGCACCCGGGCGTTGGCGAGCATGACGACGCGGTGGACGTCACGGGTCTCGATGCCGTCGCGCTCGAGGACGCGCAGCACGTTGGCCTTGAGGGCCGCGATCCCCGGGTTCCCCGAGAGGTGGTCCTCGCCCCGGAAGGTCGCGAGCGCGCGCAGCGGCCGGGGGAGCCGCGGCATCGCGTCGAGGTCGACGAGCCACTGGTAGTGCCGGTGCGTGAACGCGTGCCTCACCGGGCGGTGGCGGGTGTGGTGCACCTGCCCCACGACGAGCGCGGGCAGGACCGGGAGGTCGGCCGTCGTCGTCACCAGGTCACCCCGAACGCCGCGGCAGCCTCCACCCCTGAGCGACACCCGTCCTCGTGGAATCCCCACCCGTGGTAGGCGCCGGCGAACGCCGTCCGGTCGGTGTTGAGCTCGGGGAGACGGCGCTGGGCGCGGACGGCGGCCAGGTCGTAGAGCGGGTGGCTGTACTGCATCGTGGCCACGATCTTCTCAGGGTCGATGCGGTCGGAGGCGTTGAGGGTCACGTAGAACGGCTCGTCGGCGGGCAGCCCCTGGAGGCGGTTCATCCAGTACGTCACGACCGCGCCCTTCGAGGGGTCGCCGACGAGGTAGTTCCAGGAGGCGCGGGCGAGGCTGGCCCTCGGCATCAGGGACCCGTCGCGGTGCAGCACGGTCTCGTTCTGCGTGTACCGGAAGGCCCCGAGGACCTCCTTCTCGGCCGGGGTCGGGTCGGCGAGGAGGGCGAGCGCGTCGTCGGCGTGGCAGGCCATGACGACCCGGTCGAAGAGCTCGACCCGACCCGAGCGGCTGCGGACCTCGACGCCGTCGAGCGTGCGCATGACCGAGGTCACGGCGTCGCCCGACCGGACGGCGTGGAGCCGGTCGGCGAGGAGGTCGACGTACGTGCCCGACCCGCCGACCACCGTCATCCACTGGGGGGAGTCGCCGATCGAGAGCATCCCGTGGTGCTCGAGGAAGCGGAACAGGTAGCGCGCCGGGTAGCCCATCGCGTCCTCTCCACCGCTGGACCACACACAGGCCACGAGCGGGACGGCGTAGAGGCGGACGAACGACTCGGGGAACCCTCCGTCGCGGATGAACTCGCCGTAGGTCGTCGCGTCGTCGTCGGTCGTCGTCTCGAGGAAGCCGCGCGCCAGGCCGTGGAAGCGCTTCACCGAGCGGAGCATGGCGACGTAGTCGCGGTCGAGGAGCTGGCGGGGGCGGGCGACGAAGCCCTTGACCCCCCGCCCTCCGGCGTACTCGGTCCCGGTGGCCTCGTCACGGATGCTCATCGACATCTCGGTGTCGCGGGCCTCGACGCCGAGCTCGGCGAACAGGCGCCGCAGCATCGGGTACGTGCGGTCGTTGTGGACGATGAAGCCGCTGTCGACCCGCAGGGGTCCGGAGGCCGTCTCGACGGTGTGGGTGTGGGCGTGGCCGCCGAGTCGCGGCTCGGCCTCGAGGAGCGTGACGTCGTGCTGCCGGGACAGGACGTGGGCCGAGGTCAACCCGGCGACACCGGCCCCGACGACCGCGACCTGCTCACGGCGGCGCGGTGCACCGTCCGGGGTCAGGGCTGGCATGGGCATGACCGTAGAACCCTCCGACCTGCGTCGTCAAACGTTTGTCAAATCTCTGGCACGGCATTACCGTGGCTGTCGTGAGAGGTTCGGTCCCGCCCACGATGCGGATTGGTGAACTGGCTGCCCGAGTCGGGGTCAGCACCCACGTGCTGCGCGCCTGGGAGAGTCGGTACGGCCTGCTCAAGCCCGTCCGCTCCGCCGGTGGGTACCGCCTCTACGGTCCCGAGGACGAGCGCCGGGTCCGCGAGGTCGTCACCCTGCGCGACCAGGGGGTCAGTGCCGTGGAGGCCTCGCGCCGGGTGCTCGCCGCCGAGCGCGCCGGCATCTCCGCCCTCGACCCGAGCCGTGAGGTCGGCGACGACGCGACGTCGTCGGACGTCGCCGAGGCGCCCCCGACGGGGGCCACCGGCCTCGCCCCGGCGAGCCTGCGGGCCGACCCGCAGATGCTCGTGGCCCAGCTGCTCGACGCCGTCACCGCCCTCGACGAGGACCGGGCCCACGCCGTCCTCGACACCGCCTTCCTCGAGCGCTCCGTCGAGAGTGCCGTCATCGACGTCGTCCTGCCGCTCCTGCGCCGCATCGGCGAGATGTGGGAGCTCGGCCGGATCGGCATCGCCCAGGAGCACTTCGCGAGCAGCCTCCTGCGCCGCCGCCTGGGCGCCCTGTCGCTGACGTGGGGCGTCGGGACCGGCCCGGTCGCCGTCCTCGCCTGCCCTCCGGGCGAGTTCCATGACATCGTCCTGCTGAGCTTCGGCGTGCTCCTCGGCCGGTCGGGCTGGCGGATCCGCTACCTCGGCCCCGACACCCCGGTCCACTCCCTCGCCAGCGCCGCCAAGATCGCCGGCGCCGACGCCGTCATCCTCGCCTGCCGCCGTCCGTCGGGCTTCCGGGCCCACGCGGGCGCGCTGCGACGACTCGGTGAGGAGCACCCGCTGTGGCTCGCCGGACGGGGAGCCACCCCGCGCGTCCTCGACGAGGTCGGGGTCGAGCTCCTCGGGCCCGACCTCATCGCCGCCGTCGCCGAGCTCACCGCCGTGGCCCGGGAACGGCGCGCCCGCCGCGGTGACCACGCCGTCGCGCGCCCATCCGGCTCGGGCTCCGGCGCCGAACCACCCTCGGCCTGACCCCCGGCCACCCCGCCCCGGCGGGCCCGCACGCGCACCGACCGACGACCGCTCCCCAGGAGGCCGCCGACATGACCCTCACCAGCGACCGCACGACCACCGGGGCCCACGGACCCGGCCCGACCGGGTCCGGCCCCACCGCACCCGGGATCGCGGGACGGATCGAGGCGGCGCTGGCCCCCCTCCTGCGCGGACCGCTGCCGGTGCGGCTCGTGGCGTGGGACGGCTCGGAGGCCGGGCCGGTCGACGGCACCCGCGTCTCGCTGCGCACGCCGCAGGCGCTGACCCGGCTGCTCTGGCACCCGGGCGAGCTGGGGGCCGCCCAGGCGTACGTCACCGGAGAGCTCGAGGTGCACGGCGACATCGGCGAGACCCTCGACCTCGTGCGCTCCACGGTCGCCTCGCGCGACCTTCCGCCGCTCACCGCTGCCCGTATCGCCCGGCTGCTGCCCGACCTCGTGCGCCTCGCCCGCGAGACCGGTGCGCTGACCCGCCCGCCGGCGCCACCGGCCACCCAGGCCGTCGTCAGGGGGCGGCTGCACTCGCTGGCCCGCGACCGGGCCTCCATCAGCCACCACTACGACCTGTCGAACGAGTTCTACGAGCTCCTCCTCGACCCGCACCTGGCCTACTCCAGCGCGTACCACGTCGACGGCCCGGACATGCCGCTTGAGCGGGCCCAGGCGGCCAAGCTCGACCTCGTCTGCCGCAAGGTCGGGCTGCGCGAGGGGACGACCTTCCTCGACGTCGGCTGCGGCTGGGGGTCGCTGTCCCTCTACGCCGCCGAGCACTTCGGCGCCCAGGTGACCGGGGTGACGATCGCGGCCGAGCAGAAGGCGTTCATCGACCGCCGGATCGCCGAGCGGGGCCTGGGCGACCGGGTCCGCATCGAGCTGCGCGACTACCGCGAGATCGCGGCAGGGCCCTTCGACGCCGTCGCCTCGATCGAGATGGGCGAGCACGTCGGCGAGAAGAACTACGACACCTACGCCGAGGTGCTGTTCCGGTCGGTGCGCCCGGGTGGGTACGTCCTCGTCCAGCAGATGTCGCGCTTCGCCGGCCACCACCCCGGCGGTGGCCCCTTCATCGAGCAGTTCATCGCGCCCGACATGACGATGCGTCCCGTCGGCGACACGCTCAACCTCCTCCAGGGCGCCGGCTTCGAGGTCCGCGACGTGCACGCGCTGCGCGAGCACTACGTGTGGACGGTCGACGCGTGGCACCGCACCCTCGAGGAGAACTGGGACCGGGCCGTCGAGCTCATCGGCGAGGAGGCCGCGCGGGTCTGGCGGCTCTACCTCGTCGGCGGGTCGCAGGCGTTCCGCGACGGCCGGATGGGCGTCGACCAGCTGCTCCTCCGTCGCCCCGGTGGCGCTCCCGTCGTCTCCGACTCGGCCCGCTGATGGGCGCCACCCTCCTCGTCGTCGTCCTCGCGTCCCTCGCGACGTCGGCCGTCGCGATGGTCGTCACGGCGCTCGTCGCCCGGCGGATCGGGAAGATCGCCGTCGTCGACATCACGTGGGGCCTGGTCTTCGTCGCGATCGGCTGGGTGGCGTACCTCACCGGGACGGGGTCCGTGCGCTCGCTGGTGCTCGCCGTCCTCGTCACCCTGTGGGGCGGACGGCTGGCGTGGCACATCCGGCGCCGGGCGCTCGGCGCCGGAGAGGACCCGCGGTACGCGAAGATGCTGGCCCAGGTGCCCGAGGGCGAGCGGTTCGGGTTCGCGGTGCGCAAGGTCTTCCTCGTCCAGGGGCTCGCCGCGTGGTTCGTCTCGCTGCCGTTGCAGGTGGCGGCCGCGACCGACCGCCCGCTCGGGTGGGTCGCGGCGCTCGGCGTGGTCGTCCTGCTCGTCGGGGTGACGTTCGAGACGGTCGGCGACGCCCAGCTCGCGGCGTTCAAGAAGGACCCCTCGAACAAGGGGAAGGTCATGGACCGCGGCCTGTGGGCGTGGACGCGGCACCCCAACTACTTCGGCGACTCGGCCGTCTGGTGGGGGCTGTTCGTCATCGCCGCCGAGGCCTGGCCCGGGGTGCTCACCGTGCTGTCGCCCGTGGTGATGACGTACTTCCTCGCGTTCGCGACGGGGGCGAGGCTGCTCGAGTCGGAGATGGCCAGACGTCCGGGGTACCCCGAGTACATGGAGCGCACGAGCATGTTCTTCCCCCTCCCCCCGAGGCGCCGCACCAACGCCTAGGCAGGGATGTCCTCGTCGGGCTGGCCGCGTCGGGCCGCCGCGGCACGCGTCAGGGGGCGGGGGCCCAGCGGCGCATCGCCGTGAGGACGACCGCGGCGGTGAAGGTGCAGATGAACGCGCCCC
This sequence comes from Oryzobacter terrae, assembly GCF_042756445.1. GTDB lineage: Bacteria > Actinomycetota > Actinomycetes > Actinomycetales > Dermatophilaceae > Oryzobacter > Oryzobacter terrae. The sequence continues at coordinate 1,769,292 of NZ_CP170578.1, forward strand.
ACGCGATGTCGACGACGGCGACGAGCGCCGGGAAGTCGCGCATCACCGCCATCGCGGTCAGGTCGAAGGTGGCGTAGGTGACGACGCCGAAGACGAAGGCGTCACGCAGGGACGGGCCGAGGCTCGAACGCGCCATCCCCGGTCGCATGACGAAGTGCACGAGGCCGAGGACGTAGACGACGTAGAAGACCCCGGCGGCAGCGGGGTTGACCGACGGCGCGAGCAGGTGGCCGATCGTCCGGTCGTACAGGTCCCCGGAGCCCAGCGTGAGCCACACGGCGTCGACCGCGCCGAAGACCACCGCGGTGAGCGCGGTGGCGAGGCCGATCCGGCGTGGGGAGACCTCGACGCCCCCGGAGTCCGACATGCGTCGATCCTCGCAGAGCCGAGGTGGACCCGGCGGCCGGTCGTCAGGTCTGGTCGTCGACTGTCGCGCCGGCGGCGTTCTTCTGCACCGAGGCGATGCCGTTCATCGCGGCGGCCTTGCTCTCGTACGCCTCGCCCGTGGCGATGATCTGGCCGTTGCTCGCCTTGAGCCGGAAGCGGAACTTGCCCGACGCGTCCTTGTACAGCTCGAACTTGCCTGCCATGGGGTTCAGCCCTTCATCGCGCCGTGGTGGTGCCGTGGTCCTGTCACGCTAGCGCCGCGGACCCCTCCTGCCAACGGGCCGACGGGCTCCGCCTCAGCCCACCACCTGGGCCACCGCGTGGATGGCGACCCCGGCCAGCGCGCCCACCACCGTGCCGTTGATCCGGATGAACTGGAGGTCGCGGCCGACGTGGAGCTCGATCCGCTCCGCCGCCTCCTTGCCGTCCCACCGGTCGACGGTCACCGAGATGACTTCGGCGAGCTCGCTGCCGTAGGTGTTGACGAAGAACGAGACCGCCTCGCCAAGGCGGGCCTCCAGGCGTCCTCGCCAGACGTCGTCCTCGACGAGGTGGCGTCCGAGGTGCTCGAGCAGCTCGTCGCCACGGCGGTGGAAGTACGAGTCCTCGTCGTCCATCGCCGTGGTCAGGGCCGCGCGGAACGAGCGCCACAGCCCGATCGCCGTCTCGGGCACCTGGGGGTGCGTGAGGAGCCGCTCCTTGAGGGCCTCCGCCCGGGCCATGACGTCGGGGTCCTCCTGGAGGTCGGTCGCCAGGCGCCCGAGGAGGTCGTCGAAGGCGAGCCGCGCGGGGTGCTGCGGGTCGCCGGCGATGTCGCGGACCCATGCGAGCACCTGCTGGTAGGTCCAGCCGATGACCTTGTCGTCGACCCACGGCGGGCTCCACCACGGGGCGCGGTCGCCGATGACGGCGGCGTACGTGCCGGGGTTGGCCTCGAGCCACGAGTGCAGCTCGTCGAGCGCGAGGTCGACGAGGCCGTGGTGGGTGCGGTCGGCGACGACGTCGGCGAGCAGCGCTCCCGCGATCGGGGCGGCCGGCTCCTGGACGAGGCGCGGCACGAGGAAGTCCTCGACGAGCGAGCGCACCTCGTCGTCGGAGAGCCGGCCCAGGCCCGCGCGCGCCACCCTGACGACCTCCGTCATCGCCCGCCGCCGGTGCGCGGGCACGGCGAGCCACTCACCGGCCCGCTCCCCCACCCGGGCCGCCGCGAGCCGCTCGCGCGCGATCTCGTCGGTGAGGAAGTTCTCGGTGACGAACTCCTGGAGGTTGCGCCCGATCTCGTTCTTGCGCTTGGGGATGATCGCCGTGTGCGGCACCGGGATGCCCAGGGGGTGCCGGAACAGGGCCGTCACCGCGAACCAGTCGGCGAGCGCGCCGACCATCGCCGCCTCGGCCGCGGTGTTGACATAGCCCCACGCCCCGTCGTGGTCGAGCCGCAGGGTCGCGACGAACACGACGGCGGCGAGCACGAGCAGCCCGAGCGCCAGCAGGCGCATCCGGCGCAGCCCCGCGCGACGGGCCGCGTCGGCCGGGGACGGTGCCAGGAGACTCACCCGCCGATCCTCCCCCATCGACCGCGCTCGCACGCGCCTACGCTGGTGCCGTGCGTTTCCTCAACGACCTGCGGCCCCAGCTCGACCTCACCTACGACGACGTGTTCATGGTGCCGAACCGGTCGTCGGTGACGAGCCGGCTCGACGTCGACCTCTCGAGCGTCGACGGCACCGGGACGACCATCCCCCTCGTCGTCGCGAACATGACGGCGATCGCCGGGCGCCGGATGGCCGAGACGACCGCCCGGCGCGGCGCGCTCACCGTCATCCCGCAGGACATCCCGTCCGAGATCGTCCGCGAGGTCATCGCCTGGCAGAAGACCCGCCACCTCGTCTACGACACCCCGATCACGCTCGCCCCGACGACGACCGTCGGTGAGGCGCTCGTGCTCCTCCACAAGCGGGCCCACGGCGCCGCCATCGTCGTGTCCGGGGAGCGGCCCGTCGGTCTCGTCACGGAGACCGACCTCACCGGGGTCGACCGGTTCACCCAGCTCGAGGACGTCATGGTCCGCGACATGGTGACCGTCACCGACGGCGTCGACGTCGAGCAGGCCTTCGACACCCTCTCGCACGCCCGGCGCCGGCTCGCCCCGGTCGTGAGCCCCGACGGCAGGGTGGTCGGCATCCTCACCCGCGCCGGCGCGCTGCGCGCCAACCTCTACTCCCCCGCGGTCGACCCCAGCGGCCGGCTGCGGATCGCCACGGCCGTCGGCATCAACGGTGACGTCGCGTCGAAGGCCACGGAGATGCTGGAGGCCGGCGCCGACGTCCTCGTCATCGACACGGCACACGGCCACCAGGAGAAGATGCTCGACGCGCTGCGGGCGGTGCGCGGGCTCGACCCGCAGGTGCCGGTCGTCGCGGGGAACGTCGTCTCGGCGGCCGGGGTCCGCGACCTCGTCGAGGCCGGCGCCGACATCGTCAAGGTCGGTGTCGGCCCGGGGGCCATGTGCACGACCCGGATGATGACGGCGGTCGGCCGTCCGCAGTTCTCCGCGGTCCTCGAGTGCGCCTCTGCGGCACGCGAGCTCGGCAAGCACGTGTGGGCCGACGGCGGCGTGCGCCACCCGCGCGACGTCGCCCTCGCCCTGGCGGCCGGTGCGTCGAACGTCATGGTCGGCTCGTGGTTCGCCGGGACGCTCGAGTCGCCCGGCGACCTCTACACCGACGAGAAGGGCCGCCAGTACAAGGAGTCCTTCGGGATGGCGTCGTCGCGGGCCGTGCGCAACCGGACCGCGACCGACTCGGCCTACGACCGCGCCCGCAAGGCGATGTTCGAGGAGGGCATCAGCACGGCCCGCATGTACGTCGACCCGGCGCGTCCGAGCGTCGAGGACGTCATCGACGAGATCGTCGCCGGGCTGCGCAGCTCGTGCACCTACGCCGGGGCCCGCACCCTCGAGGAGTTCCACGAGCGGGCCACGGTCGGGCTGCAGAGCACCGCCGGCTTCGCCGAGGGCCGCCCCCTCCACACCTCCTGGTAGAGGATGGCGCCATGCCCTACGACGTCGCGACCGTCCGATCCCGCTTCCCCGCCCTCGCGGAGGGCGCCGCGCACTTCGACGGCCCGGGAGGAAGCCAGGTCCCCGACGTCGTCGGGCGCGCCGTCGCCGACACCCTGACGAGCGCGATCAGCAACCGCGGCACCGCCACCCCGTCCGAGCGCCGGGCCGACCGGGTCGTCGCCGACGCCCGGGTCGCCCTCGCCGACCTCCTCGGCGCCGACCCGCGCGGGGTCGTCTTCGGGCGCAGCGCCACGGCGCTCACCTACGACCTCTCCCGGGCGATGGCCAAGACGTGGGGGCCGGGCGACGAGGTCGTCGTCACCCGGCTCGACCACGACTCGAACATCCGCCCGTGGGTCCAGGCCGCCGAGTCCGCCGGAGCCACCGTCCGGTGGGTCGACTTCGACCCGGCCACGGGCGAGCTGTCGGCCGACGCCGTGGCCGCCGTCCTCACCGAGCGGACCCGGCTCGTCGCGACGACCGCGGCCTCCAACCTCATCGGGACCCGGCCCCCGGTCTGCCGGATCTCAGACCTCGTCCACGAGGTGGGTGCCCTCCACTGGGTCGACGGCGTCCACGCCACGGCGCACGCCTCGGTCGACCTCGCCGCCCTGCGCGCCGACGTCTGGACCTGCTCGCCCTACAAGTTCCTCGGACCGCACTGCGGCGTCGTCGCCGCCTCGCCCGACCTCCTCGAGACCCTGCACCCCGACAAGCTCCTCCCGTCGAGCGACGCCGTCCCCGAGCGCTTCGAGCTCGGCACCCTCCCCTACGAGCTCATGGCCGGGGCGACCGCCGCCGTCGACTTCCTCGCCGCGCTCGCCGACACCGACACCCTCGGCGGACCCGGGTCGGCCCTGCCCGACGCCTCCCACGAGAGCCGCCGCGAACGGATCGTGGCCGGGATGAGGGCCGTCCACGAGCACGAGATCGGCCTCCTCGGCGTCCTGGAGCCCGCCCTGCGCGCCCTGCCCGGGGTCACCGTGCACAGCAACGCGGCCAAGCGCACGCCCACCCTGCTGTTCTCCGTCGACGGCCGCGACCCGCAGGACGTCCGCGCCGCCCTCGCCGAGCAGGGGGTCAACGCGCCGGCCGGGAACTTCTACGCGGTCGAGTGCTCCCGCCACCTCGGCCTCGGCGACGCGGGAGCCGTGCGCGTCGGCCTCGCGCCGTACACCTCCGAGGACGACGTCGACCGGCTCGTCAGCGCGCTGCGCGGGATCGCTTGAGCGGGAGGAGGACTCGCACCATGGTCGCCCTGCTCGAACCGCTCGAGGCCCCCGTCCACCCCATCGAGGCGCTGCGCCGCATCGCCTTCCTCCTCGAGCGCACCCGCGCCGGGACCTACCGGGTCGAGGCGTTCCGCAACGCCGCCAGGACCCTGCGGACCGTGGACGCGGACGAGCTGGCCGAGCGCGTCGAGGCCGGCACCCTCCAGGAGATCCCCGGGATCGGCAAGTCGACGGCGGGGGTCGTCGAGGAGGCCGTTCGCGGCGACGTCCCGGCCTACCTCGCCTCGTTGCAGGCGAAGTCGGGCGGCCCCCTCGTCGAGGGTGGGGAGGACCTCTACGCCGCACTGCGCGGCGACTGCCACCTCCACAGTGACTGGAGCGACGGCGGCAGCCCGATCGACGAGATGGTCGTCACCGCGATCGAGCTCGGCCACGACTGGATGGTCCTCACCGACCACAGCCCCCAGCTGCGGGTCGCGAACGGCCTGACGGTCGAGCGGCTCACCAAGCAGCTCGCCGTCGTCGACGGCATCAACCGCTCACTGGGAGAGCGCTTCCGGCTGCTCAAGGGGATCGAGGTCGACATCCTCGACGACGGCTCGCTCGACCAGACCGAGGCGATGCTCGGCCGACTCGACCTCGTCACGGCCTCGGTGCACAGCAAGCTGCGGATGAACGCCGCCCCGATGACCAAGCGGATGGTCGCCGCCGTGTCGAACCCGCGGGTCAACGTCCTCGGCCACTGCACCGGACGCCTCGTCGAGGGATCCCGGGGGACACGGCCGCAGTCCGACTTCGACGCCCGCGCCGTCTTCGAGGCCTGCGCGGAGCACGACACGGCGGTCGAGATCAACAGCCGCCCCGAGCGCTGCGACCCGCCCGACGACCTGGTCGGGCTGGCCCTCGACATCGGCTGCACCTTCTCCATCGACTCCGACGCGCACGCGCCCGGCCAGCTGGACATGAAGGCCTACGGCTGCGAGCGGGCCGAGCGGCTCGGCGTCCCGTGGGACCGGATCGTCACGACGTGGGACGCCGAGCGCGTCCTCGCGTGGGCGAACCCGGGGCGGTGAGCGCGGTGTCCCGGGTGGTGGTGGCGCTCGACGGGGTGCTGCGGGTCGACCCCGCGGCGGCCGAGGCGCCCTTCGAGCAGGTCCGCCGCCAGCTCGCCACGGCGATCGGCGACGGCCGGTTGCCCTCCGGCACGAAGCTGCCGACGATCCGCGCGCTCGCGGACGACCTCGGGCTCGCGGTGAACACCGTGGCGCGGGCCTACCGCGAGCTCGAGGCGGCCGGCCTCGTCCTCACCCGTCGCCGGCTCGGGACCGTCGTGTCGCCCGACGGGGCCGCGGCCGGGTCGCCGGAGAACGGCGCCGACCGTCCCCGGGGCGGCGCGGACCCGGCGCTGCGGCTCGCCGCGGCCGACTACGCGCGGGCCGCGAGCGGCGCGGGCCTGCCCGAGGCGGAGGCCGTCGCCCTCGTCCGCGACGCCTTCCGGCGGCTCCGCTGAGGCCCTCCTCGACCCGTCCGGACCCCGTTTTGGTGGCCGCGCGGTCATCCCCTATGCTTTCGGAGTCCTCGACGGATCCGAACGCCGGACTGCTGACGTGACAGGGTTCGACGAGAGTCGGGTCCCCATCGTCTAGCGGCCCAGGACCCCGCCCTTTCACGGCGGTAGCACGGGTTCGAATCCCGTTGGGGATACGAAAGGTCTTGCTCCACACAAGGCCCCGTAGCGCAGTTGGTTAGCGCGCCGCCCTGTCACGGCGGAGGTCGCGGGTTCGAGTCCCGTCGGGGTCGCTCCTTCATGGAAGGGCCGGTACACCACCGGTCCTTTCGTGCAAGGTCCGGCCAGGTAGCTCAGTTGGTACGAGCGTCCGACTGAAAATCGGAAGGTCGGCGGTTCGACCCCGCCCCTGGCCACCAGCATCGCCACAGGTCCCCGGACCTGTGGCGATCTTCTCGTTTCGGGCCCGTCACGCGGGCCGCAGCCCGGTCGCCGCGACCGAGGGCGTCGGCGCCGGCGAGGGCTCAGCGGAGCGGCGCGGGAGCTGCGAGGTCGGCCACGGCGAGGGCGTCGGCGTCGAGCCGGTCGGGGTCGGGGTCCCCGGGCGGCGGGGGTTCGGCGGTGCGCCCACCACGACGAGCGGGCCGTCCGGGTCGTCGGCCGACGGGGTGTGCCGGGCGTCCGAGGACCCGTCGACGCCCAGCCGGGCCCAGGTCCCGCTCGGCCCGCGGAGGGCGACCCCGCCCTCGAGGAGAGCGACCGCCACGACGGGTCCCCTCGCGGTGTCGGCGACCGTGACGTCGACCGGAGCGAACCTCGGGTCCTCGCCACAGCGCTCACCCAGGTCGTCGAGCACGTCGTCGCGGTCGTCGGACCACGACTGGTCCTCCAGGGTCCACCGCGTGCCGTCGACGGTCTGCTCCACGAGGACCCGCTCGTCGCGCTGCACCAGTCGCCAGCACCACGTCGACTGCACCCTCGAGCACCCCTGGCGCCGGGGCTGCTGTCGCCAGGCCGGGTCGACGTCGGCGAGCGCGGTGCGCACCCGGTCCGCGTCGGTGGCGGGCAGCCGGACGAGCCGACCGGTGTCGAGCACGCGGTCGCCGTCGCCCGTGAGCACGACGACCTCCTCGTCGTCCCCCGCGCCCACGGCCAGTCCACCGCTCACGGTGATGACGCCCGACGCCGACGGGTGGGGGTTGCACGCTCCCGTGGCGCTCGTCGCGACGACGGCGAACGGAAGGGCCAGCGACCCGAGGGCGAGCCCGACCCGGCGCCGGTCGACCGGGTCGCGGCGGGCCGCCCAGCCCGCCGTCCACCCCGCCAGGGCGAGGACGGGCAGGGCGAGGAGGTCGGTGCGGTCGGCGAGGACGTGCGACGGGGTGACGAGGGACCACGCCTCGGCGGCCAGCCGCGCACCCGCATCGGACGTCTTCATCACCGTGAAGCCGACGCCGGTGAGGCCGAGCGCCCACCACGTCGGACGACCGGGGACCCGCAGGAGGGCCACCACGAGGGCGAGGAGGGGCGGGGCGACGAGCAGCCCGGCGACGTCGCTCAGCTTGCCGGTGACCGCGCCCGGCCACTGCTGCTTCCAGACGTGGTCGTTGAGCAGGAGGACGACGAGCGCCACGACGGTGGGCGGCGCGCCGAGCCAGCGCACGGCATCACCCACGTTCCCGACGCTCCCGGCGTCCCCCCGGTCCGACATGGGCCGATCCTGACGGATCGGGGACGGCCGCGGGTCACGGTCGGGCCACCCGATGGTCACGGTTCGGCAGCGCCCGCGCGGCGGACCCCGCCCCGACCGTGCCGTCAGGCCCGGCGGGGCCGCGCGTACACGCGGCGGGCCCACAACCAGCCGCCCACGGTGAGGGCGAGGACCCACCCGACGGCGAGGGCCGCGGTGGCCGTGGAGAACGCCGTGCCCAGCAGCAGGCCTCGCAGGGTGTCCATGATCGGCGTGAACGGCTGGAGGTCGGCGAACCAGCGCAGGACGGTCGGCATCGAGTCGGTGGGGACGAAGCCGCTGCCGAGGAAGGGGAGCAGGACGAAGGGCATCGGGTAGTTGCTCGCGCTCTCGACGGTGCGCGACAGCAGGCCCAGGGCCACCGAGACCCACGACACGGCGAGCGCCACCCCGGACACGAGCGCCAGGGCGAGGAGCCACTCGTCGGGACCCGCCGACGGACGGGCGCCGGCCGCGAGCCCGACCAGGACGACGACGATCACGGACGCGACCGACTGGATCGTGGCCGCGAGGGCGTGGCCCGAGAGGACCGCGCCGGGCGAGATCGACAGGGTGCGGAAGCGGTCGATGATGCCCTGCTGCATGTCCATCGCCATCGAGGTCGACGTGCCCTGGGCGATCGAGCCGATCGTGAGCAGGAGGATGCCCGGCAGGACGAACGCGGCGTAGTCGCCGCGGTCGCCGGCCGCACCCGGGGCGGCCGCGGCCCCGAGCCCTGCACCCAGGGTCCCGCCGAAGACGAACACGAAGAGCAGCAGGAAGATCACGGGGATCATGAGGACGATGACCGTCAGCTCCGGGTAGCGCAGGACGTGCCGGAGCTGGCGGCCCAGCATCGTCATCGCGTCGGTGACGGGACGCGGGGCGGGGCGGGTCGGACGGGGGACGGCGGTGCTGGTGACGACGGTCATCGGAGGGCCTCCTCGGTGGGTGCGGGACGACGGTCGCGCCCGGTGAGGGCGAGGAAGACGTCGTCGAGGTCGGGGGTGCGGACGCTGAGCCCCTCGAGGGGGACCCCGGCGCCGTCGAGCCGCACGAGCAGCTCGCGCAGGGTGGCGACGTCACCGTCGCCCGGGACGTCGAGGGCGAGGGCCTCGAGGTCGACGCCGCCCGCACCGAGGGTGCGCGACGCCAGGTCGAGCGCGTCGCCGTCGGGGAAGGTGAGGCGGACGTGGGCCCCGGGGACGAGGCGCTTGAGCTCGGCCGGGGTGCCGTCGGCGACGACCACGCCGCCGTCGAGGAGCGAGATGCGGTCGGCGAGGTGGTCGGCCTCCTCGAGGTACTGCGTCGTGAGGAGGATGGTCACCCCCTCCGCCCTCAGCTCGCGCACGATGTCCCACATCGCCCGGCGGCTGCGCGGGTCGAGGCCGGTCGTCGGCTCGTCGAGGAAGAGCACCTGCGGCCGCCCGACGAGCCCCATGGCGAGGTCGAGCCGCCTGCGCATGCCGCCGGAGAAGGTCGACGGCCGTGCGTCGGCGACGTCGGCGAGGCCGAACCGCTCGAGGAGGTCGGCGGCCCGGGCGCGGATCTCGGCCGTCGGCAGGTGGTGCAGCCGGCCCATGAGGACGAGGTTCTCGCGGGCGGTGAGGAGGTCGTCGACCGCGGCGAACTGACCGGTGAGCCCGATGCAGGCGCGCACGTCGCGCGGCTCGATCGTCACGTCGTACCCGCAGACGCGCACCGTCCCGGCCTCCGGAGCCAGCAGGGTGGACAGGATGTTGACGGCCGTGGTCTTGCCGGCGCCGTTCGGGCCGAGGAGGGCGTGGACGGTCCCGGTGGCGACGGTGAGGTCGACGCCGTCGAGGACGACGTGGTCTCCGTACGCCAGTCGCAGGCCGCGGACCTCGACGGCCGGTGCGCTGGTGGTGGGGTCGGTCATGGTCGGTCTCCTTCGGGGTGTCGGGTCAGACGCGGTGCAGGACGATGTCGCCGAAACCGGCGCGGACGCGGATCTCCACCGTCGGGTCGCCCGCGGCGGGAGCCTCGCCGGTGCTCAGCTCGCTGCGGACCTCACCGTGGCGGGCCTCGACGTCGAGCCAGGCGGCGACGCCGTGCGGGACGCCGACGTCGACGCGTCCGAAGGAGCTGTCGACCGAGACGGCCCCTCCGTGGGCGCTGTGCACCCGCACGTCGCCGGCCGAGGCGTTCGCGGTCAGCCCGTCGCGCGCGTGCTCGACCCGGACGTTCCCCGTGGAGGTCGTGAGGCGCAGGTGACCCCCGCCGTCGCCGACGGAGACGTCCCCGACGGCGGCCTTGGCGAGGACCTCGCCCCCCGCCTCGTGGACCGTCACCGTGCCGGTGGAGGTCCGCAGGTCGGCGTCGCCGGCGACGCGCTCCAGGCGGATGTCGCCCAGCGCGGTCCGGGCGGTGACCCGGGCCACCCGGTCGAGGCTGATGTCGCCCATCGCGGTGTCGATGGCGACGGCACCCAGCTCACCGGTGGCGACGAGCTCACCGGTGCCGCGGACGTCGAGCGCCGAGCCGTCGGGCACGACGACCTCGACGTCGACGCGGTCGCCGCCCCCGAGGAGGCTGCGCAGGCGGCCCGAGACCGTGCGGGGGCCGCGGACGGACACGCGGTCACCGCTGTGCTCCACCGCGATCCGGGCGGCGAGGTCGACGTCGCCCTGGCGGGACGGGGAGTGCGGGCGGACCTCGACCGTGGTCTCGGTGACGTCCTCGGCACGGACCCGGAGGTCGACGACGCTGACGTCGACGACGAGGGTGACGGGGGTGGGGGTGGGGAACGTGGGCATGGCGGCATCTCCCGGTGTCGGGCCGTGGTGCGGTGTGGGGTCGTGGTGCGGTCCGGCCGGGGCCGGTGGTGGGGCTCGGTCGCGGCTAGCGCGCCCAGCCCGTGAGGCGCTGTCCGGTGGTCACCGTCGGCGCGGAGGTGGTGGGTCGGTCGGCCAGTGCCGCGCCGATGGTGCGGACGAGCCAGGCGTTGACGGACAGCCCGGCGGCCTCGGCCTCGTCCTCGATGCGCGGCTTGAGCCGCTCGGGGAGGCGCAGGCTGAGCCGGGCGGTGCCACCCTCGTCGCCGTCGTCGGCGGCGGGAGCGGGAGCGGGGGACGGGGAGGCGGACTCGGGAACGGTCTGGGCCGGGGTGACGACGAGGTCGGCGTCGCGGCCGCGCAGGCGGACCTCGACCGACCCGGGGGCCAGGCGCGCGGTGATCTCGGCGGAGGCCTCGACGAGCGCGTCGAGGATGACGAGGCGGGCCGAGGACTCGAGGGACCCTGCGAGGAGCTCGGCCAGCTCGACGGCCTCGTCACCACCCGCGCGGGCGGAGGACAGGAGGTCGCGCTGGAGCCGGGCGGCGTAGGGCAGGAGGTCCATGACGCCACCATGACATCACTGTGACGTCATGCGCAAGCCCGATGACGCCACGATGACGTCAACGGGTTGCAGCGCCCCTGGACCGGCCGGCTCAGGCCCCCGGACCGAGGGCCCGCACCGTGTCGATGGTGTCGGCGTCCTCGGCGGTCTTGTCGTCGCGGTAGCGCAGCACCCGGGCGAACCGCAGGGCCACCCCGCCGGGGTAGCGCGACGAGCGCTGCAACCCGTCGAGCGCGATCTCGACGACCTGCTCGGGCCGCACCTCGACGACGTACCCCGAGGTGTCGCCGACCGCGAGCTCGGTGAAGCGCTCGGTCTGCCAGCGCAGCATCTCGTCGGTCATGCCCTTGAAGGTCTTCCCGATCATGACGAACCCCCCGGTCGAGGGGTCGCGCGCGCCGAGGTGGATGTTCGACAGCCAGCCCTGCCGGCGCCCCGACCCCCGCTCGACCGCGAGGACGACGAGGTCGAGGGTGTGGGTGGGCTTGACCTTGACCCAGCCGCTCCCCCGGCGGCCGGCGGCGTAGGGCGAGGCGCCCTCCTTGACGACGACCCCCTCGTGGCCGGCGGTGACGAGGTCGTCGAAGAACTGCTGCGCCGCACCGGGATCGGTGGTGACGAGGCGGGGGACGAGCAGGTGGGGGGCCAGCGCCGAGAGCACCTCGTGCCGCTCGAGGGCCGTGGCGTCGACGAGGTCGCGGCCGTCGGCGTGCAGGACGTCGAAGAGGTACGTCGTGAGCGGGACCTCGTCGCGCAGGCGGTCGACGCCCACCGAGCTCGCCGTGCGGGACCCGGTGACCTGGAAGGGCGCCGGCCGCCCACCCTCCTCGATGACGATGGCCTCGCCGTCGAGGACGAGGTCGCCCCCGGGCAGCGCGGCGACGGCCTCGACGACCTCGGGCAGCCGCTCGGTGACCTCGTCGAGGCTGCGGGTGAAGACCGTGACCTCCCCGCCGCGGCGGTGGACCTGGACCCGGATGCCGTCGAGCTTGCCGTCGACGAGGAGCGGCCCGTCGGCCATCGACGCGAGCGCCTCGGCCGTCGTCTTCGCCGAGCCGGCAAGCATCGGGCGCAGCGGCCGACCGACGACGAGCCCGACCTGCTCGAGCGCCGCCTGACCGCCCCGCGCCGCGATCTCGGCGACGACGTGCGTGAACCCGGCGAGCATGACGGCGCGCCGGACGACGGCGTCGGGCACGGCCGCGGCCTTGGCGACCGCGGCCAGGACGACGCCGTCGAGGGCGCCCTGCCGCAGGTTGCCCGTGACGAGCTCGCCGAGGAAGCGCTGCTCGTCGGCGGTGGCCCGGCCCATGAGGGCGGCGAGCTCGGCCCGGCGCGCGGTCGCCGACCCGGACCCCGCCGCCGTGGCCAGGCGGGAGAAGGACGCGTCGACGTCGGCGACGGTGAGGGAGGGCTCGGCCGCCGGCTCCGGCGGGGAGCCGAGCGACCGCCATCCGACGCCGAGGCGGCGCTGCGGGACGACGCCCGAGAGGAACGCGACGACCGTGGCGACCTCGTCGGCACCGGACTCGGCGACGAGGCCGGCGATGGCGTCGGTCTTGGCGGTGCGCGAGCGCGTGGCCGCCACCGCCCGCGAGACGGCGACGAGATCGGCGAGCGCGACGGTCATCCCGTCATCCTGCCGCCGACCACCGACACCCGGGGCCGGGGCGCCTCAGCGGTCGAGGCGCATGGGGACGTGCGGGATGCCGTCGTCGAGGTACTCGTCCCCCACGACGACGAACCCGAGCCCCTCGTACCAGTGGGCGAGGTGGCTCTGCGCCTCGAGGACGACCGGCCCCTGCGTCCCGTCGAGCGCGGCGGCCATCATCGCCGCGGCGATGCCCTGCCCGCGGGCGGCCATGGCGGTCACGACCCGGCCGATCCGCGCCGGACCCCCGTCCTGGAGGATGCGCAGCGTCGCGACGACGCCGCCCTCGGCGTCCTCGGCCCACACCTGGACGGTGCCGGGGTCGAGGTCGCGACCGTCGAGGTCAGGGTAGAGGCACTCCTGCTCGAGGACGAAGACGTCCTGGCGGAGCCGCAGGACGTCGTGCAGCGTCTCGGCGTCGAGCTCGCGCGTCGGGGCGCGGTGGATGGCGACCATGCATCCTCCGTCGGTGCAGGGGTGGGCGGACGGTGCTGCCCCAAGGCTAGGGACGTCCTCGCCGTGCCGCAGGGAGTTCGGGGAACGGACGGGCACCGAGCACGGCCGAGGACGCCGGCCCGGCGAGGCTCGGTCGGGGGACGCTCAGGCGGGAGGACCGGGGCTCGTGGGCCGGGGGTCGGTGTCGAGCACCCCCATGATGAGGTCGTCGAACCACTCCTCGCCCATGAGACAGCTCTCGCGCTCGCGGCCCTCGACGACGAAGCCCGCCCGCTCGTAGCAGGCGATCGCCGGGGCGTTGAAGGACAGGACGCGCAGGGTCACCCGGTGCAGGCCGAGCGTGGTGAAGGCGTGGTCGAGGACGAGGCCGGTCGCCTCGGTCCCCGCACCCCGGCCCGTGAACCGCGGGGCGAACATCCCGATGGCGAACATCGCCTTGCGGTCGGACTGGCGCACCGAGTGGAGGAAGGCGGCACCGGCCACGGTCGCACCGGTCTCGACGACCCACGAGGTGTCGCCGAGGGCGAGGGCGGAGTCGAGCCACGCGAGCGACTCGGCCTCCGACATCGGCCCGTCCCCGCGGGTGGAGCCGTAGTTCCGCTCGATCTCGCGGTGGTAGCCGTGGGCACGGCGGGCCGCGGCGTCGGTGGGCCGCAGCGGGCGCAGCACGACGCGCCGACCGGTGAGGACGGGAGCCGCCATACCGTCGATGGTGCCCCACCCCGCCCCGCGCCGTCGCGCAAGTTCGGGGTGACCCCGAACTTGGGCGCTCCACCCCGGTTCAGAACTCGGGGGAAGGGCGCACATCCCGGGTGGAGCGGTCGCCCGACCGGCCCCAGCGTCAGTGGGCGCGGAACTCCGGGGGCCGCTTGGCGAGGAAGGCCGCGACGCCCTCGAGGTGGTCCTCGGTGGCTGCGAGCCGGCGCTGTCCGGCGTCCTCGAGCGCCAGCGCCACCTCGACGTCGGGTCCGGCGGCGTTGACCGCGGCCGTCGTCTCCGCGAGGGCGAGGGTCGCTGCGCCGGCGAACCCGCCGACGAGCTCGGCCGCGCGGGCGGGGAGGTCGGCGGCCGGCACGCTCTCGGCGACCAGGCCCCACGTCGCGGCGGTCCGCCCGTCGAGGCGCTCCCCCGTCATCGCGAGGCGCAGTGCCCGGGCCCGCCCGACCGACGCGGTGACGAGGGCGGTCGCCCCTCCGTCGGGCATGAGACCGATCCTGCTGAACGCCAGGACGAACGGCGCCTCGTCGGCCGCGAGCACGTAGTCGCAGGCCAACGCCATCGGCACGCCGATCCCCGCGGCGACCCCGTGGACGAGGGCGACGGTCGGGGTCCGGGCCGCCAGCAGGGTGCGGACCACCTCGGCGCCCGCCTCGAGGACGCCCATGTCGGCCCCCGTCTCGGACAGCGGTGCGCCGGAGCAGAACCCGCGCCCCTCCCCGGTGAGGACGATGACCCGGACGGCCGGGTCGTCATCGAGGCGGCGGACGGCGGCGACGACCTCGGCGCACATCTCCGGGTCGACGGCGTTGAGCCGGTGGGGGGCGTCGAGGACGACCCGGGCGACCGAGCCCTCGACCTCCACCCGGACTCGGGCGACCGGACCGGCCGGTGTACCCGGGTCGGAGGGCTCGGCGGGCTGGGACGGGGTGGGCTCGCTCATGCCCCCATCGAACCCCACCGCTCGCCACGGTGCAGGACGTGTCCCGATCGCGACACGTCCTGCGTCGTGGCGAGCGCGGGAGACGGAGGACGACGGAGAGGGGAGGAGGCGGCCGGCGACGAGCGGCGAGGTCAGGCCTGGTGGACGGCGCCGGACGCCAGCAAGGATGCGACCTCGTCCTCGGAGAACCCGGCGCGCAGCAGCCACCCGGTGGTGTCGGCGCCCGGGACCGGGACCGGGCCGGGGTCGAGGTTCGGGGTCGCCGAGAGCCGAGGAGGCGTCCGGGGCACGGGGTACCCGGCGCCCCCGGCCCCTCCGGCGCCTCCGCCCCCTCCGCCTCCTCCGGTGGCGAAGGTCCCGCGCGCGGCCAGGTGCGGGTGCGCCGGTGCCTCCGCCAGGGACAGGACCGGGGCGACGCAGGCGTCGGTCCCCTCGAAGTGCGCGGCCCACTCGTCCCGCGTCCGCGTGAGGAAGGCCGCGCCGAACGCCTCGCGCTGCGCCGGCCAGGTCGAGGGGTCGTGCTGCTCCCCCTCGACCTCGATGCCGAGCCCGGCCACGAGCGCCGCCCAGAACTGCGGTTCCAGCGCCCCCACGGCCACGAACCCGCCGTCGGCGCACGCGTAGACGTCGTAGTAGGGCGCACCGCCGTCGAGGAGGTTGGCGGCCCGGGAGTCGGTCCACGCCCCCTCGCCGAGGAGCCCGTGGACGAGGCTCGCGAGGTGCGCGGCGCCCTCGACCATCGCCGCGTCGACGACCTGCCCGCGTCCCGTCGTGGCCCGGGACAGCAGGGCCGCGAGGACGCCGGTCACGAGGTACATCGAGCCACCGGCGAAGTCGGCGACCGGGGGCACCGGCACGACCGGCCGCTCGGCCGTCCCCAGGGCGTGGAGGGATCCCGACACCGCGGCGTACGTGAGGTCGTGCCCGGCCCGCTGGGACCAGGGGCCGGTCTGGCCCCACCCCGTCATCCGGGCGTGGACGAGGCGCGGGTTGCGGGCGAGGCACTCGTCGGGACCGAGCCCGAGCCGCTCGGCCACCCCCGGCCGCCACCCCTCGAGGACGACGTCGGCGTCGGCGAGGAGGCGCTGCACCACCGCGCGCCCGTCGTCGTGCTTGAGGTCGACGGCGATGCTCGGGCGCGACCGGCGCAGCCCGCCCGCGAGGACGAGGGGGTTGGTCTCCCCCGGGCGGTCGACCCGCACGACGTCGGCGCCGAGCTCGGCGAGGACCAGCCCGGCGAACGGCACCGGCCCGATGCCCCCGAGCTCGACGACGCGGATGCCCGCGAGGGCCCCGGACTCCCCGCCCACCGCAGTCGGCAGGGTCACGTCGGCACCCCGCGCACGCTGAGCACCGGGGGCCGCTCACCGCGGACGGACGCCACCATGTCGACGACCCGGCGGGTGGCCCGCACGTCGTGGGCCCGGAACACCGTGGCCCCCAGCCAGGCGGCGACGGCCGTCGCCGCGAGGGTCCCCTCGAGGCGGTCGTCGGCGGGGAGGTCGAGCGTCTCGCCGATGAAGTCCTTGCGCGAGAGCGCCTGCAGCACAGGGAACCCCAGCGCGACGATGGCCTCGGTGTGCCGGAGCAGCGTCAGCGAGTGCGCGGTCGTCTTGCCGAAGTCGAGGGTCGGGTCGACGAGGACCCGGTCCGCCGCCACCCCGGCCGCGACGGCCCGCTCGGCCCCCTCCCGCAGGACCCGGAGGGCGTCGTCGACGACCCCGAGCGGCTCCGGGAGGTAGGTGACACCCACGGGGTCGGTCCGCGGCGGCAGCCCCCCGGTGTGCGAGACGACGTAGCCGGCGCCGACCTCGGCCGCGACGTGGACGAGGTCGGGATCGGCCCCCTGCCAGGTGTCGTTGACGAGGTCGATGCCGGCCTCTGCCGCGGCGACCCTGGCCACCTCGGCACGCCACGTGTCGAGGCTGAGGACGAGGTCCGGGTGGGTCTGGCGCGCCATCGACAGGAACGGCACGACCCGATCGAGCTCCTCGTGCGCCGTGACCTCACCGCCCTCCTGCCCCGCCCGGACCCCTCCGACGTCGACGAGGTCGGCGCCGAGGGCCACGGCCTCGTCGAGCGCCCGCAGGGCCGAGTCGAGGTCGGAGTGCCGGTTGCCCGCCCAGAACGAGTCCGGCGTGCGGTTCACGATGGCCATGACGGCGGGGTTCGCCGCGTCGAAGGTCCGGCCGCGCAGCCGGAGCGGCGACGGGGCGGCCGGCACCCGCGCGGGCACGAGGTCGCTCACCGCGGGGCGGGGGTCAGCTCACGCAGACCCGGCAGGACCTGCTCGGCGAAGGTCGAGAGGAAGCGCTCCTGGTCGTGCCCGGGGCCGTGGACGACGAGGTGGTCGAAGCCGAGGTCGGTGTAGACGCGCATCGCCTCGACGACCTCCTGCGGGTCGGAGGCGACGATCCACCGCCTGGCGACCTGCTCGATGGGCAGCTCGTCGGCCGCCGCCTCCATCTCCGCCGGGGAGTGGATCGAGTGCTTCTGCTCGGCGCTGAGCGACAGCGGCGCCCAGAAGCGCGTGTTCTCCAGGGCCTGGTCGGGGTCGGGGTCCCACGACACCTTGACCTCGATCATCCGGTCGATGGAGTCGTGCGCCCGCCCCGCCTTGTCCAGCCCCTCGTCGACCGCCGGGACGAGCTGGTCGGCGTAGAGCTCGCGGCCCTTGCCCGAGGTGCAGATGAAGCCGTCGGCCACCCGCCCGGCGTAGCGCGCCACCATGGGGCCACCGGCGGCGACGTACACGGGCACCGGCTGGTCGGGGCGGTCGTACACGGCGGCGTCCTCGGTGCGGTACCACTCGCCCTCGAACGTCACCCGGTCCTGCGTCCACAGCTCGCGCATGAGCCGGACCGACTCGCGCAGGCGGCCGAAGCGCTCCTTGAACTCCGGCCACTCCCCCTCGCCCACCGACCCGACGGCGACCTCGTTGAGCGCCTCGCCCGACCCGACGCCGAGCACGACGCGGCCCGGGGCGAGGCAGGCCATCGTGGCGAAGGTCTGCGCGAGCACGGCGGGGTTGTACCGGAACGTCGGCGTCAGCACCGAGGTCCCCACCACCACCCGCTCGGTGCGGGCCAGCACCCACGGCATCCAGGCGAGGGAGCTCGGCGCGTGGCCGCCCTCGAGGCGCCACGGCTGGAAGTGGTCGGAGATCGTCACGGAGTCGAGCCCGAGCTCCTCGGCCCGCACCGCGTAGCCCGCGAGCTCCGCGGGGGCGAACTGCTCCGCCGACGCCTTGTACCCGACTCTCAGCACGACTCGCTCCTCAGGGGACGGGATGACTCCGGCCCTCAGTCTCACACCGAACCCCCGCGGCACCGACGGTGGCGTCGCACACACCGCGCCCCCACCCCGGCCGTCTAGCGTTGCGGGCGTGCGCCGCCCCCGGATCCACCTCGCCCTCGCCGGCGTGCTCCTCGTCGTCGCGGCCGTCGTCGCGCCGATGCCCGCCGGGACGACCCTGCCCGCCCGCCTCCTCGTCGGGTGGGTCGTCGGCGCCCTCGCCTTCGCCCTGCCGGTCCTGCGCTTCGCGCACCGGCTCGACGCCGCCGAGACGGCCCGGCTCTTCGAGGGAGGCGAGGGAGGCCGGACCGAGACCGACGTCGTCGTCGTCCTCGCGTCGGTCGCCAGCCTCGCGGCGATCGCCGTCATGCTCGTCGGGGACGGCGGAGGGCGCGCGTTCGAGTCGGCCCTCGCCGTGGCGTCCGTCGGGTCGAGCTGGGTGGCCGTCCACACCGTGTACACGCTGCGGTACGCGCGGCACTACCTCGTGACCGAGCCGGGCTGCATCGACTTCGGACCCACCGAGCACCCGTGCCTGTCGGACTTCGCCTACCTGTCCTTCACCCTCGGCATGACCTACCAGGTGTCCGACACCGGCCTGCGCACCCCGGCCGTGCGGCGCCTCGTGCTGCGCCACACCCTCCTGTCGTACGTCTTCGGCGCGGTCGTCGTCGCGGCGACGATCAACCTCGTCGTGGGGCTCGCGGGCACCGTGTCCGTCGGCTGAGCCGAGGGCTAGCGTGGTGGCATGGCCACCGACCTCATCGACCTCACCGGCCACGAGCAGGTCGTCTTCTGCAGCGACCCGGACACCGGGCTGCGCGCCGTCATCGCCCTGCACGACACCGCCCTCGGGCCCGCCCTGGGCGGGACGCGCTTCCACCCGTACCTGTCGATGGACCAGGCCCTCTCCGACGTCCTGCGCCTGTCGCGGGCGATGTCGAGCAAGAACGCCCTCGCCGGGCTCGACCACGGCGGCGGCAAGGCCGTCATCGTCGGCGACCCCACCCGCGACAAGACCCCCGAGCTGCTGCGGGCCTACGGACGCTTCGTCGAGACCCTCGGGGGCCGGTACGTCACGGCGTGCGACGTCGGGACCTACGTCGCCGACATGGACGTCGTCGGCGAGCAGACCCGCTGGGCCACCGGGCGCTCCCCGGAACACGGCGGCGCGGGCGACTCCTCCGTCCTCACCGCGTGGGGCGTCTTCCAGGGGATGAGGGCGGCCGCGCAGCACGTGTGGGGCGAGCCGACGTTGGCGGGGCGCAGGGTCGGCGTCGCGGGGGTCGGCAAGGTCGGCCGGCGGCTGACCGAGCACCTCCTCGACGACGGCGCCGAGGTCGTCGTCACCGACGTCTCCGACGACGCCGTCCGCTCGCTCCTCACGGCGAGGCCGGGGGTGCGTGCCGTCGACGACGCCTGGGCGCTGGCCCGCGAGGACCTCGACGTCTACAGCCCCAACGCCCTCGGCGGCGCCCTCGACGACGACACCGTCGAGGCGCTGCGGGTGAGCATCGTGTGCGGCGGCGCGAACAACCAGCTCCCCGCCGACTCCCCCGGCCGCACGGCCGACCGGATGCGCGGCCGCGGCATCACCTACGCCCCGGACTTCCTCGTCAACGCGGGCGGCGTCATCCAGGTGAGCGACGAGCTCCAGGGGTTCGACATGGAGCGCGCCCGGGCCACGACGACCCGGATCTTCGACCACACCCTCGAGGTCCTGCGCGAGGCCGACGCCCACGACGTGAGCCCCGCGGTGGCCGCCGACCGCCTCGCCGAGCGCCGGATCGCGGCCGGTCGGCAGCGCCC
The DNA here is from genome assembly GCF_042756445.1 of Oryzobacter terrae. GTDB lineage: Bacteria > Actinomycetota > Actinomycetes > Actinomycetales > Dermatophilaceae > Oryzobacter > Oryzobacter terrae. The sequence goes on from NZ_CP170578.1 coordinate 1,789,438, forward strand.
GTGGCTCCCGGGCGACCCGGTCGGGGCCCGGGAGGGCTGACCCCGCCATCGGGAACACGGCGCGCCGGGGCACCGTTGTCCGGGACGGCGTCGCCGGACAGGCTCCACTCATGTACCGTTGGCGTCACGACACATACACGATTCCCGGGACCGCTCCGCGACGTGGGATGACCTCAGCAACGGGGCCGTCCCTCTCGCGATGTCGCCCCGGCAGACGCACGAGGGGGTCACGCCATGGGGCGCGGCCGAGCCAAGGCCAAGCAGACGAAGGTCGCTCGCGAGCTGAAGTACTACAGCCCGGACACCGACCTCTCCGCGCTTGAGCGAGAACTGCACGGGCCCGGCGACGGGGGCCGCTCCACGAGCGACGCCCGCGAGCCGGAGGACGAGGACGACTACGGTCAGTGGTCCTCCGGTCGGCGTTGACGCCGACCTGACCCGCGTCTGACGTGTGACCCGCACTCCGGTGCGGGGACCGCGGCCTGCACCCGCCGAGGAGTGCCGCGCTGCCCTGACGGCTGCGCCGACGACGAGGTGGCCCACCGCGCCGACCTGCTGAGCCGACCCACAGGTGACCTGCGGGTCCGCCGTCGCCGTGCGGTCCTATGCTCGGCCCATGACTGAGACGACGGTCGCCGCCACACAGCGCCTCGGGGTCGAGACCACGGGCATCGAGATCATCGACGAGGCCGAGCGGACGGCCTCCCCCAAGGACCTGTTCTGGCCGTGGTTCGCCGCCAACGTGTCGGTCTTCGGCATCTCCTACGCCGCGTTCGTCCTCGGCTTCGGGATCTCGGTGTGGCAGGGCGCGCTCGTCACGGTGGTCGGCATCGTCGTGTCGTTCGTCCTGTGCGGCCTCGTCGCCATCGGCGGCAAGCGCGGCTCGGCGCCGACGATGATCCTCTCGCGCGCCTCCTTCGGGGTCACCGGGCAGAAGGTCCCCGGTGTCATCTCGTGGCTGACCTCCATCGGCTGGGAGACCTTCCTCGCGATCCTCGCCGTCCTCGCGACGTCCACGATCTTCGAGCAGCTCGGCTGGGGCGGGGGCACGACGACCAAGGTCGCCGCCGCCGTCGTCGTCGCGCTGCTCATCGTCAGCGCGTCGGTCGCCGGCTACCACATCATCATGCGGATGCAGTCGGTCCTCACCTGGCTCACGGGGATCGTCACGATCCTGTTCGTCGTCGTGGCCGCCGGGAAGATCGACTGGTCGGCCGTGGCGGCGCTGCCCTCCGGTCCCCCCGGGGCGGTCGTGGGGGCCTTCGTCATGCTGATGACGGGCTTCGGCCTCGGCTGGATCAACATCGCCGCCGACTGGTCGCGCTACCAGAAGCGCACCGCACCCGGCGGGGCCATCGTCTTCTGGAACGCGTTCGGCGGTGCCGTCGCGCCGGTCCTCCTCGTCCTCTTCGGCCTCGCCCTCGCGGCCTCCGACCCCGCGATCCTCGAGGGCATCCCCGCCGACCCCATCGGCACCCTCGCGACCATCCTGCCGACCTGGTTCCTCGTGCCCTTCCTCGTCGCCGTCATCCTCTCGCTCGTGTCGGGCGCGGTCCTCGGCATCTACTCCTCGGGGCTGACCCTGCTCTCGCTCGGGGTGCGCATCCCCCGCCCCGCGGCGGCCCTCGTCGACGGCGTCATCCTCACGCTCGGCACGTTCTTCGTCGTCTTCGTCGCGCAGGACTTCCTCGGCCCCTTCCAGAGTTTCCTCATCACGCTCGGCGTCCCGCTCGCGGCCTGGGCCGGCATCTTCATCGCCGACCTCGCGCTGCGCCGCAAGGACTACGACTGGGGCCTCGGCGGCGCCGACGCCCTCTTCGACGCCCGCAGCCGCTACGGAGCGTGGGACTGGACCTCCATCGCGACGATGGTCGTGGCGTCGCTCGTCGGGTGGGGCCTGGTCGTCAACAACTTCGCCTCCGACGCCGCGTGGAACAACTGGCAGGGCTACCTCCTCGAGCCGCTGGGCCTCGGCACCTACGTCGACGACCCCGCCGGCCCGTACTGGGACGGCTCGTGGCCGTACTCCAACATCGGGGTGCTCCTCGCCTTCGCGATCGGCTTCCTCGTCAGCTGGGTCGCCCGCCGGGGCACCGTGCAGCGTCAGGAGTCCGAGGACGGCGAGCGCGCCGCGGCCGAGAAGGTCCCCACCCGGTGAGCGAGGCCAGCGGCACGAGGGCGAGCGACGGGCGCACGTCGCCTGAGGGGCGCGAGGCGTCTGCGGTGCGGGGAGGGGCTGCAGTGCCGGAGATCGTCGAGGGCGGCTGGCTCGTCGTCGTCGACCCCCAGGTCGTCTTCGCCGACCCCGACACCTCGCCGTGGGGCTCGCCGATGTGGGCCGCGACCGTACCGCACGTCGCGACGCTCGCGCGGGCGTACGGGCCGGAGCGGACCGTCGTGACCCGCTTCGTCGCCGACCCCTCCCTCGGTGGCTCGTGGGGTCCGTACTACGACGACTGGCCGTTCGCCCTCGTCGGCGACGACGACCCGCTCTACGCCGTCGTGCCCGAGCTGGCCCACGCCGCCGTCCACGTCGTGACCGCGGGGACCTTCGGCAAGTGGTCGGTGCTGCGCGACGTCGTCGGCGACGACGCCCACCTCACGGTCACCGGCGTCTCCACCGACTGCTGCGTCCTGTCGACCGTGCTCCCGGCCGCCGACGCCGGGGCGACCCTGCGGGTCGTGGGCGCGGGCTGTGCCGGCTCGACCGTCGAGAACCACGTGCGGGCCCTCGCGGCGATGGCGCTCTACGGACCGCAGGTCACCATCGCCTGAGCGGACGGTGGGGGCGGGGCCTCAGAGCAGGCCGGACATCCGCAGGACGAGGGCCCCGAGGACGATGCCGACCGCGGCCGACGTCACGCCGGCGACCCGGGCGCCCATCGAAACGCCACGAGCCAGGACGGTCGTCGTGGCCAGCGCCGTGCACCAGCCGACGAGGAGCGCGGGCAGGGCGTCCACGACGAGCGCGGAGAGGTCGAACGACCCCGTGCCGGGTCGGACGACGCCGAGCACCCAGGCCGCCAGGCCGACCGCTGCGGCGACGAGGGCGAGGTAGCCGACGAGGACGAGCGTCGCCAGGGCGAGGACGCCGGCCGCCCAGCGCTGGGCCGTGTGCAGCCGGTGCGCGACCGCGGCGTCATCGAGGGAGCCGGGCACGGTCCCCGCGACCTGCGGGAGGCCGGGGTGGACGGGAGGGACGTCGGCGGTGGACACGCTCCGAGGATGGCGGCCGCGACCGTCCGTGTCATGGGTTCGCGTACTCAGTCAGCCGTACGGAGGGTCGGAACCGGCCGTCCGCCCGGTGAGGGCCAGCTCGCCCGTCCACCCCCCGCGCGCGTCACCTCCATCCGCGGCTGCCCCCCACCGCGACTTCTTGCCCAGAACCCACGCTCGGACGGCGGTCCGGCGTGGGTTCTGGGCAAGAAGTCGGGGGCGGCGGGTGGTCAGGCCGAGGGGTGGTCGCCGACGACCTGGACGGCGCCGCCATCGACGCCCTTGGCACCGCGGACGACCTCGACGCCGTCCACGACGGGGGCCGTGGCGGCCTCGTGAACCTCGCCCATGACCCACGCGCCGATGCCGCGCTGCGCCAGGTGCGCGACGGCGGCGTCGACCGCGGTGGGGGGCAGGACGGCGACGAACCCGACGCCCATGTTGAGGGTGCGCTCGAGGTCGGACCTCGGGACGCCCCCGAGGGCTCCGACGGTCGAGAAGACGGGCGGCGGGGTCCACGTCGAGCGGTCGAGGCGGGCGTGGACGTGCGGCGGGAGGACGCGGGCGAGGTTGGCCGCGAGACCTCCCCCGGTGACGTGCGAGAGCGAGTGGACGTCGACGCCGTCGAGGCGGACGAGGTCGAGCAGGTCGGCGGAGTAGACCCGCGTCGGCTCGAGGAGCTCCTCGCCGAGGGTGCGGCCGAACTCGTCGACGTGCCGGTCGAGCTCCCACCCGGCGTGGGCGACGACGCGGCGGACGAGGGAGTAGCCGTTGGAGTGCAGCCCGCTGCTCGCGAGCCCGAGGACGACGTCGCCGGGGACGACGCGCTGCGGACCGAGGACGTCGGCGTACTCGACGACCCCGGTGGCCGCGCCCGCGACGTCGTACTCGTCGGGATCGAGGAGGCCGGGGTGCTCGGCCGTCTCGCCGCCGACGAGGGCGACCCGCGCCTGCTCGCACGCCTGCGCGATGCCCGAGACGATGGCGGCGATCCGCTCAGGGACGACCTTGCCCGTCGCGATGTAGTCGGTCATGAAGAGGGGCTCGGCGCCGCAGACGACGATGTCGTCGACGACCATCCCGACGAGGTCGAAGCCGATGGTGTCGTGCCGGTCGAGGGCCTGCGCGATGGCGACCTTGGTGCCGACGCCGTCGGTGCTCGTCGCGAGGACGGGGCGCACCATCCGGGCGATCGCACTGGCGTCGAACATCCCGGCGAAGCCGCCCAGCCCGCCCAGCACCTCGGGCCGCGTCGCCCGGCGGACGCTGGCCTTCATCAGCTCGACGGCCTTGTCACCGGCCTCGACGTCGACGCCGGCGGAGGCGTAGGTGATGGAGGTCGGCTTGCTCGGCTCGCTCACGCCGGGCAGCCTACCGGCGCCCCGGAGGCCGCCCTCCCCGCCGTCCGCGCTCGTCGCGTGTGCTCACGTGGTCGCGGGAGCAGCCACCTGAGCACACGCCGCGAAGAGCCCCCGTCGCGTGTGCTCACGTGGTCGCGGGAGCAGCCACCTGAGCACACGCGGCAGAAAGGGTTGTCTGCGCCACTGACTGCCAGTACCTTGTGACGCATGGAACCCGGCGACAGCGCCATCCTGCCGCACCTGCGAAGGGGAGCCCTCGAGCACTGCGTCCTCGCGCTGCTCGAGAGCGAGGCGCGGTACGGCCTCGACATCGCCCGCCGGCTCGGGGACGACGGGGTGCTCCTCGCCGGCGAGGGGACGCTCTACCCGCTGCTCGCCCGGCTCCGGAAGCAGGGGCTCGTCGAGACGACGTGGGCGGAGTCGACCTCCGGACCGCCGCGCCGCTACTACTCGCTCACCGCCGAGGGCCGCACCGCCCTCGCCAGCTTCCAACGGACGTGGAAGACCTTCCGCGACGCCGTCGACGCCACACTCCAGGGGGGACACCCGTGAACAGCTCGGACACCCGCATCAGCAGCTACCTCGACACGCTGGCCCGCCTCACGACCGACCTCGACCCGTCGACCCGTGACGACGTCATCGCCGGCGTGCGCGAGCACCTCGACGCCACCCTCGCCGAGCACCCCGACGACCCGGGCGCCGTCGATGCGGCCCTCCTCCGCCTCGGGCCCCCCGAGCGCGTCGCCGCCGCCGCCCGGTCCGATGCCCCGCCCCCGGTGGCGACGGCATGGTCCGCACCACCGGCGCCGTCGCAGGCACCCACCCCGGGCCTGGCGAGGGTCGGCGCCGTCGTCGTGGCCCTGTCGGTTCTCGTCCCCACGCTGGCCATGGCGGCCGACCGGGGCCAGACGGTCGTCGCCCCCGACCGGATGGGGATGTTCGTCTTCCTGCCCTTCTTCCTCCTGCTCGGGATGAGCACACCCTGGCTCGCCGGCGTCGTCTGCGTCCTCCTGGCCCGGGGGCTCACGCCCGCCACCCGCCTCGGGCTGACCCTGCTCGGACCGCTGGCCGGCGTCGTCGTCCTCGCAGGAGCGTTCTGGATGGAACCGCGCACCGTCAGCGCCGTGGTGTCGGCGGTCGCAGCCGTCCCCGTGGCCGTCGCGACCCTCGTCCTCGCGGCGCGCGCCTGGCGGGAGGTCGGCCGATGACGACCCACCGGCCCTCGCCGGCCGGCGCCGCGACGCGCGTCACCGGCTACCTCGACGACCTCGCGCGGATGCTCGTCGACCTGCCGCCGGACGAGCGCGACGACGTCCTCGCCGGCGTCCGAGAGCACCTCGACGCGACCCTCGCCGAGCACTCCGACGACCCTGCCGCCCTCGACGCCGCGCTGCTGCGCCTCGGCCCGCCCGAGCGGGTCGCGGCCGCCGCCCGGGCCGACATTCCGCCCGGCGACCGGTACGCCCGCCCGGGAGCCGTCCCCGCCATCCGGCACCCCCTGCGCGCTCGGGTCGCGGGCCTGGCCTCGCTCGCCCTCCTCGCCCTCACCACCACGACGGCCATCGTCGCGAGGGTGGGCGTCGAGGTGCAGGCGGCCCGAGGGGCCATCTCGGCGGAGACGGGCGGGATGTTCCTCGGTCCACATCCCTCGGAGGCGCTCGCCCTCCTCCTGTCGACCTTCGTCCCCTGGCTCGTCGCCGTCGTCGTCGCCCTCCTCGGACCCGACCTCGCCGGCCGCACCAAGGCGTGGCTCGTCCTCCTGGGGCCGGCGATGTCGCTCGCGGTCCTCGCCAGCGTGCTGCTCGCCGACCCCGGGTCCTTCGGCACGCCGGTGTCGCCGGTGGCGCTCGGCGCCGTCCTCGTCGGCATCGTCCTGACCGGCCGGCGCGTCTGGCGCGAGACCCGCGCCTGACGAGCAGCGGTCAGAGGGCGCGGATGATGTCCTCGACCCGGTCCTTCGCGTCGCCGAAGAGCATCTGCGAGTTCTCCCGGAAGAACAGCGGGTTCTGCACGCCGGCGTACCCGGTCGCCATCGAGCGCTTGAAGACGATGACGTGGCCCGCCTCCCACACCCGGATCACCGGCATCCCGGCGATCGGCGACGTGGGGTCCTCGGACGCGGCGGGGTTGACCGTGTCGTTCGCGCCGATGACGAGGACGACGTCGACGTCCTTGAGGTCGTCGTTGACCTCGTCCATCTCGAGGACGATGTCGTAGGGCACGTGCGCCTCGGCGAGCAGGACGTTCATGTGGCCCGGCAGGCGCCCGGCGACCGGGTGGATCGCGAACGTCACGTCGACCCCGCGCTCGCGCAGCTGACGCGTCAGCTCGGCGACCGGGTACTGAGCCTGCGCCACGGCCATCCCGTAGCCCGGCGTGATGACGACCGAGCGGGCGCTCGTGAGCAGCTCGGCGGCGCCCTCGGCGGTGATCTCGCGGTGCTCGCCGTAGTCGACCTCGTCGGAGACGGTGCCTCCCTCGACCCCGAAGCCACCGGCGATGACGGAGAAGAAGGACCGGTTCATGGCGCGGCACATGATGTAGGACAGGTAGGCACCAGAGGAACCGACGAGCGCGCCGGTGATGATGAGCAGGTCGTTGCCGAGGAGGAAGCCGGCCGCGGCCGCCGCCCATCCGGAGTAGCTGTTGAGCATCGACACGACGACCGGCATGTCGCCGCCGCCGATCGAGGCGACGAGGTGCCAGCCCAGCGCCAGCGCGATGACCGTCACGAGCCCGAGGATGCTCGCGCGCAGGGCCACCGAGTCGGCCGGCAGGAGGACGTAGACGAGGGTGAGGACGACGAACGCGACGATGGCGCCGAGGTTGATCCAGTTGCGGAACGGCAGCATCAGCGGAGAGCTCTTGATCCGCGCCGACAGCTTGAGGAAGGCGACGATCGACCCGGTGAAGGTCACCGCGCCGATGAAGACGCCGACCATCACCTCGACGTCGTGGATCGCGGGATACTGCGTCTCCTCGTACGAGGAGTTCCAGCCGACGAGGACGGCCGCGAGCCCGACGAAGCTGTGCAGCATCGCGATGAGCTCGGGCATGCCGGTCATCTCGACCTTCTTCGCGCGGTCGAGCCCGATGACGGCCCCGATCCCCATCGCGACGACGACGAGCAGGAGGCCGACCCAGCCCGACCCCTCGCGGTCGGCACCACCCGCGCCGAGTGGTGCGGCGTCGACGCCGCCGGTCGCGGCGAGCACCGTGACGACGAGTGCGATGGCCATGCCGATGATGCCGAAGCGGTTGCCACCGCGGGCGGTCTCGTGTCGTGACAGCCCCGCGAGCGCGAGGATGAAGAGCAGGCCCGCGACGATGTAGGCCCCCTGGACGAGGGTGAGCGAGAGGGTCATCGGGTCGCTCCCTCGCGCCGGAACATCTGGAGCATCCGGGCGGTGACCCGGAAGCCACCGAAGACGTTGATGCTGGCGACGAGGATCGCGACGAACGCCAGCACCGACACCGCGACCGACCCGTGGCCGACCTGGAGCAGGGCGCCGACGACGATGATCCCGCTGATGGCGTTGGTCACCGACATCAGCGGCGTGTGCAGGGCGTGGTGGACGTTGCCGATGACGTAGAAGCCGACGACGACCGAGAGCATGAAGACCATGAAGTGGCCGAGGAACGGCTCGGGCGCGAACGCGGACACGAGGAGGAAGAGCAGGCCGACGCCCACGGCCAGCCCGGCCTTGCGCACGGGGGTGAGCCACGGCTCTCGGGGTGGGGGCGGCGGAGCGGCGGGCACCACGGCCGTGGCGGCCGGCGCGGCCGCGGAGACCTGGACCGGCGGCGGCGGCCAGAGCACCTCGCCCTCGCGGACGACGGTCATCCCCCGCTGCACGACGTCGTCGAGGTCGAGGACGAGCTCTCCGTCCTTCTCCGGTGTCAGCAGCTTGAGGAGGTTGACGAGGTTGGTGCCGAAGAGCTGGCTCGCCTGGGTGGGGAGGCGGCCCGGCAGGTCGGTGTAGCCGAGGATCGTCACGCCGTTGTCGGTGACGACCTTCCGGCCGGCGACGCTCCCGGCGACGTTGCCGCCGTTGGCCGCGGCCATGTCGACGACGACCGTGCCCGACTTCATCGAGGCCACCATCGCCTCGGTGAACAGGCGCGGCGCGGGCCGTCCGGGGATCAGGGCCGTGGTGATGACGATGTCGACGTCGGCGGCCTGCTCGGCGTACATCGCGGCGGCCTTGGCGTCGAAGTCGGCGCTCGTCTCCTTCGCGTAGCCGTCGGCGCTCGGGCCGGTCTCCTCGACGTCGATGCGGAGGAAGTCGGCCCCCATCGACTCGACCTGCTCGGCGACCTCGGGTCGGGCGTCGAAGGCGCGGACGATGGCGCCGAGCGAGCGGGCGGTGCCGATGGCGGCGAGGCCGGCGACCCCGGCGCCGACGACGAGGACCTTCGCGGGCGGGACCTTGCCCGCCGCCGTGACCTGACCGGTGAAGAACGACCCGAACTCGTGGGCGGCCTCGACGACCGCGCGGTAGCCGCCGATGTTCGCCATCGACGACAGGACGTCGAGCGACTGCGCGCGGCTGATCCGGGGGACGGCGTCCATCGCGAGCGCCGTCACCCCCCGGGCGGCGAGCGCGTCGACGAGCTGCGGGTTGAGGGCGGGCGAGATGAGCGAGACGACGACCTGGCCGGGGCGCAGCAGCCCGAGCTCCGCGTCGGTGGGGGCGTTGATCTTCAGCAGGACGTCGGCGTTCCAGACGGCGGCGTCGATGACGTCGGCACCGGCGTGGACGTAGGCGGCGTCGGCGAAGCTCGCGGCGGCACCCGCTCCGGACTCGACGAAGACGGCGTACCCGAGCGCGCGGAGCTGCTCGACGGTCTTGGGGGTCGCGGCCACCCGGGTCTCACCCGGGAGCGACTCCTTGGGTACTCCGATGCGCACAGACGATCCTCTCGACGACACAGGGATGGGTCGAACCTAGCGGCTCGACCCATCCCTGGGAGTGGACCCGGCGCGTGGCTCCCTCCACGTGGACGGAGCGACGGCGTTCGCGACGACGGCGGGCCCCCGACGTCGTCGGTGGTCGGTGGTCGGTGCGACGCGGTCCGGTGCTCAGACCTCGGAGCGGCTGAAGCCGCTGCGCTCGGCGGCGTCCTGGTCGTAGAACCACACGTCGGGCTGGGCGTCGTCGTAGCCCTCGTCGCCCGGCGACCGGAAGGTCATCGTGTCGCGGTACCCCGCGATGGGGTGGTCGAGCGGCTGGGCGCCGTCGTCGAGGGTGGCGGCCGAGCCGACGCCGTAGCCGCCGTCGCGCAGCTCGTGGAACTCGGAGATGCGGCGCGCGGCCTTCCCCCTGGTTCCCTCGTCGGTCTGCGCGGGGAGGGCGTCGGTGTCACCGTCTGCGTTGCCGTCAGTGGTGCCGTCGTCGGTGGTGCCGTCGTCGGTGGTGGTGACGGCGCCGTCGGTGGCGTCCGACTCGTCGGCGGCGAGGCCGGCGCGGTCCTCCTCGAGGGCCGCTCCGCGCTCGCGGTTCTCCTCGAGCAGCTCGCCCTCGTCGGCCGCCCAGTCGCGGGTCGGGGTGGGGTCGAAGCGCTCCTCGGAGGAGCCCTCGGTGTGCTCGTCGGTGCCGTCCGTGACGTCGGAGGACGTCGCGACCGCGGCGCCGGTCTCGGCGGTCACGTGCTCGTCGGTGTCGCCGTGGGCGTCCGGCGTGTCCGTCGGACCGTCGGCGTCGTGCGCGTCCGTGCCGGTCGAGACATCAGAGGCGTCGGAGGCTTCGGAGGAGTCGGCCTCGTGCGAGCCGGCGTCGTGCGAGCCGTGGGTGGCCTCGGTCGCCGAGACCTCGGACTCGACCGGGGCGGTCTGGTCCCCGGTGAGCAGCGGCTCGGTGGAGGCGAAGTCCTCGATGTCACCGATGATCGTCGGCTCCTGCGCCCGGTCACCCGAGTGGGTCGACTCGGCGGAGTCGGTCGAGTCGCTCGCGGCGGTCGAGATGTCATCGTCGGCGGTCGCCGTGGGGGTCGACTGGTGGTCGACAGCCGCGGCGTCGCCATCCGAGCTGTCGGCCGTCGCGACGTCGTCACGCGCCTCGCTCGTCGGTTCGTCACGGTCGTGGTCGTGAGAGCTGTCGGCCCCGCCGTCGGCCTCCGGCTGGACCGGCGGGGTCTGGTCCTCGGTGAGCAGCGGCTCGGTGGAGGCGAACTCCTCGACGTCCCCGATGATCGTCGGCGGCGCGTCGCCGTCGTGGGTGGCCGCACCCGCGTCGCCGTCGTGGGTCGCCGCACCCGCGTCGCCGGCGGCGACCGAGTCGTCGTCCGCGTCGTTCGCGTCGCCGTCGGCGGCGGCCCGGGAGGCCGTGGTGGTCTCGTCGCCCCCGAGGTCGCCCTGCTCGTCGCGGGGCGGGCCGCCCCACTCGCCGCTCGGCGACTCGACGTCTCGCGAGAGGTCGGTGTCGGTGTGGTCCTGCCGGCGGGTCTCATCGCTCATACCCGCCGCCGTACCCGTACCGGCCGCTGTCGAAACGTCCGCCGGGCGCCGGCCCTCGGGCGACACGTCGTCGCGGTAGTCGGTCGCGCTCGCCACCCGCTCGCTGTCGGCGTCCGCATCGCCGCCCTGCTCGCGGTCACGGTCGCCCCACGACGAGGCACCAGCGGCGGCGGCACCGGCGACGGCGGCCCCGGTGACGGCGGGGACCGGCGAGGACGACTCCTCCGACTCCGCCTGCTCGCGCGCGGCCCGACGCTCCGCGCGGGTCGGCAGCGCCTCGTCCTCGGACCCCGCCGTCGGCGAGGTGTCGGCCGCGGCGGCCGGCGCCCCATCCTCGCCGTCGGTGGAGCGCTCAGCCGTCGCGGCGGCCGGCTCGGCGTCCGGCTCCTCGGCCGGCACGGGGGCGAAGGACGACTCCTTGACGTCGGGGTCGACGTCGTCGGCCCGGCGCATCTGCGTCTCGTACTCGCGCTGGGTCTCGGCGGCGGCGGCCCGGTGGGCGTTCGCCTCCTCCTCGAGGCGGGCCGCCTCGGCGGCACGCTGCTCGGCCTCGGCCCGCGCGACGGCAGCCCGCTCCTCCGCCTGCTCGGCGAACGCCTGCTGTCCGGGGAGGGAGGCGCCGACCTCCTGGGCCCGACCTCGGATCTCCTCGGCCTCCACCCGCGCCGCCGCCTTCTGGCCCGCGCCGCGGCGCATCAGCCACACGACCGCGATGACCACGACGATCACGAGGAGGAGGAGAAGGAGGAGCTGGGTGGTCGTCATCACGGAGTTCCTGTCGCATCGGCGGTGCCCGGTGGGCTCACGTCGGGGCTCAACCTACTCCGACGCCCCGCTCCCGTGGACGTGAGGGACGCGGCACCGCGCGGGCCCGTCCGCGGGCCACCGACCCGCAGGTCAGAGGCCCAGGTCGGCCACCGTCGTGCGGCGCATCTCGACCTTGCGGACCTTGCCCGTCACCGTCATCGGGAACTCCTCGACGACCCGGACGTAGCGCGGGATCTTGTAGTGCGCGAGCCTCCCGGTGGCGAACTCGCGCACCGCCTCGGCCGTCAGCGGCGCCGCGCCGTCCTTCATCCGGATCCACGCACACAGCTCCTCGCCGTACCGCTCGTCGGGGACGCCGATCACCTGGGCGTCGAGGACGTCGGGATGGGTGAGGAGGAACTCCTCGATCTCGCGCGGGTAGATGTTCTCGCCGCCGCGGATGACCATGTCCTTGATCCGGCCGGTGACCCGGAGGTAGCCGTCGTCGTCCATGACCGCGATGTCCCCGGTGTGCATCCAGCCGTCCACGAGGACCTCGGCCGTCTTCTCCGGCTCCTCCCAGTACCCGAGCATCACGGAGTACCCGGAGGTGCACAGCTCCCCCGGCTCCCCTCGCGGGAGGGTCTCGCCGGACAGCGGGTCGACCACCTTGACCTCGAGGTGCGGGTGGACGGCGCCGACGGTGTTGACCTTCTGGTCGAAGGTGTCGTCGGTGCGGGTCTGTGTCGACACCGGAGAGGTCTCGGTCATCCCGTAGCAGATCGTCACCTCCTCGATCCCCGCCTCGATGAGCTGGGTCATCATCGAGGCGGGGCACGGTGAGCCGGCCATGATCCCGGTGCGCACGCTCGACAGGTCGTACGAGTCGTGTTCGGGCAGAGCCCATTCCGCGATGAACATCGTCGGGACGCCGTAGAGCGAAGTGCACTGCTCCTCGCTCACCGCCCGGAGGGTCAGCGCCGGGTCGAAGCCCGCAGCGGGGATCACCATGCAGGCCCCGTGGGTCAGCGCCGCGAGGTTGCCCATCACCATCCCGAAGCAGTGGTAGAAGGGCACGGGGATGCAGATCCGGTCCGCCTCCGTGTAGCGGCACAGCTCGCCGACGAAGTAGCCGTTGTTGAGGATGTTGCGGTGCGAGAGGGTCGCCCCCTTGGGGAAACCCGTTGTCCCCGAGGTGTACTGGATGTTGATGGCGTCGTCGGGCTCGAGCTCGTGCTGGACCATCGTCAGCCGCTCAGGACTGGCCTCGTCGGCACGCGAGACGAGGTCGTCCCACGAGGACTGCCCGATGACGACGACGTGTCCCAACGCCGGGCACTCGCCCCGCGACGCCTCGACCATCGCGACGTAGTCGGACCCCTTGAAGGACGCAGCCGTGACGAGCACCGAGATGCCCGCCTGACGCAGCACGTAGGTCAGCTCGTGCGTGCGGTACGCCGGGTTGATCGTGACGAGGACGGCCCCGACCTTGGCCGTGGCGAGCTGGACCAGCACCCACTCGTGGCAGTTCGGCGCCCAGATGCCGACCCGGTCACCCTTCTCGACCCCCGAGGCCAGGAACCCGCGAGCGAGGCGGTCGACGGCCTCCCCGAGCTCGGCCCACGTGTAGCGGACGCCCGAACCGCGGTCGACGAGGGCGTCACGCCCACCGAAGCGCTCGACCGTGCTGTCGAGGCAGCCGCCGATCGTCTGCTCGAGGAGGGCGGGCTCGGTCGGCCCGACCGCGTGGGAGAGGGTCGGGTCCACGGTGGCGGTCATCGGCGTCCTTCCGGCGGGTGCGACAACGTCGTCCCCACCCAACACGGCGTCGTGCGAGACGGCAACCGGTCGACGAGGGACGCCCTCAGGAGGGCGTGGGTCGCGACAGCCGGTCGAGGACCCCGAGGAGGAGCGCCTCGCGCAGTGCCGGTGGGCAGGCGTCGAGGAGGGCGTTGACCGGGGCCATCCGCTCGGGGAGGGAGAGCGACCCGTCGTCCCCCGCGAGGCCGGCGGCGGACAGGAGCCCGGCGAATCCCGCCTCGTCGAGGGTCGCCGGGTCGATGGCGGCCACGAAGCCGGCAAGGGCGGGGTCGACCGCCACGGGCCCGGCCGCGCGGGCCGCGGCCGTGGCGTCGACGAGGGCCTGGAGGAATTCGGGGACGGATGGCGCCGTGGCCGCCGAGAGGGTGAGGTGCAGGGTCGGCGGGACGTCGCGGAAGGCCATCTGCGGCTGGGTGAACCAGCCGCGCGCGAGCATCTCGTCGGCGATCGTGAAGACGTCGCACGTCTCGTCGGCGACGAGGGCGAGCAGCGTCGAGTCGGGCTCGACGAGGACGTCGAGGCCGTCGACCGCGGCGACCCCGCGCGCGATCGCCACGGTCGCCTCGCGCGCCTCGGTGGCGAGCCGGACGTAGCCGGCCTCGCCGATGGTGCGGGTCACCGCCCAGGCCGCGGCGAGCGGCCCACCCGAGCGGGTCGACTGCATCGTCGCGTTGAGCATCGTGTAGCCGGGCCAGTCGGCGGAGGCGAAGAGGTGGCCGCGGCGGAGCTCCGCGCTGCGGTGGAGGAGGAGCGACACGCCCTTGCTCGTGTAGGCGTACTTGTGGAGGTCGACGCTGATGCTCGTGACGCCCTCGACCGCGAAGGTCCACGGCGCGGGGTGCCCCAGGTGCGGGAGGACCCAGCCGCCGATGCAGGCGTCGACGTGGCAGCGGACGCCACGCTCGGCGGCGAGGGCGGCCAGCTCGGCCACCGGGTCGACGACGCCGTGCGCGTACGAGGGGGCCGAGGCCACGACGAGGATGGTGCTCTCGTCGATCGCCGCGGCCGTCGCGGCGGGGTCGGCCCGCAGCGTCGTGGGGTCGACGTCGACGAGGACGGGACGCACGCCGAGGTACTTCGCCGCCTTGAGGAAGGCCGCGTGCGCGCTCGTCGGCAGGACCATGCTCGGGCTCGCGACGTGTGGCGCTCCCTCCCGGGCGGCGAGGACCGCGAGGAGGATCGACTCGGTGCCGCCGGAGGTGGCCGAGCCGACGAAGCCCTCCGGGGCGTCGAGCAGCCGGCCCGCGGACGCGACGAGGTCGTTCTCCATCCGCAGCAGGCTCGGGAACGCCGTGGGGTCGAGCCCGTTGGCGCCGGCGAACATCGCGAGGGCCTCGAGGCCGAGGGCGTCGGCGTCGGCGAGGCCGGAGTCGTAGACGTACGCGAGGGTGCGGCCGCCGTGGACGGGGAGGTCGGTGGCCCGCAGCGCCTCGAGGGTTGCCCGGACCTCCTCGGCCGACATCGCGGCGGCATGGGCCGCGGGATCGGCGGCTCCGGCAGGGCCGGCGGGGCCGGCTGGACCGGCGGGGCCGGCTGGATCGGCGGGACCGGAAGGACCGGAGGGACCGGAGGGACCGGCGGGGGTCGTCGTCATCGGGCGTCCTCCTCGGCGAGGTGGTAGCGGCGCAGGACGACGAGGGACACGGCGACGAGCACCGCGGGCACGACGGTGAACCCGATGAGGATGGCCGTGCGCGCCGATTCGGGTTGCACCGCAGCGGAGTCCGTCGAGGAGACGTAACCGCCGACGGCCAGGATCCCCGCGTACAGGAGAGGTCCGAGGGCGAGCCCGGCCGTCTCCCCGGCGGTCCAGACACCGGTGTAGGCGCCGGCGCGCGCCTCTCCGGTCGCTGCGGTGTCGGCCGCGGCGACGTCGGGGAGCATCGCGAGCGGGAACATCTGGCACGCGGCGTACCCGACGCCGACGAGGGCCACGCTCACGGCCGTCGCCGCGAGGCCCGCACGCACCGCCAGGAGGGTCGAGAGGGCGCCGACCGCCAGCAGCACCGAGCCGAGGACGAAGCCCGTTCGCTTGCCGCGCGCCTCGCCCAGCCGCTGCCAGAGCGGCGTGACGAGAAGGGCCGGGGCGACGAAGCAGACGAAGAGCACCGTCGACGCGGCGCCCCCGCCGAGGAGGACGCGGGCCACGTAGTCGACCCCCGCCAGCATCGCGCCGGTCGCGAGGGCCTGGAGGACGAAGACGGTGAGCAGCGTGCGGAACGGCGGGGAGGCCGCCACGACCCGCAGCTGGACGCGCAGGCTCCCGCCCGCGGTGGCGCCGACGCTGAGCGGGGTGTCGCGGGTCCCCCGCCAGGCGCCGACCGCCCCGCCGAGGATGAGCAGGCCGACGAACACCCCGACGGCTCGGTAGCCCCACTCGGGGCCGAGGGCGTCGCGGATGACCGGTGAGAGACCCCCGCTGACGAGGATGGCGAGGGCGAGGATCGCCACGCGCCACGTCATCAGGCGGGTCCGCTCGTCGTAGTCGTCGGTCATCTCGGCCGGCATCGCGACGTAGGGGACCTGGAAGAACGCGTACGCCGTGGCGCAGGCGAGGAAGAGGACGACCACCCACGTCGCGGCGAGCGCGGTGGGGCTCGTCGGGCCGGCGAAGAGCAGGGCGAAGCAGACGGCGAGGGCGGTTCCGGCGCGCAGGAGGAACGGGCGGCGGCGTCCTCCGGGGTGGGTCGACCGGTCGCTGATGCCGCCCGCGACGGGGTTGAGCAGGACGTCCCAGGCCTTCGGGAGGAAGACGACGAGTCCCGCGAGCCCGGCCGCGACCCCGAGCCGGTCGGTGAGGTAGGGCAGGAGGAGGAGCCCGGGGACCGTGCCGAAGGAGCCGGTCGCGACCGAGCCGAGGCCGTAGCCCCGGCGGGCGGCGGGGCTGAGCCGGGTCGTCGGGGTCGTCGCTGACATGACGCGGACCCTAGTGCGCGAGGTGGCCTCCACGGCAGGACCCGGGCCGGTGCGGGAGGCGTCGCCCTCGCGAGGATGATGGGGGCATGGGTGCGCGCCAGCGGTTCCGGGGCCGGATCGCGGGGGTCGGGTCGACCTCCGGGACCCGGGTCGTCGTCGGCTGGTGGCACGAGAGCCCCTTCGGCTCCTTCGCCGACGTCATGGTCGAGACGGCCGCCGGCCACCGGGTGCTCCTGGCCCCGACCTCGGAGGTCGCCGACCTCGTCGCGACGACCTACACCTTCGACGAGGTCCGGCTCGAGCCCGTCAGCGTGCGACCCGGCCCCTCCGGAGTCGTCGGGGACGGGGCCGCGAGGGGTCTGGTGCCGGGGTGGTCGGTCGAGACGCCCTCGCTCTCGCTGGCCCTCGAGGTCGGTGGACGGACGGCGCTGGGTCGGGTGCTGCGCCTCGTGCCGCCGGGTCTGGCGGGGACGCCGGCCTTCGCGACGCTCGCCGACCCCGTCGCGCGGGTCGTCCTGCGTGGGGTGCGCACCCGCGGGGTCGCCCGGGCCGGGCGGCGCGAGTTCTACGGCGCGACCGACGTCCGGGCCGTGACCGCGCTCGAGGGTTCGTTCGAGGGCGCCGACCTCGGTGACCTGCGCCCCGTCGACCCGCCGTGTCGCTTCGGCTTCTCCTCCACGCCCCGCCGCCCCTCGGTCACCGACGTCGTCACGACCATCGTCGACACCTGACGCCGCTCCACCCGAGCCCCCCTTCGCTCGGGCCCCCTTCCGCGACCCGTCCCCTCCCCGGGACCATCCTTCCTACAACCCGTCCGCCTGCCCTGGACCCTCCTCCCGCGACCCGCCCGCTGCTCACGCGGCCACGCACTCGAGATCGCGCGACATGCCGATGGCGAGGGCCGGATGTCGGCATGTCGCGCGACCTCGACGGCGAACGAGCGCTCCTGGAGGCGCGGCGGACCCGATGGTGCGGGGCCCGGTGCCGGACGAGGGCTCAGTCGAGATGGAGGGCACGGGGGTCGAGGCCCAGGGCGGTCGCGAACCGGCGGAGGGTGACACGCCGGCGCGGAGCGAGCAGGACGTCCTCGGCGAACAGCTCGAGGACGGTCCAGCCCTCGGCGGTGGCGAGCCGTGCCCGATGGGCGTCCGCGCTCCGCCGGCGCCGGGACGCGTGCTCCTCACCCTGGTACTCGCCGACCACCCGTTGCTCCCGCCAGACGAGGTCACCCTCGAGCAGCCACCCTCCGGCGGTGTCGTGCACCGTCGCGTTGACCTCCGGCTCGGGAAGGCCCGCCCGGACGAACATCAGCCGGCTGCGCGTCTCCATCGGCGAGCGCACCCCGGGGCGCACGAGCGCCAGCGCGTCGCCGAGGACCCTCCTGCCCCGTGGCCTCGTGCGACCCGACAGGACCGCAGCCATGGAGGCGGCGCCCTCGGGGACGCGGTTGGCGACGACGTCCCCGGCGACGACGAGGTCGTCGAGGTCGAGGCCCCGGTGCAGGACCTCGCCGAGGTCGACCCACGTGTCGGCGGGACCCACGACCGCGATGCCGTCGACGCGGACCACCTCGCGCAGCTCGAGCCCGCGGTGGCCGAAGCACCCCTTCCGCCGCGTGGGTGTCACCGCGGACGGGCGCATGACGTCGAGGGCCGGCTGCAGCTCGAGGACCCGCGTGAGGGGCAGGCCGAGCAGCAGGGCCGCGGTGACGTGCGAGAACGCCGCATCATCGGGAAGGGCAGCAGCGAAGGCGCGAGCCCTCTCCCACAGCGACTTCGGCGGCGTCGCGGTCCGGACCGAGTGCGTGGGCCGGCTCAGCCCGTGGCGCCGGAGGTCGCAGTAGCGTAGCCCGAGGGCACGGGCCTGGCCGACCGTGAACGGCCCCCCGACCAGGCCCGCCGGCAGCGGCGCCCTCCCCATGCCTCCACTCTGGGCCGGCGGTCACGAGCCGTGTCACCGTCATCCACAGCCCCCGTCGAGGTCGCGCGACATGCCGATGTCCCGGGCCGACGGTCGGCATGTCGCGCGATGTCGAGCGTGGGAGTCAGCGTCGCGCGGCGAGGATGCTTCACCTACGGGAGCGCACCGGGGTGGATGCCAGGGGGGGTCGAGGTCGCGCGACATGCCGATGTCCCGGGCCGACGGTCGGCATGTCGCGCGACGTCGACGGTGGGGATCAGGTGCGGGGGGCGATGCGGAGGAGCTTGTCGTCGCTGCCGTTGGTCGTCGTGACGTAGAGGGCGCCGTCGGGGCCGAGCCGGGCCGCGCGCAGCCGCCCGTACTGGCCGTTCGTCTCCTCGGGCACCGACACCTCGCGGAGGCTGCCGTCCTCCTCGAGGGTGAGGACGAGGAGCTTGGCCCCCTTGAGCGCCGTGACGACGAGGGCGCCGTCGAGACCGCCCCAGATCTCGCCCGAGAGGAACTCCGCGCCACAGATCGCCTGGGTCGTCCTCCCCGACTGCCAGATCGCCGGGACGGCCTCCGGGAACCGCTCCGTGTCGGTCATCGGGACGCTCTCGTCGTAGCCGTCGACGGTGCCGCCCTGCGAGGGGTCCCACCCGTAGTTGGCCCCCGCCTCGATGAGGTTGACCTCGTCGTTGTTGCTCGGCCCGTGCTCGGCCGTGTAGACCTCGCCGGACCCCGGCCGGATCGCCACCCCCTGGATGTTGCGGTGCCCGTAGCTGTAGACGTACCGCTCGCGGACGTTCGAGGACGACGCGAACGGGTTGTCCGGCAACGGCTTTCCCGTCCTGAGGTCGAGGCGCAGCACCTTGCCACCGAGGCTCGTGCGGTCCTGCGGGTTGTCGCCGCGGGCCACGTCGCCGGTGCCGACGACGAGCGCCCCGTCGGCGGCGATCGCCGGCCGGCAGCCGCTGTGGCGCCCGGACGAGATCGGCAGCCCGGTGAGGAGGTTCCTGACCCGCTCGGCGGACGACCCGTTCGCGGAGAGGCGCCAGGTGACGAGCCGGACGTCGTCGGGTTCCCCTCCCTCCTCGTGCGTCTGGCACGTCGTGAAGAGCCGCGAGGTCGCGAAGTCCGGGTGGACCACCATGCCCATGAGGCCGCCCTCCCCCTGGACGTAGACGTCCTCGAGGTCGGCGCGCACGCGGGTGACCTCGGCACCCCGGCGCAGCCCGGACACCAGCGAGATACGCCCGGGCCGCTCCGTGACGAGGGCGCGGCCGTCGGGGAGGAAGCCGACGTCCCAGCCGTGCTCAAACCCCGACGCGACCTCCTCGACGGCCAGGGCCGGCACCGCCGTGCTGCGCGGCGCGGGTGAGGCGCTCGGCGCCGTCGAGGGCGTCGCGGTCCCGGAGGTGCGCGGCGGCGGGACCTCACCCGTGTCGGGGGTGGAGGAGCACCCCGCGAGGACGGCGGTCGCGGCGAGCGCGGCCATGGCCAGCGCGGCAGGGGCGAACGGGGCGGCGGAGCGGGGTCCCATGCCCCAGTCTCACCCGGGGACACCCGGAACGACCTCGCCCGAACCCGATTCGTGATCCCTTCGACACCTGTCGCCCGTGCGACGCCCGGAGGCGACGACCCGACGCAACCCTGTCGCCCCGGGGCGACCCCGCGTCAGCCGTCCGACGCCACCTCGAGGTCGGCGACCGCGGCGGCGTAGGCCGGGCCGAGCTCGCGCGGGTCGGCCCGGTACTCGGTGATCCGGCACCCACGACCGTTCGGCTTCAGGAGGATGCCCTCGTCCGCCCACCGCTCGCGCGCCTCGTCCATGAGGGTGACGGGAAGGTCGCCGTAGGAGTTGGTGACCCGCCACCACGTGACGTTCGACCCGTAGAGCTTCATGATCGAGCCGACCTGTCGCGGGCCGATCCCCACGAGGGCGGCGACGTCGCCGTACGACACGACGTGCCCGCGCGGCACCACCTCCACGGCCCGCAGCACCTTCTCCACGACGACGTCGTCCACCCGGCCGAGTCTGCCGGACCGCCCGGCACCGGTGCGCCGGTGCGCCGGTGCTGGCCACGACCCCCGGGCTGCCCCTACATTCGCACCACGTCCCCGTGCGCGGGACGGGGAAGAGGTGATCGTCATGTCGGTGCCCCGCGTCGTCGCGGTCGTCGTGCTGCTCGTCCTCGGCGTCCTCGCCCTGCCCGTCCTCGCCTTCTTCCTCGACGGCGCCTCGACCGAGAACTGGGTCATCCCGGTCGACCTCGTCCTCATGGCGGTCGCCGGCGCGCTCGTGTGGCGCCTCGTGCCCGCACCCGAGGCAGCGGGCGCCCACGCCCCCGCCGACGGCGGCACGCGCACCCTGCTCGTCGGCGCGGCCGTCGGGGTCGCCGCGGCCGTCGTCGGCCTCGTCCTGTTCTTCCTCCTCATCAGCGGCGTCGACGGCGCCTGAGGCCACCCGCCCCCTGCGCACCTCGCGCCGTCGCGGACCGGGGCCGCACTAGGCTCCGCCGCATGGCCCGACCCTCAGCCCCGACGATGGCCCACGTGGCCCGTCGTGCGGGGGTCTCCCACCAGACCGTCTCCCGCGTCCTCAACGACGCCTCGGCCGTGCGTCCCGAGACCCGCGACCGCGTCCTGCGGGCCATCGTCGAGCTCGGCTACCGCCGCAACTCCGCCGCCCGGGCCCTGGTCACCCGCCGCAGCGGCCTCATCGGGGTCGTCGTCGACGAGCTGCCCCTCTACGGTCCCGCGAGCACCGTCACGGGGATCGCCGAGGCCGCCCGCGAGGCCGGGTACGCCATCTCCCTCGACCCGCTCTTCAGCATCACGGGCTCGACCCTCGCCGCGGCCATCGAGCACCACCTCGCGCAGGCCGTCGAGGCGATCGTCCTCGTCACGGCCCACGGCGAGACCCCCGACCCGCAGGTCATGAGCCGGGCCGACGTGCCGATCATCGCCCTCGACGGTTTCCTCGGCGAGGGGGCCCCGACCGCCGGTGTCGACCAGCGGGCCGGCGGCGCGATGGCGACCCGCCACCTGCTCGACCTCGGGCACCGCCGCATCGCCCACATCACCGGACCGGCCGGCTGGCCCCAGGCGGACGCCCGGCTCGCCGGGTACCGCGACGCCCTCGAGCAGGCCGGGGTCGAGGCCGGCCCGGTCGTCCTCGGCGACTGGTCGCCACGCTCGGGCCACGACGGGATCCTGCGCATCGTCGAGGACGACCCGGCCGTCACCGCGGTCTTCGTCGCCAACGACCAGATGGCGCTCGGCACGCTGCGGGCCCTCGCCGAGCGGGGCATCAGGGTCCCCGACGACGTCTCGGTCGTCGGCTTCGACGACATCCCCGAGTCGGCCTTCCTCCAGCCTCCCTTGACGACGATCCGCCAGGACTTCGCCTCGCTCGGCCACGCCGCGGTCCGCCTCGTCGTCGGGGCGCTGACCGGCGTCGACCTCGAGTCGGCGCTCGTGCCGCCGCGCCTCGTCACCCGCGCGTCGACGGCCCGCCCGCCGCGCCGGCGGGGCGGCTCGCGCACCCCCTGACCGGCGTCCGCTCGTCGAACCTCAGGTCACGAATCGGTGACGACGCTTGCACAGGTGCGATGTGAGCGCTAACAATGTGAGCGCTCACATCCCCGTCGACGGCGACCGGGAGCACACGGCGAAGGAGCCAGGGCATGACCCACGAGGGCGACCGGTACGTCATCGGCGTCGACTACGGCACCCTCTCCGGGCGGGCCCTCGTCGTCCGGGTCTCCGACGGCGCCGAGCTCGGGTCGGCCGTCCTCGAGTACCCCCACGGCGTCGTCGACACCGTGATGCCGGGCTCGGGCCGCCGCCTCCCCCCGGACTGGGCCCTCCAGGTGCCCTCCGACTACGTCGAGGTGCTGCGCACCGCCGTCCCCGCCGCCGTCGAGGAGGCCCGGATCGACCCGGCCCACGTCATCGGCATCGCCACCGACTTCACCGCCTGCACCATGGTCCCCACGACCGGCGACGGCACCCCGCTGTGCGACCTCGACGAGTTCCGCGACGAGCCGCACGCCTACGTCAAGCTGTGGAAGCACCACGCCGCCCAGGGCCAGGCCGACCGCATCACCGAGACCGCCCGCGAGCGCGGCGAGGCCTGGCTGGCCCGCTACGGCGGCGTCATCTCCAGCGAGTGGGAGTTCGCCAAGGGCCTGCAGCTGCTCGAGGAGGCCCCGCACGTCTACGCGGCCACCGAGCACTGGGTCGAGGCCGCCGACTGGATCGTCTGGCAGCTGACCGGCCGCTACGTCCGCAACGCCTGCACCGCCGGCTACAAGGGCATCCGCCAGGACGGCGCCTACCCGACCCGCGAGTACCTCGCCGCCCTCAACCCCGCCTTCGCGGACTTCGTCGACGCCAAGCTCGACCACGAGATCGGCGAGCTCGGTTCCGCCGCAGGAACGCTCACCGCCCAGGCCGCCCGGTGGACCGGACTGCCCGAGGGCATCGCCGTGGCCGTCGGCAACGTCGACGCCCACGTCTCGGCCCCGGCGGCCGACGCGGTCGCCCCCGGCCAGATGGTGGCGATCATGGGGACGAGCACCTGCCACGTCATGAGCAGCGACGTCCTCGCCGAGGTGCCCGGAATGTGCGGCGTCGTCGACGGCGGCATCGTCACCGGGCTCTACGGCTACGAGGCCGGCCAGTCCGGCGTCGGCGACATCTTCGGCTGGTTCGTCGCGAACCAGGTCCCCGCCGCCTACGAGCGTGCGGCCCGAGCCGCCGGCCTCGGGGTCCACGAGCACCTCACGGCCCTCGCCGCCGAGCAGCCGATCGGCGCCCACGGTCTCGTGGCCCTCGACTGGTGGAGCGGCAACCGCTCGGTCCTCGTCGACCACGACCTGTCGGGCCTCGTGATCGGCCTGACCCTCGCCACCCGCCCCGAGGACGTCTACCGCGCCCTGCTGGAGTCCACCGCCTTCGGCGCCCGCGTCATCGTCGAGACCTTCGCGGCCTCCGGTGTCCCGGTCACCGAGTTCATCGTCACCGGCGGCCTGCAGAAGAACGCCCTCCTCATGCAGGTCTACGCCGACGTGCTGGACATGCCCCTGTCGGTCGTCACCTCGAGCCAGGGGCCCGCGCTCGGCTCCGCCATCCACGCCGCGGTCGCCGCCGGCGCCTACGAGGACGTCCCGGCCGCCGCGAAGGCGATGGGCCGCCGCGAGCACGCCGCGTACCGGCCGATCCCCGAGAACGTCGCCGCCTACGACCGCCTCTACGCCGTCTACCGCGAGCTCCACGACCACCTCGGCCGCACGAGCACCGCGATGCGCACGCTCAAGGCCATCCGCCGGGAGGCCCACGCGTGACCGCCACGACCCCGATCACCGACGCCGTGCGCGGCACCGTCGAGGCGCTGCGCGCCGAGGTCGCGGCGCTGCACGGCGAGCTGACCCGCTACGGCCTGGTCATCTGGACCGCCGGCAACGTCAGCGCCCGGGTCCCCGGCGCCGACCTCATGGTCATCAAGCCCTCGGGCGTCTCCTACGACGACCTCACCGCCGACTCGATGGTCGTCTGCGACCTCGACGGCGAGCTCGTCGAGGGCGACCACTCCCCCAGCAGCGACACCGCCGCGGCCGCGTACGTCTACCGGCACATGCCCGAGGTCGGCGGGGTCGTGCACACCCACTCCACCTACGCCTGCGCCTGGGCCGCACGGCACGAGGCGATCCCCTGTGTGCTGACGATGACCGCCGACGAGTTCGGCGGCGAGATCCCCCTCGGCCCGTTCGCCCTCATCGGCGACGACTCCATCGGCCGCGGCATCGTCGAGACGCTGCGGGGCCACCGCTCCCGCGCCGTCCTCATGGCCGGGCACGGACCGTTCGCCATCGGGCGCGACGCCCGCGACGCCGTCAAGGCCGCCGTCATGGTCGAGGACGTCGCCCGCAGCACGCACATCGCCCGACAGCTCGGGGAGCCGGTCGTCATCGACCCGGCCGACGTCACGAGCCTCTTCGACCGCTACCAGAACGTCTACGGACAACACGACGAGGGAGTCACGCAGTGAGCGAGCGACAGGTCTGGTTCCTCACGGGCAGCCAGGGTCTCTACGGCGAGGACGTCCTCGCCCAGGTGGCCGCGCAGTCCCGCCGGGTGTCCGACGCCCTCGCCGCGCACGACGGCATCGTCGCGACGGTCGTCGCCAAGCCCGTCCTCACCGACTCGGCCGCGATGCGCCGCACGATGCTCGAGGCCAACGCCGACGACGACGTCGTGGGGGTCATCGCGTGGATGCACACCTTCTCCCCCGCCAAGATGTGGATCGCGGCACTCGACGCGCTGCGCAAGCCGCTGCTCCACCTCCACACCCAGGCCGACCGTGACCTGCCCTGGTCCACGATCGACATGGACTTCATGAACCTCAACCAGGCGGCCCACGGCGACCGCGAGTTCGGGTTCATCCAGACCCGGATGAGGCAGCCGCGCCTCACCGTCTCCGGCCACACCTCCGACCCGGTCGTGCTGAAGCGCGTCGCCGACTGGTCGCGGGCCGCCACCGCCGCCACCGAGCTGCGGACGATGCGCGTGGTCCGCTTCGGCGACAACATGCGGGACGTCGCGGTCACCGAGGGCGACAAGGTGGAGGCCGAGATCCGCCTCGGCGTCTCGGTGAACACCTACGGCGTCAACGACCTCGTCGCCGTGGTCGACGCGGTGGAGGACACCGAGGTCGACGCCCTGGTCGCCGAGTACGCCGACCTCTACGACGTCGTCCCCGAGCTGCTGCCGGACGGCGAGCGCCACGAGTCGCTGCGCTACGGCGCCCGCATCGAGGCCGGGCTGCGCCGCTTCCTCACCGACGGCGGCTACACCGCCTTCACGAGCAACTTCGAGGACCTCGGCGGCCTGCGCCAGCTGCCCGGCCTGGCCGTGCAGCGCCTCATGGCCGACGGCTACGGCTTCGGTGGCGAGGGCGACTGGAAGACCTCGGTCCTCGTGCGCACCCTCAAGGTGATGGCCGACGGCCTGCCCGGCGCGACCTCCTTCATGGAGGACTACACCTACGACCTCCAGCCCGGCCGCGAGCTCGTCCTCGGCGCCCACATGCTCGAGGTCTGCCCCACCCTCTCCAGCACGCCGGCCCGGGTCGAGATCCATCCCCTCGGGATCGGCGGCCGCGAGGACCCCGTGCGCCTCGTGTTCGACGCCGACCCGGGCGAGGCGGTCGTCCTCGGCTGGAACGACCTCGGCGACCGGTTCCGCCTCGTCGCCAACGAGGTCACCGTCGTCACCCCGCCGCACGAGATGCCGAAGCTGCCCGTCGGCCGCGCGGTGTGGACCCCCAAGCCCGACTTCGCCACCTCCACCGAGGGCTGGCTCATGGCCGGCGGACCGCACCACACGGTGCTCTCCACCGCCCTGACCGCCACGCACCTCGACCACCTCGCCGAGATCGTCGGGCTCGAGCTCGCCGTCATCGGAGAGGGCACCACCTTGCGCCGGTTCCGGGACGAGCTCCGATGGAACGCGGCGTACCACCGACTCGCCGGGGGGCTCTAGACCCCGGCGGCAGGACCCCAGGGAGGCAACGGAGCCGCCCGAGGGCACGACGGTCCGGCGCCCGCCGGCCTGAGATAGAAGGAGAACCACCACGATGCGCAAGATCCTTGCGGTCGCCGCCGTCGCGGCGCTGGCCCTCACCGGCTGCGGGCGCTCGACGGACACCGGCACCGGCAGCAGCGCTGCCGCCAGCAACCCGGCGGACATCACCGTCGGCGTCGCCATGCCCACCAAGACGTCCGAGCGCTGGATCAAGGACGGTGACTACATCAAGGCGCAGCTCGAGGCCGCCGGCTACAAGGTGAACCTCCAGTACGCCAACGACGACATCCCGACCCAGGTCACCCAGCTCCAGGACATGATCACGAAGAAGAACGGCGTCCTCGTCGTCGCGTCGATCGACGGCACCGCCCTCAAGGGTGCCCTCGCCGACGCGAAGGCCGACGGCATCCCCGTCATCGCCTACGACCGCCTCCTGCGCGACACCGACGCCGTCGAGTACTACACGACCTTCGACAACCTCAAGGTCGGCAAGCTCCAGGCCGAGTCGCTCCTCGCGGGCCTCGAGGCCTCGGGCAAGCCCAAGCCGTGGAACGTCGAGCTGTTCGCCGGGTCCCCCGACGACAACAACGCGACCTTCTTCTTCAACGGCGCCATGGAGGTCCTCCAGCCGAAGATCGACGACGGCACCATCAAGATCCAGTCCGGCGAGACCGACTTCAAGACCGTCGCCACCCTCCGCTGGGACGCCGCCGTCGCCAAGAAGCGCATGGAGAACCTGCTGACCAAGTCGTACTCCGACAAGGACGTCAACGGCGTGCTCGCGCCCTACGACGGCCTCTCGCGCGGCATCCTCGCGGCCCTCAAGGGCTCGGGCTACGGCGCGGGCGAGAAGGACCTCCCGGTCGTCACCGGCCAGGACGCGGAGCTCGAGTCGGTCAAGTCGATCCTCGCGGGTGAGCAGTACTCCTCGGTGTTCAAGAACACCCAGGACCTCGCCAAGGCGACGGTGACGATGATCCAGGAGATCCTCGGCAAGAAGACCGTCACCGTCAACGACACCGAGTCCTACGACAACGGCGTCAAGAAGGTCCCGACCCAGCTGCTCGACCCGGTCTCGGTCGACAAGTCCAACATCGAGCAGGTCCTGCTCGACGCGAAGTACTACACCGCGGACCAGCTCAAGTAATCAGCCGGCCCCCCGAACCGGGGCGGCGGCGGGGAACGAACCCACCCGCCGCCGCCCCGCCCCACCAGCACGACCTCACGACCCACCGACCGACCGAGGACGGACCATGGCGACCGACACGATCCTGTCGATGCGCGACATCACGAAGGAGTTCCCGGGCGTGCGCGCCCTCTCCGACGTGCGCTTCGACGTCAAGCGCGGCGAGATCCACAGCATCTGCGGCGAGAACGGCGCAGGGAAGTCGACCCTGATGAAGGTGCTCTCCGGGGTCCACCCCCACGGCACCTACAGCGGCGAGATCCACTTCGAGGGCGACGAGGTGCAGTTCGCCAACATCCGGGACTCCGAGAAGGCCGGGATCGTCATCATCCACCAGGAGCTCGCGCTCATCCCGCAGCTCTCGATCACCGAGAACCTCTTCCTCGGCAACGAGGAGAGCAGCCGCGGGGTCATCGACTGGCTCGTCGCCCGCAAGCGCGCCGTCGAGCTGCTCGACCGGGTCGGCCTCCACGAGGACCCCGACACGATGATCGGCGAGATCGGCATCGGCAAGCAGCAGCTCGTCGAGATCGCCAAGGCGCTGGCCAAGGACGTCAAGCTGCTCATCCTCGACGAGCCGACCGCGGCCCTGAACGAGGGCGACAGCCAGAACCTGCTGCGCCTCCTCGGCGGCCTGCGCGACCGCGGCATCACCTGCATCATGATCAGCCACAAGCTCAACGAGATCGAGCAGATCTCCGACTCGATCACGATCATCCGCGACGGGCGCACCATCGAGACGCTCGACGTCGCCGGCGACGGGGTCGACGAGGACCGGATCATCCGCGGGATGGTCGGTCGCGACCTCGACCACCGGTACCCGCCCCACGAGTCCTCCCCCGGCGAGGTCCTCCTCGAGATCCGCGACTGGACCGTGGCCCACCCCAGCGACCCGCACCGCCTCGTCGTCGACCGCGCCAACATCACCGTCCGGCGCGGCGAGATCGTCGGGCTGGCCGGCCTCATGGGCGCCGGTCGCACCGAGCTCGCCCGCAGCGTCTTCGGGGAGTCGTGGGGCAACAAGCTCGGCGGCCGGCTGTTCAAGGACGGCGTCGAGGTCAGGGCCCGCAGCGTGCGCGCCGCCATCGACGCCGGCCTGGCCTACGTCACCGAGGACCGCAAGGCCCTGGGGCTCAACCTCCTCGACACCATCAAGGTCTCGATCACCGCGGCGGGCCTGCGCAAGATCCGCAAGGGCATGGCCGTCGACGACAACGCCGAGGTCGTCGCCGCCGAGAAGTACCGCAAGTCCCTCAACATCAAGGCCCCCAGCGTCGAGGAGGGCGTCTCGCGCCTGTCGGGCGGCAACCAGCAGAAGGTCGTCCTCGGCAAGTGGATGTTCACCGAGCCCGACGTCCTCATCCTCGACGAGCCCACCCGCGGGATCGACGTCGGGGCGAAGTACGAGATCTACGAGATCATCAACCAGCTGGCCGACTCCGGCCGCGGGGTGCTCGTGATCTCGTCCGAGCTGCCCGAGCTGCTCGGGATCTGCGACCGCATCTACACCCTCAGCGCCGGCGTCATCACCGCCGACGTCCCCCGAGAGCGCGCCGACCAGGAAACGCTGATGCGCCACATGACCCAGAGAAAGGCAGGCTGACCATGGCCAAGGACGTCACCCCCGACGTCGCGAAGGAGCGTCGCGGCTCGCTCGCGGCGGAGATCCGGGCGAGCCTGGGCGGCAACATCCGGCAGTACGGGATGATGATCGCGCTCCTCCTGCTCGTCGCGATGTTCTACTTCCTCACCGACGGCCTCTTCCTCGAGCCGCGCAACGTCACCTCGCTGCTCGTCCAGAACGGCTACATCCTCATCCTCGCGATCGGGATGGTCATGGTGATCATCGCCGGGCACATCGACCTCTCGGTCGGCTCGGTCTGCGCCTTCGTCGGGGCGACCGTGGCCCTCGGGATGGAGTCGTGGGGCCTGTCGTGGCCCGTCGGCATCCTCCTCGGCCTGGCGCTCGGCATCCTCGTCGGCATGTGGCAGGGCTACTGGGTCGCGTACGTCGGCATCCCCGCCTTCATCGTCACCCTCGCGGGCATGCTCCTCTTCCGCGGCCTGGACCTCATGATCCTCAACGCGCAGTCGATCCCGGTCCCCGACGCCTTCCAGAAGATCGCGAACGGCTACCTGCCGGAGATGGGGCCGGTCACGGGGTACCACAACCCGACGATCGTGCTCACCCTCGTCGCCATCGCGGCCTTCGCGTACTTCGAGCTCAAGGACCGCTCCGACCGGCGCAAGTACGGCATGCACCTGCCGCCCATCGCGGTCACCGTCGTCAAGCTCGTCATCGCCGGCGGCCTGCTCCTCGTCCTCGGCATGCTCCTCGCCTCGTACAAGGGCGTGCCGGTCGTCGGGCTCATCCTCTTCGGGCTCGTCATCCTCTACACGTTCATCACCCAGCGCACCGTCACCGGTCGGCACATCTACTCTGTCGGTGGCAACCGCAACGCGGCCGGCCTGTCGGGTGTCGACACCAAGAAGGTCGACTTCCTCGTCATGGTGAACATGGGCTTCCTCGCGGGCATCGCGGGCATGGTCTTCACCGCCTACCTCAACGCGGCGAACCCCAAGGACGGCGTGGGCTTCGAGCTCGACGCCATCGCCGCGGTGTTCATCGGCGGCGCGGCCGTCGCCGGCGGTGTCGGCACGGTGACCGGGGCCATGATCGGTGGCCTCGTCATGGGCGTGCTCAACCTGGGCCTGGCCAACATGAGCGTCGACAGCAACTGGATCCAGGTCATCAAGGGCCTGGTCCTCCTCGGCGCCGTCGCCTTCGACGTCCTGTCGAAGAAGGCCGGCCGGCGCTCCTTCATCGGGATGGTGATGGACGCCTTCGGTGGCCGCAACCGCACCGCCTCCGTGCCCCCCGATGCGGGGCACGACCCCGACGCCGCGACGGCCGACGCCCAGCTGACCGGTGGGTCCGCGGAAGAGGTGGAGGAGGCGGCGCACTCCATCCACGTCGACGCGGTCGTCGACGACGAACGCTCCCGCACGTAGCGCGAGCCACGTCCGTCCTCCACCCGCCGCGGAGGACGACCGACGGCCGGGGTGGTCTGGTCCCACCCCGGCCGTCGCCGTGTCCGGCCCCGGCCGGGGCCGTGGGTGGGCGACGCCACGCGAAACGAGGAGGCAGCGGGCGGGGTGCCCCTGCGAGACTGGCGACATGCGCCGGATCGTCCAGAGCAAGAAGCTCCAACACGTGCGGTACGACGTCCGGGGTCCGATCCTCGTCGAGGCCCAGCGCCTCGAGGCCGAGGGCCACAAGATCCTCAAGCTCAACATCGGCAACACCGCACCGTTCGGGTTCGAGGCCCCCGAGGCGATCGTCGCCGACATGATCCACAACCTGCCCGACAGCCAGGGCTACGCCGACTCCCGCGGGATCTACTCGGCGCGCACCGCGGTCGCGCAGTACTACCAGTCGCACGGGCTCACCGACACGGCCGTCGACGACGTCTACATCGGCAACGGTGTCTCCGAGCTCATCACGATGGTGCTCCAGGCCTTCGTCGACGACGGCAACGAGGTCCTCGTCCCGGCCCCCGACTACCCGCTGTGGACCGGCGCCGTGTCGCTGTCCGGGGGGACCCCGGTGCACTACCGGTGCGACGAGTCGAACGGGTGGAACCCCGACCTCGAGGACCTCGAGTCCAAGATCACCGAGAACACCCACGCGCTCGTCGTCATCAACCCGAACAACCCCACGGGGGCGGTGTACTCGGAGGAGACGGTGAGGGCGCTCGTCGACATCGCGCGGCGCCACGGCCTCGTCCTCATGGCCGACGAGATCTACGAGAAGATCCTCTTCGACGACGCCGTCCACCACCACACGGCGACCTTCGCCGGCGACGACGTCCTCTGCCTGACCTTCAGCGGCCTGTCGAAGGCGTACCGCGTGTGCGGCTACCGCGCCGGGTGGGTCATGGTGTCCGGACCGAAGCACCTGGCCGAGGACTTCCTCGAGGGCCTGACCCTGCTGTCGAACATGCGGATGTGCGCCAACGTGCCGGCACAGCACGCCATCCAGACGGCGCTCGGCGGGTACCAGTCGATCACCGAGCTCATCGTCCCCGGCGGGCGGCTCCACGAGCAGAACAAGCTCGCCTCCCGGCTGCTCAACGAGATCCCCGGCGTCTCGTGCGTGGAGCCCAAGGGAGCGCTGTACTGCTTCCCGCGGCTCGACCCCGAGGTCTACGCCATCGAGAGCGACGAGGCCTTCGTCATCGACCTCCTGCGGGCCAAGAAGATCCTCGTCACCCACGGGACCGGCTTCAACTGGTTCGAGCCCGACCACTTCCGCCTCGTGACGCTCCCCGACACCGAGGTCCTCACCGAGGCGATCGGCCGGATCGCCGACTTCCTCGAGACCCTGCGGGACTGATGCCGTGACGCGCGGCGGGGTCGACCGCGCCACCCTGGTCGCGGTCGCCGTCGGCGGTGTCGTCGGCTCGCTCGGGCGGTGGGCCGTGGGGGTCGCACTCCCCCACTCCCCGGGGACCTTCCCGTGGGCCACGTTCGTCGTCAACGTCAGCGGGGCCTTCGCGATGGGCGTCCTCGTCGCGTTCCTCGTGGCGCGCCCGGGAACCCACCGGCTGGCCCGACCGCTCCTCGGTGTCGGCGTGCTCGGCGGGTGGACGACGTTCTCGGCCCTCGCGGTCGAGGTCGTGGGGCTCGGCTCCGACCGGCACGTCCAGCTCGCGCTGGCCTACGTCGCCGCCACCTTCCTCGTCGGCACGCTGGCCGTGGGGGCAGGGACGGCGCTGGGCCGGAGGGTGTGGGTGCCGTGAGCGCCCTCGACGCGCTGCTCGTCGCGCTGGGCGCCGCCGTCGGTGCGCCGCTCCGGTACCTCGCGAACCACCTCGCCCGTGAGCGGCTCGGGACCACGCCGGTCGCGGGCACGCTGGCCGTCAACGTCGTCGGGTCCCTCGTCCTCGGCGTGCTCGCCGGGGCGGCGGTCGGGGGCGCCCCGCTGGCCCTCGTCGGCACCGGGTTCTGCGGCGCCCTCACGACGTTCTCGACCCTCGCCCTCGAGCTGTGGGACGCCCTCGAGGACGACCGGCCGGCCCACGCCGCCGTCACCCTCCTCCTGTCCCTCGTGCTCGGGATCGGCGCCGCCGCCCTCGGGTGGTGGATCATGCGTCCATGAGGTGGCGATGACCTCCGTCGGCTGGACCCGGCCGCGCCTCGACACGGTCGACCGGCTCACGGTCGTGGTCGACGTCGTGCTCGTCCTCGCGCTGGGCTGGGTCCTCTGGCTCGTCCTCGACACCGGGTCCGACCAGCTGGCCGCGGTGTCCGGGCGGGCGAGGCGGGCGTCATCGTCATCGAGGGGACGCGCCACGGTCACCGCGGGGAGATCCCCGTGGGCACGTTCACGGGCGCCGACGGCAGGCCGTCGCCGGACCTCGCCTGGCAGACGCAGCAGGGCCACCCGGTCGAGGTCGGCGACCGGCTCGAGGGCCGGCGGGTGGGAGGCCGGGTCTGGCCGCCGGACGCCCGGTTCGGTGTCTGGGACGCCACCGTCGTGGTGAGCCTCGTCGGGGTGCTGCTCTGGCGCCTGCTCCACCTCGCCCGCACGGTGCGCGGTCGCCGCGAGCCCGTCGGCTGACCGGGTGTCACGGCGGGACGACGGTGCGCCGCCCACTCCGGGAGTGGACGGCGCACCGGGGGTCGAGCCCGGGTCCTACCGCTTGAGGACACCGAGCGCGTTGACGATGCCGGCACCGTAGAAGCCGTTGAAGGCCGGCGTGCCGACGCAGGTGGCGTCGAACGAGGCGTCACGGCCGACGTCGACGTACGACTGCTTCCCGCCCGCGGGGCAGGCGTGGTCGGTCGCGGTGCCGAGGAGGATCTTGCGCACCTTGTCCGGGGCGAGGCCGAAGCCGCCCTTGCCGGTCCTGTGACCGTTCGACGACACGGCCAGCGCGGCGACCCCGGCGGCGTGCGGCGACGCCATCGAGGTGCCCTGCAGGTACTGGTAGTACCCGCACTGCTGGGTCCCGTTCACCGTCCGGCAGTCCTTGATGGTGCCGAGCGCGGCGCCGTCGGGGGTGATGTTCCCCGCGGCGTCGACCTGGCCCTCGGCCTGCATGACGTTGAGCGGGGCGGTCGACAGGATGAGGTTCTCGTTGACCCGGTAGGTGTCGGTGCCGAGGCCGTCACGGAACCAGCCGCCGGGGGCCGAGACCTCGATCTCGCCGGACCGCAGGTCGGTGGCGTAGTTCGAGTAGTCGGCCTTGCGCTCCGACGGGCCGAGCGCCGAGACGCCGATGACGTGCGGGCCCTCGACGGGCAGGTCCCAGCAGGTCGCGTTGTCGATGGTGCGGTCGTGCTCGGTGCCGCCGGGGTAGTCCGGGCTCGAGGGGTCGACGCGGGGGTTCGACAGGTCCTCGTGGTTGTTGCCCAGGGCTCCGACGAGGGTGACGCCCTTGGTGTGGGCGTAGTCCAGGGCCCGGGTCATCGTCTCGATGACGAGGTCCTGCTCGGCGGCCTCCTCGGGGCTGTCCTCGGGGGCGCCGCCCTGGCAGTTGTACAGCCACGGGTCGACGTAGAAGGACATGTTGACGACGTCGATGCCGACGTCACCCGAGTAGGTCAGGGCGTTCGCGGTGGCCGACAGGAAGAAGTAGCCGCTGTCCTGGCCGGCGCGGACGTTGACGATGTCGACCTCCGGGGCGACGCCCGAGACGCCGATGCCGTTGAGCGCGGCCGCCATCGTGCCGGCGACGTGGGTGCCGTGCCCGTTGTCGTCGTGGTCGGCGGGGTCGACGCAGCCGGCGAACTCGCAGGTCGCGCCGTCGATGTCGGCCTGGTCGGTCGTGAAGTTGCGCGACAGGGCGCGGTCGAAGTTCGCGGCGAGGTCGGGGTGGCTGCCGTCGACGCCGGTGTCCATGACGCCGACCTTGACGCGCGAGTCGCCGAGCGTGCGCGCGTGCGCCTGCTCGGCGTTGATCATGTCCATGCCCCACAGGCGATCGTCGAGGGGGTCGGAGGCGGTCGAGCCGTTGCCGGGCTTCTTCTGCTGCCCCTTCGCGGCGGCCGCGGAGCGACCCGGAGAGGCCTGGTGCTCGCGGAGCACGGCGTCCTTCGCGGGCTTGGCGTCGGGCGAGCGCCCGACGACCCCGTCCTTCGCGGCGAGGTCGACACCCTCGAGCGCGCCGGCGGTGCGCGCGAACCCGGCCGCGTCGGACCGGACGGTGACCAGGCCGATCGCCCGGTTGACCGAGACGACGGTGGCTCCGGCGCGCTCCAGCTCGGCGACGACGGAGTCGACGTCGGCGGTGCTCTCGGCCAGGACGGCGTACCGGCCGTCGGACGCGGACGCGGACTCGGACGAGGTGGACGTCGTGGTCGTGGCGGCCCTGCTCGTGCTGGCCTGCGGTGCCGCGGTGGCGGCGGTCGCGCCGAGAGTGGCCGTGGCCAGGGCCACGACTCCCGTCACGGCGACCATGCGAGATCGTCGCATTCGTGGGTCTCCTCAAGTGGGGGAACAAGGACCGGGACTCCGGTCGACCGGGACTCCATCGGCCCGGTGCTCCGGGCCACGGTAGGCCCGCCCTGCCCCGGATGGGGGTTTGCGGACCGTATGCTCTCGTCCCATGCGTCGCCGTCCCAGCCGTCCCGTCGCGGACGTCTTCGAGACGTTCCCGCACCGGGTCGAGGACGACGAGGACGCCACGCGCATGCCGCCCGCGGCGACCGTGGCCCGCTCGGCCGGCATCACGATCGGCCTCATGGTCCTCACCTCGCTGGCCTTCGTCGCCGGTGCCTGGCTGGCCGGGCAGCACCGTCCCGACCTCGAGTACGCCAACCTCCTCTGGGAGGGCGTCGTCATCACCGGGTGGTCGGTGGCGTGGGGTGCGCTGGCCGCCATGGCCGTCCTCGCGGTGGGGTTCCTGGCGGTCGGGCTGCCGTGGGCCCGGCGTCAGCGCGAGGCGCGCGCCACCTCGACCTCGTCGCCGTAGGACCAGCCCTCGCGCAGCGGCAGGGTGTCGCCGCTCCAGAAGCGACCCGGGTCGTACCAGTTCGTCGGCACGTCGTCGCGCAGCACCTTCATGTCCTCGAGCGTGGCGGCGACGACCTCCGCGCAGTAGGCGTCCTCGGGACGAAGACCCTTGCGCTCGGCCGCTCGTCGCGTCAGGTGGGCGTCGCGCCCGCGCAGCCATCGCCACGCGAGCCCCAGGTGGGACGGGAAGGAGACGCCGTCGAGGCGGGCGATCGTCCTCAGCAGCGCGTCCTCCTGCTCGCGGCCCACGTCGGGGGTGAGCTGGCGCAGCCAGGCCCGCTGGCCGTAGCGGTCCTGCCACGTCGTCACCGCCTCGGCGAGGTCGTGGAGCTGGACGCCGCGGTGGTGGTCGCCCGTCCAGTGGTCGCGCATCGAGCGGCCGAGCTCGGCGTGCCACATGAGCGGCGGGAGGTCGTCGAGGACGACGGCCATGCCGACGTGGTTGACCGGGGCGTTGCTCGCCGTCTGGATGACCCGGTCGGCGACGGTCCCTCCGCGGAAGATCCACAGGTCGCCGGTGCGCGTGGCCGCCAGGGCCTCGCCGTGGGGGACGGGGGTGCCGCCGGACCGGAGCAGGGGTGCCATGGGCGCCAGTCTGCCGAACCCCGGTCCCCTAGGGTGGCGCCATGCCCTCCGCGAACCGCGTCTGGAAGCTCATCGGCCTCGCGGGCGCCGTCGGCGTCGTCGCCACCGGGGCGCTCGTCGCGCGCAACGAGCGCGAGCGCCGGGCCTACACGCCGGACGAGGTGCGCGACCGCCTCCGGGCCCGCCTCGACGAGGTGGAGGGCACGACGTCCGGCTCCGCGGACCCCGCGCCCTCCGTGCCGCGCGACTGACGGCGGTCCGTCCTCAGCCCGTGACGAGCTCCTCCAGGCGCTCGTAGGACTGCACCATGCCCTGCTCCATGCCGGACTCGACCATGGCGTCGCGGCCCTCGACGGTGCGCCCGATCGAGCGCCCGCGCAGGCGGGTCCGCCCGTCGCCGAGGTCCTCGAACCACATGAACTCCAGGGCCACCTCGTCGGGCGCGCCGTCGAACTCGAAGGTCTGGAGGGCGAACTCGTTCTCGCGGACCTCGTGGAAGACGCCCCGGAAGCCGAACGTCCCGTGGTCGGTCACGTGCTCGTAGCGGTAGCTGCCGCCGGCGACGAAGTCCCAGCGCTCGACCCGCATCTCGTAGCCGCGCGGGCCGAGCCACCGGGTGACCTTCTCGGGGTCGCGGTGGGCGTCGAAGACGGCGGTGACCGGCGCGTCGAACTCGCGGGTGAAGTCGATCCACGGCACGCCGGCCGGGACGTCGAGGTGGAGGGTGTTGCTGCTCGTGGTGGTGCTCATGACGGGCTCCTTCGTGGTGGGGGTGGTGCCGGCGGTGCCGACCGGTCGGGCCGCGGACGTGGCGAGCAGGGCGTCGAGCCGGCGGTAGGTCCGTTCGCGGCGGGCCCGGTACCGGTCGAGCTGCTCCTCGGTCCGCATCTGCTCAACCCTTCGGTTGTTCAACTGATCAGTTGATTAAACGATCCGACCGGGCCGGTGTCAAGGGGTCGGTGCGGACGGGGTGCCGTCAGCGCGGCGGGCGAGCGCGCGCAGTGGGTCGTCGAGGAGCGGGGCCAGCGCGGCGAGCGCTGCGCCGGTGGCGCCCGGTGCGGAGTCGTCGGGCGCGGTGAGCACCTCGGGGACCACCCACCGCGCCGAGAGGACCCGGCGGCGCAGGGCGGCCTCGAGGTCGGCGCGGAGGAGCTCGGCCACCTGCCCCAGGTGCCCGCCGAGGACGATGGCCGGGACGTCGAGGACGTTGACGACGCCGGCGAGGGCGACGCCGAGCGCCCGGGCTGCGCGCGCGAGGGCGGCGAGGGCGGTGGCATCGCCGGACCGGCTGCGCGAGAGGAGGTCTCGCGTCGTCGCGCCGGCGTCGAGCCCGGCGGCCGACAGGAGGGCGACGCGACCGGCGTAGAGCTCGAGGCAGCCCGTGGAGCCGCAGCGGCACGGCGGCCCCTCGGGGTCGACGCAGACGTGCCCCACCTCCCCCGCCCATCCGTGGCGCCCTCCGACGACCCGGCCGTCGACGACGACGGCGCCGCCGATCCCGACCTCACCCGACAGGTAGAGGAAGTCGGCGACCGGCCCCACCCGCCCCGGGGCGGGCTCCGCCACCGCCCGCGCACCGAGGGTCGCCTCGTTGTCGACCCGCAGCGGCAGGCCCGCGCGGGCGTCCACCGGCAGGAGCGGGAGGACGTCGACGTCGGACCAGCCGAGGTTGGGGGCCCGCAGCAGCCGCCCGCGCCCCGCGTCGACGATCCCGGGCAGGGCCAGGCCCGCGCCGACGACCGTCGTGCCGTCGGGCAGGGCGCGCAGCACCCGACGCGACGACGCCGCGAGGCGGCCGAGGGTCGGGGCCGGGTCGGACCCGGCGAGCGCCACCTCCTCGACCTCCTCGGCGAGCACCCCACCGCGCAGGTCGAGGACGCGCACGGCCAGCCGGCCGACGTCGACCTGCAGGCCCAGGCCCGCGAGACGCCGTCCCGCCGCGAGGGGCGTGGCGGGGCGGCCCGGCCCGGCGGTCGCGGGCTGGTCGAGCTCGTCGAGGACGCCCGCGGCGACGAGCTCGTCGACGAGGCGCGAGACGGTCGAGCGGGTCATCGAGGTGGCGGCGGCGACCCCCGCCCGGGACAGCGGTTCGGGGGCGGCGCAGACGGTGCGCACGACGAGCCCGAGGTTGGCCTCGCGCAGGCCCGACTGGCGCGCGGCCGCGGGTCCGGGGGGTCGGGGCACGGGTTGACCCTACCGCCGGACGACGATAAGTTGCACGACAAAACAAACTCTCGACGAGGAGACGCCATGACCCGCCAGCCCACCCCCGAGGACAGGTTCTCGTTCGGTCTGTGGACCGTCGGCTGGACGGGGACCGACCCGTTCGGCGGCCCGACCCGGCCGGCGCTCGACCCGTGGGAGTACTCCGACCGGCTCGCCGGGCTCGGGGCGTGGGGGATCTCCTTCCACGACGACGACGTCCACCCGTTCGACGCCGACACGTCGACCAAGGACGCGCGGATGGACCGCCTCAAGGACGCGTGCGACGCCGCGGGCCTGGTCATCGAGATGGTCACGACGAACACGTTCAGCCACCCCGTGTTCAAGGACGGCGGTCTCACCTCGAACGACCGCTCGGTGCGGCGCTTCGGCCTGCGCAAGGTGCTGCGCGCCGTCGACACCGCGGCGCGGCTCGGGGCGAGCACCTTCGTCATGTGGGGTGGGCGCGAGGGCGGCGAGTACGACGGGTCGAAGGACGTGTACGCCGCGTTCGAGCGCTACAAGGAGGGCCTCGACACGGTCGCGGGCTACATCAAGAGCCAGGGGTACGACCTGCGGATCGGCCTGGAGCCCAAGCCGAACGAGCCCCGCGGCGACATCCTCCTCCCGACGGTCGGGCACGCGCTCGCCCTCATCGCCGAGCTCGAGCACGGGGACATCGTCGGTCTCAACCCCGAGGTGGGCCACGAGCAGATGGCCGGGCTGAACTACGTGCACGCCCTCGGCCAGGCCCTGTGGAGCGACAAGCTCTTCCACATCGACCTCAACGGCCAGCGCGGGATGAAGTACGACCAGGACCTCGTGTTCGGCCACGGCGACCTCACGTCGGCGTTCTTCACTGTCGACCTGCTCGAGCACGGCTTCCCCGGCAGCCCCGACGCACCGCGCTACACCGGCGCGCGGCACTTCGACTACAAGCCCTCGCGCACCGAGCACCTCGACGGCGTGTGGGAGTCGGCGAAGGCGTGCATGGCCAGCTACCTCCTCCTCGCCGAGAAGGCCGCCGCCTTCCGCGCCGACCCGCGGGTGCACGAGGCCTGGGAGTACGCCGGGGTCACCGACCTCGCGACGCCCACGATCGCCGAGGGCGAGTCGCTCGAGGACTTCCGCGCCGCCGACGCCGACTTCGACCCCGACGAGGCGGGGCGCCGCGACTTCGGATTCGTGCGGCTCAACCAGCTCGCCATCGAGCACCTCGTCGGCTGACCGGAGACCGCACCCACCGTCGTGTGTGCTGACGTGGCTGTCGGGGCGACCACGTCAGCACACACGGCGAGGTGGTTCTGGCGGCGTGTGCTCAGGCGGTCGCCCTGGCAGCCACCTGAGCACACGAGGCCGGTGGGTCGTCCTCGCGCGGTCAGAGGGTGACGTCGCCGCAGAGGTGGACGACGAGGCCGAGGGCGTCGAACATCGCCGCCTTCGCGGCCAGGGCCCGGTCGGCGGAGCCGGCGTCGGTGGCGTAGGCGACGTTGAGGTGGTTGGCCTTGTGCCGCGCCATCAGCTGGTCGCGCCCCACGCCGTGGAGCACCGCGTGCATGATCGGCCACTGCGGGGTCGTGGCGTCGAGGCGGCGCTGCGTCTCCTCCGCAGGGAGGTCGACCGCCGAGCCGCGGCCGAGGTCGACGTGGAGGACGCCGTCCATGATGAAGACGCGCGACCAGACGATCTCGCCCGCCCTCGACACCCCGCTGAGGGTGCCCCCACCGAGCGGGAAGTACATCGGCGGCTGGCGCATCGACCAGCTCCGGTCGTACCCGCCGTGGTGCGAGGCGGGCACCGACCCGCTGATCTCCATGACCCAGACGAACTCCCCCTCCCACTCCTCGCCCCAGCGGATGTCGTGGAGCGTCGTCGCGGGGTCCAGGCCCATGGCGGTCCAGACCCGGTTCGTCACGAGGCTGTCGACGGCGACGCCCTCGTCGACCTCGTTGAAGTGCGGCAGCGGGACGCCGGGGTAGAGCTCGCGCGAGCCGTCGCGGCTGAGCACCGGCGGGCGCTCGACGTTGTTGAGCAGCCCCTCGGCGAGGTCGCTCGCCGGGACGGTGTCCTTCAGGCCCTGCTGGTACTGGATGCCGACGGCGTCGAGGCCGAAGTCGTCGGAGATCCGCAGCGCCGCGACGTACATCCGGAACTGGCTGAGCAGCTGGGCGTCGGTGAGCTCGGTGGCCTCGTCGGTCCCCGTGTGGAAGGTCATCCCCGCGGCGTCGAGCCAGTCGCGCACGGCCTGCGCCTCGTCGTCGGGGACCCGCGCCATCTCGGCGACGAGGGCACTCTGAGACAGCCGCTCCTTGTAGATGCCGAGGGGGTGGAGCAGCTCGTCGTCGATGATCGCGTTGTACATCCCCATGCAGCCCTCGTCGAAGACACCGATGACGGCCTTGTCCTGCCGGAGCTGGTCGGCGAGCGCGCGACCCAGGGCCACCTCGTCGGACGCCGGCAGCGCGCCGAGGTCGTGCACGTGCGAGAGGTCGTGGGTGAGCGCGCCGGTCTCGAGCCAGGTCGTCAGCCCGGCCACCGCCCAGTCGTCGGTGAAGTCCTCGCTCCACAGGACCGAGTGCGGCACACCGGCCTTCGTCAGGGAGGCGGTGAGGTTGAGCAGCCCCACGAGCCCCGGGAAGCGCCCGCTCCAGTTGGCGACGACGAGGATCGGGCCGCGGTGGGTGCGCAGCCCCGCGAGGACGTGGTGGCTGTACTGCCAGACCGCCTCGGCGACGACGACCGGCGCCTCGGGGGGGATCGTCCGGAACACCTCGATCCCCATCCGCTGGGTCGAGATGAAGCCGTGTCCTTCATCCGGGTCGACGCCGTGGGCGCGGTGGACGGACCACCCGAGAGCGTCGAACGCGGCCCCGAGGTCGCGCTCGAACGCCTCCTGGGCGGGCCAGCACGTCGTGTTGGCCGACAGCCGCAGGTCGCCGCTCGCGACGGTGTAGACCGTCGACGGGGCCGCCACCGGCTCCGGGGGGAGGACCGGGAGGGCGTACGTGCTCATGCCGACGCCCCGGCGTGGGCGGCGGTCACCCCGCGCAGGTCGCCGGCACGGCCGGCCTGCCCGAAGAGCCGCATCCGTGCGGCGACCATCTGCTGCATCGCGACGCGGCCGAGGTCGAGGTAGGGCGCGGGGTCGACGGTGAGGCCATCGGTCCCGAGGAACTCGCGCACCGCGCCCGTGAAGGCCAGGTGGTTGTCCATGCCCTGGTTGATCTTGCGCACGCCCATCGTGATCGAGCGGACCTTCTCCTCGTCGGGCACGCCCCACGACTCGGGCATCGTGGCGCCGAAGGCGTTGTTCTGCGCGCGCAGCTCCGCGGGCAGCGACGAGGAGCCGTGCATGACGAGGTGGGTCCCGGGCACGATCTCGGCGATCTCGCGGATGAGGTCCAGGTGCAGGACGCTGCCGTCGACCGGCGTCGTGAACTTGTACGCGCCGTGCGAGGTGCCGATGGCGACCGCGAGGGCGTCGACCCCGGTCCGCTCGACGAACTCCTTCGCCTGCGAGGGCTCCGCGAGGACGATCTCGGCGCGCGAGCCGTCGACCTTCGACCCGCCGATGGTGCCGAGCTCACCCTCGACGGACACCCCTGCGGCGTGGGCGAACTCGACGACTCCGGCCGTGACGGCGACGTTGGCCTCGAAGGAGCTCGGCCGGCCGTCGTGGTCGAGGCTGCCGTCGATCATGACGCTCGTGAAGCCGGAGTCGACGGCGCGGCGGCACGTCTCGGGGTTCGGGCCGTGGTCGAGGTGGAGGACGACGGGCACCGACGGATAGGTCGAGATGACGTGCTGCAGGACCGACCAGTACCGCTCGTCGCTGCCGTGCGAGCTCGTCCCGGCGAGGGTCTCGATGATGACGGGGCTGTCGGTCTCCTCGGCGGCGTCGAGGACGGCCTCGGCCTGGATGACGTCGGAGACGTTGAACGCGCCGAGGCCGTAGCCGCCGGCACGGGCGGCGTCGAGGGCCTGACGGAGGGTGACGAGGGGCACGGGGTGCTGCCTTTCAGTGGGAGGGGTGGTGCGGGTTCGTGGGATCCGGCGACGCCGAGGGGGCCGCGTTCGGGGGCCCGAGGGGGGCCAGCGCGGCGTAGAGGTCGGCGTAGCGCCGACCCTGGGAGGCGAACCAGCCGACGAGGGCAGGGTCGGGCTCGGCGGCGTGGAGCACCGGCGGGCGCGGCAGGTCGGCGAACGACGCGTGGAGGCCGATGCCGACCGCGGCCTGGAGGGCCGCACCGCGAAGGGCCCCGGCGTCGGCCCCGACGGTGAGGGTGCGGCCCGCGGCGTCCGCGCGGATGCCGAGCGAGCGGCGGCTGAGCGCGCCTGCCCCCACGGCGAGGACCGCTCCCACGACGATGCCGAGGTCGGCGAGGCCGGCGGCGATCTTGCGCAGCTCGTAGCCTCCGGCCTCGAGGAAGGCACGGGCCAGGTCCGCCCGGGTCGTGTCGAGGGCCAGCCCGACGACGGCGCCCCGCGCGGCGGGGTCGTTGTCGAGGGTGCCCGAGCCCGCGAGGTAGGGCAGGACGAGGAGGGCCGCGGGGACCTCCGACGCGGCGTCGAGGAGGGCGTGCAGGCCGGCGGGGTCGCTCGCCCCCACGGTGCGCCCGAACCAGTCGAGCGCCCAGCCGCCGGCGGCGGTCCCGGCGAGGGTGAGCCAGGTGTCGGCGGGCCCGGGGTAGGTCGCCACCCCGGTGCCGACGAGGCCGTCGGGGCGACCGGGGGTCCCGATGGTGAGGCAGTCGCTGGAGCCGAAGGAGAAGACCGACGTCTCGCCCACGCTGCCCCCGCCGCCCCACCACGACGTGGCCTGGTCGTGCGACGCGACGACGAGCGGGAGGCCGGCCGCCAGGCCCGTGGCGGCCGCCACGCCGGGCGCCAGGCCCCCGACGACGGTTCCGGGGTCGACGACCTCCGGCAGCCAGGCGAGGTCGACCCCCGAGGCGTCGGCGAGCTCGGCCGACCAGGTGCGCCGCTCGACGTCGAGCAGCCCGGTGCGCGCGGCGACCGTCGTGTCGGTGACCGCTCCCGCCCCTCGGCCACCGAGGCGGCCCATGACGTAGTCGGGCAGGCAGCGCAGCCCCCTGACGGTCGCGGACGACCACAGCCCGGGCTCCGCCGCCACCCGGTAGAGGGTGAACATCGGGTGCACCGGCTGGCCACTGATCCGCTGGACCTGCGCGGCGCCCACCCGTGCCACGACGCCCTCGACGGCGCCGGCTCCCCGACGGTCGCGGCTCACGGGGGCCGGGGCCAGGGCCCGTCCCGCGGCGTCGACGGGGACCGCGGCCTCGCCCTGGCTGCACACCGACAGCGCGAGCGGCGGGTCGGCCTCGAGCGCGGGATGGGCGGCGACCTCGGCCAGCAGGGCCACGGTGTCGGCGACGACCTGGTCGGCGTCGACCTCGGCGAGGTCCGGCCCGGGGGTGGTGGGGCGGGAGGAGCGGCCGACCCGGACGAGGACCCGGCCCGAGGCGTCGGTCGCCCCGACCCGCACCCCGCTCGTCCCGAGGTCGACCCCGAGCAGGCTCACGCCGGTGCCCCGGCCTGCTCGCCCCGGCTGCTCATGGTCGCGACCCCTTCGTCACGCTCGATCGGATGTATTCGATTACATCATCGCAGGAGAGACGCCCCCGGCGCCACCCCTCACCGCACACCGGCGCCGGACGAGCCGGTCCGCCGATGCTGCCTCGCACGGCGACCGCCGGGCGCCGACGCTCGCGGCCCGGCTCCGCTACCATCCGGTGAAAACCGTTTCACGGTGGGAGGAGGGGACGATGACCACGATGAAGGACGTCGCCAGCGCCGCCGGCGTCTCCACCGCCACGGTCTCCCGCGTCCTCGCCGGCCACGCCGCCGTCAAGCCCGAGACCGCCCGCCGGGTCCACGACGCCGCGTCCAGCCTCGGGTACGTGCTCAACCCCCTCGCCCGCAGCCTGCGCCAGCAGCGCTCGCCGGTGTGGGCCCTGGTCATCGCCGACATCGGCAACCCGTTCCTCACCCAGGTCGCCCGCGGCGTCGAGGACGTCGCCC
Source organism: Oryzobacter terrae (assembly GCF_042756445.1). GTDB lineage: Bacteria > Actinomycetota > Actinomycetes > Actinomycetales > Dermatophilaceae > Oryzobacter > Oryzobacter terrae. Next base: position 1,833,480 of record NZ_CP170578.1, read on the forward strand.
GCACCGCGGGGTACTCGGTCCTGCTGTGCAACACCGACGAGGACCCCGAGAAGGAGGACGGCTACATCGCGATCGCCGACCAGTACCGGGTCGCGGGCCTCCTCATCACCCCCACGTCGACGCGCGCGGCGGTCGACGGGCTGCTGGCCCGCGGTGTGCCCGTCGTCGCGATGGACCGCCCGCTCGGCTCGAGCGCCTCCGACACCGTCCTCATCGACTCCCGTCGCGCAGCCCGCGAGGCGGTGACCGGCCTCGTCGACGCCGGTCGCCGGCGGGTCGCCTGCATCACGGGGCCGCGGCGGGTCTTCACGGCGGAGGAGCGCGTCCTCGGGTACCGGGAGGCGTTGCAGGACAGCGGCGTCGAGGTCGACGAGGACCTCGTCCACTACGCCGGGTTCAACGAGGCCGGAGGTCGCGCGGCGGCGCAGGCCCTCCTCGATGCCGGCCCGGTCGACGGCGTCCTCGTCGCGAACAGCCTCATGGCCGTGGGCGTGCTCGGGGTGGTGCGCGAGCGCGGGCTGCGGGCCCCGGAGGACGTCGAGATCGTCGCGTTCGACGACGCCCCGTGGACCTCCCTCCTCGCGCCGAGCGTGCGCGTCATCCACCAGCCGGCCTACGCGCTGGGCCGGTCGGCCGCCGAGCTCCTCCTCGACCGGCTCGAGCAGCCCGGCCGTGAGGCCCGCACCGTGATGCTCACCGCCACGCTCGACCCCACGCCCACGCCCGCCTCTACGCCCGCGTCCTCGAAGGACCCGACGACGACCTAGCGGCCGAAGCCCTCGAACCGCCACACCGTCGTCGAGCGGTACTCCTCGCCCGGGCGGAGCACCGACGGCCCGAGCTCCGGCTGGTTCGGGGCGTCCGGCGGGCGCTGCGTCTCGAGGGCGACGCCGCCGTGGCGCGTCATCGGCCGCCCGTCGTGGCCGCGGCGCGACCCGTCGAGGCCGTTGCCCGTGTACACCTGCAGCGAGGGCTGGTCGGTGATCACCTCGACCGCCCGACCGGACGCGGGGTGCTCGAGGCGGGCGGCCCGGCGCAGCCCGGTCGCGTCGAGGAGGTACGCGTGGTCGAGCCCTCCGGCGGCGGCGACCTGGGGGTGCGGGGAGGCGACGACGTCGCCGAGGCGGGTGGGGGCGCGCAGGTCGAACGGGGTGCCGTCGACCGCCTCGACGCCGGTGGGGATCGAGGCGTCGTCGACGGGCAGCCAGCGCCCGGCGTCGACGGTCAGCAGGTGGTCCTCGACCGACCCACCGCCGGCGAGGCCGAGGTAGGCGTGGTTGGTCAGGCTGACGACGGTCGGCGCGTCGGCCGTGGCCGTGAGCTCGATGACGACCTCGCCCGGCGAGACCCCGTACGTCGCGCGCGCCACGAGCCGGCCGGGGAAGCCCGCGTCGCCGTCGGGGCTGACGAGCTCGAGGACGAGGTGGTCGTCGGCGGCCTCGACGACGGACCAGGTGCGCCGGTGGAACCCGTCGGGCCCCCCGTGCAGGCAGGTGAGGCCCTCGTTGGCGTCGAGCTCGTACGTGGTCCCGTCGATCGAGAAGCGGGAGAACGCGATCCGGTTGGCCCACCGGCCGACGACGGCCCCGTGGAAGTCAGGTGGGTCGGCGACGTGGTCGGCGAGCTCGGCGTAGCCGAGGACGACCTCCACCTCCTGCGACCCGTCCGCCAGCCGCAGCGAGTGCACCGTCGCGCCGAGGTCGAGGACCTCGAGGCGCAGGCCCGGTGCCACGAGGACGTGCGCGTGCACGGCTCGGCCGTCGGGGAGCGTGCCGACCTGGCGGGCGCGCGTCATCGCCGCTCCTTCCCTCGGGCGTGGCGGGCCGGCCACCGGACCCGGCGCCGCGACCCGCTCATGCGCGGACGGACCGATGTTAGCGTTCACACGACCCGTAGGCTGGCCCGATGCCGACCCCAGGGACCGCCCGCCGGGAACCGTCGAACGCCGCGGGCAGCACGTGGGCCGGGTCGTACAGCTACGCGGCCGAGCGGCTCGTCGAGCCGGCCTCGATCGACGAGCTCGCCGAGGTCGTCGCGACCACGAACCGCGTCCGCGCCCTCGGGTCGCGCCACTCCTTCACCGACGTCGCCGACACGACCGGCACGCTCGTCGGGCTCGACCGGCTCCCGACCTCCATCGAGGTCGACGCGCGACGGTCGGTCGTCCGCGTCACCGGCGGCGTGCGGTACGGCGAGCTGGCGGCCGGGCTCGAGGCGCAGGGGTGGGCGCTGGCCAACCTCGCCTCGCTCCCCCACATCTCCGTCGCCGGCGCCGTCGCCACCGGCACCCACGGCTCCGGCGTGCGCAACGCCTCCCTCGCCGCGGCGGTCCGGGCCCTCGAGGTCGTCCGTCCCGACGGCACGGTGCACCGGCTCGGCCCGGACGACCCCGACCTCGCGGGCAGCGTCGTCGCGCTCGGCGCCCTCGGGATCGTCATGGGACTCGAGCTCGCCGTCGAGCCGACCTACCTCGTGCGCACCGAGGTCCGCACCGGGCTCACCTGGGAGGTCGTCGAGGAGCAGCTCGACGCCGTCCTCTCCTGCGGCTACAGCGTCAGCCTCTTCACCCGCTTCGACGCCCTCGAGGTCGACCAGCTGTGGGTGAAGAGCCGAGCCGACGAGCCGCCGCTCGAGGAGGTGTGGTCGACCACCGCGGCGGTCGAGCCGCTCCACATGCTCGTCGGCGCCCCGACCGAGGCCCTCACCGAGCAGGGCGGCGTCCCCGGCGCGTGGCTGCACCGCCTCCCCCACTTCCGGCTCGAGTTCACCCCGAGCCGCGGCGCCGAGCTCCAGAGCGAGTACTTCGTCCCCCGCGGCCGCGCCGTCGAGGCCCTCACGGCCCTGCGAGCCGTCGCCCCGGCGTTCACGCAGCTCCTCCAGGTCTGCGAGGTCCGTGCGGTCGCCGGCGACACCATGTGGCTCAGCGGGGCCGAGGGCGGCGACGCCCTCGCGCTGCACTTCACCTGGGACCTCGACGTCCCGGCCGTGCGGGCCGTGCTGCCCCGCGTCGAGGAGGCCCTCGCCCCGTTCGGGGTCCGCCCGCACTGGGGCAAGGTCTTCACGATGGAGGGCGCGACGGTCCGCGACGCGTTCCCGCGGATGGCCGACTTCGTCGCCCTGCGGGACCGGGTCGACCCCGACCGCCGCTTCGACAACGCCTTCCTCCAGCGCCTCCTCGCCTGAACCGCACAGCGGACGACGGGACCCGCGGCGTCAGGCCTCGTCGTCCCAGACGAGGGTGAGCTCCTCGCGGGTGCCGAACCGTTCGAGGTGACGGCGGACGACCTCGCCGAACTCCGCGCTGCTCGCCTCGACGCGCAGGTCGTCCTCGCGCGGGGTGAGCGTGGCGGAGGCGCCGCCCTCCATGAGGAAGGCGACCGAGCCGTCCGGCCGCTCGGTGACCTCGGCCTTCTCGCGCCAGTGCCCGGCGAGCTGCTTGGCGTAGCGCGCGCCGCGCGGGGTGGGGATCGTTCCGGTCAGAGTGCTCATGCGACGACGGTACGTCGCCGGCGCCCCGCTCCGTCAGGGGGTGCGGCGCAGGACGAGGGCGGCGACGTCGTCGTCGTAGCGCTCGTCGCGCACGGCCTCGACGAGCTCGACGAGCGCCGTCGACAGGGGCGACCCGGCGAGCCGGTGGACCTCGCCGCGCAGGCGCCCCAGCCCTTCCTCGATGTCCTCGTCGCGCCGTTCCACGAGCCCGTCGGTGAGGACGAGGAGGGTGTCGCCGCACGCGAACGGGATCGTCACCCCGCTGCGGTGGCCGTCGCCGAGCCCCAGCGGCGGCCCGTCGGCGAACGGCAGCTGCTCGACGGCGCCGTCGGCGCGCAGCACCCACGGGGGCAGGTGACCGGCGTTGGCCAGGTGCAGGACGTCCTGCGCCTCGTCGGTGAGGATGTACGCGAGGGTGACGAGCTGCTCGGTCCCGTACCGCTGCACCATGCCGTCGAGCGCGGACATCACGGCGTCGGGCGTCGGGTCGACCGACGCGAACGCGCGCACCGACGCCCGCATCCCGGCCATGGCGGCCGCCGCGGCGACCCCGCGCCCCATGACGTCGCCGACGAACGCCACGACCCGTCCGTCGTCGAGGGCGAACGCGTCGTAGAAGTCGCCGCCGACCTCGGTCCGTCCGGACGGCAGGTAGTGGCAGTGCACCTCCCAGTCGTCGGTCCCCGAGACCGACTCGGGCAGGACGGCACGCTGGAGCTGCTCGGCGACCGCGAGGGTCTGGCTGTAGAGCTCGGCGTTGTCGAGGGCGCTCGCCGAGCGCCGGGCGAGGTGCTCGGCGAAGTGGAGGTCGTCCTCGTCGTACCGGCGGTTGTCGTCGGTGGACACCCACGTGATGACGCCCATCGCCCGGCCGCGCACGAGCAGCGGCACGGCCAGGGCGCTGCGCAGGTGCAGCTCGCGCGCCACGCGCAGGTGCTCCTCGTCCTGGGCGGTCGCCTCGAGCATCTCGTCGGTGATCTCCGGCACGAGCATGGGCTCGCCGGATCGCACGACCTCCATCGCCCCGAACCGGCTCGCGGGGTCGGGGGGCCAACGCTGCTGGAGCGCCATGGCCAGCTCGACCTTCTCCGGGTCGACGTGGGCCACCGCCAGCCGGTGGAGGGCGCCGTCGCGCACGACGTCGATGGCGCACCAGTCGGCGAAGTCCGGGACGGCCAGGCGGGCGACCCGCTGGATCGTCACGGGGAGGTCGAGGCTCTTGGCCAGCTCGATGGAGGCCTCGGCGAGGAACGCGAGCCGGGCGGTCTGGCGCGCCGCCACCTCGGAGGCCTCGATCCGCTCGAACGCCTGGGCACAGGTGTCGGCGAGGATCTCGAGGAACTCCAGCTCCGCCGGGTGCGGCTCGGCGCCGCCGGGGATCGAGAGGTGGATGGAGCCGCGCGTGCGCCCGGCGACCCGGAGGGGGACCGTCACGGTGGTGCGCTCGCCCCGCGCGGCGTTGACGAGGTCGGGGTAGCGCTCGGCGATGGCGGCCGCGCCCACGAGGACGAGCCGCCGGCCGGTGCGGATGACGTCGGTCACCGTGGTCGCCCGGTCGACGGGGATGACCTCCCACTGGGCCGCCTCGGGGGCGCCGATGCCGCGCACGCCCAGGAGCCGCACGTGGTCGTCCTCCGCGAGCGCGAGCGCGGCGATCGTCGCGCCGAGGGCGTCGGCCATGTGGTGGGTGACGATCTTCGTCACGGCCTCGACCGAGCCGGCGGTCGTCAGCTCGCTCGTGACGCGCGCCAGCTGCGCCAGGTTCTCGCCCACCTGTCGCGGCATCCTCGGTCCGCGCTGACCAGAACCCTCGTTCACGCGTGGATCCTTGCAGGCCAGGGGGCGGTTGTCTCTAGTCCTGACGGAGGATGCGCAGCGCCGAAAGGACGTCGCGCGCCGCCGGGGCTCACCCGGCCGACGCGCGACGGAGGTTCAGGCGCAGTCCCGGCAGATGCCGGTGCCCGGCTTGGACTCCTGCGACCGGTGGTACAGCAGGAAGCAGCTCATGCAGGAGAACTCGTCGGCCTGGCGGGGCAGGACGGTGACCTCGAGCTGGAGGCCGGAGAGGTCGGCGCCGGGCAGGGTGTGCCCGTCGACGGCCTCGGTGTCGTCCTCCATGATGTCGACGGCGGCGCGGGCGCTGTTGGCGCGCAGCTCCTCGAGGCTCTCGGGCTTGTCGTCCTCGCCCTCGCGCAGCCGCGGGGCGTCGTAGTCAGTGGCCATGTCGCGGGTGCCTCTCTGTCGGCGGTCGGGTTCGGCGGACCCCGGGCGCATGAGTATGTCGAGGTCAGCCGGATGTGTCAAAGGTTTGTCTCACCTGTGGACACGAGCCGGCACGCCATCGGGCCGACGGGACCTCCCACGGCCGTGGATCATGGGCGGATGGACCTCGAGGACATCGCCCGCGAGCTCTACGCCCTGCCGCCGCAGGAGTTCACCGCAGCACGTAACGCGCGGGTGGCCACGCTTCGTTCCCGGGGGGCTCGCGAGCTCGCCGAGGACGTGCGCCGGCTGCGGCGGCCGAGCGCCGGGGCGTGGGTCCTCAACCTCCTCGCCCGGGAGCACCGGGACGAGGTCGAGCCGGTCGTCGAGCTCGGCGGACGGCTGCGCGAGGCGATGGGCGTCCTCGGCGCGGCGGAGCTGCGGGCGCTGGACCAGCAGCGGCGCGAGCTGACCCGCGCCGTCGCCGCCCGGGCTGCCACGCACGCCACCGCGGCCGGCCAGGGCGTCAACGCGCAGGTCCGCGGGGCCGTCGAGGAGTCGCTGCGGGCCGCGATGGTCGACGAGCCGGCGGGCCGCGCCCTCCTCACCGGCCTGCTGACCGAGACCTTCACCTCCACCGGGCTCGACCCCGTGGACCTCGCGAGGGTGCTCGCCGTCCCCGCCCTCGTGCCGGCCCGGGTGACGGCCGTCCCCGACGGGCGCGACGACGACGCGGCCGCGCGGACCGGGTCCGCCGGGCCGTCGGGGTCGCCGGCGTCGTCGGGGCCGCCTGCCGACGCCGAGGCGGCGGCGCGACGGGCCGCCGTCACGGCCGCACGAGCGGAGGTCCGCCGGGCCGACGACGAGCGGGCGGCGGCCGAGGACGCGGCGGCCTCCGCCGCGCGGCAGGCCACCCGCGCGCGGACCTCCCGCCTCGAGCTCGAGACCCGGCGCGACGAGCTGGTGCGCGCCCTCAGGGCCGCCGACGCCGCGCTCGCCACGGCGGTCGAGCAGGAGGAGGCGGCCGATGCCGCGCTGGCCGGGGCCAGGTCGGCGGCCGCGGACGCGGCGGTCGCGGCAGAGCGGGCCCGCTCACTCCTCGACACCGCCGTCGAGCAGCGCGGTTAGGGGCACCTAACCTGAGGGCGTCCCCCGAGCCCCAGAAGAGGTCGCCGTGCGCCCGCCCGCCCCCACCCCACCGAGCCCCCTGCGCGCGCTGTGGCACCGGTACCGCCGGTACCGCACGCGTTTCACGGTGGCCGTCGTCGTCTCGGCCGTCAACAAGCTCGCCGACGTCGTCCCCGAGCTCCTCATCGGCGCGGCGGTCGACGTCGTCGTCCGCGGGTCCGACTCCTTCGTCGCCGAGCTCCTCGGGGTCGAGTCGCGCCACACCCAGCTCGTCTGCCTCGCGGTGGCGAACGCCGCGGTGTGGGTCGTCGAGTCGGCGAGCGAGTACGTCGCGGCGGTGATGTTCCGCGGGCTCTCGCAGGCCGTCGAGCACGACCTGCGGGTCGAGGCCTACGAGCACGCCCAGCGCCTCGACCTCGGGTGGCACGAGTCGCGGGCCCAGGGCGCCACGCTCGCCACGGTCAACGACGACGTCAACCAGCTCGAGCGGCTGCTCGACGTGGGCGTCCCCGCGATCTGGCAGACCTTCCTCAACATCGTCGTCGTCGGTGCGGTCTTCGCGATCGCGTCGTGGCAGCTGCTCGTCCTCGCGTTCCTGCCGATCCCGGTCATCATCGCGGCGTCGCTGCGCTACCAGAAGCGGCTCGAGCCGCTCTACGACCGGGTCCGCGGGTCGGTGGCGACGCTCTCCGGCGTCCTCAGCGCCAACCTCTCCGGCCTGGCGACGATCAAGGCCTTCGCCGCGGAGCGCCTCGAGGGCCGACGGGTCGGCGAGGCCTCGGCCGCCTACCGGGAGGCCAACGTCGAGGCGATCCGCTCGTCGGCCGCCTTCGTCCCGCTCGTGCGGATGGCGATCCTCGCGGGCTTCACCTGCACGCTGCTCATCGGCGGGTTCCGCGTCCTCGACGGCGACCTCGCCGTCGGCCTGTACTCGGTGCTCGTCTTCATGACCCAGCGCCTCCTGTGGCCGCTCACCGACGTCGCCGAGGTCCTCGACCTCTACCAGCGCGGACGGGCGTCGACGGCCCGCATCCTCGGCCTGCTCGCCGAGCCGGTCGAGACCCACGAGGGCACGGTCGACCTGCCCCGCGGCGAGCGTCCGATGAGCGTCGAGTTCCGTTCCGTGCGAGCCGGGTACGGCGACGGCCCCGACGTGCTCACCGGCATCGACCTCGTGGTGCCCGGGGGCGAGACCCACGCCGTCGTCGGCTCGACCGGCGCCGGCAAGTCGACCCTCCTTCGGCTCCTCCTGCGCTTCGACGACCCCCGCTCCGGGCAGGTGCTCGTCGACGGCCACGACCTGCGCGAGCTCACCTGGTCCTCGCTGCGCGGCGCGCTCGGCTACGTCGCCCAGGACGTCCACCTCTTCGCGGGGACGGTCCGCGAGAACATCGCGTACGGCCGGCCCGACGCCACCGACGAGGAGGTGCTGCTCGCGGCGGAGCACTCCGCGGCGACCGAGGTCGTCGACCGCCTGCCGTCGGGCCTGGACTCCCTCGTCGGCGAGCGCGGGGTGACCCTCTCGGGTGGCCAGCGGCAGCGCCTGGCCCTGGCCCGCGCGCTCATCCGGGAGCCCGCCGTCCTGGTCCTCGACGAGGCGACGAGCGCCGTCGACAACGAGACCGAGGCCGCGATCCAGCGCTCGCTGCGCGAGGCGACGCGAGGGCGCACGGCCCTCGTCGTCGCGCACCGGCTCTCGACGGTGCGGCACGCCGACCGCATCTGGGTCCTCGACGCCGGGGGCGTGGCCGAGGCGGGGACGCACGACGAGCTCGTCGCGGCCGGCGGCATCTACGCCGGGCTGTGGTCGGTGCAGACGGGGGCGCTCGCCGACGGATGAGTCCGAGCGTCCGGCTGGTGGCCGCTCCGCCGGGACGCTGAGCCCGTCTCCGTCGCACGGGGGAGGCCCGTGGCGCAGCGACCGCCCTACCGTCGGGGCGTGGCCACCACCGCCACCGCCCGAAGGAGGCCGCCATGACCGCAGACCGGCACGCACTCCCCCTCCACGCGCGGTTCCTGATCCTCGCCCACGACCCGGCGACGGGACGACCGCTCGTCGACGACACCCGCCTCACGGTGGGATTCGCCGGCGCGGCGCTCCTCGAGCTCGCCCACCGGGGAGTCGTTCGCGTCGAGGGCGAGGGACGCCGGGCCCGCGTGCGGGCCACGGGGGTGGCTCCGCCTCCGGAGCTCGCCGAGGTCCTCGAGCGCGCGGTCGACCGCTCGCCCAAGGACGCCGTCGGTCGCTTCGGCGGCGCCTCGTCGTGGACGGACCGGGCCGGCCGGCTGCGCACCGACACCTGGCAGCGCCTCGAGGTCGCCGGCTACGTCCGCCCCGAGACCCACAAGGTCCTCGGCGTCCTCCCGAGGACGCGCTGGCGCCAGCTGACCGGCGAGCACGCCACGAGCGTCGACGCCGTCCGCAGCGTCCTCGACGGCAACGGCTCCCCCGACACCGAGCTCCCCGCCCTCGTCGCCGTCGCGCACGCGACCGGGGTGCTGAGACAGCTGTTCCCCGCGGTCGGGGCCAAGGACCTGAAGGCCCGTGCCGAGCTCGTGACGAAGGACCTGTGGGGCGGTCCCGCGGTCGCCAAGGCGATCAGCGACATCAACGCCGCCATCGTCGCCGCGACGACGGCTGCGGTGTCCGCGGCCGCGGTCGGAGGCTCGAGCTGAGGGGTCGCGACCGGCCGGCCTCAGCGGCGGCGGGCCACCCGGCGCACGACGGCCTCCCCGCCGAGCTGGATCGCCTGGACGATCGCGATGAGGACGACGACGGTCGCGAGCATCAGCTCGGTGTTGAAGCGCTGGTAGCCGTACTTGATGGCGACCGTCCCCAGGCCGCCGGCGCCGATCGCCCCAGCCATCGCCGAGTAGTCGACGAACATGACGAGCGTCAGGGTGACGCCGGCCAGGAGGGCGGGAAGCGCCTCCGGGAGAAGGACCCTCATCACGACGTCGACGTGGGTGGCCCCCATCGCCTGCGCCGCCTCGATGCGCCCGCGGTCGATCTCGCGCAGGGCCGTCTCGACCAACCGCCCGAAGAAGGGTGCGGTCCCCGCGGTCAGCGGCACGATCGCGGCCGTGGCCCCGAGCGAGGTGCCGACGATGGCGCGGGTCACGGGGATGAGGACGATGAGGAGGATGAGGAAGGGCAGCGAGCGGCTGACGTTGACGAGCAGCCCGACCGGGAGGTTGACCCAGCGCGTGGGCCGCAGCCCGTCGGGGGCGGTGACGTACAGGGCGATCCCGATGAGCAGGCCGACGACGAAGGTCAGCACCGCCGACAGGGCGACCATGTAGACCGTCTCGCCGAGCGCGGTCCACAGGATCGGGACGTACTCCGACAGCGAGCCGTCGGCGCCCACGAGGCCGGTCACGGCGCTCATGCGAGCACCTCCGTCCGCACGCCCTGGTCGGTGAGGTAGCGCACCACCGCGTCGGTGGCGGGGGCCGCCCGGTCGGGGCGCGCCTCGAGGGCGACCTGGAAGCGGCCGACGTCCTGGGCCGAGATCCGCTCGATGGAGCCGGCCCGGATCGTGACGTCGACGTCGAGGTCGCGCGCCAGGCGGGACAGGGCCGCCGAGCCGTGGGCGACGTCGGCGACGGTGAGGAGCAGGTGGGTCTCGTCCGCGGCCACCGGAGCGCCCCGCAGCGGCAGGAGCAGGCGGCCCAGCGCCGAGGCGGGCTCGAGGGCGAGGTCGGTGAGCCGCCCCGACTCGACGATCCGGCCGTCGGCGAGGAGCGCCGCCGACCCGCAGGCCGACCGGACGACCTCCATGTCGTGGGTGATGAGGACGACGGTGACGCCGAAGGCCTCGTTGACCTCGCGCAGGAGCGCGAGGATCTGCTGCGAGGTGCGGGTGTCGAGGGCGCTCGTCGCCTCGTCGCAGAGCAGGACCCGCGGGGACCCCGCCAGCGCCCGCGCGATGCCCACCCGCTGCTTCATCCCCCCGGACAGGCGGGACGGGTGCTCGTGCGCCCGGTCGGCGAGCCCGACGATCTCGAGGATCTCCCTGGCCCGCGCCTCCCGCCGCGCGCGGTCGATGCCCCGCAGCTCGAGCGGGAACGCGACGTTGCCGAGCACGGTGCGCGACTCGAAGAGGTGGAAGTGCTGGAAGATCATGCCGATCCGCTGCCGACGGCGGCGGAGCTCACCGGCGCTGAGGCCGGTGAGCTCCACCTCGTCGAGGAAGACCCGTCCCGACGTGGGACGCTCGAGCAGGTTGAGGCAGCGGATCAGGGTGCTCTTGCCGGCGCCGGAGTGGCCGACGATGCCGAACACCTCGCCCTCGGGGATGTCGAGGGAGATCCCCTTCAGCGCCTCGACCCGTTCGGGTCCGTCGCCGAACGTCTTGACGAGCTCCTCGGTGCGGAACACGGTCAGTTGCCTCCGGCGACCGGGATGACCGAGCCCGGGTAGGTCTTGTCGATGAAGGCCGCGACCTCGGGCCCCTCGAGGATCTCCTCGAGCCTGGTCACCCGCGGGTCGCTCTCGAGCGCCGTCGGCACCGTGAGGATGTTGGCGTACGGGTTGCCCGCCGCCTTCTCGAGCAGCAGCGCGTCCTCGGCGGGCTTCAGGCCCGCCTCCAGGGCGACGTTGCCGTTGATGAGGCCGAGCGCGGCGTCGGGCAGCGACCGCGGGATCTGGGCCGGCTCCACCTGGCGGAACTTGAGGTTCTTCGGGTTGGAGACGATGTCGGCCTCGGTGATCTTCAGCGCCTCGGGCGAGGTGTCGCCGAACTGGTAGGGCAGCGTGATGAGGCCGGCCTCCTGGAGGAGGTAGAGGCCGCGGGCCACGTTGCTCACGTTGTTCGAGAGGAGGACGAGGCCGCCGTCGGGAACCTGGTCGAGCGAGGTGGCCTTGTCGGAGTACAGGCCGTACGGCTCGACGTGGACGGTCGCGCCCACCTCGAGGTCGGTGTAGCCCTTGTCGCCGGTGTCGGACTCGAGGTAGGGGACGTGCTGGAAGTAGCTGACGTCGGCGTCGCCGTTCTCGACGACGTCGTTGCCGTTGACGCCGTCGGTCTCCTCGATGACCTGGAGCGAGAACTCGCCCTCGGCCAGCTCGTCGTTGACGTACCGGAGGATCTCGGCGTGCGGTGTGACGGAGGCGAACACGCGCAGGGGCGCGTCGGCCGCGCTGTACTTCGAGGACTCCCCGGACGACCACGGCCGCCAGACGAGGAGGGCGGCGGCGACGATCGCTACCACGGCGACGACGGCGACGAGGACCTTGGTGCGGTTGCCCCGCCCTTCCGGTTCGAGCTCGGTGAGGTCGGCCCCGCCCTTCGGGGGGATGGTCGCGGTGGACCCGGTGGGGGTGCTGCTGTCGGACATGGGGTTCTCCTGGGTGTGGGGCCGTGGGGGCACGGCGGAGGCCGGCGCGGGCGTTCCGCGCCGGTGCGGTCAGGTGCCGCTGGTGGTGGGGTCGGCTGACGTCAGGGGCGTGCGGTGGCGGCCCGGGGTGGTGGTGACCCCGGGGAGCACCGCCACGGACATCGCAGTCCGTGGCCGCGGCGGGTCGTCATCGGCCGGGGTTCCACTGCGGGTCCCCGAGGAGGTCGGCGTGGTGGCGCCGGGCCACCTCCGGGTGCGAGCGCAGCCAGCCGACGAGGGCCTTGCGCCCGTACTCGGCGTAGATGGGGTTCGCCGGGTCCTGCTCGACACCTCGGGCCGCGGCGGCGAGCTCGGCGGGCAGGGTCAGCGGTTCGACGACCGCGTCGTAGCGCGGGGCGAGGAACGACGGGACGGAGTACCGGTCGGCCCCGTCACGGGGGGCGACGACCCGGTGGACGTTGGCCCTGAGGTAGCCGCCCGTCGCGACCTCGAGGGCCTCGCCGACGTTGACGACGAGGGTCCCGCGCACCGGGGTCGCCTCGATCCAGTCCCCGTCGTCGGTGCGGACCTCGAGACCCTGGTGCTCATCCTGGAGGACGAGGGCGAGCCAGCCGTAGTCCTTGTGGGCCCCGACCCCCTGGCCGGCGTCGGCCGGGACGACCGACACCGGCGGCGCGGGGTAGCGCACGAGCTTGGTCGTCTCGACGGCCTCGTCGTCGAACCAGCGCTCGAACCACGTCGGGCTCTCCCCGAGGGCCTCGGCGAGGAGGGCGAGCACCGACCGGGCGACCCGGCCGGCCTCGGCCTGGTAGCGCAGGACCGCGGGGCGCAGCTCGGGGACCCCCTCGGGCCACTGGTTCGGGCCGACGAGCCGCAGGTACGCTGGGTCGTCGGGCCCGAGCTCGAGGGCGGCGCGCTCGGGGCCGATGTCGAGCTGCTCACGGGCGTCCGGTGCGCCTGCCGTGTGCTCGGTCGCCAGGCTCGTGTACCCGCGGAAGTGCGGCGACCTCGTGTTCGAGATGCGGCGGCGCTCGTCCTCGGGGAGGGCGAAGAAGGTACGGGTGGCGGCGAGGAGGTCGTCCTCGACACCCTGCGGGATGCCGTGACCGGTCACGTAGAAGAAGCCGAGGCCGTGGGCGGCCGCGCGCAGGCGGGTCAGGAGGTCGGCGCGCTCGCGCGCGGAGCGGTGGGCGGCCTCGAGGTCGACGAGGGGGAGGGTGCGGGCGGACAGCCCACGGGCCGGCGAGGTCGCGGTGGTGGTCATCGGGGCGGGTCCTTCTCGGGCAGGGGGAGACGAGGGGCGGCGCGCGGCGACGGTGCCGGGGCGCACGGGTGGTGCGAGCGAGGCGCTCGCGCAGCGGTCGTCGCTGCGGGGGGAGCCGGGGTGCCGCGGTGCGGACCCCGCCGGTGTCAGGACCGGCGACAGGCTCGGCGACAGCGCCGCGGCATCACGGGTCGGGCAGCGCCGGAGCGGCCACGAACCATACGGATGCTTTGGATCTGCATAAGACGAAGTTATAGCACAAGAGGTGACGGTCCTCCCGCCGCCGACCACCACGCGAGCCTGGCTCGGGCCGATCCATGCCCCTCACCCCGCGACCTGCCGCCGACCGGAGGTGGCTCGGCTCGGCCCGTCGCGGATCGGGAACCGTCGCTCGTGGTCCGCTCGTCGACCCTAGGGTGGCGCCGTGGGCGAGCACACGCGACCGGGCCCGGCCGGGCAGGCGCTCGACCTCGCCCCGCGCCGACGGGGCGGCTTCACCGTGACGGTCGACCTGTGCACCTGGGACCTCACGGTGTTCCGTGTCCATCCGGACGCCGGTGGCCGGCCCGTGTTCGTCGCCCGGCGTGAGGACGAGGTGCGTGACTTCCTCCGCGACCTCGACGCCGGCCGCCGCGACGCCGACCTGCTCGCCGCCCTCGCCCGACCACCACGTCGGCGCCTCGCACGGCCACCCCGGCCCCGCCGCGACCTCCGGCTGGGGGTCGAGCACGAGTACCGCCTGCACGGTCCCGAGGGCCGGGTCGACGTCCGGGGCGTCATCGACGGCCTGGACCTCGGCGTGCGCGCGGACCCCACCGACCCGCACGCCCAGCGCGGCCCCTGGGGTGGTGTCGTCACGGCCGACGGCGCGGAGGCGGAGGTCGCCACCCCGCCGGTCGTCGCGGGCCCGGGTGCCGCGGCCGACGTGGTGGAGCTGGCCCGCCGGGGACGCGACACCCTCGAGAGGTCCCTGGCCGCGGCGCTCGGCGGCGGCCACCACCTCGAGGGGTACAGCACCCACCTCAACGTCAGCGCCCCCCGGTGGGGTGACCGCGGGCTCGCGACGACGTTCGCCACCGTCTTCGCCCCGGCGCTCATGCTCCTGCTCGACCGGCCGACCTCACCCGGCCTCCTCGTCCGCCCCCGACCCGGACGCCTCGAGCTCGGTGGGGAGTTCTGCGACGGCGAGGAGCTCGAGGTCGCGCTCGTCTTCGCCCTCGGCGCCGTCCTCGCCTGCCGTGGTCGCCAGGGACGGGCGGCGCGGCGGCTGGCCGTGGACCTCGCCCTCCAGCCCGCGCGCGAGCGCTACGGCTGGTACGTCGACCGCCGCTCGGTGGGCGCCGATCTCTATGAGGGAGGTCGAGGAACTGCGCTGTCCCGCAGGGGCTCCGGGGAGGTCGTCACCGCCGGCCGCCACCTCGAGCAGGCATGGGCCCTCGCTCGCGCCCGCCTCGCCCCGCTCGTCGGGGACGACGAGCTGGCCCGGGTCGACGCGGTCGTCGGCGGCACCGCACCCCTTCCGCGACCTCAGGAGGGCGAGGCGTCGTAGCGGTACACCTCGTCCCCACCGAGGCAGTTCGTCCCGTCAGGGAGGAGCTCGGCCGGGCGGCTCTGCGTCATGGTGCCGGTGATCCTCGCGGGGTGCCGGAGCCCCTGGGTCACGGCGACGCCCACCGGTGTGAAGTCCAGCGTCCACGACGTCTGCTGGCACCCCTCCGTGTCCGCCGACGTCCGGCCCTTCAGGCTCAGCGGCCCGTCGATGGACCCGGTCCCGAAGTGGTAGAGCGTGCACCCGTCGGCGGTGCAGTACACCGACAGCGGGATCGGGTCGGCGTAGTACTCGCACTCCCCCTCGCCACTGAGGTCGGTGCACTCGCGTCGCACGAAGCTGCCGCCCGTGTACTCCAGCTGGATCGCCGTGGCGGGCGGCTCGCTCTGCACCGGGACCGGGACACCGGCGCCGCCGGACGCGGTCGGGGCACCGGAGCCGGCGACCGCTCCGCCCGGAGCACCCCCGGGTCCGGAGGTCGACACCGCCGACGGTGGGTCGTCCCCGTCGTCCGACACCAGGGCGCGCACGCCGAGCCCTCCGGCTCCGAGCGCCACGACGACGGCGGCCGCGACGAGGGCGGCGGTCCCCACCGGGACACCGGTCCCGAGCAGGCCCCCGCCGGCCCCGCCGTCGCCCGAGCCCTGCGACTGCTGCGACCGGTCGGCCTGCGGGTCGTCCTCCCGCTTGTCGTCGCGGAACCCCTCCCGCCGGCCGGTGACGACGTCCCGCTCGCGGGGGAGCAACCGGCGCCAGTGCGAGACCTCCCGGTAGACGTCCTTCATCACCCGGCGCCGCGGGGCACGAGGTAGAGGCGGCCCTCGTAGACGGCGAGGGCACAGCGCGCCTTGAGCCCCTTCGCGTTGGGGTTGGACCGCAGCCGCCACGACCCGGCGAAGATCGGCTTCCCGTCCTTCGTCAGGGCCACGGCGTGCAACCCCCCGAACGTCTCGGTCCCGTCGGCCCCGGCGTCGACCACCGTGCCGTCGGGTGCGCGGCACTGCGTCGCCCCGGCGGGTGGCGCAGCCGACCACCCGTCGGCCCCCGTGGTGAGCGGACCCGTCGAGCGCGCGAGCCCGGTGATCGTCGGTGCCGCCGCATCACCCGCGACCGTCATGGTCCCGAGCCACAGGGCGGATCCCACGGCGGCCAGCCTCTTCGGTGTCGTGGCCGTCGTGCTCAGCGAGCCCTCGTACTCCCCGGCCGGCACCGCGGTGGCGGCGACCGACCCCGTGGGAACGCCGGTGACCGCCTCGGTCTCGGTGAAGTCCGTGCACCCTCTCTTGCGACTGGCCGGCGTGCCCTTCGACACGTGGGTCACGGTGCCGTGGAGCCGTGCCGGGGCGGAGGCCGCCGGGGGCACGAAGGTCAGTGACATCGACGTCGACGTCGAGTAGCCCTTCTCGACGAGCTCGCCCTTGGCGTTGGTGCAGCTGCCCACCCGGAAGGGCAGGGTGCCCTCGTACGTCGAGCCCTTCCACGCCAGCGTGAAGGGCAGGGTCAGCGGCGTCGCGCCGTCGCCGGGAGGCGCCTCCGGCTCGCGGTAGGTCCCGTCGGCGCCGGCAGGGCTCAACGTGAGCTCGCACGCCCCGGTCTCGCACGATGGGTCGAAGGTGCCGAGGATGGCGCGGGCAGACCGTTGCTCGACCGTGGTGTCCGACCGCTTCACCGTCCAGGCGACGAGGGTCCAGGGGCCCTCGGGGCGCGTGGTCGAGCCGACCGAGGCGGACGGGGAGGGGGAGCCGCTCGGCGACGCGGAGCCGGACGGTGTCGACCCTCCGCCGCAGGCCGCGAGGGCCAGGGCGAGGGAGGTCGTGGCCGCAAGCGCGACGAGGCGCTCCGCGCGGCGCGGCGGCAGCACCGGCCTCACCCTCGACCGTGGCGTCCCGCCGGCCCCGTCGGCCGCGGGCCTCGTCGATGACGGCGTCTCGCCCATGCCACACCTCCACGTGCATCCCCTGCGCCGTGGGTCGCGGACCGGCACACGGCGACGTCGTGGCGCCACGGTAGGGCCGCGCGGTCCCGGGCGTCCGGCACTCGCGGAAACCGGCCCCGCGTGCGTCCTCAGCGAACGACCGGCTCGCCCTGCGGGTCGAGCGTCGAGACGAGCTCGGCGAGGATGCGCCGCAGCGCGACGGCGTCGGCCCGCTCCATGACGAGGGACGCGGCGATCCCGGCGGGGACGTGGGCGACGGCCGCGCGCAGGTCGTGCCCAGCGCGGGTGGGGCTGACGACGACCCTCCGCTCGTCCTCGGGGTCGCGCCGGCGGTCGACGAGCCCGGCCGCCTCGAGCCGCTTGAGGAGCGGGGTGAGGGTGCCCGAGTCGAGGCTGAGGCGCCGCCCGAGCGCCCCGACCGTGAGGTCGCCGTCGGACCACAGGGCGAGCATGACGAGGTACTGCGGGTAGGTCAGTCCCACGGGGGCGAGGAGCTCGGTGTAGCGACGGGTCATCGCCCGGGTCGCGGCGTAGAGCGGGAAGCAGATCTGCCGGTCGAGGTCGAGGGCGTCGGTGGGACCGCTCATGACCGCCAGCCTACCATTTGATTTGACACAATTAGATTGTGCACTGTTAGATCGTCGTCATGACCTCCCTCTACACCGCCTCTGCCGTCGCCACCGGGGACGGCCGCAACGGCCACGTCCAGACCTTCGACGGCACCATCGACGCCCCGGTGCGCACCCCCAAGGAGCTGGGCGGTGAGGGAGGCGCCACCAACCCCGAGCAGCTCTTCGCCGCGGGCTACGCCGCGTGCTTCCACTCCGCCCTCCGGCTCGTCGCCGGTGCGATGGAGGTTGACACCACCGACTCCGAGGTCGTCGCCGACGTCTCGCTGCTCCGCGCCGGGGCGGGCTTCGGCCTCGCCGTCCGGCTCGAGGTCGCCATCCCCGCGGTCAGCCGCGAGCTCGCGCTCGAGGTCGCCGAGCGGGCGCACCAGGTCTGCCCGTACTCCAACGCCACGCGCGGCAACATCGAGGTCGTCCTCGAGGTCGCCTGACCCGCATCGTGGGTCGGTCCGTCAGGGCCGGGGCAGGACCACCGTCACGCGTCGGTTCTTGGCCCGGCCCTGCGGCGTCGCGTTGGTCGCGACGGGCGAGGCCTCGCCGAACCCCTGCGGCTGCAGCGTGATCGGCATCCCGGCGAGCGCCGGCTGGAGGACCCGCGCCACGGCCAGCGCCCGGGCGCGCGAGAGCGAGACGTTGCTCGCGGGCGTCCCCACGTCGTCGGTGTAGCCGTTCACCTGCACGGTTCCCGTGACCTCGGCGGCCCGGACCTCGGCGGCCAGGCCGAGCAGGGCCTTGCGCGCCGACGGGGTCAGCTGCGCGGAGCCGAGCGAGAAGAGCACGTCGGAGGTCAGGACGAGCTGACGTCCCTCCTGGACCTTCGGGGGTGCCGTCGGGGTCGCCGTGGCGATCGAGGGCACCGCGCTGGGCGTCGCCGAGGGGGCCGTCGGGCTCGGCGTCGGTGAGGCGGATGCCGCGGTCGTCGCGGGGGCGACGGCCGGGAGGGCCGCGGACCGGGCCGCGCCGCCCGGCCGCGAGCCGAGCCACCACCAGCCGGCCCCACCAGCGAGGCCGAGGAGGACGAGGGCCGGGAGCACGAGGCGGGCACGGGAGCGCCCTCGACCCAGCGGCACCGCGACCCTGGGGGCGACGACCTCGTCCTGGACGGTGGGCTCGTGCCACTCCGCCGCCTGGCGGGCCTCGTTCTCGCGATAGGCGGCCATGAGCGCCGTGGCCGTGCCGAGGTGGCCCCGGGCCGCCCCCTCCGTGGAGAGCGCCCCGAGGTCGGGAGTCAGCCGCAGTCGAGCGACACCGCCGTCCTCGCCGGAGACCGCCGTCGCCGAGACGTTCATCCGGACCCGGTTCCCGGAGGGCTCGACCCCTGCGAAACGGCCGACGTGGACGCCCGAGACGACGACCTCCTCGGTGGCGCCCGTCGTCGTGGCCGTGCGCAGGACGTGGGTGACGGCGACGTCCTCGAACCCCGCGAGCAGGGTCGCCACGGCGGGGCCGCGGGCGTCTCCCTCGAAGGTGACCCAGGACTGGTCGACGTGGACGTCGACCGCCGCCGGACCGAGGGCGTCGAGGAGCGCGCCACCGCTCCCCGCTTCGAGGGCGGCGACGAGGTCATCCAACGTCCGGGTCGTCTCGCTCATGTGGCCACCGAGGCCCATGGTGAGCGATGGACGCCTCCGTGGGAAGGGGTCCCGGCGAACGCGGGCGGTGGCAGGTCCCGAAGATCCCGTTCGGGGGGTGGGCAGCCGGACCCCCGGGCCCCGGAATCCGCGGAACCGTGCGGGATCGGCGCCGTCGCCGTGTCTGAGAAGAGCCTCAGGGAGCGCGTCACCAAACCGGGGACAGCCAGTGGTCCGCGCTCCCATACTCGGTCTGTGATCGGCGAGGAGTTCCCCTCGGTGCTCGACCGTGCGCAACACGGTGACGAGACCGCCTTCGCCACGCTCTGGCGCGACCTCAACCCCGCGGTCGTCCGCTACCTCTCCGTGTCGAGCGACGCGGCCGACGACGTCGCCGCCGACACGTGGGTCACCGTCGTCACGGGTCTGGACCGTTTCAGCGGCGACGAGAACGCGTGGCGGGCATGGGTTTTCACGACGGCCCGTCGTCGTGCGGTCGACGCCGGTCGTCGACGCACGCGCGCCGCGGACCGCGATCGGTCCTGGGAGCCCTGGCCCGTCTTCGGGGGGGACGCCGCGGATCCGGCCGAGGTCGTCGCCCGCCGCCTCGACACCGACTCCGCCCTCGCCCTCGTCGCCGCACTGAGCCCGCTGCAGGCCGAGGTGGTCATCCTCCGCGTCGTGGCGGGGCTGCCCGTCGAGGACGTCGCCACCGTCGTGGGACGCAGCCGCGGCGCCGTCCGGGTCGCCCACCACCGTGGGCTGGCCCGCCTGCGCGAGCTGCTCGCGACCCGAGGTGTAACGGATCGGAGCACGGCGGCGCTCTAGGCGTGTGAGAACGGTGAACTGGCGTGGGCTGCCCTCGTGGCGTCCCGGGGGCACCGACGCCGCCCCCACCGACGGGCCACCCGGCGACCCCGCCCTCGACGAGGCCCTCGCGGCCCTCACCGCCGGCCCCCGCCGGCACGAGCTCGAGGGCCTCGCCGTCCCGCTCGCCGCCTACCGCACGACGTTCTCGGCGGTCCCGGCCGTCGGCGGCGGAGGCCGCGGGGCCGTCGCCCTCAGCGGGTTCACCGGGCTCGTCGGCGCCAAGGCCGCGGCCACGGTCGGGGGCATCGCGCTCGGTCTCGGCGCCACGGCCCTCGTCGCGGCGGTCAGCTTCTCCCCCACCGCCGTCGCGCCCCGCTCCCTCGCTCCCGGCGGCGCGTCCACCTCCACGACCCCCACCTCGACGTCCACGGGCTCCGCGAGCCCGGCCGCGACGTCGACGGCGTCGGCGTCGAGCCGGGGCGTCGGCCCGGACGCCACGGGCCCCGCCGCCCACGGCCTGTGCACCGCCTGGGCGAACCACCACGCGAAGGGTGACTCCCCCGCCCTCGACACCCCGCCGATGCGCAACCTCGCGAAGGCGGCCGGTGGCGCCGACAAGATCGCCGGGTACTGCGCGACCGTCCCGCACCCCGGCAAGGGCCGTGGAGCCGACAAGGCGACCAAGACCCCGAAGCCCGACAAGACCCGCGGCGCCGGAGGCGAGTCCGACGACGGGTCGGGCCCCAAGCCGACGAAGACCAAGGCCCCGAAGCCCGACAGGCCCTCGAGGTCGTCGACCCCCACCGCGACGACGAGCCCGTCGCCCGGACCGTCCGGCGAGAGCACCCAGGAGGACTGATGCGCACCCACCAGCAGGGGAGGGTCGCCGCAGGACACGACGAGCGGGGCGCCGTCGCCGTCATCGTCGCCATCTGCTTCACCGTCTTCGTCATCCTCGTCGCCCTCGTCGTCGACCTCGGCATGGCTCGCGACACCCGTCGCGTCTCGCAGAACGCCGCCGACGCCTCGGCCCTCGCGGGGGCCAACGCGCTCTACCCCGCCGCGGGCTGCGTCTCCGGGGTCAAGCCGTGCACCGCCGATGCCGTCGCCGCCGTGAAGTCCTACGCCGCGACGAACTTCAGCGTCAGCGCGGCCGAGTGGTCCGCGTGCACGGCGACCCTGCCCGGGGGCTACGCCGCCCAGGGCGGCACGTCGTGCATCGCCTTCAACAACGGCGGCGTCAACCCGACCAAGGTCCTCGTCCAGATCCCGACGCGCAACGTCAAGACGAACTTCGCCGGGATCATCGGCCGGTCCGACGTCGCCGTCGGCAGCGGCGCCGAGGCCGAGCTGGGCACCGAGGTCAAGTGCAGCCTGTGCTTCCTCGGAGGCGTCGAGGCCGAGAACGCCGACTTCTCCGTCTACGGCGGCTCGATCGCGGTCAACGGCGACGTCGACGCCGGTCCCAACAGCATCTGGACCTCGGGCGGCAACTACGTCGTCGGGACGGTGGCCGGCGGCGTCTTCACCCCCGCCACGACGCCCATCTCCCCCTTCGGCGACCCGATGGCGAGCCTGGGCCTCCCGCTCTCCGACCCGAGCCTGACGCCCAAGACCGACCCGTGCACCCAGGGACCGGGCATCTACACCGCCCCGATCACCCTCGGCAACAACGTCGCGTGCGTCCTGACCCCGGGCCTCTACGTCGTCAGCAGCACCTGGCTCATCGGCAACAACACGACGATCACGGGTACCGGGGTCACGGTGTTCGTGCCGAGCCCGGGCTACCTCAACTGGAAGAACGGGTACGTCAGCATCGCGGCGCCAACCAGTGGGTCCTTCAAGGACCTCGCCGTCGTCTACGCGCGCGACAACACCAACCCGATCTCGATCCAGGGCAACGGCAGCACGGGGATCACGGGGACGGTCTACGCCCCCGCCGCCGCCCTCGACTTCAACGGCAACTCGTGCTTCGGGTTCGACGGCGGCCCCGTCGTCGTCGCCGGCGTCGACCTCGCCAACGGCAACAAGTCGTGCATCACGATCACGTCGGCCAAGGAGACCACGGTCACGAGGACGGACCTGCACCTCAGCCAGTGACGCGGCCCTGAGGGAGGCACCCCTCGAGGGCCGAGCGGCCCGGAGACCCGGGACCAAAGGCCCTGCCGTCGACGACCGGCGGAACCGAGGATCGAGGACGTGACCACGATCCCCGGAGGTGCCGGATGCCCCACACACGCCCCCTGAGGTACGCGGAGTGCAGTGCCCTCCTGCGGTCCGGCGTGGCCGGGCGGCTGGCGCTGTCGGCACCGGACGGGCCGCACATCGTCCCCCTGAACTACTCGGTCGTCGACTCGGCCATCATCGTGCGGACCTCCCCGTACAGCGTGCTCGGCACCCACGGCCGTGACGCGGTCGTCGCCTTCGAGGTCGACCACGTCGACACCACACGCGAGAGCGGGTGGAGCGTCGTCGCCCGGGGCCGCGCCGAGGTCGTGCGCGACCGGGACGAGATCGACCACATCCGCGCGGTGTCGGCTCCCCGGCCGTGGGCGAGCGGGGGCCGGGAGCTGCTCGTGCGGATCCGCTGGACCGAGCTGACCGGCCGACGCCTCGGCAGCGAGCCCGAGGTCGCGCCGACCCCGGTCGAGCACCCCGCCTGACGCCGCGGCGGCGGCCGTCACCCCCCGCGGGGCGGTCGTCGCCCGGCGCGCGGCGGTCGTCGCCCGGCGCGCGGCGGCCCCGCCCCTAGACTGCGGGCGTGGCACCGGTGCGCGTCTTCCTCCTCGACGACCACGATGTCGTCCGCGAAGGGCTGCGCTTCCTGCTCGAGCGCCACGACATCGAGGTGGTCGGCGAGGCCGGCACCGCCGCCGAGGCCACCGCCCGCATCCCCGCCCTGCGCCCCGACGTCGCCGTCCTCGACGCCCGCCTCCCGGACGGCTCCGGGATCGAGGTGTGCCGCGCCGTGCGGTCGGTCGACCCCACCATCCGCGCGCTCATCCTCACGTCCTACGACGACGACGAGGCCCTGTTCGCCGCGATCATGGCCGGCGCCTCCGGCTACGTCCTCAAGGACATCCGCAGCAACGACCTCGTCGGCGCGATCCGCCAGGTCGCCGCGGGCAACTCGCTCATCGACCCCTCCCTCACCGCCCGCGTCCTCGAGCGGGTGCGCACGGGCGCCACGGCCGCCCCCGAGCTGTCCGGCCTGACCGAGCAGGAGCTCAGGCTGCTGGGCTTCATCGCCGAGGGGATGACGAACCGGCAGATCGGCGAGCAGATGCACCTCGCCGAGAAGACGGTGAAGAACTACGTGTCGAGCATCCTCGCCAAGCTGGGCGTCGAGCGACGCACCCAGGCGGCCGTCCTCGCATCGCGCCTCCTGCGCTCCCCGGGCGACGGCCGGGCCTGACCCGCGCATCGGGCCCCGTCACGAGCACGGCCCGGACGTCCCGCGGGGCTCGGGACCTTGGTCCCACGAACCGGTGACCACGGGCCCTGACCCCTGCGCGCCCGGGCGGCGAACCTTGAGGTGACAGCAGACCACGATCACCAGAAAAGGAGACGGCACCATGACCACCACCGCCCGTCACACCACCACCCCTCGCACGACCTCCCCGGTCGCGGACGAGACGCACGGTCGGCCGATCTGGCTCGACCGGTCGCTCGCTGCGCTCCGCATCGCCTTCGGGATCACCTTCCTGTGGGCCTTCCTCGACAAGACCTTCGCGCTCGGCTTCCACACCGGCTACGACCAGGAGGGCAACCTCGACCGGTTCGGCGACGCCGCCTGGATCAACGGCGGCAGCCCCACCAACGGCTTCCTCAGCTTCGGTGTCCCCGAGGGCAACCCGTTCAAGGGTGCGTTCAACGCGATGGCCGGCAACGCGTTCGTCGACTGGCTCTTCATGCTCGGCCTCCTCGGCATCGGCGTGGCGCTCCTCCTCGGAGTGGCGATGCGTCTCGGCACCGCGGCCGGCGCCCTGATGTACGCCTTCATGTACGCCGCCGTCCTCCCGCTGGAGAACAACCCGGTCGTCGACGACCACCTCGTCGGCATCATCGTCATGGCCGTCCTGGCCTTCGGCGCCGCCGGCACCACCTGGGGCCTCGGCCGCTGGTGGGCCCGGACCCGCATCGCCCA
This sequence comes from Oryzobacter terrae, assembly GCF_042756445.1. Taxonomy (GTDB): domain Bacteria; phylum Actinomycetota; class Actinomycetes; order Actinomycetales; family Dermatophilaceae; genus Oryzobacter; species Oryzobacter terrae. The sequence goes on from NZ_CP170578.1 coordinate 1,857,545, forward strand.
GGCCAGCCCGGTCCTGCGCTGACCGCACGACCCGAACGGCCACCCGCGGCTCCACGCGGGTGGCCGTTCGTCGTGTCAGGCGCCGGCGAGCGGGACGCGCCAGGCGAAGACGGTCCCCCGGGGGTCGTTCGCCCGCAGCTCGAGGGTGCCCCCCAGCTCGTCGGCGCGGCGCCGCGCGTTGCGCAGTCCGCTCTCGGCCCGGTCCGGCGGGACCCCGGTCCCGTCGTCGGAGACGGTGAGGACGAGGTCGTGGTCACGCACCTCCAGCTCGACCTCGGCCCGGTCGGCCAGGGCGTGCCGCGCGACGTTCGAGACCGCCTCCCGCAGCACCGGGAGCAGGTGCGCCCGGATCCCCGGCGGCACGGCCGTGTCGACCGGCCCGAGGGTGCGGATGGCCGGGGCGAAGCCCAGCACGGGCACGTACTCGCGCACCAGGCTCCGCACCTCCTGCCGCAGCGAGGACGAGCCGCGGTCCTGGAGGGCGAAGATGGTGCCGCGGATGTCCTTGATCGTCAGGTCGAGGTCGTCGACGGCCCGCTCCAGCCGCTCGCCCACGTCGGTGCCGGAGGCCAGCATCGAGATGCCCTGCAGCTGGAGCCCGGTGGCGAACAGGCGCTGGATGACGACGTCGTGCAGGTCGCGCGCGATGCGCTCGCGGTCGGAGATGACGGCCAGCTGCTGCCGGTCGACCAGCGCCTGCGCCCGGTCGAGGGCCAGGCCGGCGTGGTCGGCGAACGAGGTGAGCAGCTCGAGCTCCTCGAGCCCGCGCGTCCGGCCGTGCGGGTCGTGCAGGGCGACGAGCACCCGCTGGTCGCCGAGGTGCGCCCGCAGCGGGATCGCGACCGCCGCGAAGGGTCCCGCGGTCAGCTCGGCCACCTCGCCGTGGACCGACCCGCGGAGCCGGGCGGCGACCTCCTCCAGGGCCGCGGCGACGTCGTCGGCCTCGCCGGGCTCGCGGTCCAGAGCGAGCACCTCGACGTCGCCCGCGAGGCCGACGAGCGCGGTGGCGCGGGCCCCGGACACCCCGCGGGCCATCGTGACGATCCGCCGCAGCGAGCGGTCGAGGTCGACGGGCGGCTGGAGCTCCTCCGTCAGCTCGGCCGTGGCCTCGAGCAGCTGGCGCCGACGTTCGCTCACCCCGTAGGCCCGGGCGTTCTCGATGACGAAGCCCGCCGCCCGCGCGAGGGCCTCGACGAGCTGCTCGTCCTCCTCGGTGAAGTCGAGCCCGTCGGCCTTCTCCGTCAGGTAGAGGTTGCCGAAGACGGTGCCCCGGATCCGCACGGGCACGCCGAGGAAGGTCGACATGGGCGGGTGGTGCGCGGGGAAGCCCACCGACTGGGGGTGCGCCGCCAGGTCGTGCATCCGCAGCGGCTGCGGCTCCTTGACGAGCAGGCCGAGGATGCCGCGGCCGTGCGGGAGGTCGCCGATCCGGCGGTGCGTCTCCTCGTCGATGCCCGTGGTGAGGAACTCGGTGAGGAGCCCGTCGGGCCCGACGACCCCGAGGGCGCCGTACCGCGCCGACGTCAGGGCGGTCGCCGCCTCGACGATGCGGACGAGGACGCTGCGCATGTCGAGGTCCGAGGACATCGCCGTCACCGCGTCGAGGAGGGCGTGGGCGGGGCCGGCCAGCCGGGGAGGCTCTGCGGAGGTCACCCGCCCATCCTCGCCCATCCACGGCGCTCGGCGACGGCATCGGAGGACAGTGGAGGACCAAGGAGGTGGTCGGGATGACCGGCGTCGACCTGTACTGGATCCCCCTCGGGGCAGGACGCGGAGGTCAGTGCGTCCGTGGCAGTGGACGTGTCTACGAGGCGATCTCGGCGACCCGTCGGCGGCGGCGCCCCCTCGACCTCTACCATTCGGCACTCGTCGTCCACCTCGACGGCCATGCGGTCGCGATCGAGATGGCCCCCGTCTGGTCGGTGCGCGTCCCCGAGCGCGGCGTCGTCGCCGAGGGCCCGGTCGGCTCGCCGTCGCTGGGCCGCTCACGGTGGTTCCGCTACGAGGTCCGACGCTGGCGCGACGGCACCATCCCGGACCTCGCCTCCGCGGTCGACGGCCCGCGTCGCCTCACCACCGACGTGGCCACCGCGCGTGAGGTCCTCGCCCTCGTGCCGTCGTTCCCCGCCGCCACCTGGGGGCGTGACGAGCTGCGGACCGGCGAGATGTGGAACTCCAACTCGCTGACCTCCTGGCTCCTGGCTCGCAGCGGTCTGGACACCACGGACCTCCACCCGCCGGAGGGCGGACGTGCCCCGGGCTGGCAGGCGGGACTCGTCGTGGCCGGTCGGGGCCCGTCCCTCGGAGCCCCTCCGACCCGGGGCCGCGTCGGGTCGAGGACGCCGGGGTTTCCGTTCCGGGGCGGGACGACGGAGGATGGGGTCCGCCGTGCCCAGGACGACGGGGACCAGCCCCGTCCGCCGGGCACCTGAGCCCGGAAGGGCGCCCCGTGACCACCACCCCCCTCCTCACCCTCGGCATCATGGCCCGGTCGCGCAAGGAGAACGAGCGCCGGCTCGCGCTCCACCCGGCCCACCTCGACCGCGTCCCCGAGGACCTGCGCGCCCGCCTCCACCTCGAGCGGGGGTACGGCGTGCCGTTCGGGGTCTCGGACGCCGAGCTGGCCACCCGCGTGGGCGGGCTCCTCGACCACGACGAGATCGTCGAGCGCTGCGACGTGGTCCTCCAGCCGAAACCGTCGCTCGAGGACGTCCGCGAGCTCCGCCACGGCCAGGTCCTTTGGGGCTGGCCGCACTGCGTGCAGGACACCGCCCTCACCCAGCGGGCGATCGACGAGCGGCTGACCCTCATCGCGTTCGAGGCCATGAACCACTGGAACTCCGACGGTTCGTTCGGCCTGCACGTGTTCCACAAGAACAACGAGCTCGCGGGCTACTGCTCGGTCCTGCACGCGCTCCAGCTCCAGGGGTCGACGGGTGACTACGGGCCGCGGCTGAGCGCCGTCGTCATCGGCTTCGGCGCGACCGCCCGGGGGGCGGTGACGGCGTTGGCGGCCCTGGGGATCCGCGACGTCGACATCCTCACGAGCCGGGAGGTGGCCGCCGTCGCCTCACCGATCCACTCCGCCCGGATCGTCCACTTCGACAGCGACGACTCCGCGACCCGGGTGAGCCACGCGGTCACCCCCGAGGGGCGGGTCCCGATCGCCGGGTTCCTCGGCGAGCACGACGTCATCGTCAACTGCGTGCTCCAGGACACCGACGCCCCGCTCGTCTTCATGACCGAGGACGACGTCGACGCCCTCGGCTCGCCCGCGCTCGTCGTCGACGTGTCGTGCGACGAGGGGATGGGCTTCTCGTGGGCCCGCCCCACGAGCTTCGCCGAGCCGACGTTCGAGGTCGGGCCCGGGGTCACCTACTACGCGGTCGACCACAGCCCGAGCCACCTCTGGCGCTCGGCGACGTGGGAGAACAGCGAGGCGATCCTGCCGTTCCTGCGCACCGTCATGAGCGGCCCCGCGGCGTGGGACGCCGACCCGACGATCCGGCGCGCCATCGAGATCCGCGACGGCGTCATCCAGAACCCCGCCGTCCTGACGTTCCAGGGCAGGTCGCCGGAGCACCCGCACCTGCTCGTCGGCTCCTGAGGCCCGGGCCTACCCGGCGCCGAGGGGTCGGCGCACCGACGCGTCGAGGTCGACCCTCCCGCGGCTCCTCCGGGTGACGCGCGCGAGCACCAGGGCGTCGGGGGGCGCCTCTCCCGGTGCGACGAGGGAGACCACGGGCTGCTCGACCCAGCGGGTGGGTTCCACGGTGTCGTCCGGACCGGGAACCGGCACGGCGCAGTCCGCCGCCTCGTGCCACTCGATGACGAGGTCGTGCACGGCGCGCCGCCGGCCCACGTGCGGCTCGAGGGGCACGGCCACCGGCTCCGCGACGACGATCTCGCGCCCGAGGGCGTCGACCGCCCATCCGGGGCCCACCCGGAGCACGCCGCTGCCCTCGTCGGCGACCTCGAGCCCGGAGACGGTGCCGTACCCGTGGAGCTGGTTGTGGCGGTACCGCATCTCGCGGTGGTACGCCTGCTCGGCTGCGAGGTCGTCGGCACCCAGCACGAGTCCGTGGAAGAAGTTCACCCGTCGCGGTTGGTCGGCCATGCTCGAGTATTCACCCGGCGGGGGCCGAGCGCACCGCGCACCGTCCGGCAGCACCGATGGCGTCGCACGGCTTGTCCCGGACGTGCAGCGGGTGCACGATCGGGTCGACAGGGACCCGGAGGTCCCACGTCCCCCACGCCGCCAGGAGATGGCCATGACAACGACCGACCGTGCACTCCCCGTCGTCGCGTGGACCGAGCGCCTCGAGGCGTCGAGCGGCCTCGAGGACGTCGTGGCGCGCATCGAGCCGACCATCAGGTCCACGTTCGGCACGGGGGCCCGGGGGGAGCTGCTCCGGGGTGAGTGGCTCGGCCACGCGCTCCACCCGGTGCTGACCGACGTCGTCATCGGGACCTGGACCTCGGCCGTGCTGCTCGACTGGCTCGGCGGGTCCGAGGACTCGCGCGCCGCCCGACGGCTCATCGGGGTCGGCCTCCTCGCCGTGGGGCCGACCGCCTGGACGGGCTGGGCCGAGTGGTCGACGGCCGCGCCCGCGATGAAGCGCGTCGGGGTCGTCCACGCCGTCACCAACGGCATCGCCATCGGCTCGTTCGCCGGCTCGTTCGTCGCCCGCCGCCGGGGCGCCCACCGCGTCGGGAAGGGGCTGGCCCTGGTCGGGGCGGGCGCGCTGACGGCGGCCGGCTACCTCGGCGGACACCTGGCCCACTCCCGGACCCGCCCGTAGCCCGCGCCCCGGATCGCGAGGCCGAGCCCGCCTCAGCCAGAACGGCAGTCGAGCTCGTGGAGACCGGGGTCCACGGGGTCACCCGGCCGGCCCCACAGGCGCAGGACGCCCTGCTCGCCGCTCCACGTCAGCTCGACGTTGCCCTCGTCGACGGGACGGATGCCGTCGTCGGCCATGAAGCCGCCGACCTCGCGCGCGAGCACCGACCCGTCGGGGAGCTCGTGCACCGTGCCGCTGCCCGCCATGAGGAACGAGACCTGGCCGACGACGACCCGGCACCCACCCGGGCTCGCCGGTGCGAGGACCGTGTAGGAGACGCCGAGGTCGCGGAACCACACGACGCAGGCGGTGAGGACGGCGGCGACGACGAGGACCACGGCGACGGATCGTCGAGCCGCGGTCGTCGGGAGCCGCGGCCGGCGCGACCGGAGGACGCGCGAGGCGACGCCCATGACGAGACCGGCCGCGGTCAGGACCGGGACGAGGGTCCCGGCGCGCACGACGGTGCTGCCGACGACCATCGGTCCGGAGAGCGCCGTCGTGGCGATCGCCACCGCGACGGACGCGACGAGCGCCGTGCCCGCCAGCCACCCCAGAGCCGTCCCGACCGGCGCTCCCGCTCCCCCTCGGCCACGCCACGTCCTCCCCTGGTCCCGGACCCGCGCCCCACGGGTCGTCGACCACCCTAGGAGAGCCATCCCTGGCGAGACCCACGCCCTTCCCGCTCCGGTGGCAGGATGCCGACGGTGAGCGAAGGGACGCGTGCGAGCCGTCGGCACCCGGCGCGGATCCTCGGCGTCCTCACGGCCCTCGTGGTGACCGCCGTCGTCACGACGGCGGTCCTCGAGCGCTCCCAGGACGACGCGGCGGCTCGCCCAGGGGTCCCCGCCTCCGCCCTCTCCCCCTCGGGCACCTCGCTCCCGGACGGCTTCGAGGTGCCGGACGGAACCCGGCTGGTGGGGACACCGGCCCAGGAACGGTCGGGAGACCCGGCGAGGACGTCGTGGCGCGCGGTGCTGCTGGTCGACGACGACCCACTGACAGCGTGGGGTGCCCTGCTCGGCATGCTCGGCGACGTCCTGTCCCTCGACCTCGACGCCACCTCGGGCTGCTCCGACCACGACGGGCTGACCTGCGCGGTCGAGGCCGTCGGAGCGCCCGAGGGCGCCCTCCCCCTCGTCGTCGCGGCGACCATCGAGGAGGTCGAGGGTGACGTGACGGGCCTCTGGTCGATCGTGCTCACCGCCGAGAGCGGCGGGACGGCGTCCGAGGGCAGGCTCGCCGCCTGGCCCGGGGGTGACGCCCCCGAGGCGCCCGTGGCCCGCCCCCGCCCCGACCCCGGCGGTCCGCTCGCGGACGGCACGCTCGCAGAGGGCGACGACCGCGACCGGTACGTCCTGCTGCCCGGGAGTGAGCTGCTCGTCCAGTACTCGCGCGGATCGCCCACCGGTGGGTTCGGCGTGCTCCTCCGGGTGTCGCCGGACGCCGAGGTCGCGGACGTCGCGGCCGGGTACGCGGAGCAGGCGAGGCAGTTCGACGGGCCCGTCGAGACCAGCACCACCGCGACCGCCACCTCGACCGTCACGCGCCTCGTCCCTCCCGGAGGCGCCGGGGGCTACCAGGCGACCATCTACGCGGTCGACAACGTCACGGGCGACGACGTCGTCTACTACGACCTGCTCAACGACTGAGCGCCGGCCGAGGCATCAGGAGCCCCGACCCCGGCCTCCGGACAGAGCGAAGGCCCCGACCGCGTTGCCGCTGGTCGGGGCCTTCATCCTCTGTCTCAACACAGAGCGCGCCCGAAGGGATTCGAACCCCTAACCTTCTGATCCGTAGGCCCATTCCGATCCTGAAACGGCCCGACGGGCCTTGACCAGGCACGACCCGATGTTCGGTGTTTCCGCAGGTCAGAGCGGGTGAGACGGCCTCCGTCGCGTCGAGCCGCATCGTTACGGAATCGAGACTGCGACTGAATTTTGGGGCCCATTCTGGGGCCCACGCGAGGGCTCCTCACCGTGGTTGCGGCTGGAGGTCCCACTCCTCGTCGGGCGTGCGGAGGACGGCGCCAGCGACGAGCGCGTAGCCGACGGTGGTGGCGCCCCAGCCGAGGACGACGTCGAGCAGGCGGTTCGGGACGACGACGGCAGAGACGACGTGTACGGGCTGGGCCACGGCGATGACGAGCCCGACCCACCAGGGGACGACCTTGGCCCGGACGACGGCGATCGCGACGAGGACCATGCCGACGAGGTGGCCGATGACGAAGGACAGGGCGCCGGCGAGCATCGGGGGGTGGTCCATGAGCAGCGCAGCGGTCCCGGCCACCGAGGCCTGGTCGTCGCCGCGGCCGAGGAGCGCCGAGGTCAAGATGTCGGGGGCGCTGACGGCACTGCCGAGGGCGTAGGCGCCGAACAGGACCGCCGCTCCCCAGGTGGCGATGACGGGGGCTCGGCGTCGTGCGACGAACCCCATCGCCAGGGCGCTGAGGAGGAGGAAGGGGGTGGTGATGAGGGAGAGCCAGTTCATCAGCGCTCCGGCTCCCGGGTCGGCGGCGAATCCGGCGACCATCTCGGCGGGGGTGTCGTCGGTCCAGTAGGGCATGACGGCACGGATGGCCGTGACGCCGAGGGGGCCCAGGACGAGGGCAGCGGCGGCGAGCCACCGCCAGGTGCGGCGCATTTCGCGCGGCGCGCTGTCGGGCGCGGGCTCGGTGTGGGTCGGGGTGTGGCGGGTCGTGGTCACGGGATGCTCCTGTGGAGTGGTCTGGCTCGGACCTCCACGGTGGGGCGGGTGCCAGGCGGGCGTCGTCGGCGGTGGTACCGGACCTGACGTCCGTGCCAGTACGGATGACGTCGGCTCGAGGGCCGCTCTAGCCTGAGCCATGCCGTGGCCGCGACGCGTCACCCACCTGGTGTGGGCGGTCTCCGTCGTGCTACTGGCGCTGACCGTCGTTGCGGTGCGCGACCTCGGCGATCCGGCCGGCGCCTGGATCGTCGGGGGTGCCGTGCTCGCCTCGGGTGTCCCGTTCGCGGCAGGCTTCCTGGCGGTCCGGCACGACCCCGGCAACTGGGTGGGCCCGTGGCTCACCGCTGCCGGAGCGAACATCCTGCTGCAGATGGCCCACGGCAACTGGGCCGACGCCCTGGCCGCACCGCCGAGCGACCTCGCGGCCAGTGCGGAGCTCCTCAACCTCACCCAGGGCATCTGGATGGGCTGGTTCCTGCCGTTCGCGATGGTGCTCCTGCTCTTCCCCGACGGACGCCCGAACGACGCGTGGGCTCGGCGGACGGCGATCGCCCTTCCCCTTTCGGTGGTTGCGTTCAACCTCTTCCTCGCGGTGGCGCCTGGGCCGCTGATGCCCCCGCTGGACGACTGGCCGCGCCCGTTCGGGGAGCACTGGGTCGGCTACGGCGCCATCCCCGCGCTGGTGGTGTTCTACGCCTGCCTGGTCCTTGCGGCGTTGGCGACCCGTCGTCGCTACCGGGCCGCGGCCGACGAGCTGGAACGAGCGCGGCTGCGGTGGATGTTCGTCGCCTGCCTGACCGTGCCGGCGACGATCCTGTTGTGCTGGGCGGGCTATCTGCTGACCGGGACACCCATCGTCGCCCTCGGAGGCCTGATCGCGATGAACATCGCGATCCCGGCGGCCACCTTGGTGGCGATGCTGCGCCACGACCTCTACGACGTGGACCGCGCGGTGGTGGCGGCAGCCGTCTACCCCGTGCTGGCGTTCCTCGTCGTGGCCGGCCACGCCACCGTGTCGTCCGCGGTCGCGCTGGCCGTTGGCACGGGCTCCACCGCACCGGCGGTGCTGGCGACTGTCGTCGTCGTCGTCCTGCTCCTGCCCGCGCGCGCCCTGCTGCTCCGCTTCCTGGGGCGGCGGCTGCACCCGCGGCGGGCCCGAGGCGTCGCGGCCGTCCAGGCGCTGGTCACCGACGTCCATGACGGCTCCAGGGAACCGGAGGAGCTCGAGTCCGTGTTGCGCGAGGCCATGCGCGACCCGGCGCTGCGCGTGGGCTACCGGTGGCCGGGTTCGGCCGACTTCGTGGACGTGGCGGGAGACGCCGTTTCTGGAACGGGTGTCCCGATCCGCCTCAAGGGCAACGAGATCGGCCTGATCGTGGCAGGTCCGGGCCGGGCACCTGTTCCCGAGGAGGTGGCGCGCGAAGCTGCTCTTGTCGCCGAGTCGACCCGACTGCGCGGCGAGCTGGGACACGCCCTGGGCGAGGTCGAGGCGAGCCGACAACGGCTGCTGCGTGCCGGGTACGAGGAGCGGCGACGCCTCGAGATGGACCTGCACGACGGCGCCCAGCAGCGCCTGGTGTCCCTCGGCATGAGGCTGCGCGTCGCCCAGCGTCGCGTCGCCGCAGGCGGGTCGGTCGAGTTCGACGGCCTCGTCGACTCCGCCGTCGACGAGATCGCCACCGCCGTGGCCGAGCTACGCCAGATCGCCCACGGCCTGCGACCCAGCAGCCTCGACGACGGGCTGGCCCCGGCACTGGAGAACCTCACCCGCAGCAGCGCGCTCCCCCTGCGCGTGACCTTCGAGGCCGACGAGCTCCCGGAGCACGTCAGCGTCACTGCGTACTACGTCGCCAGCGAAGGCGTGGCCAACGCCGTGAAGCACTCGGGTGCACACGAGGTGGAGGTCGCCGTGCGGCGCGAGCGGGACAGTGTCCTGGTCGCCGTCCGCGACGACGGCACGGGCGGCGCACGCATCACTCCCGGTTCGGGACTGGCGATGCTGTGCGACCGGGTCCACGCCCTCGGCGGCCGTCTCTCGCTGCACAGCCCGCCGCTGGGTGGCACCGTCATGACCGCGGAGATCCCGTGCGGGTCGTGATCGGCGAGGACTCCGCCCTCTTCAGGGCCGGGCTGCGATCGCTCCTGACCGAGGTCGGGCACGACGTCGTCGCAGACGCGGGTGACGCGCCCTCGGCCCTGACAGCGGTCCTGGAGCACCGCCCGGACGTCGCCGTGCTCGACATCCGGATGCCTCCGGACCACGCCGACGACGGCGCCCGGGTGGCCGCCCAGATCCGCGAAGCCCTACCGCTCACCGCCCTGCTGCTGCTCTCCCAGCACGTCGAGACCCGGCTGCCGGTCCACCTCGTCGCCGGGGGACACTTCGGATACCTCCTCAAGGACCGTGTGCTCGACGTCGACGAGTTCCTCTCGGCGCTCGACCGTGTCGCTGCAGGAGGGTCAGCACTCGATCCCGAGGTCGTGGCCCGACTCATGGTCGGCAACGACTCCGCCCTGCAGGACCTCACCCCACGCGAACGAGAGGTGCTCGGGCTCATGGCCGAAGGACTGAGCAACGCCGGCGTCGCGCATCGCCTCGTCCTGACCGAACGCACGGTCGAGACCCACGTCAGCCGCATCCTCGCCAAGCTCGGACTGGCCGAATCGGGCAGCACCGACCATCGCCGCGTCCTCGCCGTGCTGCGCTACCTCGAGAGCCACCGAGGGGGCTGAGGTGCTCACCCATCCGTTGGACGGCCCCGCGGCCGGTCCAGGCGTGAACCTGGCTCCAGTGGACGCAGCCAACCGGGACGCCGTGGCTGCCCTGACGGTCACCGTCGAGCAGTCCCGGTTCGTCGCCAGCCCCACCCACTACCTCACCCTGTGCGCCGCTGAGGGCGTCTGGCACCCCCTCGCGGTGTACGAGCACGACGCCGTGGTGGGGTTTCTCATGTGGGCCGTCGACGAGGACGACGCGAGCTGCTGGCTCGGTGGCGTCATCATCGACGCCCGGCACCAAGGGCGAGGGCTCGGTAGAGCCGCCGTCATCGCTGTCCTCGACGTGTTGACCGATCACGCGACCTCCGCCGGATTCGCCCTGTCGTACGAGCCCGACAACCACAGTGCCGCGGGCCTCTACCGCGCCCTCGGGTTCGTCGAAACCGGCGAGCAGGTCGACGGCGAGGTCGTCGCGCGCCTGCGTCGGTGAGCCTGGCCGGTCGCCAACGACCAAGCCGCACCATGCCGATGTGGACAACCACAGGCAGTGCGCGAGCGGGGCACCCCTCAGTGCTCACTCTCCGGCCATTCCGGACTCGCGTGCCTTGACGATCGCCGAAGCCCGATCGGACACCTGGAGCTTCGTGAAGACATTGGACACGTGGTTGCGCACCGTCTTCAGGTTGATCCCCAGCTCGTGGGCGATCGCCGCGTTCCCCTTCCCGTTGGCGATGAGCGAGAGCACCTCACGCTCGCGCTGGGTCAAGGACGGGAACGTCGACCGCGGGTGGTCGCCGCCCTGGGCGAAGTGGAGGATGACGCGGTCGGCGATCGCGGGGCCGAAGATCGCCTCACCGGCAGCCGCTGCACGAACCGCCCGCTCGATCTCGTCCTGATCCGCCCCTTTGAGGACGTAGCCGCGGGCACCGGCCCTCATCGCAGCGAAGACGGACGCATCGTCCTCGAACATCGTCAGCACCACCACCGAGAGCGAGCTGTGCAGACGCTTCAGCCGGCGGGTGCTCTCGATCCCGTCCAGGCCCGGCATCCGCAGGTCCATCAGCACGACGTCCGGCGTGACCTGTGCAGCCAGCTCGACCGCTTCCTCACCTGATGCCGCCTGGGCGACGACCTCGATGTCGTCGACGTCCGAGAGCATGAGCTCCAGCCCGCGACGGAAGGCAGGGTGGTCGTCGACGATCAGCAGCCGGATCATGCCCTCTCGCCCGCCTCGGCCAGATGACCCGGTGACGGCCGGTGAGGAAGGACCGCGTGGACCGACAGCCCGGTCCCCGGGGCCCCGTTCGTCAGCGTGCACGACCCCCCGAGCTCGGCGGCTCGCTCGCGCATCGACTCCCACCCCATCCCCGAGCGCGCCGTCGACGCGGCGCCTCGACCGTTGTCGGTGACCGTGATCGCGAACTCGTCGCCCGTGATGGTGATGTCGACCTCACACCGGGTGGCGCTCGCGTGGCGGGTCACGTTGGTCATCGCCTCCGCTGCGATGCGGAAGGCGGCGGTCTCGACCGCCGCAGGGAGGTCGGGCATCGCGGTCGGCCCCCTCACCTCGAACACCACCGCCTCGGACAGGCCCAGTGCGCGCTGGCGGATGGCGGCGAGGAGGCCCACCTCGTCGATCGCCGGCGGCCGCAGGTCATCGACCAGTCGCCGGACCTCGTCGATGGCTTCCTTCACCTCCGAGCGGGCCTCCTTGAGAATGGCGTGCCGCTCCTGAGCATCGGTGCGGGTCTCGGCTGCGTTGAGCTTCAGCACCACGGCGGCCAGCGACGGTCCGATCCCGTCGTGGAGGTCTCTGCGCAGACGTCGACGCTCCTCCTCCCTCGCGGCGACGATCCGCGCTCGAGAGTCGCGCAGGGCGCCGTGGTGCCGATCGGCGAAGACGACCACTGCTGCGTACCTCGCGAGGTCTCGCAGCAGAGCGAGGTCCTCGGCGCCGAACCGGCCTCCTGGCGGTGACGCGACCACCAACGAGCCGATCACCTCGCCGCGGTGCTCGAGTGGGAAGCGGTGGTTGCCGTCATCCACCCCTGATCCAGTGTCGATCCGGGCCCAGTCGACGCGCACCGCCTCGGCGATGGTGGCGGAGATCGACGCGGTCAAGGTCTCCTGAGGAGCCGCCTCGGTCGTGTCGGCCAGCATCCGCAAGGCGCGGTGCGGGTCGCCGCGGTACCCATGGACACGCCTCTCCACCCGCTGTCGCAACCACGAGTGCGCGGGGTGGATCACGACGGCGACGACAGCGACGGCCAGCAGGCCCCCGACCGTGCTGTCGCCTCCGAGCCGGCGCACTGCTTCCAGAACGGAGGCGTACATCACGAGGACCGCGCCGGTCATCACCGTGGCCGTCACGGTTCTGCTCAGCACCACCCGGATGTCGAAGAGCCGGTGGCGCAGGGTCGCCACCGCGACAGTGAGCGGGACGGAGAGCGTCCCCACCCCCAGGGCGGCGATCACCAGCCAGGTCTGGTCACCGAGCAGAAAGTGATTCGCCCAGGCGACGACAAGCGACACGGGCACGGCCCAAGCGCCCCACACCAGCCACAGCAACCGAGTCCTCGCGTCCTCATGAGCCATGCGCAGACGGACGACCACTGCCACCCCTGCACCGACCACGAGGCAGACGAGCGCGACCAACCCGACAGTGCCGAGGATCGCCGAGACCGTCGAGGGCAACGCACCCAACGGTGGCGCCTGTCCAGGATGCTGCTGGGAGAAGGTCTCGCCATTGCCCACAGCCCCGACGACGAACGCCGCGACCCCCAAGACCTCGGCGCCGAGCCACCACCGCCATCGTGGAGACGGCAGGGCACCGTCGGGAAACAGGTGGGCCATCACGGCCGACCAGACGAACAGCAGAGCCCACGCACCCTGAGCGAGCTGGTCGAGAAGGAGGCCGGCACCCCCGCCCAGGACGTCGAGCGCCTGCAGACCGATCAATGCCACGGACGCGCCATGGCAGACGAGCAGCATTCCGATGGACACCTGGGCGCTGCGAAGGACCACCAAGAGTCCGAGAGCCACCGGCAGAGCCGCCGCGAATGTCACCGCACCACCCATGGACACCAGTGTGGGGTCGGCCCCACAGCCTCGTCAGCCCTCCCGGGACGAGTTCCCGGCCCGTTCGGGACATCTGCCTCATGCACCTGGACTTCTCGTGGCCACACCATCTGGCAGTCGGCGATGGTCGCGGACGCAGACGAGAGGGAGGCTGCCATGCCGCTCACCAGACTCGAGAAGCTCCTGCCCTGGACGGGTGCGATCGCGGGATCGTGCTGGATCGGGCACAGCGCGTTGCAGTCGGTGACGGAGACGGACAAACCGGGAAGCGCAACCAGCCAGGTCATCAGGGACCACCTCTTGCTCAACTACGCGAGCGTGGGCTGCCTCGTCCTCATGGGGATCGTCCTGCTCTTCTTCGCCACGACCGTCCGCAACCTCCTGCGCTCCACCGAGCCGGCGGAGGCCACGTGGTCGTCGATTGCCCACGGCGGTTGGGTGGTCACCGCTGCCGGGCTGTCCCAGATGGTGACGTGGAACTGGGGCCTGATCATCGGGGCCGCCGCCGCGTCCGACGACGCCGCACTGAAGTCGCTGAGCTACGTCCACTTCTTCGGCTGGGCAGGGATGGGCATAGGGCTCGCCACGGCCTTCATCGCGACGGGCTTGGGTGGCCTTGCCGGTGCAGTGCTACCGCGGTGGTTCGCCATCGCCACCGTCGCCTGCGGAGTGCTGGGGGCCCTCGGGAACGCCGGCGTACCCCCAGGAGGGTTGGTCAACTACGTGCTCCTCCCGTTCTGGCTGATCGGCGCCTCCGTCATCATGGCCCGTCGTCAGCGACTCACCACCCGGTCACCGAAGCACCAAGCCTGACCGCACCCAGGCATCGAAGGCCCCCGCAGCTAACCACCCGGGACTGCTGAAAGGTTCGGTTGACACCTGATCTGTGGGGCCGAGGAGGCTCCGCTGGGAGGATGTCGACATGCCTGCACCCCATCCGGAGGAGTTCCGTGACGACGTGGTCGCGGTGGCCCGTAAGGGCGAGGCTCCGATCGCGCAGATCGCTGCGGACTTCGGGATCTCGGAGTCGTGTCTGCGGAACTGGCTGCGCCAAGCCGATGTCGAGGACGGTGTCCGGCCGGGCTCGACAGCGGCGGAGGACGCCGAGCTGAGGGAGGCCCGGCGCAAGATCCGGCTGCTGGAGCAGGAGAACGAGGTGCTGCGCCGGGCCGCTCCGTACCTGTCGCAGGCGAACCTGAAGCTGGGCCAGTCCCCAAAATGACGTACCCGCTGGTCCTGGACCTTGCCGCTGACGGGATCCCTGTCGCGGTGGCCTGCGGGCTGCTGGGGTTCTCCCGGCAGGCGTTCTACTCCTGGCGCGCGTCCCCGGTCAGTGATCGGGACCTGGTCGACGCGTACGCGACCAACACCGCGTTCGAGGTGCACCGCGACGACCCGGGGTTCGGGTACCGGTTCATCGCCGACGAGCTGGCCGAGGCAGGGCACGAGATCTCGGAGCGGCGGGTGTGGAAGGTGTGCTCGCAGGCCGGGATCGTCTCCGCGCACGCGAGGAAGCGGGGCCGGTCCAAGAAGCCGGGCCCGCCGGTGCATGACGACCTGGTCGAGCGGGACTTCACCGCGCCTGGCCCGAACATGGTGTGGCTGACCGACATCACTGAGCACCCCACCGCGCAGGGAAAGCTGTACCTGTGCGCGGTCAAGGACGTCTGGTCCCGCCGGATCGTGGGCTACTCGATCGACTCACGGACGACCAGCCACCTCGCCCTCGACGCCCTCGAGATGGCCATCGCCCGCCGCGGCCGCGACCACGTCACCGGGTGCGTGGTCCACGCCGATAGGGGCAGCCAGTTCCGCTCCCGGCGCTACGTCGCCGCGCTGCACCGGCACGGGCTGCGCGGGTCGATGGGCCGGGTCGCCTCCTCCGCGGACAACGCCGCCATGGAGTCGTCCTTCTCCTTGCTGCAGAAGAACGTCCTCAACAGTCGCCGCTGGGACACCCGCGACCAGCTCCGCCTCGCGATCGTCACCTGGACCGAACGCACCTACCACCGCCGGCGCCGGCAACGCGCCCTCGGCAAGCTGACCCCGATCGAGTTTGAGACCATCAACCGAGCCGCTCACGCGGCCTGAAACACCACACCGGAAGTGTCAACCAGACCTTCAGCAGTCCCCCCATCCACATCGTGAATCCCGATCCGGAGCCGCTCCGTGAGCGGCTCGGAGCATTGGGGATCGAGTCTCGTCAGCTCGTCACCCACTCAGGCGCAAACTGTGTTCAGACCTTCGCCAACTACTTGGCTGAAGCGGAGGCGAGCCGCCAGTTCGCAGCCCTGTCCGCCTTCCCAAGGGAGGCTCCCCTGGCGATTGTGGACTTCCACATCGGGATGCATCGAGTGTCGGCAGCCCAGAGGGTGCCGGGCGGGGTCGCCTTGACGGTCGACAAGTCGGGCCCGATGCGGGACCTCACTGCCAGCGGAGCCCGAGAGCACGCTGCTCGCGTACGAGACGTGCTGAAGGCGCGCGAGCAGGGTCTAGGGACGGGCCTGTTCGTCGCGGATCCTGCGTCTGAGGACATGATCCCGGTTCTATCTGCCCGGATGCTGGCGCCGGTTGGGTGCAACTGGCTCTTGCGCAGCCGCTCGGCTGACCCACGAATGGCGAGTGGCCGTCGGGCGATCGCCACTGGATAAGCGGCTCATCCCAATCGGGGGTGTAGGAGTTGGGGTCTGAAGCCGCCGGTCTCGAGCAGGCTTCGGGCGATGTGGTTGGTCAGGTTGCGGAACCCGAGTGCGGAGCCGCGCAGGTGTTCGAGCCGTCCGTTGAGCGCCTCGGTCGGCCCGTTGCTGGTGCCGGGTCGTTCGAAACAGGCGAGCACGTCGGCGGCTCGCTTCTTCAGGGTCCGGCCTAGGGTGGTGAGCTCGGTGAGCACCTTGGGGACGCCGGCGCTGAGGTCGGTGATCAGCTTCTCCATGAGCTCGCGGCCACGTTGCCGGTCCTCGTGGCGATAGGCGGCGATCATGCGCTGGTAGACACCCCAGGTCGCCTCGACCTCGACGTGAGCGTCATCAACGAACAGCGCGCGTAGCCTGTCGATCTGCTTGTCGGTGAGCAGGTCCGCGCCGGTGTGCAGCGTGCGCCGCGACTTGTAGAGCGGGTCGTCCCTGAACCCACGGTGCCCGTGGATCGCGAGTTGGACCCGGCGCCGGCACCTGTCGAGGGCGTCACCGGCCAGGCGCACGACGTGGAAGGGATCCATCACCGTGACCGCGTCCGAGATCTCCTCTGCAGCGGCGGTCTTGAACCCGGTGAAGCCGTCCATCGCGACCACCTCGACCGCGTCACGAAAGGCGTCGTCGCGGTCGGCGAGCCAGGTCTTGAACGCCGCCTTCGACCGGCCCTCGACCATGTCCAGCAGCCTTGCTGGGCCGGCGCCATCGCGGACCGGGGTGAGGTCGATGATCACGGTGACGCACTTGTCGCCACGCCTGGTGTGGCGCCAGACGTGCTCATCGACGCCAATGACCTTCACGCCCTCAAACCGCGTGGGGTCGTTGATCAGCAGCCGATTGCCTTCGGCCAGGACCGCGTTGTTGGCGGTGTCCCACGCGACCCCGAGTCCCTCGGCGACACGGGCGACGGTGAGGTGTGCGACCACGATCCCTTCCAGCGCCCACCGCAACCCGGTGCGCGAGAGCTTCGCGCGTGGCTCCGCCGCGGCGCTGGTGTCTTGGCGCCACACGTGTCCGCAGTCGGCACAGCGGTAGCGGCGCACTACAACTTCCAGCACGGTCGGTCGCCAGCCCAGGGGCTCGTGGGCCAACCGCCGGATCACGGTGTCACGAGCAGCGCCTTCGCTGCCGCACCGTCGGCACCACTGATCTGGTTCCACCACGCGGCACGCGAGGACCGCACGATCCGGTTCAAGTCGTTGTCCGGTCACGCTCAGACCGAGGCCGTCGAGTCGAGCGAAGGCGGTCAGGTCAGGGCGGCCGAAGCCGGCCGGCGGGGTAGCGTCGGTCACGTCGAGGTCTTTCGGATGGATGGCGTAGGAACCTCCATCGTCGGGAGACCTCGACGTCGATCTGCGGACCGACGCGCCCGGCCGGCCTACACCGTCATCTGAGAAGACCCCTGAAACGACTTCGACGACGACGGGACCGGCGAGGAGGAGGGCGCGGTGAGCTAAAGGAATAGAACTGGCTCGGCTTCGACGCCGCCGCAAGCTCCGGTGAAACGGTCGGTACTGGTCGGTCGTCGTCGGTCACCACCGGATGGCGGCGTCCCCCACGCTCGGCGTTTGCGCAGGTCAGCGGCTCGTTCGCCCAGTGGGCGCATCAAGCGATAGACGCAAAGCCGACGTGATTAGGTCGTCGGTTCGATTCCGACAGGCGGCTCCGGCGAACAGCCCCTGACCTGCGGAAACGCAGGGAAGGGGCGGTTCGGTTCTGGTGGTCGCGCGATGCGCTGGCCTCACGGCTCTGCCCGACACCGACGTCGCTGTCCTCTGCGACGGACCCCTCGCCGGCTGAGCGCTCGCGGCCGGCATCCTGTCCGTGTGCCGATAGGCCTCGCACCGCTCGGCAACGCAGCGTGGCGTTGCGTCGCGACCTGGCGACGGTTCGGCGGGGCGCGATCGTCTCGTGCGTTGGCGGACTACGGGAGCTTGGACGCGAGGACGTCGGCCGCCAGGATCTCGGGTGCTGCGCCGAGGAGGTGCTGGTTGGCCATCAGGGCTGCGACGATGGCGCCGTTGGCGTGGGCGTCGCGAGCGGCCTCGTCGGGGAATGCATCGAAGATCCAGAAGGTGTCGGCGCGGGTCCTGACCGCGAACCAGACAATCGTTCCTACTTCTTCGTTGGCGAGCGCGACAGCGCCGGCGAGCAGATCGGCGAGCGCGTCGTGCTGTCCATCGGCCGCGACGATCTTGGCGACGAAGGCATACGGAAGTGATGCGGGTGTGGACATGAGGGGTTCTCCTAGGTGTCGAGGTTTCTTGGTGAAGCGAGTTCAGCGTATGACGAGCAAGGGCATGTGAGAAGTGGCGTATACGGCAGTATTGCTATTGTTCGCGCCATGCGTATCGGACTGATCGCGATCGACGGCTGCTTCGGTTCGGCTGTTGCGTCGGTCATCGACATCGTGCGGGTGGCCGACGGAGCCCGCGGCGATGTCGACCCGCGGATCGACCCGATCGAACTCGCCATCCTCGGACCGAAACGGAGAGTGACCACGACGGCATCGATGACCCTGTCGGTGGACCACCCGCTGTCGGAGTCCGCAGAGTTCGACGTGGTCGTCGTCCCTGCGCTTGGAACCCTCACGGCCGCCGCTACCAACGACGCCCTCCAGAGCCGAGATGCTCGTTCGGTCATCGCCTCGCTCGGGCGCCTCGACGACGCGACCACCCGGATCGCCGCGGCGTGCACCGGCGTGTTCGCTGTCGCCGAGACCGGACGGATGCATCATCGGCGGGCGACGACCAGCTGGTTCCTGGGGCCGGAGTTCCTGAAGCGCTATCCGACCGTCGCCCTCGATCTCGACACCATGGTCGTGGTCGACGGGAACCTCGTCACCGCCGGCGCCGCGTTCGCCCACATCGACCTCGCGCTCTCACTCGTGCGATCGATCAGCCCCGACCTGGCCCAACATGTCGCCAAGCTCCTCATCATCGACGAGCGTCCGTCGCAGGCGGCCTTCGTCGCCTACGAACATCTCCGGCACGAGGACCCGATCGTCGTCGAGTTCGAACGCTTCGTGCGCGCACGCCTGGACGAACCGTTCAACGTCGCCTTCGTCGCGCAGTCGCTCGGCACCAGCCGGCGCACCCTCGAACGACGAGTCCGTGCGGCGCTCAACCTCACTCCGCTCGGCTTCGTCCAACGGCTGCGCATCGAACGAGCTCGGCACCTCTCAGCAACCACGGACCTTACCTCCGCCGAGATCGCGCTACGGGTCGGCTACGCGAACGCCGAGACTCTGCGCTCCCTCCTGCGTAGGGAGCGACGCCGTTCCTGACCTATCGCCATGCCTGTAGCCGGTGTCCTAGTTGCTCGACTGGAACCACCTCTCAGCACGTCGCGTCGACGCTCCTGCGTCGCCCCTGGACGACCCACTCGACACGCCCGCAGCACAGGCCATGTGACGTGTCCCGGCTTCCCGGACGGTCGGGGTTGGGTGGCTGTGATGTCGCTGCGTTCTCGTCGAGGGGCTCAGCAGACTCGATCAGGGTCGATTGGGATGAGACGCGAAGGCGGTCAGGTCAGGGCGGCCGAAGCCGCCCGGCGGGGTAGCGTCGGTCACGTCGAGGTCTTTCGGATGGATGGCGTAGGAACCTCCATCGTCGGGAGACCTCGACGCCTATCTGCGGACCGACGCGCCCGGCCGACCTACACCCTCATCTGGGAAGAGCCGGATAAGCGCCGCCGCCGGTCCGTGCCATTCAGAACACCGCGCGTCCGTGGATACCTCCTCAGGGCCCACCGCGCCAGGCGCGAACGAGATCGATTAGCGCTTGCCGTCGAGTGGGCGTCTGCCGCGTGAAGTAGTGCAGAACAGCGAGAAATGCCCCAGTCAAGGCCACGATGACCAAGACGACGGCTAGGGCGGACAGGAGGGACATCTGGGAGTTGAAGAGGGAAGTGGGCGACAGCATGGCGTTGGTCCTCCAGCCCGAATCCGGGCATGAAAAAGGCCCGCTTGGCAGCGGACCTGGGACGAATGTGAAGTTTGATGGCTCGGGGAGCGATAGGGGCGACGAATTTGGGCAGGGCTTCGCCTAGGGAGGTCGCATGGCTACCTCCCCTCGCGGGTGATCGCTAGATCGGCCGGCTGGGCTTTCGGCGAGGTAGGTGCGGCTTGCGACGTGCCGCAGCGACGACGTCCTCAAGCCTGTAGAGCGGTGTTCGGCCACGGTGCGCGGCAATGGTCAGATGCCCCCGGTGCGCCCACGACCGCACGGTTGCAGGGGCTACACCGACCGCGCGCGCTGCGATCTGAGCGCTCACGAAGTCGGCCATGCTGGCCGCATCCACCTGAGCGCCGGGAATGCGGTCGCGCCGGCGGTCTCGGGTGAGCGGACCTCCAGGCTGAGCGTTTCGTTCGCCAGCCTGGACGGCAGCTCTATAGACGTCACGTGCCCGAAACACGGAACAACGCCCCCGACGCCCGACGGCGGCTAAGTGGCCTCTGCGGACCCACTGGCGAATGGTCGCTGGCTGAACCCAGAAAGTTGAGTCCGACAGAGTGGTGTACGAGCAGCCGGTGACCGTGTCGCTGCCGATGTAGGTGGCGGTCACCGGGTGATTCTTCGAGTGATCTCTCACAACCGCCTCGAAGAAGGAGCACCGGCGGTGACCGCCGTCCCCAGTATCGACCCTGCCCGGTTCCTCCGCGACGAGCTGGCTCAGGCCTCCCCGGACCTGA
This sequence comes from Oryzobacter terrae, assembly GCF_042756445.1. Lineage (GTDB taxonomy): Bacteria > Actinomycetota > Actinomycetes > Actinomycetales > Dermatophilaceae > Oryzobacter > Oryzobacter terrae. The sequence goes on from NZ_CP170578.1 coordinate 1,878,274, forward strand.
TGCGCGAGTTGCTGACCACGTTCGTCAACGCGTTGTTGTCGGCGCAGGCCGACGCCGTGTGCGGCGCCGAGTACGGGGCTCGGGACCCCGAGCGGGTCAACCGCCGCAACGGGTACCGGCACCGGGACCTGGACACCCGGGTCGGCACGTTGGATGTGGCGGTGCCGAAGCTGCGCGAGGGGTCGCTGTTCCCGGAGTGGCTCCTCGAGCGGCGCCGGCGCACCGAGCGGGCATTGACGACGGTGGTGGCGACCTGCTACCTGCTCGGGGTGTCCACCCGCCGGATGGACAAACTGGTCCGCACCCTGGAGATCACCGGGCTGTCCAAGTCGCAGGTCTCGGAGATGGCCAAGGACCTCGACGAGCAGGTCGCCGCGTTCCGCACCCGCCCGCTGGACGCCGGGCCGTACACGTTCGTCGCGGCGAAGGCACTGGTGATGAAGGTCCGCGAGAACGGGCGCGTGGTCAAGGTCGCGGTGATGGTTGCCACCGGCGTCAACACCGAGGGGTACCGCGAGATCCTCGGGATCCACACCGCCACCTCCGAGACCCACGCCGGGTGGTTGGCGTTCTTCCGGGACCTGGTCGCCCGCGGCCTCACCAGCGCCGGCCCGGTCGGGCTGGTCACCAGTGACGCGCACGCCGGGCTGGTCGAGGCGATCGGGGCGACCCTGCCCGGCACCGCCTGGCAGCGGTGCCGCACCCACTTCGCCGCGAACCTGATGTCCGCCACCCCGAAGTCCTCCTGGCCGTGGGTCAAGGCGCTGGTGCACAGCGTGTACGACCAGCCCGACGCCGCCAGCGTGCACGCCCAGTTCGACCGGATCACCGACTCGCTGCGCGAGAAGCTCCCGTCGGTGGCCGCCTACCTCGAGGACGCCCGCGAGGACATCCTCGCGTTCACCGTCTTCCCCAAGGCGTGCTGGCGACAGATCCGGTCCAACAACCCCAACGAGCGCCTCAACCGGGAGATCCGACGCCGCACCGACGTTGTCGGTATCTTCCCCAACCGCGACGCCGTCATCCGCCTCGTCGGGGCCGTCCTGGCCGAACAGCACGACGAATGGGTCGAGCAACGCCGCTACCTCGGCCTCGAGCTCCTCAAGCAATGCCGAACCGCCCTGACCCCAACCACCTTCGACGACCAGGAGGACTCCCTGACCATCGCCGGCGCGATCAGCGCCTAACCCCCAACGAGGAATCACCCTCGTACACCACCCCAGCGGGCTTGACCACCCAGAACGCGGTGGCGGCCTCCGGAGTCGTCAGTTCATCAGGCCCAATCCAGTCGTACCACCGGATCTTGTCGTCCCAGTTGTCGTAGGCCCATTCCGGCCCTGAAACGGCCCGACGGACCCCGACCAGCGACGACCTGAAATGGGGCGTTTCCGCAGGTCAGAGCCGGTGACGGCCCCCGTCGTGTCGAGCCGCATCGTTACGGAAATGAGACTGCGATCGAATTTTGGGGCCCATTTTGGAGCCCATCAGGGGCGGGTGCCGATGGGGCGTCGGGCGGGCCGACGAGCGCCGACGTGGTCTGGCCTCCGGCCGGTGAGACCAGCCAAAGGTCGCCTCCTCCCTGGCGCTCGTTCATCGACCGGGCGGCGGCCAGGGCCGAGTCCGGGTCCGGTCGCACTGCACTCGCGCGACGGGCGCCCGGCCGGAAGTCCTCCCATCGCCCGTCGCGTCGTCTGCGCACGATGAGCCGACGTCCAGTCGGATCCTCGATCGAACCACGGGGAGCCGCTGCCGAAGGTGCGGCCGGCGGCGATCGCCAGCTCTCGGGCACCGGGCTCATCGACCGAGGAGGATGGCGCGGCGGGTGTGCCTCGTGATGTCCACCGGGACCACTTGGCGGCCCAGCCGTCGCCTCTCCTCCGGCGTCGTACCACCCCACATGCCGAAGTCGGCACGGGCGCGGATCGCATAGTTGAGGCACTCACGAGCGACGGGACACCCGCCACAGACGGCCCGAGCCTCTTCGATCTGGTACGCGTAGGCGGCGCTCTCCCCACCGAAGAAGAAGAGCTCGGGGTCCACGTCCCGGCACTCCGCATGGACGCTCCAGTGGTCGTCGTCCAGGTCAGCCGACCACGTCGCAGCACTCACGGCGCGATCCCTACGTACTTGGTCTCCAGGTACTCGTCGATGCCCTCGCGACCACCTTCGCGCCCGAACCCCGACTGCTTCACGCCCCCGAACGGCGCGGCAGCGTTGGAGATGATGCCCTGGTTCACGCCGATCATCCCGAACTCCAAGCGCTCCGCGACTCGCAGGACCCTGCCCAGGTCGGTGGAGAACAGGTACGACGCCAGGCCGTACCGGGTGGCGTTGGCCTTGGTGACGGCCTCGTCCTCCGTCGCGAAGGTCTCGACGGGCGCGACAGGTCCGAAGAGCTCCTCGTCGCTCTGCTCCGAGCCCTCGGCGAGGCGGAGCACCGTCGGCGCAAAGAAGTACCCCGGGCCGGGGAGTGCTTGCCCGCCGGTGAGGACTGATGAGCCGCGCCCCGCGGATTCCTCGACGAGGCGACCGAGCTTGTCGAGCGCCCTGTGGTCGATGACGGGCCCCACCTGGCTCGTCGGCTCGGTGCCGGGCCCGACGCGCAGCGAGCCCATGGCCTCGGCGACACGCTTGGCAAACACGTCGGCGACCGACTCGTGGACGAGGACGCGGTTGGCCGCCGTGCAGGCCTGACCGCCGTTTCGCATCTTGGCATCGAGGAGCCCCTGCACCGCCCGGTCGAGGTCGGCATCGCCGAAGACGATGACGGGGGCGTTGCCCCCGAGCTCCATCGACACCCTCAGGACCTGCTCGCTGGCCGCCTTGATCAGGTGCTGGCCCACTGCCGTCGATCCCGTGAACGTGAGCTTCCGCAGGCGCGGGTCCGACAGGATCCGCGCGGAGGCCGAGGGCGCGTCGGAGGTGTTGACGACGTTGAGAACCCCGTCGGGGAGGCCCGAGGCGCGCAGGACCTCCGCGAAGAGGAGAGAGGTCAGGGGGGTCAGCTCAGACGGCTTGAGCACCATCGTGCAGCCGGCCGCCACCGCGGGTGCCACCTTCCGGGTCGCCATGGCCAGGGGGAAGTTCCAGGGCGTGACCATGAAGGTGGGACCGACGGGGGCCTTCATCGTCAGCAGCCTGGTGGTCCCCTCGGGCGACGTCTGCCATGAGCCCGCGACCCGCACCGCCTCCTCGGAGAACCATCGGAGGAACTCCGCCCCGTAGCGGACCTCCCCCCTCGACTCTGCGAGCGGCTTGCCCATCTCAAGGGTGATGAGGAGGGCGAACTCCTCACTGCGGCGGGTCACCTCGTCGAAGGCCCGCCGCAGGATCTCGCCCCGTTCGCGGGGCGCGGTGGCCGCCCAGGAGTCCTGGGCGGCCACCGCGGCATCGAGGGCCGCAGCCATGTCCTCGGGGGTGCCGTCAGCGATCTGGGCCAACGTGGCCTGGGTCGCAGGGTTCTCCACCGCGATCGTCGCGCCGGAGCCCGGGCGCCATTCACCGCCGATCAGGAGCCCCGTCGGGACAGATTCCAGCACCTCGATACTCATGGGCGGTCAGCTCACCTGCTCCGCGACCTCGTGTGCGCCTTGACGCTCGGACTGCCGGGACACCACGTAGGCGATCGCGACAGAGATGACCACGGTGAACACCGGGGACAGCGTCTTGATGGTCGGCGATCCGTCCAGCTGGAGCGTCACCAGACCGACGACGGAGGCCAGCGCCCACGCGATGCCCAGGCCGGCGCGGGGGGTGCGGCGCTCGAGACCCTCGACTGTGTCAGAACGCCCGTTCGTCAGCGCGTGGACGAGCGCCACACCGGTCCAGGCGATGATGAGGACGCCCTGCCAGGCGAGCGCCTCGAGCAAGTAGTTCAGGACATCGGTGAGCATGAAGGAGTAGGCGAGAACCCCACACAGCGCCACCCACGCGATGTGCGGGAGCTTGACTCCGAACACGCGCTGGATGAACGTGGCGAAGTTGTTCGAGGCCAGGAAGTAGTTCGCCGTGTTGATCCGCGTCTGGGAGATCACCACGAGCAGGACCCCGAGGAAACCGAGCGACCCGGTGACCGCCTGGACGACACCGGTCTCCGTCCCGGAGACCCCGAACGCCGAGACGATGTACATCCCGACGAGCCCGTTGATGATGAAGGTGCAGAAGTAGAAGAAGGATCCGAAGGTCACCCGCTGGTGGAACTTCGTGTCCTCCTCGCGTCCGAGGGAGGCGAAGTCGATCGTGAACAGCATCATGACCCAGATCCCCATGTAGATGAGGAACGCGCCCAGCCATCCGGGCACCTCGGTGGCGGCCGCAGGGACCGAGAGCCAGCCCGTCGGGTAGCCCTGACGCACGGTCGACGCGATGACGAGGGCGATCAGACCGACGCAGTAGAACGGCAGGAGGAAGCCGTTGAGGCGGTCGAGCCAGTTCCGGACTCCGCCGAAGGCCAGCGGCACGGCATAGATCACGCACACGGCGTACCAGACCTTGAGGTTCCCGCCGAACCAGTCCTGCAGGGTGAGGGCGATGATCGATCCCTCGAACACCGCGTAGTACAACGCCGTGGCAGCGATGAGAAGGGTCGCCACCGTGGCTCCGACCGTGCCGAAGAGGGCCGAGGAGAGGCGCTCGACCGTGGCGCGGGTCCTGAGGGCATACGCGGCCAGGACCCGGTTGATGATCCCGAACGTCACCGTCGCCAGAACCATCCCGATGAGGGTGTTCTTCGCTCCGTACGCGGCCGACGACGCCGTCGACACGTAGAGCCAGAACATTGCGCTGAACAGGGCCCACCAGGCCATCGTCAGCGACCACTTGTTGACGCGAGTCTCGTGGCCGGCCTCTTTGCCGACCTCGATGAGCCCACCATCCATAGGCTTCGTCCCTTCGTCCCGGACCCTGCTGTTTCGGGTCTGGTACAGGCTGGGGCGAGGGACTCGAGGCGGACATTCGCCAGTTCGTACAAGTGCCTCGGTGGAGGTGGCCATCTCGCGCACTCCGGTGCTCACGCGATGCCGTCATCGTGCTGTGATGGCAACCATTCGATCTCATGCCCTGCTCGATCACGACGCCAACACGGTGTGGCAGGTGGTCCGCGACGTGGCCTCGGTCGCGGACTGGTTTCCCGCCATGGCCAGCTCCCAGGCGCACCCCGAGGGGCGGGTCGTCACGCTCCGCGACGGCTCCAGCCTGGTCGAACGCACGGTGACGGTGGACGACGCGTTGCGTCGCTACCAGTACCGCGTGACCGGCGGCGACATCTCCGTCGACCAGCACCTCGGCACGGTCGACGTCATCGACCTGGGCCCCGGCCGCAGCCTGGTGGTCTACGGCTCGGACGTCGAACCCGCCGAGGTCGCCGACGCCTTCGACACCGCCATCTCCGAGGCCGTCGCCCACCTCGGCGACCACCTGTCCAGTCGGGGAGGTCAGTCCTGACTGAGCTGCAGCGCGATCCAGAGCTCGCTGCGCACCGTGGGGTCGTCGAGGTCACGCCCCAGGGCGGACTCGATCTGGGTCATCCGATACCGCAGGGTGTGACGGTGGATGTTGAGCGCGGCGGCCGACGCGTCGGCCCGACCGTTGTGGGTGAGGAAGGTCCGCAAGGTCTGGACGAAGTCCACCTTGGACCCCTTGTCGAGCTTGTTCAGGGTGGCCAACGTCGCCGACGACCACGCTCGAGCTTCCGGGGTGCCGAGGTGCTTCAGCAGTCCGGCATCCGCGACGTCGCTCGCGGCCGACAGGCGCCCCGGCTCCTCCGTCGAGGCGTTGAACACTGCTTGGACCCTCGACCACGCGTTGGGGAGGTCACCGGGCTCCGTCGGGTCGCTGACTGCTCCACGCCCGTGTGGCACGCGACGAAGGATCGCTTCGAGTGTCCGGGTGTCGCCCTCGGCCGTCGGGAAGAGGATCGCGACCCGTCCGACGCGGAGCTCCGCGATCACACGAACGAGGCGGCGGAGCGCCTGGTCCTCCTCGGCGACCTCGAGGAGCTCGGGTCCGTAGGTCCGTGGCACCCCGAGGAGGGCGACACGAACAGGGCCGTCGGGGATCGGAACGCCCAAGGTGGTCGCTGTCGGGCGGACGACCGCTGCCGGGCTCCCGCCGAGAAGAAGCTGGAGGACTGCCTTGCGATCGTTGCGTGCCGCCTGGCGCAGGTCGTCCGTGCGTTGGAGGTCGTCGGCCAACAGGTAGGTTGCCGTGTCGACGAGCGACCGCTCGATCCCCTCCAAGGGCTGGGGGCGCCCCAGGGCGAGGTACCCCCGGGTGCGCCCTCCGACCCCGACCGGACCGATCGCCAGCGACTCGTCGGGACGGGAGACCAACATGGTCAGCTTGTGTGGGTTGCCGGCGAAGCGGGCGAGCTCGGTCTGCACCCGCGCCAGGTTGACGCGCGCGCTGGGCGGTACGGATGCCACGAGAGATCCCTGCGCGTCGAGGAGCAGGGCCCATCCGCCCACGGCACCGACGACGCGCTCGACAATGCCCCGCGGACCTTGGGCCGCAACCGCACTCCGCACGAGCTCACGGTGCGCCCGCGTCGCGGTGTCCACAGAAGTCGCCACGTGCACCACTCTCGTTCAGCTCTGGTGGTCGCTGCCAGCATCGGTCATTCTCGACACCACCAGCAGGTGGTCCCTGCACTCGATGGGCCGCTCGACGAGACCCTGATCGAAGGATGGAGCTCATGCCAAGCAGCGCCGTGCTACGCAGAGTAGAGCACGACGGTGAGCGCCCGGCGACCCTGATCCGGCAGGCGGGCGATCACCAGCTTCTCGTCGAGTTCGAGGGCGAAGGGGCCGACCTTCGCCAGAACTTCGCCGTCCACGCGTTGATCCAACTCCTCGAGCAGGAGCCGATTCCGGGTCTGCGCGAGGCCGTGCCGGGTGTGCGAACGGTGCTGGTGATCTTCGACCCCTCCGTCTTGGAGAGGGACGACCTGCTCGAGGACCTGGTTCGGCTGGATTCCATTGCGACATCGCTGAATTCGCTGGTGCTTCCGAGCCGGCGCTTCGAGCTCCCCATCGCCTTCGACGACGAGCTGACCCGCGAGGCGGTGAACCGGTACCGCATCACGACCCGCATGGACGCGCCCAACGTGCTCGAGCGCAGCAACACGGACTACATCGTCCAGTACAACGGGTTCAGAGATCGCGAGGAGTTCTTCGGGACCTTCACCCAACCCGAGTGGTGGTGCGCCTCGATCGGGTTCTTTCCTGGTCTCCCGTCACTGTTCTCCCTCGACCCTCGGACCCAGATCTCGGTGCCGAAGTACAACCCAGCGCGCATGTGGACGCCTGAGGGTGCCGTCGGCATGGGAGGACCCGCGATCGTGCTGTACCCGATGGAGTCACCCGGTTCCTACCAGCTGTTCGGACGGACGCTGCCCATCACCCAGCCTGCCTCCCCGGACTCGACCGTCGAGGACTCGCACGTGTTCCGGGTCGGCGACCGCGTCCGGTTCCGCCGCGTGACGGAAAACGAGCTCCTCAAGCTTCGCCTCCAGGTGTTGGACGGCACGTACGTATGGAAGATCGAGGAGGACGACTACGCCGTGAGCGACTACCTCGAGGACCTCGACCGCTATGCGGACTCCATCGACAGGATCGCCCAGCATCGGGCCCAGGCAGCGACCGGGGTGGAGATCCCGTGACGTCCGAAGTGGTCGAGGTCCTCGACCCGGGGCTGCAAACGACCGTCCAGGCCTGGCCCGGTCGGCTGGGGCTGACGGCCTACGGCTACTCCCCCGCGGGTCCCATGGACAGCGTCTCGTTCCGAGCCGCGAACGTCCTCGTGGGGAACCCTCCAGGGGCAGCGGCGCTCGAGGTCCCCCTCATCGGCCTCACCGTGGTGTTCCTGCGCGACGCGCAGATCGCGTTGACGGGACCCGAGAGCACCGCGGCGTTCATCGAGGACACGCCAATCTCCCTGTGGGAGACCATATCCGTTAAGGCCGGCGACATCCTCAGGACCTCGAGCAAGGACGGCCCGGGGTTCAGGCTCTACCTGGCGATCGCCGGGGGGATCGACGTGCCTTCCGTCTACGGGTCGGCGGCCACGTCGCTCGTGGCGGGCCTGGGTGGAGTCGAGGGGCGGGCCCTGGTCCGCGGTGACATCCTGCGCTCGCCCCAGCGCCCACCGATCGCGCGACGCAAGCTCCCCGACAGCCTGCGCCCCCGGTTCAGCACGGCTTGGGAGGTCGAGGTGATCGAGGGACCCTTTGCGCGCCCCGACTACCTCACCGAGGACGACTGGACCACGTTGACGACCCAGACGTGGCGCGTCGACCTCAACTCCGACCGGATCGGGACCCGTCTGCACCCGCACCGCTTCGACTGGGCACGACCCGACGGCGGTCGGGCGGGGGGCCACCCGTCGAACATCCTCGACTCGGCCTATCCGGTCGGCGGCATCCTGGCGAACGGTGATGTCCTCACCATCCTGGGGGCGGATACCAACACCTCAGGCGGCTTCGCCGTCGTGGCCACCGTGGCCTCGTGTGCCATGTGGAAGGTCGGCCAGATGCGGCCAGGGCGCGACACCGTCACCTTCCGCGAGATCAGCTTTGCGGAGGCTCAGGACCTGAAGAGGCAGGTGGAGTTCGCGATCCAGCCGGAGCGCATGGTGCAGTCCTGATGGCCGACGGGGGTCCGCACCGTCGGCCATCAGGCGCTTGCTCCCCTGGAGGTCAGCCGAGGCTGTCCCGCACCTTTTCGAAGGCGCGTCGCGCATCGTGCCGGGCGGCGAGGGCGTCCTCGAGGCTGACGGGCACGAGGCTGGTCGCCGTTCCCGGCGAGCACTGACCCACGAGATCCATGTCCACGCTGATCACCGTGCCGACCATCGCGTATCCGCCACCGGACACGGCGTCACGGTGCAGGATGATCGGCTCGGACCCGCTGGGAACCTGGATGGACCCGATGGGGTACCCGGCGTCGACGATGTTGGACGGGTCCGACCCAGCGCCGAAGGGCTGGACCCGCTCCTTGAAGGCGAGCCGCGGCCCCGAGTAGCGAAACCCGGTGCGGTCGGCGACCGGGGTCAACGTCCAGACCGAGTCCACGAGCACATCGCGTGCCTCGTCGGTGAGTCGGTAGTCGTAGAGGCCGAGGACCACCCGCAGCTCCACCTCCTTCGACCACGACGGGCGAAGTGCCTCCGGAACCGAGGAGCGTGCCGCCGCCGCGGTCGGCGCGCCCAGTGGCAGGCGGTCGCCGACCTGGATGGGCCGCCCGTGCAGGCCCCCGAGGGTGCCCAGCGCATAGGTGGATCTCGACCCCATGACGGCGGGTACGTCGATCCCCCCGGCGAAGGCGATGTAGACGCGGGCTCCGGCTTGGACGAACCCGAACGAGATCTCGTCACCAGCCTTGACAGCGACGGGCGACCAGCTCGGCTGCTCGGATCCATTGACGAGCAGCTGGACAGTCGCACCGGTGACGGCCATGACGGTGTCGCTGTCCGCCCGAAGCTTCGGCGCCATGTACGGCGCCTCGAGGAGGGCGGCGCTCACCGGGTTGCCGACCAACAGGTTGGCGATCTTCGCCGAGTTCTGGTCGAGCGCCCCGGACGGCGGGATCCCCACGTCGTATCCACCGGGTCGTCCGAGGTCCTGGACGGTTGTCGCCAGTCCGGGTTCGATGACGTCAACGAGCATCGAGGGCTCAAAACAGTCGGGCGTTGTACGCGTCGGGGTCGGCGAGGAACTCGTCGAGGTCGAACTCGACGTCCACGGTGCGGTAGACGTCCTCACCGCGGTCGACAGCACCCTCCAGGGCGCGGAACTCCTGCTCGTCCACGGGGCGGAACTTGACGATGTCCCCGGGTCGGAACAAGACCATGGACTCGGCGAAGATGCCGTGGTCCTGGTGCGGGTCGTAGATGGGAAGGGGGGTGATGCCGAACATCTGGTACCCCCCTGCACCCTTGACCGAGTAGATGCAGGCGAAGCAGCCGCCGTGGCCGATCGTCAGCTTGGGTGTCTCGGTTCTGGGCCTCAGGTACTTGGGCAGCTCGATCTGCTTCTCCCGCTCGACCATCTGGAACATGAACGGCAGACCGGCGACGAAACCCACCATGGAGACCAGCCACGGGGACTCGGAGTGTCGGCTCACGAAGTCGTCGACGGAGGACAGACCCAGCTCGGCCATCGCGTACTCGAGGTCATTGCCCTCGGGTCGCTGGTGGCGGTCACGGAACTTCGCGCCGACGGCACTGGTGTACGGGTCGTCGTACCAGACGGGGATCTCCAGCAGCCTCGTGGTCAGCTTCGGCGACGTCGTGGACGACACCTCGGACTCGATGCCCCGCACGACCTCCTCGAGGTCCTTCGGGGCGAGGCGGTCGGGGTCGAACCGGATGAGCAGCGACGCGTTGGCCGGACAGATGTCCGTGACCCCGTCGAGGCCACGTTCCGCCAGTGCCTGGCTGATCGCCATCGCCGTGAAGTTGGCCTGGAGCGACATCTCCTCGTCGATCTGCACCACGAGGTGCTCGTCGGCACCCCACGAGTAGCGGACCTCACTCATCTGCGATCCCCAATCCGCGCTCGGTCTGCTCCTGCATCCAGGACTCCAACCACGTCGTGTGGTACTCGCCGGTGCGGAAGGCCTCCGACTCGAGGATGGCGGTGACGAAGGGCGCCGTGGTGGTCACTCCCTCGACCCTGAGGTCAGCCAGGGCCCGAAGCATGCGGGCCAGCGCCGACGGCCGGTCCTCACCCCAGACGATCAGCTTGGCCAGCATCGAGTCGTAGTAGGGGCTGACCACGGATCCGCGGCTGACGCCGCTGTCCACGCGGACGAAGGCTCCTGCGGGGAAGTCCAGTTCGGTGAGCGTTCCCGGACTGGGCATGAATCCCTGGGCAGCGTTCTCGGCGTTGATTCGCACCTCGATGGCATGGCCGCGCGGGGTCAGCTCCTCCTGGGTGTAGGACAGGGACTGACCGGAGGCGACCCGCAGCTGCTCGGCGATGAGGTCGCGGCCGTAGACCATCTCGGTGACGGGGTGCTCGACCTGGATGCGCGTGTTCATCTCGATGAAGTAGTACTCGTTGCGACCCTCGTCGTAGAGGTACTCGACGGTGCCGGCTCCGCTGTACTTGACCGACTCGGCGAGCCGGACCGAGGCGTCGGTCATGCTGTGGACGATCTCAGCGGGCAGGTCGATCTGACCCGCCTCCTCGACGACCTTCTGGCGCCGCCGCTGCATCGAGCACTCGCGGATACCGAGGTGGACCGCACGGCTGCCGTCGCCGAAGACCTGGACCTCGATGTGTCGAGCGCGAGGAATGAACCGCTCGACGTACACGGCCGCACTGCCGAACGCGGCCCGCGCCTCGGCCTGTGCCGTGGAGATGGCCGAGGCCAGGTCCTCTTCGCGTTCGACCACACGGATTCCCCGGCCTCCACCGCCGGCGGCGGCCTTGATGGCGAGCGGGTACCCGGTGAGCCCGGCCGCGGCCTGGGCCTCGTCGAGGCCGGAGATTTCACCTTGGCTGCCGGGGACGGTCGGCACGCCGGCAGCCTCCGCGCAGACGCGCGCCGCCACCTTGTCACCCATGTCCCGAATCGCCGAGCCCGATGGGCCGACCCAGACGGCTCCGGCGTCGACGACCGCGTCGGCGAACTCGGCGTTCTCCGACAGGAACCCGTACCCGGGGTGGACGGCGTCCGCCTTGGTCGCCGCGATCGCCTCGATGAGCTTCGGGACGCTGAGGTAGCTCAGGGTCGCTTGCGCTGGCCCGACGCAGTAGGCCTCGTCCGCCGAGCGCACGTGGAGGGCACCGGCGTCGGCCTCCGAGTACACCGCCACGGTCGAGATGCCCAGCTCTCGCGCCGCCCGCATGATGCGGACCGCGATCTCCCCACGGTTGGCGACCAGCAGGCGGTTCACGACTCTCCCTCGCGCACGACGGCGACGGTGTCTCCGGGGTTGACCATCGCCAGGTCGTCGACCCGGAAGCCCTCGAGCACTCCGGCGACTCCCGACTTGAGCTCGGTGAACTGCTTCATGATCTCGACGAGGCCCACCGTCTGGCCGGCCTCGACCGAGTCGCCCTCCTGGACGAAGGGCGGCTCTCCCGGCGCGGGACTCCGGTAGAAGACACCCGGGAGCGGCGAGGTGATGACGTGTTCGGTCATGGCGGACGAACCTTTCCTAGCGGCTGAGTGCCTCAGATGGAGTTGATGACTTCACGGACCGCGTGCGCGACCTCGACCGCGTTCGGCGTGTCCGAGTGGACGCAGATGGAGTCGACGCGCATGGGGAAGTCTTCCCCAGTGTCCGCCGTTGCCAAGCCCTCCGTCAGTGCCTTGTGCGCCCGCTGCTTGGCCTCCTCAACCGGCGTGGCTCGGGGCCGACGAGCGATGATGAGACTGCCGTCCACGCGGTAACCGAGGTCGACGTAGAACTCGGCGACGAAGGGGACACCACGCTTCTGCGCAACCCGCTCGTGAGCGGTGCCGGCCATCCCGAACACGGGGACGGAGTACTGGACCGCGACGTCACAGACCGCGTCCATGATCTCCTCGTCACGGGCAGCCATCCCGTACAGCGAGCCGTGCGGCTTGATGTGGTCCAGGGGTGCCCCAGCGGCCTCGAGGAACCCGACCAACGCACCGACCTGGTACCGGACGAGGTCGGCCGTCTCGTCACGCTCCAGCTTCATCTCACGCCGCCCGAAGCCGACGAGGTCCGGAAGACCGGGGTGCGCGCCGACGGTCACCCCGGCCGCCACCGCCTTCTCCACGGTCTCGCGGATCCCCGTGGGGTCGCCGGCGTGGAAGCCGCACGCGATGTTCGCGGTGTCGATGAGCTTCACGAGCTCGTCGTCGTTGCCGAAGGAGTGAATGCCGAATGCCTCACCCATGTCCGAGTTCAAACTAACCATGATGTCTCTCCAGTGTGGTGCGGGTGGTTGTCAGTCCGTCGCCTCGGCGCCAGCAGCGTCGAGCTTGGGGTCGTTCTCGTACTCGTAGGCGTCGCAGAAGAGGTTGCCGTTGCGGCCCCAGTTCTCGCGGCTCACGTCGGTGAAGATGAAGTTGATCGTTTCCGGCTTGCAGTCGGCGATCCGGGCGAACTCCCTCGTGAGAACTTCGGCGAGCTCGCGCTTCTGCTCGAGGGTCCGGCCCGGGAACCAGTCGACGCGGATGAATGGCATGCGGTCGTCTCCTTCTGCTGCTGAGCCCTTAGGAGTGGGCGATCTTGGGGGTGTCGCCCTCGGGGTCGACGTAGACCGAGTCGCCATCGAGCTTGACCGGGTATCGGGCGAGCCTGGCGTGGCCGGGGTTGATCCCGGTGCACGTCTTGAGGTCGAACCGCCACAGGTGGGCCTTGCACATGAGCTCGCCGTTCTTGAGCTCCCCCTCGACCAGCTCGATCTGCTGGTGAGGGCAGATGGCCTGGGTCGCGATGACGTCGCCGCCCTCCAGATGGACGAGAAGAATCTCTCGGTCACCCACCTGGAAGGACTCCATGTCCCCCTCCCACAGGTCATCGAGGGTGGTCACGAGTTCAAAAGCCACGAGGGCCTCCTGTCAGAAGAATCGGTCGTAGTGGACCTGGTCAGCGGAAACGTCGAGCTCGAGCATCAGCAGCCTGACCACCGCGTCAGTCATCACGGGGGGGCCGGCGATGTAGATGTCGCGGTCCGTCAGGTCGACCAGGGATGCCTGCTGAACGGCCTCGTGGACGAACCCCGTCGGCCCGGCCCAGGTGTCGGGCTCGGCGTCCGAGAGGGCCTCGACGAGGGTGGTGGCACGCAACGCGCCGCTGACCTCCTCGACGAACTCGCCCGCACAGAGGTCGCGGACCCGCCGTCCCCCGTAGAAGAAGTGCAAGGACCTGTCGTCGGCATCTGCGCGGGCCGCAAGGCCTCGCGCGACGGACACCATGGGGGCCAGTCCGGAACCACCCGCGATGCACACGACGTCGCGCCCGGTGTCCTTCAGATAGGCGTGGCCGTAGGGGCCGTCGACGCTGACGCGCGTCCCGACCTCGACCGTCTTCGACAGCAGCCGGGACACGGCCCCTCCCGGGACCTCCTTGACCTGGAACTGCCACTCGCCTCGGTCATTCGCCAGGTTCGACATCGAGTAGGCACGCTCGGACCGCAGTCTCTCGACTGCCCCGGGTGCCACGCCGTCGATCAGCCTGAGCATGGCGAACTGCCCTGGGAGGAAGTCGGCCGGACCGTCGACGGTCACGGTCAGCTCGGTCAGGTCGTGCGTCAGCTCGCGGCGCGCAACGACCGTGCCGGCTCGCGTGGCCGGCGCGGGCGCCGCCGAGGGTGCGGCGTCCAGCGTCAACTCGACGTCACAGTCCTCCAGCGGGACGGACTGGCAGGCGAGCTCTCGACCCCGCCGCCGGTCGCGTGGGGTCAGGCCGCCGGGGTCTTCCTGGACCTGGGCAAAGCTGCCGGATCGGGGGGTGAACTTGCACGTGCCGCACCCGCCGGAGTTGCATTCGTAGCTCGCGCCCACTCCTGCGCGGAGGGCAGCACGCAGCAGCGTGTCGCCCTCCGCGCAGGGGAACTGACCGGCCTCGGTGGTGATCACCAGGGTCTGCTGAGCGGTCACCGCCGAACCCGACATGTCAGCCCCGCAGGGGGAGGGACGCGCGGAACGTCCTGGTCGCGGCGAGGGCGTTGGCGGCCGCGTCCGGGTTGTCGGGCAGGTCGGCGCAGAACGCCTCGATCGCCGCGTCACCGAGGACGGCCCAGTTCTGGATCCAGCGCTCGAGGACGAGCACGTTCTCCGGGCGCTGCGCCATCTGACGGATCAGCTCGACCGTCCACCGACGCGACCGCTCGCTGTCCCGCAGGGCTGCCTCGCTGACGAGCGCGAACAGGGTGTCGCCCTGCCGCCGGGCGGACACTCCCTGCTGGCGCCAGAACGCCTCGTCGATCGCCGGCTTGGCGATCACGTTGAGCGCGATGAACGCCTCCGCCCAGTCGTACGTCGCCAGGATGCTCTCCATCAGCTCGCGGAAGCGCTGCCACGCGGGCAGCTCCTCCCAGTGCGAACGCTCCTGGGTCGCCAGGCCCAGTGACGGGTGCGACTGGGACAGCTCGGCGGTGCGGTAGGCGACGTGCGAGAGCCAGCGCAGCTGGTCAGCGGCCTGGAAGGCCGCGCAGTTGCTGATGGTGCTCGCCGGCGACATGTGCACGATGTACGCGCTGGCCATCTGCGCGGTGTGCAGCAGGTAGCGCCCGGGGGCGAAGTGGGCGGCAAGGCTTGCTGCCCATTCCGACGACAGGCCCTTGTCGTGCTCCTCCGAGTTGTGCTGGTCCAGCAGGCCTTCGACGTACGTCTCCTGCCCGTCCTGGAGGATGTTGTAGGTGCGGTAGACGAGCTCGTCGGGGTCGCGGAAGGCGTCCCAGTCGTCGTGCTGGACCGGGCTGCCGTTGCGGTACTTCCGGTACCAGTCCGCCATGACGCCGGCGTGGTCGACGTCCCAGGGCTGGTCCTTGTCTCGCATGTGCCAGAGCAGGTTGGTGGAGACGATCTCGTACTCGCTGGGCTTTCGCCGCTTCGCGGCGAGGTGGCTCCAGGTCTTCTGCGGCCGCAGCGCGGCGGGGGTGATGGTCATGCCAGGTCTCCTTCGGTGTGGTCCGTCGTGCGTGCGCCGAGCCAGAACCGGACGCGCTCCGTGCTGGTCTCGATGCGTCCCACGAAGGACGGCATGCTGACCTCGAGGTCGCGCATGCGGAACGGGCGCCCGAGCTGCTGCTCGACGGTTTCGCGCCGGATGACGCACTCGCCGCCGTCGACCTCGATCCGGACGTAGGAACCGCGGTGTCGCACCTCGACGCGCTTGCCGGGGTTGTCGACTCGGGTCGCCTCTGCGATCGCCTCGGCGAGTTCGCCCGCCTGGATCACCGGGCCGACGGGGTCGAGGATCGGCTGTGCCACAGCCTCGTTCGTCATCTTCTGCTCCTCACTCGAAGTAGAACTCGACGGTCTCGGTGGGCTGGAGGCCAGCGTCACCGAGGCGAAGGTCCGTGGGGTAGGGCTCCGTGGCACCCTGCGCACGAGCGCGGATCACCTTGCCGGGCTGGTCGGGAACGTGGATGCCGACGGAGTGCTCGGCGGCCGCGAGCGCCACCTCCGCCATCGTGTTCTCGGTGTCGACCGGGACGAGCTTCAGGACGAAGTCGCCGTGGAAGTGGGATGAGATCGGGAAAAGGGCCATGTCGTCGCTCCTCAGCTGGCCGTCTGAAGCTTGCCGCGGTACTTGTCCACCCAGGCGTAGCCGTGGGCGTCGTCGCCGCCGGCGGAGATGACCCCGAGGCCCATGTACTCGAGGACGCCTCCGAGGTCGGGCGGCTGGATCTGTCCGCCCAGGAAGCGGTCGATGAGGTTCTCGTGGCGCTTGTACCGCTCCGGGTCCTGCTCGAAGATCCACTTGTCGACGTCGGAGGCGAAGTGGAACTTGCGTCCCTCGTGCACGATGCTGATGTCGCGCAGGGTTCGGCCCGGGGTGCCGACGATCGGCAGCTGCGAGACGTTGCAGATCATGGGCAGGGTGCCGGGGACGGTCTTCTCGGGGCGCCCGTTGACGAAGTTGTCGATCATGACGTCCCAGACCTTTCCGAAGGTGTCGTTCCAGCCGGGGTACTTCTCCTCGAGCCAGTCGCGCTCCTCGGGGCTCACCCCGGCTGCGGGGTTCCACCACAGCGTCGGGCGCCAGGAGTAGGTGCCGAGCTGCTGACCGTGGTGGTGCTCGTCCAGGTCACGCAGGAAGACGTCCCAGTACCAGGGCTTCGAGAGGCCCAGGTCCTCGATCGACTTGATGAACTGGGTGACGATCCACTCCTCCATGAACTCCTTGAACGAGCTCTCGCGGACGTCGAGGGGGACGTAGTAGTCCATCGGGATGCCCGAGAGGATGGTGAAGAGGCGGTACGACCGCCAGAAGGCGATGTCGATGTAGTTCTGTGCTTTGTCTTTCTGCCCGTGCTCGATGAGCATCTGCAGGAGAGGGGTGCCGAGCTGCGCGTGCCGCGCCTCGTCGGACTGGATGCTCTGGATGAGCTTGGAGAAGGTGAAGTCACCGGCGTTCGCCGCGTCGCCCGACAGCCCGATGAACTGCAGGTTCGTGAACCCGGTCTCGAAGGCGAAGTTCGCGAAGATCGAGGTGGCGACGGCGTCACGCGTCATCATCACGTCGTCGAAGAAGTGGCGCGCGCCGAGGGCGACCCAGTTGTTCGTGAACATGGTCTGGTGGGACCAGTCGAACTGGCGGTCCTTGTTGATGTACTCGTGCGGGAAGTACAGCTGGATCTGCCCGTGGCGGATCTCGTCGAGCATCCCGAACGTGGCCATGTTGCGCATGCCCGGCGCCTTCGACCACCGGACGAAGCGTGACTCCTGGAAGGCGGCGCCGTACTCGACGAGGGCGACGGCCGCGTAGTGCTCCTTGAGGATGTTGATCCAGCCGGGGTCCGCGGTGTTGTAGAGGTCGACCCGCTCCAGCGCGGCCTTCACCGAGTAGGCGCCGGCGTCCTTCTGCCGCTGGACGTCCACGTACTCGCGGTACGACACCTTGTAGGGCTCGTCGTACGTGGCCCACGCGTCGTCCGGAATGCCTTCACCCCCTGACATCTCCGGCGGGAAGAGCTCGTTCTGGCTGATGTAGCTCGGAGTCCACTCGGTGGTGCGAGCGAGGTCGTACCAGGCGTCGCGTTCCAGTAGTGCCATGTTCGTCTCTTTCTCGTTGGTGGTGCGGTCAGCTGCCGTGGGTGCTGCCCAGGGGGCCTTCGCCACCCGGGTAGCAGAAGGTGATGCTCGGGGAGTAGAAGCCGAAGGTGACCTGCAGCGGGTCCGCCGGCCGGAAGGCGTACAGCTCGTGGTCGGGGTCGAGGAACTCGAGCGACTCGACCTCGAATCCGCCTGCGAGGTCGGCCACGAAGGGGTAGCGACCGCTGGTGAATCCACCGTCGTCGGCCCGGGTGATGTACCGCAGCTGGCCGACCGCGCGGGCCGTGGGGTCGTCGTTGATCCGCGCAACGGTCCGGATGGCCGGCCGGTCGTCGAGGTAGGTCGTGGCCACGACCTGGGAGCCGTCCACGTCGAGGACGGTGCGACCGCCGGAGGTGGGCACGCCCCGCTCGGCGGCGTAGCGGTTCATCGACTCCGAGGAGTTGAAGTAGTGCGTCCACCATCGCGCCGGGACACCCGCCTCGGTGTCCAGACCGTCGAGGTCGGCCCCGAGGTAGGTCAGCGAGTACGCCCCGAAGGCATCTGCCTCGGCTGCGCCGTTCGACGTCTGCATGGGGTCGGTGACGACGTACTGGTTGAGGTAGACCGCGCCGTCGGCTCGAGGGGTGAGGCCCTCAGGGACGAGCTTCGCCACCTTGTCCGGCTCGGCCGGGATCCAGACCAGGTAGAGCATCTGGCTTTGCGAGATCAGTTGTGGAGCATGAAGGGCGCTGGTCATGGCTCTCCTCGGTTTCGACACTGATTGCGAGGTCGTGGCGTGTGGAGCCACGGCGACTCACCGATGCAGAGAACTGTGTGACGGGTGCCACCCCCGCGTGCATGCGCATTCTGTACAAACTGGAGAGCCCTCTTGGACAAGAGGGGGTATGGCCGCCCCCGCCGCGCGGGAACAGACTCCCGCCAAACGCTGGAGCGCCGCCCGAGCGCCGTGATGCCCTCTGCGGCATGGACAAAGGACAGAGCAGATGCACGACCACTCCAAGACTCGGGACGTCGCCCTGGTGGCGACCTTCGCCGGCCTCATCGGCGCCCTCGGCCTGATCCCTGCCTTCTCGCCGTTCGGCTTCCCGGTGCCGGTGACCATCCAGACCCTCGGGGTCATGCTGGCGGGGGCGGTGCTCGGGGCCCGCAGGGGTGCCGCTGCGGTGCTGCTCTTCCTCGCCTTGGTGGCGGCCGGGCTCCCCCTCCTCTCAGGGGGGCGCGGGGGCCTCGGCGTGTTCGCCGGTCCCAGCGCGGGCTACCTCATCGGCTTCCCCATTGCCGCGTTCCTGATCGGCTACCTGGTCCACCGGTTCGGAACGCCCTACCGCCTGGTCTTCGCCCTCCCGAGCATCGTCTTCGGAGGCATCGTGGTGCTGTACGCCATCGGCATTCCGGTGAGCGCGTGGCGGGCCGAGCTCAGCCTTCCGGCAGCGATCGCGGGCAGTGCGTGGTTCCTGGTCGGAGACTGGATCAAGGCCGTCGTCGCCGCGTTCGTCGCCCAAGCCGTCCACCGGGCGTACCCGGGCCTGCTCCCCGACCGGAGGGATCAGTCGTCGACGCCGCGGGCGACCAGGGCGTCCGCGAGCTCGTCGGCCTGACGCAGGGAGCGCACCACCAGCGGGACCGCGAAGACCCGTGGGTCCATCCCCCCACCCCTGGCCACCTGGGCCTCCCGCACCTCACCGGCCAGACCGTGGATGACGGCCACCGACCTGACCGCGAGGGCCGCCGCGAGGCCGAGCCGATCCGGGTCGACGCCAAAGACACGCAGAGGCGCGGCCACACGGACCGCGAGGTCGATCAGATGACTGGCCGGCGTCGTGAGGCTGACGAGCGAGGCAAGCAGGATCACCGACGCGAGGCCCCCAACCACACGCAGGCCGACCAGGAGCCCGTTGGCGTACCACTGGTAGGCCAGCAACACGATCACCAGGGGGAGGATCAGCCTCAGCTGGCCCCAGACCACAGCGCGCGGGATCCGGGCGACCGCGAAGCCGGCGACGGCGAGCGCGAAGAGGACGGCGATCCCCCAGGGCGAGCGCACCACCAGCGTCGCGATCGAGACGGCGCCCAGCGCCACGACCTTCGGACCAGCCGGCACGCGGTGGATCGGCGAGCTGCCTGGGACGAACGTCAGCAGCGCACTCATGTGACCAGCTCGAGGTAGGTCGCTCGCGCGGTGTCAGGGTCTGCGTCACACACCAGGCCCCCACCCTCGAAGACCAGGACTCGCTCGAAGGAGTCCAACAGGTGGAGGTGGTGGGTCACCAGGACCACCTGCTCGTCGAGGCGGTCGATCTCGGAGCGGATTCGCTTCTCGTTCCTGAGGTCCAGGAGCGTCGTCGGTTCGTCGAGCACCACCAACCGCGGACGCATCACCATGACGGAGGCCAGGGCCAGGAGCTGCTTCTGGCCGCCGGACAGCAGGTGCGCTGGGTGGTCGGCGAGGTCGGTGAGGTCGAAGCGGGCCAGTGCCTCGTCGACGCGGGCGCGCATCTCCGGCAGCGGAAGCTTCAGCCGCCTGAGCCCGAAGGCGACGTCCTCGCGGACGGTCGGCATCACGATCTGGCTGTCCGGGTTGGTGAAGACGAAACCCACCTCGCGGCGGATCTGACGAGCGTGCCTC
The DNA here is from genome assembly GCF_042756445.1 of Oryzobacter terrae. Classification (GTDB taxonomy): domain Bacteria; phylum Actinomycetota; class Actinomycetes; order Actinomycetales; family Dermatophilaceae; genus Oryzobacter; species Oryzobacter terrae. The sequence goes on from NZ_CP170578.1 coordinate 1,898,608, forward strand.
CTGGTGTCCTGCCCGTCGACCCGCACGGTCCCCGAGGTGGGGAGGACCAGTCCGTTGATCATCCGCGCGAAGGTCGACTTGCCCGACCCGTTCGCGCCGATGACGCCGATGCGGCGTTCGTCAGCCCGCACGTCGATTCCGGTGAGGACAGCCCTCGGCTCTGCACCCGTGGCGTAGTGGTGCGCGACGTTCTGGAACTCGATCAGTGGCATGACTCCACGAGCACTGCGGTGCCCTGGCCCCCTCCTGCAGCGATCGCGGCGATGCCGTAGCGACCGCTCCCTTCCCGCACCATCTGGGTGAACAGGCGGACGACGAGGACGGCGCCGCTGGCTCCCCACGGATGACCGATCGCGAGTGCGCCGCCGTCTCGGCACATACGCTGCTCAGGGAGCCCGAGTTCGTCGACACAGGCGAGCACCTGCCCGGCGAACGCCTCGTTGATCTCCCACACGTCCACATCGTCGATGCCGAGTCCGGAGTCCGCGAGGACCCGCTGGACCGCCGGCACCAACCCGAGGCCCGGCGTCGTCGGGTCGACACCCGCCGAGGCGGCGGCGATCACTCGAAGGCCCGGGCCGGCCGGACCGTCGGCGATGGCCACGACGGCTGCACCGTCGTTGACGCCGCAGGAGTTGCCGATGGTGACCGTTCCGTTCGCCCGGAACGTCGGAGGGAACCGTGCGAGCACTTCTGCCGAGATGCCGCGACGGATGCGCTCGTCCCGGTGCACGCCTCCAACGGGGACGATCTCAGCATCGAACGCGCCGCGCGCCTGCGCGTCCGCTGCCCTCGCGTGGGATCGGGCGGCGTACTCGTCCTGTCGATTGCGCGTGACACCGCGGTTCTCTGCCAGGAGGTCGGCAGCCAGACCCATGTCCGGGTCGCGGTCAGGCGGCGCGAAAGGCGCCCGGGTGTAGCGAACCGGCTCGCCGTCGGCAGTGGGTGGCCAGAACCTCCACGGAGCCGTTGACGCGCTCTCCACGCCACCCGCGAGGACGACGCCGCTCCCTGCGGGGCCCCGGATGGCCTGCTCGATGGCCGCCAGCCCACTCGCACACTGGCGGTCGACGCTCAACGCAGGGACCGCGTCACCCAGTCCGGCGGCCAACGTCGCCACCCGAGCGATGTTGCCACCGGGCCCCATGCAGTTGCCGAGGTACACCTCGCCGACGGGCCGATCGAGACGCTCGACCAGGTGGCTCATCGCCGTCGAGGCGAGCGTCACGGCATCCACGTGGCCAAGTCCCTTACCGGCCGTCCCCACCGGCGTGCGCACGGCTTCGACAATGACGGGGTCACGCATGCTGCGCGCCGGCCAAGGCTGCGCGGCTGACCTTGCCGGCCGCCGTCATGGGGAGTTCCGCCACCACGACGACGCGCCGCGGCCGCATGCTGGTCGGCAGAGTTCGAGCACCTCGCGCGAGCGAGTCCGCATCGCGGGGCTCGACGACCGCCACCGCGACGACCTCCCCGAGCGTCGGATGCGGATCGGCGTACACCGCGAACGGCGCCCGGGCGTACCTCGAAAGGTGCGCCTCGATCTGCGCGACGGACACGGTCGCTCCGGCCGTGGTGATGTACTCGGGCCGGCCGATCACGAACAGCGTCGCGCCGCGCCACTCCCCCAGGTCACCAACGGTGGCGTAGCCCGACGGGTCGACGCGAAGTGGACCCGACCCACCCTGGGCGTAGCCGTCGCACAGGTACTCGGAGCGCACCCAGATCTCGCCGTCCCGAAGGTCGACCTCGACCCCCTCGAAGGGTCGCAGGCCTTCGCGGCCACCACCGCCTGCCACGAATGACAGCTCAGCGGCGCCGTAGTAGCAGACCACTCGTTCGGAGACCAGCCTCTCGGGCAGCCGGGCTCCGGCCACACAGATCCGGGCATCATCGCGGAGGAGATGACCCAGACGGTCCAGCTGCGCCGGGGTCAGACACGCGTCGGTCGCCTCCCCCGGCGTCCCGACGATCTGAGCGCCGACGACGGTCGCGTGGACCGCGGCGAACAGGTTCATGGTCGCGGTCAGGGGTCCGGGGACCCAGAGCCGACCTCCCCGCGCCACCCCAGTGAGCCGTCCGTAGGCGTCGAATGATCGCCACCACGAGTCGGTGGTCCGCACCAACGTCCGGGGGCTCGTAGTGGTCCCGCTGGTCGACAGGGCGATTCGTTGCCGAGAGTCGTGCGCGGCCAGGACGGCCTGCACCGGATCCGCCAGCGCGAACGGGTCGATGACGACCGTCACGTCCTTCTCCCGTTGCGACACTCGACACCTCCCAGCTTTCTTGGCACGTGACATCTGACGGTCCAATCGTGGGACGCTGCGCCAGCGTGTCAACTTCGGTCCACGTCGGGTCCCGGACTCCCGAGGTCTTCTGCACCCTCAGCGGCCGCAAGCGCCTCCTCGAGATCGGCCACCGATGGCGCGCCATCCCAGCCCTCGCTCGAGGGGTAGAGCCGGCACGCAAGCGACGCCGGTTGTGATCCATCGGCGAAGGGGTCCTTCCCACCGACCAAGATCGTCGGCGACCCCGTGAAGCCGAGCCGGACCGCGTCCTCGTGCGTGGCGACCATCTCTGATCGCACCGACACGGACATCCCCGAACGATCCGCTGCGGCCTGCACACGGGCCACCGCCACCGACCAGCTTGGGCACCCTTCGATGAATTGCACGGTCACGCAGCCAAGCGCATTCGAGACACCAAGTCGCGGGAGTTCCACAGTCTCGACCTTGTCTTGGGCCACCGGTACGAGACCTCAGCGATCCTCAGGCCGAGTGAGAACACCTCGATCGCGTGGCAGACCGCAGCCATGCCCGGCTGCCGCCTGCCCCACGTCTGGCTGGAGGAGGGACGATCCACTCTCGATCTCGTCGGCACCGCCCACACGGTCATTGCCACACCGGGAACCGAGCTGGACGAGCTCACCGATGCCGCGAAGGAGCGGGGCATGCCTCTCGACACCCACCGCGTCGACGTGGCGGTCCTGGGTTCACTGGGCGCCGACTGGGTTGTGGTCCGTCCCGACCAGGTCGTGGCCGCCGTCGGCTCGGCGGACCGCCCGCCTGACCGGGACCTCGCCGACCTCCTGACCGGGCACTCCGTCACCGCGGACTCGGGCGCGTGGTCGGCATGAGCGCCACGACGTCCGCGCTGCCGCAAGGCGGCCCACGTGTGGCCGGCTGCCTTCCTTGCGAGCTCGAGAGCGCCTCGGCGCGCGCCGTCCTCTACCGGGACGAGAACTGGGCCTGCGAGGTCGCCGAGGGTTACGACGTCCCCGGGTGGTTCGTCCTGAGAGCCCGCCGTCATGCCGAGGGCTGGGGCGCGCTGATCGCGGGAGAGGCTGCCGGGTTCGGGGTCGTCGCCCAGACCGTCTCGAAGGCGATCCAAGCCGTCACCGGCGCCCCGACCGTCTACTTCATCAGCTTCGGCGAGAACTACCCCCACCTGCACTTCCTCCTGATCGCGCGCCCGGAGGACCTCGCGCCAGCCGCGCCATGGACCTCGGCCAATTCCTCGACGAGACGATCAATGCGCTGGAATCGGGGGATCCCGAGGCCTACGTAACCCTCGCTCGCGAGCGCAGGGATTCCCAGCGGATCGACGACATCGCGGCCGCTCGCAGGCTCAATAAGCTGATGGCGTAGCTGTCGCCGGTACGACGTCATCGGCGCCCTGGTCTGTCTGGTCGGTGTCGGCGTCATCATGTACTCACCCCGCGCCGGCTAAGACGTCCAGCCTCCTGGCTAGGTACACAGGCAGGATCGATCGCAGTAGCGCGATCTGGATCGGTGGCTTCGCCTTTGGTTAGCTCGTGGCAGCGCGCTTGAGCGCTTGGCGCAGATCCCGCAGCGCCGGCACCCCACGTAGACCCTCTGGGGTGGAGTAGAGCCGGCACGCCATCGCTGCCGGTGCGGCAGGGTCGGCGAACGGGTCGGAGCCGTTGAGCAGGATGGTCGGGGAGCCGACGAAGCCGCGCAGCCGCGCTTGGTCCTGGCTGGTGATGACAGTGCGCGTGACCTGGGCCTGGACTCCGGTGTCCGCCACGGCGAGGGTGATCAATTCAGCGGCGGGGGCCTCGTGCGGACAGTCCGGCACGACCAGCAGCTCGATCTGCACCATCACGGGAGGTACTTGCCTAGCCAGCGGAGCTTGTCGCCGATGAACCTGTTGCGGTGCCAGCCCCGGCGGATCACCGCAGCGCGCAGGTTGCGGAAGCGGTCTCGGACGACTGCAGACGGGCCTCGTTTCGCTCCGTCCTCGATCTCCCAGGCCTGCTGGTGCACGAAGTGGGCGCAGCCCAGGCAGAGGTGCACCTCTGGGTGGTTGCCGAGGTGGACCATCCGAGCCGGGGCGTCGACGGTGCCGCAGCACCAGCAGTGGACGCGCCCGTCCTCGTGCCGCTCGACGGCGATGCCCGGTTCGGCGCTCATCTGCTCAGTATGAGCGCACCGGTGGCCGTGAGGAAGTGACCGCACCGCACACGCCGGCGCCCATGCGTCGTGCGGCAGTCCCAACGACCGTGGCTCGCGCGTTCCCTGCCGGGTGACGAAGGTGGTCGGTTCACCCCCGGCCCGCACTCGCCAAGGTCAGCTGAGCTCTGTGGTGGTCGTAGTGCTGGGTGGGGTAGTGGTAGACCTCCAGCAGTGTCATGTAGTCCCTGAAGTAGGGGTCCCAGCCCACCGGGAAGTGCATGCCCCGAGCCAGGGACTCATGCGACTGCGCTCGAAGGGTCTCTTGGAGGCCGGTGACCACTCGGTCCATCAGCCGCTGCATGCGCGGGTAGCCCAACACGCGGGCGCCGAAGAGCGAGCCGGCGTCGTTGATGACGTGGAACGGGCAGGTACCCGCGTCGAGCAGGCCCGCGAATCGCCGGGAGGCACTGTCCGGGAGGCGGGAGAACCCCCAGACAATCAACCCCAGGTTCCGCACCAAGAGGTACCCGAACAGCATGTGGAAGAGCAGCTGCTCGTTGTTCCACTTGGTGCCAACGGTCAGCTGACGCAGTTCGGCAACGGTGGCGGTCTCCAGCAAACGTCGGTAGTCGTCTCGGACACGATCCAGCTCCGCGTAGACCTCGTCCACCTCCATGGCTGCCTCCCCGGTCGCCACCACCGACGCTCCACGCTATCCCCGCGGTTCGAACCAAACACTTCCGCTATTCGGCATTTCAGGTCAGTGATTCCCTCGGTCACCAGACCGTAGGAGCGTGCGTGGTAGCTGTCGGTCGCGTTAGGGGGCCGGCCCAAAGGGCTGCGCCCATGCGGCGTGCTGCCTCATGGCGGAGTTCGTCGACGGCGTGCACGTAGCGCTGGGCGGTTGCCATCTCCGTCCAGCCCATGATGGCCATGACCGTGCGGATGTCGACGCCCTGGAGGAGCAGGAGGGTGGCGGCGGTATGGCGGGCGTCGTGGAGCCGGACCTCGCGGACGCCTGCGTCGCGGAGGAGCTGCTTCCACTCGCGCTGGTCGTTGGCGGGGTCGACGGGGATGCCCCAGTCGGTGCTGAAGACCAAGTCGTGGGTGTGGTCCCAGACGTTCGCTCGCTCGAGCTTGACCCGCAGCTGTGCCGCCCGGTGGGCGCGCAGTTCGGCGACGAGTGGCGGAGGAAGGGCGACAGACCGTCGGGACGCTCGGGTCTTCGGCTCGGCGAGGACGAGGCCGCCGTCGCGGCGTTGGGGGCAGTCGGCGCCGCGCTGGTTGCCACAGACCGGCATCTTGCGAGTCCGTGGGCTGCAGCCGTGCTGCCAGGTGCGTCGCTGGAGGGCGCGTTTGACGCGGAGGATCCCGGCGTCGAGATCAATGTCGCTCCAGAGCAGGCCGAGCGCCTCGCCTTGTCGGAGCCCGAGCGACAGCGCGACCGACCATCGGGCGCCGTTGAACCGTCCTTGGGCAGCGCTGAGGATTGCGCGGCACTCCTCGCCGGTGAGCGGCTCGATCTCGGTTCTCTCGACGCGTGGCGGCGGGCGAGGGCGGCGGGGTTGGACAGGATCCGCTGTCGCCGAACTGCTTCGGAGAGGCAGGAGCGCAGCGTCCGGTGCACGCCGTGAACGACGTGGGTGGAGCGCCCTTGGTCGAGGAGCTCGCGGTAAAGCCGCTCGAGAGTTTCCGGGCGCAGATCGGTCAGCCGAGCAGAGCCGATGTACGGGATGACGTGGACCTTCATGTGGCTGGCGTAGCCGGATCGCGTCTTCCATCGGACGGCGAGCGGGAGGATCTCGTCGAGCCAGTGGTCGACCCACGCCTCCACGTTGATGTTCTCGAGCAGCCAGGGCTGCTGGCCGGAGTCGCGCGCGTTTTCGATCGCGCGAATGGCGGCGTCGAGCTCGCGCTTGGTCTTGCGGGTGATGTGCCGGCGGTCGCGTTCGCCGTCGAGGCGCCGGCCGACGGTGATCCGCGCGTGCCAGCGACCGTCGGCGCCCTGGTAGCGGGAGGTGGCGCTGACGGACGCTGACGCGCGCGGTCTACCCCGCATCGACGTCCCGCATGGAGGCGACGAACCGGTCGAGCTCGGCGCGCTCGACCCGGACGGAGCGGCCGAGGTGGACGGCGCGCAGGCGGCGGCAGGCGATTTGCCGCTCGACACTGCGGCGGGTCCAGCGCAACTGGGCGGCGACCTCGTTGAGGTTGAGGAGGAGGGTGGGCTGGGTCTGCGACGAGGTGTTCATGCACCCCCTAAGCGGGCCGACACCCTCTTGGGGGACGGCTGCGACCCTATTAGTCCTGCTCACGACCACAGTGTCGCCCCGTGCGACTGGAGGCCCGTGCAGCGAATTCTGGAGCCAATTTTGGGGCCCAGAGCCCCTTCGAGACGTCCGGAGTCCGGACAGAGCGAAGGCCCCGACCGCGTTGCCGCTGGTCGGGGCCTTCAACCTCTGTCTCAACACAGAGCGCGCCCGAAGGGATTCGAACCCCTAACCTTCTGATCCGTAGTCAGATGCTCTATCCGTTGAGCTACGGGCGCCCTGTCGCACCCGCGGGCGCAACGAGAGAGCAGACTACCGGAGCCCCTCGTCCTGCGAGAAATCCGTCGCGGCACCCCTTGGGCAGCGCCCGGATGACGTCGGCCCCGCCCCCCGACGGCGCCGCCGGCCGAGGTGGGTCGAGCAGGATCCGTCGGCCCCTCCTGCAAGGCCACGCCAGCCCGTGACCTGCCTTTTCAGTGCCTCTGCAAGTTCTTGCAGTGCCGAGCAGTCGCTGTGAGGAGACCCACAAGGTGCAACCGTTTCCGCGGTTCCCACCGTTCGGTGCGCGGGCCTACCGTGACAGCAGGCTCCCAGCGGCGGGTGCCGAGCCACCGCCTGACCGGCGGGCCGAGCGCGCGTCGTCGGGTGGTGGCCGACCAGTTGAGCCGGACCGGCGGAAGGACGACCATGACGACGCAGGCAGCGCACGATACGGGGACGAGTCACGAGGGCCTGCAGGCCTGGGTCGACGACATCGCCGCCCTCACCACGCCGGAGCGCGTCGTCTGGTGCGACGGCACCTCCGAGGAGTGGGACCGCCTCACCGCCGGGCTCGTCGAGGCCGGCACCTTCACCCGGCTCGACGACGCGAAGAAGCCGAACTCCTTCCACGCCGCCTCCGACCCCAGCGACGTCGCCCGGGTCGAGGACCAGACCTTCATCTGCTCGGTCGACGAGGCCGACTCCGGTGTCACCAACAACTGGATGGCGCCCGCCGAGATGAAGGCGACGATGACCGAGCTCTACCAGGGCTCGATGACCGGTCGCACCATGTACGTCATCCCGTTCGTCATGGGCCACCTCGACTCCGACGCCCCGATGTTCGGGGTCGAGGTCACCGACAGCGCCTACGTCGTCGTCTCGATGCACGTCATGGCCCGGGTCGGCACCGACGTCCTGCGCGTCATCGAGGAGCGCGGCGCCGACTTCGTCAAGTGCCTGCACTCGGTCGGGATGCCGCTGCGCGAGGGGACCGCCGACGTCGCGTGGCCCTGCTCGCAGACCAAGTACATCTCGCACTTCCCCGAGACGCGCGAGATCTGGAGCTACGGCTCGGGCTATGGCGGCAACGCCCTGCTCGGGAAGAAGTGCTACGCCCTGCGCATCGCCTCGGCGATGGCCCACGAGGGCGGCTGGCTCGCCGAGCACATGCTCATCCTCAAGCTCACCTCGCCGCAGCAGCAGGTCCACTACATCGCCGCCGCCTTCCCCAGCGCGTGCGGCAAGACCAACCTCGCAATGCTCAAGCCGACCGTGCCGGGCTGGAAGGTCGAGACGCTCGGCGACGACATCGCCTGGATGCGCTTCGGCAAGGACGGGCGCCTGTACGCCGTCAACCCCGAGTTCGGCTTCTTCGGCGTCGCCCCGGGCACCAACGAGAAGACCAACCCCAACGCGATCCGCACGATCGAGAAGGGCAACTCGATCTTCACCAACGTCGCCCTCACGGCCGACGGCGACGTGTGGTGGGAGGGCCTCGAGAACGTCCCCGACCACGCGACCTCGTGGAAGGGCGAGCCCTGGACCCCTGACAGCGACGAGGTCTCGAGCCACCCCAACAGCCGCTACTGCACGCCGATCTCGCAGTGCCCGATCCTCGCCGACGAGTACGACGACCCCAACGGCGTCCCGATCTCCGCGATCTTCTTCGGAGGACGACGCAAGACGACGATCCCGCTCGTCACCGAGTCGCGCGACTGGACGCACGGCACCTTCATGGGCGCCACGCTGTCCTCGGAGACCACCGCCGCCGCCACCGGTGCGGTCGGTGTCGTGCGCCGCGACCCGATGGCGATGCTCCCCTTCATCGGCTACAACGTCGCCGACTACTTCCGCCACTGGATCGAGCTCGGCAAGGACGCCGACGCGACCAAGCTGCCGAAGATCTTCTACGTCAACTGGTTCCGTCGCGACGACGAGGGTGGCTTCCTCTGGCCGGGCTTCGGCGAGAACAGCCGCGTCCTCAAGTGGGCCATCGAGCGCATCGAGGGCACCGCCGCCGCCGTCGAGACCCCGATCGGTCACGTGCCGACCCCGGAGTCGCTCGACACCGACGGGCTCGACCTGACGCCCGAGCAGCTCGAGGCCGCCCTGTCCGTGGACCTCGAGGAGTGGCGCGCCGAGCTGCCGCTCATCGAGGAGTGGTTCGCCAAGATCGGCGACCAGCTCCCGACGCCGCTCGCCGACGAGCTCAACACCCTGCGCGCCCGCCTCGACGGCGTCTGAGGCGCCGCCGGCGGGCACGGAGAGGCCCCGTGGAGCGTGATGCTCCGCGGGGCCTCTCCGCGTCCCGGACGGTCCGGTTCGGTCCGGTTCAGTCGGGGTCGACCACGGCGAAGTCGTCGACCCGCATCGTCACGGCGGCCGCCGCACTGCTCGACATGTAGGAGTTGAGCCCGACGGAGCCACCGGACTGGAGCCCGGCGGTCGCGTCGGTCACGGTGGCCGTCCAGGCCGACGGTTCGGTCGTCCCGACGCGCCACAGCTTCGTCGACAGCGTCGTCGTGCCGGCGACCGTCACGGCACGCACCGCGAGCCGGTACGAGGTGTTCGCGGTCTGGGTGATGCCGGCGACCGTGGCCGTCCGCAGGGCCGTCTCGGTCGTGCCCACCCTGCGCGCGATGACGAGCTGCATCGTGCCCGACGCCGCGACGACGACCTTGACCCGGTAGTCGTTGCCGTTCGTCTGGCGGCGCACGACGGCCGTGCCGTAGAGCGTCCCCTGGCTCGCGGTGCGGCTCCAGGCCAGGCTGGTCCTCAGGTCGACGTCGGTGGCGCTGACCGCCGGGAGCATCGTCTCGCCGGTCGTCCCGGCAGCCGTGAGGATGTGGTTGCCCGTGCCGCCGGAGACGCCGTACCGGCTGCTCGTGCCGAGGATCGTCCACGCGCCGCCGAGCTGGGCCGATCCCCAGCCGTTGGTGACGCTGCGCTCGAACGCGTCGGTCGCGAGGTCCTGCGTCGGTGGCGGCGTCGCCGCCACCGTGACCTGGCGCGTGACCGTCCCGGTGGCGTTGTCGTCGTCGGTGACCGTCAACCGCACCGTGTAGGTGCCGTCGGCGGCATAGGTCCGCGACGCCGAGGCACCGGTCGCGGTCGTGCCGTCACCGAAGTCCCACGCGTAGCCGGTGATCGTGCCGTCCGGATCGCTCGACCCCGACCCCGAGACGTTCACGGTGCGCTGGCTGACCACGGGAGTGCCGATCACCGCGGTCGGCGCCTGGTTCGGCGGAGGCGTCGCCGCCACCGTCACCTGCCGGGTCACCGTGCCGGTGTCACCGTCATCGTCGGTGACCGTCAACCGCACCGTGTACGTGCCATCGGCGGCATAGGTCCGCGACGCCGACGAACCGGTCGCGGTGGTGCCGTCCCCGAAGTCCCACGCGTAGCCGGTGATCGTGCCGTCCGGATCGCTCGACCCCGACCCCGAGACGTTCACGGTGCGCTGGCTGACCACGGGAGTGCCGATCACCGCGGTCGGCGCCTGGTTCGGCGGAGGCGTCGCCGCCACCGTGACCTGGCGCGTGACCGTCCCGGTGGCGTTGTCGTCATCGGTGACCGTCAACCGCACCGTGTACGTGCCGTCGGCGGCATAGGTCCGCGACGCCGACGAACCGGTCGCGGTGGTGCCGTCCCCGAAGTCCCACGCGTAGCCGGTGATCGTGCCGTCCGGATCGCTCGACCCCGACCCCGAGACGTTCACCGTGCGCTGGCTGACCACGGGAGTGCCGATCACCGCGGTCGGCGCCTGGTTCGGCGGAGGCGTCGCCGCCACCGTCACCTGCCGGGTCACCGTGCCGGTGTCACCGTCATCGTCGGTGACCGTCAACCGCACCGTGTACGTGCCGTCAGCGGCGTACGTGCGCGATGCCGACGAGCCGGTCGCGGTCGTGCCGTCCCCGAACTGCCACGCGTACGACGCGATCGTTCCATCGGGGTCCGAGGAGCCGGCGCCCGACACCGTCACGGTCCGCTCGCTGATCGAGGGCGTGCCGATGACGGCGGTCGGCGGCACGTTGGCCGGAGGGGTCACACCGAGCCGGGTGATCGTGTAGCGGTCGAACGCCACCGTGCCGGGACTGGTCGCCGACCCGGACTGGTACACGTCGATGCCGGTCGTCCCGGCGGCCTGCAGACCCGCCGTGGCGTCGGTCGCGGTCACCGTCCACGCCGTGGGCTCGGCCTGGCCCACCGGCCAGAGCTTGCCGCGCACCGCGGTCGGGGACGCCCCCTCGAGCTCGAAGCGCAGCCGCAGGTACTGGCCGGGCGCGACGGTCCCGGGGATGTTCGCGGTGGCCAGCGACACCTCGGCCCCCGTGAACCTGATGAGGGAGAGGTTCACGGCTCCGCCCGCGAGGTAGCGCACCTTGGCCCGGTAGCTGTTCGTGCCCGAGAGCCGGCCGTGCAGCGACACGTAGGTGCCGGAGCCGGAGGCAGCGGGCGTCATCGCGAGGTCGGTGACGATCCGCGCGTCGGCGACGGACACGGTGGGCAGCCGCATGCCGCGCGTCGAGCCGACGGGTGCGACGATCCGTCCGACCGAGCCGTCGACGGCGTAGGCCGTCGCCGTCGAGGTGAACTGCCACGCCTGGCCACCCGCCGTCGCCCCCCAGCCGTTGGCCACGTTGCGGGAGAAAGTGTCGTCCACCAGCTCGGCGGCCGGGGGCGTGCGGACCTCCCAGGTCGGCGAGACGGTGCTCGTGACCCCGTCGCTCGTCACGGCGCGCCACTCGTACCAGGTGTCAGTGTCGAGGCCGGTCCAGGTCCGCGACGCGACGGTCCCGGAGTCGGCCGTCACGGTGCCGATCGTCTGGAACGGCGCGGGCACGGTCGCACCGAGGGTGAAGGGGACGGTGAACGCCGAGTCGGCGTCGGACTCGAAGACCCCGAGCTTCGGCGAGAAGGTGCGCGCCGTCATCGTGCTCGCGGCCGGGTCGAACGTGTAGTACCGCAGCCAGCCGTCGCCGCCGTTGGCGCGGTCCTGGTAGTCGGTGAGAACCTGCTGCACCGGCTCGCCGCAGCGGTTGAGGTCGGAGCGGTTGGCCTCGCCCGCGTCGCCGTTGTGGAAGTGGCCGCTGAGGACGAGCTTGACCTGGCACTGCTGCGAGATGAAGTCGGTCCACAGCTGGTTGGCCGACGTGCCGCCGGTCCGCTCGGGCGTGGTCCGTCGCAGGCCGTTGAGGCCGAGGAAGCTGTGGGTCGTGACGATGGCGAGCCGGTCGGGGTAGGCCTCGAGCACCTTGACCGCCCAGTCGACGGCCCACGAGGGCGCCTCCCACTCGAGGTTGATGGCGACCCAGTCGCGCCCGCCGGCCGTGAAGAGCGCGAAGTTGTTCATGTTCTTGCGGTCGACCGGGTCGGGGCCGAAGAGGTTCTGGCCCATGTAGCCGCCGTAGCGCGCCGTCGCCGGGGTCCACGTCGCGGTGGCGTAGCGCGAGGGCGGGAAGAACTGGTCGTACTCGGCGAACGCGCCGGTCGTCGTGTTGAAGTCGTGGTTCCCGGGAACGACGGTGTTCGGCATCCCGGCGTCGTCGAGGACCTTCAGACCCGTCGAGGTGTGCCCCCACTGGGTGAGGTTCTCCTCCTCGCTCACGAGGTCCCCGAGCTGGACGACGATCGCGGTGTTGAGCTGGGTGCGGGTGTTGACGGCCCACTGGGCCTGCTGGGTGATCGTCCCCTGGCGGTTGTTGTACGTGTAGTTCTGGGTGTCGGGCAGGGCGACGATGGTGAAGGGGTCGGCTCCGCCCCCGGCGGGGACGGTGGCCCCGCGCTTGCGGCCCTCGAAGGTCACCTGGAGCGGGCCGCCGTCGGGGTCGGTGGGACGCACCGAGAGCGGGACGTCGGCCGACGTCGCGGTGGAGCCGTTCGCGGGGGCCACGAGCTGGGCGGCGGCGGGTGCCGCGGCCTGGGCGGGGGCGGCGCTGAGGGCCGAGGCCACGACCGCGCCGACGGTGACTCCGAGGAGGACTCTGCGGATCTTCATCGAATCCGATCCCTTCCCTGAGACCAACCACGAGCACGCCGAGGGCAGGCCGTCAGGGAGCGGCCGAGCCCAGTGTCGACACCCGGGGTCAGCGTGTCAACGGTGCGACCACCACGGCAGGGGTGCGACGGGCCCCGGAGGGCCCGGGCGCCCGGGGCGCCCGGGACCCGCCCCCACGGGTCAGGTGGTCTGGGCGGTGCCGTTCGCGTCGTTCGGGTCGGTCGACCCGCTGCCGGACTGGCCCGGCGGCAGGGTGCCGCCCTGGCTCTCCTGACCGGGCATCCCGCCACCGCCCCGGGGTCCGCCGAACTGGCCCCCACCGGGAAGCTGCCCGGTCCGGCCCCCCGGACCGCCCTGTCCCGAGCCGACGACGCCGGCGTCACTGCCCAGCGCCACCGCGGTTCCCGCGCCGGCGGCCGCACCGACGCCCAGCCCCACGGCGAGCGCCGCGGCGACGGCGGTCTTCTTGCCCGACCAGCGCGGCGGGCGCACCGCGGGGGCGGTGCCGGCAGCGGCCGGGGCCTCACCGGGGACGTGCACCGCCTGCGCCCACGTCGGGGCGGGCGGGGCGGCGGGTGCCGGGGCGGCGGGTGCGGCGGGGGCCGGAGCGGCGGGAGCCGAGGCCGCGGCGTCCTCGGCGGGCGTGGTCGGCTGGTGCGGGACGGGCTGGGTGGGGTCGATGGGGGTCACGGTGTCCTCCGGGGTGATGGGTGCTGTCGACCCGAGAGTGGGTCGCCCCGCTGTGGCGTCGCTGTGGCGATCCCGTCAGGTCACTGGCACGCGACGCTCACAGGACCCACAGTTTCGTCACAGGGAACGCATGGACGGTCCTCAGCCCGCGGACACACACTGGAACCATGACCACCCGCACGCAGACGGCTCCGGCCCTCAAGCGCCCCGACGGCAGCGCCGTCCGCGTCCTCGTCGTCGACGACGAGCCCAACCTCACCGAGCTGCTCTCGATGGCCCTGCGCTACGAGGGCTGGGAGGTGCGCACGGCCGCCAGCGGCGTCGCCGCGGTCCGCGCCGCTAAGGAGTTCGGCCCCGACGCGGTCGTCCTCGACATGATGCTCCCCGACTTCGACGGCCTCGAGGTCATGCGCCGGATGCGCGGCGACGACCCGAACGTGCCGGTCCTCTTCCTCACGGCCAAGGACGCCGTCGAGGACCGCGTCGCCGGCCTCACCGCCGGGGGCGACGACTACGTCACCAAGCCGTTCAGCCTCGAGGAGGTCGTCGCGCGGCTGCGAGCCCTGATGCGCCGCACCACCGTCGCGACCGACGAGGCCAGCTCGATGCTCGTCGTCGGTGACCTGACGATGGACGAGGACAGCCACGAGGTCACCCGCAGCGGCGCCGACATCCACCTCACCGCCACCGAGTTCGAGCTGCTCCGCTATCTCATGCGCAACCCCAAGCGGGTCCTGAGCAAGGCCCAGATCCTCGACCGGGTGTGGAACTACGACTTCGGTGGCCAGGCCAACGTCGTCGAGCTCTACATCTCCTACCTGCGCAAGAAGATCGACGCCGGCCGTACCCCGATGATCCACACGATGCGCGGCGTGGGCTACGTCCTCAAGCCTGCCGACTGAGCGGGCGGACCGACCGGACCCGTCATGCCCCACCCCGTCTCCCGCTGGACCCTGCGTGCCAAGCTGCTCGCCTCGGTCCTCACCCTCCTCGCGATCACGATGCTCGCGACGGGGGCGCTGACGCTCGTCTTCACCCAGCAGTACCTCGAGAAGCAGCTCGCCGAGGACCTGCGGACCTCCCTCGGGCGCGTCGACGACCGTCGCGGGAACGACGGCCGTGTTCCTCCAGCGGGGTTCCCCGGCGCCCCGTTCCGCACCCCGGGCAGCGGCGACACCCTCGTCCTCGAGCTGACGTCCAGCGGCAGCGTCGCGGTCGACGGCAGTGGAGTGGCCGTGAACTCCGTCGTGGACGAGTCCGGTGACTTCACGTCCCTGAGCGCCGCCCAGATCGAGACCCTCACCGCGGCCGCGCAGGGGTCGAGCCCGGTCCGGGTCGACGTCGGGGAGGGGGTCGGGACCTACCTCGTGACCTCCCGGACCCTCAACCAGGGAGACCTCCTCGTCGTCGGGCTGTCCACGGCCCCCGTCGAGGAGCTCACCGAACGGCTCGTCGCCGTCGTCGCCGGAGGAAGCGCCATCGGCCTCGCGCTCGTCGCGGTCGGCGGGACCCTCGTCATCCGGCGCAGCCTCGCTCCCCTCGACCGGGTCGCGGCCACCGCTCGGGGCGTCTCGCGCCTCAAGCTCGACTCCGGTGACGTCGCGCTCGCCGTCCGCGTCCCGCAGGACGATGCCGACGAGCGCACCGAGGTCGGCCAGGTGGCCCTGGCGCTCAACACGATGCTCGACAACGTCGAGTCGGCCCTCCAGGCCCGGCAGGAGAGCGAGACGCAGGTCCGGCAGTTCGTCGCCGACGCCTCGCACGAGCTGCGGACCCCGCTCGCCTCGATCCGCGGCTACGCCGAGCTGACCCGCCGCGAGCCGGACCCGGTGCCCGCCACCGTCACCCACGCCATCGGCCGGGTCGAGGCCGAGGCCCTGCGGATGCAGGAGCTCGTCGAGGACCTGCTCCTCCTCGCCCGCCTCGACGCCGGCCGCCCGCTCGAGCGCGAGGCCGTCGACCTGTCCCTCCTCGCGGTCAACGCCGTGAGCGACGCGCACGCCGCGTCACCGCAGCACGCGTGGGAGCTCGACCTGCCCGAGGAGCCGGTCGAGGTCCCCGGCGACCAGGCGCGCCTCCACCAGCTCCTCGCCAACCTCCTCGCCAACGCGCGCACGCACACCCCGCCCGGGACGAAGGTCGTGACGCGTGTCCGGCCCGAGGGCCGGCTCGTCCGGGTGTCGGTCTCCGACGACGGGCCAGGGGTGCCGGAACCGTTGCAGGCCAACGTGTTCGAGCGCTTCACCCGCGGCGATGACGCCCGCACCCGCGCTCAGGGGTCCACCGGCCTCGGGTTGAGCATCGTCGCGGCGGTCGGTCAGGCCCACGGTGGCCGGGTCGAGCTCGCGAGCCGCCCGGGCGACACGACCTTCTCGGTCCTGCTCCCGACCGCCTGACGCCTGCGTCCGCACCTCCCCTCGGATGCGTTCGGACCTCCGCCTCAGCCGGTGAGGGGAAGTCGGTAGACGAGGAGCTGGACCTCCGGCACCGGGACCCAGTCGCGCTCGGGGAGGCGGGTGAAGCCGAGCCGCTCGTACAGCCGGCGCGCGGCGTGCATCGTCGTCGACGACGACAGCACGATGGCCGCGAAGCCCCGCTGACGGGCCAGCTCGACGGCGTGCCGCGCGAGGATCTCGCCGATCCCGCGTCCCGTCGCCGCCGGGTCGACGGCCAGCGAGCGCATCTCCGCCTCGTCCTCCCCGGACACCTCGACGAGGGCCGATCCCGGCTCGACGTAGGTGACCGTCCCGACGACGCGGTCGCCGTCGAGCGCGACCCACACCTCGGCCTCCCGGTCGCGGTGGGCGGCGTCACGGAGGAAGTCGAGGTAGCCGGCACCGGGAGCGAGCACCCCGGCTCCGACGTACGCCTCCGCGGTGAGGTCCCCGACGGCGTCGAGCTCGTCGGGCCGGGCTCGCCTCACGACGGGCGATGACGAGCCCGGCGGCGTGGGCGTGGATGTCGCGGGCATGCCTCATCCTCGCACCACCGTGCGCTTGAGTGCGGAAGTGGTTGTCGGAGCGACCTTTTCCGCACTGACGGCGCCAGCTGGGCACGTCTGGGGAGGGCGACAGCGGCACCACAGCGCCGCCACAGTCGTCGACCCGACCGTGGATCCATGGACACCGCGACCCTTCCCCCGGCCGACCTCGTACCCCGGTCGGCGACCCCGGACGCCGCCCTCGACGGCGACTCCACGGGGGCCCTGCGCGCCCGCCGCCTCGTCCGCCGCCTCCTCCGACGCCTCGTCCGCGGGCCCGACGGCGCCCCGGCCTGGGCCCGCCCCGCGCTCGTGGCCCTCCTCGTCGTCACCGCAGCCGCGTACCTATGGAACCTGTCGGCGAGCGGGTGGGCGAACGCCTTCTACAGCGCCGCGGTGCAGGCGGGCGCGGACTCGTGGTCGGCGTTCTTCTGGGGCAGCTTCGACGCGAGCAACGCCATCACCGTCGACAAGCCGCCCGCCGCCCTGTGGGCCATGGCCCTGTCGGTGCGCCTGTTCGGCCTCAGCTCGTTCGCGATCCTGCTGCCCCAGGTCCTCATGGGGGTGGGCACCGTCGCGGTGGTCCACGCGACCGTCAGGCGGCGCTTCGGGCCCGCGGCCGGGCTCCTGGCAGGGGCGGCGCTGGCCCTGACCCCGGTCGCCGTCCTCATGTTCCGCTTCAACAACCCCGACGCGCTCCTCACCCTCCTCATGGCGCTCGCGGCCTGGGCCGCCCTCCACGCGGTCGACAAGGGGTCGATCCGCTGGATGGCGCTCGCCGGGGTCTTCGTCGGTCTCGGCTTCCTCACCAAGACGCTCCAGGTCCTGCTGGTCGTCCCGGCGCTCGGCCTCGCGTGGGTCCTGTTCGCCGACACCACGATCGGGCGGCGACTGCTGGGGTCCCTGGCCGCCGCGGGCGCGATGGTGGCGTCCGCCGGGTGGTGGGTCGCCGTCGTCGAGCTCGTCCCGGCGAGCATGCGGCCGTATGTCGGCGGCAGCCAGACCGACTCCTTCCTCGAGCTGACCTTCGGCTACAACGGACTGGGTCGCCTCGACGGCACCGAGGTCGGCAGGGTCGGTGGAGGCGGTGGCGGCGGGTTCTCGACCGACGTCGGCCTGTTCCGGATGTTCGACTCGTCGGTCGGAGGCCAGATCTCGTGGCTGCTGCCCGCCGCCCTGCTGCTCCTCGTCGCGGGGCTGGCCTTCCGCGGCCGCTCCCCACGCACCGACTCACGCCGTGCGGCCTACGTCGTCATGGGCGGCTGGCTGCTCGTCACCGCGCTGACCTTCTCGCTGATGCAGGGGATCTTCCACCAGTACTACACGGTGGCCCTCGCCCCGGCCATCGCCGCCGTCGTCGGGATGGGCGCCGCCGAGGCGTGGGAGCGGCGCGACCGTCTCGCCGGGGCGGCCGTGCTCGCCGGGGCCACCCTGGCGGCGGCCGGCTGGGGCTTCGTCCTCCTCTCCCGCACCACCGAGTACGCGGGCTGGCTGCGCCTCCTCGTCCTCGCCCTCGGGGTCGCGGCAGCGGCCCTGCTCCTCCTCGCCGGCCGGCTCCACGGGACCGGGGTGCGGGCCGCGGCCGTCGCGGCGGTCGTCGCCGCCCTGGCCGGACCCGCCGCGTACAGCGAGACGACGCTCGCCTCGGGCCACACCGGCTCCATCGTCACGGCCGGTCCGGCGACCGGAGGCGGCCCCGGTGGTGGGGGGATGCGCGGTGGCGTGCCCGGTGGGATGCCGGGCGGCGCCACGGGTCCGGCGGCCGGCGGGGCGACCGGCGGCACGGCCGCCGGGCCCGGCGGGGCGACGGGCGCCACGACCGGCGGAGGCGGCATGGGTGGTCTCCTCGACGCCACGACCCCCGATGCCGAGGTCGTCGCGGCGCTCACCGCCGACGCCGGCTCGTTCACCTGGGTCGCCGCGGCCGTCGGCTCGCAGAACGCCGCGGGCCTCCAGCTCGCGACCGGGCAGCCGGTGATGGCGATCGGTGGCTTCAACGGCTCCGACCCGGCTCCGACGCTGGCCGAGTTCCAGCAGGACGTCGCGGACGGGAGGATCCACTACTTCCTCAGCGGTGGTGGGTTCGGCCGGCAGAACGGCGGTTCGACCGCCTCGAGCGAGATCGCGACCTGGGTGGCTGCCGGCTTCACCGAGGTCACCATCGGTGGGCAGACGTTCTACGACCTGACCCGGCCGGTGGCGGGGAGCGGGTCGTGACGACCGTCCTCGACGTGGTGGTCCCGGTGCACGACGAGGAGGCCGTCCTCGCGGCCTCGGTGCACCGGCTCCACGCCCACCTCGTCGAGACGTTCCCCTACCCGTTCCGCATCACCGTCGCCGACAACGCGAGCACCGACCGCACGTGGGAGGTGGCCACCCACCTCGTGGCCACCCTCCCGGGGGTCACCGCGGTCCGGCTGAAGCAGAAGGGGCGGGGGCGGGCCCTCGCGCGGGTGTGGAACGAGTCCGACGCCCTCGTCCTCGCCTACATGGACGTCGACCTGTCCACCGACCTCGACGCCCTCTGGCCCCTCGTCGCCCCGTTGATGTCGGGGCACTCCGACGTCGCGATCGGCAGCCGGCTGCACCGCGCCTCCCGGGTCGTCCGCGGCGCCAGGCGCGAGGTGATCTCGCGCGGCTACAACCTCCTCCTGCGGGCGACGCTCGGCGCCCGGTTCAGCGACGCGCAGTGCGGCTTCAAGGCGATCCGTGCCGACGTCGCCCGCGAGCTGCTACCCCTCGTGGAGGACACGACGTGGTTCTTCGACACCGAGCTGCTCGTCCTCGCCGAGCGGAGCGGCCTGCGCATCCACGAGGTGCCGGTCGACTGGTACGACGACCCCGACAGCCGGGTCGCCCTCGCGTCGACCGCCCGCGACGACCTGCGGGGCATCTGGCGGGTGGGTACCGCTCTGGCCCGTCACCGCCTCCCCGTCGACGCGATCGCCGAGCGGATCGGGCGGGGACCCGCGGAGGCCCCTCGCACCATGGGCGGCGAGCTGGCGGTCTTCGCGGTCATCGGCGTGGTGTCGACGGTGCTCCACCTCGGGGGCTTCGTCCTCCTGCGCCAGACGATGGACGCCGCGCCCGCGAACGCCGTCGCCCTCCTCGTCGCCGCCGTCGTCAACACCTGGGCCAACCGGCGCTGGACGTTCCGCGTGCGAGGACGGTCGGGCGTGTGGCGCCAGCAGGTGCAGGGGCTGCTCGTCCTCGCGCTGACCCTGGCGATGACGACGGCCGGGCTCGACCTGCTCCACGCCGCGCTGCCCCTGGCGGCCACGTGGGTCGAGACGGGTGTCGTCGCGGTGACGGCGGCGGTCGCGACGGCGGTGAAGTTCCTCGCGATGAAGGTCTGGGTCTTCGCGCCGACCTCGCTGCGGGGGCCGACTGCGCGTGAGGCCGCGGCTCAGCGAGCCTCGCGGCCGACGGCGGAGGAAGAGGTGGAGGGGTTGGAGCAGCCGGTGGCGCAGGTGGCACGGGTGGAGGCCGCGATCGTCACCACGGGTCCTCGAAGTCGGTCACGACGGTGACGACGAAGGAGCCGCTGTCGTCGGTGAACCGCACCACCGCGTACCACTCCGCGCCGTCGGCGGCCCGGCACAGGACCGAGGTCAGGGTCGTCGCGCGGTCGACGTCGTCGCAGCGCAGAGGGGAGGGCGTGCTCTCCAACGCCCCGGTCCGCCCGCCGTGGTACTCGACGGCATCGGCGAGGGTGACACCGTCGACGGAGCGTCCCGACCCGAGCGCGACCCCGCCGACGAAGGCCGACGTGGTCGACGGGAGGGGACCCTCCGCCCATCCCTCGTCGGCGAAGAGTCCGCCCGCGCCGAAGACGAGGGGGACGAAGAACAGCCCCGGCAGCACGACGACGAGCAGCTGGGCGAGGAGGGCGACGACTGCGACGACGAGCCCGATGATCCCGATGGTGCGCGCCGTCTGGTCGCGGGCACCCGGTCCCGGGCGGGGAGGGAAGGCCGCCGGAGTCCACGGCCCGGTGGGCTGCGGGGTCCCGGTCGGGGCGTACGGGGCGCGGGTCTCGGGCGGGGGCCATCCCCCTGGGGTCGTCATGGCGCAGTGTGGCAGCCACCCGGCCGCCCTGTCGCCCCTTTCGCCCCGGCCCGCGTGCGGCCGCCCACTGGCGGCCCGCGGACCCGTTTTGCCCGCTGACCCGCGGGTTCGTTAGCCTGTCCCTTCGTTGGAGGCGTCGCCTAGTCCGGTCTATGGCGCCGCACTGCTAATGCGGTTTGGGTCTCAAGCCCATCGAGGGTTCAAATCCCTCCGCCTCCGCGCACACGGAAGCCCCCGGGAGCATGCGACCGGGGGTTTTCGCGTGCTTCCGGTCCCGCGCGGGCGTCATCGGTCCGAACCGCGGTCCGCCGCGGGACGAGATCGCCCCATTGGTCGACGTTGCCCCGCGATGGCGGGTCCTCCCGGGACGAGATCGCCCTATTGGTCGATGTTGTCCCGCCGGTCAGCACTTCTGGCCGTACCTGTCGTGACCTATCGGTCGATATTGGTACGGCGGCGGGCGGCCCCGCGCGGGCGTCATCGGTCCGAACCGCGGTCCACTGCGGGACAAGACCGCCCTATTGGTCGAAGTTGCCCCGCCCGGTCAGCGCATCGCCCGTACCTGTCGTGACCTATCGGTCGATCTTGGTACGGCGGCGGGCGGCCCCGCGCGGGCGTCATCGGTCCGAACCGCGGTCCACTGCGGGACAAGATCGCCCTATTGGTCGATGTTGTCCCGCCGGTCAGCACTTCTGGCCGTACCTGTCGTGACCTATCGGTCCATCTGGGGACGGCGGTCGCCTGGGCGGCCCCAGCCCGGGGCGAGGTGAAGCCCCTCCGGGGTCCAGCGCCCGAAGGGGCTCCACGTCTGGGGTGGGCGAGAGGTCAGTGCACCTCGGCGAGGCTCCACATCGTCCACAGCTCGGTGCGCATCCGCCGGGGCTGGCGCAGCGCGTGGACGACCGCGGCCCCGATGTCGGACGGCTGCATGAACGGCCCGTCGGCGGGGTCGCCCTCGCCGAACCGCCCGTCGGCCGCGGCGAACGGGGTGTTGACCCCGGCCGGCGCGATGACGGTGGTGCGGATCCCCTCGGAGCGCAGCTCGCGGTCGAGCGCGGTGCCGAGGTTGATCTGGGCGCCCTTGGTCGCCGCGTACACGGCCTCCTTGCCGCCGCCGATCATCAGCCCCGCCACCGACCCGATGATGACGAGGTCGCCGCCGCCGCCCTGGGCCCGGAACTGCCGCACCGCCGCCCGGGCGACCCAGACGGTGCCCTTGACGTTGACGTCGACCATGAGCTCGACCTGCTCCACCGGCACGTCGAGGACGCCGCCGTAGAAGCCGACCGCCGCGTTGGCGATCACCGAGTCGACCCGGCCGAAGGCGGAGACGCCGACGGCGACCAGCGCGTCGCACGCCTCCGCCGACCGGACGTCGCCGATCCCGAGGGCGACCCGGTCCGGACCCCACTCGTCGAGCAGGGGCCGGAGCGCGTCCTCCCGGACGTCGCCGACGACGACCTTCGCGCCGTCCTCGAGGACGAGGCGGGCGGTCGCACCGCCGATCCCGCCACCGGCGCCGGTCACGACGACGACGGTGTCGGCGAGGCTGCGGACCTCTGCTCCGGTCACTTGATGGCTCCCATCGACAGGCCGCGGACGAGCTGCTTCTGGGCGACCCAGCCGGCGATGATGACGGGGAGTGCGGCGATGGTGGCGGCGGCCGAGAGCACGGCGAGGAACTGGCCGCGCCCGTCGACGAACGAGCCGAGGAAGGGTGGCGTGGTGCGGGCGGCCGAGCTGGTGAGCAGGGTGGCGAGGAAGTACTCGTTCCAGCTGAAGATGAACGTGATGAGCGCCGCCGCGGCGACCCCGGGCAGGACCAGGGGCAGCACGACCCGCACGATCTCGCGGAACAGGCCCGCGCCGTCGACGCGCGCGGCCTCGACGATCTCGAAGGGGACCTCGAGGAAGAACGAGCGCATCATCCACACCGTCACCGGCAGGTTCACCGCCCCGTAGATGATCGCCAGCATGTAGATGTTGTCGAGCAGCCCGAGGGTCTTGAGGATCATGAACAGGGGCAGCACGACCGCGGCCAGCGGCATGAACCGGGTGGAGATGAAGAACGACAGGGACTGCTCGACGTTCTTCACCCGCCGGATCGACAGGGCGTACGCGGCGGGCACGGCCAGGACCACCGAGATGATGGTGGCCGTCACCGACGCCGTCAGCGAGTTGATGAGGTAGCCCTGCATCCCGCGGTCGAACGCGGTGGAGAAGCCGTCGAGCACCGGGGTGAAGAACAGCTTGGGGTTGATCGAGGAGGCCACCGACTCGGGCTTGAACCCGTTGAGCAGCATCCAGAACACCGGGAAGAAGAAGGCGAGGACGAGGAACCAGGTGAACGCCGTCACCAGGGTCGCGCGCAGCTTGGTGCTCATCGGGAACCTCCAGCCATGAAGACCTTGAACAGGGTGCGCAGCGCGACGGTCGCCACGATGATCGTGAGGATGACGGTCACGACGCCGTACGCGGCGGCCTCCCCGACGTCCAGGCCGATGAAGGCCCGTTCGTAGAGCAGGTAGGCCAGCGTCTTGGTCCCGCCGGTGCCCTTGGTGAGGATCGCGATCGGGTCGAAGACCTGGAGGATGATCACCGACCCGAGCAGCACCCCGATCTCGATGTACATCCGCAGGTGCGGCAGCGTGATCCAGGTGAAGGTGCGCCACGTGCCGGCGCCGTCGACGTTGGCGGCCTCGAGGATCGCCTTGTCCTGGCCCTGCAGCCCCGCCAGCAGGATGAGCATCATGAACGGCGTGAACTGCCAGGTCAGGACGATGACGACGGTGGCCATCGGGTGCTCGGTGCCCCACGAGACCACGGGAAGCCCGAGCGTCTTGAACAGCCAGTTCACCATCCCGATGTTGGTGTCGAACATCGAGTACTTCCAGATGAGCGACGCGGCCGCAGGCATGATGAGGAACGGGGTGATCATCAGCGTCCGGGCGATCGCGCGGCCCCGGAACTGGCGGTCCAGGAGCACGGCGAAGAGCAGGCCGAAGAGCAGCGAGAGCACCACCGAGAAGGCGGTGATGAGCACGGTCGCCACGATCGAGGGCCAGAGGTTCCCCGAGGTCAGCGCCGTCTTGTAGTTGTCGAACCCGGTGAAGCCCCGGTCGGCCGGGTACAGCAGGTTCCACTTCATCGTCGAGAAGCCGATGGTGACGAGGAAGGGGACCTGGGTCAGCAGGACGAGGAAGATGACGGCCGGGGCGAGCAGCCCTCGGCTGCTCCACGCCTGGCGCCGGATGATCCGGCGCTTGTCACTGGCGGCCTTCGCCTCGACCCGGTCGAGGTCAGTCGTGGTGGTCATGCGCACTCCCTTGTGCGTCGTTCCGCTGGACCGGGATCCGGTGCCGGGGCGGCGTGAGCCGCGCGCCCCGGCACCGGGGCCCGTGGAGGGTCAGCCCTTGTGGGCGTCGCCGGCCTTCTGTGCGAGGTCCTGGCACTTGCTGAGCGCGTCGTCGACCGAGGTGCGGTTGGCGATGTAGTCGGCGATCAGCTGGGCGCACTGGTTTCCGACGTCCTGGAACTCGGGGATGGAGACGTACTGGATGCCGACCCAGCCCTGCGGGTTGACGCCCGGCTGCTTCGGGTTGACCGCGCTCATGACGTCGAGCGTGATCGGGGCGTAGGCGGCCGCGGCCTCCTTGTACTCGGGGATCTCGTAGGTCGAGGTCCGCGAGCCCGGCGGGACGTTGCTCCAGCCGATCTTGGTGCCGACGAGCTTGATGTACTCCTTGCTCGTGGCCCACTTGACGAACTTGACCGCGGCGTCCTTGTTCTTCGTCGAGGACGGGACGGCCAGGTTCCAGCTCCACAGCCAGCCCGACTCCTTGGTCTTGTTCACGGGCATGTGGGCGTAGCCCATCTTCCCCTTGACCGGCGAGTCGGCGGCCTCGAGCATCGAGGCGGCGACGGAGGCGTCGGCCCACATGGCGGCCTTGCCCTCCTTGAGCGCGGTGAGGCACTCGTTGAAGCTGTAGGACACCGGGTCCTTCTCACCCGACTCGTCGAGCATCGTCTTGTAGAAGGTCACGGCCTCCTTCCACTCCGGGGTGTTGACCGTGGCGGTCCACTTGTCGTCGTACCAGTTGCCGCCGAAGGTCTGCACGACGGTCGTCAGCGGGGCGAACAGGTCGCCCCAGCCGGGCTTGCCGCGCATGCAGATGCCGGCGGTGTCGGCCGAGTTGACCTTCTTCGCCGCGTCGGCGACCTCCTGCCACGTCGGGTTGGTCCCGAGGGTGACGCTGGCCTTGTCGAGCAGCTCCTTGTTGTACATCAGGATCGAGGACTCGCCGTAGAAGGGCACCGCGAACTGCTTGCCCTCGAACGAGATGGCGTCCCGCACGGGCGGGAGGATGTCGTTGACGTCGTAGGCCGAGTCCTTGGACAGCTCGGGCGTGAGGTCGACGAGCCACTTGTTGGCGCCCCACTGCGGCGTCTCGTACGCGCCGATGGTGACGATGTCGTACTGACCCGCCCCGCTGGCGACGTCCGCGGTCACGGCCGAGCGGAGGTCGGCCTCCTCCATGACCTGGAAGTTGACCTTGGTGCCGGGGTTGGCGGTCTCGTACTCGGTCTTGAGCTTCTCCATGTCCTTCATCTGGCCGTTGTTCACGGTGGCCACGTTGAGGGTGACGTTGCCACCGGCGGCGCCGGACCCGTCGTCCCCGGACACGGCGCCCGACGAACAGGCCCCGAGCACGAGGGCCGAGGCCAGCGCGCCGGCCCCGAGCGTCAGTGCGCGCGATGTGCACAGCATGCCTAACTCCTTTGGTAGGTGTGTCGTCCACTCCCGGAAGCGGATGCGGTGCACGGGCCCGGTCGGTCCGGTCGGGTGCGGTGTTTCCCTCCACTGCCTGGAACACCGCAATGGTGGGTATCGCCGCGCACCCCCGACAAGGACCAACACCGGCCCCGTTTCGGTACTATTTTTCTGAGAGCCACCTCACACCGGCTCCACACCTGCCTCCCTGAGCGGCGACAGGCGCCACCACGACGACGACGTCGGAAGGTCGGGATCACGATTTCGTATCAGTCGAGGCCCACAGCGGCGGTCGAGCACCTCCGCGCCCACGACCACCACCCGGCGCACCACCTCCCGATGCCGAACCCGCCGCGCCGTGAGGTCATCCCGCCGCACCCGATGCAGTCGATCCGCGCGATCACCCACGACTTCCCGAGCGAGATCTGCGGCTGGGGCTCGCACCCCGAGTACGAGATCCACCTCATCACCAAGACCCACGGCAGCTTCATCGCCGGTGACCACATCGGGACCTTCGCGCCGGGCCAGGTGAGCATCATGGGCCCGAACCTCCCCCACGACTGGGTCAGCGACCTCGAGCCGGGGCAGGTGGCCGTCGACCGCGACGCCGTCGTGCAGTTCAGCGACGAGTGGATCCGGCGCTGCATGGAGGTCATGCCCGAGCTCGTCGAGGTCGACGACATGCTCAAGCTGGCGAGCCGCGGCCTCGTCTTCTCCGGGGCCACCGCCTGGCGGGCCGCCGAGACGGTCCTGGCCGTCGTCAACAGCCGTGGGGCAGAGCAGCTCTCGCACCTCTTCAGGCTGCTCACCCTGTTCGCCCGGGCGCCCGAGGAGGAGCGCGAGGTCGTGGCGAGCGAGTGGATGGGGCGACCCACCGACATCAACTCCCAGGCGGCCGTCGAGGCAGGGCTCACCTACATCTTCGAGCACCTCACCGGCGACATCCGGCTGTCCACCGCGGCCCACCTGGCGTACATGTCGGAGCCGACCTTCTCGAAGTACTTCAAGGGTGCGACGGGGATGACCTTCAGCTCGATGGTCAAGAAGCTGCGGATCGCCCACGCCCGCCGGCTCCTCGACACCACCGACCACCCGATCGCCCACGTGGCCACGCTCAGCGGGTACCACAACATGGCGAACTTCAACCGGCAGTTCCTCGCCGAGGTGGGCGCGACCCCCACGGCCTACCGGCGGATGGAGTCGTCGCAGAAGCCGCCGCCCGAGGTCTTCAGCCTCGGCCGGCGGGCACAGGTCGACTAGGGCTCAGCGCCCCAGGACCTGGTCGACCAGCCCGTGGACCCCGTGCTCGACGAGCACGGCGCGCAGGCGGCAGTACGCCTCGAGGAAGCGGGGGTCCGACCCGAGGTCGCCGAAGAGCGCCTCGAGCTCGACGAACGCCTCCGGGCGCTCGTCGAGGGCCGCCGCGGTGAGCTCGTCGGCGTGGACGTCGTCGGGGACCTCGTCGGGCCCGAGGCCGCCGCGTCCGACGAGGGCCCAGTACTCGGCCCACGCGGCCACCATCGCGGCGCCCAGCTCCACCGGTCGGCCGGCCGCGAGGTTGGCCCGCACCGCGGGCAGGGTGAAGGTCGCCATCCGGTTGCCGCCGTCGGTCGCGAGGCGCACGAGGGTGTCGCGGATGCCGGGGTTGGAGAAGCGCTCGAGGAGCGTGGCCATGTACCCGTCGAGGTCGATGCCGGGCAGGTCGCCGAGGGTCGGTGACGCCTCGTCGGCCATGTAGCGGGCGAGGTAGTCGCGGACCCTCTCGTCGCGCATCGTCTCGTCGACGAGCACGTAGCCGAGCGGGGCGCCGAGGTACGCCAGGGCCTGGTGGCTGGCGTTGAGCAGGCGCAGCTTCATCAGCTCGTAGGGCGTGACGTCGTCGACGAACTGGACCTCGACCTCCTCCAACGCCGGTCTCCCGAGGGGGAAGTGGTCCTCGACGATCCACTGGGTGAAGGGCTCGGCGGGCACCGGCCACCGGTCCTCGATGCCAAAGTCGTGGCGCAGGACCTCGCGGTCGGCGTCGGTCGTCGCGGGCGTGATCCGGTCGACCATGCAGTTGGGGAAGGAGACCTCGGCCTCGATCCAGTCGGCGAGGTCGGCGTCGACGAGGCGGGCGAACGAGGACACCGTCTGCCGGGTCACCTCCCCGTTGCCCTGGAGGTTGTCACACGAGAGCACGGTGAAGGGCTCCAGCCCGGCGGCCCGGCGGCGGCGCAGGCCCTCGACGACGAACGCGAACGCGGTCCCCGGAGCGTCGAGGTGCTCGACGTCGTGGCGCACGGAGGCGTGCTCGGCGTCGAACTCGCCGGTCGCGGCGTTCTTGAGGTAGCCGCCCTCGGTCACCGTGAGGCTGACGATGCGCACCGCCGGGTCGAGGAGCCGCTCGTACACGGCGGTGGAGTCCTCGGGACCGAAGAGGTACTCGAGCACCGAGCCGACGACCCGTGGCTCGAGGCTGCCGTCGGGATGGCGCACGACGAGGGTGAACTCGCAGTCCTGGGCGCGCATCGCGTCGCGCATCGCCACGTCGTGGGCGAGCACGCCGACGCCGCAGATCCCCCAGTCGAGCCCGTGGCCGGCCTCCATGAGCCGGTCGACGTACATCGCCTGGTGCGAGCGGTGGAAGTTGCCGAACCCGAAGTGGACGATGCCGACGGAGGCGGCGGCGCGGTCGTACGACGGCGTCGAGACGCTCGGCGCGAGCGCTTGGTCGGTCAGGGCGGTCACGGGGGCAGGCCTTTCGAGGGACGGGGAACCCTGCAGCATGCAACCAACACCTGGCCCGAAAGACCAGAGCCGGACGCACCGGGGAATCAAAAGATCGAGGACGCACGGATTGGTACCGGTCCGGGGTGCCGACGGCCGTCCGGGGCCCGGCCGACCCGGACCCCCGGGTCGCCGGTGACGGACCGGCTGTGTTGACTGGGGGCATGAAGGTCCGCGTCGCCGTCGTCGTCGCCGCCGTCCTCGTCCTCGTGGGCGGGCTCGGTGGCGCCCTGTGGTGGCGCCAGCAGGAGGCCGAGCGCGACACCGCCGCCGCGGGGGCGTTCGAGGCGTTCGCGCGGGCCTGGGTCGCCAAGGACCTCTCCCGGGCGCCCCTCGCCTCGCCCGCGCTCGCCGAGGACTTCCGCACCGCCCTCGCCGACCTCGAGCAGGCCCCCGTGTCCGTGCGTCCGGGAGCCGTCCGGCGCACGGGGACCTCGGCGACGGCCGACCTCACGGTGCGGTGGACCCTGCCCGGCGACAGCCCGTGGGAGTACACCGTCCCGACGAGGGTCGAGGAGGACGGGTCGCGCTGGGTCGTCGCGACGCCGGGGGCGGGCCGCTCGGCCTGGCACCCCGACCTCGCCGCCGGCGAGACGGTCGAGGTCGAGCGGACCACCGGCACGCGCGGCGACCTCCTCGACCGCGAGGGTCGCGCCCTCATGCCCCTCGGAGCGGTCTTCACGATCCTCCTCGACCCCGTCAACGCGACGCCCGCGTCCGCAGCCGGCCTCGAGAAGGTCGTCGAGGCGAAGAAGGGCTCCCTCGTCGCCGCGCTGAAGAAGGCGACCGACGCCGGGTCGAAGGCCCCCATCACGGCCATCACCTACCGCGAAGCCGACTACGAGTCGCGCCGCGGCCGGCTCGACGACCTCGCCGGCGTCCTGGCCCGCGAGGGCACCCAGCCGCTCGCGCCCACCCGGACCTTCGGCCAGCCGCTGCTCGGCAGCTACGGCGACGTCACCGCGGAGATGGTCGAGAAGGGCGAGGGTCGCTACGTCGCGGGCGACCGCGCCGGGCGCAGCGGCCTCCAGGGCCAGTACGACACCACCCTGCGGGGCACGACCGGGCTCTCCGTCACGACGAGCGGCGGCGCCACCCTCTTCGAGCAGGCCGCGACCGACGGGTCCGACGTCCGCACCACGCTCAGCCCCCGGGTGCAGGAGGCCGCCGAGCAGGCCCTGGCGTCCGCGAACCTCGAGGCGGCCTCGGCGCTCGTCGCCGTCGACGTCCCCTCGGGCGAGGTCCTCGCCGCGGCGAACTCCCCCTCGAGCGGCTTCGACCGCGCCCTCACGGGCCGGTACCCGCCGGGGTCGACGTTCAAGGTCGCGACCACGTACGCCTACCTGACCCGGGGCATCACGACGCCGACGACCCTCGTCCCGTGTCCGGCCTCGGCGGTCGTCGACGGGCGGGAGTTCCGCAACTTCGCCGGGGAGTCGACGACCGGTGACCCGACCTTCTTCGAGGACTTCACCGTCTCGTGCAACACGGCGTTCGTCGGGCTGAGCGGCGAGCTCGCCCCCGACGACCTCACGACCGCCGCCAAGGCCCTCGGGGTGGGCGCCGGCTGGGCCGACCAGCTCGGCGTCGCCGGCGCCTTCGACGGCAGCGTCCCCGAGACGACGGGCGGCACCGACGCGGCAGCCGCGGCGATCGGACAGGGCCGCATCGAGGTCTCGCCGCTCGCGATGGCCGTCCTCGCCGGGAGCATCGGGCGCGGCACGTACGTCGCGCCCTCCCTCGTCGTCGACGAGGGGAGCAACCCGCGACCGACCCCGCTCGACGGCACGACGGTCGCCGACCTCCGCTCGATGATGGCCTCGGTCGTCTCGTCCGGCACCGGGACCGCCGTGCGCGACAGCCCCGGCGGGCCGGTCCGCGGCAAGACGGGCACCGCCGAGTACGGCACCGACCCCGACACCCCGCCGCGGGTGTGGTTCATCGGCTACCAGGGTGACGTCGCGTTCGCCGTCCTCGTCGAGGCCGGCAGGAGCGGTGGGACGGTCGCCGCGCCCATCGCGAAGTCGTTCCTCGCCAACCTCGCCCGCGGCTGAGCACCGGCGCCGGCTCCCGCCCCGGGCGCCGCGCCCACGCAGGCGGAAGGCCCCGCCCGGACGAGCCGGACGGGGCCTTCGCGAGGACTCGCGGGACCTCGGTCAGATGGGACGGACCGAGTCGGCCTGCGGGCCCTTGGGACCCTGGGTGACCTCGAACTCGACCTTCTGGTTCTCGTCGAGGCTGCGGTAGCCCTGGGTGTCGATGGCGGAGTAGTGAACGAACACGTCGGGGCCGCCGCCGTCCTGGGCGATGAATCCGAAGCCCTTCTCAGCGTTGAACCACTTCACGGTGCCCTGTGCCATATCGGGGGTAACTCTTTCTGTGTGTAGCACGCGACCGGTACACGTCGTACCGACCGTGGATGCGAACTCCAGTCCCCTCTGGCGCGTGATCGTCGACCTTCAAGGTAGTGCTGTTGCTGCAACCGCCAGCGACGCTAGCACGCACGCTGGGCCGACGCGCGTCACGTCGTCATCAGTTCATCCAGCGGACGAACCCGGGTGCGGCGTACCGGCGGCGGCGCCGTCGGGTCAGACCGGCGCCTTGACCGCGAGGACGTCGCAGGTGGCGTCGAGGAGCACCTGCTGGGCGGTCGACCCGGTGATGAGCTTGCCGAGCGGGCTGCGCCGGCGCAGGCCGATGACGATGAGCGAGGCGTCGACCTCGGCGGCCGTGTCGAGCAGCTCGTCGGCGGGCGCGAGGCCGCGTGTCGGCTGGCGGACCTCGTGCTCGATGCCCCGCTCGGTGAGCTGAGCGTCGAGGGCGTCGATGTCCTGGGGCGCGGCGAAGTTGGCGTGCGTGTAGTCACCGTGCTGGCCGGTGTTGACGACGACGAGGCGCTGCCCGGTGCGCTCGGCCTCGGCGATCGCCTCGTCGACGGCCGCGAGCCCCTCGGGGCGCGGGATGTAGCCCACGACGATGGTCATGGTTGCCTCCGGATGTGGTGTGGCACTGGGATGGTCGACGTTCCGACCGCGGGGCGGACGGGGTCGTTCGGACGGCCGTCCCCGCGGGTGGGGACGGGACGCCGCACCTGGTCGTCCGTCAGGTGCGGCGTCCCGCGTTCACGAGGAAGAGAGCTTCGTGGCGCCGGTCATGATGGCGACGCCCTCTCCCATGTCGTGGGACTGCGGGGTGATGACACCCGCGCAGCCGCCGAGCCGCTGGATGTGGATGCGGTCGGCCGCCTCCCACACGTGCGGCATGTTGTGCGAGATGAGGATGACCGCGAGCCCGTTGTCCCGCAGCTGCTTGACCATGTCGAGGACCATCCCCGACTCCTTGACGCCGAGAGCGGCGGTCGGCTCGTCGAGGACGACGACCTTGCTCCCGAACGCCGCGGCACGGGCCACGGCCACGGCCTGGCGCTGGCCACCCGAGAGGGTCTCCACCGCCTGGCCCATGTTCTGGATGGTCTGGATGCCGAGGTTCTGCACGGCCTCGCCGGCGCGCTCCTTCATCCCCTTCTTGTCGAGCATCCGCAGCACCGACCCGAGCGGACCGGGGCGGCGCTCCTCGCGAGCCAGGTAGAGGTTGCTCGCGATGTCGAGCGCGGGGATGACGGCCAGCTGCTGGTAGACCGTCTCGATGCCGGCCTCGCGGGCGTCCTGCGGACGCTTGAAGGCCACCGGCTGCCCGTCGAGCTGGATCTCTCCGCTGTCGGGGGTGTAGGCGCCGGTGAGGCACTTGATGAGCGTCGACTTGCCGGCGCCGTTGTCACCGATGACCGCGAGCACCTCACCCCGGTAGAGGTCGAGGTTGACGCCGTCGAGGCCGATGACCCGGCCGAAGGTGATGACGAGGTCGCGGGCCGACAGGATCGGCTGGGCCTCGTACTTCGCCCGCTTCTCCTCGGGGATGCTGTCCACCGACAGGGGCAGCCGCTCCATGGTGCTCATGCCTTCACCTTCCGGATCCACTGGTCGACCGAGACGGCGACGATGACGAGGACACCGATCGCGAACAGACGCCACTGCTGGTCCACGCCCGCGAGGGAGAGGCCCAGGGTGAACGCGCCGACGATGATCGCGCCGAGGAGGCTGCCGATCAGCCCGCCGCGGCCGCCGAAGAGGCTGGTGCCACCGATGACGACCGCGGTGATGCTGTCGAGGTTGGCGTCGGGGATGCCGTTGGGGGTGGCGGCCCCGGCGCGGCCGATCTGGACCCACGCCGCGATGCCGTAGATGAGCCCGGCGACGGTGTAGACCGAGAGCAGGACGCGCTTGCTCGCGATACCCGACAGGCGGGCCGCCTCGGGTTCGTCGCCCACGGCGTAGATGTGCCGACCCCAGGCCGTCTGGCTCAGGGCGAAGCCGACGACCGCGTACAGCACCAGGACCATGATGACGCCGACGGTGATGTTGAACGGACCGACCTTGAAGGTCTCACCGGTGAGGTTGATGATGTCGGGCAGCCGGTTGTTCTGGATGCTCGAACCACCGGAGTACAGCAGCGCGATCGCGGTGAAGATCGACAGCGTGCCGAGGGTGACGATGAACGGCGGCAGCCCGACCCGGGTGACGAGGAAGCCGTTGAGGAACCCGGCGCCCACCGCGAGGGCGATCCCGATGAGGATCGCGAGGAACCCCGGGACCCCGCTCTCGGCAGCGAGCGTCGCCATGATCATCATCGCGAGGATGGTGACCGCCCCGACCGACAGGTCGATGCCCGCGGTGAGGATGACGAGCGTCTGCCCGATGGCCAGGCACGCGACGACCGCGACCTGCTGGAGGAGGAGGGACTGCGCGTTCGGGGCGGCGAAGCGCGGGTTGATGACCGAGAAGATGACGAAGGTCAGCACGAGCAGGAACAGCGGGCTCAGCCACGGGTAGCCGTGGAGGAGGTGCTGGACCCGCTGGACGGGGCTCTGCCGCCGCCGAGCGAACTCGGCGGCAGCAGACGATGTGGACGACGACATCGTGGATCAGCCCCAGCAGATCTTCGTGGCTTCGGTGGTGTCGATGCTCTCGACGCCGTCGGCCGGCTTGTCGGTGACGAGCGCGACACCGGTGTCGAAGAAGTCGAGACCCTCGGTGGTGGTCGGCTTCTCGCCGCCGCGGGCGATCTTGGCGATCGCCTCCATGCCCAGGGTCGCCATCTTCAGCGGGTACTGCTGCGAGGTGGCGCCGATGGTGCCGTCCTTGACCGAGGCGACGCCGGCGCAGCCGCCGTCGACCGAGACGATGAGCGCGTCGGTGATGCCGGCGGCCTTGAGGGCGGCCGAGGCACCGACCGCGGCCGGCTCGTTGATCGTGTAGACGACGTTGATGCCGTCGCTCTTGGACAGGCAGGTCTCCATCGCGGTGCGGCCACCGTCCTCGGCGCCGTTGCTCGGCTCGTTGCAGACGATGGTGTAGTCGCCACCGCTGTACTTGCCGGTCTTGGCCTCGTCGCCGTTCTTCTTGCCGTCGGCGACGTCGATGCCCATGCCCTCGAGGAAGCCCTGGTCGCGGTTGTAGTCGACCGAGACGACCTTGTCGTTGAACAGGTCGAGCAGGGCGATCGTCGCGGGCTTGCCGGCGAGCTGCGCCGCGGCCCACTTGCCGATGAGGTCGCCCGCCTTGCGGTTGTCGGTGGCGAAGGTGATGTCGACGGTGTCCGCCGGGTCGGGCGGGGTGTCGAGCGCGATGACGTAGAGGCCCGCGTCGCGCGCCTTCTTCATCGCGTCGTTGACGCCGGTGGACATCGGGGTGATGAGGATCCCCTTGTCGCCGCGGACGACGGCCTGCTCGATCGCGGCGATCTGGCCGGCGTCGTCACCTTCCTGCTTGCCGGACGCGACGGTGAGCTTGACGCCGTTCTTGGCGGCGTCGGCCTTGGCCCCGTTCTGCATCGCGACGAAGAAGGGGTTCGAGGAGTCCTTGGTGATGAGCGAGACGCCGATCTGGTCGTCGCCCCCGCCCCCCGAGCCTCCGTCGTCGGATCCACAGGCTGCGACACCGAGTGCGAGGCCGGCGATGCCGACCGACGCGAGCACCCTGCGCGCCGTGCGCGAGGCCGTGATGTGAGCGTTGTGCATGGTGCGAACTCTCCTTTGAGTCTCTGCTGGACGACACCGCCGTGACAACGTTGTCAGCGCCTTGTCTACTCTCCCCTTGCGCCGACGTCAACACATGGGTTACACATCGTGATGTGAAGGTGACATCGTTGTCTGGCCAGTCGAACCGCGCCACCATGCGCGATGTCGCGGCCCTGGCCGGTGTCTCCCTCAAGACGGTGTCGCGGGTCGTCAACGACGAGGCGGGGGTCTCCCCCGACGTCCGGGAACGGGTCGCGGCCGCCGTGCAGCGCCTCGACTACCGCCCCAACCTCGCCGCGAGCAACCTGCGCCGCGCGGGGGCGCGCACCGGCCTCGTCGGCGCCCTCGTCCAGGACCTGTCGAACTCGTTCTCGGCCTCGCTGCTGCGCGCCCTCGAGGACGCCGCGCGCAAGCGCGGCACCGCGGTCCTCGCGGCGAGCCTCGACGAGGAGAGCGAGCGCGAGCAGGAGCTCGTCCACGACCTCGTGACCCGCCGGGTCGACGGCCTCGTCATCATGCCCGCGAGCGACCGGCAGGACTACCTCGTCGCCGAGCTGCGGACGGGGACGCCCGCGGTCTTCGTCGACCGGCCCCCGCGGGGGGTCGACGCCGACTCGGTGATGATCGACAACCGCGCGGGTGGAGCCATCGCCGCCGAACACCTTCTCGCGCAGGGACATCGGCGCATCGCAGCCCTGTCGGACATGTCGACGATCTACACGGCCAGCCAGCGCATCGCCGGCTTCCGTTCGGCGTACACGGCGCGCGGGCTGCGGCCCGACCCGAAGCTCGTCGTCGACGGGCTGCGCTCCACCGACCAGGCGACCGAGGTGGTCTACGAGCTCCTCTCGATGGCGAACCCGCCCACCGCGATCTTCACCGCGCGCAACATCCTGTCGACCGGGGTCGTCCGGGCGCTGGCCGAGCGCGGGCTGCGACGCGAGATCGCCCTCGTCGGGTTCGACGACTTCCCGCTCGCCGACCTCCTCGACCCCCCGCTCACCGTCATCCGGCAGGACGTCGCCCGCATCGGCAAGACCGTCGCCGAGCTCCTCTTCGCCCG
Source organism: Oryzobacter terrae (assembly GCF_042756445.1). Lineage (GTDB taxonomy): Bacteria > Actinomycetota > Actinomycetes > Actinomycetales > Dermatophilaceae > Oryzobacter > Oryzobacter terrae. The sequence continues at coordinate 1,933,969 of NZ_CP170578.1, forward strand.
GATCGACGGCGACGACGCGTCGCCGCGCCACGTCGTCACCGAGCCGACGCTCGTCGTGCGCGGCTCGGGGGAGATCCCGCCCCCCACCCGCTGACCCCCGCCCCCTCGCCACCCTGGCCGGCGGCACAAGTTCGGGGTGACCCCGAAATGGCGCACTCCACCCCGGTTCTGAACCCGGGTGGAGGGAGCCGAACCGGGGTGAGGCGGCCTCGGACCCGCCGACCCGGGGATGGCCGAGCCGTCAGCGGCGGAGGTGCCGGGCGCGCGTCACGAGGTAGACGCCGAAGAGGATGAGCCCCACCGAGATGACGCTCAGCTCGTAGCGTCCGAGCGGCACGTCCTGGAGGAAGCGCAGCGCGCCGTCGATGCCCGTCGACCCCTCGGCCCGCTTCGTCCACGCCGCGGCGACGAAGAGGTAGCCGACGAGCCCGAAGGCGACGCCACGCATGACGAACCCGATGCGTCCCGCGGCCTCAGCCAACCGGCCCGGGTGGCGCTCCAGGTCGACGAGGAAGTCGCCGCTCCAGCCCGACCAGATGCTGAAGACACCGACCCCACCGACGGCGAGGCCGCACGCGACGACGAGCAGCGTCCCTCCCGGCAGGCCCAGCAGCGTCCTCGTGATGCCGACCGACGAGTCGCGGCTCGTCGTCCCGGCGCCGAGGGCGAAGGCGGCCGCGCTCCAGGCGACGGTGACGTACGCGAGTCCGTCGGCGCCGTGCTCGAGGCGCTTGAACCCGTTGCGGCAGTGACGTCCCGTGATGGCGCGTGCGAGGTTCCAGAGCGCGACGACGGTGAACCCGACGAAGCCGATCCACAGTGCCCAACGGCCACCGGCGGTGTCGGCCAAGGTCGTCAGGGCGCCCGACTCGTCGGCCGTCCCGCCCCAGCCCCACGCGATGCCCAGGCCCGCCCACCCCATCGCGACGTGGAGGATCCCGTCGAGGAGGAACCCCACCCGGGCCCCGGTCGAGATCGTGGGGTGCGTCTCGGCGACCTCCGCCGCGTGCGTCGTCACCTGGGCGAAGGCCGCGGCCGCCTCGCCGGTCGACTCCGCCACCTCGCCGGCCACCTCGGCGGCGCGCTCCCTCACGTCCTCCGCGACCTCGACGACGTGCTCACGGACCTCGCCGGCCCGCTCCGCGACGTCCTCGGCGACCTCCCTGACGGCCTCGACGACGGGAAGCCCGTCGGAGTCCTCGTGGGGGGGCGGAGCGCTCACGCTCGGAATCTAGTCCGACGGCCGGGACCGGGGGTGCGAGCCGTCCTGACCGGCGCACTCCCCTCTCAGCGACCCGTCAGGTGGCGTCGGCGGAGGGCGTGGGACTCCGTCGACCACCTCGTCCCTGGCAGGCTCCTGTCCCTCGTTGGCACCTCCCCGTCATCGCCCGCCCTCCGCTGCTGCCCGCGGTCGCGAGCTCCCGCTGGGAGCCGGCGGAGGGCGTGGGATTCGAACCCACGATGACGTTGCCGCCATAGCGGTTTTCAAGACCGCCGCACTAGGCCACTATGCGAGCCCTCCTGGCCCGGACCGGCCGGGCACGACACAGGGTATGCCGACCCCCGTTCCTCCCTCCGCCCGATTCGAGGTGATCCAGCGGCGCCCCGCGCGGGCCGGACACCTCGACCCGGGGTTCGCGGCGAGACCGGCGCGGGACGACGAGGGTTGCGGCGCCCCGGGTTGGGTAGGGTCGGGGGCCGATGCAGGGCACCGTCCCGACGAAAGGAGCCACCCGTGGCGAAGCTGACGTTCCTCGCCGGTCTGGCCACCGGGTACGTCCTCGGTGCACGAGCCGGCAAGCAGCGGTACGAGCAGATCCGCCGCACCTCCTCGAAGGTGTGGAACTCCGGACCCGTGCAGAAGCAGGTGGGTGTGGCCAAGGAGGCCGCCCGCACCAAGGCCGCCCCGGTCGTCGCCGACCTCGTCGCCGACGCCGCACGAGCCACCGGGCAGCGGCTGCGCGCCAGCCGCACGGTGACCACCGAGGCCATCGCGACCTCCCCGGGGACGCCTCCGGGCGGTCCGGCCGGCTCGGGCGCCGACACGACCCCGCCGCACGGCGACCCCTGGGCCGCCGCGACGCGCCGCACCGACGGCGCCGCCTGACATCTCGGCGGCTGGAGGCGTGGCCGGCTCCGGCCCGCTGCACCGCGTCGAGTGCCACCGAACCTCCGCGATGACCCCCGATATCGGGTGACCGAGGCAGGATTTCGGTGACGAACGGGCTACCCCCGAGGCGGAGCACTTGCGATACGTGGTCGCCGGCCACGCCGACCCCTCCTGCGCCCCCTGCGGCGCCGGTCCGGCGTGGCCGGCTCCCCGTGTGACGGGACCGTCGCCCCGACCCCGCACCACTGGTGCGCGGTCACGGCGCCCCACGGCCCCGATGCGCCCGAACCGCCCCTGACCGGTACGGCCGCACCGCGGATCCCGCTGGGTTCCACGACGACGAGGAGCGCGGCCGGGACCTCCTGATACACGGCCCTGGGGAGAGCTTCCCCGACGTGGACGCACACCGCCGCGCGTCGAGGTCGCGCGACATGCCGATGGATCGCTCCCGCCGTCGGCATGTCGCGCGATATCGACCCTCCTGGCCGGAACGCCCGGCGCGCAGCAGGCGGCCGTGAGAACGGCGGAGTGGCCCACGCGCCCGAGGGGTCGGGGTCGCGCACGCGGCCGCGCCAGCCGAGCCAGTCGCGTCGAGGCGGCCGGGTCAGTCGAGTGGAGGCGGCCGAGCTGACGGCCGGGGTGGCGGAGAACCTGCAGGTCGCCGTGTATCAGGGCGGTGCTCCCGACCTCCTGTCCGGTGATGAACAGAGTCACTACGCTGGGCGAGACCGCTCTCGCACCCGGTCCCCCTTCCTCACCAGGAGCCACGATGGCTGGCACGCCCCCCGAGAAGCCCTCGCGTGAGAGCGCACCCGACCGGTCGCGTCCGCCGACCGCTCCGGTGGCCGAGGACCCCTCGTCCCTCCCTCCCGTGCCCCTCGTCTCGCCGCTGCTCGCGCGCCGGCTCGGTGCCCGGGTCCTCGACCCCGACACCGCGGTCCTGGCCCCGGGGCAGCCCACGCCACTGCCGACCGTCTACGTCGGCGACACCCTGCTCGTGCGCGACGTCACCGACCCCGACATCGACGGCGAGAACACCCCCTCCCGGGTCGACGAGCTCGTCGCCTACGCCGCGAGCCTGCCCGACCCGTTCGTCATCGAGCCCGTCGGCGAGCCCGTGCCACTGCCCACCCGCGGCGAGGCGTCCGACGCCCTCGGTCCCGACGGCCAGGTCATCGTCACGCGCATCCGCCTCTCCCGCGACCCCGGCAAGGCCGGCAAGGCGCCCGACGCGTGGCGCTTCCTCCAGACGACGCTGATGGAGACGTCCGAGCGCGGCTCCCTCCTCTACGACAAGCTCGGCCTCGGCCGGCTGCCCGACCCCGACGGCGAGGTGGGCGAGGCCGAGAAGCGGCGTCGCGAGCGCCGTGACCGCCGGGGCCGCAGCCTCGCCGGAGGCGTCTCCGTCGAGCACGTCCTCACCGCCGGTGGCGGCGTGTGGGGCGGCGGCGGTGGCGTCTGGGGCGGTGGTGGCGGTGTCTGGGGCGGCGGTGGCGGTGTCTGGGGCGGTGGTGGCGGCGTGTGGGGTGGCGGCGGCCTCCTCGCCGAGTACGGCAGCCCGGGCATCGGTGGGCGCACGCCCGTCGTGTGGTCGGCCCCCGACCCGCGCGGCACGACGACCCCGACGAAGGACGCCCCCGTCGTGGCCGTCCTCGACACCGGTCTCGGACAGCACCCCTGGTTCCCCGCGGAGGACGCGCACGCCAGCGCCGAGGACTGCACCGACCCCGCGACCTGCCCCGGCGCGCACCGGCGGGTGACCTTCGACGGCGAGCCGATCGGCGTGTGGAAGGAGCCCTCTCGCGACCCCGAGAACACCGGGGTCGTCTTCGACGACGTCAACGGGCTCGTCGACGTCCTCTGCGGCCACGGCACCTTCATCGCCGGGGTCATCCGGCAGCGCTGCCCCGAGGCCGTCATCCTCTCGGTGCCTGTCATGGCGTCCGACGGCGCCGCCCTCGAGGACGACGTCGTCACCGCGCTGAGCCGGCTCCTGGCCCGCCACCGCGCCGCGAAGGCCGCACCCGGCACGGTCGCCCACGGCGTCCTCGACGTCCTCAACCTCTCGCTCGGGTACTACCACGAGACCCCCGAGGACGCCGACGACACCGCCCTGCACGACCTCCTCCAGGACTTCGCCGACGAGGGCGTCGTCGTCGTCGCGTGCGCCGGCAACGACTCCACCCGGGCCCGCTTCTTCCCGGCGGCCTTCGCCGAGCCGGGCGAGGAGGGCCTCGTCGGCGTCGGCGCGACGAACCCCGACGACCGCAGCGTCGCCCTCTTCTCCAACGTCGGCGACTGGGTCACCGCCCACGCCCCCGGCGCCGGGGTCGTCTCCACCGTGCCCGTCACGCTCTCGGGCTCGCTGCGCTCGGCGCTCCAGGTCGAGGGCGTCGGCCCCGGCCCGCGCTCCAGCGTCGACTTCGACGACTTCTCCTCGGGCTTCGCGGTGTGGAGCGGCACGAGCTTCGCCTCACCGTGGATCGCCGGCGAGGTCGCGGCCGAGGTCGTCCGGGCCGGCTCGGGCGTCACCACGTCCGGGACCTCGCGCGCGCGCACGGCGGCCCAGGCCGTCATCGCCCACGCCCACGCCGAGCGGTTCGGGGGGACGCCATGACCGCCGACGACACGGTGCAGACCCTCTCGACCCGGGCGGCGTCCTCCTTCCGCGCCTACCGCGACGGGGAGGTCCGCGCCATGGACGAGCTCGTCGACCTGCTCACCCCGGTCCTCTGGCACACGGCCCGCGGGCAGGGCGCGTCCGACGCGCTCGCCCAGGACGCCGTGCAGACCGCGTGGCTGCGGCTCGTCGAGAGCGCCGAGCGGATCAAGGACCCCCAGGCCGTCATGGGCTGGCTCATCGTCACCGTCCGGCGCGAGTGCTGGCGCACCCACAAGGTCGACGGCCGCGCGGGCGGCGAGCTCGACGAGTCGCTGCCCGACGACCACCCCGACCCGGCCGCCGTGGCCGTGCACCGCGAGGACCACCGCGTCCTGTGGGCGCACGTCCAGCGGCTCACCCCGCGATGCCAGGCGCTGCTGCGCGTCATCGCGTTCTCCGACCGCCCCGACTACGCGGCGGTCTCCGAGTCCCTCAACATGCCGGTGGGAAGCATCGGCCCGACCCGAGGGCGCTGCCTGGCCAAGCTGCGCGCCGCCCTCGCCGACGACCCCGCCTGGGGAGGTGCCCTGTGAACGCCGACCGAGACCTGGCCACGGAGCCGCTCGACGAGCTCGACGAGCGGATCCTCACCGCCATCGCCGACGTCCTGCGTGCTGCCGACCCCGTTCCCGCGGGGCTGGCCGACGACGTCAAGTTCGCCCTCACCGTGCAGGCCCTGCACGCCGAGGTCGCCGAGCTGCAGCGCGTCGGTGCCGAGAGCGCCCTCGCGCGCTCGGAGTACACCCGCACCCAGACCCTGACCTTCAGCGCCGAGACGCTGTCGGTCATGGTCACCCTCTCGCCGATCGACGCCGAGGAGGTGCGGGTCGACGGCTGGGTCACCGGCCACGACTCCGCCGTCACGGTCGAGATCCGCGGCGAGGCACGCACCCTCAGCGTCGAGGTCGACGACGACGGCCGGTTCACCATCGACCCCGCCCCGCGAGGGCTGGTCCGCTTCGTGTTCCTGCCCGAGGGCGACGTCCGCCCCGTCATCACGCCGACCGTGGAGATCTGAGGCCCGGGATCGACCCGGTCCTCCACGACCACGTCACCCGTCTCGTCGAGGAAGCCGTCCTCGCCAACGCCGCGGGGGCGCCGGCGCGCGCCGAGACGCTGCTGCGCCGGGCCCTGCGCCGCCTCGACCGCGAGGAGCGGACTCCCGAGGACGCCGTGGTGCTGCGGGCCCGGGTCCACGTCACCCACGCGGTCTCACGCGTCCAGCGTGGCGACCGGCACGGGGCGTTCGCGCTCCTCGACACCGCCGACGGGCTCCTCGTCGACGCACGCCCCAACCACGTGCGCTCCCTCGCCGTCGTCCAGCGGGCCGGGCTGCACGGCCGGGTCGGCGAGTGGGAGCGCACCCGCGAGCTGCTCGAGGGCGTCGCCCTCACCGTGGAGGTCGCGCCGCGCACCCGCTGCCTGCTCCACCTCAACCTGGGGCTGACCTACCAGTTCCTCGGGCGGTACCACGACAGCGACGTCCGGCTCCGGCGCGCGCACCAGGACGCCGTCGCCCTCGGCTTCCCCGACCTCGCCGCGGCGGCGGTCCACAACCGCGGGCGCCTCCAGCTCCTCCTCGGCAACCTCCCGCGCGCCCTCTCGCTCATGGAGCAGGCCCGCGCCCTCGGTGGCGACCTCCTCCCGCCGGGCGCCGTCCTCGACCGGGCCCGGGTGCTGTCCGAGGCCGGGCTCGTCGACCAGGCGATGGAGACGCTCGAGGAGGGCGAGCAGGCCGCCCGCAGCGGTGGCATCGCCCACGACGTCGCCGAGGCCGACCTCGAGCGGGCCCGCCTCGCCCTCCTCCGCCACGAGCACGCCGATGCCCGGCGCTACGCGGCCCGGGCCGAGCGCCGGTTCTCCCGGGGGTCCGAGCACGCATGGGCCGTGCGGGCGTCCCTGCTGCGCCTCCAGGCCGAGCTGCTCGCCGGGCGCAACCCCGAGGCCGTGGCGACCACGCTGACCGAGCTCGCTGACGGTGCCGCCCGGGCGAGTGCCGTCACGGCGGAGGCGGCCGTCCTCGCGGCCGAGGCCAACGCGCTCGTCGGCCGCCTCGAGGAGGCCCGTCGGCACCTCGCCCGCCCAGAGGTCCGTCGGGCCGCGTCCTTCCCGCTCCGGCTCCAGCGCACCCTCGCCCTCGCCGAGCTCCACGCGGCCGAGGGCCGTCCCGACCTCGTCCGGCGCGAGCTGCGCCGCGGCGCCCACCGGCTCGCGGTGGAGCAGGCGCGGCACACCTCGATCGACTCGCGCACGGCGGTGGCGCTGCACACCCGGCGCCTGCGCGACGCCCACCTCGACCTCGCCATCGCGACGGGCTCGCCCGCCCAGGTCTTCGACGCCACCGAGCTGTGGCGCGGTGTCTCGCAACGGCTTCCTCCACTCGTGGCCTCGCCCGACGTCGAGCTCGCCCGGCTCACCGCCGACGCCCGGCGCCTGCACGCGGAGGCGTACGACGCCCCTGACGCCGTCCGCCGCTCCACGCTGGAGGCCGCAGCGCGCGAGGTCGAGCGCGCGGTCGCCCGCCGCGACTGGGTGCAGTCGGGCACCGCGTCGGCCCCCGCCGAGGAGCGGCCCGTCACCGTCGCCGCGCTGCGCCCGCTCCTGGAGCAGGCCCGGGCCGGCCTGCTCAGCCTCTTCCTCCACCGCGACCACCTGTGGGCCGTCACGGTGACCCCGGGCGGCGCGAAGCTGACCCGGGTCCGGGGCGGGGGGCGGGTCGTCGAGGCCGCCGCCCGCCTCCGTGCCGACCTCGCGACCCGGCGCCTCGCGGTCGGCACCGACCTCGAGCCCGTCATCGAGCGCTCGATGAGGCGGACCGCGACCTCGCTCGGCGAGATCCTCGCGCCCGTGCTCCCGCGCGCCCACCGCGTCGTCGTCATCCCCTCGAGCACCCTGGCGTCGCTGCCGTGGAGACTCGTGCCGGGGATCCGCGGGCGGGTCGTCACCGTCGCGCCGTCGGCGACGTTCTGGGCCCGACGGTCCGTGCCGGTGGGGGCGTCCTCGGCGGACCAGCGGGTCGTCGCCCTCGCGGGTCCGGGGCTCGCCCGCGCGACGACCGAGGCCGACGACGTCACCCGCGTCTGGGGTGCCGGGTCACGTCGCGGGGGAACGGTGTCGTCGGGGGCTGCGCTGCGAGCGGCGCTGTCCGACAGCACGATCGTCCACGTGGCGGCCCACGGCGTCCACCAGGACGAGAGCCCGTTGTTCTCCTCGGTCGTCATGGGCGACGGACCCGTGTTCGCGCACGAGTTCCAGCGCACGGGCGTCGGGGCCGAGCACGTCGTGCTCTCGTCGTGCGAGGTCGGCCGCACCCACGTGCGCGCTGGCGACGAGGCGCTGGGCCTCACGGCCAGCCTGCTCGCCACCGGGGTGCGCAGCGTCGTCGCGGCCGTCGGCCCCGTGGGCGACGACGACGCGCACGCGGTGATGACCGCGTACCACCGGGTCCTCGCGCAGGGGCTCGACGCCGCAGAGGCCCTCGAGATCGCCAGCGCCGGGGTCGAGGAGGGGAGGCTGTTCTGCGCGTTCGGCGCCGACTGGGCACCTGCACCCGTGCCGACGGGCGTGTCCGAGACGGCGCGGACCGCCGGCTCCGGTGTCCGGTGACGCGTCGGCTCAGATGAAGAGGGCGGGCTCGGCGAAGAGCGCGTCGTAGGGGTCCATCGCCGGGTGCTCCGGGAAGCGGACCTGCGCCGGGATGCCGGTCGCCACGGCGCCGGCGGGGACCGGCTTGACGACGACCGAGTTCGCGCCGATCTGCACGTCGTCGCCGATCTCGATGTCGCCGAGGACGCGGGCACCGGCGCCGATGGTGACCCGGTCGCCCACCGTGGGGTGGCGCTTGGTGCCGCGGGCCAGCGAACGGCCCCCGAGGGTGACCCCGTGGTAGAGCATGACGTCGTCGCCGACGACCGCGGTCGCGCCGATGACGACGCCCATCCCGTGGTCGATGAAGAAGCGGCGGCCGATCTGCGCGCCGGGGTGGATCTCGACCCCGGTCACCGCGCGAACCCCGGTGGACAGCGCCCGAGCGAACGGGCGGCCGCCGGGGCGCAGCCACAGCCGGCGCAGGGCGCGGTAGGCCCAGATCGCGTGCAGCCCGGGCGAGTTCACGGCGACATCGAGCCGGGTCTCGGCGGCGGGGTCACGCCGCATGGCGGCGTCGAGGTCCTCGCGGATCCTCGCCCGGGCGGCACGGACGACTCCCATGTCAGTCGACGAGGCCCTCGAAGAGGATCGTCGAGAGGTAGCGCTCGCCGAAGCTCGGGATGATGACGACGATCGTCTTGCCGGCGTTCTCCGGGCGGCTGGCGACCTGGTTGGCGGCGGCGAGCGCGGCGCCGGAGGAGATGCCGACGAGCAGGCCCTCCTGGGTCGCGGCCTTGCGGGCCCACTCGACCGAGGTCGCGGCGTTGACGTCGATGACCTCGTCGTAGATCTCGGTGTTGAGGATCTCGGGGACGAAGTTGGCGCCGATGCCCTGGATCTTGTGCGGGCCGGGCGTCCCGCCGTTGAGGATCGGTGACTCCTCGGGCTCGACGGCGACGATCTGCACGTCGGGCTTGCGCGACTTCAGCACCTCGCCGACACCGGTGATGGTGCCGCCGGTGCCGATCCCGGCGACGACGATGTCGACCTGGCCGTCGGTGTCCTTCCAGATCTCCTCCGCGGTCGTCCGGCGGTGGATCTCCGGGTTGGCGACGTTGGCGAACTGCCGGGCGAGGACGGAGCCCTCGCGCTCGGCGACGATCTCGTCGGCCTTGGCGACCGCACCCTTCATCCCCAGCGACGGGTCGGTGAGGATGAGCTCGGCGCCGTAGGCCCGCAGCAGCGCGCGGCGCTCCTTGCTCATCGACTCCGGCATGGCGAGGACGACCTTGTAGCCGCGGGCCGCGCCGACCATCGCGAGGGCGATGCCGGTGTTCCCCGACGTGGCCTCGACGATCGTGCCGCCGGCGGGGAGGTCGCCCGACGCCTCGGCGGCGTCGATGATCGCGACGCCGATGCGGTCCTTGACCGAGCTCGCCGGGTTGTAGAACTCGAGCTTCGCGGCGACGATCGCGTCGCCCTCGATGATCCGGTTGAGCCGGACGAGCGGGGTGTTGCCGACGGCCTGGGTGACGTCGTCGAGGATGGGCATCGGTACGCCTTTCGCTGGTGGAACGTGGTGCGGGCGCCGGAGGGCGCGAGCACGCGGTCGGACGGGCCGACATCGGGGCAACCGACGCCTGCTTATGCATATTCCAACAGAGGGTTATCGACGAGCACAACGGCGTCTCGGCAGGTCGTGCCCGGTCCACGCCACCTGTTGACGGTGGTCACAGGCCGGTGAGCGCCCGCTCACCCGCCGTTAGGCTGCGGGACATGTCCGCCGTCGCGTCCGCCGTCGTGCCCGCCGTGTTCCCCGCCCTCGCCGGCGACGTGCTCCCCGTGCCCGACGAGCGGTTCGGCGGCCTCGGTGCGGTCCAGGTCGTCGCCCTCGTGCTGTGCACGGTCGTCCCGCTCATCGGCTGGGCCCTGCTGTTCCGCCAGGTCGGCCGGTTCGTCGCCCTGTACCGGCTCGGGCGGCCCGACACCTCGCGCACCGACTCCCCCGCGGCCCGCACGTGGACGCTCGCCAAGGAGTTCCTCGGGCACACCCGGATGTCGCGGATCAAGGTCGTCGCCGTCGCGCACTGGTTCACCGCGCTGGCCTTCATCATCCTCTTCAGCACGCTCGTCAACGCGTTCTTCCAGCTCGTCCAGCCCGACTACCGGCTCCCCCTCATCGGGCACTTCCCCCCGTTCGAGTGGGTCGTCGAGCTCTTCGCCTGGACCGGCCTCGTCGGCATCGTCGTCCTCATGCTCGTGCGGCAGCGGGAGCACCCCCGCTCGGCCGCCGGTGAGGGCGGGCGCCGGTCGCGGTTCTTCGGGTCGACCTTCTGGCAGGCGTACTACGTCGAGCTGACGATCCTCCTCGTCACGATCTGCATCCTCCTGCTGCGCGGTCTGGAGTCGGCGCTCGTGCAGCGGCTCGAGCCCGAGACCTCCCTCGCGCTGCACTTCCCGCTCACCGGGTGGATGGCGGGGCTGTGGTCGGGGTCGTCGGTCGCCGGGCTCGCGACGTGGGTCTACGTCGTGGCCACGGTCAAGATCCTCATCTCCTTCGCGTGGATGATCACGATCGCCCTCCAGCCGACGATGGGCGTCGCCTGGCACCGCTTCCTCGCCTTCCCCAACATCTGGTTCAAGCGCGAGTCCTCCGGCCGGACGGCCCTCGGGACGGTGCGCCCGCTGACGGTCGGCGGCAAGCCGTTCACCCTCGACGCCCTCGAGGAGATGGAGGAGGGCGACTCCCTCGGCGTCGGCGCGGTCGAGGACTTCACGTGGAAGGGCCTGCTCGACTTCTCGACGTGCACCGAGTGCGGCCGCTGCCAGTCGCAGTGCCCCGCGTGGAACACCGACAAGCCGCTGTCCCCCAAGCTGCTGATGATGGCCCTGCGCGACCACGCCGACGCCAAGGCGCCCTACCTCACGGCCCTCGCCCAGCACGACGGCGACGACGAGAAGGCACTGGCGACGGTGGCCGCCCGCCAGGCGGCGCCCGACGCCGTGCCCGGGACCGACGGCGCCGCCACGGCGGTCGACTGGTCGCAGATGGCACTCGTCGGGAACACCGGCTACGACATCTCCTCACCGCTGACCGCGTACAACCCGCACGGCCCCGACGCCGTCATCGACGCCGACGTCCTGTGGTCGTGCACCACCTGCGGCGCGTGCGTCGAGCAGTGCCCCGTCGACATCGAGCACGTCGACCACATCGTCGACATGCGCCGGTACGCGACGCTCATCGAGTCGGCGTTCCCCGCCGAGCTCGGCGGCCTGTTCAAGAACCTCGAGGGCAAGGGCAACCCGTGGGGCATGGGCGCGCGGGCCCGGCTCGACTGGGCGAAGGACCTGCCGTTCCCGGTCAAGGTGCTCGGGCAGGACGTCGAGAAGGCGTCCGACGTCGAGTGGCTGTTCTGGGTCGGCTGCGCCGGCGCCTACGAGGACCGCGCGAAGAAGACGACCCGCGCCGTGGCCGAGCTGCTCGACACCGCAGGCGTGTCCTTCGCGGTGCTCGGCGACGGTGAGACGTGCACCGGCGACTCCGCCCGCCGGGCCGGCAACGAGCTGCTCTTCCAGACGCTCGCGGCGCAGAACGTCGAGACCTTCGGCGAGTTCGGCGTGACCAAGGTCGTCGTCACCTGCGCGCACTGCTTCAACACGATCAAGAACGAGTACCCGGCCATCGGTGGGTCGTACGAGGTCGTCCACCACACCCAGCTGCTCAACCGGCTCGTGCGCGAGAAGAAGCTCGTGCCGGTGGCGCGGCCCTCGGACGCCCCGGGGATGTCGACGGCGCGCAACGCCGCCTCGACCGCGTCGACGGTGACCTATCACGACCCCTGCTACCTCGGTCGGCACAACGGGGTCTACGCGCCGCCGCGCGAGCTCATCGGTGCGCTGCCCGGGGTGGAGCTGCGAGAGATGCCGCGCTCGAAGGAGAAGTCCTTCTGCTGCGGCGCCGGTGGCGCGCGCATGTGGATGGAGGAGAAGCTCGGGACGCGGATCAACACCAACCGCACCGAGGAGGCCGTCGCCACCGGCGCCGAGCGCATCGCCATCGGCTGCCCGTTCTGCCGGGTCATGATCTCCGACGGCCTGACCGCCAAGCAGGCAGCCGGCGAGGCCGAGGAGGTCGAGGTCGTCGACGTCGCGCAGATGCTGCTCGCCGCCGTCCGCCGCAGTGAGGAGGTCGAGTCGGAGGAGGACGCGGCACCCGTCGCGCAGCCGGCCGTGGCCGAGGCAGCGGCGCCCGCAGCCGCGGCAGCGGTGGCGACCACCGTGGAGGAGACCACCCCGGCCGAGCGCCCCCGGGACGACATCGACCAATCGGGCGATGTTGCCCCAACCACCGACGACGCCGACCCCTGGGACGACACCCTCGCCGCATCCGCTCCGGCACCGGCGGAGCAGCAGGTCGACCCGTCGGGTACGGAACCGGATCCGTGGGACCAGCCGGCCGCCGTCGACGACACGACCGCCGGCCGCTCCGAGGGAGAGCCCTCGGCGGAGAAGGCCAAGGAGGACGCCGCTGCCTCGACCGACGACGTCGACCCCTGGGACGAGCCCGCCGACCGTACCGAGATCGACCAATCGGTCACACCAGGTACGCCCGGGGTGGTCGAGGACGAGCCGGCTCCTGAGGCCGTCGCCCCCGAGCCTGCACCGGTCGCGGACGACGACGTCGACCCCTGGGACGAGCCCGCCGACCGTACCGAGATCGACCAATCGGTCACACCAGGTACGCCCGGGGTGGTCGAGGACGAGCCAGCTCCTGAGCCCGCGGCCGTCGCGGCTCCCGCCGCACCGACCTCGACCGACGACGTCGACCCCTGGGACGAGCCCGCCGACCGTACCGAGATCGACCAATCGGTCACACCAGGTATGCCCGGGGTGGTCGAGGACGAGCCGGCTCCTGAGGCCGTCGCCCCCGCCCCCGCAGCGGCCGCGGACGACGACGTCGACCCCTGGGACGAGCCCGCCGACCGTACCGAGATCGACCAATCGGTCACAGCAAGTACGCCCGGGGTGGCCGAGGACGAGCCGGCTCCTGAGGCCGTCGCCCCCGCCCCCGCAGCGGCCGCGGACGACGACGTCGACCCCTGGGACGAGCCCGCCGACCGTACCGAGATCGACCAATCGGTCACAGCAAGTACGCCCGGGGTGGCCGAGGACGAGCCGGCTCCTGAGCCCGTGTCTGTCGCGGCTCCCGCCGCACCGGCCGCGGACGACGACGTCGACCCTTGGGACGAGCCCGCCGACCGTACCCGGCGTGACCTATTGGTCGATTCGGGGACGGATGTGGACCCCGCCGACGAGGTGGCGTCCCACGAGCCGGAGCCCGCGCCCCAGTCGGCGTCGGCCGAGCCCGCGCCCCAGTCGGCGTCGGCCGAGCCGGAGAGCGCGCCCCAGTCGGCGTCGGCCGATCCGGAGGTCGCGCCCGAGCCGGCGTCGGCCGAGCCGGAGCCCCAGCCCGAGTCGGCGCCCTCCGCGTCAGCACCTGCGGGCGGGTTCACCGGCGACCCGACGCTCCTCGACGAGCCCGACCCCTGGGACTGACGCCCTGACCCGGGTCGTGTGCTCAGGTGGTCGTCCGGACCACCACCTCGGCACACGAGGCGATGACCCGGGGGACATCGGCCGAGCACGACGAGGGGCCCGGTGCGCACCACGCGCACCGGGCCCCTCGTCACCGGGTCGAGGCCGCAGCCTCGGAGGCGGTCAGGCGAGACCGTTGGCCTTGAGGAACGCCTCGGCGACGGCCTTGGGGTCCTTCTTGTCGATGTCGGTCTCCTTGAGCAGACCGGCGATCGCCTCGGTCGTCAGCTTCGCGGAGACGGCGTTGAGCGTCTCCTTGACCTGGTCGGCCTTGTCGGCCCGCACGAGCGGGACGATGTTCTGCGAGCCGAAGTTCTTCTTCGTGTCCTCGAGGGCCACGAAGCCGTTCGCGGCGATGGCCGGGTCGGTCGAGTAGATGTTGGCCGCGTCGACCTGCCCGTTCTTCAGGGCCTGGATGATGCCCTGACCCGTCAGCGGCCGGAACGAGCCGAACTTCACGCCGTAGGCCTTCTCGAGACCCGGGATGCCCTGCGGGCGCTCCTTGAACTCGGGCGGGGCCGCGAGGGTCAGGTCGCCGGCGACGGCCTTGAGGTCCTCGATGGTCGTCAGCTTGTACTTGTCGGCCGTCTCCTTGGTGACGACGATCGAGTCGTTGTCCTCGGCGGAGGACTTGTCGAGCACGACGAGGGAGTCGGGGATGACCTCCTTGACGTGGGCGTAGACCTCCTCGGGGTCGGTGCCGGTGTACGCCTTGTCGTAGTTGAAGGCGAGGGCGCCGGTGTACTCGGGGAAGACCTGCACCGAGTTGTCCTCGAGCGCGCGCAGGTAGACCTCGCGCGAGCCGATGTTCGGCTTCGTCGTCGCGTCGACGCCCTTGGCGCGCAGCGCTCCGGCGTAGATCTCGGCGAGGAGCGTGGACTCGGAGAAGTTGGCGCCGCCGACGACGATGGCGCCGCCCGGGGCGGCCGAGGAGGCGGTCCCGGAGGAGGTGTCGGACGCCAGCGGGTCGCTGCCACCGCCGCAGGCGGTGAGCCCGAGGATCGAGGCTGCCGCGATCGCGGTGGCGAAGGTTCTGCGCTTCATGGGAGTGGTCCCTTCAGGTGGTGGGCGCGGGGCTTGCGGTGGGGTTTCCTGCGTGGGGTCAAGTCGGTGGTGGGCGGTGGTGGTCGGGGCGGGTCGACATCGACGTCGGGCTCAGGCCGGGAAGCGGGGGGACACCGACACCCGCGTACTGGCGTCGGTGGTGGCGTCGGCCTCAACCTCGCGGTCGCGCGAATCCTTCCCCCGACCACCGACAGGACGGCCCGCCCCGGTGAGGCCGGGCGAGACGGTGCGGCGCTGGGCGAGGGCGAGCAGCCCGTCGAGGAGGAGCGCGAGGACGGCGACGATGACCGCTCCGCCGGCGGCCCGGGCGTAGTCGCCGAGGGCGATGCCGTCGATGAGATAGCGACCGAGGCCGCCCAGCCCGATGTACGCGGCGATCGTCGCCGTGGCGACGACCTGCAGCACGGCGGAGCGGATGCCGGAGTACAGCAGCGGCAGGGCGTTCGGCAGCTCGACCTGGCGCAGCACCTGCGCACCGGTCATCCCGACCCCCTTGGCGGCGTCGCGCGCCGCCGGGTCGACGGCCTCGATGCCCGCGTACGTCCCCGCGAGGAGCGGGGGGATGGCGAGCAGGGCGAGGACGAGGATGCTCGGCAGCGTGAACGCGAGGTCGCCCTGGATCTTCGGCCCGAGCCACAGCGCCACGACGAAGAGGAGGCCGAGCGTCGGGACGGCGCGCAGCGAGTTGGCCAGCGACACCAGCCAGCGCGCCCGCCCGGTGTGGCCGACCCACAGCCCCAGCGGGATCGCGATGACGGCGGCCACCAGCAGCGACAGGAGCGTGTACTGCAGGTGCTCGAGGAGACGGGCGGGGATGCCGTCCTCCCCGGACCAGTTCGCCGGGTCGGTGAACCACGAGACGAGCGAGGGGATCATGCGCGTCCTCCCTGCGCCGCGCGCCACGGCGTGAGCAGCCGGGTGGCGACGACGATGACGGCGTCGAGCACGAGGGCCAGCAGGACGCACGCGACGACACCCGTGACGAGCTCGCCCCAGATGACCCGGTTGTACCCGTCGATGAGCAGGTCACCGAGCTGGGAGACCCCGATCACCGACGCGATCGAGATGATGCTGACGTTGCTCACCGACGCCACGCGCAGCCCTGCGGAGATGACGGGGACCGCGAGCGGCAGCTCGACCCCGACCAGGCGGCGCACCCCCCGGTAGCCCATCGCGGTGGCGGCCTGCTCGATGTGGTCGGGGACGGCCCGCAGCCCGTCGGCGACGGTGCGCACCAGCAGCGCGACGGTGTAGATCGTCATCGCGACGACGACGTTGAACGGGTCGAGGATCTTCGTCCCGAGGATCAGCGGCATGATGACGAACAGCGCGAGGGACGGGATCGTGTAGAGGAGCCCGGTCGAGGTGAGGATCGCCGGGTACGACCGCGGCCAGCGCTTCGCCGCCCACCCCAGCGGCAGCGAGGCCACGAGCCCGAGGAGCAGGGGGATGACGGCCAGCCACAGGTGCGAGACGGCGAGGTCGAGCACCGTCCGCCAGTTGTCGCCGAGCCAGGTCACGCCCGCGCCTCGTCGCCGGCGACGGTGGCCGCGCCGCCGTGCACGGGGTCGTCCTCGTCGCGCTCGGGTCGCTCGATCTCCTCGATGACGGTGAGGACCTCGTGCGCGAGGACGGTGCCGCACAGCGCACCGCTCTCGTCGACGATGACGCCGCGCCGGCTCGGCGAGGACAGGGCGGCGTCGAGGGCGCCACGCAGCGACCCGTGCTCGCGAGCGACGGTCCCGCCGCGGTGGAGGTCGTCGCGCGTGACGGCCCGGCCGCCGAGGCGGGCGGGCTCGACCCAGCCGAGCGGGTGGCGCTCGTCGTCGACGACGAGCAGCCAGTCGGCGCGGGCCTCGGCGACCTCGCCGATGACGACCGACGGCTCGGACCGCAGCGGCAGGCGGGGCGCCTGCTGGAACTGCAGCGCCCGGTAGCCGCGGTCGCGCCCGACGAAGTCGGCGACGAAGTCGTCGGCCGGGTGGGCGAGGAGGTACGAGGGCTCGGCGACCTGCGCGAGCTTCCCGCCGACCCGGAGCACCGCGACCTGGTCGCCGAGCTTGATCGCCTCGTCGATGTCGTGGGTGACGAAGACGATCGTCTTGCCGAGCTCGCCCTGGAGGCGCAGGAACTCGTCCTGGAGCTGGTCGCGCACGACGGGGTCGACGGCCGAGAACGGCTCGTCCATGAGCATGACCGGAGGGTCGGCGGCGAGCGCCCGGGCCACCCCGACCCGCTGCTGCTGCCCGCCGGAGAGCTGCGTCGGGTAGCGGTCGCCGAGCTCGGGTGCCAGGCCGACGCGCTCGAGCAGCTCGCGGGAGCGGTCGCGGGTGCGCTGCTTGTCCCAGCCGAGGAGCCGGGGGACGGTCGCGATGTTGTCGAGGACGGTGCGGTGCGGGAACAGGCCCGCGTGCTGGATGACGTACCCGATGCCGCGGCGCAGCTCGGCCTCGTCCATCCGGCCGGTGTCCTGGCCGTCGAGGGTGATGGAGCCGCGGGTCGGCTCGATCATCCGGTTGACCATCCGCAGGCTCGTCGTCTTGCCGCAGCCCGAGGGTCCGACGAGGACGGTGATCTTGCCGGTGGGCGCGGTGAGCGACAGGTCGTCGACCGCCGTCGTCCCGTCCGGGAACTGCTTGGTCACGGCATCGAACCGGATCATGGGGCCCCCTGGAGGTCTCCGACTGGTTTCCCAACCTAGCCGAGAGGGCCGACGCACGGGCCTGCGTGTCGAGCCCTCGACCTGCATCGACGTCGCCGACCCGTCCCCGCCGCGTGGTACGCATGGTCCGTGACCGAGGCCCCGGCGTTCCTCGACCGCCGCTCCGTGCAGGGGCGGCGGGCGCTCGCGGGCCTCACCCTCGGCTCGGGCGTCGCCATCCTCGACGGGTCGGTCGTCAACGTCGCCCTGCGCACGATGGGACGCGACCTCGACGCCTCGCTCGCCCAGCTCCAGTGGGTCGTCAACGGCTACCTCCTCGCCCTCGCGTCGCTCGTCCTCGTCGGCGGGGCGCTCGGCGACCGCCGCGGCCGGCGACGGGTCTACCTCGTCGGCGTGGGGGCCTTCGCCGTCGCGTCGGCCCTGTGCGCCCTGGCCCAGACCCCGGGCCAGCTCGTGGCGCTGCGCGTCCTCCAGGGGGTCGGCGCCGCCCTGCTCACCCCGGGGGCGCTCGCCCTCATCCAGGCCTCGTACCGCCCCGAGGACCGGGCGGCCGCCATCGGCACGTGGGCCGGCCTCTCCGGGATCGCCGGCGCCCTCGGGCCCGTCGTCGGCGGCTGGGTCGTCGACCACACGAGCTGGCGGTGGATCTTCGCGATCAACGTGCCGCTCTGCGTCGCCGTCGTCCTCCTCACGAGGAACGCCGTTCCCGAGAGCCGGGACCCCTCCGCCACCGGCGCGTTCGACGTCCTCGGAGCCGGCTTCACCGTCCTCTCCCTCGGCGCCGCCACCTACGCCCTCACGGCGTCGGGCGAGTCGGGAGGGGGTGCGGTGACGGCGGCCTGGGTCGTCGCGGTGGCGTGCGCGGTCGGCTTCGTCGTCGTCGAGTCACGCTCGAGCCACCCCATGGTCCACCTCGGCATGTTCCGCAACCGGGTGTTCTCCGCTGCCAACGCGATGACGCTGCTCGTGTACGGCGCCCTCGGCGGGGTGTCGCTGTTCGTCGTGCTCCAGCTGCAGGCCGCCGGATGGAGCGCGCTCGAGGCCGGGCTGTCGGGCCTGCCCATCACGATCTCCCTCATGCTCCTGTCGAGCCGCGCGGCCGCCCTCGCCCAGCGCACCGGACCGCGGATGCCGATGACCGTCGGCCCCCTCGTCTGCGCCGCCGGGGCCCTCCTGCTCCTCGCGGCGACCGACGCGCCGTCGTGGCTCACCGTCCTCCCGGGGATGGTCGTGTTCTCGCTCGGGCTCGCCCTGCTCGTCTCACCCCTCACGGCCGCGGTGCTCGCCGCGGCGCCCGACCGGGAGACCGGCGTCGCGAGCGGGGTCAACAACGCGGTCGCGCGGGCCGGGTCGCTCCTCGCGGTCGCGGCGCTTCCGGCCGTCGTCGGGCTGGCCGGCGACGACTACCTCGGCCGCGAGACGATGGCGGCCGGCTACCGGGGCGCGATGCTGTGGTGCGCCGTCCTGCTGGCCCTCGGCGGGGTCGTCAGCTGGTTCGGCCTCGGTCGAGCACCTCGATGACGAAGTCGCGCACGATCCGGTGCCACGCGCCCGCGTCGCGCAGCATCGCGTGGGTGTCGTTCTCCATCGTCACGCTGCGGACGTCGACGCCGCGGTCGTAGAGCCGCGAGGCGAGCAGGGCCGTGCGTCGCGGGTCGGTGATCCGGTCGCGGCTGCCGTGGGCGAGCAGCACCGGCATCCCGGGGCGGGCCTGCACCGAGTCGCTCTCGACCCAGGGCGCGAGGGCCGCGACGCCCACGACGTCGGGCTCCCCGGCGAGGCGCAGGGCGACCCGGCCGCCCATCGAGTGGCCGACGAGGACGATCGGGACGCCGGGCAGGACGTGGCGGATGCGGTCGAGGGCCCACCGGGCGTCGGTGAGCGGGTCCTGGCGCGGGCCGTTCCAGCCACGGACCCGGTTCTTCAGGCGCAGCGAGGCGATCCGGTCGCCCCCGCGGTGCTCGACGGCGGCCGCGAACGGCGCCATCCGGACGACGGCCAGGCGCCACCACGCCACGGGAGCGTGGCTCGACTGCGCGCCACCGTGGAGCACGAGGACGACGCCCTTCGGGTCCGCGGGCACGTGGCCGCGGATCTCGGCGCCGCCGCCACCGTCGGGGTCGAGGAGCTCTCGCTCGAGGTCGACCTCGGGCTCGTCCGGCGCGCCGTCGGCCTCCACGTCGGCGTCCTCTGCCACGCCGGTGCTCGGTTCCTTCATGTCGCGTCCTCGGTCGGGTCGGGCCCCGGTGGTCCGGTGCCGCCCGCGACGGTGTCGACCACCCACGCGGCGTAGGCCGGGTCGGCGGCGACGACCGGGACGGCCAGCACCTCCGGTGTGTCGTAGGGGTGTTCGGAACGGACGAGCGCGCGGATGTCCTCGAACCTCGCCGCCGTGGACTTCACGAGGAGGAGGTGCTCCTGCTCCTCCTCGACGGCGCCCTGCCAGCGGTAGGTCGAGGTGATGCCGGGCAGCACCTGGACGCAGGCGGCGAGCCCGGCGTCGACGAGCGCGCGGGCCAGCGCCGTGGCCGTCTCGCCGTCGGGCGCGGTGACCCGCACCTCGACGAGCTCGCCCGCCCGGGTGTCCACCGGTCCCTGCCCCTGCACGGTCCCGGCCTCAGACGTCGGCGCGATGGAAGTTCTGGAAGCTCCGACTGGCCGTCGGGCCGCGCTGGCCCTGGTAGTGGGACCCGTACTTCTCGGATCCGTAGGGGTTCTCGGCGGAGGAGGAGAGGCGGAAGAAGGCGAGCTGGCCGATCTTCATCCCGGGCCAGAGCATGATCGGCAGGGTCGCCACGTTCGACAGCTCGAGGGTCACGTGACCGGTGAACCCGGGGTCGACGAAGCCGGCGGTCGCGTGGGTGAGCAGGCCGAGGCGGCCCAGGCTCGACTTGCCCTCGACGCGGGCGGCGAGGTCGTCGGGGAGGGAGACCGTCTCCAGGGTGCTCCCGAGGACGAACTCGCCCGGGTGGAGGACGAAGCCCTCGGACGGGTCGACCTCGACGAGGCGGGTGAGGTCGGCCTGGTCCTGCGACGGGTCGATGACCGGGTACTTGTGGTTGTCGAAGAGCCGGAAGAACTTGTCGAGGCGCACGTCGACGCTGCTCGGCTGGATCATCGCCGGGTCCCACGGGTCGAGTCGGACCCGTCCGGCGTCGACCTCGGCGCGAATGTCACGGTCGGAGAGGAGCACGAGGGCAGGTTACCCGGCAGGCCTCCCGCAGCCCGCAGGGCGCGTCGAGGGGGGCCCGTGGGTTCGGCTAGAGTGTCGGCGCCGGGGAGGACCTGACGGTTCTCGACCCGGCGCGCCGGTGTAGCTCAATGGTAGAGCGCCAGCTTCCCAAGCTGGACACGCGGGTTCGATTCCCGTCACCGGCTCAGAGCCCCTCGAGAGGGATCCCATCACCGGCTCCTGTCAAGGTTCGGAGCCCGTGGGGACGCAAACCCCCACCCGTCCCCGCGCGGCGGCACGATGAACCATGAGTCCCCGGACCCCCCGCCCTCCCGATCCGGCCCCGGCGCGCCGGCCATGACTCCCGGAATCCTCGTCGCAGGCCTGCGATGGACCTTCTGGGGTCTCGTCTACCTCATGACCTTCACGATCGCGGTCCTCGCGTTCGCCTACGTCCCCGCCTCCTCGGCCGTCCGCCTGTCGCTGCTCGGTGTCGTCGTCTTCGGCATCTGCGTCGACATCCAGCACAAGCGTCGTGAGGACGCCCAGAGGCTGACCGGGCCTCCGCCCCGCTAGCCTCGGGGCATGGTGCTGACCCAGGTCCTCCTCGTCGCGGCGACGCTGACGAGTGGCCTGCTCGCCGGGGTCTACCTCCTCTACGCGCACACCGTGATGCCCGCGATGACGCTGCTGCCCGACGAGCCGGCCGTCGCCATGTTCGACGCGCTCGACCGCTCCATCGTCAACCCGGTCTTCATCGCGACGGCCTTCCTCGGCGCACCCGTGAGCACGGCCGCGGCGCTCGCGACCGGCTGGGGCGACCCGTCGCGGTGGTGGGTGCTCGCCGCCCTGGTCCTCCACCTCGTGGGCACCGTCGTCACGGCCGCCGTCCACCTGCCGCGCAACGACGCCCTCAAGCGGATGGCCGGGGGCGACGGGCGCTACGCCGCGACGACCGCGCGCGCCGCCCTCGAGGAGGCGACGTGGGTGCGCTGGAACCTCGTGCGCGTCGTCGCGTCGGTGGTCGCGGCGGCGTGCCTCGGCTGGGCGCTCACCCTCGCCTGACCCGGGTCGGGGGTGCGCCCCGCGGGCCGCAGGACTCACCCGAACGGACCGTTCGGCGCGAGCACGGGACACCGGGTACCCCCCGGGGCTACCCTCGGCGTCAGCAACCGACGTCGCAGGGGCACCGTTGGTCACAGCCGTACCAGCACCCGAGGGGCCCCTGTCATGCGCACCACCGTCCGACGCACCATGGTCCGACGCACCACCTCCCACCGAGCCGACGCCAGGGTGACCGCCGTCCTCGCGGCCTTGGCCGCCGCCGCCCTCCTGGCCGGCACCACGGGGACCGCGAACGCCGCGACGGGCTCGCCCGCCCCGGTCACCTCCAGCTCGGGCCGGGGGTTCGTCGGCACCTACGCGGGCACCTCCGCCGACTTCCGGATGAAGGCCGCGCTGACCACCCGCGCGACGACGGCGCGCTTCGGCACCGCCTTCTCCGGGGCGGTCATCGACGCGGAGTCCAACCACCTCGTGTGGTCGAAGAACGGCACGACCGCCCTCATGCCGGCCTCGACGAACAAGCTCGTCACGGCCTCGAACGCCCTCACGGTCTTCGGCCCGACGAAGCGCTTCACGACCAGGGTGGTCGACGGGTCGGCGACCGACCGGGTCGTCATCGAGGGGTCGGGCGACCCGAGCCTGAGCAGCGCCCAGCTCGACGCGATGGCCGGGACGGTGTCCTCCGTGCTGGCCCAGCGCGGCCTCACCGTCGCGCCGGTCCGCGTGTACGTCGACGACGACGTCTTCCCGACCCCGTCCCTCGCGACCGGGTGGAAGACGAGCTACGTGCCCGACTCGATCACCGCCGTGCGCGGCCTGGTCCGCGACCAGCGCGACTCCTCCGACACCAGCGCCGACGTCGGCCGCTACTTCCGCGACCGGCTCAAGGCCTACGGCATCACCGCCGCCGGCTACTACGGCCGCACCGACGCCGCCCCCACGGCCACGGTGCTCGCCAGCTCCCAGGGCGCCGCACTGTCGACGACCGTCAACCGGATGCTGCTCGTCAGCGACAACGAGATCGCCGAGTCGCTGCACAAGCTCGTCGGCGTCGCCAAGGGCACGGGGTCGACCTGGACCGGGGCGCGCTCGGCCCAGGCGCTCGTCCTCGGCCAGCAGGGCCTGAGCGCCGCCGCCCTCTACGACGGCTCCGGCCTCTCGCGTGCCGACCGGATCAGCGCCGTCCAGCTCGCCAAGGTCGTCGACCGCGGTGTCGACACCAGCCGTCCCGAGCTGTGGCCGCTGCGCTCGGCCGAGGGCATGCCCACGGCCGGTCGCACCGGCACCCTGTCGGCGTCCTCGAAGCGCTTCGTCACGACCCAGTCCAAGTGCGCGGCGGGGAGGCTGTGGGCCAAGACCGGGCGGCTCGCGGACGTCGTCGCGCTCTCGGGCTTCACCAAGGGCGCCGACGGGCGGGTCAAGGTGTTCGCCTTCGTCGTCAACGGCAAGGAGTCGACGACGACGCTCAAGCAGAACGTCGACATGCTCGCCGCGACGGTCACCGGCTGCTACTGACCGGCCCGGTCCGCGGCCCGCGCCGACCCGGGTCAGCCCGGGGTCATCCCGGGACGACCCAGCCGAGCACGGTGACGAAGCCGATGACGGCGAGGACGACGAAGAGCACGGCGAGCACCCACGCGGTCAGCCAGGCGCCGTCGACGCCCTCGGCCTCGTCGTCGGGCAGGTCGGGGACGTCGGCGCGCTCCCGGCCCTCGTCGCCCCCGTCCTGCGAGTCGGCCCCCGCGCCCTGGGCGGAGCGCGCCCGCTCGCGCAGGGCCTCGATCCGGCGGGGACGCGGTTCCCTGCGGGCCGAGGCCGGCAGGGAGCGCCACATGGCGACGAAGTCCTCGCCGGTCTGCTCGCGCCACGCCGCCACGGCACCGTCGACCTCGGGCCCCTTGGCCCCTGCCGCGAACCAGACCGCGCCGGCTCGCGGCAGGTCGCCCATGGCGTGCAGCACCTCGCCGAGGGCGGTCAGCGCCTCGGTGTCCCGCTCGGACGCGACGTGCTCCTCGAGGAGGTCGCGCGCCTGCCAGACGTGCCCCTCCTCGACGAGGCGGCGGGCCCGGTCGACGACGGAGCGCTCGGCGGGCGTCGTCATCGGACCGCCTCCGCGCCGTCGAGGGCACCTCGCGTCGACCAGACGCGGTGGGCCACGAGGGTCGCCAGCACGAGCCCCATGAGGAGGACGGCCGTCCCCATCGAGGGCACGACGAGGGCGACGACGAGGCAGGCAGCCGTGGCGGCGACGGCGGGCACCATGGTGCGCGCCGACTCGTGGTCGCCGAGGGCGTGGAGGGCCGACAGGGTCAGGGCGACGACGCCGAGCGAGAGGGCCAGGGCGAGCGCGACCGGTCGGGTGCCGGCCTCCGCGTCGCCCTGGACGACGTCGACGGCGGCCGCGATGGCCGAGCCCACGGCGGCGATCCCCGCGAAGACGAGGTAGTGGCCGTACCCGAACACCCACACCGAGCGACCTCCCTCCTCGATGGCGCGCACGTGGTCGCGGGAGAAGTAGGTCCACCACAGCGCGAAGACGATGAGCAGGCCGCCGAGGACGAGGGGCGCCATGCCGCCGGACAGGGCCGCGGCGCCACCGCCGGGCTCGGCGGCGTAGGGCGCGACGTGGCCCCCCGACGCCGCGGTGTCCTCGTGCGCGGCCATGACGCCCTGCACCGCCTGGACCGAGGAGAGGATGACCTCGCCGAGGACGATGATCGCGAGCAGCCCGTAGCGCTCGACGATGTGGTGCGGGTGGAACGGGGTGTAGCCGTGGGTGCGCTCGGCGAGGACGGGCACGAGCAGCTCGGCGACGACGAGCAGGAGGAACGTCGGCACCCACCACGCCTCCGGGGCCCAGAGCCGCGCGATCCACAGCACCTGCACGACGGCGATGCCGCCCGCGTACCAGAGCGCGGTCCGGCGGCGTTCGGGGTGGCCGGCCGCCGCGCGCAGCCACAGCCCCACCATCCCGAAGCGCATGACCGCGTAGCCCGTCACCGCGGTCACCGACGACCCGTCCGCGAACAGGTCGGGGACCCCCGCGGCGAGGAAGAGCGCGCCGGACATGATGACGAAGGTGAGCAGCCGGAACACGACGTCGTCGTTGTCGTAGGCCGAGGCGAACCACGTGTAGTTCATCCACGCCCACCAGATGGCGAAGAAGGCCATGAGGTAGCCGCCGACCGTGCCGTAGTGCGCGGCCGAGAGGCCGTGGTGCAGCTCGGCCGCGTTGCTCGCGACGGCGACGACGAAGACGAGGTCGAAGAGCAGCTCGAGCGGCGTGGCGACCCGGTGGTGCTCGCTCGTGTCGCGCGCGACGACCGGCCGGCGCAGCGCCACGGGGATGATGCTCACCCGCCGAGCATGCCACGCACGGTCCGGGCCCTCCGGGGGAGCGCCGAGCCGTTCCCCTTGCTTTTGTTACCGGTGGGTAGCACACTGGTAAGCAAGCGCTCACTCGCCACCCAGGAGGACTGCGGCCATGGGCCACTACAAGAGCAACCTGCGCGACATCGAGTTCAACCTCTTCGAGGTGTTCGGCCGCGCCGACGTCCTCGGTTCGGGCCCCTACGAGGAGCTCGACGCCGACACCGCCCGCGAGATGCTCAAGGAGGTCTCGCGGCTGGCGGAGAACGAGCTCGCCGAGTCCTTCCAGGACGCCGACCGCAACCCCCCGGTCTACGACCCGCAGACCCAGGCCGTCACGATGCCCGCGTCCTTCCGCGCCTCGTTCGACGCCTACCGCGACAGCGGCTTCTGGAACATCGACGTCCCCGCCGAGCTGGGTGGCACGGTGGCCCCGCCGAGCCTGCGCTGGGCCGTCAACGAGATGCTCCTCGGCGCCAACCCCGCCCTCGCGATGTTCGCGGCCTCCTACTCCTTCGCCAAGCTCATGCACCTGCTCGGCAACGAGGACCAGAAGAAGATGGCCCGCTGGATCGTCGAGAAGGGCTGGCACTGCACGATGGTGCTGACCGAGCCCGACGCCGGCTCCGACGTCGGCGCCGGCCGCACCAGGGCCGTGCAGAACGACGACGGCACCTGGACCCTCACGGGCGTCAAGCGCTTCATCACCAGCGCCGAGTCCGACATGGTCGACAACGTCGTCCACTTCGTCCTCGCCCGTCCCGAGGGCGCGGCCCCCGGCACCAAGGGCCTGAGCCTGTTCGTGCTGTCGAAGTTCGACGTCGACCTCGAGACCGGTGAGCTCGGCGAGCGCAACGGCGTCTACGTCACCAACGTCGAGAAGAAGATGGGCCTGAAGGTCTCCACGACCTGCGAGCTCACCTTCGGCGGCGACAAGCCCGCTGTCGGAACGCTGTTCGGCGACGTCCACGACGGCATCGCCCAGATGTTCCACGTCATCGAGAACGCCCGGATGCTCGTCGGCACCAAGGCGATCGCCACCCTGTCGACCGGGTACCTCAACGCGCTCGCGTACGCCAAGGAGCGCGTCCAGGGCGCCGACCTCACCCAGATGACCGACAAGGCGGCGCCGCGCGTCACCATCACGCACCACCCCGACGTGCGCCGCTCCCTCATGACCCAGAAGGCGTACGCCGAGGGCCTGCGCGCCCTCGTCCTCTTCACCGCGACGCAGCAGGACATCGTCGACGCCGAGTTCCTCGCGAGCGGCTCGGAGACCTTCGAGCCGGGGTCGGCCGCCGACATCGCGACGCGGGTCAACGACCTGCTGCTCCCGATCGTCAAGGGTCTCGGCTCCGAGCGCGCCTGGGTGCTGCTGGGCACCGAGTCGCTGCAGACCTTCGGCGGGTCGGGCTTCCTCCAGGACTACCCGGTCGAGCAGTACGTCCGCGACGCCAAGATCGACACCCTCTACGAGGGCACGACGGCGATCCAGGGCCTCGACTTCTTCTTCCGCAAGATCGTGCGCGACAAGGGGCAGGCGCTGACCTTCGTCTCCACGCAGATCCAGGAGTTCGCCAAGGACCTCGGCGCCCACGAGGGCCGGATCGACCGCGAGCGCGAGCTGCTCGGCCAGGGCATGGAGGACGTCCAGGGGATCCTCGGGTTCATGGTCGGCGAGCTGATGAAGGCCGACGTCCGCAACGGCGGCGACATCGACAACCTGTACCAGGTCGGCCAGAACACGACCCGGCTGCTCCTCGCGGCCGGTGACCTCGTCGTCGGCTGGCTGCTGCTGCGCCAGGCCGCGGTGGCGCTCGACGCCCTCGCCGCCGGGGCGTCCGGCAGGGACAAGGACTTCTACGAGGGCAAGGTCGCGGCGGCGCAGTTCTACGCCCGCCAGGTCCTCCCCCGCCTGTCCGCCGAGCGCGCGGTCGCCGAGGCGACCGACTCCCTCCTCATGGACGTGCCCGAGTCGGCGTTCTGAGGTCCTGACCCCGGGTCGGGCGCGCTGCCACGAAGCGCGCTCCCGGCTCGGTCACCACGAGGAACGGCCCCACTCCCGGTTGCGGGGGTGGGGCCGTTCGCGTCGGCCGGGACCGGTGGGGCCGCTCGGGGAGCGGCTCCGCCGGCGCCGGGTCAGCGCGGGTCGATGTCGGTGCGGTCGACCCGGGTGCCGGTGGCGGGGTCGACGTGGCTCTCGCGCGTCGTCGTGACGGCGCCGGGGCGGCGGCCGCGCATGGCGAACGAGAGCAGGATGGCGGCGAGGCCGGCGATCATCAGGATGTAGCCCAGGGTGTCGTCGCCGACACCCGGGATGTCGACGTTGAGGGCGAAGGCGAGGATCGCGCCGATGACGATGAGCACGATGCCGAGACCGATGTACATGAGTTCCTCCGTGGGGTCGGGGTCGGCGGTCGCGATGACCATACTCCCGCGCGCTCACCTGCGGAGTTGAACGTGTGTCGAATGTTCTGGTGTGTCTCTCAGGTGGGCTCGCGGGCGCTCGGGGTGAACCCGGTGCGGGTCAGCCGCCCCAGCCGCCGTCGTCGCCTCGACGGATGGCCTGGCCCGTCGCCGGGCCCTCGCCGTAGCTCGCGTCGCGGAAGGTGTCGTCCCCGGACCCGCGCGTGCGCGGAGCGCGACGACGCCGGTCGACGAGGACGGCAGCGACGACGATGACGGCGACGATGGTGACGAACATCCACACGGCGGCCTCAGCTCCCCGGTCCCTGGAACCGGTGGGCCTGGTGGCTCGCGGCGGCGTCCTCCTCGAACGGCGCCCCGGTCGTGGGGCGCCGGGGGGTCTCGGTCCGGCTGGTCCGGCTGGTCCGGCTGGTCCGGCGGGCCCGGCGGGCCCGGACCTGGCGGACGTAGAGGACGAGCCCCACCACAGCGAGGAGCACGAGCAGGCCCGTGGTCACGAGACCGATGGTCGTCGGCACGGCGCCCTCCCCCTCCCACCCACGGGGGTGGGTGCGGAGCACCAGCATGACGGGTCGCCGGGCCGCCGTCGAGGCCCGGGAGCCGCGCGCCGCGGTGTGGCCGCCCTAGAAGCCGCCGCCGCCGCGGATGTCGGGCCGGTTGAGGTGACGGTCCTCCGCCACCTCCTCACCCTGCGTCCCCCGGCGCCGCTCCATGACGTACACCCCCGCGAGGACCACGGCCAGTGCGACGAGCCACATCCACCACATGACGAGCCTCCTGACGTCCCCGCCCCTGCAACGGGGTCCTCCTCGAGTGTGCCCCCGGCGGCACGCCGACGTCCACGGACGGTGCGCGGACGTCCTCAGGAAACGAGGACCGAGCCGGGGTTGAGGATGCCCTGGGGGTCGAGCGCGTCCTTGACGCGGCGGGTCAGGGCCATGACGTCGGGGCCGAGCTGGGCCTCGAGGGAGCCGGCCTTGAGGCGCCCGACGCCGTGCTCGCCGGTGATCGAGCCGCCGAGGGCGATCGCGGCGGCCATGACGTCGTCGAAGGCGAGGCGGGCCCGGCGCTCGGCGTCGGGGTCACCCGCGGTGAAGATGATCGCCGGGTGGGTGTTGCCGTCCCCGGCGTGCGCGACCATCGGGATCTCCACGTCGTGCCGCTCGGCGATGGCGGCGACGGCCTCGAGGAGCGCGGGCAGCTGAGGCACGGGTACGCCGACGTCCTCGGGGAGCACCGTTCCGCGCGACTCGATCGCCTGGAAGTGGAGGCGGCGGGCCTGGACGAAGAGCTCGCCCTCCTCCGGGTCGTCGGTGGCGAAGACCTCCTTGGCGCCGGCGACCTCGCAGGCGGTCGTGGCGGCCGCGATCTCCTCGGCGCGCGCGGCTCCCGGGGCGTCGCTCTGGATGACGAGGAGGGCGCCGGCGTCGCGGTCGAGCCCCATGGGGCGGAAGTCCTCGACGGCGTTGACCGACGCGTGGTCCATGAGCTCGACCATCGAGGCCCGCGTCGTGCGGCCGAGCTCGATGACGGCGGCGGCCGCGGCGGCCACGGTGGGGAAGGTCGCGACGAGGGTGGCGGCCGGGGGCTGGGCGGGGAGCAGGCGCAGGACCGCCCGGGTGACGACGCCCAGGGTGCCCTCGGAGCCGACGAAGAGCTTGAGGAGGGACAGGCCCGCGACGTCCTTGACCCGCTTGCCACCGAGCGTGACGAGGGTGCCGTCGGCGAGGACGACGTCGAGGCCGAGGACGTAGTCGGTCGTCACGCCGTACTTGACGCAGCACAGGCCGCCCGCGTTGGTCGCGATGTTGCCGCCGATGGAGCACATCTCGAACGAGCTGGGGTCCGGGGGGTACCAGAGGGCCTCGGCCGCTGCGGCCCTCTTGACCTCGACGTTGAGGGCGCCCGGCTCGACGACGGCGACCCGGCTCGCGGTGTCGATCTCGACGGCCCGCATCCGCTCGAGGCTGAGGACGACGCCGCCGTCGACGGCGAGCGCACCGCCGCTCAGGCCCGACCCCGCGCCTCGGGGCACGACGGGGACGCCGTGGCGGGTGGCCCAGCGCAGGGTCTCCTGGACGTGCTCGGCGCGCTCGGCCCGGACCGCGGCCATCGGGGTGCCCGCGGTCGCGTCGTGCGTCCAGTCGAAGCGGTACTTCTCGAGGGCGTCGGGGTCGGTCGTCACGACCCCCTCCGGCAGCGCCTCGACGAGCTCACGAACCACGGCGTCCATCCCCCCACCCTCCCAGACCTTCTCCGGCGCGTGTGCTCAGGTGGCTGCCCCGGCAACCATCCGAGCACACGCGGCTGCGTGCTCTCCGGCGCGTGTGCTCAGGTGGCTGCCCCAGCGACCACTCGAGCACACGCGGCTGGCCTGTGGAGAACTCCTCGGGCGATGACGCGCTCCCGGCGAGACTCGTGCCGTGGCGGAGCAGTGGGAGGAGCGGGCCGCTCGGCAGCACGGGGTGCTCTGCGAGCGGGACCTGCGCGAGCTCGGGGTCTCCCGTGCCTTCGTGCGCAACCAGCTGCGGGCCGACCGCTGGGCCGAGCGCACCCACTCGGTGTACACGACGACCACCGGCCCGCTCTCCCGACAGCAGCTGATGTGGACCGCTGTCGCCCACGCCGGCCCGAGCGCGATGATCGGAGGGCTGACCGCCGCGGCGCTGCACGGGCTGCGGGGGTGGGACCGCGACCTCGTGACGGTCCTCGTCGACGACGAGCTGTCGTTCGCACCGGTCGACGGCATCTCGTACACGCGGACCCGTCGGGCGCCCGCCCTGCTTCGCGCCCCCCGGGCCGGGATCCCCACCTGCCGCCTCGAACCGGCAGTACTGATGTTCGCCGCCGACGAGCCGAGCGAGCGGACCGCCCTGGGCGCCGTGGTGGCCACCGTCCAGCTACGCCTCACGACGACGCAGCGGCTCGCCGAGTGGACCCGGCTCCTGCGACCCCTGCGGAGGGCCCCGCTCATCCGGGAGCTGTTGGGAGAGGTGGCCGGCGGCTCGCACTCGATGGGCGAGGTCGACCTCGTGCGCCTCTGCCGGTCCTGGGGGATCCGGCCTCCACGCCGCCAGACCCGGCGACGGGACCGCTCCGGGAGGGTCCGCTTCACGGATGCGGAGTGGGACCTTCCCGACGGCCGGGTCCTCGTGCTCGAGGTGGACGGAGGCGCCCATCTCGACCTCGTGAGCTACGGCCTCGACGTCAAGCGCCAGCGGCGACTCACGACTCCGGGGAGGGTCGTCATCCGGTGCACGACCGCCGAGCTGAGGCACGAACCCCTGGAGGTCGTGGGCGACCTCATGGCGCTGGGCGTCCCCCGCCTCGCCGCGTGACTCCGTCGCGTGTGCTCACGTGGCTGCCCCGGCGACCACTGGAGCACACGCGCCGCAGGTCACCGGTCGCGTGTGCTCAGATGGCTGTCCGGACGACCACCTGGGCACACGCGACGGGGTGCGGGGCGGCCAGAGGTCAGAGGCGGCGGTCGGGGAGGACGGGGAAGGCGCGGCGGTACTCGGTGGTCGCGGCGAGGTCGACGTCGACCGACAGCACCGCCTCGCCGGCGTGGGCCACCTCCCCGAGCACCTCCCCCATCGCTGCGACGACCTGGCTGAACCCGCCCATCGCCGTGCCGGCGTGCGTCCCGCCGGTGTTGCCCTGCACGACGACGGCCTGGTTCTCGATGGCGCGCGCTCGGCCGAGGAGGGTCCAGTGGCCCACCCGCGCCGCGGGCCAGGCCGCCGGGACGACGAAGAGCTCGGCGCCCTCCTCCTGCTGGCGGCGGTACAGCTCGGGGAATCGCAGGTCGTAGCAGGTGGACAGCCCGGTGCGGACGGTCCCGCCGATGCCGTCGGGGAGGTCGACGACGACGACGTCGGTGCCGGCCTCCATCAGCCTCGGCTCTCCCGCACCGAACCCGAAGCGGTGGATCTTGCGGTAGACCGCCAGCGTGCTCCCGCCGGAGCCGAGGACGAGCGAGGTGTTCGCGAGGTCGTGGCCGTCGGGCCCGGGGTCGTCCAGCTCCTCGACGAAGGACCCCGCGTGCAGCACGACCGAGGCCGAGCGCGCGGCGTCGGCCATGGCGCGCGACCACGGACCGTCGAGCGGCTGCGCCTCGTCGGCCCAGCCCTGGTAGCCGAAGCCGGTGGGGGCCCAGAGCTCGGGGAGGACGACGAGGTCGTGACCGGAGAGCCCGGCGACGATGCCCGCGACCCGGTCGACCCGGGCGTCGAAGGGCTCGTCGTCGCCGTAGGCGAGCTGGACCACCGCGATGCGCATGCCCTCATCCTCCCGCACCCCACGCCTCGTGTGCTCAGGTGGCGGTCCGGGCGACCACGTGAGCACACGCGGCCGGGCCGACGCGGCGCGTGTGCTCAGGTGGCGGTGCCAGCGACCACCTGAGCACACGCGGCCGGACAGGGGGGCACGCGGCCGGGAGGGGGCGGCCGGCACGGGAAGGGGCGGCCGGCCGGGGGCGGGGCGTCAGTGGGAGTCGGAGCCCTCGCGCAGGCGGCGCAGGTGCTCGTTGTACGCCTTGAGCTCGGCGTCGCCGTCGCGGTCGGCCTGCCGGTCGAGCCGTCGGGTCTCGGAGGCGTCGCGGCGGAACCACTGCACGGCCACGACCACCGCGAGCACCAGCGTGGGCGCCTCGCCGATCCCCCAGGCGACCTCGCCCGCCCGGTGCTGGTCGGCGAGCGGGACCGGACCCCACGGCAGGTTGAGCTGCCCGAAGAAGTCGGGCGCCAGCAGCTGCTCGGACCCGGTCAGGCTGACCCCGAAGAACGCGTGGAACGAGATCGTCACGAAGAGGATGACGAGGAGCATGAGCGGCGACCACCGGGGCGGACCGGGGTCGATGCCGACGAGCACCCAGGTGAACAGGTACCCCGTGAGGAGGAAGTGGGCGAGCATGAGCAGGTGGCCCGTGTGGGTCGTCAGCGAGAGCTCGAACAGGCCGGTCCAGTAGAAGATCGCGAGGCTGAAAAAGAACAGCGCCGCCGCGACGACGGGGTTGGCGACCACCTGCATCGCCCGCGAGTGGACGACCTGGAGCAGCACCTCGCGCGGCCCCCACGTGCGGTCGGGCCGCGCCCGGAGGGTCCGCAGCGCCAGCGTCAGCGGCGCCCCGGGCACGAGGAGGAGCGGCACGATCATCGCGACCGCCATGTGCATGACCATGTGGACGCTGAACAGCACCCGGCCCCAGATGCCGGGGCCGCCGGAGGTCGCCCAGACGAAGAGCGCCCAGCCGAGCACCCAGCACACGGTCCGGAACACCGGCCACACGTCGCCCCGGCGCCGCAGCCGGACCACTCCGGCCAGGTAGAGCCCCACGGCCAGCACGGCGATCCCGAGCAGCAGCCAGTCGACCCGCCACGCCGTGAACCACTGGGCGGCCGCCATCGGGCCCGGGTCGGGGAAGCCGGTCAGCTCGAGGATGCGGCTCGGCGCGGGCGGGGCGTCGGGCACCGGGGGGACCGAGCGGGCGAGCACCGAGGCGAGGCCGGTGGCCAGTCCCATGACCGCGACCTCGGCCACGGCCAGCCGCGCGAACGCCCGCCCGTCGCCCGGGTCGGCCACCAGCCGGGTCGCGATGGAGCGGCGGTGGAGCCAGCCGAGGGCGCCGAGCACGACGAGCGCCAGGGTCTTGAGGGCGACGATCGCGCCGTACGAGGTGGCCACCGCACCCAGTGAGCCGAGCCGGATCCACGCCTGCTGCAGCCCGGTCAGCGCGACGAGGACGAAGCACCAGAGCGCCACCGTCGAGTACCGCGCGACCGTGGCCCCCAGGTCGGAGCCGAGGCCGCGGCGCATCGCGACGAGCGCGACCAGCCCGCCGACCCACACGACGACCCCCACGAGGTGGACCCCCAACGAGTTGACGGCGTCCTCGTGGCTCGAGGACCCCGCGGCGTGACCGGTCAGCGCGAGGATGACGACCGCACCGAGGGTGAGGACGGCGAGCCACGCCATCGGCGCCCGCCGGGTGGTGAAGGCGGCCGACACCGCGACGACCACCGCGACGAGCGCGCTGATGAGCAGCACCCGGGTGGTCTCGAGGGTCCACGTGAAGGAGAGGAGCTGGCTCGGCAGGTCGGGGCTGGAGAGCGGCGTCCCGGCGAGCGAGGCGAAGGTCAGCACGACCTCGAGCAGGGCCGCCGCCGCCCACAGCGACCCCGCCCGGGCCGCGTGGCGGGTGGCCGTCACCCGGCGCTCGGTCGACGTCCGCTCGGGCACGAGGAAGGCCGCGAGACCGAGCAGCCCGACCGTCGCGCTGGCGGCCAGCGTCGCCACGGTCGAGACGAGCGGCAGGCCCCAGCGGACGACCGGACCGGGGTCGGCGAGGTCGAGCGGGGCGACCGCTCCCGTCGTCACGGCGGCCACGACGGCAGCGACGAGCCCGGCCCCGACGGCGATCCCGAGCGGCCGCGACAGCGACGGGTGCTCGCGGGTGGCCATGCCCACCAGCGTAGGTACTGTGACCGCATGCCCGTGCACCCCCCGGCGCCCACCGACCCGGCCGGCCTCGTCGACGCGTGGTCCCGGGCCGTCCGCAACGTCATCGACCTCGGGCGCACCACGCGGCCCGGCGACGCCGACCTGCCCACCGACTGCCCCGGGTGGACCGTGCACGACCAGGTGGCCCACGTCGCCGGCGCCGAGGCACTCACGGCCGGCGACCCGACGCCCGACCTCGACGTGAGCACCCACGCCCACGTGCGGCACGACTTCGGCGCCCTCATGGAGAAGTTCGTGGAGGCGCGGCGCGAGCGCTCGCTCGAGGAGGTCCTCGACGAGCTCGAGGAGCGCCTCGAGGAGCGCCTGGCCTTCTTCGCCTCCGACGAGGGGTGGGAGGCCCGCGAGGTCGACGGCCCGTTCGGCCGCACGACGTGGCCGCAGCTGCTCGCCATCCGGACCTTCGACGTGTGGGTCCACGAGCAGGACCTGCGCGAGGCGCTCGGCCGGCCCGGTGGCCTCGAGGGCGCCGCCGCGTCCATCGCGATGACCTCCCTCGTCGAGGCCCTGCCGAGGATCGTGGCGAGGACGGCCGAGGTGCCGCCGGGCAACGCCGTGGTCGTCGAGCTGACCGGCCCCACGGCGGCCCGGGTCGGCGTGCGGGTGGAGGAGCGCGACGGCCGCGCGCTCGGGGTGCCGCTGTTCACCGGCGACCCCGACGAGCACCCCGACGTCGTGACGACCACCCTGACGATGTCGACCCAGGTCGCCGGCCGCCTCGTCGGCGGGCGCCGCGACCCCGACGACCTCCACGTCGTCGTCAGCGGCGACGTCGACGTCGCCCGCCGCGTCCTCGCGGCGATGGCCATCACGCCCTGAGCCGGAGGGTCCGCCGGTGACCTGCGGTTAGGGTCGGGTGATGGGCACCTTCTCGACGTCGAACCGGTCAGCCGCCACGGTGACCGCCGGGATCGACGACGTGTGGGAGGTCCTCACCGACCCCGACCTCCTCGCCCGCTTCACCCCGTTCCTCCACCGGGTGCTGCCCGAGGGCGACGACCACTGGGTGTGGGAGATGACCAAGGTCCCGGTGCTCGGGTCGAGCTACTCGTTCACCTTCCGGGAGCGGATGACCTTCGACGAGCCGCACCGGATCGAGTTCACGCACGACCCCGCGCCCGGTCGGCACGAGGGCGCCGGGGTCGAGGGCTGGTACGCGCTGCAGCCCCGCGGTGAGCACACCCGCCTCGAGACCTCGCTCGCCATCACCGTCGAGCTCCCCGTGCCCGGCCTGCTGCGCCCGGCGGTCACCACCGGGATGAAGGGGGTCGTCGCCCTCATGGGACAGCGGTTCTCCGCCCACCTCCTCCAGCACCTCCACGCCCGCTCGGTCTGAGGACCGCCCCCGCCCCGGCCGGCTGTCGAAGGATGACGTCGGCGGTTTCGGGAATGCCCGCCCCGGCGCATACGGTTGCATGTCTCAAGCAACTTAACGGAGGACCCTCATGCCAGACCCCGCGGAGACCCGGGCGGCGACGCCGACCCTGGCCCTCGGCGACGACCTCGTCCGGGTCGTCAAGCTGCTCCACGTCGTGCGCCAGCACGCCCCGCGGCGCCACCCGCAGGTCGACCCCATGGCCTACCCGCTGCTGTTCAACCTCAAGGCCGGCTCGCTGCGCGTCTCGGCCCTCGCCGAGCGGCTCCACTCCGACGTCTCGACGGTGAGCCGCCAGGTGAGCACCCTCGTCGACCTCGGCTTCGTCAGCCGCGGGCCCGACCCCGACGACGGCCGCGCCCAGGCCCTCACCCTCACCGCCGAGGGCGAGGCGCTCCTCCACGGCATCCGCGAGGACCGCGACCGCTGGATCCGCTCCCTCCTCACCGACTGGGACGACGACGACGTCGCCACCTTCAGCGCGCACCTGCGCCACTTCGCCTCCGACCTCGAGGCCTCCCTCGCCGAGCTCACCAGAAGGACCTGACCCGATGACCGCCACCACCGACGACCGACAGCTGACCCACCGACAGATCGTGACGATCCTCATCGGGCTCATGACGGGGATGTTCCTCGCCGCGCTCGACCAGACGATCGTCGCGACCGCGATCCGCACCATCGCCGACGACCTCAAGGGCCTGGAGCACCAGGCCTGGGCGACGACGGCCTACCTCATCACCTCGACGATCGTCACGCCGCTCTACGGCAAGCTCGGCGACATCTACGGGCGCAAGAAGCTCTTCGTCGCGGCGATCAGCATCTTCGTCGTCGGCTCGGTGCTGTGCACCTTCGCCACCTCGATGGGGACCCTCGCGGTCTACCGCGCCGTCCAGGGCCTCGGCGCCGGCGGCCTGTTCTCCCTCGCGCTGGCGATCGTCGGTGACATCGTCCCGCCGCGCGAGCGCGCCAAGTACCAGGGCTACTTCCTCGCCGTGTTCGGCACCTCGTCGGTGCTCGGCCCCGTCGTCGGCGGCTTCCTCGCCGGCACCGACTCGATCCTCGGCGTCACCGGCTGGCGCTGGGTCTTCCTCGTCAACGTGCCGGTCGGCATCATCGCCCTCCTCGTCGTGTCGAGGACGCTGCACCTGCGCCACACCCGCCTCGACCACCGCATCGACTGGCTCGGCGCGTCGCTGCTGTCGGTCTCGCTCGTGCCGCTCCTCCTCGTCGCCGAGCAGGGCCGCGAGTGGGGCTGGACCTCGGGCAGCGCCGTCACCTGCTACGTCGTCGGCGTCCTCGCGGCCATCGCGTTCTTCGCGCAGGAGGCCCGGATGGGCGACGAGGCGATCCTGCCGCTCGCCATGTTCCGCAACCGCACCGTCGGCGTCTCGTCGGTCGCCTCGATCCTCATCGGCGTCGCGATGTTCGGTGGGCTGGCCGCGCTGCCCCTCTACCTCCAGATCGTCAAGGGCGCGACGCCCACCGAGGCCGGCCTGCTCCTGCTCCCGATGACCCTCGGCATCATGGCCGGCTCGGTCCTGTCGGGGCAGATCATCAGCCGCACCGGCCGCTACCGGATCTTCCCGATCATCGGGGCCGGGCTCCTCACGGTGTCGCTCTTCGTCTTCCACTACGTCGAGTTCGACACCCCGCTGTGGCAGACGATGGTCGTCATGGTCGCCTTCGGCCTGGGGCTGGGCTTCAACTTCCAGCCGCTGACCCTCGCCGTGCAGAACGCGGTCCCGCCGCAGCAGATCGGGGTCGCGACCTCGACGGCCACCTTCACCCGTCAGATCGGCGGCACGCTGGGTACCGCGGTCTTCCTCTCCATCCTGTTCTCGCAGGCGTCCGAGAAGATCGCCACCGCCGTGCGCGAGGCCGTCCCGACCGCCGACTTCCAGGCGGCGCTGCGCGAGCCGGCCAACGCGGCCTTCGCCCAGCAGCTCCAGGCGTCGGGCGGCTCGACCACCGGTGTGCTGCAGGACAGCTCGTTCCTCAACGACCTCGACGACCGGCTGGCGAAGCCCTTCCTCATGGGCTTCTCGGAGGCGATGGACTCGGTGTTCCTCGTCGGCGCGTCGGTCATGGTCTTCGGCTTCCTCGTCATGCTCTTCCTCCCGCACGTCGAGCTGCGCAAGAGCGCGGGCTACAACAGCCAGGAGGCCACGGCCGAGGGCGCCGACGCCCCCGCGGCCGCCCCGCACTGACCCGTCACACCCGAACCTCCGGTGGAGCACCCGACCTTCGGGGTGCCCCACCGGAGGTTCTCGCATCGGGCGGGAACGTGGCGGCGGGTGGGGTCAGCCGAGGAGGTGGGGCACGGAGGTGAGGTCGGGAGCGGTGCGGTGGGCCCCGGCGGCCTCGAGCTCGGCCCCGAGGAACGAGGTCGTGATCCCGATGACGGTGCCGACCCCCGCGCCCACGGCCGAGCGCACGCCGTTGGGGGCGTCCTCGCACGCGAGGGCCCCCGCCGGGTCGGCCCCGAGCAGCTCGCACGCGAGGAGGTAGCAGGCGGGGTCGGGCTTGCCGACGTCGATGTCGTCGCGGGTCACCCGGGCGGCGAAGTGGTCGAGGCCACCGATCCGCGCCAGGACCTTCTCGGCCCACGCCGTGTTCGCCGAGGTGACGAGGGCGACCGGGACGCCGAGGCCCGTCGCGTGGCGCAGGGCCTCCTCGGCCCCGGCGACGAGGTCGGGGAGCCGGTCGGCGGGCATCGCGGCGACCGCCTCGGCGAGCAGCTCCCGCGGGTCGAGCCCGGTCCACGGGCCATCGACCGTCGCGAAGACGTCGTCGGCCCGGCGTCCGATGAAGGTCGCGGCGACCTCGTCGGTGTACTCCCACCCCCGCGAGCGGTACCAGGCCGCGAACCCCTCGCGGTGGATGGGCTCGGAGTCGACGAGGGTGCCGTCGAGGTCGAGCAGCAGCGCCGAGACGCGAGGTGCCGTCACGCCTCCGCCGGCCAGCGGAACAGGACGTCTCCCGCGGTGACGGTGTCGCCGAGCCGGTCGCTCGACACCGTCCCCGGCTTGGTGTCCAGGACGCAGAGCATGACCATCGGGCTCAGCTCGCGCCCGGCGACGTCGGTGGGGTCCCACCGCGTCACGGCCTGCCCGGCCTCGACCCGCGACTTCTCCTCGACGAGCAGCTCGAAGCCGGCGCCGTCGAGCTTGACCGTGTCGATGCCGAGGTGGACGAGGACGCCGGTGCCGTCGTCGGTCACGACGACGTAGGCGTGGGGGTGGAGCTTGACGAGGGTGCCGGCGACCGGTGAGACCGCCTCGGACGGGCCGCCGTCGGGGTCGATGGCGACGCCGGAGCCGACCATCTCGGCCGCGAAGACGGCGTCGGGCGCCTCGGACAGCGGGCGGACCCGGCCCGCGACGGGAGCGAGGACCTCGCTCACATCAGGTCCTCGATGTCCTCGGCGATGTTGTCGGCCTCGGGGCCCACGACGACCTGGACGACCGACCCGCTCGCGATGACCCCGTGGGCGCCGGCGGCCCGGAGGGCGGCCTCGTCGACCTTCGACGGGTCGTGCACCTCGGTGCGGAGCCGGGTAATGCACGGCTCGATCTCGACGATGTTGTCGGCGCCGCCGAGGCCCGCCAGGATCTGCTCTGCCTTGCTGCTCATCTCGTTGTCCTTCCGGGACGGTCCGGGGTGGTCGTCGTCGTCGACGAGTCTCGCCGAGGCGCGCCTGCGGTGCCAGTGCCGGTGGTTGACAGCGGCGTCGCGGGGGTGCATCCTCTCCACTGGTACGCACTGGACCGTACCAGTTGGGACCACCGCCGTCGAGAGGGACCGAGCACCCGTGGCCGACACCGCCGTCGCCGCCCGTCGCATCACCGACGGGTCGAGGCCCAAGCACGTGCAGCTGCGCGACGTGCTCGCCGCGATGTGCGCCACCGACCTCGAGCCCGACACCGCGATCCCCTCCGAGCGCGACCTCATGGAGACCTACGGCGTCTCGCGCGCCACGGTGCGCCGCGCCATCGAGTCGCTCATCACCGAGGGCCTCCTGCGCCGCGTCCAGGGCAAGGGCACCTTCGTCGCCCGGCCCCGGGTCGAGTCGCACCTCCACCTCGCCTCGTTCACCGAGGACATGCGGCGGCGCGGCCTCGAGCCGTCGACCCGCGTCGTGCGCGCCGACGCCGCCGTCCCCCCGGCCGAGGTCGCCCGCTTCCTCGGCCTCGACGCCGGCGAGGACGCGTGGCGCCTCGAGCGGGTCCGGCTCGCCGGCGGGGAGCCGATGGCGTTCGAGTCGGCCTGGTACGCCGCCGACCTCCTGCCGGGCCTGGTCTCCCACGACCTCACCGGGTCGCTCTACACGATCTTCGCCGAGGCCTACGGGGTCGCGGTCGACACGGCCGAGCAGACCGTGTGGGCCGAGGTCGCCGACGAGCGGCTCGCCCGCCACCTCGGCGTCGCCGTCCGCTCTCCCGTCATGGCCTTCGACCGCCGCGGCAGCTCGGGGGGCCGACCGCTCGAGCGCGCGGTCAGCCACTACCGCGGCGACCGCTACCAGCTGCACGTCTCCCTCGACAGCTCCATGCGCCACCACCACCGAAAGGACACGCGATGACGACCGTCGACGCGACCGCCGGAGAGTCCGGCAAGAAGCGCCTCAACCTGGCGCCGATCCAGAAGTTCGGTCGGAGCCTCATGCTCCCGATCGCCGCACTCCCGGTCGCCGCGCTCCTGCTGCGGTTCGGGGCCCCCGACATGCTCGGGGCCGACGGCCTCGGCTGGGAGAAGGTCGCCGCCGTCCTCTTCGCGGGCGGCAACGCGCTCTTCGCCAACCTGCCGCTCCTCTTCGCGGTCGGTGTCGCCATCGGCATCGCGAAGAAGGCCGACGGCTCCACCGCGCTGGCCGCGGTCGTCGGCTACCTCGTCTTCAAGGGGGTCGGCGACGCCATCTCGCCGTTCATCCTCGGCGCCCCCGCCGAGGGCGAGGACCAGGAGCTCATCAACTACGGCGTGCTCGGCGGCATCCTCTGCGGCCTCAT
The DNA here is from genome assembly GCF_042756445.1 of Oryzobacter terrae. GTDB lineage: Bacteria > Actinomycetota > Actinomycetes > Actinomycetales > Dermatophilaceae > Oryzobacter > Oryzobacter terrae. The sequence goes on from NZ_CP170578.1 coordinate 1,974,584, forward strand.
CGCCGCGTGGCTGTGGCAGCGCTACCACCGCATCTCGCTGCCGACCTACCTCGCGTTCTTCGGAGGCCGGCGCTTCGTCCCGATCATCACCGCGTTCGCGACGCTCGTCCTCGCGGTCCTGCTCGGTCTCGTCTACCCCGCCTTCGACGCGGGCCTGACGGCGGTCGGCGAGTGGGTCGGCAACAACAACATCATCGGCGGGTTCGTCTACGGCACCCTCAACCGCCTCCTCATCCCGCTCGGCCTGCACCACATCCTCAACTCGGTGCCGTGGTTCATCCTCGGCGAGTTCCAGCCTCCGGCCGGCGGCGACGTCGTCCACGGCGACATCAACCGCTTCCTCGCGGGCGACCCCACCGCGGGCGCCTTCATGACCGGCTTCTTCCCGATCATGATGTTCGCCCTCCCGGCCGCGGCGATGGCCATCTGGCACGAGGCCAAGCCGGCCGCCAAGAAGGCCGTCGGCGGCATCATGGTCTCGGCCGCGCTCACCTCCTTCCTCACGGGGATCACCGAGCCGCTCGAGTTCGCCTTCATGTTCGTCGCGTGGCCGCTCTACGTCCTCCACGCCGTCCTCACGGGCACGTCCCTGGCGATCGCCAACGCGCTCGGCATCCGCGACGGGTTCGGGTTCTCCGCAGGGCTCACCGACTACCTGCTCAACTTCGGGATCGCCGAGAAGCCCCTGCTGCTCATCGTCATGGGCGTCATCTACGCGGCGATCTACTACGTGCTCTTCCGCTTCGTCATCCGCCGGTGGAACCTGCGCACGCCGGGTCGTGAGGCCGAGGGCGAGGAGTCGGTGGCGATCGACTCCGACGTGCAGACGTCGGCCGAGCGCGACGCCGAGCGCGCCGCAGCCGGCGGCTCCCGCGGCTCGACCAGCTCGGGCTGACCCAGCCGTGATCCTCACCGCCGACCGCGTCGTCCTGCCCACCGGCTCCGTCGAGCCGGGCTGGGTGGAGACGAGCGGTGAGCGGATCACCGGCGCCGGCGGGCACTCCCCGCCGGCGCCGGCCGCCCGGCACCTCCCGGGGACGCTCGTCCCCGGCTTCGTCGACCAGCACTGCCACGGCGGCGGCGGCGCCTCGTTCACCACCGGCGACCCCTCCGACGCGGCCCGGGTCGTCGCGACGCACCGCGCCCACGGCACGACCTCGCTCGTCGCGAGCCTCGTCACCGACACGAGCGAGCGCCTCGAGTCGCACGTGAAGGCCCTCGCGCCTCTCGTCCGCGCCGGCGAGCTCGTCGGGCTGCACCTCGAGGGGCCCTGGCTGAGCAGCCGGCACTGCGGCGCCCACGACCCCGCCCTGCTGCGCGCCCCCGACCGCGAGGAGGTCGTGCGCATCCTCGACGCCGCCGACGGGACGGTCCGGATGGTGACCCTCGCGCCCGAGCTCGACCACGGCCTCGACACCGTCCGCCTGCTCCGCGAGCGCGGGGTCGTCGCCGCCCTGGGCCACACCGACGCACGGTTCGACCTCTCGCGCAGCGCCATCGACGCCGGCGTCACGGTCGGCACCCACCTGTTCAACGCGATGCGTGGGGTCCACCACCGCGAGCCCGGCCCCGTCCTCGCGCTCGCCGGCGACCGTCGCGTCGTCGTCGAGCTCATCGCCGACGGCATCCACCTGCACCCCGAGGTGCTGCACTGGGCGGCGACGTCGACACCCGGCCGCTTCGCCCTCGTCACCGACGCGATGGGCGCCGCCGGCGCGGCGGACGGCGACTACGTCCTCGGTCCGGCCGCCGTCCAGGTGCGCGACCGCGTGGCACGGCTCACCGACGGCGGCGCCATCGCCGGGAGCACCCTGACCATGGACCGCGCCCTGCGCTACGCCGTGACGGTCGCCGGCGTGCCGCTCGACCTGGCCGTCGAGGCGTCGTCCTCGACCCCGGCGCGCGTCCTCGGCCTCACCGACGTCGGCGCGCTCGCCGCGGGACGGCGGGCCGACCTCGTGCACCTCGACGACGAGCTCGAGGTCATCGCGGTGATGCGCGCCGGCGCCTGGCTCAGCCCCACCTCCTGACCCCCTCCCACCCGACTGATTGCCCTCAGCCCACGCCGAACCCCCGTTCTCGCGTGGGCTGAGGGCAATCAGTCGGGGGTGGGGGTGGCCTCGACCGGTGCGGGGACCGGTGGGGCGTCGTGGCCCGTGCCGGCGAGCTCGGCGTCCTCGAGGCGGCGGTAGCGCACGAGGATGATCGCGACGGCCAGGGCGCCCGCGGTGACGGGGACGGCGTAGGCGCGCTGGGCGCCCCAGGCCTCGATGGCCCAGCCGGCGACGGCCGAACCCCCCGAGATCCCGATGAGGATGCCGGTGACGGCGACCGCCATGCCCTCGGTGACGAGCGCCTTGGGGACGAGCTTCTGGGCCAGCGACAGGCTCGTGATGAGCATCGGGGCCGTCGCCGACCCCGCGACGACCATGACGACGGCGAGCGGCCACAGGCCCCCGGCGAACAGCGCCGGGACCTCGAGGACGAACATCGCCGCCGCGGCGATCGCGAGGCGCCGGGTGAGGCTCGTCGCGAACACCTTGGTGCCGAAGACGATGCCCGCGATCGTCGACCCGAGGGCGAAGCCGCCGAGGATGACGCTCGAGAAGCTCGTGCTGCCCTCCTCCTTCGCGAACGCGACGGCGATGACCTCGTTCGCGCCGAAGATGACGCCGGTCATGACGAGGGCGGTCGCGACGACGAGGAGGCCCGGCCGGCGGATCGCCAGGCCGCCGGGGCGGTCACCGTGGGGCACGACGGGCGGCTCGGTGGCGCGGGCCGACAGGAAGGCCACGCACCCGCCCGTGAAGAGGATGGTCGCGAGGACGAGCCCGGCCTCGGGGAACCACAGGGTCGAGACGAGGACGGCGAGCACCGGCCCGAGGACGAAGGAGGCCTCGTCGGCGACCTGCTCGAAGGCCATCGCGGTGTGGAGCCGCTCGGGCTCGTCGTGGAAGATGTGCGCCCAGCGGGCCCGCGACATCGGCCCGGGCTCGGGGAGGATCGCGCTCAGCCCGTAGAGGACGAACAGGGTCCACGCGGGGGCCCCCGTCGCGGAGCAGGCGACGACGCCGGCGCAGGTGACCGCCGACAGGAGGACGAACGGGACGGCCACCCGCCGCTGGCCGTACTTGTCGACGAGCCGCCCGAGGACCGGCCCGGCGACCGCGAGGACGGCCAGGCCGACGGCGGACACCGCCCCCGCGAGGCCGAAGGACCCCCGGCGCTCGCTGATCATGACGATCACCGCGACACCGAACATCGCGCCACCGGTGCGCGAGAAGGCCGTTCCGGCGATGAAGGGCAGCGCTCCGGGAACCCGGAAGAGCGGGGCGTAGGCGGACAGCATCAGCGGAAGGCCGACTCTCCGGTGAGCGCCTGGCCGATGACGAGGGTGTGCATCTCGACGGTGCCCTCGTAGGTGAGGACGGACTCGAGGTTGTTGGCGTGCCGCATGACGGGGAACTCGCCGCTGACGCCGTTGGCGCCGAGGACGGTCCGTGCGGTGCGGCAGATCTCGATGGCCTTCGAGACGTTGTTGTACTTGCCGACCGAGACCTGCTCGGGGCGCAGCCCGACGGTGTCCTTGCGACGGCCGAGGTGGAGGGCGAGCAGCTGCCCGAGCTGGAGCTCGACGGCCATGGTCGCGAGCTTGGCCTGGGTCAGCTGGAAGCCGGCGACGGGGCGGCCGAACTGGACGCGCTCCATCGAGTACCGGCGGGCGGCGTCGAGGCAGGAGCGGGCCGCGCCCAGCGACCCCCAGACGATGCCGTACCTGGCCTCGGAGAGGCAGGCCAGCGGTCCCTTGAGGCCCTGGACGTCGGGCAGGACCGCCTCGGCGGGGAGGCGGACCTCGTCGAGGGTGAGCTCGGCGGTGACCGACGCCCTCAGCGACATCTTGTGGTGGATCGTGTGGGCGCTGAATCCCGGTGTGTCCGTGGGAACCACGAAGCCACGGATCCCGCCGTGGTCCTCTCCCGCGTTGGCCCAGACGACCGCCACGTCGGCGACCGAACCGTTCGTGATCCACGTCTTGCCCCCGGTGAGGACCCAGTCGTCAGCGTCGCGGCGGGCCCGCGTCCGCATCGCGGCGGGGTCGGAGCCGTGGTCGGGCTCGGTGAGGCCGAAGCAGCCGATGGCCTCGCCCGCGGCCATCCGCGGCAGCCACTCCTGCTTCTGGTCCTCGGTGCCGAAGCGGTGGATCGCGAACATCGCGAGGCTGCCCTGGACCGACACGAGCGAACGGATGCCGGAGTCGCTCGCCTCCAGCTCGAGGCAGGCCAGCCCGTAGTCGACGGCCGACGTGCCGGCGCAGCCGTAGCCCTCGAGGTGCATGCCGAGGAGGCCGACCTTGCCGAACTCGCGGGCCAGCTCGCGCACGACGGGCAGCTCGCCCCTCTCGTACCACTCCATGACGTGGGGGTCGACGAGCTCGGCGCACACCGCACGCGTCGAGGCCCGGATCGCCTTCTCGTCGTCGGTGAGCAGGCCGTCGACGTCGACGAGGTCGAGGGGGTCGGACGGACGCTTCGGCATCGAGGACGGGGCGCTCATCCCCCCATCATGACGGGTCGCCGCGAGTGCTGAGGTGGTCGCCCCGACGACCACGTCGGCACTCGGGGCCGGGGGGCGAGGGTCAGGGACGGGCGGAGGCGGCGCCGAGGAGGGCCGCGAGCCCGAGGGCGCTGCGCGGGTCGTAGGCGCAGCGCCACAGGCCGCCGTGCGCGGCCGCCCAGGCCTCGTCCTGCCAGGGGTGCTCCTGCGCGGGAGCGCCCTCAACGAGGTCGTGCACGAGGAGGGCGGCCATGAGGGTGTTGGCCGTCCCGGGCTCGAAGACCTCGACGCCGAAGCGGTGCGCTCCCGCGTAGGCGGCCGCGAGGGCCCGGTTCTTCAGGACCGACCTCGTCCGGGTCGGCGGGGCGATCTTGAACGAGACGTCGGCGCCCTCGGCCCGCGCGGTGGTCGCCCGCCAGCGCTGGATCCGCTTGGCGAGCAGGTAGTTGGGTCCCTGCTGGAGGACGACCGAGTCGTTGATGCCGGGGTCCTCGCCGGGGAGGTAGTTGCGGCGCAGCAGCCGGCCGCCCGACAGGGTGCGCAGGGGGACCCGCAGGACCTTGGAGGTGCGTCGCTGCGTGTAGGCCTGCACGCTCGCGGCGACGGCGTCACCCGGGACGGCGAAGACGTCGGTGGGAGTGGCGAGGAAGGACAGGGCGGTGTCGGGCCGCGCCTCGCGGACGGTGCGGGTCAGGGCGTCGACCGCGACACTGACCCGGACGTTGGTGGCGCCGTCGGCGTAGACGTAGTTGCCGACGACGAGCGAGCCCTCGAGGCCGGCAACCCATCCGGTGGCCGTCGGCAGGTCGTGGACGAGGTCGACGCCCGCTCGGTCGGCGAGCGCGGAGGTGCCGTGGCCCGCCGGCACGAGGACGCGCCCCGCACCCGTGCGGGCCTCGTCGAGGACCCTCGCCCAGAGGTCGGGCCGGGGCAGGTCGACGGCGGCGACGGTGGCGCCCCAGCGCAGCAGCGCCCGCAGCGGCCCCATCTCTGCCGCGGCTCCGAGGACGACGACGGTGCGTCCCTCGAGCCGCAGCCACTCGGGGTTCTCGAGGACGGACGTGACCGCCTCGCGCAGGCTCGGCTCGACGACGCCGTCGGCGACCCACGTGTCGAGCTGGCGGCGCAGGTCGTCGCCCGCGAGCCGCTTCCCCCGGTACGGGAGGGTGAGGGCGGTGTCGGGGCGTCCCGACCCGGTGACGACCTCGGTGGCCAGCCGGTCGGCAGGACTGCCGACGACCCCGCCGAGGGCGGCGGCCAGGCGGACCTCGCGGCCGTCGGGGTCGCGCCACCGCATCCGCTCGTGCACCGACGCCAGGCCGGCCTCCGCGACGGCGCGCGCGTCCTCGGGGCGGGCGAGCCCGGCCTCGACGAGCCGGCGGAAGTGGGTGAGGTACCCGCTGCGCCAGTTCGTCTCGCGGTGTGCGGCCGCGGCGCCGACCGGGTCGACCGGGGCGAGCGCCTCGGCGACGACCCCGCGTCCGGTGGCTCCCGTGGAGCGCCGCCCCTCGACCTCGGGGAAGACGACTCCGGTGGGCTCGCTCATCGCTCGACCCTATCCGTGCGCACCGGGCCACCGCCCGTCCCGCAGTCCCATCAGTCCCGGGTGCGTGCCCACACGGCGAGCGCGGTCCGGGTGGGCAGGTCGAGCTTGTGCAGGACATGGGCGACGTGGTTCTCGACGGTCCGCTCCGAGAGGACGAGCCGGCCCGCGATCGCCCCGTTGGTCAGGCCCTCCGCGACGAGGTCGGCCACCTCCCGCTCGCGCGCCGTGAGCCGGGGGTCGCCGGTGGGGGTGGCGGTGAGGGCCGCCGCCGCGTCGAGGACGACCGTGGCGCCGACCCGCCCGGCGAGGTCGGCGGCCGCGGCGCCGTGCTCGCTGCGGCCGCGCGTGCCGGCGCCGAACGACCGCGCGAGCGTCAGGTGGGCCAGGGCAGCGTGCGGGAGGGCCTGCAGCGCCGTGCAGTCGACGAGGGCGGACCCGAGGTGACGCCGGGCGTCCTCCACCCGGCCCAGGACGAGGGCGAGCCGGCCGAGGGCGAGGGCGACCGGTCCGTGGTGCGGCGCGTGCGCCAGGCCGATGGCGAACCGGCCGTCGTGGGGGAGCAGCCGGTCGTACACCCCTGCCGCGACCTCGGTGTCGGAGAAGACCTCGCACAGGGCGGCCTCACCGACCGAGGCGATGAGCAGCTCCGGAGCGTCCTGCGGCATCGAGGACACGTGGCCGCGCAGCGCGGTCCACACCGCGCGCGCCCCCTCGCGGTCACCGGCCGCCTCGAGCGCCTCGGCGAGCCAGATCCGCGCGAGGAAGGGGAGGTCCTGCGTGGCACGGGCGACCTCGAGCGCGACCTCGGCGGCGCGCGCGCCGGTCCATCCGGCGACCTCGGAGGCGAAGACGAGGTGGAAGAAGTCGGCGGTGCTCGCCGGGCCTCCGACGTCGCGGGCCTCGTCGACGAGCCGCAGGACCTCGTCGAAGTCACCGGAGAGGAGGCGGGACGAGGCCCGGGTGAGGAGCAACCACGACCGCCAGTCGGCACCGAGCGTCTCGGTCAGCGGCTGGACGGTCGCTCGCTCGGCGGCCAGCTCGACCGGGCGGCCGAGCTCGGCGAAGGCGTCCATCCGCCAGCGGTGGCCCCACGCCGCGTACTCGAGCACCCCGGTCGCGGTGCCGAGCCCGACGGCCCGGTCGGCCAGCGCGAGCCGCTCCTCGACGTGGGCCGGGTTCTGCAGGTCGGCGATCCGCGCCTGGAGCCCCAGGAAGGCCGTCTCGGGGTCGGTGAGGTCGGCCGGGTCGACGTCGGTGAGCGGGGCGTGGTGGGTGTCCCGGGTGGCCGCGACCTGGGCCTCGAGTCGAACCCACCTCGGGTCGTCGGACGGGGTGAGGGCCAGCGCCTCGACCGCGAGGGCGTGCACCCGCGCCCGCAGGGTCGGGTCGGAGGGCCGGCGGAGCACGAGCGCGGCGTCGGCGAGCAGGTCCGTGTCGGCGGCCATCCGGGCCTGCACGGCCAGGGCGGCGCACACCTGCCAGGCGGCGGCGACGTCACCGGCCGCGTGCCGGCGACGTGCCTCGTCGAGGCGGGGGTCGACCGGTCGGTCCCTCGCACCGTTCGTGCCGGCGCCGTCCATGGCGGCGACCCTACCGACGGATCACCCTCGCCGTCCCGGGTGCGCGGTTGAGTGGTCCCACGGATGCGCGCCCGGCCGGGCCGTCCCTAGCGTCGTCGGCATGACGACCACGACCTCGCACCGCGCCCCCTCCCTCGAGCGGGCGGACCGCGTCCACCTCGCCGGGACCCTCACCGTCGCCGCCGGCGTCACCGGGGCCCTCGCCGGGGCCGCCCTCGCCCTCTGGCCGCGCGAGGTCCCGGCCGACCGGTTCTCGTACCCGCTGGGCTCCACCTCGCACGTCGCCTTCCAGCTGTTCTTCACCGTGCACCACCTGGGCCTGCTCGCCGGGCTCCTCGCCCTGGGGGTGCTGGCGCGACCCGTCGCCACCCGGGCGACCCGCGCCGGCCTCGGCCTCGGCGCGGTCGGGATGGTCGGGCTGACCCTCATGGAGGCGGTCGTGGCGGTCGTCGGGCTCGGCATCACCGTCGACTCCTCGCGCGGGCAGCTGCTCGGCTCCCTCTACGGCGTCGCGTCGATGATGATCGGGCTCGGCCTCGTCGTGGCCGGGGTGGGGCTGGCCCGCCGCCCGGTGTTCCCGGGCCGAGCCCGGTGGCTGCCGCTCGCCCTCGGGATCTGGGTGTTCGTCCCGATGACCCCCGCCCTGTTCGCGCCGATGGTGTGGGGCCGGCTCGCCATCATCGGCTGGATGCTCCTCTTCGCAGCGCTCGGCGTCGCCCTCCGAGCGACGACAGACGGATCGGACCGGCCGTGACCGCGTCGTCGAGCCGCGCGTGGGTGGCGGCAGGGGTGGTCGTCGGCGTCACGTGGGCAGCCGGCCTGCGCGGGTGGATGGTGCAGCTCGTCGGCGACGCGTCGGTGTTCTCCTGGTCGACGGAGGTGCTCGTCCTCCTCCCCGGTGCGGCGGTCGGTGGGCTGACCGCGCTCGCCGCGGTGCGCCACGCGCAGGGTCGCGGCCTCCCGCGGGGGATCGTGTGGTCGCCGGCGCTGTTCGCCACCGCCCTGCTCGACCCGACCATCCTGCGGGCCTTCGTCAGCACCGGCGAGGGGTCCGGCGCCCTCATGGTCGCGGCCACGGCACTGGCCGGGGGCGCGGCGCTGTCGCGTCGCCGGTGGTCGGCGGGCCGCGTGCTCGCCGCCGTCGTCGCCGTCGCGGGGATGCTCCTGCTCACCGCCATCGGGACGATGGCCGCGCCGTTCACCACCCCTCGCGGCGCCTGGGTCTGCCTCCTCGGCGCCACGCTCATGGCCGTGCTCGTCGCGGCGTCGTCGGTGGTCCACCGGGGCGGCACCGGCCTGACGGCGCGGTCGCTGCCGTGGGTCGGTGCGGTGGCGGGCCTGGCCTGGGCGGGGTCGCTGCGCGCGCTCATGGCCGCCGTCGTGGGCGACGGGTCGACCGCCTCGTGGCTCGGGACCTTCGGCTGGGTGCTCGCACCGGGGGCCGCGGTCGGCGCGCTGCTGGGCTGGGCCGAGCTCGAGCGGCGCCGGGGGCGGCCCCACCGCCTCCTCGTGTGGTCGCCGGTGCTGTTCGTCGCCGTCCTCGTGCCGGGCCTGGTCGACCTCGACGCGTTCCTCGCGTCGGGGATCGGCGGTGGCGCCGTCGGCGTGCCCGCGATGGCCGTCATCGGCGCCCACGCCCTCGCCGCCCGCCGGGGCGTGACCCGCGCGGTCTGCGCGCTCGTCCTCCTCGGCGGGCTGGCGGTGTGGCTGCTGACGGCGGAGTCCGTCGGCGGGCCCGGCTTCGCCCTCACGACCCCGCGCGGGACCTGGGCGACGCTGTTCTACGTGGGGCTGCTCGGCACCGCGGCGCTGGCCACCGCGGTGCCGCTGCGGCCTCAGCCCCAGACGAGCCCGCGCGACGGGTCGCGCAGGATCGCGGCGACGTCGGCGAGGTAGCGGCTGCCGAGCTCGCCGTCGACGAGGCGGTGGTCGAAGGAGAGCGCGAGGGTGGTGACCCAGCGCGGCTCGATCGACTCGCTGCCGTCGGCGCCGGTGACGACCCACGGCCGCCGCTCGACGGCACCGAACGCGAGGATCGCCGCCTCTCCGGGGTTGAGGATCGGGGTGCCGGCGTCGACGCCGAACACGCCGACGTTGGTGATCGTGATCGTGCCGCCGGACATCTCGGCCGGCTGCGTGCGACCTTCACGGGCGGTCGCGGTGAGGGCCCCGATCGCCGCGGCGAGCTCGCGCATCGACATCGTGTCGGCGTCCTTGACGTTCGGGACGACGAGACCGCGCGGGGTGGCGGCCGCGATGCCGAGGTTGACGTAGTGCTTGTGGACGATCTCCTGGGCGGCCTCGTCCCACGAGGCGTTGACCTCGGGGTTGCGCCGGAGCGCCACGAGCATCGCCTTCGCGAGGACGAGCAGGGGCGTGACCTTGACGTCCGTGAACTCCCGGTCCTGCTTGAGGCGCTCGACGAGCTCCATCGTCGCGGTGACGTCGAGGGTGACCCACTCGGTGACGTGTGGCGCCGTGAAGGCCGACCCGACCATCGCCTGAGCCGTCATCTTGCGCACGCCCTTGACCGGGACGCGCGTCTCCCTGGCAGCGCCAGGGGCTCGGCGCTCCCCGCCCCCGGTGGGGCGGCCCCACCGGGACGCGGCGGGCGCGACGTCGGAGTCCGGGGAGTCGCTCGTGCCGGACGCCGCGGCCTCGACGTCGGCGCGGGTGACGATGCCCCCCTCTCCGCTCGGGCTCACCGACCCGAGATCGATCCCGAGGTCCTTGGCGAGCTTGCGGACGGGCGGCTTGGCGAGCGCGCGAGCGGGCTCGCCGGTCACCTCCGGCTGTCCCTGCCGTGACCGATCGGTCGACTCCGGTACGGCGGGCGCGGCGCCCTTGCGGGGGCGGCGCTTGGCCTCGGTCTGCTTGACGCCGTAGCCGACGAGGACGGCGGTGCGGCCGGTGGAGGTCGTGCCGCCGATGAGCCCTTCCTCGATCTCCTCGGCCGGCGCGGCCGTGGCGGAGGCGGACGACGCGGCGGCCGGGGTGGCGACGGGGGCGGCCGGTGCGGGGGCACCGCCGAGGCCGTCGTCGACGGAGATGATCGGGGTGCCGACCTCGACGGTCGCGCCCTCCTCGACGAGGAGCGCCGCGACCGTGCCGGCGAACGGCACGGGCAGCTCGACGAGCGACTTCGCCGTCTCGATCTCGACGACGACGTCGTTGACCTTGACGGTGTCGCCGACCTTGACGTGCCAGGTCACGACCTCGGCCTCGGTGAGGCCCTCACCGGGGTCGGGCAGACGGAACTCACGAAGAGCCATGTGCGAGAACCCCTCTCAGTAGGCGAGCGATCGGTCGACGGCGTCGAGGACGCGGTCGAGGTCGGGCAGGAACTCCTCCTCGATGCGGCTCGGCGGGTACGGCACGTTGTAGCCGCCGACCCGGAGCACGGGTGCCTCGAGGGAGTGGAAGGCCTGCTCGGTGACGAGGGCCGAGATCTCGGAGCCGAGGCCGAGGAAGGTCGAGGCCTCGTGGACGACGACGGCCCGGCCGGTCCGTCGGACCGAGCCGAGGATGGCGTCCTCGTCGAGCGGGGAGAGCGAGCGCAGGTCGATGACCTCGAGGCTGCGGCCCTCCTCCTCGGCGGCCTGGGCAGCCTGGAGGCAGGTCTTCACCATCGGGCCGTAGGCCAGCAGGGTGAGGTCGGTGCCCTCGCGCAGGACCCGGGCCGAACCGAGCGGGCCGTCGGGGCCGTCGCCGACCTCGCCCTTGTCCCAGTAGCGGCGCTTGGGCTCGTAGAAGACGACGGGGTCGTCGGTCTCGACGGCCTGCTGGATCATCCAGTGCGCGTCGTGCGGGTTGGAGCACACGACGACCTTGAGGCCCGCGGTGTGGGCGAAGTACGCCTCGTTGCTCTCGCTGTGGTGCTCGACCGCCCCGATGCCACCACCGAAGGGGATCCGGATGACGATCGGCATCGAGACGAACCCGAGGGACCGGGCGCGCAGCTTGGCGATCTGGCTGACGATGTGGTCGAAGGCGGGGTAGACGAAGCCGTCGAACTGGATCTCGACCACCGGGCGGTAGCCGCGCAGCGCCATCCCGATGGCGGTGCCCATGATCCCGGCCTCGGCGAGCGGGGTGTCGATGACGCGGTCCTCGCCGAAGTCCTTCTGGAGGCCCTCGGTGACCCGGAAGACGCCACCGAGCTTGCCGATGTCCTCACCCATGAGGACGACCTTCGGGTCCTTCTCCATCGCGGCGCGCAGGCCGCTCGTGATGCCCTTGGCGATCGTCGTCTGGCTCATCGGTGGCCTCCCTCGAACGAGGCCTGGTAGGCGACGAACTCGGCCCGCTCCCGCTCCATCACGGGGTGCGCCTCGGCGTAGACGTGGTCGAACATCTCGGAGCCGTCCGGGTCGGGCATCGTGAGGCACCGCTCGCGCACGTCGGCGCCGAGCTCGTCGGCCTCCTCGTCGACGGCGTCGAAGAAGTCGGTGTCGGCCCGGCCGGTCGTCGTGAGCCAGCGCTTGAAGCGCTCGATGGGGTCGCGGTGCTTCCACACCTCGACCTCGGCGCTGACGCGGTACTTCGTGGGGTCGTCGGAGGTGGTGTGGGCGCCCATCCGGTAGGTGTAGGCCTCGATGAACGTGGGGCCCTGGCCGGAACGGGCGGCGTCGAGGGCCGCCTTGGTGACGGCGTACACCGCGAGGACGTCGTTGCCGTCGACCCGGATGCCCGGGAAGCCGAAGCCGCGGGCGCGGTGCCACAGGGGCGCGCGGGTCTGCTTCTCGTTGGGCTCGGAGATGGCCCACTGGTTGTTCTGGCAGAAGAAGACGACGGGGCTGTTGTTGACGCCCGCGAAGACGAGCGCCTCGGAGACGTCGCCCTGGCTCGTCGCGCCGTCGCCGAAGTAGGCGATGACGGCGGTGTCGCGCTCGTCGTCACCGGTGCCGACGTGGCCGTCGCGCTGCACGCCCATGGCGTAGCCGGTCGCGTGGAGCGTCTGGGCGCCGATGATGATCGTGTAGAGGTGGAAGTTCTTCTCGTTGGGGTCCCAGCCGCCGTGGTTGACCCCGCGGAACATCCCGAGGAGGTTGACCGGGTCGACCCCGCGGCACCAGGCAACGCCGTGCTCGCGGTAGGTGGGGAACGCGTAGTCCTGCGGGCGCATCGCGCGGCCGGAGCCGACCTGCGCGGCCTCCTGGCCGAGGAGGCTGGCCCACAGGCCCAGCTCGCCCTGGCGCTGGAGCGCGGTGGCCTCGGCGTCGAAGCGCCGGATGAGGACGAGGTCGCGGTAGAACCCGCGCACCTCCTCGTCGGAGAGGGCGTCGACGACGGCGTCGTGGTCGGCGTGGCTCACCCGCTCGCCCTCGGGGTTGAGCAGCTGGACCATCTCCGGGCCGCCGTCCTGGACGGGGCGCTCGGGGGCCTCGGCTCGCGTCACGTGGTGGTCCACGCCGAACGCCGTCTCGAGGGGGGCGACTGCGTTGTCGCTCACTGGGCACTCCTTCTCCGGGCCTCCGTGGTGACGGGTGCCGCGTCGCGGGCCGACGGGACGCTGCGGTGGTGACCGAGCGGACCGCCGGCAGGGTCGTCGTGACCGCTGGTGCTGGGTGTGGCGACGGTCACTGCCGGGTGTCGATCCCACCGTACCGGTGGGGGTCCGCTTCCACCCAAGCCGCAGGTCGCAGGCCGCGGAGCGCCCCTTCTCGTCGAGGTCCCGCGACATGCGGACGCGCAGCCCTCGGCATCGGCATGTCGCGGGACCTCGACGGCAGGCGGGCGCCGGGGGCCTACGGTCGGGGGATGACGACGCCCACCGCGGACCTGCGAGGCGCCGTCGACGCCGCCGCCTCCTCCACCGGCTTCTCCGGGGTCGTGCGGGTCGACCGCGACGGCGTGACCGAGGTCGACGCCGCCTACGGGCTCGCCGACCGCCGCCACGGCATCGCGATGACGACGTCGACCCGGCTCGGGACCGCGAGCGCCGTCAAGGGGCTCACGGCCGTCCTCGTCCTGCAGCTCGTCGACGACGGGGCCCTCTCGCTCGGCACCCGGGTGCGCGACGTCCTCGGGTCCGACCTGCCGCTCGTCGACGACCGGGTCACCGTCGAGCACCTCCTCACCCACCGCTCGGGCATCGGCGACTACGTCGACGAGGAGGCGATGGAGCAGGTCACCGACCACGTGATGACGGTCCCGGTGCACACGCTGACGACGACGGAGGACTACCTCGGCGTGCTCGACTGCCACCCCCAGGTGTTCGAGCCCGGGGCGCGGACCACCTACAACAACAGCGGTTTCGTCGTGCTGGCCCTCGTGGCCGGCCGGGTGGCCGGCCGCGTGTTCGAGGAGCTGCTGCTCGAGCGGGTCTGCCGGCCGGCCGGGATGGCGTCGTCGGCCTTCCTCCGCTCCGACGAGCTCCCCGCCGACGCCGCCACGGGGTACCTCTGGGGCGACCGGCCGCGGACCAACGTCCTCCACCTCCCGGTCGTCGGCACCGGCGACGGCGGCCTCTACACGACGACCGCCGACGTCGCCGCCTTCTGGCGCGCGCTGGACTCCGGAATCCTCCTGCCCGAGGCCACCCTCGCCGACGCCCTGACCGTCCGCGGCACCGACGCGGACGGCTCCCGGTACGGCCTCGGGCTCCTCCTCGGCGCACGGGACGGGGTCGTGGCGCTGGTCGGCAGCGACGCCGGGGTGTCGTTCCAGAGCGTGCACGACCGCGGCCGGGGCCTCACGTGGACGGTCGCCTCGAACACGACCGAGGGCGCCTGGCCCGTCGCGCGCGCCCTCTCGGAGCAGCTCGCCCCCTGAGGTCAGGCGTACGCCTGCTCCCCGGGCGCGAGGACGCGCAGCCAGCGTCCCCGGTACCCGTCGACGCGGACCACGACGCGACCGGAGGGCGGCAGCTCGGCGTCGGCCTCCCCGTCGAGGACGTCGCGCAGCACCGAGCCCTCCGGGACGCGGCCGAGCTCGAGGGTGACCTCGGCGTCCTGCGCGCCGAGGTTGTGCAGGGCGAGCAGGCGCCAGTCCTCGCACCGGGCGACGTGCGCGAGCACCGCCGGCGCGTCGTGGTCGAGGACCTCGACCTCCGACCAGCCGATCTGCGGCATCTGGCGGTAGCGGCGCACCAGGGTGCGAACGAAGGACCAGAGGGAGTCGGGGTCCTGCCGCTGCGCGGCGGCGTTGACGTGCTCCGGGGCGAAGAGCCCGGTCGGCTGGGGCCGGGTGAGCCGGCGCCTCGCGGCGGTGGAGAACCCGCCGTTGGGGCCGTCGTCCCACTGCATCGGGGTGCGGACCGCGAGCCGCCCCTCGACGTCGAGGTTCTCGCCCATCCCGATCTCCTCGCCGTAGAACAGCGTCGGCGTCCCGGGCAGCGAGAACATGAGGGAGTAGACGAGCCGGATCCGGCGCTCGTCGCCGCCGAGCATCGTCGGCAGGCGACGCCGCAGGCCCCGGCCGTAGAGCTGCATCCCGGGGTCGGGGCCGAAGGCGGCGAAGACCTCCTTGCGCTCGGACATCGGCAGCTTGTCGAGCGTCAGCTCGTCGTGGTTGCGCACGAAGTTCGCCCACTGGCTCGTCTCGTCGAGCGGCGGCCGCTCGCGCAGCGCGTCGGCCAGCGGCGTCGCGTCCTCCCGGGCGAGCGAGAGGTACAGGCGCTGCATCCCGATGAAGTCGAACTGCATGTTGAGGCCGTCGCCGTCGGCCCCGCCGAAGAACTCCTTCTGCTGCGGGTAGGGCAGGTTCACCTCGCCGAGCAGGGCGGCGTCGCCGAGGCGCCGGGTCACGAAGTCGCGGACGTCCTTGAGGTAGCGCTGCGGGTCGAACCCGCCGGGCTCCGACCCGGGATAGGTGTCGGTGGCGAAGAGGAAGGGCACCGCGTCGATGCGGAAGCCGGCGACGCCGAGCTCGAGCCAGAAGCCCAGCGTGCGCGCGATCTCCTCCTGGACCGCGGGGTTCGCGACGTTGAGGTCGGGCTGGGTCCGGTAGAAGTGGTGGAGGAACCATTCGCCGGTCTTCTCGTCGAGCTCCCAGATGCTGTCCTCCTTGTCGGGGAAGACGACCTCCTTCGCGCTGGAGCGGGGCTTGGTGGCCGACCAGACGTAGTGCTGGCGGTACGGGTCGTCGACGCTGCGGCGCGCGCTCCTGAACCACGGGTGCCGGTCGGAGGTGTGGTTCATGACGAAGTCGACGACGACCCGGATGCCGCGGCTGCGGGCGGTGCGGACGAGCTCGACGAAGTCGCCGAGGGTGCCCAGGCGCGGGTCGACGCCGAAGAAGTCGGTGATGTCGTAGCCGTCGTCCCGACCGGCCGTGGGGTAGAGCGGCATGAGCCACAGGCAGGTGATGCCGAGGTCGGCGAGGTACTCGATGCGCTCGGTCATCCCCCGGAGGTCGCCGACGCCGTCGCCGTCGCTGTCCTGGAAGGTCTCGACGTCGGCGCAGTAGAAGACGGCCGACTTCCACCACACGTCCCCGGTCTGGCTGAGCCTCATCGGGTCGCCTCCTCGCGCTCGACGGCCGGCCGGTCGGTGACGGCGGGCGGGGGCGGCGTCGGGTCGAGCCGCGGGAGGACGTGCTCGCCGAAGGTGTCGATGAACGCCTCCTGCTCCTGGCCGACGAAGTGGAGGTAGACCTCGTCCCACCCCTGCTCGACGTACTCCTCGATCCAGGCGACGTGACGGGCCGGGTCGGACGAGACGTTGACGACCCTCGCGACCTGCTCCGGCGTCACCGTCTCGGCCATCGTGTCGAAGGCCTCGACCGTCTCGGTGTCCCACGCGACCGGGGGCCCGTGGACGTTGCTGCGCCACTGGTCGTGGGCGACGGCGAGCGCCTCGTCGTCGGTCGGGGCCCAGCTGAGGTGGACCTGCAGCCGCGCCGCGCCGCGTCCTCCGGCGTCACGGTAGGCGTCGAGGACGCGGCGGAGGGTCTCGAGCGGCTGGTTCACCGTGACGAGCCCGTCGGCCCAGTCGGCGTGGCGGGCGGCGGTCTCGGGCGTGACCGCGGGGCCGATGAGCGGGGGGACGCTCTCGGGCAGGGTCCACAGGCGGCCGCGGTTCACCGTGACGAGGCCCTCGTGGTTGACCTCCTCACCGGACAGGAGGCGGCGGATGACGTCGACGCACTCGCGCAGCCGCTCGTCGCGGACCTCCTTGCGCGGCCACTCGGCCCCCGTGACCCGCTCGTTGCTCGCCTCCCCGGAGCCCAGCGCGGCCCAGAACCGCCCGGGGAACATGCTCGACAGGGTCGCGATGCCCTGGGCCACGATCGCCGGGTGGTAGCGCTGGCCCGGGGCGTTGACGACGCCGAACGGCAGGTCGGTCGTCGCGAGCGCGGCACCGAGGAAGGACCACGCGAAGCCGGACTCCCCCTGCCGGGCCGACCACGGCGAGAGGTGGTCCGAGCTCATCGCCGCGGTGAAGCCCGCGCGCTCCGCGTGCTGGACGTCGCGCAGCAGCCGTCCCGGGGAGATCTGTTCGTGCGAGCAGTGGAAGCCGATGACCGTCATGCACGACCACGCAACCCCAGTGGCGGCGCCGAGTCAACGCGACGTCCTCAGGAACCGGTGGCCCGGGCCCGAGGAACCGCAGGTCAGCGGGCGGGGTGCGCCGCGAGGAAGGCGCCGGCGACCTCGACGAGCCGGTCGTTGGCCTCGCGCTCGGCGATCGTCGCCCGGGCGCCGTCGGTGCCGTAGGGCCGCACCGTGAGACCGGCCTCCTGACAGGCGGCGGCGAAGGCGGCGGTGTCGTCACCGAGCCCGAACCAGACGAAGTTGGCCTGCTGGTCGGGGATGTCCCAGCCCTGCTCGCGCAGGGCCGCGACGACCCGCTCGCGCTCGGCCACGAGCTCCTTGACCCGGACCTCGAGCTCGTCGGCCGCCGCGAGCGAGGCCACCGCGGCGTCCTGGGCGAGGGCGTTGACACCGAAGGGGATGGCGGCCTTGCGCAGCGCCGCGGCCACCGGCTCGTGGGCGACGGCGTAGCCCACCCGCAGCCCGGCGAGCCCGTAGGCCTTCGAGAAGGTCCGCAGCACCGCGACGTTCGGGCGGGCCCGGTGCACGGCCAGCGCGTCGGGGGAGTCGGGGGCCGTGACGAACTCGAGGTAGGCCTCGTCGATGACGACGAGCACGTCCTCGGGCACCCGGTCGAGGAAGTGCGCGAGCTCGTCGGCGCCGACGGTGGTGCCCGTGGGGTTGTTCGGCGTGCACACGAGGACGAGACGGGTGCGCTCGGTGACCGCCGCCGCCATCGCGTCGAGGTCGTGGCGGGCGCCGGCTCCGAGCGGCACCGGCACCGGGGTCGCACCCGAGAGGGTCACGAGGATGGGGTAGGCCTCGAACGAGCGCCAGGCGAAGACGACCTCGTCGCCGGGGCCGCAGGTCGCCGCCACGAGCTGGCCGAGCACCCCGACCGACCCCGGGCCCGTCGCGATGCGGGCTGCCGGGACGTCGAGCCGCTCGGCGAGGGCCTCGGTGAGGGCCGTGACCGCCATGTCGGGATACCGGTTGACCGACCCCGCGGCCTCGCGCAGGACGTCGAGGACCGAGGGCAGCGGCGGGAAGGGGTTCTCGTTGCTGCTGATCTTGTACGCCGTGACCCCCTCGGGCGCCGAGGCCGGGCGCCCCGGGGTGTAGGCCGGGAGCGCGTCGATGACACCGCGCAGCCGGACCGGGGTGGCCGGGTCGAGGGGGGCTCCGGTGGGCTCGGGCGACGACGGGATCTCCGTCGTCGCGGCGGCCTGGGCGGTCTCGTCGGTCATGGCGACCACTGTAGGGCGGACCAGCGGCCGACCCCGAGGGTCCCTCGCGGTCCCGGGCCCCGCTCCGGCGGAGCGAATGTCGTGGTCCGGCGGCGCCACACCTGACACACTGCGCCTGTGAAGAACTTCCTCATCAAGGTCGTCATCAACGGGATCGCCCTGTGGGTCGCGGCGCTCGTCGTCGACGGGGTCAACCTCGCCGAGGGCGAGGCGACGTGGGGCAAGAAGCTCCTGACGATCGTGCTCGTGGCCCTGCTGTTCGGCCTCGTCAACGCGGTGATCAAGCCGGTCGTCAAGCTGTTCTCGCTGCCGTTCATCGTCCTGACGCTCGGCCTGTTCACCTTCGTCGTCAACGCCTTCATGCTCCAGATCACCGAGTGGATCAGCAGGCCGCTGGGACTGTCGTTCTCCATCGACGACTTCTTCTGGGACGCGGTCTTCGCGGCGGTCGTCATCACCCTCGTCTCCTGGGTCCTCAGCGTCGTCCTGCCCGACGACGACGACTGAGCGCACCGCAGCATGGGCCGTCACGGGGCCCCCCGGTCCGGGGGCCGACTTCGCAGCGCCGCGTTCCTCGTCGTCCCCACCCTGACGCTCGCCCTCGCCGCGGGCGGTGGGTACGCCTGGTGGTCGAGCCGCGCCTCCACGGCCACGGCCTCCCCGGCCGCCGCCGGCGGGTGCGCCGAGCCGCTCGAGGTGCTCGTCGCCGCCGAGCTCGGCCCGGTGGTGCGCGACCTCCTCACCACGACCGACGGAGCGGGCTGCCGCCTCGCCCGGGTCGGGTCGGCGTCCTCGCTCACGGCGATCCAGCAGATCGGCGGCGGCCGCGTCCCCGAGGTCTGGGTCCCCGACTCCTCGACCTGGGTCGACGCCCTCCCCGGGTCGGGCGAGCTGCCGACGTCTCCCGACGGCTGGGCCTCGGGCGGGTCGGTGGCGTCGAGCCCCGTGCTCCTCGTCTCGCCCACCTCGGGCCCGAACGTCGTCACCACCGTCCCGGCGTCGTGGTCGGACCTCCTCAACGTCAGGGGCACGGTCCAGATGGCCAACCCCGACGTCGACACGGCGAGCCGGCTGGCCTACTACTCCTCGCGGATCGGTCGCCCCGAGGCCCTCGACCTCACGAGCGCCGGCAAGCTGATCTTCGCCTCGCGCTTCGCCGCAGCCTCGACCCAGGACCTCTTCTCCCTCGCCGGGGGCGACCAGGGCAAGGTGCTCCCCTTCCCCGCGCCCGAGCAGGCGGTGGCGGGGTTCGCGTCGTCCTCGGCCGGGAAGGTCAAGGTCTTCGTCCCGACCGCCGGGACGATGAGCCTGGACTACCCGTGGATGCTCGACAAGGCCCTGCAACCCGAGCGAAAGGCGCTGGCGGAGAGGGCGTTCGCCGTCCTCACCTCCGATGCCGGGCGTGCGGCCGTGTCGGGCGCGGGCTTCCGCAGCGGCGCGGACGGTACGGGCCCGTCGATCGAAGGCGCCACGACCCCCGCGTTCACCGAGCTGGCCACCCCCGACGCCGACGGTCGCCGCGCCGCCCTCGAGCAGTGGGATGTCCTGCGCACGGACATGCGGATGCTCGCGATCCTCGACGTCTCCGGCTCGATGAAGTACCCCGCCAAGGGCACCCGGGGCATGACCCGCGCCAAGGTGACCGAGGAGGCCGCGGTCACCGCGCTGAAGATCCTCCCCGCCGGCAGCAGGATCGGGGCCTGGGTGTTCTCGACCGACCAGCAGCGCAAGGGCGTCGACCACAAGGAGCTCGCCCGGGTCGAGGCGCTCGACGCCGCGTACCGCGGCAGGACGTGGCGCGACCACCTCGTCAGCGTGACCCGCACCCTCCCCGACCGCCTCCGCGGCGACACCGGCCTCTACGACACCACCGCCGCGGCCTACGCGAAGATGGTCGCGGAGTACGACCCCGAGTACATCAACTCGGTCGTCATCATGACCGACGGCAAGAACGACGACCCGGGCGGCGGCCTCGACCTCAAGGGCCTCCTCGCGAGGATCAAGGCCACGAGCCGGGGCGACCGGCCGGTGCGCGTCATCACCATCGGGATGGGCGAGGCCGACCCCAAGGCGCTCACGACGATCTCGAGGGCGACCGGCGGCACGTCGTACATCGCGAACACCCCCGCCGACATCCAGCGGGTGTTCGTCCAGGCCCTGCTGGCGCGGACGACCTGATCGCGGCCGCCGGTAGGGTCGGTGACATGCGCGTCCTCGTCTCCGGCGGTGCCGGCTACATCGGGTCCCACACCGTCGTCCAGCTCGTCGCGGCGGGGCACGAGGTCGTCGTCGTCGACTCCTTCGCCAACGCCAAGCCCTCGGTCGTCGGTCGCCTCGAGGCGCTGACCGGCCGCCCGCTCGACGTGCGCTCCTTCGACCTCACCGACGTCGACAAGACCGAGCACCTCTTCGCCCACGAGCCCTTCGACGCCGTCATCCACTTCGCCGGGTTCAAGGCCGTGGGCGAGAGCGTCGAGAAGCCCCTGGAGTACTACGAGAACAACCTGGGCTCGACCTTCTCCCTCGTGCGCGCGATGCGCCGCCACGGCGTCGCCAAGCTCGTCTTCTCCTCCAGCGCCACCGTCTACGGGGCGCAGGCGCCGGTGCCGATGCGCGAGGACCTGCCGACCTCGGCCACCAACCCCTACGGGTGGACCAAGGTCATGCAGGAACAGGTGCTGCGCGACGTCGCCGCCTCCGACCCCACCTGGCGGATCGCCCTGCTGCGCTACTTCAACCCCGTCGGCGCCCACGCGTCGGGCACCATCGGCGAGGACCCCAGCGACATCCCCAACAACCTCATGCCCTACCTGGCCCAGGTCGCCGTCGGGCGCCTGGAGAAGCTGTTGGTCTACGGCGACGACTACGACACCGTCGACGGCACCGGGGTGCGCGACTACATCCACGTCGAGGACCTCGCCGCCGGGCACATCGCCGCCCTGCACCAGCTCGGCGACACCCGGGCCCCGGTGTCCACGTGGAACCTGGGCACCGGCACCGGGACCTCGGTCCTGCAGCTGCTCGCCGCGTTCGAGCGCGCGTGCGGGCACACCCTGCCCTACGAGGTCGTCGCCCGCCGCGCGGGCGACATCGCCGCCTCCTACGCCGACCCGACCCGCGCCGAGGCCGAGCTCGGCTGGCGCGCCACCCGCACCGTCGACGACATGTGCGCCGACTCCTGGCGGTGGCAGAGCCAGAACCCCCGCGGCTACCCCGAGGGCTGACCCGCGGCGAGCGGCGGCTCGGGTCAGGAGTCCTTCGGCAAGGGCGTCTTGACGCGGATCATGTTGCCGGCGGGGTCGCGGAAGGCGCAGTCCCGCACGCCGTAGAACTGGTCCGCGGGCTCCTGGAGGACCTCGGCGCCCGAGCCGGCGACGTGCTCGAACAGGGCGTCCACGTCGTCGACGGAGAGGATGAGGGAGGACATCAGGCCCTTGGCGAGCAGGGTGTCCATCGCGGCGCGGTCGTCGTCGGAGCTGCCGGGGTAGATCCCGACCGACTGGATGACGACCTCGAGCTCGGGCTGGGCCGGGGGCGAGACGCTCAGCCAGCGGTACTCGCCCTGGCTGACGTCGTTCGTCACGGTGAAGCCGAGGACGTCGCGGTAGAACTCGAGCGCCCTGTCGTGGTCGTCGACGACGAGGAAGCAGTTCGCGACGCGGAGCGACGCGGTCGAGGGGTGTGCCGCCGCGGCGGCGGTCCGGGTGCTGGTGTTGGTGTCCATGTCGCCGACGTTAGGCACCGGTGGTCTCCTCGCGCTTCTCCGAACCTGACCGCTTCCGCCGCGGTCGGTCGACCTGCTTGGCCACACACGTCGGGATGACGCGCGCCGTTTCGTGCGCCTGCGCCCTGAACTCGCTCGGCGTCAACCCCATGAGCTCGGTGAACCGGCTGCTGAACGAGCCGAGCGAGGTGCAGCCGACCGCCATGCAGACGTCGGTGACGCCGAGGTCCCCGACGCGCAGCAACGCGGCCGCCCGCTCGACCCGGCGCGTCATGAGGTGCTGGTAGGGCGTCTCGCCGAAGGCCTCGCGGAAGCTGCGGTGGAAGTGCCCGACCGACATCAGCGCGTCGGCGGCGAGGGCCGGGACGTCGAGCGGCTGCGCGAAGTCGCGGTCCATCCGGTCGCGGGCCCTGCGGAGCCGGACGAGGTCGTCACGGTGCACCCGTCCACGGTCCCACACCGGCGTGCGGGAGGTCACACGGCGAGGGGCGACCTCGCCCGCGACCTCGCTACGACGTCGTGTAGTTTGTACTACGCACCGTCGTTGACAGATCTGACCGTCGCCCCAGGAGCCCGCCCATGGATGCCGTCGATGTCGCCAGGTGGCAGTTCGCCATCACGACCGTCTACCACTTCCTCTTCGTCCCGATCACCATCGGGCTGTCCCTCGTCGTCGCGGTCTTCCACACCCAGTGGCTGCGGACCCGGCTCCCCGACCACCTCCGGATGACGAAGTTCACCGGGAAGCTCCTCCTCATCAACTTCGCCCTCGGGCTCGTGACGGGCATCGTCCAGGAGTTCCAGTTCGGGATGAACTGGTCGGACTACTCGCGCTTCGTCGGCGACATCTTCGGCGCTCCCCTCGCGCTCGAGGCCCTCCTCGCGTTCTTCCTCGAGTCGACCTTCCTCGGCATCTGGATCTTCGGCTGGGGACGCATCCCCGAGAAGCTCCACGCGGGGTGCATGTGGCTGGTCCACATCGGGACGGTGCTCTCGGCGTACTTCATCCTCGCCGCGAACTCGTTCATGCAGAACCCCGTCGGCTACCGCTTCAACCCCGAGACCGGCCGGGCGGAGATGGCCGACTTCGTCGCGGTGCTGCTCAACAAGGTCCAGCTCGTCACCTTCCCCCACGTCGTGACCTCGGCCTACATGGTGGGCGGGGCGACGATCATGGGCGTCTCGCTGTGGCTGCTCCGCAAGCACGGCACGACGAAGGACGCCCCGATGTACCGCCGCGCCACCCGGTTCGGCGCGGTCATGGCCCTCGTGGCCTCGCTCGCCGTCGTCGTCACGGGCGATGTCCAGGGCAAGATCATGACCGAGGTCCAGCCGATGAAGATGGCCGCGGCCGAGGGGCTGTACGAGACGACGTCGCGGGCGCCCTTCTCGGTCCTGTCGATCGGCTCGCTCGACGGCAGCGAGGCCACCCGCCTCATCGAGGTGCCGGGGCTGCTCTCCTTCCTCGGCACGGGCTCGTTCGACGGCACCGTCGAGGGCATCAACGACCTCAAGGCGAGCGAGCGCGCCATGGCCGAGAGGGTCGCCGGACGCTACGGCCCCGAGGTCGGCGCCCTCGTCCTCGTCGACGACTACACGCCCGTCGTCCCGCTGACCTACTGGTCGTTCCGCTTCATGATGGGGCTGGGCTTCGCGACGATGGCCGCGTGCGCGGCCGTCCTGTGGGTCACGCGCCGGAACGGGGTGCCGCGGTCGAGGTGGTGGGTGTGGGTCGCCGTGCTCACCCCCCTCGCGCCGGTCTTCGCGAACAGCTGGGGCTGGATCTTCACCGAGGCCGGGCGCCAGCCGTGGGTCGTCTACGGCCTGATGACGACGTCCTCCGGGGTCTCGCCCTCCGTCAGCGTCACCGAGGTCTGGATCTCGATGCTCGCCTACACCCTCGTCTACGCGGTCCTGGCCGTCATCGAGGTCAGGCTCTTCCTCACCTACGTCCGCCGCGGCGCCGACCCCTTCGAGGACCCGCGCGAGCACGCGGACGCCGACGAGGACGCCCCGCTCCAGTTCGCCTACTGACCCCGGAGGACCCGTCATGGACTACGCACTCTTCTGGTTCTGCCTCATCGGCCTGCTCTGGGCCGGCTACCTCGTCCTCGAGGGCTTCGACTTCGGTGTCGGGGCGCTCCTCCCGGTCCTCGGCGCCGGTACCGACGCGGCCGACACCGAGAAGCGCCGCCGCCTCATGCTCACGACGATCGGGCCGCACTGGGACGGCAACGAGGTGTGGCTGCTCACCGCGGGCGGCGCGACGTTCGCGGCCTTCCCCCACTGGTACGCCACGATGTTCTCGGCGTTCTACCTCCCGCTCCTCGTCCTGCTCGTCGCCCTCATCGTGCGCAACATGGGCTTCGAGTACCGGGGCAAGCGCGACGACGCGACCTGGCGGCGGCGGTGGGACCTGGCCATCATCGGCGGCTCGGTCCTCGCCCCGTTCCTCGTCGGGGTGGCCCTGACCAACCTCGTGCGGGGCCTGCCGATCGACCAGGACATGGAGTTCACCGGCTCGGTGTTCACCCTGCTCAACGTCCCGAGCCTGCTCGGCGGGCTCGTCGTCCTCGGCCTGAGCCTCACGCACGGCGCGTTCTTCCTGGCCCTGAAGACGCGCGGCGAGATCCGCGGTGAGGCGGCGCGGCTGGGGACGTGGCTCGGCCTCGGCAGCGCGCTGCTGGCCGTCGCGCTCCTCCTCTGGCTCGGGCTCACCCAGGGCACGGCGTGGACCTGGCTGACGAGCGCGGTCGCGGCCGTCTCGCTCCTCGCCGCGATCGGGGCCAACACCCGGGGCGCCGAGGGCTGGGCCTTCGCCGGCACGGCGGTGACGATCGCGTCGGCGGTGGCGACCTACTTCCTCGCCCTCTTCCCCGACGTCATGCCCTCGACCCTGCTCGGCGGCCTGTCGCTGAGCATCGAGAACGCGTCGAGCAGCGAGCTGACCCTGCAGATCATGTCCGTCGCGGCGCTCGTGTTCACCCCCGTCGTCCTCGCGTACACGGCGTGGACCTACTGGACGTTCCGCAAGCGGCTCGGCACCCAGCACATCCCCGAGGCGGTGTCGGTGCGGTGAGACCGTTCGACCCGCGACTGCTGAGGGAGGCTCCGGCCGCGCGCCGTCCGGTGGTCGTCCTCGCGGTCGTGGGCGTCCTCCAGGGGGTGGCGACGATCGGCCTGGCGGTCGCGCTGGCGGCGCTCGTCGTCGCGGTCGTCTCCGGGGAGGCCGCGCGGGGGCCGGCGCTCTGGCTCGGGACGGTGTTCCTCGTGCGGGCCGCCCTCGGCTGGGTCGCCGAACGGATGGCGGCGTGGGCCGGGGTCGAGGTCACCGTGGCACTGCGCGAGCGGCTCGTCGCCCACTGGCTCTCGGTCCCGGCGGAGCGCCGCCCCGACCCGGACCGCGCGGTGACCCTGGCGGCGCAGGGAGCGGCGGCGGTCGAGCCCTACGCGGCCCGCTTCCTCCCGGCGCTCGTCTCGGGGACCGTCGTCCCGGTCCTCGCGGTCGCGGCGCTGGTCGCCGTCGACCGGCTGTCGGCGCTCGTCGTCCTGCTCACCCTGCCGCTGCTCCCCTTCTTCGCGGCGCTCATCGGCCGGGCGACCCAGGCCGAGACCGAGCGCCGGTGGGCGGCCCTGTCGTCGCTGGCGGGCCACTTCCTCGACGTCGTGCGGGGCCTGCCGACCCTCGTCGGATACGGCCGGGCGCAGCACCAGGTCGAGGTCGTCGAGGAGGTCAGCCGGCGCCACCGGGTCGCGACGATGAGGACCCTGCGCCTGGCGTTCACGAGCTCGGCCGCCCTGGAGCTCCTCGCGTCGATCTCGGTCGCGATCGTCGCCGTCGTCGTCGGGCTGCGGCTCACCCACGGGTCGATGACGCTCTCGGCCGGGCTGCTCGCGATCCTCCTCGCCCCGGAGGCCTACTGGCCGATCCGCCGGGTCGGGGCCGAGTTCCACGCCGCCGCCGACGGGGCCGAGGCGCTCGAGGGCATCCTCGCCGAGCTGGGCTCCGCTCCGGCCCCTGTCTCCTCGCCGCGTGTGCTCAGGTGGTCGTCGGGGCAGCCACCCGAGCACACGCGACCCGAGGAGGTGGGGGTGCGCGTCGTGGACGTCGCGTACACCTACCCGGGTGCCGCCTCGCCGGCCCTCACCGGCGTCTCGTTCGCGGCCGGTCCGGGCCTGACGGCGCTGACCGGCCCGTCGGGGGTCGGGAAGTCCACCGTCCTCGAGCTCGTCGCCGGCCTGCGCACCCCCGACGCCGGGTCGGTCGACGCCGGGGCCGCCCACCTCGTGACCCAGCGGCCCTTCCTCCCCGCCGGGACCCTGCGCGACGCGCTGCGCCTCGGCAACGACGCCCCCGACGACGCCCTCTGGCAGGCCCTGCGCGAGGCCGGTCTCGAGGGGTTCGTCGCCTCGCTCCCGCACGCCCTGTCGGCGCCCCTCGGCGACGACGGGTTCGGCCTCTCGGCCGGGCAGCGGGCCCGGGTCGCCCTGGCCCGGGCCACGCTGTCGGCGGCACCCGTCCTCCTCGTCGACGAGCCGACCGCCCACCTCGACGCCTCGTCCGCGGCGGCCGTCCACGAGCTCCTCGTCACCCTCGGTGAGCGGCGGACCGTCGTCGTCGTGACCCACCGACCCGAGCTGGTCGCCCTCGCCGACCACCATGTCGTCCTCGAGCCGGCCCTCGTCGAGGACGGGGCCCGCCGATGACCCCGCACCGCACCTCCCTCCTCCGGCCGTCGCGCGACGTCCTCCTCGCCGGGCTGCTCGGGGGCGCCGCGACCTCGGCCGGCATCGCCCTCACGGCGACGTCGGGCTGGCTCGTGGTCCGGGCGTCGCAGCAGCCGGTCATCCTCACCCTCCTGACGGCGATCGTCGGCGTCCGCGCCTTCGGCATCGCCCGGCCCGTGCTCCGGTGGCTCGAGCGCGTCGTCTCGCACGACGTGGCCCTCGGCGACCTCGCCCGGCGCCGGGCCTCGGTCTACGCGGCCCTGATCCCGCTGACGCCCGCGCGGCTCGGCCGGCGGTCGCGCTCGGCCGTCCTCACGGGGGTCGTCGACGACCTCACCGACGCCACCGAGGCGACGGTGCGGGTCACCGTGCCCCTGGTGTCGAGTGCGGTCGCCGGGCTCGTCGCGACCCTGCTCGTCTCGTGGTTCGCGCCGGCGGTCGGGCTCGTCGTCGCGGGGCTGCTCCTCGCCGTGGCGCTCGCCTGCCTGATGGCGTGGCGGGTCGAGTCCCGCTCCCGCGACGAGCTGCTCGCCGCGCGGGCCGAGGTGGTGCGGGTCAGCGACCTCGTGGCGCGGCACGCCGGTGACCTCCGGGCCGTCGGCGCCGAGGCGACCGCGGTGACCTGGCTCGCCGACGCCCACGCGACGTGGCGGGAGGCGACCCGTCGCCAGAGCCGCGGGCGCGCGCTCGTCTCCCTCGTCCTCCTCCTCGCCACCGGTGTGGCCACGCTCGGGGCGGCCCTGCTGGTCGACCCCGCGGTGCTCGGGGCCCCCGTGGCCGCGCTCCTCGTCGTCGTCCCGGTCGCCGTCGGGGACGCCCTCGCGCCGCTCGTCGACACGATGCGCTCGCTCGCCCGGGCTCAGGGCAGCGCCGACCGGCTCGACGCCCTCCTCGCGCAGCGGCCCGCGGTCACCGACCCCGTCCCGGGCGCCGCCCCGACCCCGCGGCCCTGCCCGCCGCCGCTCGCACTTGAGGACGGCAACACGCCGAGCGACGGGCCCGGGCATCGGCGTGTTGCCGTCCTGGAGTCGGGAGCTGCACCGGGGGCGCGGGTCGAGCTGGAGGGCGTGGCGGCCTCGTGGGCGGGTGCCGGCGAGCAGCTCGCCCCGACCGACCTGGCGCTCGA
The DNA here is from genome assembly GCF_042756445.1 of Oryzobacter terrae. GTDB lineage: Bacteria > Actinomycetota > Actinomycetes > Actinomycetales > Dermatophilaceae > Oryzobacter > Oryzobacter terrae. The sequence continues at coordinate 2,002,564 of NZ_CP170578.1, forward strand.
GCCCGGCACGAGGGTGGCGGTCGTCGGGCCGAACGGGTCGGGCAAGAGCACCCTGCTCGCCGTCCTCGCCCGGCACCTCGACCCCGCCCGGGGCACCCACCGCCTCGACGGGGCCGACGTCACGGGGCTTCCCCTCGAGGACGTCCGCCGTCACGTGGCCGTCGTCGACGACGAGCCCCACGTCTTCGCCACGACCCTCGCGGCCAACCTGCGCCTGGCCCGTCCGGACGCCGACGACGGCCGGGTCCACGAGGCCCTCCGGCTCGCCGGCCTCGGGTCGTGGGCCGCCGGCCTGCCCGACGGGCTCGACACCCGCCTGGGCACCGGGGGACGTGGCGTCTCCGGGGGCGAGCGCACCCGCATCGGGGTGGCCCGGGCCGTCCTCGCCGACCGTGCGGTCGTCCTCCTCGACGAACCGACCGCGCACCTCGACCACCCCACCGCCACCGCCGTCCTCGACGACGTGCTCGACGCGACCGCCGGGCGCAGCGTCGTCATGGTCAGCCACCGGCCCGAATCCCTCGACCGGTTCCACGAGGTGCTCGACCTCGGCGTACCCTCGCTGCCGACCCATAAGGAGTAGCCATGCCGCACTCGACCTCAGCCCCACGACTCGGTGACCTCGAGCGGGTCGTGATGGAGCACCTCTGGGACGCCTCGCAGGCGAAGGACTTCGCGGGGACGACCGTGCGCGAGGTGCACGAGCGGTTCCGCGACCGCGAGATCGCGTACACGACGGTGATGACCGTCCTCGACCGCCTGGCGAAGAAGGACCTCGTCACCCGCGAGCGCGACGGTCGCGCCTGGCGCTACTTCCCCGCCGACACCCGTGAGGCCCTCACCGCGCAGACGATGCGCCGCACCCTCGTCGACATGGAGGTCACCGACCGCCGGGCCGCCCTCCTCCACTTCCTCGACGGCGCGACGACCGACGAGCTCGCCGACCTCAAGGCCGCGCTGGCCGAGGTCGAGGCCCGCGCCGAGGACGCCGGCCGCACCGCCGCCGACGACGAGAAATCGAGGAAGGGCCGGCTGCGCCGCCGCTGACCGCGAGACCCTGCTCGACCGGGCCCGGCCGCCTGTCACGATGGTCCGGTGATCCCGATCGTCCTCGCGGGGCTGGCGGTCCTGCTCGCCTGGGTGGCCCCCGGCCTGCTGGCGCGCCGCCACCGGTTCCGCCGGACGCCGCGCGCCGCCCTCGTCGCGTGGCAGGCGGTCACGGTCGGCGGGATCCTCGCCGCCCTCGCGGCCGCCCCGGCCGCCGTGCCGCTCCTCGTCGGCGGCGACACCCCGCTCGAGCACCCGTGGCTCGTCGCCGCCGCAGGGGTGCTGTCGGGGGCCGTCCTCGTGCGGCTGCTCGTCACCGGTCACGACGTCGGGATGCGCCTGCGCCGGGTGCGGGCCCGGCACCGCGAGATCGTCGACGTCGTGGGCGCCCCGGACGAGGCCACCGGCGACGTGCGGGTCCGCGTCCTCCAGCACCCGACCCCCACCGCCTACTGCATCCCCGGGCGGCAGTCCCGCGTCGTGCTCTCCCAGGGCGTCCTCGACGCGCTGCCGCACGACCAGCTCTCGGCCGTCGTCGCCCACGAGCACGCCCACCTGCGCGGCCGCCACGACCTCCTCCTCGAGTTCTTCAGCGTGGCCCACGAGGCCGTCCCCCGCCCGCTGCACTCCGACGCCGCGCTCGCCGAGGTGAGCCTGCTCGTCGAGGCGCTCGCCGACCGGGCCGCCGTGCGCCGCAGCGGTGAGGTCGCGACGGCCCGGGCGCTCGTCGCCCTCGCGGAGGGGCGGACCCCGGACGCCGCGCTCGGCGCCGGGACCACCGCCCCCGTCCGGCTGCGCCTCCTGGCCGACGGTCCGGCTCCTCCGGCGCTCACCGCGGTCGCCTACCTCGTCGCCGTCCTCGCGGCGACGCTCCCCCTCATCCTCCTCGGGGTGGCCTGGACATGAGCAGCTCACTGCGCGAACGACTCTCGGCCGGGCTCACCCCGGCGATGAAGGCCCGCGACCGGGTGGCGGTCGCCGCCCTCCGCTCCGCCCTGGCCGCGGTGTCGAACGCCGAGGCCGTGCCGGTCGACACCGTGCCGCGGGCCGGCGCCGTCGAGGACGCGGCCGTCGGCGCCGGTGCGGCCGACGCGCCACGGCGGGAGCTCTCGGAGGACGACGTCCGCGCCGTCGTCGTCGTCGAGGTCGACGAGCGGGTCCGGGCGGCGGCCGAGATGGCGGGGCACGGGCGCCTCGAGGACGCGCAGCGCCTCACCGCCGAGGCCGACGTCCTCCGCCGGGTCCTCTTCAGCGACTGACCGGTCCGCGACGGGCTCGGCGTCGGCGGCGCCGCATCATCCTCGGCGGCGGCGCATCGTCCTCATCGGCCACCGCCCCGCCGTCGAGGTCGCGCGACATGCCGACCGTCGGCCCGGTCCGTGGGCATGTCGCGCGACCTCGACGGGTGGGTCAGGCCCAGGAGGGAGGCGGTGGGGGCGGAGTCGCACCCGAGGGCGTCGTCGGCGGCTCGTCCGGTGCGCTCGGGGGCGGGGGCGGCGGCGCTGACGCAGGCGGCGGGGCCGAGGCCGGCGGCGGGGCCGAGGCGCCGGGAGGCGGGGGCGGGGCGGCCGGTGCGCCCGCTCCCGGGGGCGGCGGTGCGGCCGGGACGCCGGCACCGGCGGCGGCCGCTCCGGGCGGGGGCGGCGGGGTGCCGGGGGCGTACGAGGGGGTCAGCGTCAGCGGTCCGAGCCGTCCCGACGACTCCAGCTCGCGCAGCTCACCGAGGACCCGCTCACGGTCGGCCGCCTCGACCGGACGGCCCGTGGCCTCGAGGTAGGCCAGCACGCCGAGGTCGCGCAGGGTGCGCTCGCCACCACCTCCGCCCGGGGTGTTGATGCCGGCCTGCTGCATCGCGACGTCCGCCTTGGAGGCGAGGTCGGTCGCTGCGGCCTTGGCGCGCTCGAAGAAGCTCATCCGGGACCTCCCTGACTGGTTCCTGATCCTTCCCGAAACCCTAGGCCGCGACAGGCCCTTGCGCCTAGCGTTGGGAGCCGACGAACCGGGCGACAGGCCTGGTCTGGACGAAGGGCGGGGAAAGCACATGGCCATCCACGGGTCGCTGTTCAACGAGTTCCGGGAGAAGGACGCCTCGGACCCGTTCTCGCTGCAGAACAAGAAGATGCTGCGCATCGACATGCGCTTCGGCGAGGTGTGGGCGCGGACCGGGTCGATGGTCGCCTACCAGGGCGACGTGCGGTTCGCGAACAAGGGCTCGGGCGGCCTGGGCAAGATGCTCAAGGCGGCCGCCACCGGCGAGGGCGTCAAGATGATGCAGTGTTCCGGCAACGGTGAGCTCTTCGTCGCCGACCTCGCCTCCGAGATCCAGGTCATGTACCTCGAGAACGACATGATCTCGGTCAACGGCGCGAACGTCCTGGCCTTCTCCAACTCCATCGCGTGGGACATCCACCGCATCCAGGCGCGCGGCGCCGCGATGACCGGCGGCCTGTACAACGTCTCGCTCCGCGGCACCGGCTACGTCGCGGTGACGACCAAGGGCGACCCCGTCGCCCTCGACGTCGCCTCGTCGCCGACCTTCGCCGACGCGCAGGCCGTCGTCCTGTGGACCTCGGGCGTCTCGATGGACGTCCGGGTCGACACCGGCGGCATCGGCTCGATGATCCGCGGTGGCACGGGCGAGATGCTCCAGATGGCCTTCGGCGGCCAGGGCCACGTCCTCGTCCAGCCGAGCGAGTCGGTCCCCCAGGGCGGCCCGCAGCAGCAGAGCGGCTCGGCCGGCCTCGGCAGCCTGTTCCAGTAGGCCCACCGGTCGAGGGCGTGCACCACCGTCCCCGCGCCGCGAGGTGAACGCCCGCGGGCGCGGGGACGGCGATGGTGAACAATGCCGGACATGACGGCTCAGGCGACCGACACCGGCATCCTCGACGTCGCGCGCGAGCAGGTGCTCGAGCGCGGGGTCCCGCTGACCCAGGAGCAGGTGCTCGAGGTCCTGCGCACCGGCGACGACGTCCTCCAGGACCTCCTCGCCCTCGCGCACGCGGTCCGGATGAAGTACCAGGGCCCGGCGGTCGAGGTCGAGGGGATCATCTCGCTCAAGACCGGCGGCTGCCCCGAGGACTGCCACTTCTGCTCGCAGTCGGGCCAGTTCACCTCGCCGGTGCGCTCGGTGTGGCTCAACATCCCCGAGCTCGTGCGCGCCGCGAAGCAGACCGCCGAGACGGGGGCGAGCGAGTTCTGCATCGTCGCCGCGGTCCGCGGTCCCGACGAGAAGCTGATGCAGCAGATGCGCGAGGGCGTGGCCGCCATCCGGGCCGCCGTCGACATCCAGGTCGCCGCGTCGCTCGGCATGCTGACGCAGGAGCAGGTGGACGAGCTCGTCGACATGGGCGTGCACCGCTACAACCACAACCTCGAGGCGGGGCGCTCGTACTTCCCGAACGTCGTCACGACGCACTCCTTCGAGGAGCGCTGGGACACCTGCCTCATGGTCAAGGAGTCGGGGATGGAGCTGTGCTGCGGCGGGCTCGTCGGGATGGGCGAGAGCCTCGAGCAGCGCGCCGAGCTCGCGGCCCAGCTCTCCGAGCTCGAGCCGCACGAGGTGCCGCTCAACTTCCTCAACCCCCGCCCCGGAACCCCGTTCGGCGACCTCGAGCCGATGGAGACCGGCGACGCCCTGCGCACGATCGCCGCCTTCCGGCTCGCCCTCCCCCGCACGATCCTGCGCTACGCCGGAGGACGGGAGCTCACCCTCGGCGACCTCGGCACCCGCGACGGTCTGCTCGGCGGCATCAACGCCGTCATCGTCGGCAACTACCTCACCACCCTCGGGCGCGACCCCAAGGAGGACCTCGCGCTGCTCGAGGAGCTCGAGATGCCGATCAAGGCCCTCAACGACACCCTCTGAGCCGGTGATCTTCGTGGACGGGGTCGGGTCGGAGCCGGTCGCCCGGTCGGGCGAGGTCGGCGAGTGGTGCGGGCAGTGCGGCGAGGCCGTGGCGTCGGGTGGGCACGAGCGGTGCGCCCGCCGGGCCGAGCTCGAGCCCCCGCGCTTCTGCGCCCGGTGCCGCCGCCGGATGAAGGTGCAGGTCACCCCGGGCACGTGGACCGCCACGTGCGTCGCCCACGGCACCGTCGAGCACTCCACCTGGTCCTAGCGTCCCCGCCTCGTGTGCCCAGGTGGTCGCCAGGGCAGCCACGTGAGCACACGCGCCGGGGGGATCTGGCCTCGTGTGCCCAGGTGGTCGCCAGGGCAGCCACGTGAGCACACGCGCCGGGGGAATCTGGCCTCGTGTGCTCAGGTGGTCGCCAGAGCAGCCACCTGAGCACACGCGCGGGGGTGGTCCTCGCCTCGTGTGCTCGGATGGTCGCCAGGACAGCCACGTAAGCACACGCGCCGGGGCAGGGCTGCTCGATGGCGGACCCGGCCTCGGAATGTGGCACAGTAGTTGACGGTTCAACTTCTAGATCAGCGTCGATCGCCCTGCTCGATCCGCCCCCCTCCCTCCAGGAGAACCCCCATGAACGTCCTCGTCCTCGTCGGCAGCCTGCGCGCCGGCTCGACCAACCGCCAGCTCGCCGATGCCGCCGTCGCGCACCTTCCCGCGGGCGTCACCGGCACCGTGTTCGAGCGCCTCGCCGACCTCCCGCACTACTCCGAGGAGCTCGACCACGACGACGCGCTGCCCCAGGTCGCCCGCGACCTGCGCGAGGCCGTCGCCGACGCCGACGCGGTCCTCCTCGTCACCCCCGAGTACAACGGCTCGCTCCCGAGCGCCCTGAAGAACGCCGTCGACTGGGTCTCGCGCCCCCGCGGCACCGCCGCGATGGCCGGCAAGCCCGCGGCCGTCATCGGCGCGAGCGGCTCGCCGAACGCGGCGAAGTGGGCCCGTGAGGACGGCGTCAAGGTCCTGCGCGTCGCCGGGGCCGAGGTCATCGAGGACACGTTCGGTGTCGGCGCCTCCTTCCAGGCCTTCGAGGACGGGCGCCTCGGCGACGCCGCGCTCGACGCCGAGCTTCGCACCCTCGTCGGTCGCCTCACGCGTGCCGTCGACGCCACCCGCTCCGCCGCCTGACCCTCGACCGTCTCCCCCCCGACCTCGGACGGCCCTCGCCCGGCCCCGGGCGCCCTGGGCAACGGGACCGTCGGTGGGGCACCCCGAACCTCGGGGTGCCCCACCGAAGGTTCTGGCACCAGGCGGGAAAGTCGGGGCGGCATGATGGGCGCGATGCCCGCGCCGACTCCTGACGACCCTGACGACTCCGCCGCCCTCGAGGCGCTGCTCGCGTTCGACCGCGCCCACGTCTGGCACCCCTACTCCTCGGCGCTCACCCCGCAGGACCCCCACGTCGTCGAGTCGGCGGAGGGCGTCCGCCTCACCCTGCGCGGCCCCGACGGCACCCGGCGCGAGGTCGTCGACGCCATGAGCTCGTGGTGGTGCGCGATCCACGGCTACCGCGTCCCCGAGCTCGACGACGCCGCCCGCGCCCAGCTCGGCCGGATGTCGCACGTGATGTTCGGCGGCCTCACCCACGAGCCCGCGGTCGGCCTGGCCCGGCGCCTCGTCGACCTCGCCCCCGACGGCCTCGAGCACGTCTTCCTCGCCGACTCCGGGTCGGTGTCGGTCGAGGTCGCGACGAAGATGGCCCTCCAGTGGCACCTCGCGGCCGGACGCCGCCGGACCCGGTTCTTCACGGTGCGGGGCGGCTACCACGGCGACACCTTCTCCCCGATGTCGGTCACCGACCCCGAGGGCGGGATGCACTCGCTCTTCCGCGGCGTCCTCCCCGAGCACGTCTTCGCCCCACGGCCCCCCGGCGGCCTCGACCTCGCCCCGGACGACCCGGCCACCGTCGCGTGGGAGCGGACGACCCGGGCGCTCTTCGCCGAGCACGCCCGCGACGTCGCCGCGGTCGTCGTCGAGCCGGTCCTCCAGGGAGCCGGCGGGATGCACGTCTGGTCGCCGTACGCGCTCGGCGTCCTCCACGACCTCGCGCGCGAGCACGGCGCCCTCGTCATCCACGACGAGATCGCCACCGGCTTCCACCGCACCGGACCTCTCTGGGCCGGCGACCGCCTCGCCTCGCCCCCCGACATCCTCTGCGTCGGCAAGGCCCTCACCGGCGGCTACCTCACCCTGGCCGCCGTCCTGTGCACCCGCGAGGTCGCCGAGGGCGTCAGCCGCGGCGAGGCGGGTGGCCTCATGCACGGCCCGACGTTCATGGGGAACCCGCTGGCCTGCGCCGTCGCGAGCGCCAACCTCGACCTCCTCGCCGCGCGCGACACCGCGTCGGAGGTGGCGAGGATCGAGAGGGCCCTGCGCGAAGGGCTGGGAGCCGCAGCCGGGCTCGAGTCGGTCGCGGACGTCCGCACCGTCGGGGCCGTCGGCGTCGTCGAGCTGAGGGAGCCCGTGCGCGTCGCCGAGGTCACCGCCGCCGCCCTCGCCCGCGGCGTGTGGGTCCGCCCGTTCCGCACCCTCGTCTACACGATGCCGCCCTACGTCACCTCCGACGCCGACCTCGCCACCGTGACCACCGCCCTCGTCGCGGCCATCGAGGACGTCCACGGCTGAGCCGGCCCCACGGTCACCCCGCCGGAGCCGCCGGTGCCGCCGGGCCCCGGTCGAGGCGGTCGAGCCGCCCCGCGAGGTCGTCGTGCAGCTGCCGGAGCAGGCGCAGCTGCTCGGCCGTGGCCTCGAGCAGCACCTCGACGTCGTGCTTCGCTGCGACGTTGGTGTCGTAGTCGTGCTGCGCGAGGTCGGCCGCGATCGCGTCCTGGCGCTTCGCGGCGATGAGGAGGATGGCGCCCTGCAGCCCCGCGAGCATCGAGAGGAAGAGGTTGAGCAGGATGAACGGGTAGGGGTCCCACCCGCGGGTCACCGAGTTGAGCACGGCCCACACGCCCATGAACGCGAGGAAGGCGAAGACGAACCGCCAGCTCCCCATCCCGTTGCGCATGAGGTCGGCGGCGCGCTCCCCCGTCGACAGCGAGGCCTTGCTGCGGGCGTGCCAGTTGGCGTCGGGGATGACGCGGGCGCTCGTCAGCGGGGTGGTCGGGTACGGCTGCTCGCTCATGGGTCCTCCGGACGGCTCAGGTGGCGCTGCCACCCACGCTAGGCCGTGCGACCGCACGCCGTGCCACGGTCACCCTCGGGCGCGCGCGCCCCCGAGCCCACGACCCCGACCGGTGACGGCCGCGCCCGCGCCCGCGACCCACCCCACGACGACCGGCACTGACGACAGCGCCAGCCCGAGGCCGGCCGCCCCGACCGGGGAGGGGTCGGTGAGCCAGGCCAGCTCACGCACCCCGGCGGCCACCGCGACCCACGACACGACGGCCGGGGCCACGCCGAGGGCGAGCGGCCACCGGTGCCTGCGGACCCACCGGGCGATCCCGGCCGGGTCGAGCCCACCCGCCGAGCCGGCGGCCCCGATCGTCACGACCACCGCGACGAGCGACCACGCGAGCCCCGCCCCGTCCTCGACCTGCGCCGTGAGGTGGCCGAAGCGCAGCAGCACGACCCCGACGACGAGGCTGGCCGCGACCCGTGCCGCGGAGCGGAGCCCGAAGCCCTCCCGTGCGGTGACCACCTCGTCCATCTCCGGAGTATCGCGCAGCGGCGCCTCGGGGGACAGGGGTCAGTCGGCCTTGGCCTCGCCCCAGCCGTGCCAGTGGGTGACCTCGACCCAGCAGCTGACCCGGGCCCGGTCGCGGACCCGGTAGTCCTGGCCGCCGTAGTGGCGGGAGAGCCGGTCGATGTCGGCGAGCCCCTTCTCGGGGTCGTCCTCCCAGCGCACGACGCGACCGCGGACCGACACGTGGGTGTACCACTCGCCCTCCTTGAGGGCCGTGAGGGCCACCTCGGGCCGCTCGCGCATCCACTCGAGGCGGGCCCGCGAGGCATCCATGTTGAGCAGGACGGTCCCGTCGGCCTCGACGAGGTACCAGGTGGCGACGGCCATCGGAGCACCGCTCGGCATCAGCACGGCGACGACCGCGGGGTTGGGTCGGGCGAAGAGCTCGGCGACGTCGGGGGGCAGGGGTGCCTTCGGCACGGGGACTCCTCGGGAGGTGGGGGACGTCCCGGCAGGCTAGCCCGGCGCCTCCACCCTCAGGCGCCCGAGGCGCGGCGGAGGGCGGCGAGGGCGTCGTCACGGGTGAGGCCGAGGACGCGCGCGCGCTCGAGGTAGGCGGCCGCCGCCTCGTCGAGGGCCCGCTGCGGCGTCACGGCGGCGGGGGGCGTGGGCGCCACCCGGGTCCCGCCGCCCCGGCGCGACCTCACGTAGCCCGCCTGCTCGAGCTCGCGGTAGGTGCGCGCGACCGTCCCCGGAGCGAGCCCCAGGTCGGCCGCGAGCTGGCGGACGGGCGGCAGCCGGTCGCCCGCGCCGAGGACACCGCTGCCGATGAGGTCGGCGAGCTGGCGGCGCAGCTGCTCGTAGGGCGGGGTGGGGTCGAGGACGTCGACCGTGACGGTGGACAGCGTCATCGGACCGGGGCGCCGACGGGCGCCGTGTCCCCGGGCAGCGGACGCGGCAGGTCGTCGACGCGGATCGTCGGGGTGAGGACGAGACCCGCGAGCATCCCGAGGGCCGCGCCGGTGGCGACCGGCGCCACGACCGCCGCCCCCCACGCGACGGCGGACTCGAGGGCGGTGCTCGGGCACTGGTTCCCCGACAGGGCGGAGGCGACGAGCCCGGCGACGGGACCGAGTGTCCCGAGGACGGTGACCGTGGCCGCGATGAGGACGTTGCCCACCGACCACCGACGCAGGGTGGTGTCGAGGCCGTGGCTGTCGAGCTCGGGACGCGGCCGGGCCACGACCGCCCGCAGCGCGAGGACGACGAGCAGGGCGAGGACCACGAGGGCGACCCCGAGGGGGACCGCGTAGAACGACCCGGGCCAGGGGCCCCTGCTGCTGCCCAGCGTGGTCCGGCCGAGGTCGGGGAGGACGACCTCGCACGTCCGGGAGTAGGCCCGGCCCGCGCGCCCCAGGTCGTCGGGCGAGCCCCAGGCCGCCCCCAGCGCCAGCACCGCGACGAGGAGGGCGGTGGCGGTCCCGAGGACGGCCGCACGGCCCCGAGGCACCAGCGCGCCGAGGCGGCGTCGCTCCATCGTCGCGCTGCGGCGGATGCCGACCGGAGCCCGGGCGGTCAGCTCGCCCGCGATCGTCCCGAGGAGGATGCCCGCACCGAGCGCCGTCGGCGCGAGGGCCGTGAGGCGGCCGAGGGCGTCGACGCGCTCGCCCAGGACGAGGAGGAGGACCGCGACGACCAGCCCGAGGAGGAGGCCCACGACGCGCCACCCGCGGGTGTGGCGGGCGATGGCCACCGCGCCCGCCTGCTCGTTGAGCCCCACGGTGACGACCACCCGCCGGAGGAGGGCCACGACGAGCCCGATGACGCCGAACGGGACGGCGAGGAGGAGAAAGCCCACGGTGGTGCCCCCGGATCTTGTGTCGATGAACTGGTACAAGACGAGAGGATGGCGCTCGCGGCCACTTGTGTCAAGCACCTGCCACAAACTCGTCGTCCGGACCCGGTGGGCGCCCGGTTGCGCCTGCCGGGGAGCACCTCGTGGGCTCGCCCCGGCCCTCGTCGGGCGGTCGTGGCAGGATCGACGCCGTGACGAGCCCCCTCGACTGGATCCGTGAGGCCGCCGCCACCCGTGCGGAGGCCGGCCTCACCCGACGGCTCGCCACGACGAAGTCGGGTGACGGCCTCGACCTCGCGGGTAACGACTACCTCGGCCTGCGCACCCACCCGGCGGTCGTCGCCGGCGCGGTCGCCGCGGCCGAGACCTACGGCACGGGCGCCGGGGCCTCGCGCCTCGTGACCGGCACCCTCGACGTCCACGACGAGCTCGAGGCCGCGCTCGTCGCGCTCACGAGCGCCCCGGCGGCCCTCGTCCTCTCCAGCGGCTACGCGGCCAACCTCGCGGCGCTGAGCACCCTCGCCGACGCCGGCACCCTCGTCGTCAGCGACGAGCACGCCCACGCCAGCCTCATCGACGGGTGCCGCCTGTCCCGCGCCGCGGTCTCGGTGGCACGGCACAACGACCTCGAGCACTACGCCGAGCTCCTGAGCCGGCGCGACGTCCCCCGCGCCGTCGTCGTCGCCGAGTCGATCTACTCGGTCCTCGGCGACGCCGCCCCGGTCGAGGACCTCATCGCCCTCACGGCCGAGGTGGGCGCGATCCTCGTCATCGACGAGGCCCACGCCCTGGGTGTCGTCGGGCCGCGCGGTGGCGGACTCGTCGCCGCCGCCGCCCCGGCGCTGCCCGAGCACGTCGTCGTCACGGGCACGCTGTCGAAGTCCTTTGCGGCACAGGGCGGTACGGTGCTCGCCTCGCCCGTCGTCCGCGAGCACCTCGTCAACACGGCGCGTCCGTTCATCTACGACACCGGTCTCGCGCCCGCGTCGGCCGGGGCCGCGCTCGCAGCGATCCAGGTCCTGCGCGAGCACCCCGAGCTCACCGCCCGGCTCCACGCGAACGCCGCCCGGCTGGCCGCCGCGTGCGGGGTCGCGGTCCCGGCGGGGGCGGTCATGTCCGTCCCGATGGCCGGTCCCTTCGAGGCCGTCGAGGCCGTCGAGACGGCGCGTCAGCACGGCATCCGGATCGGCTGCTTCCGCCCGCCGTCGACGCCCGACGGCTCGTCGCGGCTGCGCCTCACCGCCCACGCCGACCACACCGACGACGACCTCGACCGCGCGTGCGACGTCCTCGACCTCGTCGCCGGTCGGCGCGAGCCCGGGTCCGCCACCCCCGAGCTCGTCGGCTGATGGCCGACCCGCGCTCCCTCACCTCCGTCGTCCTCGTCACCGGCACGGGGACCGAGGTCGGCAAGACCGTCGTCACGGCCGCACTGGCCGCGGTCGTCCGCGAGCGGGGGAGCAGCGTCGCGGTCGTCAAGCCCGCCCAGACCGGCCTCGCCGACGGGGAGCCCGGGGACGTCGACGAGGTGCGTCGGCTCGTCGGCGACGACGTCGCCACCCACGAGCTCGTCCGGCTGCGCGACCCGCTGTCGCCCGAGGCCGCCGCGCGCCGTGCGGGGGTGACGCTGCCGCCCATCGCGTCGCACGCCAAGCGGGTCGGCGAGATCGCCGCCGCGTCGGAGGTGGTGTTCGTCGAGGGCGCGGGCGGGCTCCTCGTCCGCCTCGACTCGCGTGGTGGCACCCTCGCCGACCTCGGGACCGGGCTGCGCTACAAGGGCATCGGCTGCGGCGTCGTCCTCGTGGCGAGCGCCGGCCTGGGGACGCTGAACACCGCCGCGCTGACGGCCGAGGCGCTGGCCGCCCGGTCCCTGCCACTCCTCGGCGTCGTCATCGGGGCGTGGCCCGACGAGCCCGGCGTCGCCGAGGAGAGCAACCTGGTCGACCTGCCGTCCGTCACGGGCGCGCCGCTGTGGGGCCGCGTCCCCGCCGGCGCCGGCGCCCTGTCGCGGGCCGACTTCCTCGCGGGGGTCCCGACGTGGTTCGGGATCGAGTGATGGCCACCGGGTCCGAGCGGCCGTACCGGGTCACCGTCGTGTGCTGGGGCAACATCTGCCGATCCCCGATGGGCGAGTACCTGCTGCGCGAGGCCTTCGAGGACGCAGGGCTGGGAGACCGGGTCGTCGTCGACTCCGCGGGCACCTCCGACGAGGAGACGGGCAACGGGATGCACCCCCGCACCGCCGCCGTCCTGCGCCGCAACGGACACACCGACACCGGGTGGTCCTCGCACCGGGCTCGCCGGTTCGAGCCGAGCTGGTTCGAGGAGGCCGACCTCGTCCTCCCGGTCGACCACGTCCACGTCGACCGGCTGCTGTCGATGGCGTCCGGTCCCTCCGACCGCGCGAAGGTGCGCCTGTTCCGCTCCTTCGACCCCGACGCCGTGGCGGCCGGCGAGCTGGGCATGGACGACCCCTGGTATGGGACCGACCCCGCCTACGACCAGACCTACGCCGAGGTCACCGCCGCCGTCCCCGGCATCGTCGACCACGTCCGCGCCGCGCTCGACGGCCGCGACCGCGCCTGACCGGACCGTGGAACGGGGCCACCCGGGGCTCTGGGAGGATGGGGCCATGGCCTCCGACGCGACCAGCCTCGCCGCCTCGACCCGTCTCGCCGACGCCGAGCCGCCCATCGCCCTCGGGGCGCTCGACGGGCGCTACCGCGGCGCGGTCGCCGACCTCGTCGACCACCTCAGCGAGCCGGCGCTCAACCGCGCCCGGGTCCACGTCGAGGTCGAGTGGCTCATCCACCTCACCGAGCGCGAGGTCGTCCCGGGCGTCCGTCGCCTCACCCCCGCCGAGCAGGAGGCCCTGCGCGACGTCGTGCGCACCTTCGGCGCCGCCGAGATCGAGGAGATGGCGGCCACCGAGCGGGTGACGCAGCACGACGTCAAGGCGGTCGAGTACTTCCTCAAGAAGCGCCTCACCGCCATCGCCCCCGGCGACGGCGACCGTGGCCTCGCCGAGCTCATCCACTTCTGCTGCACGAGCGAGGACGTCAACAACCTCTCCTACGCCGTCATGGTCAAGGGCGCGGTCCACGAGGTGTGGCTGCCCCGCGCCGCCGCGCTCGTCGAGAAGCTCGCGACGATGGCGTCCGACCTGCGCGACGTCCCGCTCCTGTCGCACACCCACGGCCAGCCCGCCACGCCGTCGACGATGGGCAAGGAGCTCGCCGTCCTCACCTGGCGGCTCCAGCGCCAGCTCGCCCGCGTCGACGACGCCGAGTTCCTCGGCAAGCTCAACGGCGCCACCGGGACGTACGGCGCCCACGTCGCGGCGGTCCCGGGCGCCGACTGGCAGGCCCTGAGCCGCGAGTTCGTCGAGCACCTCGGGCTGACGTGGAACCCGCTGACGACCCAGATCGAGAGCCACGACTGGCAGTCCGAGCTCTACGCCGACATCGCCCGCTTCAACCGGGTCCTGCACAACATGTGCACCGACGTCTGGACCTACATCTCGATGGGCTACTTCGCCCAGGTGCGCGGGCAGGGCACCGTCGGCAGCTCGACGATGCCGCACAAGGTCAACCCGATCCGCTTCGAGAACGCCGAGGCCAACCTCGAGGTGAGCAACGCCCTCCTCGACGTCCTCGCCGCGACGCTCGTCCAGAGCCGCCTCCAGCGCGACCTCACCGACTCCTCGATGCAGCGCAACATCGGCTCCGCGTTCGGGCACAGCCTCCTCGCGATCGACAACGCCTCGCGCGGGCTCGACGGCCTCGACGCCGTCCCCGCCGCGATGGCCGCCGACCTCGACGCCAACTGGGAGGTGCTCGGCGAGCCGATCCAGTCGGCGATGCGGGCCCTCGGCGCCGCGGGCGTCCCGGGGATGGAGGAGCCCTACGAGCGGCTCAAGGAGCTGACCCGCGGCCGGCGGATCGGCAGCGACGACCTCGTGGCCTTCGTCACGGGCCTGGGCCTCCCGCCGGAGGTCGAGGAGCGCCTCGCCACGATGACGCCTGCCACCTACGTCGGGCTCGCGCCGGAGCTCGTCGACCACCTGCGGTGAGCGCGTCGTTGCCCACGCTCGGTGCGGTCCGGGTCGTCCCGGCCGACCTCCACGACCCGCGCGTGGCCGTGCTGCTCGCGGAGCACCTCGCCGAGATGGAGCCCACCGCTCCCCCCGAGAGCCGCCACGCCCTCACCCTCGACCAGTTCCGGGTGCCGGGCGTGCGGCTGTGGGTGGCCGAGCTCGACGGCGAGCTCGTCGGGTCGGTCGCGCTCAAGGAGGTCGGGTCCGGTCACCTCGAGCTGAAGACGATGAGGGCGTCCGCCTCCGTCCGCGGTCTCGGCCTGGGCCGGGCACTCCTCACCCACGCGCTGGCCGAGGCCCGGGCGTCCGGGGCGCGCCGGGTCAGCCTCGAGACCGGGGTCGTGCCGGCCTTCGACGCCGCGCGGGCGCTCTACGCGAGCGCCGGCTTCTCCCCGTGCGAGCCGTTCGGCTCCTACCACCCCGACCGCCACAGCGTCTTCCTCACCCTCGAGCTCTGAGCGACGGCTCCCTGGTCAGCCGGGCACCGGGGCGCCGGGGCGTCGGTGGTGAGGAACCGGTCGACCACGGCGAGCTCCCCACCGGCGCGTGTGCCCGGGTGGTCGCCCGGGCGACCACCTGGGCACACGCGAGGGGGTGTGGCACCGTGGAGGGATGCCGACGAAGGACCCCGCGCCCGTGACCCGTGAGGACGTCGACGCCCTCGCGCTGTCGCTGCCCGACGTGGTCCGCGAGGGCACCGAGGAGCATCCGTCGTCCGCCGTCCACGGCAAGGGCTTCCTGTTCTGGCGCGAGCCGCGCAAGGACGCGCTCGACCCCGACACCGGCGAGCGGATGGACGACGTCATCGTCATCCTCGTCCCCGGCGCCGAGGACAAGGAGGCACTCCTCCAGACCGGACCGCCGTGGTTCACGACCCCGCACTTCGACGGTCACCAGTCCGTCCTCGTCCGCGAGCGCGACCTCGGCGCCCTCGAGTACGTCGAGCTCGCCGAGGTCGTCACCGACGCATGGGCCGCGAAGGCGCCGACGAGGCTCGTCACGGGGCACCTCGGCTGACCCGGTCGTCGTCAGGAATACCCCATAGGGGTACCCTGTTGGCATGGTCATGGACGCACACGCGACGGCTCCCCCCGGGTACTCCGAGCACAAGGACGACCACCTCAAGCGCCTGCGACGCATCGAGGGCCAGGTCCGCGGCATCGCCCGGATGGTCGACGAGGACGCCTACTGCATCGACGTCCTCACCCAGGTGAGCGCGGTGACCCGCGCCCTCCAGGCCGTGAGCCTGGGCCTGCTCGAGGAGCACATCGCGCACTGCGTCGTCGACGCCGCACGGGAGTCCGACGAGGCCGCGGCCGCGAAGGTCACCGAGGCGAGCGCCGCCATCGCCCGACTGGTGAGGAGCTGACATGACCCAGACCACCGACCGCCCCACCCCCGACGAGGTCCACGAGGTCGACCTCGCCATCACCGGGATGACGTGCGCCTCGTGCTCGGCGCGCATCGAGAACAAGCTCGGCAAGCTCGAGGGCGTCGACGCCGTCGTCAACCTCGCCACCGAGAAGGCGACCGTCCGCTACGCCGACCCCGTGACCGTCGAGGACCTGCTGAGCACCGTGCGCTCCACCGGGTACGGAGCCGAGGTCGCCGGTCGCGGGGGCCCGCCCGCGCACCGGCCGGTCCGCACCCTCTCCCTCACCGCCGTCTCGAGCTCCTCGGCGACGGACGCTCCCCGTACCGGGAGTGACCGATCGCTCGATGGGGGTGCGGGTGACGAGCACGCGGAGCACGGCGACCACACGCAGCCCCGCGAGCACGGCGACCACACGAACCACCTCGACCACGCGGTCGCGCCGGCCGACGCGCTCAAGCGGCGCGCGATGGTCGCCGCCGTCCTCAGCGTGCCGATCCTGCTCCTCGCGATGGTGCCGGGCCTGGACTTCCCGGCGAGCCCGTGGGTCCAGCTCGTCCTCGCGACCCCCGTGGTCCTCTGGGCCGCCTGGCCCTTCCACCGCGCCGCCGCGCTCAACGCGCGCCACGGTGCCTCGACGATGGACACCCTCGTCTCCATCGGCGTCCTCGCCGCCTACCTGTCCTCGGTCGTCGTCGTCCTCCTGGGCCGTGCCGGCACCGGGATGGCGATGGCCGGCGAGGAGAGCAGCCACATCTGGTTCGAGGTCGCGGCCGTCGTCACGACCTTCCTCCTCGTCGGACGCTGGATGGAGGCGCGGGCCACCGACCGCAGCCGCGACGCGCTCCGCGGCCTCATGACGCTGGGCGCCAAGGACGTCGCCGTCGAGCGGGTCGACCCCGCCACCCGGGTGACGACCGAGGTCCGCATCCCCATCGACGACCTCGGCGTCGGCGACCGCTTCCTCGTGCGCCCCGGCGAGAAGGTCGCGACCGACGGCGTCGTCGTCGAGGGCACCAGTGCCGTCGACGCCTCGCTCGTCACCGGGGAGTCGCTGCCCGTCGACGTCGGACCGGGCGACGAGCTCGTCGGGGGCAGCATCAACAGCACCGGCCGCCTCGTCGTCGAGGCGAGCCGGGTCGGGTCCGAGACGACGCTCGCCGGCATCGCCCGGCTCGTCGAGCGTGCCCAGACCACCAAGGCGCCCGTCCAGCGGCTCGCCGACCGCGTCTCGGCGGTCTTCGTCCCCGTCGTCCTCGCCCTGGCCCTGCTGACCTTCGTCGGCTGGTGGGTCGGGACCGGCGACCCCGCCAAGGCCCTCGAGGTCGCGATCGCCGTCCTCGTCATCGCGTGCCCCTGCGCCCTCGGGCTCGCCACTCCCACAGCCCTTCTCGTCGGTACGGGACGCGGTGCGCGGCTCGGCATCCTCATCAAGGGCGCCGACGTCCTCGAGGACACCCGCCGCGTCGACGCCGTCGTCCTCGACAAGACCGGCACGGTGACGACGGGCCGGATGACGCTCGTCGACGTCGCGACGTCGGGGCGCCTCCCCAAGGACCAGGCCCTGCGCGCCGCCGCCGCCGTCGAGTCGGGCAGCGAGCACCCGGTGGCCCGCGCCATCGTCGAGGCCGCGTCGAGCCGGGCCCTGACCCTTCCCCGCGCCACGGAGTTCGCGGCCCTCCCCGGCTCGGGCGCGCGGGCGCAGCTCAAGGACACCGTCGTCACGGTCGGCCGCGCCGACCTCTTCGACGAGGTCCCCCGCGACCTCGCCCGGCCCACCGTCGACGGCACGACCGTCTGGGTCGGCTGGGACGGCGTCGCCCACGCGTCGCTCACCGTCGCCGACACCGTCCGCCGCAGCTCGCAGCGCGCCGTGCGCGACCTCGCCGCCGCGGGGCTCCCGGCGTACCTGCTCACCGGCGACCACGACCAGGCGGCCCTCACCGTCGCGCGCGACGTCGGCATCCCCGTGGGCCGCGTCCTCGCCGACGTCCGCCCGGAGGAGAAGCACGCGATGATCGCCGAGCTCCAGTCGCGCGGACGGGTCGTCGCGATGGTCGGGGACGGCGTCAACGACGCGGCCGCCCTCGCCCAGGCCGACCTCGGGATCGCCATGGGCAGCGGGGCCGACGTCGCCGCCGACTCGGCCGACATCGTCCTCCTGCGAGCCGAGCTGCCCGCCGTCGTCGACGCGATCATGCTCTCGCGTGCGACCCTGCGCACGATCAAGCAGAACCTCTTCTGGGCCTTCGGCTACAACGTCGCCGCGATCCCGCTCGCGATGGCCGGCCTGCTCAACCCGATGATCGCGGGGGCGGCGATGGCGATGTCGAGCGTGCTCGTCGTCGGCAACAGCCTCCGGCTGCGCGGCTGGACCCGCACGGGCTGAGCCGGACCGGGCGCAGCGCCCCGCACCCGCACGCACGAGGACCCCGGCCGTGGCCGGGGTCCTCGTGCGTGGCGCGCCGCTGCGGCGCGGGGCGGAGGTGCCTCAGATGACGACCTCGCCCGCGGGCGTCTCGAAGGTCACGGCCATGAGGCCGGGCGTGCCGTGGGGCGAGACGAAGGTGAAGTCGATGACCGACGAGGTGTAGTCGGCGGGCAGGCCCAGCCAGTCGCGGACCCGGTCGGGGTCGCCGGCGATCTGGAGGGAGTCGATGGTCACCTCGGTGTTCGCGTCACCGGAGGGGTGGGGGACGCCGTCCTCCCACTGGATGAAGAACGGCAGCTGCGGGTCGGCCTGCAGGCCCCTGACCCCGAGCTGCTTCCAGCGCAGCTCGACCCCGTCGGGACGGTGCCGGTTGCCGACGACCGCCTCGCGGCCGAGGCGCTTCTCCTGCTCGCCGATGTCGTCGACCTGGACGACCCAGCCGAGCCAACCGCCGCCGGCCTCGGACCGCGCCCGGACGACCTGGCCGAAGGGCGCCTTGTCGCTGGCCGGGTGGTCGAGCACCTCGACGACCTCGACGTACCGCTCGTGAGCCAGCGGAAGGATGATGTTCCGCGTCCCGAAGCGCGGGTGGACTCCCCCGTCGACCGGCTCGACGCCGATGCGCTCCGCGAGACGCCGCGCAGTGGCCTTGAGGCCGTCGCGCTCTGCCGCATAGACGACGTGGTCAACTCGCATGCCGTTCATGGTCGCATATCCGACAGGGTGCTCCGGACACGGCCCCCGGGGGTCACGACGAGCGCTGGCGGACGGCCTCGTAGACGACGACGGCGGCCGCCGTGGCGGCGTTGAGCGAGTTCACGGTGCCCGCCATGGGGATGCGCACCCGGGCGTCCGCGGCGCGCAGGGCCCGGTCGGTGAGCCCTTCCTTCTCGGTCCCGACGACGATGGCGACCGCCCCGGCGTAGCCCACGGCGGTGTGGAGGTCGTCGGTGTCGGGCGTCGTCGCGACGAGCCGGATCCCCCGGTCGCGCAGCCAGGTGAGGACGTCCTCGAGGGGGGCGGAGGCGACGGGGACGGAGAAGACGGTGCCCTTGCTCGACCGCACGACGTTGGGGTTGCCCCAGTCGGTGACCGGGTCGGCGGCCACGACGGCGGCGACGCCCGCGGCGTCGGCGGTGCGCAGCATCGCCCCGAGGTTCCCCGGCTTCTCGATGCCCTCGCAGACGAGGACGAGCGGGTCCGGCGGCAGGACGAGGTCGGCGAGCGCGACGCCGGCGACGGGCACGACCGCGAGGAAGCCGTCAGGGCCCTCGCGGTAGGCGACCTTCTCGAACGCCGAGCGGCTCAGCCGCAGCGTGCTCGCGCCGAGGTCACGCGCCCGGGCGACGAGCGCCGACTGGTGCTCGGGGTCGAGCATGAGCTCGGGGCAGTGGAGCACGGTCTCGGGGACGACCCCGGCGTCGAGGGCGAGGCCCAGCTCCTCGTAGCCCTCGACGACGGTGCGGCCCTCGTCCTCGCGGACCCGGCGGCGACGCAGCGCGAGGACGGACTTCAGGCGCGGGTTCGACGCGGACGTCACGTGGAGCTCAGCCATGGCGTCCCCAGCATCCCACGCGGCCGGTGGGTGCGGTAGAAATGCCGGATGACCAGCGCCGACGTGCCCACCCGGGAGCGGTCCCGAGGACGTCGGCTCGTGCGCGCCGCGGTGTTCGCCGTCGTCGTCGCCGTCGTGCTGTTCGGCGTCGGCTACCTCGTGCGCAGCAGGTGGGGGCCGCTGCAGAGCCTCGACGACGCGCTCATCGACGGCGCCACGGCGTTCACGCGCGAGCGGCCGGCGTTCCGCGAGGGCCTCATCGTCTGGCAGGAGCTGACCCAGCCGATCAACCTCTACGTCGTCGGCGCCCTCGTGTGCCTGTGGGCCTGGCTGCGCGCCGGCCTGCGCACCCGGGCGTGGTGGTGCTTCGCGACGATGATGGCCGCCTGGAACCTCGGCCTCGTCGCCAAGCTCGTCGTGCAGCGCTCCCGCCCGGTCGTCGAGGACCCGGTCTCGGAGGCGCCCGGCTTCTCCTTCCCGTCGGGCCACGCCCTCAACGCGGCCGCGTGGGCGACGCTCGTCGTCATCCTCGTGTGGCCGCTCCTGCGGCCGGGGCTGGGCCGGGTGGTCGTCGCCGTGGCCGGCCTCTTCACCCTCGTGACCGCCCTCGACCGGGTCTTCCTCGGCGTGCACTTCCCGAGCGACGTCACGGTGGGGGTGCTCACGGGGGTGGGCCTGGCCGTCGCCTCCTACGCGGGATACTCCGGCTGGAACCCTCCTGATCCCGGCGAGATGCACGACCCGGACGCCGACTCCGACCCCCGATCCCCCGCCGCAACCACCTCGATGGAGCGCTGATGTCCGACTTCCTCACCCGCTGGGACGACGAGACCCGTCCCACCGTCGCCGACGCCCTCAAGCAGCTGGCCGTGCGGGCGCTGCTGCCCGGCGTCGTCCTCTTCGGCGTGATCGTCGGGATCGGGTTCATCCTCACCGGCCCGCTGTGGCAGCTGGCCGACCGTGAGAACGAGATCAACCGGACCCTCCAGGACGGGCGCACCCCGGCGGGCGAGTCGATCACGTCGTTCATGTCGATGATCGGCAACACCGAGTACGTCATCGGGGTCTGCGTCATCGCCGTCGCGGTCATCTGGTGGCGCACGAGGACGTGGTGGTACGCGGTCATCCCGGGCATCGCGATCTCGCTGCAGGCGACGATCTTCGTCACCGCCGCCCACGTCGTCGGCCGCGACCGCCCCAACGTCGAGCGGCTCGACCCGACCCCGCCGACGTCGAGCTTCCCCAGTGGTCACGTCGGCGCCTCGACGGCGCTCTACGTCGCGTTCGTCCTCATGGCGACGCGGATCGAGAACCCGTGGGTGCGACGCCTCGTCATCACCCTCTGCGTCATCGCGCCGCTGTCCGTCGCTTACGCCCGCCTGTACCGGGGCGCCCACCACGTGAGCGACATCCTCGTCGGCATCCTCAACGGCGTCGTGTGCGCGGTGCTCGCCTGGCTGTACCTGCGCCGCGACCCGTCGTCGGCGTCGGGGCGGGTCTCCAGGGCCCGCGCGAAGGTCGGCGCCTGACCGGCAGGCCGTAGGCTCCGGACCATGGCCGAGGAAGAGCGCACCACCTACGTCCTCGTCGACGGCGAGAACATCGACGCCACGCTCGGCGGCGCCATCCTCGGGCGGCGCCCGCGCCCCGAGGAGCGGCCGCGGTGGGAGCGCCTCCTCCAGTTCGCCGAGGAGCGGTGGGGCCAGCCCGCGAGCGGCCTGTTCTTCCTCGCGGCGAACAACGACCTGCCGATGACGTTCGTCCAGGCGCTGCTCGCCATGGACTACCGGCCCGTGCCCCTGTCGGGGGCGGCCGGCGAGAAGGTCGTCGACATCGCGATCCAGCGCACGCTCGTCGAGCTGCGCCACCGCGACGCCGACGTCCTCCTCGTGAGCAACGACGGCGACTTCGTCGAGCAGGTCGGCGACGTCCTCGACGGTCGCCGGGTCGGCGTCGTCGGCTTCGGCGAGTTCCGCAACAGCGCCTTCGCCCCGATGGTCGAGCAGGGCCTGGAGGTCTTCGACCTCGAGTACGACGTCCGCGCCTTCAACGAGCGCCTGCCGCGGGTCCGGATCATCCCCATCGCCGAGTTCGACCCCGCGCAGTTCCTCTAGGCGGGCCCCTCGGCGGACCCGCCGAGGGTGCGCGGCGTCGGAGGGACTCGGCACCATGGGGGGCAGCACCACCGGCCGGCCGCGCGCGCGGGCCGACGACCCGAGGAGGCCACCCGTGCCCGGACACCGCATCTTCGCGACCCCCTTCGCGAGCATCTACCCGCACTACGTCGCCAAGGCCGAGCGCAAGGGCCACACCAAGGGCGAGGTCGACGAGGTCATCTCCTGGCTCACCGGGTACGACGACGTGGGCCTCGAGCGCGTCCTCGCCGAGCAGGTCGACCTCGAGACCTTCTTCGCGCAGGCCCCCGCGATGAACCCCAACGCGTCCCTCATCACCGGGAGGATCTGCGGGATCCGCGTCGAGGAGATCGACGACCCGTTGATGCAGCGGATCCGGTACCTGGACAAGCTCGTCGACGAGGTGGCCGGCGGCAAGAGGATGAGCTCGATCCTGCGCGGCAGCGCGGCGGTCGGCTGAGGACCGGTCGCACGGTGGCCGACGCCGACGACGTGCGCCGCCTGGCGCTCGCCCTGCCCCACGCGGTCGAGAACCCGAGCTCGGGCTTCGACTTCCGCGTCGCCGACCACGGCTTCGTCTGGTCGTACCCGGAGCGCCGCCCGGGCCACCCCCGCCGCATCCGCACCGACGTCGCCGTGCTCTTCGTCGGTGACGAGGAGGAGCGTCAGGCACTCCTCCTCGGCGAGCCCGGCCTCTTCTTCACCGCCCCCGGCTACGAGAACGCGCCGCTCGTCCTGCTGCGCCTCGACGAGGTCGACGTCGAGCGCCTGCGCGAGCTCGTCACCGACGCGTGGCGGATGCGCGCGCCCGACGGCCTCCTCGACGGGGAGACGGCCGCCGGGCACGTCTGACCCTGGGCGCGGACGCTCAGTCGTCGAAGACGTTCCAGCAGAGGGCGTTTCGCGCGCGCTGGTCGTCGAGGACGAGCTCGCGCACCTCGTCGGGGATCCGCTCCCGCTGCCACTCGCGCTCCGCGGCCGAGGCGCGCGCGGCGTCCTCGACGGGGACGGAGGCACCGACCGCCCTGATGGCGTAGGCGGCCGCCCCGAGGTCGTGGGCGGCGACGTGGGCCACCGCGACCGCCTGACCGGCGGCGAGGGCGGCGAACTTCACCGGGTCGGGCATCCCGCGACCGGCGGCGTTCGCGACGAAGGCCGTCCGGTGCGCGACCGCCATCGGCACCTCGCCGCGGATCCAGGCCCGGCCGACCTCGATGGCGTCGCGGGGCCGGGAGTCGTCGGGCACGCGGTCCTCGAAGAGCGGCAGGACGTGCTCGGCGCAGCCGAGGGCCCACTCGGCGAGCAGGTGGTGGTGGGCGTCGGTGAGCGTCCCGCCCCGGCGGAGCGTGACCAGGCGGGGGTCGCGGTCGGTCGGCAGGATCGGCACGACCCCTTCCTACCAGCCGGCGCCCTCGGGCTCCGGCCACGGCGGGCCGGCCGCTCGATCCGGCTCAGACGCGGGCGTACCGGGCGCGCGCGAACGAGTAGACGCCGTACGCGGCGATGCCGAGGGCGACGACGGTGAGGAGGACCGGGCCGAAGGGCTGGTCCTTGAGCGTCTTCAGGGCGCCGTCGAGTCCCTGGGCCTTGTCGGGGTCGGCCTGCACCGCCGCGACGAGGAAGAAGAAGCCGACGACGACGAGGGCGACGCCCTTGGCGACGTAGCCGACGCGACCCGCGTGGACGGCCCAGTCACCGGGGTGCTCGCGCAGGTCCTCGAGGAACTTCTTCTTCCACCCCTTGACGACGTGGTACCCGGCGATGCCGAGGACGACGAGGCCGAGGACGCCGACGAGCAGGCGGCCGAAGGGGCTGCCCATGAGGCCGGCGGTGAAGTCCTCGGTCTGCTGCTCGCTAGACCCGCTGGAGCCCTGCGTCACCCGGAAGGTCGTCCACGCGAAGAAGAGGTACATGACCCCCTTCGCGCCGGCCTTGACGCGGTCGGAGGTCTCGCCGTGCGCCACCGCGGCCTCGGTGAGCTGCCAGACGGCGAGGAGGAGGAAGCCGGCGACCGAGATCCACAGCAGGAGCGGGCCGGTGCCCGACGACGCGATCGTCGACAGGGCGCCGGAGGTGTCGGCCTTCTTCGAGCCGCCGCCGATGCCCCAGGCCACCTTGATGCCGATCCACGCGATGACGAGGTGGAGCAGCCCGACGACGACGTAGCCGAGGCGGGCGCCCCACTCGACGAGCGGGCTGTTGCCGGCCTGGTGCGCGGCGGAGGTGACGGAGCTGTTCATGGCGCTCACCCTGCCACCTGTGACGTGGCCGCACCGTCAACGGCGCAGGGTCGATGTCGGCCGCGCCCTCAGGGAAGCGTCAGGAGCACCGCGAGGAGGCCGTCGTCGTCGACGTGGCCGGTGACCTCGTCGGCCGCGGCCTTGACCTCGTCGGGGGCGTTGCCCATCGCGACCCCGCGAGCCGCCCACCGGAGCATCTCGAGGTCGTTGCGCTGGTCGCCGACCGCGACGGTGTGCATCGGCTCGACCCCGAGCCGGCGCCGGACGCCCTCGAGGGCCGCGGCCTTCGACACGCCCTCGGGGTTGATGTCGAGCCAGGCGCTCCAGCCGACCGCGTACTCGACGCCGTGGAGCCCGATCTGCTCGGTGCGCTCCATGAACTCCTCGCTCGTGCTCTCGGGGTCGCGGATCGTCAGGCGGGTGACGGGCGTGGCCATCAGCTCCTCGAACGACACGACCCGTGGGGTGCCGTCGAGCTCGCCGTCGGGGAAGGGTGCCGAGACCTTGAAGCCGACCCCCAGCTCCTCGACGGCGATGAGCGCCGAGGGGAACTCCTCGCGCAGCACCAGCAGCGCCGGGCCCGGGTCGAAGGTCACGGCCTCGATGACCTCGTAGCCCTCGTCGAGAGCAGGGTCGAGGCGCAGGGTGACGGCGCCGTTCGCGCACACGGCGAACCCCGTCGTCAGTCCGAGCCGGTCGAGCACGGGGAGGGTGCCGATGATGGCGCGCCCCGTGGCGATGGTGACGTGGTGACCGGCGTCGGCCACGCGGCGGACGGCCTCGCGCACCGGCTCGGAGAGGGCGCCCTCGTGGTTGACGGTCGTCCCGTCGATGTCGAGGCAGACCAGGTGTGGAGGTGTCATCACCGCTGACGCTACCGGCGGGTGGTGACGCGGAGGTGAACGGTCCGGGCGGGGCTGTCGGCGGGGGTGGGTAGCGTCGCGCCATGAGCGAGCAGCAGCCCCTGGTCCTCGACGCCGCCGACCCCACCCACGCCGACGTCCTGCAGCGCCTGGCGGGTGACGTCATCGCGTGGTTCACCACGGTCCGTGCCGACGGCACGCCGCACGCCGTCCCGGTCTGGTTCCTCTGGCACGACGGCCGCGCCCTCGTCATGAGCGAACCCGACACGGCCAAGGTGGCCCACGTGCGCCGCGGCTCCCCGTGCTGCTGCACCTGCACACCCGCGCCGACGGCGACGGCGTCGTCATCCTCTCGGGCTCGGGGGAGGTCAGCGAGCGGCCGGCGACCGCGTGGCTGCCCGAGATCGGCGAGGCGTACGCGGCCAAGTACGCGGCGGCGATGGAGGCCTACGGGATGGGCCTGGAGGCGATCGCCGAGAAGTTCCACGTCGTCATCGAGGTCGTGCCGACCCGGCTGCAGGCGTGGTGACCTCGCGCCCGTGACACCACCGGGTCAGCCGCGGGCCCGGCCGAGCTTCCAGTAGCCGCAGAAGTAGACCCTCCGGCGGTCCACCCCGTGCCGGACCAGGGCCCGGCGGGCCCCGGCCGCGAGGTCGGTCTCGCCGCACGCCCACGCGTAGACGACGGGGGCGCCGCCCCGGGCGAGGTGGGTGTCGAGCGCCGGCACGACCGCGCTGCCGGGCACCCCGCGGCGGACGTGCACCGTCGCCGCGCCGAGGTCGTAACCGCCCAGCACCGCGGGGTCGGCGACCTCGACGTGCACCTCGACGCCGCGGGCGGTCGCGGCAGCTGGGCCACCGAGGGCCTCGAGGATCGCCGCCACCGAGGGGACGGCGGTCTCGTCGGCGACGAGGACCTGCCGTCCGGGGAGGTCGAGCCCGCGGTACAGGGCCCCGCTCGCGCGGAACCCCGCGCGGTCGCCGACCGACGCGCGCACCGTCCACGCCGAACCGGGCCCGGAGTCGCCGTGGGTGACGATGTCGACGTCGATCCGGCCGGCGAGGGCGTCGTGCGCGCGGATCGTGTACCAGCGCAGGTCGGGGCGGACGTCCTCGGCGATGTCCGCGATGGCGGCCCGGACGTTGAGCGGCTCGGGGTCGGGCATGACGAGCGCGCCGCCCGGGCGGGGCAGGACGAGGCCGAAGTACTCGTCGGGTCCGCAGCACTCGAAACCGGTGAGCCCGGGTGCCTCGAAGGTGACCCGGCGCATCCCGGCGCCGAGGTCCTCGACGCCGACGACCGTCATCTCGAACTGGGGCTGGTCGTCGCGCAGGACCGGCGACGCCGTCGTGAGGCGCGACTGGAGCCGCGCCGCCTTGAGGTAGACCTTCTCGGCGACCTTCACTGCTGCCTCCTGCGGGGGATGACGACCGGGGTCCCGGTCTCGGGGTCGGTGATGACGCTGGCCGCGACCCCGAAGACGGCCTCGATGACCTCGGGGGTGACGACCTCGGCCGGGCTGCCCTCGGCGACGATCCGTCCGTCGCGCATCGCGACGAGGTGGTCGGCGTAGCGCGCCGCCATCGCGAGGTCGTGCAGGACCATGACGACGGTCGTGCCGGACTCGTCGCACAGGCCTCGGACGAGGTCGAGGACGTCGAGTTGGTGGGCGATGTCGAGGAAGGACGTCGGCTCGTCGAGGAGGAGCACCGGAGTGGCCTGGGCGAGCACCATGGCGAGCCAGACGCGTTGCCGCTGACCGCCGCTCAGGCTGTCGACGGGCACCGAGGCGAGGTGGACGAGGTCGGTGCGCTCGAGGGCGGCGGCCACGGCCTCCTCGTCGGCCCGGCCCCACGTGCGGAACAGCCCGTGGTGCGGGTGACGGCCGCGCTCGACGAGCTCGAGGACGCTGACCCCCTCGGGGACGACCGGCTGCTGGGGCAGCAGGCCGAGCCGACGGGCGACCTCACGGGTCGGCAGCGCGCCGATCTCGTCGCCGTCGAGGAGGACCGAGCCGCCCCGGGGCCTGAGGAGCCGGCCGAGCCCGCGCAGCAGGGTCGACTTGCCGCAGCCGTTGGGTCCGACGACGACGGTGGTGCGGCCCGTCGGCACCGCCAGGCTCACCCCGTCGACGACGACCCGGCTGTCGTAGGCCAGCCGGACGTCCACGGCGCGCAGCCGGGACCCGTCGTGGGCCTCGGCCGCGTGGTGGGGCACCGCGGTCGGTGCGGGTGCCGGTGCGGGCGACTCGGTCACGGTCATCGGCCCTCCTTCGTCGAGGTGCGGGAGCGGAGCATCCAGAGCAGGACGGGGGCACCGAGGGCGCCGGTGACGACGCCGACGGGGAGGGCGGTACCGGGGATGCCGTAGGCCGCGAGGTGGTCGGCACCGAGGACGACGACGGCGCCGACGAGCGCGGCCACCCCGACGCCCGGGCGCCCGGGCACGAGGCGCCGGGCGATCGGACCGCTGAGGAAGCCGACGAAGGCCACCGGGCCGACGACGGCGGTCGCGGCCGCCACGAGGGCCACGACGAGGACGGTGACGGCGACCCGCAGCCGGCCGACGCGCACCCCGAGGCCCTCGGCGAGGTCGTCGCCCAGTCCGAGGACGGGCAGGCGCCCGGCGAGCGCGAGGAGCACCGGGAGCAAGAGGGCGTCGAGGACGAGCAGCCGCGCGATGTCGGGCCAGGTCACGGTGTTGAGGCTGCCGCTGAGCCAGATGAGCGCGTCCTGCGCCTGGTAGGTGCTGGCGCGCACGAGGACCCAGTGGACGACGGCCGACAGGCCCGCCGCGAGCGCGACCCCCACGAGCACCATCCGGCCGGTCGCCCCGCCACGGGCTCCGGCCTGGCTGAGGATGAGCCCGGCGGCGAGGACCGCGCCGGAGAGGGCCGCGAGCGTGACCGGCGTGCCGCGCACCCCGACGAGGACGACCGCGACGACGGCGCCGGCGCTGGCGCCGAGCGTGATCCCGAGGACGTCGGGGCTCGCGAGCGGGTTGCGCAGCATCACCTGGAAGGCCCCGCCCGCCGCACCGAACGCCGCACCGGCCAGCACCGCGATGAGGGCGCGCGGGAGGGTCGACTCCATGAGGACGAAGGACGCGCCCGGGATGCTCTCGCCGCCGATGATCCGGATCGCGTCGGGGAAGCTGACCCGGTAGTCGCCGAGGAGGGCCCGCACGACGACGAGCCCGACGAGGAGCACGAGGAGCACGCCGACGACGGTGACCCGGCGGCGCCGGGGGCCGCGGCGGGCCCGGGCGAGGACGGCGGTCGTCGTCATCACAGCCCCCTGACCCGGCGGATGACCACGACGAGGACGGGCGCCCCGAGGACGGCGCAGACGATGCCGGCCTGCACCTCCGAAGGACGCGAGACGAGGCGCCCGACGACGTCGGCGAGGACGACGAACGCGGGACCGAGGATCGCGGACAGGGCGAGCAGCCTCCGGTGGTCGACCCCGACGAGCACGCGCACGGCGTGCGGGACGACGAGACCGACGAAGGCGATCGGGCCGGCGAGCGCGGTCGCCGAGGCGGCGAGGAGGACGGCACCGCCCGCGGCGAGCCCGCGGTGGAGGGCGACGTTCTGCCCCAGGCCCCGCGCCAGGTCGTCCCCGAGGGCGACGGCGTTCAGCGTGGGCCCGGCCGTGAGGGCGAGGAGGAGGCCGAGGCCGAGGAACGGCAGGACGTCGAGGACCTGCCCGGCGTCACGACCGGCCACCGAGCCCACCTGCCAGAGGCGGAAGCTGTCGAGGGCGCCACGGTCGGTGACGAGGACGGCGCCGATGAGGCTCTGCGCCAGCGCCATGACGGCCGCGCCGGCGAGGGCCATCGACACCGGGGCGCTGGCCCGCGGCGCCATCATCGTCAGCGACTGGACGAGGACCGCGACGGCGAGGGTCCCGACGATGGCGGCGACGACGTAGCCGGTCACGGTGGAGATCCCGAGGAAGCGGATCCCGAGGACGACGGCGAGCGCCGCCCCGGAGTTGAGCCCGAGGATGCCCGGCTCGGCGATGGGGTTGCGGGTCAGGCCCTGGAGGACGACGCCGCTGAGCGCGACCGCGGCCCCGACGACGAGCGCGATGACGGTGCGGTCGACCCGCGAGGCGAGGATCGCGGTGGTCTGGGCGTCGGTGTCCCGCCCGAGCACGGCGTCGAGGACCGCGCCCGGAGCGAGGTCCTGGACGCCGAGGAGGAGCGAGGCCGCCACCGCGAGGCCCGCCACGACGAGGGAGCCGGCGAGCGCCAACGCCATCGGGAGCCGCGCCGACCCGGGCCGCGCCGACCCGGCCCGCGCCCCGGTGGAGGCGGCGGGCCGGGTGGCGGTCGGCGTCGCGGTGCTCACGAGGCCGGCGTGC
The DNA here is from genome assembly GCF_042756445.1 of Oryzobacter terrae. Lineage (GTDB taxonomy): Bacteria > Actinomycetota > Actinomycetes > Actinomycetales > Dermatophilaceae > Oryzobacter > Oryzobacter terrae. The sequence continues at coordinate 2,032,058 of NZ_CP170578.1, forward strand.
CGTTCAGCGCCGAGACGACCTTCGGGAGGAACTCCTCGACGGCGGTCTGCACCGACAGCGGGCTCGGCAGCGACATCGACAGGGCGACGGCGTTGTCGGCGCTCGCGACGTACTGCTTCTTCTGCAGCGCCGGGATCTGGCCGAGCAGGGCGTTGCCCGTGATGGCGTCGGCGCCGGCGCCCTCCTCGGCGTAGAACACGATGAGGTCGGCGTCGAGGGTCGATGCCTTCTCGGCGGAGAGGTTGACCGAGAACGCCGTCGGATCGGCCGTGCTCAGCTCGACGACGGTCGGGGAGTCGACGAAGCCGAACTCGCGCAGCATCTGCGGGCGCAGGTCGGAGGTCGTGTAGAGGCCGACCGTCGAGAGGTCGGTGGGGGTGAACCAGGCCCACGCGGCCTTCTTGCCCCGGATCTCCGGGTGCGCAGCCGTGGCGGCGGCGATCCTGCCCTCGGTGTCGGCGACGAGCTCGGCCGCCTCGGCCTTCCTGCCGAGCGCGGTGCCGATGGTCTCGACCTGCTCCTGCCACGGGGTGCCCCACGGCGCGGTCGTGTAGGCGACGACCGGCGCGATCGTCGAGAGCTTGTCGTAGTCCTCCTTCGACACCCCCGAGCTGAGGCCGAGGATGAGGTCGGGCTTCGTCGCGGCGATGTCGGTGAAGGGGATGCCGGCGGAGTCGTCGTAGCGGGTGACGTCGGTGTCCTTGCCGCCGATCGCCGCGAGCTGGGCGTCGAACCAGTCGGTCGAGCCCTTGGCGTTGCCGCCCCAGGTGATCTTCGGGGCGCCGACGGGGGTGACGCCGAGCGCGGTGACGGTGTCGGCGTCGGCCCAGCCGATCGTCGCGACCCGCGCGGGTGCCTTCTCGATCGTCGTCTCGCCGTGGGCGTGGGTGATCGTCACCGGGTAGGCGTCGGCAGCCACCGGGGCGGAGGCGGTTCCGGCCGCCGAGGTACCACCGGCCGGACCCGTCGAGCACGCGGCGAGGGCGAGGAGTGCAGCCGCGGGGGCGGCGGCGAGCACGAGGCGGCGGGACGGCATGCGGGGGACCTCCGGAACGAAGTAAGGGAAGGCTTGGTTAGGTGAGCCTAACCTTACGCACACGGCGACCATCCCGGTCAACCCACCCCGCGTCCGTGGACACCCGAGGGCACCGACACCACCCGTATCCCCCTGTCCCGTACCAGGATCGACCAATAGGTCACGACAGGTACGCGCGGACGCGTACCCAGCGTGACCTATTGGTCGAGTTCCGTACGGTGGAGGGGCGTCCGGTTACTCGGGAGCGGACCAGGCCTGCCGCATCGAGAGCTTCCCGCCGGTCTGGAGCAGCGAGCGACGGTAGAGCCGCTCCGCCACGACGACCACGGCACCCGCGGCGAGCAGGAGCAGCGCGAGGGCCGCGAACGGCTCCCACCACGAGGTCGCACCCTCCAGGACCCGCGTCGGCATGAGGACGGCCGAGAACGGCGGGACGAAGGAGAAGACCGTCTTCACCGTGCCGTCGAGGAACATCGCCCCGAAGAACACCGCGAGCACGACGATCGTCATCGGTCCGGACGTGCTCTGGACCTCCTCGGTCCGCGACGCGAGCGACCCGGCGACCGCCCACAGCGAGGCCAGGGCGACGAAGCCCGCGACGAAGAACACGAGGAACCACGCGATCGGCCCGCTGATGGAGGGCACGAGGCTCGCGTACGGCGTGGCCGCGAGCCCGGCGAGCCCGACCCCGGCGTAGAGCATCATCTGCAGCACCGCGAGCACGCTGTTGCCCATCACCTTGCCGACGAGGAGCTGCCGCACCGGGATCGACGTCGCGATGATCTCGACGATCCGCGACTGCTTCTCCTCGACGACGCTGTTCGCGAGCTGGATGCCGAACAGCAGGGAGGCCATGTAGAACAGGAACGCGAAGGCGAAGGCGACGCCCTGCGCGAGGTTCGCCCGGTCGGCGTCGCCGCGCAGGTACTGCGAGGTGACCTCGCTGCCCGCGAGCAGCCGGTCGGTCGTCGTGCCGACGGCCGCGGCCGCCTCGTCGAGCGAGGCCGTGCGCACCACCTGGCTCGTGACGTCCATGAGGTCGCTCTCCGGGCCGTCGTCCGTCGTGAGGACCCACCCGCCCCCGCCGCGGTGCAGCCAGGCGTCGGCCTCTCCCTCGCTGACGAGCGCCCGTGCGGCGGCGTCGTCGGCGGCGACGGTGACCGTGACCGCCACGTCCTCCTCGAGCTCCGGGGCGTCGTCGGCGACACGGTCGGCCATCGCGCGGTCGGCCGTCGTCGTCGCCACGGTGAACGTCGAGGTCCTCGACTCGTCCCACGCCGACCAGCCCATGAACCCGGCGATGAAGAGCAGCGTGACGAGGGTACCGATGACGAAGGACTTGTCGGTGAGCTTGACGACGATCTCGCGGCGGGCGATGAGCAGCCATGCCGCGCGCGCCCCACCGATCTTCACGTCGGTCGGCGTCGTCGTGGGTCGGTCGGTCGTCGTGGTCATGCCGCCACCTCCCGGTAGATGTCGGCCAGCGCGGGTCGCACCGGCGTGAACTCGCGCACCGGGCCGCGGGCGGCGGCCTCGCGGAGCACGTCCTGCTCGGCGCCCGGTTCGACGACCTCGACGAGGGCCGTGGACCCGTCGACGTCGACGACGTGGATGCCGCGCAGTCCGCGGACCCAGCCGGCGTCGGCGGCCAGGCCGAGGCGGTAGCGGACGGGCCCGCCGGCGCGCAGCTCCTCGACCTCGCCCGACGCCACGACCCGCCCGCGGGCGAGGATGACGAGACGGTCGCAGAGCCGCTCGACGAGGTCGAGCTGGTGGCTGGAGAAGAGCACCGGCACGCCGCGGGCGGTGTGCTCGCGCAGGAGGTCGACCATCGAGTCGACGGCCATCGGGTCGAGCCCGGAGAACGGCTCGTCGAGGATGAGCGCGATGGGGTCGTGGAGCAGCGCGGCGACGACCTGGACACGCTGCTGGTTGCCCAGGCTGAGCTTCTGCACGTGGTCACGCGCACGGTCGGCGAGGCCGAACCGCTCGAGGTGCTCGGTGGCGGTGGCCCGCGCGGCGGTCGACGACATCCCCTTGAGCTGCGCGAGGTAGACGAGCTGGTCGATGACGCGCTGCTTGGGGTACAGGCCGCGCTCCTCGGGCATGTAGCCGAAGCGGCGCTGGTCGGTGGCGGTGATCCTGCTCCCCCGCCAGAGCACCTCACCGCCGTCGACGCCGAGCACGCCCATGACCATGCGCATCGTCGTCGTCTTGCCCGCACCGTTGCCGCCGACGAAACCGGTGAGCAGTCCCGGCCGCACGTCGAAGGTGACCCCGTCGACGGCCGTCGTCTCCCCGAAGCGGCGGGTGAGCCCGTTGATCTCCAACATGCCACCGACGCTAGGCGCCGGCCCGGCGTCGCAGATCAGCCCACGGGTGGGTTCAGGCCTCCGTCGGGGTGATGAGCCCGGCCTCGTAGGCGAAGACGACGGCCTGGACGCGGTCGCGCAGGTGGAGCTTGGCGAGGCAGTTCGACACGTGGGTCTTGACGGTCGCCTCCCCGAGGAAGAGGTCCTTGGCGATCTCGGCGTTGCTCCGGCCACGGGCCATGAGGACGAGGACCTCGCGCTCGCGGTCGGTGAGCCGCGCCAGCTCCGGCGGCTCCGGCCGGGCCGGGGCGTCGCGCTCGCCCGTCATCCGCTCGATGACGCGGCGGGTCACCTCGGGGGCCAGGAGCCCGTGGCCGTGGCCGATGGCGCGCACCGCCTCGACGAGCTGCTCGGGCTCGGCGTTCTTGAGCAGGAAGCCGCTCGCGCCGGCCGCGAGGGCGTCGAAGAGGTAGTCGTCGCGGTCGAAGGTCGTGAGGATGACGACCTTGCCGAGGTCCTCGGCGACGAGCCGCCGGGTGGCCTCGATCCCGTCGAGCACCGGCATCTGGACGTCCATGAGGACGACGTCGGGCCGGGTCTCGCGGGCGACGACGACGGCTTCCGCGCCGTTGGCGGCCTCCCCGACGACCTCGACGTCGTCCTCGACGCTGAGCATGAGGGCGAAGCCGGAGCGGACCATCGCGTGGTCGTCGACGAGGAGGACGCGCAGCGGTGCCGTGGGCGGCGCCGCGCCGTCGGGCGCAGCGCTCACGAGACGCTCCGCAGGCCCGGGGTGCGGGGGTCGGTGGCGGGGCGGTCGGTGGCGGGGCGCTCGGCGGCGTCGGCCCACGGGTAGCGGACCCGGACCCGGTAGCCGCCGGTGGGACGGGGACCCACCTCGACGGTGCCCCGGTGCGAGGCGGCCCGCTCGCGGATGCCCAGCTGGCCCAGGCCGCTGCCGGAGGTGCCGGGGCGCGGGCGCCCGTCGTCGACGACCTCGACCTCGGCGAAGCCGTCGGGCCCGGTCTGCAGGCGCAGGACGACGGAGACGCGGGCGGCGGTCGAGTGCTTCTCGACGTTGGTCAGCGCCTCCTGCACGGTGCGGTGGATGGAGTGGGCGAGAGCGGCCGGAAGGGTCTCGGCGGCACCGGGTTCCGACTCGACGAGGTCGAACGTCGCGTGGCGGGTCGGCGTCGTGAAGGACTCGACGAGGGCCGGGAGGTCGGCGAGGGTCGGCTGGGGGGCGCGGTCGGCCTCCGCGCGGTCGGGCCGGGTCCTCTCGACCTCGCGCAACGTCCCGAGCAGCCCTCGCATCGAGCTGACCGCCTCGCGCGACGAGCCCTCGATGCCCTCGAGCGCGCGGCCGGCGGCCTCGGGGTCGCGGCCCATGACCCGGCGGGCGGCGGCGGCCTGGATGCCGATGACCGAGACGTGGTGGGCGACGACGTCGTGCAGCTCGCGGGCGATGCGCAGCCGCTCCTCGGTGACGGCGCGCGTCCGCAGGGCATCGGCCTGCGTCGTGATCGTCTCGGCCTGCTCGGTGAGGATCGCGGTCTGCCGGGCACCGCTCCACAGGTTGCGGCCGGTGATGAGGGCGCCCCCGAAGTAGACGACGTTGATGAGGACGGTGACGAGGACCGCCGCCGGGACGGGCCCGATGACGCCGTAGCGGGTGCCGCCGTCGGTGTCGTCGAGGATCTCCTGCACCGCGGAGCCCACGGCGAACTGGAGGGCGATCCAGGTGAACATCACGACGACGATGATCCCGATGACGACGACCATCCAGCGACGGTCGCGGGCCCAGGCGACGCCCGACATGATCGCGACGAAGTAGATGACCTGGAGGGTGAACTGCCCCATGATCATCGGCATCGCGAGACCGACGACGAGCATGTGCAGGGCCGCGAGCGAGGCGACGCTCAGGGGCCAGCGGCGCCGGCCCACGAGGAGCGCGGCACCCGTCGCGACGGCGACCCACTGGACGCCCCACGGGTAGGTGACCTCCTCGAGGGCCCCGACGCTGCGGACGAGCTCGAGGGTGAACAGGCCGAAGACGGCCATGGCCGCGGCGAGGACGAGGTCGCTGCGGCCGACCGGCGGGGCGGGCCGCTCCCACGGGTCGTCGACGCCGAACCAGCGCAGGACGCGGGCTCCGGCGGTCGACACGGTGGAGGCCATGGCGTCCAGCCTAGGTTCGCGGAGGGTGCGGCGTCCTCCCCCGCGGGAGGGAAGCCGCCCTCATCCCCCCGGGTGGCCGCCCCCCTCATCCCCGCCGCGTGTGCTCAGGTGGTCGCCGGGGCAGCCACCTGAGCACACGCGACGAGGGCGTCAGCGGACGGGCTCGAGGACGTCGAGCCCGACGAAGGGGCGCAGGCCCTCGGGGACGACGACCGAGCCGTCGGTCTGCTGGTGGTTCTCGAGGATCGCGACGAGCCAGCGGGTCGTGGCGAGCGTGCCGTTGAGGGTCGCCGCGACCTCGTTGCCGTGCTCGCCCTTGAACCGGGTGCCCAGGCGGCGGGCCTGGAAGGTCGTGCAGTTCGAGGTCGAGGTCAGCTCGCGGTAGCGGCCCTGGGTGGGGACCCACGCCTCGCAGTCGTACTTGCGCGCGGCCGGGCCGCCGAGGTCGCCCGCGGCGGTGTCGATGATGCGGTAGGGCACCTCGATCATCTCGAGCATCTCCTGCTCGAGGGCGAGGAGGCGCTCGTGCTCGGCGGCGGCGTCCTCCGGGCGGCAGTAGACGAACATCTCGATCTTGTTGAACTGGTGGACCCGGATGATGCCGCGGGTGTCCTTGCCGTACGAGCCGGCCTCCCGGCGGTAGCAGGTCGACTGGCCGGCGTAGCGGATCGGGCCCTTGCTCAGGTCGATGACCTCGTCGGCGTGGTAGCCCGCGAGCGCGACCTCGGAGGTGCCGGTGAGGTAGAGGTCGTCGGCCTCGAGGCGGTAGACCTCGTCGGCGTGGTGGTCGAGGAAGCCCGCGCCCGCCATGACGTCGGCCTTGACGAGGGTCGGCGTGATGAGCGGGACGAACCCGTGCTGGATCGCCTTCTGCATCGCGGCGTGGAGCAGCCCCATCTCCAGGCGCGCGCCGACGCCCTTGAGGAAGTAGAACCGGGCGCCGGCGACCTTGGCGCCGCGCTCCATGTCGATGCCGTCGAGGCCCTCGGCGACCGCGAGGTGGTCGCGGGGCTCGAAGCCCTCGGCGGCGAAGTCGCGGGGCGTGCCGAGGGTCTCGACGACCACGTAGTCGTCCTCGCCGCCGGCCGGGACCTCGGGCTCGACGACGTTGCCGATGGTGCGGATGAGCCGGTCGAGCTCGACCTGGGCCTCGTCGGCCTGGGCCTGGGCGGCCTTGACCTGGGCCGAGAGCTCCTTGGTGCGCGCGAGGAGGGTCTGCTTCTCCTCGCCCTGGGCCCGAGCGACGTCCTTGCCCATCGACTTCTGCTCGGCGCGCAGCCGCTCGAACGAGGTGAGCGAGGCACGCCGGCGCTCGTCGGCCTCGCGGATGGCGTCGACGACGCCCTCGTCCTCACCCCGCGCCCGCTGGCTGGCACGGACGAGGTCGGGGTCGTCCCGGAGCAGCTTGATGTCGATCACCGTCGGAGTTTATCGACGGCGGATGGGCCCTCGCGCCACGGTTTCCCACCGGCCCGGCCGGTTCGAGGTGAAACCCGACCACGAGAGGGCCGCCATTCACCTCGACCCACGGGAGGTCTCGGCTGGTTCGAGGTGCTCCACTCGTGCCCGGGGCCGGCGGAACACCTCGAACCGGTGGAGGTCAGCTGGCCGCGGAGCGGCGCGGCTGCGGTCAGTCGGGGCGGCCGGTGACGACGAGTCCGGTGCCCAGGCCCACCATCATCAGGCCGCCGACGCCGCCGACCCGCTCCATCCGGCGGGGCGAGGAGGCGAACCAGTCGCGGGCCCGGCTGGCGGCCAGCGCCACGGAGCCGTCCATGACGAGCGCCAGCACGGTGAAGATCGCGCCGAGGAGGAGCAGCTGGGCCCCCACGGGCCGGGCCGGGTCGACGAACTGCGGGAGCAGCGCGGCGAAGAAGACGAGGGACTTGGGGTTGGTGACCCCGACGACGTAGCCGGCCCGCACGGCGTGCAGCGTCGGGGTGCGGTCGGGGACCCCCGCGGCGAACGCCTCGGAGAGGGCCCGGCGGCCGCGGATCGCCTGGATGCCGAGCCACACGAGGTACCCGGCCCCGACGAGCTTGAGCAAGGTGTACGCCGTCGTGCTCGCGGCGATGACCGGCCCGAGCCCGACGGCGAGCGCGCAGATCTGGGTGAGGATGCCGAACGCGTTGCCGACGACCGTGAGCAACGCCGTCCGCCGGCCCGCCGACAGCGCCCGGCCGATGGTGAACAGCACGCTCGGACCGGGGATCGCGATGATGACGACCGACGCGAGGGCGAAGGCGAGCAGGACCGAGGGGGAGGGCACGTCCTCAGTGTGCGACCCGTGGCTCCGGCGCCGCACCCCCATTCCACGCCGGCCCCCTGCCCCCTCCCGCCGCACAAGTTCGGGGTGACCCCGAACTTGTGCCCTCCACCCGTGTTCTGAACCGGGGGTGAGGGCACCCAACCCGGGTGAAGCGCGCGGTCGCGGGCCGCTCAGGCGGGCTCGGGGCTGGGCTCGTGGTCGCGCCGGAGGTCGAGGCGGCGCATCACCGGGGTCGCGAGCACCCCGTGGAGCACCACCGACAGGGCCACCGCGAACCCGACGGTCGACCAGAGCCAGCGCTCCTCCGGGAAGGTCACGTGGCCCGCCGCGTAGGCGACGTAGTAGATCGAGCCGACGCCGCGCACCCCGAAGAAGGCCACCGCGAGCCGCTCCTTCGCGTCGAGGCCGGGGACGTCGTCGGGCCCACCGTCGGACCGCGCCCCGTGCCCGACGAAGGACAGGTAACCGGCGAGCGGACGGATGACGAGGACGAGCAGCACCCCGACGAGGACGCCCCGCCAGTCGAGGTGGTCGAGCAGCCCGTTGGTGATGGCGAAGCCCAGGCCGAGGAGGACGACGAGCGTCAGCAGCGTCTCGAGCCGGTGCACGACGTCGTGCATGTGCTGGTGGTAGTCGTGGTCGCGTTCCACCGAGCGCACCGTGAGGGCGCAGGCGAAGACCGCGAGGAAGCCGTAGCCGCCGACGAGCTCGGCCGCCCCGTACGCCACGAGCAGGGCCGCGAGCGCGAGCAGGGGCTCCCCGACCTCGGCGAGACGCAGCGACCGCGCCGGCGAGCGGAAGGCGACCCGCGCCATCACCCACCCGACGACGACCCCGGCGAGCACCCCGATGACGACCTTGCCGAGGAGCTCCCAGGCCAGCCATCGCGGCAGCCACTCCACCACCGGCCCGGCCGAGGCGAGGAAGATCGCGAGGTACACGAACGGGAACGCGAGGCCGTCGTTGAGCCCCGCCTCGCTCGTGAGCGCGAAGCGGACCTCGTCCTCCTCGTCGATCTCGTCGACGTCGCCCTCGAGGGTGGGCCCGCCGACCTGGACGTCGGACGCGAGCACCGGGTCGGTCGGCGAGAGGGCCGCCCCGAGGAGCACCGCCGCCGGCAGCGCCACCCCCAGCGGACCCCACGCCAGCGCCGCGACCCCCGCGGCCGTCAGCGGCATCCCGATGACGAGCAGGCGCCACGTCGGCGACCACGAGCGCCACGAGGCGCGGTCGCGCCACTGCAGCCGCCGGTCGATGGCCAGCCCGACGCCCATGAGCGCGACGAGCACGGTGACCTCGGCGACGTGCTCGATGACGGGGCGCAGCTCCACGGGGTCGAGGGCGACGCCGTCGGTGGGCGGCGCCAGCCCGAGGAGCATCCCGGTGGCCACGAGGACGATCGGTGCCGACAGCGCCCAGCGGTGCAGGGCCTGGGGCAGGACGGCGGCGAGCAGCAGGGACCCCCCGAGCAGGAGGTACACGAGCGCGGAGCTCACGGGTGGTCGACCCCCACGTCGTGGAGGTGGTGGACGAGGTCGTGGAGGCCGTACCGGCCGAGGGTGAGGACGGTGAACTCCGAGCCGTTGGAGCGCACCCCGGGCCGGTCCCACGCGTCGGCGGGCACGTCGCGGTACGAGCCGGCCCAGCGGGCGGCGGCGACGGCGAGCTCGCGCAGCACGGTCGAGGGGTCCTGCTCGTGGTACCGCTCGGCGACCGCGGTCTCGTCCTGGTCCCAGTTGGCGAAGCGCGGCGCGTCCTCGGTGAGCATGAGGTGCAGCCGCTCGTCGAAGAGGCGGCACACGTCGCGGACGTGGCACGCGTACTCCAGCGGCGACCACGTGGTGGGCTCGGGCCGCACGGCCACGTCGGGCCGGGCGAGCACCGACTGCCACGGGTCCGTGGCCGTGGTGATGCGCCGGGCCAGCGCGCTGCCCGGGACGTCACCGACGAGGGCGCCGCAGTCCGGGCAGCCCTCGTGGAGCACCCACGTCCAGTCCTTCTCGTCGGGCGGGGGCGCCGCGGGGCCGTCGTGCGCCGGGGGCGTCGTCATCCTCGAACAGTAGACGCGCAGGTCACGGTGCGGGCGTGGGGTACCTTGCACTCTTGTGTCGAACGCGTCGTGGACCTGGGTGGGCATCGCCCTCGCCGTGGTCCTCGTCGGCGCCGGGCTCTGGCTGCTCCTGTCCTCGCGGTCGAGCGGCCGGCACGCGAGCAGCCGTCCGTCCCGTGACTCCTTCCGCAGCGGCCAGGACGACGCCCCGGCCCTGAAGCGGATGGCCGTCGTCGTCAACCCGACCAAGCTCGAGGACGACGGCTCGGCCCAGAAGGGCATCGTCGAGCGGGTGTGCGCCGAGCAGGGCTGGGACGTCCCGGTCTTCCTCGAGACCGAGGAGCACGACGTCGGCTTCGGTCAGACGCGGGCCGCGCTCGCCGAGGGCGTCGACGTCGTCTGTGCCTTCGGCGGCGACGGAACGGTCCGCGCGGTGGCCCAGGAGATGGTCGGCTCGGGGGTCCCGATCGGCCTCCTCCCCGGCGGGACCGGCAACCTCCTGGCCCGCAACCTCGAGCTGCCCACCGACGACCTGGCCCGCGCTGTCGAGGTCGCCATCACCGGCCGCAACCGGCACGTCGACGTCGGCTGGATGACGCTCGACCCGTCCGACGCCGACCTCGAGGAGCACGTCGGGGAGGGCGCCACCGAGGGACGCCGCCGCCACGCCTTCCTCGTCATGGCCGGCCTCGGCCTCGACGCGGCGATCATGAGCGAGACCTCCGAGCAGCTCAAGGCCCGGATCGGCTGGACGGCCTACGTGCCCGCCGGCCTGAAGAACCTCCTCATCGAGCGCTTCAAGGCCCGGCTCACCCTCGACGGCGGCCAGCCGATGGAGCTGCGCGCCCGCACGATCCTCGTCGGCAACTGCGGCAAGCTCACCGGCGGCATCAACCTCATGCCCGACGCCGAGCCCGATGACGGCACCCTCGACGTCGTCGTCCTCTCCCCCAAGGGGATCGCCGCCTGGGCCTCCGTCGTCGCGCGCGTCGTCACCAAGAGCGACCGGACGACCAAGACCCTCGACCGCTTCCGCTGCCAGCAGGCGAGCATCCACGTCGACCACGCCCAGCAGATCGAGCTCGACGGCGACATCGTCGGCGAGGCGCGTCACCTCGAGATCGAGGTCCAGCCGCGCGCCCTCATCGTGCGCACCGAGGCGGGTCGGCCGGCCTCCGTGCCGGCGGACGCCTGAGCCCTCAGAACTTGCGCTCGCGCCACTGCCGCTCGAACGGCAGGCGCCAGGTGGCCGGCGAGATGAGCTGGTGGATCTGGTTCGGTCCCCACGTGCCCTGCGCGTAGGGCCGCACCGGCGGCGGGTTGTCGAGCAGCGGCTGGCTGATCTCCCACAGGCGCTCGATGCCCGACGCCGACGTGAACAGGGTCCGGTCACCGCGGGCGGCGTCGTAGATGAGCCGCTCGTACGCCTCGAGGACGGCACCGGCCCACGAGGTCTCCTGCATCGAGAACTGCATCGAGAGCTTGTCGAGCCGGAACCCCGGGCCGGGACGCTTCCCGTAGAACGACAACGACATCCGCGACTTGTCGGCGAGGTCGAAGGTGAGGTGGTCGGGCCCGTTGTCGCCGACGCCCGAGCCCGCGGGGAACATCGACTGCGGGGGCTCGCGGAAGGCGATGCTGATGATGCGGGCGCCCTCGGCCATCCGCTTCCCGGTGCGCAGGTAGAAGGGCACGCCGGCCCAGCGCCAGTTGTCGACGAAGCACTTGAGGGCGACGAACGTCTCGGTCTCGGAGTCCGGCGCGACCCCCGGCTCGTCGTGGTACCCGGCGTACTGGCCGCGCACGACGTCGCTCGGCTGGATCGGCTGCATCGAGCGGAAGACCTTGTTCTTCTCGCGGCTGATGGCGGCCGGCTCGAGCGAGGTCGGCGGCTCCATCGCGGTGAACGCAAGGATCTGGAACAGGTGCGTCACGACCATGTCGCGGTACGCCCCGGTCGTCTCGTAGAAGTCGGCCCGCTGGGTCAGGCCCAGCGTCTCCGGGACGTCGATCTGGACGTGCGAGATGGAGTTCCGGTGCCAGATCGGCTCGAACAGGCCGTTCGCGAACCGGAACGCGAGGATGTTCTGTGCGGCCTCCTTCCCGAGGAAGTGGTCGATGCGGAAGATCTGGTCCTCGTCGAAGACCTCGTGGAGCTGGGCGTTGAGGGCGACCGCCGAGGCGTGGTCGGTGCCGAACGGCTTCTCCATGACGACGCGGCTGCGCTCGACGAGCCGCGCCTCGCCGATGGTGCGCACCGCGGCGAGGGCGGCCTTCGGAGGGATCGAGAGGTAGTGCAGGCGCTGGTCGACGTCACCCGGGAGGAGGACCTCGGCCCGGTCGACGGCGTCCCGCAGCGCCTGCGGCCCGGCCGACAGCGGCACGTAGTCGAGGCGCTGCGCGAACTCGCGCCAGGCGTCGTCGCCGAGCTCGCGGGTGGAGTGCTCGCGGATTGCGGTGAGGGCGAGGTCGCGGAAGGCGTCGGGGCTCAGCTCGTCGAGGGAGGTTCCCACGACGCGCATGTCGTCGACGAGTCCCGACTGGAAGAGGTGGAGCAGCCCGGGGATGAGCTTGCGCTTCGCGAGGTCACCGGTGGCCCCGAACAGGACGACGGTCGTGGGCGCGGTCATGGGCCCACCTTGGCCCTGCCCGGTGCCGCTTCGCTACCCCTCGTCCCGCCGGTGGTCCCTGTCGAACCCTGCGGCGGGGTGGGATCCGGTGTCACGGGGGCCGGGTCGGCGTCATCGACGGGGACGAGGGCGACGTCCACAGCGGGGGTGGCAAGGGGCGCGGCGGCGAGGGCGGTGCGCACCTCGTGGTGCCGCACGAGGAAGGCCTTCTCGTCGAGGCGTTTCCGGCGCATCCAGCCGGTCACCTCGTCGTTGCACTTGCTCGCGTTGCAGGCCGGGCACGCGGGCACGACGTTGTCGACGGTGTACCGCCCGCCGCGCGAGATGGGCAGCACGCAGTCCTTCTGGAGCGGTCGGTCGGTGGCGCGACAGTAGGCGCAGCCACCCCAGGCCGCGGTGAGGGCGGCCCACTGCCCGGCGCTGAGGTCGTGCTCGACGCGCGCCATCCGCCGGGAGCGCCTGCGCGCCGCCCGCGTCCTCCGACTGCCGCCCGTCACCACGGGGACAGGCTAGGCCGGGTCGGCTCACGCGTCCGGGACGTCCGGGCCGTCCGGGCCGTCCGGCTGAATGCCCGGCGCGAGGGAGCGTCGGTCGGTCAGTAGTGGGCGAGGACCTGGAAGACCGGGTGCCCGAGGATGCCGGCCACCTGATCGAGCTCGCGCTCCTCCAGCCACGGGGTGTCGCGCGTCGGGTTCCTCGCGACGACCTCGAACCGCGCGAAGCCGACGGGCCAGTCGTAGCGGTGCGAGGTCACCGGCACCACCGCCCCGCAGCACGGCACCCAGACGTCGAGCGAGCGCAGCCCCTGCGGGTTGGCCTCGGTGAGCCGCGCGACGAAGTCCGGGCCGAGCTGCCAGCCGCACACCGAGCAGGTGACGCTCGAGGTGTTCTCGCCGGCGTCGATGACGTGGACGCGCTCGTGGAACTCGGTCCCGACCTCGTCGACCGCGACGCCCTCTCCCTCGAAGAGCCCGGCGACGTACGACGCGGCCTCCTGCGCGGCCTCCGGGGCCGGCTGCCACCACGGGTCGCTGGGGATGACGCGGACGTAGGTGTCACTCACGGGACGCAAGGATGCCAAGGCCCTCGGGGGCCCCGCAGGGAAACGACGGATCCTCAGGCGAAGAGCTGGGTGCCCCAGTCGTCGTCGGCGGCGAGGCCGGGCGGACAGGCGAAGAGCGCCGAGCCGGTGTGCTCGATGTACTCGTTGAGGACGTCGGACCTCGCGAGCGCCCGCTGCATCGGGACGAACTGGCGGTGGGCGTCGCGGACGAACGCGAGGAAGAACAGGCCGGCGTCGAGGTGGCCCTGGCCGTCGCTGCCGTCGGTGAAGTTGTACCCACGGCGCAGGATCCGCACGCCGTCGAGGTTGGAGTGGTGGGCCAGCCGGACGTGGGCGTCGACCGGGATGGCGGGCCCGCCGTCGAGGCCCGTGACCGCGAAGTCGGGCTCGTCGAACTCGGCGTCGCGGCCCAGTGGCGCCCCGACCTTCTTGTCGCGCCCGATCGTCTGCTCCTGGTCGGCGAGCGGGCTGCGGTCCCAGACCTCGATGTGCATGCGGATGCGCCGGGCGACGAGGTAGGAGCCTCCCGCCATCCACGCCGCCTCGCCGCTGACGTCGGCCGGCTGGACCCACACGTGCTCGTCGAGCGCCGCGGCGTCCTCGGCCTTGATGTTCGCGGTGCCGTCCTTGAACCCGAACAGGTTGCGCGGGGTCTTCTGCGCCTGGGTCGTCGACGACGTGCGCCCGAACCCGAGCTGGCTCCAGCGGACCGAGACGATGCCGAAGCCCATCCGCACGAGGTTGCGCACGGCGTGGACGGCGACCTGCGGGTCGTCGGCGCACGCCTGGATGCAGAGGTCGCCGCCGGACTTCGACGGGTCGAGGTCGTCGCCCACGAACGCCGGCAGGTCGCGCAGCGCCTCGGGACGACGGCCGGCGAGCCCGAAGCGTCCGTCGAAGAGCGAGGGCCCGTACCCGATGGTCACGGTGAGGTGGCCGGGCTCGAGGTCGAGCGCCTCGCCGGTGTCCTCGGGCACCTTCCACTGCCCGCCACCGACGGCGCCGATGGGCGTCGCCTCGGCGCCGGCCGTCATCCGCTCGGCCGCCCGGGTCCAGCGGGTCAGCAGGTCGCGCAGCTGCGCGGGGTCATCGGTGATGACGTCGAGGGCGACGAAGTGCAGCCGGTCCTGCGCGGCGGTCGTGATCCCGGCCTGGCGCGCGCCGCGGAAGGGCACCACCCCCGGGTCGGCGGCCGAGGTCGGCGCGACCGACCCGTCGCTGGCCGCGTGGGCCGCCCAGCCGACCCCGGCGGCGACGCCTGCGGCAGCAGCCCCGGCGCCCCCGAGGAGGACCGAGCGGCGCGTCGACCGGGCCACGGGGCTCAGCCCTCCGCGACCACGCCGGCGACGGTGGAGACCGGCTGGGCGAAGGCGTCGAGCGCCTCGGTGAGCGCCTTGAGGTCGGCCGGCGTCAGCTCGGTGTAGAGGACGAAGCCGTCGCCGTCACGGTGCTCCTCGATGAGGTCGGCGAGCGCCTTGCCCCGCTCGTCGATCGCGACGACGAGGTCGGGGTCGGCCTCCTTGAGGAAGGGGCGCAGCGCCTGGATCGCGGCCTTCGATCCCTCGAAGTTGGCCTCGAAGTCCCAGAGGTCGGTGTGGCTGTACCGCTCCTCCTCGCCGGTGATCTTGCCCGTGGCCATCTCGTCGAGGAGCGCCTTGGAGCCGTTGGCCAGCTGCAGCGGGTTGAGCTGGACGGCCTTGGCCTTGGTGACGAGCTCGGTGACGTCGGCGAGGAGCTTGTCGGCGATCGTCGCGCTGTCGGACTGGAGGCCCTTCTCCCACAGGTCCTGCTCGAGGCGGTGGTAGCCGGTGAACGCCATGCCCTCCTCGACGACCTCGGCGCGGCCGTCGATCATCGGGTCGAGGTCGCCGAAGGACTCGGCGACCGGCTCGATGCGCTCCCAGTACGAGCGGGCGGTCGGGTACAGCGCCTTGGCCTGCTCGACCTTGCCGGCCTTGACGAGCCCGACGAACCTGGTGGTCTCGGCGAGGAAGGCGTCGGACTGGCTGGCGACGTAGCGCTGGTACTCCGCGGTGGCGGCGGCGAGGCGCTGGTCGTCGGACTTCGGGGCGGTGGACTCACCCGTGACCGTGAAGGCCGCCCGGATGCCGTCGCCGACCATGCCCGGCTTGCACGCCGTCTGGTAGGCCCCCGGCTCGGCGAGCTCGACGAAGAAGCTGCGGGTGAGGCCGGGGCTGATGTTCTCGACCTCGCCCATGATCCGGTCGCCCTCGGCGTAGACGTAGAACTCGTTGACCTTCGTCCCGGTGTTCGTGACGGTGAACTCGACCTTTCCCGCGGGGGCCTCGGCTCGCGAGACGGCGCACTCGGTGTCGGTGGCTCCCACCGTGATGGGCCCCTTGCCACCCGCCGTGGAGGCCGCCTCCTTGGCGGTGCAGCCACCGAGGACGAGGGCCACGGGAAGGGCGAGGGCCGCGGTGAGCGCGAGCGGTCGGGGGTTCACAGTCGTTCTCCTGGAGGGACGTTCAGGCCGCGGTGGGGCGGGCCGGGGCAGTGGTCGCACCGGACGACGCGGCCGGGAAGGAGGCGGGGCGTGCCGGGCGGAGGAAGAGGAACAGGACGATCCCGACGTAGAGGACCCAGGCGACCGCCTGCAGCACCGTGGTCTGCGGGGTGAAGTTGAGGGTGCCCTTGAGGAGCGCGGCGTACCAGGACCCGGGGTCGACGACGCCGGAGACGTCGAAGGCGAGGGTGCTCAGGCCCGGGAGGAAGCGAGCCTCCTGGAGGTCGTGGATGCCGTACGACAGGATCCCGCCGGCGACGAGGACGAGCCCGACCCCGGTCCAGCGGAAGAACGTCGAGAGGTTGATCTTCAGGACGCCGCGGTACATGAGGTAGCCGAGGACGACCGCGCCGACGAGGCCGACGAGCCAGCCGAGGAGGGGCACGTTGTTGCCCGCACCGGCCGCCTGCGCGGTGGCGTAGAAGAAGATCGCGGTCTCGAGCCCTTCGCGGCCCACCCCGAGGAAGCCGACGAGCGCGATGGCCAGGGGGCCGAGGTCGAGCGCGCGGTCGAGGCGGCCCTTGAGCTCGCCCGAGATCGTGCGCGCGGCGCCCTTCATCCAGAAGACCATCGCGGTGACGAAGCCGACCGCGATGATGCTC
Organism: Oryzobacter terrae; assembly: GCF_042756445.1. GTDB lineage: Bacteria > Actinomycetota > Actinomycetes > Actinomycetales > Dermatophilaceae > Oryzobacter > Oryzobacter terrae. Next base: position 2,048,722 of record NZ_CP170578.1, read on the forward strand.
GCCGAGCCGCCGATGAGCTCCTGGGCCTCGAAGGTCAGCTGGCGCGTCCCGTAGGTCAGCACCGCCCCGAGGACGACCGAGAGGGTCACGGCCGTGGCGACGCCCAGCCACACGTAGCGGTTCGCCCACGAGCGCCCGGTCTTGGTCAGGAACGCGAGGAGGATGACGACCACGAGGGCGGCCTCGAGGCCCTCGCGCAACCCGATGAGGGCGTTGCTGGCGAACATCCGTGCTCCCGTCGGGTCGGTGTCTTAGGTGAACCTCACTGAGGTAACCCTAAGTCCGCGCGCCCGTCAAATCCCTCGACCCCGGCGTGGGCGTCACCACACAGCAGGGCCACACGCGGCGCACAGGCGCCCGGCGAATGTCACCGGACCTCCGCCGTGTCACCCGATATCGGGGGCCATTCGCGAGGGTCGGTGACATTCGCCTCGGCGGACCACCTCCGCGGGGCTGCCTCCGAGGAGCTGCCTCTGTGGGCCGGCCTCCGCCGGCGGCCTCAGCGGCCGGGTGTCGCGAGGCGGATCTCGTCGTCGGTCGGCTCGCGCTCCTCGCGCGCCTCCGGCGGCAGCTGCCCGACGATGGCGTCCATGATCCGGCGCGTGTCGGCGGCGGCGGAGCGCGGACCGAGGACGAGCCCCTCCACCGGCGGACCGACCCGAACGCGCACCGTCGGCGGATCGGTGAGGTTGAGGACGCGCGGCACCGGCGAGGACCGCGGCCACACGTGCTCCGAGCCCCACACCCCGAACGGGATGACGGGAGCACCGGTCAGCGCCGCCAGGCGGGCGGCCCCCGAGCGCCCCTTGAGCACCGGGTCGTAGAAGGCCCGGCCGCGCGGGATGGTGCCCTGCGGCAGGAGGCAGACGATCTCCCCGCCCTCGAGCGCCAGGACCGCCTGCTCGAAGGACTCGGTGCCGCCCTTGGCCCGGTCGACGGGGATGCCCCCGAGCGCGGTCGCAAGGGCGCCGACGACCGGGACGTCGAAGAGCTCCTGCTTGGCCATGACCCGCCCCGTGCGTCGGGTGGGCCGCATCATCTGGATCATCGCCGGGATGTCGAAGTACGAGCGGTGGTTGCCGACGAGGATGGCCGGCCCGGTGCGCGGGATGTTCTCGGTCCCGGCGACGTCGAAGCGGGCGTACGGGTAGGCGAACGGCGGCATCGCGAGGAAGAGCAGCCGCTGGAGCTCGACACCGATGACCGGCACCTTGAGCACCCCCGGGGAGACGTCGAAGTGGACGATGGGCCACCCGCGGGCCACGGCGTAGACCGAGAGCCGCGGGTCGGGGTTGACCGCCGCCGGGTGGCCGACGGCGGTGAGGAGCGGCAGGTCGTAGATGGAGTCGGAGTACGCGTAGGAGTCGTCGAGGTCGATGTCGTTCTCGTCGGCCCACTCGCGCACGGCGGCGAGCTTCCCGCGCGACCACACGAACCGGCCTGCGAGAGAACCGTCGAAGCGCCCGTCCTCGGTGAGGTTGTAGCGCGTCGCGATGACGTGGTCGATCCCGATCCGCTCGGCGAGGGGGCGGATCAGGTGGAACGGGGTCGTCGTGGCCAGGACCACCGGCCGGCCCGCGGCCTGGTGCTGCTCGATGAGGGAGAGCGCGAACGGGTGGATGACCGACGCGATCGCCTCGGCCGCCTGCAGGGCCGCGGCGTCGAAGCTCGTGCCGTCACGACCGCGGGCGACGAGGGTCGCGTTGCGCGCGAGGAGGATCGAGGGGATGTTCTCGCCGAGGGCGTCGAACAGCCCGTAGAGGAACCGCTCGCCGGGCAGCTTGCGGGTGACGACCCCGAGGTCGTACATCGCCCGCGAGAGCAGCGGCCCCGTCCCGCCCTGGAGCAGCGTCCGGTCGAGGTCGAAGATCGCGGCGCCGCCCATGGACGCAGGCTACCGGCGCGGGCGCGCCCCTACGCTGGGGCCCATGCCGCGCGCGCAGCTCACCGCCTACGTCCTCGGCGGGGGTGGTGTGCTCGGGTCGACCCAGGTCGGCATGCTCGCGGCCCTCGCCGAGTCCGGGATCCGCCCCGACCTCGTCCTCGGGACGAGCATCGGCGCGCTCAACGGCGCCTTCGTCGCGGCCGACCCCGGCGAGGAGGGAGCGGCCCGCCTCGCCGAGGTGTGGGAGGCCGTGCTGCGCGACGGCGTCTTCCTCGAGAACCCGGTGCGCCAGGCGGCGCGCGTCGCCCGCTACCGCACCCACCTGCTGTCCAACGCCCCGCTGCGCCACGTCATCGAGCGCTACCTGCCGGTGACGACGTTCGAGGAGCTGGCCGTGCCGTTCCAGTGCGTCGCGGCCTGCATCGAGGACGCCGGCGCCCAGTGGTTCTCCGCGGGCGAGGTCACCGAGCCCGTCGTCGCGTCCTGCTCGGTGCCGGGGCTGTTCCCCCCGGTCGTCATCGAGGGACGCCACTACCTCGACGGCGGGCTCGTCCACTCCATCCCGGTCGGGCGCGCCCTGGCCCTCGGGGCCACCCGGATCTTCGTGCTCCAGGTGGGCCGGGTCGAGCAGCCGCTGACCCCGCCGACCCGGCCGTGGGAGGTCGGCACCGTCGCCTTCGAGATCGCCCGGCGGCACCGCTTCGTCCACGAGATGGAGACCGTCCCCGACGACGTCGAGCTCCACGTCCTGCCGAGCGGGACGAGCGACGCCCCGAACATCTCCATCACCCGCGCCCGCGCCCGCCGGATGCGCGAGAGGGTGGAGCAGGCGCACACCGCGTCGGTCGAGTACCTCGAGGGAGTGGTCTGACATGGGCGCCCGGAGCATCCCGCCGCCGCCGGCGTTCGCGCGCAGGGCCATGCACGTCGTGTGGCCGCTGCTGGCCGTCGTCATCACCGGCCTGCTCGCCCCGGTCGTCGTCGTCGGGGCCTTCCTCGTCGCCGTCGAGCGCCGCGGCCGGGTCTTCCGGGCGGCGTGCGCGGCCGTCACGCTCCTCTGGGTCGACATCCGGATGCTCGTCGGGTGCTGGACCCTCGCGTCGCGGCACCCCGACACCTCGTCCGCGGCGTGGCGCGACTCCCACGAGCGGCTGCTCGTCAGCTTCCTCGACTCGCTGATGTTCTACGCCCGGCGCTGGCTCGGGTTCGAGGTGCGCCTCACCGACCGGATGCACTTCGGCGCGCACGGGCGGCCGCTGATCGCCCTCGCCCGGCACGCGGGGCCGTTCAACTCCCTGGCCGTCGCGTGGCTGCTGGCGCGCACCGCCGGCCGGCTCCCGCGCATCGTCCTCGCCGAGTCGCTGCGCTGGGACCCGGGACTCGACACGATCCTCACCCGGCTCGACTCCTTCTTCGTCCCCTCGACCTCCGGGGCCGGCGACGACCGGCTCGCCGGCGTCCGGCGGATGGCGACGAGCCTCGACGAGGACGACGTCCTCCTCATCTTCCCCGAGGGCCAGAACTGGTCGCCGACGCGGCGGCAGCGGATCATCGAGCGGCTGCGCCAGCGCGGCGAGGAGGCCCGGGCGCGCCGGGCCGAGGAGCTGACCCACGTGCTGCCCCCGATGACGCGCGGTGCGTGGGCGGCGCGTTCGTCGCGCCCCGAGGCCGACGTCATGGTCATCGCGCACGCGGGCCTCGGCCGGCTGACGAGCCCGCGGCTCGTCTGGGCCGCGCTGCCCTTCACCCACCGGCCCTTCCTCGTCAAGACGTGGACGTACGCCGCGGCCGAAGTGCCCGACGAGGAGGGGGCCTTCGGGGCCTGGCTCGACGCCCGCTGGGGCGAGGTCGACGCGTGGGTCGACGCCAACGCCGGCCCGTGGCCCGACGGACACGAGCCGGAGGACGAGCACACCGAGGGGGCCGCGCGGGGAACCACGACGGCCGCCGACGCATCGAACGACATGAGCACCTGACGCACCACGGCACGACCTGAGTCCTGACGCCCGACAACACCTCCAACCCCACCCGACCGACAGGGGACCCCCGATGGCCCGGACGACGACCCGGATGACGACGGCCCTCGCGATCGGCGGCGTCCTCGCGGCGGTCGCCGTCGGGGTCGTCGCGGCGACGACGATCTGGGACCCGGGAGCCGACGACACGGCCAACGGCTCGGTCCCGGTGGAGCGGCTCTCCGCGCTCGACGGCTCGTGGCGCGCGGTGAACTCCGTCGGGTCGCCGAAGGAGGTCGTCGGCGAGGTCCGGCTGCGCTTCGAGGACGGGCGGGTCGTCGTCGAGACGGGCTGCAACGCCGGCCGCGGCACCGTCGAGGTCGACGACTCGCACCTCGTCGCCGGCCCGATGATGTCGACGCGGATGGGGTGCGAGGCCCCACTCATGGAGCAGGAGGCGTGGCTGTTCGCGATGATGCAGGCGCGGCCGAAGGTCGAGCTCTCCGGGCCCTATCTCTACGTCAGCTGGACCGACACCGCGGGCGAGGACCGCTGGCTCGGCCTCGAGCAGGAGAGCGCGACCCCGACGCCGTGAGCCGGTCCGCGCCGTCGGCCGTCAGGCGCGGCCGGTGCGGATCGCCTCGAGCCAGGAGCGCGCCGCGGTGAAGTCGGCGTCGGCCGTGAGCGGCGCGATGCTGGCCCGCTGCCGGTCGGCGCGCGGGTAGGACCCGAGGAAGCGGACCTCGGCGCAGATCCGCCGCAGGCCCATGAGGGCCTCGCCGATCCGCTCGTCGAGCACGTGGCCCTCGAGGTCGATGGAGAAGCAGTAGGCGCCCATCGAGGCCTTGGTCGGGCGGGACTCGAGGCGCGTCATGTTGATGCCGCGCGCGGCGAACTGCTCGAGGAGCTGGAGCAGGCCACCGGCGTGGTCGTCGCGCTGGAAGAGCACGACCGTCGTCTTGTCGGCGCCGGTGCGCTCGGGCAGGTCGCCGGGCCGGGCGACGAGGACGAAGCGGGTGACGGCCGCGGCCATGTCGCCGATGTCGTCGGCGAGGACCTCGAGGCCGTGCAGGCGGGCCGCGGCCGGGGCGCACACGGCGGCGTCGTACGGCTGCGGACCGGCCTCGAGCCCTTCGGCGGCGGCCGCCGTCGACAGCGCCGGGACGTAGGTCGCCGCGGGGAGGTGGCTCGCCATCCAGCCGCGGACCTGCGCCCACGCGTGCGAGTGGGTGCCGACCGCCCGGACGTCGTCGAGGCCGACCCCCGGGCGCGCCGCGAGGACGAAGGTGATGGGGACGAGGACCTCGCCGGTGACGACGAGGGGCTCGCCGCTCGCGAGGGCGTCGAGCGTCGCCGACACCCCGCCCTCGACCGAGTTCTCGATGGGGACCATGGCCCCGTCGATCGTCCCGGCGCGCAGGGCCGCGAGCGCGCCGTCGACCGACCCGAACGCCTCGCGCTGCACGCCCTCGGCCGAGGCGGGACCCCAGGCGTCGAGCGCCATCGAGGTGAACGTCCCCTCGGGGCCGAGGAAGCCGAAGCGGGTCACGGGGTCTCCTTGCCGTTGCGCGCCGCCGCGAGGGCCTGCTGCTCCTCGGGCGTCAGGGTGGCGTCGGAGGCTCCGCCGACGACGCCCTTGGCGTAGGTGCGCGACTCTCCGCGCGCGTGGATCGAGCTGATGACGACGCCGTCGCCGGAGTCGTCGACGATGGCCGTGCTGAAGCTGAGCCGCCCGCCCATGTCGCCGAACGCGTCGTACCGCACGACGGCGACGTGGCGCAGGGCCTGGCCGAGGTCGGCCCGCAGCGCGGCCAGGTCGGCGTCACCGGCGGGGCGGTGGGCCTCGAGGGCCGCGACCCGGCGCCGGAGGTCGGCGGTGCGGCGGAGCAGGACGAGCACGCCCCGGACCACCACGACCACGAGGACGAGCGGCACCGCGAGGAGCAGCGCCTCCCATCCGTTGATCCCGAGCATGCGCCTCAGGCTAGGCGGTCGCGCCCGTCGGGCGCCCCTGCGTTCCACCCTCGCGCCGTGCCCCGCCGTACCTGTCGTGACCTATTGGTCGATCTGGGTACGGTCGTCGACGCTGGGACGAGTTCGCCCCATCGGTCGATCGTGTCCCGCGGGTTGGTCGATCGTGTCCCACGGGCGACGGCCGGCGTGGGAGGGCGTCGCCCTGTTGGTCGATTCCGTCCCACCGTCGGCCGTACCGGGGCGCGGGCGGGCGACCCACCACAGCAGGTAGAGGGCGAGCAGGCCCCCCGCGACGTCGGCGTTCTGGAGGACGCGGCCCGGCCACTGCGGCCAGTCGCGGTGGGCCAGCCAGTCGATCCCCCACCACGGCAGGCGGCAGACGAAGAACACGGTGAGGCCGGCGCCGGCCCACAGCCGCCAGCGCTCGCGCAGCGGGTCGGCCCCGAGGACGGCGAGGACGACGACGACGACCCAGTGGTAGTGGTGGACCCACGCGACCGGGGACAGCAGGCAGGCCATGAGGCCGACGACCGCGACCTCGCCGATGCTGTCGCCCTCGAGGTACCGGCGCCGCGCGAGCCAGAAGCCGAACCCGCCGACGAGCGCGACGAGGACGAGCCAGATCGCGGTCCCGGCGAACCCCTCGGGACCCAGCCGCAGGAGGAAGCCGCGGATCGACTGGTTGGCCGTGCCCGCGTTGGGGCCGAGCCGGGCCGGGTCCTGCAGCGCACCGCCCCAGAAGGCGAAGGACGCCTGCGGCAGCAGGACCCACGAACCGAGCGTGACCCCGACCGCCGTGCCGACCGCGGTCGCGGCCTCCTTCCAGCGCCTCGTCACGAGGAAGTGGATGACGAAGACGCCGGGCGTCAGCTTGACGGCCATCGCCAGCCCGACGAGGACGCCGCGGGGCACCCATCGCACGAGGCCGGGCCGCGGCTCGCGCACGTCCATGAGGCAGAGCAGGACGATGAAGGCGTTGACCTGGCCGAACCGGATGCCGTCTCCGACGGGGTGCAGCCACAGCATCGGCGCGGTGAGGGCGGCCAGGGCCAGCGGGACCCAGGGGCCCGTCCGGTGGATGAGCCGGTACCCGGCGTACCAGGTGATCGCGGTCGTCGCGGCGACCTGCGCGGCGGTCCACAACCACCCGATGACCCCGAACGGCAGGAAGGCCAGCGGGATCGAGATGATCGCCGCGAACGGCGGGTAGGTGAAGGGCAGCAGCTGGGGTGGCTCGGTGAGGGTGGAGTACACCGGGCGCCCGTAGAGGATCGAGACCCCGGCGTCGCGGTAGACCTGCACGTCGATCTGCCACTGGTCGAGCGGCCAGAACACGAGGTAGCGCAGGACGACCGGCAGCGACGCCAGCGCGATGAGCACGACCGCGAGGGCCCAGCGCAGCCGGCGCGCGGCGGGGGTCGTGGGGGTGCTCACGCGGACATTCTCCCGGTCGGCCGCCCCGACACCGCACCGGGCGGACCCGCGGGTCCGGGACCGGTGCACCCGGGCCGGTCTCGTACCCTTGGCCGCGTGCTGCGCAGAGCCCTCGCCGTCACGGTCGCTGTCGCGACCGTCGTCACCGGGCTCCTCGTCGGCTGGGCCCCCTCGTCCGGGGCGAGCCCACGGGCACCGGTCAGCGACCCGGCCGGCGCGGTCGTCGTCATCGGGACCGGCGGCATCGGGTGGGCCGACGTCTCGCGCACGACCACCCCGAACCTGTGGACCCTCCTGCGCGACGGGTCGTCGGCGGCGCTGTCGGTGCGGTCGGTCTCGTCGAACACCTGCCCCGCCGACGGATGGCTCGGCCTCTCGTCCGGAGGACGGGCCGCGGCTCCGCGGCCCGGCGACGCGGCGGACCCCGCCGACCGTCCGTGCACCGAGCCCCCCCAGGTGGTCGACGACCGGGTCCAGGGGTGGTCGACCTTCGTCGGGGCCTCCGAGGGCGAGCGCTTCGACACCTCCCTCGGCCTCCTCGGCCAGACCGCCGCGGAGGCCGACGTCTGCGTGCGCAGCGTCGGTCCGTGGGCCCCCGTCGGCGGGGCCCGGTCCGACGGCAGCGTCGACCAGGTCGCCCCCTTCGACGCCGCCCGGCTGCTCGAGGACCTCAACGCCTGCCCCGTGACGGTCGTCGACGTCGGGTCCCTGCGCGACCCCGAGGACGTCGCCGAGGGCGAGCCCCGCCCGAGCGCGCGGGCCGACCAGCTGCGCCAGATCGACGCCCGCATCGGGCAGGCGCTCGAGGCCGGTCCCAACGGCGCCGACTACGTCGTGGCGTCGCTCTCGGACGCGGGGACCTCCGAGCGGCTGCGCCTCGTCGTGATGCGGGGTCCGCACTTCGGCCCGGGCCTGCTCTCGTCCGAGTCCACCCGCCAGGACGGCCTGGCGCAGACGGCCGACCTCACCGCGACGATCCTCGCCACCGTGGGCCTCCCGGTCCCGGCCGGCCTCGGCGGCTCGCCGCTGACGAACGTCCCCTCCCCCGACAACTCCGAGCGCCGCGCCGAGGCCCGGCTCACCGCCCTCGTCGACCTCGACGAGGCCAGCCACGAGGTCCACGGCCTCGTCGAGCCGTTCTTCACGGCCTTCGCCTACGGCCAGCTCGCCATCTACCTCCTCGTCCTCCTCGTCTGGAAGGGACGCCTCGGGTCGGAGTCGACGCGCGTCACGGTGCTGCGCCGGGTGCGGGTCGTCGCGGTCGTCGCGTCGGCGGTTCCCGTCTCGACGTTCCTCGCGAACCTCCTGCCGTGGTGGCGGTTCGCGGTCCCGATGATCACGGTCGTGGCCTCCGTCGCGCTCTTCGTCGCCCTCATCGCGACGGCGGCGCTGCGCGGGCCGTGGGCCCGCTGGCACCACGGGCCGATGGCGTTCGTGTCGCTGACGACGGTCCTCGTCCTCACCGTCGACGTCATGACGGGCTCACGGCTCCAGCTCTCCTCGCTCATGGGCCTGCAGCCGGTGGTGGCGGGGCGCTTCTACGGGATGGGGAACCCGACCTTCGCGCTCTACGCGACGGCGACGATCCTCCTCGCGACCTCGGTGTCCTCGCTCCTCGTCGCCCAGGGACGGCGGACGGCGGCGGCCGTGGCCGTGGCGGTCATCGGGTCCTTCGCCGTGCTCGTCGACGGCCTGCCCTTCTGGGGAGCCGACGGCGGGGGCCCGCCCGCCCTCGTCCCGGCCGTGGTCTACCTCGTCATGGCCGTCCTCGGGGTGCGGCTCACGTGGAAGCGCGCGGCGCTCATCGCGGCCGCGGTCGTCGCGATCTTCTTCGCGGTCGCCGGCGCCGACTGGCTCCGGGCGCCGTCGAGCCGCACCCACCTCGGCAACTTCGTCCAGGCCATCATCGACGGCACCGCCGACGACATCGTCATCCGCAAGGCCGAGCAGAACTGGGGCATCCTCACCTCCGACATGCCGCTGACGCTGCTCGTGCCGGTCGGGCTGCTCTTCGTCATCTACCTCATGGCCCGGCCGACGTCGTGGGGCTCGCGCGCGATGCGCCGCTCGTACGAGCAGGCGCCGACGCTGCGCGCCGGGCTCGTCGCCCTTCTCACCGCCCTGACGATCGGGTTCCTCGTCAACGACTCCGGGGTGGCGATCCCGGCGGTGGGGGCGACCCTCGCGGTGCCGCTCATCATCTCGGTGGCGATCAGCTCGCTCGTCGACCAGGAGCGCTCCACGGCCACGACCCGCGCCGGACGCCGGCAGCGATGACGACGGCCCACAGCGCCAGCCCCACCCACGGCACGACCCCCCGTCGGACCCCGAGCGTCAGCTCCTCGACGCCCGGCGTCATCCCGAGGACGCGCCCCGGCACGTAGGCGAGAGCCAGGGCGAGGAGGCGGACGAGCGCGAGCAGGTCGACCGGTCCGGCCCGCAGGGCGGGCAGGGCGCACCAGGCGAGGAGGTCATACCAGGGCAGCGAGTACGGTGCCGCGAGCGAGTAGGCCAGCGCCAGGCAGGCGGTGACCCAGAGCGCGACGACCCCTGTGCCGGACCGCTTCTCGAGTCGGCCCTCGGGGACGGGGTCGACCGCTGGTGCGGCCTGGTCCCGCCTCGCGGGCCGGGTGAGCCGGAGGAGGCAGCCGGCCAGGACCACCGCGAGCACGGCGGCGGCGATGCTGATGGCGAGGCGGGTCGGCTGGTTCCCGATGGTGTCGCGGCCCCACTCGAGGAGCGGGCGCCACGGCATCGCGAGGGAGACGGCCTGACGGCTGCGGAGCAGCTGGTCGTAGACGTGCGGCCCGGCCCAGACGTGGAGCGCGGCACCGGCGACGACGACCCCGGCGACGTGGGCACCCGCGAGCCGCGCCCACCCCGCGCCGCGGTGCCCGGTGACCCACCACGCGACGAGGAGGCCGACGGCGACGACGGCGTAGGTGACCTTGGTGGACCCCGCGAGGGCGGCGACGACCCCCGACCCCAGCGCCCCGACCGGCCCCGGCCACCGGCCCGCCACGGCCACCGCGGCGACGACGAGCGCCGCGGCCACGACGTCGATGTGCGCGCCGAGCACCCCGACGCCGAGGACGAGGGGGTTGAGGGTCCACAGGACGTCGACCCGGCCGTGCGCGTCCTCCGGCAGCACCCGGCGCAGGAGGACGCGGACGGCGAGCCAGGAGAGGACGACGAGCAGCTGCCACACCCAGACGCCCTCGCGCAGGTCGTCGCCGCCGACGAGGGCCGACAGGCCGTGCAGCAGCGTGCCGAAGGGCCCGTAGACGCTGGGTTCCTCGGTCCAGGGGGCCTCGACCCGGCTGGTCACCGGGTCCGCGCCACCGCCCCAGTCGACGGGGCGCTCGGTCCACGGGTCGCCACCGGTGACGAGGATCCGGCCGTAGGCGAGGTAGCTGACGTGGTCGGCCGAACCGAACGGGGTCGTGACGAGCGCGAGGGCGCCGAGGGCCGCCGGGACGGCCCACGAGCGCAGCGCCCCGACCCGGCGGGACAGCCCGAGCGCGACGGCTCCGGCCCCCGCGACGTAGGCGGCCCACAGGAGGGCGGTCACCGCGGCCGGCGAGAGCGCGACGGGGAGCAGGACGCCGGGCGCCCAGCCGCGGGGGGCGAGGTCGGGCTGCGCCGCGTGGGGTTCGACGAGCCCGACGACGAGGAGCATCCCCACCGACGCGACGAGGAGGACGAGCCGGGCGACGCTCGCGGGCCCGCGCTGGAGCGAGCCCGGGGTGGGCGGGCTCGTCAGCTGCGCTGCCACGGCCGCCAGCCGCGCCGGACGAGGGCGAGCCACACGTCGCGGTACTGCTCGGCCCGGTGGACCTGGCCGCGCCAGTCCCTGCCGCTGACCCGGTGCTGGAGGTCGCACGGGACCTCCAGGACGGTGAGCCCGGCCCGCAGGACGTCGACCGTCAGGGCGGTCTCGACGCCCCACCCGCGGGCGAGGGGGACCGCGGCGTCGAGCGCCCGCGGGCTGAGGCACCGCATGCCCGACAGGGGCTGCACCGCGCGGAAGCCCGTGAGCCGTTCGATGCCCCGGCGGGAGAGGGTGACGACGAGGCCACGTCCGCCGCCCTGGGTGATCTGGGCCGGCAGGGTGGCGATCGTCATGTCGGCGGCGCCCGAGAGCACGGCGTCGGTGAGGACCCCGACGTTGGCCGCGGTCTCCTGGAGGTCGCCGTCGACGAAGAGCAGGGCCGAGCGCCAGGCCTCGCCGGGGTCGCGCTCCGCGGCCTCGCGCTCGAGCACGCGGACCCGGGAGATGCCGGTCTCGAGCGCGGCGGCCTTGCCCCGGTTCCGGGAGTGGCTGACGACGTCGGCGCCGGCCTCCCGGGCGACCCGAGCGGTGTCGTCGCTGCTCCCGTCGTCGACGACGACGACCGTGGCGACCTGGGGCAGCGCCGCCAGCGCGGCGACCGTCGCGGCGATGCGGTCGGCCTCGTCCTTGCAGGGGACGACGGCCGCGACCCGCGCCGCGACGGCACTCATCAGCGGAGGGTGACCTGACGGCTGAGCAACCCGGAGCGGGCGCGGCGCTCGTCGGCGGTGAGCGGGCTGTCGGAGCCGAGGGCGTCGCGGTAGCGCTCGCCCCAGGCGGCGAGCTCGTCCTCGTGGTCGTCGGCCCCGAGCTCGGGGTCGAGGTCCCAGACCGGGACGAGCAGCCCGCACGCCCGGAACGCCCCCAGGAGGCGGGTGTCGCCGCCGAGGCCGTCGGTGCCGGCGGCGTGGAGGCGCGCGAGGGCGTCGGTGGCCGCGTCCTCGTCGTCGGGGAGGACGAGGCGGATGTGGGTGCGCTCGCCGACCCGGACCCAGTAGGCCGAGGGCAGGGCGCTCATCCGGCTCGTGGGGACGACGCTCTCGTTGGCCCGGGCGAGCGACTCGGCGGCGTCGCCCTCGAGCTCCTGCTCGCCGACCCAGAACTCGAAGCCCTCGTGGAGGGTGACGTCGAAGCCGCCCTCCTCGAGGACGTCCTGGAGGCGAGGGCTGTCGGCGCTGACCTGCGGCGTCGTGACGACCGGCACGCCGGGCTCGACGGCGAGCGCGGCGAGCAGCTGGGCTGCGAGGTCGCGCGAGGCGTCGCCGCTGGCGTTGCCCGACTGGGTGCCGACGAGGATCGTGCCGTCGGCGCGGTGCAGCGCCGGCCACGCGAGGGGCAGGACGGTGGCGACGGTGACCTCGGAGGGCGCGCCCTCGGGGACGTGCTCGGCCCGGACGCCGACGGTGGCCGTCGCGGCGGGGAGGATCTCGCGCATCGCGACCCAGTCGGTCTCACCCGCGAGGCCCTCGAAGGGACGGCGCACGAACGGTGCGGGTTTCGGACGACGACCGGTGTCGGTGCCGCGCTGACGTCGAGAAGCCTTGCCCATGCGCGCCACCCTAGTGGGAGCGCTCAGGTGGCGCGGCGGCGGCTGGGACCGCCGAGGGTGGCCCAGACGACGTTGCCCGTCCGGTCCTCGGTGACCCCCCACTCGTGGGCGACGGAGCGCACGATGCGCAGGCCACGGCCCGACGACAGCCACACCGACCGGGGTGCCGGGCGCGGGACGCTCTCGCCGCCGCCGTCGGTCACCTCGACCTCGACGACGTCGCCGCGGATCTTCCAGCGGACCCGGATCGTCCCGTCGGAGAGCGAGCGCGCGTGGCGGACGGCGTTGGTCAGCAGCTCGGAGGCGACGATCTCGGCCTCGTCGATGAGCTGGTCGGGCAGGTCTCGCGTCTGGAGGTCGGCGACGACCTCCCGGCGGACCTTGCCGACGGAGGCGGGCTCGTGGGGCGCGCGCAGGGTGCAGACGATGGAGTCGGCGCCGGGACCGGGGGCCTCGGAGACGAGGAGGCCGGTCTCGCCGATGCCGGGGCGCTCGACGGCGCCGTGGTGGTCGCCGTCGTCGTCGGCGAAGGAGTGCGAGGTCACGGGGCCAAACCTAGTCCGCGAGGGCCATCCGGGCGATCACCATGGCCGGACGGTTCGTGATGATGACGTCGATCCCCTGCTCGAGGCAGCGGTCGACGTCGGCCTCGTCGTCGACGGTCCACGCGTACACCTGGTGCCCGCGGCGGTGCAGGCCCGCCGCCATCTGGGGGCGCTTGCGCAGCAGGCGCACGTCGAGGCCGACGGCGCCGATCCCCTTGGGCACCACCCCGTCCCACGCCATCGCCGACAGGCCCGCCTCGACGAGGTAGACGAGCGGGACCTTCGGGGCGACCTTGTGGACCCGCAGCAGCGCCCGTCGCGAGAAGGACATGACGCGCACGTGCGGCCGCCCCGGCCGGTCGCCGCCGTCGAGGTCGAAGAAGCGCAGGGCCTGGACGAGGGCGAGCTCGACGTCGGCGCCGTGCCGGGTCGGGTGCTTGGTCTCGATGAGGGTGACGACCTCCTCGCCGGTGTCGACGAGGGTGTCGAGGAGCCGGCGCAGGGTGAGCAGGTGCCCGCGCTCGGGGTCGGACTCGGGCGTCTCGGACTCGGCGGCGCCGCGCTTCCACGAGGCCCAGTCGAGCTCCTCGAGGGTGGCGAGCTCGAGGGTGGAGACCGCGCCGTCGCCGTTGCTCGTCCGGTTGACCTTGCGGTCGTGGACGCACACGAGGTGGTGGTCGGCGGTGAGGCGGACGTCGCACTCGACGCCGTCGGCGCCGTGGTCGAAGGCCCTCCGGTAGGCGGCGAGCGTGTGCTCGGGCTCCTCGTCGCTCGCTCCCCGGTGGGCGATGACCAACGGGTGGCGGCGCACGGGTCGTGCGGGCAGCACTGCCCGGTCCTCGACGTCCACGACCCCATTGTTCCCATGCCGACCCCCCGGCGCGCACGCCACCCGCCGGGGCAGATTCGACCAATAGGGCGATCTCGTCCCACGGGTGCCGGGTCGGATTCGACCACGAGGGCGATCTCGTCCCATGCCGACTCACATCCGGCGACGGCCTACCGTTGGACGACCGTGAGCCTGCCCCCCTTCCAGCACCTCGTCGACGAGCACTGGCGCGACGTCGCCCGCCTCGCCCACGCCCTGGCGCCCGGGCACGGCGACGACGTCGCCCAGCAGGCGTGGACCCAGGCGCTCGCGGCCTACCCCCGGCTCACCCACGCCCGCAGCCTGCGCTCGTGGCTGCTGACCATCACCCACCGCTGCGCCATGGACCACCACCGCGCCGCCCGCAGGACGACCCCCCACGACGACCCGGCGTCGCTCGACGAGGCACCCGTCGTCGTCCCGCCCGACGCCCCCGACTCCACGCTCTGGGCCCGGGTCGCCGCCCTGCCCGAGCGGCAGCGGGAGGCCGTCGTCCTCCGGTTCGTCGCCGACCTCGACCACCGGGCGGTCGCCGCCGCCCTCGGGACCACCCCCGGGATGAGCCGCCGCCTCGTCAGCGACGCCGTCGCGACCCTGCGCCTCGACCTCGACGTCGAGCGCCCCCCTCGACCCCACCGCAGCACGAAGGACCCGTCATGAGCACCGCGACCCCCAACCCCTTCGACACCTTCGCCCCCGAGCTCGAAGGCCCCCCTCGGCTGGCCCCGTCCGACGTCTCCTTCACCGTCGAGGACTCCGTGGTCGGCCGGCTCCTCGTCGCCGTGCGCGACGACGGCCGGGTCGTCACCTGCGCGTACGTCCCCGACCAGGCCGCCGAGGACCGCTGGCTGACCCGCGTCGCCTCGACCGTGAGCCCCCGGGTGCTGCGCCACCCCGGCGCCACCGACGCCGCGCGCCGGGCGCTCGAGGACTACCTCGCCGGCCGCGCGCGCTCGGTCGACGTCACCCCCGACCTCGCCCTCGCCACGCCCTTCCAGCGCGAGGTCCTCGACGGGCTCGCGACCCGCGTCGGGTACGGCCGACGGACGACCTACGCCGCCCTCGCCCGCGCCGTCGACCACGAGGGCGCCGCCCGGGCCGTCGGCAACGCGCTCGGCGCCAACCCGCTGTGCCTCGTCCTGCCCTGCCACCGGGTGCTGCCCGCGTCGGGCGGGGTCGGGGGCTACGCCGGGGGGGCCGCGGCCAAGGAGCAGCTCCTCGCCCTCGAGGCCGCCCACGCCGCCTGAGGCCGCACCGCGGGCACGTATCGTGGTCCGACGATCTCGATACGAGGGTGAGGATGATGCGCGCGCGGGGCAGGGTCACCCGGTGGAACGACGACCGGGGCTTCGGGTTCATCACGCCCGACGAGGGCGGCCGCGGCGTGTTCGTCCACGTCAAGGCCTTCCGCGGAGGGCGCCGCCCGCAGGTCGGTGACGCCGTCGAGTTCACGGTGACCACCGACGACCGCGGCCGGCCGGAGGCCACCGAGGTGCGCCCCGTCGACGCCGGCCCCCGCGCGAGGCCGGGGCACGCGACCTCGGGGCCACCCGCCGAGCGGCAGCCGAGCCCTCCCTCGACGCGCGGCCTCGTCGGCGCCGGGCTGACCGCCGTCGCGGCCCTGGCCGCCCTCGCCGTGCTCGTCGTGACCGACGCCCTCCCCGCGGTCCTGCTCCTCGCGCAGCTCGGCCTCTGCGCGCTGTCGTTCGCCCTCTACGCCGGCGACAAGACGGCGGCCCGGGTGGGCGCGCGGCGCGTCCCCGAGGCGGGGCTCCACCTCGTCGACCTCCTCGGCGGCTGGCCGGGAGGGCTCGTGGCGCGCCACGTCCTGCGGCACAAGACCCGCAAGCAGCCCTTCCAGCGCAACTTCTGGGTGACGGCGGCCCTCAACGTCATCCTCGTGGCGGTCATCGCCGTCGAGGGGCGCGAGCTGGCGGCCCTGCTCAGCGGGTGAAGCCGTACCGGGCGAGGGGGTGCAGCAGCTCGCGCTCCTCGTAGGCCAGGTGCGACAGGAGGGTGTCGGTGAGGAGGTCGACGACGCCCCGGAGGCGGTCGAGGGCCCCGTCCTCGTCGGCGACGAGCGCCACGAGGGCGCGGTCGACGTCGTCGAGCACGTCGTGGATGACCTCGTGCTCCTCCTCGAGCCGGTCGATGACGGGTCGCGCGTCGGGGTCGCTGCGCCGCAGGTGCGGGAAGATCCCGGTGTCCTCGAGGGTGTGGTGGCCGGTGACGACGCGGCAGTACGACTCGCAGTAGGCGCCGAGCGTCCAGTTGTTCTGGCGCATCGTCATCGCGTTGACCGCCGAGCGGGCGGCCCCGACGGCGAGGTGCCCGCGCACGACCTGGTCGACGACGTCGCGCACCTGCACGAGCTCGGACCGCAGGTGGTCGTGGACGTCGACGAGGTGCTGCGGGACGGCGAGCTGGTGCGGCGAGTAGCCCTCCTGCGCAGCGGCATCGGGCCGGAGCGGGTAGGTCGGACGGGCCGACTCGTCCCAGGGAAGGTCCGTCGTGAGCCGCGTGCCGTCGTCGGCGGTCGGCACGACGACGGCGCCGTGCTGCGTGGAGGCCGGCGCGGGCGCCGTCGTCGGGTCGGCCGGCTCGGCCGACCGCTCTCGGACCGCGGCGGGTTCCGTTGCCGGAGCGGCGGTGTCGTCGTCCGGCGCGCTCGCCCGACGCTCGCGCTCGGTGGCGACGAGGTCGCGCACGAGGGGGGCGACCTCCTCGCCGAACCGGCGCACGTCGTCGAGGTCGTCGGTCCCGAGGATGAAGGTCGCCATCCCGTGCTCGAGGGTCAGGCCGGCGAGCTGCTCGGCCCAGTCGGCCGGTGAGCCGCTCAGCCCACCACCTCCCGGAGCCGGGCCGAACGACCCCGACACGTTGTAGAGCCGACGCACGGCCTCCGGCACGCGGCCGGCCGTGACCGCCGCCTCGTCGATGACGGCGTTCATCCCGCCGAGGACGTCCGGGCCGGCGTACCCCATGCTCGGCAGCCACCCGTCGGCCCGGCGACCGGTGAGCCGCAGCATCCGGGGCTTGTACGCCCCCAGCCAGATCCCGACGGGGTGCGCCGGGGCCGGCCCCGAGTGCAGGCCGACGGCGCGGTGGAACCGACCCTCGACCCGGACGCTGCCCTCACCGGCCCAGACCCCGCGGATCACGGCGATCGCCTCCTCGAGGGCCTCGACCGACTCCCCCGGCGAGAGCCGCGGCCCGCCCGCGGCCACGATGGCGTCCCAGAAGGCACCGGCGCCGAGGCCGAGCTCGGCGCGTCCCCCGGTGAGGAGGTCGAGCGTGGCCACCGACTTCGCGAGGACGACCGGTTGCCGTAGCGGGAGGTTCGCGACGTTCAGCGCCACGCGCAGGGTCGAGGTGCGCGCGGCGATGACGGAGACGAGCGTCCACGCGTCGAGGTGCCGCGCCTGGTAGGGGTGGTCCTGGACGGTGACGAGGTCGAGACCGCTCACCTCGGCGACGTGGGCCAGCTCGACGACACGGTCGGCGCGGGCGGCGTCCGGCGAGGGGAAGAGCCCGAACTCCAGGTCGTGCCCGTAGTCGGTCACCCGCGGTCCCCGAGCCGGTCGCCCGCGTCGTCACCGGGGAGGCGCCCGGACCCCGCGTACCCACCGAGCAGCTCGGCCATCGCGAGGTGCGGCTTGGCCTCGGCGTGCCGGCCCTGGCGCTGCAGGGTGCGCCCGAGCACGAGGTTGGCGTACGCCTCGTCGGGGTGGTCGGCGAGGATCGCGCGGGTGACCCGCTCGGCGCGGTTCAGCTGGGCCGAGTGGAAGTAGGAGCGGGCGAGGAGCAGGCGCAGCTCGGTCGTCCCGTGCAGCGGCGGCTCGAGGGCGCTGTCGTCGACGAGCGAGGCGAGCGCCCGGGCGGCCTCCTGGTACTCACCGTGCTCGAAGAGGCCGCGGGCCTGCTCGTAGCGCTCCGCCATGTCCGGCTGGGGAGTGGTCATGGCCCCCACAACACCACATCGGGAGGCCGTGTTCCGGCCGGGAGCGCGGCACCGCACGTCCCCGGCCCGCACCGCCCGAGCCGGGCGTGGTCCGCGGGTCCGTGGGGTCGTGACGCGTGCCGGTGCGTGCGGCACGTCGGTCGCTCGGGAGAGGATCGAGGGGACATGACCCAGCCCGACCCGCTGCAGCCCCCGCCCGGTCCGCCCGGCGGTGCTCCGGCGACGGGTGCGCCCGGCGCCGGCCGCGCGGCCCCGAGCCCCGGCGGGGCCCCGAGCCCCGGTGGGGCCGACCGGGCCGACGGGGCCGACGTCACCGACGGCGCCGCCCGACCTCGTGCCCGCGAGCGCCTCGCCGGAGCCGGCCGGGCCGCGGGTCGCGGCGGGCAGGCGGGCCTCAGGGCCGCGGCGGGAGGAGGGCGCCTGGCCGCCCGGGGTGGCCGGTTCGCCGCCCGCCGGTTCCGCGCCTTCGTCGACGCCGACGGCGCGAGCGACACCGGGCTGGCCCGGCTCACCGAGATGCACGCGGTCAACGTCGCCGCCGACGCCGCGCTCACCATCTCCCTCGCGGGCACCGTCTTCGCGCTGCCGACGGACGAGGCCCGAGGGCGGGTCGCCCTCTTCCTCGTCCTCACGATGGCGCCCTTCGTCCTCCTCGCGCCGCTCGTCGGCCCGCTCCTCGACCGGTTCCGGCACGGCCGCCGCTGGGCGCTCGGGACGACCCTGGCCGTCCGGGCCTTCCTCGCGTGGGTCCTGGCCTCGGCCGTCGTCGAGGACAGCCCGTGGCTGTTCCCCGCCGCGCTCGGCTGCCTCGTGGCGAGCCGGTCGTACGCGGTCGCGCGGGCCGCGGCGGTCCCCCGCCTGCTCCCGAGGAGCATCGGGCTCGTCACCGCCAACTCACGCCTCACCATCGCCGGGCTCGTCGGGATGGTCATCGGCGGGGGGATCGCCGGCGGACTGTCACGGATCGGCCCCGACTGGTCGTTGCGCTTCGCGTTCGCCGTCTACGTCGCGGCGACGGTCCTCGCCATCCGCCTGCCTTCGCGCGTCGACTCCAGCCTCGGCGAGGTCGACGTCGACGGCACCCCCGTCGGCACCCAGGGCCTCGGGTCCCCGGAACGGGGCGTGCGCCGGATGCGGGCACTGCCCCGCGCCGTGCGCTACGTCCTCTGGCTCACCTCCGGAGCGCGGCTCCTGTCGGGCTTCCTCGTCCTCTTCCTCGCCTTCCTCATGCGCGAGCACCCCCTTCCCGGGTGGGCCGGCCCCACGGTCCTCGCCGCGGTCGCCGGAGCCGCCGGGCTGGGGAACGCCCTCGGCTCGGTGGTCGGCAACCTGCGGCGGGCGCCGGCTCCCGAGGTCCTCGCGGCCGGGATCGCCGCGGTCGCGCTCGTCACCGTCGCGGCGACCGCGGCCCTCTACTCGCTGTGGACCCTCGTCGTCCTCGGCCTGGCCGCCGGGCTGTTCAGCCAGCTCGCCAAGCTCTGCCTCGACGCCGTCATCCAGCGCGACGTCGCCGAGCACACCCGCGCCCGGGTCTTCTCGTGGTCCGAGACGATCCTCCAGGCGTTCTGGGTCCTCGGCGGGGCCATCGGCATCGCCATCCCCCTCGAGCCCGTGCTCGGCTTCACCCTCGTCACCGTCCTCGTCGCCGGGCTCGGCGCCGTCGCGGTGCGGGCCCGGCGCATCGGCGCCACCGCGATGGCGCCGGCCGGCCCGCCCGCCCCCGACGACCCGACCGCTGCATGACCCGGGCCCGGCTGCGGCTCGTCGCCCTGCCCGTCGCCCTCGTCGTCGGCGGGGTCCTGGCGAGCGTCGTCCTCGGCGACGACCTCGCCGCCGTCCGCTCCGCCGTGCGCGACGCGGGGGCGTGGGGTGGTGTCGTCTTCGTCGTCGCCCACGTCGTCCTGTGCCTCGTGCCCGTGCCGCGCACCCTGCTCTCGCTGCTCGCGGGCACCCTGTTCGGGGTCGCCGGCGGCATCGGCCTCTCGCTCGTCGCGTCGTGGGCGGCGGCCGCGCTCACCTTCACCATCGCCCGCGGGGTCGGACGTGAGGCCGTGGCGTCGCTGGCCGGGCCGCGGACCGCCCGCGTCGAGCGCCTCCTCGCCGAGCAGGGCCTCGTCGCCGTCGTCGTCGCGCGGCTCACGCCGGTCGCGCCGTTCGTCGTGACGAACTACGGCTCCGGCCTCAGCGCGGTCCGGGGCCGCGACTACGCGCTGGGCACACTCGTCGGTGTGGTCCCGGGGTCGGTCGCCTGGGCCACCGTGGGCGGCAGCACCGGCGCCGACCCCACGACCCTCGCCGTCGGTGCGAGCGTCGGGGTCGTCCTCCTCGTCACCACGCTGCTCCTCGGTCGCCGGTTCGGCCGGGAGGGGGTCCAGGCCTCCCCGCGGGTGGACCGGCGGCCCTGACCCCCGCGGCCCTACATTGGCCCGGTGCACCAGCGAGACCGCGACACCGTCGAGTGGTTCTCCGACCGTGGCCTGTCCGCCCTCCTCGACGACACCCGGCTCGGGGGCGGCACGGCCACGAGGGCGGTGCGGACGGTGCTCTCGGTCGTCGCGTTCGTGACCCGCGAGCTGTGGGGCGGCCTGGTGTCGACCGGGCCGGCGATGGCGCGCACCCTGCCCCTGCTCCTCGGCGTCGTGACGTTCTTCTTCTTCACCTCCGAGGTGTGGCAGTCGGTCGGGATGCTCTCGGGAGGGGCGTACGCGGCCGCCGTGCTGCTGTTCGTCGTCGTCAGTGCGGCGTTCCTCGCCAGCCGCAAGCGGTTGGACGTCGCCGCCCTCAGCCGGTTCGAGTCGGCCGCCGACCTCGAGGCCGCCCTCGCCGGGACCCCGCTGCAGCAGGGCGAGCCGGGCGTCGAGGTCCCCGCGACGTGCCCCCTGAGCCGCGGCCAGTCCCGCACCCTCCGGCTCGTCGCGACGGTGTCGCGGCTCGTCGTGACGGCCGTCGTCGGGACGAGCGTCCTGCTGTTCTTCACGGTCCTCGGCACCGTGGCGGTGCCGACCGAGGTCGTCGCCGCGTGGACCACGGTCGACCCGTCGGTGCTGGCCGAGATCCCCACGGACCGGAGGACGTTCGCCGTCACGGCGCCGTTGCTGCGCGTCGCCGGCTTCCTCGCCGCGTTCTCGGCGCTGTACTACGCCGTCGTCTCCGTCGTCGACCCGACGATGCGGCAGGAGGAGCGCGACACCGTGAGCGAGACGGTCCGCGGGGCGTGCGCGGCCCGGCTCGTCGTCCTCGCCTCGACGGACCCGGCGGACCCCTCCGCCTGACCCGCGGCGTGTGCTGAGGTGGTCGCCCCGACAGCCACCTCAGCACACGCGACCGGTGACGGGCGGGCGGGCCGGGGCGCGTGGGGACTCAGTGCGCGGCGGGGGCCTCGTCGCCGGAGCGGGCCTTCTTCACGGCGGTGACGACGGCGACGACGATCCCCCCGACGAGGAGCCCGATGACGGCCGAGGCCGCGGTGTTGACGACCCAGCCGAGCGCGCCGCCGCCGACGCCCTCCTCCCAGTGGTGGACGAGGTCGTACAGCCCGTGCCAGCCGAGCTCGTCGACCCCGACGAGGAGGATGTGCCCACCGACCCAGAGCATCGCGACGATCCCCACCGTCGACAGGAACGCCAGCAGCTTCGGCATCCCGGCGACGAGCCCGCGCCCCACGGCCTGCGCCCCGCCGGACTCGCGCCGCGTCATCGCCAGGCCGATGTCGTCCATCTTGACGATGAGCGCGACGACCCCGTACACGAGCAGCGTGATCGCGATGGCGACGACGACGAGGATGACGGCGCGTGAGACGAACGGCTCGTCGTCGACCTCGTTGAGGGCGATGACCATGATCTCGGCCGAGAGGATGAAGTCGGTGCGGATGGCGCCGCTCACCATCGTCTTCTCGTGGTCGGCGTCGCCGTCGACCGCCGCCGGGGTCTGCTCGTGCTCGTGGCCGGAGACCTTCTCCCAGATCTTCTCGGCACCCTCGTAGCAGAGGTAGGTGCCGCCGAGCATGAGGATCGGCGTCAGCAGCCAGGGGACGAACTGCGAGAGCAGCAGGGCCGCGGGCAGGATGACGAGCAGCTTGTTGCGCAGCGACCCGAGCGCGATGCGCTTGATGATCGGCAGCTCGCGGTCGGCGGTGAAGCCCTGCACGTAGCGCGGGGTGACGGCGGTGTCGTCGACGACGACGCCGGCGGCCTTGACGCTGGCCCGCCCGGCCGCGGCGCCGACGTCGTCGATGGAGGCCGCGGCCAGCTTGGCGAGCACGGCGATGTCGTCGAGGAGGGCGACGAGTCCACCAGCCATCGAGGTCCTCCTGGGGTCGGGGTGGGGCGGAGCGGGAGGCCGGAGGCGTCCCTGTGAGCGAGGTGTGTGCTCACGCTAGCGTCGAACGCGCTTGCGGGCCCGGGCGTGCCCACCACAGAGTGGGGTCCGTGGAACGCCACGAGATCAGCACCCTCGCCCACCGCCACCACCCGGTCGCGGCCCCGCTCGCCGACGCCTCGGTGGGCCGCCTCCTCGAGCGCCTCGCGCCGCCCCCGGGCGGACGCGTCCTCGACCTCGGGTGCGGCGGTGGGGCGTGGCTGCGCTCCCTCCTCGAGCGCCGGCCCGACCTCACGGGGGTCGGCGTCGACCTCCACCCGATGGGCGACCCCGAGGCGTTCACCGCCGCCACCGGCGGCCGGGGCACGCTCGTCGCCGGCGACGCGACGACGTGGGAGGACGGCCGCTTCGACGCCGTCCTCGCCGTCGGGGTCGCGCACGTCTTCGGCGGGGCGGCCGGGACGCTCGAGGCCGCGCGCCGGCACCTCGCCCCCCGCGGCCGGGTCCTCCTCGGCGACGGCATCTGGGACGTCACCCCCACCGAGGCGGCGTTGCAGGCCCTCGGGGCCGCACCCGACGAGTTCCCCGACCTCGCCGGCTTCCTCGCCCTGTGCCGTGACGCCGGGTGGGAGGCGGTGCACGGGCACGTCAGCACCCTCGAGGAGTGGGACGAGTACGAGTGGTCGTGGACCGGGTCGCTCACCGACTGGGCCCTCGAGGACGGGCGCGACCTGCAGGAGCGCGACACCGCCCTCCGGGCGGCCGCCGACCACCGCGACGCGTGGGTCGGCGGCTACCGCGGCGTCCTCGGGTTCGCGACGGTCGTCCTCGTCGACGGCGGCGAGGTCAGTCCGGGTCCGTCCGCCTCCGTGTGAGCAGGGCCCGCTCCGCCGGGTTGCCGGCGAGCGCGATGGCCCGGTCGTACGCGGTCGCGGCCTCGGCGGACCGGCCGAGCCGGCGCAGGAGGTCGGCGCGGGTCGCGTGGAAGGGGTGGTACCCGTCGAGGACGTCGGCCAGGGGCTCGACGACGGCCAGGGCCGCCTCGGGGCCCTCGACCTCGGCGAGCGCCACGGCGCGGTTGAGGACGACGACCGGGGTCGGCGTCACGACGAGCACCCGGTCGTAGAGCGCGAGGACCTGCTCCCACTGCGTGTCGGCGGCGGTGGCCGCATCGGTGTGCACGGCGTTGATCGCGGCGAGCAGCTGGTAGTGACCGGGACGGTTGCGGCGCAGGCACTCCCGCACGAGGGCGTGGCCCTCCGCGATCGTCGTCCGGTCCCACAGCGAGCGGTCCTGCTCGTCGAGGGTGACGAGGGCGCCGTCGGCGTCGACCCTCGCCCCGCGACGGGCGTCGGTGAGGAGCATGAGGGCGAGGAGGCCGACGACCTCCTCCTCGTCGGGCATCAGCTCGCGCAGCACCCGCCCGAGCCGGATGGCCTCGGCGCACAGGTCCTCGCGCACGGCCGCCTCCCCCGACCCGGGCAGGTGGCCCTCGGTGAAGACGAGGTAGACGACGGCGAGGACGCCCGAGAGCCGCTCGGGCAGCTCGTGGTCGCGGGGGACGCGGTAGGGGATGTTCGCCGCGGCGATCTTGCGCTTGGCGCGGGTGATCCGCTGCGCCATCGTCCGCTCGGGGACGAGGAAGGCGTCGGCGACCTCGGCGACGGTGAGGCCACCGAGCAGCCGGAGGGTCAGGGCCACCCGGGCCTCGGGGGCGAGCGCCGGGTGGCAGCAGGTGAAGAGCAGGCGCAGCCGTTCGTCGACGACCGACGTCACGGCGGCCCCGGGGTCCTCGGGAGCGGCGAGCATGTCGGCCTCCTCGTGGCGTGCCTGCCGGGTCGACTCGCGGCGGAGCCGGTCGAGGGCGCGGTTGCGCGCGACGACGGTGAGCCAGCCGCCCGGGTTGGGCGGCACGCCCTCGGTGGGCCAGCGCCGGACCGCCTCGACGAAGGCCTCCTGGGCCATCTCCTCGGCGAGGTCGAGGTCGCGGAAGCGCGCCGTCAGCGACGCGACGACCCGGCCGAACTCGGCGCGGAAGACGGCCTCGACGTCAGCGGTCACGGCGTCCTCCCGGTCGCTCGGCGCGGGCTCGGTCGCCGGCGGGGCAGCCGACCCCCGGCGGGGCACCCGAACCTCCGGTGGGACACCTCGACGTTCGGGGTGCCTCACCGGAGGGACAGGCACCGGGCGGGAGAGGAGTGGTCACTCGCCCTGGAAGGGCCGGACCTCGACCTTGCCGCGGCACGCCTTCGACCCGCGGGCGGCCAGGGCCAGGGCGGCGTCGAGGTCGGGGGCCTCGACGACCCAGAAGCCGCCGATCTGCTCCTTGGCCTCGCTGTAGGGGCCGTCGGTCGTCACGACCTCGCCACCGGTGCCGTCGACGACGGTCGCGGTCGACGGGGCGTGGAGGCCGCCGGCGAAGACCCAGGCCCCCTCGGCCCGGAGCTCCTCGTTGAAGCGGCCGGTGTCGGCATACGCCTGCTGGGTCTCCTCCTCGGACGTGTAGACGTCCTCTCCCTCGGCGTGCCACACGGACATCAGGTACTGGGTCATCTCACTGCTCCTTGCCGGACGGGACGGGCCGGGTGCCTCGCCCTCATCCTCTCCACGAACGGGACCCCCCGGATGCGACCGGTGGCGCGAGGAATCCTCGGGACCGTCCTCGACGCGCGTCGGGCGACCGGTCGGTCAGGGGCCGTCGCCGCCGTCGGGCACGCCGGTCGGCCAGCGCGAGATGGCGAGGATGCCGGTGTCGGCGACCTCGCTCGCGATGTCGACGAGCTTGCGGTTGGCGTCCTGGCTCGCCACCCGCAGGACGTCGAACGCGCTCTCGCGAGTGAGCCGGTGCTTCTGCATGAGGATCCCCATCGCGACGCCGATCTCGCGGTTGGTCGCGAGCGCCTTGGTGAGGTTCTCGGCCTTGTCGCGGGCGAGGAGGGCGGTGACGAGGAGGGAGCCGTGCGTCGCGAGGACGAGGCCGGTGCCGAGGTCGCGCTCCTCGAACGCGTCCTGCTCGTCGGAGTAGACGTTGAGGCAGGCGATCGCGCCGGACTCGTCGTGGAGGGTGAGCCGGTAGGCGAGGACGCTGCGCACCCCCGTCTCGGCGTTCGCCCGGACGCCCCACTCCTGCCAGCGCTCGTCGCGGGTGACGTCGCCGGTGACGTAGACGTTGTCGTCGAGGACGGCGTCGACGCAGGGACCCGAGCCGACCTCGTACTGGAGGACGTCGGCGCGCGTCGCGGCCTCGCTCGTGGAGGCCTCGGTGCGGAAGCGCCCGGAGCGCAGCACGGTGAGGGTGGCGGCGGTCGCCCTCGGCAGGCGCTCGACGGTGGCGGCGACGAGGGCGTCGAGGGGTTCCCTGCCCTCGACGGCCGCCTGTTGCGCGACCCCCGCCATGGCCTCGGCGAGGCGCAGGAGCTCGGTCGACGTGGACCCGGTGTCCTCACTCGCGCCGTCCATGACGGCCGTCGGCTCGTGGGTGGCGTCGGGCACGGGGGCCTCCTGTCGGGTGACGAGGACGGGTGGAGGTCCCGAGTATGCCCCGCGTCACCGCGAACCGGAGGGGAGGTCTCAGGCGGCGCCGGCGCCGTGCCGGAGGTCCTCGATCAGCTCGGCCACCGAGTGGTAGGTCCGCGTCCGCGAGAGGGTCGAGAGCCGCCACGCGAGGCGGACCGGCTCGTGGCGCGCGATGAGCACCGCGAGGAGGTCGTCCTGGTGCGTGGGGAAGGGGTGCGCCGCGAGGGCGACACGCAGGGCCTCGAGGTCGGCCTCGAGGTCGGGCGCGAGGTCGGCGCCGTGGTGGGCGACAGGCCCGGCGACGGGTCCGGGCAGCCCCGGCCGTTCACTCGTCTGGGTCATCGAACCGGACCTCCTCGTCCCCGGGAGGGAGCGCCCCACCGGCCCCGTCCCCCGCTGACCATCTCACGTACCCGCGGCCGGCCGCCGTGAAACGTGCAGGTCGCCGGGGTGCGGCTGCTCCGCCCCCCGATCCGCCCGGCACGAGAACCCCGGGAGTGCGACGCCCTTGGTACGGTCGGGACGACCCTCCGGGGTCCGGTCCGACAGCGTGCCGCTCCGTCCTCGAAAGGACGCCGCCGTGCCGCTTCCCTCTCTCCAGCCGGCCCCGCCGCTCACCACCGCGACCCAGGTCGACGACCTCGACGCGGTCGTCGAGCCGCTCGCCCTCGAGCTCTCGCTCACCCCGGCCGAGGACGAGGACCACCGCGCCCGGTTGCGCGAGCGCATCGTCGTCGCCGCCGTGCCGCTCGCCGACGGCGTCGCCCAGCGCTACCGCCACCGCGGCATCGAGACCGACGACCTCGTGCAGGTCGCCCGCACCGCGCTCGTCAAGGCCGTGCACCGCTACCGCCCGGGAGCCGGCCCGGGGTTCGCCGCGTACGCCACCCCGACGATCTCGGGTGAGATCAAGCGCTGGTTCCGCGACCACGGCTGGGCGGTCCGGCCGCCCCGCCGCCTCCAGGAGCTGCGGGCGGCCCTGGTCACCGAGGAGGAGCGGCTGCGCCACGCGCTCGGCCGCGACCCCCTCGACGTCGAGCTGGCGCTCTCGCTCGGGGTCAGTCGTGCCGACGTGGGCGAGGTCCGCCGCGGCTCGGCGGCGTACCACGCGACCTCGCTCGACGACCCGCTCCCCGGCGGGTCGAGCCTCGCCGACCTCGTCCTCGTCGCCGAGGGCCCCGACACCGCGATCGCCACCCGCGACGCGCTGCGTCGGGCGATCGCGCGGCTCACCGACCGGCAGCGCCTCGTGCTCCACCTGCGCTTCGCCGACGAGCTGACCCAGGCCGAGATCGGCGCGCGGGTCGGGGTCAGCCAGATGCAGGTGTCCCGGATCCTGCGCGGCGTCCTCGACCGGTTGCGCGCCGACCTCGACGACGCCCCCCGCACCGGCGCCGACGCTCCCGCCGACACGGCTGCCTGATCCCGCGACGCGCGGGGCGGACTTTCGCGGGGCCGTGGTCCGGCCGGGGCCCGCGCGGTACCGTCCCGGCCATGCGTGTGTTCCTCCGGGTCGTGGCGGTGCTCCTCGTCCTCCTCGTCGCGGCCGGGATCGGCGGGTACTTCTACGCCAAGCCGCTCCTGCTCACGGGGACCGGCTACGCCGCGCACAACGCCTGCGCGGTGACGATGGTCGCCGACCGCGACGACCCCGAGTCCGACCTGCCGCCGAACCCGCTCGTCCCCTACCTCACGGGGTACGTCAACGAGGCCGGCCGGTCGGCGACGTCGCAGGTGCTCCTCGCGCTGGCCACCCAGAAGGCCTGGTACGCGAAGGGGTTCGGCTGCACCGTCGCCACGGAGCGGCCGGAGGTCCCCACCGCCACGAAGGTCGAGTCCGACCTCAACCCGTTCGCGGCCGCGGCCGAGCCGACGATGACCCCGGAGGTGACGGCCGCCATCGGACGCGCCTTCGGTGACGACCTCTCCCGGGGGCAGCAGGCCGACCTCGGCACGCGCGGGGTCGTCGTCGTCAAGGACGGCCAGCTCGTCGGCGAGCGCTACGCCGAGGGGTTCACCGACGCCACACCGCAGCTCGGGTGGTCGATGGCCAAGAGCGTCACGAACCTCCTCGTCGGGCGCTACGTCCTCGACGGGCGGGTCGCGGTGACCGATGCCGGGCTGCGCCCGGAGTGGACCGACGCCCGCCGCTCGATCACCGTCGACCAGCTGATGCGGATGACGAGCGGCCTGACGTGGGACGAGACGTACTCCCTCGGCACCCCGATCACGCAGATGCTCTACGCCGAGGACGACATGGGCGGCTATGCGGCCTCCCAGCCGCTCGCGCACCAGCCCGGGACCTACCAGCAGTACTCGAGCGGCTCGACGAACGTCCTGTGCGGCGTCCTCACCGGGCTCACCGACGTCGCCGACTCCGACTTCCCGCGCCGCGACCTCTTCGCCCAGCTCGGCCTCGGTCAGGCGGTGTGGGAGGTCGACGGCACCGGCACCCCCGTGTGCAGCTCGTACCTGTGGGCCACCCCCCGGGAGTGGGCCGCCATCGGCCAGTTCGCCCTCCAGGACGGGGAGTGGGCCGGCGACCGGCTCCTGCCCGAGGGCTGGATGGCACAGTCGACGACGGCCACCGAGGTCACCCGCAGCGAGGAGGAGGGCTACGCCGCGGGCTGGTGGGTCAACAAGAAGGCCGACGGGACCCTCGTCGAGAGGAGCCTTCCCGAGGACGCCTACTGGGCCCAGGGCCACGACGGCCAGCGGCTCTACGTGGTCCCCTCGCAGCGCCTCGTCGTCGCCCGGCTCGGCTTCTCCCCCGAGGTCGACGACGTGCGCACCGACCGCCTCGTCGCCGACCTCGTCAAGGCCCTCCCCGACCGCTGAGCCGCGGGCCGTCCTCAGGTCTCGAGGATGGAGCGGCCGAGCGGAGGCACGGCGTCGTACGTCCTCCGGCCCCGGGCGTCCCGGAGGACGACGCGCATCTCGCCGTACGGGCCCTCGCGTCGCGCCGTGAGGACCGTGGCGTGGCGCCCACGCGACCGGACCTCGGGGGTGCCCACGGCGCCGCCGGCGCCGACGAGCTGGACGGTCTCGGCACTCGGGTGGATGACGAGCCACGCGCCGAGGCCGGGTCGCGGGTCGGGCACCTGGGTCAGCCAGGGGACGTCGGCGATCTCCGCCGGCACGACGAGTGCCATCTCGAGGGGGAAGGAGGACCCTCGCTCGTCGACGTAGATGCTCGAGCGCAGCACGGCGCCGTCGACGGTCGTCGTCCGCAGGGCGACGATCCGGGCGCCGTTGGGTCCGCGTGGTGCCCCCGGCTCGTCGAACAGGCCGCCGTCGACGGCGTCCGTCGAGGTCACGGCCGTCGTCAGCTCGTCGGCGCCCAGGCCGCAGAACCCCGTGATCAGGTCCTCGAACACCTCGGCCGGGTCGGCCTCCCCACCGGCGAGGGCGGAGAAGAGCCCGAAGGGGACGTCGAGACCCGCCGCCGGGCCGTCGGACCCGTCGACGCGCACCCGGAGCGCGGGCGGCACCGCCATCGGCAGGATCACCGTCCCGATACCGGCGTCGAGGGTGAGGTCGGTCCACGAGCGCCTCAGGTCGCCCGAGGGCGTCGGGCGCACGAACGGCGAGTAGGACGCCCGGTCGACGGCGGGCGAGGCGAGGACGAGGACCACCGAACGGGGGGTGCCCAGCTCCGGCCCGTCGGAGACGACCACGGCGACGCTGTCGGTGCTCGGGACGGAGGTCGGGCTCGCGTCCACCTCGGCCAGGGAGAGCAGGGGGGACCCGCGCCCGCCGGTGAAGAGGCGGAGGCCGGTGGCGCCGGAGAACCCGTCCGTCGGTGGGGACCAGGCGATGACGACGCGGCGGGTCCCCGCGTCGCCGGCCCACAGGATGCGGTGGCCGAGCGGCATGCGCTGGGCAACGAGCGCGCGCAGCCCCGGGTCGGCCGCGAGCGGTCCCCGGGCCGGCCACTGCGCCGTCGACAGCCAGACCCGGTCGCTCGGGCCGGGCAGGGGCCGGGGGCGGATGGCCGCCGGGGCGGGGTCTCGCACCGCCAGCACAGCCCCCACCCCGAGGACGGCGGCCGCCCCCACGCCCCCGAGGACGAGGGTGCGGCGGCGCACCCGGCGGGCGCGGGCTTGCACGAGGGCCGCCGGGTCGGGCGGGTCGGAGAGGTCCCGCAGGAGGACGTCGATGGCGGCGCGCAGGTCGCGGTCGAGCGCCCACGGGACGGGGCCGTCGTCACCGCGGGCGGCGGCGTGCGCGGTGGCCAGGCCCTCCTGGAGGGCCCGGGCGCGCTCGCGGAGATCGGGAGCGGGCCGGTCGAGGAGGCGGGCGACGTCCTCGGGTCCGGCGTCCCAGAGCGCGCGGCCGGCGAGGAGGGCGCGGTCGAGCGGGTCGCGGGAGCCCAGGTGGGCGACGAGGCTGGTGACGACGGGGTCCGGGTCGGTGGCGGACTCGGTGGCGGGGGTGGGCTCGATGGTTGGGGTCGGGTCGGGGGTGGACTCCGTGGGGCGAGGGAAGGCGGAACCGGGGACGGTCGTCGACCGTCGCGCCCTCGTCGCGCGGGCCACGGCCGCCGTGAGGACGAGGCACCGGGCGCGCTCGACCGGGCGGCCGTCACCGTCGGAGCCGAACCACTCGGTCCGGAGCGTGACGAGGGCGGCGGTCGTGACCTCTCGGGCCGTGTCCGGGTCGAGCACGACGAGGCGCGCGGCCGGCTCGAGGTCGCCCCACCGGACGCGCACGAAGTCGTCGAAGACCCCCTCGGTCACGACGTCAGCATCGCACCGGCGGGCGGTACGCGGAACGGCGTCGACCTCAGAAGGCCGTCGTCACCGTGCCCTGGGTGGCCTTGGAGACGTCGCCGAGGAGCGGCACGCAGGTGACGTCGACGGTCTGCCCCGGGTCGCCGGTCGCGGTGCACGGCGTCTGGACGACCTGACCGTCCGCGGTCGTGAAGCCGATGGTGAAGAACAGCGGGAGCCCGCCGGTCTCGCCCATCGTCGCCTTCATGTCCTTGACCTGGACCGCGTTGAACCCCACGGCGCCGCGCTCCTCGAGCGACCAGCCGTCGCCGATCTGGGCGCGCGCGAGGTCGAAGCCCTGGCCGACGGTGATGTCGAGGGTCTGGCCGATGCCGTCGGTCGGCAGGTCCGACGGGAAGTCTGAGGGGAAGTCCGACGGGAAGTCGCTCGGGAGGCCGGTGGGGAAGCTGGACTGGAAGGAGTCGCCCACCTCGTCGACGGCCCGGTTGAAGAAGAAGATCGCCGCCACGACGAGCCCGACGACGACGATGACGCCGACGACGGCCGCGATGAGGCACCCCTTGAGGAGCCCGCTCCCCCCGGACTTCTGGGGCTGCTGCCAGCCGGCGGCCGGGTCGCCGGGGGCGCCGTAGCCCGTCTGTGGCACCCCGGCGGGGGCGTACGAGCCCTCGTACGCGGGCTGTTGGGCGGTGTCCCCGTAGGGCGAGGAGTACGGCGAGCTCGGGTGCGCCGGACCGCCGTACGGCGTCTGGGCCATCGGGGTCGCGGCGGCCTCCGATGCCGGGGCGACCGCCGGCAGCTGCTGGGTCGAGTCGACCCCGAGCGCCTGGGTGTGGTCGCCCGCGCCGGGCTCGGCGCCGTCACCGGCGTGGTCGGCGTCGTCGCTCTGCACGTCCTGCGTCGACGTCGAGGAGGTGCCGTCGCCTCGCGCCCACGAGGGCGGCGGCGGGGGAGCGGTCGGGTCCGACATCGCGGGCGCGCGGAACTGCTCGGTCCACTGGGAGCCGTCCCAGTAGCGCTCGCGGCCGTCGGGCTGCAGGTGCCATCCGGCGGGTGCCGACATCTCGTCCTCCTGGGGGGTCGTCGCCGCGAGCCTAGACGGTGCGCGGTCGGCGGCGCGGAGGGTTCTGCCACGCGCCGCCCACCGGGTGGGAGGCGCCGCACGACCTCCCGGTTCCGCGACGCCGGCAACGAGCAGCGCCGGCCGGGACACCGGGACACCGCCACGACTCCACGACTCCACGACTCCACGACGGTGGCACCCCTGCCCGCATACTGCTGCCATGGGCGGACGCTTCTACCAGGACGAGCTGCGGTCGAGCCTCACGCCGGCGCCGCACGCCACCGTCCCGCCACCGTCCCCACCGCCGCCGCAGGGCACCGCCCGGTCAGCGTCCACACCGCCGCCGCGACGAGGGGACCCCGCCGCCATCCCGGGCCGCGGCAAGGCGACGGTGCTCCACCTCCTCGTGCCGCTGGGCGGTCCCGTCGGGCTGGCCCTGAGCATCGTCGTCGGCGCCGTCCGTGGCCGGGACCCCCGGCCCCTGGTCGCGGCGACCGAGGCGGCCATCCTGCGCTTCGCCGTCCAGCTCGTCGTCCTCGCCGGCCTGGGCATCCTGCTCGTCCTGGCCGGCCACGAGGACTGGGCCGTCGGGCCGTTCGCCCTCATGGCCACCGCCTACCTCTTCCTCCCCGTCGTCGCCGCCGCATGGACCTGGCGGACCGGACGCGTCTTCCGCTACCCCCTCTGGGACCTCGTCCGACCCCACGGACGCTGACCGCCCGCCGCCCGACGGCGCCCACAGGTGCTGCCCGGAGAAGCTTCACCCGCTGGATCGATCGATCCAGCGGGTTGATGGATCTGGGACATGGGGTAGTTCGGCGGTCCCGTTGCCTTTCGCCACGGTGTTGGGCGGAACGCTGGTGCTGGGCGGGGCCTGGTGGTCCGCCGGCCCAGGACGAGGGTCGCCGGCCCGGAGAAGGTGCGCCGTGCCGGACGAAGTGCGCCGCGCCGGAGGAGGTTCGCCGGCCCGCACGGGGTGCGCCAGGCCGGAGGAGGGGCCGAGGTCAGGCGCGGTTTCGGTGAGGCGGACCTCGACCGTGTCGCCGACCCCCTTGCCGGCCCGCTCCAGGATGGCGGCCGTGACGGGTAGCTTGTGCCGCCCGTCGCCGAGGGCCATGAAGGAGGTGTCGAGGTCGACCCCGTCCACCGTGCCGACGACCTTCACCCGGCCCCGGGTCCCGAACACCTCGACCGACTCCGGCCACACGACGTAGGTCCAGCCTCCCGTCGCCGGGCTCCTCTCCACGACCGCCTCGAAGGCGAGGTCGAGCGGACCGACGGGGGCAGCCGGGGCGGGGCGCGTCATCGTCACATCGTCCTCAGCGCCCACGCCCGGTGTCGAGCCCACCCGGCTCGTCGAGATCGCGCGACATGCCGACGGTCGAGCCCTGGCATCGGCATGGCGCGCGATCTCGACCTCCGCTGCGGGCCGGCACCGAGGTGAGCCGGCACCACGGGTCGCAGCCACGACGAGGGCTGCCCCTCACGCGAGGTCAGCGGCGGAAGACCGCGTCGACCTCGGGGATGCGGGCGCGGTACCCGGCGAGCAGCTCGCGGGCCACGGTCACCGAGTCGACGAGGGGGTGGAGCGCGAACGCCTCGACGGCCAGCCGCTCCGATCCGGTCAGCGACGCCTCGATGACGAGCCGCTCGACCGCCTTGACCTGCTGGACGAGCCCGAGCGGGTGCCCGACGAGCGGGGACACCGGCAGGGGACGCGGCCCGGCGGCATCGACCGTGCACGGCACCTCGACGACCGCGTCCTCGGGGAGTCCTGCCACGGTCGAGCCGTTGCGCACGTCGAGGATGAGCGACGCCGGCTCGCCGCGCGAGATCGCCGCCATGATGGCGAGCGCGACGCCCTCGTACCCGCCGCCCTGGACGTCGTCCTCACCGCGCTGCTCGTCCTCGCCGCGCGCCTCGCGCATGTAGGTGGCGTTGCGCTCCAGCCGGACCCGGTCCCACTCGGCGTGGGCGCTGCGCGCGCCGGCGAGCCGCGCGTAGAAGTCGCGCTGCTGGTCCAGGAGGTACTCGCCGCGGGTCTGCGGCGCCCCGGTGATCGAGCGCACCGCGTCACGGGTGAAGTAGTAGTAGTAGAGGTACTCGTTGGGGATCATCCCCAGCGTGCGCACCCACTCCGTCCCGAACAGCGACCCCTCCTCCAGCGAGCCCAGCAACCCGTCGTCGGCCAGCAGCTCCGGCAGCACGTCGCGGCCCCCGGACGTGACGCCCCGCAGCCAGCCGAGGTGGTTCAGGCCGACGTAGTCGACCGTCGTCCCGCGTGGGTCGAGCCCGAGGGCGGCAGCAGCCCTGCGCCCCAACCCGATCGGACTGTCGCAGATGCCGACGACGCGGTTCCCCAGGACGGCCTGCATCGCCTCGGTGATCATCCCCGCCGGGTTGGTGAAGTTGATGACCCAGGCCTCCGGGGCGAGGGCGGCCACGCGCTCCGCCACCCGGAGGGCCACCGGCACGGTCCGCAACCCGTACGACAGCCCGCCCGGGCCCGTCGTCTCCTGCCCCAGTAGCCCGAGGTCGAGGGCGACCCGCTCGTCGGCCGTGCGCCCCTCGAGCCCGCCGACCCGGATCGCGCTGAAGACGAAGTCCGACCCCTCGACCGCCTCGTCGAGCGACGTCGTGACGTGGACGCGCGGCGGGTCGGGGTGGCGCGCCGACATCTCCGACAGGACGCGGCCGATGGAGGCGAGCCGCCCCTCGTCGACGTCGTGCAGCCACACCTCGTCGACCCGGCGCTCGTGGGTGTCGGTCAGGAGGGCACCGAAGACGAGCGGCGTCCGGAACCCGCCGCCACCGAGCATCGCGAGCCTCATGCGAGGAGCACCCCGCACGACGTCGGCCCGGCTGTCGGCATGGCCGCACCCTACCGACGCGCCGTCGTGAGCCCAGGGGCCCGGACGGCCGCCCGTGCGCCCGAAGCCGTGCGTCGACCCCCCGCGGGGGTGCATCCTGACGACCAGACCCCGAGCGTGAAGGAGCCGTCCCCCCGTGCCCAGCCAGGTGTTCGACCCGCTCGCCTCCGTGCGGCGCGAGGGCGACCCCGACGTCGACGTCTTCGTCTGGGGCACCGTCTTCCTCGACATCATCATGACCGGGCTCGACCGGCTCCCGGACGGCGGGCAGGAGGTGTGGGCCGACGGCATGGGCTCGTGCCCAGGCGGCATCGCGAAC
The DNA here is from genome assembly GCF_042756445.1 of Oryzobacter terrae. Classification (GTDB taxonomy): domain Bacteria; phylum Actinomycetota; class Actinomycetes; order Actinomycetales; family Dermatophilaceae; genus Oryzobacter; species Oryzobacter terrae. The sequence continues at coordinate 2,083,543 of NZ_CP170578.1, forward strand.
CTCGCGGTCGCCGCCCGCCGCCTCGGCCTGAAGACCTCACTCGCCGCCGCGTTCGGCGACGACGCCTACGGCGACTTCTGCTGGGACACCCTCGCCGACGAGGAGCAGGTCGACCTCAGCCGCTCCCGCCGGTTCGACGGCTGGCACTCGCCGGTGACCGTGTCGATGGCGGTGGCGCGCGACCGCGGCATGGTCAGCCACGGCCACCCCCCGCCCGTCGAGGCGACCGAGCTCATCGGCGACCCGCCCCGCTCACGGGCCGTCATGGCCGAGCTCGTCCCCGACCGGCCGCTCATCGGCAGCGACGGCCCCACCTGGGTCGAGAAGGCCAAGGAGCAGGGCGCCCTCGTCTTCGCCGACGTCGGCTGGGACCCCAAGGAGGCCTGGCCGCGCGGCGTCCTCGACCAGCTCGCCGTCTGCCACGCCTTCCTCCCCAACGCCGTCGAGGCGATGGCCTACACGCGCACCTCCACCCCGAGCGACGCCCTCTTCGCGCTCGCCGACCTCGTGCCCCTGGCCGTCGTCACGAACGGCGAGGAGGGCTCGATGGCCATCGACTCCACGACGGGCGAGGAGGCCGTCGTCCCGGCCCTGCGCGTCGACGCCATCGACCCCACGGGTGCCGGCGACGTGTTCGGCGCCGCCATCGTCCTCGGGACCATCGCGGGCTGGCCCCTGCAGCAACGCCTCTCGTTCGCCGCGCTGTCCTCGGCGCTGGCCGTCCAGCACTTCGGCGGCTCGCTCGCCGCCCCCGGCTGGGGCGACATCTCCGACTGGTGGCTGCACCAGAAGGCCGCGCCCGTCGACGACTCGTACCACCGGTCGCTGCGCCGCCGGTACGCCTTCCTCGAGGACCTCGTCCCCCACGTCCCCGTCGGCCAGGGCCGGCGTGCCACCGCCACGATCGCCCGTCACGTCGACGTCGAGGGCTTCGACACCACCCACCACGGAGCAGCCCGCGCCTGAGCGGAAGGGCCGGTGGTCGGCGGTCGGCGGTCGGCGGTCAGCGGTCGCCGAGGGCGTCGAGGATGCGCCGCTCCCGATCCGGCGTCCAGTTCGGCGGGTCCGTGACGGCCACCCAGGCCCTGAGGTTGGCCGCGTACGAGTACATGTGGCCGTAGCCGTCGGGCACCTCGCCGGCGCCCGGCATGTCGAGGAGGACCTGCCACATCGTCACGACGGGGAACCACCCCATCCGCTCGGACACGTCGGGCCCGCGGTCGGAGTCGCGCAGCCACGGGGGCCGCTCGAAGGCGAGGTCGGTCGACCAGTAGGTGACCGGGTCGGAGGCGTGCTGGAGGTAGACGACCCGGGTCGGCCCCCACGGCCCGGGTGTCTGGTCGAGCGAGCCCGACTCGTCCATGAAGCGCACCGTGCGCCCACCCTCGTAGACGGGCAACGTCGCCGTGGAGCCGTCGTCGCGGCCGCTGACGAGGCGGGCGTGGAGATCGTTGACGAACGGCGGACCCACCATGAGCGCGCCGTCGACCGAGGCGTTGAGGATGTTGACCGACGACAGCACGCCCTCGACGCCCTTGGACCCGAGCGAGAGCCCGTAGAGGTAGAGCGCCGGCCGGTCGGACTCGGGCAGCGTCGCCCAGTAGTCGCGGACCGTCTCGAAGACGATCCGCGAGCTGTCGACGACCGCCTCCTGGTCGGCGAGCAGCGAGATCCAGCTCGGTAGGTAGGAGTACTGGACCCCGGCGATCGCCGTGTCCCCGTTCCACGCGTACTCGATGGTGTTCGTCGCGTGCCGGTCGAGGAAGCCCATGCCGGTCGTCGTCGCGACGACGAGGACCTTGCGGTCGAACGCCCGGGTGCGCTTCAGCTCGGCGAGGACGAGGTCGGCCCTCCCCTGCGAGGTGCGCGCGCTCTGCAGGCCCGCGTACACCCGGATCGGCTGCTGGGCGCCGGGCCCGTTGACCGTCTCCAGCTGCGCGACCGACGGCCCTCCGCGGACGAAGACCCGCCCGTAGCGGCCGAGGTCCTCCCACCGGGTCAGCGACTCGGCGGTCCCGGACCGCTCGGGCACCGACGGTCTGGCGGTGCTGTACGTGCCGATGGTGTCCTGTGGGGCGAACACGGCATTGGCCCCCGCGAAGAAGCCGCGGACGATGACGCCGGTCCACAGCCCCCAGAAGAGGAGCGCGATGAGGCCGATGCCGAGCACGAGGGAGAGCCGGTGCGGCAGCCGGCGGGCGAGGGACCGCACGGTGCGCTGGGCGAGCAGGCGGACGCTGCGTCCGAGCACGAGCAGCACCCCGGCGAGGAGCACGGTGACGACGATGACGACCGGCCAGATCGTCGGTGAGGTCGGCTCCATCCCGAAGGTGCGGCGGATGTCGTTCTGCCAGCCCACGAGCCGCCACGCGTTGAGCACCGCGCCGAGGAGACCGAGGCCGACGAGGATCGTCGTGACGATGCTGCGCACCCGCCCCCGGAGCCCGGGGATCCCCAGGTAGTCCCAGAGGGCGTGGGCCGCGGCACCGAACCCGTAGCCGACCGCGACCGTCACCCCCGAGACGATCCCCTGGAGCCACCCCGCGCGCGGCAGCAGCGAGGGGACGAGGGAGGCGGCGAACGCCCACGTGGCGCAGGTGAGGCCGACCCCGCTGAGGGTGCGGTCGAAGACCCGCTCCGGCCGCCCGAGCACCGGCAGCCACGTGCTCGCGCGCACGCGGGCCGTGGCCTGCTCGACGAGGGCGACGGTCACGGCAGGTCCTCACACGGCTGGTCGGGGGAAGGGCCCGGGACGGGCATCGGCGACCTCCGGGCGGGCACCGGGACGCGGCACCGCTCCCACTGTAGGACCGCCTCGCGCGTCGTCCGAGGGGTTTCCCGCGTGGCGGCCGGCCCCTAGGGTGGCCGACGTGACCGGGGAGGACGACGCCTCGCGCCCCGTGCGGACGGCGGCAGCGGCTCGGGTCGTGGCGATGGGGTCGGAGCTGAGGAGGCTCCACGACCGGATCCGCGACGTCCTCGACGACGCCCTCGACGCGGCCCGGGAGGGCTCGTCCGACGACGGTGCGGACGTCGCCCGGCTGCGCGCCGCCGCGGCCACGATCACCGACGACCTCGTCACGCGGTGCCGGGCGTTCTGCGCGCTCCTCACCGGCCACCACGAGGCCGAGGACGCCCGCCTCTTCCCGTGGCTGCTGCGCGAGCGCCCCGACCTCGCCCTCGTCGTCGAGCGCCTCGAGCAGGACCACGCGATGATCGGCACCCTCCTCGCCGGTCTCGCCGACGCGCTCGAGCGCGGTGCAGCCGGGGGCGTCCTCGTGGGGCACCTCGAAGGGCTCGACGCCATCCTGGAGAGCCACGTGCGCTACGAGGAGCGCGAGCTCGTGGCCGTCCTCGACGCCCTCGGTCCCGCGACGCCCGGACCGGCCCTCGACGACCGGTTCTGGCGGGCCGGGATGAGAGGCTGAGCGCAGGAGGTGGTCCCATGCCCGAGGGCGGCAGCGTGGTCGTGACCCGCAACGAGGACGAGAACCGGTGGGAGGCACGGCTCGACGGCGAGCTCGCGGGCTTCGCGGCCTACCACCTCACCGACGCGCTCATCGTGTTCACGCACACCGAGGTCGACCCCGCGTTCGAGGGCAGGGGGATCGGCGGCGCCCTCGCACGCCACGCGCTCGACGAGGTGCGGGCCGAGGGGACCCGCAAGGTCATGCCGCTGTGCCCCTTCATCAAGGCGTGGATCGGGCGGCACCCCGACTACATCCCGCTCGTCTACGGCGCGGTCCCGCAGCGCTCGGGTGACTGAGGCGCACCCGTCCGGGAGACTCGTGCCGCGGAGGTGACGAGTTCGGCCCGCCTCGATCGTCACCATGGTGAGCGCCTCCACTCCGGCGGCGCCGACACCGACGGCACCAAAGAGCACGTCATGCGTTTCAGCCTCGTCCTCGCCCACCCCGAGCCCGCTCCCGGAGACATCCCGGAGGAGGCCGTCACCCAGATGCAGGACGCGTTCGGCACCTACGGCCGGGCGCTCGAGGAGTCCGGCGTGCTCGTCGCCGCCGAGGTCCTCGTCCCGACCGCGTCCGCCACGACGATCACCCTGCGCAACGGGGCGCTCGAGGTCCAGGACGGCCCCTTCGCCGAGACCAAGGACGCCCTCGCCGGGATCTTCGTCATCGACGTCCCCGACCTCGACGCCGCGCTCGGGTGGGCCGAGAAGTGCCCCGGCGCCTCGTACGGGCTCGTGGAGGTCCGGGCCGCGGCGACGTCGTTCGTCGACGGCGCCTGGACCGACGGCTGCCGGCTCACCTGACGGCGGCGGGACCCCGTCGTGGACCACCGGGACGCCGCGCTGGAGCGGGCCGAGACCGCGGCCCGCACCGGCTACGGCCGCCTGCTCGCGCTCCTCGCGGCCGGGACCCACGACATCGCCGGTGCCGAGGACGCCCTCGCCGACGCGTTCGAGCGGGCGCTGCGCCGCTGGCCGGTCGACGGGGTCCCCACCCGGCCCGAGGCGTGGCTGCTCACCGTGGCCCGCCACCGGCAGCGCGACCGGTGGCGGTCGGCGGAGGTCTCGCGCACGAGCGGACTCGACCCCGAGCGGGACGCGCCGGCCCACCTCGACGACCTCGACGTCGACGCCGTCCCGGACCGACGCCTCGAGCTGATGCTCGTCTGCGCGCACCCGGCGGTCGCGCCCCCGGCCCGCACCCCTCTCATGCTCAACACCGTCCTCGGGTACACCGCCGAGCAGGTGGCCCGGATCCACGCCGTGCCGACGGCGACGATGGCGACCCGGCTGACCCGCGCGAAGAACCGCGTGCGCGACAACCGGATCCCCTTCCGGATCCCCGACCGCTCGGTCCTGCCCGAGCGGATGGACGCCACCCTCGCGGCGGTCTACGGGGCGTACGTCATCGACTGGTCGACGGGCCCGGGTGAGCGCGACCTCCCGCCCGAGTCCCTGCACCTCGCGGAGGTGCTCGCCGAGCTCGTGCCCGACGACCCGGAGGCCCGCGGGCTCGCGGCCCTGGTGGGGCTGTCGGCGGCCCGCCGGTCGGCGCGCACGGCGGACGACGGCTCGTTCGTGCCGCTCTCCGACCAGGACCCGACGCGGTGGGACGCCGACCGGATCGCCCGGGCCCACGAGCACCTGAGGGCGGCGCACCCGCACGGCGTCCTCGGGCGCTACCAGCTGGAGGCAGCGGTCCAGGCCGTCCACTGCGCCCGGGCCACGACCGGCCGCACCGACTGGAGCACCCTGCTCGACCTCCACCGCTCGCTGCACGCCGTCGCCCCCAGCCTCGGCAGTGCGACCGCGCTGGCCGCCGTGACCGCCGAGGTCGACGGCGCCGTGGCCGGGCTCGCCCTCCTCGACGCGCTCGGCGTGCTCGGGGGGACCGGAGCGCCCGGTGGGACCGGCGCGACCGGGCGGACCGGCGCGACCGCGCGGACCGGCGCGACCGGGCGGACCGGAGCGTCCGGCGACGGCGGGCGGGCCGCGCGGTTCCAGCCGGCGTGGGCGACCCGGGCCGAGCTCCTCTCCCGAGCCGGCCGGCGCGAGGAGGCGGTCACCGCCTACCAGCGCGCCGTCGACCTCACCCACACCGCGGCCGAGCGCCGCTTCCTCGAGGCCCGGCGCGACGCCCTCCGAGCCTGAATTGCTGTGCCTGGCGCGGGCCGTCGACCGGCACACAGGTCTCGACAGTCACCACCCGGCCCGGCGCACGAGCGACGTCGAGGCCGACCGATCGACATACGGTGGCGCGATGACGGCCTCCCCGCTCCTCGCCCTCGGCGACCGCGACTTCATCTCGCTCACGACCTTCCGCCGCTCCGGCGAGGCGGTCCCGACCCCGGTCTGGGTCGTCCCCGACGGCGACCGGCTGGCCGTCTTCACCCCGGCCGGCACGGGGAAGCTCAAGCGGGTGCGGCACACGCCACGGGTCACCGTGGCCGAGTGCAGCCGCCGCGGGTCGGTGCCCGACGACGCCGTCCCCGTCGAGGCACGGGCCTCCGCCACCGACGACCCGGCCGAGGTCGACCGGGTCACCCGGATGCTCGCCCGCAAGTACGGCCTGCAGTTCACGGTGTTCATGCTCGTCGAGAAGGTCGTCGCCCGGGGCGAGCGGGCCCGCGAGGTCATCCACCTCCACCCCGCCGAGGCGCCGGACGGGTCCGTCACCGGTTGAGATCGCGCGACATGCCGAGCGGGCGACCTCGACGCCGGCATGTCGCGCGACCTCGAGGGGGTGGCACGGTGGGGTCATGAGCAGCGACGGCACCCGGGTCCTCGTCATCTCCGACACTCACCTGCCCCTGCGCGCGAAGGACCTGCCCGCCGAGGTGTGGGCGGAGGTCGACCGCGCCGACCTCGTCGTCCACGCCGGCGACTGGGTCGACGTCCCCCTCCTCGACCGGCTCGAGGCCCGCAGCCGCCGCCTCCTCGCGTGCTGGGGCAACAACGACGGCCCCGTCCTGCGGTCGAGGCTGCCCGAGGTGGCCCGCGCGACCGTCGAGGGCGTGCGCGTGGCGGTCGTCCACGAGACCGGCGCGAAGCAGCGGCGGGACGAGCGGATGCGCGCCGCCCACCCCGACGTCGACCTCCTCGTCTTCGGGCACAGCCACATCCCGTGGGACAGCGCCCACGAGGGCCTGCGGCTGCTCAACCCGGGCTCGCCCACCGACCGGCGCCGCGAGCCGCACTGCACGTACGTCACGCTGCGCCTCGTCGACGGGGCGGTCGAGGACGTCGTCCTCCATCGCCTCCCACCCCGGACCTGACGCCGGTCCCACCGGGCCGGACACGACGAAGCCGGTCGCCGCGCAGCGGAGGGCTGCTCGGCGACCGGCTCCTGGGTGTCTGCCCGGTCTCCCGGCCGATCAGGCCGGAGCGTCGGCGAAGCGCAGGTACGGCTTCACCTCGTCGACGTTCTTGAAGCGCTCGCGCGCGTCCTCGGTCGAGACGGTGGGGGCGACGATGACGCGCTCGCCCGGGGTCCACTCGGCCGGGGTGGAGATCGGCGCGCCGTCGGTGGCCTGGAGGGCGTCGAGGGCGCGAAGGATCTCGGAGAAGTTGCGGCCCACCGACTTCGGGTACGTGAGGGTGAGGCGCACCTTGTTCGACGGGTCGATGAGGAAGACCGAGCGCACCGTCGAGGTGTCGCCGGCATTGGGGTGGATCATGTCGTAGGCCTGCGAGACCGCGCGGTCCTGGTCGCCGATGATCGGGAACTCCACGGCGGCGCCGCCGACCTCCGCGATGTCGGGCAGCCAGCGGGCGTGGTCCTCGACCGAGTCGACGGACACGGCGATGGGCTTGGCGTTGCGGGCCGCGAACTCACCCGAGAGCGCCGCAGTCCGGCCGAGCTCGGTGGTGCAGACCGGGGTGAAGTCGGCGGGGTGGGAGAACAGCACGGCCCACGCGCCGTCCTTCCAGTCGTGGAAGCTGATGGGGCCGGCGGTCGTGTCGGCGGAGAAGTCGGGCGCGGTGTCGCCGAGACGGATGCTCACAGGATCACTCCTCGTTGGGATAACGGTTAGTTAACGTTATCGGAGGTCCCGATCAGGCGTCTCGGACTGCCCGCATCGTGGACCGCCTCCCGACGACCACCCTCGGCAGGGGGCGGCGCGTCGGCCCGACCCGGCCCGCAGGGGTCCGAATGTCACCGAACCTCCGCGAATGTCGCCCGATATCGGGGGCCACGGCGGAGGTTCGGTGACATTCGGGGTCCGGAGCGCCCAACCCGCGGGTGGGTCCGGGGCGTTCACCAGTCATGAGGACGATGCTCGCCGCCGTGCTCGCCCTCGCCCTGCTCGCGGGGTGCGCGACGACCTCGGAGGGCGGTGGCTCCGGTGCGGCATCGTCCCCACCAGCCGCGTCGCCCACCGCGGGCCCCGACCCGGTGCAGGTGTGCGTGCGCCAGGTGGCGTACTGGGTGGGCGAGACCCTGCGCGCCGCCCTGGACCAGGGCTTCGACTACCAGCACATGGGACTGTCCGGAGCGACCTACGAGGTCGTGCGCTCACTCGTCGCCGAGTCGCGGGAGCGCGGCGGCCTCGATGCGGCCACCCCAGTGCTCGTCGCGACACGGGCCGAGGAGGAGTGCCGTGCCCTCCACGGGCCGGCCCCGAGCGGCAGCGCCGACCGCGGGGCCGGCGGCTGGCCCTAGCCCTCCCCCGACCGGACTCATTGCCCTGAGCCCACGCGCCGGCCCCCGGTTCGCGTGGGCTCAGGGCAATAAGTCCGAGGGAGAGCGGCGCTACCAGTCGGCGCCGGAGCAGTGGGCGGCGTCGCGCGACTCCACCTGGATCGTCGCGTGGGCGATGCCGAACCGCTCGCGCAGCAGCTCGGTCGACGACGCGAGGACGTCGGCCGACGCCTCGGGGACCGCGACGAGGTGAACCGTCGCGACGTTCATCCCGGACGTCAGGGTCCACACGTGGAGGTCGTGGACGTCGACGACGCCCTGGACACCGGTGAGCGCCGTGACGAGATCGGTCGGCACGACCCCCACGGGCGCGTGCTGGCCGAGGACGGCCACCACCTCGCGCCCGAGCACCACCGCCCGCACGGCCACGAACACCGCGATGGCGAGCGCGACCGCGGTGTCCCACAGGGCGTTTCCCGTCGCACCGACGAGCAGGCCGGCCACGATGACGCCGACCGACCCCACCGTGTCGGCGACGACCTCGAGGTAGGCGCCCTTGACGTTGAGGCTCTCGCTCGCCCCGCCGCGCAGCAGCACCAGCGCCACGAGGTTGACGGCCAGCCCGATGCCGCCGACGAGCAGCATCGTCCCCGACGCGACCTGCGGGCTCGAACCGATCCGCCCGACCGCCTCGACGACGATGTACACCGCCACGGCGAGCATGAGGAGGACGGCGAGCCCCGAGGCGAAGACCTCGGCGCGGTAGGAGCCGAAGGTGCGCCTCCCCGTCGGGTCGGGACGGGTGGCGATCCGGGTCGCGACGAGGGCCGCCCCCAACGTGGCGACGTCCGCCGCCATGTGGCCCGCGTCGGAGAGCAGCGCCAGCGACCCGGACACCAGCCCGGCCACGAGCTCGACGACGAAGAACAGCCCGACGAGGACGAACGCGACGGCCAGCCGCCAGCGGTGCCGCCCCCCGGCATGCGCCTCGACGTGTCCGTGCCCGTGACCCATGACGACCTCTCGTGGACCTGCCCTGGCCCCCAGCGTAGGTCAGCCCCGCTCGCCCTCCCGTCACCCGGCGGGCCGACGCGGCACCGTGGCGGACCGGCGCGACGGTCAGCCGTCGGAGCGCCAGTACGAGACCGGGGCGATGCCGACGCCCTCGGCGACGAGCCGCTCGTCCTCCGGGTCCTCGGGCTCGGTGGGGTCGACCTCGGCGAGGGTGAGCGAGGACATGGAGAAGACGCAGAAGCCGGCGTCGTACTCGAACCCGATGTCGACCTCGCGGCCCGTGTACCCGGCCCCGCGCAGGTCGTCGAGGACGTCGTCGAGGAGCCGTGAGGTGAGCCGGATGCCGTCGAGCTCGGCCTCCTCGCCCCGCCCTGCGCCGTTGGCGACCTCGACGTACTCCACGACGTCGTCGGCGTCGTAGTGCACCGAGAAGGGCGGCTGCGCCTCGTGGTACCAGGCGACGCTCCCGTCCTTCACCGGCTCGCCCACCTCGGCGACGACGTCGGCGCGGGACGCGCCGACGCGCACGTCGGGCAGCCCTTCTCCCGGGATGATCTCCATCCGACCATCCTGCCCGGGCTCGGGCGAGGATGGACCCATGAGCACCGGGGAGCAGGTCCGTCGGGTCCACCAGCTGCGGGTCGTCGTCGAGGCGGCCGACTACGACGAGGCCGTGCGCTTCTACCGCGACGTCCTCGGGATGCCCGAGGCGATGGCCTTCGCTGAAGGCGGCGACGACCGGGTCGTCATCCTCGAGGCCGGGCGCGCGACCCTGGAGATCGCGAACCCCACGCACAAGCGGGTCATCGACGGCATCGAGGCCGAGGGACGACCCAGCCCGCGCATCCGCCTCGCCTTCGAGGTCGACGACGCGCAGGCGAGCACCGATGCCGCGACGCAGGCTGGGGCCGACCTCGTCGCCGCTCCCGTCCTCACGCCGTGGCTGTCGCTGAACTCCCGCCTCGACGCCCCGGCCGACCTCCAGATCACCCTCTTCCAGGAGACGACGGGGGCCGAGGAGCGCTCGTGGACTTCGGGGTTCGGCACCGACGACACCCGCTGACCAGGATCTGCCGGCACCGGTCAGGAACCGAGAAGCGGCCACCGGGCACGTCCCCCTAGCCTCGGGAGGGCGTCATCGGGCGCCGCTAGTCTGGGCTGGCGGCGACGGGGACGCGGGCCGCGATGCGCTTCACGACAGGGAGACACGATGGGCAAGTCCACGACCACCTCCACGACCACGGGCAGGGCCGCCGACGCCACCGCCACCGCCACCGCCACCGCCACCGCCACCAAGGGCACCTCCACCTCCACCACCGCCCCCGCGGCCGCCGACCGCCACGACCTCATCCGGGTGGTCGGCGCGCGCGAGAACAACCTCAAGGACATCAGCGTCGAGCTGCCCAAGCGCCGGCTCACGGTGTTCACCGGGGTGTCGGGGTCGGGCAAGAGCTCGCTCGTCTTCGCCACCATCGCCGCCGAGTCGCAGCGGATGATCAACGAGACCTACAGCGCCTTCGTCCAGGGCTTCATGCCCAACCTCGCGCGCCCCGACGTCGACCACCTCGAGGGCCTGACGACGGCGATCATCGTCGACCAGGAGCGGATGGGCGCCAACCCGCGCTCCACCGTCGGCACCGCAACCGACGCCAACGCCATGCTCCGCATCCTCTACAGCCGGCTGGGCCGGCCCCACGTCGGCCCGCCCACGGCGTACTCGTTCAACGTGCCCACCCGCAAGGCCAGCGGGGTGATGACGACCGAGAAGGGGGGTCGCACCGAGAAGCGGGTGGCCCAGCAGGAGGTGTACCTCGGCGGGATGTGTCCGCGCTGCGAGGGCATGGGGCACGTCAGCGACATCGACCGCACCGCGCTGTACGACGACTCGAAGTCGCTCAACGAGGGTGCGCTCACCGTGCCGGGCTACTCCATGGACGGCTGGTACGGCCGCCTGTTCGAGGGCATGGGCCTGCCGATGGACAAGCCGATCGCCTCGTTCACCGCCAAGCAGCTCGACACGATGCTCTTCGCGCCCCCGACGAAGATCAAGGTCGAGGGGATCAACCTCACCTTCGAGGGCATCATCCCCAAGATCCAGAAGTCGATGCTGGCCAAGGACCCCGAGGCGATGCAGCCGCACGTGCGCCGCTTCGTCGAGGCCGCCGTCACCTTCCAGGCCTGCCCCGAGTGCGACGGTACCCGCCTCACCGCGGAGGCGCGGTCGTCGAAGATCAAGGGCAGGAGCATCGCCGACCTCTGCACGATGCAGATCAGCGACCTCGCCGACTGGGTCCGCGAGCTGGAGGAGCCCTCGGTCGCGCCCCTCCTCACGGGCCTGCAGCACCTCCTCGACTCCTTCACCGAGATCGGCCTCGGGTACCTGTCCCTCGACCGCCCGGCCGGCACCCTCTCCGGCGGCGAGGCGCAGCGCACGAAGATGATCCGCCACCTCGGCTCCTCGCTCACCGACGTCACCTACGTCTTCGACGAGCCCACGATCGGCCTGCACCCCCACGACATCGAGCGGATGAACCAGCTGCTCCTCCAGCTGCGCGACAAGGGGAACACCGTCCTCGTCGTCGAGCACAAGCCCGAGACGATCTCCATCGCCGACCACGTCGTCGACCTCGGCCCCGGGGCCGGTTCCGGTGGGGGCGAGGTGTGCTTCGAGGGGTCGGTCGAGGGCCTGCGGTCCAGCGACACCACCACCGGTCGACACCTCGACGACCGGGCCGCCGTCAAGGACGAGGTCCGAGCCCCCACCGGCACGATGGAGGTGCGCAAGGCCTCCACCCACAACCTGCGCAACGTCGACGTCGACCTGCCGCTCGGTGTGCTCGTCGTCGTCACGGGGGTCGCCGGGTCGGGCAAGAGCTCGCTGATCCACGGCTCGGTCGCCAAGCGCGAGGGGGTCGTCGTCATCGACCAGGGCGCCATCAAGGGCTCGCGGCGCAGCAACCCCGCCACGTACACCGGTCTCCTGGAGCCGATCCGGAAGACCTTCGCCAAGGTCAACGGGGTCAAGCCGGCCCTGTTCAGCTCGAACTCCGAGGGCGCCTGCCCCACCTGCAACGGCGCCGGGGTCGTCTTCACCGACCTCGGCATCATGGCCACCGTCGAGTCCACGTGCGAGGAGTGCGAGGGCCGGCGGTTCCAGGCCGCGGTGCTCGGATACACGCTCGACGGCAGGAACATCGCCGACGTGCTCGCGATGTCGGTCGTCGAGGCCAAGGCGTTCTTCGGGGCCGAGGGCGAGGCCCGCACCCCCGCGGCCCACGCGGTCCTCGAGCGCCTCGACGACGTCGGCCTCGGCTACGTCAGCCTCGGCCAGCCGCTGACGACCCTGTCCGGCGGCGAGCGCCAGCGCCTCAAGCTCGCGACCCAGATGGCCGACAAGGGCGACGTCTACGTCCTCGACGAGCCGACCACCGGGCTCCACCTCGCCGACGTCGAGAACCTCCTCGGGCTGCTCGACCGGCTCGTCGACTCCGGGAAGTCGGTCATCGTCATCGAGCACCACCAGGCCGTGATGGCGCACGCCGACTGGATCATCGACCTCGGCCCCGGCGCGGGCCACGAGGGCGGGACGGTCGTCTTCGAGGGCACCCCCGGGGAGCTGGTCACGTCCCGCTCGACCCTCACCGGGGAGCACCTCGCGCTGTACGTCGAGGCCTAGGACCCACGGCGGAGGAGAGCGACCGCTCTCCTCCACTCCCAACGTATAGCGCACCGGGGGGCTTGCGGCAAGGCCCCCTGAGTGGCGCAGAATCACCGGCCGAGGTCGGGCCCACGGGGGGCACCCGGCCCGCAGCACCCGGATCGGAGCCCACGTGATTTCCTCGACCGCCAGCGCGTTCGACCTTCCCGACCACCTCGCCCACAAGGCCGTCCCCGCCCTCGTCGAGGCCGACGAGCGCCACTTCGCCGCGATCGCCCACCGCCTCGACGAGACCCTCGCTGAGATCACCCACCAGCTCGAGGACACCCGCCGCGCCCGGGCCGGCACCGGCCGGGCCGCCCTCGACCGCGACCTCGAGGTGCACCGGCTCACCGCGCGGTTGCGGGCCCTGAGCCGGTTCGGTCTCGACCTCTGCCTGGGGCAGGTCGTCGCGCAGGACGACCCCGAGCCGCTGTACGTCGGCCGCCTCGGCCTCACCGACGCCGACGGCCGCCGCCTCCTCGTCGACTGGCGGTCCCCCGCGGCCGAGCCCTTCTTCGGCGCCACCCACGCGAACCCCATGGGCCTGGTGAGCCGGCGCCGGTACCGCTGGACCCACGGCCGCGTCCGCGACTACTGGGACGAGGTCTTCACCACCGAGGGCCTGACGAGCCATGCCGGCGCCCTCGACGACCAGTCGGCCTTCATCGCCAGCCTCGGCACCAGCCGGACGAGCCGGATGCGCGACGTCCTCGGCACCATCGCGGCGGACCAGGACGCCATCATCCGGGCCGGGTCGCGTCGGCCCCTCGTCGTCGACGGCGGTCCCGGTACCGGCAAGACCGTCGTCGCGCTGCACCGCACCGCCTACCTCCTGTACTCCGACCCGCGGTTGGGGCACCGCAAGGGCGGGGTGCTGTTCGTCGGACCGCACCAGCCCTACCTCGCCTACGTCTCCGACGTTCTGCCGAGCCTCGGCGAGGAGGGCGTGCGGACCTGCACCGTCCGCGACCTCCTGCCCGAGGGGGCGACGGCGGTCGACGAGGCCGACGCCGAGGTCGGGCGGCTGAAGTCCGACGCCCGGATGGCCGAGGCGGTCGAGCCCGCCGTGGGGCTCTACGAGCAGCCACCCCACGAGACCCTCGAGGTGACGACCCCCTGGGGCGACGTCGCGCTGACGGCCCGCGACTGGGCCGAGGCGTTCGACGCCCGCGAGCCGGGCACCCCCCACAACGAGGCACGCGAGCAGGTGTGGGAGGCGGTCGTCGCCCTCCTCGTCGACCGGGTCGCCGACCGGTCCGGCGGTGACGGCTGGGACGACGACGAGGACGCGTGGGACGACGACGACGCCACGGGCGAGGACGAGTTCGACGCGTACGGCATCACGACCGCCGACCCGCACGCGGAGTACCGCCGCGCCCTCACGACCGATGCCGTTCTGCTCGAAGCCTTCTCGCGGGCGTGGCCGCTGCTCGAGGCGACTGACCTCGTCGGCGACCTGTGGACCGTGCCGGCGTACCTGCGGAGGTGCGCCCCGTGGCTCACCCGTGACGAGGTCGCCCGCCTGCGGCGCGACGACCCCACGGCCTGGACCGTCGCCGACCTGCCGCTCCTCGACGCCATGCGCCAGCGCCTCGGTGACCCCGAGGCGTCCCGGCGGCGGGCCCGGCGCGAGGCCTCCGCGGCGGCCGAGCGGGCCCGGATGGCCGACGTCGTCGCCGACCTCATCGCGAGCGACGACTCCGAGATGCGGGTCATGTCGATGCTCCGGGGCCAGGACCTGACGTCCGCCCTCGTCGACGACGCCGAGGTCCCCGTCGCCGACCCCGACCTGCTCGCCGGGCCGTTCGCCCACGTCGTCGTCGACGAGGCCCAGGAGCTGACCGACGCCGAGTGGCAGATGCTCCTGCGGCGCTGCCCGTCACGCAGCCTGACGATCGTCGGCGACCGGGCCCAGGCACGACACGGCTTCACCGAGTCGTGGGAGGAGCGGCTGGCCCGCGTCGGGCTCGACCGGGTCGACCTCGCGCCTCTCACGGTCAACTACCGCATGCCGGAGGAGGTCATGGCCGAGGCCGAGCCCGTCATCCGCGCCGCGATCCCCGACGCCAACGTGCCGACCTCGGTCCGGAGCACCGGGCTCCCCGTGCGGCACGGCGGCGTGGCCGAGCTCGGGACCGTCCTCCAGGAGTGGCTGACGGCCCACGCGGAGGGCGTGGCGTGCGTCATCGGTGGCCCGTCCTTCGACGGCACGGACCGAGTGCGCTCCCTGACCCCGGTGCTCGCCAAGGGGCTGGAGTTCGACCTCGTCGTCCTCGTCGACCCCGACGGGTTCGGCGACGGCATCGAGGGAGCGGTCGACCGCTACGTCGCGATGACGCGCGCGACCCAGCAGCTCGTCGTCCTCACGAGCGGGTGAACGCCGGACGACCGCCCCCTCCGCCGGTGCGGGGAGGTCGGCCGTCGGGTGGTCGGCCGGGGTGTCAGTCGCAGCAGACGTTGTAGCCGTTCGCCATCCAGAACGACGTGGGGTTGGGGTTGCTGAGGACGGGGTCACCGACGCTCTTGGCGGCGCTCGTCTGGCGGCCGCTGCGCATCTCGACGTGGGTGTGTGCCGCACCGGAGCTCGACACCCCGCGCCAGTCCTCGGTGGCGATCCGCGCGCCCTTGCCCACCGACTGGCCGACCCGGAGCGTGTTGACCGGGTCGGTGTGCAGGTAGACCAGGGTCTTGTTCTGGCTCGCGTTGAAGATCGCGATCTGCGACAGGCCGCTGCCGCCGCGGGCGCCCTGGGTCACCCGGGTGACCGTCCCACCGAGCATCGCGTACACCGGGGCGCCGATGCCGCGAGCCATGTCGGTGCCCTCGTGGCGCCCTGAGGTGTTGAGGTAGCCGTCGAAGTAGGCGGTGATCCGGCCGGTGTTCTTGTAGAGCCCGGTGACCATCCGGCTGTTCGACGCCTTGCCGACGACGTGGCCGGCGTTCTCGTTCTTCAGCGTCGACTTGAGGTTGACCTTCGAGCCGCTGCCGATCGCGTCGACCGAGCCGGCCCAGCCGCTCTTGTAGAAGACCGTGACGGCCGCGGACTCCCGGTTCCACACCGACGCGACGTTGTTCTTGATGCACTGGCCGCGGCCGGCGCCGGCCTTGACGAACCTCACGCAGCCGGCACCCGTGCCGTAGTCCTTGACGCCGCTGCCGAGGTCGACCATCGACCCCGTGTGGTTGCTGTTGTAGTACAGGCAGAACTCGCCGGTCTCGCAGACGCCGTTCTTCGAGGTCGCGGCCTGCGCGGTCGGCGCCGTGGCGACGACCGTCCCGAGGACCGCGACGCCGGCGGCGGCCAGCGACATCATCTTCTTCAGCTTCATCTCGTGCTCCTTCGTGGTCGGTGCCGGGGCAGGACTGCCACCGGCGCGGACGACCGACGCGGTTCGCTCCCCCTGGCACCCGGCCTGCGCCGGCGTGTCCCCCCAGTGGTCTCGGCCCCCCGGTCGTGCGGGTCGACGGCCGGCCACTCGCGTGACCGCCTCTCCCCGTGGCCATCCTGCTCAGGCGGCGGCCCGATGACGATGGGGAGCACTCCCCGGAGCCCCGGGCGGCGACGGCCCGGCTGCCGTCCTCAGGTGTGGTCGCGCAGGTACCGGCCGAAGTGCGGCACCGTGAAGGCGATGCGGCCCCGCTCCCCCGAGTAGATCAGCCCCTTCTTCAACAGGGCGTCGCGCGCCGGGGAGAGCGACTGCGGCTTGCGGTCGAGGTGGGCCGCGACGTCGGACGTCGGGACGGCCTCCGACTCGTCGCCCAGCTCGACCGCGACCTCGGCCATCGCCCTCAGGTACTCGCGCTCGCCCGGGGTGGCCCGCTCGTAGCGGGAGCCGAAGAAGCCCACCGCGAGCTCGGCGTCGGCCTCCGGCGCGGCGACCGCGACGTCCTCGGCGGTGATCGCTGATCCGGGAGCCCTGTCCCACACCGCTTTTCCGTAGGCCTGGATGAAGTAGGGGTAGCCACCGGTGGCTCCGTACATCGCCTCGAGCGCCTCGTCCGAGTAGCTCGCGCCCTCCTCCTCGGCAGGGACGACGAGGGCGGCATCGGCGGCCGACCGCTCGAGGCGGTCGATGCGCGAGTAGCGGAACAGCCTCTCCGAGTACGACTTCGAGGCCGACAGCACCGCCGGAAGGTGCGGCAGCCCCGCCCCGACGACGATCAGGGGCAGTCCCGACTGGGAGATCTCGTGGCACGCGGCGCACAGGGCCGAGACGTCGTCGGGACCCAGGTCCTGCATCTCGTCGATGAAGACCGCGACCCCGCGCCCGGTGTCGGACGCCATGCCGCCGAGGTCGGAGAGCAGCTCGACGAGGTCGATCTCGATGTCGCCGGAGTCGGCGCGGCCGAGGACGGCCGGCACCGTGATCCCCGGGTTCCACCGGTCGCGCAGCTTCGTGGCCGCGCGGCCCCGCCCCGGTCCGGAGTCGGACTCGCGCTGGGCGAAGGCCTTGACGACACCGAGGGCGTGGTCGCCGCTGCCGCCGGACGGACCGAGCTCACGGACCGCCTGGTGGAGGGCGGAGGCGAGGGGCCGGCGGAGCGACTGGTCGGGCCGGGCCTCGAGCTTGCCGGTCCCCCAGCCGGCGCGGACGGCCGAGGAGCGCAGCGCGTTGAGGAGCACGGTCTTGCCGACGCCACGCAGCCCGGTGAGGACGATGGAGCGCTCCGGCCGCCCGCGCGCCACCCGCTCGAGGACGACGTCGAAGGCGTCGAGCTGCTCGTCGCGTCCGGCCAGCTCGGGGGGTCGCTGCCCGGCACCGGGGGCGTAGGGGTTCCTGATCGGGTCCACGATCGGAGCGTATGCGGCTCTCTAGCGCAGACGGCAGACATCCGCAGAGAGCCCGATCGCGTGTCGCCTGTCCCCGCTCCGAGGGGGTCTGGTCGCGTGTGCTCGGGTGGTCGCTTCAGCGGCCGTCCCCGCACACGAGCCGGGGAAGCCCGCTCGCGTGTGCTCAGCTGGTCGCCAGAGCAGCCGTTCCAGCACACGCGGCGGGGGAAGCCGGGGGCACGAGGGGTTCCTAGGGGTTCCCTCGGGCTGTCTAGTGCTGGGGCGATACGGGGGGATACGGCGGCATCGACCCCGGTTTGCCCCGGCGCGCGGGGCGTGCGACCCTCGGGGAAGAGCCCCCTCACGCGGGCTCCCGGACGAGGGGTGCCGTACCCGGCCACGCGACAAGACGGCCCGTTGGAGCTGTCGTGTCCTGGGTCGTCCTCGTCCTGTCCGGAGTCCTCGAGGCCGTGTGGGCCACCGCCCTCGGCCGCTCGGAGGGCCTGAGCCGTCCGGGGCCGTCGGTCGTCTTCGGGGTCGCGCTCGCCCTGAGCATGGGCGGCCTCGGCTACGCGATGCGCGAGCTGCCCGTCGGCACGTCGTACGCGGTGTGGGTCGGCATCGGCGCCGGCCTCACCGTCGCCTACGCCATGGCCACGGGCGAGGAGCCGCTGTCGGCGGTCCGCGTCCTCCTCGTGGCCGGCATCGTCGGCTGCGTCATCGGCCTCAAGCTGACGCACTGAGCCGGGAGGCCGTGGCGTCGGCCCCGCGGACGCGATCGCGCCCCGGGTCAGGGGACCTCGGCGGCGGACCCGTCGGCGGTCTCCATCGGCTTGCCCGCGGCGTGCCAGGCACGCATCCCGCCGGCGAGGTTCGCGACCTCGTAGCCCTGCTGCTCGAGCCAGGGCATGACCCGCTGCACCCGGCCCCCGGAGCGGCAGGTGATGACGAGCGGCTCGTCGCGGTCGAGGAAGGGGGCCAGCTCGTCGACCCGGGCCGGCAGCTCGGACATCGGGATGTGCACGGCGGTGGGGGCGTGGCCGCGGTCCCACTCGTCCTGCTCGCGGATGTCGAGGACGACGGCGTCGTCGGACAGGTCGCTGACGGTGACGTCGGGGTAGGCACTCATGGACCCAGTATCCCAAGGAACCGCGGTGCGGCCGCCGCCAGGTCCGTCGGCGGCCTACTTGAGGAACTTGCTCGTCCGCCGGTCGGCGAGCGGCTTCCCCCCGGTCTGGCAGGTCGCGCAGTACTGGAGGGAGGAGTCGGCGAACGAGACCTCGCGCACGACGTCCCCGCACTCGGGACAGGTCTCCCCGGTGCGCCCGTGCACCCGCATCCCCGCGCGCTTGGCGTCCTTGAGCTCCTTGGCCGGCTTGCCCGAGGCCGTCGCCACCGCCCCGGCCAGCGTCGCCCGCAGCGCCTCGTAGAGCCGCTCGACCTCCGGCGGACCGAGCGTGGCCGCGAGCGCGAACGGCGACAGCTTGGCGACGTGCAGGACCTCGTCGGAGTACGCGTTTCCGACGCCGGCGATGATCGACTGGTCGCGCAGCATCCCCTTGACCTGCATGCGGTGCGACGCGGCGATGGCGGCGAACACCGCGAGGGTGAACTCGTCGGCCATCGGGTCGGGGCCGAGCGAGGCGATCCCCGGCACGAGCCCGGGGTCACCGACGATGTACGCCGCGAGGCGCTTCTTCGTCCCCGCCTCCGTGAGGTCGAAGCCGGACGCGTCGTCGAAGCGGACGCGCAGGGCGATGGGCGACTTGCCCGGGCGCAGGACCGTCGCCGGCATCGCGTCGGACCAGCGCAGCCAGCCCGCCCGGGCCAGGTGGAAGACGAGGTGCGTCCCCCCGCAGTCGAGGTCGAGGAACTTGCCGTGGCGTGCCACGCCGTCGACGGGTGCGCCGACGAGCGCCTGCGGCGGTGGGGTGAAGGTCTTGAGCACGGAGATGGAGCCGAGCTCGACGCCCGTGACGACGAGCCCGTCGGTGCGCTCGCGCAGGAAGTCGGCGAGGGCCTGCACCTCGGGCAGCTCGGGCATGACGCGACGCTACCGAACGGCACCGACTCGCGGCGCCGTTCGGGAGCGTCGCCGCCACGGCTCGGCCGCAGGACGGCAGGGCCGCAGGCGGCAGGGGTCAGCCGCAGGGCGGCAGGGGGGCGGGGAAGGTCCGGGAGTTGCGCAGGACCGAGAAGCAGGGCGACCCGGTGAGGTCCCAGAGCACGTCACCGGACGGGAGCAGCAGCCGCGGGTCGGGGTCGAACCCGTTGCCCCGCGCGACGTTGCCCGTGACCCGCCCGCCGTCGGGCGTGGGGTCGAGCAGCCCGTCGAGCGCCACGATCGCCGGCGGCAGGCCCACGACGCCGATGCCCGCGCTGCGGTTGCCCGAGACGACGTTGTCGACGATGTCGACCCGGTCCCCGGCGACGTTGACGACTCCCACCCCTCCGGGGAGCTGTCCGAGCAGCCCGTCCTCGGGGGCCACGGTGTTCGGGCGGTTGTTGCCCGACAGCGTGTTCCGTCGCACGACGACGTCCTCGGTGACCTTGACGGGACGACCCGGGGAGATCTGGACCATCGCCCCGATCGCGTTGTCGGTCGCGACGTTGTCCTCGACGACGACCCGGGTCGACAGCTCGACCTCGAGACCGATGGTGTTGTCGTGGGCGACGTTGTGGTCGACGAGGACGTCGCTGCACTGGCCGACGTACACGCCGGAGTCGTACGAGCCGCTGACCGAGTTGTGGTCGACCCTCCCGTGCGAGCACCGCACGGGGAAGAGCCCGTAGAGCGGGTTGTCGACGTACCGCGTCCCGGTGAGGCGGAAGTGGTCGACCCCGCTCAGCTGCACCCCGCTGCGCTCGAACCCGCGCACCGTGAGCCCGGAGAGGGTGAAGCCGTCGATCCTGCTGCCGTCGAGGGAGCGCACCCGGATGCCGAACGGGAGACCGGACCCGGTGCCGTCGAGCACCGCGCCGACGGGGCCGCGGATCGTCAGGCCCGGGGTCGTCACCGCGACCGTCTCGCGGTACGTCCCGGCCGGCACGACGACGGTGTCGCCGGGCGAGGCGGCGTCGACCGCGGCCTGGATGGTCGACGTGACGACGACCGTGTCCGTGGCGGCGCTGCTCGCCGTGGGCGCGGTGGCGAGGAGCGAGACCACGGCGGTCCCCGCGAGCACGAAGGAGAGTAGTCGGCGGGTCGTCATCTCACTGCACCTCCTGCGCGGTCGAGGACGTCCGGCGAGCGACGCCGGGGCACGTGTCGGGACGGGGACGGGTGGACATGGCGGGCTCCTCCGGTCGGTGGGATGGTCCGTCCACCGTCCCGGTGGCGGTCGCCCCGGCGCCTCCCTGAAACCACTGATCCTCCGGCCGACCCCTCGCCGGGGACCGGCCGCCGGTGCCACCATCAGACGTGGCCCGCACGGTGCTCCTCGTCGACGACCATCCGGGGTTCCGCCGGATGGCGCGGCTGCTGCTGCAGAGCGGGGGGTTCGACGTCGTCGGGGAGGCCGCCAGCCTGGCGCAGGCCCTCGAGCGGGCTCGCGAGCTCGAGCCCGACCTCGTCCTGCTCGACGTGCTGCTCCCCGACGGCAACGGGGCCGACCTCGCCGACGTCCTCGCCGGCCTCCCGCACCCACCGGGGGTCGTGCTGACCTCGAGCGACGAGAACGGTGGCCTCGGGCCGCGCCTGGCCACCGTCCCCGTCCTCGGTTTCGTCGCGAAGGACGAGCTCACCGTCGCCCGGCTGGTGGAGCTCTTCGGGTGACGCCGGACCGTGGCGAGACGGCGCGCACCGACCGGGTCGCGCTCACGATGGCCGTCGCGACGCTCGCCCTCCTCCTCGTCGACCTGTGGGTGGTGCTCGTCGTCGAGGTCAGGGCCCCCGCGACCTCCGTCGTGCGCGAGTTCGGGTTCGCCACCGCCTGGCTCGCCGTCGGGTGCGTGGCCCTGCGGGTCGGGAGGCCGCGCCTGGCCCGGCTCATCCTCACCCTGTCCCTCGTCCTGGCGGCGAACTTCGTCGGCTCCTTCGGGCTCTACAGCGACGCCGTCCTGCCGCGGCTCCTCGTCACCGTCACCGCCTTCCTCGTCCCGCTCCAGGCGCCCGTGGGCGGCCACCTCCTCCTCGCCTACCCGACCGGGGTGCTTCCCGAGGTCGCCGCCCGACGGCTCGTGGCGTTCGGGTACGCCGTGGGCGGCGCGGAGAGCCTGTGGTGGGGACTGACCCACACGTCCGTCGCCGCCTGCGAGCGCTGTGCCACCTCCTTCAGCGCGGTGGCCGTCCCCGGCGTCGTCAACCGCGTCGCGACGAGCACCTTCTCCGTCGTCTGGACGCTGGCGGCCGTGCTCTTCCTCGTCCTGCTGGTCCGGCGCTACCGGCGCGCGGGGCACCGGCAGCGCCGGCTGCTCCTCCTGCCCTACGCCTCCATCGCCGTCCTCGTGGTGCTGTTCGGGCTGCTCAGCCTCGTCGGTGCCGGCGCAGGAACGTCGGCGTGGGCCCTGTCGCTGCGCACGCTCGTCCTGCTGCAGGTCCTCGGGACCGTTGCCGTGCCCCTGTGCTTCCTCGTCGGCCTGCTCCACGAGCGGCTGTCGTACCGCCGGATCGGTGAGCTCGTCGTCGAGCTCGCCGGGTCGCCCGACACCGACCTCCAACGCTCGCTGAGCCTCGCCCTCGGCGACCCCCACCTGCGCGTCGTCTATCCCGTCGGCGACGGGTTCGTCGACGGTTCCGGTCGCGCAGCCCCGCCGCCGGTGGCCGACGAGCGCTCGGTCGTGACGCCCGTCGGCGACGCCGGGGCGGACCTCGCCCTCATCCGCCACGATCGCTCCCTCAGCGAGGAGCCGGCGCTGCTCACGGCGGCCGGCTCGGCGACGCGCATCATCCTCGAGAACGCCCGCCTCGCCGCGGAGGTGCGGTCCCAGCTGCTCGAGGTGCGCGAGTCCCGGGCACGGATCGTCACGGCCACCGACGAGGCCCGGGCCCGGCTCGAGCGCGACCTCCACGACGGCGCGCAGCAGCGCCTCCTCGCCATCGGAATCGCCCTCCGGCTGCTGCGCCAGCGACCCGGCGACCCGACCCTGCTCGACGCCGCCGAGGAGGAGCTGGTCAGCGCCCTCGCCGAGGTACGCGACCTCGCGTCGGGCATCCACCCCGCCGTCCTCACCGACCACGGGCTCGGCCCGGCCCTCGAGGCGCTGACCCACCGGCTCGGCCGCGGCGTCGTGCTCCGTCAGCCCGCCGGCCCGGTGGGGAGGCTCGCCTCCCCGGTGGAGGCCGCCGCGTACTTCGCCGCCGCCGAGGCGGTGAGCAACGCCCTCAAGCACGCCGCACCGAGCACGGTGACGTTGACGCTCGAGCGGCGGGGCGACGTCCTCGCCCTGGCCGTCGAGGACGACGGCGGCGGCGGGGCGGACGCCGACGGTGCGGGCCTCGTCGGGGTGCGCGACCGGCTGGCCGCCGTCGACGGCACCCTGCGCCTGTCGACGCAGCCCGGTGAGGGGACGACGCTGACGATGGAGATCCCGTGCGGGTGATCGTCGTCGAGGACAACCTGCTCGTCCGGGCCGGGCTGGCCACCCTGCTGCGCGACCGCGGGCACGAGGTGGTCGCCCTCGCCCCCGGGCCGGACCCGGTGCTCGCGCTGGTCCGCACCCACGACCCCGACGCCGTCGTCCTCGACATCCGGATGCCACCCACGCACACCGACGAGGGACTGCGCCTCGCCGAGGTGGTGCGCTCGCGCCACCCCGGGGTCGCGGTGCTCGTCCTGTCGCAGTACCTCGTCGCCTCGTACGCAGCGGTCCTCCTCGACCGGTCGCCCGCCCGCGTCGGCTACCTCCTCAAGGACAACGTCCTGCGGGCCGACGTCCTCGAGGGCGCGCTGCACCGGGTCGTGGCCGGGGGCACCTTCGTCGACCCGCAGCTCGTCGACCTCCTCATCCGCTCGCACTCCTCGCTCGACGTCCTCAGCGAGCGCGAGCTCGAGGTGCTGCGGCTCATGGCCGAGGGGTTGTCGGACCGGGGCATCGCCGAGCGCCTCACGGTGGGGCTCAGCACGGTGTTCACCCACGTGCAGCACGTCTTCGCCAAGCTCGACCTGCCGGCGGGCTCGTCGGACAACCGCCGGGTGCGCGCGGTCGTCACGTACCTGGCCACGCAGCGCGGGGGTGCGGCGCCGTGACGGCGGGCCTCCTCACGGCGCTCATCGTGGAGTGCCCGGCCGCCGAGCCGGTCGTCGGGCGGCACCGGCGCCGGCTCGACCGTGCCGCGGCCCTCGGCGTGCCGGCCCACGTGACCGTGGTCTTCCCCTTCGTCCCGCTGCGCGACCTCACCGAGCGGGACCACGACCACCTCGACGCCCTGTTCTCGGCAGTGCCGCCCTTCGAGCTCGTCGGCGCCCGCACGGGCTGGTTCGGGGACACCGCGCTGTACGTCGAGCCCGCCGACCCCCGCCCGCTCGTCGCGCTCGTCGACCTCGTGGTGGCCGCGTTCCCGCAGGCCCCGCCCTACGGCGGCGCCTTCCCCGAGGTCGTGCCCCACCTGACGATCGGTCACGACCACCCGCGAGCCGAGCTTCGGGCGGCGGAGCGGGAGGTCGGTCCCCTCCTGCCCGTCCGGCAGCCCGTGGAGTGCGTCGACCTCTGGAGCGGTCCAGCGCCGGAGTCCGGCGTCGGCCGGTGGCAGCGCGTGCGGCGCTACCCGTTCGCCGCGCCCGGGTCGACCGGAGCCGGACCCGGGTCCGGCCGGCTCGACGCCCGCTCAGGCGACGCGGCCGGGCAGGCGGGCCGACGGGTCGGGCCACCCCAGGGCCTCGATGACCGGCCGCAGCGCACCCTCGACCTCGGGTGAGGCGAAGGCCCGCCGGAGCGCTCCACCGGTGAGGACGTGCGCGAGCGAGGCCATGACCATCGCCTGGTCGAGGACGAGGTACCGCCCCGCGGTGCGCCTCGACGACAGCCCGAGGCAGTCGACGAACCCACCCGGGCCGTAGCAGCCGAGTGCCTCGAGCCGGGCGAGGCACGACGTCGCCTCCTCCGGCGCGTGGAGCAGGGCCATCGCCGCGGCGTGCGGGGTGACGACCGGGTCGCCGTCGCGCTCACTGGGGTAGCCGGGGTCGCGCCAGGCCAACGGCGGCACGCCCCACTCGGCGTAGCCCTCGCCGGGCCGGGCCGACGGCGACCAGCCCCGGCCGGCCATCCGTGGACCGCCGCCCACTCGCGCTGCCCGGCGACCGTCAGGGGGTGGTTGCGGGCCCAGAGGTCGGGCGACCACTCCTCCTCGGGGACGAGCAGGTCGGGCATCAGCGCCTCGAACATCGAGCCGCCGTAGGTGGGGACGACCTCGCAACCGCGGAACGACACGAGGGGGGCGTCGAGGGCGGCGAGGTGCTCCGGCGGGATTTGGCCCGCGACGATGCCGACGTACGAGGCGATCCGCGGCTCGGAGTTGAGCAGGTCGTAGTGGTGCTCGGTGTGGTGGACCGGGGCCCCACCCGTGGAGGGCGCGAGGACGCTCGCCTGCCCGGGGTCGGCCTCCCAGAACCCGCCGCGCAGCCGCCCGCCGGGTCCGGGCGGCCCGGCCCCGGCGTCGTGGAACGCGCCGAAGTCCATGAGGAGGCGCAGCCGGCGGGCCTCCGCGGCCAGCTCGGGCACCGCCGACTCGACGACGAGCAGGCCCGCCGCCAGCCACCCGTTGTCGACGCTGGACATGAAGGGCACGACCCGGGTGCCGTCGGGGAGCTCGCGGAGCAGCTCGCCGGAGACCTCGGAGTACCAGTTGGCGAGCTGGCCCGAGGCCTCGTGCCGCTCGACCGACGAGAGCGTCGACAGCGTTCTCGCGCAACGGGACCGACACTCATCCGCCGACACGAGCCCGAGCTCCCCCGCGGCGACGGTGCTCCACAGCAGGCCGCCGATGTTGGTCGGCGACGTGGAGCCCGAGCGGGTCGCGGGGTCGAGCGCGTCGTCGATCCCGTCGGCGGGGAGCCCGGTGCGCCCGTCGGTCATCGCGTCGAGGCAGCGCCAGGTGTCCCCCGCCCACCGCGCCAGGAGGGCGGGGTCAGGCACCGACGGGCTCCTCCGCGGCCCGCGACGGCACGCGCTCCGGTGGCGTCGGCAGCGACGGCCCGTCCCACGGGCAGCCGCACGAGCCGCGCAGGACGATCTTCGTCGGGATGACGAGCGGCTCGACGTCGTGGGTGCGGCCCTCGATGCGCTCGTGGAGGCGGATGGCCGCCCACCGGCCGAGGGCCCGGGTCGGCTGCTGCGCGGTCGTGAGCCCGGGTGCCATGAACCGCGAGGTCATGATGTCGTCGAACCCGGTGACCGCGAGGTCGTCGGGCACCCGCACCCCGCGCCGCGACAGCTGGGCCATGACCGACAGCGCGAGCTCGTCGTTGGCGCACAGCAGCGCGTCGACCGGCGCGTCCATCGCGAGGATCTGGTCGACGGCGGCCGGGCCCGAGGCCTCCTCGGGGTGAACGCGGATCGGCGGGCCGGCCTCGAGGAGCTTGCGCCGGCGCAGCGCCGAGACGAAGCCGTCGTAGCGGCCGGTGAAGTCGTGGGAGTCGTCGGCGTGCCCGACGAAGAGGATGTTGCGACGGCCGTGGCCGAGGAGGTGGCTCGTCAGCTCGGCGGCGCTGCGCTCGTTCTCGATGAGCACCGCGTCGCAGCCCTCGACCGGGTCGCGCGCGAGGAGCACCGTGGGGGTCCCCCGGCTGATCGAGCGCACCGTGGCGTCGCCGACCGTGGCCGTCGCGATGACGAGCCCGTCGACCCGCTGGAGGACGTTGCGCAGCGAGGTCTCGATGTCGACGGCCCCGTTGGCCAGGACGACGACGACCGACTGGCCGTACTGGGCGGCCGTCGACTCGAACCCGGTGAGCAGGTCGGAGAAGTAGGGGCCGTACAGCCCCGGGAGCACGAGGCCGTGGGTCTGGTGCCGGGGCACGTCGACCGGGCGCGAGGACCGGAGCGGCACGTAGTCGAGCTCCTCGACCGCGCGCAGCACCTTGCGGCGGGTCATCGGCGACGCGGGGGTCGACCCCTTGAGCACCCGCGACACCGTCGCGATCGACACCCCGGCCCGCTCGGCCACGGTGTAGATCGTCACCGGTCGGTCCTCGACGTCCGACGCCACCGCTCCTCCTTCCACCGCGACCAACCCTGCCGTCCCGGGGGACGTTAGGCCAGTCGCCGCAGCAGGCGTGGGACGCGGGGCGAGCACGGGTCAGGCGAAGGGGTTCGGCACCGCGTCGAGGAGCTTCCTCGTGTAGTCGTCCTTGGGCTGGCGGATGAGGTCGAGGGTCGGTCCGCGCTCGACGACGCGGCCCTCGTGGAGGACGAGCACCTCGTCGGAGAGCATCCGCGCGCTCAGCAGGTCGTGCGTGATGTAGAGGATCCCCATGTCCCGCTCGCGCACGAGGGTGGCGAGGAGCTCGAGCACCTCGGCGCGGATCGACACGTCCAGGCTCGAGATCGGCTCGTCGGCGACGATGATCTCGGGCTCGACGGCCAGGGCCCGGGCGATGACGACGCGCTGGCGCTGCCCACCCGACAGCTCGTAGGGGTAGCGGTTGAGGAAGCGGTCGGTGGGCGTGAGCGCCACCGTCTCGAGGAGCTCCTGGACCCGGGCGCGCAGCGCGTCGCCCTTGAGCCCCTGGTAGTTGACGAGCGGGCGCTCGAGCGTCTGGCCGATCCGCTTCGTCGGGTTGAGCGAGCTGTACGGGTCCTGGAAGACCATCTGCACGTGGCTGCGGTACTCGCGCAGCGAGCGGCCCCGGAAGCCGGCCACCTCGCGGTCGCCGCCCTCGGCGTGGAAGACGATGCGCCCCTGCGTCGGCTTGTCGACGCCCGTGATGAGCCGGGCCAGGGTCGACTTGCCCGACCCGCTCTGGCCGACGAGCGCGGTGACCTCACCGCGACGCAGGGTGAACGACACGTCCTCGACGGCGGTCGTGCGCTCGACGGTGAGGCCGCGCCGGCGCTCGTAGACCTTCGTGACGTCCTCGACCGACAGCAGGGGCGGGTGCTCGAGCGCCTTCGCCGACTCGTCGGCGGTCTTGACGAACTCCGGGCCGTTGAAGTGCCGGGTCCGCTCCCCGATGCCGGCGGCGTCAGGCCCGGCCTCCTCGGCCCCCCGCTGGATCCGCGCGACGTGGCAGGCGACCTCGCCGCCGTCGAGCGGCGCGAAGACCGGGGTCACGCTCTCGCAGCGGGCGATCCTCTCGGGGCAGCGCGCCACGAAGATGCAGCCCTCGACGGGACGGCTGAGGTCGGGCAGGCGGCCGGGGATGTAGGTGATCCGGACGGTCTCGGCCCGGGGGTCGCTGTACGACCCGAGCAGGCCCTTGGTGTACGGGTGCAGCGGGTCGGTGAGGAGGTCCTGGGTCGCGCGCTCCTCGACGATGCGGCCCGCGTACATGACGAGGATCCGGTCGGAGAGGTCGAGCACGGTGCCGATGTCGTGGCTGATGAACAGGACCGCGAAGCCCTTCTCGGCCTGCAGCCGGCGGACGTTCTCGAGGATCGAGTGCTGGACGACGACGTCGAGGCCGGTCGTCGGCTCGTCGAGGAGGACGACCTTGGGGTCGAGCGCCAGCGCGAGCGCGAGGTTGACGCGCTGCTTCATCCCGCCGGAGAGCTCGTGGGGGAAGGCCTTCATGAACCTGCGGTCGATCATCACCATGTCGAACAGCTCGCCGATGCGCTCGTCGACGGCGTCGCCGCGCAGCTCGGAGTGCTCCTCGATGACGTCGGCGAACTGGGCGTCGACGCGCACGACGGGGTTGAGCGAGTTCATGCTGCTCTGGAACACCGTCGAGATGTCGCGCCACCGCAGGTGGCGCAGCTCGTCCTCCGGCGTCGTCGTGATGTCCCTGCCGTCGAAGGTGATCGTCCCCTCGCTGATCCGCGCCGGCCGTTCGAGCAGGCGCAGCACGGCGTTGCCGAGGGTGGTCTTGCCGGAGCCGGACTCGCCGATGATGCCGACGAACTCGCCGGGGCGGATGGCGAACGAGACGTCGGAGACCGCGGTGATGGAGCGGTGCGCCTTGGGCTCGTAGCGGACCGAGAGGTTCTCGACCTCGAGGATCGGGTTCATCGGCTCAGTCCTCCCGGAGGTGGGGGTTGCTCAGCAGGTCGACCCCGAAGTTGAGGAACGACATGGCGGTGATGAGGAGCGCGAGGACGAGGCCCGGCGCGAAGACCCAGATGAACAGGCCCTGCGCGATGGCCCCCTGGGCGTCGGCCTGGTAGAGCATCGTGCCCCACGAGACCCGTCGCGAGTCCCCGAGGCCGAGCACGGCCAGGCCGGCCTCGGCGCCGATCGCACCGGTCGCGGCGCCGACGAATCCGGCGGCGACCAACGAGGTCATGTTGGGCATGATCTCGCGGAAGATGATCCGGAACGTGCTCTCGCCGGAGAACTTCGCGGCGGTGACGAAGTCGCGGTTGCGCAAGGTGATGATCTGCGAGCGCTTCCCGCGCGCCGCTCCCGCCCACGACGTGATGGCGATGACCGCGACGATGAGCCCGACACCGCGCGTCTCGGCGTACGCGACGAGCGTGATGATGAGGGGCAGCACCGGGATGACGAGCGCGACGTTGGTGACGAAGGTCAGCCCGTCGTCGAGCAGCGTGCCCTCGGCGTAGCCCGACACCATGCCGATGAGCAGCGCGATGAGGGTGGCGAGCACCCCGCCGAAGAGCCCGACGAGCATCGAGACGCGCGAGCCGTAGATGAGCTGCGAGGCGATGTCCTGCCCGTTCGTCGTCGTCCCGAGCCAGTTCTCGGCGCTCGGCCCGGCGAGGGGCACGAAGTCGGCGTTGGCGGGGTCGTGCGGGGCGATGAGCGGGGCGAAGACGGCGAGGAGGATGTAGACGCCGACGATGACGATGCCGACGCGCGCCTTCTTGCTGCTCCAGATGATCTTCCACCAGGCGTCGGGCGCCTGGGCGTCGCTGACGTCCTCGGCCGCGGCGGTGGCCTGGCCCTGGTCGACGTCACCGACCCGCATCGGGTCGGAGGCTGGGGTGGTGGTCACGACTCGCTCCTTCGCGCACGGGGGTCGAGGACGCCGTACAGCAGGTCGGCGACGAGGTTGGCCAGCAGCACGCCGACGGTGGTCAGCAGCATGAGGGTCTGCAGCAGCGGGTAGTCCTTGGCCCCCACGGCCTCGCCCATGAGGCGACCCAGGCCGGGGTAGTCGAAGACGGTCTCGACGAGGATCGCGCCGGCGAGCACGCTGCCGAGGGCGAGGGCGAAGCCGGTGACGCTCGGGAGCAGGGCGTTGCGGGCGGCGTAGCGCAGGGCGATCCGGCGCTCGGGCAGGCCCTTGGCCTTCGCGAGGCGGATGTAGTCCTCGCCGAGGTTCATGATCATCGTGTTGCGCATCCCGAGGACCCACCCGACCGGGGCGACGATGAGGAGGGACAGGGCCGGGAGCAGCGAGTGGGTGATGGCCTCCTGGATGAAGGGCCCGTTGAATCCCGGTGTCGCAGCGGCGTACCCACCGGACGTCGGCAGGACCCCGAGGGTGTAGCCGAAGACGTACAGCAGGAGCAGGGCGATCCAGAACGGCTGGAGGGTGCCGAGGAAGGTCGAGCCGAGCGTCACGACCGAGTCGATCCTCGTGTTGCGGCGCCAGGCGGCGTAGGTGCCGAGGACGATGCCGATGACGAAGGCGAGGATCTGCGTCACGACGACGAGGACGACGGTCCACCAGATGGCCTGGCCGATGACCTCGCTGACGGGGAACGGGTAGTACGTGTAGCTCAGGCCGAAGTCCCCGTGGAAGAGGTCGTTGAGGTAGGCGGTGTACTGCTCCCACAGCGACCCGTCGGGGGTGCCGAGCATGGCGCGCATGGCCTGGACCTGCGCCGGGTCGAGGGCGTTGTCCTTGCCGGCGAGCCGTCGCACCATGATCTCCGCCGGGTCCCCGGGCTGGAGCCTGGGGATGATGAAGTTCAGGGTGACGACGGCCCACAGGGTGGCGAGGAAGAAGCCCACCTTTCGGGCGAAGTACTTCACGTCTCGTCCTCCGTCGGTCTCGCGAGGGCCCGCCCTCGCTCCTGCGTCGTGCGGTGGGAACCGTGCCGGGACGCGGGTCGCGCGTCCCGGCACGGTGTCAGGGGGTCACTTCGGCGAGGTGAGCCGGGTGAGGACGAGCAGCCGGTCGTCCGAGGGGTTGGCGTACGGGTCCTGCTCGCTCGGCCAGCCGGTCGCCTTGTCGGTGCGGTAGATCAGGCGGGTGGGGGCGTAGATGAGCGAGGTCACCGGGTACTGCTTCATCATGACGTCGACGAGCTTGCCGACCTCGGTGCGCTGGGTCTCCTCGTCGGTCGCCTGCGAGAGGGCGTCGACGGTGGCGTCGACCGAGGGGTCGGAGAAGCGGCCGACGTTGGGCAGGATCTCCTTCTCGCTCGGGAACTGCTTGCTCGAGAGCTTGGCGCCGATGTTGCGGGCCAGCTCGCAGCCGCCGTGGAGGTACTCGAGGAGGACCTGGAAGTTGCCGGTCTTCTTCTGGTCGTCGACCGACTCCGGGGCCGAGGCGGTGACCTTGGTGGCGACCCCGACCTCGTTCATGCCCTTGGCGATGACGTCGGCGATGGCCTGGTAGTCGATGAAGCCGGCCTGCACCGTGAAGTTCACCGCGAGCGGCGAGCCGTCGGGCAGGGTGCGCTTGCCGTCGGCGCCCTTGGCGTAGCCGGCGGCATCGAGCATCTGGTTGGCCTTGGCCGTGTCGTACGGGAGGACGGTGTCCTGGCCCTTGTACGCGTCGGGGAGCAGCTTCTCCATCGACGGGAGCTTCAGCCCGGTCTGGCTCGCGGGCTTCATGACGCCGTAGGTGGCCTTGAGCGACATGGCCTCCTTGTCCATCGCGTACGAGATGGCCTCGCGGAACTTCACGTCGTCGAACGGCTTCTTCTCGAGGTTGCCGGTGAGGACGGTCATCCCGTTGGGGGCGTAGTAGAACTTGTTCGTCTTCTTGTCGGCGGAGACGAAGGTCTTCTCGGGGTTGGGGATCTCGCCCCAGTAGGCATCGAGCTCGCCGGCGCGCAGCTTGAGCGCGGCCTGCGAGGCGTCGTACTGCCCCTCCTGGACGATCTTCTGGACCTTGACCTTGTCGGCCTGCCAGTAGTCGGCGCGACGGTCGAGCACGAGGCGGCGGCCGTTGAAGGTGCCGAGCTTGTACGGGCCGGTCGAGACCGGCTTCTTGTCGATGTACTTCGTCGGGTCGCCGACCTTGGAGTACACGTGCTCGGGGAGCATCTTCTGCTTGATGATCTCGTCGTACTTCGCCGCGGCGTTGCCCGAGAAGGCGAGCGTCACCGTGTTGCCCTCGGCGGTCACCGAGTCGGCCGGCGCGCCGAACGTCTCGGTCCACACCCCCGCCTTGTCCATGCCGGGGTACTGCTTCATGAGGTTGAAGGTGAAGGCGACGTCCTTGGCGGTGAACGGCTGGCCGTCACTCCACTTCACGCCGTCGCGGACCTCGATGACGAGGGTCTTGTCGTCCTTCCACTCGGCCTTGTTGGCGAGCCAGGGCGTCTCCTCGCAGGTGAGGCCGTTCTTGATGATGAGCGGCTCGTAGAGCCAGAACGTCGTCAGGGGGTTCGGCGAGTACGGGTTGAAGTTCCCGAGACCGCCGACCGCGCCCTGGACCTCGGCCGGGAAGGTCAGCTGCGCGACCATCCCGTCGCCGGCTGCTCCACCGGAGCCGCCGTCTGCGGTGCCACCTCCCCCCGAGCACGCGGCGAGCGCAAGGCTCGCGAGCAGGCCGCCGGCGGCGGCGAGGGACGTCGATCGAGTCAGCATCGTTGCAGACCTCCTGAGCGGTGGTGTCGATGGCCAACGTAGGGGCGTCGACGCTCGCCGAGGGGGCTGTGAAACCATGAAACTACTTTCATTGCACCCCCCTGTTTTCATTTATTTACAAGGCTTTTCGCTTCGGTGCGGAGACGTCGGCGCTGGTAGGCATGACGTCGTGAAGCCTCAGCAGACCGCCCAGGTCCCGGCGCCGCGGCCCCGGGTCGACAGCCCCCAGGGACTCGTCGCCGAGTTCACGACGAACGGGTCGCCCGCCCGGTTGGAGGCGTTCGGGCACAGCCTCCTGCTCTATCCGGCCGGCGAGCTCGAGGCCGGCCCGGCGGGCCTGTTCCTCCGCGTCCTCGACGGTGACCGGGCCCGGTGGGCCCCGCTCCTCGGCCCTGCGTCGGGCGGCGTCGTGTCCACCGGCGACGGTGTCGTGCACCTGCACGGGTCGTGGTCGGGCCTGGACTGGACGGTGACCTTCCGCCCCGGGTCCGGCGACGCCGAGGGCAGTGGCTCCGACGACGCCCGGCACGCCTCGTGGAGCTGGGACGTCTCGGTCGTCAACAGAGGGGACCGCGAGCTCGTCGTCGACCTCGTCCTCACCCACGACCCCGCCCTGGCCTCGCCCGCGGCGGTCGCGACGAACGAGTACTACGTCGCCCAGTACCTCGACGTCTCGCCGCTGGCCACCTCGCGCGGCACGGCACTCGCGGTGCGACAGAACATGCCCGGGACCTCGGTGCCCTGGCTCCTGCTCGGCTCGCTGCGGCACGGCACCGGCTGGGCCACCGACGCCCTCCAGGTCGTCGAGCGCACCGCGACCGGGACGACGTGGACCGGGCTCGACCGCTCGGTCCTGCCCTCGACCCGGCTCCAGCACGAGCACACCCTGGCCGTGCTCCAGGACGAGCCGGTGCCCCTCGCGCCCGGCGCCGTCCACCGCACGGGCTTCGTCGGCGTCGTCCTCGCCGACCACCCGGCCGCCACGGGCGCCGAGGACGCGCGCTGGCTCGGGGTGGCGACGGCCGAGACCGTCGCTCCCTCCGACGACTCGACGCCCGCGGGTGGCGTCCCCGTCGTGCCGACCGTGTTCTCCGGTGTCCCCACGCTCGAGTGCCGCCCCCTGACCACCGACGAGCTGGCCTCCCTCGACCTCGCCCCCGTCGGTGACGTCGAGACCTCGCCCACGGGCGAGCCGTGGGCCTGGTCGGCGAGCGGGGGCCACGTCGTCCTCGCCGCCAAGGAGCTCGCGGTCCTGCGCCCGCACGGCCACCTGCTCCGCACGGGCGACACCCTCTCGCCCGACACCGACGGGCTCACGAGCACCGTCTGGATGGACGGCACCTTCCTCTCGCAGGTCACCCGCGGCCACGTGGGCCGGGACCCGCTGCTCACCGGACGCCGCTCGTACGTGGGGCTGCACCGGGCGCACGGGGCCCGCGTCCTCGTCGACACCGACGACGGCCCGCGGCTGCTCGGCACCCCGTCGGCCTGGCGCGTCGCGCTCGACGGCTGCACCTGGGTCTACGCCGTCGACGGCCTCGTCCTCGAGGTGACCTCCGGCGCCCCCGCCGACCGGCACGAGCTCACCCTGACGGTGCGGGTCCACGCCGGGTCGCCCCGCGGCCTCCTCGTCGCCCTCGCGATCGCCGGCGGGCAGGGCGTCACGCACGGCCCGTCGTCGGTCACCGTCGGTGGCCCCGACGGCTGGCTCCTCGAGTGGGACGGCGGCGACACCCGCGTCGGCGACGACGCGCCGCTGCACGCCGACCACGCCTCGCGCGACGGCTCGTGGGTCACCCTCACCGTCGACCCGACACGGGTCTGGACCCTGCGCACCACGGGAGCCGGCACGGCGCCCGTCTCGCCCGCCCATGGTGGCGCGACCACGCGTGAGCCGTTCTGGGACAGCGCCGCCCACACCCTGGCGTTGCGTGCTTCCGATGCGCCTGCCGACCGGGCCGAGCTCCTCGCGCCCATCAGCAACGCCCTGCCGTGGTTCGCCCACGACGCGCTCGTCCACTACCTCTCGCCCCGCGGCCTCGAGCAGTACACCGGTGGCGGCTGGGGCACCCGCGACGTCTGCCAGGGCCCGGTCGGCCTGCTCACCGCTCTCGACCGCCAGGACGTCGTCCGCGAGCTGCTCGGCCGGGTCTTCCGCGCGCAGAACGCCCGTGGCGACTGGCCGCAAGCCTTCGAGTTCCTCCCCCCGCTGCCCACCTCCGGCCAGCAGGACTCGCACGGCGACGTCGTGTTCTGGCCGCTCCTCGCCGCCGGCGAGCACCTCCTGGCCAGTGGCGAGCCGGACCTCCTCGACGTCCTCGTCCCCCTCGTCGACGACGACGGCCCCACCGCGCCGCTGCGGGTGGCCGAGCACCTCGCCCGCGCCGTCGGCCGGATCGAGGAGGGAACCGTCGCGGGCTCCCCGCTGCCCGCGTACGGCCACGGTGACTGGAACGACTCCCTCCAGCCGGCCGACCCCCACCTCGCGAGCAACCTCGTCTCGGTGTGGACCTCGGTCCTGCAGACCCAGGCCCTGCGCACCCTCGCCAACGGGCTGCGGTCCGTCGGCGCCGAGCCCGAGCTCGCCGAGCGCGCGGCCTCGCTGGCCGACGCGACCGAGGACGCCATCCACCACGAGCTGATCACCGACGACGTCCTGCCCGGCTACGTCCTCCACGGTGAGGACGGCCGGCGCGAGCCGCTCGTCCACCCCCGCGACGACCGGACCGGCCTCACCTTCGGCATCCTCCCGTGGGTCCACGCCGTCAGCGCCGACCTCCTCACCTCCGAGCAGGCCGAGCACCACCTCGCCCTCGTCGACGAGCACCTCCTCGGGCCCGACGGGGCACGGCTGTTCGACCGTCCCGTCGCCTACGCGGGCGGGCCGATGTCGGTCTTCCAGCGCGCCGAGGCCAGCACGTTCTGGGGCCGGGAGATCGGCCTGATGTACGTGCACGCCCACCTGCGCTGGGCCGAGGCCCTCGCCCGGGTCGGGCACGGCGAGCGACTGCTGCGCGCCCTCGCCCAGGCCACGCCGCGCGGTGCCGTCGACCTCGTCGGGCCCGCCCGCCCCCGCCAGTCGACGACGTACTTCTCGTCCTCCGACGGGGCGTTCACCGACCGCTACGACGCCCAGGAGCGCTACCCCGCGCTCGTCGAGGGACAGGTGCCCCTCGAGGGCGGCTGGCGGGTCTACTCCTCCGGTCCGGGGCTGTTCCTGCGCCTCGTCGTCGAGGTGTTCCTCGGCATCCGGCGCCGGGGCGTCGCGGTCGAGCTCGACCCCGTCGTCGACCCGGGCCTCGGTGGGCTCCGGGCGACGGTGCCCTTCGACGGGGGGACGCTCGACGTCCTGGTCCGGCCGGGTCGCAGTGGCCACGGGGTCACCCGTGTCACCTCCCGCGGCACCGACCTCGCGACGACGACCCTCGACAACCCGTACCGGCACGGCGGGGTCTCGGTGCGGCTCGAGGACCTCCGTGCCGCCGTCGCCGCCCGGTCCGCGGGCGAGGACGGGCCCGACGTCGTCGTGGAGACGCTCTGACCATGACGAGCAGCGACCGTCCGTGGCTCGATGCCGAGCTCGGCGCGGAGGAGCGCGTGGAGGCCCTCCTCGCCGCGATGACGCTCGAGGAGAAGGTGGGCCAGACCCACCAGGTCGCCAACCTCGCGCCCGACGACGTGTCGGCGATCCGGGAGGGCGGCGTCTCCTCGAGCCTGTTCGCCTCCGGGGCCACCGCCGGCAACGAGCGTGACGAGGGCGTCCTCGTCGGCAACATCGACGCCGCCCAGCGGATCGCGGTCGAGGAGAGCCGTCTCGGCGTCCCGCTGCTGTTCGGCCGCGACGTCATCCACGGCCACCGCACGGTCTTCCCCATCCCGCTCGGCCTCGCCGCGTCCTTCGACGACGGTCTCGCCGAGGAGGCCGCGGAGATCGCCGCCCGGGAGGCGACGCTCGAGGGCGTCGCCTGGACCTTCGCGCCGATGATGGACCTCTCCGAGGAGCCCCGGTGGGGTCGCGTCGCGGAGTCGCTCGGCGAACAGCCGGTCCTCGCGGGGCGCCTGGCCGCCGGCATGGTCCGCGGCTTCCAGGGCGTGGACCTCACCGACCGGCGCCGGCTCGCCTCGTGCGCCAAGCACTTCGTCGGGTACGGCCTGTCGACGGGAGGCCGGGACTACAACACGGTCACCGTCGGCGAGAACACCCTGCGCAACCTCCACCTGCGCCCCTTCCGCGCCGCCGTCGACGCGGGGGTCACGACGGTCATGGCGGCGTTCAACGACGTCGACGGCACGCCGATGCACGCGCACCGCCGGCTGCTGCGCGACGTCCTCAAGGGCGAGTGGGGCTTCGACGGCGTCGTCGTCGCCGACTGGGACGGCGTCGGCCAGCTCGTCCGCCAGGGGGTGGCCGCCGACCTGCGCGAGGCCGCGCGTCTGGCGATTGAGGCCGGCGTCGACCTCGACATGTGCAGCGGCGCCTACGCGGCCCACCTCGCCGACCTCGTCCGCGCCGGCGAGGTCGCGCAGGGCCTCCTCGACGACGCGGTCCGACGCGTCCTGCGCCTCAAGGTCCGCCTCGGCCTCTTCGAGCGCCCCTACGCCGGTGACCTCGAGGGGTCCCCCGCCCCGACGTCCGAGACCCGCGCGGTCGCCCTGCGGGCCGCCCTCGCCGCGCACGTCCTCGTGGCGAACGACGGCGTGCTGCCGCTGTCCGAGGACTCGGGCCGCGTGCTGCTCACCGGTCCGTTCGTCGACGACGGCGACGCGCTCCTCGGCACCTGGGTCCTCGACGGACGCGGCGATGAGGTCGTCACCCCCGCCGACGCCCTGCGGGCGCGGTTCGGCGAGAAGGAGGGCGTGACGCACGGCGAGCGCCTCGACGTCCTCGACGGCCGCTACGCCGACCAGGTCCTCGAGGTCTCCCGCCGGGCCGACACGACGGTGATGCTCCTCGGCGAGCACCGCAGCCGCTCGGGCGAGGACCGCTGCGTCACCGACATCGGCCTGCCCCCGGGGCAGCTCGACGTCCTGCGCCACGTGGCGGCGCTCGGCAAGCGGGTCGTCGCCGTCGTCTACACGGGACGGCCCCTCGACCTCACGGAGGTCCTCGACCTCGCGGCCGCGGTCGTCGTCGTCTGGCACCCCGGGGTCGAGGCCGGCACCGCGCTCGCCCAGGTCCTCACCGGCGACGTCGAGCCGCACGGACGCCTGCCGATGACCTTCCCGCTCTCGACGGGGCACATCCCGACGAGCACCCACGGGCGCCCGACCGGCCGCCCCATCAGGGCGGACCGCGACCCATGGGAGGGGCGGTACGGCGACGCGCTGACCCACCCCCGGCTGCCCTTCGGCCGCGGGCTGTCGTACACGACCGTCGACTACGGCGACCCGTCGCTGTCGTCGGCCTCGATCCCGGTCGACGGTGGCTCGGTCACCGTGTCCGTGCGGGTGGCGAACACCGGCGAGCGCCCGTGCCGCGAGGTCGTCCAGCTCTACGCCCACGACCCGGTCGCCGACGTGACCCGGCCCGAGGTCGAGCTCGTCGCGTGGCGCGCCGTCGACCTCGCACCCGGGGCGTCGGCCGACGTCGAGCTCGCCGTCGTCCCGGGCGACTTCGCCTACACCGGGCGCGACCTCACGCAGCGGGTCGACGCCGGGGAGGTCGTCCTCCTCACCGGCCCGGACGCCGCGACCCTGCGTCCCGTCACCCTCACCCTGACCGCCTGACCCTCCACCCCTGCCAGGAGATCCCGTGATCGAGCTGACCCACAAGCAGGTCGTCGTCGACGGCACCCCCCGCATCGTCATGGCGGGGGAGGTGCACTACTTCCGGGTGGCCCGCGAGGAGTGGGAGCAGCGGCTCGACCTCGTCGTCGAGGCCGGCCTCACCGCCGTCGCCTCGTACATCCCGTGGGTGTTCCACGAGCTGCCCGACGGCACGATCGACGTCGAGGGGCGCACCCGCCCCGAGCGCGACGTCGGCGCCTTCATCGACCTGTGCGCCGAGCGCGGCCTGATGTTCATCGCCCGGCCGGGCCCGTTCGTCATGGCCGAGCTGAAGAACGAGGGCATCCCGTTCCGCGTCTACCGCGAGCACCCCGAGGTCGTCCCGGTCGGCTGGGACGGGGCCCCGGCGCCCTCGCGGACGGTCGACTACCTCGCCCCGGCCTTCCTCGAGGAGACCCGGCGCTGGTACGAGGCGGTCCTGCCGCTCATCGCGGCGCGGCTGCAGCCCCACGGCGGGAACGTCGTCATGGTCCAGCTCGACAACGAGGTCGGGATGCTCGCCTGGGTCACCAACTCCCCCGACCTCACCGACCACCTCCTCGAGCACCTCGGCCGGTGGGTCGACGAGAAGTACGACGGCGCCGGGCCCTACCCGGTGGCCCCCGGCGGAGAGGGCTGGGCGGAGGCCGTGCGCTCGCCCTCCGAGGAGTGGGCCGGACCGCTGCGCCGCGACCTCGGGGAGTTCATGCGCGACCGCTTCGCCGACTACGTCCTCACCCTGCGCGCGATGGCCGAGGGGCTCGGCGTGCGCGACGTGCCGTTCGCCGTCAACATCCACGGCACCGAGGGCGGCAGCGGCACCCCGTTCCCCATCGGCATCAGCCAGCTCGTCAACACGTACTCGGGGATCCCCGGGATGGTCTCGGGCAGCGACCACTACATGGGTGAGGCGACGCTGACGACGATGAGCGACCTCTACGTCATCAACGCCTACATGGACGCCGTCCACGACGCCGACCAGCCGCTGACCTCCCTGGAGTTCGAGGCCGGTTCGGGGGACTACGGCGCGGGGGCCGAGATGCAGTACGACCCCTCGACCGCCGACCTCAAGACGCGCCTGTGCCTGGCGCAGGGGAACCGCCTCATCAACTACTACCTCTTCGCCGGGGGCATCAACCCGCCCCTCGACGAGGTCGTCGACGACGGCAACGACCGCCTGTCGTTCACCGGGGAGCGCCACGGCACCGCCGCCCCGGTCGGTCCCGAGGGCCAGCGCGGGTTCGCCTTCGAGGCCACCGCCAGGACCGTCCACGCGGTGAACGCCAACGAGCCATGGCTGGCGGTCATGGACGAGGAGCACGACGACGTCGAGCTCGGCCTCGTCCTCGACGCCTACGCGACCGAGTACCACCACCCGGGGTCGGCCCTGATGGGCGACGCCGTCGACGACCTCTCGCAGCACCGCGGCGCCGGGCAGCGCCGGGTGCTCGTGCGCTCGCTCCTCATGGCCGGCTACCGGTTCGGTGCCGTGCACCTCGAGGAGCGTTCTCCGCGACGGGGATCGGTCCTCGCCCTGGGGACGGGTCGATACCTGGCCGAGGTCGTGCAGCAGCGCGTCGTGGCCCATGCCGAGGCGGGCGGGCGCGTCCTCCTCCTCGGCCCGGTGCCGCAGCTCGACCTCGACGGAACGCCGTGCCACGTCCTCGCCGACGCCCTCGACCTCGGCCACGGGGAGGTCGTGCGCGACACGGGGCACTACTTCCCGTCGGTCGTCGCGCACGGCTGGGCGGCCCCCTGGCCCGAGATGCGCGTCGGCTGGCGGCAGGAGCTGCGGCCGAACCGGGGCGACGTCGTCCTCACCGACGTCTACGGCACCGTGTGCGGGGTCGACGTGCCCCTCGGGGACGGCCGCGTCGTCGTCCTCGCCGCCGAGCTGCCCTCGAACCGCGACCTGTTCGGGCGAGCCCTGGCCGCGCTCGGCGCGGCTCCGGGCGTCTCGACGACGACCCCGTTCCCCGGCGTCATCACGACGACGACGTCCTCCGAGGACGGCCAGCGCGCCCTCCACCTCATCAACATCTCGGGCGCTGCGATGCCCACGACGGTGACCGTCGACGGCGTGGAGCTCTTCGACGGCCGGCCCCTCCACGTGCCGGCGCGCTCCGGCCACGTGCTGCCGCTCGGGCTCGACGTCGGCGGGGTCCGCCTCATCGGCGGCTCCGGAGAGGTGGCCGGCGTCGAGGACGGCGCCATCCGGTTCTGCTCGCTGCTCGCGGTGGGCGACGGGCCCGGCCACGTCGACATCGCGCCCGGGACCGCGGTCCTGCCCGACGACGGCTACGACATCACCCCGTTCGCCGACGGCACCGTCCGGGTGACCCCGCACGAGGGAGCGACGCTCGTCGTCCGGCTCGACACGACCTCCACGCTCGTCGACCCGACTCCCGCGGAGCCCGACCTCCACATCGAGGCCTCCCCCCGCGCCTGACCCGCTCCCGAAGCGCCCCCTGGTGCGTTCTGCGACTCCCTCACCTCTGGAACGACTGCGCCGTCACGGTGATGACGCAGGAATTCCGCCAGGACTCGGGACCACCCGCGTCATTCAGGAGTTTCCCGCGCCATGGGGGTGAACGGCGCGAGCGTCAGCGGTCGTCGGGGTCGGGGAGGAGCCACTCGGGCGGGTCGTCGAGCGAGGTGACCGCTCCCGACGCGTGCCGGGCGAGGCTGCGGACCGGGACGTCGCCCTGCCGCCACACGCCGCGGACCTGAGAGGCCAGCCCGTACCCGTCGGGCGCCCGGAGCACCGGCACCTCGAGGTCCTCGGTGGGCGCCGGGTTGAGGTCGTCGTTGGCCACCGGGACCCCGTGCGAGAGGACCTGCTCACCCGGCGACAGCTCGCGGATGGCGATGGCGCGCACATGGTCGGGTCTGCGGGAGGCGAACTCGGTGTAGATCCGGGGGTCGTGCTGCCCGTCGTCGCCGACGAGGAGCCACTTGACGTGGGGGAGCTCGCGGGCGAGCCGGTGCAGCTGGGCCTTCTTGTGCTCCTGCCCCGACCGGAACCAGCCGGTGTTCGTCGGGCCCCAGTCGGTCATGAGCAGCGGCCCGGCCGGGTACCCGTTGCGGCGCAGGAACCGGGTGAGCGAGGGCGCGGTGTTCCACGCGCCGGTCGACAGGTAGACGACGGGCGTGTCGGGCCGCTCGGCGAGCAGCTCGCGGTACATCGTCGCCATCCCGGCGACCGGCTTGCGGGCGCCCTCGGAGCGCATGAACGTGTTCCAGGCCGCGATCATCGGCCGGGGCAGCGAGGTCGACAGGACGGTGTCGTCGATGTCGCTGATGATGCCGTGCGTCACCGTCGTCCCGACGACGAGGACCGGGACGTCGATCGTCTCGGCCCGCGGCGATCCGATGTAGACCCGGTGCCAGCCGGGCGAGAGTCCGTGACCGCGCACCGCGAGGTCGATGTAGCCGCCGCGGTCGGTGCGGGTGGGGATGATCCGGCCGTTGACGCGCACCGTCACGGGCTCGTCGGTGGCCGGGGTCGCGACGAACGCGCGCCAGCCGCGCGTCTCGAGCTCGACGGCGCGCAGTCGGGCCGCGTACGTCGGCTCGTCGGGCTCGTCCTCGGGGAGGCCGCGGGTCATGATGACGCGCCCGAAGACCCGCAGCTGCGTGACGCTGCCGTACCCCGTGGACGGGACGACCCTCGTCATCCAGCCGCGCGACTCCAGGAGGCTCGCCTTCCGGGCGTGGTAGGCGTCCTCGAGGACTGCTGCGGCATGCGGTCGCGGCACGTGTCGATGCTAGAGCAGGGTCACGGGACGGTCGGCGGCTCGGGCGTGCTGACGCCGGTGACGATCTGCTGGGCGAGGACCCGGACCTTGACGTTGCGGTCCTGCGAGGTCTTGCGCAGCACCTCGAACGCCTCGTGCTCGGGCACCCCGCGCATCGCCATGATGACGCCCTTGGCCTGCTCGATGATCGCGCGGCTGGCCATCGCCTGCTCGAGCTGACCGGCGAGGCGGCGGGCCCCGTCGAGCGCCGTGACGGCGACGAGGGCGTCGGCGCACCGCGAGGCGGCGACCCGCACCATCGCGGCGTCGAAGCGGTCGAACGCGTGCGGCGCCCAGGCGTAGAGGTTGATGGCGCCGACGCACTCGGTGCCGCTGACGAGCGGGAGGGCGAGCAGGCTGCGCATCCCCTCCTCGCGGCACTCCTGGGCGAACCGCGGCCAGCGGCCGTCGTCGACGACGAGGTCGGCGACGTGGTTCTCGGTCCGGTGCCGGGCGGCGTCGAGGCAGGGCCCTTCGTCGAGGGCGTACTGGGCTGCGTCGATCTCGAGGGTCTGCACCGTCGTGTACGCCGCGGTGTGCGGGCGGTTCGCGCTGAGGACGGTGACCCCGACCTCGTCGCAGCCCTCGATGTGCCGGCGCACGGCGTGGACGACCCGCTCGAGGTAGTCCGAGACCTGCTCCATCGACTCCAGGACCCCGCCCAGCTCGGTCGCGAGGGCCTCGAGGAGCGCCGGGTCGTCGGCGGTGGGTGGCATCGCGGGGTCCACCGCCCCGCGGGCGTCGGTGTCGATGTCGGTCATGGGGGTCCTCCAGCTCAGCGTCCCTGCGGTGGCCACAGTACCGAGGGCGGGCCTCGCGCCGCTGCGACCTGCGACGATGTCGAGGGTGAGGGCCTTCCGCAAGCAGGTCCCCGCCGGAGCGGCCCGCTACCCGGCGTGGGAGGCCGCCGGCCTGCGCTGGCTCGCCGACGCGTCCGCGGCGGGAGGTGCGGACGTCGTCGAGGTCCTGGAGGTCGGCCCGTCCCACCTCGACCTGCGCCGCCTCGACCCCTCGCCGGCGACCTCCGGGCACGCCCGGGCCCTCGGCCGCGGGCTCGCGCGCACCCACGCCGCGGGCGCCCCCGCCTACGGGTCGGGCCCGCCGGGCTGGGTCGGCCACGGCTGGCTCGGCCCGACGAGCGAGCCGCTCCCCCTCGTGCTGGGCTCGTGGACCTCGTGGGGTCCCTTCCTCGCGGAGGCCCGGATCCTGCCGCTCGTGCGGGAGGGCCGCGACCGAGGCGTCCTCGACGTCGGCGAGGTGGCCGCCCTCGAGCGCCTCGCCTCGGTGGCGGCGTCCGGCGCGCTCGACACCGGCGACCCACCGGCCCGCCTCCACGGCGACCTCTGGTCGGGCAACGTCGTGTGGACCGCGTCCGGGGCCGTCCTCGTCGACCCCGCGGCTCACGGGGGACACCGCGAGGCCGACCTCGCGATGCTCGCCCTGTTCGGGTGCCCGCACCTCGACGACGTCGTCGCCGGCTACGAGGAGGTCGGCCCGCTCGCCGACGGTTGGCGCGAGCGCGTCGGGCTGCACCAGGTGCACCCGCTCCTGCTCCACGCGGTGCTGTTCGGCGGGTCCTACGCCTCGCGGGCCGTCGCCGCGGCGCGGGCCACCACGTGACCGGCCGGCGTCAGGGGCACGCGCACGGCGACGCCCCGCAGCGCGGGCACCCCGTGGCGTAGCGGTCGACGGCCCGGGTGAGGTCGACGCCCACCTGGTTGGCGAGCGAGGCCACCCAGGCGAGGACGTCGGCGAACTCGTGCTCGCGCTGGGCCTGGCTGCCCTTGCGGACGGCCTGGGCCAGCTCGCCGACCTCCTCGGCCAGCCACGCGACGGTGCTCGGCACCCCGCGCTCCCGGTCGCGCTCGCCGTAGGTGCGCTCGATGACGTCCTGGAGGTGCGCGAGGTCCATGCGGGGAACCTACCGGCCGCGCGTCCTCAGTTGAGGCTGGCGCCGCCGGGCTCGGGGGTGCTCGGCAGGGCGCCGAAGGTCTCGACGATGGCGGCCTCGCGTCGGAGGAGGGCGAGCACGGTCCGCAGCCGGGTGGCGGCGTCGCCGCCGTCGAGGACGCGCTGTCGGTCGACGGGGTCGAGGACCATCCGCTCGA
Organism: Oryzobacter terrae; assembly: GCF_042756445.1. Classification (GTDB taxonomy): domain Bacteria; phylum Actinomycetota; class Actinomycetes; order Actinomycetales; family Dermatophilaceae; genus Oryzobacter; species Oryzobacter terrae. Next base: position 2,127,634 of record NZ_CP170578.1, read on the forward strand.
CGACCCGGTAGGCCACCTGGCCCAGCGGCGCCTCCACCGGCTCGGCGCTCGCCCCGAGCCGCTCGAGGTAGGCGGCGTGCTCGTGCAGGGTGCGCTCGGCGAGGGCCGCCACCTCGGGGTCGTCGGCCGCGGACGGCTCGTCGAGCCAGGTGACCTCGCCCGTCGTGAACGGGGTGCCCGCGGTCTCGTCGAGGCCCTCGAGCCGGAAGCGGCGCACCCCGGTGGCCACGAGGTGCACGACCGTCCCGACCGGTCCCTCGGCGAGCGCCATGGCGTCGACCCGTGCCTCGCAGCCGGTTCCCTGCAGGTCGCGGACCGACTCGGGCCCCACCTCGTGGCCGGTGCGGATGAGCACGACGCCGAAGCGCCGGTCCTCCTCCGCGCGCTCGGCCAGCCGACGGGCGAGCTCGAGGTAGCGCGGCTCGAACAGCTGGAGCGGCAGCCGGGCCCCGGGCAGCAGGACCGTGCCGAGCGGGAAGAGGGGCAGGGTCTCCATGCGCCACTGTAGGCACGTCCGACCCCGTGCGCCGAGGGGTCGGAGCGACCCTCGACAACGCCCCGATGCGGGGATGTCGGACCCCTCCCCGTAGGATGGGCGGTGACGACCCGCCATCTGCCGCGGGTCCTCGCACGTCTGATGTCGATGCCACGCGACCTGGGCCCCCGGCCCGTCGCGGCGCCGAGGCCCCAGAGCCCGCCCGGCAGAACATCCCGTCGTCGCCGACACATCGGTCCGCGACGTCCCAGACCACCCATGGAGCTTTCCTTGTCCACCAGTACCTTCGGCACGCTCGGCGTGCCCTCCTCCCTCGTCGAGGTCCTCGCCGCCGGCGGGATCACGACCCCCACCCCCATCCAGGCCTCGACGCTGCCCGACTCCCTCGCGGGTCGCGACGTCCTCGGCCGCGGCCGCACCGGGTCCGGCAAGACCGTCGCCTTCCTCCTGCCGGTCCTCGCCCGCCTCGCGGCCAGTGGCAGCCCCCGCACCGCCCGTCGTCCCCGCGCGCTGATCCTCGCCCCCACCCGTGAGCTCGTCGCCCAGATCGACGAGGCGATGGCGCCGCTGGCGGCCCGCCTCGGCCTCACGAGCCGCACCATCTTCGGTGGCGTCGGCCAGAACCCGCAGGTCTCGGCGCTGCGCCGCGGCGTCGACGTCGTCGTCGCGTGCCCCGGCCGCCTCGAGGACCTCATCGGCCAGGGCCACGTCTCCCTCGACGCCGTCGAGGTCACCGTCATCGACGAGGCCGACCACATGGCCGACCTCGGCTTCCTGCCCCAGGTCCGCCGCCTGCTCGACGCGACGCCGCGCCAGGGCCAGCGGATGCTCTTCTCCGCGACGCTCGACGCCGGCATCGGCGTCATCGCCAACCGCTACCTCACCAACCCCGTGACGCACGAGGCCGACTCGGCCCAGTCGCCGATCTCGACGATGGAGCACCACGTCCTCCACGTCAGCTCCGCCGGTCACTCGGCGGTCCTGCTCGACCTCGTCGCCGCCCCCGGCCGCACCGTGGTCTTCACCCGCACCAAGCACCGCGCCAGGCGCCTCGCCCGCCAGCTCAACGGCTCGGGCGTCCCGGCGGTCGAGCTGCACGGCAACCTCAGCCAGAACGCGCGCACCCGGACGATGGACGCGTTCCACTCCGGCGAGGCCCGCACCCTCGTGGCGACCGACATCGCCGCCCGCGGGATCCACGTCGACGACGTCGCCCTCGTCATCCACGCCGACCCGCCGGTCGAGCACAAGGCGTACCTCCACCGCTCCGGTCGCACGGCCCGCGCCGGCGCCTCGGGCACCGTCGTCACGCTCATGACCGACGACCAGGTGCGCGACGTGCGCGACCTCACCCGCAAGGCCGGGGTGCGTCCCACGACGACGCGCGTCGACGCCTCGCACCCCCTCCTCAAGACCATCGCCCCCGGCGACCGGTCGTTCGAGGGCGGCTTCGCGATCCCCGAGCCCACCACGCGTGGCGGCTCGCGCGGTGGCGGCGGCGAGCGCTCGTCGTCCCGGGGTGGCGGCCGTCCCTCCGGCGCGGGCCAGTCCCGTCGACGCGGCGGATCCGGGCGCACCGGCGCCGGTGCGCCCTCGGGCTCCGGCGGACCGGGCGCGGCCCGGCCGTCCTCGGGTGGTCAGCGCTCGTCCTCCCCCGGTGGCCAGGGCCAGCGACGCGGCGGCTCCGGCTCCTCGTCCGGTCGTCCCGCCTCGAGCCGGCCCACCTCGGGTCGTCCGTCCCGTTCGGCGGCCTCGTTCTCCGAGGGCGCCGGCGGCCGCCGGTCCCGCTGACCCCCGCCCCGTCCCTCCCCAGGGTCCCCGGCTACGGTCTGCGTGCCATGGACTGGGGTGACGAGGTGTGGTCGCGGATGGCGGCCGACTCCGGGGTGACCCTGTCGGGGACCCCGGTGGTCGTCGTCCTCGTGGCGGCCTTCGTCGCCGTCGCGGTGGGGCCGCTCTGGGGCGTGCTGCGCCTCGGCGTCACCCTCGTCCACGAGCTCGGGCACGCCCTCGTCGGCATCGTCTCGGGCCGTCGCTTCACCGGGTTCGTCCTGCGCGGGGACATGTCGGGCCACGCCGTCACCGTGGGTCCCGCCCGGGGACCCGGTCGGGTCCTCACGACGTGGGCCGGCTACCCCGCCCCCGCGGTCGTCGGGGCCGCCCTCGTCACCCTCGCGGTGCGGGGCTGGTCCGCCCCCGTCCTCACTGCGGTCCTCGTGCTGCTCGTCGCGGCCCTGCTGTGGGTCCGGTCGGTCCTGACCGCGGCCGTCGTCCTCGCGGTCGTCGCGGGCGCCGGCGCGCTGTGGTGGGCCGCCCCGCCCGAGGTGCAGGCGCAGGTCGTCGTGGCCGCCGGGCTCGTCCTCCTCGTCGGTGCGTGGCGTCACCTCGCGACCGTCGTCAGCGCACCGCGCCGCGGGACGAGCGACCCGGAGGTCCTCGCGCGGCTCACCCGCGTGCCCACGGTGGTCTGGAACCTCACCTTCGCGCTCGCCTGCCTCGGCGCCTCGTGGGTGGCCGGCAGCACCGTCCTGCGGGCCGCCGGCGTCCTGTCGGGCTGAGCCGTCGCCGGCCGGGGGGCTAGGTTGGCGCCCATGGCACACCAGTACCGCGTCGTCGAGCTGCGCGAAGGACTCGTCGGGGGAAAGCTCTCCGGCGACAAGCTCGAGAAGATCCTCAACGAGAACGCTGCGCAGGGCTGGCAGCTGAAGACGATCACGGCCACGGAGGTCAAGGGCCGCGTCGGCCCCGGCGGCGTCGAGGGCCTGCTCATCACCTTCGAGCGTCAGGTCTGACCCGCGTCGACCTCCACGTGGGGTCGTCGCTGCCACAGGGCCCAGTCCTCGCTCACCTCCGCCGCGGTGCGCTGGAGCATCGGGAGCAGGTCGTCGACGAGCCGCTGCGTGCTCGTCTCGGCGGCGTGCACGGTGACGTTCATCGCCGCGCGCACCGCACCCGTCCCGTCGCGCACCGGCACCGCGACCGACCTGACCCCGGGGGCGAGCTCCTCGTCGGCCAGCGCCCAGCCGCGGGCGCGCACCCGGGCGAGCTCCTCCTCGAGCTCCTCGGACGACCGCTCGACGTGGGCCCGCAGCCCCGACCGGCTCGGCTGCGTGAGCGTCGCGGCGAGCACGTCGGCGGGCAGTGCCGCGAGGAGCACCTTGCCCTGTGAGGTCGGCGGCGCCGGGAAGCGCGTCCCGACCTCGACCCGCAGCGCGATGATCTTCGGGACGGAGACGCGGGCGACGTAGACGATGTCCGAGCCGTCGAGCTGCGCCATCGACGAGGACTCCCCGGTGCGGCCGACGAGCGACTCCATCCGCGGGCGCGCGATCTCCCACAGGCCCAGCGACGCCACGTACGCCGTGCCCAGGCTCAGCACCCGCGGGGTCAGCGTGTAGGCCCCCCCGTCGGAGCGCACGTGCCCGAGCTCCTCGAGGGTCAGCAGGAGGCGGCGCGCGGTGGGGCGGGCCAGGCCCGTGGCGGCGGCGACGTCGCTGAGGGACATGGTCGGGCGCTCGCGCGAGAAGCTCGCGATGACGTCGAGGCCGCGCGCCAGCGCCTCGACGAAGTCCCGCCCCTCGCCCCGTCCGGCCACCGGGCCTCCTCCTGGTCGCGTCCGTTCCCGTGCGGCCCGCACCCTACGCGGTCGGCGTGGGCTCCTCGCCGGCGCCGGGCTCACCGAAGACCGTGCCCCGGGCCAGCGTCGTGTCGGTGCGGAAGTCGGTGTACTGGTACGGGTTGTCGAGGACCTTGCCGTCGTCCTCGGGCAGGGCCGGGTTCATGCCGCCGGTCCAGGCCTCCTCGCCCATCTCGCCGACGAGGTGCTCGACGGTGGCCTCGGCGCGGCGGCGCAGGGCGGCGAGGTCGCACCCGACGAGCCGCCCCTCGTGCTTGACGACCCTGCCGTCGACGACGACGGTGTGGACGTCGCCGCGCTGGGCCTGGAAGGCGACGTGCCCGTAGGGGTGGAGGACCGGGAAGGACACGGGCGAGTGGTCGTTCTTGATGAGGACGACGTCGGCCTTCGCGCCGGGCACGAGGCGGCCGATCTCGTCGCGGCCGAGGGCCCGTGCGCCACCGCGGGTGGCCCACTCGACGACCTGCTCGGCCCGCAGGTGCACGTTCGTCACGGTGTCACCGGCGGCGTGCGCCTCGAGGTGCTCGCGGGACCGGTCGGCGCCGAGGGTCGTGCGCATCGCCGAGAAGAGGTCGCCGCTCCACCAGACGCTGGTGTCCATCGAGAGGGACACCGGTATGTCGTGCCGGCGCAGCTGCCAGGTGGGCGGGTAGCCCTGTCCCGCACTCTGTTCCGACTCCGTGGAGACCGAGACCGAACCGCCCGTGGCAGCGATGCGGTGGTAGGAGTCGGCCGACAGGGTGGCCGCGTGGACGAAGACGGTGCGCTCGTCGGTGAAGCCGTTCTCGTGCATGAGGCGGATGCCGTCGTCGTTGGTGGCACCCCAGACCCCGGCGTGCGTCGTCACCGGGAGGTCGAGCTCGCGGGCGACCTCGAACGCCGGCCGCTCGGGGAACGCCGGGTCACCCGTGACGTCGAACGCCAGCTGCCAGCCGTAGAGGTCGCCGCGGCGCCGCTCGAGGAACGCCCGCACGGCCGAGTCGGCGGTCCACTCCCACGGCCCTGCCTGGATGTTGCCGTAGGCGAGCACGAAGCGGCCCGGGACCGAGGCGAGGGCGTCGACCGCCGCCTCGGCGTGGTCGACGCTCTGCAGCCCGTGCGACCAGTCGACCGTCGTCGTGACCCCGGCCTCGAGCGCGTCCCAGGCGGAGACGAGGTTGCCGGTGTGCACGTCCTCGGGCCGGAAGCGCCGACCGTGCTCGAGGTAGTACCAGACGAAGTACTGGGTGAGGGTCCAGTCGGCGCCGTAGCCCCGCATCGCGGTCTGCCACATGTGCCGGTGGGTGTCGACCATGCCGGGCATGACGATGCCACCGGTGGCGTCGACCTCGAGCGCGCCGTCGGGGGCGGAGAGGCCGTGACCCACCTCCGCGATCCGGTCGCCGACGACGAGGACGTCCCCGCCGGTCAGGACGCGGTGCGCGTCGTCCATCGTCAGCACCGTGGCGTTCCGGAACAGCACCGGACGACCCGCGGCCACCTCGTCGTGAGCCATGAGCTTTCTCCCGTTCCACTCACGCGGACATCCGTCCGCATCATGGCGCCCTCGCGCCATGGGATCACTGTCGACGTCGCGGTCGCGTCGTGTCAAGAGGCCTCGACAGCGCGGCCGGGATCCGCTTGCGAGCCTTGACAGGCGGCAGCCGAGCAGCCGAGACTCGGGCCAGGCATCCGTGCGGACAGGTGTCCGTTGAGATCGAACCGAGGGAGGGACACCATGGCGCAGCGATCGGGACCGCTCGCCGGCCTGCTCGTCGCCGACTTCTCGCGGATCCTCGCCGGCCCCTACGCCACGATGCTCCTCGCCGACCTCGGCGCCGAGGTCGTCAAGGTCGAGTCGCCCGGTGGCGACGACACCCGGACCTGGAGCCCTCCGGTCCGTGACGGCGTCTCGACGTACTACCTCGGGGTCAACCGCAACAAGCGGTCGGTGGCGCTGGACCTCAAGGACGACGAGGACCGGGCCGCCGCCCGCGAGCTCGCCCGTCGCGCGGACGTCCTCGTCGAGAACTTCAAGCCCGGCGGCCTGGCCCGCTTCGGCCTCGACTACGACAGCGTCAGCGCCGACAACCCCGGGATCGTCTACGCCTCGATCAGCGGCTTCGGCAGCGGGCCGGGCGGACGCGACCTCCCCGGCTACGACCTCATGGTCCAGGCCATCTCGGGACTGATGAGCCTGACCGGCGCCCCCGACGGCCCCGCCTACCGCGCCGGGATCTCGGTCTTCGACGTCATGGCCGGGCTGCACGCGAGCATCGGCGTGCTCGCGGCCCTGCACGAGCGCGGCGCGACCGGCCGCGGGCAGCACGTCGAGGTCAACCTCCTCAGCTCGGCGCTCTCCGGCCTGGTCAACCAGTCGAGCGCCTTCGTCGCGGGCGGTGTCGTCCCGCACCGGATGGGCAACAGCCACCCCAGCCTCTTCCCGTACGAACCGCTGCCCTGCTCCGACGGCGACCTCATCGTCACCGCGGGGAACAACCGCCAGTTCCGCCGCCTCGTCGAGGTCCTCGGCCTGCCCGAGCTCGCCGACGACCCCCGCTTCGCGGGCAACGAGGACCGGACCGCGCACCGCGACGAGCTCCGGCCGCTGCTCGTCGAACGGCTCGCCACGCGCTCGACGATGGAGTGGTTCCGCGACATCACCGCGGCCGGCGTCCCGTGCGGGCCGATCAACACCGTCGACCAGGGCGTCGAGTTCGCCGCGTCGGTGGGGCTCGAGCCCGTCGTCGTCGTCGGCGAGGGCGAGGCCGCCGTGCCGAGCGTGCGGCACCCGATCCGCCTGTCCCGCACCCCGGCCGACTACCAGCGGCCACCCCCCTCCCTCGACGAGCACGGCGACGAGATCCGCCGCTGGCTGGCCAGCCCCACCGGCAACGAGACCTCCACGGAGCGTGACGCGTGACGAGCTACCCCACGTCCCTCGGGACCTCGACGTCCGACGAGATCCGCCTCCTCGGGCAGGACCTCACCGCCGACCTCATGGGGAAGGTCGGCTTCGGCGAGCTCGCCTTCTGGCTCGTCGCGATGCGCCGCCCGACACCGTCCGAGACGCGGGTCTTCGAGGCCGTCCTCGTCGCCCTCGCCGACCACGGCTTCACGCCGACGGCCATCGCGGCCCGGCTCACCTACCTCTCCGCCCCGGACTCCCTCCAGGGCGCACTGGCCGCCGGCCTCCTCGGGGGCGGGTCCCGCTTCCTCGGGGTCACCGAGGACTGCGGCGCCTTCCTCGACGCCGTCGTCACCGACCTCGGGGACGACCTCCCGCGGAGCGACGAGCAGTGGGACGCCGCGGCCCTGGCGGCCGTCCGCCGCACCAAGGAGTCCGGCCGATACGTCCCCGGCCTCGGTCACCCCGTCCACAAGGACGGCGACCCCCGAACCCCGGTCCTCCTCGCGATCGCCGAGGAGGAGGGGCTGCGCGGTCCCCACCTGCGCCTCTTCGAGGCGGTCGGCCGCGTCCACGAGCAGGTGCTCGGGCGGCGGCTGCCGCTCAACGGCGCCGGGGTCTGCGGAGCGGCGCTCGCCGACCTCGGCCTCCCCGTCGAGATGCTGCGCGGCTTCGCCCTGCTCGCCCGCGCCGCCGGGCTGCTCGGCCAGCTCGCCGAGGAGCGCCGCCGCCCCGTCGGCATGGACGTCTACCTCTCGGTCGACCGCAACGCCGAGTACGTCGACCCCCAGTCCTGACCCGGAAGGAGACCCGCAATGGCGCAGGTCGTCGCCGTCATCGCCTCGACGCACCACCCGTTCTACTACCGCGCGAGCACCGCCGTCGGTGACGACCGGCCCCCGTTCGCCGACGAGTGGGTGGCCAAGATCGAGCGGTTCCGCGAGACCCTCACCAGGGCCAGGCCCGACGTCCTCGTCATGGTCGGGAGCGACCACTTCCACCAGCTGTGGCTCGACAACATGCCGCAGTTCCTCGTGGGCAAGGCGCCTGTCTACGACGCCAACTGGTACAACGAGGAGCGCGAGTTCGGCCTGCCCCGCTTCCGGCTCGAGGGGCACGAGGAGCTCTCGTCGCACATCCTGCGCGGCGGGCTGGACTCCGGCTTCGACCTCGCCTTCAGCAACGAGCTGCGGATCGACCACTCGATCACGTGCCCGATCATCACGCTGCGCCCCGAGGCGGACCTGCCGATCGTCCCGATCTACACCAACATCTTCGCGCCGCCGCTGCCGCAGCCGAAGCGCTTCGTCGAGCTCGGGCGCACGATCCGCGAGCTCATCGAGTCGTGGCCGAGCGACCAGCGGGTGGCGGTCATCGGCACCGGCCACCTTTCCCTCGAGCTCGGCGGCCCCCGCCAGTTCGGGCCGCACGGCCCCGACCCCGAGTTCGACCACCGCGCGATGCAGTGGATCGCGAACGGCGACCTCGACGGCTGCCTCCGGGAGGTGACGCTCGACAGCCTGCATCTGCCGGGCAACGCCACCCACGGGTTCATGGACTTCATGCTGATGATGGGCGTCGCCGGCGAGAACGCGAAGGCCGACCACGTCGACAGCCTCGACCTGTTCCACACGATGGAGGCCTACTTCACCTGGTACCCGAACGGAGCCCCTGCATGAGCAAGTACCTCCTCGACAAGTTCCTCTACACCGTCGACCGCGACCCCGACCTCGTGGAGCGGTACCGCGAGGACGCCGCGACCTTCGTCGCGTGGTGGGAGCAGACCCAGGCGAACCGCATCCTCAACGTCGGCGACGGCGAGGCGAGCACGTGGCTCGCCTTCACCGCCGAGGAGCGCGCCGCGCTCGTCGGGCACGACCACGTGGCCCTCTTCGAGCTGGGCGCCCACCCGTTCCTCACGCTGACCCTCTTCATCGCGATGTTCGAGCGGGACCACCCCGAACCCCTGTCGTACCAGAAGGGCTACGGCGCCGCCCTGGCCCACCTGTCCCTGCCCTACCCCGACATCGGCACGTGAGGCCCGCGTGCGTGCCGCCGTCATCACCGCCCACGGCCGTCCGCCGGAGCTCGTCGACCGCGCCGACCCGGTGGCGGCGGAGGGGCAGGTGCTGGTCGCCGTCGCCGCCGTCCCGCTGACGCCGCTCGACCTGCTGTGCGCCACCGGCTCGTCGTACTTCGGCCCTCCCGCCCTGCCCTACGTGCCGGGCGTGCAGGCCGTGGGCACCGTCCTCGACGGGCCGGCCGACCTCGTCGGCGCTCGCGTCTGGTTCCCCTCCTCGGCCGGGATGGCGCCCGGGGACGGTGGGCTCGCCGAGCTCGCGGTGGGCCGGGCCGACGAGGCCGTCGTCGTCGGTGACGACGTCCCCGCCACCACCGTCGCGGCCCTCGGCCTGTCCGCCGTCGCCGCCTGGGAGGTCCTCGAGGCCCGGGCCGCGCTGGAGCCCGGCGAGGTCGTCCTCGTCCTCGGAGCCGGGGGAGCCGTCGGGCAGGTGGCCGTGCAGGCGGCCCGGCTGCTGGGGGCGCGGCGGGTCGTCGCGGCGTGCAGGTCCTCGGTGGCCCGTGACCGCGCGTCGGCGTGCGGCGCCGACGCCGTCGTCGACCTCGGTCCCGATGACGACGTCGCGACCCTCGCGGCCCGGCTGCGGGATGCCTGCGAGGGCGGGGCCGACGTCGTCGTCGACCCGCTGGCGGGGGTGGCGGGCACGGCCGCCGTCTCGGCCCTCGCCCTCGGCGGCCGGCTCGTCAACCTCGGCAGCAGCGCCGGCCCGTCGCTGGAGGTCGACTCGGCCGCCCTGCGCAGCCGCTCCGGATCCGTGCTCGGCTACACGAACAACGCCCTGACGAACGCGCGGCGGCGCGAGGTGTTCGCCACCGTGCTGGGGCACGCGGCCCGGAGCCGGCTCGAGGTGGCCCACGACGTCGTGGCGCTCGCGGACGTCGGCGACGCGTGGGCGGCGGTGGCCCGCGGCAGCGCCGCGGCACGCGTCGTCGTGACCCCCTGACGTCGGCCGCGCGGTGCGGCCCGCTCCGCGCTCACCGGCCCGGACGCGCGGGAGGCGCCCCACCAGCGGTGGGACGCCTCCGGCACTCGTGCCCCTCGGTCAGCGACGCAGAGTCAGCGTCGCCGTGTCGGTCTGCCCCGTCTCGGGGACCGTCACGGTGACCGTGTACGTCCCCGGTCCGGCGAGCGAACGGGTCTTCAGCTCGTACTTCCACTCACCCTTGACGAGGGTCGCGGTGCCCGTGAGGAGCGTCGTCGAGCCCTGCGTCACGGTGACGACCGGCGCGAGGTCGGTCGGCACGGAGCCGTCGCAGTCGCGGTAGGCGACCTTGACCGGCACCGTCGAGCCGTCCTTGGCGGTCGTCCCGGAACCGAGCGGCGCCAGGATGCCGCTGCTCGTGTACTCGACGGTGATGCTCGTGGTCGTCGCGTACGTGTGCCCGTGGACGTCGGTCACGGTGACGGTGGCGGTGTACACGCCCGCGGCCCCGTAGGTGTGCCCGACGGTCAGCGGGCTGGAGGCCGCGGCCACCGTGGTGTCCGCCGAGCCGTCGCCCCAGTCGACCGACACCGAGTGGGTGTCGCCGGGGAAGCGCGACGGGTGGGTCACCGTGAGGCTGGCGTTGCCGTCGCCGCACCCGACGCGGGAGTCGGCGAAGACGGCCTCGAGCGGCGCCGTCGGCGAGAGGCCGACGATGACCGGGTCGTGGTCGGACACCCGGAACTCGTTCGGCGCGTAGAGGCTCGCCTGCAGGTTCGCGGTCTTGAAGTCGGTGTTGTAGTCCAGCACCGTCGGCTCGTCGGAGTTGATGTGGTACTCCGCGACACCGGTGACCTGCGACATCACCGAGGGCGACCCGAGGGCGTGGTCGAGGTAGCCCCACTGCCCGTCGAACACGTACGAGTACGCGTCGTCACCGAGGTACTCCTCGACGAGGTTGGTGTACCCCGCGTCCTCGAGGGCGATGATCGGGTCCTCCTTGGCGTAGGAGTTGAGGTCGCCGAGGATCAGCACGTCGTCCTCGCCCGTCCCGGTCGGGTCCCCGGCGAGCCAGGTCGCGAGCGCCCTGGCCGAGACGGTGCGCGAGGCGTTGCAGTTGCCCTGCCCGTCGTTGGCGTCGGGCACGGTGCACCCCGACCCCTTCGACTTCAGGTGGTTGACGTCGGCGACGAACACGCCACCGGTCGCGTTGACCTCGAAGGCCTGGGCCAGCGAGGGGCGGCTGCGGGGTGCGGTGTCGCCGCCACCGACGAACTCCGGGGTGTTGAGGACGGCAGTGTCACCGACCGGGGTGACCTTCGCCGGCTTGTAGAGCATGCCGACCTTGATGGCGTCGGTGCCGAGCGCGTTCGTCTGACCCGTCTCGTCGTCGACGTCGACGTAGGCGTACGTGCCCGCGCCGTGCACGGCGTTGAGCTGCTCGACGAGGTGCGCGAGGGCGCTGTCCGACCCGTAGCCGTCGTTCTCGACCTCGTTGACGCCGAGCACGTCGGGGTTGACCTTGCCGATCGCCGCGACCGTCTTCGGCCACTGGCGGTCGAACTCCGCCTGGGTGTCCGCGCCGCGGCAGTCGGTGAGCGTGCCACCGACCCCCAGTCGGCAGGTGTCCTGGGCGTCGGGGAACCCGTCGAAGGTGTTGAAGTAGTTGAGCAGGTTCATCGCCGCGACGCGGACGTCGCCACCGACGGCACCCGGCGCGCTCGGCCGGGGGTTGCCGGCCTCGAAGAACCACTCGCCACCGAGGGCGTTGACCGGGCGGACGCGGAAGGCGTTCGGGCTGGACGTCGCGCTGCCACCGAAGGTGTAGCTCATGACGCCGGTGACCCCGGTGATGGTGTCGCCGCCGCGCAGCGTGTTGCTCGCGCTCAGCGGGTCGTCACCCCGGCCGAAGAGGATCGGGTCGGGGTTCTGGGCGTTGGTCGCGTCGTCGATGAGGATCTGGTTGAGGTTGTTGGCCGCCTGGAGCTCCGTGGCCTCCGCTCCGGGGCGCAGGATGTTGGTCGGCTGCTGGAGCCGGCCACCGGACGACACGAGGACCTCGCCAAAGCGCCCGAGCTGGAAGTGCTCGGTGACGGTGAGCTCCTGCGGCATCCGCACGAGCATGCCCTCGTACCGCTCGAACGCGGTGGCGCTGGCCATCGGCAGCTCGACGTCGGTGACCGGGACGGTCGCGTCGGTGTCGCACACGACGACGTTCCCGGGCAGGACCGAGATCTGGGTCTGGTCCTGGAACTCGCTGACCGAGCCCTGGAGGGTCACGACGTCGCCGAGGTCGACGAGGTCCTCGTTGCTGCCGCTGAAGACGAAGATGGCGTCGGAGGTCGCGGCATCGCCGTCGCCCTCGGCGTCCTGGAGGTAGAAGCCGCGCAGGCTGCCGCTCGCGCCGCCCTCGTAGTCGCCGACGACGACGCCGCTCGTGGTGCGGGTGCCGGTGAGCGCCGCGGCGGCGCCGGAGCCCTGGATCTCGGGGATCTCGGTGGTGTCGGCGTCGCAGAAGTCGACGACCTCGAAGGTCGACCTGACGTTGCCGTCCGGCGAGTTTGGCGGGTCGATCGTGTCGACGTCGGTGACCCCGGCGGCCGCGACCGTGACGGTGCAGTCCTCGCCGACGACGAGCGGCTGGGCCGGGCGCAGCGTCCACGCGTCCCTGGCCGCGTTGGCCGTCGCGGTGGTGGGCACGGCGCCGGACGTGGTGCAGGTGAGGTCGAAGGCGTCGGCGGCGGCGTTCACCGGCTCGCTGAAGGAGACGACCGGGCGGGCGTTCACCGAGCCGGAGTCCTCGTCGGCCGCGACGACCGACTCGACCGCGGGGGCGTCGTCGGTCGGGACCGCGTCGCAGGTCGCGCTGTGCGAGCCGAGCCCGCCGACGGTGTCCTGGGCGAAGCCGTTCCACTCGACCGACGGGTCGAACGCGTCGTCGGTGACCTCGTCGCCGGCGCAGACCGTGGCCTTGCGCACCAGCGTGTTGTCGGCCGTGCTCGTCAGGCCCGAGCCCCACTCGGTGCCCGGGTCGTTGCCGACGCGGCCGAAGGAGTCGATGACGGCCGTGCCCTTGCGCAGGACGATGGCGTCGTCGCCGTTGTACCAGGCAGACCCGTTGACCTGGTCAGCGGCCGCGAGGATCGTCGCGTTGGCCGACGAGTTGGCAAGGACGAACACGTCGCCGGCTGCCACGGTGCCCGTGAGGTTGATGGTCAACGAGGACGTCGTCGAGCCGTTGAAGAACATCTGGACGTTGTAGCCACCCGTGCTGAGATTCACGGCCTGGCTCGTACCGTTGAACACCTCGATGGCCTTGTTGTTGCTCGAGCCCTCGACGTACTCCGAGAGGATGAGCTCGGCCGTCGCGGCCGACGCCGGGGCGGGCGTCAGGACGACGGGAACGGCGACCGCGAGGGCGCCGACGGCGACCCTCGTCACGAACCGACGGAACGGCGAGACTGCCATGCATCCTCCAGGGAAAGGGTGGGAGGCCGACGGGTCACGCCGCCTCGACCACAGGTTTGCGGCGTGAACGTAGCACCTCCACCGGGTCGGGGCGACCGCTAGGAACCCGCTCGTCGGCGAACGGTTCGTGAACGTCGGACGGCCCGCCCGACCGGGTCCCCGACCACCCGCGGCACGGTCGCGACGTCCACGTCAACACCTGCCAAACCACCCCCCGTCGTCCGGTGGCCGCGTGCCCGGCCGACCGTCGGGACGGGCTGTCGAAGGACGGACGCGGGCCGGGCCGCAGGGCCGTCTCGCACGCCGCCCTCCCCTAGCGTCGTCAGACCGGGACCACCGACACGAAGGAGCGCACCCATGGCGTACGCGAAGGGCGACGGGGTCAGCTGGAACACCTCCCAGGGCGAGACCCACGGGACGGTGGTGGACAAGCGGACCAGCGACTTCCAGCTCGACGGGCAGCAGTTCCGGCCCACCGACGACGACCCGTACTACGTCGTCGAGTCCGACAAGACCGGGGCGAGGGCCGCCCACAAGGAGTCCGCCCTGCGCCGACGCTCGTCCTGAGGGCGCCGACGCGGCCCGGGTCCGCTGGGCCGTGAAGGACTGGGAGCCCCCGGGAAGGTCACGGGGCGAGGTCGTGTTGGCACTCGTCGGCGGCGCGACCTGCCGCCACACCACCGCCCATGACAGGAGACACCCATGCAGCACCGCTCCATCGCGGACCTCCGGGTCGGCGCCATCGGCCTCGGCGGCATGCCGATGTCGATCGAGGGACGGCCCGAGGAGTCACGCTCGGTCTCCACGATCCACGCCGCCCTCGACGCCGGCGTCACCCTCATCGACACGGCCGACGCGTACCACCGCGACGCCGGGGAGGTGGGCCACAACGAGGAGCTCATCGCCGGCGCCCTGCGCAGCTGGACCGGTGACGCGTCGAGCATCGTCGTCGCCACGAAGGGCGGGCACCTGCGGCCCGGTGACGGGTCGTGGACGCGCAACGGCGACCCGACCTACCTCAAGCAGGCCGCCAAGGCGTCGGCGCAGCGGCTCGGCGTCGAGGCCATCGGCCTCTACCAGTTCCACCGTCCCGACCCGGCCGTGCCGTACGCCGAGTCGGTCGGCGCCCTGGCCGAGCTCCTCGAGGAGGGCGTCATCGCCCGCGCCGGGATCTCGAACGCCTCCATCGCCCAGATCGACGAGGCGAACGAGGTCCTCGGCGGTCGCCTGGCCTCGGTGCAGAACCAGTTCTCGCCGGCCTTCCTCGACAGCCGGGCCGAGCTCGAGCACTGCGCCTCGCTCGGGATCGCGTTCCTGCCGTGGAGCCCGCTCGGCGGCATCCGTCGGGCGGCCGACCTCGGCGCGACGCACGGCGCCTTCGCCGAGGTGGCCAGGGCCCGGGGTGTCTCGCCCCAGCAGGTCGCCCTCGCGTGGGAGCTCTCGCTCGCGCCCGTCGTCATCCCGATCCCCGGGGCGTCGCGGCCGGCGTCGGTCGAGGACTCGGTACAGGCCGCCGACCTCGAGCTGGGCGCGGACGAGCTCGCCACCCTCGAGGCCGCCCTCGCCGCCTGACGCTCCCTCGGTTCTGGGTGGGACGGGACCTCCGGATGGTGGGGTCCCTTTCCACCCCGAGCCGTCGGTGCCACAGTGGACGCACAGGGAACGGTCGCGACCCACGCAGGAGGACGCCATGGCCACGACGGCGGACCGGAGGACCCGGGCCCACGACGGCGACGTCGAGGCCTTCCTCGGACAGGTCGA
This sequence comes from Oryzobacter terrae, assembly GCF_042756445.1. Lineage (GTDB taxonomy): Bacteria > Actinomycetota > Actinomycetes > Actinomycetales > Dermatophilaceae > Oryzobacter > Oryzobacter terrae. The sequence continues at coordinate 2,142,885 of NZ_CP170578.1, forward strand.
CGACGAGAGGCGCCGCGCGGACGCCGAGGAGGTCCTCGACCTCATGCGCGAGGTGTCCGGACACGAGCCGCGGATGTGGGGCCCGACGATGATCGGGTTCGGCCGCCAGCCGTACCGGACCGCCGACGGCAAGGAGCGCGAGTGGTTCGCCATCGGGCTGTCCCCACGCAAGGCGTCCCTGACCCTGTACGGCCTGACGTCCTACGGTTCCAACGCCGACCTCCTCGACGCCCTCGGGCCGCACACGACGGGGAAGGGCTGCGTGTACGTCAAGCGCCTCGAGGCCCTCGACCGCACCTTCCTCACCGACCTCGTGCGACGGTCGTGGGAGGCCAACCACGAGCAGCCCTGCTGAGGGCACTCCCCCGATGGGGGAGGATCGGGGGCGATGACGCTCACCGACCGCCTGACCGGCGACCCCAGCCCCGGCGCGGACGGTGCCTTCGACGTCTTCCTCGACTGGGCCGGTGAACGCGGCTTCTCGCTCTACCCCGCCCAGGAGGAGGCCGTCCTCGCCCTCGCCGGCGGGGCGCACGTCGTCCTCGCGACGCCCACCGGCTCGGGCAAGTCCCTCGTCGCCGTCGCGGCCCACGCCCAGGCCATCGCCGACGGCCGGCGCAGCTGGTACACCGCGCCGATCAAGGCCCTCGTCAGCGAGAAGTTCTTCGCCCTCGTCGAGATCTTCGGCGCCGGGAACGTCGGCATGCTCACGGGCGACGCCGCGGTCAACCCGGGCGCCCCCATCATCTGCGCGACCGCCGAGGTGCTCGCCAACCACGCGCTGCGCGAGCGCGAGCTGGCCGACATCGGTCTCGTCGTCATGGACGAGTTCCACTTCTACACCGAGCCCGACCGCGGCTGGGCGTGGCAGGTGCCCCTGCTCCTCATGCCCGAGACGCAGTTCCTCCTCATGTCGGCCACCCTCGGCGACACCTCCGTCTTCGAGGAGGACCTCGCCCGTCGCACCGGCCGCGAGACCGTCGCCGTGGCCGGCGCCGAGCGCCCGGTGCCGCTGGAGTTCGAGTGGGTCCTCACCCCCCTCCACGACACCCTCGAGCTGCTCCTGCGCGACGACCGCGCCCCGGTCTACGTCGTCGCGTTCACCCAGGCCGCCGCGGTCGAGAACGCACAGGCGCTGATGAGCGTCGACATCGTCTCGTCGGCGCGCAAGGCCGCGATCAAGGACGCCGTCGGCGGCTTCCGCTTCGGCAAGGGCTTCGGGGCGACCCTCAAGCGCCTCGTCCTGCACGGCATCGGCGTGCACCACGCGGGGATGCTCCCCAAGTACCGGCGCCTCGTCGAGACGCTGGCCCAGGCCGGGCTGCTCGCCGTCATCTGCGGCACCGACACCCTCGGCGTCGGCATCAACGTCCCGATCCGCACCGTCCTGCTCACCTCGCTGACGAAGTACGACGGGCGGCGGCAGCGGGTGCTCCGGGCCCGCGAGTTCCACCAGATCGCGGGGCGCGCAGGCCGGGCCGGCTTCGACACCGTGGGGTACGTCGTCGTCGAGGCGCCCGAGCACGTCATCGAGAACGCGAAGCTGCTCGCCAAGGCCGGCGACGATCCCAAGAAGCGCCGCAAGGTCGTGCGGCGCAAGCCGCCCGAGGGCATCCTGACCTACAGCGAGGCGACGTACGAGCGCCTCGTGTCGGCGCCGCCGGAGCCGCTGCAGTCGCGCATGGTCGTCAACCACGCGATGGTCCTCAACGTCCTCGACCAGTGGGAGGGCCAACAGCAGGCGCTGCACACCCTGCTGCTCGACAACCACGAGGAGCAGCCGCGACGCGACGCGCTCGTCGAGCGGGCGGTGCAGGTGATGGCGTCGCTGCTGCGCGCCGAGGTCGTCGAGCCCGACGACGGGTCGACCCGGGACGCGTGGCTGCCGCCGCTCGCGCCCCCGGCCGACGCGGCTCCCCCCGCACCGACCGACCCGGCGGAGTCCGGCGCCGACGACGAGGACGCCGACCCGGCCGACGCGCCCGGCGCGGGCCTGGGTGCCCTCGGGCAGCTCCTCGCCGAGGCGGGGATCACCGCGACCGCTCCCGACGGCGACGCCACCGCCGAGCCCGAGGACGACGCCGGCGCCGGGCCGGCCGAGCCCGCCCCCGAGCCGGGGCCACTCGAGCGCTTCCTGCGCGCGGAGCGCGGCGCCCACCCCGAGGGTCCGTTCCAGGTGGCCCTCGACCTCCACGACGGCTTCGCCCTCAACCAGCCGCTGTCGGCCTTCGCCCTCGCGGCCCTCGAGCTCCTCGACCCCGCGGTGCCGGGTTACGCGCTCGACGTCGTCACCGTCATCGAGTCCACCCTCGACGACCCCCGCCCCGTCCTCATGGCCCAGCGGTTCGAGGCCCGGGGCGAGGCCGTCGGCGCGATGAAGGCCGACGGGATGGACTACGAGGACCGGATGGAGGCTCTCGACGACGTCTCGTGGCCGCGGCCGCTCGCGGAGGAGCTCGAGGGCGCCCTGCGCGTCTACCGCCAGACCCACCCTTGGGTGGACCCGCGCGGGCTGTCGCCGAAGTCCGTCGTCCGCGAGATGTACGAGCGCGCGATGACCTTCGGGGAGTTCACCGCCCACCACAAGCTCGCCCGTGCCGAGGGCGTCGTCCTGCGCTACCTCACCGACGCCTACCGGGCGCTGCGCTCGACCGTCCCGGCCTCGGCCCGCACCGAGGAGCTCGACGACCTCGTCGAGTGGCTCGGCGAGGTCGTGCGGCACACCGACTCCAGCCTCCTCGACGAGTGGGAGTCGCTCGCCAACCCCACCGACCTCCCGGCCGCCGACGTCCGACCGTCGTCCGAGACCCGCGCCCTGTCCGCCAACCCCCGTGCGCTGCGGGTCATGGTGCGGCAGAGCATGTTCCGGCGCATCGAGCTCGTCTCGTTGCGGCGCTGGAGCGCGCTCGCGGCTCTCGACGGCGGACTCTCGGCGGAGGAGTGGGAGGACGCCGCTGCCGGCTACCTCGCCGAGTACGACGACCTGGGCACCGGTCCCGAGGCACGGGGGCCGGCCCTGTTCCGGGTCACCGAGGAGCCGGACCACTGGCTCGTCGAGCAGATCCTCGACGACCCCGAGGGCGACCACGACTGGCGGATCACCGCCGAGCTCGACCTCGCCGCCACGGACGAGGCGGGCGAGGTCGTCCTCGTCGTCACCGGCTTCGGCCCCGCGACCGCCTGACGACCAGCGCGTCGACCGGCGCCGGTGCGCGTCGACGGCCTCGGGCTAGCGTGGGCGGCATGGCGGTGCTGCGCGACGCGACGGTCCACGACCTCCCCGCTCTCTACCGGGTCTGCCTCCTGACCGGGGCCGCCGGCCGGGACGCCAGCGACGCCCACGCCGACCCCGACCTGCCCGGCCACCTCTTCGCCGGTCCCTACGTCGTCTTCCCCGACGCCCTGGCGCTCGTCGTCCAGGACGCCGGGGGCGTAGCGGGCTACTGCCTCGGCGTGCCCGACACCCCGGCCTTCGAGGACTGGATGGAGGAGGTCTGGCTGCCGCCGCTGCGCGAGCGCCACCCGCGGGGCAGTGGCGGGACGCCGGCCGACGAGGGCCTCATCGGGTGGTTCCACTCGCCACTGCGCCCGACGGCCCGGTTCGTCGACGAGTACCCGGCGCACCTCCACGTCGACCTCCTGCCCCGCCTCCAGGGCCGGGGGTGGGGACGCCGCATCATGGACGCGATGACCGAGCGCCTCGCCGCCGCCGGGGCCGGGGGCGTGCACGTCGGGGTCGACCCGGCCAACACCGGCGCCCTCGCGTTCTACGAGCGGCTCGGGTTCCGTGAGCTCGGCGGACCCGAGGGCGGCCGCTTCCTCGGGCTGCACCTCGCCCCCTCCGGCACCGACACCAGCAGCTCCGGCACCGACACCGGCCACCCGGGCTGATACCGCGGCGATACCGGCGGCGGCGAGGGTGCGGTCCCGAAGGACCCGAGCGCCGCCACCAGGGCGACGCGCCAGCCGCCCAGGAGCCACCCCATGACCCGGTCCCGCGCCCGTCGCACCCTGTCCGTCCTCTCGGCCGCCGCCCTGCTCGGCGCCCTCGCCGGGGCCGCTCCCATGGCCAGTGCCGGACCCCCGCCCGTCGACCCGGCGAGCGTCAGCCCGACGCTCAACCCGAACTTCGCGCCCTGGGACTGCTGGCGGGCCGGCACGGGCATCACCTGCCAGGGCACGTGGGTGAACACCTACGAGAACGAGCCCATCGGCATCCAGTGCGACGGTCAGGAGGTGTACGGCTCGGGGTCCAGCCGCGAGTTCATGACCCGCTGGCACACCGCCGACGGCCTGGCGACCAGGACCAACGTCCACCTCGGCTACCCGTCCGACCGCTACACGCTCTCCCCGACCGGCGCCGGCCCGTCCGTCACGATCTCCGGGCACTGGAACCGCCACTACACCTACCCCGTCCCGGGTGAGGTGGGCAGCCGGGTCCTCACCGAGGTCGGCGGGCGCTACCTCGGGCGAGCGGATGACGGGTCGCGGCTGAACGGCAGCGGCGGGGTGCAGTACGCACCCGGTGAGGACTTCGAGACGCGGGCCTCCGCCCACGGGTCGATCGCCGACATCACGGGCGAGACGGTCGACGCGTTCATCTGCGAGGCCCTGACCTGACCGGACCTCCGTCCGCGCCGGCCTCGGTGACGCGAAGCGTGCGCCACGGCGCTCCCGAAGGTTCGACACCGAGACCCCCGGCCGGGGGCGTGGTGGTGCCGACGGCTCCAGCACCCAGACTGTGCCCATGCGGCTCTCCGGTTCCCACGTCCTGCTGACCGGAGCCACGGGGACCATCGGCTCCCGCCTCGCCGCCGAGCTGGCCCTGCGGGGGGCCCGGCTGACGCTCGTCGCCCGGCGCCCCGGGCCGCTCGAGGCGCTGGCCGCGCGGCTGGGCGGGGCCGCCGTGCCCACCGACCTCACCGACACCCGCGGGCTCCCCGACCTCGTGGCCGCGGCCGAGGCGCACCACGGCCCCGTCGACGTCCTCCTCCACAACGCCGCCGTCGAGACGGTCGGGACGCTCAGCGAGGTCCGTGACGGGGAGGTGGCCGACGCCGTCGCCCTCAACCTCGGGGCGCCGCTCGAGCTGACCCGCCTCGTCCTGCCGTCGATGCTCGCGCGCCGGCAGGGCTGCGTCGTCGGTGTCTCCTCCCTCGCCGCCCTGGCCACGTTCCCCGGGCTGTCGGTCTACGGCGCGACGAAGGCCGGGCTGTCGGCGGCACTGGCCGGGCTGCGGATCGAGCTGCGCGGCACCGGCGTGCGCACGACGACGGTCGAGATCGGCCCGGTCGCCTCCGAGATGATGGAGCGCATCGGCTCCCAGCCCCTCGCCGCCGCGGCGTTCGCCCGCGCCCGGTCCCTGCGGGTGCTGCCCGTCCTCGACGCCGACGCGGTGGCGCTCGCCGTCGTCGACGCGGTCGAGGGCGACCGGCCCCGCCTCACCCTCCCCCGCCGCGCGGCACCCCTCGCCTCGCTCACCGAGGCACCCCGGGCCGTGGTGCGGGTCGCCCTCACCGGGCTGCGGCCCGCCACCCGGGACGCGGTGCGCGCGTGAGCCGCCCCACCGTCCGGCGCAAGATCGCCGCCGCCAGCTGGAGGGCGCCGACCGAGGGTCGCATCCACGCCCGCGCCGAGGTCGACGTCTCGGCGGCCCTGGCCCACCTCGCGGTGCTGCGCGCCGAGCACGGCGTCCGGGTCACCCTGACCCACCTCGTCGGCGCGGCCCTGGGACGGGCGCTGCGCGACGTCCCCGAGGCCCGGGCCCGCGTCGTCCTCGGCCGCCTGCGGCCCATCGAGGAGTGCACCATCGCCTTCGCCGTCGACATCGAGGACGGCCGGGACCTCGCGCCCGTCCGGGTCCGCGACGCCGACCGCCTCACCACGCTCGAGGTGGCCCGGGCCGTCGAGTCGGGAGCCCTCGCGGTGCGGGCCGGGCAGGACCACTCGTTCCGGCGCTCGTCCTCGATCATGCGGGCCGTGCCGGTCTGGGCGATGCGGCCGGTGGTGAACGTGGCGAGCCTCGTCACCGGGGGCCTGGGCCGTGGGCTGTTCGGCCAGCCGGGTCGCCCGCTGGGGACGGCGTTCGTCTCCAACGTCGGCACGCTCGGGCTCGAGGAGGCCTTCCTCGCCCCGGTGCCGTTCGCGCGGGTGCCGGTCTACCTCGCGATCGGGGCCGTGCGCGAGCGCCCCGTCGTCGTCGGGACCGAGGTCGTGGTGCGACCGACGTGCGTCCTCGTGGCCACGGCGGACCACCGCATCGTCGACGGCGCCCACGCGGGACTGCTCCAGCAGGCCCTGCTGGACCACCTGGCCGACCCGGCAGGGCTGGACCGACCCGGACCGGGCTGACCCGCCCCGGGGTCGGGCGTCAGGGGGTCGAGGTCTCGATCTGCTGCGAGAGGTACTGCGGCAGGCCGACGCGCATGATCGCCTCGATCTGCGACTCGAACCAGTCGGCGTGCTTCTCCTCGTCGCGGGCCATCTCCTCGAAGATGGCGGCGCTCGCGTGGTCGCCGAGGTCGTGGCTCTCCTGGGCGGAGGAGTTGAACTGCGCGACGGCGGCGATCTCGCTCTCGAGGGCGATGCGCAGCATCTCCTCGGCGTCCTCCCCGATCCGGATCGGGTTGAGGCGCTGGACGTTGGGGTGGCCCTCGAACAGCAGGATGCGGTTGATGAGGGCGTCGGCGTCGCGCATCTCGTCGATGGACAGGTCGTAGAAGACCTTGCCGAGCTTCGGGAAGCCCCAGTTGTCGAGCATCCGGGCGTGGAGGAAGTACGTGTTGGTGACGGTCAGCTCGAACGTCAGCGCGTCGTTGAGCAGCTCGACGACACGGGGGTCAACTGGCCTCATCGCGGAACTCCAGGTCCTCGGCGGAACGGGGTGCCTCATGCTCGCACACCAGCCGTCGGACGGAGAACACGCAGGCCCCGCAGTCACGCCCGGCACCGGTCATCCGGCAGACCTGCCCGAGGGTGCGGGCGCCGGCGTCGACGGCGGCCGCGATCGCGGTGTCGTTGACGACGTGGCACTGGCAGACGATCACGGCTCCCCCTCTCGGGTGGTCGGGGCCCGGAGCGGCCCTGAAGGTGAGGCTTACCTAACCACAGGATGACAGGTCCCGTCCAAGAGAACCCTGAGAGGTCCGCAGGACGGAACGGCGCGCGCCGCCCCGACGGCCCCGGGTGTATCAGGACGCGGCGCGCTCCGCTCCTGCTGTTCGCACCGGCCCGACGTCGCGGCCGCGCCGACACCAGGAGACGCCGTCGTGACCCGCACCTCGTTCACCTTCCTCGTCCACCCCCGCACCCGCACCGGCGAGGACCTCGCCCGCGTGTGGCGCCCGCTCGGCCGGGTGCCCGAGAAGGTCTACGACACCGCGCTGCGCCGCCTCCCCCTTCCGCCGGTGACCATCGCCGCGGTCGAGGTCGGCGGGGAGCAGGTCGGCCACGTCGTCCTCGTCCCCTTCGGGGCGCGCCACCTCCTCGAGGCGCCCGCCGAGGGCCGGGCCCGGGTCGCCCGGGCCGTCGACCGCGCCGTCGCCCTGGGATCCGGGGTCGTCGGGCTCGGCGCCCTGACGGCCACCGTCACCGCCGGCGGCGCCTCGCTGCGCAGCCGCACCGACATCGCCGTGACGAACGGCAACGCGTTCACCGCCGCCACCGTCGAGCGCCAGGCCCGCGACGCCCTCGACCGCTTCGTCACCACCGGCGGTCGCCGGGTCGCCGTCGTGGGCGCCACCGGCAGCGTCGGGACCGCCGTGAGCCGCCTCCTCGCCCGCGACGGCGGGGTCGAGCACCTCGTCCTCGTCTCGCGGACGGCCCCCCGGCTCGCCGGGCTCGCCGCCGAGGTCGGCGCCCGCGTCCCGACGACCACCGCCACCGACCTGCGGGCCGTGGCCGCCGCGGACCTCGTCATCCTCCTCACCGCCTCGGCCGACGCCGTCCTGCGGGCCGAGCACCTCGCGCCCGGCGCCGTCGTCATCGACGCCACCCAGCCGCGCAACACCTCGCCCGGGCTCCTCGTCGAGCGGCCCGACGTCCTCGTCCTCGACGGCGGCGTCGTCGACGTCCCCTCGCTGCGGCTGCACGGCAGCGACATCGGACTCCCCGACGGCCGCGCCTACGCGTGCTTCGCCGAGACCGCGATGCTCGCGCTGTCCGGGCAGCGGCGGCACTTCTCCATCGGCCACCCGGGACTCGACCTCGTCGACCGCACCCGCGGCCTGGCCGCCGACCTCGCCCACCTCGGCTTCGTCCCCGCCGCACCCACCTCCTTCGGACGACCGGTGGAGCGGGCCGGGGTCCTCGAGGCCGGGGTGGCGGCGTGACCCGCGTCGTCCTCCTCGGGGGCGGGTACGTCACGCTCCACGCCCACGCCGCCCTGGCGCGCGGGCTCCGGCGCGAGATCCGCAGCGGCGCGGTGCAGCTCGTCGTCCTCACGGCCGACCCCGCCCACAGCTACCACGGCTTCACCGGCGAGGTCCTCGCCGGCCTGCTGCCCTTCGCCCGCACCCGGACCCCGGTCGCCGGCGCCTGTCCGCGGGCCCGGGTCGAGCACGGGGTCGTCGTCGAGGTCGACAGGAAGCGCCGCACCGTGACGTGGCGGCCGGCGGGGTCGTCGGACACCCGCACGATGACGTGGGACCACCTCGTCGTCGGCACCGGCGGCCGCGAACCCGCCGCGCTCGTCCCCGGGCTCGCCGAGCACGGCTGGACGCTGCGCTCGCCCGGGGACATCGAGCGGCTCGCCGCCCGGGTGGGTCACCTCGCCGGCCGTTCCCTCGAGGGCGACGCGCGGCCCCCGCTCGTGCTCGTCGCCGGAGGGGGTCTCGCCGGGGTCGAGCTCGCCGCCGCGGTGGCCGACCGGGGTCGGGGCCGGCTGCGCGTCGAGCTCGTCCACGCGGGAGACCGGCTCGTCCCCGAGCTGGCCGTCTCCCAGCCCCGCCTCGCCCGACGGGCCGCCGCCGAGCTGGAGCGGCTCGGGGTGCGTGTCCGACTCGGCGTGCGACTCGTCGAGGTCACCGCGGGGTCTGCGTGGCTGTCCGACGGGACGCTCCTGCCGACGGCCGACGTCATCGCGACGACCGGCCAGCGGCCCGTGCGCCTGCCCGGGCTCGGCGACGAGCTGCGCGACCTCCGGGGACGCCTCCTCACCGGGTCCGACCTCTCGGTCGGCGAGGGCGTCTGGGCGGCGGGCGACGCGGCCCGGGTGCTCCACCCGGTCACGGGGGAGCCCGTCGCGGCCAACGCGCTGTGGGCCATCAAGGGCGGGCACCACGTCGGGACCAACGTCGCGCGGGTCGTCAGGGGGCGACCTGCGCAGGCGTTCCGGTACCGCGGGCTGGGGCGGGCGGCGTCGTTCGGCCTCGGTCACTCGGTCGCCGAGCTCTACGGGGTGCCGCTCACCGGGACGACGGCGTGGGTGCTGCGGCTCGCGTTCTTCCTCCGCTTCATGCCCGACCGCCGGCAGGCGCTGCGCACCCTCGCCGACACGGTGCGCGCGGTGCGCGGCACCCGTGTCCCGGCGCCTCCGGTCGACCGCACCCGGCCGCGGACGGAGCGGGAGGCCAGGGTCGCCTGAGCGACGCCGGCCGCTTCGGACGTCACCCCGCCGACGGGCTCGACGGCACCACGGGGTCCCCGAGGCGGTGGCTCGTCTGGGCGAGCGTCGCGCGGGCGGCCACGCCGGACCGGAACACGCCGGCGAGCATCGTCTCGACGAGGACCCGGCCCAGCCGCCCCGGGATCTTCGCGCTGCTGCTGCGGGCCCCCGCACGCACGACCGCCTCGACGCGGGCCCGGCGGGAGCGCTCGTAGGCCGCCGGCCCGTCGAGGCCGTGCGCCGCGACGGCACGGGCGAGGACGACCGCGTCCTCGAGCGCCATCGCCGCGCCCTGCCCGCTGCTCGGGCTCGGCGCGTGGGCCGCGTCGCCGACGAGCACCGTCCGCTCCCGCCACCACGTGGGGACGTGGGGGAGGTCGTAGGTGCTGTCCCCCGCGAGCTCCAGCGAACCCGCGGCGACGAGGGCCGCGGCCGGTCCGGCGTCGCCGGCGACGAGACCGCCGAGGAGGGCGAGCCACTCCTCGTCCGTGGTGGCGGCCCGCTCGGCACGCAAGATCGGCTCACGGGGCACGTTGGCGAACCACACGACGTCACCGGTGGGCAGGGGGTGCGCCCCGAAGAAACTGCGGCGCCCGAAGACGAAGTGCCAGGCCTCCGGTGCCAGGCCGGCGACGACGGACGGGTCGAGGTCGGCCGCGCGGGTGATGCCGCCGAAGTTGGCCAGGCCCACGTACCGCGCGTCGGGCGCCGCGGGGTCGACCGTGCGCCGGATCCGTGAGCGCACGCCGTCGGCGGCGACGAGGAGGTCGCCCTCCACTGCGGTCCCGTCGGCGAGGACCACCCGCACCGGCCGTCCCGGCTCGTCCTCCACCGAGACGACGTCGGCGCCGCGCCTGACGAGCGCGCCGGCCTGCTGGGCGGCGTCCGCGAGGAGCACGGCGAGCGCGGACCTCCTCATCGTCAGGGCCACCGTCCCGTCGGCCAGGGGCTTGCCGAGGGTGACGTCGCCCAGGTGGCGGCCGGTCGCCCCGAACATCGACGTGGCGCGGGAGGGCACTGCGAGGGCTCGGACCTCGTCGAGGACCCCGAGGGCTTCCAGGGCATCGAGTCCGTTGGGCGCCACCGTGATCCACGACCCCTCCTCGGGGTCGGCCACGGCGCGTCGCTCGAGCACGGTGGCCTCCAGGCCGAGCCGTACCGCCGCGAGCGCGACGGCAGGTCCGGCGACACCGCCGCCGACGACGAGTAGTCTCATGTCCGGTCCTTCCCTACGGGATTCGTATATTTCGATTGTCGAAAGGTATCCGGATGGCGACGCGGCGTCAACTCGTGGCCGACCTCGGCACGGCGCTGCAGCGCTACCAGCGCAGCGTCCAGGCGTACGACGACGCCGTGCAGCGGGCCCTGGGCCTCGGGGCGGCCGACCTGCGCTGCCTCGACTGGCTCGCCGACGGCCCGAAGACCGCGGGCGTCCTCGCGACCGCCACCGGCCTGCGCCCCGCGGCGACGACCGCGCTCCTCGACCGGCTCGAGGCGAAGGGCCTGATCGAGCGGGTGCGCGACGAAGGGGACCGGCGCCGCGTCCTCGTGCGGATGACCGAGGAGGGCGCCCGGCGCACGTACGCGATGTACGCCCCGCTCGTCGACGAGGGAGCCGGCCTCTTCGCCGGCCTCACCGTCGCCGAGATGAGCCGGCTGCGCGACCTCGTCGACTCGATGACCGAGCTCACCGACCGCCACCGCGGCGGCATCGCCGCGCCGTCGTGAGCCGCGGCCCGCAAGCACCCACGCCGTCCGTGCACCAGGCAGGACCGTTCGGCCGATCTCGAGTTCGCACGCCGGAGCGGGCCGCGACCCTATGCTCCGGGCCATGAGAAGCAGGGTTCTCATCGCCGAGCTCGATGCTGCCGTGGCAGCTCACCTCGCCGGCCAGCTGGCCGACGAGGTGTACGAGGTCGTCCCGGTGACCAGCGCAGGAGCGGTCTTCGGCCAGGTGCTGGCCGGCGACGTCGCTGCCGTCGTCCTCAACCTCCCCGACTCTGCCGACGTGCTGCGCGACCTCCCCGACGCCGGGTTCGAGGGCGGCATCGTCGTCGTCGACGTCCCGACGAGCCCGGGCGACGTCACCTCGACCTCCCTCGAGGACGCCGCCGACGGCCGCCCCGTCCTCCTCCTGCACCACCTCGACCACCTCGAGAGCGCCGTCTCGCAGGTCATCGAGCTCTCCGGGGGAGGCAGCCGCGAGGAGGTCGACGTCCTCCCCGCCGTCGCCTGGATCCTCGCCCAGCACGCCCCCGGCACCCACATGGAGGGTCCCAGTTCCGGTGGGGTGCAGGTCATCCGAGCCACCCTGGACCCCGAGGCGTTCGACGCGTTCCTCGTCGCGGTCGCCGCGGTCGTCGGTGTCGGGAGCCGGGTGCGCCTCGAGCACGACGGCGGGAAGGTGCGCATCGCCGTGGCCCGCGCGCGGATCGACCCCCTCGCCCTGCTCCACGTCCGCGAGACGCTCGCCGTCCTCGGCGGGACCCTCGAGCTCGACAGCCACACCGGCGACGCCTTCACGGCCGCCGTGCCCTCGGGCATCTCCGAGTGGGAGTGACCCCACCGCCCCCGGTCCGGACACGACGAAGGCCCCTCGATCCCGAGGGGCCTTCGTCGATCCGTGCGCAAGGGGGGATTTGAACCCCCACGCCCTTTCGGACACTGGCACCTGAAGCCAGCGCGTCTGCCGTTCCGCCACTTGCGCGTGGTGCTCGTGCGAGCCGTAACAGTGTGCCTGATGGCGACCCGTTCCGACAAAAGCGCGTCCCGGCCGACCCGGGCGGCGCCCTCAGGACATCGGCGGGGCCTCGGCCCCGGCGAACCCGGACCGCCCCTCCCGGTTGCCCCGGGGCCTGAGCCGGACCCCCGGGATCGCGGGCGCGGGGATCCGCTCGACCTCACCCTCGTAGCCCTCGACGCGGCCGAACCGCGCGGCCTGCGCGGCCGCGGCCCCCGCCTCCCACGCCTCGCGGGCCGCGACGACCTCCTCGTGGCTGCGGCCGATGAAGTTCCACCACATGACGACCTCCTCGCCGAGCGGCTCCCCGCCGAGGACGAGGACGCGGGCGCCCTGCGGGCCGGCGGCCAGGAGCACCGACCCGTCGTGGTCGCGGGCGGGGGCGACGACGAGCTCGGCCCGCGCGACGTCGGTGCCGTCGAGGGTCACCGCCCCCGAGTCGACGAGGACCGCCGTCTCGAAGCCCCGCGGCACGGGCACCGACACGGCCGCCCCGGGCTCGAGGACGACCTCGGCCCCGACGAGCGGCGACTCCACCACCACGGGCGACGTCGACCCCCACAGCGACCCGACGAACACCTGGGCGCGCGCGCCCTCCCCGACGTCGACGACCGGCGGGACGTGGTGCTCGAAGCGCGGGTCGACGTCGGCGGACGCGGCCGGCAGCACGAGCCACAGCTGCGCCCCGTGGAGCACGGTCGTCCCCGGCGTCGACACCTCCGAGTGCGAGATGCCCCGGCCCGCCGTCATGAGGTTGACCTCCCCGGGCCGCACCATCGCGACCGTGCCGAGGGAGTCGCGGTGCTCGACCTCCCCGCTGAACAGCCACGACACGGTGGCCAGCCCGCAGTGCGGGTGCGGCGCGACGTCCATCCCGCCGGTGGCCGAGACGTCGTCGGGACCGTAGTGGTCGACGAAGCACCAGGCGCCGACGAAGGAGCGCTCCTTGGCGGGCAGGGTGCGCCGCACCGTCATCGCCCGGGGGCCGCCGAGCGGCACGTCACGGGGCACGATCACCTGCAGACCCACGTTCATCCCCTCACGGTACGGGCCGTGCCGTTCAGGGTCTGCCCAGCCGTCACGGATAGGCTGGGGAGACCGTCCGTCGACCCGAACCACGCGAGGGAGGAGCTGCCATGGGTCTGTTCGACCGCCTCGAGGCGGGGCTCGAGCGTGCCGTCCAGGGCACCTTCGCCAAGCACCTGCGCTCCGCCGTGCACCCCGTCGAGATCGCGAGCAACATCCGGCGGGCGATGGACGACCGCGCCGTCACCTCCTCCGGCCGGGCGATCGTGCCGAACGTGTTCACCATCGAGCTCTCGCCGGGCGACTACGACCGCCTGCACCCCGACATCGCCCACGTCGAGATGGACCTCGTCGCGGCCGCCGAGGAGCACTGCGAGGGGCAGCGGTACACCCCGGCGGGGCCCATCGACATCGTCTTCGAGGAGCACGACGACCTCGAGACCGGCGTCTTCCGGATCCGCCCCTCGAAGGCCAGCCGCCCCCGGGCCACCGGCCACACCGGCCAGGAGCGCGCCCTCCGCCGCCCCGCCGACGACGGCTCCCCGTCGGCCGTGCCGGCCGCGCCCGCCCCCGCGGCACCCCCGGTCCCTCCGAGCGGTCCCGCCTCCAGCCCTCCCCCGGCCCGCGACGACGTCGACGCCACCGCGCGGCACCCCAAGGCCCCCCGCCCCCCGCAGCCCCGCCGTCCGAACGCCGCCGAGCGCCCGTGGCTCGACGTCGACGGCGAGCGCTACCCGCTCATGGGCGCCATCACGATCCTGGGCCGCGACGACGCCGCCGACATCATCCTCGACGACCCGGGCATCTCCCGCCGGCACAGCGAGCTGCGGGTGACCACCGACGGCCCCCACACCGTGACGACCGTGCGCGACCTCGGCTCGACGAACGGCACCTTCGTCAACGGCGAGCGGATCACGAGCGAGCACCTCCACGACGGCGACCGCGTCACCGTGGGCCGCACGTCCATCACGTTCCGGGCCGGGCGGAGGTGAGCGCGTGCTGAGCGAGCTCACCCTCACCGTCATGCGGCTGGGACTCCTCGTCCTGCTCTGGGTGTTCGTCTTCGCGGTCGTCGGCGTCCTGCGCGGCGACCTGTACGGCACCCGCGTCAAGCGCCGCACCGCCGGCCCGGGCAAGGAGCCGGCCAAGCGGCCGGTGACGCCGAGACCCTCTCGCGCAGAGCGCAAGTCGCGCGCCAAGGGCCCCACCCGGCTCGTCGTCACGGCCGGCCCGCTGTCGGGCACGACGCTGCCCCTGCGCCCCGCGGGCACCCTCATCGGCCGCAGCCCCGAGTGCGCGCTCGTCCTCGACGACGACTACGCCTCCGGTCGGCACGCCCGGATCTTCCAGGACGACGACGGCACGTGGAGGGTCGAGGACCTCCGCTCCACCAACGGCACGTTCCTCGGGTCCACCCGCCTCACCGAGCCCAGGGAGGTGGCCGTCGGCAGTGTGCTGCGCATCGGCCAGACCGCCCTCGAGCTCCAGAGGTAGTTCATGCCCTTCGCGTTCCACTACGCCGCCCGTTCCGACGTCGGGATGGTCCGCTCCAACAACGAGGACTCGGGCTACGCCGGTCCTCGTCTCCTCGCGATGGCCGACGGGATGGGCGGGCACGCGGGCGGTGACGTCGCGTCCTCCACCGTCATCGCCTCCCTCGTCGAGCTCGACGACGACGCCATCAGCGGGCGCGAGGTCAGCCAGGCCCTCCTCGACCGCATCCACGCCGCCAACACCGAGCTCGGCGACCAGATCCGCCACGACTCCAGCCTCGACGGCATGGGCACCACGCTCATCGCCCTGCTCCGCTCGCACGACAAGGTCGTCCTCGCCCACATCGGCGACTCGCGGGCCTTCCTCGTGCGCGAGGGCCAGGTCACCCAGATCACCAAGGACCACTCCTTCGTCCAGAACCTCGTCGACGAGGGACGGATCACCCAGCAGGAGGCCCAGACCCACCCGCAGCGCTCCCTCGTCACCCGCGTCCTCACCGGCGACGCGCACGACGAGCCCGACCTCGTCGTGCGCCAGGGCCGGATCGGCGACCGCTACCTCATCTGCTCCGACGGGCTCTCCGACTACGTCGCCCGCGACACCATCGACGAGGTGCTCCTCGGGGTCCCCGACCCCGGCGAGTGCGCCGACCGGCTCGTGGCCCTCGCCCTGCGCGCCGGCGCCCCCGACAACGTCACCGTCGTCGTCGGCGACATCGTCGACGCCGGTCGCTCCACGGCACCGTCCACCGTCCCCGAGGTCGTGGGGGCGGCCGCGGCCCGGCGCGGCGGCACCAGGCCAATCCCGCTGACCCCGGCCGCCAAGGCCGCCGCCCTCACCAAGGAGGCGACCGGGGCGGGCGACGACGAGCCCGACGACCGGGTCACCCTCGCCGAGGAGGGACCCCGGTCCCGGCGCGGGCTGGCCCTGCGCCTGGCCGCGGCCCTCGTCGTGGCCGGCGTCGTCCTCGCCGGTGGCTCCTACGCCGCGTACGCGTGGTCGCAGCAGCAGTACTACCTCGCGGCCAGCGACGGCGTCGTCTCGGTCTACCGCGGCGTCGACCAGACCCTCGGCCCGGTGGCGCTCAGCAGCGAGGAGTACGCGACGACGATCGCCGTCGACGACCTGCCGCCCTCGTACCAGGAGAGCCTGGAGCGCGGCATCGAGGCCTCCGACCGCTCCGACGCCGACGCCCGCGTCTCCGACCTGCGCCTGCAGGCCCAGGCGTGCCGCTGGTCGCGGTCGAACGGCGAGATCTGCCAGACGGTCCCGTCGTCGTGGACGCAGCCGACGGCCACCCCGACCCCCACCCCGTCGCCGACCGCCACCCCGTCGGCCTCCCCCTCCCCGAGCGGCTCGACGGCGCCCACGTCCGCGACGCCGGGGAGGTCGCGCACCCCCGTGACCCCACTTCCCCCGACCACGTCCGCGCCGGTGACGTCATGAGCGTCGTGTCGTCCTACACCCCGCGCAAGGGGCGCAACATCGAGCTCCTCCTGCTCGTCGGCGCCGTCTCGATCGTCCTGCTCGCCTACGTCAACATGGGTCTGGCGACGAGCGAGTCGATCCCCCCGTCGCTGCTCGCGCTCGGCGGCGGCTTCCTCGCGGTGTCGGTCGTCTTCCACCTCGTCCTGCGGTGGCGGGCCTCGTACGCCGACCCGCTGATGCTGCCGATCGTCACCCTCCTCAACGGCCTGGGCCTGGTGATGATCCACCGGCTCGACATCGCCAGGGGCGACTCGCTCACCGAGGGGGTCGCGCTGCGGCAGCTGATGTGGAGCGCCCTCGCCGTCGCCATCGCCGTCGGCGTGCTCGTCCTCGTGCGCGACCACCGCATCCTGCGGCGCTACACCTACCTCGCCGGGGCCATCGGCCTGCTCCTGCTCCTCCTGCCGCTCTTCCCCGTCATCGGCACCTCGGTCAACGGGTCGCGGATCTGGATCCGGTTGGGAGGCTTCTCCTTCCAGCCCGGTGAGGTCGCCAAGCTCTCGCTCGCGGTGTTCTTCGCCGGCTACCTCGTCCAGACGCGCGACGCCCTCTCGGTCGCCGGTCGCAAGATCCTCGGCCTCACCCTGCCGCGGGCCCGCGACCTCGGCCCGATCCTCCTCGCGTGGGGCGCGAGCCTGGCGGTGCTCATCTTCGAGCGCGACCTCGGCTCCTCGCTGCTCTTCTTCGGCCTGTTCGTCGCGATGCTCTACGTCGCGACCGAGCGGGTCTCGTGGATCGCCATCGGCCTGAGCCTGCTCGTCGCGGGGGCCTACGTCGCCTACCTCGTCTTCGGCCACGTCCAGACCCGCGTCCTGCTCTGGCTCGACACCTTCAGCCCGCAGGCCCTGGGCGTGTCCGACCAGCTGGCCCGCGGCCTCATGGGGATGGCGTCCGGCGGGATGTTCGGCACGGGCCTCGGCAAGGGCCGCCCCGACCTCACGTACTTCGCCGAGTCCGACTTCATCATCCCGAGCTTCGGCGAGGAGATCGGCCTCATCGGCCTGTTCGCGATCCTCGTCCTCTACGCGCTCCTCGTGCAGCGCGGCCTGCGGACCTCCCTCGGCACCCGCGACGGCTTCGGCAAGCTCCTCGCGGCCGGGCTGTCGTTCTCGGTGGCGCTCCAGTGCTTCGTCGTCGTCGGCGGGGTGACCCGGGTCATCCCGCTCACCGGCCTGACGATGCCCTTCCTGTCCTCGGGCGGGTCCTCCCTCCTCGCGAACTGGGCCCTCGTCGCGGTCCTGCTGCGGATCTCCGACCACGCCCGGCGCCCGCTGCCCGAGGTCGGGACGAGCTCGGTCGCGGAGGCGCGCACCGAGGTGGTGAGGCTGCGGTGAACACCCCGGTGCGCAAGCTCTCGATCGTCGTCGCGGCCCTCTTCGCGTCGCTGCTCGTCTCGACGACGCTCATCCAGTACGTCTTCGCGGCCGAGCTCAACGCGCGGCCCGACAACCGCCGGACGCTGCTGTCGACGTACGCCCGCGAGCGCGGCGAGATCCTCGTCGGGCAGAAGCCCGTGGCCCGCTCGGTCCCCAGCGACGACGAGTACAAGTTCCAGCGGGTCTACGACGAGCCCGAGATGTACGCGCACGTCACCGGCTACTACTCCTTCTTCGGGGCCAGCGGCGGCCTCGAGCAGTCCGAGAACGCGTTCCTCTCGGGCTCGAGCGACAAGCTCTTCTACCGCCGCGTCTCCGACCTGTTCACCGGCCGCCGGGCGCAGGGGGCCACCGTCGAGACGACGCTCGACCCCGCGGTGCAGAAGGCGGCCTGGGACGCGATGGAGGGCATCCGCGGCGCCGCCGTCGCGCTCGACCCGAAGACCGGCGCGATCCTCGCGATGGTGAGCCGGCCGAGCTTCGACCCCAACGACGTCGCGGGCCACGACCTCACCGCGGTGGGCAAGAACTACGAGCAGCTCAACATCGAGGCCTCGCGCCCGCTGCTCAACCGCGCCATCGGCGGCGACCTCTACCCGCCCGGCTCGGTCTTCAAGGTCGTGACGGCCGCGGCCGCCATCTCCAGCGGCGACTACGACGAGGACTCCGAGCTCGACGGCCCGGCCGAGCTCGACCTCCCGCAGACGACGAACACCCTGCCCAACGCCTTCGACGGCGCCTGCGGCCCGGGCGACAGGGTCTCCTTCACGCGGGCGCTGGCGATCTCGTGCAACACGGCCTTCGCGAGCGTCGGGATGGACATCGGCGCCGACGCCCTGCGCGAGCAGGCCGCGAAGTTCGGCTTCGGCGACTCCATCGCCGTGCCGATGCGGGTCACCCCGAGCTCGGTCCCCGCCGAGCTGGACCAGCCGCAGCTCGCGTACGCCTCGATCGGCCAGTACGACGTACGGGTCACCCCGCTCCAGATGGCGATGGTCGCCGCCGGCGTCGGCAACGACGGCGTCGTCATGAACCCCTACCTCGTCCAGTCCGTCATCGGCTCCGACCTGTCGGTCATCGAGCAGACCGACCCCACCGAGCTGTCCCAGGCGGTGACCCCCGACGTCGCCGCCCAGCTGCAGCGGATGATGGTCGCCGTCGTCGAGGACGGCTCGGGCGAGCGGGCCCGGATCCCCGGCGTCAGCGTCGCCGGCAAGACGGGCACCGCCGAGCACGGCGACGACCGCAAGGCCCACGCCTGGTTCATCTCCTTCGCCCCCGCCGACGACCCGCAGATCGCCGTCGCGGTCATCGCCGAGGACGGCGGCGTCGCCGGCAGCGAGGCCGGTGGCGGCCGGGTCGCCGCGCCGATCGCGAAGGCGATGATGGAGGCGAGGCTCGACCGATGACCCCTTCGACCACGACGGCGCCCGGCGCGCCCGAACCGATGACGGGCCCCGCGGGCCCGATGAGGAGTGCGTTCCATGGCTGACGTCCCGATGCTGCTCGGGGGCCGCTACGAGGTGGGTGAGCTCCTCGGGCGCGGTGGGATGGCCGAGGTGCACCTGGGGTTCGACTCCCGCCTCGGGCGCCAGGTCGCCATCAAGATGCTGCGCAGCGACCTCGCCCGCGACCAGACCTTCATCTCCCGGTTCCGCCGCGAGGCCCAGTCGGCCGCCGGGCTCAACCACGCCTCCATCGTCGCGGTCTACGACCACGGCGAGGACTCGGTCACCGAGAGCGGTGGCGCCGAGGTCAAGGTGCCCTTCATCGTCATGGAGCACGTCGACGGGCGGACCCTGCGCGAGGTCCTCACCGAGCGCGGCTCGCTGCCGACGACCGAGGCGTTCCGCGTCACCGAGGGCGTCCTCGACGCCCTCGCCTACAGCCACCGCAACGGGATCGTCCACCGCGACATCAAGCCCGCGAACGTCATGATCGCCGACGACGGCACCGTCAAGGTGATGGACTTCGGCATCGCCCGGGCGATGGCCGACGCCAACGCGACGATGACCCAGACCCAGGCCGTCATCGGCACCGCCCAGTACCTCTCGCCCGAGCAGGCCCAGGGCCAGCCCGTCGACGCCCGCTCGGACCTGTACTCCACCGGCTGCATGCTCTTCGAGCTGCTGACCGGCCGGGCCCCGTTCACCGGCGACAGCCCGGTGTCCATCGCCTACCAGCACGTGGGGGAGGCGCCCATCCCGCCGTCGCGCCTGGCCGAGGACCTCACCGAGGACGTCGACGCCGTCGTCCTCCACGCCCTCGCCAAGCCGCGCGACGCCCGCTACCAGAGCGCCAACGAGTTCCGCAGCGACCTCGCGGCCGTGCGCCTCGGCCGCCCGATCTCCGACGCCGCCCGGGGGACCGCGGCGGCCCTCGCCGGTGCCGCGGCCGGCGGTGCCCTCGCCGCGGGCGCGACCGAGGCGATCCCCTCGATGCGCGAGGAGCCCACGAGCGTCTACAGCGCCACGCCCGTGCCCGCCTACGACGCCCGGCACGGCACCGACACCGAGACCTTCCCCGGTATGCGGCGCCCGGACGACGACGACCGCGGCCGGAGCCCGGCCGCCATGGTGCTGCTCGCGATCGCCGTCCTCGCGGCGCTCGGCGCCCTCGGCTTCGGGCTCTTCCAGTACCTCGGGGAGCCCGAGACCGTGCAGGTCAGCGTCCCGCGGGTCGTCGGCGACCCCGAGCAGAGCGCCGTGGCGAAGATCGCCCGGGTCAAGCTGACCTCCGAGGTGGTGCGCGAGACGAGCGACACCGTCGAGGAGGGCGACGTCATCCGGCAGGACCCCGGCGAGGGCGCCCAGGTGCCCGAGGGCAGCCGGGTGCAGCTCGTCGTGTCGTCGGGGCCGAGCGCGGTCACCGTGCCCGACGTCAGCGGCAAGACCCTCGACGAGGCGCGGGCCCTCCTCACCGACCTCGGGCTGAAGGTCGGCGAGCCCGAGGAGGTCAACGACCCCGACACCGAGAAGGACGTCGTCATCGACTCCAACCCCTCGCGGGGGACGTCGGTCGCGCTCGACACGACGATCATCCTGCGGGTCGGCACCGGCAAGGTGGAGGTCCCCAACGTCGTCGGGCGCACCCGCGACCAGGCACAACAGGCGATCCAGGGCGCCGGGCTGAAGTACAAGACGGTGACGCGCGAGACCGACGGCGTACCGGAGGACCAGGTCATCGAGCAGGACCCGTCCGACGGCACGCTCGACATCGGCAGGACGGTGACGATCGTCGTCGCGAAGAAGCCCGCGCCCACCCCGACGCCGACGCCCACCCCGACGCCCTCGGAGACCCCGACCGACCCGGGTCCCACCCCGACCCCGACCCCGACCCCGAGCCTCCCTTAGCCCGTCACCATCGCCCGACAGGTCACACCGTGGGTCAACATCGACCAACAGGGCGATCTTGTCCCAGCGCCCACCCCCGGGGCCGTACCCACCTCGACCAATAGGTCACGGCAGGTACAGCCCCACCGTGGGTCACCATCGACCAACAGGGCGAACTTGTCCCGGCGCCCACCCACCCCCGGGGGCGTGCCCACATCGACCAATAGGTCACGGCAGGTACGGCACCGCCCGCGGGTCACCATCGACCACTAGGGCGATCTTGACCCATCGCCCACCCCGGGACCGTACCCACATCGACCAATAGGTCACGGCGGGGACGCCTCCGTGGGGCAACATCGACCTAATAGGACGGTCTTGTCCCAGCGCCCACCCCCGAGGCGTACCCACATCGACCGACAGGTCACGGGAGGGACGCCGGGCCTCCGGTCAGCCGGAGGCGACGATGCGGGCGACGCCCGCCGCGTCGTGGACGAGGGGGCTCAGGCCCACCGACCGCTCGACGGCGTCGTCCATCCCGCAGGTCCGCAGCCAGTTGGCGAGCATCCGGTGGCCTCCGTGGGTGAGCACCGACTCGGGGTGGAACTGCACCCCGTGCAGCGGCAGGGTCGCGTGCCGCACCGCCATGACGATCCCCGACTCGGTGCGTCCGTTGGGGACGAGCTCGTCGGGCAGCGTCGCGGGCTCGATGGTCAGCGAGTGGTAGCGGGTCGCGGTGAACGGGGAGGGCACGCCCTCGAGGACGCCCGTCGCGTCGTGGTGCACCTGCGAGGTCTTGCCGTGGAGGAGCTCGGGGGCCCGCCCGACCGTGGCACCCATGACGACGCCGAGCGCCTGGTGGCCCAGGCACACGCCGAGCATCGGCTGGACCCGCTCGGCGCACGCCTCGATCATCGCCATCGAGACGCCGGCCTCCTCGGGGGTGCCGGGGCCGGGGGAGACGAGGACGCCGTCGAACTCGGCCGCGTCGGCCGGGGACACCGCGTCGTTGCGCACGACCTCGCACTGCGCGCCGAGCTGCTCGAGGTAGCCGACGATCGTGAAGACGAAGCTGTCGTAGTTGTCGACGACGAGGACGCGGGTCATGCGCTCCATGGTGCCCTGCCGGGGGTCGGCGCCGCACCGACGGTGTTGTCCGTGAACGGCAGGTACGGGCTCGCGGCGGGGAACACGAGCGTGAAGAGCAGCCACACGACGAGCAGGAGCAGCACGAGACACTCCGCGACCTTGAGCCAGCGGGGTCCCGGGAGCAGGCGCCAGAGCGCGGCGTACACGTCAGGCCTCCGCGGGGGTCGTGAGCCAGCGGTCGGGCTGCCACTGGGCGCGCGGGATCGTCGCGGCGAGGCGGCCGTGGACGACGAAGCGCTCGGTCGCCGCGTACTTGGGGTGGCACGACGTCATCGTCAGCAGCGCCTCGGTGGGCGCGGCCCCCGGCGCGTCGGGCACCGGCGCGATGACGCCCACGTCGCGCGGCCGGACGACGTCGCGCGAGGTCACCTCGTAGACGTAGACCGTCGCCGCGGTCTCGACGACCACCCGGTCGCCGTCGCGCAGGCGGTCGACGTCGTGGAAGGGCCGCCCGTACGTCGTGCGGTGCCCGGCGACGGCGAAGTTGCCCACCTGGCCCGGGCCGGCCGTGCCGACGTAGTGCCCCACCCCGAGCGCGAGGACCGGCCGCCCGGTCCCCTCGATGACGGGGCGCGCGTAGTCCTCGCCGAAGCGGGGGATCCGCACGATGGCGAAGGCCCCGTCCTCCCCGATGGCCTCGGGGATGCCGTCGGCTCCGACGGGAGCGGGCGTGCGCTCGCGCGCGAAGTCGTCCTCGAGCGTCGCGACGATCCCGGCCTGGTCGCGGTTGGCGACGACGTCGGTCCACCACAGCTGCCACGCGACGAACAGCAGGAGGAGGGCCCCCAGGGTCAGCAGGACCTCCCCGGTCCAGCCGATGACGCGGCGCAGCATCAGGCGGTCACGTCGCGGGGACGGCGGCGTGGGCAGGGACGATCGAGCCGATGTACGCGGGGTACCGGGTGTCGTCGGGCAGCGTCGTGACGTCGTAGCCGAGGCCGACGGCCAGCGACCACTGCCGCAGGTTCTCGACCTCGGCGTCGGTGCGCAGCGCCTCCCGCAGCCGGTCGCGGTCTCCGAGCGCGGTGATGACGTAGGGCGGGGAGTAGACCCGCCCCTGGAGGATCAGCGTGTTGCCGACGCAACGGACCGCGCTCGTGGAGATGACCCGCTGGTCCTGGAGCATCATCGCCTCGGCGCCCCCGGCCCACAGGGCGTTGACGACGGCCTGCACGTCCTGCTGGTGGATGACGTAGTCGTCGGGGTCGGCGCCGTCGGGCACCTCGCCGTTGGGCAGGCGGGCGTCGTGGAGCTCGACCCGCAGGCTCGGCCCCTGCACCTCGGTGCGCCCGGCGACGGGGGCCAGCTCGTTGGCCTGCCGCTCGAGCCGCTGGGTGTCGAGGTCGCCGGGGGCCAGGGCGGCGGTGGTGTCGTCGACCTCGGCCTGGAGGCGGTCGACCTCGGCCGAGCGCTGCTCGTTCGTACGGTTCTGGGAGCGGATGAGGTCGGGGAGCATCGCCTGGTCGGGACGGATGTCCTGACCCTGCGCCGCCCGCACGCTCGAGGCGAAGAGGGCACCGGCGACGAGCGCCACGACGGGCACCAGCCACGGCCACGGCGAGGGTCGGTCGACCCTGCCCGCATGCGTCCCGGCCACCGCGACCACCTCCTCTCCGGCTCGAACCTCTACGCTAGGCCAAACCATCAACGCCACGAGGAGACAGTCCGTGCCCGAGTCCAAGGGTCGTTCCAAGCCCAGCTTCACCCCGCCGCGCACGGCGCCGAAGGCCCAGGGGCCCAACGCCCGCTGGTTCCTCCCCCTCATGCTCGGCCTCATGGTCGTCGGCCTGCTGTGGGTCGTGACCTTCTACATCTCCGGCGTCAACCAGTACCCCGTGCCCCAGCTCGGCCGCTGGAACCTCGGCGTCGGCTTCGGCTTCATGATGGCCGGCTTCCTCATGACGACCCGCTGGCGCTGACGCCCGGCCCGGTCCTCCCCGACCCCCGGTTGTCCACAGGGGTTGTCCACACTGGGGATGAATGACAGCCGTGTAACCCCCAGCCGTCAGGCGGGGGCGAGCGCGTACTTCACCGCCGTCAGCACGACGAGGACGACGAGCACCCCCGCGAGCCCGGCCCAGTGCAGCCGCGGGCTGCCGCGGTCCACGAGGCTGCGGGCGCGCCCGAGGTAGCCGACCGCCGCCGCGCACGCCGCGCCGGTGAGGAGCCCGCCCAGGTGCGCCTGCCAGGCGATGCCCGGGATGACGAACCCGATGACGGCGTTGACGCCGATGACGACGTACATCCCCGCCGCCGACCGGCCCAGCCGGCGCTGGAGGACGAGGAACGCCCCGAACAGCCCGAAGACGGCACCCGACGCCCCGACCGCGGGGGTCCACCACGCGGTCGGGCCGACGGCCAGCGCGTCGGCGTAGCTCTGCGGCGGCGCCAGCAGGAGGTAGACGACCGAGCCGCCGAGCGCGCTCAACAGGTAGGTCGCCGCGAACCGGGCCCGGCCGACGAGCGGCTCGAGGTAGGTCCCCATGACCCACAGCGCGTACATGTTGAACGCGATGTGGAGGAACAGGCTCTGGCTGTGCGCGAACGCCGAGGTGAGGAAGCGCCACGGCTCGCTCGTCCCCAGCGCGGGGACGAAGGCGACGTCGGAGGTGAGGTTCGGCAGGACCATCTGGGCGAGGAAGACCGCGACGCAGATGCCGATGATCGACATCGTCACCACGGGCCGGCCGTCGGTGACCGTCCCGCCGAAGACCGTGCGGGCCTGGCGGACCGACTTGCGGCCCTCGGCGACACAGTCGACGCACTGGATGCCGACCGCTGCCGGCCGCTGGCACTCGGGGCACGTGGGCCGGCGGCACCGCTGGCAGCGCACGTACGACTCGCGGTCGGGGTGGCGCGGGCAGACGGGGATCTGCTCGACGGCGTCCGGCGTCGCCGGCTGCTCGGTCACGTCATCTCGCTCTCTGCCCGCGCCCCAGGCCGGAGCGGGTGCTCAGGCCTCGATCTCGACGCGCTCGATGACGACGTCGTCGAGCGGCTTGTCCTGCGCACCCGTGCGGACGCCGGCGATGGCGTCGACGACCTCACGGCTGGGGCCGTCGGCGACCTCACCGAAGATCGTGTGCTTGCCGTTGAGCCAGGTGGTGGCGCCGACGGTGATGAAGAACTGCGAGCCGTTCGTGCCCTTGCCCCCGCGCTTGCCGGCGTTGGCCATGGCGAGCAGGTAGGGACGGTCGAACTGCTTGTCGGGGTGGATCTCGTCGTCGAAGTCGTAGCCCGGGCCGCCCATGCCGCGGCCCAGCGGGCAGCCGCCCTGGATCATGAAGCCGGGGATGATGCGGTGGAAGACCAGGCCGTCGTAGTACTTCGTGGGGTTGGTGCGACCGGCGTCGTCCTTGTAGGTCTTCTCGCCCGTGGCGAGGCCGGTGAAGTTCGCGACCGTCTTCGGTGCCTCGTTGGGGAAGAGGTCGACGACGATGGGACCGTGGTTGGTGTGGAGGGTTGCCTTCATGTCCTCGATCCTCTCACGCGTGCCTGACCGTTCCATGGGCGCCGTCAGGGCCGGGCGGCCGCCGGCCCGACCCCCGGCGTGGTCCCCTCGCAGGCCACGGGACCGCGTGCCCGCCATCGACCTGACGCGGAATCGCGATGAGCAGGGCTGACAGGGCAGGATGGGGGTAAGGAAGAAGTCCCACTCCCAGGAGGACACGTGTTCCGAACCAAGAGCCGGACCGACCAGGCCCGTGACGCCGTCGCCGACGCCGCCGACCGCGCCAGCTCGTCCGCGAAGGACGCCGCAGACAAGGCCGCCGACCGCGCCGCCGACCTGAAGGGCAGGGCCGCCGACCTGTCGAGCAGCGCCGCCGACCAGTACGGCACCGCCAAGGACCGCGCCCACGACTACGCCGGCAGCGCCCGCGACGCCGCCGACTCGGCGCGGGGCAAGGCGCACGACTACGCCGGCCTGGCCCGCGACTACGCCGACACCGCCCGCGACAAGGCCGCCGACGCCGCCGACACCCTGGCGCCGAAGGTCGAGCACGCCAAGGAGACCTTCGTCGAGGACATCGTCCCCAAGGTGGCCAGCGCCCTCGCGGCGATCGCCGCCGGGGCCGCGGCGGCCAAGGAGCAGGCCGTCGAGGCCGCCGACCGGGCCCCCGACGCCTACGCCGTCCTCAAGGGCGACGCCGTGGCGAAGCAGTCCGGTGGCAAGGGCAAGTGGATCCTCATGCTCGGCGCCATCGCCGCCGGTGCCGCCGTCTACGCGTGGCGCAAGAGCAACGAGCGCCCCGACCCGTGGGCGACCGCCTCGCCGTACACCCCGCCGGCGACCTCCAGCACCCAGCAGAAGGTCACCGACCTCAAGGAGGCGGCGAAGGAGAAGGCCGCCGAGGTCAAGGTCGCCGCGGCCGACAAGGCCGGCGAGCTGAAGGACAAGGCCGTCGAGGCCAAGGACGCCGTGGCCGAGAAGGCCTCCGACGCCAAGGCCACCGCCTCCGCGAAGGCGTCGTCCGCCAAGGGTGCCGCGGCCGCGAAGGTTGACGAGGCCACCTCGGGCGACACCACCGACGACGGCTCCGCGACGTGGGAGCCCTCCGACGTCTCCGGTGACGGCGCCCCCTCGACCTCGGGCACCTCCGAGGGCGCGGACCTGTCGACCCCGAACCTCGACGCCGGGACGAACGACAAGTCCTGACCCGGCGCACTCGCGCCACACGAACGGCGGCCGGCCACTCCCCTGCGGATGGTCGGCCGCCGTCGTGTCAGGCGGGGGTCACCTCACTCCTCGAAGCCCTTCGTCGGGTTGCACGCGTCACCCGGCGACGGGAGGATCGCGCCGCGGACGTCGCCCGGCCTGAGCCCGGCCGACTTCTTGATGAGGACGAGGAAGGTCCCGAACGACTGCGTGCGGGTCGGCTCGTCGGGGGTGATCTCGTCGTTGAGTCCCGAGAACTTGCAGATCGACCTGCCCTTGAGGGGCAGCTCGTCACCGTTCCCGTTGACCTCTCCGGCCGAGGCGGGTGACGCCCCGATGACGGCGAGGACACCACCGGTCAGCGCGACGGCGGCAATGCGGCGTACGGACATGGGCACTCCTTCACAACTGCGTGGATCCCCTGCGGGAGTTGGCGCCCGCGAGCCTAGGGCGGTCACCGAGGCCGACGCCATGACCCGAAGTGACTACGTCGATCAGGACGTCCTCAGGCGGTTGACCAGCGCGGACCCCGTCCGGCGGCGGCGGGGTCAGGCCGTCGCGCGCTGGACGAGCTCGACGAGCTGGGCGACGTCTGGGTCGCCGTCGAGCAGCTCGGGGAGGGCCTCGGCCTCCTCGCGCAGGACGTCGGGACCGACCCACTGCGACCAGGGACCCCCGACGAGGTGGTCGGTGAGCATCGCGATGACGACGTCCTGGCGCAGCCGGGGCGAGGTCTCCTCGAGCTCGGCGGCGCACTCGACGTCGGCGAGGTGCCGGCGCCGTTCCACCGGCTCGCCGTCCTCGTCGAGGTAGCGAACCGTGGCCCGCACGAAGGCGTCCCGACCGGCGCCGCGGCGCATCTCGACCTCGTAGAGGGCGGTCGTCGTGCGGCCGGCGAAGACCTCACCGCCGTCGACCGCGTCGTTGCGGAAGTCGCGGTCGGAGACCATCCGGTTCTCGTAGCCGATGAGGCGGTAGCCGGCGACCTGCCCGGGGTCGAACTCGACCTGGGCCTTGGCGTCGCGGCCGGCGACGACGAGCGAGCTCGTCAGGCCGGTGGCGAAGACCCGCTCGGCCTCCTCCTGCCCGTCGACGTAGACGTGCCAGCCGTCACCGCGGTCGGCGAGCTGCTCGAGGAGCTCGTCGTCGTACGTCGTGATGCCGACGCCGACCGAGATGAGGCTGATGCCGTCCCGGGCGCGGCTGCTCATCCGCTCGAGGATGCCACCGGCGTCGGTCTCGCCGACGTTCGCGACGCCGTCGCTGACGAGGACGACGCGCGTCATCCGGTCGTCGTCCCCGCGCATCTCGCCCGCGAGGTCGTACCCGAGGGCGAGGCCCTCCGCCGCGTTCGTCGAGCTCTGCGGCTCGAGCTCGTCGATGGCGGCGAGCACGCTCTCGCGCTCGGCCACCGGGGTGGGGTCGAGGGCGACCCGGGCCCGGCTCGAGTAGCAGACGATGGCGACCCGGTCGGTCCGCCGCAGGGAGCCCACGAGGGTGCGCAGCGCCGCCTTGGTCGTCTCCATCTTCCCGGCCTGGCGCATCGAGCCGGAGCAGTCGACGACGAGGACCAGGTCCGCGTCACGGCGGTCCTCGTCGGAGACCTCGGCGCTGGCGATGCCCACTCGCACGATGCGGTGGCTCGGGCGGAAGGGCAGGACCGCGGCGTCGATGCTGACGTCGAGCCCGTCGGAGGGCGTCTCGTAGTCCTGGCGGAAGTAGTTGACGAACTCCTCGGTGCGGACCTCGTCCCTCGGGACCCCGTGCCCCTGCGCGAGCGCGTCGCGGAAGCGCGTGTACGAGCCGGTGTCGACGTCGAGCGCGAAGGTGGACCGGGCGTCGGTGCGCGGGTCGGTCATCGACTCGCCGCGAGGGCTGTCGTCGTCCTCGGGCGGCGCGGGCCAGCCGTCGGGGTTGGTCCCGGTCCCCGAGTCGGTGTTCGGCCCGGGCTGCACCGGCATCGGCTCGGTGGCACCGTTCCCACGACTTCCGCTGTCCCCGTTCGATGTTCCTGATCCGTTGCTGCCCCTGCGGGTGTCGCCGGCGTCGTCGCCCGAGCCGCCGCAGCCGGTGACTGCGAGTGCGAGGACGAGTGCGGAGGCGGCGATGGCGGCGGCCCGGCGGCGTGGTGTGGTCCTCATCGTGTCCCCTCAGGTGGCGTCGTTGCGTTCCCGGTGGGACGGACGCCAGGGCGATCGGTTCCCCGGCACCGCGGTGGTTACCGGGTCGTGACCGGACCGGTGTCGCTTCGTTGCCGGAGGACCCCCGTCGTGTCCGGGCCGTGACCGCGAAGGTGCCGTCCCGTGACCTTTCGGCGGGGCGCGTCAGGCGCGCGCCGGGAGGAGGTGCCGTCGACCCGTGAGCAGCGCGAGGCCGTAGCAGAGTGCCACGACGACGAGCAGCGCGTTGAACCCGAGGATGAGGGCGAGGTACTCGAGCGCGCCGCCGACCATCGCCCCGAGGAGGTTGGCCCCGAAGGCCGTCGTCGAGGACGCGGAGTCCTTGAAGCGCACGGCGAACAGGAGGTTGGCGAGGAAGATCGGGAGGAAGGCGATCGTCACCCCCACCGCGAACCGGGGGACGGGGGAGAGGTCGAGGAGGAGGTCGCCCGGCACGACCCAGGCGAGCGCGAGGGCCGCGAGCAGACCGGCGTACAGCCACAGCGGCTTCCTGATCGTCACCCGTCGGGCGACCTCGATCGCCGCGAGGACGCTGAGGAGCACCCCGGTGAACACGGCGGCGTTGACCGCCCAGGTCGTGCCGAAGAGGAGGGCGAACTGCACGACGTTCTTCGTCTCGAGCAGGAGGAAGGCGACGCCCATGAAGAACAGGTCGGTGTACGGGCGCATCTGCCGCAGCGGCCCGCCGACCCAGCGGACGAGGACGAGCGAGGTGAGGAGGACCAGCCCGAGCATCACGAGGTAGAACGGCGGGATGGTCCGGCTCCCGAGGTAGGGGAACGGCCGGTCGTCGACCGAGGGCTCGAGCTCGCCGACCCGCGGCGTCCAGGTCGTCGTGCACCCACCGGTCGAGGCGTCGTCGCGCAGGGTCAGCACGGCCTGCTGGCGCTGCCCCTGGGTGGGGCCCAGCTGGACGCACGGCGCCGTCCCGTAGACCGTGCGGATCGTGTTGGCGTAGCGGTCGAGCAGCCAGGGCTCGTAGTAGTTGTACATCGCGAACGTGCCGCCGGTGTCGAGGAGCGAGCGCGCGCGGTCGAGGGCCTGGGTGGTGAAGAGGTAGTTCTCCAGCCGCAGCGCCGACTGCCCCGTGACGATCGTCGCCGAGTCGGGGAGCGCGAACAGGACGAGGTCGTAGCGTCGGGTGGCCCGCTCCATGAAGGCGCGGCCGTCGTCGACGTGGAGGGTGACCCTCGGGTCGTCGTACGGCCGGTCGGGGTGGCGGTCGCGCCCGATCTGCACGAGCGCCGGGTCGATCTCGACGGCGTCGACGTGCTTCGCGCCCTGGCTCAGCGCGACCGCGACGTCGTTGCCGGTCCCGGCGCCGATGACGAGGACGTCGTCGCGGCTCCCGGCGTAGGTGTAGGGGAAGAAGTAGAAGGGGGAGTTCGTCCTCGCCTGCTCCACCGACATCGAGGTCTGCAGCGGGGTGTTGTTGACCTCGACGCGCACGTTGCCGCCGGCCGCGCTGCCCGTGCGGATCTTGTAGTACGGCGACCACTGGTACGGGCCGACGAACGACTCGAGCCCGAGGACGACCACCGTGAGCGCGATGCCGGCGGCCGGCAGCCAGCGCCACGAGCGCACCCGCGTGCCGAGCAGGAGGACGAAGACCGCCGCCGAGACGAGCGCCCAGGCCAGCGGCGGCATCCGGAGGAAGGACAGGCCCGCGAAGGTGACGATGCCGAGGAGCGACCCGCCGATGTCGAGGCGGTAGGCCTCGAGCGGCGGGAAGGTCGAGAAGGTGCGGGCGACCTCCTGCGCGACGAACCCGAGCGCCGCCACGGTGAGGAGGAAGATGACCGCGAGCGACACCGGGCGCGGGAGCGGGCCCATGCCGAGGGAGCCGACGAGCTGCCAGCGGCCGCCGGTCGTCGTGCCGGTGCGGACCGGGAAGGCGAGGACGAACGCGACGAGCGCGCCGAGCAGGACCGGCGCCAGCGCGAAGAGGTCGCGGCCGCGGGTGCCGCGCAGGAAGCCCAGGCCGATGCCGAGGAAGCTCGCGAGGAGCACGAAGTTCGTCAGGTGGGTCAGGTAGAGGTTGTTCGACGCCGTCCACCGGATGAGGGCCAGCTCGACGAAGAGCATGAGCGCGCTGGCGAGGACCAGCCGGACCCGCGGCGCAACCGTCACCCGCGCCACCCTAGGGGCGCACGCGCCTCCTCACTCGTCGAGGAAGCGGATCGACTCGACGACCTCGGTGAGGGTGGCGAGCTCCTCCATCGTGTTCTCCGGCATCGACATCGCGTCGATGACGAGGCGTTCGTCGCCGACGTCGAGGATCCACAGCTGGTCGAGCTGTCCCGGCCCCTGCTGGAACCGCGTTCCGGCCCAGCCCTTCCCGGTCCAGCTCTTGTAGGGGTGGTTGCCGTTGGCGTCCTCGTCGCACGCCGGCGCCTGGCCCGTGGCCGTCATCCGCAGGTCGGTCGGGACGCTCCACTCGAGGTACCGGCCGCTGCGGCCCCCGACCTCGACGGGCCGGGGCGCGCTCTGCCCGCGGGAGGGGATCGTCACGAGGAGGTGGACCAGGTCGTCGACGCCCGGTCCCGGCTCGACGTCCGTCCCCATCCACCGACACGGGTCGGTGAAGACGGCCTCGACGTCCCAGAAGGCGACCGCCAGCGTCGAGTCCTTCGGGCCGAGCACCGAGCCCCCTCGCGAGGTCCAGCCGTCGGGCACGGTGACGAGGAAGGGCGGGTGGGTGCTCGCGCCGCTCTCGTCGAGGGCGGCGAGGTCGACCCGGTACGTCCCGGCCGCCAGTGGTGCGGTTCCGCGCCCCAGGGTGGGGGCGGTGGCCTCCGCGGCGGTGGGCGGCGTGGTGGCCCGGGCCTTCGGGGCGGCCCCGGTGGGGACGGTCAGTGCCGCCTCGGCACCCTCCTGCGCGCACGCCGAGAGGGCACCCACGACGACGACCGCCCCGATGACGGCGACGACCCCTGCGCGTCGACCCATGGAGTCCTCCGTCCCTGCACATCCGACTCCTGGTCAGAACCTAACGAGCCCGTCAAGGGCCGGCCCCGGTCGCACGGGGCGGCGGTGGCGCCGGCGCGGGCCGGACGCGGTCCCTGCGCGGGGTCGGCGCGCGCGGCGCGCGGTCGTCATCGGCTCGCGGTGTCCCTGCGGGACGGTCCCTGCCACCATGGAGCGATGCGGTACGCGTTCGGGGACGTCGTCCTCGACACCGATCGGTACCTCCTGGAGCGCGGCGGGGAGCCACAGCACGTCCAGCCCCAGGTCTTCGACGTGCTCAGCCACCTCGTGGCCAACCGGTCGCGGGTGGTGCCGAAGACCGAGCTGCTCGACACCGTGTGGGGCGACCGCTTCGTCAGCGACTCGACCCTGACGAGCCGGATCAAGGCGGCGCGGCGGGTGGTGGGCGACGACGGCATCGGGCAGACCGTCATCAAGACGGTGCACGGCCGTGGCTACCGCTGGGTGGCCGACGTCAAGATCTCCGCCGCCGAGCCGGCCGGGGGGTCGTCGGCCCCGGTGGCCGAGCTCCCGAAGCGCCGGCTCGAACAGCGGATCCGGTTCTGCCGCACCCCCGATGGCGAGCGCCTGGCGTACGCGACCGTCGGCGAGGGGCCGCCGCTCGTGCGGGCGGCCCACTGGATCACCCACCTCGACTACGAGTGGGCCAGCCCCGTGTGGCAGCACTGGATGGAGGGCCTGTCCCGCCACCACACGCTCATCCGGTACGACGAGCGCGGGTGCGGGCTGTCCGACCACGACCCCTACGACGTCTCGCTCGAGTCGTTCGTGCGCGACCTCGAGGCGGTCGTCGACGACCTCGGCCTCGAGCGGTTTCCCCTCATGGGGCTGTCGCAGGGCGGGCCGGTCGCCATCGAGTACGCCCGCCGCCACCCCGAGCGGGTCAGCCGCCTCGTCCTCGTCGGCGCGTTCGTGAAGGGACGCCGGGCGCGCTCCTACACGCCGGAGCACGCACGCGAGTTCGAGATGCAGCGCGAGCTGATCCGCCTCGGGTGGGGCCGTGACGAGCACTCGTTCCGCCTCTACTTCTCGTCGGTCTTCATGCCCGACGCCGACCCCGAGCTGTGGACCGACTTCGCCGAGCTGATGCGGCGCACCGCCTCGGCCGAGAACGCCCTGCGCCTGTTCGACGCGTGCCTCGACATGGACGTCTCGGAGGCGGCGCGCTCCCTCGACGTGCCGACCCTGATCCTCCACGCCCGCGACGACCTGCGGATCCCCTTCGAGCAGGGGGTGGCACTCGCCTCCCTCATCGCGGGGAGCCGGCTCGTGCCGCTCGACTCGCGCAACCACCTGCTCCGGCAGGACGAGCCGGCGTGGGAGCACCTGCTCACCGAGCTCGAGGCGTTCCTTGCCGAGGACGAGTCCACGACCGGTCCACCTGCGGTCCACGAGGGGTCCACGACCTCGGAGGCCTAGCGGGAGCACGGTTGCCCCCTCGCCAATCGAGGAGGACACCGTGGAGCACACCCCAGTAACCCGTCCCGCGACCGAACGGACGTGGCAGGCCGAGGTCGTCGTCGTCGGGGCCCGCTGCGCCGGGGCCGCGACGGCCATGCTGCTCGCCGACGTCGGCCACGACGCCCTCGTCCTCGACCGGGCTCCGTTCCCCAGCGACACCGTCTCCACGCACGTCATCGCCCGCACGGGGATGGTCCAGCTGAACCGGTGGGGACTGCTCGACGCGCTGCACGCGTCCGGGGCGCCGCGGGTCACCGACGTCGAGATCGACACGGGGGCCGAGGTCGTCGCCCGGACCATCAGGGACAAGCACGGGGTCGACCACCTGCTCGCACCGCGGCGCATCGTCCTCGACGGGATCCTCCAGGACGCCGCGCTGCGCTCGGGGGCCCGGATCGAGACCGGGGTGGGCGTCGAGGGGGTCCTGCGGGACGGCACCGGTCGCGTCGTCGGGGTCTACGGGCACGATGCGTCGGGCCCGGTGCGCGTGCTCGCGCGCTACGTCGTCGGGGCGGACGGCCTCGGGTCGCGGATCGCCCGTGCGGTCGGGGCACCCCTGACCCTCGAGCGTCCGACGTCGGGGGCCTCGCTCTACGCCTACCTCGCCGGCCCGTGGTCGGCCATCGAGTACCACGTCGGCCACGGCGCCCTCTCCGGGGTGTTCCCGACCCACGGCGGCGAGGCCTGCGTGTGGGTCTGCACGTCCGAGGACGTCGCGCGCCGGCACCAGCGCTCCGTCCCCCGTGACGCCGTCCTCACCAGCCTGCTCCGGCTGCTGGCACCGCGCCTGGCCGACCGCGTGGAGGGAGCCGCGCAGACCTCGCCGGTGCGCGGGATGCTGCGGATGCCGAACCACCTCCGCCGGGCGTCGGGCCCGGGATGGGCCCTGGTCGGCGACGCCGGCTACCACCGCGACGCCATCACCGGGTACGGGATCAGCGACGCCTTCCGCGATGCCGAGCTCCTGGCGAACGCCCTCGATGCCGCCCTGCGGGACCCGGGGGAGGAGGCCGCGGCGCTCGCCGCGTACTCCCGCGAGCGCGAGCGGATGGCGCTGCCCGTCCTCGACCTCACGTGCGAGCTCGGCACCTTCCCCGCCCCCGAGCGCTTCGTCGAGCTGCAGCGGCAGCTCGCGGTCGTCATCGACGAGCAGGCGGGGGAGCTCGCGGCGCGACCCTCCCGGGTGCAGGCGGCCGTCGCCTGACCTCGCCGCCCACCCCACGACCTCAGACCCGAGGACCCGCCGGACCGTCCGGCACCACCACCGAGAGGAACCGCCATGAGCACCGACACCACCAGCCGCAGCGACACGAACAACGACACGAACCGCAACGGCGTCGACACGGCGACGCTCTTCGCCACCCTCGACGCCGTCAAGGCGCTGCCGGCCGCCGCCCAGTTCCAGTTCCGCGCCCACAACGAGTGGCAGCACGGGACGCACAGCCGCTCGACGATCTCCGACTTCTTCGGGGTGGGCGAGGAGCGCGCGCACGAGCGCGAGTTCGTCTTCGACGCCGACCACCCGGCCGTCCTCGTCGGCCAGGACCGCGGGGTGACGCCCATCGAGTTCGTCCTGCACTCCTTGGCCGCCTGCCTCACGGCCGGGATGGCCAACATCGCCGCCGCGCGGGGCGTGACGCTCACCGAGGTGCGGTCGACGGTGACCGGCGACATCGACCTCAACGGCATCCTGGGCCTCCAGCCGGTGCGCAACGGCTACCAGCAGGTGAGCGTCCGGTTCGTCGTCAGGGGCGACGCCCCGGAGGAGGTCCTGCGCTCCGTCGTCGAGCAGTCCCGGCAGCGCTCGGCGGTGTACGACGTCATCACCAACGGGGTCCCCGTCGACATCGAGGTGGAGGTCGCCTGAGCACCCACCGAGCCCGGGGCCCGGCCGTGCTCTTGACATCCGGGCCCCGACGGCGGGACCTTGGGCATCCGTCACTACGCCCGCAGGGGGGCCTATCGTGTCGAAGACTTCACGACGCCGTCGATCGCTCGTGGCCGGGGGGGCCACCCTGGTGCTCGCCGCCTCGGCGCTGGTCGCCGTCGGGCCGCCGGCCGCCGTCGCCGCACCCGGACCCGTCGTCCAGCCCACCGCCACCGCCGTGACCGCCGACCGGCTGCCGACGGTCCAGATCAACGGTGTGGTGTGGTCGCAGGCCATCGTCGGCAACACCGTGTACGCCGGTGGGAGCTTCGCCAACGCCCGGCCGGCGGGTGCCGCACCGGGGACCAACCTCACGACGCGCAACAACCTCCTCGCCTACGACCTCACGACCGGCAACCTCATCACGTCGTTCGTCCCGAACCTCAACGGCCAGGTCCTCTCGGTCGCGGCGTCGCCCGACGGCTCGCGCATCTACGTCGCCGGCGACTTCACGTCGGCCAACGGGGAGGCCCGCCGCCGCGTCGCCGCCTACAGCACCGCCACCGGCGCCCTCCTCCCGTGGAACCCGAGCGGTCCGAACTCGCAGGCGCGCGCCGTCATCGCGACGAACGACAGCGTCTACGTCGGCGGAGGCTTCGCCGGCCTCGGCAACGGCACGCTGCGCAACAACCTCGTCGCCTACCGCGCCTCCGACGGCGCAGTCCTCCCCTGGAACCCGAGCGCGAACGCCGCGGTGTGGGCGATCGCCGTCTCCGGCGACGGCGCCGCGGTGTTCGCGGGCGGGCAGTTCCAGACCGTCGGGGGCACGTCCGCCTACGGGGTCGCGAAGATCAACGCCACCACGGGCGCGCTGGACACGACCTGGCGCCCGTCGGTGCGCAACGCCGGGCCCGACGCCGGAATCGGCAGCCTCCGGGTCCAGGGCAACTTCGTCTACGGGACGTCGTGGCACTTCGGACCCGGCGGCAACCTCGAGGGCACCTTCAAGTCGCCGGTCGACAGCAACACCGACGCCACCGACGTGGAGTGGGTCACCGACTGCCACGGCGACACGTATTCGAGCTACATGGCCAACGGGGTCGTCTACGTGGCCGGGCACGCCCACTACTGCGGCAACATGGGCGGCGGCTTCCCGCAGTACTCCCAGTGGAAGTTCCAGCACGCCCAGGCGTGGACGGACACCGTGAACCCGGCCGCCAGCGAGATCCTCAACGACGTCCACGGCTACCCGAACTGGCACCTCGGCACCCCGCCGGCAGGCGTCGAGCCCGGGCCCTCGCTGGTCAACTGGCTGCCCGACATGTCGATGGGCAGCTACACCGGTCAGTACCAGGCCGGCTGGAACGTCACCGGCAACAGCAGCTACGTCGTCTTCGGCGGCGAGTTCCCCTCGGTGAACGGCGTGGGCCAGCAGGGCCTCGTCCGGTTCGCCGTCCGGCCGATCGCGCCGGCCAGAGAGGGACCGCGCTTCGTCGGCGGCGCCATCGTGCCGCGGCTCGTGCCGGCGTCTGCCACCGCCGTGCGGGTCAGCTGGCCGGCGGGCTTCGACCGCGACAGCCGGGTGCTCACCTACCGGGTGACGCGCAACGGCAGCACGGTCCACACGACGACGGCGGCCTCGAACTGGTGGACGCTGCCCACGCTGGGCTTCGTCGACTCGGGGCTGCCGAACGGCACCCACAGCTACCAGCTCGTCGTCAGCGACTCCGACGGCAACCAGGTGTTCGGGAACAGCGCCTCGGTCTCGGTCCCCGCGTCCGCGCCGGGCACGAACACCTACGCCACGTCGGTGCGCAACAGCGGCGCCCGCATCTACTGGCCGATGAACGAGTCGTCCGGCACGACGGTCAACGACCGCGCCGCGTCCTCCTCGAGCGGGCCCTTGGTCGGCGTCACCGACGGTCGCGCCGACACCGGCGTCACGTGGGGCCAGTCGGGCGCCATCGTGAACGGCGACAGCGCCGCGGCCCTCACCGACAACGACTGGAGCCGGGTGTTCGCGGGCAACTGCGCCCTGACCGCCGGCTGCCAGTGGGGCACCGAGACCGCTCCCGACACCTTCACGGCGCAGCTGTGGATCCGGACCTCCGGCGGGCTCGCGACGAACAAGCGCGGAGGGCGCCTGCTCGGCTTCGGCGACCTCCAGAACGGCAACTCCGGGCACCGCGACCGCCACATCTACATGGACGGCTCGGGGCGGATCTTCTTCGGGGTGCGCGCGCAGAACAACCAGGTGCGCACCGTCAACAGCGCCGCCGCGTACAACAACAACCAGTGGCACCAGGTGACCGCGACCATGAGCTCGGCGGGGATGCGGCTCTACGTCGACGGCGTGCTCGTCGGCTCGCGGGCCGACACCACCGCGGGCGAGTCCTACCTCGGCTACTGGCGCCTCGGTGGCGACAACCTCGGCGGCTGGCCGTCGACGCCCCCGACGCGCAACTTCATCGGCTCGGTCGACGAGATCGCGATCTACCCGTCCGCGCTGACCGCGGCCCAGATCCAGGCTCAGTACGTGCTCGGGTCCACCGGGGTCGGTGGTGGCGGCAACCAGGCGCCGTCGGCCTCCTTCACGACGTCGACCTCGGGCCTCACGGCGTCGGTGAACGCCTCGGCCTCGAGCGACCCCGACGGGTCGATCACGGGCTACGCGTGGAACTTCGGGGACGGCTCGACGGGGTCGGGCGTGACCGCTTCGCGGACCTACGCGGCGGCCGGCACGTACACGGTGACGCTCACCGTCACCGACAACGATGGCGCGACGGCGACGACGACGCGGTCGGTGACGGTGTCGACACCACCGCCCGCTGGGGTGCTGGCGTCGGACGCGTTCAGCCGGACCGTCGGCGCCGGAGGCTGGGGGTCGGCGGACGTCGGCGGGGCGTGGACGCACACGTCGGCGGGTTCGTTCTCGGTGTCCGGTGGCGTGGGGAACCTGTCGATGGCGGCCGGATCCGGTCCGTCGGCGTACCTCAACGGCGTGTCGGCTCAGGACGTCGACCTGCTCGCGGCGGTGCGCTTCGACAAGCCGGCGACGACGACGATCTACACC
Organism: Oryzobacter terrae; assembly: GCF_042756445.1. Taxonomy (GTDB): domain Bacteria; phylum Actinomycetota; class Actinomycetes; order Actinomycetales; family Dermatophilaceae; genus Oryzobacter; species Oryzobacter terrae. Next base: position 2,181,317 of record NZ_CP170578.1, read on the forward strand.
TCGATGGTCGCCCGCCGGATCGGGACGTCGGACTACCGGGTGAAGATCCGGCCCGGGGTCTCGTCGACGTCGCTCGACCTCGTGCGGACGATCAGCGGTGCCGAGACGGTGCTGGCCTCGCAGGTGGTGCCCGGGTTCGTCATGACGGCCGCCGACACCATCAACCTGCGGCTTCAGGCCGTGGGCAACGGGACGACGACCGTGCGGGCCAAGATCTGGCTCAACGGTGCGAGCGAGCCGGCCGGGTGGTCGTTGACTGCTGCGGACACCACGGCTGCCCTGCAGGCTCCTGGGGCCGTCGGTTTCTACAGCTACATGGGCGGCGCCGCCACGAACGGCCCCGTCACCCTCCAGGTCCAGAACTTCGCCGCCACCACCCCCTGACCCGCGAGCCGGTCATCGACCCCGTGCTTGCAAAATCCCCGAACGGGTTCCGCGAGAGGGCTATTGAGCACGGGGAGGGGCGTAGTGGGGTACCCGATCACGCCCGTTTCGAACCTCACTGCAGTACTTCTCTGAGGTACGAACCGGAATGCCAAGCGTGACCTCTTGCCCCTACGACGGGGCGGACATGCCCTCAACAACGCAACCTCCCTGGGCGTGGTTCACCACTCCGGGTGCCGGCCACGACCCCACGACCAGGCGCTCCCCAGTTCTCCGAAACCGGTTCCTCGCCGTGCTCTGGAGCGCTGCAGAGCGCGCTCCGCAAGCCGCAGAGTCTGCCGCGACTCGTTGGGGATCGGGCATCCGATATGCGGAGCCAGCTGAGCGGTACGCGGCCGGCTGCTGAAGTTGAGCCTGTGATCGCACGGCGGATCCCGTGCGGCCATGGGCGGCCCAGGCGAGACCGCCGAGGCATCGAAGGTGCGGGGCCTCCGGTTACGGCACGGCTGCTTGTCCTTAGCCAGCGGCCGAGCTCTCATTGAGGGCACGGGCCCTGCCCAGTACGTCATCGACCTCCCCTGGGGGGCCCGACCATCCGAACAGCTCGGCAGCGTGCCTCAACAACTCGAGCATCGCAATAACTGCTGCCGTGGCAACCATGTCGGTGAACGGGCCAGGAGGTTGCGTGAGTTCGAAGGTCACTTCGCCGTCGGAGCTAGCTGTGGAGTGCAGAGTTGCGGACAGGTATAGCCCCGCGCTGCCCTCGGCAGCCAGCCCCATCTCCGCGGTCAAGCTCCTATAGATCGACGTGGACGTGACGTCTTGGAGCAGCGGTGGGACCGTGACTCCTTCTGCGTCGGCGAGCTGCATAATCGCCTCACGCTTGCCGCTTGTTAGGTCGACGTCAGCCCCGAGCGCATCCAGAGACTCAAGCTCTGTGGCTATGGCGACACCGAGACCAGGCCCGGACGGATCTGTCATCTGTTCGAAGCGCCCTGCCATCATGGTGAGCGCTCTGAGCGGGAGCAGAGCCTCGACCGGTTGCCCCGCCGTGATTAGGACCTCGATCGCATGGAAGTATGCCGCCGCCTGACCGCACATTTTGAACGCGACTGCTCCGCTGCGGCCCAGTCGCGTTCCTTGCTCCATGGTTTGGTTCACGAGTGGCATGACAGAGCGCAGCAGTGCTTCAGAAGAAGAGGTGCTCCATGTGTCTACCGATACGTCTTCGTCGCTGAGTTGGACGGTGGTCTCGCCGTTCTCCAATCGCCCCCTGAACTCAATACCGTCCAGCCTGAACCCCACGTCCGGGTGAGTGCGAACCGTCATTCGTTCGATCTCTGACAGCTTAAAGACCCTGTCCGTGCGATCGACCGAGTTGATTGACGAATGCCACTCGACGCGCGGATACAGCTCGCCTTCCATTGCAGGGTCTTGGGCGAAACCAAGAAGAGCCCCACGAATGACCTTTCGCCGGGACTGGACGTCCTTTGGTCCGTGTTTCATCAGCGCATCACGGATATCGTCCGGCAGTTTCAGCAGGTGAATGATTGTCCGTCGAATATATTCGAATGTTTTATCGGCCGATTTGAGGGCTTCCGCCGCGACTCGGTCCAATTCCCAAATACCATGTTCCATGCCATTGCTGGCCCCACTGGCGGCCTTGTATGTCGCGCCATCTCCCGCGAAGATCACGTCTGCGCGGACTCGAGCACCCAACAGGTCCTTCCATCGGGGTCTTGCAGGATCGTCCGTGACAAGGTCGTACTCGTGCGCAAGGTCTTCCTCCGTGACCCCACGCGAACGCGATATGTCCCTCACGACGGCCTTCGTCAAGTTCTCGGCTGCGATCCATAGGTGGGCCAAGGCAAGCCATTCGCCGCCGACATGCCAGTTCCGGAGAGCCAATTCATAGTGACGGAGAGCTCGGCTAACGCGGGGACTGTCATTGTCAAGCGTGACAAGCGCCCGCGTAGCTGCCTCCATGAGCGGTACCTCGATCATTCGGCCCTCCCTGACGAGCCCTCGCTCATCAGGGATGAAGACCTCAAGAAACGCCCGATCCTCGCTGTCTGGCGTCGACTCGTAGGCGAGGTGCACCTCAAGGGGGCCCACTTGGGCGTTCGCTACGAAACCCGCCATGCTTGCAATGGGGTGCGCGATCGTTGAGAAGCGGGCCGTGGCGTCGTCGATTGACTCAGCAACACCTCGAACCTCGACAGTCAGTTCTCGTGGCAGCTGGTTCCCCCTCTCATCAGTGAGCCAGCGCGTAAATGCACGAATACGGACCGGGGCATCGCCAAGATCCGGCACCGTCAAATTGAGTTCATACCCCTCCTCTGGCACGAACCTTGCTGAGGAACTCGCGCGCAACACGACAACGAACTCCCTTTGACTGTGATCGCCCATGCTCACCACCGTAGGCACTGCGCAGGGGTGATGCCGGTCGGACGCTCCGGCAGTCCGCCTGCTCTCGATCACGAAGGGCGATCGAGAGCTGCCAACAGCACTCTCATGGCTATCAGCTTCCGAAGCAGCCGAGCGGTGTCTTTGAACCCTTGGGTCTGACACTGACAACCGGAGTCCAGGGACTCCCGCGGCGAGGGTTCCGAAGCGGCCAGCGTCCTGACCTCAGCCGCATGGAAGGCTGCGTCACTCGGCTTCGACGCAACTGGCCTGTACTGATGAGCGATTGGGTGAAGGGCACAGCTGCGGTGCTGGGACACCCGCGCGCACCCTGACCCCCACGGCTCCGCCGGCAAGGACTTCGACCCGGTTTGGTAAAGCCTCTGTTTCAGCGGATTCCATCCCTGCTTCCTGGCAAGCTGGCTCGGGTGAGCAACGGGGGAGACAGCGTGCTTGAGGGGCTGTACGAGAGCCTTATTACGCGCGCCTTGCAGCAGCGTCTGGCCGGTGTGTCCACCGTGGACGTTCACCAGGGAGCAATCGACGAGGCCGAGCAGCCGGACGTTCTGGCGAGGCACGTCCGCGATGTCACCCTGCGAGCCCTGCGCCAGGAGAAGGACGCGGGGCGTCGGCTGGCCATGGTCAACCGGCTCGTGGGCGAACTTGGGTCCTCTGACGAGTCGCTCTCCACTGCTAGACAGCTTCTCGCGGTTGAGAGGCCGGCCGTACCTGGCACCGTGGCCCACGCGCTCCGTGAGCGCCCGTCTACGCCACTCTCAGATGCCGCGCTCCTCACCAATGCGCCCGGTGAGCCAGGAGTCGGCCACGAGATTCGAGCCGAGCTGTCGAGCGCCGACCGGGTCGACGTCATCATGGCCTTCGTCAAGTGGTACGGCTTACGCCTCTTTGAGGACCGGCTCAAGACAGCGCGCGAGCGTGGCGTCCCCCTCCGCCTGATCACGACGACCTATATGGGAGCTACCGAGCGGCATGCCCTCGATCGGCTCGTGAGGGACTTCGGGGCCGAGGTCAAGGTGCAGTACGACGCGCAACGAACTCGGCTCCACGCCAAGGCATGGCTCTTTCGGCGAAACACCGGTTTCGACACGGCCTACGTGGGCTCCAGCAACCTCTCCCGCGCCGCAATGCTCGATGGCGTCGAGTGGAACGTCCGCCTGTCCTCCGTGTCGACGCCCCCCTTGTTGCAGAAGTTCCTCGCGACCTTCGACAGCTACTGGAACGACCCCACTTTCGAGAGCTACGACCCCGACGCCGACCGCGACAAGCTGGACGACGCCTTGGCGGAAGCAGCCGGCAAGCGCATCAACGAGAGGGTCACCCTGACGCTGTCGGGCCTCGAGGTGCGGCCGTACTCTTACCAACAGGAGATGCTCGACCAACTTGAGGTGGAACGCGTAGTCCACGGCCACCACCGGAACCTGCTGGTCGCGGCCACGGGCACGGGCAAGACGGTGGTCGCCGCTCTCGATTACCGGCGGCTCGCTGCCGACGCCCCGACGCTTCCAGGACTGCTCTTCGTTGCGCACCGGCGCGAGATCCTTCAGCAGTCCTTGCGGACCTATCGGGAGGTTCTTTCCGACGCGAACTTCGGCGAGCTCTACGTCGACGGTCGTCGCCCCGAGCGTTGGGAGCATGTCTTTGCCTCGGTGCAGTCACTCTCGGCGTACGGCATCACGAACATCCCCGCGGGGGCCTACCGAGTCGTCGTCATCGACGAGTTCCATCACGCAGAGGCGAAGACCTACCGACGGATCCTCGATCACCTCAACCCGCGTGAGTTGCTTGGCTTAACGGCAACCCCCGAACGTGGCGACGGCCTGGACGTGCGGTCCTTCTTCGGTGGCCGCACTGCTGCCGAGCTCCGCTTGTGGGATGCCCTCAAGGCGGATTTGCTGACACCGTTCCACTACTTCGCCGTCGCGGACGGTATGGACATGACCCGGGTCGACTGGAAGGCAGGGGCCTACGACACGAGCGAACTGTCCAATCTGTTCACTGGAAACGACGCTCGCGCCCGGATCGTCCTGAAGGCTGTTCGTGACAAGGTCGCCGACCTCACCGCTATGAAGGCGCTGGGCTTCTGTGTATCCCGCGACCACGCGCGCTACATGACCAAGGTCTTCAACGATGCCGGGATCAGAGCGGCGACTGTTCTCGGCGACACTGCGTCCAGCGACCGCGACGCGGCGGTGCAGGACCTGCGAGATGGCGCCGTTCAGGTGGTCTTCACCGTCGACGTGTTCAACGAAGGGGTCGACGTACCGGCCATCAACACCGTGCTCTTCCTCCGTCCCACCGAGAGCTCCACCGTGTTCCTGCAGCAACTCGGACGAGGGCTTCGTCGTGCGAAGGACAAGGCGGTTCTCACCGCACTCGACTTCGTCGGCCACCACCGCAAAGAGTTCCGCTTCGACCAACGGTTCCGTGCGATGACAGGCAGCACCCGCGCCGCGCTCGAGCGCGACATCGAGCAAGGCTTCCCGTTCCTTCCCGCCGGAACGCAGATCGTGCTCGACCGCCAGAGTCAGAGCCTCGTTCTCGACAACGTCAAGGACCAGGTCACCAAGCGCTGGCCCAACATCACGTCGGAGCTGCGAGCCCACCCAACCGACGACCTGGGCAAGTTCCTTGACGACTCCGGTGTGGAGCTGGCCGACGTGATCCGCGGCGATCGCTCGTGGGCTCGCCTTCGCCGCGAGGCCGGGCTCGAGGTGCCTGAAGAGGGACCGAGGGAGGTGGCTCTTCTGAAGCGGGCCCGCGCTCTCTGCCACGTCGACGATCGCGAGCGCGCGGACGCATACCTGACGTGGTTGCGCGATGACGCACCGCACTACGCGAACGCCGACCCGGTGCTGCAGGCCTACGGTCGGATGCTCTTCTTCTCGCTATGGCCGGACGGGGGTGGGTTCGATTCGTACGGTGCCGGGCTCGACGCCCTTCGGCAGGAAGCCGCCGCGAGTGAGGATCTGAGGGCCGTGATCGGACTCGGGCTGCAGGGGGCCGAGCGTGTGGCCACTCGACTGCCGGGTGAGCTGGGCATGCGGCCGCTACAGGTCCACGCGCGGTACACACGGGAGGAGATCGTCTCGGCGCTGGACTACGTGTCGATCGACGGACGAAAGCCCAATAGCTTCCGGGAGGGCGTCCTCTTTTCGCCGCCGGCGAATGCCGACGCCTTCCTCGTGACGCTGCACAAGTCCGAGGCGGACTACTCGCCGACGACGATGTACCAGGACTATGCCATCAGTCCCGACCTGTTTCATTGGGAGTCGCAGTCTGTGACATCGGTTGCCTCCAAGACCGGACAGCGTTACCTCAACCACCGCGCCAACGGCAGCCACGTCCTCCTCTTCACTCGCGCGCAGAAGGTCTCCGCGTTCGGTACGGGCGCGCCGTACCTCTTCCTGGGAGAAGCGAACTACGTCGAGCACCGAGGAGAGCGGCCGATCGCGATCACCTGGCACCTTCGGACGTCGATGCCGGCGGCCGACTTCGCCGCAGCCAGCGTCGTGATCTAATCCAACGCAAGCTGGAGCCGATGATCACCGGCCCAAGCCAGCAGCCGGCCGGCCCTCCGCCGGAGCGAGGAGAGGTCGTAGGTCCTGGTCACGTTGAGCGGCCGAGAGCCTGCTCTCGGGTGCCGCAGGCGCAGCCGTGGAGTGCCCGGCGGCGACAACGAGGGCACCGATGACCTCCGTCATGCGGTCAAGGTACGAGCCGGCCTCCGGGTGGGCGCGCAGCGAGTCAGGCACCGCGGACAGCCACGTGTGGGGCCGATCTCCACCGGTACCGAGCCGCACCTTGGGACGCCTCGAGCCAGAACGGCGGCAGGGTCTTCGGCGGCGTGGGTAACCCCCTGACGCCTAGTAGCCCAGGGGTCGGCCGTCCTGGGACTCGCCCGGACTTCGGTCGGCAGAGGCTCGTGGCGGAAGCCGGATATGCATCCAGATCCTCAGAGGACTGCTGGTCGTCACTACTTCGAGATCTGATTCGCGGGTCTCACTGAGCTGCGCATGGTGCCTGTAACGGCGCCTGGCCTGGAAAAATGTCCCTCAGCGTCGGGCGCCGTTTCAGTTGTTGTGCGTACCCCCTGCACCCCACGCGCGTCTCCCCTTCGGGACGGGGTCGGCGCGTTGGCGCACTCGGTGATGGCCGACAACGGAGGCCAGACCCGAGCCACTTAGACCACGAAGACCCGTGCCGCCTGGTCGAGCAGGTCCTTCTGCCTGTCCGTCACATCTGACTTCGCCCAGCTCGTCTTCTTTGCGAGGTCAGCGGTCATGGCGATCTCGCTCGGCTCGTAATAGAGCTTGCGTTTGGCCGAGAATGGCTTGTTCTCAGCGGCCACGTTGTCCGTGCTGCCGAAGAAGGTCAGGTTGCCGAGCGTGTGCTTGAACGGTTCCAGCGCCGGATCCTTGTCAACGGGCGGTGGGCTTTGCGGGTAGATGTGCTCGAGCGTCGCGTCCTCGATGTCGATGACCTTGGTCATCTTCGGCTTCGGCTTGGCCGCCTTGTCCTTGGCACCAGTCTTGAGCCACCAGGAGCGATGGTCCTCAAGCGTAGTTAGGAACTCGCGGATGTTCGCGCGCTGGCTGGCGTTTGAGTAGCGCAGATTCTCCACAAGCAACTGCTTGAAGATCGAGTCACTCGCGTGCTTCGTGATGAGACCGGCCAGGGCCATGCGGAAGGGCTTCAGCGCATAAGGAGCCTTCTTGGTTGCTTCCCGCATCGCTTTGGCCTGCGCGTAGTACACGTTTGCCGGGCGCGTGGCATGACCGTTGCAGACGTTCTTGTAGCGGAACGCGAAAAGTTCGAGCATGTACACCATGTCCGCGAAGGTCGCTTCGTCGAGGCTGCGCGCCCCCGCCAGCAGGACCGGCAAAGCTAGTTCATGCTTCAGCGTGATCACCAGACGCCGAAGCCGGTCGACTTGCCACGCGCGAACCTTCGTCGGTTTCCCCGCCTTCCGCTCGAAGGGCCACTCGCCGTCGACGAGCTTCAGGAAGACCACAAGCTCGTCACGCAACCACTCGATGGTCTCCACCAGCGCAAGCGCGTCTGTCTGCTTCGACGGTGGCGCCTCCGGAAAGAACCGCTCAGCGGTAGCCTCGAATAGGTCACCTCGTGCCCGTTGGCCTGTCACCGAGGGATAAAGAGCCCGGAAGAAATCCTCGACGTCAGCCGCGGGCGCCGCCAGCATCTCGTCCCAGAGCGTCGCGACTCCCTCATGCTCTGCGGGGTGACCGTCGAGCAGCTCGAGGCTGCGGCTGCGTAGCAGATCGGCGTCGGAAAGCGATTCACCACGGTGGTTGAGCACCGAGAAGAGCCGGTACGCCTGGCGTCGATCCTTCGAGACGATGTGGATCACGTGAGCGTCCTGAACCAGGGCTTGGCGCAGGCGCAGCAGCCGGTCGACCCGGTTGTTCAGAGGACCGGACGTACCGACGTACGTTCGCGTCATCCCGAGCAGCGCTGCCCGTGCTTCGATCAGCAAACGATGGCTCTCGCGTGTCGGCGTAGGAACCTCGGCGGACATCACCAGCGCCTGAAACACGTCATCATCGGCAAGCGACAGCTTCATCCGGGGGCGAATCATCGTCGACCCGGCGGCGACGTCGGATTCCTTCCACGTCACGAAGTTGTCTCGGGTGTCCTCCTCAAGCGTCCGCGCGCGCTTCGCCACTTGCTTGTTCCGAGCATTGCTGCGCTCGGCCAACTCCCCCGCGACCTCCACCACGCAGGAGAGAGCAAGCATGAGAGTGGCGAGCCGTTGCTGGCCATCGACGATTTCGTAGCTCGTGGGCCGATTCCGTTGATTGTCGGTCAGCTGGATGCATACGACGCCACCGAAGAAGTGACTGGTTTCGCCGGCTGGTTGATCCAACAGGGTCTCAATGTCACGAACGAAGTAGTCAACCGCCTGGTCCTCCCAGGCATATGCGCGCTGGTACCGCGGCACAGCAAACGGATAGCGCTCGCCGAGCACGTCGCCCACCTTCATGCTGAAGGCGTCGACGGAAGCCGCCCCGTGAAGCATGGCTACCCTCCTCGTGGTTCGACTCGAACCCTAGCGAGGTGTCTATCCAAACACTGGCGATCGGACCCAAGTCGCCGCGCCTGGTGGCTTCCCCACTGCTCAATGACGACGACGTGGCCGACATCGAGCGCGGCTACGGCATCCGCGAAGCTATGGAGAGGGCGACGATTCGCACTCTCGAGATCGAGGAGCGCGAGACCGTTCTTGACGGCCTCGGCGTGCTCGGTCGCCTCATCGCCGAAGGACGTCTCGACATCAAACTGCCCTTCGCCGTTAAGGAGGGTCACGTCGGCATCTACCACGAGAAGATCGGGATTTTCCGCGACGACTTCGGAGATCTGATTGCGTTCACGGGGAGCAGCAATGGAACCTATGGCGGGCTCCAGGCCAACGTCGAGTCGATCGATGTTACCGCGGTTGGGAAGCTGGTGATGGTGTCCGAGCGCTCTACATAACGACCGACTCCAGAAGCTCTGGGCAGACAAGACAAGCGCAGGTCAGGGCACTAAAAGGCACCCGATCTCGCCCTTGTCGCGCCTCACTGCCGTACTTATCTGGGGTACGAATCTGGGGTACTGCCCAGGTAGGTCAGAGCCGTGGCAGAGCCTAGGCACCTTCCCGCGAGGTCACCGCTCTACGGCCTGCCCTGGGGTGCGTTCCCGCTGCAGAGAGTTCCAGGCGGCTGGCCTCGGGCGGGTGCGTGTAACGAGTACCTCGAGATAGGAGAAAGCGACTGCGGAGCGTCCACAAGCGTCAATCCGGGGGTGTCCCATCCACAGGATTTCGATCCCCATACCACCACCCTCAGTTGGTGGCCCAGCATGGCGATATGTCCAAGAACCAGTCACCAAAACACGCACTCTGGATTTCCGAATCCGGAAGCCCAGGATTCTACATATCCGCTGACGGGCGGTTCACAGCAGAGCTTAGGCCACCGCGGTTCTACCCGGAGTTGGAGTGCAAGCTCCAGCGGCACTATGCCATCCGCCTCCTCGGCAGCGCCCAGATCATCGGAACAGCGACCACACTCGCGGAGGCGGCGAGGCTCTACGGAGTGGTCAGGGCACCGCGATGACGTTTCACCGCCCTGATCTGAGATGCACTGTCTCCGCCGCGGCTACTGGAGGGTAGAGGGCTATCACGGCGAGCGTGTTGCAAGGTCTCGTTGGTAAGTCACCTCTCGGTTCCAGCACGGCGCCCTTGGTCCCAGTTGACATGGGCCATCTACTAGCAGGCGTTGACCCCGTTCAGCTCATCCAAGAGCTTGGCCGTCTTCTTCACCTCGACGGCCGCGCAAGCCACCGCCTTCACCACAAGGGGCTCGGCGCTGTCCAGGCTTATGTAGCAGGCCGCCGTACCGCTGCGGTAGCAGTAGTCGGCGTCGGCATCGGGCTGCACCCGCTCGGCGCTCCACAAGTCCTGCAGGCACCGCTCGACATGCGAGCGCGCCAGATAGCTGGCAGCCAGGGGCTGCACCTCCATCTCTAGGTGCGGCCCCGTTCAGTGGGTCGCGTCTGATGACGGGGCGGGTTGCCCCGCTGCGGGGAAAGGGAGTGGCGCAGCCCGACCCGGTGCACCACCCCGGTCATGCGGTGCTGCTGCAAGCAGTTGGCCCCTCACACCCCCTTCATTCCTACCGGTGGGCTGTAGGTGCCGGGAACCCGACACCAACCATCAGCAAATAGACCAAGATGGATCTGTCGGTGCCGAACGGTAGGAAGAGCCGCCGATCCTGAAGGGGGATGACCACCGCATGACTGAGGACTTCTCGTTCGACTTCGACGATGTGCGACCGCGCACCTGGCTCGACGCGTTTCCGTGGCTCAAGGGCACCCTGGAGTGGCGTGGGGAAGGCCGACCGTGGTGGCAGGAGCCCATCGACGATGCCGACACTGTCAGGCGGCGGCTGATCATTGCCCAGATCTCCGAGCTGGCCATGGAGCGGTTAACGCAGTGGACCGTCGGCCAGATCTTTCCCGGGATCTCCCCCGACCTGGATCTGCGGTTGCTCCAGCTGCCCGGCCGGGCAGCGAACGCCCTGAATCGCCAGGAATTCACCCAGGCCGGCGCGCTCGCGGGAACGACTGTGGACGACATGATGAGCTGGCGCCAGGTCGGCGTGGGCACCATCGACGCCATCCTGCAAGCGCTCGCCGACGCCAGCACGTCCGCGCCGACCCCGACGGTGACCTCATTCTCCGATGCCTTTGAAACCATGGCGCCGCGGTCGTTCGACGAACTCCGAATGCCGGGCTGGCTGCTCGCCCTGAACGACGACCTGTCGACGGTCGCCACCTGGTTCGCCACCGTCGGCTTCCCCGGCCACGCGCTGCTCGGCGCTCCGCTGCCCCCCGGCACCCCCGACGAGATTGTCAAGGCTCGCCAGCGCATCGAGTCGCTCACGGTCGACCAGATTTTGAGCGAGGACGAGCTGGAACTCGATATCGCCGGTCGCTTCGACGACGCCCTCCACATGCTCGACCCGCGGGCGGCGCAGATCCTCGGAGCCCGCCTGTTCGCCGACACCCCGATGACCCTCGACCAGTTGGGCCAGAAGAACGACGTGACCCGCGAACGCATTCGCCAGATCGAGGGCAAGACGACCGGCACGATGCTCGGCTTCATCTCGGAAGGCGGTGCCTTGGCCGAGGTCGCCGAGGCAGCCCGCTCGCTCATCGGCACCATCCGGCCGCTCGACGAGCTGCTCGAGCTCATCCCGGCCCTCGGCCGCAACGTCGAGATGGTCGGTCAGCCAGCCTGGCGCGTACTCGATCGCCTCGACGACGCGTACGAGATCGAGGATGGATGGTGTGTCGTCCCCACGATGACCGCTGCAGCGACGGTGACGCAGACGCTGCTGCAGGAGCGCGCTGACAAGTACGGGGTCGTGCGGATCGACGAGTTCGACCTGATCGAGAGCAGCCACCCCGACAAGCAGACCGAGCTCACCGCCGCCTGGATCACCCACTGCGGGTACATCGTCGATGGCAACTTCGTGCTGACCCGGACCTCCTCGGTGAACGACTACGCTGCCGCGGTCCTGTCGATTGACGGTTCGCCGCTCAGCACGCAGGAAATCGTCGACCGCTTCGTCTTCGACCGCAGTCCGCGTTCGCTGAGCAACGCGCTGAACGGAGATGACCGCTTCGAGCGTGTCGACCGCGATCGATGGGCCCTCAAGGAGTGGGGTCTCGACGCCTACGCCGGGATCCGGTCGGTCATCCGCGAGCAGGTCGCCCGTGGCGGTGGTCGAGTCAAGCTGACCGATCTGGTCGAATTCATCACCAGTCGCTACAGCGTCAGCGGCAGCAGCGTGGTGGCCTATGCCGGCGCGGCTCCGTTCGCGACGAAGGACGGGATCGTCCAGCTGGCTACCCAGGATCAGGGCGCACGTAAGGCCCCTGAGCGCACCCGCCGACTGTTCCGGCGACCCGGCGCGTGGGCCTACCGGGTACGAATCAGCGCGGATCATCTGCGTGGCAGTGGCTCAGTCGCTCCCCATGCCATCGCGACGGTCCTGGACCTGCATTCCGGCGAGACGCGGCAGCTCGACAACCCGCTCGGACCGCAGTCCGTTGCCTGGACGGGACTGCAGCCCTCGTTCGGCACCATTCGCCGCTTCCTCATGGCCGAGGACGTCGCTGCCGGGGCTGAGGCGTTCCTCGTGGTGCACGACGACGCGACTTTTTCCTTCGAACTCGCTCGTGAACTGATCGACAACCCGCTCGCGGACGCCTTGTCTCTCGCTGGAGCACCGGCCGTCATCGACCGGGAGGACGCCCGCCTGGCCCTTGCCCGAGCGCTCCGGCTGCCCGACGACTCCCCCGTAACCAGCATCATCGGGGGGTACCGCGAGCGCGGCGACGACGACATCGCGGAGCTGCTCACATCGGTGCGCGAGTACCTGGAGATCGGTCACGTGCCGACCAACGTGCAGCACCGGGCCGACGTCGACGAGATCTTGGATCTCCTGTGACCGATGAAGCGCCTCGGGGCCTTCGGTCGCTTCCCCTTAGCGACCGATACCGCAGTGACCAGGAAGACGTCGTCAAGGCCTTCTTCGTGCCCGCCTTCACTGTCGCCGCCAGTTACAGCCGCGCCGTCGGCTATTTCACATCCACCAGCCTTGCTCTCTACGCCCGCGGGATCGAGATCTTCGCGGCTCGGGGAGGATCGATGCGGCTCATTGCCTCGCCTCACCTCAACGAGGACGATGTCGTCGACATCGAGCGCGGGTACGACGTTCGGGCAGTGTTGGAACGCGCCACGATGCGCGAGCTGGAGCAGGACCAGCCTGAGACGGTGCTCGACGGGCTCGGACTGCTGGGTCGCCTGATCGCCGAGGGACGGCTCGACATCAAGCTGGCCTTTGTCCAGCAGGAAGGGCGGGTCGGGATCTACCACGAGAAGATCGGCATCTTCCGCGACGACCTTGGCGACTTGGTCGGCTTCACCGGCAGCAGTAACGAAACCTTCGGCGGCCTTATGGCCAACTTCGAGTCGGTCGAGGTGTATCGGGGCTGGGTTGCCGGAGACGGCACGCGGGCGCTGCGACTCGAGGCCGACTTCCAGGCGCTGTGGTCCAACCAGACCCCCCACCTCTCAGTCGAGCGGTTCCCGGACGTGGCCCGCGAGCGGCTGGTCAAGCTCGGCAGTGACCGACCACCCAGGGACCTTCCCGGAACGGACAACGCGCTGACGCCCACACCGGCCGAGGTCTACGAGCCGACCCGACTGACCTTGCCCGCCTGGCTCACCGTGCGCGACTACCAGCGCGAAGCAGTCACTTCCTGGCTCGGCCACCAGGGTCGCGGCATCCTCAAGATGGCCACCGGCACCGGCAAGACCAAGACCGCCATGATCGCCGCCACCCAGCTCGGCAACGTGCTGCGCCAGCGTGAGCAGCCCCTCGTCGTGCTGATCGTCGCGCCGCTGACTCACCTGGTCGACCAGTGGATCACCGAGGTCGAAGGGTTCGGCGTTCGGCCGATCGCGGTTTACGAGAGCAGCCAAAGGTGGTTGCCCCTCGTCGAGGAGCAGTTGGCGGCGGCCCGCATGGGTCAGCGTCCTATCGTGGCTTTGGTGGCGACCAACGCCTCCTTCTCGGGCGAGAAGTTCCAGTCGGTGCTGGCCCGAATCACTCTGCCGCTCATGATCATCGGGGACGAAGCGCACAACCTCGGGTCGGCGGCCTACCAGTCGTCGCTCCCCGAGAACGCCACCTATCGGCTGGCACTCTCGGCAACGCCGGAGCGCTGGTTCGATGACGACGGCACCGACGCCCTCATCGACTACTTCGGACCGATCATCTTCGAGCTGGGTCTCGGCAAGGCCATCGAGATGGGCGCCCTCACCCGCTACGAGTACCTGCCTCGCCTCGTCGAACTCAATGACGCCGAAACAGCCTTGTACGTCGGCCTATCGGCCCAGATCGCGACCCGCATTGCGTCGGGCGACAACCTCAAAGACGCTGACCCGAACTCGCCACTCGGCTTCTTGCTGCGCCAGCGAGCTGGCGTGCTGGGACACGCCGAGGGAAAGTTGGCGGCGCTTCGTGCGGACCTGGACGCCCGTCGTGATGACTGGTTCCAGCTCATCTACTGCGCCGAGGGTCGGCGACCCGCCGAGCCCGGTGAGGAACCAGGGCCGAAGCAGGTCGAGGAGGTCATGAACCTCGTCGGGAATCAGTTGCACCTCTCCGCCCACCCCTACGTCTCGGAAACGCCACGCCCAGAGCGCAAGGTCCTGCTTCGCCGGTTTGGGGCTGGCGACGACCTTCGGGCTTTGGTTGCGATGCGCTGCCTGGACGAGGGTGTGGACATTCCGGATGCCCGCACGGGATATCTGCTGGCGAGCAGCAGCAACCCCCGGCAGTTCATCCAGCGCCGGGGTCGGCTCCTGCGGCTCGCCCCTGGCAAGGATCGCGCCGTGATCCTGGACTACCTCGCCGTCCCTCCAGCGGGGACGAGCATCAACTTCAACGTCGAACGGGCACTGCTCGTTCGTGAACTCGAACGAGCGAACGAGTTCGGCAAGCTGTCCGAGAATTACGAGACAACACTTCAGGTGCTGCGACCGCTCAAGGAGCGCTACCAGCTCATGGACATGTAAGGGGCGAAATGATGAAGAGCTATGACAAGGAGGGCGCAGCGTGAGCCGCACCGAGAAGCAGGTCCTCGAGGAGCTGAGCGACGAGCAGCGGGCGCTGCTCAAGCGCGTCCTTGAGATCGAGCGCGCCAAGCTGCACATTACGGCGTACGACGCGACCGACGATCTGATCGCTGCGGTCAAGGAGATCCTCCCGTGAAGCTCCAGTCGATTACGCTGACCAACTTCCGCCAGTTCAAGGGCGTCCAGGCGTTTGACCTGACCTCGGACAAGATCAAGCCGGTCACGCTGCTGTTCGGCGCCAACGGCGCGGGCAAGACAACCCTCCTCAACGCCTTCACCTGGGGCCTCTACGGCAACATGTCCGAGGACGTCGAGCAGCAAGACCGCATGGTCACCGACAGCGTGTGGCGAGCCCTGCCGCTCGGCGACTCGATCGAGGTCGCCGTCGAGGTCCGGTTTGACCACGAGGGGCAGGACTACCGACTTCTGCGCAGCGCCACGTTGCGCAAGGAGTCCGACGATCAGAGGCCACTCTCGGCCCAGCTTCAGCTCTGGACGACCAAAGCCGACGGCTCTTCCGAGGTCAGCCACGCACCTCAGGAGACCATCCTGAGCATCCTGCCGGTCGGGGTCAGCCGCTTCTTCTTCTTCAACGGTGAGCGCATCGAGAACTTGGTGAAGAAGGGCGCGTACGCCGAGGTCCAGAAGGACATCAAGGTGCTGCTTGACCTCGAACAAGTGGAGCGGGCGATCGCTCACCTGCCGCGGGTCAACCGTCGGTTGACCGACGACCTCAAGAAGCATGGCGGCGCGACGGCCAGCGCCATCCAGGACGCGATCGACACTCTCACTGACCAGCAGGCCAAGGCCAAGGACGACTTGAAGGTCGTCGAGGCCAACCTGGCCGAGCTCGATGAAGAGCGGAGCCGCACCGAGGACCTTCTCCGGCAGCACGCCGAGGCCGCCCCTATTCAGGCCGAGCGCGACGCCGTCTCCAAGGAGCTGGAGGAGGCCCGAGCTGCGCGTGACGCTGCGCTGAACGAGCGCCATGTGCTGGTAGCGACCCGTGGCTTCCAGGCGTTCACGGACACCCTCGGCGAGGCCACCAAGACCATGGCCGAGGCCCTGTACCAGAAGGGTGCGCTGCCGGCGCCGTTGAAGCGCGAGTTCGTCGACAAGCTGCTGGACGAAGGGGCCTGCATCTGTGGGACCCCGCTGGCCGAGCACACCGAGTCGTGGGAGCACGTCAAGCAATGGCGTCAGAGGGCAGGCCTGCAAGCCGTCGAAACGGCTTGGCAGCGAGTCAGCGGACAGATCGCCCCCCTGGCGGACGCCCGTGAAGGACTCCGTGAGGCACTGGCCACCCTCATGAACCGCATCGGTATCGAGCGAGAGCGCGTGGCACGTCTTGAGGCCCGGAAGTCGGAGCTCGACGGCAAGCTCAAGGACAACCGCATGGAGGGTGTGCAGAACCTCGAAACTAAGCGGCTCGACTTGGAGGGCCGGATGGCGGTCAAGAACCAGCGCAAGGGCTCCATCGAGACCGAACTGCTGAACGTCGCCAAGGAGATCGAGCAGAAGACCAAGGAGCGCTCGCGGGCGCAGGTCACGGATGAACTCGCCAACAAGGCCCGGTCAAGGTCTGACCTGGTGACTTCGGTAAGACGTGCGCTGGAAGAGATCCTCGCCATCCGCGAAGAGGACATGCGCCTCCGCCTCGACGCCGAACTCAAGGCCGTCTTCAAGAGCATCACCCATCAGGCGCACGTCCCGACACTCAGCGAGGGCTTCGAGCTGACGCTCCACAAGGATGTCAACGGGGTCGAGCTACCGGTCCCAAAGTCCACCGGCGAGAATCAAATCCTGAGCTTGAGCTTCGTCGCCGCGGTGTCGAAGTTGGCCCGGGAGATCCGGCAGGAGCGGCGGGCGGAAGGTGCCGGCGCGGAGGACGCCGGAACCTTCCCGATCGTCATGGACGCAGCGTTCGGCTCACTCGATGAGGACTACCAGGAGGCCGTCTCCCGTGCGCTCGCCAAAATGGCGCCGCAGCTCGTGGTGCTGGTCAGCAAGAGCCAGGGTCTCGGCCGCGTCGTGACCGAACTGCTCCCCTACGTCAGTCACCTCGGGGTCATCGAGACCCACACGACCGCCGCCGGCCAGGTGGCCGACGACATCGAACTCGAGGGCATCTCCTACCCGTACATCCGGTCGGCCGAGACTGACCACTCCGAGCTGAAGGTGATCAAGTGAATACGACTGCACCGGGCGAGGTCCGGGCTCGCCGACCCCAGCAGCACGAGGCCCTGATGCTGGAGCTCCAGACCGAGGGGAAGTTCCCGACCTACCGCGACATCTTGCTGTTCGCCGCAGCGGTTGGCTTTCGCCAGGACCGGCGCGTGCCGTTCACTGCCTCTTCGGGCGACCCGATCCGTAGCGACGTCCTCATGGCACCTGGCTTCAGCGACACCCTTATCAACATGATTGCCGCCAACGTCGTGGACGACCCGGAGATCATGGATGACACCCGCATGGACGAGCGGTTCAAGATCTTCGAGGAGTACGCCAACGGCGGACTGGAGTACATCCAGGAGCAGGTCAACGTGCGCCACCGGCCGGCCGCGCTGGTAGTCATCGATCTGGTGACGGAGACCTTCGCCGACGACAGCGGCGCCAAGCCGGTATCGGTGGACGAATTGCTAGGCGGCGTCACGTGGGGGTGACCGCTGCCCGCGTCGGGGTCAGCCTCTGACGAGGCGGTGGCCCCGCAACGCAACGCCCGCTGCGGCCAGCGTCGCCTGCCAACCGTTCAGCGTGCCGATTCGCTCCGGGTTCTCATAGAGCCCTGCCCGCATCTCGGATCGGGTTAGCCGCTCGTACAGGGGACGGCGCGGGTCGTCGCCCCCGAGGAACTCTTCCTTGCGGTGAAGCAAGGGTGGGTTCTCGGATCGGCTGTAGTCCCGCCACTCGACCGTGAGCTTCCGGAGATTGACCGTTATAGCCGAGCGAAGCGTCGGGTGAGGATCACGGTCGAAGTCGGGATAGGTTAGGTACGAGACCTGAGGCTGGGTCACCGACAGTTTGATCATGTTGGCCTGGTCGACCGTCCCGGCGAGCACGCGTGCGCACCCCTCGTAGACCTGAAGCACCGGCGGGATCTCGGCCATGGCGGAGCGATAAACGTAAAGCGCGCTCGGGGTTTGCTTCCCTACCTTCGAGCTGCGCGCGTTGACGTAGAGCATCGCCTGATCGCCACATGCCAGAAGCAGCCGATCTGCCTGAACGCAAGCTTCGGCGTAGGTCCCGAACAAGGTGCGAATATCCCGGCCTAGGGATTCATCGAGTTGCGAGAAGCGTGGACGGCGCCCAAACCGCGAGAGCGCCACGTAGTTAAGCAGCTCAGCTCGTCGGTGAGCGGTGACCTCGTCCCAGTAGGAGTCTTCGGTGACTTGCCGGATCAGCCGCCGGGCTTGGCCAAGACTGCCGATCGCCTCGTGAATGGTCTGCAAGGCGTCAGCCGGGAGCTCGGATGGTCGCGGTGCCCGCGCGTGATGCCGCATGAACGCGAACAGGGGCTCGAGGACCAGCTGATTGGCCTCGTACTGGAGCTGAGGGTCGATGGTGACTCGAGGCCGGTAGGTGTAGACCCGTGAGGCCAGAAAACGTTGGGCCGCCGCGTCATCGCGGAACACGTAGAAGATGCCGGGCGCTGCCGCGTGCGGCTGCGCACCGAGCTTCTCCTCGATCCAACGGGCCAGCTCCGATTGCTCGTAGAACTTCTGGAAGCTGCCCGTGCGAGTGACGAGCCCATCCCCCATCGGTCGGCCCACCAGGTCGCGGGCGTCCCATGTCATGCGCGCCGAAACAACCAGCACGCCTTCGGTCAAGTTCCAGGCTGAATGGAGAGTCTCCGCGCGCTCTCCCGGGCTTTCGATGACGTTGATGACGTAGCCCAAGTTGACGACGTGGGCAGGACGACGTTCCGCCCTTGGCCGGTGAGTCGGGTCCCAACCATCGATGTCATAGCCAAGGGCTCGGAGGTGACGGATGTCGTCACCCTTGCCACACCCGTAGTCGAAGATCGACTCACCGACGGCGAGCAACCCGTCTGCGGCAGCCGTCGCCAAGGGTCGAGATAGGGCGACCCGGGTAAGCGCCGTCTTATGACGCGCGACGGGCGGCGAACTCATGCGGCTGGCGACTCGCCTAGCCCGACGCTGGCAAGGCCGGCAACGTCGGTGACGCGCGGATCGCCGACGAGGTAGCCGATCCCACGATGCAGGTGGAGCCGGAATTGCTGGGCGAGGGTCTCCTCGTCGAGCGGAAGCCCGTCGTTGTGGCACCGCAGTCGCATTGCTGCCCAAAGCACGTCGCCGAGGTCGCCCCCGAAGGTTCGCCAGTTCATCTCAACGTTGCTGTCGAGGGTCAGCTTGATGGCCGGGGGCTTGGCCGGCTCGGCAAGCGAGCGGCACAACGCCCACCGGCACAAGACGTTCCAATGTGCGATACCGGTCCGGCGCTTGAGGGTGATGAGCTGGTCCCGAGCCTGCTGGGAGAGCCGGATGTGTTCAATCGCCATCATTCGCTCCAGAAGTAGCCGTCGACGACGTACGACGCGTTGGTCGTCGCGTCGAACTCCAAGTGGTAGGCGCGACCCACGCGCGGGGCCATGCGCTCGTACGCCACTTCGTCGATCTCTGTATCGGTAGACAACAGGATCACCTGATGGCTGGCCTGCGGGAAGTAGCGCTCAAGCAGGTGCTCGCGGTGAGTGCCGTCGAGGCGCCCAAGTGGCGTGTCGATGACAACCGGTAACGGTTGCCCGGCTGCCCGGGCAAGGCCCCAGAGAAGTGCAACAGCAAGGAGCTGGCGCTCCCCCGCGGACAGGTCCTTCGCAGGAAGCCTGTGGCCATCAACGCCCGTCAGGGCCACGTCGTGGGTGTCTGGATCGATCTGTACGTCGGTGATCAGGTTCTCCTTGCGGAGCAACATGCCGAGCGCTTCCATCACCAATTGGGAGATGCGCTCCAGGTGGCGTCGGGTCGCGGCCACGCGCAGGGTCTCCAAGGTTGCCCGGACTCGGTCGACGTGCTCGACGAGGCGTCGATCATCATCGGCGGCCAGGTTGGCGTGTGCCGCCTTGTCGAGCGTCGCCTCGTAGGCGTCGTGCGCCTTGGCGCGGTCGGTCCGCGCGCTGTTGAGCAGTTCCGTCGCTACCGAGTAGGCGGCCTCCGCCCGGTAGAGCAGATCGCGCGCCCCTTCGCGCTTGGCATTGAGCGGAGCCAGCGCCTCAGGATCGGGGATTGCCGCAAGCACGCGCTCGGCCTGCTCGCGCTCCGCCTTGAACATGGCGCGCCGGTCGACGGCCGACTGGAGCCGAGTTCGGGCTTCGGGCAGCGTTGAGGCAAGAAGTCCCTCAAGCGCGACAGGATCGGGAAACCCAACGATCGCTTCGACATCTGCGGAACTGCGCCGAGTCTCTCGGTCGTCCGCAAGGAACTGCTCGACAGCGGTCAGTGTCGATGCCTTTACCTTGGCATCCGTGAGCTTCTGCAGCAACGCGTCGTCTCGGGCCATGAAGGCCTCAACAAGCAAGGTGTCGCGCTGCGCGTTGGCCTCCACCCGTACCTGTTCACCGAGCTGGCCAAGCAGCCCACCCAGCTGTAGCAGCGGCGACGCCTCGGCGAGCTCGTGTCGGATTTCGTCTTCGCAGCGAGCCAGACCGGCGCGCACCATGGCCGCGGTGGATTCGGCAGTCTCACGCTGCTCCAGCAGATCCCCACCGGCCGCTCGGTACGCCTCAGTCGCCTCGTGGAAAAACTTTTGCGAGCGCTCAAGCTCCGCTAGGCGGGCCGCCTGTGCTTCGGTGGCAGCCTCCTCGCCCTGACGGTGAGCCGTGACGAGTTGCTTCTTGTCTTCCACTGCCTGACGAAGAGAGTCGGGCACGTGCTCGCTGCGGTGCCGGCGCTTCAGTACAGCCAAGTCCGTCGTCAACCGCTCCACGAGGTCGAGACCGAGCAACGCCGCAAGGGCTGAGCTGAGGACCTGACGGGACCGTTCAAGGTCTGCCAGCGCCTCGATCTGCTCACCGTCGAAGAAGAACAGGCCAGCGATGCCGCGAGGCAAGAAGGTTTCGACATGCTCGCTCCAAGTCGAGGTCAACGCCTGGTTGTGGCGTTCGTCAACCGACACAAGCAGGATCTCGCGGATCGAGGCACCTGCGCCCTTCCAGCTCCTTCTGATCCAGTACTTGCACTCACGACCCTCCTGGTGGGCGGTGAAGGTCAGCTCGATGGCCGCACCTTCGCTGGCCGGGACGCCGCGATGGACGAGACCACGCAAGTAGTTCTCGTAGCTGCCATTTCGGCGTCCGGAGGCATGCGCCAAGGAACCGTAGAGCGCCAGCTGGATGGACTCCAGGATGGTGGTCTTGCCGGCGCCGTTCAGACCACCGACAAGCACGATCGGCCTATCGACAGAGGGCGGGGTGAGGTCGATGACGTGACGCCCTGCGAATGTGCCGACATTGTGGAGCACCAGCCGATTGAGGATCACTGGGCCGACTCCGAAGCCATGCGTACGTACCCGTCTGCCACGTCGAGCGGGTCCGGAGACCCGTCCTCAGCGTCAGATGGTGTCCGATCGATGGCCGCCTTCCGCTTGTGCGCTCGGGATGTCGCGTCTTCCTCATCGTCGTAGAAGCCGCGCCGCAAAGCCTTCTCCAGCGACTCAAACAGACCCGCGCGACGGACCTGCGCCCGGTGGCGCTGCTCAACGTCGAGAAGCTCGCGCACCAACTCGAAGTGGAGGCGATCCTCCCCCACCACTTCGAGGAGGGACTCGATCATGTCCGGCCCCAACGGCAGGTGCTCGTCGAGGGGACGTCCCGGATACCCCTCGCCTATTGCCCCCTCGTAGATGCCAGGCAGGTGATCTTCGAACTCATGCTTGTCCACCACCCACATGCGGCGGATCTCCTCGAGCTCCGGCAGCGTGATCAGATCGAGCGCCCTCACGTACTCCGGACCGTTCTCACGGATCCAGGCCTGCGCTTCAAGCAGCCGCTTCAGCCAGTCTTCACGGGCGGCCTGCGTGTACGGACCGTGAATCGGCCGATCGTGGAACAGCTGCACAGAGCCGTTCATCCGACGGAAGTCCCGGAGGTGTCGGTCATCTGCAACGTCCAGCGCGTTACGCAGATCCAGGAGCGGCAGCATCCACTCTTTCTCCTCGTCGTTCTGGATCATCGCGGACATCGACTTGTCCTTCTCGACGAGCGTGCAAGTCCAGCAGCCGAAGCGGCTGTCACCACAGCTTGGCGTGCTGGAGTCCACCACCAGCGGGCATTCCCCGTCCGCAGAGGCGCCCTGGTACATGGTGAGCAACTCCTTGTTGGAGTAGCCCCAGGGGTTCGCCGACTGCATCAGAAAGGTCCAGACGTCATCATTCGACCAGTTCTCGACCGGCGAGTAGACGAGTGCGTTAGGCAGCGAGTCGTTAGGGCTCAGCAAATCACGTACACGTCGGGACTCAAGCTTCGCCATGCGCGCGTGGCGGCCGGAGCTCTCCGCCTTGCGAGTACCCAGTACGAGGATGGCCTCACCGTGCGAACGCACCATCTCGCGGATGAACGAGTTGGAGGGCTTGATCTTGAGTCGTTCGGTGCACCAGCGGAACTTCGGACGTGGAGCCGGGTAACCACGGCCAATGAGGTTCACCCAGAAGGTGTCCGACACAGTCGGCGTCAGCCGATGCGGCGTGAGCGGCAATCCCTGCTCCTCGGCCGCTGCGGCCATAACGTCGAGCGAGTGCGTCACCCACGCCGCAACCACTGGGTTCTCCACCAATGTGTCGGTGCTGATCACGTGCACCGGCTTGGTGCGCTGTTCCGGTTCCAGCCCAGCAAGAGCTCTCCACACGATCTGGAGTACCGCGGTCGAGTCCTTGCCCCCTGAGTAGCCAACAACCCACGGCACCCCATCGGCCAGGTAGAGCTCCTGCGTCTGCGCCACAAGCGCATCGACGGAACCGGCGAACCCGAGATCATCGAACGCTGAGCGCGGTCGAATTGGCAGGTTGATCGTCATTTCTCTCCTCGCGTGAATCCATCTTCGGCACGCTGCTCGTCGGGTGGAAGCGGCATGCCAAGAACCGTCCGGATGTACGCCGTCGTCAGCTCAACGTTCGTCCGGCTCTTGCTCACCTTGCCGGCGTTCGTCGCCCGACCTTCCCAGGTCTCCGCGTTGTTGCGATGCCAGTCGATCGTGCGCAGCTTCTTGAGCCGCGTCTCCCACGTAGACGGGGTCTGGCTTTCCCGCAGCAGACTATTGCCGACGCGACCCAACGCGTGCAGCACGATGCTGTGGGTGTGGATAAAGTCTTGGCGCACCTCACCGGCTGTGATATCACCGCGATAAACCTGCTGCCAAACTGGGAACTGCTCAGCGACCAAGCGCCAGAAGTTGGCTGCGAGGTCGACGCGCTCGGTGAGCGAGTCCGGCTTAAGCTCATCCAGCAGCGCACTCGTGGCTGTGTGGAGCGCCGACAGCGTGAAGAGCTTGCGTGAGCGGGGGGCCAGGTTGCTGGACTCCATCTCAGTCAAGTCGCTGAGCAGTGGAGTCTGCGACACCACAAGCCGCGAGATGGCGGCCATCGGATCTCGGTGGTCGTAGAGCACGCCGATCGACTTGGCCGGGCGGATCGCATAGCGGTTCAGGTCGGCAAACATCTGCTGGCAGCGATCCAGACCTACGTCGATGAACATCACGATCGCGATCGTCTCGTCACCCATCGAGGGGTTCTCCAGCAACGCCTGCTGGATGGCGGCCCTGCGATGCTGGCCATCGTTGATCACGAACGTGGCTGACATGGGAATGGTCAGCGTGCCGACGCGCTCCTCAGGTCCCTTACCACCAGCCAGGGACTCGAACCGCACCTCGGCGTTCACGCTGGCTGTCAATGCGGAGAACGTGTAGCTGTCGGGGTTCTCGACGATGTAGCGAGCCATCTCGGGGACCCGCGCCTTGTTCAACGATCGCTGAGCGCGCATTTCGGGCGGCAGCTCTTCCTCGTTGAACACGAACAGGCGTGGGATCAGACGCAAGGGGCACATCGTGACGTAGTACTCGTGCCCCGCCTGGATGCCCCGGATCGCCGGGAAGACATACTCGAACTCGCTCGACCTGACGCCAATGGACGGGCCGCCCCGCGGTGCTTCCACCGTGCCCCTCTCTGCCATACAGTAGTCCTACCATGTACGGACCCCAACTTCCAAACAACTGCCCTCCATGGTCCGAACAACTGTCCGTACCACCGGTTAGGCTGCGAGATATGACCTTAGTAACCCCTACCGACAGCAACGCGGGCGAGCGGTCACAGCCCGACCGACCGGTCTACTTGGACTTCAACGCCACCACACCCATGGACCCTCGCGTCGCGGACGAGGTGCTCCGCTTCATGTCCTTCGAGTTCGGGAACGCCGGGAGCCGCACCCACACCTACGGCCAGGCTGCCAAGGAACGGGTCAACCGCGCTCGCGACGAGATCGCGGCGGTCGTAGCGGCCAAGCCGGACGAAGTCATCTTCACGAGCGGGGCAACCGAAAGCGACAACCTAGCGATCCTTGGGCTTGCCGCCCACGGTGAAGCCACGGGCAAGCGGCACATCATCTCCACCCAGATCGAACACAAGGCCGTGCTCGAGCCACTCGAGATCTTGGCTGCACGCGGCTTCGAGGTAGAACTACTTGCTCCGAGCCAAGGTGGTTGGGTGTCGTCCGAAGCGGTGGCTGCTGCTGTTCGGCCCGACACGCTTCTGGTGTCGGTGATGGCGGTGAACAATGAGACCGGGGTCATCCAGCCACTTGAAGGGATCGCCGACTGCCTGAGCGAGCTTGATGCGTACTTCCACGTCGACGCCGCGCAGGCCTTCGGGAAAACCATCGAGCTGCTCCGCAATGTGCGCATTGACCTGCTTTCGATCTCGGGCCACAAGATCGGCGGGCCCAAGGGAATCGGTGCACTCATTACGAGGCGACGCGGCTACAAACGGCCACCACTCGAGCCGCTGATGCATGGCGGAGGTCAGGAGCGGGGGCTACGACCGGGCACGCTGCCGGTCGCACTCATCGCGGGCCTCGGGCTGGCCTCTACAATCGCGCTCAAGGAATCGAAGCAGAACGCCGAGCGCGCAGCTGCCATAAAGGAAGAGCTTCTCGCCGCTCTCCTACCTCTAGGGGCCGAACTTAACGGCGATCCAGAGCGGACAGTCGCGACCACGCTCAACCTCTCAATCCCTGGCGTGGACTCAGAAGCAGCAATCGTCGCTCTGAAGGACGTCGTCGCCCTGTCCAACGGCTCGGCCTGCACCAGTCAGAGTTACGAGCCTAGTCACGTCCTCCTGGCAGCAGGGCTTCCCAGGGACCGAATCGAAGCTGCGCTTCGCCTCTCCTGGGGACCGACCAGCGGCACAGTCCCGATCGACGCTCTCGTCGAGCGATTACGGCGACTCGTCAGGCATTAGGCAGCCACGAACGCAAGCCTTCCGTAGGGTCTGGAGTCAACGAAGGGAGCCACGCATGGCGCGGAGAACTGTCGTCGCCTACTACTCGGATCTCAGCGGCGTCGAGATAGACGACAAGGGCGTCGGGGTGCGCTTCGAACTGGACGGCATTGCCTACGAGATCGACCTGGCGGAGGACGAACTGGACGCGTTGCGCGCCGCATTCGCACCATTCGTGGCGGCCGCGCGACCGGCACGAACCGAAGCACAAGGACAGTCGCGCGCATCCGTCACGGCACCCGGTCGCGACGATCCGACTCCGAGCGCTATGCGTGAATGGGCCAGGGAGAACGGATTCGATGTGCCGACGCGGGGGAGGGTTCCCGAGCTCGTGCGCGAGGCGTACAAGGCGGCCAACTCGCACCGAGACGTCGCCACCATCAGGCGCCTTCTAACGCCGGTCTCGAACCGGCGTTAGATATCGGCGTCTGCTTACCGCATGGGCCGGAAACGGCGTACAGGGAGCAGGCCGCCATCGACGCAGCGTTTTGATCATCCCCGGCAGCAGCGAGGAGGTTAGAACGTAGAGGCGCACGCGCGCCCTAGCCCGTGTCGCGGCATGAGTGGCCCCTGCTAGGACCGGCTCGATTGTGACTTCGTCGGACGGCTACACCTAGCGGGGGTTGTCCTTCGTTGGAACCTGCCGGAACAGGGCATCTACCGCCTTGGGCTCCACCCGGATCAGGCGCCCCGACCTGTAGGCGACCAGCTCGCCGTCGATGATCCGCCGGCGGAGCGTCTTCACGCTGATGCCAGTGCGGTCGGCGGCCTGAGCCAACGACTCGTATCGCCGCTTGGCCATGCTCCTCAGGATATAGCGACGGGTTGCAGCCTGAGGATCACCGGTGCCGAAGCGGCGATGAGACGCGGGTTCGCAGTCCGATTCACTCTTCTTCAGGCGTCGCCACGCCGGGTTCAAGATCCGGCTCTGGCTGCCCCCCATCGGGGGCATGGCGTCCAAGCCTCCTGATTCTGAACGGGGAGGCGATCGTCTTTCCAACGCCTCTCACGGCTGTGACTGCTAGGGCCTCGTCGGGTACCCCGTCACCGTCGAGGTCGACACTGCGGAATGGCCGGACAACACGGCCAGCAGCCTTCGCGGCCGTGAGCACATGTGGTGCGTCGGGCACCCCGTCGCCGTCGCGGTCGACCCAGCGGAATGGCCGGGTGACTACTCCAGCAGCAGTCACTGCACCGGTCCCAACAGCTGCAGCGCCGGTGCTCACACCTGCCCCGACCGCCTTCGCGGCATCATCTAGCGCCTCAAGAGCGCGATTGGGTTGGTCGTCGACCCTTTCGGGCTTGGTAGGAACGCCGAGGTGGTCCGGAAACGCTGGTGGCGCCTCCTCGAACGCTGATCGGGACGCGGCAACAACCTCGCGGCCAAAGACGAACCTGGTCGCTCCGCCTACCAAGGCGCCGACACCGTATTCAACGGCCGTCTGTTGCTTGCCATCTAGTCCGGTTCGAACGTCCTCGAGGACCCCTGTTTGGACTCCTCGTACGAGGCTCTGGGCCTCCCCGCCCGGCAGTGAATCGGCGAGCGTGTTTGCCCAGTGCGACCAGTCCTTTCGGCCGTCCGCGATGGTCTGCCCAACGTTGACGAGCCCCGCGTCCGACGCCTTGGCCAGGTCGGTGGCCATCGTCGCGATCTGCTGTTGAGTGACCCGGCCGTTCGCGAGCCCGTACACGAGGGCGTGTGCCTGCTGCTGGTCCAATTCAAGGCTGTGGATGTCGGCGACGGCTAATGCGAAGAGTGCAGTGATCTCGAACTGGAGTTGCGCATCTCCAGCCGGAAGCATCCCGGCGCCCCTTTGCGCACCCGTCTTCGCTGCACCCAGGGCCGCTTGTTTTCCTGCGGCTTTCATCGTCTCCTTGGCGGTCTTCTTGGCAGCCGCCTTACCCGCTCCCTTGGCGGCCGCCTTGCCACCGGACGCGACGGCACCGCCACCAGGGATCAGGGAGATACCGACCTCGATGGCAACGGACCCCACCGTGATGGCCGCACCTGCGGCGCTGATCGCGGTGACGTAGTGATGCTCGAGCATTCTGATCACCTCGGCGGGCGTCGCATCGGGGTGCCGGCGGCGGAGCCTACGGACGTACTTGCGCGCCATGCCGCGACGACCGGTGACGGCATTGTCGATTTCGCGCTCAGCGTCCTTCTCGACTAGCGCAGCCTCGAGTGTCACTTGCAGTTCGCCACCGTCGCTCGGCGAAGTGGTCAGATCGTTGTCCACGCGTTAGCCCTCCCTGGCAACTCGTGTCCCACCCTAGGTACGAAGGCCCCGTTTGGGCCCCTTGTTGGGGCAATTGCGCCTCGTCTCGCCAGGGGCAGCTGAGTGGATCCGCATCTCAAGTCGCGCAGCGCATGTCGAACCACCTCTGACGTCGACGGGGCGCCACCTCGCGGCGCCGAGGCGCGGCTCCGCCGACACCGTCGCAGTGGACCAGGAGCGCAAGAAGCAGGTGGAACAGAGTCTTACATCGGCACGCGAATCGGCCGGCGAATAGTTGGCGGGATTAGTTTGCTGCGCGCACTAACCGATTAAGCATTTTGTTGCGCCAGCCGCCCCCATGCTGACAATTGAGAGTCAGCAGCCCACCAGGGGCTGGCACTGACGCAGAGGACACACCCCATGAGCAAGCTCCGCCCGGCCTTCGCGTACGGCACATCGGCGAACCGCGATGACCTCAACGACTACCTCCTAAGCCGTGGCTTCTACCGCTGGGACGACGCCACCGAAACCGACACGGACATGGCACTTCTGCCCGATCGACGGCCAGTGCTCCACAGACAACTCGCCTGGGCGGAAGCCACAGACTTCGAGGATCACGGGATGCAGCGAC
The DNA here is from genome assembly GCF_042756445.1 of Oryzobacter terrae. GTDB lineage: Bacteria > Actinomycetota > Actinomycetes > Actinomycetales > Dermatophilaceae > Oryzobacter > Oryzobacter terrae. The sequence goes on from NZ_CP170578.1 coordinate 2,209,683, forward strand.
CCACGGAGGTCCCGCAGACCTTCGTCGCAGACCAGCTCTCATCCCTGGGCCCCGACGTCGCCTGGCAGGCAGCCGTAGTAGGCCTAATGCTCGAGCGGGTGGGGTCGGTCCACATCGTCGGCAGCGCCGATGGTGACCTAGAGGAATGGTTCAAGAGCCAAACGGCGAACGAAGGGTGGAAGCCCATCTACCGGCGGATGGACGTACTACGAGACCTGGATCAGGCGAAGGGTGTTCTCCCGCAAGGAGACCAGCCGACGGATGTCCGGTGGCTACCCACCACGATCATCCGCACGTGGTCCACGGCCTGCGATCGGGCCCAGACTCTCAGGGACGCGGGGCAACCATTCGGTGCGATCGCCAACACCCTCGCCGTCGAGGGATTCAGCAACCGTCACGAGCGGGTCACTTGGTACCCCATGCTCGCCCGCGAGGCGTACGAGGCGGGCCAGTGAACCGGCGCGAGCTGCGCCGCACCCGTGCCATGGAGCGGCTCAGCATGCAAGCCGACGTCGTGGTCAGCGCGCACGCGCAGGCCCGTGCTAGCGAGTTGGGATACAGCCTGGACGACGTCCTGCGCTGTGTGGTGCGGCCGGAGCAGACATACGGTTCGCCGGCACGCTACGGACCTGACCGTCGCGTCTACCAGCGCGGCACCGTGGCGGTAGTGGTGCACGAGGGAAGCCGAGTCGTGGTCACCGTGCTACTTCGCACAATCGACGACTGGGTCCATGGCCAGGACACCCGACACGGCATCGCTTGCTGACCCTTCTCACCGAACTGCCGACCGCGTGAGAGGTGATGCCGCGCCGCGGCGATATGACGCATCCTCCGCTGGCCAGCCGAGGTTAGGTCGGTGGCTCCGGGAGTGTTGCCGCGACGGCCGCTCGGAGCTCGGCGACTTCCCTTGTGAGTTCTTGGATGTCGCGTCGGGTGGCTACGAATCCAACCCGTCGCGGCGCATGATCAGCAGCCGAAGGGCGATACAGACAGGCGAATCAGAGCAAACCCGCTGGCAACCGCTCGGCCGATGCCGTTGTAAACGGCTCTAGAGCCACCTCTACTCTGAGGATCCAACACGCGACCAGACGGAGGCTCCGCATGATCAGATACGACACCGCGCCCGAGGCAGCAGAGTCGTCGTTGCGCAGCGCTGGGGACGAGCACAGCAGAATCGAAGATGAGATCACCGAGCTCGAAGGACAGATGGAGCACCTCGAAGCGGAGGACTGGGAGACCGCGGAGGAGGAGGCTGATCTGTCACGCAGAATCAATGAACTGGACGCCAAAATCAGCGACCTGCAGACCGACCTCCAATCTGCAGCGGAGTATCTGTCGAACACCCACGACTACTGGTTCGAAGAGATCGACGATGATGAGGAAGGCGACGAGTAGAGGTCACCTGCCTCAGCCAGCATCGGGCCCTCGCAAAGAACGGTCACGCGTTTCGACCCGTCGCCAGCTGGCTCAGCCCTGAACTGCAACGCATTGCCACGCAGGGCACCGCTTGGCGGCGAAGAGACGTACCTCGCTCCGCCCTGTCGCGCCGACGAGCGCCCCTTCCTCACGCAGATGAGGGCGCGTCCGAGGCGCGTGCGGGTCTCCTTGGGCCTCAGGTCCTATCCTCCACCGCGATGGTCGTAAGCAAGTGGGCGCGTTAGGGTCACCGCGTGAGTAAGGCGAAGTTCCGCTCTCCCCGGCACAGACGTCGGATCGAGGTGGCAGATTGGCAAGATGCTGAGGAGCTGGCCCGTTGGCATATGGAGATAGTGCTCGCCTTCGGAACGGCAAGACGAACCGCTGCGGGAGCTGATCGCGGCCTTGACGTAGTGGCGCAAGACGCAGTGGCTCAGGTCAAGCACCATGCCCGGCCAACAGGGAGCCCGGCGATCCGGGATGCGCGCGGCGCAGCCCATGATCGCCAAGTGGTGCTCTTCTACTCGCTCAACGGCTATAGCCACGAGGCCATCCGCTTTGCGTCTGCGGCCCAAGTGGCCCTATTCCGCTACGACATATATGGGCGTGTCCGCCCCGTCGGTGCACAGGCCAAGGCGACGCTAGATTCCGCACATCACCGGAACGAGGCGCTTGAGGCCGTTTACCAACGGAAGCAAGAGCGCCTTAGGACCAAAGACGCAGCGAAGCAAGAGCGCCTCCGGGCGAAGCAAGAGCGCCTCCGGGCGAAGCAAGAGCGCCTCCGGACAAAGGCCGCAGGATGGCGGCGCGAACTTGCCGAACGGAGATACCTCTGGGCCCAAGAGGACCTCCTCTGGGAGGTTCAGGCGTCAGTGATGGAAGGGTTGGCACCGAACCTGTTGCCAGAACACCTCGAACTTCTGCGCGAGCGCCTACAGGTTCTCACCGAGCGCGTTGTCCAGCTTCACAAAGAACTGACGTGTCTTCCCGGGGGCGCGGGAGGTGGTCTGACGGGGGAGGGGAAGAGTCCCGGGAGAGGTCCCAAATACCTGGAGGAGGTGCCGCGATCCGCGAATCACCTAAACCTGCTAATCCGTGACCTCGAGAAACTCGGAAAGTGGGGATCGATCCTTCACGTCGAACTCCGTAAATGGGTCGTACAGATATCGGAAGCAACCACGGTGGCTAGCCGCGTGTGCGACGAGGCCACCAACGAAATCCCGGACGAGGTACTTCGGCGAATGTGGCAGGAGGTCAAAAGGGAGAGCGGGGTCACGGCAGACATGCAACGTGAATACCGAGACGTCGTTGCGCAACTTCAGATCGTCTGACCGGTGGAAACCCCCCCAAATCGAACACCCCGTGACTTTGGGGGAGACTCGCGGTCATGCCGCGATCCGTGTGGGCTACTGGCGGCGTAGAGACGCACCTCAGTGCGTGCTGTCATGCCGACGAGCGATCGTGCTGTTTGTGACTCGGGGCCTTGATCGACCTTGTCGACGATGTCCGAGCGCTCGAGAGGGTACCGGAATGCTGACCTGGTACGGATCGTCGTCGCTTACAGGCGGGGCCGATACTTCGCCTTCGCTTCTGTCTTGTAACTCGCCTCGGCGCTAGCGAGTCACGGACAGCCGTCCTGGTATACCCGGGGCTCGGGGTGGCCAACTGTGTTGCGCAGTCGGTGCTGCATCGCGTTACTCTCGGCGTCCGATTGGATATCTCCGCCACGAGAATGGCTTCCGCACTCGCAATCCCAGTGCCAGTGCACACACTGGCGACCGTCGTGCCAATAGCGCCCATGCTCGTGAGTGGTCCTCATGCGCATGATCAGACCACGCTCCGCCTGCTATTGCACGGAACCCATCGGCTTGGTTTCCAACCTGACGTGGATCCGGAAGGGCCGAACTACCTCGAGCGGAGCGGGCGAGCGCGTCGAGGTCGAGGTCGCCTGGCAGTGTGGCCAACGGGTCCGCTCCGCGTACCACCAGGACAGTCACTTCGCCGGCCGAGCGATCGCGGAGACAATCGTCTCGACGCTGCGCACCTGCCCTATCCCGGAGGTGGGCCGCCTCGGCGCGACCCTGCGCCGATGGCGCCACGAGTTCCTCGGCTACTTCGATACCGACGGCGCCAGCAACGGCGGCACCGAAGCCGTCAACGGGCTCATCGAGCTCCACCGCCGCATCGCCCGCGGCCTCCGCGATCGAGACTACCGCCTCCGGATGCTCCGCATCGCCGGCGGACTACCGATCCCACCCACGCTCGTCCGTGAAGAGCACCAACGTCGTCGACCGCGACCTAGGCGAAGCTGCAACGGCGATCAGGGCACCGGGCCGTGAGGCTGGCATCGCACCCGGATCGGCGCTGTCCTCGGAGTTGGTCGATGGCGCTCATCATCACGTCGGCGCAACTCGCGAAGTACTTGACGAGCGCTCCGCCCGTGCGTCATCCTGATCGACTTTGCTCATCCAGACAAACGGCATGCAGAGGACAACCATGGCAAAGAAGAGCGGACGCTGCGGCTACAGCAAGACCAGCTACTCCTCCAAGGGCGTGAGCGCAGCGCGCCTCCATCAGAAATCCGGCTCCAGAAGCTCCTTCGGCGGCTACACCAAGGTCAACCACGGAGACGGAGCCTTCACCATGAAGAAGACGAGCAACCCGAAGTAGTCGTAACGCTCGACAGGTCACCCTTCGTCACCGCCGCAACTCAATCATGCTCGCCCCATCAACCAAGACCGGCCCTCCGCTTGACGGGGGCCTCCAGAGACACGCGCTAAGGGAGTCAAGTTGTCTACAAACGAGAAACTCGTGGCCGAAGGCCTCCGCATCCTTCGCGAGCCACTGTCGCTCTTCATCTGCCAGGAGATCCAGAAAGAGTACGGCGACTCCTGGTGGGCCGAGGGCGTACTGCAGACTCTCGTATACGAGAAGCTGCGCCCAACGGTGGAGAGCGTCCTCAAGTTCTACCGGCTTCCCCAGTCAGGCAGCGTCGAGGATTGTGCGAGTGCGCTCGACATCAGCGTGTGCCTGATCCTTCTCACGAAGCACGGGTACCGCATCTTCGACAAACTGCTCGGCAAGGAGCACAAGAACTGGGCGTTCGAACTGATCAACGTTCGGAACCAGAACAAGCATCCCACCGGCGAGGACCACGCGAGCGACTTCACTTGGCGAGCGCTCGACACGATGTACCGCCTCATCAAGTCGATCGACGCTGACAAGGCTGCGGAGTTGGTGACTCTGCGGTCAGCAGTCGACCTCTCCGAGTACGGCCAAGCTTTCACTGCCTTGGCCGGCACTTCCACCCCGGCAGCCGTGCCCAACGTCGTGACGGCCACGTCGACACCACCTTCTTCGGGCCTTGACTCCCCGAGCATGTCGGCACCGGATCTTGACGAGGACCTGGCTGTCCTCGGGCCGAACTTCTCAGGCGCTTTCCTCCGGGACATGGACTTCGCTGGTGCGAACCTCGAAGGCGCAGACTTCACCGACGCGAACCTGATCGGCGCGAACCTCGAAGGCGCAGTTCTCAGGCGCGCCACCTTCAAGAACGCGAACCTCGGCGCCGCGAGACTCGCCAACGCCGACCTGACCGGGGCAACCTTCCAAGGCACCGACCTGTCGCAAAACATCGACGGTGTCTGTCGCGGAGCCGACTTCACCGGCGCGAAGCTCGACGGCGCAACCCTCAACTTCGCCGGCGCCCTCCTGCGCAACGTCAACTTCCCTGGTGCGAACCTCGAAGGCGCAGACTTCACCGACGCGAACCTGATCGGCGCGAACCTCGAGGGCGCAGTTCTCAGGCGCGCCACCTTCAAGAGCGCGAACCTCGGCGCCGCGAGACTCGCCAACGCCGACCTGACCGGGGCAACCTTCCAAGGCACCGACCTGTCGCAAAACATCGACGGTGTCTGTCGCGGAGCCGACTTCACCGGCGCGAAGCTCGACGGCGCAACCCTCGACTTCGCCGGCGCCTTCCTGCGCAACGTCAACTTCCCTGGTGCGAACCTCGAAGGCGCAGACTTCACCGACGCGAACCTGATCGGCGCTAGCCTTAAGGGAGCGATCCTTCGAGGCGTCAACTTGAAGGGCGCCAACATCAAGGATGCCAACACGTCCAACGTCCAGTGGACATGACATCCCGACGTCGTGCGCTCCGCCGAAACCCGCGCAGTTCACAACCGCATCAAGGGGGCACCAGTCGGAGTGCGCAGCGCCTTGGGCGGCAAGACCGATGTTCCCACATCCGTTGCTGCCACCCGCTCGCCGACACCTACACCAGAACGGTCATCGCCCCCCACGCGACGAGAGCGCCCACGATGGCACGCACGATCACCTGCGTGATCGTGTGGTGATGGCGAACGACGCGAGCCCACCCGACAAGCGCGACTAGCGGGGACAGAAGCAGAGCCCACGCACCGAACACGACAACGAGCGCACCTACAGAGCCGGCGGTCACCCCGGCGTGGATGGAGATCTTCCAGAAAGACGAGGCTGCCAGGGCGACGGCGGCGATGGCTCCGACGAGTGCGAAGAGTTCGTGAGGTGCATCCAGGAGCGCGATGACTCCGAGTCCGGCGGTGACCGACACGAGTCCGATCGCGGCGATGAGACGCACTCCGATTCGCCCTGCAGGGCGATGAGTGGATCGCCCGGTCGGACTGACTCATGCGTGCGGCCTGGGCTCGCGTCAGACAACGCGTGCAGCGGGACGCAGATACCTGTCATCGTGGGTCAGCAGCGATCTGTGAAGGAGCGCTCGAGGGAGATGTTGGCCTCGTCTTCTCCGAGAACCGAGATATTTGCTAGCCCTCGCCCTCGCCCTCGTCCGCGGCCCTCTTGAGCTCGACTCTTTCGTACGCAGTGGCTGCCGCTTCGTAGGCGGCAGCGTCCTGCAGGTCTGGGCTCGCCTCTGAGCGGGGCAACATATGCCATACGTCGTTGACAGGGGTTTCATGTCGAAGCTGCGCCCCGTACTTGCGGGCAACTCCATGCGCGAATAGGACCGAGCCCGTCAAATGGGAAAGCAGATCGCTGACAAACTCATAGAAGGCGCTGAACTGTTCGCCTTCGCGTTCCCGGAACAAGGTGGGGTATAGGGGTTGCTCGTCGTCGAAAACCGAGTGGCGTGCTTTCGTTGCATGGCCAGTTCTCGGGTCCGTGGTAGCAAAGCTGGCGTAGCCAGCACCCAACACCACGAGAGCGTTGACCATGTGGACGCGGGGCAACTGGCCGTTGATTGCGACGAAGCGGTGCACGAGCTCCTCCAGATCCTCGTCCTTCGAGAGACCGCCGGCGACGATCGCCGTGAACGCGCGCGAGGCATCGTCGGGGCGGGCAAAGGCGCCACCACGATTCTCGACAACCCGGTTGAAGGATGGCGACGGATCGACGTGCAGCCGACTTACGGTGACCAACTTCTTCATCGCGGCCTCTAGGTACTCGACGTTCAGACTCTGCTTGGCTTCGAGCACGCCGTAGACACCCTCGATCGGATAGTGCCACCGCCGAGAACCTTCTGCCGCACCTGCCTTGATCGCCGGAAACCAAGTCGCGTTGTAGATGACCACATCGCAGTCGCCCGCCGAGCGCCACTCAGAATCGGAGACCACTCCGGCCCTCACTGAGTACCTGTCAGGAAGCAGCCGGGTCAATTCGTCTCGCAAGATGTCCTCGAACCCGGGACCGGAGTCGAAGTTGTCGATGTTCATGCGGCGCTCCAACTCCGCACGCAGCATGAGCATGCGTTCAACGCCAAGGCAGCGCTCGAAGAAGGCTTGCTTCAGAGAGTCGTGAGTGAGGGGTCGTGGGAACCAGCCTTTTGAGTTGGGATTTGCCAGTGGGGGGTCCCACTCCTCCGGTGTGTCCTCAGCCATGGACGCAGCCTAGAAGGGTTACGCGGTTATGGGGTCAGCTGATGCGATTCGCCACAGATCCACGCGAGCATCGCCCCCGCCTACGCCTCCCTCCATCCTGGCGCGAGCGAATCCGAAGCTGGGGAGGGGCGGAGTTGTGACACCTGCGCCTGCCAACGGATGGGCCGGTAAGGAGGCACGTCGAGATGCGCGCCGCGGGCCGGCAGCCGTTGCGCCACGCGGCGAAGAGACGCGGGTGTGAACCGTTCGTCTGAAACCCGCGCGGCTGTCCCTCGGGCCGGGGGGACCCGCCCCGCGGCGCGGGTGAGGCACGTCTTTCCAAAGGGGCGCGTTGCGCTCAGTGGGCGCTATGCCGCAGCTGGAAGGCTTTGGCGCCCCCCCCGGCGAGGGCCGGGTCGGCGCTCCCCGCAGTCTCAGTCTTAGTCTCAGTCGCGGTCGTTCACGCCCGTCCGGCTGGTGCCTGTGCATGCTCGCCGAGGGGCTGCTAGTGCTCAATGACCGTCGATGAACATCGTGCGGCAGACCTCGAGAGCGTGTGAGGGCTAACGCCCTCCGTGGGTTCATATCCCACCGCCATCGAAGGTCACCTGTAGAGCGGCCGGTCGGAGGCAGAGTGCTCCGATCGGCGTTTCCATTGTGGTCTCATTTTCGGTCGCTCTTGTCCTTCCATCGCTCTTCCTTCGAGCTTCCGCGAGGGGGGCCTGTGCACGGCGGCGGGGATGTTGGGTGACACCAGATGGAAGGCTCAGTCGACTGCAGGAAGCGCTCTCGGGCCACAGAGCGATCGCTGACCATTGGGCGATGCGATGGGGGCCCAGCAGACGGGCCGAACTAGAAAGTGTCGGGTTATGAGAAGGGTCTGTCCCCTGCGCCCGCGGGGAAGGTGGACTTCAGTCGAGGAGGGTGCGGACCTGAGCGTCGGGGTCCGACGGATCGTGACCCCTACCGCGGGTGAGCGGTGCGTAACTCACAGATCGGCCGACCGGATCGTCGCCACCGGCTCGAGCCACCGAAGAAGGGACTCACGCTCATGACTGACGACGAGGTTCGCTTGTTTCCGAAGTGGCACACCGTGGCGGAGGTCGCCGTGCTACTGGGCTACGGCGAGACGAAAGTCCGCATGCTCATCGCCCAGGGCGACCTGAAGTCGGTTAAGGACGGACACGCTCGTCGTGTTCTGCCGCGCTGGGTCGACGAGTACATCGAGCGGCGATGCGCCGAGTCTGACGCGATCGCATGACCACGCTGCGCCGGCTGAACGGGGAGGGGTCGTTCTACAGGACCAAGAACGGCGGCTACCGGGCCTACGTGTGGGTCACACTCCCCGACGGCCGGCGCCGACGGAAGTATGTTTACGGCCGAACCCGTGAGGATGTCCAGGCTAAGTGGACGGCCCTCCAAGAGCGGGCACGTCGTGGGCCTGTTGTGCCGAAGTCACCGACCGTCGAGTCCTACATGACCAGTTGGCTCGACAACGTTGTACGCCCGGGTCTTGCCCCGTCGACGACGCAGGCCTACGAGATGTGCCTCCGGCTCTACATCGCCCCGCTCATCGGGACACGTCGGCTCGACCGGCTCACCGTCAGCGACGTCCAAGGTGGGGTCAACCGGCTTCGCCGCACCTGCCAGTGTTGCTCCCAGGGCAAGGACGCTAGACGCGCCAAGCCCGAGTGCTGCGCTATTGGCGACTGTTGCGGGCAGCTGCCCAGCGACTCGACGGTCCACCAGGCGTGGCGAGTCCTGAGGGCCGCGCTCAGCGCCGCGCAACGTGATGAGCTCGTTCATCGAAACGTCGCCTCGCTGGTCCGGATGCCCATGCCACGCTCCCCGAGGGCCAAGATCTGGACCGCCGCCGAGGCGTCCCGGTTCCTCCAGTCCGCCTCGACCGACCACGACCCGCTCTACGCCGCCTACGTCCTCTTGCTCGTCCTCGGCCTCCGCCGTGGCGAGGTCCTCGGACTCGGTTGGGACGACATCGACCTCGACACGGGACAAGCCCGCATCTCGTGGCAGCTCCAGCGGGTCGGCCACCAGCTGCTGCGGACCCGCACAAAGACCCGAAGCTCGGACGCCGTCCTGCCGCTACCTGACGTCTGCGCCCAAGCCCTTCGGCGTCGGCGCGACGAGCAGACGTCCGGTGCAAAGGCCGCCGGCGAGGCATGGCATAACTCCGGACTCGTCTTCACTTCTTCGCTCGGCACGCCAGTGGACCCCCGCAACTTCCACCGCGACTTCAAGAACCGTGCCGCGGCCGCCGGCGTTCCAGAGATTCCCGTCCACTCGACCCGACGCACATGCGCTTCCCTGCTTGTCGAGCTGGACGTTCACCCGCGCGTGACGATGCAGATCCTTCGCCACAGCCAGATCGCCGTGACCATGAATATCTACGCCCAGGTCGCCCCCGCCAGCACCCTGGCAGCCCTCGCCAAGCTTGGCGAGGCCTTCGTACCAACGAGCACCACCGACGAGGACCCCGCGTTGCTGCAAAACACTGCTGCAAGCGACATTCAGCGGCCCTTCCCTGAACTCGAAATGGACCTCTGACCTGCGGTGGAGCCAAGGGGACTCGAACCCCTAACCCCCTGCTTGCAAAGCAGGTGCGCTACCAATTGCGCCATGGCCCCTGGGCGATGCCGACCCGCGAGCGCACGAGGCGCCCGGCCGTCATCGACGTTCTCAGCTCTTCGGGGAGTCGGTGGCTTCCGCCCAGAGCCGGTTCTCGGCCTGCTTGGACGAGATCTTCTTCTGGACCGCAAGGGCTCCGACTGCCGTCGCGAGCACGAGGAGGAGCTTCTTCACCGGGTCACCGCCTGGGAGTGAGGGATCGGGGTGGTGGGCCTAACAGGACTTGAACCTGTGGCCTCTTCCTTATCAGGGAAGCGCTCTAACCGTCTGAGCTATAGGCCCGTCCGCCGATCGGCGTGCGCCGCCCACGGAGGGAGGCGCGGTGCACGAGGTTACCCGATCCCCCGGCCCTCCCCCAAAACGACGACGGGGGCCCGAGGGCCCCCGTCGACCACGCCGCGGATCAGTCGTCGGTGAGGGTCAGCTGGACCCCGCCGACGAGGGCGCTCGACACGTTGTAGAGGAAGGCACCGAGGGTCGAGATCGCCGTGATGAGCACGACGTCGATGACCGCGATGACGATCGAGAGGGACAGCACCCGGCCCAGGCCGATGAAGTCCATGATGTCGAAGCGCGACGAGCCGTCCTGGACGACCTGGCCGATGACCCCGTTGATCTGGTCGAACACGCCCATGCCGGCGAGGATCGTCCACAGGACGAAGACCATGACGACGCCGGCGATGCCCAGGGCCACCGAGAGCAGGAACGAGATCTTCATCGCCGACCACGGGTCGACGCGCGAGACGGTGAGGCGGACCCGGCGGTTGGCCGCCGGACGAGGTGCACCGGCCGCGCCCGAGGACCCGGTGGTGGCGGCGTCGGCGGGGCGGCCGTCGGGGGACATCGGCGCCGGACGGGCGGGCGCCGTGGTCACGGGCACCGGGGCGGTGTGCGCCGTCGGCTGGCCGGACTTGCGCCGAGCAGCCGCGTCAGCGCCCGTCGTCGCCGGCGACTCGGCGCGTCGGGACGCGCTCCCGGAGGAGGACGGAGAGGACGCCAGGGGTCGCCCTGCGTGGTCTGCCGTGCTCACTCACTTGCCTCCTGCATCGTCGTCGTCCACCGACGGTACGGCATCGGTCGCCTCGTCAGCGACCTCCGAACCGGGCGCGCCACGGTCCGAGACCGCATCGGCGGGAGCCGCCGTTTCGGCGTCACCGCTGACCAGGGCGTCGGCGCTGACCGGGGGCAGCGACCCGTCGTCGGCGAGCGCGGCGTCCTCGGCCTCCTCGACGGCCTCCTCGACCTCACGCTCGGGGTTGCGGGCGATGGCGACGATCGCGTCGTTCTTGCCGGCCTTGGCGAACTGCACGCCCATCGTGTTGCGACCGGTGAGCCGGACGCCGTCGACGCGCGAGCGCACGACGTTGCCGCGCTGGAAGATGACGAGCACCTCGTCGTCCTCGTCGACGGTGAGCGCCCCGACGAGGTCGCCGCCCTTCTCGCTGAGCTTGGCGACGGCGACGCCGAGGATGGCGCGGCCCTTGACGTTCCACTCCGAGGCCTTCGACCGCTTCGCGAGGCCGGTCTCGAACATGGCGAACACGTCGGGGTCGGTGCCCTCCTCGATGACCGACATCGACAGCAGCGAGTCCTCGCCGCGGAACTTCATCCCGGTGACGCCTGAGGTGGCGCGGCCCATGGGGCGCAACGTGGCGTCATCGGCGTGGAAGCGCACCGACTGACCCTTGCGGGAGACGAGGAGGAGGTCGTCGCGCTCGCCGACGAGCCCGACCCCGACGAGCTCGTCGTCGCCACGCAGGTTGATGGCGATGAGGCCACCGCTGCGCGGGCTGTCGTACTCGGTGAGGCGGGTCTTCTTCACCAGGCCCCCCTTCGTCGCGAGCAGCAGGTACTCGGCGCTGGCGTAGTCGCGGATCGCGAGGACCTGGGCGATCTCCTCGCCCGGCTGGAAGGCCAGGACGTTGGCGACGTGCTGGCCCTTGGAGTCGCGACCCGCGTCGGGCAGCTCGTAGGCCTTGGCGCGGTAGACCCGGCCGAGGTTGGTGAAGAAGAGCAGCCAGTGGTGCGAGGTCGTCGTGAAGAAGTGGTCGACCATGTCCTCGCCGCGCAGGGACGCGCCGCGCACGCCCTTGCCGCCGCGCTTCTGGCTGCGGTACGCGTCGACCCGGGTCCGCTTGGCGTAGCCGCCGCGGGTGATGGAGACGACGACGTCCTCCTCGGGGATGAGGTCCTCCATCGACATGTCGCCGTCGAACGGGAGGATCTGGGTGCGCCGGTCGTCGCCGAACTTGCGGACGATCTCGGCGAGCTCCTCGGAGATGATCGAGCGCTGGCGCAGCGGCGTCGCGAGGATGTCCTCGAAGTCCTTGATCTGCGCGTCGAGCTCGTCGTGCTCGTCGATGATCTTCTGGCGCTCCAGGGCCGCGAGCCGGCGCAGCTGCATGTCGAGGATCGCCTGGGCCTGCAGCTCGTCGATCTCGAGGAGCTCGATGAGGCCGGTGCGCGCGGCGTCGACGGTGGGCGAGCGCCGGATGAGGGCGATGACCTCGTCGAGCGCGTCGAGCGCCTTGAGCAGGCCGCGCAGGATGTGGATGCGCTCCTCGGCCTTGCGCAGCCGGTACGCGGTGCGGCGCTGGATGACGTCGACCTGGTGGTCGACCCAGTGCCGGATGAAGGCGTCGATCGGCAGGGTGCGCGGGACGCCGTCGACGAGGGCGAGCATGTTCGCGCCGAAGGTCGTCTGCAGCTGGGTGTGCTTGAAGAGGTTGTTGAGGACGACCTTGGCGACGGCGTCGCGCTTGAGGACGATGACGAGGCGCTGGCCGGTGCGACCCGAGGTCTCGTCGCGGATGTCGGCGATCCCCGAGAGGCGGCCGTCCTTGACGTGCTCGGCGATCTTCTGCGCGAGGGAGTCGGGGTTGACCTGGTAGGGCAGCTCGGTGATGACGAGGCACTGCCGGCCCTGGATCTCCTCGACCTCGACGACCGCGCGCATGATGATCGACCCGCGGCCGGTGCGGTACGCGTCGTCGATGCCGCGGCTGCCCATGATGAGCGCGCCGGTGGGGAAGTCGGGGCCCTTGATCTCGGCCATGACCGCCGCGAGGGTCTCCTCGCGGGTGGCCTCCGGGTGCTGGAGCACCCACTCGGCCGCGCGGGAGACCTCGCCGAGGTTGTGCGGCGGGATCTGGGTGGCCATGCCGACCGCGATGCCCGCGCTGCCGTTGACGAGCAGGTTGGGGAAGCGGCTCGGCAGGACCTCGGGCTCGAGGGTCTTGCCGTCGTAGTTGGGGCGGAAGTCGACGGTCTCCTCGTCGATGTCGCGCACCATCTCCATGGCCAGCGGCGCCATCCGGCACTCGGTGTACCGCGGGGCGGCGGCAGGGTCGTCGCCGGGGGAGCCGAAGTTGCCCTGGCCCTGGACGAGCGGGTAGCGCAGCGACCAGTCCTGCACGAGTCGCACGAGGGCGTCGTAGATCGAGGTGTCACCGTGCGGGTGGTACTGGCCCATGACGTCGCCGACGACGCGGCTGCACTTGTTGAAGCCGCGGTCGGGGCGGTAGCCGCCGTCGTACATCGCGTAGACCACGCGGCGGTGCACGGGCTTGAGGCCGTCGCGCACGTCGGGCAGCGCGCGGCTGACGATGACGCTCATGGCGTACTCGATGTACGACCGCTGCATCTCGGTGTTGAGGTCGATCGGCTCCGTGCGGTCCGTCTCGACCGGGGGCTGCTCAGTCATCAGGTTCCTTCTCGGATCGTGCTGGGCTTCGCACCGGAACCTTCGGTGAGGCACCCCGAGCTTCGGGGCGTCTCGCCGAACGTTCTGGCATCAGGCGGGAAAAGGTGGGGCTCAGATGTCCAGGAAGCGGACGTCGCGCGCGTTGCGCTGGATGAAGCTGCGGCGCGACTCGACGTCCTCGCCCATGAGGATCGAGAAGATCTCGTCGGCCGCGGCGGCGTCGTCGAGGGTGACCTGGAGCAGGACCCGGTGGTCGGGGTCCATCGTCGTCTCCCACAGCTCCTGGTAGTCCATCTCGCCGAGGCCCTTGTAGCGCTGGATCGGGTTGTCCTTGGGGACGCGCCGGCCCTTGCTCTGCCCCTCGGCGAGGAGGGCGTCGCGCTCGCGGTCGGTGAAGGCGAACTCGTGCGGGGCGTTGCTCCACTTGATCCGGAACAGCGGGGGCTGCGCGAGGTAGACGTAGCCGGCCTCGATGAGCGGCTTCATGAACCGGAAGAGCAGGGTGAGCAGGAGCGTGCGGATGTGCATGCCGTCGACGTCGGCGTCGGCCATGAGCACGATCTTGTGGTACCTGGCCTTCTCGATGTCGAAGTCCTCACCGATGCCGGTGCCGAACGCCGAGATGAGGGCCTGGACCTCCTGGTTGGCCAGCGCCTTGTCGAGGCGGGCCCGCTCGACGTTGAGGATCTTGCCGCGGATCGGGAGGATCGCCTGCGAGTAGGGGTTGCGGCCGCGCACGGCGGAGCCGCCGGCCGAGTCGCCCTCGACGATGAAGACCTCGGAGACCGCGGGGTCCTTGGCCTGGCAGTCGCGCAGCTTGCCGGGCAGGCCGCCCGACTCGAGGACGCGCTTGCGGGTGGCCTCGCGCGCCTTGCGCGCCGCCATCCGGGCGGCCGAGGCCTGGATCGCCTTGCGGACGATCTCGCGGCCCTCGTTGGGGTGGCTGTCGAGCCAGCCGCCGAACTCCTCGGTCATGGCCCGCTGGACGAAGCCCTTGACCTCGGAGTTGCCGAGCTTGGTCTTGGTCTGACCCTCGAACTGCGGCTCCCCGAGCTTGACGCTGATGACGGCCGTCAGGCCCTCGCGGACGTCGTCGCCGGTGAGGTTCTCGTCCTTGTCCTTGAGCTGGTTCTGCTTGCGCGCGAAGTCGTTGACGAGCTTGGTCAGCGCCGCGCGGAAGCCCTCCTCGTGGGTGCCGCCCTCGTGGGTGTTGATGGTGTTCGCGTAGGTGTGGACCGACTCGGAGTACGAGGTGGTCCACTGCATCGCGAGCTCGAGGGAGAGGGCGCGGCCGACGTCCTCGGTCTCGATGCTGATGACGTCGGGGTGCACGGGGTCGGACCGCTTCGAGGTGACGAGGTGGTTGACGTAGTCGACGAGGCCGTTCTCGTAGCGGTAGGACACCGAGCGCGCGGTGGTCGTCTTGACCCCGCCGCCGGCGGCCTCGTCCTCGTGGTCCTCGACGACCGCGATGTCGGCGTCGACGCCGTCGAGGTCGAGGTCCTGGGAGCCGGTAGGGGCCGTGACCCGCTCGTCGACGAGGTTGATCGTCAGGCCCTTGTTGAGGAAGGCCATCTGCTGGAAGCGGGCGCGGATCGTCTCGTAGTCGTAGTCGACCGTCTCGAAGATGTCGGCGTTCGCCCAGTACGTGATGGTGGTGCCGGTGCGGTCGGTCTCCTCCATCTTCGTCAGCGGCCCGGTGGGGACGCCGTGCTCGAAGGACATCCGGAAGGCGTGGCCCTTCTGGCGCACGCAGACGTCGAGCCGGGTGGACAGGGCGTTGACGACCGAGGAGCCGACGCCGTGCAGTCCGCCGGACACCTTGTAGCCGCCGCCGCCGAACTTGCCGCCGGCGTGCAGCTGGGTGAGGACGAGCTCGACGGCGCTGACGCCCTCGGTGGGGTGCATGTCGGTGGGGATGCCGCGGCCGTTGTCCTTGACCCGGACGGCGCCGTTCTCCATCAAGGTGACGTCGATGGTGTCGGCGAAGCCGGCGAGGGCCTCGTCGACCGCGTTGTCGACGATCTCCCAGACGAGGTGGTGCAGGCCGCGCTCGCCGGTGGACCCGATGTACATGCCGGGGCGCTTGCGGACCGCCTCGAGCCCCTCGAGGACGGTGATCGAGCCGGCGTCGTAGGCCTGGCCCTCAGCCTCGGGGACCACGACCGCCTGCGGCTCGGTGGGCTCGGTGGCCGCCGCCGGGGTCTGCTCGGGGGTCTCGTCGGGCTGCTGCTCCGCCACGGGTCTCCTTCGATATGGCGCCCCGCGCGGAACCGCCCGGCGGGGCTCATGGAGCGCGCCCGCGGCGTGGAACGCCGTGGGCGCGGGATCACCTCTCATTCTAGCGGTCCGAACCGTCAGGACTTGCCCCGGGGAGGCCCGTGTGGACACTTTTCCGGCACGAAAGGGGGTCGGTCCGACCCCCGACACGCGCCCCGGCCCCTCAGAGGCCGTGACCGCCGTTCCCGGGGACGTCCGGCGGCGGTGCGGACGGCGCGCGGTCCTCAGCGGCGGGGGAGGTAGACCTGCACCGAGCCGACGGGCTCGAAGCCCGCCCGGAGGAGGGCGCGCAGGCTCGGGACGTTGCCCGGGCTGACGCACGCGACGACCGGCTCGCCGGACGCGACGAGGCCGCGGGCGGCGCGCGCGAGGGTGGTGCCGAGCCCGGTGCCGCGGTGTCGGGCGGCCACCTCGAGGCTCATCTCGGTGAGGCCGCCGAGACCCGTCGCGAGGGTGAGGACGGTGTCGTCGTCGGCCTCGAGGCCGTGGACCCGCACGTCCCCGCGGATCGGCAGGGCGTGCCGCACGCGGGGGTGGTCGCGCAGGTCGGGTCGCGGGACGACGCGGGGGTCGGGCTCGCCGGTCCCCGGCGCGACGAGGACGGCGTCGAGGACGTCGACCCAGCCGTCGCGGCCGGCGAGGCGGGTCATCACGCGGGGGTCGTGGGCGTGCCCCCAGCCGTCGACGCCGAGGGCCTCGAGCTCGGCGTCGGTGACGTCGTCGGGGGCGGTGACGACGGCCCGGCCGGTCACCGAGACCACGGCGTGGACCCCTGCGCGCCAGGTCGGCACCCGGCGCCACGACCCGTCGACGGGTGGGCGAGGGCCGCGCCAGGCCGCGAGGAGCAGGTCGGCGACGGGGTGCCGGGGCGTGGCAGCGGGACCGGGGTCGGCGCTCACGCCCCGTCGTCCTGCGCGGTCGTGGTGCGGGGTCGGCCCGCGAGGCACCGCTCGAAGACGGCGAGCGCCTCGGTGGGGATCGGCACGGGGCGCCGCGACTCCTTCCCGATGTAGACCTGCACCCACTCGCAGTGCGCCGCCGGCTCCTCCACCCCGGGGAGGAAGAGCGCCGCCTCGAGGACGACGCTCGTGCGCCCGGTCCGCCTCACCCGCACGCCGACGTCGACCGTCCCGGGGAAGGAGACCTCGGAGAAGTAGCGGACCGTCGACTGGGCGACGACACCCTGGGCCGTCGCCACCCGCTCGTCGATGCCCGTCTCGGCGACCATCCAGGCGTTGATCGCGGTGTCGAAGAGCTCGAGGTACACCGCGTTGTTGAGGTGCCCGAGCATGTCGTTGTCGGCCCAGCGGGTCGTCGCCGACGACAGGTCGTCGCAGTGCTCGCGGCGCAGGTCGCGGGGGTCCGGTTCGGGGGCGGCGTCGGGCATGGCCCCGATCGTAGGCCGCTCCCGCTCAGCCCTCGCCGGGGGACAGGGTGCGCTCGAAGAGGCCGCGGACGTCGTCGCTCAGCTGTGGCTCGGGGAGCTCGACGTCGAGCGGCGGGGTCTCGCAGCGCACGCCGTAGCAGAAGGCATCGGGCATCCGGCGGGTCGCGGCCGCCTCACGGGCGATGGCGGTGAGGCGGTCGTCGGCGAGGAGCGACTGCCAGGCCCGGGTGTCGCCGTTGGGCAGCTCCTCGAGGGTGACGGTGCGCTCGATGGTGCGGCCGGCGAACCCCCCGGTGCGCCGGACGCTGACCGCCGTGGACGGGGCGGGCGTGGACGGCGCCTCGGCGTTACCGCCGTCGCTGCCACCCGGGGACCGCGGCGCCGTGGAACCGGGGGTCACGCCGACCGACTCCCACGCAGCCCGCACGGCCGCCGTCACCTCGGAGCCGTCGCCGTGTCGGGCGGCGGCCGCCGCGACCGTGAGGGCGGCGAAGGTGGCGAAGTCGCAGTCGGCGGAGATGTCGCCGGTGATGGTGTCGACCCAGACCTGTCCCGCGACCTCCCACGCGTTGCCACCGAGGGTCGTGGCCAGGGTGTGGAAGGCCTTGTTGGGGATGCCAGAGTTGATGTGGACGCCGCCGTTGTCGTCGGTGGTCTCGACGTAGTCGCGCAGGTGGGCCGGCTGCGGGTCCGTGCCGAGCCGCGGGTCGTCGTAGGCGGTGCCGGGGGCGGCCATCGAGCGCAGCGCGACGCCCTTGACGTCGTCGGCGAGCAGCTCGGCGCCGACGAGCCAGTCGGCCTCGTCGGCGCTCTGGCCGAGCCGGCGCTGCTTGACGAGGACGCCGAACACGTCGGACACCGACTCGTTGAGGGCGCCGGACTGGTCCTGGTAGTTCAGGCCGGAGGTGTACTGCGTGACGCCGTGGGCGAGCTCGTGCCCGATGACGTCGAGGCTGCGGGTGAACGGCGCGAAGATGACGCCGTCGCCGTCGCCGAAGACCATCTGGGTGCCGTCCCAGAAGGCGTTGTCGTACTGCTGGCCGTAGTGGACGGTCGCGACGAGGGGCAGGCCCTTGCCGTCGAGCGAGTTGCGCCCGTAGACCTCCTGCCACAGGTCCCACGTGGCGCCGAGGCCGTCGTAGGCCTCGGTGACCTCCCGGTCGTCGGTGGCCGGGGACCCCTCGGCCCGGACGAGGTCGCCGGGGAGGGTCGTCTCGCCCCTCGCGTCGTGGACGGCGCGCTGCGGGGCCTCGGCCGTGCCGCGCTCCATCCGCGGGGCCGGGGTGGGCGACGACGCCGCGCTCGGCGGGCGCAGCTCGGCGGTGCGGCGGCTGCGGCGCAGGTCGTCGTCGGCGACGAGGGTCGCCCGCGCCCACGCCGCGACGGCCGGGTCGTCGGACGCCGCGAGCGCCTCGAGGAGGTACGGCGGGACGATCGAGCACTGGTGCGGGGCGGGCTGCTTCCTCATGGCACCACCCTGCCTCCGGCCACCGACACCCGCGACCGGAGGAGCCCTCGCCCGGTCAGCCGCGGTCGACCTGCATGACGACGGCCTTGGGCTCGGTGAAGAACTCGCGCGAGAAGTTGCCACCCTCGCGCCCGACGCCCGAGTCGCCGACGCCGCCGAAGGGGGTGCGCAGGTCGCGGATGAAGAAGCAGTTGACCCAGACCGTGCCGGCCCGCAGCCGCGAGGCGACCCGGTGCGCCCGCGAGAGGTTCTCGGTGAAGAGCATGGCGTTGAGCCCGTAGCGGGTGTCGTTCGCGAGGGCGAGGACCTCCTCCTCGGTCTCGAAGCGGTTGACGACGCAGACCGGGCCGAAGATCTCCTCGCGGTACTGCGGCGCGGTGAGCGGCAGGTCGGTGATGATCGTCGGCCGCACCAGCCAGGAGCCGTCCTCGTCGACCCCGCCGGTGAGGATCTTGCCGCCCTCCTCGTCGACGCCCTCGACGTAGCCGCGCACCTTCTCGAAGTGCCGCTTGCTCGCGAGCACAGAGAACCTGGTCGCGGGGTCGAACGGGTCGCCGATGGTGAGCGCCTCGGCCGCAGCCACGAAACGGTCCATGAACTCGTCGTGGACGCCGGACTGGACGAACAGGCGCGAGCCGGCGAGGCAGATCTGGCCGGAGTTGCGGAAGATCGCCTCGACCGCCCAGTGGACGGCGTTGTCGAGGTCGGCGTCGTCGAAGACGAGGTTGGCGCCCTTGCCACCGAGCTCGAGGGAGACCGGCGCGAGGTGGGCGGAGGCCGAGGCCATGACCGCCTTGCCCGTCCCGGACGAGCCGGTGAAGGTCACCCGGTCGACCCGGTCGTCGGCCGTCAGCGCCGAGCCCGCGGGCGCTCCGTGCCCGTTGAGGACGTTGAGCACGCCGGGCGGGAAGCCGGCCTCGATGGCGAGGCGGCCGAGGAGCGTCACCGACGCGGGGGTGTCCTCGCTCGGCTTGATGATGCACGTGTTGCCCCAGGCGATCGCGGGAGCGATCTTCCACGTCGCCATCATCAGCGGGAAGTTCCACGGCGAGATGGCCGCGACGACCCCGGCGGGCCCGAACTCGCTGTAGGAGTGGTGCCCCGAGTCCATCGGGTAGACCTCGCCGACGTGGTCGCGCTGGTGGTCGGCGAAGAAGCGGAAGTTCCAGACCGAGCGGGCGACGTCGTGCCTGGCCTGCTCGAACGGCTTGCCCATGTTCGTCGAGTCGAGCGTCGCCAGGTCGTCGGCGCGCTCCTCCATGAGGTCGGCGAGGCGGTGGATGGCGGCAGCCCGCTCGGCGCGCCCCAGCCGCGGCCACGGGCCCTCGTCGAACGCCCGGCGCGAGCTCTCGACGGCGCGGGCGGCGTCGGCCTCGCCGGCCTCGGCGGCCTGCGCGAACACCTCCTGCGTCCACGGGTTGACGACGTCGAACCGGGCGCCGTCGAGGGACTCGACCTCCTCGCCGTCGATGACGTGGCCGAAGAACATCAGGTCGCTCATGATGTCGCCCTTCCGGGGGGTGCGGGGTCGGGACCCACGTCGGTCGTCGTGGACCCGGTGTGTCCGGTGGCGCCGGTGGCGCCCTGGGATCCGGTGGCGCCCGCGGATCCGGTGGCGCCCGCGCGGCGCTCGGCGATGGTGACGTCGCCGGCGGCCCAGTGGGTGGGGGGGACCTCGCGCACGACGACCCGGATGCTCTCGACGGGCGCCTCGACCGTGTCGGCCGCGGCCCGGGTCAGGGCGGAGATCAGGGCGCGCACCTGCTCGGGCGTGCGGCCCTGGACCATCGTCACCTCGATGAGCGGCACGTCCTCAGCCCTCCCCGCCGTTGACGAAGACCGAGCCGAGGTGGGTGAAGTGCAGCGCCGTGCTCGACCCCGGGGGCGCGAAGACCGCGTCGGTCATCCCCCCGGTGAGGACGACCCAGCCGGCCTCGATGGCGTGCCCGCGGCGGGCGAGGTCGTTGGCCGCGAGGGCGAGCGCCTCGCCGGGGTGCCCCTGGACGGCGGCGCCGGTCGCCGAGTCGACGACCTCGCCGCCGACCTCGACGAGCACGGCCTCGAGCGCGAGGTCGAGCTCGCTCGGCGGCAGGCCGATCGGACCGGTGACGAACGCACCCGACGAGGCGTTGTCGGCCGCGACGTCGCCGGCCGTGAAACGGAAGTCCTTGTAGCGGCTGTCGATGACCTCCGCCCCGCCCCAGACGGACTCGACCGCGGCCATCGCCTGGGCGCAGGTGACCCCGGGGCCCTCGAGCCGCTCGCCCATGACGAAGACGAGCTCGGGCTCGATGCGCGGGTGGATGAGGCGGGACTGCGGCACGGGGTCGCCGACGGGCAGGATCATCGCGTCGGTGAGCCACGCGACGAACGGGAAGTGCACGCCCATCCGCTGCTGCTTGGCCCGGCTCGTCAGCCCGAGCTTGACGCCGACGAGCTTCTCGCCGCGGGCCAGTCGCGCGGCGAGGTTGCGGTCCTGGACCTCGTAGCCGGTGTCGAGGTCGAGCCCGGGCCACTCATCGGTGAACGGCTCGCGCTCGCGGCGCTCGTCCTCGCAGGCCAGCAGCTCGGCGGCGACGGACTCGACGTCCCAGCCACCGGCCGGGGCGGCTCCGGGACCCGCGGCGGAGGTCGTCATCAGCGGACCCCGATCCCGGCCAGGTCCCCGTGCTCGACGAGGAGGGTGCTGCGGTCGCGCTCCTCGGCGAGCTGCAGCGCGATGTCGATGATCATGTCCTCCTGGCCGCCGACGTACCCGTACTCGCCGACCTTCTGGAGGATCTCGTGCGCCGGGACGCCGTAGCGCTCCGACGCCCGCTCCGCGTGGAGGAGGAAGGAGCTGTAGACCCCCGCGTAGCCCTGGGTGATCGAGGCGCGGTCCATCCACGGCAGGCGCGGGATGAACGGGCGCACGACGTCCTCGGCCGCCGAGAGGACCTCGCCGAGGTCGATGCCGGTGCGGATCCCCATCCGCTCGAAGGTCGCGGCGAGCACCTCGGTGGGGCTGTTGCCCGCGCCGGCCCCCAGGGCGCACAGGGCACCGTCGACCTGCTGGGCGCCGGCCTGGTAGGCGAGGACCGAGTTGGCGATGCCGAGGCTGAGGTTCTGGTGGCCGTGGAAGCCGACCTGGGCCTCCGGCCCGACCTCGTCGATGACGGCCTGGATCCGCTCCTGGGCGTCGGAGAGGACGAGAGCGCCGGCGGAGTCGACGACGTAGACGCACTGGGCTCCGGCGTCGACCATGATCCGGGCCTGCGCGGCGAGCGTCGCGGGCGCGGCCTTGTGGCTGAGCATGAGGAAGCCGACGGTCTCCATCCCCAGCGAACGGGCCGCCGCGAAGTGCTGCAGGGAGACGTCCGCCTCGGTGCAGTGGGTGGCGATGCGCGCCACCGACGCGCCGGCGGCGTGCGCCCTCCTCAGGTCGTGGACCGTGCCGAGGCCCGGGAGCATGAGGACCGCGATCCTCGCCCGCGTGGCCTCGTCGACCGCCGCCGCGATGAGCTGCATCTCGTCGACCTTGGAGAAGCCGTAGTTGAAGCTCGAGCCGCCCAGGCCGTCGCCGTGCGAGACCTCGATGACCTCGACTCCCGCCGCGTCGAGCGCGTGGACGACCCCGCGGACCTGCTCCTCGGTGAACTGGTGCTGCATCGCGTGCGAGCCGTCGCGCAGCGTGGAGTCGGTGATCCGCAGGTCGCGCGGGCCGCCGGCGCCGGGGGTGTTCGCGAGGACCTCGGACTCGGTCACCTCGGCGGTGACGGTGGGGGCGTCCTCGGGACGGATGGTCATGTCGCCCATGGCGTCACACTCCTGCGGTCTGCGGGTCGGAGTCCTGCGAGGAGGCGCCGACGAGGCGGTCGGGGACGTCGCCGAGGTCGCTCGAGGACTTCCAGCTCGTGGCGACCCCGAGCCGGTGGGCGACGAGGAGGTCGCCGACCCGGGCCGCGGCCGCGGTGATGATGTCGAGGTTGCCGGCGTAGTCGGGCAGGTAGTCGCCGCGACCCTTGACCTCGATCGGCACGAAGACGCGGGCCATGCCCTGCCAGAGGTCGCGGGCCGGGTCGAACTGGGGATCGGCGCGCAGGCTGTAGCCGGGCACGTAGTCCTGGACGCGGGCGACCATCTCGTGGATCGAGGCGAGGATGCGGTCCTGGAGCTCGCCCGGCTCGCCGGCCTCGGCCGGGATCGCGCAGAAGACCGAGTTGCGCATCATGAGCGGCGGCTCGACGGGGTTGAGGATGATGATCGCCTTGCCCCGCTCGGCGCCGCCGACGACCTCGAGGGCCTCGGAGGTCGTCTCGGTGAACTCGTCGATGTTCGCGCGCGTCCCGGGTCCGGCCGACCGGCTCGAGATCGAGGCGACGATCTCGGCGTAGGGCACCCGCACCACCGAGGAGACCGCCTTGACCATCGGCGTCGTCGCCTGGCCCCCGCAGGTGATCATGTTGACGTTGGTCGCGTCGAGGCTGAAGTCGAGGTTGACCGGGGGGCAGAGGTAGGGGCCGACCGCGGCGGGGGTGAGGTCGACGGCCAGGATGCCCGCCTCGGCGTAGCGGGGGGCGTTCGCCGCGTGGGCCTTGGCCGACGTGCACTCGAAGACGATGTCGGGCAGCTCGTCCTGGGCGAGGAGCCAGTCGACGCCCTCGTGGCTGGCCTGGAGGCCGAGCGACCGGGCGCGGCGCAGGCCGTCGGAGGCCGGGTCGACGCCGACCATCCAGCGCGGGTCGAGGACGTCGCTGCGGCGCATCAGCTTGAACATCAGGTCGGTGCCGATGTTGCCGGGGCCGACGATGGCGGCGGTGCCCGTGGTCCGGGTCGGGGTGGACATGGCGCTCCTCGTGCGTTCGGAGAGGTCGGGGGTTCAGGCGAACCGGGCGGTGACGCTGCCGAGGCCGGCGAACGTGGCGGTGACGGTGTCGCCGGCAGCGACCGGGACCATGGCGCAGACCGCACCGGGGAGGACGACGTCGCCCTCCTCGAGGGTGATGCCGCGGGCGCCGACGGTGTTGGCGAGCCAGACGAGCGAGTTGACCGGGGAACCGAGGACGGCGCCCCCGGCCCCGGTGCCGACGACCTGGCCGTTGCGGTGGAAGGTCGCCCCGACGAGGCGGAGGTCGACCGCGCCGACGTCGGTGGGGGTCGACCCGAGGACGACGGCACCACTGCTCGCGTTGTCGGCGATGGTGTCGAGCAGGCCGATCCTCCAGTCACGGATGCGGCTGTCGACGATCTCGAGGGCCGGCAGGACGAAGTCGACGGCCCGCAGGGCCTCGTGGACGGTGACCCCGGGGCCCTTCAGCGGGCGCTTGAGGACGAAGGCGACCTCGGGCTCGATCCGCGGGGCGATGAAGGCGTCGACCGGGATCGGCGCGTGCTCGAGGTGGAAGAAGTCGTCGAGGAGGTGGCCGTAGTCGGGCTCGGTCACCTGGAGGAGGCGCTGCATCGCCACGCTCGTCAGGCCGACCTTGTGCCCCCGCACGACGCGGCCCTGCGTCCGTCGGCGCTCGACCTGGAGGAGCTGGATCGCGTAGGCGTCCTCGAGGGTCATGCCCTCGTGGGTCGCCGTCAGCGGCTCGATCGGCTCCCGGGACTCGTAGGCCCCGAGCAGCTGCTCGGCGACCGCGGTGCGGGTGGCGTCGTCCACGCTGGGTGTCCTTCCTCGGGGGCTGCGACGGGGTGGTGCTTCGGGTTGGGCGTCGGGCGGGGACCACGTCGACACCTCGACGGTACGGAGCCGGCGGCTCGCGCGCCGCCTCCGTTCCGCTCCCGGGAACGAGGTGACCGGCGGCGCGGGCGTCAGCCCGAGTGGGCCCTGGCGATCCGGCGGCTGGCGGCGACCAGGACGGGGACGAGCCGCTCGACCTGGGGCGCGATGACCTCGGTGGGACCGAAGATCGACACGGCGGCGATGGCCGTGCGGTTGACGATGACGGGCACCGCCACGGAGGAGGCCCCGTCGAAGGACTCGCTCGTGGAGGCCGCGTAGCCCACCCGGCGCACCTGCTCCAGGCAGCGGTCCCAGTCGGCCTCGGTGCGCACCGTGTGGCTCACCCGCGGCGGGAACCCGGCCCGGCGGCGGGCGAGGTCGGCGGCGTGGTCGAAGGCGGCGATGGCCTTGCCGCTGCTCGTCGTGTGGGCCGGGAGGCGGCGCCCGAAGTGCCCGAGCATCCGCACGCCGTCGCTGTTCTCGATCCGCTCGACGAAGACGACGTCGGGGCCGTCGACGACCGAGAGGTTCGTCGTCAGCCCGGTCGCCGTCGCCACCTGGCGCAGGAACGGCAGGGCCACGTGGCGCAGGGTGTTGCGGGCCAGGGCCAGCTCACCGAGCTCGTAGAGGTGGATGCCGAGGCGGTACTGCCCGGAGTCGGCGTGCTGCTCGACGAAGCCGCGGCTCGCGAGGGTCTGGAGCAGCCGGTGGGCCGTCGACTTCGCGACACCGAGGCGGCGAGCGATGTCGGAGACGCCGAGGTCGCCGTCGGTGGCGAAGCACTCGAGGACGTCGAGGGCGCTGCCGACCGACTTCAGCCCGGCGGCATCGTGGCCCTGGCTCCGCTTCGGGGTGGTGCTGCACCACACCTGCTCCTGCGCGACGATCGACATGTCCTGGCTCCTTTGCCCGGGGGATGTGGGATGACAGTGCCCCGGGCGCCGTGGTTCGATCAACGAATGCGTTCCACTGTGCGGGACGACCCGCCCGTGAGCCTGCTCGCCCGGGCCACGTCGCTCATCGAGGCGTTCGACGACGGTCGCCCCGTGCTCACCCTCGCCGAGCTGTCCCGGCGCACCGGCCTGGCCAAGTCGACGGTGCACCGGATCGCCGGTGAGCTGGTGTCCCTGCGCGTCCTCGAGCGGCAGGACGACGGCGGCCGCGGCGGTGACGGGTACCGCCTGGGCATGTGGTTCTTCGAGCGGGGCGAGCTGGTCCCGGTCCACCGCACCCTGTCCGAGGCCGCCCTGCCCGTCATGGAGGACCTGCGCGAGGCGACCCGCCAGCGGATCCACCTCGCGGTGCTCGACGGGGTCGACGTCGTCTACGTCGAGATCCTCGGCACCGGCGGGCTCGACCTCGCCTCGCGCACCGGCGGGCGGCTGCCGGCGCACGCCACCGGCGTCGGGAAGGTCCTCCTCGCCTACAGCTCGACCGCGGTCGTGCGGGCCCGGGTCGACGCCGGCCTGCCCCGGATGACGCCGCGCACCATCTCGACGGCCGCCGCCCTCACCCAGGAGCTGCGCAAGATCCGCACCGTGGGCATGGCGCTCGACCTCGAGGAGTCGCACCTCGGTGTCTCTTGCGTCGCGGCCCCGGTGTTCGGCGCGAACCACAAGGTGCGAGCGGGCCTGTCGGCCACCGGGGCCACCGGGTCCATCGACCCGGGCACCCTCGGCCCGGCCGTGCGGACCGCGGCCTTCACGCTGAGCCGCGTCCTGCGCGAGTCCGGCCTCTGACGCACGCCGAGCGGAGCCGAGCGCGCTCCATCGCGGCCTCGGCACCCCCTGCGGGTGGTCGCTCGTCACGAGGGATGGGTGGTGGCCCCTGGTGAGGGGTGTCGAGGGGCGGGGAACCATCCCTCGTCGCCCGCCACCGCGTCGCCCGCCACCACGTCAGCGCTTGATGAGGGGGGAGCGGACCCCGCCGGCGGCCTTGTCGCCCTCGTTGAAGAAGTCCTCGCGGTGGATGTCGCGCGGGAAGAGGCGCTTGCCCATGAGGGTCCTCAGCGCCGCGTCGACCATCGGCGGAGGCCCGCAGAGGTAGCCCGTGCACCCCGTGAGCGTGGCGTGGTCGGCCGCGATGACGTCGGTGACCAGGCCGAAGCCGAACCCCTCGGCCTCGAGGCCGCAGTCGTCAGCGGTCTCCTCCGACAGGCACGGGCGGTAGGTGAACCGGTCGGGGTACTGCGCTGCGAGAGAGCGGAAGTACTCCACGTCGTAGAGCCACTCCCTCGACCGGCCGCCCTGGTAGAGCGTGAGGTGCCCGCCGTAGGCGTCGTTCTCGAGGGCGTGGCGCAGCATCGACGTCAGCGGGGCCAGCCCGGTGCCGCCGCCGATGAGGATGGCGTGCCGGTCGTCGTCGGTCCGGAGCACGAAGCGCCCGTAGGGGCCCGACACCGACACCGTGTCGCCCGGCATGAGGCCACCGAAGACCCAGCCGTCGGTGCCGCGGCCTCCCTCGACGTTGCGGACGTGGAACTCCAGCCGCCGCGTCTCGGTGGGCGGCGACGCGATCGACCAGGTGCGGTCGACCGCCGGCAGCCCGTCGCGCGCCGGCACCTGGAACTTCAGGTACTGACCGGCGTTGAAGCCGATGTCGCGGTCGAGCTCGATGACGAGCCGCCGGGTCTGCAGCGCGATCTCCTCGAGCACGACGACCGTCCCGGTGAAGTCCTCGACCGGGAAGACCTCCGCGGAGTCGTCGACGTCGATGTCGGCCTCGATGACGACGTCGGAGCGCGGGCAGGCCACGCACGGGAGCAGCCTGCCCTCGTCGCGCTCGTAGTCCATGAGCGCGAAGGAGCTGGCGGCCCCGTGGTCCACCTCACCGTCGAGCACCTCGGCCTTGCACGTGGCGCAGGTGCCGTGGGTGCAGCTGTGCGGGAGCCAGACCCCGCTGCGCAGGCAGGCGTCGAGGATGGTCTGGTCCTCGCGGCACTCGATCTCGCGGCCGAGGGGCTCGACGGTGACGGTGTAGGTCTGCATGTCTCTCCTTCGCAGGGACGCCGGTCAGGCGGCCAGACGGGTCCCGATGACGTCCTTGTGCTCCACACCGAGCTCGGCGAGCGTCTGGTCGTCGCGCGGGGTGAACTCCTGCCCGTGCAGGGTCCAGACCCGCGGGGCGGCGGGGTCGAAGTCGGGGTCCTCCTGCGCGAACGGCACGACGACGCCGGCCCAGAAGTCGCCCCACGTCATCGCCCTCGGGGCCCGGAAGCAGGCGGCCGCGGCGAACCACAGGGTGTCGGTGAACCACAGGTGGACCAGCTGGTCGTCCCCGTAGAGCTCCTGGCGGGAGCGGGAGGGGAAGTCGTAGGTCCCGATGCTCTTGACGGTCATGAGGTCGCCTCCTTCGGTGCGGTGCGGGCGTGGTCGTCGTGCCACGTGTTCCAGTTGTTCTCGTCGACCGAGCCCTTGTACTCGCCGCCGTCGCCCTCCTCGAGGCCGTACCACTGGAGGACGTCGGGCAGCGTCGGCCCGCCGCAGTTGCCCTGGTAGATCTGGTGGACGGGCAGCCAGGCCTGGACGTACTTCTCGGGCTCGCGCTCGAAGATCCACTGGCAGCCGTTGGAGCAGGTCTGGAACTTCTCGCCCCGGTACTCCGAGTCGCGCTGGCAGATCGTCGTCGGGTCGCCCGGCTCGGTGAAGAGCATCGGCACCTGGCACACCTGGCAGAGCTGAGGCAGCCCTCGCCAGAAGTGCCGCCCGCCGGCCTCGATGTTCTTCTCCTCCTTGGCCCACAGCGGCTGGTAGTGCTGCTCGAAGGTGTCGGGGTAGTTCTCGGCGAGCCACCGCTGGTGGTCCGCGTCGGGGACCGAGGTGGTGAAGGCCGCCGCGTGCGAGAACTGGTAGAGGGTCCAGTAGACCTGGTGGGACAGGGTCTCCTTCTCGGCGATCGCGTCGTCGACGTGCCGCGGCGGCGTGATGCCGTAGAAGGCGAGGTCGGCGAAGAGGCCGCCGAGCATCTGCTCCTCGAAGTAGAGCTCGAAGGACTCCTTCCAGCTCATCACCTTGCGCGGGAGCATGTAGTCGAGCATCTGGGCGACGAGCGCCGTCACCCGGTACCCGCGCCAGAACCACTTGTCGATCCACGCCTGGACGATCGGGACGTTGCCCTCGTCCTGCTCGAGGATGAACTTGATCGCCTCGAGGCCCAGGGTCATGTGCCGCGACTCGTCGGACTGGGCCGAGAAGCCGAACGTCATCGTCGGCAGGTCGCCGTTGAACGACGCGCCGGACATGAAGGGCACGAAGAGGAGGTTCGTCAGGAGGTACTCGAAGGAGAACCCGATGGCGATGAGGAACTCGAACGGGCCGGCGGAGAGGGCGTCGTCGAAGAACGACTTCGGTACCGAGAGGTACCAGACGCGTTCGTGCTGCTCGAGGTAGTTGTGGAAGCCGCCGTAGTACTTGTTGTAGTTGCTCAGCGTGTGGATCTCGGTCTGCGTGTGGCGCATCTCGTCGATCGACTGACACAGGGCCGCGAACCGCGGACCGGGGCCGTTGAGGTGGCGCGCCAGGTAGGCGAAGTTGCGGTGCGCCGTGTACTCCAGCGGCGTGACGCCCTGGAGGAAGAGCTTCATCGCGTTGAGGTAGGACGCGTCGGTGAGGCTGAGGTGTCCCTGGCTCTGGGCGAACCCGTCGAGCACGGCGTAGAGGCGCTTGTCCTTCTCCGCCTGGTACTTCGCGTAGGCGTCGACGGTGAGCCGGAAGGGGTCCTCCCACCTGCTCCAGTCGTGGATCTTGATGCCCTCGAACTCGGTGTGGGGGAACACCTCCCTCTTGTCGACGTAGCTCGGCTCCCAGTCGAGGTCTCGGGTCAGCGCCTCGTAGCGCTGCTTCATGGTCAGCTTGCGGGGGGCCTTGGGGGCGATCGTCATGTCTCGCAACCTTTCTCAGTGGTCCCAGGCGATGACGATCTCGTCGTCATCCCATTCCTTGATGTGCCCGAAGTAGCTCACGATGGCGAGCTGGAACTCGTGGGTCTCCCACTCGCGACCGAGCCGCTCCTCGACCGCCTCACGGGTGACGACGAGACGGCCGGGTGCGGAGATCCGCACGAGCCCCGGCATGTGCTTGACGGTGCAGCCGGCGTTCGTGGCCTCGATGGCCTCGACGACGGAGCGGTTCGCCTCGCTCTCCTGGATGTCGACGCCCACGGTGCGGGTGGCGGCGGGGGTGATGCTCATGGTGGGTTCCTTCCCGTCAGACCGCGGGGGCGGCGGTGGCGGCGGCGGTGGCGGCGGCGGTCGCCGCCTCGCGGAGGGCGTCGGCCGTGGCCTCGACGGCACCGACCGCCCCGGACCCGACGAGCTCGTCGGCCCGCAGGGCCACGGGCCGCACCGCGACCAGGGCCGCGTCGAGCGCCTCGAGGGTCGTCGACGCGAGGAGCGCGGCGTTGGTGGCCCCGGTTTCGGGGTCGGCGGCCCAGGCCTTGTAGAGGGCGTCGACCCACTTGCGCTGGTCCGTGAACCACGTGGCGAAGTGCTGGGCGACGAGGCTGTACGACCCGGCGCCGGACTCGATGGCCGCGTCGTCGAGGTGGGTGTGGAACAGCGCGTAGACGAGCCGGTCGGTCACGTCGAGGCGGACGAGGGCCCGCCCCCAGTCCTTGTCGAGGAAGAGCTCCTCGACGAAGCGACGCAGGCCCTGGAGGGCCTCGTCCTCGACCCAGCGGTTCTTGGCGTCACCGAGCAGCTCGGCCGTGCCGCCGCCGATGGCGATGCCGAGCCGGCTCAGCGACTGCGCGTTGCCGATCCGGTCGAACGCGGAGTACGCGGCGCACTGGGTGATCGTCGTGCCGAACCCGAACCGGGCGACGTCGCACAGGACCATCTGGGCGCCCGACTCGTAGTGGCGCAGCGGGACGAGGAGCTCGCCGACGAGCGCGGACCACTCCTGCGGGAGGCGCGAGAGGAGGTCGCGCGAGTCCAGGTAGTCCAGTGTCGAGGCCATCGCCTCGGCCATGGCGGCCCGCGACGCGACGTACGGCGCGTAGTAGAACTGCCGCGGGTCGGTGAAGGAGTAGGGGTCGGTGAGGCGGAACCCGCTGAGGGTCGCGTCGTAGAGCTCGTGCTCGGGGTCCCAGAGCGGTCGGTAGTGGAAGTTCTCCTTGGCCTGGATGTCGATCGTCCCCTCCTCGTAGCGCGAGGCGGGGCGGTCTCCGTAGCGCTTGACGAGGTGGGTGAAGGTCTTGCGCTGCGGTTCGATGACCTGGGTTCGCAGTTCGTACTGCACGGTGCCTCCTCGGGGCGGGTGCTGCGGTCGGTGGCGGAACGGGGTTCGGCCTGGAGCCGTACGGGGGTCAGGGGACGCGGTGGGTGACGCCGGACTCGACGAGCAGGCGGATCAGGAGGTCGGGGAGCGCGTCGACGTCCTCGAGCTCGACGGGCTCCTCCGATGCGATGCCGTCGCCGACGAGGCGGCCGTAGGCGGTGCCGTCCTCGAAGGTCGTCGACACCCGGGCGGCGCGGCCCCGGTGGGTGACACGGAAGGCGAGCTCGGTGGGGAGGGTCTCGTCGACGAGGTCGAGGCGGTCGTCGGACGGGCCGAGGATCGCGTTGGCCTCGCTGACGAGCTGCTCGGCGAGCGAGCGGATCATCACCTGGCGGTCGGCGCCGGTCCCGGTGGCGATCCGCCGGCTCAGGCGGGTGACGGGCTGGGGCGCGAGCGCCTCGAGCACGGCGGCGTCCCCCTCGGGGGTGCCGACGAGCTCAGCGACTCGCTGCATGAACGGCGTCATGGTGCGTCCTCTCGATGACGGTGCGGTGGGAGCCGGGGACGGTCGGCGTCCCGGTGATCGCGGCGACGACCGCCGCGGCCCCCGCCAACGCGACGTCCTCGTCCTGGGCTGCGGACCCGCCCGACACGCCGACGGCGCCGATCCAGGAGCCGCCGACCGTGATCGGGACGCCACCGCCGAAGGCCGCGACGCGACCGCGCTGGCCGATGCCCTCGCGGACCGCGTCCTCGGCGGAGATCGCGTCGTAGAGGCCGTCGGTCGGCAGGCCCCCGAAGGCCGTCACCGTCCAGGCCTTGTCCTGCGCGATGCCGCCGGAGGCCGCGAACGACCCGTCCATCCGGGCGAAGGCGAGCAGGGCGCCGGCCCGGTCGGTGACGGCGATGTTGAACGACCCTCCGACCCGCTCGGCACGCCGGAGGGCGGCATCGAGGGCGACACGGGCGCCGTCGTAGGTCAGGACGAGCTCGGAACGGAGCAGCACGGGATGTCTCCTCGTCGGCGATGACGGTGTCTCGGGCAGGGTCCGACGCGGTGTCGGCGGCACGGGCCGCCGACACCGGTCGGGGTGGTCGGTCAGGTGAGGACCGAGGTGAAGGCGTCGTTGAGCTCGCGCGAGTGGTAGAACACGCCCTTGCCGAGCGCCTCCGGGGTCCACACGTGCATCGGTCGGTCCGGGTAGGACAGGTAGCCGCCCGAGAACACCTCGTTGCGGTTGCCCGAGGGGTCGAAGAAGTAGACGGTCTGCCCGCGGGTGATGCCGTGGCGGGTCGGGCCGACGTCGATCGGGACGTCGTCCATCGAGAACAGGTCCGCGGCGCGGCCGACCTCGGTCCAGTCGTTGAGCCGGAACGCGAAGTGGTGCAGCTTGCCCTGGGGGCCCGAGAGCACCGCGAGCTGGTGGATCTGGGTGCTGTTCGTCATCCAGGTGGCAATGATGTCGGCATCGGCGTCGAGGCTCGTCTGGACCCGCTCGCTGGCGTAGAAGCCGAAGACGTCGCTGAGGAAGCGGTCCATCAGGCCCGGGTCCTCGGCGGTGATGAGCGAGTGGTCGAGGGCCGGCACGCCGACGCCCACGAGGTGGCGGGGGAACGCGTCGGGGTTGTGGGTCCCGACCTCGGTGCCGACGAGGGTGGCCTCGTGGTAGACCTCGAAGACGTGGTCGGAGGGGGTGGTGAACCGGATGCCGTCACCGATCTCGGGGTTCTCGCCCCAGCTCATCCGCTCGACGGTGACGCCGAAGGCCCTGGCCCTGGCCTCGATGTCGTCGAGGTCGCTGGAGTGCTGCACCTTCCAGCCGTACTTGACGAGGCCGACGCCGCCCTCCTCGAGGACGACCGAGTGGTGGTCCCACTCGTCCCAGGCCTTGTAGTAGACCTTGTTGTCCTCGGCGAGGGTCTCGTAGAGCCCCATCGTGTTGGCGTAGTGGTCCTTGGCCTCGGCCAGGTCCGTGACGCGGACGTGGGCGTAGCCCAACCTCATGACTCCCATGACTGCTCCTTGTGGGTCGTGCCGGACGCGTCGATCGCGGCGGCGTGCGCCGCGGCGCGCTGCCGGGCCCTGTCGTTGATCTGGTGGAGGAAGCGGTTGACGAGGCGGATTTCCTCGCCCCTCAGCTCGATGGTGATGTCGCCCTCGGGGACGGCCCGGCAGGTGAGGCAGGTGCCGTCCCCCCGCTCGTCGGCGCTGAGCACCGTGTCGGCGATGGGGTGGTGGTAGGCGAACGAGCCGGACCGGCAGTCGACCTTGCAGATCGCACAGCCGCCGCGCCGGCAGCCGACCGTGTAGGCGAACCCCGCCCGGTAGAGACCGCTGAGCACGGTCTCCTCGGGCTCGAGGTGGATGACCTCGCCCGTCGGGTGGATCGTCACGGTCGGCACTGGCGCTCCCTTGCGTTCAGTGGTGGGGCGGCGGGTGCCGCGTCCTGCACCGAGAGTCGCCGGGCAACCCGTCGGGAACCACGGTCGTTCCTCACGATGGAACGGGCGCCGCGCGGACCGGTGCCCGCGTGGGTTCATGGCGGGGGCACCCGATGCCCCGCAGCCCGACCCCAGGAGGACCGTCCGTTGAGCACCGTGACCACGCAGACCAGCCCCGAGATCGCCAGGACGGTCGACGTCGGCGGCATCGCGACGAACTATCACGACGAGGGCTCGGGCCCGCCGGTCGTCCTCATCCACGGGTCCGGACCCGGGGTGACCGCCTACGCCAACTGGCGCCTGACCATCCCCGAGCTGGCGACGCGCTACCGCGTCATCGCCCCCGACATCCTCGGCTTCGGCTACACCGAGCGCCCCGAGGGCGTGCGGTACGGGATGGAGTCGTGGACCTCCCACCTGCTCGGCTTCCTCGATGCCCTCGGGCTGGAGAAGGTCGCCCTCGTCGGCAACAGCTTCGGCGGGGCGCTGGCGCTGAGCATGGCGACCCGGGCGCCCGAGCGGGTCGAGAAGCTCGTCCTCATGGGCAGCGTGGGGGTCCCCTTCGAGATCACGCCGGGGCTGGACGCCGTGTGGGGCTTCGAGCCCTCGCTCGAGGCGATGCGCGAGCTGATGGGCGTCTTCGCCCACGACCGCTCCCTGCTCACCGACGACCTGGCCCGCTCCCGGCTCGAGGCCGCGACCCGGCCCGGCATCCACGAGGCCTTCAGCTCGATGTTCCCGGCGCCGCGCCAGCGCAGCGTCGACGCCATGACGGTCGACGAGGCGCTCATCCGTGCCATCGCCGTGCCGACCCTGGTCGTCCACGGCCGGGACGACCAGGTCATCCCGCTCACGAACTCCCTGCGGCTCCTCGAGCTCATCGACACCTCGCAGCTGCACGTCTTCGGGCGGTGCGGGCACTGGGTGCAGATCGAGCACGCGGCGGACTTCGCGCGCCTCGTGGGCGACTTCCTGGCCTGAGGCGGACACCGGAACCTCCCTCCACCTCGTCGTCGAGATGCCGGGACGCTAGGCGCGGGCCGCGACGACCACCATCCAGCCGGCGCCGTCCCGGTCCGCTGGGCGAAGCCGATGGGGACGGGCGTGCGAGGGCGGGGGGGACCCCGAGGGGGGTTGAGTCGTCGTCACCCGGCGGCGAGAATGGCCCGGATCGAGGGACGAGGAGGTCCCGATGCACCGTCCGCCGGCGTCGGCCTCGTCGTTCGAGGACTGGCAGGGCGTCCACGACGCCGTGGCCGAGGCGTACTTCCCGCACGCCATGCGCGCCCTCTCGCGGGGACCGGCGGGGACCTCGGAGGTGGGCGTCGTCGACCTCGGGCCCTGCCGTGTCACCCGGATGACGCTCGGGGCCACGGTGCGCGTCACCACCGACCATCCGGGGGCCTTCGCCGTCAACACCGCCCTCTCGGGTCACCTCGAGCACCGCGTCGCCGGCCGGTCCGTCGTCTCCGACGAGCAGTGGGCCACCATCTGCCCCCCGGACACCTCGATGCAGCTCCCCGCCTGGGACTCCTCCTGCACGCTGCTCGGCTTCCGGGTCGAGGAGGAGTTCATGGCCCGCGAGCACGAGCGGGTGCTGGCGCGGCGCGTGGTCCCCCTCCCTGCTCGGCTCGACCTGCGGACGCCGGCCGGTCACCAGTGGGTGTCGTGGGTCCGGGTGGTCGTCGACCAGGCGTCCTCGGTGCCCGGGGGCCTGCACGCGGATCCGCTGATGCGCCGTCGGATGAGCGAGATGCTCGTGGCCGGACTGCTGCTCGCCGCGACCCCCGACGACGAGGCGCCCCGGGTGGGCACGCGTCCCCGGGTCGTCCGGCGGGCGATGTCCGCGATGGAGGAGGACCCGGCGAGGGCGTGGTCACCCGGCGACCTCGCTGCCCTGGCCGGCGTCAGCGTGCGGCGACTCCAGCAGGGCTTTCGCGAGTACGTGGGCATGACCCCGTTCCAGTACCTCCACGACCTGCGCCTCGAGCGCGCCCACCAGGACCTGGTCCACGCCGAGGCGAGGGTGGGCGTCACCGAGGTCGCGATGCGGTGGGGCCTCACCCACACGGGGCGGTTCGCCGCCGACTACCGCGCCAAGTTCGGTCAGTCGCCCTCGCAGACGCTGCGCGGCTGAGGTCAGCCTCCGTCCGGGGCCGGCCGGTCGTGGCCGGCCCACGTCGACGGCGGGTCGCTGCCCGGGAAGGACTCCTCGTCCATCTCGTCGACGAGGGCGTCGTCGTGGGCGAAGTCCGCGTCGGCCTGCGACCCCGCGGGCTCGACGCCCTCCGGCTGCTCCTGCGACTGCTCGGTCACCCCCCGAGGCTACTCCCCGTGCCGGGGACGCCCCGGGCGCACGGAGGTCAGCGCCGGATCGCCGCGGCCATCCGCTCCTGGGCGACCTGGCTGTGGAACAGCAGGCCCGACAGCCGCGCCATCTCGTCGCCCCGGGCGTCGAAGTCGGCGACGAGGTCGGCGGTGAGGAGGCGCTTGGCCTCGACCAGGCCCTGACGGGCACCGGCCCGCAGGTCGTCGAGGACGCCCGCGACCGCGGCGTCCATCCCCGCCTCGTCGACGACACCGGTGACCAGGCCGTGCTCGAGGGCCTCGGCGGCGGCGAACTGGCGCCCGGTGAGGAACCAGGCCGACGCCGCACGCGGGCTGAGCCGGGCCCGCAGCGGGATCGAGATGACCGCCGCGGCCAGGCCCAGGCGCACCTCGGTGAGGGCGAAGGTGACGTCGTCGCGGCACACGACGATGTCCGAGGACGCAACGAGCCCGAGACCGCCGGCGCGCACCGGGCCGTCGAGCCGGGTGACCACGGGGACCGGCAGGGCGGCGATCGAGCGCTGGAGCGCGATGATCGAGCGCGCCGCCTCGACCATGTCGACGGTCGCCGCCTCCTTGAGGTCGGCCCCCGCGCAGAAGACCGGGTGCGACGAGCGGAGCAGGACGCCGTGGAGGGACTCGTCGGCGCCGGCCTCGGCGAGCGCCTGGCCCAGCTCGGCGACGAGCCGTCGGGACAGCGCGTTGCGGTTGCCCGGGGAGTCGAGGGTGATGACCGCGATCCGGTCCTCGTCGTGCCGCTGCACCAGTGCGTCGCTCACGGCCCCGACCCTAGCCAACCTGGTCGAGGCACCCCGGCTCTCCCGCCGCGTGTGCTCGAGTGGCTGCCCCCACGACCACCTCAGCACACGCGGCGCGAAGGGACGGTCGCGTGTGCTCGAGTGGCTGCCCCCACGACCACCTCAGCACACGCGACGGGTGGAGGGGTGGCGTGGCATCAGGGGAGAGGACGGTCAGGCGGGGGTGACCCGCAGGACGGGGAAGCCGGGGGCGGCGGCCTCGAGCTCGGCGTCGGTGGAGTCCTTCGTCAGGCCCTCGACGAAGCGGCCGACCTCCCAGCCCCAGCGGTCGAGGTAGACCCGCAGGACCGGGGCGCGCTGCTCGACCGGCAGCTCGGTGAGGACGACCCGCTCGGTCCGGCGCCCGAGGCCCAGCTCGCCGCCGCCGGCCGCCCGGGCGTTGCGCACCCACTGGGTGTTCCCCCGCGGGGCGACGAGGTAGCGCTCGCCGTCGAGGGTCATGAGGTTGACGACGACGCGCCGCGGGAGGCCGCTGCGCCGTCCCGGGACGACGAGGACGCGCGAGCCCATGACGCTGATGCCCCGCTCGGCGAGCCAGCGGACCGCCACCTGGGACCAGCGGTCCATCCGGCCACCCGGCGGGACGTAGCGGGTGGGATCGGTGGCGTCGCGGTTGCCCTGGTTCACGGTGGTCTCCTCAAAGTGTGAGCGGTGCTCTCGTTTCCCAGTGTGGGGTGACAGGGGAGCGAATGTCAAGAGCAGTGCTCTCGGTTCCTGTGCGAGAATGGCCGCGTGCCTCCCACCCGTGCCGACCGCCGCCAGGACGTCACCGTCCGGATCCTCGAGATCGCCCGTCGGCACCTCGCGGAGGAGGGCGCGGGCTCGTTGTCGCTGCGCGCGGTCACCCGTGAGCTCGGCATGGTCTCCTCGGCGGTGTACCGGTACGTGGCCAACCGCGACGAGCTGCTCACCCTCCTGGTCGTCGACGCGTACACCGACCTCGCCGACGCGGTCGACCTCGCGGTGGCCGACGCCGCCCGCAGGGGCTGGCAGCAGCGCGTCGTCACCGCCGCCCTGGCCTTCCGGTCGTGGGCGGTCGCCGACCCGGCGCGGTACGCCCTGCTCTACGGCAGCCCGGTCCCCGGGTACACGGCGCCCGCGGAGCTCACCACCGAGCCGGGA
This sequence comes from Oryzobacter terrae, assembly GCF_042756445.1. Lineage (GTDB taxonomy): Bacteria > Actinomycetota > Actinomycetes > Actinomycetales > Dermatophilaceae > Oryzobacter > Oryzobacter terrae. The sequence continues at coordinate 2,247,070 of NZ_CP170578.1, forward strand.
ACCCGGGTCGTCCTCCTCCTCGCCCGGCTCGTCGCCGAGGGGGTCGAGCGCGGTGACGTCGTCCCGGTCACCGACGGCCTCGCCGTCGGCCGCCCGCTCGCGGCCGGGCTGGTCCCGGTCGCGGAGGAGGCGGGGATCCCCGGCGGCGCGGCGGTCACCGCACGCGCCCTGCACCTCTGGTCGACCCTCGTCGGAGCCGTGAGCCTCGAGGTGTTCGGGCAGTTCGGCCCCGAGGGCCCGCCCGAGCCGGAGGCCCTCCTCGAGCACCAGGTCCGACTCGTCCTGCACAGCCTCACCAACGGCTGAGCGGATCACCCTGTCCCACAGGCGAACTCACCCGTAGGTGTCGCGAGGGCCGCGCCCGTCCTGGACCCGCTTCGAGCCGTGCTTCCACGTCGGGCCCGCCGGTCCGACGACGCGGATCTCGGTGACGGTGCCCTCACCGACGTCCTCGGCGAGGCGGCCGAGCAGGCTCGAGGAGAGCAGGCGCAGCTGGGTCGCCCACGACGTGGAGTCGGCGCGCACCGTGAGGACCCCCTCGGTGAAGTCGACGGGCTGGCAGTGCTGCGACACGTCGGGCCCGACGATCGAGGCCCAGCGCCCGATGACGGCCCCGACCGCGACGTCGGCCCCCCAGCCCCGCTCGACGACGAACTGGTCGAGCTGGTCGCCGAGCAGCTGTGGGTCGCGCCCGGTGGACCGGCGGTCGACCGGGACGTCCTTGGTCCGGCGTCGGGCCTTGAGCCCGGGACGCAGCCCTTTCGCCCGGGCCGCGGCCCGCGCCCTGGCGAGCGCCGAACGGGCCGCCTCGGCCGCGTCGCCCGTCGAGGAGGGCTCGACATCCGCTGCGCCGGACCCGTTCTCGTCACCAGGATCCGGGGGAAGGCGGCCGTCGCCCGTGTCCTTCGGACCCTCACCCATCCTCGGACACCTCTCCCAGCCGCACGGCGTACGAGCGACCGGCCAGGCCCTCGGGGACGTCGGCGGGCACGGCGGCGGTGATGAGCACCTGCTCGCAGTCGGCGACCATGGCGGCCAGCCGCTCCCGGCGCCCCGAGTCGAGCTCGGCGAAGACGTCGTCGAGGACGAGGACGGGGTCGTCGCCGAGGTCGGTGCGCAGCAACTGGAACGCGGCGAGCTTGAGCCCGAGCGCGAACGACCACGACTCCCCGTGGCTGGCGTAGCCCTTGGCCGGCAGCTCGCCGAGGGTGAGGACCATGTCGTCGCGGTGGGGGCCGACGAGGCACACGCCCCGCTCGACCTCGGCGGTGCGCACCTCGGCCAGCGACGCGAGGAGCTCGTCGTGCAGCTCGGCGACCTCGGGGACCTCACCGTCCGCTAGGCGGGCGGCGGTCTCCTCGCGCACCGAGGCCTTGTACGACACCCGGGCGTCGGACTGCCCGGCGCTCACCTCGTCGTAGGCCTTGGAGAGGTAGGGCCCGAGGTCGCGCAGCAGCCGCAGCCGCGCGTAGAGCAGCTGGGATCCGACCTGGGCGAGGTGCGCGTCCCACACCTCGAGCGTCGACAGCGCCGACTCCCGCTCGGCTGCCGCGTCGACGCCCTCGGTGTACTGGCGCCGGCGTCGGGCGTTGCGGCCCAGGTACGGCTGGGCGGACTTCAGCAGGGCGCCGCGCTGCTTGACGATCTTGTCGTAGTCCGAGCGCACGCCCGCCCAGCGCGGCTGCCGCGCGACGAGGAGCTCGTCGAGGAAGCGACGTCGCTCACCCGGGTCGCCCTTGACCAGCGCCAGGTCCTCGGGCGCGAACAGGACGGTGCGCAGGGTGCCGAGGACGTCGCGCGGGCGGGTCAGCGGCGACTTGTTCAGCCGCGCCCGGTTGGCCCGCCCGGGGTTGATCTCGAGCTCGACGAGCGTCTCGCGCCCGTCGCGGACGACGGCTCCGCGGACCACGGCCTGCTGGGCCCCGAACCGGACGAGGGGGGCGTCGGTCGCGACCCGGTGGCTCGACAGGGTGGCGAGGTAGCCGATCGCCTCGACGAGGTTGGTCTTGCCCTGGCCGTTGAGCCCGACGATCGTGCTGATCCCCGGGCCGAGGGGGAGCTCGGCGCTCGTGTAGCTCCGGAAGTCGCCGACGGAGAGGTGCCGGACGTGCACGCCCGCGCGCTCAGCTCTTCTTGGCGGCGCGCTTCCGCGTCGATCCGGTCCCGGAGGTGGGGCCGGCGCCCGCGGCGCCCTCTCGCTTGCGTGTCGAGCCGGTGCCCGACGACGGGCCGGCGGCGGCGGCGGATCGGCCCTTGGCGGCCGCGGCCTTCGCGGTGCGCGGGGGCTTCTCCTTCGACTCCGCCTTCTTCGTCGCGGTCGTCGCCGCCGCGGGTCCGGCCTCGGCACCGCTGCGCAGCTGCTCGCCCTCGGCGGTCGTCATCACCTGGTGCCCGCCGAACTGGCCGCGCAGCGCGGCGACGGCCTGCATCGTCGGCGAGTGGTCCTGGCGCGAGGCGAACCGGGCGAAGAGCGAGGCCGAGATGACCGGCATGGGCACCGAGAGGTTGAGCGCCTCCTCGACGGTCCACCGACCCTCGCCGGAATCGGAGGTGTAGTCCGAGACGTCCTCGAGCGTCGGGTTCTCCTCGAGCGCCACGACCATGAGGTCGAGCAGCCAGGACCGCACGACGGTCCCGCGGCTCCACGCCTTGAACGCACCGGGGACGTTCTCGACGATGTCCTTCTTCTGGAGCAGCTCGTAGCCCTCGGCGTACGCGTGCATGAGGCCGTACTCGATGCCGTTGTGCACCATCTTCGTGTAGTGCCCCGCCCCGACCTTGCCGGCGTGGACGAAGCCCTCGTCGCGCGGGCCCTCGGGGCGCAGCGCGTCGAAGATCGGCATGGCCCGCTTCACGTTCGCCGCCGTGCCCCCGACCATGAGGCCGTAGCCGTTCTCGAGGCCCCAGATCCCGCCGGAGACACCGCAGTCGAGGTAGCCGATCCCCTTGGCCTTGAGCAGCTTCTCGTGCTCGAAGTCGTCGGTGAACTTGCTGTTGCCACCGTCGATGACGAGGTCGCCCTTGTCGAGGAGGTCGGCCAGCTTGGTCACCGTGTCGTGGGTGGGCGCCCCGTGGGGGACCATCACCCACACGACGCGGGGGGCATCGAGCTTCCTGACCATCGCCGCGAGGGAGGCGGCGTCGGAGACCTTCTTGTCGCGGTCGTAGCCGACGACCTCGTGCCCGGCGCGGCGCAGGCGCTCGCGCATGTTGCCGCCCATCTTGCCCAGACCGACCAGACCCAGCTGCATCTCGGAACTCCTCGTGGTGTGGGGCGACGCGGAAAGGTGTTGGGGCGAGGCTACGCCCGGCGGGGCGCCGACCGCCCGGTCAGGACGCGAAGCGGACGGGCATGAGGACGTAGCGGTACGACGTGTCGGCGTCGCCGTCCTCCTCGGCCTGGCCCGAGAGCACCGCCGGGCGCGAGGACTGGGTGAACGAGATCCGCGAGAACGGCGTGCCGACGGCGCCCAGGCCGTCGAGGAGGTACGTGGGGTTGAACGCGATCTCGATCTCGGGACCGGTGAGGCGCGACTCGACGGCCTCGGACGCCTGGGCGTCGTCGCCGGCGCCGGCCTCGATGGTCACCTGGCCGTCGGAGAAGCGCAGCCGGATCGGGGTGTTGCGCTCGGCGACGAGGGCGACGCGCTTGACGGCCTCGACGAGCTCGGCGGTGGAGACGACCGCCTCGGTCTCGGACGTCGTCGGGAAGATCGAGGAGACCTTGGGGTACTCGCCGTCGAGGAGGCGCGTGGTCGACCGTCGTTGGCCGGCCTCGAAGCCGACGAGGCCGTCGCCGCCGGCGGCGGTGCCGAGCGCGACGTCGATCGAGCCGCTCGCCCCGAGGGAGCGCGCGGTGTCGGACAGGGTGCGGGCCGGGATGAGGACGACGTGGCTGGCGTCGGTGCTCGTGGGGTTCCAGTGCAGCTCGCGCATCGCCAGCCGGTAGCGGTCGGTGGCGAGCAGCGTCATCGTGTCGCCCTCGATCTCGACGCGGACCCCGGTGAGGATCGGGAGGGTGTCGCCGCGGTCGGCCGCGACCGAGACCTGGGCGACGGCCTGGGTGAACAGGTGGCCGTCGACCGAGCCGCTCGCCTCGGGGGAGGTCGGCAGCGTCGGGTAGTCGTCGGCGGGCATCATCAGCAGGCTGAAGCGCGAGGAGCCGCACGTCACCTGGACCTTCGAGCCCTCGGTCGAGACGTCGATGGGGCGCGCCGGGAGGTTGCGGGAGATGTCGGCGAGCAGGCGGCCGAGCACGAGGACGGTGCCGGACTCGGCGACGTCGGCGGCGACGGTGATCCGGGCCGAGACCTCGTAGTCGAACGCCGAGAGGGTGAGCGTCCCGTCCTCGTCGGCCTGGAGCAGGATGCCGGCGAGCACCGGCACCGGGGGGCGGGCCGGGAGCCCGCGGGCCACCCACGTGACCGCCTCGGCCAGGACGTCGCGCTCGACGCGGAACTTCACGGCTGTACCCACCTTCGTGCGGCGCGAGGTCATCGCGCCCTGCTCGTGCCCACAGATCTCCCGACCACGAGGTCGTCAGCGGCACGGGGACGTGCCCGACTCCGGCGGGGTGCCCGACACTAGTGCACGCCTTCGGGGTTCGGTACCTCGTCCCGGCGGACTCGTCCGACCGTGTTTGCGCCGGTCACCGGCCGGTCGTCAGCAGGTCGTGGTCGGGGGACGAGATGTCGTTTCCAGGTCTCGTCGTGGCAGTAGGAGCTGTGCACTCTGTGGACGGCGCGACGTCCGCGCAGGTGGCCAACGGGGGCAAGGGGTGTGGACGACCCGTGGACGGACCGGTGGACGACGGCGCCGGGGTGTTGACGGCCGCCGGCGGTTCACACGCCGTCCACGTCGCCGTCCTGTCTCGTCCACGTCGGGAGGGCGGTTGTCCACACGTGTCCACAGGGCCTGTGGACAACCAGGGCTGCGAGAACGGTGTGACCCCTGGGACGGGGGAGTTGTCCACAGGGTTGTTCACACACCGTGGACGCACCGGGCCGTGGCGAGCACCCTCGACCCGAGCGCCGCCACGCGGGGCCACACGGGGCGCCACCGGGCCACAACCTTCGACAACGGCTCTACACAGGCTGGGGACAACCTGTGGACGACGACCCGACGCTGCGGGTGCGAGGCGTGGTCCGCCCACACCACGAGGGCGGGCGCGGGTCGCTGGCCGGTCGCCCGCGGGGCGCCCGGTAGGTCAGTGCGACTGCTGCTTGATCCGGTTGGTCAGCTCGGTGACCTGGTTGTAGATGGCGCGCCGCTCGGCCATCAGCTGGCGGATCTTCTTGTCGGCGTGCATGACCGTCGTGTGGTCGCGGCCGCCGAACTGCTGGCCGATCTTGGGCAACGACAGGTCGGTGAGCTCGCGGCAGAGGTACATCGCGATCTGGCGGGCCGTGACGAGGACCCGGGAGCGGGACTGCCCCTGGAGGTCGTCGAGCGTCAGGCCGAAGTAGGCGGCCGTCTGGGCCATGATCGTCGCCGGTGTCACCTGGCTCGAGGCGTCGTCGGGGATGAGGTCGCGCAGGACGATCTCGGCCAGGCTCATGTCGACCGGCTGGCGGTTGAGGCTGGCGAACGCGGTGACCCGGATGAGGGCGCCCTCGAGCTCGCGGATGTTCGTGGAGATCCGCGAGGCGATGAACTCCAGGACGTCGTCGGGGACCGACAGCCGCTCCTGGATGGCCTTCTTGCGCAGGATCGCGATCCGGGTCTCGAGGTCGGGTGGCTGGACGTCGGTGAGCAGGCCCATCTCGAAGCGGCTGCGCATCCGCGCCTCGAAGCCGCTGAGCAGCTTCGGGGGGACGTCGCTCGTGATGACGACCTGCTTGTTCGCGTTGTGCAGGGTGTTGAACGTGTGGAAGAACTCCTCCTGCGTCTGCACCTTGCCCTGGAGGAACTGGATGTCGTCGATGAGCAGGACGTCGACGTCGCGGTAGCGGCGCTGGAAGTTGCTCGCCTTGTCGTCGCGGATGCTGTTGATGAAGTCGTTGGTGAACTCCTCGGAGTTCACGTACCGCACCTTGACGTGGGGGAAGAGGTTGCGGGCGTAGTGACCGATGGCGTGCAGGAGGTGGGTCTTGCCCAGCCCGGAGTCGCCGTAGATGAAGAGCGGGTTGTACGCCTTGGCCGGCGCCTCGGCGACGGCGACCGCGGCCGCGTGGGCGAACCGGTTGCTCGCCCCGATGACGAAGGTGTCGAACGTGTACTTGGGGTTCAGCCGGGTCAGCTCGACCTGCTCGGGGACCTGCTGGCCGGGGCGGGGCCGGCGGGCGCCGGGGACCTCGACGAGCGGCGGCGCCCCGTGGGCTCCCGCCGGGAGGGCGTCGGCGGCACCGTGGTCGCTGCCGTCGAGCTCGTCCTCGCCGAGGTCGAGCTCGTCGATCTGCTGGCGGCGGTCGGCGGCCCTCGCGTCGTGGCCGTCGTCCTGCGCGTCGGCCTCGGCGGCGGCCGACTCCACGAGGGAGGGGTCGACCGTCACGGCCAGGCGCAGGTCGCGACCGAGCTGGGCGCCCAGGGTGGTCGTGACGCGGTCCCGCAGCCGGGTCTCGACGATGTCCTTGGTGAAGTCGTTCGGGACGGCGATGAGCGCGGTGTCGTCGAGGAGGCCGACGAGCCGGGCGAGGGAGAGGAAAGCCCTCTGCTGCACCGGGATCCCGTCGGAGTCCAGGACCTCGAGGGTCGTCCGCCAGAGCTGGGCCATCGTCGCGTCCGCCACTGGTCGTCGTCCCCGTCCTTCCGCCCCCTCGGGCCCTCGTGCGCTGCCGGCCCCGGGGCCGGTCGTCATCCACATCGTTGTCCACAGGCTGTGGGGATCGCGAGGCGGGGCGTCGTCGGTGTGTCGTTCCGGGGGCGGGGCGTTGCTCCGTGGGATCCTAGAGGGTTTTCCCCAACCCTGTGTACCGTCGCCGCCGGTTTGACCCTCGAGCCTCGCGTCGCGTACCGTGGACGGGCCTGTTGGTCGGCTGTTTTCGCATGCCCGTGACCCGCGCCGAAGTGGTGCCGGGGACCCCCTGAGGGGTCATGGGTTTCCGATGGCAGCCGACCTGAGCAGGCTCCCGAACCCCCGGGCCATTCCGGCCCGCCTCCGAAGATGAGAGAACTGACGTGAGCAAGCGGACCTTCCAGCCGAACAACCGTCGTCGCGCCAAGACGCACGGCTTCCGTCTCCGGATGCGGACCCGCGCCGGTCGCGCGATCCTGGCCGCCCGTCGCCGCAAGGGCCGCTCCGAGCTCTCCGCCTGAGGCCGTCTCGGTGCTGCCGGCGCCGAACCGCCTGCGCGAGCGAGCGGACTTCACGTCGGCGGTCCGGGCCTCCGGAGGTTCTCGGGCCGGCTCCCGGCTCCTCGTGGTCCACGCCCACCAGACCGACGCGCGCGCAGGACTCCCGCCGCGGGTCGGTTTCGTCGTGTCGAGGGCGGTGGGCAACGCGGTCGTCCGCAACCGGACCAGGCGCCGGCTGCGAGCCCTCGTCGCGAGTCGCCTCGAGGGGTTCCCGACGGGGACCGACCTCGTGGTGCGGGCCAACCCGGCAGCCGCGACGGCGACCTCGGGGGAACTCGCGAAGGCCCTGGATCCGTTGGTGCACAGGGTGATCGGTCGAATCGGAGGGATGGCGTGAGCATCGGACGTCTGCTGGTGACGCCGCTGGTGTGGTGCATCCGCGCCTACCAGCGGCTCATCTCCCCGATGCGCCCGCCGACCTGCCGGTACCACCCCTCGTGCTCCGCCTACGCGGTGACCGCGCTCGAGGAGTACGGCCCGCTGCGCGGCTCGTGGATGGCGGTGCGCCGGCTCGGCCGCTGCCACCCGTGGACCCCCGGCGGCGTCGACCACGTCCCGCTGCGTGATCCCGTGACCGGCCGGCCGGTGCCCGGCACCACCGGCCCACGCGGCATCCCCGCCGATCCCGACCAGGAGGCCGACCCGGCCGCACCCCTGGCCGACTCGCACCCCTCCTGACCACCGTCACGACCGTGACACCACTTCGCCGGCGCTGGCCGGCACAGCCGTAAGGACAGCATGGGCGACTTCTTCAACACGATCATGGCCCCCATCGAGTGGCTCGTGGCGTGGATCATGTACGGCTTCCACGCCGGTCTGACCACGCTGGGGCTGCCCGAGGCGTCCGGCTGGACCTGGGCCCTGTCGATCGTCGGGCTCGTGCTCGTCATGCGCGCCGCGATGATCCCGCTGTTCTTCAAGCAGATCATGGCCTCGCGCAAGATGCAGATGATCCAGCCCGAGCTGCAGAAGATCCAGAAGAAGTACAAGGGCAAGACCGACCCCGAGTCGCGTCAGGCGATGACCGCCGAGACGATGGAGCTGTACAAGAAGGAGGGGACCAACCCCTTCTCCTCGTGCCTGCCGATCCTCGCCCAGTCACCGTTCTTCTTCGGGCTCTTCCAGGTCCTCAACGGCCTCGACAACATCGCGGCCGGGACCAAGGGTCCCGTCGGGCCCATCGACAGGGTCGTGGCGGCGCAGGCGGAGTCGGCCTCGATCTTCGGGGCGCAGCTGTCCGACACCTTCCTCGGCAGCGACGCGATGAGCACGAAGATCGTCACGATCGTCCTCATCGTCCTGATGTCGGCCACGACCTTCACGACCCAGCGCCAGCTGATGACGAAGAACATGCCGGCCTCGGCGATGGACAACCCCTTCGCCAAGCAGCAGAAGCTCCTCCTCTACGTGCTGCCGGTCGTCTTCGCCGTCTCGGGCGTCAACTTCCCCCTCGGCGTCCTCGTCTACTGGTTCACGACGAACATCTGGTCGATGTGCCAGCAGTTCTACGTCATCCGCCGCCTGCCGGCCCCCGGCTCGCAGGCCGAGAAGGCGTACCACGCCCGCCTGGCCAAGAAGGGCAAGCCGATCCCCGGCGCCCCCACCGCGGCCGAGGTCGCCGCCGCCGAGGAGGAGGCCAAGCGGGTCGCCGGGCAGCGCGTCCAGCCCGCCTCGAAGAAGCGCAAGAAGAAGCAGGGCGGTGGCCAGCAGCCCGGAGCGAAGAAGCCCGGCACCCCGGCCAAGCCCCCCACGACCTGATCCCCCAGAAGCTGGAGTAGCCATGAGCGAGAACACCACCACGGACGTCGTGGACACCGAGGTCGTCGAGACCGAGGAGACCACCGAGCCCACCACCACGACCGAGGGCGACGCGCTCGGACACGAGCAGCCCGCCGTCCCCGGAGTGGACGACGAGGCCGGCGACGAGGCGCAGGACACCGACGACGCCGAGGACGCGCCTGACGACGCCGGGGACGACGCCGAGGACGAGGACGCCGCCGGCGCCTCGGCGAGCGAGGGCTCCGGCCGCTCGCGCCGCCAGGTCCTCGAGCGCGAGGGCGAGGTGGCGGCCGACTTCCTGGAGACGCTGCTCGACATCTGCGACCTCGACGGGGACATCGACGTCGACATCGACGGGGACCGCGCCGCGGTGTCGGTCGTCGACTCCGAGGACGGACGCGTGCCGCGCCGCCTCGTCGGCGACGGCGGCAAGGTGCTCGACGCCCTGCAGGAGCTGACCCGCCTCGCGGTGCAGTCGGCCACCGGGGAGCGCAGCCGCCTCATGCTCGACGTGGCCGGCCACCGGGCGGAGCGCCGCGAGGCCCTCGTGGAGCTCGCGGCGACCGCCATCGCCGAGGTCAAGGAGTCGGGTGAGCGCAAGCCGCTGGCGCCGATGACCGCCTTCGAGCGCAAGGTCGTCCACGACGAGGTGCTCGCGGCCGGTCTCGTGTCGGAGTCGGAGGGCGCCGAGCCGCGCCGCTTCGTCGTGATCCTCCCGGCGTGAGGTCGCGTTTCACGTGAAACATGACGGCCAGGACGAGCGTCCCGCCGCACCGCCAGCCGCACCCCCGGGTGCGGCTGGCCTGTTTGGTGACCGGTTCGACCTCGCGGAGCGGTTCACCGCGATCCTCGCGGACACCGGGGTCAGCCACGGCCTCATCGGTCCGAGGGAGGTGCCGCGGCTGTGGGAGCGGCACGTCCTCAACTGCGCGGTCATCGCGGACGGCTTCGCGCAGGGGTCGTCCCTCGTCGACGTCGGGTCGGGTGCCGGACTCCCGGGGGTGGCCCTGGCGGTCGTCCGGCCCGACCTCGAGGTGCACCTCGTCGAGCCGATGCTGCGCCGGACGACGTGGCTCGAGTCGGTGGTCGCGGACCTGGGGCTCGGCAACGTCACGGTGCACCGCGGGCGCGCCGAGGAGCTCGCGGGAGTGCTGAGCGCTCCGTACGTCACGGCCCGAGCCGTGGCCCGGCTCGACAAGCTCGCCCGCTGGTGCGTCCCCCTCCTCGCCGAGGGCGGCACCCTCGTCGCGATGAAGGGACGCTCGGCGGCCGAGGAGCTGGAGGAGGACCGCCGTTCCCTCGAGCGGCTCGGGCTGCTCGACGCCACCGTCACCGAGCACGGGGGCGACCTCCTCGACGAGCCGGTGCTCACCGTGGACCTCCGTTTCCGCCCCGCGGCTCCGCCTCGCCCACGCCGGGCGACGGCGAAGGGCGCGAGCCGGTCCCCGTCGCCGGCGCCGCGTCCGGGTGGTCGCCGACCCCGGGGACCCAAGGCCTGACCCAGGCGGAGCCACCGGGGCGTTTCACGTGAAACATCCCTCATGCCCTCCCTGACCTCACCGTCCTGGTCGACGGCCGGTCGACCAGGAGTTGCCGGGTGGCGAGCTGACCGAGAGGGGCCGAGGACCTCGGACCGACTCATCGCAGGACGGAGCCATGCGTGGGAGCGGAACCCACGGCGGGGTCCGGCGCGCCTTCCACGGACCCGCCACCCGCGGCGATGAGGAGTGGACGGACCCGGTCGGAAGGGGCGCGGGCCCGGTCCGAGGTGGCGCGGGCCCGGCGGTGGATGGACGACGGTCCCGACAGTTGTCCACCGGTTGTCCCCAGCCCTTCGCGCGGGGATCGCGCCGTTGTCCACAGCTTGTCCCCCGCGCGCCGACCCGTGCTCCGCACCGTGCGGGGGGCCTTCTCCGGCGAATCCGGGGCGGGCGTTTCACGTGAAACATGACGCACCCGTGACCGATAAGGCGACCCAGTGTCCACGGGCGCGCCTCGCTGGCCATCGACGCGAGACCGTTTCACGTGAAACATCCACCCACCACGACCGGCGGTGAACGAGCGAGAATCCTCCGCAGGCGCCCCGTGGCGTCCGAGCGGATGGGCGGGGTCACTCGAACCGGGTCTGACGCGTGAGGTCGCCGATCCGCTCTCCGTGGGTGGGACGTGAGAACCAGTACGGGCCGGGACGAGGAACCCACGCCGCCGCGACGGGCTCCGTGCCGCCGCGGGCCGTTTCACGTGAAACGTCGCGACCCGCCGCCCGTCCCGTCGCCCCATGGCGGAGGTCCGGCGATCAGCGTGACGGGCCCCGGCGCCTCTGGGTCCTCCGGGGAGTCGAGGGGGTGACGCGAGCAGCACGCGCATCCGTGGACGACGCTTTGGCGTGTCCCGCGGTCGTGGGGTTGGATGAGCGAGTTCATGTCCTCGATGCGAAGGTGGTCGGCGTGAGAGCCGCGAGTGAGCTCACCGAGGAGCGGTCCGCTGCTCCGGGGCTGGGGTTCCCCACCCTTGCCGGACCGGCGACGTCACCCCTCGGGTGGCCCGGCATCGACGCCGTTTCACGTGAAACGGTGATCGAGGACGCCGAGCCGCGTCCGCCGGCCACGGCCGACGAGCCCGAGGCGTTTGCCCAGGTGCCCGAGGTCGTGACACCGACCGCCAGGACCGGCGCGACCGAGGACGACCGGATCCCGACCACCACCGTCCCGCCGGCCCCGGCCGACCGCGGCGACACCACACCCGAGGAGCACCCCACACCCGTGGACGACGATGTTGCCGAGCGCGCCCAGATCGCCGCGGCCATGCCCGGCGCCGACCACCACACCCCGCTGGCGGCCGCGGTCGCCGAGGACGCGCGCAAGCGGATCACGCTCGCCGGCCGGTCCGTCCCCCGTCCGGACCGGACCCGCGTCCTCACCGTCGCGAACCAGAAGGGTGGGGTCGGCAAGACGACGACGACGGTCAACATCGCCGCCGCCCTGGCCCAGGCCGGCAGCACGGTCCTCGTCATCGACCTCGACCCGCAGGGCAACGCCAGCACGGCGCTCGGCATCGAGCACCACGCAGAGGTCCCGAGCGTCTACGACGTCCTCGTCGAGGGCACCGCGATCGCCGACGTCGTCCAGACCTGCCCCGACATCGCGCGCCTCTGGTGCGTCCCGGCGACGATCGACCTCGCCGGCGCCGAGATCGAGCTCGTCTCGCTCGTGGCGCGCGAGACCCGGCTCGAGAAGGCCGTTCACGCCTTCGTCGATGAGCGGGAGGCGGCGGGGGAGCGCATCGACTACGTCCTCATCGACTGCCCGCCGAGCCTGGGCCTGCTCACCGTCAACGCGTTCGTCGCGGCGAGCGAGGTGTTCATCCCGATCCAGTGCGAGTACTACGCCCTCGAGGGCCTGTCGCAGCTGCTGAAGAACATCGAGCTGATCCGCAACCACCTCAACAAGAAGCTGCACGTCTCGACGATCCTGCTGACGATGTACGACGGCCGCACCCGGCTGTCGGCCCAGGTCGCCGACGAGGTGCGTGAGCACTTCCCCGACCAGACCCTGCGCGCCAGCGTGCCCCGCTCGGTGCGCATCTCCGAGGCCCCGAGCCACGGTCAGACCGTCATGACCTACGACCCCAACAGCAGTGGTGCGCTCTCCTACCTCGAGGCAGCCGTCGAGCTCGCCGAGCGCGGCGTCGCCACCCGTCGAACCTCCGAGGAGTCCGCATGAGCGAGAAGCGTCGAGCCCTGGGCCGTGGCCTGGGCGCCCTCATCCCCAGTGGCACCGCCACCGCCGACCGGCCCGTCGACGTGTTCTTCCGCGACCGCGACGAGCCGGCCGAGACCGCCGGCACGACGGACGCGGCCGACCGCGACGGAGCCCTCGAGACCGACGTTCCCGCAGGTCAGCGGCCCGTCGACGGTGCGTCCACCCGAGCCGAGGAGCCGGCGGCCGACGACCCCAACGCGCTGCGCCCGGTTCCCGGCGCCGAGTTCGCCGACCTGCCCGTCGACAGCATCCGGCCCAACCCCCGCCAGCCGCGCACCGTCTTCGACGAGGACGACATGGCCGAGCTCGTGCACTCGATCCGCGAGATCGGCGTGCTGCAGCCCATCGTCGTGCGACCCATGCCGACGCCCGAGGGTGACGTCCGCTTCGAGCTCATCATGGGAGAGCGGCGCTGGCGCGCCTCCCGCGAGGCGGGCAAGGACAGCGTCCCGGCGATCATCCGCTCGACCGACGAGGACGACCTCCTGCGCGACGCGCTGCTGGAGAACCTCCACCGCAGCCAGCTCAACGCCCTCGAGGAGGCGGCCGCCTACCAGCAGCTGCTCGACGACTTCGGCTGCACGCAGGAGGTCCTCGCCCAGCGGATCGGCCGCTCGCGCCCGCAGATCTCCAACACCCTGCGCCTGCTCAAGCTCCCGCCGGTCGTGGCTCGCCGCGTCGCCGCGGGGGTCCTGTCGGCCGGCCACGCCCGCGCCCTCCTCGCCCTGCCCGACGCAGGTGCCATGGAGCGCCTCGCCCAGCGCATCGTCGCCGAGGGCCTGTCGGTGCGTTCCGTCGAGGAGATCGTCTCCCTCGGCGACGGTGACACCCCCCCGGCCCGCCGCGCCCCCCGGGCCGGCGCCCGCCGTCCACAGCTCGACGACCTCGCCGCCGACCTGTCGGACCGCCTCGACACCCGCGTGCGGATCGCCCTGGGCGCCAAGAAGGGCCGCCTCACGGTCGAGTTCGCGTCGGTGGAGGACCTCAACCGCATCCTCGACTCGATGCACCTGCGAGGGGCCCGCGACTGACGGCGACCGGTCCTCCGCGCGCAGAAGAGGCGCGGATCACGTTGTGCGACAACGTGATCCGCGCCTCTTGCGCGTCAGCGGGAGATCAGCCGAGGAAGGGCTCGAGCTCGCGGAGCAGCTTGGGCTTCGGCATGGCGCCGATGATCGTCTTGACGATCTCGCCGTTCTGGTAGACGTGCATCGTCGGGATGCTCGTGATGCCGAGCTTGCCGGTGATGGCCGGGTTCTCGTCGGTGTTGAGCTTGACGATGGTGACCTCGTCGTGGTCGCGCGCGATCTCGTCGAGGATCGGGGCGACGGCGCGGCACGGGCCACACCACTCGGCCCAGAAGTCGACGAGCACGGGCTTGTCGCTGTTGAGGACGTCGGCCTCGAACGTGTCGTCGGTGGTCTTGGAGACGGCTCCCATGGGGGGTCCTTTCGCGTGGGGTGAGCGGTGGCGTGGGTCCCGATGCTGCCGGAGGGGTCCGACAGCCGGGGGTCAGTGGGTGAGGGCGGGGGTGGGGGCGTGGGCGAGGAAGCGCTCGGCGTCGAGGGCCGCGGCGCAGCCGGAGCCGGCGGCGGTGATCGCCTGGCGGTACGTGTGGTCGACGAGGTCGCCACAGGCGAAGACGCCGGGGACGTTGGTGTTGGTCGTGCGCCCCTCGACGAGGACGTAGCCCTCGTCGTCGAGGTCGACGACACCCTGGACGAGCTCGTTGCGCGGGTCGTGGCCGATGGCGATGAACAGGCCGGTCACCGGGAGCAGGCGCGTCTCGCCGGTCTCGGTGTCGCGCAGCGTGATCCCCGTCAGCTTGTCCTCGCCGTGGATCGCCTCGACGGCGCTGTTCCAGGCGAAGCGGATCTTGTCGTTGGCGTGGGCGCGCTCGGCCATGATGGCGCTCGCGCGCAGCTCGTCACGACGGTGGACGATCGTCACGGTGCGGGCGAACTTGGTGAGGAAGGTGGCCTCCTCGACGGCCGAGTCGCCCCCGCCGACGACCGCGATGTCCTGGTCGCGGAAGAAGAAGCCGTCGCAGGTGGCGCACCACGACACCCCGTGACCGGAGAGGCGCTTCTCGTCGGGCAGGCCGAGCTCGCGGTAGGCGCTGCCCATGGCCAGGATGACCGAGCGGGCGCGGTACTGCGTGCCCTCGGCGTCGGTGACGACCTTGACGTCGCCCTCGAGCTCGACCGACTCGACGTCGTCGGTGATGATCTCGGCCCCGAAGCGCTCGGCCTGGGCGCGCATGTTCTCCATGAGGTCCGGACCCATGATCCCGTCGCGGAAGCCGGGGAAGTTCTCGACCTCGGTGGTGTTCATCAGCGCCCCGCCGGCGGTGACGGCGCCCTCGAAGACCAGCGGCTCGAGGTTGGCGCGCGCGGCGTAGACGGCGGCGGTCCAGCCCGCGGGGCCGGAGCCGATGATGATGACGTTGCGGACGTCGGAGGTCACGTGGACACAGCCCCTTGTGGTGACGACGGGTGGCGACCGCAACATGCGGTGCTCTGGATGAACCGATCCTAGGGCCGCGGTGTTCCCGCGGGGGCGTCGCCCCGCCGGTGCGGGGAGCCGGCCCTGCTGCCGAGCGCTCAGTCGAGGCTGGTGGGGCCCGTGATGAGGGCGGGGTCACCACTCGGGCACGAGCGGGCGACGGCCCAGGCCCTGCGACCGGTCTCGTCGGTGGCCACGAGGACGGCCGCGGGGCGCCCGTCGACGCGGGCGAGGTCGACGAGCAGGCCCGCCGTCGGGGAGATGCCCAGGGCGTCGGCGCAGGCGCGTGCGCCGATGGGGGTGGCGATGGGCCCGAGGGTCGGGGCCTCGGCCGCGAGGTCGCGCAGCTCGTCGCGGGTCTCGGTGGCCGCGGCCCGCGCCCCGGTCGCGAGGTCGCTCGCGGTGTAGGCGCGGTCGCTGAGGACGACGACGACCTGGCCGGAGCCCGCGTCGGGCGGCAGCTGCGGCGCGGCGGCCCCACCGGCGGCCTTGGCGCCCTCCTGGACGGCCGAGCCGCTGTCGGCGCCGCTCCCGGCGGAGGAGGCGTCGAACGCCGCCGTGAGGCCGCCCTGGGTGACCTGGAGGGCGAGGCCCCCGAGGCCGACGGCGCCGACGACGGCGGCGGCCACCCCGAGGTGGCGGATCCGGGGACGGCGCCGCAGCGGGACGACGGTGCCGTGAGGGGCGTCCTGCGCGTGACCGGACGGGCGGTCGGCGTCGGACGCGTCGAGCGGCGCGGAGGGGGCGGTGGCACCGGGCAGGGCGTGGATCCGGGGCGCCGCGGCCTCCGCCTCGAGCGCGGCGGCGATGCGGGCGACGAGGTCGTCGGGCATGGGTCCGGGGTCGGGAAGGCCCGCGAGCAGGGCGCGCATCCCCGTCGGGTCGTGCTCGACGGGGGTGTCGTCGTCGTGGGTGTGGTTCACGCGGTCCTCCGGGACGGGCCCTCGGGGTGGGGGTCGGGGGTGGTGGCCCGTCCCCCGCAGGGGACGGGCCGGGAGTGGGACGTCACGACGCCCCCCGGGGTTCCGTGGGCCCGGTCACGCGGTCGCCCTGTGGCGTCAGGAGCACCGCGAGGGCCTCACGACCCCGGAAGCACCTCGACTTCACGGTCCCCTCGGCGACGCCGAGGACGCTCGCCGCCTCGGCGACCGACAGCCCGTGCATGTCGACGAGGACGAGGGCGAGGCGCTGACCCTCCGGGATCCGGGCCAGCGCCTCGCGGACGTCGAGGCGCGCCTCGACCGAGGCGTGGTGGTCGTGGCGGTCGGGGAGGTCGAGCTCGGCGACGTCGCCTGCCCGGCGCACGGTCACCTTCTCGCGACGGATCCGGTCCAGGCAGGCGTTGACGACGATCCGGTGCAGCCACGTGGTCACCGCGGCCTCGCCCCGGTAGGCGTCGGCGCGGCGGAACGCCGAGATGAAGGCCTCCTGGACCGCGTCGGCCGCGAGCTCGCGGTTCGACGTCGTGCGCAGGGCCACGGCGTACATCCGGTCGCGGTGGCGCCGGAACAGCTCCCCGAAGGCCACGCCCCCGTCGCCGGCGACGTGCCGGGCCATGAGGTCGCGGTCGCTGAGCTCGAGGAGGTCGTCGGACATCGGGGCGCCGGCGTCAGCCGGTGACGACGACCTCGTTGAGCCACGCCCGACGCTTCTCGCGGTCGTCCGGCGTGAGCTTGGTGTACCAGACGACGATGTACTGGCCGCTGACGTCGGCCGGGACCTGGAAGGTGACCTTCCCCTGCGCGTCCTTCTTCTCGCCGACCTTCGTCGCGCCCTCGAGGCGGTTGTCGGGGCCGACGTAGACCTCGAGGTCGGCCGCGACCGGGACGGTCAGCTCGACACCCTGCGGCTTCTTGTTCGGCCCGAGGTCGACGACGACGCCCAGCCCCTTCTTCAGGCCGCCGAACTCGTTCGAGCGGTAGTTCTCGGAGAACCAGCCGTCGCCCGTGTCGCCGTCGTAGGTTTTGGGGGTCAGCTGGTTGTTCTCCTCGCCGTCGCCCTCGGGGTCGTAGGCCTCGACCTTGAGGATGGCCAGCGGCTCGGGGTCGCCGGACGGGGCGGGGGAGCCGCTGTCGCTCGGGGCCGCCGAGGTGGGCGCGGCCGAGGTCCGGGTGGAGGAGGCGGCCGGTCCGCCGAGCTCGAGGTCGGTGTTCGCGCCGATGCGCGAGACCCCCCAGATCCCGATGACGAGGGCGAGGACGAGGAAGCCGGCGACGATCCCGAGGGCGAGCTTGGACTCGTCCTTGGTCAGCGGCTCCGACGGGACGAGGGGTGCCGGGGCCTCGAGCTCGCCGGCGCCACCCCGGTCGCGGGTGGCCCGTGACGGACGGGGAGCCCGGGCTTCGCGGGGCTCTCGGGGCTCACGCGGCGCCGAGGTCGTGTCGGGGGAGAGCTCGGCGACCTTGTCGACGGCCGCTCGGGCCAGGTTGCTGACCCGGCCCCCCACCGAGCCGAGCGCCGCGACGGCGGCAGCACCGGCGGCCGCGGCGCCACCGGCGGCCCCGGTCGGTCCGCGGCGGGCACCGTCAGCGTCGTCGGCGGGGTCGGCCTCGTCGTGGGCGGGCGCGTCGGGGTCGGGCTCGTCTCCCGCGCCGCTCGGGGGTGCGGTCGGCAGCGCGATGACGCGGGTGGCCTCGTGGCCGAGGTCGTCCTCGGGCACGTCCTCCGGAACGGTGTCGTCGGTGCCGCCGTGCTCGGGGACGACCACCCGCGGCAGCTCGTGGGTCGCCTCGTCGGCCTCGTTGGGCCGGCCGGCGTCCGCCACGTCGTCGGTCTCCACGTCGGACCCGACGACCGCCTTCGGTTCGTCGACCTCGTCGACCGCGTCGGGTACCGGCTCGTCGTCCGCGGGGACGTCGAACGCCCGGGTTGGCTCGTCGTCGACCGGGTCGTCGAGGGTGTCGGGGCGCGGTGGGGTCACCGCGGGGACGACGGGCCGGCCGACGACCTGGCGCGAGGGCCAGGGAGCGACCTGCCGGGCGAAGTCGCCCGGGCTCGTGGGGCCCTGGTCGTCGTTGATCGTCAGGCGGCAGATGGCGTCGAGGTCACGGGGGACTCCCGCGGCGATCTCGGAGGGTGCGGCGACGCCGCCGGGCACGCGCGGTGCGGCGCCGAGGCCCGAACCCCCCGCGCCGAGCGGCCACAGCCCGGTGAGCCCGGCGTAGGCGAGGGCCACGACCCCGACGGCGTCGCGGCGGGCGGCGTCCTCGGGCTCGGCGCCCTCGTGACCGGCGCGCACGGCGGCGGTCTCGAGGCCGCGCAGGCGGATGTCGCCCTCGGGGGTGCGCAGGACGTCGTCGGGCTCGAGCTCGAGGTGGTGCATCCCGCGCTGGCGGGCGGTCTCGAGGGCCGCGGCGACCTCACCGGTGATCCGGCGGACCTCGTCGCCCGGGACGCCACCGTCGGTGACGAGGTCGGTGAGGCTGCGGGCCTCGCTGAGGTCCTCCTCGACGACGTAGGAGACCTCGGCGTCGCTGCCGACGTCGAGGATCCGCACGAAGACGGTGTGGGTGACCGAGGCGGCCCGGCGCGCGGCGTCGAGGAGGTCGGGGGTGCGGCCGTCGTCGGCGCCGATGACGAGGACGGAGACCCGGCGGCCGAGCGTGGTGTCGTCGGCCGACCAGCGCTCGGTGTCGCGGCGCTGCTCGAGCCTCCGGTGGACGGCGTACCGCCCGCCGAGGACGGTGCCCGGACCCACACCCCTCACCGCTGCTCCTCCTGGTCGACGTCGTCGGCGCGCACGAAGGCGCGGCACCCACCGGGGCGGGTGCTCGCCCCATCGTAGACAGGCACGGTCAGCCCCGACGGAGACGGCGCGTCACGGGCTCGAGCGCCGCGGCGACCTCGGTGACCCCGAGGGCCCGCGCGACCCCCCACGTCACCGCGACCTGGACCACCGCCGCGACCCCGAGGACGAGGCCGCCCTCGACCAGGCCCCCCACGCCGCGGCGCTCGCCGAGGTCGGGGAGGACGACGGCGATGAGGGCCGCGAGCGCCAGGGCGGTGACGACGGCCGGCACGAGGAGCTTGAGGTACATCGCGCCGGCGCCGCGCAGCCCGATGTGCCCGTGCATCCGGTGGAGCACCCAGAAGCCGACGCACGACGAGACGACGACGGCGCAGGACTGGCCCAGGCTCAGCGCGAACGCCGTGAGGCCGGGGTCGAGCCGGGACGCGACGAGAGCCCCGAGCGAGGACAGCCCGGTCGTCACGCACTGGATGCGGAAGGACATGAACGTCATCTGGTGGGCGTAGAAGACCCGGTCGTTGAGGTAGGTCCACGCCATCGGCAGGACCATCCACACCAGCCCCTGGAGGACGATCGCGATGGCCTTGGTCTCCTCGAGGGTGTTGGTGAAGAAGAAGGTCGAGGCGACGTACGGCGCGAGGACGCCGATGAGGACGACCCCGGGCACGAGGATCACCGACGGCAGCCGCAGCCCGCGGCCGTGCAGGCGCAGCACCTCGGCGTGGTCGTCGTGGCTGGCCGCCTCGGACAGGCGGGTGTACAGCGCCGTCACGAGGGAGACGGTGATGAGCCCGTGGGGGAGCATGACGAGGAGGAGGGCGGGGTTGAAGGCCGCGAGGCCGGCGGTCGGGTCGCCCGCCTGCTCGCCGAGGTCCGTGGCGCGGGTGAGGACGTTGGAGGTGACGAGGAAGCCGAGCTGGCTGACGACGATCGACCCGAAGGTCCACTTCGCGACGTTGCTGACCTCGCCGAGGCCGACGCCGCGCACCCCCCACACCGGCCGGTAGCGGAACCCCATCCTCCGCAGCGGGATGACGAGGCAGACCGCCTGGGCCACGATCGACAGGGTCGCCGAGCCGGCGAGGACGGCGATCATCGCCGGGGTCCAGTCGCCGGGCGCCGCGTTCTGGGGGAAGCCCATCCGGATGAAGACGACGAGCCCCACGACCGCCACGACGTTCGCCAGCGCCGGCGCCCACATGAAGCCCGCGAAGCGCCCGTTCGCGTTGAGGACCTGCCCGAGGATCGTGTACAGCCCGTAGAAGAAGATCTGCGGCAGGCAGACGTAGGCGAAGACGACGGCGAGGGCGATCGCCTCCTCCGAGCGCGTCCGGTAGTACAGCGGCACGATGAGGGGCGCGAGGAGCGTGGCGAGGACGGTCGCGCCGAACAGGGCCGCGAGCGAGAGCGTGATGATCCGGTTGACGAACTCGTCGCCGTCGGGCCGCAGCCGGGCCCGGACGATCTGCGGCACCAGGATCGCGTTGAGGGCGCCCCCGGCGATGAGGATGTAGAACGAGTTGGGCAGCGTGTTCGCGGCCGTGAAGCCGTCGGCCGCGTAGCCCGTGGTGCCGATGACCCCGGTGAGCATCGCGGTGCGCACGAGGCCGACGACCCGGCTGGCGAACGTGCCGCCGGCCATGATGGCGCCGGCCCGCCCGACGCTCGGCTGGGTGCTCGGCGGGCGCTCGCCGACCTGGTCCTCCGGGTGGTCGTCGGGGCCGCCCGCGGGCGGGCTCGACGGGGGGTCGGACGTCATCGGGCGGGTCCTCGGGTGCGGCGGGCGCTCACGCGTCGCCGGCGAGGCGCTGCCACGCCACCCGCGCGATCCGGCGCTCGTTGGGGAACGTCAGGTGGCGGTGCGCCTCGCGCAGGGGGAGCCACGCGACGTCGATGGCCTCGTGGTCGGGGTCGTTCTCGATGGTCAGGTGCCCGCCGACGGCCTCGAGGAGGTAGTGGTGGACGTACTTGTGGATCCGGCGCTCGCCCGCGGCGAACCAGTAGTCGATGGTCCCGAGCTCGATGAGGACGACGCCCTCGATGCCGGTCTCCTCGGCCACCTCGCGCGCCGCGGTCTGCGGCAGGGTCTCCTCGCCCTCGATGTGGCCCTTGGGCAGGCACCACTCGACCCGGCCGGCCCGGTTGCGCCGGGCGATGACCGCGATCCGGGCCTCGCCCTCGTGGACGTCGACGACGACGCCACCGGCGCTGCGCTCCTCCACGGCCGGGAGCCGCCGGGGCGGCACCCCGGTGGGGTCGGTCGCGGCATGGCTCATCCGGTCACTGTAACGAGTGGACCCGTGCGCCACCCGGGACCTCGGTGGCACCGGGCACGCCCGCGCGCCGAATAGGTTGGTCCTCGTGCCCACCCGTCAGCCCCCCGCGGCCTGGCTCCGCCAGGCGGTCGCCGAGCTCGCGCCCGTCCTCCCGGTCCTCACCGACCTCGGGGAGCGGTTCGCGGCGGCGGGGCACACCCTCGCCCTCGTCGGCGGCCCGGTGCGGGACGCGTTCCTCGGCCGCGCGGCGATCGACCTCGACTTCACGACGAGCGCCCGCCCGGACACCACCGAGGCGGTCCTCAAGGAGTGGGGCAGCGCGACGTGGGACATGGGCCGCGCCTTCGGGACGATCGGCGCCCGCCGCGGCGACACCGTCGTCGAGGTGACGACCTACCGCGCCGACGCCTACGACGGGCAGACCCGCAAGCCGGTCGTCGCGTTCGGCGACTCCCTCGAGGACGACCTCGTCCGGCGCGACTTCACGGTCAACGCCATGGCGCTGCGCCTGCCCGACCTCGCCTTCGTCGACCCCTGGGGCGGCCTCGCCGACCTCGAGGCCGGTCACCTGCGGACGCCGACGACGCCCGAGGTCTCCTTCGGCGACGACCCGCTGCGGATGATGCGCGCGGCGCGCTTCGTCGCCCAGCTCGGCGTCGTCCCCGCCCCCGAGGTCTACGCGGCGATGCGCGACATGGCCGGCTCGATCGCCATCGTCTCGGCCGAGCGGGTGCGTGACGAGCTCGTCAAGCTGCTCCTCGCACCGCACCCGCGCGCCGGACTCGAGCTGCTGTGCGCGAGCGGCCTCGCGGCGCACGTGCTCCCCGAGCTGCCGGCGCTCCAGCTCGAGGTCGACGAGCACCACCGCCACAAGGACGTCTACGAGCACTCGATGACGGTGCTCGAGCAGGCGATCGACCTCGAGGGAGCGCCCGGAGCGCCGCCCGAGTCGGTGCCGGGCCCCGACCTCGTGCTGCGCCTGGCCGCGCTCTTCCACGACATCGGGAAGCCGGCCACCCGGCGCTTCGAGGACGGGGGCGGGGTCTCCTTCCACCACCACGAGGTCGTCGGCGCCAAGCTGACGAGCAAGCGCCTGAAGGCGCTGCGCTTCGACAAGGACACGACCAGGGCCGTCGCGCGGCTCGTCGAGCTGCACCTGCGCTTCCACGGCTACGGCGACGGCCAGTGGACCGACTCCGCCGTGCGGCGCTACGTCGTCGACGCCGGCGACCTCCTTCCCCGGCTGCACCGGCTGACCCGTGCCGACTGCACGACCCGCAACGTGCGCAAGGCCAAGCGCCTCGCCGCGACGTACGACGACCTCGAGCGACGCATCGAGGCCCTGCAGGCGCAGGAGGAGTTCAAGGCCCTGCGCCCCGAGCTCGACGGCAACGAGATCGCGGCCGAGCTCGGCATCAGGCCGGGACCGGTGCTCGGGCGGGCCTACAAGCACCTGCTCGAGGTCCGCACCTCCGAGGGCCCGATCGGCAAGGAGGCCGCGACGCAGCGGCTCCACGCGTGGTGGGCCGAGCAGCCCGAGTCGCGGGCCTGAGGTCGGTCAGGACGCCGGGTCGGTGCGCCTGATCGCCGAGATCTCGAACTCGAGGGTGATCTTCTCGGAGACGAGCACGCCGCCGGAGTCGAGCGGCATGTTCCACTCGAGCCCGAAGTCGCGCCGGTTGACCCGGCGCGAGCCCTCGAAGCCGGCCCGCAGCGTCCCGAAGGAGTCGGTCTCGACGCCGACGAGGGCGATGGGGATCATCAGCTCCTGGGTGACGTCGCGGATCGTCAGCCGGCCGGACACCGCGAACGCGCCCTCCCCGACCTCCTCGACGCGGGTGCTGACGAAGGTGATCTCGGGGTAGGTCTCGACGTCGAAGAAGTCGGCGCTGCGCAGGTGGGTGTCGCGCTCGGCGGAGCGGGTGTCGACGCTGGCCGCCTGGAGGGTGACGGAGACCGAGGACCTCGACAGGTCCTCCAGGTCGGCGTGCACGTGGCCCTCGACGTCGTTGAACGACCCGCGCACGGTCGTCACCATCGCGTGGCGCGCGGAGAAGCCGATGCGCGTGTGCGCGGGGTCGAAGTCCCAGTCACCGTCGAGGGTCGGGCGCGTCTCGCTCATCGTTGCTGTCCACCTGTCGTGAGTCCCTGCGGAGGGTCGGTGCAGTCTGGCACGTCGGGTCGCCGCACCCTCGGCACGCGCGCGCCCGCGGTCATGGGCGCGTCCACGGGGTGGGGAGTTCTCCCCATGGGTCCGGCGGGCCTCACCCGGTTAGGCTCGGTCCTCACGTTCGTCGTCCCGGAAGGGAGCCCTGCTCCATGCCCGTCCTCGCCTTCCCGGGTCCCGTCGCCCCCGCACCGCCGGCGGTGACGCTCGAGGTCCCCGAGGGCTGGGAGCCGGTCCCCGCCGGGGCCGGCCTGCTCCGGGCCCGTGGCACGGGCAGCGCCGGCGACCTCGTCGAGGTCGGGGTCGCGGCGCACACCGCGGCCGGCGTCGACGCGAGCGTCCTCGTCGACGGGCTGACCAGCGCGTCCGCCCCCGCCGGCAGCGAGCTGGAGGACGTCTTCGTCGTGGAGATCGGTGGGCGCGAGTGGGCTGCGCGCAACGTCTCGTGGGACGAGCCGGGCGGGCCCGTCGTCGAGGTCGCGCTCGTCTCCCTCGTCGACGAGACGCCGGCCGAGGGGGCCACCGGGGCCACCGGGGCGGCCGCCGACCGCTTCGTCGTCGCGACCGGCCGGGTCCGCGGCGTGGGCCTGGAGGCCGACTACGACACCCTCCAGTCCGTCCTCGAGACCATCGTCGTGGGGGAGCGCCCGTGAGCCGCGGCGAGCACCGGAACCTCGGGGGCAGCGCGCTGCGGGTGCGCTCGGGGGTCTCGACGCACGTCGGCCGGGTCCGCGACCACAACGAGGACTGCGTCCTGGCCGAGGGCATGGTCTTCGCCGTGGCCGACGGCATGGGCGGCCACGCGGCCGGCGAGGTCGCGAGCCGGATCGCCGTGGAGTCCCTGCGCCACCTCCACGAGCGCCCCGCCCAGCAGCCCGACGACGTCGCCGAGGTCCTGCGCGAGGCCAACCGCCGCATCCTCGACTCCCAGGCCCGGGCCCCCGAGCAGCGCGGCATGGGCACGACCGTCTCCGGCATCACCGTCGTCGTCGCCGGCGGCCACGAGCACTGGGTGGTGTTCAACATCGGCGACTCGCGGGTCTACCGCCTCGCCGACAACCGGATGAGCCTGGTGACCCGCGACCACTCCGAGGTCCGCGAGCTGCTCGACGCCGGCGTCATCGACGCGTCCGAGGCCGCCACCCACCCGATGCGCAACGTCATCACCCGCTCCCTCGGGTCCGACCCGGCGCCCGTCGCCGACACCTGGGTGCTGGCACCGGTGCGTGGCGAGCGCTTCGTCATCTGCAGCGACGGCCTGTCCGGGGAGCTCGACGACCGCGAGATCATGCTCATCGCCCGCAAGTACGCCGACCCGCAGATCGCCGCCGACCAGCTCGTCGCCGCCGCGGTGCGCGCGGGGGGGCGCGACAACGTCTCGGTCGTCGTCGTCACGGTCGACGCGTGGGACGACGAGGGCGACGACGACGCCGACACCGCACCGCGCGCCGGCCTGCTCCGGACCTGAGGCCGGGCGCTCGTCCTCAGACGGGGTCGATCCCCGTGCTGATGGTCTCGACGACCTCCCAGGCCTCGGGCCCGTCGTCGTCGAAGCGCGGCCGGAGGAGGACGACCTCCGAGACCGACCAGATGGGCGACGCGTGGCCCTCGAGGTCGCCAACGAGGCGCTCGAGCCAGGAGAGCGAGGTCGTCGGGGTGACCGAGCCGAGCGTCATCCGCGGCTGGAAGCGCCGCCGGTCGACGAAGAACCCGTGCGTCGCGACGATCCGCGGCAGGCGGCGGGCGAGGTCCTCGACGCGCTCGACCTCGCCGACGAGGGGCAGGCCGATGGTGGGGTCGCCCTCCTCCTCGATGGCCCAGACGCCGCTGAACCGGACGCGGGGCGAGGGCTCGGAGGTGTCGAGCTCCTCGTGGATGTAGTGGGCGAGCGAGGTGACCATCGGCCGGGTGATGTTGCCGAGGCCGAAGACCGGGAGCATGAGGGAGTTGCGCGCGACGCGTACGAACTCGCCCGGGGGCGCGGGGGAGCGCCCGAGCGCGGTCTCGACGTCGTCGAGGACGTGCTCGGGCGGGATGAGCGCCACGGTGACGAGCAAGACGGAGCCTCCTGGGGAACGACCCCCATCGTGCCCGTCCGCGCCCGGGCCCGCCGCGTGGGCGCGCCGGGCGTCCACCGGTCGGGCGTCCGGGGGCGGTGCGGGGGCGGTGCGCGGGCGGGTAGGTCCGGCGTCGGGTGTCGCCGGTCACGACGGTGGTGGACCCGTCCCACCGCTGCGCCACCGGCCGCCGCGGGCCCCGGTTACTCTGTGGCCGGGGACCCCTGTCCACGACCCCTCGGTCGTCCCGTGCCCTGACGTCCCGACCCGCCCGCCTGCCGTAGGAGCCGCCCGTGACCACCGTGCGCAGCGTCGTGCACCCCGGGTGGATCGAGGTCGTCGGGCCCGGCGTCCACGCGGTCGTCGCCGCCGCCGACCGGCACGCCGAGCCGCTCACGGCCGCGGCCGCCGGCGGGCTGGTCGGGCTCCTCGAGGCGCTGTCGGCCCACGGGCTCGCCGGGACCCCCGACCTCGCCGCCGTCTCGGTCGGCGACGACGTGGTGCGGGTCGTCGTGCGCGGGGCCGCAGCGGTCGTCCTCGGCGACGGCACCCGGATCACGGCCGACGGGCGGCAGCCCTGGCGCGACGTCGACGTCGACCTCGCGAGCGCGGGCGACGAGATGGCCGTCGCGGCCCCCGAGCCCGAGGCCCCCCGGGGCTGGCGCCGCCCCGCCCGCCTGGCCCGCTCCGGCGCGGTCGCCGCCGCCACCGCGCCCGCCGCCGAGCAGCCCCAGGTCGAGTCCCGTCCCCCGAGTGACCTTTCGGTCGATTCTGGTACGCCCGAGGACGAGCCGGAGCCGGTTGAGGGACCGGAGGACGAGGCCGACCGGGACAAGATCGCCCTATTGGTCGATGTTGACCCGGAAAACGGGCCCTCGGAGGACGAGGGCGCCCGTACCCCGAGTGACCTTTCGGTCGAATCCGGTACGCCGGAGCCCGAGCCGGAGCCGGTGGAGGAGCCCTCGGACGACGCTGAGCGGGACAAGATCGCCCTGTTGGTCGATGTTGACCCGGGGGACGGGCCCTCGGACGACCAGGGCGCCCGTACCCAGAGTGACCTTTCGGTCGAATCGGGGACGGCGGAGGACGACATCCCTGCCGACGAAGGCCAGCGGGACGAGACGGCGGACGAGGTTCGGGTCCAGCCGGACCTCACGCTCCCACCGCCCGACGAGGCGTCCGCGGGCCTGCCACCGGCCGCCCGGGTCCCCGTGTCGGCCCCGCCGAAGGGCGGCCTCATCGACTCGGTGCCCTGGCGCCGCGGCGCCGGCGCCCCGGCCCCCACCGGCCAGCCGCCGACCGCGGAGCTCCCGGTCCACACGCCCCCGCCCCCGCCACCGCCCGTCGAGGACGTGCCGCCGCCCCCGCCGGCCGACCCCCCGCCGGCCGACCCCCTACCGGCGGACTCCCCGTCCTCCGACCCCCGGCACCGGCCCGGGACGGTCGCGAACCCGTCGCACGAGACCCGCCACGAGCCGCTCCCGGAGCCGCCCGTCGCCGACGAGCACCCGGCCCCCGACGTCACGACCGACCGGGGCGCCCTGCTCCGCACCGACGACGACCTCGACCGGCCGGTCGTCCTCGCGGTCCTCTGCCCGGCGGGCCACCCGTCACCCCCGCACGCCGGGACCTGCCGGACCTGTGGCCGCGAGATCCCGCCGCAGCAGCCCTTCCAGACTCCGCGGCCCTCGCTCGGGCTGCTGCGCATCTCCACCGGCGGCGCCGTCCCGCTCGACCGCGGCGTCCTCCTCGGTCGCGCCCCCCGAGTCAACGAGGAGCTCCCGCCGAGCCAGCGCCCGCACCTGGTGCGCGTCGGGAACGCCGACCGCGACATCAGCCGCAACCACGCCGAGGTCGTCCTCGAGGGCTGGCACGTCCTCGTCCGCGACCTCGGGTCGACCAACGGCACCACGGTGACCCTGCCCGGGCAGGAGCCCGTGCGGCTGCGGCCCACCGAGGACCACGGCATCGAGCCCGGTGCCGTCATCACCCTCGCCGACGAGGTCTCGCTCACCTACGAGGTCGACGGGTGAGCGCCTCCGACGCGCCCCGCATCCCGGGGCTCGAGCTCGTGCGCCCGCTCGGCAGCGGTGGGTACGCCGACGTCTTCCTCTACGAGCAGCAGCAGCCGCGGATGAACGTCGCGGTCAAGGTCCTCAAGCGCGAGGGGCTCACCGCCGCGATCCGGCGCCAGTTCGTCGACGAGGCGAACACGATGGCCCAGCTCGGCGACCACCCCTACATCGTCCAGGTCTTCCGCAGCGACCAGACGGCCGACGGCGGCGCCTACCTCGTGATGAAGTACTACCCGCCGCCGAACCTCGCCGTGCGCTCGCGCACCGACCGCATGACGGTCGAGGAGGTGCTGCGCACGGGGATCCAGCTGGCGAGCGCCGTCGAGACGGCCCACCGCGCGGGCATCATCCACCGCGACATCAAGCCGGCCAACGTCCTCGTCAGCCAGTACGGCCAGCCCGGGCTCACCGACTTCGGCATCGCCGGCCGGGGCGGGCACGCCGAGGACGTCGACGAGGACGTCGGCGTCTCGGTCCCGTGGTCGCCGCCCGAGGTGCTCTACGGCCAGTCCAACGGCGACTCGCGCTCCGACGTCTACTCGCTCGCCGCGACCCTCTGGCACCTCCTCGTCGGGCGCTCGCCCTTCGAGCAGCCCGGCGGCGACAACTCCGCCTACGCCCTGATGCCGCGCATCCGGGCCGTCCCGGTCCCGCCCACCGGCCGCGCCGACGTCCCCGTCTCGCTCGAACGCCTTCTCGCGCACGCGATGTCGAAGAAGCCGGACACCCGCCCCCAGACCGCCCTCGAGCTCGCCCGCGGGCTCCAGGCCGTGGAGCAGGAGCAGCGCCTGCCGCGCACGCCGGTCGTCGTCCTCGACGAGGAGGGCAACACCACCGTCGCCGAGATGCCGCGGGCGGGCAGCCGGGGCGAGAGCGACCACGACCGCACGATGGTGCGCACCCCGACCTCCGTCGCCCTCCCCGAGACCCCGCGCCCGGCCCGCCCGACCGAGGCCGAGCCCGACGAGGACGAGCCGACGACGGTGAGCGGCGGCGTCATCCTCGGCGTCATCGCCCTGCTCGTCGTCGGGCTCGTCGGAGCGCTGGTGTGGGCCCTGGGCCGCGACGACGAGCCGACGGCGCAGCCGAGCGCGAGCGTCCGCACCCAGACGGGCGCCCCGACGCGGGCGGTCGACTACCCCGAGCAGCCCGCCATCGACGCGCGGTCCGCCGCCGGGTCGGTGACCTTCTCGTGGAACTACGTCGGCGTCGAGGAGGGCGACTTCTTCCAGCTGCGGGTGGCCGACAGCGAGGCCGGCGTCGCCGACGCGACCGTCACCCCCGTCACCGGCGCCGCCAGGCACACCGTCGAGGCGGCCGACGGCTCGCTCGTCTGCGCCCAGGTGACCGTGGCGCGCAAGACGGGGATCACCTCGCCGCGCTCGGCCATCCGCTGCCAGACCGCCGGCTAGACGCACGCACGACACGGGCGCCGGACCGACCGGTGGCCGACGAGAGGGAGGGACACCGATGGGCGCCATCGTCGACTTCTGCGGGGAGGAGTTCCCCGCGACCGACACCGCTCCGCTGACGATCGGCCGGGTCGCCGACGTCGAGATCGACGACAACCCCTACCTCCACCGCGTCTTCCTCCAGCTGCACCGCGAGCACGACCTGTGGTGGCTGTCGAACGTCGGCTCGACCCTCACGGCGACGGTGGCCGACAAGAAGGGCCTGTTCCAGGCGTGGCTCTCGCCCGGCGCCCGGATCCCCCTCGCGCTCGAGGCCTTCACCGTCTGGTTCACGGCCGGCCCGACGACCTACGACTTCGACATCCTCCTCACCGACACCCCCTTCGTCTCGGTCGAGACCGCCGCCGAGCCCGAGCCGGAGGAGTCGGGCGCCCAGACGACCGTCGGCCGGGTCTCGATGACGCCCGACCAGAAGCTGCTCGTCGTCGCCCTGTGCGAGGGCTTCCTCACGAGCACCTACGCCGGCCACGGCCAGATCCCCTCGTCCGCCGACGCCGCCGAGCGGCTCGGCTGGACGGTCACCAAGTTCAACCGCAAGCTCGACAACGTGTGCCAGAAGCTCGCCGACGCCGGGACCCGCGGGCTGCACGGCGGGCCGGGCAAGCTCGCGAGCAACCGCAAGGCCCGCCTCGTCGAGCACGCCCTGTCGACCCGGATGGTCACCGAGGCCGACCTCCGCCTGCTCGACTGACGCCCGGGCCGCCGGCGGCCGCCCGCCACGGACGGTTCCCCGGGTCCCCGAGACGGCCCGGGTTCCGCGGTTTCCGCGGAGTTCGTCCGCCGGGGAGTGCTCCCCGCCCCGATCGGGCCGAGGGCCGCAGCGCCCCGGTTAGGCTGGGTGCACCCGGCCGGGGTGAAGGCCGGGGACACACCGTTGCGTCCCGTCGGGGACGTTCGCGCGCGCACGAGAGGACGAGGATGGCTGCTCGGGGGCCCGGACGTCGGGCGGTGGGCCGTGCCCGCCGCCGGACGGCGAGCACCGTCGCGGTCGTCCTCGTCGCCTCCGGCCTCGGCTACGCGGCCGTCGCCAGCGAGGGCACCACGGTCCACGAGGCCCGCCTCAACGACTCGGGCGTGTGGGTCAGCTCGGGCGCGCAGGCGAAGTTCGCCCGCGCCAACGTCCCGATCGGCCAGCTCGACACCGGGGTCGCGACGAGCGTCGCCGCTGGCAGCGGCCTCGACGTCCTCCAGGACGGCGCCGCGGTCCTCGGCGTCGGCACGGGCGCCGGGCAGCTCTTCCCCATCGACCCGCGCACCTCGACGTCCGGCGACGCCGTCGCCTCCCTCGTGACCTCCCCCCCGAAGGCCGGGGCCTTCACCCCGTCGCCGGTCGACCTGCGCGGCGGCACCATCGCCCTGCTCGACCGCGAGAGCGGCAAGGTCTGGGCGCAGCGGGTCGACACCCGCCGGGGGGTCACCTCGTTGCCCGCACTGGCGCCCACCGAGAAGCCGGTGATGACGATCGGCAAGGCCGGCGCCATCGCCGTCGACGCCTCGGGAGGGGTCCACGCGGTCTCGGGTGCCACCGGCAGGGTCACCACCGTGCCCGTCGTCGCCGACCGGTTCGGGGCGGCCACCGTCGTCGACACCGCGCTGCGCACCCAGGC
Organism: Oryzobacter terrae; assembly: GCF_042756445.1. Taxonomy (GTDB): domain Bacteria; phylum Actinomycetota; class Actinomycetes; order Actinomycetales; family Dermatophilaceae; genus Oryzobacter; species Oryzobacter terrae. Next base: position 2,277,810 of record NZ_CP170578.1, read on the forward strand.
GCCCGACATCACGGCCGTCGGCTCCCGCTGGGTCGCCTACGACGCCGCGAAGGACACCGTCCACACCGAGGCCGAGCCCGAGGGGTTCGACGCCCAGGTCACCACCCCAGGGAGCAGCCGCTACGCGGCCCTCCAGCAGCCCGGTCCCGATGCCGACACGGTCGCGGTCGCCGGGCCCACCCGCACCGTCCTCGTCCCGCTCGACGGCGGCGCCTCGCCCGGGGGCGTCGCGGTCCAGGAGCAGGTCGACCGCGTGGCCGGCTCCACCCTCGTGACGAGGCCCGTCGTCCTCGGCGGGTGCCTGCACGCCGCCTGGGCCGAGGCCGGCCAGGTCTTCTACGGCGCGAACTGCGGCCGGCGCGGCGACCAGCCGACCGCCACCCTGCCCGCCCGGGGCGAGGAGGACACCCGCGACGGCGTGGCCTTCCGGGTCAACCATGGGATCGTCCTGCTCAACGACCTCGACAACGGCGGTGTCTGGGACCTCGACGACAAGCCGACGAAGATCGACAACTGGGACGCCCTCGTCCCGCCGACCAAGCAGGACGACGACAACGACAAGAAGGACGAGAACCTCGTCGACGAGGCGTCCCTCAACACCCCGCCGAAGGCCGAGCCCGACGACCTCTCGGTCCGTCCCGGTCGCACGAGCAAGCTCCACGTCCTCGACAACGACACCGACGTCGCCGGCTCGGTGCTCTCGATCGACCCGGCCGACGTCTCGCGGCCCAGCCTCGAGGGCGTCACGGCCACGGTCTCGGCCGACGGCCAGGCCATCGACGTCACCGTCCCCGAGAGGACCCAGGACAAGGCGTTCACCTTCGACTACGCCGTCAACAACGGCAAGGTCAAGGGCAAGGGGACCGCGAAGGTCACGGTGCGGGTCGTCGCCGACTCGGTGAACACCCCGCCGAGGCTGCGCCGGGGCGCCAAGGCCCTGGCGGCCACCGTGTACCCCGTCATCGCCGGCAAGCGCCTCTCGGTGCCGGTCCTCGCCGACTGGCGCGACCCCGAGAGCGACATCCTCGCCGCGCGCGCCGACGTCGAGGGTGGCGTCGTCGACGGCCAGGGCCGGATCACCCTCACGGCGCCCTCGAAGGTCGGCAAGCAGCCGATCCCCTACCTCGTCACCGACGGGCGGGGCGGCACGACGAAGGGCTCGGTCACCGCCCAGGTGCTCGGCACCCGCGACGGCACGTTCGTCCCGCCGCGCACCCAGCCCGACGCCGTGCGCGGCGTCGTCGGCAAGCCGCTGCAGATCGAGCCGCTCGGCAACGACGTCCCCGGCGCCGACCCCGGCGAGCCCGACGCCGTCCTCCGGCTGCGGGCCGAGGTCCGGCCCGTCGGCCCCCTGGAGGTCGACACCGACCTCGCGACCGGACAGGTCACCGTCACCGGCTCGGTCGCCGGCACCTTCGAGCTCACGTACTCGGCGCAGACCGGGGCCGGCGCGGCACCCGGCCGGGTCCGGGTCGACCTGACCCCGCCCCCCGACGGCGTGCCCCCGGTCGCCGTCCCCGACACCGCGACACTGCACGACCAGGCGCCGGTCATGGTCGACGTCCTCGCCAACGACTACAGCCCGAGCGGCGACGTCCTCGTCACCGCCGCCACCCGCGCCGACGGCGAGGACGCCTGGCTCCAGCCCTCGATCTACCAGGGGCGCTGGATCCGGATCGAGGCCAAGGAGCCCGCCCCGCTCGAGGCGGGCGACCAGGGCCGGCGCGGCGTGGTCCGCTACACGGTGAGCGACGGGACCCAGCGCACGACGGGCGAGGTCGCCGTCCTCCAGCAGGGGCCGCTCGACGACTCCCTCCCGCTCGTCGCCGACGACACCGCCACCGTCCGTGAGGGCGACACCGTCTCGGTCCCCGTCCTCGACAACGACACGATGGCCGACGGCATCCCGCTGCAGGTCGACCCCGCGAGCGTCACGGTCGTGAGCAAGGGCGACGCGCAGCGGGCCTTCGCCTCGGGCAACGTCATCCGCTACGTCCCGGAGGCCAGGGGCCTGAAGGCCGAGCGGTTCGTCACCGTCGAGTACGCCGCCTTCGCCGACGGGATGAAGGAGCGCGCCCAGACCGCGCGGGTGCGGATCGCGGTCACCCCGCTGCCCACCCAGCAGCGGCCGAACCAGGCACCGGTGGCGCGCAGCTTCTCGGCGACCGTCACCGCCGGCGACCCCATCACGATGACGGTGCCGACCTTCGGGGTCGACGCCGACGGCGACAGCGTCTCGGTCACCGGCATCGTCGGCGCCGAGGGCGGGGCCGTCGACCTCACCCACGGCCGGGTCGTCGCCATCGGGCCGTCGACGATCCGCTACGAGGCGTACCCGCTCGCCGCGGGCACCGAGGTCGTCAGCTACGAGGTGCGCGACCGGTTCGGCTCGACGAGCCGGGCGTTCGTGCGGGTCGGGGTCGTCCAGCCCGGCGACCCGCAGCCGCCCGTCGCGGTCAACGACGAGGTCTTCGCCGCGCCCGGCAAGACGGTCACGGTCAAGCCGCTGCAGAACGACCTCATCGCCCGCGGCGACGTCGTCGAGGTCGAGACCGAGCCGCTCAACGACGCCTCGACGAACACGGCATGGCGCGTCGAGGACGACAACACGGTGACGACGAAGGTCCCCGCCGACACCAGCCGGCTCCACGAGCTCGTCTACGGGATCAGCGACGGCCTGTTCGACCCCTCGCGCGCCTCGGTGCTCGTCCGCCCGGTCAAGGACTGGGTGAACCCCCCCGTCGCCCGCGACGACGTCGCGACGCCGAAGCCGGGGGAGACCTCGACCCTCGTCGACGCCCTCGCCAACGACACCGACCTCGACTCCGACCCCGAGACGCTGAGGATCGTCGACGTCCTGAGCGCCGACGCGACGGTCGAGGCCGGGCAGGTCCGCGTCACCGTCCTGGACCACCCCCACGCCGTGCCGTACGTCATCGAGGACGAGGACGGCGCCCGGGCGATGGCGCTCATCCAGGTCCCGACCGGGGCCAACGGCCAGCCCTTCGTCGTCGCCGGCAGCCTGATCCAGATGGACAGGGACGCGTCGGTGACCGTCCCGCTCAACGACCACGTGAGGTCGCCGCGCGGCCGGGTCGTGTCGGTCACCGCGGCCGAGACCGTCAGCGCCTCGCCCGCCCAGAACCTCGCCGTCACCCTCGAGGACAACCGGACGCTCTCGCTCCAGGCCTCCGGCGGCTACGTCGGACCCGCCGCGGTCATGCTCGAGGTCACCGACCAGGACGCCGTCGACCAGAAGGACTTCGGCACGGCCTACGTGTCGATCCCGGTCCAGATCGGTCCGAAGGTCCCGCTCCTGCGCTGCCCCGACACCTCGCTGCGCGTCGTCGCCGGCGGGCTGCCCCGCGTCCTCGACATCCCCACGTACTGCCACGCGTGGTTGCCCGTCGGGATGTCCTTCGACGACGTCGCGTTCGACACGAGCTGGCGCACCGAGCCCGACGCCTCGCTCGCGGTCGACGGCGAGGGAGGTCGCCGCCTCACCCTGACGGCCGACGTCGACGCGCAGACGTCCCAGGGGGTGCTCGAGGTGCGCACCGAGGGCCTCGACCAGCCGGTCGCCATCGCCGTCGACGTCGTGGGGCTGGACTCGGCCGAGCTCGGCCCGCCGCGGCTGCGCCCCGTCTCGGTCACCGGGCTCGAGGAGGGACAGTCGCGCACCGTCGACCTCGCCGGCTACCTCGACAGCCCCCTCGTCCAGCCGAGGTGCTCGATCCTCTCCGCCCGGGTCGAGAGCGGCTCGGGGCTGACGGCCGCGAGCTCGGGCTGCACCGTCACCCTCACCGTCGGCGAGCGTCCCTCGCCCGAGGCCACCGTGGCCGTCGTCGTCTCCGACGGTCCCGAGCGCCGCGCCGACGGCCGCATCGAGGTGACGATGCTCGGCACGCCGAGCGAGCCGCGGCAGGTCAGCGCGGTCGCCGACCGCGACGCCGGCGGCCAGGCCCGGGTGTCGTGGCTGCCTCCCACGTACGACGGCGGCTCCACCGTCGCCGGCTACACCATCGCGCACTCCGGCGGGTCCAGCGGGAGCACCGAGTGCACCGCCTCGCCGTGCACCATCACGGGCCTGACGAACGGGAAGGACTACACGTTCACCGTCACCGCGCGCAACGGCGTCGGTGACGGCACCCCGAGCGCCCCGAGCAACACCGTGCGTCCCGACACCCTGCCGCGGCAGGTCACCGGCGTGCGGATGGTCGACCGCGGCGACGGCACCCTGGACATCGCGTGGGACGTCCCCGAGAACGAGGGCAGCCCGCTCGAGAAGTACGTCGTGCGCGTCGTCTCGGCCGCGGGCGACACCAGGACGCAGGACGTCCCGGCCACCTCGACGACGACGACCATCGGCGGCCTCGACAACGAGTCCGAGCAGTCGGTGCAGGTCCAGGCGTGGAACGAGCTGGGCGCGGGACCCTTCGGTCAGGCCGTGACGATGCAGTCGGCCGGCACCCCGCCCGCGCTGCCGGCCCCGGCCATCGCGGCGAGCGGCCCCGGCCCCGCCGCCGACTCGGCGACGCTGACGATCTCGTGGGAGCAGGGGCGACCCAACGGTCCGCCCACGAGCGGCTACACGCTCTACCGCTCGATCGACGGCGGCGCGTGGACCGAGGTGGCGCGGACCTCGCCCGACGTGCGCACGGCACGCGACGTCATCCCCTACGACGGCCGCACCTACCGCTACTCCGCGACGCTGACGAACGGCGCCGGCATCGAGGGCCCCACCGCGAACGCGTCGTCGTTCACCTCGGTGGGCCAGCCCTCCACGCCGACCCTCGCCGTGGCCACTCCCGACCCCGACGGCCGCATCCAGCTCACCGTCGGTGTCGGCCAGCCGCGCGCCGGGGCCTTCACCGCCATCCGCTGGGAGGGCGGCGGCAAGAGCGGCACCCACGCCTGCGGCTGCACCCCGGGCACCCAGGTCGTGCTCAAGACGGCCGCCTTCGACACCAGCCCCACGCAGCAGCGGACCATCACCGTGTGGACCGTCAACTCCGGCGGCCGGGACTCCGAGCGGGTCTCGCGCGCGGCCACGCCGTACCGCGACACCCTGACCCCCTCGGGACTCAGCGGGTCGGCGTCCGGCAACGACGCCGTGTGGTCGTGGAACCTGCCCGAGAACGGCCGGAACATCGACCAGGTCGAGGTCGAGGGCCCCGGTGGGGGGACCTTCGGGGGGAACAAGACCTCCCACCGCGTCAACGGCTCGCCCGGCGGCAGCTACCGCATCCGGGTCCGGGCCCACTCGGCCGCCGGCTGGTCGGGCTGGACGGGCTGGGACACCGTGACCATCCCCAACCCGACCCCCGACGTCTTCAACCTCCACAAGGGGCCGTCGTACCGTCCGCCGAACGCGGTGGGGTCGTGCACCGGCGGCGGCTGCCCGCGGGTGAACTTCGACGTGCGCTACTTCCCGCCCGGGGGCGGGGGCTGGACCGTCATCGTCCGCCGGGGTGGCTCCAACGCCGAGCTCTTCACGTCCTCCATCCAGTTCTACCCGAGCAACGACGGCACCGGCACGACCGGGGAGACCGGGATGACCAGCAACTGGCGCAGCACCGGCATCGTCATCGCCGAGGGCGGCGGCAGCATCTACGTCCAGCTGTGCCGCAGCGGAACCTGTCACAACTCGCCGGCCGTGGGCTGGTGAGCACCGATGTCCCTCGACCCTGCTCGAAAGGAACTCCCCGCATGACCGTCACCGCAGACCAGGCCGCCTGGTTCTCCCAGACGTTCTCCGCCATGGTCGCCAACTGCGACAAGGCGGTGCTCGGCAAGGAGCACGTCATCCGCCTGTCGCTCACCTGCATGCTCTCCGAGGGGCACCTGCTCCTCGAGGACTTCCCGGGCACCGGCAAGACCCAGCTCGCGCGTGCCATCTCGGGCACGGTGCAGGGGACGAACTCGCGCATCCAGTTCACCCCCGACCTGCTGCCCAGCGACGTCACCGGCGTGACGATCTACGACCCGGGGACCAAGGTCTTCGAGTTCCACCGGGGCCCGATCTTCGCGACGATCGTCCTCGCCGACGAGATCAACCGCGCCTCGCCGAAGACGCAGTCGGCGCTGCTCGAGGTGATGGAGGAGGGCAAGGTCACCGTCGACGGCGTCCGCCACGAGGTCGGCTCGCCGTTCATGGTCATCGCGACCCAGAACCCCATCGAGCAGGCCGGGACCTACCGCCTCCCCGAGGCCCAGCTCGACCGCTTCCTCATGAAGACCTCGCTCGGCTACCCCGACCACGACGCCACGGTCCGGGTGCTGCGCGACGCGAAGACGCGTGACCGCACCAAGGCCCTCGAGCCGGTCGTCACCTCGAGCGTCGTCATCGACATGGCCGAGCTCGCCGACGAGGTCCACGTCGACGACGCGATCCTCGACTACGTCTCGCGGATCGCCGAGGAGACCCGGCGGCACGTCTCGGTGCGCCTCGGGCTCTCGGTGCGCGGCTGCCTGGCCTTCGTGCGCTGCGCGAAGACCTGGGCGATCAGCCAGGGGCGCGACCACGTCACCCCCGACGACATCAAGCTGCTCGCCCAGCCCGTGCTCAACCACCGGCTCCTCGTCACCGCGGAGGCCGCGTTCGCCGGCATCACCGTCGAGCAGGTCATCACCCAGATCCTCGCCGAGGTGTCGCCTCCCACGGAGCGCCTCGCGTCATGAGCACCGACGACGGGTCGACGTCGCGCCGCCCGGACCTCACCGGGGACGCGACCGCCGCCGACGACGGCGCCACCGTCTCCCGCTCCGCGCTGCGCGCGCGGGGCGGGTCGTCGGCGACCCCGGCGTCGGGCCCGTCGACTCCGGGGTCACGGCCGGGAGCGGGCGGCGAGCCCGACCCGGACACCCGCGCCGGGCGCCGGAAGCGGTCCACGGCCCCGAAGTCCCCGAAGGCGGCGAAGGCCGCGCGGGAGCCGAGGCCGCGCCGCGAGCGCGCGCCCCGCACCGGACGCCGCTTCGCGCTGCCGAGGATCCGGGTCCGCCGGGCGCCCGACCCGGCCGAGATCCCGGTCGGCCGCCGGGCCCGGGCGGCCGGCGACACCCGCACGCGCACCATCACCCTGCCCCGCGTCACGATTCCGAGCGCCCTCACCGGCACGGGGGCGCGGATCATCGTCCTCACGGGCGAGCGGATCAAGCCGCTCGCCGACTCCACCCGTCGGGTCTGGCACCCGGTGCTCGAGGTGCTGCGGTGGGTCTCCCCGCTCGGCTGGACCATCCTGCTCGTCGGGCTCGTCGCGTGGTGGCTCACCGTGCGCTACCAGTGGGTCGAGCTGTCGATGGTCGCGGTCACCTGCCTCGTCCTCGTCCTCGCCTGCGTCGCCCTCGCGGTCGGACGGGCGAAGGTGCGCATCCGGGTCGACGTCGAGCCGACCCGGGTCACCGTCGGCGACCCCGCCACCGGGCGCATCGAGGTCGCCAACGCCTCGAAGCGCGGGATGCTCCCGCTCCTCGTCGAGCTCCCGGTCGGGGACACCGCCGCGCGCTTCACCCTGCCCGCCCTCGCGTCCGGCCGCACCCACGAGGAGCTCTTCGTCGTCCCGACGCGCCACCGCGGCGTCGTCCCGGTCGGCCCGGCGACGACGGTCCACGGCGACCCGCTCGGGCTCGTCCGCCGCACCGTCGCGTGGACCGAGCGCACCGAGCTGTTCGTCCACCCGCTGACGATCTCCCTCGAGAGCCTGGGCGCCGGCCTCCTGCGCGACCTCGAGGGCGAGGTGACACCCGACCTGTCGATGTCCGACCTCGCCTTCCACGCGCTGCGCGAGTACCAGCCGGGCGACGACCGCCGCTACATCCACTGGCGCAGCTCGGCCAAGCACGGCCGCCTGCTCGTGCGCCAGTTCCTCGACACCCGCCGCTCGCACCTCGCGGTCGTCGTCGACACCACCCCCGACGTCTACGCCGGCGGCGAGGAGGACGTCGAGCTCGCCATCTCGTGCGCCGCCTCGCTCGCCGTGCGCTCGATCCTCGACGAGCAGGACACCACCGTCGTGTGCAACCGGCAGTCGGTCTCGAGGACGACCGCTCCCCTCACCCTCGACTCGCTGGCCCGCGCGCAGGTCGGGACGGTCGACGTCTACGGCGCCGCGGGGCACGCCTCGACCCTGGCGCCCGACGCCAGCGTCGCCGTCCTCGTCACGGGCGCCAGCCGCCCCTTCATCCAGGTGCAGCGCACGCTCGGGCAGTTCGAGCCCGAGGTCATCAAGGTCGCGATCATCGTCGACGACCACGAGCAGGTGGGCGTCCACCGGCTCGGCGACCTCGTCATGCTCCACGTCCGCGAGCTCACCGACCTGCGCCGCGTCCTCTTCGCCGGAGCCCTCGCATGAGCAGCCAGCAGCCCTCCCCCCACGCCGACCGCGCCGCCGAGGCGCCGGGCTTCGCGACCGCCCTGCGCGGTGGTGCCCCGAAGCGCGCCCGCCGGCGTCGCGACCCCGACGAGCCGAGCCGCTGGCGGCGCGCCGTGCTGTCGGCCGACGCCCTCGTCGACGCCGGCTTCGCCACGGCCCTCGTCGTCCTCGCCCTCGTCGGCCTGCGCACCGGGTTCCTCGGCCCGCAGTGGATCGTCGCCGCGGGGGTCGGCCTCGCTCTCGGCCTCGTCATCGGGCACCTCGCGAGCGCCTGGCGCTGGATGGCGATCACGACGTTCCTCGTCGTCGCGGCGGTGTACCTCCTGCTCGGCGGGCCGGTCGCGGTGCGCGACCACCTCGTCGGCGGGGTGGTCCCCACGCTGCAGACCTTCCGCGACCTCGCCGAGTGGGCCGTCCTCGGCTGGAAGCGGTGGCTGACCCTCCTGCCCCCGGTCGACGCCCGCGGGCCCGTGCTCGCGCTGCCCTGGCTGGCCGGGCTCCTCGGCGGTGCCCTGACCCTCGGCGTCGCGCGCCGGTGGGCCAACGTGCCACTCACGGCGCTCGCCCCGGTGGCCCTCCTCGCCGGCTCCATCGCCCTCGGGACCCTCGAACCCGCCGCGGTCCTGCTCCAGGGGGCCGGGTTCGCCCTCGTCCTCGTGGGGTGGCTCGTCGTGCGGGCGCACCGCGCGCGACCCCCGGTCCAGAACGGTGCCGGCCGTACCGCTCGTCTCGCCACCGGGGTCGCCCTGCTGGCCGTGGCGCTCGTCGCCGGGCTCTTCGCGGGCCCGCTGCTCCCGGGCGCGGAGGCCGGCGCCCGCCGCGAGGTGGTGCGCACCTCCCTCGTCCCGCCGCTCGACGTCTCCCAGTTCCCCAGCCCGCTCCCCGGGTTCCGCCAGTACACCGAGCCCAACCCGGCCGAGCTCTACGACCAGCCGGTCCTGCGCGTCACCGGGCTCCCCGCAGGGGGGGCCGTCCGCTTCGCCACCCTCGACGCCTACGACGGCCTCGTCTGGGGCGCGGCCGACCGCAGCACCGACGGCGTGCCGTTCCAGCAGGTCGGCTCGCGGATCGGGACCCGCGGCGTCGGGAGCCCCGTCGAGGTCGAGGTCGAGGTCGTCGAGGGCGGCTACAGCGGTCCGTGGCTGCCGACCGTCGGGGCGCCGACCCGCATCGAGTTCGAGGGCCCGCGCGCCGACGAGCTCGGCTCCGAGGTGTGGCTCAACACCGACACCGAGACGGCCGTCGTCCCGCGCCAGCTCCTCGGCGGCGAGCGCTACCGGATGACCGCGCTCGTCCAGCGGCCGCTGGCCAAGCGGCTGCCCGAGGACCTCGACCTCGCGTCCGGCGGCTCGACGGCGCAGGACACCGACCTCCTCGACGCCCGGCTCGACGCGTGGACCAGCCGCGCCGACGGCACCTGGCGCAAGTTCCTCGCCGTCGCCAACCAGATGCGCACCGAGGGCACGTACACCGACGGCGGTACCCCGAACAGCTTCGAGAAGGTCTACCTGCCCGGCCACGCGGTCGCCCGCCTCGGGCGCTTCGTCAACTCCACGAAGCTCGCCGGCAACGACGAGCAGTACGCCGCCACCCTCGCGCTCGCGGGCCAGAAGCTCGGGATCCCGAGCCGGGTCGTCATGGGCGCCGAGGTGCCCGCCGACGGCACGGTCCGCGGCCGCGACGTCCACGCCTGGGTCGAGCTGCAGCTCGACGACGGGACCTGGTTCCCCCTGGCCGCCAACACCTTCGTCCCCCCGCGCGACAAGACCCCGAGCGAGCAGCAGTTGCTGTCCGAGGAGCAGAAGGTCGGGGCGCAGGTCCCCCCGCCGGCGGGCGTCAACCCGCCCTCGCTCCTCCAGGGGCCCGACCAGGCGCAGAACGCCACCGACCTGGCCAAGCGCAAGAAGAGCCCGTTCGACATCGCGGCCTGGCCGCTGTGGCTGAAGCTCCTCGTCTTCGCCGTCGTGCTCCCGCTCGTCCTCGCCGCCCTCTACGTCCTCGTCGTGCGCCTGCTCAAGAGGCGCCGTCGGCGTCGCCACACGAGCACCGGCCCGGTCCCGGCGCGCGCGGCGTGGCTGTGGCGCGACCTCGTCGCCGAGGCCCGCTCGCTCGGGGTGGCGGTTCCGCGCCGGGTCACCCGCCGCGAGCAGGCGCTGGCCGTTGACGCCGCCCTCGCCGTGCCCGCCCCCGAGGGCGCGGCCGGTGGCGGACCCGGTGAGCACGCCGCGGCCTACCGGCCCGCCGAGTCCCGCACCCCGCAGGCCGCGGTCGTCGCCACCGTCGCCGACGGGGTGGTCTTCGGCCCCGGGGAGGGGTCGGAGGCGGCGGTCGCCTCCGCGGTCGCGAGCGCCGACGAGGTGCGCGCAGCGCTGCGGACCCGCACGAGCCGGTGGGCCCGGCTGCGCTCCGACGCCGACCCCCGCCCCCTGCTCGCCCGTCGCGAGCGCGCGTCAGGGGAGAAGCGCACCCGCCGGCTCCGGCTCCCGAGCCTGCTCCGGCGCGGGGCCGACCCCACCCCCGCCTGACCCTTCCGCAACGGCGGAGCGGGCGGCACCCCGTCAGGGGGACCGCCCGCTCCGTGGTGCGTCAGCGCGAGGTCAGCGCTCCTCGGTGCCCGCGATGAAGGCCTCGAGCCGGGCGCGGCCGACGTCGTCGGGACGCTGCTCCGGGGGGGACTTCATGAGGTAGGACGACGCCGAGAGGAGGGCGCCGCCGACCCCGCGGTCCTTGGCGATCTTCGCCGCGCGGATGGCGTCGATGATGATGCCGGCCGAGTTCGGGGAGTCCCAGACCTCGAGCTTGTACTCGAGGTTGAGCGGGACGTCGCCGAACGCGCGGCCCTCGAGGCGGACGTAGGCCCACTTGCGGTCGTCGAGCCAGGCGACGTAGTCGGACGGGCCGATGTGGACGTTGCGGCTGTCGGTGAGGCCGGCGAGCGAGCCGGTGAGGTTCGAGGTGACGGCCTGGGTCTTGGAGACCTTCTTGGACTCCAGGCGCTCGCGCTCGAGCATGTTCTTGAAGTCCATGTTGCCGCCGACGTTGAGCTGGTAGGTGCGGTCGAGCGTGACGCCGCGGTCCTCGAACAGCTTGGCCATGACGCGGTGGGTGATGGTGGCACCGACCTGGCTCTTGATGTCGTCGCCGATGACGGGGACGCCCGCGGCCTCGAACTTGGCGGCCCACTCGGGGTCGGAGGCGATGAAGACGGGGAGCGCGTTGACGAACGCGACGCCGGCGTCGATGGCGCACTGGGCGTAGAACTTGTCGGCGTGCTCCGAGCCCACGGGCAGGTAGGAGACGAGGACGTCGACCTTCGCGTCACGCAGCGCCGCGACGACGTCGACCGGCTCGGCGCCGGACTCGTCGATCGTCTGGCGGTAGTACTTGCCGAGGCCGTCGAGGGTGGTGCCGCGCTGGACGGTGACGCCGGTGGTCGGCACGTCGGCGATCTTGATCGTGTTGTTCTCGGAGGCGTTGATGGCCTCGGCGAGGTCCTTGCCGACCTTCTTGTCGTCGACGTCGAACGCGGCGACGAACTCGACGTCGCGCACGTGGTAGTCGCCGAAGTTGACGTGCATGAGGCCGGGGACGGTGGCGGTGGGGTCGGCGTCTCGGTAGTAGTGCACGCCCTGGACGAGCGATGACGCACAGTTGCCGACGCCGACGATGGCGACGCGGATGGAACCCATGGGTGTCTCCTGGTGGTCGGGTGGTGGGTGGACGGACGGTCCGGGCGCCGCGACGGTGCGGCGACCGGGGCTACGGCTGGGGGCCGGGGTCGGTGGGGTGGCGCCGTTCGGCGTCGATGAGCTCGCTGAGCCAGCGGACCTCGCGCTCGGTCTGCTCCTCGCCGTGCAGCTGCAGGGCGGAGGTCCAGGCGTCGAGGCGCTCGCGCGAGCGGGTGGAGGCGGTGCGGACCCGGTCGAGGTCCTCCTCGAGGCGTGAGCGACGCCCCTCGAGGATGCGCAGCCGCACCTCGTGCTCGGTGCGGGCGAAGAAGGCGAACCGGACGTCGAAGCCGTCGTCGTCCCACGCCGTCGCGTCGGCGCGGGCCACGAGGCCCGCGAAGTGCTCCTTGCCGGCGGCGGTCAGCTCGTAGACGACGCGGGGGCGCTTGCTCGAGCCGGCGGGCAGCTCGGGAGCCTCGGCGATGAGTCCGCGGACGAGCAGACCCTTCAGCGCCGGGTAGAGGGTGCCGTACGACAGCGCGCGGAAGGGGCCGAGCGCGGTGTTGAGGCGGCGGCGCAGGTCGTAGCCGTGGGTCGGGCCCTCGTGGAGCAGGCCGAGCACGGCGAACTCCAGCAGGTGGGCGCGGCGGCTGACCACGGCTCTCCTCCTCGTCCCGGGCGGGCTCGGGAACCCACCGGACATCGTCGTCGTTTGTCAGCAGGACGCTAACACAGATATATCGACGCGATACATCGTGATCCTGAGGGACGGGCCCCCGCCGGGCGCTCACGATTCAGGTTTCCCCCAGCAGTACGGTCATACTGGCCGTTGGACCGCACGTCCTGTGGACCCGGACGCGGGTCCGTCCCCGATCCTCGTCCCCGGAGTCGCATGAGCACCCGCAAGCCCCGTACCCGCGCCGAGGCCAAGGCCGCCCGATCCGGCCGCGCCCCCTCCGCCGGAGGCGCCGCCCGCTCGACCGGGCCCGCCGGCCGCCGTCCCGCGGGAGCCGCCCCGGCACGCTCGCGCCGCCGCACGTGGACCATCCGCGCGCTCTGGACGGCCGCGGTGCTCTTCGTCCTCGGCCTCATCGGCGTGGGCGTGGCCTACGCGATGACCGACGTCCCGAAGCCCAACGAGATCGCGACGGCGCAGGCCTCCATCGTCTACTTCGCCGACGGCCGCACCGAGATGGCCCGCCTCTCCGACGCCGACGGCAACCGCGAGTCGGTGCCGCTCTCGAAGGTCCCCGACAGCATGCAGAAGGCGATGCTCGCCGCCGAGGACCAGGACTTCTACAGCAACAACGGCATCTCGCCGACGGGCATCGCCCGCGCCGTCTGGGTCGCCGTCAAGGGCGGCCAGGCCACCCAGGGTGGCTCGACGATCACCCAGCAGTACGTGAAGAACTACTTCCTCACCTCGGACCGGACCCTGTCGCGCAAGGCCCGCGAGATCCTCATCTCGCTGAAGATCGACAAGCAGCAGTCCAAGGACCAGATCCTCGAGAACTACCTCAACACCATCTACTACGGCCGCGGCGCCTACGGCATCCAGACCGCGTCGAAGGCCTACTTCCGCAAGGACGTCTCGAAGCTGACCCCCGCCGAGAGCGCCTTCCTCGCCGCTGTCATCCGCGGGCCGTCGTTCTACGACCCCGCCCTCGGGGACGAGCAGGAGGCCAACGCCAAGGAGCGCTCTGGCCTCATCCTCGACGCCATGGTCCGCGAGGGCTGGCTCAGCGATGCCGACCGCGCGAAGGCCACCTTCCCCGAGATCAAGCCGTACCAGAAGCGCTCCCAGAGCGGCCCGACCGGCTACCTCACCGAGATGGTCAAGAACGAGATCATCGCCAAGTACAAGATCGACGAGGACGACATCAACAAGGGCGGGCTGCGGATCGTGTCGACGATCGACCGCGTCAAGCAGCGGGCGATGGTCGACGCCATCAAGGAGGAGCGGCCCGAGGCCAAGGACGTCCACGTCGGCATGGCCTCGGTCAAGCCCGGCGACGGCGGCATCGTCTCCCTCTACGGCGGCGAGGACTACTCCAAGCGCCAGCAGAACGCCGCCACGCAGGACAAGATGCAGGCCGGCTCGACGTTCAAGATCTTCACCCTGATTGCCGCCCTCCAGTCCGAGAAGGTCAGCCTCAAGACCCGCTTCGACGGCAGCAGCCCGCAGTACTTCGAGGAGTTCGCCGACCCGAACGCCTCGACGTCCAACGGCCGCCGCGGCCGGGTGAAGAACTTCGGCGACGAGTCCTTCGGACGGATCGACCTCCTGCGCGCCACCGGCCGCTCGGTCAACACGGTCTACGCCGAGCTCAACATCGAGGCCGGCCCCGAGAAGTCGATGAAGGCCGCCCAGGACGCCGGCGTGCGCAGCAAGCTCGCGCCCAACATGTCCAACGTGCTCGGCACCGACTACGTCACGGTCCTCGACATGGCCAACGCCTACGCGACGATCGCGGCCCAGGGCAAGCGCGCGGAGCCCTACATCATCAAGGAGATCCGCTTCGTCGACGAGACGGTCCCGACGATCAAGGTCAAGCGCAAGACCCAGCAGGTCTTCGACAAGGACCTCATGGCCGACGTCATCACGGCCATGCAGGAGCCCGTCGACGGCGGCACCGCCCGCTACGTCGGCGAGAACCTCGGTCGCCCCGCCGCCGGCAAGACCGGCACCTCCGAGAGCTTCCGTTCGGCCTGGTTCAACGGCTTCGTCCCGCAGCTGCAGGCCGCCGTCGGGCTCTTCCGCAGCGGCGAGAAGGGCGAGGAGCTGAAGATGGAGGACCTCCCGGGCGAGGGCGACATCACCGGCGGCACCTTCCCGGCCCGCATCTGGACCGCGTTCATGAAGGTGGCGCTGGAGAAGACCGAGGTCGAGCCCTTCCCGAAGGCGGCCAACATCAACCCCGACGCCGACCCGCCGCCGCCCCCGCCGCCGCCGGTCACGACGGCCCCCGAGCCCGAGCCGTCGACGTCGGCGCCGGCCCCGACCACGGCCGAGCCGGTACCGACCCCGTCGGAGACCAAGTCGAACGGCAACCCCAGTCCGGGTCCGCCGCAGCCGTCCCCGACGATCTCGCCGATCGTCCCCTGACCCGACGCGGACGGTGAGCGCCGAGGGGGCCGACCGCGAGCCGGCGCCCCGCCCGACCCCGAGCCGACCGCTCGGAGGTCGCGCGGGGCGCCGGCTGCGTCCCCGTGCGGCCGGTCCGCTCGCGCCGCTCGCGCCGGTCGTCCTCCTGCTCGCCCTCCCCCTGGCCGCCGCCGTGCTCCGGCAGACCGCGTGCCTGTCGACCGGGTGGGCGGGCCGCACCCCGCTGTGGCGGCAGTGCGCCTCCCCGCTCGTCGCCGACGTCACGGGCGCCGACCTCGGCCGGGGCCTGCTCGCCTACCTGTCCGGCTCGGTCCGCGTCGACGAGCCGGTCGTCACGGGGGCGGTCCACGCCCTGCTCGCCGGCCTCGCACCCGGGGAGGCGCTGGTCCAGCAGCGCTGGTTCCTCGCCCTCTGGGTGCTCCTCGCGGCGGTGGTCCTCCCGGCGCTCGTCGTCGCCGTCGGGACCACCGGCCGCCATCCCGCCGCCGACCCGGCCGTTTTCGCGCTCTCGCCGGTCCTCGCCCTCACCGTGCTGCTCGCCCCGACGCTCGTCCCCGTCGCCCTCGCGACGGGTGCGGTCCGGGCGTGGAGCCGCGACCGGACCCGGGTGGCCGGCGTGCTCGCCGGCCTGTCGGTGCTCGGGGGGCTGCCCGCCGTGGTCGTCCTCCTCGCGCTGCTCGTCGTGCCGGGGCCCGGAGGTCGGGAGGCCGCGCGCCGCCTCCTCGTCGCGGCCCTGGGCACGGTGGCCGGCGTCGTCGCCGTCGTGGCGCTCCTCGACCCCCGCACGCTCACCGGGCCCGTCGTCGCCTGGTTCGAGGAGGGCTCGGGCCCGGGATCGCTGCTGTACCTCGCGACCCTGGCCAGGCACCCGGTGGGCGCCGGGCAGGTCGCCCTCGTCGCCGTCCTCGGTCTCGCCCTCGCGGCCGTCCTCACCGTCCTGGCGGCCCGCCGGCCGCGCCCGAGCGTCGGCGCCGTCGCGGTCGTCGGCCTCGTCGCCCTCCTCGCGACCGGCCCGTCGCTGGCCCCCGCGGCCGCCCTGTGGGTGCTGCCGTTCGCCGCGCTCGCCGGGCTGCGGTGGCGCGACCACCTCCTGTGGGCGGGGGCCGAGGCCGTCCACGGCATCGCCCTCTACGCGCACCTCGCGGCGGCGACCGACACGGCCAAGGGGATCCCGCCCGGCTGGTACGCGATCGCCCTCGCGGTGCGGGTGGGGGCCCTGGTATGGGTCGCCCGCCAGGCGTGGACGGCGACGAGTTGGGAGCAGGCCCTCCCGGCCGGTACCCTTGCCAGGTTGCCCTCCCGGCGCCCTGTGGAAAACCACGGCGGTGCTGTCGGCAGCGCTGCATACCCTCCTGTCACGGAAGGACCGTGACCGCCACAGACCGAAGGAGGCGGGTTAACGCATGCGTCAGTACGAACTCATGGTCATCCTCGACCCGGAGCTCGATGACCGAACCGTCCAGCCCTCCCTGGACCGGTTCCTCAAGGTCGTGACCACCGATGGTGGCTCCGTCGACAACGTCGACATCTGGGGCCGGCGCCGTCTGGCCTACGAGATCAAGAAGAAGTCCGAGGGCATCTACGCCGTCGTCAACTTCACCTCCGAGCCGGCGACGGCCAAGGAGCTGGACCGCCAGCTCGGCCTCAACGAGTCGGTCATGCGGACCAAGCTCATGCGCCCCGGCGCCTGAGCCGTCCCTCCACCACACGTCACCATCGGAAACGAATCCGAAGGAGCCCCCTGACCCATGGCAGGCGAGACCACCATCACCGTCGTCGGCAACCTCACCGCCGACCCCGAGCTCCGGTTCACCCCCTCGGGGGCTGCCGTCGCGAACTTCACCGTGGCGTCCACGCCGCGCACGTTCGACCGGCAGTCCAACGAGTGGAAGGACGGGGAGACCCTCTTCATGCGCTGCTCCATCTGGCGTGACTCGGCCGAGAACGTGGCCGAGTCCCTCCACCGGGGCACGCGCGTCATCGTCACGGGCCGGCTGAAGTCGCGCTCGTACGAGACGAAGGAGGGCGAGAAGCGCACCGTCATCGAGCTCGACGTCGACGAGGTCGGCCCCTCGCTGCGCTACGCCAGCGCGAAGGTCACCAAGGCCGAGCGCGGCGGTTCGGGTGGTGGCTTCGGCGGCCAGGGCGGCGGCGGCTTCGGCGGCCAGCAGAACGACCCCTGGGCCACTGGTGGCTCCGCTCCGCAGGGCGGTCAGGCCGGCGGCTTCGGTGGCCAGCAGGGCGGCGCCCCCGCCCCGCAGGCGCCGCAGCAGCCCCAGGGTGGGCAGCAGGGTGGCTGGGGCCAGGCTCCCAGCTACGACGAGCCCCCCTTCTGATCCGACCGACACCGGGGCCCGCGCCACGCCCGTGACGTGACGCCCCACCACAGAACGACACCATCCCTGGGAGACCAGGGCTCATCCGCCGGGACACCTCCGGCAGAAGGAGAGCACCACGATGGCCAAGCCCGCCATTCGCAAGCCCAAGAAGAAGGCCAACCCGCTCAAGGCGGCGAAGGTCGAGAACATCGACTACAAGGACGCCGCGCTGCTGCGCAAGTTCATCTCCGACCGCGGCAAGATCCGCGCGCGTCGGGTCACCGGAGTCACGGTGCAGGAGCAGCGCCTCATCGCCAACGCCGTGAAGAACGCGCGCGAGATGGCGCTCCTGCCGTACTCGAGCTCGGCCCGCTGACCCGAGAAGGAGCCAGAACGATGAAGGTCATCCTGACCCACGAGGTCTCCGACCTCGGTACCGCCGGTGACGTCGTCGACGTCAAGGACGGCTACGCCCGCAACTTCCTCTTCCGCCGCGGTCTCGCGACGGCGTGGACCAAGGGCGGCCAGAAGCAGGTCGACGCCATCGCCAAGGGTCGCGAGACCCGCGCGGTGAAGTCGCTCGAGGAGGCGCAGTCCATCAAGGGCAACCTCGAGTCCAAGCCCGTCACGGTCCCGGCGCACGCCGGCCAGAGCGGCCGCCTCTTCGGCGCCGTCAAGACCTCTGACATCGCCGACGCCGTCAAGGCCGCCGGTGGGCCGGACCTCGACAAGCGCACCATCGAGGTCCCCACCCCGATCAAGACCACGGGCACCCACGAGGCGCTCGTCCGCCTGCACCCCGAGGTGCAGGCCAAGGTCTCGCTCGAGGTCGTCGCCGGCTGACGCCGACACCCCGCCGCGCTAGTCGCGGCCCGCGCACGAGGCCCTCGGACCACCACGGTCCGGGGGCCTCGTCGCGTCCGGGGCCCCTCAGCCCCGCCCGAACCCGCCGCGTGTGCTCAGGTGGTCGTCCCGCCGACCACCTGAGCACACGCCGCGGGATGGGGGCGGGTCTGTCGGCAGGCCCGCCTACCGTGGGGCCATGGCCTCGACGACCCGACGCACCACCCGTGGTGCCGCCGCGTACCGCTGCTCCGAGTGCGGGTGGCAGACCGCGAAGTGGGTCGGCCGCTGCGGCGAGTGCCAGGCCTGGGGGACGGTCGCCGAGGCCGGAGCCGTCACGGCGCGCACCGCCCCCGCCGCCTCCATCGAGCGCCCCGCGCTGCCGATCGGCGACGTCGACGTCACCCACGCCGTCGCCCGCCCCACCGGCGTCGCCGAGTTCGACCGCGTGCTCGGGGGCGGTCTCGTCCCGGGCGCCGTCGTCCTCGTCGCCGGCGAGCCCGGCATCGGCAAGTCCACGCTCCTCCTCGACGTCGCGGCGCGGGCCGCCCGTTCGGGCGAGCACGGCGACCGCACCGTCCTCTACGTCAGCGGCGAGGAGTCGGCCGCCCAGGTGCGCTCGCGCGCCGAGCGGATCGAGGCGATGGCCCGCACCCTCTACCTCGCGAGCGAGACCGACCTCGCGACCCTCCTCGCGCAGGTCGAGCAGGTCGGCCCCGAGCTGCTCGTCGTCGACTCCGTGCAGACCATCAGCAGCGCCGAGGTCGAGGGGTCGGCCGGCAACGTCTCGCAGGTCCGCGAGGTCGCCGCCTCCCTCATCCAGGTGGCCAAGGCGCGCGGGATCGCCGTGCTCCTCGTCGGCCACGTCACCAAGGACGGCTCCATCGCCGGGCCCCGGGTCCTCGAGCACCTCGTCGACGTCGTCGTCCAGTTCGAGGGCGACCGGCACTCGCGGCTGCGCCTCGTGCGGGCGGTGAAGAACCGGTACGGCCCCACCGACGAGGTCGGCTGCTTCGACCTGTCCGACGTCGGCATCGTCGGGCTCACCGACCCCAGCGGCCTCTTCCTCTCCGGTCGCACCGCCGCGGTCGCGGGGACGTGCGTCACCGTCACCCTCGAGGGCCGCCGGCCGCTCGTCACCGAGGTGCAGGCGCTCGTGACGTCCTCGAGCCTGGCCACCCCGCGCCGCGCGACGAGCGGGCTCGACACCGCCCGGGTCAACATGATCCTCGCGGTGCTCGACAAGCGGGCCCAGGCGCCCATCGGCGGCAGCGACGCCTACCTGTCCACGGTGGGCGGCGTCCGCCTCACCGAGCCGGCCGCCGACCTCGCGGTCACCCTCGCCCTCGCCGGCGCGATCACCGACCTGCCGCTGCCCGAGGGCACCGTCGCCTTCGGTGAGGTCGGGCTGGCCGGCGAGGTCCGTCCGGTCACCGGGGCGCACCGCCGCCTCGCCGAGGCGGCCCGGCTCGGGTTCACCCGCGCCGTCGTGCCCCCCGGGGTCCTCGGTGCCGGCCCGGTCCCCGACGGCATCGCCGTCCTCGAGGTCGCCACGGTCGCCGAGGCCGTCGGCCGGGCCCTCCACGACCTCGTCCGCCGCTGACGTCGGGCCGTCGGGGGTCACGTCGAGCGGCGCGGGTTCTCGCACGCCGCTCGGCCCGGCGCGGCGGCGGCACCGCCGGATAGGATGCGCTCACCGACTGCGGACCGACCGCCTCCCCCTGCTGGACTCCCCGCGGTCCCGGGGGCCTGACGACACACCGAAGGAGCCATCGTGGCGGCACAGCCGAGCGACGACGAGCTCCTGCGCGCCACCCTCGCGGCCGTGGCCCCCGGCACCGAGCTGCGCGACGGCCTCGAGCGGATCCTGCGCGGCCGCACCGGCGCCCTCATCGTCCTCGGCAACGACCGGGTCGTCGAGACGGTCTCGACCGGCGGCTTCCCCCTCGACATCGAGTTCTCCGCCACCCGGCTGCGCGAGCTCGCCAAGATGGACGGCGGCATCGTCTGCGACCGCGACGTCACCCGGATCCTGCGCGCGGCCACCCAGCTCGTCCCCGACCCGAACATCGAGACGAGCGAGTCGGGCACCCGGCACCGCACCGCGGAGCGGGTGGCGAAGCAGACCGGCTTCCCCGTCGTCTCGGTGAGCCAGTCGATGCGGATCATCGCGCTCTACGTCGCCGGCCGCCGGGTCGTGCTCGAGGACTCCAGCGCCATCCTCTCGCGCGCCAACCAGGCCCTGCAGACCCTCGAGCGCTACAAGTCGCGCCTCGACGAGGTCACCGGGACCCTCTCGGCCCTCGAGATCGAGGACCTCGTCACCGTCCGCGACGTCGCCAACGTCCTCCAGCGCCTCGAGATGGTGCGGCGGATCAAGGACGAGATCGCCGACTACGTCGTCCAGCTCGGCACCGACGGACGCCTGCTCAGCCTCCAGCTCGAGGAGCTGACCGGCGGGCTCTCCGACGACCTCGGGCTCGTCATGCGCGACTACCTGCCCGAGGCCAAGGCCGGCCACTCCCTCGAGGAGGCCATCGCCAACCTCACGGCGATCGACTCCACCGAGCTGCTCGACCCCTCCGCCGGGGCCCGCGCCATGGGCTTCACCATCGTCGGCGACGCCCTCGACTCCTCGGTGAGCCCGCTCGGCCACCGCCTCCTGTCGAAGGTGCCGCGGCTCCCGGGCGCCATCGTCGACCGCCTCGTCGGCCACTTCGGCAGCCTCCAGAAGCTGCTCGCCGCCAACATCGACGACCTCATGGACGTCGACGGCGTCGGCGAGGGCCGGGCCCGCCTCGTCCGCGAGGGCCTGTCACGGCTCGCCGAGTCGAGCATCCTCGAGCGGTACGTCTGACCCCGCTGGCTGTGCCCCGCTCCACCGGCCCCACCGGACCCACCGGTCCCACCCCGGCCGAGGCCGCCGTCCTCCACGAGCGCGTCCTGGGCTGGTACGCGGCCAACGCCCGCGACCTGCCGTGGCGCACCCCCGAGTGCACGCCGTGGGGGGTCCTCGTCTCCGAGGTCATGGCCCAGCAGACGCCGGTGGCTCGGGTCGCGCCGGTGTGGACCGCGTGGATGGAGCGCTGGCCCACCCCCGCGGACCTCGCCGCCGAGACGCCGGGGGAGGTCGTGCGCGCCTGGGGACGGCTGGGCTACCCGCGCCGGGCCCTGCGGCTGCGCGAGGCCGCCGTCGCCGTCGTCGAGCGGCACGGCGGCGTCGTCCCCGACGACGAGCCCCTCCTGCGCGCCCTGCCCGGGATCGGCGCCTACACCGCCGCCGCGGTCACCGCGTTCGCGTTCGGCCGGCGCACCACCGTCGTCGACACCAACGTCCGGCGTGTCCTCGTGCGGGCGCTCGAGGGCCGCGAGCACGCCGCCCCCGCGCTGACCGTCGCCGAGACCCGTCTCGCCGCCGCCCTCGTGCCCGAGGACGACGCCGAGGCCTCGACGTGGAACGTCGCCGTCATGGAGCTGGGGGCGGTGGTCTGCCGGGCCCGCGGGCCTCGGTGCCCGCAGTGTCCGCTGCTCGACCGCTGCGCCTGGGTGCTGGCCGGGCGGCCCGAGCACGACGGACCGGTCCGGCGGGGGCAGGCGTGGCACGGCACCGACCGCCAGGTGCGCGGGGCCGTCCTCCAGGTGCTGCGCGACGCCCCGGGAGCAGTGTCCCGCGCTGACCTCGACGGCGCCGGCGACGACGCCGGACAGGTGGAGCGCTGCATCGCCTCGCTCGTCGAGGACGGCCTGCTCGAACCCGTCGAGGGCGAGCGGTTCCGGCTCCCGGCCTGAGCCGTCGCGGCGCGGCCGACCGCCCGTCACGGCGCGGCCGACCGCCCGTCACGGCGCGGCCGACCGCCCGTCACGGCCGGCGGGCCGCCCGGCTGGCGGAACGCGGTGGCGCCGCCCCGCGCGAGCGCGTCACGCTGGAGCCATGACCGTCACGGAGGCACCCGTCGCCGGCGGGTCCGCGCCCGCCCCGGCCCACCGCACGCCGGAGGAGCTCCACGGCTTCCTCCCCACCCTGCGGGCCGCCCCGAAGGACGTCGGCACGCTCGAGCTCGTCGTGCGCCGCCCGCTCCCCGGGGAGCGCGAGGTCCTCGAGGAGGGCGAGCTCGACCTCGCCGAGGGCCTGGTCGGCGACTCGTGGGTGCAGCGGGGGAGCACGCGTACGCCCGACGGCGGACCCCACCCGGACATGCAGCTCAACGTCATGAACGGCCCCCTCTCGACCTTCCTCGCCGTCGACCCGGGGCGCCGGGCGCTCGCCGGGGACCAGCTTCACGTCGACCTCGACCTCTCGCACGACAACCTCCCCGCGGGCACCCGCCTCACCATCGGCGACCCCCGGGGGCGCGGCGCCGTCATCGAGGTCACCGAGCAGCCGCACACCGGGTGCGCGAAGTTCGTCGAGCGCTTCGGCCCCGAGGCGATGCGCTTCGTCAACGGCGAGGTCGGCCGTCCCCTGCGGCTGCGCGGCCTCAACGCCCGCGTCGTCGTCCCCGGCCGGGTGCGCCCCGGCGACCCGGTCACGGTCACACGCCCCTGAGGCTGCACGCGAAACGGCCCGCCCCCTGCAAGGGGCGGGCCGTTCCGCGTCGTCAGCCGCTACGTCACTTGATGGGGTAGACCGGCTGGGTCTGGGCGTTGAACTCGCTCAGCCTGACCGAGTTGGCCTTGCGCAGCGTCGGGTCCTTGAGCATGAGGACGTCGAAGCCCTTCTGGATGTCCGAGCTGTAGACGAACCCGTTGTAGTAGTACGCCGACCACGTGCCGCCGAGGTTGGTCGGGACCAGCGGGCCCCGCTCGAAGTAGTCGAGCTCCTTCGGCGCCGTGGAGTCGGTGAACTCCCAGAGGGAGACACCGCCCTGGTACCAGGACTGCACCATGACGTCGCGGCCCTTGACCGGGATGATCGAGCCGTTGTGGGCGACGCAGTTCTCGGTGGTGTTCTGCAGGCGCGGGATCTTGTAGTACGACTTGAAGGTCAGGTCGTTCGAGGCCGACAGGTCGTAGATCGCGTTGGCGCCGCGGTTCGGACCCACCTCCGCGGTGCAGGTCGCGCCGGCGCCGCCGCCGAGCTCGTCGGTGAAGACGACCTTGCTCGCGTCGGCGTTGAAGGTGGCCGAGTGCCAGAACGCGAAGTTGGTGTCGCGCACCGTCTCGATGACCTTGGGCGCCTCGGGGTTCGAGATGTCCATGATGACGCCGTCGCCCATGCACGCGCCCGCGGCGATCTTCTTGCTCGGGTAGGCGGTGATGTCGTGGCAGCCGGAGGTGTTGGTGTTGCCGCCCGCGGGGAAGAGGACCGGCGTCGCGACGACGCTGGCCGTGGTCGGGTCGGCGTGGGGCACCTTGACGATCGAGATGAGGTCGTGCGGCGGCTTGCAGTCAGCCGACGCGGCCGAGGGGCCGTAGCTCGAGACGTAGAGGTAGTCGGCGTCGCTGCCGGGCACCACGGTGTGGGTGTGCGAGCCGCACTTGGTCTCGACCGACTTGATGTACTTCGGCGCCGTCACGTCGGAGACGTCGAAGATCTTGATGCCCTCCCACGAGGCGGGGTTGTTCACCGACTGGCTCACGCTCTTGCAGCTGTCGTCGGAGCGCGAGGAGTCCGTCGACAGGTACACGAGGTTCCCGCGCACGCTGATGTCGTTCTGCGACCCGGGGCAGTCGACCTGCGCCAGGGTCTTCGGGGCGGACGGCTCGGAGATGTCGTAGATGATGAAGCCCTGGTAGTTCCCCACGTACGCCCGGTCGTCCTGGAAGGCCAGGTCGGTGCCGAACTGGCCGGCGAACGGGCCGACGTGCGGGGTGTTGCTCATGTGCTTCATGTTCTTGCTGTAACCGACCTGGTCCGGCGCCAGGGCGGTGCCCGAAACCCCGAGGCCGTCCTTCGGCCCGGCGGCGCCGGCGACACCTCCTGTCGCGAGCATCAGGGTCCCGACGGCTGCAACCGCAAGGAGTCGCATGCGCTTCATGTCCACCTCGTGTGTGTCGGCCGGGCGACGTCACGGAGCGTGGCGGCACGTCGGCAAGGGTGTGGGGTTCCCCGAGTTTGCCCCACACAGCAGGTTCATAGAGTCAGGAGAACGTAAAGATCGTCGTCGTCGAGACCGCGGTTAGAGTGGCGCCCGTGACGACCCTGCCCTCCGCGTCCCGACGTCCCGTGACCGCTCGAATCGCGGTGCGGTGCTGCGTTGTCGGCGTGGTCGGCGTCATCGGCCTCGCCGGGTGCACGAGCGAGGACCGGTCCCTGCCGGCGGTGACGGCCGGCAGCCCGAGCGTCCCCGTGCTCCAGCCCGGACGGCCCGGAGAGCCGAACGCGACCCTCACCGGGTCCGCCGCCGCCCCGACGACGACCCCCACCGCCTCGGCCAGCGACGCCCGCTTCTTCCAGGACATGATCGTCCACCACGCGCAGGCCCTCGTCATGGTGCGCGCCGTCCTCCCGGACCTCACCGACCCCGAGGTCGAGGGGATCGCCTCCCGGATCGGCGACGAGCAGGAGCCCGAGATCGGGGCGATGGCCCGCTGGCTCGAGGGTCGCGGACAGCAGGTGCCTCCGGAGGCCACCAACCCCAACCTCACCGACCACGGCGCCCACTCGATGCCGGGGATGGCCACCGCCGCCGAGGTCGACCGGCTCGCGTCGGCGACGGGGGTCGAGGCCGACCGCCTCTTCCTCACGCTGATGATCCGCCACCACCGCGGCGCCATCGAGATGATCGACGCGCACCTGCGCAACGCCGTCGACGAGAACGTCGAGGAGACCGCCGACGACATCTCGGTCACGCAGACCAAGCAGGTCGGCCAGATGCAGGCGATGCTCGACCGCCTCCGCTGACCCGACGCCCTGCGCTCCCCGTGCCCGCACACCCCGCCCTGCCGGCCCGGAACCCGCGCCACTCCGCGGCGAGCGGCTGACCGAGGGGGCCGCGGCGCCTACGCTGGTCCCGGCACGCCGCACGGCGGTCAGGCGGGTCGAGCGGAGGAACGAGAACGGTCGTGGGGGACACGAGAAGGCGCACGCCGTGGGTCGTCGCGCTCGCGGCCGCGACGGCGGTGCTCGCCCCGGCGGCCGTCGCCGACGAGGGCCTGGCCACCGGGGCCACGAGCCGGTACGTCGTCGACGCGAAGCGCACGACGGTCGAGGCCACCATCACCATCGAGCTGCGCAACGTCACCCCCGACCGCGGCGACACCTACTACTTCTACAACGAGTTCTCGGTCCCCGTCCCGGCCGGGGCCGAGAAGGCTCGCGCCCGCAGCAACGGCACGTCCCTCCCGGTCTCGCTGAGCAGGACCGAGGACGCCTCGACCCGCCTCGCCCGGATCTCGTTCCCGAACCTCCTCTACGGCCGCAGCCGGACCATCGAGCTGACCTTCGAGGTGCCGGGGGAGGCGCCCCGGTCCGAGGACTCGACCCGCGTCGGCCGCGGCTACGCCTCGTTCGCCGTCTACGGCGTCGGTGACGTCGGACGCAACACCGTCGAGGTCGTCGCCCCCAGCTCGATGTCGTTCGACGCGACGAGCGAGGCGTTCAGCGCCTCCGCGAAGGGGTCGACGACGACGCACACGGCGAGGAGCAGCGACCCCGACGGCGGCTTCTTCGCCGTGGTGTCGCTGCGCGACCCGAAGCAGGCCGACGAGCGCACCGTCGAGGTCGCGGGCACGACGCTGGTGCTGCGCGGCTTCCGCGACGACCCCCGGTGGGTCGACTTCGTCGCCGACCGCGTCACGGCCGGGGTGCCGGTGCTCGAGAGGCTCGTCGGGAACCCGTGGCCCGGTGGGCTCGAGCGGATCCGTGAGGACACCGCTCCCTCGGTGTACGGCTACGACGGTTGGTTCGACCCGTCCGACGACGAGATCGTCGTCGGCGAGCAGTTCGACGCCGACCTGATCTTCCACGAGCTCTCGCACGCCTGGCTCCAGGGCGACCGCTTCGCCGAGCGCTGGGTGTCCGAGGGCCTGGCCCAGGTGGTCGCCGAGCGGACCGTCGTGGCCACCGGAGGAAAGGCCCGCAGCCACCCCTCGGTCAGCCCGTCGTCGAAGGACGCGCTGCCGCTCAACGAGTGGGGCGGGTCGGCCGACGACCGGTCGGGCGAGATCGAGGCGTTCGCCTACCCCGCCTCCTACCGCGCCACCCGCGACCTCACCCGCCGGCTCGACGACGAGGCCTTCGCCGCGGTCGTCGGGGCGGCCGTGCGCGGGGAGCGCGCCTACGACCCCGCCGGGACCCGCGACCCCGACAGCGGGCGGACGACGTGGGCGCGCTGGTTCGACCTCCTCGAGACCCGTGCCGGGGTCGACGCCGCCGCCGTGTTCTCGCGCTGGGCCCTCACCGACGACGAGCGCGAGAACCTGCCGGTGCGCGCCAGGGAGCGGACCGCGTACGCCGCCCTCGACGAGGCGGACGGCGCGTGGCTGCCCCCGGAGGGCCTGCGCGACGCGATGACCGCGTGGGACTTCGAGCGGGCCGCGACGGTCCGCGGCCAGGTCGCCGCGCTCGGCGCGCGGGCCGTCGCGGTGCAGCAGGCGGCCGAGGCCACCGCCACCGAGGTGCCCGACGTCATCCGCACCTCGTACGAGGCCGCCGACCAGCCCGAGCAGTACGCCGCGCTGGCCGCCTCGCTGCCCAAGGCCGCGACCGCCGTGCGCGCCGTCGGCGAGGCCGAGCGCGCGGCCTCGGCCGACCGCGACCCGCTCAGCGAGCTCGGCGCGGCGCTGCTCGGCGTCGACGACCGGACGCTGGAGTCCGTGGGGCTGCTCGGCAAGGGCCGGCTCGACGAGGCGGCCGCCGTGGCCGACGACGCGAAGGGCCGGGCCGACACGGCGCTGCTCGTCGGGGTCGCCGTCCCGCTGCTGACCTTCCTCCTCCTCGTGGGCGCCCTGCTCCTGGCCCGCCGGGTCGTCGCCGGCCGACGGCCCCGTGCCGCCGCCCGTGGGGCCGAGCGCCGGCGCCTCCTCGAGGCCTCGGGGGGCGGTCAGGTCGTCCCGGCCGACTGGACGCCCCAGGGCGCGGCGCCCGTTCCGGCACCGCACGAGGTGACGCCGTCGCCCTCCGAGCGCGCCTGACCCCCCGGGTCGGCGACACGGAGGGTCACAGGACGCGGAGCATCCGGGTGTTGCCCAGGGTGTTCGGCTTGACCCGCTCGAGGTCGAGGAACTCGGCGACGCCCTCGTCGTAGCTGCGCAGCAGCTCGAGGTAGACCTCGGGCTCGACGGCCTGCCCCTCGATGACCTCGAAGCCGTGCCGCGCGAAGAAGGCGGTCTCGAAGGTCAGGCAGAACAGGCGGGACAGGCCGAGGTCGCCCGCGCGCTCGACGAGCCGCTGGAGCAGGGCCGACCCCACCCCGAGGCCGAGCGCGTCCTCGTGGACGGCGAGGGTGCGCACCTCGCCGAGGTCCTCCCAGAGCACGTGGAGGGCGCCGCAGCCGACGACCTGCCCGTCGACCTCGGCCACGACGAAGTCCCCGACCGACTCGTAGTAGGCGACGGCCTCCTTGTTGAGCAGGACGCGTCGCTCGGCCAGGGGTGCCACGAGGCCGCGGATGGCGCGGACGTCGGCGGTGCGGGCCGCCCGGACGACCGGCGCCGAGGGGCCGGCCGTCCGGGCGGCGAGGTCGTCGGTCGCGGGCACGGATCGAGCCTAGTGCGCGGCCGTCGAGGCCGTGGGCGGGTCCCGGGTGTCGGCGCCGCCGGCTCGGCACACCCGAGCCGACCCCGCGCTGTTGAGCACAGCGGGGCGGGGTTCGCCGGCGGCGCCGGCACCCTCTCCGGTCCCGGAAAGGCGGAGAAGGTGGCGGCCCGCCACCGCAGGGGTGGTGGCGGGCCGCGCGCGCAAGGTGCCCCGGAGGCCCTTGCACGTCCAAGTCTGGGGCACGTGGTGCTTGGGTTGGGTCAAGGGACGGCAAATGTTCGGTCAAGGAGGGGCGCGAGACCGCAGGTGGGACGGCCGGAGGGCCCCGACCGTGTGGTCGGGGCCCTCCGGGTACCGCGGGTGGGGCGGGGCTCAGCCCTCGGCGACGACGACCGGGACCTCGATGGCCCGCGAGTGCGGCGTGCCCTCGAAGGTGAAGGTGGCGTCCTTCTCCTCGCCCGTGGCGTCGATCGCGACGATCTCGCCGGACTTCAGCTCGCCGAAGAGGATCTTCTCGGAGAGCACGTCCTCGATCTCGCGCTGGATGGTGCGGCGCAGCGGCCGCGCCCCCAGCACCGGGTCGTAGCCCTTGATCGCCAGCAGGTCCTTGGCCGCGGGCGTGAGCTCGAGGCCCATGTCCTTGTCCTTGAGGCGCTTGTCGAGCTTGGCGATCTCGAGGTCGACGATCTGCACGATCTCCGGCCGGCTCAGCTGCGGGAAGACGATGGTGTCGTCGACGCGGTTGAGGAACTCCGGGCGGAAGTGCTGCTTGAGCTCGTCGATGACCTTGGCCTTCATCCGGTCGTAGTCGGACCGGGTGTCGGGGCCGGCCGAGAAGCCGAGCGAGCCCTTGGAGATGTCGCGGGTGCCCAGGTTGGTCGTCATGATGATGACGGTGTTCTTGAAGTCGACCATCCGACCCTGCGAGTCGGTGAGGCGGCCGTCCTCGAGCACCTGGAGCAGCGAGTTGAAGATCTCCGGGTGGGCCTTCTCGACCTCGTCGAAGAGCACGACGGAGAACGGCTTGCGGCGCACCTTCTCGGTGAGCTGCCCGCCCTCCTCGTAGCCGACGTAGCCGGGGGGCGAGCCGAACAGCCGCGACACGGTGTGCTTCTCGCTGTACTCGGACATGTCGAGCTGGATGAGGCTGTCCTCGTCGCCGAAGAGGAACTCCGCCAACGTCTTCGCGAGCTCGGTCTTCCCGACGCCCGTGGGGCCGGCGAAGATGAACGAGCCGCCCGGACGGCGGGGGTCCTTCAGGCCGGCGCGCGTGCGGCGGATGGCCTGCGACAGCGACTTGATGGCCTCGTCCATGCCGACGACGCGCTTGTGCAGCTCGTCCTCCATGTGGAGCAGGCGGCTGGACTCCTCCTCGGTCAGCTTGAACACGGGGATGCCGGTCGAGGCGGCGAGCACCTCGGCGATGAGCTCCTCGTCGACCTCGGCGATGACGTCCATGTCGCCGGACTTCCACTCGGCCTCACGGCGGGCCTTCTCGTTGCGCAGGTTCTTCTCGTCGTCGCGCAGGCGCGCGGCCTTCTCGAAGTCCTGCCCGTCGATCGCCGACTCCTTCTCGCGCACGACGGACGCGATGCGCTCGTCGAACTCGCGCAGGTCCGGCGGCGCGGTCATCCGGCGGATGCGCAGTCGCGCGCCCGCCTCGTCGATGAGGTCGATCGCCTTGTCCGGGAGGAAGCGGTCGTTGACGTACCGGTCGGCCATGTTCGCCGCGGCGACGAGCGCCCCGTCGGTGATGGACACCCGGTGGTGCGCCTCGTAGCGGTCGCGCAGGCCCTTGAGGATCTCGATCGCGTGGGCCAGCGTGGGCTCGGCGACCTGGATCGGCTGGAAGCGGCGCTCGAGCGCGGCGTCCTTCTCGATGTGCTTGCGGTACTCGTCGAGGGTCGTCGCCCCGATGACCTGGAGCTCGCCACGGGCGAGCATCGGCTTGAGGATGGAGGCCGCGTCGATGGCGCCCTCGGCCGCACCCGCACCGACGAGGGTGTGGATCTCGTCGATGAACAGGACGATGTCGCCGCGGGTGCGGATCTCCTTGAGGACCTTCTTCAGCCGCTCCTCGAAGTCGCCGCGGTAGCGGCTGCCGGCGACGAGCGCGCCGAGGTCGAGGGTGTAGAGCTGCTTGTCCTTGAGGGTCTCGGGGACCTCGCCGCGCACGATGTCCTGGGCCAGGCCCTCGACGACGGCGGTCTTGCCGACGCCGGGCTCCCCGATGAGGACGGGGTTGTTCTTCGTGCGGCGCGAGAGCACCTGCATCACCCGCTCGATCTCCTTCTCGCGCCCGATGACGGGGTCGAGCTTGCCCTCGCGGGCGGCGGAGGTGAGGTTGCGGCCGAACTGGTCGAGGACCAGCGAGCCGGCCGGGGTGCCCTCGGCGGGGCCACCGGCGGTGGCGCCGGACCCGGAGGAGGCGCCCTCCTTGCCACCCTGGTAGCCCGAGATGAGCTGGATGACCTGCTGGCGGACGCGGGAGAGGTCGGCGCCGAGCTTGACGAGGACCTGGGCGGCGACGCCCTCGCCCTCGCGGATGAGGCCGAGGAGGATGTGCTCGGTCCCGATGTAGTTGTGGCCGAGCTGCAGCGCCTCGCGCAGGCTCAGCTCGAGGACCTTCTTGGCCCGGGGCGTGAACGGGATGTGACCGGTGGGGGCCTGCTGGCCCTGACCGATGATCTCCTGCACCTGCTCGCGGACGGCCTCCAGCGAGATGCCGAGGCTCTCGAGGGCCTTGCTGGCCACGCCCTCGCCCTCGTGGATGAGGCCGAGGAGGATGTGCTCGGTCCCGATGTAGTTGTGGTTGAGCCCCCGTGCCTCCTCCTGGGCGAGCACGACGACGCGCCGAGCGCGGTCGGTGAACCGTTCGAACATGGTGCTTCTCCTGACGTCGAGTCTCCTCGATGCTAGTCGCGCCGGCTGGGAGCCGACCCCCGCTTTCGCGAGTGGTCCGGTCGCCGGACGACGCCTCGTATCGAGGGGTCCAACGCGGGCACGCGCCACGCGTGTTCCGTGTTCGCTGTTGGCATAGCGACAAGAGCCCCCGTCCAGGCGCCGCCCGGGGGCGCCCGGGCGGCCCGTCGGACGAGCAGGGCCCCCGGCGACGGGTGCGTCGCCGGGGGCCCTGGGTCGGGGCAGGTCAGCCGCAGGTCGACGCCTCGTTGTGCGGCGTGAAGATGCCGTGGGCGTTGTGCAGCCCGACCCAGGCGTGCAGCGTGTACACGGGGAGCCCGCCGAGCACGCTGGGTCCGTCGAAGGGGACCCCGGCGTAGGTGGGCCGCGCCTGCCCCTCGTCGACGACGATGAACTCGGTGGCGACGAGGCGCATCGACCCGTCCGCCTGCGGCTCGTAGACGAGCACCTCGGGGTGTGAGGGGTCGACGACCCCGCCGTCGAAGAGCCGCGGGAGGTCGGCGTAGTGCACGCCCATGCCCTGGACGCACTCCGTCGCCGGGACGAAGCCGGCGGCCAGGGCCCGGTCGACCCGGTGGTAGGCGGCGACCCCGGCGCGGGTCTTCGCGAGGGCGCTGCGGACCTCGGGCGTGGCGGGCGCGTCGCCGTGGGCGAGGGCCGGCTGGGCGGCCAGCACGCCGACGGTGGCGGCGGCGAGGACGGCGACGGTGGCGGTGAGGCCTCGGGTGGTGCTCATGGTGGTTCCTCTCGGTGTGGAGCTCGTGGTGGAGACGCCGGTCGTGGCGTCCTGGGTCGACGGTGGTCGGGACCGCTTGGACCGGGCTTGGGGTCCGGGTGGGGCTGCTTGGGCCGCACTTCGGCGGGCTCGGGGGTCAGGACCGGGCGTTGAGCCAGCCGACGACGACGGCGGTCCACCAGGCGCCCTGGGACACCCCGGACGCGACCAGCCCTCGGAGGAGGAGCCCTCGCGGCAGGTGCGGCGCGCGGGCGGCCGCCGTGGCGACCTCGTGCCCGAGGCTCGTCGCGTAGCCGCCGTTGGCGCACGCGACGACGACGGCCAGCAGCTTGCCCTGGGTCAGGACGGAGGTCGGGTCCGGATGCAGCAGCCCGCCGGTGAGGACGAGACCGGCCATCCCGAGCCAGATGGCCGGGTGGGCCAGGGCCGCGAGCCGGGCGGTGTCGGCGAGGGTGACGCGGCCCAGCATCCAGCGTGCGCCGGTGAGGTCGAGGAGCAGCACGGCCCCGAAGCCCAGGGCCAGCGCAGTCAGGTGGCCGAGCAGGGCGACGTCGTGCAGCAGCGGGTCCCGTGGGACGTGGGGAGCCACGAGGACGGCGGTGGTGACGGCGGCGACCCCGGCGGCGCCGGTGAGGAGCGCGCTGCGCACGGGGGAGCGCCAGGACCGGGTGGGGCGAGCCACGGGGGGCACGCGCTGGACGGGGGGACGGGTGAGGGTGCTCATGGCAGCACCGTGGGGTCAGGCGCTTGGGCCCTCCTTGCCCGCGGCTTGTGGGGGCCCGGCCGTCACGGGGCGGACGGGGCCGCCGTCAGCCCCAGGGGCCTGGGGCGGTCAGGTGCGGCGCTGGCAGCGGCCGCACCAGAAGAGGTTGCGCCCCGCGACCACCTGCGTGCGCACCTTCGACCCGCAGACGGGACACGGCTGTCCGGCGCGCTTGTAGACCGACGACCGGCGCTCGGTGAGCCGCGGGACCTCCCCGCGGCCCAGGGCTGCCTCGACGTCGAGCACCTGGTCCTCGACGGTGACGATGCGCCCCGTCGTGACCCCCAGCGGCATGAGGCGCTGGAGGTCGGCCCACACCAGCCGCCAGGAGGCGCGCTTCATCCGGCGTCCCTCCGTGAACGGCGACAGCCGGTGCCGGAAGAGCACCTCGGAGCGGTAGACGTTGCCGACCCCGGCGAGGACCGACTGGTCCATGAGCAGCTCCGCGACCGAGCGCGACGACCTGCGGATCCGGGCCCACGCGACGTCGGGATCGGCGTCGGCCCGCAGCGGGTCGGGGCCCAGGCTCGCGAGGACCGAGTCGACCCGCTCGGGGGAGGCGACCTCGCACAGGGTGGGTCCGCGCAGGTCGGCGACGTGCTCGTTCGTGCGCAGCCGCAGCCGCACCTGACCGACGACGGGGACCTCCGCGGTCCACGCGTGGCTGTCGACGGTGAAGCTGCCGATGAGGCCGAGGTGGACGTGCAGCCACCGGTCGCCGGCGAACTCGGCGAACAGGTGCTTCCCGCGCGAGGTCGCTCGCAGCAGCTCGCGGCCGGTGAGCTCGGCGGCGCCCTCGGCGAACTTGCCCTGCGGGCTGCTCACCTCGGGGCTGGACCCGGCGAAGGCCTCGTGGAGGTCGCGGGCGAGCGCGAACAGCGTGTGACCCTCGGGCATGGCCCCAGCCTAGGCGGGGGCGTCGGGCACGGCGCGCAGCAGCCGCACGCCCTTCGGGCCGACCCCGTGGAGGGCGAGCAGCTCGCCGTCGCCGAGCGCGTCGACCTGCTCCCACGTCGTCAGGCCCGCGTCCGCCAGGGCGCCGCGCACCGGTCCGCCCACGGCGTCCTGCTCGTGCGGCGGGACCGAGCGGTCCTGGACGGTCGGACGGCCGCGCGCAGCCGGCACGGGTCAGCTGGCCTTCTTCTCGCTCTTCTTGGCCGTCGTCTTCTTCGCCGCGGACTTCTTGGCGGTCGCCTTGGCGGTCGTCTTCGCGGTCGCCTTCTTGGGGGCGGTCGTGCTCGCCGTCTCCTTCCGCGCCGCGCCGGCGGGCGCCTTCGACGCGGCGGCGGGCGCCTCGCCGCGACCGGCCTTGGCCTTCTCGACCGAGCGGGCCAGGGCCGCGAGCAGGTCGACGACCTCGCCGGACTCCTCCTCCTCGGGTGCGCTGACGCGCACCTCGCCGCCCTCGACCTTCGCGCGCACGAGCTCCTTGACGGCGAGGGCGTAGTCGTCCTCGTAGTCGTCGGGCTCGTAGTCGCCGGCGAGCTGGTCGATGAGCATCTTGGCCATGTCCATCTCCTGCTTGGACGCCTTCTGGTCGTCGTCGAGATGGGCGAAGTCGGCCGCCCGGATCT
This sequence comes from Oryzobacter terrae, assembly GCF_042756445.1. Classification (GTDB taxonomy): domain Bacteria; phylum Actinomycetota; class Actinomycetes; order Actinomycetales; family Dermatophilaceae; genus Oryzobacter; species Oryzobacter terrae. The sequence continues at coordinate 2,311,752 of NZ_CP170578.1, forward strand.
CGTCGGGCCACAGCATCGTCTGCATGACGATGACCCCGTCGCGCACCCGCAGCACGGCCATCGTCATCCGGGTGCGGATCGAGACGGTGACGATCGCCATCCGCTTCTCGCTCTCGAGGGCGTCGCGCAGGAGGACGTAGGGCTTGGTCGCGGACCTGTCGGGCTCGAGGTAGTAGCTCTTGTCCAGCCACATCGGGTCGATCTGGTCGGACGGGACGAACTTGGTGACCCCGATCTCCTTGCTCGTCTTCGAGGGGAGGTCGGCGAAGTCGTCGTCGGTGAGGACGACCATGTCGCCGTCCTCGGTCTCGTAGCCCTTGGCGATGTCGTCGTACGACACCTCCTCGCCGTCGATCGAGCAGGTGCGCTTGTACTTGATCCGCCCGCCGTCCTCGCGGTGCACCTGACGGAACTGCACGTCGTGGTTCTCGGTCGCCGAGTACAGCCGCACCGGCACGTTGACCAGCCCGAAGGAGACCGCGCCCTTCCAGATCGCCCGCATCGCCGACCACGCCCTTCCGAGGTGCTCGCGCCCCTCCGTCGGGAGCGCGGACTCCCAGCGTAGGCCCGTCCGGCCTGCTGGCGACCCCCTCGGCGACCCTTCCGTCGTCGGGCCCCGCGGCGCCCTCGGGACGCCGATGTCGTCGAAACCGCGCCCGGGAGGGTCCTCGTCCCCGACACTGGGCGCGTGACGGACCGGGCCACGTCAGGCCCCGCAGGGGGCCCGTCGATCGCGCCTGCCCCGACCGGGCTCGAGGTCCGCGTCCTCGGCGGGCTCGAGCTCGTCGTCGACGGGCAGCCCGTGGCGCTGCGCGGGCGGGTGCGGCGCCGGCTCGTCCTCGCCCTCCTCGCCGGCCCGGGTGCGGTCACCGCCGAGGACCTCGTCGAGGGGCTGTGGCCCGACCGCGAGGTCGACGACACCGCGGTCAACGCCGTCCACGCCCACGTGTCGCGGCTGCGTCGCCTCCTCGACCCCGCGGGCTCCGGCCGGGGCGCCCGGTGGCTCGCGTCGGAGGGGTCCCGCTACCGCCTCGCGCCGACCCGGGTGGACGCCGAGGACCTCGAGCGCCGGATCAGCGGGGCCGAGGCGCTCGTCGCGACCGACCCCGCGGCGGCGCGGGCCCTGCTGGCCGACGCGCTCGCCGAGACGCTCCCTCCGGTCACCGAGGACCTCCCCGCGTGGGAGGTCCTCGCGGGGCACTGGCGGATGCGGTGGCGCCACGCGGAGGAGACCTGGGCCGACCTCGTCGTCCGCTCGCCGGAGTCCGCCGCCCGGGCCGACGACCTCCTCGCCCTCGCCCGCGCCGAGCCGACCCGCGAGGTCCGCTGGGCCCTGGCGATGCGTGCCCTGGCCCTGGCCGGACGGCAGGCGGAGGCGCTCGCGGCCTACCGCGAGGCCCGGGAGGTGCTCCTCGAGGAGGTCGGGGTCGAGCCGGGCAGCGACCTGCGGCTCACCCACGAGGCGGTCCTCCGGCAGGCGCAGCTGACCCGCGTCGGCTGGGAGGCCGCTCCCGGTGCCGCGCCCGTGCCGCCGACCACCTTCGTCGGTCGCGAGGCCGAGCTGGCGCTGCTCGACGACCTCGTGGCCCGCCACCGGGTCGTGACGGTCCACGGCCTCGGCGGGATGGGCAAGAGCCGGCTCGTCGCCGAGTGGGTCACCCGGTCGGGACGCGGCGGGTCGACCCACTGGGTCGACCTGCGCGGCGCCACCGCCGACCTCGTCGCGCACCGGGTGGCCCTCCAGCTGGGCCTCGCCCCGGCCGACGACAGCCCGCGCACGAGCCTGGAGGCCGTCGTCGTCTCCACGGCCCCGCTCCCCGTCCTCGTCGTCCTCGACGACGCCGACGCCGTGACCGACTCGGTCTCGGCCGTCGTCGCCACGCTCACCACGGCGCTGCCCCAGCTCACCGTGCTCACGACGTCACGGGGGCCGCTCGGGGTGACGGGCGAGCGCCCCGTCCTCCTGCGGGCGCTGGCGCCGGACGACGCCGAGCGCCTCGCCGCCCAGCGGCTGGGCAGCCCGGGCCCCATGGCCGCCGAGGTCGGGCGCCGCAGCGGCGGCGTGCCCCTGGCCGTCGAGGTGCTGGCCCCCGGGGCCGCCGAGGCACAGGACGGGACGGCCGCGGCCGACCTCCGGGAAGCCGTGCGCGACGCGGTCCTCGGCCTGTCGGGCGACGCGGCCGGGGTCTTCGCCGCGCTGGGCCACCTGCCCGCCGGGGCGACACCCGACCTCGTCCGCAGCCTCCTCGCGACGCCCGACGACCACGTGCTGCGCCGGGTGCTGCGAGAGCTCGTCGGCTCCTCGCTCGCCGTCACCGAGCCGCGGCTCGCCCACGACGGCCGTCCCGTGCTGCGCCACCGCGTGCTCCAGCCCGTCGCCGACGCCGCCGTCCCACCGGCGGCAGGCGGCACCGCGGACGCCGACGGCGCCTTCTCCCGCTGGCTCCTGACCCACCTGCCCGCCGTCCACGGTGAGGTCCCCGACTGGCGTCGGGTGCGCGTCGTCGGCGACGAGCAGACCAACCTCGACGCCGTCCTCGGCCGCCTCGCCACCGACGACCCGCGGCGACTGCTGGAGGCCGTCGTGCGGCTGGCCTCCTGGTGGGCGTGGTCCGGGCAGTCCGCGACCGGGCAGCGGTGGGTGCGCACCGGCCTCGACGCCGCCGGGGAGGGTGTCCTCCCGGCCGGGCTGCACGCCGAGGCCCTCATGCTCGCGGCGACGGGCCGCGGCCTGGGCCACCTCGCGAGCCACGTCGCCGAGCTCGACGAGGCCGTGCGCCTCCTCGGCGCCGAGGACGACCCCGGGCTGCGCGCGGGCGTCCTCGGGCTGCGGGCCGTCGCCCGGGGCTGGCGCGGCGACCTCGACGGCTTCGACGCCGACCACGCCGCGGCCCGGCAGCTCAGCCGCGGGGCCGGCCGCCCGTGGATCGACGTCCACCTCGACTCGGCCGGGGCGCTGAGCCGGGCGGCCCGGGGCGAGCCGCGCCAGGCGGTCGACGACCTCCTCGTCGTGGCCGGCCGGTTCGGCGACCTCGGCGACGACCACGCCCGCACCGTCGCCGTGCACTTCGCGATCACCGTCGCCGGGATCGTCGGCGACGAGCGCCTCGACACCCTCGTCGACCTGGGCCAGGAGGCCGCGGCGAGCGCCGGGTCGCCCGCGGCCGGTGCCCTCATCGCGGGCGAGGCGGCCAAGCACAGCCTGCGCCGGGCGGTCGGGTCGGGGATCGACGTGGTCGGCCTCGTCGAGCGGCTGGAACGGGCCGCGGTCGACCTCGAGCGGGTCGGCAACGGTCGCACGGCCGCCGTGGTGCGCCGCGACCTCGGGCTGCACCTCCTGCGCACCGGCGACCGGTCCCGGGCCGAGTCCGAGCTGCGCACTGCAGCCGCGCGCCTGCTCGTCCTCGACCCGGGGGCCGGTGCCCTTGCCGTGGCCGCGCTGTCGTCCCTGGTCCGGGGACGGCAGCGCGACCTGCTCGGTGCGGCGGCGTGGACCCTGGCCACGGCCGGCGGGACGCCCCTCCTCGCGTCCGACCGCGACCTCCTCGCCACGTTGACGGCGACCGGACCTCCGCCGGCGTCCCACGCGGCACCGGCGGAGGTGGTCTCCCGGACGGTCGAGGCGGTGCAGGCCGCCCTCGAGGTGCCTCGGCTGGGGATCGGCGCCTGAGGCGCCCGCGTGGACCCGGCCGAGCCGTCCTGCAGGGGGTCAGCCGAAGACCTTGGCGTACATGGCCTTGAGGGCCGGCAGCCGGTCGGTGTCGGCCACCGCCACGTTCTTGACGATCTTCGCCGTGTCACCCTGGTACCGCGCGGTGATGTAGCGGATCTTCGTGCCGTCGACGACGGAGATGCTCTGACCGACGTTCACCGGGGACTTGAACACCGAGTAGTACGCGTCGGTCATGCCCGCGACGGGTTTCGCACCCTCGTCGGTCGACTTCTTGATGAAGGTCGCGACGTCGGCCGCGTCGTCGAAGGCGAGCGTGCCGACGGTCATCGAGTCACCCTTGCCGCCGAGGGCGAACAGGCAGTTGCGCAGGGTTCCCGCGTACCCGTTGAGGGGCTGCTGGACGATGGTGCCCGTGACCGGGTCCTTGAGGGGTCCGGACGCGAGCTCACCGACCTGCTCCGCCGTGACCCAGGAGCACCTCCCTCCGGGCTGGCTTCCGTCGAGACCGGTCTTCGGGTCGTCGAGGCCCGTGCCGGCTGCCGCGGTCGGCGAGGCGCTCGCGGTCACGGCGGGGGTGGTGGAGGACGCGCCGCCGCCGGCGGGCGGTGCGGTGGTGGAGGCCGCGGGCTCCTTCGCGCTGCCGCAGCCCGCGAGGGCCAGTGCGACGAGGGCGATGGTGGCCGGCGCGGCCCGGTGGGCGTGGGATCGGGTCATGGCTTCTCACCTCCGGGGTGGGGTCCGGGGCGGTCCCGGTCCACGAAGGGTCGCGAGCGGCGCTGACACCTCGCTGACATCTCGGACGGGACCGGGAGCGGCCGGGCAGGATGGGGCCGTGGCCCCCTTCCGTCCGATGCTCGCGACCGTGGCCGAGCGAGTCCCGACCGGCGACGCGTGGGTGCACGAGGTGAAGTGGGACGGGATGCGGGTGCTCGTCGACGTCCGCGACGGCGTCGTGACGGTCTGGTCGCGCAGCGAGCGCGACGTCACCGCCGCGTTCCCCGAGCTCGACGCCCTCGGCGGCGCCTACGAGGACATGCTGCTCGACGGCGAGGTCGTCGCGCTCGAGGCCGGTCGGCCGAGCTTCCGCGCCCTGACCGAGCGGATGCACGTCTCGAAGCGGCGCCAGGCCGAGCAGCTCGTGGCGTCGCGCCCCGTGACGCTCATGGTCTTCGACCTGCTCCGCCTGTTCGGCAACGACCTGCGGGCGCAGCCGTGGAGCGCCCGCCGCGCGCTGCTCGAGCAGCTCGACCTCGCGGGACGCTCGTGGCAGGTGCCGGAGGTCTACGAGGACGGCACCGAGCTCCTCGCCGCGACGGCCGCGCAGGGCCTCGAGGGGATCGTCAGCAAGCGCCGGGCGGCCCCGTACGCCACGGGCCGCCGTTCCCCCGACTGGCGCAAGACCGCGCACCGGAGCACCCACTCGGTCGTCGTCGGCGGCTGGCGCCCCGAGGTGGGCTCGTCGGCCGGGCGGCTCGGCGCGGTCCTCGTGGGGCTGCCCGACGGGGCCGGGGGCTGGCGCTACGCCGGTCGGGTGGGGTCGGGTCTCGCGGGGTCGGCGGGCCAGGCGCTCGCGATGCGGCTGCGGCGGATCGGTCGTGACGACTCCCCCTTCTCCGACGAGGTCCCCTCGGTCGACGCCTCCGGCACGACGTGGGTGGAGCCACGGCTCGTCATCGAGGTGCGGGCGCTCGAGCTGACCTCCCAGCACCGGCTGCGCCAGCCGGCCTACCTCGGCGTCCGCTCCGACCTGACGCCCGACGACCTCGTGGAGGCCGAGGATGCCTGAGCGCTACCTCCCCGAGGTGACCCGCGTCGAGGTCGCCGGGCGCAAGCTGCGCCTGACGAGCCTGGACAAGGTGATGTACCCGTCGACCGAGACGACGAAGGGCGAGGTCCTCAGCTACTACGCCCAGGTGGCGCCCGTCCTCCTGCCCCACCTCGCGGACCGACCGGTGACCCGGGTCCGCTGGCCGCACGGGGTCGAGGACCAGATGTTCTTCGAGAAGAACCTCCCGTCGGGTGCGCCGAGCTGGCTGCCGCGGGTCCCCGTCGACGACGTCACCTACCCCCTCGTCACCGACCTCGCGGACCTCACCTACCTCGTCAACCTCAACTCCCTCGAGCTCCACGTGCCCCAGTGGACGATCGAGGACGGCGAGCCGCAGCACCCCGACCGCCTCGTCATCGACCTCGACCCCGGGAAGCCGGCCGGGCTGCACGAGTGCGCGCAGGTGGCCCTCCTCGTCCGCGACCGCCTCGCCGCCCTCGGGCTCGAGCTGTACCCGGTCACCTCCGGGAGCAAGGGCATGCAGCTCTACGCCGCCCTCGGGGGTGACCTCAGCTCCGACCAGGTGCGCGACCTCGCGATGCAGCTCGCCCAGGAGATGACCCGACGCCACCCCGACCTCGTCCTGTGGAAGATGACGAAGTCCCTGCGACCCGGCAAGGTCTTCCTCGACTGGAGCCAGAACGTCGGCGCCAAGACGACGATCAGCCCCTACTCGATGCGTGGTCGTGAGCTGCCGTGCGTCGCGGCCCCCCGGACCTGGGACGAGGTGGAACGCGGTGCGGCAGAACCCGACTCGCTGCACCAGCTGATGTTCGACGAGGTGCTGGACCGGCTCGAGGCCGACGGGGACCTCGTGGCCGACCTGCCCTGACCCTTCAGGGGGTGGTGCGGCGCGACCTCGGGCAGCCGGCGCACTCGACGCACCCCGGCAGGGCGTAGATGAGGCAGCACGACTCGCGGAGGACGGCCCCGGGGCGCAGCAGGCCGGCGGCTGCCTCGGCCTCGCGCCGGGCGGCGTTCCACATGTCGTCGACGAAGGCGCCGCGGGCGTGCGGGCCCAGCCGCGCCTGCGCCGGGTAGCGCTCGGCGAGCGGCTCCGCGACGAGCCGGTAGTCGGCCTCCGCGCGGTCGAGGCGGGCGCCGAGGTCACCGGGGTCGGCGACGACACCGGTGACGCGGACCCGCTCGGGGACGAGCGCGGGACCGAGGTCGAAGGTCAGCCCGTCGAGGTCGGCGCGCCACGGACCCGCCGCGGCCGCGTGCGCCGCGGTGTGCGCCGGGACCTGGAGCAGCCACTGGAGGACGAAGGCGGCCGCGACCTGCGGAGGCGCGGAGACGGCGTACCAGCGACCCTGCAGCGAGGTGAGGTCGCGCTGCCAGGCCCGGGCGTCGGTGGTGGCGAGGTCGTGCGAGAGGACGGGCCCGCCGGTGGTGAAGCGCAGCCACGCGTGGCGCCGGGACATCGACGACACGGCGCCCTCCGGGTCGGGGGGCGCCGTGTCGGGATCGTGCACCGGACTCAGGCGTGGGCCTTGTCGTAGGCGGCCTGGACGTCGGCCGAGATGCGGCCCCGGTCGCTCACCTGGTGGCCGTTGGAGCGGGCCCACTCGCGCACGGCGGACAGGTCGGTCTTCGAGCCGCCCCGCGAGGCGGAACGGGTCGCGCGACCGCCGCTCTTGCGGCCACCCGTGCGCTCGGCGTGACCGATCCACACGGCCAGCTCGTCGCGCAGCCTGGCGGCGTTGTCGCTGGTGAGGTCGATCTCGTAGGACACGCCGTCGAGCGAGAACGAGACGGTCTCGTCGGCGGGGGAGCTCTTGTCGAGGTCGTCGACGAGGAGCACCTGGACCTTCTTTGCCATGGTTTTCCCTTCAGCGGATTCTTCACCGAAAACGGCACCGGGAAATGGTGCCCACCCGAAAAGGTAGCAGTGCGCCCGGAAAGGTGTGAATCCCGACAATGTCAGGAATCGGCGCGCGAATTCCCCGATGCCGCCGACGGCCCGTCGCCGGGGTCTTGAGGGGGTGATGGCGCGGGTCCGGCGGCCGCACGACGCGCGTCCTCCTCGATCTCGAACCGTTTCTGGGCGAGCCGCTCCCGGCGGTCTCCCTCGATGATCGAGCGGATGAGGAAATAGAAGAGGGTCGCCACGAGAATGGTCGGGAGAATGGCGGTGAGATAGGGCGTGACCGCGTCGACCATCTCAGGCCTCCGGCTTCAGGTGCGGAAAGAGAATGGTCTCGCGGATGTTCGCGCCGGTGAAGAACATGACGAGCCGGTCGACGCCCAGGCCCAGGCCGCCCATCGGCGGGGCGCCGTACTCGAGCGCCCGCAGGAAGTCCTCGTCGAGCTGCATGGCCTCGGGGTCGCCGCCGGCGGCGCGCAGCGACTGCTCGGTGAGCACCTCGCGCTGCACCACGGGGTCGACGAGCTCGGAGAACCCGGTGCCGCGCTCGACCCCGCCGATGATGAGGTCCCACGCCTCGATGTGACCGGGCTTGCTGCGGTGCGGACGGGCCAGCGGCTGGGCGATGGCGGGGTAGTCGCACAGGAAGGTCGGCTGGAGCAGGCCGGGCTCGACGAGCTCGCCGAGCAGCTCGAGGAAGACCTTGTCCTTCTCGAGCCCGGGGTCGACCTCGACGCCGTGCGCCTGCGCGTACCCGAGGAGGGTCTCCCTCGGGGTGTCGATGGTGACGGTCTCGCCGACGACCGCGCTGACGCCCTCGTACACCGGCAGCCAGCGCCACTCCCCGTCGAGGTCGACGGTGCCGGCCGGCGTCTCGACGGTGCGCGAGCCGAGGGCGTCGGCGACCCCGAGGTAGAGGTCGCGGATGAGGGCCGCGATCGAGGTCTGGTCGCCCCACGCCTGGTACGCCTCGAGCATCGTGAACTCGGGGGAGTGGGTGGCGTCGACGCCCTCGTTGCGGAAGATCCGCCCCATCTCGTAGACCCGGTCGACCCCGCCGACGACGGCCTTCTTGAGGTTGAGCTCGAGGGCGATGCGCAGGACCATCTCGTGGTCGAACGCGTTCATGTGGGTGCGGAACGGGCGGGCCGCGGCACCGCCGTGGACGAGCTGGATGACCGGGGTCTCGACCTCGACGTAGCCCTGCCCCTCGAGGACGCCGCGCAGCGCCCGCAGCGCGGTGGCCTTGGCCCGCACCATGTCGCGGGCCTCCTGGCGCACGACGAGGTCGGCGTAGCGCTGGCGCACCCGCGACTCCTCGGAGAGCTCCTTGTGGAGCACGGGCAGCGGGCGCAGCGCCTTGCTCGCCATCTCCCAGCGGGTGGCCATGACCGAGAGCTCGCCGCGGCGCGAGGAGATGACGCGGCCCTCGACGAAGACGTGGTCCCCGAGGTCGACGTCGGCCTTCCACGCCGCCAGGGCCTCCTCGCCCACCTCGGCGAGGCTGAGCATGACCTGGAGGCGGGTGCCGACGCCCTCCTGGAGGGTGGCGAAGGCGAGCTTGCCGGTGGTGCGCACGAAGACGACGCGGCCCGCGACCCCGACGACGTCGTGGGTCTCCTCGCCCGTCTCGAGGTGGCCCCACCGCTCGCGCACCTCGGCGAGGGAGTGGGTGCGCGCGACCGCGACGGGGTAGGCCTGCCCGCCGCCGGCGACGATCCGGTCGCGCTTGTCGCGACGGATCCGCAGCTGCTCGGGCAGGTCGGGCTCGGTCGCGGGCGCGGGGGCGTTCTCGGTCACGAGGGTCAAGCGTACGGCGGGGCTCAGGAGCCGCCGCGCCCCTCCCCGCCCACCGGGCCGCTGATCCCCCAGCGGTGCCCGAAGGGGTCGACGAACCACGCGTTGTCCGTGCCGTACCCCTCGTACACCCCGCGGTCGTCGGCGGTCGCGCCCTCGGCGATGGCGGCGTCGAGCGTGGTCCGCACGTCGGCGACGGGGAGCATGAGGCTGACGGCGGCGCCCGGGCCCGTGGGGGCGACGGCGCCGTACGACGGGGCCTCGTCGGCGAGGTAGACGACACCGTCGCCGATCCGCAGGGCCGCGTGACCGATGGAGCCGTCGTCGCCGACGTACGGATCGCCCTCGACGACCGCGCCGAGGACGCGGCCGTACCAGTCGATGGCGTCGCGGGCGCCCTTGACGGCGAGGTAGGGGACGGCGGCGGGGCGGGGGAAGCGGGTGTCCTCGGTGCGCATCCCCCCACGCTAGGCCGACCGGCGTCGGACGGCGCGGCTAGGGTCGCGGCCATGGCATCGCGGACCCACCGGTGGACCGACGGGCTGCCCGCCCGCCGGGTGGAGCGGGCGCGCGACGCCGAGCTCCCGGCCCCCGACGTCTGGCCGCTCACCGTCCCCGCCGTGGCGCAGGTGCTGGGCGAGGGCCTGGACCTCGCGCGCTGCACCGTGCTCGTCGGCGAGAACGGGTCGGGGAAGTCGACCCTCGTCGAGGCGCTCGCCATGGCCGCGGGCATGAACGCCGAGGGCGGCTCGACGGGGGCGACGCACTCCACCCACGCGAGCGAGTCGCCGCTGCACGAGTGGCTCACCGTCGTGCGCGACGGCGGGGCGTCGCGGTGGGGCTACTTCGTGCGTGCCGAGACGATGCACGGGCTCTTCACCTGGCTCGACACCCACCCCGGCCCGACCGACCCCACCTTCCACACGATGTCGCACGGCGAGTCGTTCGTGACGCTCCTCGGCACCCGGCGGTTCCGTGGCGACGGGCTGTTCGTCCTCGACGAGCCGGAGGCGGGGCTGTCCTTCGCCGCCCAGCTCCACCTCGTCGCCGAGCTCACCGAGATGGCCCGGCGACCACGCACCCAGGTGGTCCTGGCCACCCACTCGCCGGTGCTGGCCGCCGTCCCGGGTGCGCTCGTGCTCGAGCTGGGCGAGCACGGCATCCGACCGACGACCTGGGAGGACCTCGAGGTCGTGACCCACCACCGCAGCTTCCTCGCCGAACCCCGGCGCTACCTGCGCCACGTCGTCGACGACCTCGACGACTGAGCCGACGACCCTCCGAGGACGCGGCGACCCCGCGCTCAGCGCTCGTCGAGGAGGAGGTCGAGGGAGTAGTCCTCGGCGCGGTAGCAGTGGTCCCCGAACTCGATGGCCGCACCGTCGCCCCCGAACGCGGTGCGCGTCATCGTGAGGACGGGCTGCTGGCCGACGATGGCGAGCCGGCGGCGCTCGGCGGGCGTCGGCATCCGGGCCCCGACGCTCTGCCGGGCCACGACCGGGTTGGCCCCACGGGCCCGCAGGGCGGCGTAGAGCCCGTCACCCGACAGCTCCTCGAGCGTGATGTCGGCGAAGGTCGGCGGCAGCCAGTTGCGCATGACGGCCAGCGGCGAGCCGTCGGCCGACCGGAGCCGCACGACCGCGAGCAGCTCGGCGTCGGCCGGGAGGTCGAGCGCGGCCGCCGCACGGGGGTCTCGCACCGGCCCCAGCTCGAGCACCGTCGTCGTCGGCGCCTGCCCGGCGCGCAGGAGGTCGTCGTGGAGCGAGGAGAGCGCCGCACGACGGTGCACCTTGCGGTTGGCCACCGTCGTGCCGATGCCCCGCCGCCGCACGAGCAGCCCCTGGTCGACCATCTCCTGCATCGCGCGGCGCACCGTGGGGCGTGAGAGGTTGAGGCGCGCGGCGATGGCGAGCTCGTTCTCGAACGGGTCGCCGGGCTGGAGCAGTCCGTCGTGGACGGCGGCGGTCAGCTGCTCGGAGAGCTGGTGCCACAGCGGCACCGGCGACGTGCGGTCGATGCGCACGTCGACGAGCCGGGTCTCCATGGGACAGGACTGTACAGTCCGATGCGGGATATGTCAGTATGTCCTGACAAAGGAGGACGCATGCGCATCGGACTGGCCGGCGCGGGACGCATCGGAGCGTTCCACGCCACGACCCTGGCCTCGCTCGACGGTGTCGACGAGGTCGTCGTCGGCGACAGCCGTGCCGATGTGGCGCGCTCCGTCGCCTCGTCCCTGCCCTCCGCGCGTGCGGTCGACGTCGAGGACCTCGTGGGCTCCGGGATCGACGCACTCGTCATCGCGACGTCGACGCCGGGCCACGCGCCCCTCCTGCGTGCTGCCGTGGCTGCCGGCCTGCCGACGTTCTGCGAGAAGCCGGTCGCCGCCACCCTCGCCGAGACGATCGAGGTCGTGCGGGTCGTCGAGGAGTCGGGGGTACCCGTCCACATCGGCTTCCAGCGCCGCTTCGACACCGGGTACCGCCGGGCCCGCGACGCCGTCCGGTCGGGTGAGCTCGGCTTCGTGCACACCCTGCGCGCCAACACCAGCGACCGCCGTCCCCCGGAACCGGGCTACGTGCCGACGTCCGGAGGCATCTTCCGCGACTGCTCGGTGCACGACTGCGACGTCGTGCGGTTCGTGACCGGGCACGAGGTGGTGCGGGTCTTCGCCGTGGGCGGCACCAAGGGCGACGCGTTCTTCCCGGAGGCCGGCGACGTCGACTCGGGGGCGGCGCTGCTCACCCTCGACGACGGCACCATGGCCCTGCTGTCGACGACGCGCTACCACGGCCAGGGTCACGACGTGCGCCTCGAGGTGCTCGGCTCGCTGGGCTCGGTGGCCGTCGGGCTCGACCGGTCCCTGGCCCTGCGCTCTGTCGAGGACGGGGTCGACGTCCCGGCGGGGCCGGTGCACGACTCCTTCATGGACCGCTTCCGCCCGGCGTACCGCGCCGAGCTGACCCACTTCCTCGCCGTGGCCAGCGGTGCGGAGCCCAGCCCGTGCACGGTGCGCGACGCCCTCGAGGCCTTCCGGGTCGCCGAGGCCTGCACCGTCTCGCTCCACGAGGGTCGACCCGTCGACCTCACCGAGATCCCCACGACCTGACGAAGGACGACGAGCAGATGACCACCACCACCGCCCCCCTGCGCGACCGGGTCGCCGGCGCCCCCATCTCCTGGGGCGTGTGCGAGGTGCCCGGCTGGGGCCACCAGCTCGGCCCGGACCTCGTGCTCGCCCAGATGCGCGAGGTCGGCCTCGCGGCCACCGAGTTCGGCCCCGACGGCTTCCTCCCGGACGCGCCCGAGGCCAAGGCGCGCACCCTCGCCGACGCGGGTCTGCGGGCGGTCGGACAGTTCGTGCCGGTCATCCTGCACGACCCGGCCGTCGACCCGCTGCCGGAGGTCGAGGTCGCCATGACCTCCCTCGTCGCCGCCCGGGCGTCCACGGTCGTCATCGCCGCCGCCACCGGGGCGGAGGGCTACGACGAACGACCGGTGCTGGACGACGACCAGTGGGCCACCCTGCTGGCCAACCTCGACCGGATCAGCGACGCCGCGTCCGGCCACGGCCTGCTCGCGACGCTGCACCCGCACGTCGGCACGATGGTCGAGTCGGGGGACGAGACCGACCGCGTCCTTGCCGGCAGCCGCATCGCGCTGTGCCTCGACACCGGCCACCTCCTCATCGGCGGGGGCGACCCGGTGCGCGTCGCCGTCGAGCACCCCGAGCGGGTCGGGCACGTGCACCTCAAGGACGTGCGCCACGACGTCGCCGCCCGCGTGCAGCGCGGAGAGCTGACCTACACGCAGGGCGTCGCGCAGGGGATGTACGTCCCGCTCGGGACGGGCGACGTCGACGTCGCCGCCATCGTCCGCGCCCTCGAGACCCACGGCTACCCCGGGTGGTACGTCCTCGAGCAGGACACCATCCTCACCGGCGCTCCCGCCGACACCGGCGTCGACCCGGTGGCCGACGTGCGCGCCTCGGTCGCGCACATCAGGTCCCTCGCCGACGCGCTGGCGGTGACCCGGTGACCGCACCCGTCCCGCCCGCGGCCCACGAGGCCACCGCGACCCCCGAGGTCGCCAGGACCGCCGGGGGCGCCACGAACCCCGAGGTCGTCGCGATCGGCCGCATCGGCGTCGACGTCTACCCGCTCCAGCACGGGGTGGGGCTCGAGGACGTCAGCACCTTCCAGAAGTTCCTCGGCGGCAGCGCCACCAACGTCGCGGTCGCCGCGGCCCGCCACGGGCACGCGGTGCGGCTCGTGACGAAGGTCGGCGACGACCCCTTCGGCCGGTACGTGCGGCTGGAGGCCGAGCGGCTGGGCGTGGACCCGGACTCGATCTGCGTCCTCGACGGCCCCGGCCCGCCCACGCCGGTCACCTTCTGCGAGGTGTTCCCGCCCGACGACTTCCCCCTGTGGTTCTACCGGTACCCGATCGCGCCCGACCTCCTCCTCGAGGAACGCGACCTGCCCCTCGACGCGATCCGCGGGGCCGGGGTCTTCTGGGCCACGGTGACCGGGCTGTCCCAGGAGCCGTCACGGGCGACGCACCACGTCGCCTGGGCGGCCCGGGGGCGGGCGCGCCACACCGTCCTCGACCTCGACTACCGCCCGATGTTCTGGGCGGACCCCACCGAGGCGTCGGCGGAGGTCGGCCGGGCGCTCGAGCACGTCACCGTCGCCGTGGGCAACCGCGAGGAGTGCGAGGTCGCCGTCGGCGAGACCGACCCGCACCGGGCCGCCGACGCCCTCCTCGAGCGCGGGCTCGAGCTGGCCGTCGTCAAGCAGGGTCCCCGCGGCGTGCTCGCGGCCACCCGCGACGAGCGGGTCGAGGTGGAGCCGTTCCCCGTCGAGGTCGTCAACGGCCTCGGGGCGGGCGACTCCTTCGGCGGTGCCCTCGTGCACGGCCTGCTCTCGGGCTGGGGGCTCGAGCGCACGATCCGCTTCGCCAACGTCGCCGGCGCGATCGTCGCCGGACGGCTCGAGTGCTCGACCGCGATGCCCACGACCTCCGAGGTCGAGGCCGCCCTGGCCGGAGCGGGGAGGTGAGCGCGATGTCGTCCCGCTCCGTCGACACCGCCGCCCTCACCGAGGTGCGCGCCCGCGAGCCCGAGCGCATCGGCGCCCTGTGGGAGGAGCGCGCCCTGCGTCCCCTGTTGCCGACCGACGGTCGGTTGCTGCTCGTCGCGGCCGACCACCCGGCCCGTGCCGCCCTCGGGGTGCGCGACGACGGGATGGCCATGGCCAGCCGGTCCGACCTGCTCGCCCGCCTCGTCACCGCGCTCGAGCGCCCCGGTGTCGACGGTGTCCTCGGGACGCCGGACGTGCTCGACGACCTGTTGCTGCTCGGCGCGCTCGAGGGCAAGGTCGTCATCGGGTCGATGAACCGTGGCGGTCTGCAGGGCTCGGCCTGGGAGCTCGACGACCGCTTCACCGGCTACACCGCGCGCGAGGTGCAGGAGCGCGGCCTGGACGGCGGCAAGATGCTCACCCGCATCGCCCTCGGGGACGCCGGCACCGTCGCGACCCTCGAGGCGTGCGCCGCGGCCGTCACCGAGCTGTCCGCGCTGCGCCGGATGGCGATGGTCGAGCCGTTCTGGTCGGTCGTCGAGGACGGTCGGGTGCGCAACCTCCTCGACCCCGAGTCGATGATCCGCGCGATCCACGTGGCGTCGGCCCTCGGCGCGTCGAGTGCGCACACCTGGCTCAAGCTGCCCGTCGTCGACGACCTCGCCCGCGTCATGGACGCGACGACCCTGCCGACGCTGCTCCTCGGCGGCGACCCCCAGGGGGAGCCCCGTGAGACGTACGCGGCGTGGGGCCGCGCCCTCGGGCTGCCCGCCGTGCGCGGGCTGGTCGTCGGCCGCGCCCTGCTCTACCCGCCCGACGCCGACGTCGCTGCGGCGGTCGACATCGCCGCCGACCTCGTGCACGGTGGCGTGGCATGAGCATCGGAGCGGACAACGCGTCGTGGGTGCGTCGGCGTGGCACGGCGGCCGACGGTGCGTTCGACGTGGCCGTGACGCCCACCGCCACGGCTCCGGTCGACGGTTGGCAGCACACTCGCCTCCGGGTCGCCACCGTCGCGCCCGGCGACGGTGTCGAGCACGACAGCGGTGACGAGGAGACCCTCGTCGTGCCGCTCAGCGGGTCGTTCCGGGTCGAGGTGACCGAGGCCGACGGCGCGGCCCACGACGTCGTCCTCGTCGGGCGCGGCTCGGTCTTCGACGGCCCCACCGACGTCGTCTACGCCGGTCGGGGCTCGCGCCTGCGAGTCTGGTCGCAGGGGTCGGACGACGGTCGAGTCGCCCTGTGCGGCGCCCCTGCCACGAAGGCGACCGAGCCCAAGCCCTTCCGGCACGTGGGCGTCGCCGAGGTGGCCGTCGAGCTGCGCGGCACCGGTCGCGCGAGCCGCGAGGTGCGCGACCTGGGCCTGCCCGACGTCCTGGACGCCGACTCCTTCCTCGTGTGCGAGGTCGTCACGCCCGCGGGCAACTGGTCGAGCTGGCCGCCGCACAAGCACGACGAGGAGCGGCCCGGCGAGGAGACCGAGCTCGAGGAGATCTACTACGTCGAGACGCGCTCCACCGACCCGCGTGGCGCCGATCCCGTCGGCTACCTGCGGGTCTACGGCTCCTCCGCGGACCGCCCCCTCGACGTGCTCGCCGAGGTGCGCACGGGCGACCTCGTCCTCGTGCCGCACGGCTGGCACGGGCCGGCCGTCGCGGCCCCCGACGCCGACCTCTACTACCTCAACGTCATGGCCGGCCCCGGACCCGAGCGGGCCTGGCGGATCTGCGACGACCCGGCCCACGCGTGGGTCCGCGAGTCCTGGGCCGACGACGAGGTCGACCCCCGACTGCCCGTGGGAGGCACCCGATGACCGACACCGTCCGGCTCACCGTCGCGCAGGCGGTCGTGCGCTTCCTCGGCCAGCAGTGGAGTGAGCGCGACGGCGAGCGCCAGCGGCTCGTCGCCGGGTGCCTCGGCATCTTCGGCCACGGCAACGTCGCGGGCATCGGCCAGGCCCTGCTGGAGGACGAGCTGCGCGCCACGCAGGCCGGCGAGGAACCCGCCCTGCCCTACGTGCTCGGGCGGAACGAGCAGGCGATGGTGCACACCGCCGTCGGCTTCGCCAAGCACCGCGACCGGCTCTCGACGTGGGCCGTCACCGCCTCCGTCGGGCCGGGGTCGACGAACATGCTCACCGGCGCCGCGCTCGCGACGGTCAACCGCATCCCCGTGCTCCTCCTGCCCTCGGGCACCTTCGCCACCCGGGTCAGCGCCCCGGTGCTCCAGGAGCTCGAGCTGCCGCACGCCGCCGACGTCTCGGTCAACGACGCCTTCCGGCCCCTCTCGCGCTTCTACGACCAGGTCGACCGCCCCGAGCAGCTGCCCTCCGCGCTGCTCGGCGCCATGCGGGTGCTCGCCGACCCGGTCGAGACCGGCGCCGTGACGATCTCGCTGCCCCAGGACGTCCAGGCCGAGGCGTTCGACTGGCCCGTCGAGCTCTTCGCCGAGCGGGTCTGGCACGTCGCCCGTCCCCCGGCAGAGGTGGCGCGGGTGCAGGCCGTGGCCGATGCCGTGCGGGCCTCGCGGCGCCCCCTCGTCGTCGCGGGTGGTGGCGTCCACTACTCCGGCGCCGAGGACGCGCTCGCCGCGTTCGCCTCGGCCACCGGGATCCCCGTCGCCGAGACCCAGGCCGGCAAGGGCTCCCTCCTCCACGGCCACCCGCAGCTCGTGGGAGCCGTGGGCTCGACCGGCAGCACGGCCGCGAACGTCCTCGCTCGAGAGGCCGATCTCGTCATCGGCGTCGGCACCCGGTGGTCGGATTTCACCACGGCGTCCCGTACGGCGTTCCGCGACAGTGAGGTTCGCTTCGTCAGCCTCAACGTCGCCGGGTTCGACGCGGGCAAGCACAGCGGCCTGTCGCTCGTCGCCGACGCCCGGGAAGGGCTCTCGGCTCTCACCGCCGCGCTCACCGGCCATGAGGTCGACCCGGCGTACGCCGCTCGCGTCGCCACCCTGTGGGGCGAGTGGGACGCGCAGGTCGCCGCCGCCTACGACCCTCCCGCCGACGTCACCGACCGCCTCGCCGACGGGCTGCTGACCCAAGGTGCCGTGCTCGGTGCCGTCAACGAGCTCACCGACCCCCGCGACGTCGTCGTCTGCGCCGCGGGATCCATGCCCGGTGACCTCCACAAGCTGTGGCGGGTGCGCGACCGCAAGGGCTACCACGTCGAGTACGGCTACTCGTGCATGGGCTACGAGATCCCCGGGGCCCTCGGGATCGCCCTCGCCGACGACACCCGCGACGTGTTCGCGATGGTCGGCGACGGCGGCTACCTCATGATGCCGACCGAGCTCGTCGTCGCCGTCCAGGAGCGGGTCAAGGTCGTCGTCGTCCTCGTGCAGAACCACGGCTTCCACTCCATCGGCTCGCTCTCCGAAGGGCTCGGGTCGCAGCGCTTCGGCACGAGCTACGAGTTCCGTGGGCCGAACGGACGCCTCGACGGCGGCCACCTGCCCGTCGACCTCGCGGCCAACGCCCGCAGCCTCGGCGCGCACGTCATCGAGGTGCACGACCGGTCCGGGCTCGCCGAGGCGCTCCTGCGAGCCAAGGCGGCCCCGCGCGACGGCGGTCCCGTCGTCATCCACGTCGAGACCGACCCGCGGGTGCACTCACCGGGCAGCGACTCGTGGTGGGACGTCCCGGTCGCGCAGGTCTCGACCCTCGACAGCACGCAGGCGGCCTCCGCGGCCTACACCGAGGCCAAGAAGCACCAGCAGTCCCACCTCGCCCCGACCCTGCCGAAGGACCTGCGCCCGTGACCCCTCCCCAGCTGCGCGTCGGCGTCATCGGCGTCGGCATCATGGGCACCGACCACGCCGAGCGCCTCGCGCACCGCACGGCGGGGGTCGTGCTCGCGGGGGTGAGCGACCCCGACACCGCGCGCGCCGCAGCGCTCGCCGAGCGGCTCGGCACGACGGTGCACGACGACCCCCTCGCGCTCGTCGCCTCGCCCGACGTCGACGCCGTCGTCATCGCCTCACCGGGCTTCGTCCACGAGGAGCAGGTGCTCGCCTGCCTCGCGCACGGCACTGCGGCCCTGTGCGAGAAGCCGCTGACGATGGACGACGCGTCGGCACTGCGCCTCGTCGAGGCCGAGGCCGCGCTCGGGCGCCGCCTCGTCACGGTGGGCTTCATGCGGCGCTTCGACCCGGAGTACGCGGCGGTCCGGGCCTCCCTCCTCTCCGGCGACCACGGCCGGCTCCTCCTGCTGCACAACACCCACCGCAACCGCTCGGTGCCCCACACCGACTTCCGCTCCGAGATGATCGTGCGCGACAGCCTCGTCCACGAGGTCGACGCGTCACGCTTCCTCTTCGGCGAGGAGGTCGTCGAGGTCACCGTGCTCTCCCCTGCACCGACCTCGCACGCGGGCGAGGGGGTCGTCGACCCCCAGGTCGCCCTCTTCCGGATGGCCGGTGGGGGCCTGGTCACCAACGAGGTCTTCGTCAACAGCCAGGTCGGCTACGAGGTGCGCTTCGAGGCCGTCGCCGAGCGGGGGTCGCTGACCGCCGGCCTCGGGTCGACCGGGGTGCTCGCCACGTCGGTCACCGCCGGAGGGGGCCGCTGGGGCGGCGTCGTGCCCGACGACTACCGCACCCGGTTCGCCCGGGCGTACGACCTCGAGGTGCAGGCCTGGGCCGATGCCGTGCGCTCCGGCACCACGGTCGGCCCCTCGGCCTGGGACGGCTACGCCGCCACGGCCGTCAGCACGGCGGGCATGGCCTCGCTCTCGACGGGCCGCCCCGTCCAGGTGGACCTGGCGCCACGTCCGGTGCTCTATGACGAGCACCACTGATCACACGGTGCATCTGGCACCGGACCACGCATTCCACAACCGTCAGGTGCTCTGACACACTGAATCCACCACTTCGCACGACAAGGACCGATAGCCGTGAGCACGACCCCCAGCCGCATCACCCACCTCCTGGCCGGCGCCCCGTGGGAGGGCACCGCCGAGCGGACCAGCCCCGTCTTCAACCCGGCCACGGGCGAGCAGACCGGAGTCCTCGACCTCGCCTCGACCGAGCTCGTCGGGGAGGTCGTCGCCACGGCCAAGGAGGCGTGGGCCTCCGAGTGGGGCAACGTCTCGCTCACCAAGCGCACCCAGGTCCTCTTCGCGTTCCGCCAGCTGCTCAACGAGCGCAAGGAGGACATCGCCGCCCTCATCACGGCCGAGCACGGCAAGGTCCTCTCCGACGCCCTCGGCGAGGTGACCCGCGGCCTCGAGGTCGCCGAGTTCGCCTGCGGCATCCCGCACCTGCTCAAGGGCGGCTTCACCGAGAACGCCTCGACGAAGGTCGACGTGTACTCGATGCGCCAGAGCCTGGGCGTCGTCGCGGTCATCAGCCCGTTCAACTTCCCGGCGATGGTGCCGCTGTGGTTCGTGCCCGTCGCGATCGCGTGCGGCAACGCCGTCGTCATCAAGCCGAGCGAGAAGGACCCGTCGGCCGTCAACGCCGTCGCGGCCCTGTGGAAGGAGGCCGGCCTGCCCGACGGCGTCCTGTCCGTCGTCCACGGGGACAAGGAGGCGGTCGACGCCCTCCTCACCCACCCCGACGTCAAGGCCGTGTCCTTCGTCGGCTCCACCCCGATCGCCCGCTACGTCTACGAGACCGGCACGGCGCACGGCAAGCGCGTCCAGGCCCTCGGCGGCGCGAAGAACCACATGCTCGTCCTGCCCGACGCCGACCTCGACCTCGCCGCCGACGCCGCCGTCAACGCCGGGTTCGGCTCGGCCGGCGAGCGCTGCATGGCGATCTCGGCCCTGCTCGCCGTCGACACCATCGCCGACGACCTCGTGGCCAAGATCCAGGACCGGGTCGGCAAGCTCGTCACCGGCGACGGCACCCGAGGCTGCGACATGGGGCCGCTCGTCACCGCTCAGCACCGCGACAAGGTCACGTCCTACCTCGACGCCGGCACCGAGGCGGGCGCGACGCTCGTCATCGACGGCCGCGAGGGCGACGTCGACGCCGACGGCGAGGGCTACTTCCTCAAGCCGACGCTGTTCGACAACGTCACCCCCGAGATGTCGGTCTACACCGACGAGATCTTCGGCCCGGTGCTCTCGGTCGTGCGGGTCAGGACCTACGACGAGGGCCTCAAGCTCATCAACGACAACCCCTACGGCAACGGCACCGCGATCTTCACCAACGACGGCGGGGCGGCCCGCCGCTTCCAGAACGAGGTCGAGGTCGGGATGGTCGGCGTCAACGTGCCGATCCCCGTCCCGATGGCGTACTACAGCTTCGGGGGGTGGAAGAACAGCCTCTTCGGCGACAGCCACGCCCACGGCATGGAGGGCGTGCACTTCTTCACCCGCGGCAAGGTCGTCACCTCGCGCTGGCTCGACCCCAGCCACGGTGGCATCGAGCTCGGCTTCCCCCAGAACGCCTGACCGACCGACTGCCCCGTCCGTCGGCGATCCGGCGGCGGACGGGGCGGATCGGGATCGGTCCTACTTCTTGCCGATCTGCCCGATGTCGAGGTGGTTCTTCGCGTCGGCCTTTGCGTGCTTGTCGGCCCGCTTCTCCTTGAGGGTCTTGCCGGCCTTCTTGCTGTTCTGCCGCGGTGACTTGTCGGACATGGCTGTCTCCCAGCGCTCGGAAGCCTGAGCGACTCCGTGGGTCGACACTACGCCTCCTTCGCCAGGATGCGTCCGGCCAGTCACGGCCGGTCGGGTCCGTCGCGCACGACGCCCCGGTCGGTGTCGAGGACGTGGTCCGCTTCCGCGGTCGGCTCGGGCCGTGACCGAGAGGGTCAGCCGAGGAGGAGCGCGGCGGCCGCGACGGCGGAGGCGAGGAGGACCGCGACGTCGAAGGCGCGCTGGCTGATCCGCGTCACGAGCGCGTACCCGAGCAGCGCCCCGACGAGGACCGCCGGCGCAAGGACCGCGGCGCGCCCGACGTCCTGTGGGTGCAGCAGCCCGAGGCCGACGGAGAAGGGCACCTTGCACAGGTTGACGATGAGGAAGAACCACGCGCTCGTGCCGACGAACCGGCGCTTGTCGATGCCGGAGGCCGAGAGGTAGAGCGTCATGACCGGTCCGGCCGCGTTGGCCGTCATCGTCGTGAAGCCCATCGCCGAGCCGGCGCCCCACGCCCGCGCGCGGCGGCCGCCGGATGTCGTGCCCTCCTCGGACCTCCCCCGCGCCTTGACCCAGAGCTGGAGGACGAGGAGGACGAGGAGGACGGCACCGATGGCGCGCCGCAGGACGTCGTCGGAGACCACCCGCAGGAACAGCGTCCCGAGCAGGAGCCCGGGGACGACGGCGGGCAGCAGCCGACGGATGAGCGCCCAGTCGGGGTCACGGCGGTAGTGCCAGCAGGCGATGACGTCCCCGACGATGAGCACCATGAGGATCGCGGCGGTCGACTGGCGGGCCGGCAGCACCGACGCGAAGATCGCGACGCTGACGACGCCGAGGCCCCCGAGGGCGGTCTTGGAGAACCCGATGACGGCCGCGCCGAGGGCGAGGAGCGCGACGAGTGCCGGGTCGGCCGGGAGCACTCCCACGTGGTGTCCTCCCCGGCGACGCGACGGATGTCAGGACAGGAACGCTAGCCCGGGCGACCCGCCCCGCACGCCGCCGCCCACCCCTCGGGTCGTCCTCTCCGCGGTGCCGCCGACCACCCGAGGGCGTGGCTCAGCGGGAGCCGAAGTCCTGGGTCCAGTAGATGCCGTAGGGACCGCCGCGCCCGACGCCGACGCCGAGGGCGCGGTTCGAGCAGGCGAGGATGTTCGCCTTGTGCCCCGTGCTCTTCATCCACGCGGTCATGACGGCGGCCGCCGTCTGCTGGCCGGCCGCGATGTTCTCGGCGGAACCGTAGGCGTAGCCCTGGGCCTTGATGCGGTCCCACGGCGACCGGCCGTCGAGGGAGTCGTGGCTGAAGTACCGCTTGTTCGCCATGTCCTGGCTGTGCAGGCGCGCGGCCGTGGCCAGCCGCGGCTCCCAGCGGACCGCCGGGCAGCCGACCTTCGCGCGCTCGACGTTGACGAGGCGCAGCACCTCCGCGGAGGCGGCGTCGATGACGGTGACGCGGCCCGTCGAGCTCGCGACGGGGCTAAGCGAACGGGTCGCGACGCCGGCCGTCGCGGCGGAGGCCGGCGCGACGGCGGTCGGGACCACGGTGGCGGCGAGCACGGCGGCCGCGGCGGTCGTCATCGCCCGGCGGGCGGCGGGACGCCCGGAGCGGCGGGCGCGGGGCGGGGTGGACGTCATCAGGGAACCTCGAGACGGGACGAGAAGACCGGCGGCAACCCCTGCGCTGCCCCCACGGTAGGCGACGGCGCCGCCCTCCGGGTGCGGTTCGGGAGGGCGGCGCCGTTCGGTGGAGCCGGTGGGACCGGTCGGCTCAGAAGCGGCCGAGCGACTTCTTCCGCCACGACTTCTTCAGCGCGAGCCTGATGATGTCGCGGCGGCGACGGCCCTCGACCTTGTTCGGCAGCGAGAGCTCGACGACCTTCCAGTACACCGAGCCGACCTGCCGGGGGAGGCTGCCCGTGACGTAGGGCAGGTCGTGGCGCTCCATGAGGTCGCGGATGCGCGGGGCGATCTCGGCGTACCGGTTGCTCGGCATGTCCGGGAAGAGGTGGTGCTCGATCTGGTGGCTGAGGTTGCCGCTCATGACGTGCATGGCCTTCGAGCCGCTGATGTTGCCCGACCCGAGCATCTGGCGCAGGTACCACTCGCCACGGGTCTCGCCGTCGATCGAGGTCTTCTCGAAGGTCGCGATCCCCTTGGGGAAGTGCCCGCAGATGATGATCGTGTTGGTCCACAGGTTGCGGGCCAGGTTGGCGACGACGTTCGCGGTCAGGGTCGTGCGGGCCGAGCCCGTGGGCGCCGAGAGCAGCGGGTGGACGAGGTAGTCCTTGGTGGCCTGGCGCTTGATCTTCGCCACGACCTCCCTGGCGTCGCTGCGGAACTTCGCCTTCTCCCTCTCGCTCATCCGGTTCTTCTTCGCGAGGTAGCCGCCGAGCTCGAGGTCGTAGGCCGCGATGGAGTACTCGAAGAGCAGGGCGTTGCCCACGTGCCAGATCGGCTGGAAGAGGAAGAACGGGCTCCACCGCTGGTCCTCGTCGACGCGCAGGATGCCGTAGCCGAGGTCGTTGTCGCGGCCGAGGACGTTGGTGAAGGTGTGGTGGATCTCGTTGTGGCTGTGCTTCCACTGCGAGGACGGCGAGGCGTTGTCCCACTCCCACGCGGTGGAGTGGATCTTCGGGTCGCGCATCCAGTCCCACTGGCCGTGCATGACGTTGTGGCCGATCTCCATGTTCTCGAGGATCTTGGAGACCGACAGTCCGGCCGTGCCGATCCACCAGGCCGGGCGGAAGCCCTTGACCTTGACGCCAGAGAAGAGCAGGACCGCGCGCGAGCCCATCTCGAGGTAGCGCTGGGTCCTGATGACCTTGCGGATGTAGGCCGCGTCCTTGGCGCCGCGGCTGTCCATGACCTCCTTGCGGAGGGCGTCGAGCTCGTGGCCGATGCCCTCGATCTGCTCGGGGGTCAGGTGGGCCGCGGGGTTGGGGCGACCGGACTTCTTCAGCGCGGGGCGCTGGGGGCGCGGGGCGTCGGACTCGACGCGCAGGCGCGGGTTGATGCCGTTCGGCTTGGTGGTGCCGTGGCTGGGGGTGCGCTCGGGGGCGAGGGTCATGGGGTGTCCTTCCGGTGGTGGTCGGTCGGTCTGCGGTTCAGGGGGTTACAGCTCGATCTCGCAGGAACCGGCGACGGCGTTGACGCAGGTCTGGACGGGCAGGGTCGCGTCGTCCTCGACGACGGTGACCTCTCCGGTGCGCAGGTCGCGGATGGCTCCGCTGCGCATCGTGACGACGCAGCCGAAGCAGATGCCCATCCGGCACCCGCTCGGCATGAGGACTCCGGCGTCCTCGCCGGCGTCGAGGATCGGGGTGCTGCCGTCGGCCTCGACGTCGCGCCCGCTGCGCAGGAAGGTGACGGTGCCACCCTCCCCCGGCTCGACGACGGTGGGACGGAAGCGCTCGGTGTGGAGGCGGTCGGCGACGCCGGCGGCCTCCCAGTGGGCCTCGGCGGCGTCGAGCAGGCCGGTGGGTCCGCACAGCCAGGTCTCGCGCTCGCGCCAGTCGGGCACGAGGGAGTCGAGGCGCTCGAGGTGGAGCACGCCGTGCTCGTCGTCGAGGTTGAGGGTCAGGGCGAGGCGACCCTGGGCGGCGTGGCTGCGCAGCTCGTCGCCGAAGATGACGTCGGCCGCGGTGGGCGCGCAGTGCAGGTGCGCGACGTCCTCGAGCTCGCCGAGGTGGTTGCGCAGCATGCCCATGACGGGCGTGATGCCGCTGCCCGCGGTGAGGAAGAGGACCTTGGCGGGGGCGGGCGTCGGCAGGGTGAACTCGCCGGTGGCCTGGTCGAGCATGACGAGGGTCCCGGGGGCGGTCGCCCGCACGAGGTGGGTGCTCACCTTGCCGTCGGGGATCGCCTTGGTCGTGATGGCGATGCAGCCGGCGGGGATGCCCGCGGCGGGCGACCCGTCGGCGCGGTGGGTGAGGCTGTAGGCGCGCCAGTGGCGCACGCCCTCGATGTCGATGCCGATCCGGATGTACTGGCCGGGCACGTGACCCAGCCAGCCGCGGCCGGGGCGGATGACGACGGTGACCGCGTCGGCGGTCTCGGGGCGGACCTCGACGATGCGGCCGCGCAGGTCGGCGCCGGCGCGCATCGGGTCGAGGAGGTCGAGGTAGTCGGCGGGCACGAGTGGGGAGGCGAGGGCCTCGGCGACCCGGCGGGCTCCCCGCAGGACGCCACCGAGGGGTCCCGGGGCGTTCGCGCCGAGCCGCGCCCGCGGTGCGCCGGGCGCCGTGGTCGGTCGGTCGATGGAAGGTGCGCTCACATACGCGAGCGTAACCTACGTTCGCGTAACCTACGAAACCGTAACCACGTGTTCCGCCCCACGTGCCGTCCCTCCTGCCCCAGGCGGGAACGCTGTGGTTCGGGGGGCGTCGGGGGTCGGATGCTGTCGGCGCGGGGCTCCATCGGGGGATGGCGCCGGCGCGCCGCGGGCTGCGAGGCTGGGTCGGCCCGCACTCTCGAGGTCAGGGAGCCGCCGGATGTCACCGGACGGGTCCGTCGGGGCTGTGTCCTGATGACGCCGCACCCCGCGGCGGTACGCGCAGGAGGTGCCATGGGTCGCTCGCCCCGCCCGCCTCGTCCGCCCCGCGCGGTCGACGAGGGGTTCACGGCGCTCTACGACGTCGAGTACCCCCGGATCGCCCGCACCGCCTACCTCGTCCTCCACGACGCCGCCCGCGCCGAGGAGGTGGCCCAGGAGGCGTTCGTGCGCCTCTACCTCCGGTGGGGGACGGTCGGCGGCTACGACCGCCCGGGTGCCTGGGTCCGGCGGGTCGCCATCCGGCTCGCGGTCCGCGAGGCCCAGCGCGAGGAGCGCCGGCCCCGCCTCGAGCGCCGCACCTCGCCGCCCCCCACGACGCCGGAGCGCGACGTCGACGTGCTGCGGGCCGTGGGCGAGCTCCCCGCGCGGCAGCGGGCCGTCGTCGTCCTCTTCTACTTCGAGGACCTGCCCGTGGCCGAGGTCGCCCACGCCCTGGCGATGAGCGAGTCCGCGGTCAAGACCAGCCTGCACCGGGCCCGCGCGACCCTGGCGACCCGGCTCGACGAGGAGGTCAGCGATGTCCGTCGATGAGCGAGTGCGCACCGCCCTCGAGGAGGGCGCGCGCGGCTTCGATCCCGACACCGCCCACGCGCTCGCCGGTGTCGTCACGACGGCCCGGCGTCGCCGCAGCACCCGGCGGCTGGCCGTCGCCGGGGTCGCGGTCGCCGCCCTCGTGGCCACCGGCATCGGGGTCGGCCTCGACCGCGGGGTCACCTCCACCGCGCCCGCGGCTCCGGTCCCGACGCTGCACGGCAACGACCGGCTCGCGGCCGACTCGCGGCTCGCGGCGGTGCTCGTCGGCTCCTGGTCGACCCCCGTCCTTCGTGAGTCGGACGTCCTGGCCACGCTCGGTCGCACCGGGATGTCGCAGCACCGGGCCGTCGTCCTCGGCGACCTCTCGCTCCCCGACCGCGTCGTCATCACCTTCGACGACAGGCGCTACCGGACCACCCTCGGCACGGAGGAGGCCGACCTCGGCTCGTGGCACGTCAAGGACGGCCGCCTCGTGCTGGTGCCCTCGTGCGCGCTGTGCCGGATCGTCTTCGCGCCCACCCTGGAGGGGGGAACGCTGCGGCTCACGCTCCTCGAGGACCCCTCACCGGACTACCTGGGGATCCCCGACGCCGCGTTCGGCGTCGTCGTCTACACCGCGCTGCCCTTCGCGCGGACCTCGCCCTGACGAGCGTCCTCCACCCCCTCGGGGGCGGAGGGAGCTAGTGGTCGCCCGCCATGAGCCGGCCGATCTCGGTGCGGTCGGCGCCACGCCCCGGCATCTCGGCGACGACCTTCCCGCCGTGGACGACGGCGATCCGGTCGGACAGCGAGAGGATCTCGTCGAGCTCGGCCGACACGAGGAGCACGGCGGCCCCGGCGTCGCGGGCCTCGACGATCCGGCGGTGGATGAACTCGATCGACCCGACGTCGACGCCGCGGGTGGGCTGCGCCGCCATGAGCAGGCGCGGCTTGAACGACATCTCGCGGGCGACGACGACCTTCTGCTTGTTGCCGCCCGACAGCGACCCCGCCGTCTGCCCCACCCCGGCGGAGCGGATGTCGAACTCGGTGCGCAGCTGCTCGGCGTTCTCGCGCACCTTGTCGAACTGGCGCACCCCGGCCTTGGCGTAGGGCGGCTGGTCGAACTCGTTGAGGACGAGGTTGTCGGCGATCGAGTACGACGCGACGAGGCCGTGCTTCTCTCGGTCCTCGGGCACGTGGCCGATCCCGGCGTGGTGCGTCTGGTGCGGGTTGGCCCGGGTGAGGTCGAGGTCGCCGAGGGTCATCGACCCCGACACGACCTTGCGCATCCCGGCGAGCGCCTCGACGAGCTCGCGCTGGCCGTTGCCCTCGACCCCGGCGACTCCGACGATCTCGCCGGCGCGCACCTCGACGCTGAAGCCGTCGACGGCGGTGAGGTTGCGGTCGTCCTTGACGTGGAGGTCGGTGACCCTGAGCACGGTCTCGCCGGGTGTCGCGTCGGCCTTGTCGATCGACAGCACGACCTCGCGCCCGACCATCAGCGTCGCGAGGCCCCGGGCGTCGGTGTCCTTCGTCGCGACCTCCCCGACGACCGCGCCCTGGCGCAGCACGAACACGCGGTCGGCGACGGCGAGCACCTCGCGCAGCTTGTGCGTGATGAAGACGATGGAGGTGCCCGAGTTGGCGAGCTCCTTCATCACGGCGAGGAGCTCGTCGGTCTCCTGCGGCGTCAGCACCGCGGTCGGCTCGTCGAGGATGAGGAGGTCGACCTTGCGGGAGAGCGCCTTGAGGATCTCGACCCGCTGCTGGGTGCCGACCGGGAGGTCCTCGATCTCGGCGTCGGGGTCGACCGCCAGGCGGTGCTTGGCCGACAGGGTCCGCACCAGCTCGCGGGCCGAGGCGATGTCGAGGACCTGCCCGCCCTTGACCGGCTCGTGCCCGAGGACCATGTTCTCGGCGACGGTCATGACCGGCACGAGCTGGAAGTGCTGGTGCACCATGCCGATGCCGCGCGCGATGGCGTCGCGCGGGTCCTTGATGGCCGTGGTGTCGCCCTTGATCGACACGGTGCCGGAGTCGGGCGTGATGAGGCCGAAGATCTGGTTGACGAGGGTCGACTTGCCGGCGCCGTTCTCGCCGAGGAGCGCGACGATCTCGCCGCGCCGCACGTCGAGGCTGATGTCACGGTTGGCCTTCACCGGGCCGAAGCTCTTCGACAGGTTCTTGATGTCGAGCAGGACCTCGCCGACGTTGCCCTCGCCGAAGCCGGAGACCTCCTTCGGCAGCTCGAGGATCGCCTCGTTGGTGACGACCGCGGCGAGGCGCTCCTCGCTCGTGTCGAGGTGCGCGGCGACGGCACCCTCGGGGTCCTGGTGGACGTCCGGGACGGCCGGCCCGTCGGGGGTCTGGCTGCTCATCACTGGTCCTTCTTCACGTAGGGCTGGCCGACCGCGGCGGGTGCTCGAACCCGTCCGGCGGCGACCGCGAGGACGACGAGGGTCGCGACGTAGGGCAGCGTGCCGAGGATCTGGGGGGCGGTGATCATGTCGAGCAGGCCGTGGAGGACACCGGTGCCCTCGCCCTGGCCCAGGCCCGACTGCTGCAGCTGCGAGGCCACGGCATTGACGAAGCCGAAGAAGATCGCCATCGCGAAGGCCCGCAGCGGCCGCCAGGCGCCCATGATCATGATCGCGAGGGCGAGGAACCCGCGCCCGGCGACGATGCCGCGCTCGAACGAGCTCGACGCGTCCATCGACAGGTAGATGCCCGCGAGCCCGGCGAGCGACCCGGCGATGGTGACGTTGACCATCCGGAGCCGCTCGACGTTGATCCCGGCCGTGTCCGCCGCCGACGGGTACTCGCCGACCGCACGGGTCCGCAGGCCCCACCGGGTGTGGAAGAGCATGAGGTGCACGACGACCGCCGCGATGATCGCGATGAGCGCGATGACGCTGCGGCCGCTGAAGAACACCTCGCCGATGAGCGGGATCCTCGACAGCAGGGGCACCTCGATGTTGGGGATGACCCCGGGGAGGATCTCGCCCGACTTGAGGTAGAAGGACGTCAGGCCGGTGGCGATGATGTTGAGGACGACGCCGGCGATGATCTGGTCCATCCGCCAGCGGACGGTCGTCACGGCGAGGAAGCCTCCGGCGATGAGGCCGGTGCCGACCCCGGCGAGGACGCCGACGATCATCGACCCGCTGAACGCCGCGGCGAAGAAGCCGGCGAACGCGGCGAGGATCATCTGGCCCTCGATGCCGATGTTGACGACGCCGGACCGCTCGCCGATGACGCCGACGAGGGCGGCGAGGACGAGGGGGATGGCGTAGCCCCAGGCGGCCCCGTACATCGAGGGGGCGATGTCGTTCTTGGCGTAGAAGAAGACGTAGGCGGCGACGGCGACGATGCCGGCGACGACGAGCGTCGTGCGGTTCTTGGTGACCCAGGCGCTCACGTCAGCTCCCCCAGCTCGCGGTGGACACGGAGACCTTGTCGGCCCGGCTGCGGAACAGCCACTTCCCGAGGACGGGGATCGAGACCATGAGCAGGATGATCGCGAGGAGGACGTCGACGATCTCGGGGGCGATGCCGGTGTTGAACTGCAGGCCCGCCGCCCCGGTGCGCAGGATGCCGACGAGGAAGGCGGCCGGGATCGTCGCGAGCGGGTTCGCCCGGGCGAGCAGCGCGATGGTGATGCCGTCGAACCCGAGGGAGCCGACGATGGCCGGCTCGAAGCGGTAGAGCGTGCCCTCGGCCTCGAGGGCCCCGCCGAGGCCGGCGAGGCCGGCACCGAGCGCCATCGAGAGCACGACGATGCGGTTGATGCCGATGCCGGCGTAGTCGGCGGCGGCCTTGTTGGCCCCGACGGTGTTGAACTTGAAGCCCAGGGTGGTGCGCGAGAGCATCCACCAGCACACGACGGCCAGGACGAGGGCGATGAGGAAGCCGATGGGGACGCCGGCGAGCGAACCGACCTGCGCCGCCTCGGGGATCGTCTCGGTCTGCGGGATGCCGCTCGTCTTCGACGCCTCGGCCTGGAGGGGCCCGCCCTCGATGACGGCCCAGAACGCCACGCCGGCCACGATGTAGTTGAGCATGATCGTCGAGATCACCTCGTGCACGCCGCGCCAGGCCTTGAGCACGCCGACGACGACGCCCACGAGCCCACCGGCGACGATGCCGACGACCATGCCGAGGAGGGCGCCGACGATGCCGGCCCCACCCGCGACGTACGCCACCCAGGCGCCCATGATGGCGCCGGTCGCGAACTGTCCCTGGCCGCCGATGTTGAACAGGCCGACGCGCAGCGGGAGCACGACGGCCAGGCCGGTGAGGATGAGCGGCGCCGTCTTCTGCAGCGTGCGGGTGAGGGCGCCGTCGACGACGAGCGCCTCGCGCAGCAGCGTCTCGTAGGCGAACCCGGGGTTCACCCCCTGGTAGCGGATGAGCGCGGCACCGATGGCCAGCGAGATGACGAGCGCGACGACGATGACGACGGCGCTCTGGTGACCGATGAGGTAGGCCAGCGCCCCGCCCCGGTCGCGCTCCGGCTGGTCCGGGGGCGTCGGGGGCGGTGTCTTCTCGGCCGTGCTGGTCTCGGACATGGGTCTCCAATGGCTCGGGTGCCCACAGTCTGGCCCGACAGCGGCGGTGGGCGGTAGGGGGGTGGTGGCCCGGGTGTCGGGCCGGCCACCGCGGATGGCGCGACGGCCGGGTCCACGCCCGAGGGGGCGGGCATCCGGGGATGCCCGCCCCCTCGAGACGGGGTGGTCACACGAGGTGACCGGTCACGGTCGTCAGCCCACCTTGACGCCGGTCTGCAGCGTGCCGGCCTCCATCTGGGACACGATGTCGGCGACCTTGGTCTTCACGTCGGCCGGGACGACCGAGTCGAAGTCGTGGAACGGCGCGATGCTCGCCTTGCCGAGCGTCTGGAGCTCGGCGAAGTCGCCGTCCTTGGCCTTGAGCGCGGTCTCGGTGACGCCGTCGGTGATGAGCTTCATCGCCGAGGTGACGAGGCAGGGCTGCGCGGCCGGGACGGTGTCCCACTGGTCGAGGTCGACGCCGATGCAGAACTTGTCCTTGCCCGCACCGGAGGCCTTGGCGACCTCCTGGAGCGCACCGTTGCCGGTGTTGCCGCCGGCGCCGAAGATGATGTCGGCACCCTGGGCGAGCTGCTTCTTGGCCTCGCCGGCACCCCACACCGGGTCGTTGAACGCGTTGTCGCCGGCGGGGTGGTAGACGGTGCTGACGGTGACGGCCGGGTTGGCGGCCTTGGCGCCCGCCTCGAAGCCCTTGGCGTACTTCTGGACCGGGGGGATCTCGAGGCCGAGGACCTGGCCGAGCTTGTTCGTCTTGGTCATCAGGCCCGCGAGGTAGCCGGCGCCGTAGCCCGCCTGGTCCTCGGGGAAGACGAGGCCGGTGACGTTCTTCTCGGTGACCTTGGTGGCGTCGTAGCCCTGGTCGACCCCGATGAAGCGCGTGGTGGGCGTCGTCTTGGCCGCGGCCGCGGTGGCCTCGGTCATGAGGAAGCCGACCGTCACGACGACGTCGTACTTCTTGTTGGTGAACTGCGCCATGTTGGCGGCGTAGTCCTTGGCGTCCTGGGTCTCGATGTACTTGTAGAAGCCCTTGGCCTGCGCGGCGGCGGCCTTCGCGCCCTCGTGGGCCGACTGGTTGAACGACTTGTCGTCCACCTTGCCGGTGTCGGTGACGAGGCCGATGCAGAACACGGCGGCGTCGGCACACTTGCTGTCGTCGGTCGGGGCGCCGGCAGCGGCCGAGCCGGAGGCGGTGGCGCCACCGCCGGAGCCGCCGGTGCTACCGCCACAGCCGGCCAGGGCCAGGGCCAGCATGGCCGGCACGGCGACCATCAAACGGGTGGACTTCATGAAGGTTCTCCTCGAAGATCGGGTCAGACGTGCAGATGCTATGGCCACATCCGGGCCGCACGGCCGAGGGGTCGAGTGTCGTTGCCGGGTTGTGACCTCGGCTAGAGGGGGTGGATGACGGAAAGTCGGCCTCCGGACTGGCGAGAGTCACCAACCCGGGGCGGAGGACCAGCCGGCGTCGACGGTGAGCACGGTGCCCGTGATGCCCGAGGCCGCGGGGGAGGCGAGGAAGACCACGGCGGCCGCGACCTCCTCCGGCGCGACGGGGCGGCCGAGCGCGGCGACGGCCCGCCAGCGGGCGACGCCCTCGGGCCAGGCCTCCTCGAGGCCGTCGCGCGCGACGAGCCCGGGGGCCACCCCGACGACCCGGACCCCGCGGGGCCCGAGCTCGTGGGCGGCCGCGGCGACGAGGTGGTGCAGGGCCGCCTTCGCGACGGCGTACGCGGCGTGCGTGGGGGCCGGGCGGACGCCCTCGATCGACCCGACGGCGACGGCGACCCCGCCGGGGCCCATCCGGGAGGTGGCGCGGTGGAGCAGGGCGGTCGTGGGGCGCAGCCCGCCCCGGTGCACGGCGTCCCAGGCGGCGGTGTCGAGGTCGGCCCACGGCGTGTGGTCCTGCGGGAAGGCGTTGAGGACGACGACGTCGACCGGCCCGAGGGCGTCGGCGCAGGCGTCGAGGAGGGCGTCACAGGCGCGGTCGAGGTCCTCGGCCCCCTCGACGGCGAGGTCGGCGTGGAGGAGCGCGGCCCGTCGCCCGGTGGTCGCGATGGCGCCGGCGACCGCCTCGGCGCCCGCGCGGTCGCCCCGGTAGTGCACGCCGACGTCGTGCCCGGCGTCGGCGAGGGCCACCGCGAGGGCGGCCCCGAGGCCGCCGCTGGCCCCGGTGACGAGGGCGCTCACCGCATCCGGCCGATCGGCTCGTCGCGGGTGAGCGCGGCGATCTCGGTGGCGTAGGAGGGGTAGCCCGCGGTGAGGAGCTCCCGGTCGCCGAGCTCGAAGTGCTCGGGCCGGAAGGCCGGGGAGCACCAGCAGGACAGGAGGGTCCAGGCGCCCAGGCTCGACGCGCCCATCCACGTCCCCTGCCGCACGAGGTACTGGCTTCGGGCGGCGTCGACGTAGTTGAGGACGCCCGAGCCGCCGGGTCGCAGCCGCAGCAGCGCCGCCGGGGCCCCTGCCAGCCACTGCCAGCCCTCGTCGATGGTGAGGCGGTGCATCGCCGAGAAGCCATCGGGCCGGTCGGTGAGGAGCACGGTGATCGCGTTGAGGCCCTGGGTGCGCGGCCCGGGGGCGAACCAGGCCCCCTCCTCGGGGATCGGCTGCATCTTCAGGCGCCTGATGACCTGCTCGGCGGTCTCGTCGGCGGGGGAGGTCACGACACCTCCTCGGCGGCGGCCCGGGCGAGGGCGCCGCGCTCGGCGGCCCGGGCGAGGAGGGCGGGCGTGTCGACCCGGGTGCTGCGGCGGTCGCGGACGACCACCTCCCCGTCGACGAGCACGTCGGTGACGTCACCGCGCCCGGCGGCGAAGACGAGGAGTGCCGCGACGTCGTGGACGGGGGTCAGGTGCGGGGCCCGCAGGTCGAGCAGGACGAGGTCGGCCCGCTTGCCGACCTCGACCGACCCGATCTCGGCGCCGAGGCCGAGGGCGCGCGCCCCCTCGATCGTCGCGGCCCGCAGGACCTCGTGGGCGCTCGCGACGTCGGGGCGGCCGCTCGTGAGCCGGGCCAGCAGGGCCGCCTGCCGCATGGCCTGCCACATGTCGAGGTCGTTGCTGCTCGAGCACCCGTCGGTGCCGATGCCGAGTCGGATCCCGCTGTCGCGCAACGAGGTCCAGTTCAGCGCACCGCTCGCGAGCTTGAGGTTGGAGCCCGGGCAGTGGCCGACGGCCACCGTCCCCTCGGCGAGCAGGGCGCGGTCACCCTCGCCGAGGTGGACCCCGTGGCCGAGGACGAGGGGGAGGTCGCGCTCGACCCAGCCGGAGCGGTGGAGCAGCTCGGTCGGGGTGGCGTCGTAGCGCTCGCGGATCCCGGCGTTCTCGGCCTCGTTCTCGGACACGTGGGTCGTGAGCAGGCCGGGTCGCCCGCTCTCGGCGATGACCTCGCGCAGGACGGCGACGACCTCGGCGAAGCCCTCCGGCGGGCAGGTGTACGTGGCGTGGGGCATCACCGAGACCGGGACGGCCGGGCCGCCGATCTCGTCGAGGGCTGCGGGCCAGGCACGCAGGCCGGCGAGCCGGGCCGACCACTCGAGGCCGTCGGGCCCGGGACCCTCGAAGAAGACCGGCCCGATGACGTGGCGGCTCCCCGCGGCCACGGCGCCGCGGTGGGTGGCCTCGTGGTGGAAGTACATGTCGAGCTGGGTCGTGCACCCGCCGAGCAGCGACTCGAGGGCGCCGAGGGTCGCCCCGAGCTCGACCGTGTCGGGGTCCATGACCGCCCCCTCGGCCTTCCAGACCCGGGCGAGGAAGCCCTGGAGGTCGACGTCCTCGGCCAGCCCGCGCAGCAGCGTCATCGGGAGGTGGGTGTGGAGGTTGACCAGGCCGGGCATCAGCAGCTTGCCGCGGCCGTCGATCCGCTCCGCCGAGCCGTGGTCGGCGTCGTGCGGGCTCGACGCCGGCTCGACGGCGGTGATGACGCCGTCGTCGACCGTGACGGTCCGGTCGGTGAGGATCGTGTCGGCGTCGTCGACGGTGACGAGGAGGGCGAGGTCGGTGATGACGACGCGGCTCATGCGGCGGGTCCGTCCTCGTCGGCGTCGGTGAGGGTCGCGCGCGTGTGGACGAGCTCGTCGAGGACGGCGAGGACGTCGGCCGCCGAGGAGGCGAGCACGGCGTCGATCTCCTCCATCGTGATCGGCTCGTCGGCGTCACCGACGCCCGAGGCGGGGTTGACGACGAGGGAGATCGCCGCGTAGCGCAGCCCGGCCTCCGCGGCGAGGGTGACCTCGGGGACGCCGGTCATCCCCGCGACGTCGGCCCCGGCGAGGCGGGCCAGCCGGATCTCGGCGCGCGTCTCGAAGCGGGGTCCCTCGAAGCAGGCGTAGACGCCGCCGTCGCGCACGGGCCTGCCTGCGGCGGAGGCGGCCTCGAGGACCTCCCGGCGGATCTCGGGGTGGTAGGGCTCGAGGACGTCGGTGTGGACGACGCCCTCGGGGGTCGTGCCGTCGAAGAAGGTGACGGGCCGCTGCCTCGTGAAATCGAGGAAGTCGTCGAGGACGAGGAGGTCGCCGGGGGCGAGCGCGGGGTCGATGCCGCCCGTGACGTTGACGGCGACGACGTCGCGCACGCCGAGGTCGGCGAGCGCGCGGATGTTGGCGCGGTAGTTCACCAGGTGCGGGGGGACCGAGTGGCCGGCGCCGTGGCGGGTGAGGAAGACGACGGGGATGCCGTGCCACGAACCGAGGGTGACCCTGGCGTCACCGAACGCGGTCGTGACCGTCTGCTCCGTGGTGTCCTCGAGCGATCCCAGGTCGTAGAAGCCGGTTCCGGCGATGATGCCGAGGGGCGGGCGCGTCATGCTGGGCCACGCTACCGGCCGCCGTGAGACGCCGGGAGCGGGCCGGGGACGGGCCCCGCCTCCCGGTGGCAGGATGCGCCCATGGGTCGACGGGTGGCGATCGCCGCGACCGGGCCGGTCTCCCTCGGTGCCGGCCGCGCGGTCGCCCGTGCCGGCGGGAACGCCGTCGACGTCGCGGTGGCCGCGGCGCTCGCGGCGATGAGCACCGAGCCGGGGATCACCTCGCTCGCCGGCGGCGCCTACGTGTCGGTCTGGCCGGCGTCGGGCCGACCGGTCGTCATCGACGGCAACGTCGAGATGCCCGGGCGCGGCCTGCCCCGAGAGGCCTTCGGCGGTGGGGTGACCGAGGTGAGCACCGAGTACGGCGGCGGGGTGACCCTCTTCGCGGGCCACGGGTCGGTGGCGACCCCCGGGGCCGCCACCGCGTGCGAGCTCGCCGTCGAGGAGCT
Source organism: Oryzobacter terrae (assembly GCF_042756445.1). Lineage (GTDB taxonomy): Bacteria > Actinomycetota > Actinomycetes > Actinomycetales > Dermatophilaceae > Oryzobacter > Oryzobacter terrae. Next base: position 2,347,473 of record NZ_CP170578.1, read on the forward strand.
GGGGACGCTGTCGTGGGCCGACGTCGTGGCGCCCTCGGAGCGGGCCTGCCACGTCGGCTACCCGATGGGCTCGGCCGCCTCCCGCTACCTCACCTTCACCGCGCACAGCCTCTTCGGTCTCGACCCCGAGGCGCTGGCCATGGTGACCCGCGACGACGGGTCCCCGGTGGCCGCGGGGGACGTCAAGACCAACCCCGCACTCGCGGAGGTCCTCTCGCTCGTGGCCCGCGACGGCGCGTCGGTCCTCACGACCGGCGAGGTCGGCCGCGCCATGGTCGCCGACATGCAGGCGAACGGGGGCCTGGTCACCCACCGCGACCTCGCCGAGTACACGCCGCTCGTCCGGCCGCCGGTGCGCCGGACCGTCGGCGAGTGGGACCTCGCGATGAACCCGCCTCCCTCCGTCGGCGGCCCGATGCTCGCCGTCATGCTCGGCGAGCTCGCGACCCGGGGCTCGTTCGGCTGGGACGACGTGCTCGCCATCCAGCAGGCCGTCCTCCGCTACCGCGTCGAGGTCCACGACGTCGCCACCGACCTCGACACGGCGGGCCACGCCCTCCTGCTCGAGATCGACCGGCACGGCCTCGCCGGCCTCCCGACGAGCGCGAGCACCGCCAACATCTCGGTCGTCGACGCCGACGGCACGGCCTGCGCCGTCACGGTCTCGAGCGGCTACGGCGCCGGGATCACGGTGCCGGGGACGGGGATCCTGCTCAACAACGCCCTCGGGGAGCCCGAGCTCAACCGCCTCGGCCTGCACCGCCTCGCCCCCGGGACGCGGCTCGCGTCGAACATGGCGCCGACGACGGGCCGCACGGCCGACGGGCGGGTCATCGCGATCGGATCCCCGGGTGCCGACCGGATCACGACGGCCCTGATGCAGGTGCTCGGCCACGGCTGCCTCCACGGCGCCGACCTGCGCGCGGCCATCGAGGCACCGCGCCTCCACGTCCGCTTCGACGACGACGGCCCGGTCGTCGAGCACGAGACCGATCCGGAGATCTCCGAGGCGCTCGAGCGGGCCGGCCTGCGCGGCGTCGACCACGGTCGCCTCCAGATGTTCTTCGGCGGGGTCGGGGCCGCCCTGCGGCGCACCGACGGGGTCCTCGAGGCAGCGGGCGACCCGCGCCGCGAGGCCGCGGTCGAGGTCGTCGACGTCTGACCGCGGTCCCGGCGTTCGACGGGCAGGGCCGGCACGAGGACCGGACGCGGTTGTGGCACAGCCGTGCTCCCTCAGGTAGGTAAAGGATTGGTCAGGTTGGGTACCGACCTCCCACTTCGCCGCGGATCCGTGGTCCACTACTCCGGCCCCGGCCCGATCGTCCGGGGCGACTCCACATCACTCGCTTGGACAGGATCCGCGATGACACCACGCAAGGGACGCGCACGCGTCGCCATGGCCGCACTGGCCGCGGCGGCCGTCGCAGCAGGGGCGGTCTCGACCGCGTCGGCCGCAGAGCCGGAGCCGACGGCGGCATCCGTCGCCGCTCCGACGGCGAAGGCCGAGAAGGGCAAGGCCAAGAAGGCCGACCGCAAGGACAAGCTGGGGCAGCACGACCGCACCCTGCTGGAGCGGGCCCGCTCCAAGGGCGAGAAGCGCGTCACCGTGCTCATCGCCGCCGAGAAGGGCTCGACGAAGGCCGTCGCCGCCGCCGTCAAGGCCGCAGGGGGCTTCACCTCGACCCGCAACGACCGGATCGGCTACGTCCGCGCGACGCTGCCGACCTCGGCCGTCGAGAAGGTCGCGGGCCAGGCCAAGGTCCTGGCGGTCGACCTCAACGAGTCGATCCCGCTGCCCGACCCGTCGCTGGAGTCGAAGGGCAGGGAGGGCGCGACCGCGTCCGGCGTCGCCGCCCCCGGCCCGTCGACCCCCGAGAGCAACCCGTACATGCCCACGAACGAGATCGGCTCGGTGAAGTTCAAGGCCGACCACCCGACGTGGGACGGCCGCGGGGTGACCGTCGGGGTCATCGACTCGGGTGTCGACCTCGACCACCCGGCGCTGCAGAAGACCACGACCGGCGAGCGCAAGATCGTCGACTGGGTCACGGCCACCGACCCGATCTTCGACGGTGACGCCACCTGGCGCCTCATGCTGACCGACGTCACCGGCCCGACGGCCTCCTACGCCGGCGGCACCTGGACACTCCCGGGCACCGGCACGTACAAGATCAACCGCTTCTCCGAGTCCATCACCGCGGCGAGCGAGCCCGGCGGCGACGTCAACCGCGACGGTGACACCACCGACCGCTTCGGCGTCCTGTACGAGGTCGCGACCAACGACATCTGGGTCGACGCGAACCAGAACCTCACCTTCGAGGCGTCCGAGAAGATGCGCCCGTACAAGGAGAAGTTCGACATCGGTCACTTCGGCACCGACAACCCGGCGACCGACATCGTCGAGCGGATGCCCTTCGTCGTCGAGTTCCGCCAGGACGTCGACCTCTCGCCCTACGGCGACGAGACGCTTCCCGAGACCGCGGACTTCGTCAACATCGGCATCGTCGAGGACGCGCACGGCAGCCACGTCGCCGGCATCGCGACCGGCAACAGCCTCTTCGGCGGCCAGGTCGACGGCCAGGCGCCCGGCGCCAACGTCGTCTCCTCGCGGGCCTGCACCTGGGGCGGCGGCTGCACCGCGGCCGCGCTGACCGACGGCATGGTCGACCTCGTCGCCAACCGTGGCGTCGACGTCGTCAACATGTCGATCGGTGGCCTCCCGGCCCTCAACGACGGCAACAACGCCCGGGCCCGTCTCTACGACGCGCTCATCGACGAGTACGGCGTCCAGCTGTTCATCTCGGCGGGCAACAGCGGCGCCGGCATCAACACCATCGGTGACCCCTCGGTCGCCACGGACGTCGTGAGCGTCGCGTCCTCGGTGAGCAAGCAGACCTGGCTGGCCAACTACGGCTCGGTCGTCTCCACGCCGCTGACGCTGCACAACTACTCCTCGCGCGGCCCGCGTGAGGACGGCGGCTTCAAGCCGAACATCATGGCGCCGGGGTCGGCCATCTCGACCGTGCCCCAGTGGCTCAAGCAGCCCGACCTCGCGGAGACCGGGTACACGCTGCCCATCGGCTACGCGATGTTCAACGGCACCTCGATGGCCTCCCCGCAGGCCGCCGGTGGCGCCGCGCTGCTCCTCTCGGCCGGCTTCTCGACCGGAACCCCCATCACGCCGACGCAGATGCGGGAGTCGCTCTACACCTCCGCCGACTTCGTCAAGGGCGTCGAGGCGGTCTCCCAGGGCACCGGCCAGATGGACGTGCCCGGAGCCTGGAACCTGCTGAGGACCAAGCCCGCGACGCAGTCGTACTCGACGGACGCCCCGGTCTGCACGCCCATCAGCGACTTCCTCGCCACCCCCGACCGCGGCACCGGCGTCTACAACCGCTGCGCCTCGGCCGAGGGTGGCCACAAGGTCGGCCAGACCAAGGCGTACGACGTCTCGGTCACCCGCACCTCGGGCAAGGCCGGCGCGGTCACGCACCGGGTCCGCATCATCGGCAACGACGGCACCTTCACGGCCCCGTCGTCGGTGACCCTGCGCGCGGACCGGGCCAAGGACGTCGCCGTCATCGCCAAGCCGCGCACCAAGGGCCTGCACTCGGCCATCCTCGAGATCGACGACCCGGCCACGGGCGTCGTCGACCACCGCGTCATGCTCGCGGTCGTCGCCTCGGAGGACCTCGTCAAGCCGTCGTACAGCACGACGGCCACCGGTGAGGTCGAGCGCAACCTGGTCCAGCGCCACTTCGTCACGGTGCCCCCGGGCGCCAAGGCCCTCCAGGTCAACCTGGCCGGCTACGCGACGAACAGCCAGGTGCGCTGGGTCGCCTTCAACCCGTACGGCGTCCCCGTGGACCCGACGGCGACCACGCAGTGCTACACCAACTTCAGCGACGCGGCGGCCTGCAAGCCGACCTCCCGCGCCTACGCCAACCCGATGCCGGGCGTGTGGGAGCTGATCGCGGAGGCACGACGGACCTCCCCGTTCCTCGAGAACCCGTACAAGCTCACCGCCGCCATCCAGGGCGTCACGGTGGACCCGGCCACGCAGACCGTCGCCGCGCCGCTCAACACGCCGACCCCGGTGTCGTGGACGGTGAAGAACGACTTCGGTCCGGTCACGGTCAAGCCCACGGGCGGCAACCTCGGCAGCGCTCTCGCCGAGCGCAAGACGATCGCCAACGAGGACGTCAAGGAGTACCAGGTCGTCGTCCCCGCGGGCGCCGAGCGGTTCACCGCGACCATCGGTGGCACGTCCGACCTCGGTGCCGACCTCGACCTCTACGTCCTGCGGGGCGGGGCGGTCGTCGGGCAGGCGGCCGACGGTGACTCCGAGGAGTCGGTGACCATCGCGAACCCGGTGGCCGGCACCTACACCGTGCGGGTCGACGGGTACTCCGTGCCCTCCGGCTCGACCGAGTACGACTACCTGGACGTGTTCTTCTCGTCCGCCCTCGGCACCCTCGCGGTGCCGGCCGGTGAGCTCACGCTCGCCGGTGGTCAGTCGGCCACGGTCACCGGCTCGCTCACCGCGAAGACCGCTGCGGCCACCGGCCGCCAGCTGTTCGGCGAGATGCGGGTCCTGTCCACCGAGGGCGCCGTCCTCGGCACCGGGTCGGTGCTCGTCGGTCCCTGACCGGACGGCGTCACCGGCACCACCGGCACGACGGAAGGGCCCCGCGGACCACTGGTCCGCGGGGCCCTTCCCGTTGGCGGGGACTTTCCCGTCGGCTGGCCCCTCCCTTTGGCGGGCCCTTCCCTTTGGCGGGGCCCTCCCCGTCAGCGGGTCGCGCCGACGACCATCCAGCGGTCGGTCCGCACCCGGGCCCACATGAGGGCGCCGCGGATCGCCATGAAGACGGTGAAGGCGATCCACAGCCACATGACGGCGTTGACCTGGCCGGTGCGCGAGCCGCCCTCGAGGAGCCAGTCCCCCGCGAGGTGCACCCCGAGGACGACGGGCAGGTAGGCGAGGAGGACGACCGCCATCGCCCGGGCCAGCCACACCCCGTCCCCCGCGCCGATGAGGACGCCGTCGACGACGAAGACGAACCCGGACAGCGGCTGCCCCAGGGCCACGACGACGAGGGCCCCCGCGATGGCCGACTGCACGGCCGCGTCCGGGGTGAACAGGGGCCCGACCCAGGGCCGTACGAGGAGCAGCAGCACGCCGAGGACGACGCCGACGAGCAGGCCCCAGCGGAGCATGAGCGAGGTGGCCTCCCGGGTCCGGTCGAGCTGCCCCGCCCCGAGGGCCTTGCCGGTGAGCGCCTGCGCGGCGATGGCGAGGGCGTCGAGCATGAAGGTGAGGAAGGTCCAGATGGTCGCGGTCACCTGGTAGGCCGCGAGCGGGACGTCGCCGAGCCCGGCCGCGACCCAGGTCGTCACGAGGAGGACGGCCCGCAGGGCGAGGGTGCGCACGAGGAGGGGGATCCCGCCGCGGGCCGCCGCGACGACCCGGCCGGGGTGGGCGCGCAGGGCCACGGCGTCGCGTCCGGCGTGCCGGACGAGGACGACGGCCAGCGCGGCCGCCATCGCGGTCTGGGCGATGACCGTGCCCCAGGCCGAGCCGGCGATGCCCCAGTGCAGGCCGTGGACGAACCAGAGGTTGAGGGCGATGTTCGCGCCGAAGCCACCCACCGCCGCGACGAGCGGGGTCCGGGTGTCCTGCAGCCCGCGCAGCACCCCGGTGGTCGCGAGGACGACGAGCATCGCCGGGATGCCGAGCGCCGAGATCCGCAGGTAGGTGACGGCGGCGTCCAGCGCCGCGTCGGACGCGCCGAAGACCCGGCAGACGGGGTCGGCCGCCACGGCGACGACGCCCGCCGTGACGGTGCCCAGCCCCACGGCCAGCCACGTCCCGTCGATCCCGGCCGAGATGGCTCCGGCCCGCGAGCCCGCCCCGAGCTGGCGGGCGACGACGGCGGTGGTGCCGTAGGCGAGGAACACGAAGACGTTGGCGGCGGTGAGGAGGACCGCGCTCGCGACGCCGAGCCCTGCGAGCGGCGCCACGCCGAGCCGGCCGACGATCGCCGCGTCGGAGAGGAGGAAGAGCGGCTCGGCGACGAGCGCGAGGAAGGCGGGCACCGCGAGCCGCAGCACCTCGCGGTGCTGGCCGCCGGCCCGCCCACCCCCGCGGGCGAGGGGGGCCGGCTCGTCCTCGGCGCGTCCCACCCTCGGCACTGTTCCAGACCGACGCGGCCGCGCGTGTCACCGAACCTCCGGCGAGACCCCCGATATCGGGTGACACGACGGAGGTTCGGTGACACTCGGCCGCGGTCGCTCGCTGGGAGAGGCCTTCGTCAGAGGTGCTTGAGGGCCTCGCGGCGGGAGAGCCCGGACAGGTGCGCGTCGTGCTCCGCCACCCACGACCGGACCCAGGCGGGGTCGGTGCGGGCGTACTGGCGCAGGGCCCACCCGACGGCCTTGCGCACGAAGAACTCCCGCCCGTGGAGGGAGTCCTCGAGGTTGGCGCGCAGGACGTCGGAGAGCAGGGCGGTGTCGGTGGCGTCGCGGTGCTTGAGCTGCGCGATGATCGCCGCCCGTCGCACCCAGAGGTCGTCGTCGCGCGCCCACGCGCGGATGACGGGGTCGACGGCGTCCCGGTGCGAGAGCAGGATCGGGCCGGCCCGGTCGGGCGCGACGCCGTCGACGAGGTCCCACCAGGCGCCGGTCTCGACGAGGTAGCGGTAGAGGACCAGGGTGTCGGGGTCCTGCCAGGGACGGGCCGCCCGGTGGACGGTGACGGCGACCGCGGCGTAGCGCTCCTCCCGGACCTCGGGGTCGTCCCAGAGCGGGCGGACGGTGCGCTCCCACTCGCCCCGGTCCCGCGGGGCGAGCGCCGGGTCGTCGAGGAGCGGCCGCAACAGGGCCTTCAGCTCGGGGCTCGTGACGCCGCGGTAGGGCAGCGCGGACTTCATGTAGGCCTGCTGGGCCAGCGCCCGCTCGGCGTCGCCCACGTCGGCGAGCGCCGCGCGGACGGCGGCGGCGAGCGGCGGGTCGGTGGGGCGGGCGGGCGTCGTCATCGTCGGATCCGGCTGCGGTTCAGGCGAGCCCGAGGTGAGCCGCCTCCTCCCACAGCTCGTCGCGGACCCGGGGGTGCGCCGCCTCCTCGATGAGGTGACGGCACTGGGCGCGCTGGTCGTGGCCGAAGAGCTCGGCGACCCCGTGCTCGGTGACGACGGCGCTCTGCTGGAAGCTCGTGACGGGCTCGTCGACGAGGGGGACGACGGTCGAGACGTCGGCCCGTGGGTGCCACGAGCGCAGCGCGATGAACGACTGGCCGCCGGGGGAGTGCAGCGCCCCGACGACGAAGTCGGTCTGGCCGCCGAACCCCGAGTGGATCCGCGCGTCGATCCGCGACGCGTTCGCCTGGCCGAACAGGTCGACCTCGAGCGCGGTGTTGACCGACGTCATCGAGCGCTGCTGGGCGATGAGGCCGGGGTCGTTCGTGTGCTCGGTGCGCATCATCCGCACCCGCTGGTTGCCGTCGAGCCAGTCGTAGAGCTCCTGCGAGCCGAAGAGGAACGAGGCGGTGAGCGGGTGGTCGGGGTCGAGGGCGCCGACCCGGTCGAGGGCGAGCACGCCGTCGGAGAACATCTCCGTCCACACCCGCAGCCCGCGGCGGCGGGTCAGCTCGGCGAGGGTGGCGTCGGGCACCGCACCGATGCCGGCCTGCAGCGTCGCCCCGTCGGGGACCCGGTCGGCCACCAGCTCCCCGATGGCGCGGCTGGCGTCGTCGAGGGCGACGGCCGGGTGGGTGGGCAGCGGCTCGGACACCTCGACGGCGAGGTCGACGGCCTCGACCGGGACCTGGGCGTCGCCGTAGGTGTAGGGCATCCGGTCGTTGACGACGGCGACGACCCGTCCGGACCGCCCCCGGCAGGCCTCGATCGCCGCCGGGAGGATGTTGACCTCGATGCCCAGGCTCAGCAGCCCGTCGCGCGGTGGCGCGCAGTGGAGGACGACGACGTCGGGCGGCAGGTGGTGCCGCAGGAGCACGGGGACGAGGGAGAGCCGGCTGGGGACGTACGAGAGGCCGCGGTGGTGGCGCATCCCGGGCCCGACGAAGCAGGTCTCGGCGGTGACGCCCTCGCGGTCGGGGATCCCGGCGGGGGCGTTGAGGGCGTGGAGCGTGTACTTCGAGCGGCCCCCGTCGAGGGCCTGCAGGGCCGGCCACGGGAGGGCGGCGTTGCCCGGCACGACGACGCGGGGGTCCCCGGGCAGCGACGCGAAGAACCGGCCCAGCTCCTCGACGGACACCGTCCTCATGACCCCATCATCGTCCCGTCGGCAGGTCGGGCGCTGCAGGTGGGGGGTGACGATCCGCGTGCCCCACGGCGGGCGCGGGATCGGTCCCTCGGCCTACCGTGGAGGCATGTGCCGCAACATCCGCCAGCTCCACAACTTCGAGCCCCCCGCCACCGACGACGAGGTGCGCGCCGCCGCCCTCCAGTTCGTGCGCAAGGTCAGCGGGTCCACGAAGCCCTCGGCCGCCAACCAGGAGGCCTTCGACGAGGCCGTCGACGAGATCACCCACGTCGTCGGGCACCTCCTCGAGCGACTCGTGACGACGGCACCGCCCAAGGACCGCGAGGTCGAGGCGGCCAAGGCGCGGGCTCGCAGCGCCGAGCGCTACGGCCGCACCGGCTGACCCGTCCGGCGGTCCCGTCCGCCGGGCCCGCGCGACGGCCTGCGCGACGGCCTGCGAGAGCGGTTCCACCGTCGCCCGGTTGCGTCATCCGCACCCGCCGGGCCGCCGTTCGGTGGATCCCCTCATGTGGACGGACGACACGCCGAAACTTTCTCCGCTCCACATGGGGTGGACGGTGAACGTGCAGGTCACGGACCTGATGGAGGGGGCCCGCCGGGGTTGTCCACCGGGTTGTCCACCGAGTGTGCACATCGCCACCGGCGGTTCTCCCCACCTTGTCCACACCTCGTCCACAGCCGTTCGGACGATGTTGCCCGTCCGGCTTGGTGTGGGCGGGTCCCGGCCCTACGGTGGCGGACGGACGGGCTGGTGTCGGTGCTCTCTGGTGGAGTTCACCCGAGGGCGACAGGGCCCGCGCAGGAGTGGTCATCGACCCGGTGGGAGCCGGACTGAGGGGTTGAGCGGGTGTCCGTCACCGAGCTGAGCACGGCGTTCGGCGGGGCCTCCGAGGGCCCTCGCGACGACCGCGTCCCGCCGCAGGACCTCAACGCCGAGCAGTCGGTCCTCGGCTCGATGCTCATCAACAAGGACGCCATCGCCGACTGCCTCGAGGCGGTCAAGGCCCACGACTTCTACCGCCCGGCCCACGAGCTGATCTTCGACGCCGTCCTCGACCTCTTCGGTCGCGGCGAGCCGGCCGACGCCATCACTGTCGCCGACGAGCTCGGCAAGCGCGGCGACCTCACCCGGGTCGGCGGCCAGGCCTACCTCCACCAGCTGATCCAGTCGGTGCCGACGGCCGCCAACGCCGGCTACTACGCCGAGATCGTCCACGAGCGGGCCGTGCTGCGCCGCCTCGTGGAGGCCGGGACCCGCATCGTGCAGATGGGCTACGCCCAGGGCGAGGGCGACGTCGACGACATCGTCAACCGCGCCCAGGCCGAGGTGTACTCCGTCGCCGAGAAGCGCGGCGGCGAGGACTACGCGGTGCTCGCCGACATCCTCGACGACACCCTCACCGAGATCGAGGCCGCCTCGGGGCGCACCGACGAGATGATCGGGGTGCCCACCGGCTTCATCGAGCTCGACGAGCTCACCCACGGCCTGCACCCCGGCCAGATGATCGTCATCGCGGCCCGCCCCGCCGTCGGCAAGTCCACGATCGGCATCGACATCGTCCGGGCCGCCGCCATCAAGCACAAGATGGCCGCGGCGGTGTTCTCGCTCGAGATGAGCCGCACCGAGATCACGATGCGCATCCTGTCGGCCGAGGCCACGATCCAGCTCCAGGACCTCCGCAAGGGGCTGAAGAGCCAGGACCAGTGGAACAAGCTGGCCCGCATCATGGGCAAGATCTCCGACAGCCCGCTGTTCATCGACGACAGCCCGAACATGTCCCTGATGGAGATCCGCGCCAAGGCGCGCCGGCTCAAGCAGCAGCACAACCTCAAGCTCATCGTCATCGACTACCTCCAGCTCATGACCTCGGGCAAGAAGGTCGAGTCGCGCCAGCAGGAGGTCGCCGAGTTCTCCCGGGCGCTCAAGCTGCTCGCCAAGGAGCTCGAGGTGCCGGTCATCGCCATCAGCCAGCTCAACCGTGGTCCCGAGCAGCGGACCGACAAGCGCCCCCAGATGTCGGATCTGCGAGAATCGGGGTCGATCGAGCAGGATGCCGACGTCGTCATCCTGCTCCACCGAGACCGGTCCGACCCCGAGCGGGACGGCGAGGCCGACGTCATCGTCGCCAAGCACCGCAACGGGCCGACCAAGGACATCGTGCTGGCCTTCCAGGGCCACTACTCACGCTTCAACAACATGGCGCGCGACGGCGGCTTCTGACCGTCGCAGCGAAGAGCTCCGGGGTGGTGCACTCTCCCCGGCGAGAGAAGACGACCGCCCGGTCAACCCCTTGTCGACCGGGCGGTCGTCCGCTGTTCCGGCTCGCGAGAACCGGATCCGCGTGACACCCTGCGGCATGGCCACGACACTGACCGAGACCGGCGGGACCGGCGAGACCGACACCAGGCTCAAGCGCGGCATCACGCCCCTGCTCCTGTTCTTCTTCATCGTCGGGGACACGCTCGGTGCCGGCATCTACACGCTCGTGGGCACGATGGCGCAGGACGTCGGGGGCGCGATCTGGCTGCCCCTGGCGATCGCGCTCGTGCTGGCGCTGCTGACCGCCGGCACCTACGCCGAGCTCATCACCAAGTACCCCCACGCCGGCGGCGCCGCCCGCTACGCCGAGCGGGCCTTCGACAAGCCCTTCGTCACCTTCCTCGTCGGCTTCCTCATGCTCTCCTCGGGGATCACGACGGCGGCGGCCCTCGCGAACGCCTTCGCCGGTGACTACCTCCAGGAGCTCGTCGAGGTGCCCCCGGTGCCCGTGACCCTCGTCTTCATCGCGCTGCTCGTCGCGATCAACCTGCGCGGCGTGCGCGAGTCCCTCATGGCCAACGTCGGCGCCACGGTCATCGAGGTGACCGGGCTCGTCATCATCATCGTCGTGGCGGCGATCGTCTTCGGGAAGGGCGACGGGGACGTCGGCCGGGTCACGACCTTCGCCGAGGGCATCTCGCCGATGGAGGGGGCCTTCGCCGCGACGATCACGGCGTTCTTCTCCTTCCTCGGGTTCGAGGCCGCGGCGAACATGGCCGAGGAGGTGAGGAACCCCAGCCGCGCCTACCCCCGGGCGCTGTTCGGCGCCATCCTCACCGCCGGCGTCGTCTACATGCTCATCGCGCTGGGCGCCGCCCTCGTCGTGCCGACCGACCAGCTGGCCGCGTCCGAGGGTCCGCTGCTCGAGGTCATCAACGCCTCCGGCCTGTCGTTCCCGCCGTGGCTCTTCGCCGCCATCGCGCTCGTCGCGATCGGCAACGGCGCCCTGCTCTTCATGGTCATGGCGAGCCGGGCCACCTACGGCCTGGCCGAGGCGGGCCTGCTGCCCTCGGTCTTCGGCAAGGTGGCTGAGACCCGGCGCACGCCGTGGGTGGCGATCCTCGTCATCGGGGCCGTGACGATGGTGATGAGCTTCTTCGGCGACGTAAGGACCCTGGCCGACACCACGGTCCTGCTCCTCGTGCTCGTCTTCATCTCGGCGAACGTCTCGGTGCTGGTCCTGAAGAAGGACCGCGTCGAGCACGCGCACTTCACCGCGCCGAGGGTCGTCTCGGTCCTCGCGCTCGTCGCCAGCGTCGCGCTGCTGACCCAGCAGAGCCTGCAGACCTGGCTCATCAGCCTGTCGTACGTCGCGGTGGGCTCGGTCCTGTTCCTCATCGCCCGGGCCCACCGCCAGCGGGAGGGCACGACCCCCGAGGGCGCCGACGAGCTGCAGGACCGCTGAGCCGGCCGCTGCCGCAGTGACGCCGGCCGGCACCGGGGACGACCCCGGTGCCGGCCGGCACTCCCTCCCCGGAGCTCAGATCTTGGTGAGGATCCAGTTCTTCGCGTACGTGCGCAGGCTGGTGTTGTTGTAGCTCTCGTGCACCCGGATGGCGTCGTTGTAGGCGTAGCGGTGGGCGTAGTCGCAGAAGAAGTCGCCCTTGTAGCAGTACGAGATGATCCGCGAGCCCAGACCGCTCAGCTGCCCGGCACCGCGGTTGGCCAAGGCCCCGCCGCCGGTGCCGGTCCCACGGTTGAAGGACTCGCCGTAGCGCCGGACCGGGTCGCCCGTGAGGAAGACCGCCGCGACGCGGCTGCGGGTCGTCGAGCTGATGCCCTCCGGATTGCTGTTCGACAGGACGTCGCCGATGACGTGGGCTCCCTGCGAGTAGCCGATGAGGACGAACTTCGACGACGGGCACAGCCCGGTGAGCCGCTTGAGCTCGGCGGCGAGGCGGTCGCGGCCGATGTTCTGGCTGTCGACGTACCCCCACGACGTGCCGGGGGCGATCTCCGCCGGGTAGGCCAGGCCCACCGTGCGCACCGACTTCGTCGTCCCGGCCGAGACGGCGGAGGCGAAGGAGGACATGATGCCCCGGCCGCCCGTGGTGTAGACGTTCCCGGACCGGGTCCCGGCGGCCTCGTTGGACCCGCGGGCGACGATCTGGATGATGCTCGCGCAGGTCGCGGTCGAGCTCGTGGCGGTGGCCGGCGTGACGGCGGCCTGGGTGCCGACGGTGGCGGCGAGCAGTGCCGTGGTGGCCGCGATCCGCGCGGCCGTGGTGCGACGTGACATGGTCGTTCCCCTCTCGATGGTCGGTCGACGGGTTCGGTCCCCCTGGTGGCCCGCCGTTCGTGCTGGTGCGGATTCCGTTCCGCGCCAGCCGATCGTGGCGCTGCTCGGGTCGATGGGGCATCCAACGAAAGCGCGGAGTTGGCCGGACGACCCGATCGCCCACCCCGAACGAGCGCAGCGGGGCTCCGCCGTCGGGCAGGATTCGTGGCGTCGCCGGAAGGAGGTCCTGATGCCGCGACCCGGGATGCTCCCGTGACGACCGAGGCACGCGCCGGGTCGTCGTCCGGTGCTGCGCCGTCGACCGGCGCCGACACCCGACCCGGGGCGGGGGAGGATGCCGTGCCCGCACCGCCGGTCGGTCTCGACCGCACGCTCCCTCGTGCCGAGCGGGCCGCCGGCCTCGCGGTCGCCGGGCTGCGCATCGCGACCTTCGCGCAGATGGCGCCGTCCGTCGTGACCGCCATCGACGTCTCGGCCCGCCCCGTGCTGTGCGCCGTGACGTGGGGGCTGGCCACGCTCGCCGTGGTGGTCGTGTCGACGCTGAGCATCGTGCGCCGCCGCCCGCCCGGACCGGGGTGGGCCGGGGCCGACGTGGCGCTCGCCGTCGTCCTGCTCCTGCTCGGGCTCCTCACGGTCCCCGAGCAGTACCGCACGGGGAGCTGGGTGGGGTTCCAGAGCGCGTACTCGCTCTCGGTCGCCTGCGGCCTGCTCGGCGTGCGCCGTCGCGAACTGTGGATGGGGCTGCTCGGCGTGCTCGTCGCGGCCCGCCTCGCCTACCTGCTGCCGACGGTGGCGTCGGGCGCCGGCGTGCCGACCGTCATCGGCGAGCTGCTCACCCTCGTCGGGCTCGCGCCCCTCGCGTGGGCCGGGACCGGGGTCGTCTACCGGATCGCCGAGGACGCCGACCGCGCCCGCGAGTACGCCGCCCGGCTGGCCCGCGAGGCCGAGGAGCGCCGGGCCCGGGCGGCCATCCACAACGGCGCCGCCCTCCTCAAGCTCCTCGTCGAGCACGCCGGGGACGACCCCACCGACAGCCGCACGCCCTCGCAGGTGTGGGTCCAGGCGGCCAGCGAGCTCAACCGGATGCGCGCCTATCTCGCCGGTCGCGGCGAGTCCACGGGCGAGCCCGAGGCCGAACCCCACGACCTCGCCCTGCTCGTCGAGTCGGTGGCCATGGAGTTCGCCGACCTGCCGCTCGACGTCGTGCCGGACCTCGCCCGCGGGGTGCCGCTCGGCGACGAGGCGGCCGACCTCGCGACGGCCCTGCGCAGCCTGCTCATCAACGTCCGCCAGCACGCCCGCGCGGCACGGGTCGTCCTCCACGCGGAGGAGCTCGAGGACGGTGGCGGGTGGGCCGTGACCCTCCACGACGACGGCGTCGGGTTCGAGCCGTCCGCGACCCGGTTCGGGGTGGGGCTGCAGGACCTCGTCGTCGACCAGCTCGCCCGGCACCGGGTGGGCACCCGGATCGACGGGGTGCCGGGGCTCGGGACCACCGTGACGCTGACCGGCGGACGGGAGCCCGCGCCATGAGCACCACCGTCCCCGTCGACCCCACCGACCGCGGCCTCGACGACGCGGAGGGGCCGGTGCGGTTCAGCCTCGTCGACGACGCCACCGCCGTCCGCGAGTCGCTCGCGGCCCTCCTGCCGGACCTGTCCTTCACCTCGACGCACCAGAGCCTCGAGGACTTCCTCGCCGCCCGCCCGGTGGCCGACGTCGTCGTCCTCGACCTCCACCTCGTCAACCTCCGCCAGCCCAACGCCAGCCAGGGCGTCGCCGCGATCCGCGACGCCGTCGACGCCGGGTACCGCGTGTGCGTCTACACCCAGGAGGAGCGGCGCTTCGTCCTCGCGGCCTGCCTCGCGGCGGGGGCGACGGGCGTGGTGTCGAAGTCGTCCTCGCTGGAGGAGACGCGGGCAGCGTTCCTCGCGGTCTCGCGCGGCGAGCTCGTCGCGCCGCCCCCGGTGACCGGCCTCATCGAGGTCCTCGTGCGCCGGGGCCGCGTCACCGTCCTCAACCGCCGGCAGCGCGAGGTCCTCGCCGGCCGGGCCCGCGGCCTGACCTACGCCGAGCTGAGCCGCACCCTCTACCTCTCGGAGTCGACGCTGCGCGGGTACTGGCGCGACCTGTCGGCGGTCGTCTCCCAGCACCTCCAGGAGTCCTCGCCCGGCGACATCGAGCACGCCCTCGGGCTCGGCCCCGGCGACCTCCTCGACCACTGGCCCACCCGGGACTGACCTCCGGCCACGCGCGACCGCCCGGCCCGCGGGTGCGGGCCGGGCGGCAGGGGGCGCAGCCGGTGTGGGGCTGCGTCGTCAGCGCACGGCGCCCGCCGCGGCGACGACGTCGACGAGGCCGTAGCCCTTGTCGAACGAGGTCGTCCCGAGCGGACCGGCCTCGTACGAGGCGCCGTTCGTGTACTTGTGGGCGGTCGTCTTCAGCGCGGCCTCGACCTGGGCCGGCGTCGCGGACGGGTTGGCCTGGAAGAGCTGGGCGACGATCCCCGCGATGTGCGGCGCGGCCATCGAGGTGCCGCTGATGGTGTTGAACGTCCCGATGTCGAGCGGGCCGGGGCCGTTGCGCGGGTCGAGCCCGGTGGCGCAGATGGCGAGGTAGAGGCGGCACGACGAGGTGATGTTCTCGCCCGGGGCCGAGATGTCGGGGTAGGTCGACTGGTCGCCGGCCCTGCCGCGCGAGCTGAACTCGGAGACGGTGCCGTCGCGGGTGCCGGTGTCCTGGTCGAAGTACGACGCGACCGACAGGATGCCGGGGGTCGGGTCGGTGCCGGGCGGGTTCGACAGGCTGGTCGAGCCGTCGCCGCCGTCGTTGCCGTTCGCCCACACCGTGACGACCCCGGCCTTGACGAGCTCGCGCTGGAGCTTGACGGTCGCCGAGTTCGGGTCGAACGCGCCGCCGCCCGACGGGCCGTAGGAGTTGTTGGTGACCTTGATGGGCGGGCAGGTGCTCGCGGGGACACCGGCGCCACAGGGGGCGGCGTGGTTCTCGAGCACCCAGTTCAGCGCCGCGTCGGCGCCGACGATGAACAGGCCGGCACCCGTCGAGAGCGAGACGAGCTTCGCGCCGGGGGCCGCGCCCTGGAGCTTCCCGCCGTCGGTGAGGGTCGTCGGGTTGCCCGCGACGATGCCGTTGACGTGGGTGCCGTGGCCGCCGACCGAGATCGTGTCGGTGTCGAGGTTCCCGGGGACGCGCTGCACGGTGCACACGGCCTCGACGAGCGGGTCGCACACCGTCTTGAGGTTGGCGACGACGGCGCTCCTGCCGTCGGCCTCCTTGAAGTACGGGTGCGTCGGGTCGACGCCGGAGTCGATGACCGCGACGCTGACCCCGGTGCCGGTGAGGGCGGTGCCCTCGGCGCCGGTGAGGGTGCGGGTCGCCTCGAGGCCGCGGGTGGCGGTGTTCGAGGTCTCCTGGAACAGCTCGATCGGCTGGTTGCCCTCGACGTAGGTGACCCCGGGGGCGCTGCGCACCGCCTCGATCTGGGAGGCGGTGCCGACCGCGCCGACGACGCCGATCCGCTCGAAGGCGAAGCTCGTCGTCAGGCCGGCGGCGGTGACGGCGTCGCGGGCCGCGGCGAGCGTGCTGCCGTGGACCATGACGACGGCGCGCTCGCCGCCGGACAGGTCGGTGAGGGTGTCGGCGAGGGCGGCCGAGACGTCGGCGCGGTCCTCCTGGGCACTGGCGGCGGGGGTCGCGGCGAGGCCGACGAGGGCGGCCAGGGCCACGGCCCCGAGGGCGGTCGTGGGTCGGGTTCTCACGAGAATCGTTCCTCCGGCCCCGGCGCGTGGCGTGCGGATGGCGGCCGTGTCGGTCGGCCTCCGGGGCGTCATGGACAGGGGAACCTAGGTCGGTCGAGACGCCCTCCGGGGGTTTCGTGACACGTCGCGGGGCAGTTCAGGGCAAAGTTTTACCTCCGCCTTGACGAGGCATGACCCGTGGGTCACCGCGTCCGCGAGCCCCTGCCGCCTCGTGGGTCACACCCGTGCCAGCAGCCCGAGCGCCCGTTCGACGACGAGGGCCGTGGCCTGCGGGTCGGAGGAGGGGAGCGAGGAGTCGGTGAAGAGGTGGACGTCGCCGGGGTAGACGAAGAGCTCGCCGTCGTCGACCGCGGCGACGAGGTCGCGCGCGGCCTCGAGGTCGCCCTCGAGCCCGAAGAAGGGGTCCTGCTCCATGCCGTGGACCTGCACCGGGACCCCGCCCGGCCACGGGCCGCCGAACTCCGACGGCGGGACGCACGCCTCGAGGAGGATCGCTCCGCGGGCGCCGGGACGGGTCTGCGCGAGGCGCTGGGCCGACATGACGCCGAGGGAGATGCCGGCGTAGACGACCTCCGCCGGCAGGCCGGCCGCCACCTCCTGCGCCCAGGCGTCGCGCGCCTGGAACCCCTTGGCCTTGACCGCGGCGAAGCCCTCCTCGATCGAGCCGTAGGTGGCGCCGTCGAGGAAGTCGGGCGTGTGGACGGTGTGCCCGGCGGCGCGGAACGCGTCGGCGAGGGCGTGGACCCCGGGCGTCAGGCCCTGGACGTGGTGGAAGAGGACGACCTCGGCCATGGTGGCGACTCCAATGATCGGGAAATGTCGATTGATCGGTGACTGTAGTCTCATCCTCGATGGAACGCCACCCCGAGGTGCCGCCCGGTCACGAGCTCTCCGACCGGCTCGTCCTGTCGCGGGCCGACCAGGTCCGGGCCCTCGCCCACCCGTTCCGGACCACCGTCCTCGGCCTGCTGACCGAGCGGGCGGCCTCGGTCGCCGAGCTCGCGGTGGCCACCGGGCGGCCGAAGGGGACCGTGGCCCACCACGTGGGGGTGCTCCACCGCGCGGGGCTCGTCCAGGTCGTGCGGACCCGACGGGTGCGCGCCGTCGAGGAGCGGTTCTACGGCCGTGCGGCCCGGACCGTGACGATCGCCGTCGACGGCCACGACCTGCCGACCGACCAGAACGACTTCGCGGTCGCGGCGGCCGAGTCGCTCGCCGCCGACGAGCAGCGAGAGCTCTGGTCCTTCATCCGCCACGCCCGCATCCCCCCGGAGCGGGCGGAGGAGTTCTGGACCCGGATCCGCGACCTCGTCAAGGAGTTCGACCGCATCCCGCGCAGCGGCGACACGACGTACGGGTTGGCCGTGGGGATCTACCCCGTGCCGGACCACCCGAGGCTCCCGCCGGCCCGGGGCGAGGGCGACGGCGAGGACCGAGGCCCGGTCAGGCGGCGGGGCGCCGGTACGGGGTGAGCAGCTGGTCGACGGGGGCGTGGTCGTCGGTGAGGACCATCGCGTCGCCGACCCACCGCTCGAGGTCGGCGCCGTCGGTCGCCCGCCACTCGACCTCGCGCACGTCGAGGGCGTCCTGCCAGGCGGCGGTGTCGAGGGGGGCGTCCGACGCGAGGACGACGAGGTTGCCGCCGCCCGACCCGGCCACGACCTCGGGCGTCGAGGCGAGGGCCACGTGGTCGAAGACGGTCCGCAGCGTCGCGACCTCCGCGCGGGCGAAGGCCAGCGGGGCGTTGTCGATGAGGTTCGCGGCGTAGACGCCCTCGGGCCGCAGCACGCGGTCGACCTCGGCGAGCGCCTCACGCGTCGTGAGGTGCCACGGGACGCTGACCCCGCCGAACGCGTCGCCGACGACGAGGTCGAGGGAGCCGTCGGCGACGACGCCGAGGCCCCGGCGCGCGTCCTCGACCCGGACCCGCAGGTCGGGACCGGTCCGCAGCCCCAGGCGCTGCTCGTCGATGGCCACGACCCCCGGGTCGATCTCCGACACCGTGCTCGAGGTGCCCGGCCGGGTCGCCGCGAGCCACCGCGGCAGGGTGAGGCCGCCCCCACCGAGGTGGTGGGCCTCGAGGGTCCGGCCCGCGGCCCATCGCGCGTCGACCGCGGCGGCGAGCGCGCCGACGTACGAGAACTCCAGGTGGGTCGGGTCGTCGAGGTCGACGTAGGAGTGGCGCAGGTTGTCCAGGACGAGGGTGCGCCCGCCCTCGCGGGCCGGGTCGGCCTCGACCCGGGCGCAGTGGTAGGTCGTCTCGGCGTCACAGCCGCTGGGGAGCAGGCCGGCCGCCAGGCCCCCGGCGAGGACCACCGACACCGCGACCACGCAGGCGCGCCGGCGCGACCCGACCTCGACGACGACGGCCGCGACGACGAGGCCGACCCCGAGCCCGACCATGATCCACGAGACGGCGACCCGCGAGAGGAGCACGAAGCCGGTGAGGACCGTCCCCGTGATGGCGCCGACGGTCCCGATCCCCGACAGGGAGCCGACGACCGAGCCGGTCTCGGCGAGGGTGCGCAGCCGCAGCTTGGTGACGATCGGCGTCACGGCGGACAGCAGCCACCCCGGGACGATGATCGTCGCCGCGGCCGCCACGACGAGGAACCCGCCTCCCGCGAAGGACGCGGCCCCCCGCAGGAGGAACGGGGTCACCGCGACCGCGACCCCGGAGACCCCGAGCAGCGTGCCGATGAGGGCGCGACCGTCGCGGTCGTCGGCCCACCGGCCGCCGACCCACGAGCCCCCGGCGATGGCGGCCAGGGCCAGGCCGATGACGAGGGTGCTCGTCTCGAGGGTCAGCCCCAGGTAGGGCGCGAGGAGGCGCAGCGCGACGATCTCGACGACGAGGACCGCCGCGGAGGAGCCGAACACCAGCGCCACGGCCGCCCGGTGGCCGAGACCGCCGTCGTCCGAGGGCGTCACCGACTCGTCGACCGGCACACGCACTCCCTCCGTCGGACCACCATCAGCACGCGACGCTACGTCACGCACCGGGAACGGCGCGGGGACGGGCCGTGGTGCCCGGTGCGTCACATCCGGGCGGCGACGGCGCGTACCGGACGGTAACCTCGTCGGCCAGCCCCAGTGGACCCGAGCGGAAGGCGCCGCCGTGCCGAGAGTCGACCTCACGGTCGTCGCGATCCCCGCGTACGTCGGCGCCATGGGCGCCGAGTACCTCTGGCAGAAGCGCAACCCGCCGCCCCCGGGGACGACCCGGGCCGGCGACTACGAGCTGGCCGACACGCTCGCCAGCCTCGCGATGGGCGTCGGCAGCCTCGTGGCGCCGTTCGTCACCAAGCGGCTCCTCGACCCCGTGACGCCGGGGATCGGCCGCTGGTCCAGGGTTCTCATGGGCGTCGCCGTCGCGACCACCGCGGCGACGACGGTCGCCGACGTCGTGCGCCGCCGCCGGGCCGAGGGCGGCCTGCCGCCGGCGGGCACCCTGCCGGCGGGTCATCCGGCGCTCGAGGTCGCCTCGCGCCGCAGCGCCCGACCGGTCACCGCCGCCGACGCCGGGCCCGACACCGCCTCCCTGGCCTCCCGGGTCACGGGCGCCACCGCCGCGGCGGCCGTCGCGTCGACCGCGCTCACCGTGGCGACCACGTGGGCCGCGCAGACGAGCGCCACCACCCTGTTCGCCACGAACCGGCGCGACCTCGGCACCGGCTGGGTCGCGAACACCGTCGCGCTGCTGGGCTGGGACGCCATCTACTACTGGAACCACCGCTTCAACCACGAGAGCCGCTGGCTGTGGGCGATGCACGTCGTCCACCACAGCAGCGAGCGCTACAACCTCTCCACGGCACTGCGCCAGCCGGTGGCCGAGGGCCTGACGATGTCGGTGCCCTACGGCCTGCTCGCGCTCGCCGGGGTGCGGCCGAGCGTCATCGAGAACGCCCGCGCGCTCAACCTCATCTACCAGTTCTGGATCCACACCGAGGCCGTGCGCTCGATCGGGTGGCTCGAGAAGGTGCTCAACACCCCCGCCCACCACCGCGTCCACCACGGGTCGAACTCGCGCTACCTCGACCGCAACCACGGCAGCATCCTCATCGTCTGGGACCGGCTCTTCGGCACCTTCGAGCCCGAGGGCGAGCGGGTCGTCTACGGCCTCACGACGAACATCGAGACCCACAACCCGGCGCGCATCGCGAGCCACGAGTGGCGCGACATCCTGCGCGACGTCGCGACGGCGACCACCTGGCGCGACCGGTGGTCCTTCCTCCTGCGCGGTCCCGGCTGGGCGGCCGAGCGCCGCGCCGCGCTCACCGGCCGTCCCGAGGACGCCGAGCTCGTCGCCGCCTGAGCGACGGTCGGCGGGAATGGGAGCCACCCACCCGCCGTTAGAGTAGTTGACTCATCAACTACTTTCGAGGAGCGCGAGACGGATGCAGTTCGGCATCTTCACCATCGGGGACGTCACCGCGGACCCGACGACCGGTCGGGTCCCCACCGAGAACGAGCGGATCAAGGCCACCGTCGAGATGGCGCGGCTGGCCGAGGAGGTCGGCCTCGACGTCTTCGCGACCGGCGAGCACCACAACCCGCCCTTCGTCGCCCCGGCCAACCCGCCGATCCTCATGGCGCACCTCGCCGCGCAGACCGAGCGCCTGCTGTTCTCGACGGCGACCACCCTCATCACGACGAACGACCCGGTGCGGCTCGCCGAGGACTACGCGTACGTCCAGCACCTCGCCGACGGCCGTGTCGACCTCATGCTCGGCCGCGGCAACACCGGTCCGGTCTACCCCTGGTTCGGCAAGGACATCCGCGAGGGCATCGCACTGGCCGTCGAGAACTACGCGCTGCTGCGCCGCCTGTGGACCGAGGACGCCGTCACCTGGTCGGGGAGGTTCCGCACCCCGCTGCAGTCCTTCACCTCGACGCCGCGCCCGCTCGACGGCGTGGCCCCGTTCGTGTGGCACGGCTCGATCCGCTCGCCCGAGATCGCCGAGCAGGCCGCCTTCTACGGCGACGGCTTCTTCCACAACAACATCTTCTGGCCGATGAGCCACACCCGGCAGATGGTGTCGCTGTACCGCCGGCGCTTCGAGCACCACGGCCACGGCCGGGCCGACCAGGCGATCGTCGGGCTCGGCGGACAGGTGTTCGTCCGGGCGAACAGCCAGGACGCCGTCCGCGAGTTCCGTCCCTACTTCGACGACGCGCCCGTCTACGGCCACGGGCCCTCGCTCGAGGAGTTCACGCGCGAGACGCCGCTGACCGTCGGCTCCCCGCAGCAGGTCATCGAGCGCTACGCCACGATGGCCGACCACGTGGGCGACTACCAGCGCCAGCTCTTCCTCATCGACCACGCCGGCCTGCCCCAGCACACCGTCCTCGAGCAGATCGAGCTGCTCGGCACGCAGGTCGTGCCGGAGCTGCGCCGGATCGCCGCCGCGCGCAAGCCCGCCCACGTCCCCGACGCCCCCACCCACGCGGCCCGCGTCGCCGCGGCCGGCGGGGCGCGCGACAGCACGGTCCACGCCGTCGACGACGTCACCGGCCGCACCGCCGAGGAGGCCCTGCGATGACGACGCCCGCCCGCCGGGTCGTCGTCCTCCAGGCCGGGCTCGGCCAGCCCTCGTCGACCGCCCTCCTCGCCCACCGCCTCGGCTCGGCGACCTCGGACGCGCTCCTCGAGCGGGGCCTCGAGAGCGACGTGCGGGTCGTCGACCTGCGTGACCACGCGCAGGCCCTGGCGTCGACCCTGCTCACCGGGTTCGCCACCGGCGCCCTGCGCGAGGACCTCGACGCCCTCGCCGCAGCGGACGCCGTCATCGCCGTCACCCCGGTCTACCAGGCGTCGTTCAGCGGCCTGTTCAAGACCTTCGTCGACGTCGTCGACGAGGGGTCGCTGCGCGGCACCCCCGTGCTGATGGCGGCGACCGCGGGCACGGCGCGCCACTCGCTCGTCCTCGAGCACGCGATGCGTCCGATGTTCGCCTACCTCAAGGCCGTCACCGTGCCGACGGCCGTGTTCGCCGCGTCCGAGGACTGGGGCTCCGCGGGCACCGTCGACCAGGGCCTCGAGACGAGGATCCGGGTCGCGGCCGGTGAGCTGGCCGACCTCGTCAGCGGCGGGTCCGCGCCCCGTCCGCGGGTCGACGACTTCACCGCACCCGAGGGGTTCGAGGAGCTGCTCCGCCGCGCCTGACGGGGGTGGGCCCGGCCCGGCCCGGTCGCCGCGCGACCGGCCCGACCTGCGGGGTCGCCACTAGGCTGGCCGCATGACGACCGTGCCCGAGGGCGCCGGACCCGAGGAGGTCGCGGCCCTCGTCGAGTCGCTGACCTTCCCGCCCTCGGCCGCCCGCACGCTCGGGGTGGAGTGGGAGCTCGGGCTCGTCGATCCCGAGTCCCTCGACCTCGTCCCGCGCGCCAAGGAGCTGCTCGAGCTGACGGAGGAGTCCGACACCGTGGGCCACGCGCGCCAGGGGACCCGTCGCGGGTCGGTGACCAAGGAGCTCCTCACCAACACCGTCGAGCTGATGACCGGCGTGTGCGCCAACGCCGCGGAGGCCGGGGCCGACCTCACCGACGGCCTGGCCCACGTGCGCGCCGCCGCCGACCGGCTGGGCGTCGACCTGTACGGCGGGGGGTCGCACCCGTCGGCCCGGTGGGCCGACCAGGAGGTCACCGACGGGCAGCGGTACGCGACGCTCATCGACCGGACCCAGTGGTGGGGGCGGCAGATGGTGATCTTCGGCGTCCACGTCCACGTCGGGGTGCGGTCTGCCGCGAAGGTGTGGCCGCTCGTCAACGGGCTGCTCACCTACCACCCGCACCTCACGGCGCTCTCGGCGTCCTCGCCGTACTGGGCGGGGGACGACACCGGCTACGCGAGCAACCGCACGATGCTCTTCCAGCAGCTGCCGACGGCCGGGCTGCCCTTCCAGTTCGAGACGTGGTCGCAGTACCGCGCCTACCTGCGCGACGTGTTCGTCACGGGGGTCGTCAGCGACCCGAGCGAGCTGCGCTGGGACATCCGCCCGTCCCTGCGCCTCGGGACCATCGAGGTCCGCGCCTGCGACGGCCTCAACCGGGTCGAGGACGTCGCCGCCGTCGCGGCCCTCATCCACTGCCTCGTCCGCCACCTCGAGGACCGCCTCGACGACGGCACCCTGCCCCCGCCGCTCCCGCCCTGGCACGTCCAGGAGAACAAGTGGCGGGCGGCGCGCTACGGGCTCGAGGCCATCATCATCAAGGACGTCGCGAGCCGGGAGGCGCTCGTCACCGACGACCTCCTCGAGCTCGTCGAACGGCTCGCCCCCACGGCCCGGCGGCTGGGCTGCGAGGCCGAGCTCGGCGGCATCGAGGACATGGTCCGGGCCGGCGGCGGCTACCAGCGGATGCGCGCGGCCGTCGCCGCCGACCCCGACGGTGACCTGCGCGCGGCGACCCGGGCGATGCTCGTCGCGCGCTGAGCGGCGCTCACCACTCGACGTCGCGCGCGTTGCGCACCAGGAGCGGACCCGGCGCCGGCATCGCGTCGACGGGCCGGTCCGCGGTGGCTCGGGCGTCGCCGACGTCGTCGCCGGAGGCACCGGTGAGCCCGGGGAAGACGAGCCCGGTGCGGGCCTCGAGGTCGGTGAGGGGAAGGGCCCAGGTGTCGAACTCGTCGAGGTAGCCGACGGCGCCGCGCAGGCCCGGGTCGACCTGCTGGGTCAGCAGGAAGCACCGGAAGCGCAGCGCCCCGTCGAGCCGGTAGACGACGACCTTCCAGTGCTCGCGCGGGATGCGCACGAGGTCGCGGTACGGGGGGTCGTCGTCGGCGAGGACGGGTCCGCCGAAGAGGCTGAGCCGGCGCGGTCGCAGCCCGTCCTCGGACAGGATCGCCGCCTCGAGCATGCCCCAGCTGCCGCCGAGGCGCTCCTGGTTGAAGTCGTCCATCTGCGGGGTGATGTTCGGGAAGAAGAACGAGTCGCTGTTGGCGCGCAGGGCCTCGTCGAGCGGACCCCAGAGCAGGTCGGCCCGGCGGGCGACGTGGCCGCGGTCGAGCCGGTTGTCGGCGTAGACGGGGTCGAGGGTCTGGTGGTCCTCGGGGACGCGGGGGTCGGCCCGGAAGCGGGTCCCCGAGCGGGGGATCGACTCCCCGGGGTGGAGCCGGTCGCCGTCGACGTTCCACGCGACCCAGGCGGCGAGGCGCCTGCCGGGGTCGAGCTCGAGCGAGAAGTGCGTGTAGTCGAGGAGGTCGCCGGTGACGTGCGCGCGCGGCGGGTCCACGGGCGCGGCGAGGAAGTCGGGGTCGTAGCCCACGCGGCCATCGTGCCAGTCGGGACCGACCGAGGTCCCGACCAGCCTGCTACCGGTTCCCGGAGGAGCGGGCGGCTGTTCGCGAGGCGAGGAGCAGCCACCCCATGAGGACGAGCTCGCCGAGCATGAGCGGGACGAGGACGGCGGCCGCCGAGGTCTCGGTGGCCCGGGTGAGGAGGGCGTCGGCGAGGTAGGCGAACCCGGCCAGCGCGGTGGCGGCGGCGACCGCGCGCGGGACGAGCCGGGAGCGCCAGAGGGCGATGCCCGCGATGACGAGGTGGAGGCCGAAGACGACGAGGGCGACCTCCCAGTCGCGCTCGAAACCGGTGGTCCCCGCCCCGCCGGGCCAGGCGAGGACGGCGGCGGCCCCCGCGAGGAGCACCGCGTAGCCGCTGCGGCTCACGAGCTGGGCGGTGGAGGCAGGCGTCGCGCGGCGGCGGAGCATGACGTGCAGGCCCCAGGCGGCGACGACGTCGAGGACGGCGACGACGAGGAAGGCCAGTCCGAGGACGAGCCGGGTGGTCTCCGCGCCGGCCGCGGTCGCGGACCCCAGGAGGCCGGCCGCCGGCAGCGACACGAGGGTCACGAGGACCAGGGAGACACCAGCCAGCCGGGCGCCCGAGCGCTCGTCGGCGGTCAGGGCCCGGGCCGCCGCCGGGTCCCGACGGGCAACGGGGCGTGCGGTGACGCGCGTCGGCGTGGTCGTCCGGGTCGCGGTCGTCGTCATGCGTCCCAGCGTGGTGCCCCGGTGGCCCCGTGTCCCTCAGGCACGCCCCTGAGCCGACCCCGAGCCGACCCGGAGCCCTGGACCCCGGGGTGCGCCGTCGGCGGCGGCGTCAGTGGGCGTTCTCGTCGGCCTGGTGGATGCCGAAGGTGTTGCCCTCGGTGTCGAGGTAGTAGCCCTGCCAGGCCATCCCCGCCAGGGCTGCCTTGTCCCGGACCACGCGGCCACCGGCCGCCGTGATCTTCTCGGCCGTGGCGTCGTAGTCGTCGACGGCCATGGTGAGGATCGCCGCGTTGGCGCCGGACCCCTCGGCGACCGGGGCCTCCCTCTGCTGGAGACCGCCGTCGATGCCGTCCTCCTCGTCACCGGTCGTCACCCCCCAGTAGGGGGACCCGGTGACGTGGCTCCAGTCCGCGAAGGTCCAGCCGAAGACGTCGCCGTAGAAGGTCCGCGCGCGGTCGAGGTCGTCGACCTGGATCTCGAAGTGGACGGGGCGTGGCACGGCGGCTCCTCTCGACGGCTGGGTCCAGCGTGTCACTCCCGGGGCGTCAGGGGGAGCCCCGCGGCCGCGTCGCTTCGTCAGCGGGTCGTCGGGGTGGCGTCGAGCTCGTCGGCGATGGGCGTCGGCCCGGTGTTGAACTCGATGACGGAGCCCCCGAGGCCGGGGCGCTCGAGGGTCTCGGCGACGACCCGGGCGACGTCGCCCCGCGGGACCGAGCCCTTCGTCGCGCCCGTGCGCGAGGTCTCGATCGCGCCGGTGGCCGCGTCGTCGGTGAGCCGGCTCGGCCGGAGGATCGTCCACGCGAGGTCGGTGCCCTCGAGGTGGGCGTCGGCCGCGGACTTGGCGGCGGCGTAGGTGAAGAACGGGTCGCCCTCCGGCACACCGTGATCCGGCCCGGCGCCGAAGTACGAGACCATGACGTACCGGTTGACTCCCGCAGCCGCCGCGGCGTCCATCGAGCGGATCGCCGCGTCACGGTCGACGGCGTCGGTGCGCCTCGGGTCGCCCCCGCCGGCGCCGGCGGACCACACGACGGCGTCGTGGCCGCGCAGGAGCTCGGCGATGCCGTCGGTGTCGAGGGACTCGACGTCGGCGACGAGCGGTCGGGCGCCGTCGCCATCGACGTCGGCCGCGTGGTCGGCGTTGCGGATGACGGCGGTGACGTCGTGCCCGCGGGCGGCGAGGAGCGGGTGGAGGAGGCGGGCCACCTTGCCGTGGCCGCCGATGACGAGGATGCGCATGACGGGGCCAACCGCCGAGAGCGCCCGGGTGTTCCGGTCAGGTGTGGACGCGGCGGCGGCGCAGCTCGGAGACGATCTCCCCCTGGCGGTGGCGGACGGCGCGGTCGGTGGGGACCGGGCGGCGGCGGTGCTCGCGCAGGACGTCCTCGGTCGCCGCGAGCTCGGCGATGAGGTCGCGGACGGTGGGGTGCGTCGTCGTCTCCATGGCTCCACCGTCGCGGGCGGTCCTCGGCGGCGGGTGCGAGCCACCTGTGAGCTCGCTGTCGTTCCGTGGCCGGGCCGTGACCTCGGGGGTCTGGCCCCGCGCGCGCGGGGCTGGGACGATCCGGCCATGGGAAAGCCGTACACCGTCACCCGCACCGCCACGATCGCCGCGCCTCCCGAGCGGATCCGCGGGCTCCTGCGCGACTTCCACGAGTGGACCGCCTGGTCGCCGTGGGAGGACGTCGACCCCGCCATGGAGCGCACCTACACCGGACCCGACCACGGCGTCGGCGCCCACTACGCCTGGGAGGGCGACAAGAAGGCCGGCAAGGGGTGGATGCGGATCACCCGGGACGAGCCGGACGCGGTGGGCGCGGACCTCCACTTCGACAAGCCGTTCCCCGCCGACAACACCTTCGTGTTCACCCTGACGCCCTCGGGCACGGACGCGACGACCGTGGAGTGGCGGATGGACGGCGAGCTCAGCCCGCTCATGCGGGTGTTCTCGGTGGTGAAGTCGATGGACTCACTCGTCGGTCCCGACTTCGAGAAGGGGCTGTCGCGCCTCAAGCGGGTCGCGGAGTCCCCGACGGCCTGAGCTGGTCGCCACTCGCCTCGCGCCTGGTCTTGGCCTCGAGGTAGTCGGCGAGGCGGCGCTCGGCGTCCGCGCCGAAGAGGATCTCGGCGACCTCGCGCAGCCCCGGCGAGCCGATGATGTCCTCGTCGCGCACGACGAGGTCGATCTTGCTCCGCCGTCGCATGAAGTCGTCGAGGGTCACGACCAGCTCGTGCTCGGCCGCGTTGTGGAGCTCGATGCGCAGGTAGTCGGTCGACCCCATGACGTCCTCGCCCATCCGCGGGTCGGCGCGGATCGCCTCGAGCATGTCGAAGGCCCGGCGGCCGTAGCGGCGCCAGAGGCGGTCGGTGAGCGGCTCGGCATCGGGTCGGGTCCGGAGGCTGTCGAGCCGCATGAGGCGCGCCTGGCGGTAGAACTCAGCCCGGGTCGCCGTGGCGGGCTCGCCGTACCAGTTGTGGAGGTCGTCCTCGAGGGGGACGCCCAGCGCCTCGACGTCGGCGGCGACCTCCGCCCCGACGTTGAGGCAGTCGGTGAGCTTGCCGCCGAGGATCGTGACGACGGCACGGGCGTCGTCGCGCTCGACGACGTGCTTGCGCGACAGGGTCGTCCAGTCGGCCTCGGTGTGGTCGCTCCCTCCGCGGCTGACGACGAGGGGGCGGACGCCGCAGCGCTCGGCGATGACGTCGGCCCTCGTCAGGGGTGCCGGAAGGTCGAGGCGGTCGTTGATCTGGGCGAGGAGGAAGTCGCGGTCGTCATCGGTGACGCTCGTGAAGGGTTCGTCGACGCGGGTGTCGGTGGTGCCGATGACGGAGCGGTGGCCCATCGGGATGACGTAGAAGAGCCGCTGGGTGTCGTCGAAGAAGGCGAGGACCCGGTCGTGGCGGGTCGTCGTGAGGCGCGGGACGACGAGGTGGATCCCCTTGGAGTAGACGATCCGGTGGCCCGTGGTCGTGGCGAGGTCGTCGTTGACGGCGTCGACGAACGGGCCGGCGGCGTTGACGAGGACGCGCGCCTGGGTGGTGTGCTCCTCGCCGGTGTCGGTGTCGCGCAGGGTGCACACCCAGCGGTCGCCGTCGCGCTCGGCGTGGACGAGCTCGACGTAGTTGGCGACGCTCGCGCCGGCCTCGATCGCCGAGCGGACGAAGGAGAAGACGAAGCGGGAGTCGTTGTCGACGAGGTAGGCGTCCTGGTACTGGATGGCGCCGCGGACCGTCGTCGTGTCGACGGCGGGCTCCTCGGTCTCGAGGTCCTTCGCGCTCAGCAGGTGCGGCCGGCCGGTCCCGAACCCCCCGATGCCCCAGTAGGCGGTGGCGCCGAGGGCCGCGAACCACGGTCGGTAGGGGGCGGTGCGGTCGAGGGCGGCGAGGAAGCCGATCTCGCGGACGTTGTCGGGGTAGGCCTTCATCAAGCGGTTGCGCGAGCGGCACAGGCCGAAGACGAGGGGGAGCTCGTAGTTCTCGAGGTACTTGAAGCCGCCCCAGACGAGGTTGCTCGACTCCTGGCTCGTGAACGCCCCGAAGTCGCCGCGGTCGACGAGCGAGACGGTGGCGCCGCGGCCGGCGAGGCTGGCGGCCGAGACCGCGCCGTTGATCCCGCCGCCGACGACCAGGACGTCGAACAGTCCACCCGAGATCCGAGACAGGTTGGCGCGCCGCAACGACATGGGTCAAGGGTTGCAGACGTCTCCGGGGCTCGGGTCGGCGCGGTGGATCCGGGCACGTCAGCGGCGCGTGAGGTTCGACAAGCAGGTGGTCGACGGGCGGTGGGAGGCGGGGGGCGCTCAGAACGGTGGGAGCTCGGGTGGGTCGTCGCGTCCGGGGCGCCGGAGGGCCGGTCGTCGGCGCCGGCACCCCGCGGGGTGCGGGCCGGCCGTGACCTCGTTCCCGCTGGTCAGGTGGAGGTCCGGCGCCCGGCGTGTGCCGTCGCGACGGCGGGTGCGGACGCCGTGGCCTGCTGCCGAGTCGCCGATCGCGTGCTCGAGGACGAACTCCGCCCGGCTGAAGGCGCTGTGCCCCACACCTCGGCCGCCCTCCGGCGCCCGGGTGTCGGAGGAGGTCTCCCGCGGTCGATCGTCGGTGTCGGTGTCGGTGTCGGTGTCGGTGTCGGTGTCGGGAACGTGGGCGCGTCGGCTCGGGAGCGATGGGACCGACGGGAGGGCCGGGAGCGTGAGGGCCGGGAGCGTGAGGGCGTGGAGGGCGTCGAGGGGCAGGGTCGTCCGGACGCGTCCGGTGGGTTCGGTCCACGTGACGCGCCCGTCGGGCGCGAGCACGACCCTCCATCCGGGACGTTGCTTCACCCGATGGTGTCGCCGGCAGAGGCAGACGAGGTTGTCGGCGGCGGTCGGGCCGGCCGGCCAGGGCCGCACGTGGTCGAGGTCGCAGAACCGGGCGGCGATGCTGCACCCGGGGAAGCGACATCGGGAGTCGCGCTGGCGGACCAGGCGCGTCAGCTCCTCCGGTGGTCGGTAGGCGTCGGTGCTGCCGTCGGGGAGCAGGGCACCGGTCGCGGCGTCGCACGGGCGCACCTCGACGGTGACCTCCGGTGCGGTCAGCTGCGCCTCGACCCACGCGGTGGGGACGAGCACGCCCTCGCTGCCGCGTCCGGTGGCCACCTCGACGAAGGCGTCACCCGCTCCCGGCCCGCGGGCCTCGGCGGCCGCCTCGACGAGGGCGCTGACCGCCCCCGGACCGCGGACCTCGGCGGCCGGCTGCACGGGGACCACCGGTGCAGGGGCTACCGCGAGCGGCCCACGCACCGGCGACGCGGCGGGGACGGTGAGGGTGATGACGGTCGTGATGACCGCGTTGTCGGTGACGAGGTCGATGAGCGCCTGCGCCCGTGCCCGGTCGACCCGCTGGAACGTCCCGTCGGCGACGAGCTGCTGGGCCCGGGCGTCGATGGCGGCCCAGGCGCGGGCGGCGTCCTCACTGGGGAAGCTCGCCTCCCACCGGTCGACGCCCGGCTCGCCCACCCAGCGCCGCAGCCCGCACTCCTCGCGGGCGCGGGTCGCGCGACGGCGCAGGAGGTCGGGGCTGATCCGCGCCAGGAGACGGCGGCACCGCCGACGGAGCTGGGGCGCCGTCTCGCGGTGGAGGTGCTCGGCGAGGGAGGCGACGACGGTCTCGGCGACCTCGGGTGGCGCTTCCTCGAGCTCGTCGGCGACGACGCTCGCGCGGTACGAGTCGAGCGTCCCCTCGCGCATCGCGTCGTGGAGGCCCCCGAGACCGGTGCAGGTCGTCGTGCCGGCGGGGCCGTCGGCAGCGATGCGGACCGCGCCACGGACCCGGCGGTCGGCGTGGGCCTGGCTGACCTCGAGCGCGCTCGCCACGAGCGCAGGGCCGTCGAGGGCGACGTGACCGGGAGCCCGGTGCGACTCCGCGACCGTGCCGTCGTCGAGCACGAACGGCTCGATCGCCACCAGCCGTACCACGGCGTCGTCCTGGACCGCGGTCGCGGCGTTGACGATCTGCTGGCACGACCGGATGACCTCGCTCCACCCGTCGCGGTCACCGCGGCTGGCCATCGCCGGCAGCTCGGCCAGGACTCGCGTGACCTCCAGGAGTGACGGCAGCAGCTCGTCCGGACCCACCGCGGTGCTGCCTGCGTGCCCTGCCGTCGTGCCCATCACTCCCCCTTCCCCTGTCCCCGATTCTACCGGTGCGAGCAGTGTCGGACAAGTGCTCGATTCACCGAATGTGGATGGAGGGCAACACAATTCGTCGTTGTGGACCACGGTGCGCGATGTCGACAGAAGAGCTCGGAGAGTGGCACGGGCTGGGGCTGCCCGGCCGTTCGAGAACGAGGAACAGCGGGTGGAACAGCGGGCGGGTCAGGCGTGACCCACGGGTCGATCTCGATGCGAGCGCGCGGAGCAGTCTCGCCCTAGTGCTCGACTCCGGCGTCCGCGGGAGCGGCGACGGGGGCGTAGACGAGGACGACGTTGTCGGACCCCTCGAACCGTCGCACGTCGAGCAGCCGGAGCTCGGTCGCGGCGTCGAGGAGCGGGGTGCCGCCGCCGAGCCAGCGCGCCCCGACCATGAGGTGGAGCTCGTCGACGAGGCCCCGCGCCAGCAACCCGTTCCACATCGTCCGGCTGCCGAACACGACGCACTCACCCGGCCGGGCGGAGAGGACCGTCGCGATGTCGGCGCGGGGCACCACCGTCGTCCGCTCCCGCCACGGCGCGTCATCGGCGACGACGGTCGAGTCCGACACGACGAGGACGTCGACCTCGTCGTACCGGCGGCTGATGGCGCGGTTGACGTCGTCGTACATCCGGGCCGCGGCCGGGTCGTCGTCGGCGGAGACCGGCGGGTGGTGCTGGATCGCCGGCCAGTACGAGGAGAAGCCCTCGTACGACCGGGCGCCGAGCAGCACGGTGTCGGCGGCACGGAACCGCTCGAGGTTGTGGGCGTCGAACGCCGGGTCCATCGGCAGGTCCAGGACCCCGTTGACGGGACCGTCGAACGACCCGTCGAGGGACACGATGTTCGAGACGATGACGCGGGCCACGGTGGGCTCCTCTCTCCGGCGGGGTCGTCCCGCTCGACGGTGCCGGCACCAGGCGGGAGGGAGCGGAACCGCCGCTGCTCGTCATCCTGCCGTGCCACGACGTCCTCAGGCGGGGTAGCGGACCCCCGTCAGCTCCTCGCTGCGGTCCCACAGGAGGCGGGCGAGGTCGGCGTCGGCACCCCAGGGCGAGCGCCCGACCTCGCCGACCGGCCCGCGCGAGCCGCCGAGCCACGTCGGCCCGATGTAGGCGCCGGCCGGGGCGACCGTGGCGGCGTTGAGCACGGCCTCGGCACCGCGCTCCGGACTGGCGAGCACGACGCGCCCGACGACCGGGGCCAGCAGGCGGACGACGGCGAGGGCGCCCATCCCGTCGCGGCTGGAGAACAGGCGGGTGTTGGACACCCCGGGGTGGGCCGCCGTGGAGGCGATCGTCGCGAGCGGCGAGCCCGGCTCCTGCGTGCGGCGGTGCAGCTCGGTCGCGAAGAGGAGGTTCGCGAGCTTGGAGCGTCCGTACGAGGTCTGCGGGTCGTAGTCGTCGGGCGGGTTGCCCTCGGCGACGCGCCCGTCGCTGGAGAAGTGCGCGAGCGAGGACACCGTCGTGACGCGGGCGGCGGGTGCCTCGAGCAGGCGGGGGAGGAGCAGCCCGGTGAGCGCGAAGTGGCCCAGGTGGTTGGTGCCGAACTGCAGCTCGAAGCCGTCCACGGTCTCCCGCCGGCGCGGCGGGGCCATGACCCCGGCGTTGTTGACGAGGAGGTGCAGCGGTCCCTCGAGCCGTGCCGCGAGGGCGCGCACCGAGTCGAGCGAGGCGAGGTCGAGCTCCTCCACCGACACGGCCCCGGGCGCCCCGGAGGCGGAGATCCGGTCGGCGACGGCCCGGGCCGCCTCGGGCCGGCGGGCGGCGAGGACGACGTCGGCGCCGTGCTCGGCGAGGACACGGGCCTGCACCGCGCCGATCCCGCTGTTCGCACCGGTGACCAGGGCACGCCGTCCCGTGAGGTCGGGGACGTCGGCCGCGGTCCAGCGGCGCGTGCGACGGTCCGAGGAGGTCGCGGACGCCGGCGCGGTCGTCATCGGCGGGTCAGCTCGACGACCGGGATGACGCGCGTCGTCTTCTTCTCGTAGTCGCGGAACCCGTCGGACATCGCCGTGAACCGTCCCCACGCGTCGTCCCTCGCCGTCCCCTCGAGGGCGCGCGCCGTGACCTCGACCGTCCCGTCGTCGGGGGTCTCGATCGCGACGTCCGGGTGGGCGAGGACGTTGTGGAACCAGTCGGGGTTGTCGGGCGCCCCGCCCTTGGAGGCCGCGACCAGCCAGGTGTCGCGGTCGGCGCGGACCGCCGCGAGGGGCGCCACCCGCCGTGTCCCGGTGCGGGCCCCGGTGTGGTGGAGGAGGACGAGGGCGCGGCCAAACCCCATCGTCGTGACGGTGCCGCCGTTGGCGCGGAACTCGTCGATGATGTTCTGGTTCCAGTCGGGCATGCGGTCTCCTGGGACGGGCGGCAGGGCGCCGGCGAGCGATCTTCCCCGGCGTCAACTCCCGGCCGTCACGCCCTGTTCCGCACGCGCCGACGGGATCGGCGTCGTCTCACGCCTGGGTCGTCCCGGCCGCCGCGCGCTCGGCGGCGTTGCGCAGGATGCAGAACTCGTTGCCCTCCGGGTCGGCGAGGATGACCCAGCCGCTGCCGGGTCCGTGGATGCCGCGGTGGTCGGCGACCTCGGTGGCGCCGTGGGCGAGCAGCCGGGCCAGCTCCTCGTCACGGGTGCCCTCGACCGGGTCGAGGTCGAGGTGGAGGCGGTTCTTCAGCGTCTTGGCCTCGGGGACCTCGATGAAGAGGAGCCGGTGCGAGCCGTCGCGGCTGAGGATCATGCACTCCTCGTGACCCGGGAGGTTGGGGTCGCCCTCGACGTCGACGTAGTCGAGCACCCCCTTCCACCACTCGGAGAGCTCGTAGGCGTTGCGGCAGTCGATGGTCGTGTGCGAGACGCGTGCGGTCATGGCGCCACCCTGCCAGCGCGACCCGCGCCACGGCGACCGTGGTGCGGGTCAGACGTGGATGGTGGCCCGGATCCCGTCGGAGAACACCTCGGGTTGCTCGGGGAGGGAGCGGGAGAGCCCGGCGACCCGACGGGCCGCGGTCCACGCCACGGCGCACGCGTCGAGGACGTCGTCCGCCGCGTACCCGCGACCGGACAGCACCGACGGGCGCGCCACCCCGGCCGCGGCCAGGGCGTCGAGCCGTGCCCGCTGCCCCTCCTCGGTCTTCTTGCGCGGCAGTGCGGCCCCTCCGGTCATCGCCCGGAACGACACCTCGGGGTGCACCTCGACCACCTCGACGGTCGGGCGCGACCGCAGCCACGCGTCGACCTCGAGGATCTTGGCGCGCAGGGCGAACGCCTGCGCACCCACGCCCTGGCCGCTGAGCCCGCGGTTGACGCCGTCGGCGTCGGCACGGGTGGTCTCGAGGTAGGCGGCCCGGGTGAGCGTGGTGAAGACCGAGCTGGCACCGCCGCGCAGCTCACGCCTGGCGAGGACGTCGGCCTGACGGATCGTGCTGTCCGGCAGGCCGATGGGGATGTCGATGCCGACGACCCCGAGGTCGACGTCGGCCCGGACCGTCTCGACGAGCTCGGCGATCGTCGGGGCGAGGACGACCCTCGGCCTCGGGGCGCCGGGCACGAGCAGCGCCCCGACCCAGCCCCCGGGGCAGCCGTCGACACCGAGGACGGGCGCGAGGACCTCGACCGGTGGCGGCGCGGCCACGGGCTGCACCACGTGGGGCTGCGAGGGCGGCCGAGCCGGGTCGAGGAGCCGTGCGACGGCGTCGAGGACGAGGTCGAGGCTCGGCTCGAACTCGTGGCCGAAGGCGTAGCCGGGCTGCATGGCGTAGCTCTCGGCGAAGCGGGTGAAGTGCGGGTAGGCGGCGCGGACCTCGGGGACGAGGAGGTCGGCGCCGATGGCCGCGAGCTCGTCGGTCGTCTCGAAGGGGAGGGCGTTCTCCTGGAGGAGGAAGCCGTAGAGGTGGGCGTCGACGAGGGCGAACGCGGTACCGGTGGCCGGCAGGGTGAAGCCGCTCGCGAGCATGCAGCCGATGACGGCGTCGTGGTGCGCGATCGTCGCCGGGCCGGGGGTGCGGCTGGCGTCCATGAGGCCGACCGCCCACCGGTGCCGCCGCAGCGCCTCGCGCCCGGACACCGAACGCAGCCGGATCTCGGTCCGCCAGTCGCCGCCGGTGCCGGGCAGGTGCATCTCGGCGACGACGGCGTCGACCATGGCGTCGAGCAGGGCGTCCTTGCCGCCGGGGACGTGGTGGTAGAGCGACATCGCCTCGACGCCGAGCCGCCCGGCGAGCGCGCGCATCGACAGGGCACCGAGGCCGTCGGCGTCGGCGAGGGCGACGGCCTCCGCGACGACGCGCTCGCGGGTCAGGGCCGGGCGGGCGGGTGGCATCGGTCTCCTCGGGCGGTGGGGCGGGCGCGGTTGGGTCGGGCGGCGGATCAGGGTCGGGTCAGGGAGATCCCGGAGGGGTGCGGCCTTGCGCCATCTTACGACGTAAGGCTACCGTTCTCGCGATCCATGAACTTACACCGTAAGGAGGGCGCGATGCGCGCCATCGTCCAGGACCAGTACGGCGGCACCGAGCAGCTCCGGGTCGCCGACCTGCCCGACCCGAGGCCCGGGGAGGGCGAGGTGCTCGTCCGCGTCGGCGCGGCGGCCGTCGACCGGGGCACGTGGCACGTCATGACCGGGACCCCGCTCCTGGCCCGCCTCGGGCTCGGCCTGCGCACCCCCGGGCCGCGGTACCGCACCCCCGGGCGTGACTTCGCCGGCACGGTCGAGGCGGTGGGCCCGGGCGTCCCCGGCTGGGCGGTGGGCGACCCCGTCCACGGCACCGCCGACGGTTCCCTCGCCGAGCTCGTCGTCACCTCGGTGCGTCGCATCGCCCACCCGCCGGCGGACCTCTCGACCGAGGAGGCCGCCGCCCTGCCCGTCTCGGGGCTCACCGCCCACCAGGCGATCCGGGGCGCCGGCGTCGCCCCGGGGCAGCGCGTGCTCGTCGTCGGCTCCTCCGGCGGGGTCGGCCACCTCGCCGTCCAGCTCGCCACGGCCGCCGGCGCCACGGTCACGGCGGTCTGCGGCCCCGGAGCCGCCGACCTCGCGCGCCGCCTCGGCGCCCACCACGTCCTCGACCGCAGCCGCGACGCCCTCGACGCCGAGGGCGTCCGCTACGACGTCGTCCTCGACATCGCGAGCAACCGCCCACGGCGCGAGCTGCGCGGCGTCCTCACCGAGCGCGGCACCCTCGTCTGCATCGGGACCGAGAGCGGGGGTCGGCTCACCGCCGGCCTGCACCACTCGATGGCCGCGGCGCTGCTCAGCCCGTTCGTGCGGCAACGGCTCGTCATGCACGTGTCGAAGGAGCTCGGCACCGACCTCGCCGAGCTCGACGCCATCGTCGCCACCGGAGCCGTGCGGCCGATCATCGACCTCGTGGCGCCGTTCGAGAAGGCCGCGACGGCGATCGACCACGTTGCCGCGGGGAAGGCTCGCGGCAAGGTGGTCGTCTCGGTCTCCCCCACGGGCTGAGCACGGCCCCTACGGTGTCCGGCATGGCCGACCCCGGATGGAGCCCCCACAGCAGCCGGCTCTCCCGGATCGGGTTCGTCGTCGTCACCGTCGTCGTGCTCGTCCTCGCCCTCACCTGAACCGCGACCTACCGGGCAGGACGTGTCGTGATCGCGACACGACCTGCCCGGCAGCACTCGGTGAGTGGTGTCAGTGGCCCTGGGTGCGGGAGAGCGGGTCGCCGACGAGGTCGCGCTGGTCGGGACCCGGCTCGTCGTGCTCGTCGATCATCGTCGCCTCGTCGAAGGGGCGGTCGCCGGCGAGGACCGCCTGCCACTGCTCCTTGTCGATCTCGTCGACCCACGTCCCGATGAGGACCGTGGCGATGGCGTTGCCCGCGAAGTTCGTCAGCGCGCGCGCCTCGCTCATCATCCGGTCGATGCCGACGATGAAGCCGACGCCGTCGACGAGGTCGGGGCGGTGCGACTGCAGGCCACCGGCGAGGGTCGCCAGCCCGGCGCCCGTGACACCGGCGGCGCCCTTGCTCGCGATGATCATGAACACGAGCAGCGAGACCTGCTGGCCCAGGCTGAACGGCTTGTCGAGCGCCTCGGCGATGAACAGCGAGGCCATCGTCAGGTAGATCGCGGTGCCGTCGAGGTTGAACGAGTAGCCGGTCGGGACGGTGATGCCGACGACCGGGCGGGAGACCCCGAGGTGCTCCATCTTCGCGATGAGCCGCGGCAGCGCGGACTCCGAGGACGACGTCGACAGGATGAGGAGGAACTCGCGGCCGAGGTACCGGAAGAGCGACCAGACGTTCATGCCCGCGACGACCCGCAGCATGGTGCCGAGGATGCCGAAGACGAAGATCGCGCAGGTGACGTAGAACGCCACCATGATCAGGCCCAGGCTCTTGAGGGCGTCGATGCCGGTGGCGCCGACGACGGCGGCCATCGCGCCGAACGCCGCGACGGGCGCGAGCCACATGATCATCGCCATGAGCCGGAAGACGAGCTTCTCGACGTGCTTGATGCCGCGCAGGATCGGCTCGCCCGACGGGCCCATCTTCTGCAGCGCGAAGCCGACGAGGAGGGCGACGAGCAGCGCCTGCAGGACCGAGCCGGAGGTCAGCGCCGACACGAGGGTGTCGGGGACGAGACCGAGGATGAAGTCGGTCGTCGACTCGGCCTCGGTGGCGGCGGCC
This sequence comes from Oryzobacter terrae, assembly GCF_042756445.1. Lineage (GTDB taxonomy): Bacteria > Actinomycetota > Actinomycetes > Actinomycetales > Dermatophilaceae > Oryzobacter > Oryzobacter terrae. Next base: position 2,385,385 of record NZ_CP170578.1, read on the forward strand.
TCCTGGCCGCTCTTGGCGAGCTCGTCGGTGAGGTTGAGTCCGGCGCCGGGCTTGACGATGTTGCCGACGACGAGGCCGATGGCCAGCGCGACGGTCGACATCGCGACGAAGTAGCCGAGCGCGAGCCCGCCGACCTTGCCGACCTGGGCCGCGCGCTTCACCGAGCCGATGCCGAGGACGATCGTCACGAAGATGATCGGGCCGATCATCATCTTGATGAGGTTGACGAAGAAGGTCCCGAGCGGCTTGAGCTCCTTGCCGAACTCCGGGAAGAGGAAGCCCACGGCGATGCCGGCGAGCATGGCGACGATGACCGCCATGTAGAGGAAGTGGGTGCGGTCCCGCTTCGTCTCGGTGGGCGGGGTGTCCTCGGGCGTCGTGGGCCTGTCGAGGGTGCTGCTCATGGCGCGAACTCCTTTGTCCGGGCGGGTGCCGTCGATCGAGGGTCGCGAACGCGCGGGCTATCGTCACCGTTGTGTACGCAGTGTTCACGGACCACCCTGCCGCGATCCGGGCCTGAGCGCGTGTTGAGGCGCAGCGTCGCGGCGCAGACCACGGCCCTCGTCGTCGCCCTCGTGGCCACCGTCGTCCTCGCCGGGCTGGCCGCCGCGTACGCGCAGGCCCGCCGCGCGGTGACCCAGCAGGCGACGACCCAGGTGCTCGCCGTCGCGCAGTCGGTGGCGGCCGAGCCGGAGGTCGTCGAGGGCGTGATCTCGCGCGACACCTCCGGCGCCCTGCAGACCCTCGCCGAGGGCGTCCGGCTGCGCACCGCGACCGACTTCGTCGTCGTCATGAGCCCCGAGCGGATCCGCTACAGCCACCCCGACCCCACCCAGATCGGCAAGCGGTTCCTCGGCACCACCGAGGCCGCGCTCGCCGGCGGGACGGTCCTCGAGGACTACGTCGGCACCCTGGGGCCGAGCCGTCGTGCCGTCGTGCCGGTCCTCGACGACGGCCGGGTCGTCGGGCTCGTCGCCGTGGGGGTGAGCGAGGGTGACGTCGACGAGTTGATGTCGGCCGAGCTCGTGCCGCTCGCCGTCGCCGGTGTCGTCGCGGGCGTCCTCGGGGGACTCGGGGCCGCACTCATCGCCCGCCGGGTGCGGCGCCAGACGCGGGGCCTGTCGGCCCGCGAGCTGCAGACGATGCACGACCACCACGACGCCGTCCTGCACTCGGTGACCGAGGGGCTCGTCCTCGTCGACCCCGGCGGCCGGGTGCGGCTGGCGAACGACGAGGCCGTGCGCCTCCTCGGGCTGGACGGCGACCCCTCGGGCGCTCTCGTCGCCGACCTCGGCCTCGCGGGGCCCCTCGTCGCCGCGATGACCGACGAGGAGGGCCGCGAGGACGACCTCCACGTCACGGAGCGGCGCGTCCTCGTCGTCAACAAGTCGCGGGCGCTGCGCGACGGCGAGGACCTCGGGTCGGTCGTGACGATCCGCGACCGCACCGACCTCGAGGAGCTGACCGGCGAGCTCGGGCAGGCCCGCAGCCTCACCGAGGCGCTGCGCTCGCAGGCGCACGAGTCGAGCAACCGGCTGCACACGATGGTCTCGCTCATCGAGCTCGGGCACCCGCAGCGGGCGGTCGAGTTCGCGACCGAGGAGCTCGCGCGGGCGCAGGTCCTCACCGACCGGGTCGTCGCAGGGGTCGAGGACCCCGCGCTGTCGGCGCTGCTGCTCGGCAAGTCGGCCGAGGCGCACGAGCGCGGCGTCGACCTCGTCATCGACCCCGACCTCACCTGGCCGGCGGGGACCGCGTCGGCGCGTGACGTCGTCACCGTCGTCGGCAACCTCGTCGACAACGCCCTCGACGCCGTCACGGGCACCGCGGGCGAGCGCCGGGTCGAGCTGACGTCCCACACCGACGGCGACCACCTCGAGCTCGTCGTCTCCGACACCGGGCCAGGGATCCCCGACGGGCTGCGCGAGCGCGTCCTCGAGCGGGGGTTCTCGACCAAGCCGTCCGACGGCGCCGGAGGGCGCGGGCTCGGGCTGGCACTGGTGCGGCACACCGTGACCCGGCTCGGCGGGAGCCTCGAGCTCGGAGCGCCTCCCGGCGGTCGGGTCACCGTCACCCTGCCCCTGGACCCGGACGGCGCCTCGTGACGCCCGACGGCCGGATCGACGTCCTCGTCGTCGAGGACGACCCCGTCGTCGCCGAGGCGCACGCCGCCTACGTCGGGCGGGTGAGCGGGTTCGCCGTGTCCGGGGTGGCCCTGACGGCCCGCGACGCCCTGCGCCACCTCGACCGCGAGACGGTCGACCTCGTCCTCCTCGACATGGGCCTGCCCGACCTGCCCGGGCTCGACGTCGTGCGGGCGATGCGCGGCCACGGCCACGGCGCCGACGTCATCGCCGTCACCTCACAGCGCGACCTCGAGATGGTCCGCTCCGCCGTCTCGCTCGGGGTCGTCCAGTACGTCCTCAAGCCCTTCGTCTTCCCGACCCTGCGCGACCGGCTCGAGGCCTACCGCGCCTACCGCGAGCAGCTCGGCGGGGCGGCCGAGGCCGACACCCAGGCGCAGGTCGACTCGATGATCGCCCGGCTGCGACCGGCGTCCGCGCCGACGGTCCCGAAGGGGATGACCGAGGACCTCCTCGGGCGCGCGTCCGCGGTGCTGCGCGACGCCGGCGCCGCGATGTCGGCCGCCGAGCTCGGCGACGCCCTCGGGGTCAGCCGGGTCACGGCCCGCCGGTACGCCGAGCACCTCGTCGACAGCGGCCGCGCGCGACGCGGCAACCGCTACCCCGGGGTCGGCCGACCCGAGGTCACGTACGGCTGGGACGCTCCGGGGCCCTGACCGGCGGCCACCGCGGCGGTGCGGCCGCACCACCCCTCTGACGCGGTCAGCGGGAGAGGCGTACCCGGTCGCCGGGACGGAGCTGGGCCGCACGGTCGGCGGAGTCCGGGTCGAGGACGGCGACGACCGGGTAGCCACCGGTGACGGGGTGGTCGGCGAGGAAGACGACGGGCTCGCCGCCGGGTGGGACCTGGACGGCGCCCCGGACGAGCCCTTCGCTCGGGAGCTCGAGGTCCCGGTGCTCCGGGGTGCGCTCGACCCGGGACCCGGTGAGTCGCAGGCCGATCCGGTCGCTGTCGCCGCCGACGGTGAACACCGGGCCGAGCAGTCCTCCGAGGCGCTCGTCGTCACCCACCCACGAGGCGCGTGGCCCGGGGAGGCAACGCAGGACGGTCGTCCCGGTGTGGGGGGCCGCCCGCTGGACGGCGTGGTCGACGGTGGGGAACGACGGGCCGGGAGACCCGACGGGCAGGACGTCGCCGGGCCGCACCGGCGGTGGGCCGAGCCCCGACATCGTGTCGGCCGACCTCGACCCGAGCACCGGCGCGACGTCGATGCCGCCGCGCACCGTGAGGTGGGTGCGCAGCCCGTGCGGCGGTGTCCCGAGGCGCAGGACCGCCCCGTCGGGGACGTCGACGACGGACGCGTGCGCGACGGGGCGGCCGTCGACCGTGGCGGGAGCGAGGGCCCCGGTGAGGGCGACGGTGAGGCGTCCCCGTGCCCGGACGGCGAGCCCGCCGAGGAGCACCTCGAGGGAGGCGAGCGACGGGTCGTGCCCGACGAGCCGGGCGCCGAGGCGGTGCGCCCCGAGGTCGGCGGCACCCGAGTGCGGGACCCCGACGGCGGCGTGCCCCGGCCGGCCCTCGTCCTCGACGAGGACGAGGGGTCCGGTGGCGAGCACCTCGAGGGAGGGGGTCACGACCCGGTCCCGCCGTCGGCGGGCCCTTCCGCGCGCCCGGCGCGGTCGACGGCGACGAAGCGCACCGTGTGACCCGGTGCCAGGAGGGCCGGCGGGTCGCGGTCGACGTCCCACAGGACGGCGTCGGTCACCCCGAGGAGCTGCCACCCACCGGGCGAGGACCTCGGGTAGACGCCCGAGTACGCGCCGGCGAGGCCGACCGACCCGGCGGGGACGCTCGCGCGCGGGGTGTCCCGGCGCGGGACGGCCAGGCGCGGGTCGCCACCCACGAGGTAGGCGAACCCGGGCGCGAAGCCGCCGAAGGCGACCTGCCACGGCGTACCGGTGTGGGCGGTGACGACCTCCTCCGGCGCCAGGCCGGTGAGGCGGGCGACCTCGTCGAGGTCGGGCCCGTCGTACACGACCGGGACCTCGACCACCGGGTCGTCCGCGGCCCCCGCACCCGCCGCCGGGGTCGGGTCCGCGGAGGCGGCGAGCCGTCGGACGTCGGCGGCGAGCGCCGCGAGGTCGGCGCCCTCGCTCGTGGCGAGGAGGACGGTGCCGGCGGCCGGGACGACGTCGGTGACCCGCCGCCACGGCCCGACCGCGACCCCGGCGAGGGGGCGCAGCACCCCGGCGAGCGCGAGGACCGAGGGAAGGTCGGCGACCTCGAGGAGCAGCCCGCCCTCGCCGACCGGGAGGACCTCGACCGGGATCCCGCTCACGACCCGGCGGAGGGCTCGACGAACGAGGAGACGACGACGCCGGCCGCCTCGAGCGCCGAGCGCACCGCCCGCGCGACCTCGACCGCTCCCGGGGTGTCGCCGTGGGTGCACACCGACCGGGCCGCGACCTCGACGACCGAGCCGTCGACCGCGACGACCGTGCCCTCGGTGACGAGCCGCAGGACGCGTGCCGCGACCTCGTCGGGGTCGTGGACCAGGGCGCCCTCGGCACCGCGGGGGACGAGGTGGCCCGACGCGGTGTACCCGCGGTCGGCGAAGGCCTCGGCGACCGTGGGCACGCCGGCGTCCGCCGCGAGCGAGAGGAGCACCGAGCCGGGCAGGCCGAGGAGCGGGAGGGTGCGGTCGTAGGTGGCGACGGCCTCGACGACGGCTCCGGCCTGGACCTCGTCGACCGCCGCGGTCGTGTAGAGGGCGCCGTGCGGCTTGACGTACGCGACGCGGGTGCCGGCCACGCGGCACATCGCCTCGAGCGCGCCGAGCTGGTAGAGGACGTCGGCGGTGAGGTCGACCGGGTCCATGTTGATCCGGCGGCGGCCGAAGCCGGCGAGGTCGCGGTAGCCGACCTGTGCGCCGACGGCGACCCCGCGGGCGGCCGCGGCGGCGACGGTGCGCCGGATCGTGCTCGCGTCCCCGGCGTGGAACCCGCAGGCGACGTTGGCGCTCGTCACGACGTCGAGCATCGCCTCGTCGTCGCCGAGCACCCAGGTGCCGAAGGACTCCCCGAGGTCGGCGTTGAGGTCGATCCGCGCGGTCATGGCCGAACGCTAGTGCCCGACGACGCACGACCGCCGCCCGGAGTCCGGACGGCGGTCGTGGGTGCGTCCCTACGGGACGCGAGGTGGCGCGATGCTCAGCCGATGACCGAGATGTTCGCGGCCTGCGGGCCCTTCGGGCCCTGCTGGGTCTCGTACTCGACCTTGGCGTTCTCGTCGAGCGAGCGGTAGCCGTTCGAGTTGATCGCCGAGTAGTGGGCGAAGACGTCGGCGGAGCCGTCGTCGGGGGCGATGAAGCCGAAGCCCTTCTCGGCGTTGAACCACTTCACGGTGCCAGTAGCCATAACTTGGCCTTCTTTCTGAGGGAGGAGCGCCACCACGAATCGGTGGCCTCCACGTTGGTGATGCCTGGTGCGTACCTCTGCTCAGAAAGCGCCTCTCGCCCCGGCGGGACGATCCTGCAACCACTGCACAACGGAAAGCTCAACAACTGAGGTCAAGCGTAGCGGTACCCGGGCCGATCTCGCGCATCGGGGGACGCAGAGCTCGCCACCCGGGCCTCTGCCGGGACGGCCGGACCTACCCTGAGGCCATGACCGAGACCGCGGGACACCCCTCGCCGCACCCCCTGGCCGCAGCGAAGTACGCCGAGCTGACGACCTTCCGCCGCACGGGGGAGGGCGTCGCCACCCCCGTCTGGATCTCGCCCGCCGAGGGCGACCCCAGCCGTCTCGTCGTCATCTCGGTCGACGGGACGGGCAAGACCAAGCGCCTGGCGCACACCACCCGCGTCGAGCTGCGCGCCTGCTCCATCCGGGGCCAGGTCGAGCCCGGGGCGCCGACGTACCGCGGGACCGCCGAGGTCCTGCGGGACGCCGAGGGGATCGCGGCCGTCCGCCGCGCCGTCGTCGCGAAGTACGGGTTCCCGGCGCGGTTCGCGACGATCGCCGACCGCGTCGGAGGGCTCGTCGGGCGACGGCCGGCGCCGCGGGTCGGCATCGTCATCACCGCCGACCCGACCCCGGTCGCACCCGCCGCCTGAGCGCGATCTCCTGCCGCTGCACGACCGCCTCACGCGGACGACCGCGGACCGGTGAGGAGCGCCGCCGCTCAGTCGTCGGCGACGAGCCGACCCAGCGCCCACCGCGCCAGGGGCGCGTAGCCGAGGACGAGCGGCCCGGGGCCCCGGGCGAGGATCCAGGCGGTGCTGCCCCCGGGGTGTCCGGACTCCGGGGTGGCCGCGTCGACCCCGTGCTCGAAGGCCAGCCGGACCGGTCCCGAACGGGCTCGCCACGTCCAGCGCCGCGCCTCCTCGTCGACCGCGTCGACGTGGAAGACCGCGACGAGCCCGCCGACCCCGGTGACCCGCCCGGTGGTCCCCGGACGGACCGTCTCGTGCGGGTGGTCGACCTCGCGGAGGTGGGGCGCCCACGTCGGCCACGCGGCGGGACGGGTGTAGCGGTCCCAGACCTCCTCCGGGGGGCGCGGCCCGGTCGCCGCGACCCGCAGCTCGGCGGCGGTCACCCACACGCCCGCCGACCGGATGTCCATCGGCCCAGTGTCCTCCCCGCGCCGTCTGCGCGCCGTCCACGCGCCCTCCCGCTCGTGCGTGCGTCGAGGCTCTGGTCGCCGGCGCCGCCCGCGGGTTAGCGTGGCGGGGTGAGCCTCCTGCGCACCGACCGCTCCTGGCGCGCCGAGGTCCGGCGCCGGGTCCCGGTGCGCCGGCTCCCGCAGACGCCCCCCGCCCACCTGCGGGGCACGTGGCGCGAGGCGAGGCCGGCCCGGATCGACGCGGCGGTCGAGGACGCCCTCGGTCGCCCCACGCACGGCTGGCTCGTCGCGGCCGCCTCGACCGAGCTCGGCCACGGGCGGACGCTGCTGCGGACGGTGGCCGGCCGCGAGGTCGTCCTCTGGCGCGACGCCGACGGCTCCCTCCTCGCCGGGCCCGGGGCGTGTCCGCACCTCGGGGCCCCGCTCGCCGACTGCGACGTCGTCGAGGGCACGGTGCTGTGCCGCTGGCACGGGATGCCGCTCGGCCGTGCGGGCGACGGCGCCTGGCGCACCTTCGCGGCCCACGACGACGGCGTCCTGCTCTGGGTCCGCGTCGGCCCGGTGGAGGAGGGCGTCGAGCCCACACCCCTTCCGGTCCTCGCCACCCGACCCGACCCCGCCGGCGCCATCGCGTCGGTCATCTCCCTGCCGGCCGTGTGCGAGCCGCGCGACGTCGTGGCGAACCGCCTCGACCCCTGGCACGGGGCCTGGCTGCACCCCTACGCGTTCAGCGACCTCGCCGTCGACGACCGGGCGTCGAGCCCCGACCGGCTCGTCCTCGACGTCGCGTACCGGCTCGGTAGGACCTTCGCCGTCCCCGTGCGGGCCGAGTTCACCTGTCCCGACTCGCACACCGTCGTCATGACGATCACCGGTGGCGAGGGCGTCGGGAGCGTCGTCGAGACGCACGCGACCCCCCTCACCGCCCCCGGCGTGCACCCCGCGGCGACGGTGATGACCGAGGCCGTCGTGGCGACCTCCGAGCGCACCGGGTTCCGGGTGGCCCGCTCGCTCGCGCCGCTCGTGCGGGTCGGGATGCGCGCCTCGGCCACCCAGCTGTGGGCCGACGACCTCGTCTACGCCGCCCGGCTCTACGAGCTGCGCCGCGCCGCCGCCGAGCGGTAGGCCCGGATCCCTGCGCGGGCGAGCCGCGGCACGGGCCCGAACCGCGACCGGGTCGGGGCCGACCACACGCCGTGGCCCGGCAGGCCCCACGACGTCAGGAGGCGGTCGGCCGCGAGCCATCCGGTCGTCGCGGCCCGCTCCATGAGGGCGACGGGGAGGTCGCACCGGATCGCGTCGCCGGCGAGGACGAGGCGCGGGTCGGGCGTGACGACGCCCGGGCGCGACGCCCACGGCTCGAGGCCGACGAGGACGCAGTCGCGCTCGACGAGCCACTCCTCGTGGACGGTGCCCAGCCCGGCGGTCTCGGGGTAGAGGCGGTGCAGCTCGGCGAGCATCCGGCCACGGAGGTCGGCCTCGTCGGTCCCCTCGGGGAGCGCGTAGGCGTGCAGCTCGACGACCGAACCACCGTGCGCCGCGCCCCATCTCGCCGCGTGGTCCTCGAAGCGCTCCAGGACCGAGACGTTGTCGACGGGGCCGTAGCCGCTCGTACCGAGGAAGGGCGCGCGGTGCTCGGCGACCCGGCCCGACAGCCAGAGCCGCCACACGGCGAACGCCGGGGCCGAGCGGACGTCGGCGACCGACTCCCGCCAGGCCCGCGCCGAGGGGCCGTCGCCGCCGAGACCCGGTGACGCGGAGGTGAGCCGGCGCAGCCCGCTCGGGTCCAGGGCGACGACGACGCCGTCGGCCGGCGACCACTCCTGCTCGGCGCTGCCGGGTGGGCCGTGCAGGACGCGGAGGGCGCCGTCGACCTCGGTGACCGAGCGGACCTCTCTCGCGGTGCGGACCTCGACCCCGAGCCCGTGGAGGTGGCGACCGAGCGGCGACCACAGGGTCGAGTCGTAGTCGTCGCGCGGGACGTCGAAGAGCAGGCCCTCGGCCGAGCCGACGAAGTACAGGTGGAACATCGCGACGAGCTCGGCCCCGGAGAACTCCCGGGGGTCGGCGAAGAAGCTGCGGGCGAAGACCTCGAGCGCGAGGTGGCGTGCGCCCTCGGGGAACCGCAGCCGGTCGAGCACCTCGGCCGCGCTGACGCCGTCGAGGGCGACGAAGGTGTCGGGGAAGTCGACGTCGAGCAGCCCGAGCGCGGCCTCGACGTCGACGGCCGCGAGCCCGGCGAGGTCGAAGCTCGGGCTGCGCGCCACGAACGACGCGAGGTTCCACGGCGGCGTCCGGGGGATGCCGGCGAAGGAGTCGAGCCCGCCGCCGGCCCGGGCGAGCGGGTAGTCGTCGAGCGGCCGGAGCGCGTCGAGGGAGGGGTCGACGCGGCGCAGGACGGCCCGCAGGTTGTAGTACTGCCGGAAGAACGCGTGGAAGCCGCGGCTCATGTGGCCCTCGGCGCCGTCGGGCAGGGCCACCGGCCACGACCGGACCCGGCCGCCGAGGCGGCCGTCCCGCTCCAGCAGCGTCACCCGCACCCCCCGCTCGGCGAGGGCCAGGGACGCCGTGAGGCCGGCGATCCCGCCCCCGACGACGACGACGTGGCGCTCTCCGGGGGTGCTGGGGGCTCCCGGGCCGACGGGTGCCGGCTCGGGAGGCGGGTGGAACTCGGCGCGCCGGTCGCGGCCGGGACGCCACCGCGGCGAGGGTCGGGGGACCAGGGGCGGGCTCACGAGGGCTTCGACCCGACGACGGTGTGGACGACGCCGTCCTGCCACCCGGGGTAGGAGCGGTGCCGCACGTCGACGAGGCCCGCGACGAGGAGCCGGTCGCAGACCGTCTCGACCGCGTCGAAGTCGCGCACGCTCGTGTAGAGGTACCGGTGGAGGGGGACGTCGGAGCGCTTGAGGACGGCGAGCGGGATGATGACGCCGTGGCACACCGCGGCCCAGACGGCCCGCGCCCGCAGCGACCCGGCGACCGAGTAGTCGTGGACGACGATCGCCCCGCCGGGAGCCAGGACGCGGGCGACCTCGCGGACGAGGCGCGCGCGGTCGGGGACGTTGCGCAGCAGGTAGGCCCCGAGCACGCCGTCGACCGAGCCGTCCGCCAGGGACTCGAGGTGGGCCACCGCGTCGGACACGACGAGCTCGACGGTCGAGGGCCAGGCCTTGCCGCGCGCCTGGGCGACCATCCCGTCGGAGGCGTCGACCCCGGTGACGCGCAGGGCGGCCGGGTCGCGGCCCCGGGTGGACCAGGCCGTGAGGACCGCGCGGGTGGACGCGCCCGAGCCGCAGCCGAGGTCGAGGACGGTGACCGGGCGACCGGTCCCCGACGGGGCGTCGGGAAGCCGGGCGACGAGCGCCTCGGCGGCCGTGCGCAGCTGGTCGTGGTACCCCGGCGACAGGGCGACCATCGCGTCGTACGTGGGGGCGGCGCGGTCGAAGGCGTCGGCGAGGTCCCAGTCGTCGCGCGTCATCGGCGGGCCTCCGGGTCGTCGGTGGTGTCGGCGCGGCCCGTCCCCGCGGCGAGGGCGTCCTCGGCCCGTCCGGCGCGCAGCCAGAGGAGCAGGGTGAGCACGATCATGCTGAACCCGAAGAGGTAGTCCTCGACGGGGATGTCCCACGGGATGCGCACCCCGGTGATCTGGTCCTCGTCGTAGATGACGATCGGCGCCGACAGCTTCGTCAGCCACCCGTCGACGAGGACGTGGAAGGCGTAGACGATGACCATGGCGAGCCAGAACCGCCCCTGGCGCAGCAGCCCGCTGCGGAACCAGAACCGCTCGAGGAGCAGGACGACGACGACCGACAGCACGGCGAGCGCGGTGTACTCAGGCATCGCGCGACCCCCGCTCGCGCCGCCACCCGAGCACCGTCCCGACCGCCTCGTAGGTGAGCAGGGCGCAGATCGGGACGACGACGAAGAAGACGAGCTCCTCGAGCGGGATGTCGAGGGGCAGGAGGATCCCGGTCGTGTACCGCTCGCTGTAGGTCCAGTGCCCCCGGACGATCCCGAGGACGTCCCACGCGAGGAACACGACGAGCATCGGCAGCAGGGCCAGCAGGAGGCGGCGGGGGCGCCGGTAGACGCGGGCCCGCAGGACGACCTCGAGCGGCAGGGTGATGGCCAGGCACCCGGCCATGAGGAGGAGGTACTGGTAGCGGTCGTCCACGGTCAGGCCGCCTCGGCGCCGGGGCCCAGGGTGGCGGCGGCCGGCAGGTCGCAGCGAGGTGCCGCAGCCCACCCGCGCGGGTCCGGGCCCAGGGCCGCGAGGAGGGGCACCTGCTCGGCAGCCCACGGTGAGACGGTCCAGCGACCGGCGAGGACCTCGGCCGAGAACTCGGCCCAAGGGACCCAGCGGGCGTCGCTGACCTCCTCGGGATCCGGTGTGACGGAGTCGGACTCGGCGAACCCGACGAAGACCGGGCACACCTCGTTCTCGACGATCCCGTTCATCGCCGCGCGGTAGCGGAACCGGGGGAGGACGAGCCGGAGGTCGCCGACGTCGACGCCGAGCTCGGTGCGGGCCCGGCGCCGGACGGCGTCGCCGAGGTCCTCACCCGGGGTCGGGTGGCCGCAGACCGTGTTCGTCACGACGCCCGGGAAGCTCGGCTTGCTCGCCGCCCGCGTCGTCACGAGCAGGCGGCCCTCGGGGTCGAGGACGTAGCAGGAGAACGCGAGGTGCAGGGGGGTGTCGTCGTGGTGGACGACCGACTTCGGCGCCTCGCCGACGGCGGCACCGGACTCGTCGACGAGGACGACGGCGTGGTCGGACACCCAGGCGCCCTCGTGCGGGTCGCGGCTCGCCCGGTCGGCGTGGACGAGGCGCATCGGTTCGCGGGCCACGACCATCCGCGCGGCCAGCGCTGCCTTCGCCGCCACGGGGACGCGTGCGCGGGAGGAGAACACGTCGTGGTCGGCGGCCTCGATGCGCTCGAGGATGCGCGAGTACAGGACCCGGGCGGTCGCGACGCAGCGGCGGGCCTGCAGGGGGAGCGCGGGGAGCCCGGCGTCGGCCTCGCGGTACAGCCGTCGGTTGCGCTCGATCTCGAAGGCCATGAGGGCACGCCACTCGGGGGTGACCCGACGCTCCCTCGGGTCGGCGCCGAACCGCCGGAGGTCCTCCTGCGGGAGGTAGACGCGCCCTCGGTCGAGGTCCTCGCCGACGTCGCGCAGGAAGTTCGTCAGCTGGAAGGCGAGGCCGAGCGAGCGTGCCGCCGCCGTCGACTCCGCGGCCGGCTCCAGCACGGGCAGCATCATCTCGCCGATGACCGCGGCGCTGCCGTCCATGTAGCCCAGGAGGTCGCCCCACGTCTCGTACTCGCGCCGGGTGAGGTCGGTGCGCATGGCACGGAAGAACCGGTGGAAGCACTGCTCGTCGATGTGGCGCTCGCGCACCGTGGTGACGACGGCCGCGGTGACGGGGTCGCTCGAGCGCCCGGCGGCGAGGGCGGTGAAGAAGCGGTCCTCGAAGGCCGTGAGGGCCGCCTCGGTCCCGGGTCCGGGCTCGGGCCCCGCGTCGTCGACGATGTCGTCGGCGAGCCGGGCGAGGGCGTAGACGGCGTGGACGTGGCGGCGGGCGTCCTCGGGCAGCAGGCGGGTGCCCCACCAGTACGTCGTGCCGTTCTCGCGGGTGATGCGCGCGCACCGCGCGTAGCCCTCCGCGACGACGTCGGCCCGGGAGGACGTCGTCATCGGGCGGCCACCCGGGCGCGGGGCCGGGCGGCCCCCGCGTACTCCTGCACCCGCTCGGCGGCGAGCTTGCCGCTGACGAGGACCATCGGGATGCCGACACCCGGGGTGGTCCCGGAGCCGGCGAAGACGAGCCCGGGGACCCGGCGGTCGACGTTCGACGGCCGGAAGGGGCCCGACTGGGTGAACGTGTGCGCCAGGGCGAACGGGGTCCCGAGGTGCATCCCCTGCGCGGCCCAGTCGTCGGGCGTCACGAGGAGCTCCTCGCGGACGTCGGTGGGGTAGCCGCCGGCCTCGAGGAAGGCGTGCAGCCGCTCGCGCATCGGGCCGGACTCGCGGGCCCAGTCGAGCCCGGACCCGGTGTGCGGCACCGGTTCCAGCACGTACATGCTCGTCGACCCGGCCGGCGCGGCGGTGGGGTCGGAGACGGTGGGGACGGTGACGAGCCGGGACGGGTCGGGCATCAGATCGCCGCGGTCGACGAGCGCCTCGAAGGCCCCGTCCCAGTCGGCCCCGAAGTGGATGTTGTGGTGCCGCAGGTGCGCGCCCGGCGAGCCGGTGGCGCCGACGTGCCAGACGACGCACGACGGCGAGTAGCTTCCCTTCCGCACGGACCGGGGGCCCGGGACGTCGGGGAGCAGCCGCTCGTAGGCGACCGGCAGGTCCAGGGTGCAGACGACGGCGTCGGCCGCGACCTTCTCGCCGTCGGCCGTCGCGACACCGGCGACGGCGCCGTCGGACCGGCGCAGGACCGCCGACACCTCGACCCCGAGGTGCACGGACACCCCGGCGTCGGTGAGGGCCCGAGCCATCCCGCGCGGCACCGCGTGCATCCCGCCCTCGGGGTGGAAGACCCCACGGACGGTGTCCATGTACGTGATGACGGCGAACAGGGCCCGGGCCTTCGCGGGAGCGACCCCGGCGTAGAGCGCCTGGAAGCTGAAGATCCGGGTCAGCCGGTCGTCGGTGAAGAAGCGCTCGACGGTCGGGCCCAGGGCCCCGAGCCCGCCGAGCCGGAGCAGCTGCGCCGCGGTGGCGGGGTGGCGGACGAGGTCGAGCGGCGAGGCGTAGTTGTGGTCGATGAAGGTCTCGAACTCGGCGGTGTGGAGCTTCTCGAGCCAGACGAGGAAGCGGTCGAGCCCGCGCGCGTCCTCCTCGCCGATGACTCTGCGCACCTCCTCGCGCAGGTCGGCCATGTCGGCCCGCACGTGCAGCTCGCTGCCGTCGGCGTAGACGGCGCGGTAGGCCGGGTCGAGGCGGGTCATCGGCACGAGGGCGTCGGGGTCGCCGCCCACGGCCCGGATCGGGGCGTGGAGGAGCTCGGGCATCGTCATGACCACCGGGCCGGTGTCGAAGCGGAAGTCCCCGAGCCGCAGCGTCCCGGCCCGCCCGCCGACCTCGGCCTCGCGCTCGAGGACGGTGACGTCGTGGCCCGCGGCGGTCAGGTGGCAGGCGGCGGCCAGGCCCGACAGCCCCGCGCCGACGACGACGACCCTCACGTCGTCCTCACGCGGAGCGCCACGCGATCGACTCGACGAGGGAGCGCAGGGCGGTGGCCGCCTCGTCGTCGGCCCCGAGGTCGTCGAGCTGCGCCAGCGCGCGGTCGGCGCTGTCGGAGATGGCGGTCTCGGCGCGCTCGCGCACCCCGGCACGGTCCATGGCGGCCGCGAGCGCGGTGACCCCGGCCTCGTCGAGCGTGCCCGCGTCGCAGGCCGCGAGGAGGGGGCGGTCGGCACCGGGGAGCAGCTCGGCGGCCCAGGAGAGGAGGGCGGTCGGCTTGCCGGAGCGGAGGTCGTCGCCCGCGGGCTTGCCGGTGAGGGCGGGGTCGCCCCACACGCCGAGGACGTCGTCGCGCACGGCGAAGGCGTCACCGACGAGGTCGCCCCACGTCACGAGGCGCCGGACGAGGTCGGGCCCGCCGCCGGCGACGAGGGCGCCCAGCTGGAGGGGGCGGCTGATCGTGTAGCGGCCGCTCTTGAACCGGGCGATCCGGCGCGAGGTCGCGAGGTCGCGGCGCCGGTCGGCGGTGTGGGTGACGTCGAGCAGCTGGCCCTCGACGAGCTCGACCGCCATGAGCCGCCAGGCGGCCCGGACCTCCGGGGTGGTCGGCGCGATGAGGAGGGTCGCCTCGCTGAGCGCCAGGTCGCTGACGAGCACGGCCACGCTGTCGCCGAAGAGCTCGGGGTCGCCCACGCCGCCGCCGGTGCGGTG